>NZ_JAEVFE010000001.1 GCF_016803135.1 Altererythrobacter sp. C41
TGCTCCACTTCATCACCTGGGGCGGCGGCGGTTGGGGCGATCCGCTCGAGCGCGACCCCGAACTGGTCGCGAAGGAGATCGTGCAAGGCCTCCTCACACCAGAAGGCGCCCGCGCCTACGGCGTCGTGATCACCCCAGACGGCTCCATCGACACCCCAGCCACCGACACGCTGCGCAAAACCATCCGCGACGAGCGCGGCACCGTCCAAGTCTTCGACTTCGGTCCCAGCATCGATACCCTCCGCACCAACTGTGAGAAGGAAACCGGCCTCGCAGCTCCGATCCAACCGCGCTGGGCCCATCAGGCCGCCGCAGACTAGACACCTGGATAAGAAACATGACGAATGACGTGAACAGCGGCGCTCTCGATGGCGTTCGAGTGGTGGAACTCGGCCAGTTGATCGCCGGCCCCTTCTGTGGGCAGCTCCTCGGCGACATGGGAGCCGAGGTCATCAAGATCGAGCCCCCCGAGATCGACGGCAAGGGCGGCGATCCGATGCGCAATTGGGGCCACGGCGAGGAAAAGCTGTGGTGGGAGGTCGTATCGCGGAACAAGAAGTCGGTCTCGGCGAACTTGCGCATTCCGGAAGGGCAGGAGATCGTCCGGCGCCTCGTGGCGCAGGCGGACATCCTGCTGGAAAACTTCCGCCCCGGTACGCTTGAGCGCTGGGGACTCGCGCCCGACGCGCTGCACGCCATCAACCCGCGGCTGATCATCGTGCGCGTATCGGGCTATGGCCAGACCGGCCCTTATTCGAGCCGCGCCGGCTTCGGCGGCATCGGTGAAGCGATGGGCGGTTGGCGCTATATCGTCGGTGATCCCGATCGTGCGCCGAGCCGGATGGGCGTGTCGATCGGCGACAGTCTCGCCGCGACCTATGGCTGTCTCGGCGCATTGGCAGCGCTTCACGCACGCGAGCGAACGGGTAAGGGGCAGGTTGTCGACAGCGCTCTCTACGAGGCCGTGTTGCAGGTGATGGAAAGCCTTGTTCCAGAATACATCGTGTCGGGGCACATTCGCCAGCGCACCGGCTCCATCCTCGAGGGCGTGTCACCTTCGAACGTCTATCCAACGAGCGACGGCGAATTTCTCATCGGCGCCAACCAGGATGCGGTCTTTGCCCGCCTGTGCGAAGCGATGGGACAGCCGGATTTGGCGCAGGACGAGCGTTATGCGACCCACATCGCTCGCGCCCGCAATCTGCGCGAGCTCGACGAGATCATTTCCGCATGGACGCGCACTCTCACCGTCGACGAACTGGAAGCGTTGATGATCGAGCACAGCGTTCCGGCCGGAAAGATCTACCGAGCGCCCGAAATGCTGGAAGATCCGCATTTCGCTGCGCGCGATGCGCTGGTCGAGGTCGAAACCGAGCGGTGGGGTAAGCTCAAGATGCAGAACGCCTTCCCGCGCCTCTCCGATACGCCCAGCCGCATTCGCACACCCGCACCGACACGGGTCGGCCAGCACAACGATGAGATCTATCGCGATCTGCTGGGTATGCGCGAGGACGAAATTGCAGAGCTGAAAGCCATCCACGCGATATAGGGGCGTCGGCTTGCAGCGCACATCGACCGCCAGACGGCCACGCCTTTCCAGATACGGGGGCCGGTGATCCGTCTGGCGACAGGTCCGCCGACTGAAAATGCCCCGCACTAAAGGCGCGATATCGCAGTTGTGTGACGCCGAGGTGCGGAAATATTCGCCTTGCGAACAAAACCGCAGAAGCGGTTAGACTGAACAGCTCCCCGCCAACATAGATCCACCCAAATTCGAGGAAAGAAGGATCTTCGGGAGATGCAAAAGATAGCTTTCACGACCGGCGCTGCGGCTCTTGCAGTCGCTGCCGGTCTGGTTCCGTCGGTGGCCCAGGCTCAGGAAGCCGTGGACTCGCCGCCGCAGGCGCCTGCCGAAGCAGCGGGCGATGCGGCCCCGATGGGTGATGCGATCATCGTCACGGCGCGCCGGCGGAGCGAAACACTTACCGACGTGCCGATCGCGATCGAGGCGGTGTCGGCGGAAACGATCCAGAACAAGGGTATCGCCACGGTCGACAGCGTGGCCCAGATTACGCCCGGGCTTCAGTTCGACAAAGGCGCGTCGCCGGCCGACGTTCGGCCCAGTCTGCGCGGTATCTCCCTCATCGAAGGCCGTTCGAACGTCGCGATGATCGTCGACGGGATCGACGTGACCGGGGTCAGCCTCAATACCACGATCGGCGGCAGCGGATCGCAGACCGCGGCGGCATTGATGGATCTGGAGCGGATCGAGGTCGTCAAGGGCCCGCAGACTGTCTACTTCGGCCGCAGCGCCTTTGCCGGGGCGATCCAGTTCATCAGCAAGGATCCCGAGTTCGTCACGGGCGGCACCGTCAGCGGGGCGATCGGGGATTACGGCCGGCGCGAGCTGACGGCGCATATAACCGGCCCCGTCATCGGCGACGTGGTCGCGGCCAAGCTTTCCGCCACCTACCGCAACTTCGGCGGCTTCTACGAGAATCCTGGCAACCAACAGGGCCTGGGTGCCAGCGAGGTATGGGGCGTCGGCGGCTCGGCCCTCGTGGAGAGCGGCGCGTTCCGCGGCAAATTCTCGATCAACTATCTCGACGAGCACATCACGCCCGGCGCCGCCTACGTGATCGAACGACCGGACATCAGCGTCGACGGCGTCAACGTCATCGACGAGGACATGTTCGATCCGAGCCTGATCGGCATTTCCTCGCACATGGAGTACAAGGGCAACGTCTCCGAGACCTGGCGGGGCATCGCGAACATGTCGCTCGACCTGGGCGGCGGTCTGTCACTGGCGTCCGTCACCGGCATCAACAAGGTCGACTCGACGATTCAGTTCGACTTCGACACCAAGCGCGACAACGTTCCTTCGCTGACGCCTGTCGGCGGCGGCCTCTACAACTGCCTTCCGGGCGTGTGCGTCGGGATCGCCGAGTTCGACACGAGCCTGCAGCAGCTGAGCCAGGAGCTGCGTCTCAGCTACGACAGCGACGACTTGCGCCTGCTGTTCGGCGGCTATGTTTTCGACGAGAACTACGAGGAGCTCGACTACACTCGCTTTCTTGGCTCCCAGGACTTCGTCACGGAAACGCGCACTGGCATCGCGCCGCGTCCCTCCCGGCTCAACACCAACACCTACTCGCTGTTCGGGTCGGTGGATGCCGATGTGGCTCCTGGGCTGACGCTCACCGGGGAACTGCGGTTCAATCACGAGATCATTCGTGCCGAAGCCGCGACGGGATTCAACATTCTGTTCCAGAACGGGCCCGCGGATATCACCTTCCGCGGCAAGGAAACGTTCAACAGCTGGCTGCCGCGCGTGAACGCAAAGCTGGAACTGACCGACGACGTCAATCTCTACGGCAGCATCGCCAAGGGATCCAAGCCGGGCGGCTTCAACGTCGGCCAGGTGCGGAACGATCTGCGCCCGTTCGGCCAGGAAACGGTTTGGACTTACGAAATCGGAACCAAGGGGCGCATCGCGGGGGGGCTGATCTCGTTTGACGCGGCGCTCTACTATTCGGATTGGCGTGACGTTCAGGTGACGACGATCTGTTACGGCACCGCCAGCCCCTTCGGGCCCGAAGCCGAATGCCCGGATGCGACCGCGGTCAGCCTGAATTACATCGTCAATGCAGACAAGGCAGAGGTAAAGGGCGCGGAACTGGGCCTCGTCGTTCGCCCGGCAGATCCCCTGACGCTGACGTTCAACTATGCCTACGCGGATTCGACTTTCGTCGATTTCGAGGCGCGCGACGTCTACCCGGCGCCTGCCGGAACGGACCGCCAGTTCGGTGGCAACCGGCTACCGCTGGTGCCCAAGCATTCGCTGTCGGGTTCCGTTCGGGTCGAGGAGCCGATCGCAGACGGCGTGTCGCTCTTCACGGAGCTGTCGGCGCGCTATCGCTCCTCGCGCTATGCCCGTTTCGACAATCGCGTCCTGCTTGCCGGTAAGACCGTCGCGGACGCCCAGATCGGCCTCAAGGGCGACGACTGGACGGCGCTGATATTCGTGGACAACATTTTCAACGAACTGACGCCGGACTTTGCGCGTTACTACGGCAATTTCGGCCCGAGCCGCCCGAACGGCGAGTTCATCGCGGCGCCGGCCAAGCGCTCGTTCGGCCTGCGCGTCAGCAAGGAATTCTGAACTCCACCCCCCTGGGGAGCCCCGCGCCAAATGGCCGGGGCTCTCTCTTTTGGGGCTTCGAAAAAGGGAAGGGGCGCCGTTCGCTGCGAACGGCGCCCCTTCCCGTGGGCGCGGCTAAGGGGGAACGTCAGGGAAAGCCGAGTTCGAGACCGCCCGAGACCGTTATCGTCTGGCCCGACACGGTCGCCGCCGCGTCCGAGACCAGATAGGCGATCACGCTTGCGACCTCCTCGGGCGTACCCACGCGGCCGAGCGGCGTCTTCGGCTCGATCATGGCGCGGAAAGCACGTGCTCCCGCCTCGCCGAGTGAATCCGCAACGCTGTCGCTCCAGATCAAACCGGGCAACAGGCTGTTGACCCGGATGGGCCGGGCAGCCCGCGCAAACTGCGCGGCAAAGCCGCGCGACAGACCGACCATGGCTGCCTTCGACGCGCTGTAGGCAGTGCCGCCCGGTCCGGCGCGGAGGCCGGCGACGGACGCGATGTTCAACACCGTGCCGCCATCGCGCGCGAGCAGCGGCGCCATGGCATCCACCCCGTATCGCACGCCGCGACAGTTGATCTCCGTCAGAAAATCCAGGTCGGCCGAGCTAAGCTCGCCGATCGGGCGGTTGCGTGCCTCCCCCGCGTTGTTGACCAGACCGTGGAGGGCACCGCGCGAATCCCCGATGCCCCGCGCGGCCGCGACCCACGCGTCCGGCTCCGTGACGTCGAGGGGGACGACGATGCCGTCACCACCTGCCTTGCGAACCATGGTGAGTGTTTCTTCCGCCAGAGGAAGCTTGCGGCCACCGACTGCGACCCAGGCGCCCAGGCGCCCCAGTTCCACTGCGGCAGAGCGACCGATGCCGGAGGTGGCGCCGGTCACCAGGATCGACTTGCCGTGAAGGCTGGTGCTGCTCTCTGTGCCGCCACTCCCGAGCGTGATTTCCGCCCCCGCCATGAAACGGCTGCGGTCGTCCCCGAACATCCGAACCGCTTCCTCGATCGCGCCGGGCGCGGAGTCCCGATGACAATATAGGCGGTTGGAGCGCAAGCTGACGCCTGCCTTGCCGGCATCGAGCAGGGCAGCGGCCGTCAGCAGCCGGATCGATTCCGCCGCTGCGTCGCTGCCGGGCAGGGCGCCGTCGCGCGCCGGTCCGAAGGCCATCGTGAGCAAAATACCCTCACCCCGCTCGGCGAAGAGCGGCAAGGCATATTTCGCGCCGCGCCACGCGGTGGCGATCGCGGCCCCCGGATCGTCGACGGGAAAATCCGTCGGAGGCGCGGTGACGATGAAGTCGACGCCCGCATCGTGTCCGACGGCCTCGGAGAGGAACGCTTCCCATTCCCCATCGCTGCCATCTGGCAGCCCCTCCACCTGCCAACCCGCAGCGGCCAGTGCCGCGACCGCACGGGCGCCCAGGAACGAGTCGGGATTGACGACGACTGCGGTGCCGCTCACGCGAGGGCCCGCCCGAAATTGACGTAGAGCTCGCAATCGCGAAGCGCCTCCAGCGCCGGAATTTCATCGCCGGGCGGAATGAAAAAATAGGCGCGTCCCTCGGCCGGAGGTTCGCCATCCGTGGAGATGCCGCCATTCAAGGCAAAGATTTCGAGATAGTCGGTGCGGCACTGCACTGTGCTCGTCCAGCCGGCTGGCAGACGCACGAGGGCCGAGCCCTCCCCAGTTTCCGGGTCGGTACTCAACACGCAGGCGCTGACCGGTCGCCCCAGCAGGGTGCCTTCGGCCCAGCCCAACGCAACTGCCGCATCGCCGTAGGCCGCAGGCCTGCGCGGCGGGACGTCACCCTCGATGACGTAGAGGTCTTTCTCAGCCGGTTCGTGCACCAGGTTGACGTCGAGATCGCGCCCGACGCGTGAGAGGAACAGGCTTTCCTGCGGCACCAGGCTCGCGAAGCCGTGCACCGTGCGGGGCGGATGAAAGACGTAGGCGCCGGGCACGACCCAGGTGCGCTGATCGAAAGTGAAACGACCGGCGATGCCCAGGATTTCCTCGTACGTCGTATGGAAATGCGCCACGGTCGGCGCCTGGTAGCCGAGCGACGGATCCATCCGCTGGAGGGCGGTTCGCGCTCCGGTGTCGGGATCGCGGCTCAGGAGCTTGCTGAACAGCCCGGGAGGTCCGAGCGGCGCCCACTCCATCGCATCGACGTCAAGGCCTGTGATCCTCGGTCTCACTTCACGCTCCTGTCGTGACGGGAATATCGGGCAATAGGGGCTTGCGGCCAAGGCCTGCGACCCTGATAACCGATTTGTTCGTCAGGTGAACCAAATCGCTGCGGCAATCGCCGGACCCAGCGCTCGCGTGCGAAAGCATCAGGGATAACCCGGCCGAAATGGAACGATGACGGTGTCCGACGATCTTGCCTACGACATTTCGCATTGCATTCATCAAGACGATCTCGCGCCGGAAGTGGCGGCGATCTGGGGCGATCAGCCGGCGACGCTACGGGTGCTGCGGCGGTTGAAGGATGGCACCCTGCGTAGCGCGCTGGTGACTCTCGAGCCGGGCTGGAGCAGCGGCACGCCTCTCGAAGTCGCCGCCGTTCAGCAATTCATGGTCTTGTCCGGCCGCATCCGGTTCGGCGAGGCAGAGCTGACCGCCAATGCCTTTGTCGTCGTACCGAAGGGCGCGGCGATGCCGGTCATGGAAGCGATCGAGGCGAGCGAGATCCTGCTGGTGCAGGACCCGGGCCAAACCTATCGCGCCAGCGCTGCACCGCAAGGGACGATCATCACGCCGGATGTATTTGCGATCGAGCCTTTCACGCCGGTCATCGATGGCACGCCGCTGCATGGGTTCGAACGGCGGGTCCTGTGGCTGGACACGGAGAGCGGTGCGGATACCAGGCTGCTGCGGGTACCCGCGGGTTTCCGCGGGGCGGGCCCGAACTGGCATCCGGTGCAGGAAGAGATCTTCTGCCTGGAAGGCGATATTCAGCCGGATCCCAGCCGACCGATGCGGCCCGGGTCTTACCTGTGGAATCCTGCCCGGAGCATCCACGGCTTCGATGAATATACCGAACGGGGCTGCGTCCTACTCGAATGGCACGACGGACCTTGGGATCTTCACCGGATCTGAGGGACGGAAAGTCTCGTCCGACAGGACGCCCGGAGCAGTTGCGAGACGCAATGCCACCAATCCAGAGAGCTGAAGCGTTGTCCGGCAGAGAAGCGCAGCACCGCGTATGTGACGGCTGGCGAAATTATCGCGAAGGTGAAAGGCGAGGCGGGCGTTCGCACGAGCGCAAGCTACGGTCTACAAACGCCTGTGGCATCACGATCGAGGTGGATGTTCGGTGCGCGGCTGGGCTGGGCGCCAAGTCGCGGCGCACCCACCTCTTGCTTTGCCCCCCGGCACCGCGCCGCCCGATTTTATGTGTGATTGATCTCGGCAACACAGCACGGTAATGTCGTGAAGATGGCGGAATTCCGCCGTTTTCACCTCGAGTTCTGGAAGGGCTCCGCGACATCATAATCCGCGTGTCGGGGGTTCAAGTCCCTCCTCCGCTACCATTCGCGAATCGCTCCGAGTGGTCCCGCCGGCCATACCGGTCAACGAATTTGGTCCAGACGCCCCGCGATCCGTTCCATCTGCTCGAAGTGACCATTCTCTTCCCATTCCTTGGCGAGCGAATGCTGACCCATCACAAACGCAAGCGAAAGGGGCCGATTCCCTCACTGCTCATGCCGCGTCCGGTATCGACACGCGCGTTGACATGAACGGCGCGTCGAGACCTAGCGGACGCAGGGGGTTGCCGATCAGTCCGGTGACCATCGCGGCCTGAATCCAGGTTGCCGGCCACAATTTGGACGCCGGCCCAACCAACCGGTCGCGGATGAATGGCAGCACGCGGCTGTCGGATTGATAGACCGGCGTGAACAGAGCGGTGAGCCATTGGTAGAGACGGACGTGCCGCTGTCGCTGGGCGACGGCGTGGCCCAACCCCTCTGCTACGCTTGTACTTTCGCGAAGGCCCTTGGCGAGCGCCCAGGCATCCAGCAACGCCATATTCGCGCCTTGACCCAGTTGCGGGCTTGCCGAATGCCAGGCATCGCCGATGTGAATGAGGGCGGGCTCGGCCGGATCGCTGAGCGTCCGATGGGCATAATGGGCAAAAGTGAGTTGATCGGGATCGATGATCTGATCGAGCAATGGCGCACAGGCTGGCCAGAGCGTCAGAATCTCCGCCTTCCAGGCATCCAGCCCGGCCGCGCGCCACGTGTCGAGCCGATCGGCACGCAACGACCAGAAGAAGGCGGCTTGCGGGCGTCCGGCACTCGGTAGCGTGCCGATCGGCAGGACGCCGACCATCTTGCTGGCCCGTCGATAGCGCTGCTCGAGTGCGGCGATGTCGAAGTATCCTCCGTCAGGCCAGTCGAGACTGGCCCATAGTGCCCCGTAGGCCAGTGAATGGCCCGTAGGCGGGGCGAGAGGCGTACGCGTTCCCAAGGCGTCCACAACCAGATCGAAGGGTCCTGCGATCTCACCATCGGCGAAACGCAGATGGCGCTTCGTCCCGTCGAGAATACTATCGGTCACTGTCCGTCCGGTCACGATCGGAACGCCGGCCGCCGATACTGCATCGTGAAGCAGCGCGAACAGGCTCGCCCTATGAATACCAATACCAAAGGCGAGGGGGCTGCCGAGCGCGGCATAGCGCACATTCAGCACAACGGAACCGGCCGGTTCCGCCTGTCCGATCAAGCGATCGATGCGAGCTCCGCGTTGCTGCGCGGCGTCGGCCAGTCCCAGTTGTTCCAACACCGCGAGGCCAGTCGGCTGAATCATCAAGCCCGATCCGATCGGACGTGGCGCTGCGAACCGTTCGAACATCGTCACGCGGTGGCCGTCGCGCTTCAATAGCAGCGCCACCGCAAGTCCTCCCGGTCCACAACCGGCGATGGCAATGTCGAGAGGCCCCATATCCCTTGGCTAGCGTGAAAATCCCTCCGAACCAATGTCAGCTCGCGACATTATTGGAGCGTAGGGCCGTGGACGCGCGCTGCAGCACGTCATTCGGGTGCGAAGGCCTACGCTAGCTCCGGCAACGGGTGATGATCTTATGAATCACCGGTCGTTCGGATGACCGCTGCGTCAGGCACCCTAATCGCGAAAACCGGGCACCCCGCTCTCGATGGCGAAGGTCCTGAGCGTAGACGTCGTTGTTCGAGGATCGGTCGCATCGGCGGCGGCGCGCATTGTCAGCATGCTGCTCTTCGGCGTGACGTCGACGATGGAGTAGCCGTGGCGCTGGGTTTCCGCGAAGCGCATTTGAGGGGCCTTGCGCAGGAGATCGTCAGATGCCGAGCCGCTTGTCGAGCTGAGCGATCCACCGACGAATGCAGGCGCGATGACGGGGCCTTCGGGATGGAGAGAGAGTTCCGAGGCGATGAAGGCGTGGCTGTTGCCGCCTATGACCACGGGATTTGATATTCTCGCATCGCGCAGGAAGGCGAGGATGCGGTCACGTGCGGCGGGATAGCCGTCCCAGCCGTCGACCCCGAAGCGAGGGTCTCCGGTCTGCGGATCGACCTGCGAAGATTCGGCCATAGCGAATTGCTGGCCAATGACATTCCATCGCGCATTGCTGCCGGCGAGTTCACCGAAGAGCCAGCGTTCCTGCTCGGAGCCGAGCATGCTGCGCGAAGGATCTAGGCGTTCGGCACAGCCGGAAACCGTCTTGCGATCGGGCGACATATCCGGACAGGGCCTGCCATCGCGGTATTGACGGGCATCGAGCATCTGGAACCGCGCCAGATTGCCCCAGACGAGGCTGCGGTGGAGCTGCATCTGCGGTCCCACCGGGATCGACCGCCGCCGGAGCGGCATATGCTCGTAATAGGCTTGGTAGGCGGCCGCGCGGCGGACCAGAAATGACGGACTGTCGCCGCCGTCCTGCGATACATCGCCGCTGTAGTTGTTCTCGACCTCGTGATCGTCCCAGATCGTAAGCCAGGGTGCGGCTGCGTGGGCGGCCTGAAGATCGGGATCGGTCTTGTACAGCGCATGGCGGCGGCGATAGCTCGCCAGGTTCGCGGCATGCTCGTCCGGATGGCGCCGCGGGCCCCGGTCCCGTCCGGGCCGCTCATAGATGTAATCGCCCAGGAACAGCACGAGCGCGGGGTCGTCGGCCACGAGTTGCCGATAGGCGCCGTAGTATCCGGTTTCGTAGTGCTGACACGCCGTGAAAGCATAACGCAGGGCTTGCACATCGGCATCCAGGGCAGGCGCGGTGCGGGTGCGACCCGTGCCGCTCGTTTCACCGGCAGTGTGGAAGCGGTAATAGTAGACGCGATCGGGGCGGAGGCCCTGGACCTCGACATGCACCGAATGTGCCGCTTGCGGGAGTGCCCAGGCCGTGCCTTGACCCGCCACGCGGGAGAAAGCTTCGTCCTCGGCCACTTCCCATCCGACCGCGACGGCCTCGGCCGGCATGCCGCCATGGTCATCGAGCGGGGAGGGCGCCAGACGCGTCCAGAGAACCACCCCGTCTGCCTCGGGATCACCCGAGGCGATGCCGAGCGTGAACGGGTGCGCGGCAAATCGTGGCTGTGCCAAGAGGCGTTGGCCATAGATGGGCAGCAATGCCGTACCGGCGGCGATGGAGGCGCGAAGCAGGAGATCCCGGCGGGTCGTGGGCATAGTCTCGTCTCTTTAAGATTCCCGGAAAGGCGAGGGCGGGGCATTCCCCCGGCCGACCGGCTACAGCCGGAAATTTGCGCGCAAGTACCAGGTGTTGCCGACTTCCAGCCCGGCCCGGAAATATTCGTGATCGGGGCCGGTGGTGCGCCGCCTGTCGGCTCCGAAGATATTCCGTCCCTCCAGGCGCAGTTGCAGCCGGGGCGTCACCGCCCAGCGCGCCGTTAGGTCGAAAGTCGTGAACGGCTCGATGTAGATGTCCTGCCAGGTATTGGCGGCAAAGCTCTCGACGTATCCGCCCTGGTGGTTCATCGCGAGGCGAAGCTCCGACCCCCCGCCCAGATCGTAGAAGACCGCAGCGTTCGCCGCGATGTCGGACTGGTACTGCAGCTGATCGCGCTCGAGCAGTTCGTCGCCTTCGAGGTAGGTGGTCGAACCGTCGGTCCAGATGAAGTTGGCCTGGGCTCCGAAGCGATCGAGCACGGGATGGACGTTGCCGAAGCTGTTGTTGATCAGGCCGATCTCGACACCCTGGTAGGTCGTGTCCTCGCCGTTGATCGGCTGGGAAACCGTATAGGTCTCGCCCCCGATCACCTCCTGTGAACTGACGGTCAGGATGTCGTCCGTGATCTTCTTGTAGAAGCCCGTCAGCGTCACCATGCCCTGCCCGGCGTTGAAGTAGTATTCGAGGCCGAGATCGAGGTTGGTGGACTTGCGCGGCTGGATATGCGGGTTGCCGCGGGTGATCTCCAGCTCGGTCTCGTCGATGTCCTCCACCGTGGCGATCGTCTCCGGATTGGGGCGGCCCAGCGTCTGGCTCGCCGCCGCCTTGATGCGGAGCGAAGGCGTCAGCGCGAGATTGGCAGTGGCGTAGGGAAGCAGATGGGTGTCCTTGCCTTCGTATCGTACCTGGTCCGGCTGCAGCACACCATCGAGCACCTGCGCCATGTCGGCGGTGAAATCGACATGATCGAGCCGGGCCCCCGCATCGAGCCGCAGCAGATCCGAGGTGAAAGTGCCGTTCACATAGGCAGCGGCGATCTTTTCCCGATAGCTGTAATCGTTGACGCGGGTGCGGCGGTCGCTTTCCGCTTCGTCGACCGGGACGCCGGGAACGACTTCAGTGTAGAACCGGTCGCGATCGAGCCAGAGCGGGGGATGGCTGTAACCGGGTGTGTTGAAGTCCGGAATGAAGGCATAGCCGGCGAGGCTGGTGCCGTTCTCGTAAACGACCGCGCTGTTGTCGCGCTCCAGGTCCATGTCCCTGTAGGAAGCGCCGAACGCGAAGCCGATACCGCGATCGTCCTGACGATTGTTGAAGCCGTAATCGACCCGGCCTTCGTAGACATGCGCAGTCGCCTCCCGCACATCCTCGTAGTGATCGCTGGTCGCATAGTTGGCCGGATCCAGATAGGCATTGCCGCCGTCGAGGATGAACGGCACGCTTTCGTTGGTCAGGTCGTAGGTCAGCCGCGTGCCCGCCGCGTAATCGAAGGCGACGAACGGGCGCCACGAACGATACCAGGCGTAGGAATAGCCGAGGTCAGTCGACAGATGCCCCCGGTCGCCGATTGCCATGTCGTTAAGCCACTGCAAGCCGCGCTGGTCGCGCTCGAAGCTGTTGTAGCGCCATTGCGCATCCGCGTTGCGCACCCGCATGGTGCCGGTATTCTCGGTCTGATCCCGGGCCTGGTCGAGACGATAGACGCGGTTGGTATTGCGGGTTTCCTGCTCGTCCGAGAAATAGGCGAAGCCGAACAGGCTGGAACTGATGCGGTCGCTTGGCCGGTATTCCAGCCGTGCCGTGCCCCCGAACTTGGTGAACTTGTTGGTATAGTTGTGCGAGACGAAGGAATTGGGCGCCGCAAAGCCGTTCCAGTCGTCCGATTCCGGCGTCGTCTGCGCGCCTGCATCATTGAAGTAGAGTCGGTTGGCGATTGCGTTGTTCGACTGCGTGCGGGGACGCACTTCGTACATCCCGGTCACCGCCAGACCCCAGCTCTCGTCGGCCCCGAAGCGCGGCGACCAGATCGCACTGAGGGAAGGACCGATCGGGCTGTCCTTCTGATCCCCGAAGCTGTTGTCGTCGGGTACGTCCATATAGCTGGTGTAGCTCGCTCCCGCGGTGACGCTCAGCGGAGCGCGCAGAGGATCGAACGCGCTCACGGTTACGATGTCGATCAGCCCGCCCAATGCGCCGGCATCGAGATCTGGCGACAACGTCTTGTAAGCGCGCAGCTGCTGGACGGCTTCGCCGGGAATGACCTGCAGGTTGACCTTGCGGGTGCCTTCTCCGTGGTCACCCGTCGTGGCGAGCGTCAGCCCGTTCATCGTCACCGGCACGAAGTCGGGATGCGTGCCGCGGATGGACGCGAACTGGCCGATGTCGTCGTTGTACACCGTGCTGACGCCCGTGATGCGGCGCAGCGATTCTGCGATCGTGATGTCGGGTAGCGCGCCGATCTCGTCACGCGAGAGCGAGTCGATAATCGCCGTGGCCTGTCGGCGTGTCTCGATTTCCGCTTGATTCTGCAGGGCAGAGCCCGTGACTACGATCTCGGCGACTTCCGCATTGGCAGGCACATCCTGCGCAAGCGCGGATGAGGCTCCGAGAGCCAGGATCGAGGTGCCAAAAAGCAGATGAGGCGCGAACGCAAGGCCCGCCTTGGCGAGCACGGGAACCGTGTTGGACATGAGACCCCTTCAAAATCGAAACCGCCGGGCCGGCCGGTCGGCCGGGGCCTAAGTGCGCGCTGTTTCGGTTCGAAGTCGGGGATATGTCAGGCTTAAGTCAGCGTCGCATCGCGAGGGGTTCGGCGCGACGGATCATGCGGCACAGCCTCATTACGGTTGCAGACGAACCGCCTTCTCAGTGCGATCGTCAAGTCCCGAAGCGCGCGCGATGTGCCTCGTAGCGGTTGAGAAGCACTGACTTGATGTTCTCCAGAAGCAGACCGATCTGGCCCGCATCTTCCCAGGAATAGACCGATACGACCATGGGCGCCTCCTCACCGAAGCCGGCATAGGGGCGGATTTTATGGTCGATCGCTGCGCCCTTGGGCAGAAGAGAGAGCCCGATGCCGGCCTCGACCGCCGTGAGAATACTGCCAAGGCTGGTGGCGGTGAAGGCGACATACCAGCGCCGCCGGTCACGCTCGACCCGTTCGAACATCGCTTCGCGATAAAGACCGCCCGGCGGAAAGGTCACCAGCGGCATCGGGTCGACCCAGACGGGCGCGTGATCGGCGCTTTCGAACCAGCCGATCGCTTCGGGGAAGGTCGCGCGATTGTCGGGGCTTGCGCTCGCTTCCTTGACCACGACGATGTCGAACTCGCCCGCGCGGAAGCGACGATCGAGGTCGCGGCTCAGACCCGTGGTGACATCGAGGCGCACTTCGCGGTGCTGCTCTGCAAAGCGTGCCAGGATGCGGCTCATCGACAAGGTCACGATATCCTCGGGAACGCCGATCCGAATGGCCGCTGTGCCGGCGCGGTCCGCGAGCAGCGTTTCGGCCTCATGCTGCAGGGCCAGGATGCGGCGGGCATAGCCGAGCAGGCGCTCCCCCGAAGCCGTAACGCGAACGGGCCGTGCCGCTCGATCGACCAGCACCTGACCGACCGCCTGTTCGAGCCGCGCCAGTTGCTGGCTCACCGTCGACTGAGTGCTGTGCAGCCGGTCCGCCGCCTGCGTGAAGCTGCGGGTGTCGACGATCGCGACGAAGGCGCGGAGAAGACGCGGGTCGAGCATCGAGGTCATCATAGATGTGAATGATTGGCATTCAAACATCTCATTGGAGAATGATTCGGCGAAGTCTTATCTGACGCAAGAGGTCTCACGATCAGTATTTGCCGCATGAAGAAGCTCGTTTCAGTTCTCCTCGCGGGGCTCGCACTCCTGCCGCTTCCAGCGATCGCCAAGGATCGGGCGGACGTGCTGATCCGCAACGCGACCGTGGTCGATGTCGAGAATGCACGGCTGATCCCGGATCAGGCCGTCGCGGCGACAGGCGGCACTATCGTTGCCGTGGGCGCCGAGGCCGAGATCGCGAAAACCTGGACTGCCAGCAAAACCATCGACGGCAACGACCGTTTCCTGATCCCCGGCCTGTGGGACATGCACGTCCATTTCGGCGGTGGACCGGCACTGATCGAAGAGAACAAGGCGCTTCTGCCGCTCTATGTCGCGCACGGCATCACGACGATACGCGATGCGTCCGGCGATCTTCCGACCGAGGTGCTGGCCTGGCGCCGCGAGATCGCCGACGGGACCCTGTTCGGCCCGACTCTGCTCAGCTCAGGCCCGAAGATCGAAGGGATCGATCCTGTGTGGAAGGGGACGATCGAGACCGGGACGAAAGCCGATATCGACGCCGCTGTGGCGCGGCTCCAGCAGCTTGGCGTCGATTTCGTGAAGATCACCGACAGCACGCTGAAGCCGGAGCTGTTCCTCTACGCTGTGCGCCAGGCGCGGGCGGCGGGTTTGCGCGTGTCTGGCCATATTCCGATGGCGCTGACGGTGGAGCAGGCGGTCGATGCCGGGATCAGCTCGATCGAACATATCGACTATGCGTACAAGGCAGGAGTGAAGGGCGAGGCCGTCATCGCGGCTGACTTCGCCGCCGGACGGATTGACCGTGCGGAGGCCAACCGGCGGATCGAGGCCGGCTTCGACCATGAGGTAGCGATGGCCGCCTATCGCAAGCTCGCAGCCAAAGGTGTGTTCGTCACTCCCACGCTGAACGGCAGCCGCATCATCGCCTATCTCGACCGCGACGATCACAGCGACGACGATTATCTCAACCTGATCGGCCCGGGCCTGCGCGCAACCTATGCCTGGCGCGTCGAGCGCGCCGCCAAGGCCGATGCCACCGCGATCGCGGCGCGCCATGCCGCGTTCGAACGGGAGGCGGCGCTGCTGCCGATGCTGCAGGCGGCGGGCGTGACGATCATGGCCGGGACCGATGCGGGCTTCCTCAATTCGTTCAACTATCCGGGCATCGCCCTGCATGAAGAGCTGGCGCTGTTCGTCGAGAAAGGGCTGACGTCCGCCCAGGCGCTCGCGGCCGCGACACGAGCCGGTCCCGCCTGGTTCGGCAAGCTCGACCGTTACGGCTCGATCGAAGTGGGCAAGGCGGCCGATCTCGTGCTGCTCGACCGCAACCCGCTGGAAGGCATCAGGGCGACGCGCGCGATCCACACCGTCGTGCTGCGCGGATCGGTCTATGACCGTGCGGCGCTCGACACGATGCTGGCCGATACGCGCGCCAAGGTTGCAGCCTGGGACGCGCAGGCCGCAAAATGAAACGGCAAGGACGGCGGAAATGGTCAGACGAATGGCGATCGGCATCGCCCTTGCGGCGGCGGCCCTCGCGATCCCGCTGGTCGGATCGGGGCAGCCGATGAGCGACCACCGCCTGCACGATGCAGCCGCGAGGGATGACGTGGCCGATATCCGCGCTCTGCTTGCCGCCGGGGCGACGATCGACGCGCGTGACGAGGCTGGACGAACGCCTCTGCTCGCCGCGACCCATGCCGACAGCGTCCGCGCGGCCGAGGCGCTGATTGCGGCAGGCGCCGACGTCAACGCCAAGGATGCGATCGACGACAGTCCCTATCTCTATGCGGGAGCACGGGGCCATCTCGAGATCCTGACGATGACGCTGAAGCACGGCGCCGATCTGAAGAGCGTCAATCGCTATGGCGGCACCGCGCTGATCCCGGCCGCCGAGCGCGGCCACGTCGAAACCGTCCGCACGCTGATTGCCGCGGGTGTCGAGGTCGACCATGTCAACCGGCTCGGGTGGACGGCGTTGCTCGAGGCGATCATCCTCGGCAATGGCGGTTCCTCGCATCGACAGATCGTCGACCTGCTGATCGCTGCCGGCGCCGATGTGAATCTGCCCGACGGAGAGGGCGTTACGCCCCTGCAACACGCGCGCCGCCGGGGCTTCAGCGCGATCGAACAGGCACTCGTGGCCGCTGGGCGCGCGATAGAAGGAAAAGCCATGACAGATGCAACCGAACGCTTCCTGCGCAAAGCGATTGCCCTCGCGCGGGCTAATGCCGAGCGCGGGGGCCGTCCCTTCGGCGCCTTGGTGGTCAAGGATGGCGCAGTCGTCGCGACCGGGGTCAACGAGATTCTCGCGACCGGCGACCCGACCGCCCATGCCGAACTGAACGCGCTGCGCGCCGCAAGCCGCGCGCTGGGCTCGCCCGACCTTGGCGGATGCACAGTCTTCGCGAGCGGTCATCCCTGCCCGATGTGCATGGCGGCGATGCGCATCTCCGGCGTGCGCGAGGTCGCCTACGCCTACTCGAACGAGGACGGCGCGCCTTACGGCCTGTCGACTGCCATGGTCTATGCCGATCTCGCGAAGCCTTTCGCCGAACAGTCGATGACCATCCGTCACGTTCCCGCGGCGGCGCGGGCCGAACCGGATCTCTATGAGGCGTGGCATCGGCGGCGACAGGCAAGCGGGTCATGACAACGCCTACCGCCCGGCTGCTTCCGCTCGCGATCATTGCGCTGATCGGTCTCAATCTCCGGCCGTTCCTGACCGGAGTGGGACCGCTCGCAGGTGCAATCGATGAGGCGATGGGGCTGGGCCTGCAGGGAATGGCGCTGCTCACGCTGCTGCCGATGCTCTTGATGGGGATCGGTGCCTTTGCCGGGCCGCTGCTCCAGCAGGTGGTACCGGCACGCCGGCTGGTCATTCTGGCGCTGGCGCTGCTCACCGCGGGTTCTCTGCTGCGCTTGTTCGCTTCGGATGGCGGGGTTCTGCTCGGCACGGCGCTTCTCTGCGGACTCGGCGCCGCTGTCATTCAGGCGGTGCTTCCCGGCATGATCAAGCGCGACTTCCCGCAGCGGGTCGCGATCGTCACGGGACTTTACTCCGCAATGCTCATGGGCGGGGGCGCGCTGGGTGCACAGATGACGCCGATCCTCGTCCAGGCGTGGGGAAGCTGGCAGATCGCCTTGGCCATGCTCGCCGCGCCAGCGGTTGTCGCGCTCGCACTGGTGAGGCGCCTGCCCCCCGACAGCGCATCCTCCACAACGTCCGGGACCATGAGCCTGTTGCTCCGCCGTCCCCGCGCATGGATGCTGATGGCGGGCTTCGGGCTGGTGAACGGTGGTTATGCGTCGGCGGTCGCCTGGCTCGCACCCTTCTATCAGGAGCATGGTCGAAGCGCGGCCGCGAGCGGCAGTCTCCTTGCCGTGCTGGCGATCAGCCAGGCGGCCGCAGCGTTGCTGCTCCCGATTGCCGCGCGGGGGCGGAATGATCGTCGCGGCTGGCTGTGGTTGACGCTCGCGATGCAGGGCATCGGTTTCGCAGGATTGGCCTTTGCTCCCCAGTCCGCACCGCTCGCCATCGCAGTCCTTCTCGGAGCGGGGCTGGGCGGATGCTTTGCGTTGATGATGATCGTCGCGCTCGACCATCTGCCGGACTCGGCCAAGGCAGGCGCTCTATCGGCGCTGATGCAGGGCGGCGGGTTCGTAATAGCAGCTCTCGCGCCATGGATCGTGGCGATGCTGCACGACGGAGCGGGCGGATTCGCCACCGGGTGGATCGTTCACCTCGCCTGTGTGGCGGTGGTCGCCGGGCTGGTCGCCAATCTCGCGCCCGAAGGGTACGGGCGGGCAATGGCAACTGTTCTCGGGAAGCCTTCTTTCGAAGGCCTGATACCAAGGACCGGCCGCCGCCGTGGTGCGCTCGACGACAGGTGCGGGATTTGAAGCTGGCCCGTTTCAGGCGGCGCGCAGGTGAGGGTGGGCGTCCTCGCAGCGATGCACTTCCACGGTCACGTGGACATATTCGGCATGAACTGCGAGCCGGGATACGTAATCTTCGGGCCGCAGGGGATGACCCGCGATGAGCGACGCTATCACCGCATACTTGCCGGGCCCGATCCGCCAGATATGCAGGTCGCCCACCGCAGCATCGCCGTCCTCCAACGCTTCCCGCACTTCTTCGTAGCGCTCGCCATCGGCGTCCGCATCGACGAGCACGGCGGCAGTGTCCCGCAGCAGGGTCCACGCCCAACGCGCGATGACGATCGCGCCAACCAGCCCCATCGCCGCGTCCATCCAGACCCACCCCAGATAGCGCCCGGCGAGCAATGCCGCGATGGCGAGCACAGATGTCAGCGCATCGGCGAGAACATGAAAGTAGGCCGAGCGCAGATTGTTGTCAGCATGCGCATGGTCGTGGTGACCATGGTCGTGGTGGTGATGACCATGATCGTGCCCGTGATGGTGATCGGCTCCAAGCAACCAGGCACTCGCGAGGTTTACGGCGAGGCCGAGGACCGCGATCCAGATCGCCTCCGTGTAGGCGATCGCCAGCGGGCTCACCAACCTTTGAACGGACTCCACGGCAATGCCGATGGCAAAGATCGCGAGCACCAGCGCGCTTGCAAAACCTGCCAGGTCGCCGACCTTGCCTGTGCCGAAGGTAAACCGTGGATTGCTCGCATGCCGCCGGGCGAACCAGTAGGCGAAGGCCGCCACCCCCAGCGCCCCCGCATGCGTCGCCATGTGAATGCCATCGGCCAGCAGCGCCATGGATCCGGTCCAGAGGCCTGCGCCGATCTCGATCACCATCATCGCTGCGGTCAGCGCCACCACATAGCGGGTGCGCCGTTCGTTCGCATCGTGCGAGGCGCTCAGGAAGTTGTGGTCATGCGAGAGAGGATTGGAGTCTGAATGATGCATGTCGCCGCCATAGCTGCGATCAATGCGACCGGCCAATCTTTCCGTGGCGCAAGATGGGGTATCGAGGCGAACCGAGGCCGACGCGGAGGGCTGAGCCTTACTCCGCGTCTTCATCGATGCGGAAGACCTCACCGCCTGTGGCGTCGCGGTAGAAATCCACCCGCGTCCCGTTCCAGTGATAGTCGAGGTGACGCCCCTGGAGCGGGCGGGATGCCAGGTCCGGGTGGAACAATGCAGCGCATTCTCCGCCGCTGTCGCGGCAACTCGGATAGGCGATACCCTCGCTGCCGGCCGCGCGCAGGGCGGCAGCGAGTCTCCGGCTCGTATCATGACACTCGGGATCAAGCGCCTCGCCGAAAGCGTCGGCGCCGTTCCTGAGATCGTGGGCATCCAGCGCGATATCGAGGACAATCTCGCGGAACTGGGATGTCCAGCCTTCGGTCTCGCGGGTGCGAGCCATGAAACGGGCGTGGTGATGGATCGTTTCGGCGAGTGCCGTCTCGAACCGGTCCGCGACATAGAGCACGCCGTAGCTGCCATCGGTAAACCGGCTCGGCCGATCGCGGCTGACATGCGTGAACGGGGCCATCAGGTAGGATGCACCCGGCCCGCTCACCCGCCGCGCTGGCGGCACGAGGTCGAGATTGCCGATCGTCTCCATGAGGCGCGGGTTGGTCTTCTGCTCGGCGGAAATGAGGAGCGGCCAATCCTGGGGATCGGCAAGGTCCTCGAACAGATCGATGGGCGGATGAGCACTGCGGATGATGCGCCGTGCCCGCCGCCATTCGACCCGGCGGACCGGGACAGCCGCGGGATCGATCACCAGCCGCCGCGCTCCGCATCCAGATAGCGCCGCACTCGCATCAGATCGGTGAGTTCACCCCCGAGCATGACGTCGAGCGCGGAGCGCCCGCCGAACGCCTCGTTGGGCGCCTTGATCCAGCGATAACCGCGCGCCGCATCGTTGAAGATGATTCTGAGCGCCTTGTGGATGCCCATCAGGTTCGACAATCGCGCCTTGCCGTCGCGGCCGATGCGGCCCGGCTCGTCCACTTTCCACCGGCGATAGGTCCGGACGCCGACGTCGAGCAGCGTAGCGGCTTGTTCGTCGGTCACGCCCCAATGGCCGAACAAGCGCAGCGCTGCCCGGAACATCGCGCCAGCCTCCGCGTCCGTAATCGGATCGGCGGCGAACGGGGCGGCCTCAGTATCGATGCGTGTCAGCACAGCCATGTCGCAACTCCTGCCATTTGGCAGTTATATAGTTGGAAATGATAAAATGGCAAAGTCTATTAGATGAACCTTATGCTGGAGTGGTCTCCGGGCAAACTGAGTCCCTTTCTCCTCTCGGGGAGGCGGAAATCCTTCATGGATGATCGCGACGAGCAAAAGCTTTCCAACGCGCGTGACATGACGTAACAAAAAAGAAAATTGCTTTAAAAAAGCGGAGGAAGGGGATGATCAATCGTCGAGAGTTCGTCGGGGGAGCGACAGCAAGCGCAGCGCTGATGCCAGCTGCCGGATTTGCCAATGCGAGGCGAGGGCCGGTTGCCGCCGTGAACGGCGTGGTATTCAATCGGGCACCACTCTCCAACCAGCCCTTCGCTCCGTTGCCCTTAGGAGCCGTGCAAGCAAAAGGGTGGCTTGCGACGCAACTCGAGACAATGGCGCAGGGGCTGACGGGCCGCCTCGACGAGTTCTATTCGTTGGTGGGCCCGCAGAACGCGTGGCTCGGCGGGAACGGTGACGCCTGGGAGCGGGGACCTTACTGGCTCGATGGCTTGGTTCCCCTTGCTCACATTCTCGATGACGAGCGCCTGAAGGACAAGGCTCAACCATGGATCGAGTTCGCCCTGCGCAGCCAGCAGGCGAGCGGATATTTCGGCCCGCCCGACGATCGGGGATCCGGCAAGGATGAGAACGGTATCCAGCGAGCCAACTCGGCGGACTGGTGGCCCCGTATGGTCATGCTGAAAGTGCTCCAGCAGCACCATGAAGCCACCGGAGATCGCCGGGTGCTGGATTTCATGTCGCGGTACTTCGCATATCAGCGGCGGCAGCTCCCGACCCAACCGCTCGATCACTGGACCAAATGGGCACGGCATCGCGGCGGCGAGAATACGGCCAGCGCGCTCTGGCTGTATAACCGTACCGGCGAGCCGTCGCTGCTGGAACTGGCGCGCACCCTCGTAAGTAAGACAAGCGATTGGACCGCGGGTTTTGCCGCGGAGCAACCGCCGACCGCACACGGCGTCAACGTGGCCATGGGCGTAAAGCAGCCGGCCCTGGCTTATCTTCTCGATGGTCGTTCCGGACATATCGAGGCGATCCGCCACGGCCTGATGTTTCTGGAGCGCGATCACGGCCAGGTTACGGGAATGTTCTCGGGCGATGAGCCGCTGCACGGCACGAACCCCATCCAGGGCACCGAACTCTGCACGGTGGTCGAGTTCATGTTTTCACTCGAGATGCTGGGCCAGATCACCGGGGATGTGACCGTTCTCGATCGTCTCGAGCGCATCGCCTACAATGCGCTGCCGGCGCAAACGACCGACGACTATATGGCTCGGCAATACTTTCAGCAGCCCAATCAGGTGATGATAAGCCGCGACGTGGAGCAGTACGCGCAGCAGCACGGCGGCACCTCGCAGCTGGTCGGTCTGTTGGACGGATATCCGTGCTGCACGGTCAACATGCACCAGGGCTGGCCCAAATTCGTCCACTCCATGTGGGCGGCGAGCGCGGACGGCGGGCTTGCAGTGCTGAGCTACGGCCCCAGCAGTGCGCGCGCCACTATCGGTGGCATCGAGGTGGAGGCGGAGCAGCAGACGTCCTATCCGTTTTCCGATGAGGTCAGGATCGTGCTCCGGACGGAACGGCCGACGTCCTTTCCGCTCCATCTTCGGATTCCGGGTTGGGCGGAAGGAGCGACGCTCAAGGTAAACGGACAGCATGAGGCGCTGGCGTCATCCGGCCAGATAACCCGGCTGGAACGCCTCTGGCGCACAGGCGATGCAGTGGAATTGATCTTCCCGGCAAAGATCACGCGCAGCGCGTGGCACAAGCAGCTCACAAGCCTGGAACGCGGGCCGCTGGTGTTTGCCCTCCCGATAGGGGAGGAATGGCGCAAGATCGGCGAACACGGCGGTATCGACACATCCGAGATCTTCCCGACGACGCCGTGGAATTATGCGCTCGAGCCCGATGCCGACGTTACCCTTGCTCGTACTGAGGCCGTTTCGGATCGTCCCTGGATCGGCGCCAACGCGCCGCTCAGCCTGAGCACCACCGGACGCAAGATCCCGGGGTGGGATAGATACCATCAGACCCACGGCTCTTTGCCGTTCAGCCCGGTTTCGACCGACGCACCGGCGGAGACGTTACGGCTCATTCCATACGGATGCACCCTCCTTCGGATGTCGGAATTCCCGACCGCGAAAGTCTAATCCCATGAGCAACACAAACCCATCCATGCCCGCGCCGGCGCACGGACGCTTGACCGCCGTCATGATCCTGAGCGCGGCGGGCGCCGCTCTGGGCGGCCTGCTGTTCGGGCTCGACACCGCGGTGATCTCCGGCACCACCTCCGCCCTTCAGGAGCGTTTCGCGCTCAGTGACGCGCAGCTCGGCTTCACCGTCGCCTCCGCCCTGATCGGGACGATCGTAGGCTCGCTCACCGCAGGTTGGCCGTCGGACCGCTTCGGGCGCAAGGCGGTGCTGCTCACGGTTGCGATCGCCTATGTCGTGTCTTCGCTCGGATCGGCGCTCGCTGACAGTTGGTCTGTCTTCCTGACCTTCCGCCTCCTTGCGGGGCTGGCGATCGGCGCAGCGTCGGTCATAACACCCATCTACATTGCCGAAGTGTCGCCAGCACATGTTCGCGGACGTCTGGTCGCGCTCAACCAGCTCAACATCGTCTTCGGCATCCTTCTGGCGTTCATCTCGAACTACGTCATTGCCGGCTTGTTTCCGCCGGACATCGCCTGGCGATGGATGTTCGGCATCGTCACGGTGCCTTCCGCGCTCTTCCTGGTGGTCACGCTGGTTTTGCCGGAGAGCCCTCGCTGGCTGGTCTCGGCCGGGCGCGACACGCGAGCTGTCACCATCATGGAGCGGCTCGGCTTCCCTGATCCCGCGGGCGACGTGCACCATATGCGCGAGGCGGCGGCGCGTGAGGCCGCTGCGACGCGAGCCAAGCCCCGGCTATTCGCCCGCGCCCATTCCTTCCCCGTGACCTGCGCGATTGCCATTGCGATGTTCAATCAGCTCTCGGGCATAAACGCGCTGCTCTACTACGCGCCGCATATTTTCGAACTCGGCGGTGCGGCAGCGGATAGCGCGCTGCTGCAATCGATCGCGATCGGCGGCACCAATCTCGTGTTCACGATCGCGGCGCTGTTCCTGATCGATCGGTTCGGTCGGCGACCGCTGATCCTCTTCGGGTCGATCGCCACCGCTGCCGCGCTGTTTCTCGTCGCCTGGCAGTTCGAAAGCGCGCGGCCCGACGGCACGCTCGTGCTGATCGGGTTGATAGGGTTCATCGCAGCCTTCGCGCTTTCGCAAGGCGCGGTGATCTGGGTGTTCATTTCGGAGATATTCCCCAGCGCGGTCCGCGGCAAGGGACAGGCGCTCGGGAGCACCGTCCACTGGGTCATGGCGGCGTCGATCACCTGGGCATTTCCGGTCTTCGCGGCCCGACTGGGAGGGTGGGTGTTCGCCTTCTTCGGTGGGATGATGCTGCTCCAGTTCCTCTGGGCCCTGAAGCAGATGCCCGAGACCAACGGTATAGCGCTCGAGGACATGAACCTGCAAAGCGCCGGTCGCTGACAGCACGGTCTTTCCGACCGGAATGACCTTCGCGGGCCTGGAGAGGAGTGCGAATCGGCAAACCTCGCTATGGCGCGCACCATGCAAGACGACAGCATTACGATGCCGGAGCAGGGCGCCCTAGGTGGAAGCGCGCTGTGCGTGGCGGCACTCTACCGCTTCACGCCGATCGAGGACTGCAGCGCCGTGCGCGGTCCGCTCGAGCACGTCTGCCGCGCCGAAGGCGTCAAGGGGACGCTGCTGCTGGCCGGCGAGGGAATAAACGGCACTATAGCGGGTACGACGAAAGCCATCGGGCGTGTGCTGGATCACATCCGGAGCATACCCGGATGCGCGGACCTCGACGTCAAGTTCTCTTCTGCGGCGACGATGCCGTTCCATCGCATGAAGGTGCGGATCAAGCGGGAAATCGTCACCATGGGGGAGGCCGGCATCGATCCCCTGTCCAGCGTGGGAACCTACGTCGCCCCGCATGACTGGAATGCGCTGATCTCCGATCCCGACACAATCGTGATCGACACGCGCAACGACTATGAAGTCGCGATCGGCAGCTTCGCGGGTTCGATCAATCCGCGCACGGCCACCTTTCGCGACTTTCCCGCGTGGTTTCGCGAACAGCGCGAGCGGCTTCTGGGGCAGGGCAAGGCGCCCAAGGTCGCCATGTACTGCACCGGCGGCATCCGGTGCGAGAAGTCGACGGCCTTTCTCAAGGAACAGGGCGTCGACGAGGTGTTCCACCTGCAGGGCGGCATCCTGAAGTATCTGGAGACGGTTCCGGAGAAGGAAAGCCTCTGGCAAGGCGAATGCTTCGTGTTCGACCGGCGCGTGGCGGTCGGGCACGGGCTGAAGCCGGGAACGCACGAGCTTTGCCCCGCGTGCCGGCGTCCGGTGAACGCGGAAGACACCGCCTCGCCGCATTATGAAGCCGGGGTGAGCTGCCCGAGCTGCTACCACGAGCGGACGGACGAGCAGCGCGCCGGTTATCGCGAGCGTCACCGGCAGGAAGCGCTCGCCGCCGCACGGGGCCGCCATCACATCGGTGCACGGCTGTCCGGCGAGACCGATGCGTAGGCCGTGGTGACGCTTCCGGTCCTCTACAGCTTCCGCCGCTGCCCGTACGCGATGCGTGCGCGGCTCGCGCTCGGCGTAAGCGGCACGACATGCGAGCTGCGCGAGGTCAAACTGTCGGACAAACCCGCGGCCCTGTGTGAGGCTTCGACCAAGGCGACCGTCCCGGTGATCGTCGAGCCCGGCGGCCGTGTAATCGACGAAAGCCTCGACATCATGCGCTGGGCGCTGGGCCGCTGCGATCCCGATAGCTGGCTGGAGCGGGACGACCCTGCTCTCATCGCGGTCAATGACGGGCCGTTCAAGCACGATCTCGACCGTTACAAGTACCCGGACCGGCACGGGAGCTACGCCGCAGCGCATCGCAGCGCGGGGCTTGCGTTCCTCGCCGAGCTGAACGCGCGGCTGGCAGAGAACGGCCAGCTCTGCGGCCGCGCGCCGGGTCTGGCCGACATGGCGATCGTGCCGTTTGTCCGGCAGTTCGCGGCGACCGATCGGACATGGTTTGCCGCACAACCTTTGCCGCACCTGCAAGCCTGGCTCGCGGGCCACCTGAATTCCGAACTCTTCGCTACGATCATGGTTCGCGAGAAGCCCTGGAAAGCGGGGGACGCACCTGTCCTGTTTCCGGGCCCGCCTCCACAAATCCGGCGTTAGGGCCTCAGAAGTCGAAGCTGGGCGATCGTTCGGAAGCCGCGTCGGCCCGCCTCGCCGGACAGCCGCCGGTCCCGACAAATGGCTTGCGCCTGATGCGCTACAAATGTAGCACGCTACAAATGTAGTGCATGAGGTGATTCGCATGTTGTCCAATCTTCCCCCGCGAGAGCGTCAGATCGTCGACATTCTCTACGAACGTGGGGCGTCGACAGTAGGGGAGATCGGCGAGGTGCTGGAGGACGAAATCTCCGGCTCCGCGATCCGCGCCATGCTCAAGCGGCTCGAGGGCAAGGGGTTTGTCGAACGCTCGCAGAGCGCTCGCGGGTTCGTCTACGCGCCCAGCTTGCCCGAGAAGGCGGCGCGCAAGTCCGCGCTGGGCCAGGTCGTGCGGGTGTTCTTCAACGGATCGCCGACCAGTGCGGCCGCAGCTCTGCTCGGCATGCAGGACAACCTCAGCACCGAAGAGCTGGACGAACTGGAGGAGCTGATCGCCCATGCGCGCAAGGGGAGGAATTCGTGATGCTGACCGCTTCGCTCCTGGCCAGCCTGGCTTTGAAGTCGCTCGCGCTCGCCGCGCTCACGCTCGGCATTCTGAGGCTCGCGCGCGGTCGCACTCCGGCTGAGCGGTCGCTGATCGCGCATCTCGGCCTGCTTGCGATCCTGCTGCTGCCGATCGGAGCGATCCTGTTGCCCCAGTGGGCGCCGCTGCCACAGGATTTCTTCGCGTCGAACGAGGTAGCATCCGGGGCCACCGACGCCCCGATTACCCCGCGCACACTCGATATTCCGGCACCCGCCGTGGAAACCGCGACGGCGGCGCCATCTTTCGCGCCGCCAAGCCTCGCCGAGCTTGCGGTGTGGATATACGCCCTGCCGCTCGCGCTGATGTTCGCGATGATGGCGGTGGCGGTGTTCCGGCTGTTCGCCATGCGACGGCGGGCCGAGGTGCTGGTCGACGGCGCCTGGCTGTCGGCGCTTGCCGAAGCGCAGCGTCGGATGGGATTCAAGCACGGCACCGCGCTGCTGGTCAGCGAGGAACTGCGTTCGCCGATAAGCTGGGGCGTGTTGCGCCCTACCATTCTCCTCGACCCCCGCGCGGTGTCAGCCGTTCGGGAAGCCGAGGCGATCATCGCGCACGAACTGGCGCACGTCGCACGGCTGGACTGGGCCAAGCTCCTGATTGCGCGGCTCGCCTGCGCGCTGTTCTGGTTCAACCCGCTGGTCTGGCTGCTTGCCCGCGAGAGTCACCACTTGCGCGAGGAAGCGGCCGACGATGCCGTCCTGATGACCGATATCGCGGGTTCGGACTACGCCACGCTGCTGGTCAACGCCGCCCGGCACGACAATCGCGCCGTGCTGATCGCCGCGCATGGCGTCGCGCCGGCCAGGAATTCCCTCAAACGCCGCGTGATCCGCGTGCTCGACGCGAATGCTTCGCGGGGGCCCGTCGGCACTGGTTGGGGGTTCCTCGGCCTTGTCTCGGTGCTGGCCATAGCCACGCCCCTGGCGGCCTTCACCACCGTCGCGGCCGAGCGCACACTGTCCGGAGCGACCACCGGCCATGCGGCGCGGACAGCGACGGTTGGAGAACATGATCCCGTTCAACTCGCCGGCGATGGACAGGCTGCAGTCAGCGCGGACGATCTGGTGAGCATGCGCGCGATGGACGTAACCCCCGCCGAGGTTGCCGAGATGCGCGAAAGTGGGGAGAGCTTCGATGCGGAGGACGTCATCGCGGCCAAGGCCACCGGCGTTACGCCCGGCTATATGGCGGAGATGCGAAGCGTGCTCGGCCCGGCGGATACGGACGAACTCGTCGGCGCGCGTGCCGTCGGCGTCGATGCAGCATATGCCCGCGCCATGCGCGCCGCCGACGCCAGCGCCGATCTCGACGCGATCATCGGCGCCCGGGCGGTCGGACTCACGGCCGCTTACGTCCGAGAGCTTCGCGCCTACTTCCCCCGGGCCACGCTGGAAGAGCTGATCAGCATGCGAGCGGTCGGCGTCACCGGGAAGTTCGTGGAAGACATGCGCGCCGCGGGCCTGAGCGTCGCGAGCCCGGACGACGTGATAAGCGTCCGCGCTGTGACGAGCCATCCTGGACCGCCTCCGGTTCCGCCACGCGGACCGCACGCGATCTCCGTCTCGCCAACGGGCGCCACCGCTATCGCCGGACCGGGTGGGACTGTGAGCACCCACCGCACGGAAAACGGAACTTCGATGTCGGTCGTCCTCAGCAATACACGATCCGATCCGAGCGGCGACTAACCGCCCCCCCGACGTCAAAAGCCTACCGAAACTTCGACAACGCCGGCCTTCGGCGAGCGCCTTCGCTCGTCCGCCACCGGCGCAGAAAGGAGCCTGCCATGAAGATATTCTCCAAGTCTGTGGTCCTCGCAGCAGCGCTCATGCTCGGTTCTACCACGACCACCCCGGGGTGGTCGCAGAGCGGCGGGGCCGAGCTGAGCGACATCGCATGGACCGTCTCGGACACGGCCAAGGGTGCGCCATCCCTGCGCATTCACCATGAGCGCAGCAGCAGCACGTTTCCGCTCGACGGCCGGGAGCCCGATCTCGGGCCCGTTACAGCCGCACTTGGTTCATCGAACGAAGGTGCGGTCACGTTCGCGATCGATCGCGAACCGGGTGTGTTGACCTGTCGGGGCGCTCTGGATCGGCGCTACGAGGGAAGCGGCGACTGCGTCTTTGCCCCGAACGCGGCATTCGAAGCCGGCCTCGACGCGCGTGGCCTGGCGCCGAAGCGCAAGGAAGACCTGCTGACTTTGGCGCTGGTCGATGCGGATCTCGCATTGATCGACGGGCTGACGCGGCAAGGCCTGGCTCCGCGTTCGACCAACGACGTGATCGCTGCTGCCGCGCTCGA
Organism: Altererythrobacter sp. C41; assembly: GCF_016803135.1. Classification (GTDB taxonomy): domain Bacteria; phylum Pseudomonadota; class Alphaproteobacteria; order Sphingomonadales; family Sphingomonadaceae; genus Pelagerythrobacter. Next base: position 28,958 of record NZ_JAEVFE010000001.1, read on the forward strand.
CGTGACACCAGGCTACGTCGCGGGTCTCCAATCGGCGGGTCTCGATCTCAAGTCGATCGACGATGCCGTCGCTTGCCGCGCGCTCGGTGTCGACGAAGCCTATGTCCGCGGAATCGTTGCCGCCGGCTACGAGCCCGATGCGCACCAGCTGATCGCGATGAAGGCGACCGGGGTCACTCCCGAATACGCGCAGAAGATCAACGCGGCGGCGCGGAACTGAAGGGGAGAGGGCAGATGAAAGCACTCATCGGGGTCGCGGCGATCGCGTTGCTCCGCGCATGGCCGGCCTGCGCGCAGGATCCGCCCGAAAGCGGCGACGCCCCTGCGCCCGACGCGCAGCCGGCCGCGTCCGCGCCCCGGTCCGGGCAGGTCTACACCCGGGCCGACTTCGTCCGCTACGCGCCCAAGAACGCGTACGACATGCTGAGCCAGGTCCCCGGGTTCACGATCCGCGACAGCGAGCAGTTGCGCGGTCTGGGCCAGGCAACGGGCAACGTCCTGTTCAACGGCCAGCGGCCGTCGAGCAAGTCCGATACGCTCGAAACGCAGCTCACCCGCATTCCCGCCGACAATGTCGAGCGCATCGAAATTCTCGACGGTGCCACGCTCGACATTCCGGGCCTTTCGGGGCAGGTCGCCAACATCGTGTTCAAGGCCGACAGCTTTTCCGGCCAGTTCTCGTGGAAACCGGAATTTCGCGCCCACTATACCGACCCGCTGTTCACGCGCGGCGACGTGTCGGTCAGCGGCCGCAGCGGAGCGATCGAATACGAAGTCGGGCTCAACAACGACGAGTCCGCGCGCAGCGGCGCAGGCGGGGGCACGCTCATCTACGACGCCGCCGGCGCTGTGACAGAGCGGCGCTTCGAGATCTGGAACACGCATTACGACACGCCGAAGCTTTCGGGCAAGGTGACCTGGGACGGCCCGGGCACCAGCGTCGGTCACGTCAATGCACACTACCAGCGCATCTACGACCGCTACGACGAAGTCGGCGAGCGAACCGGTCCCGGCTTGCCCGACCGTTTCCGCATTTTCCGCGAGCGCAACGATAGCTGGAACTACGAACTGGGCGGCGATTACGAGTTCGCTCTGGGGCCGGGACGGCTCAAGGCGATCGGCATCAGGCGCTTCAGCCACGAACCTTATCTGCAGGAGGCGATCACCAGCTTCGCCGACGGTTCGGCGGATGTCGGCGACCGCTTCACCCAGACCGGCGATCTGGGCGAGACCATCGCGCGCGGCGAATACAGCTGGAAGATGCTCGGCGGGGACTGGCAGCTTTCGGGCGAAGCTGCGTTCAACACGCTGGAGAACGTCGCGGGCCTGTTTACGCTCGACCCCACGGGCGAATTCGTCGAGATCCCGTTCCCCGAAGGCAGCGGCGGCGTGAGCGAGGACCGCTACGAGGGACTGCTCAGCTTCGGCCGCAAGCTCACCCCCACGCTGTCGTTCCAGCTCGTCGGCGGTGCCGAGCATTCGACCATTGCGCAGACCGGATCGAACGGTCTGACGCGCAGCTTCTTCCGGCCCAAGGGTTCGCTCTCGCTGGCCTGGACGCCGAGCGACGACTTCGACGTGGCGCTCAAGATCCGCCGGCGCGTGCTCCAGCTTTCGTTCTACGATTTCCTCGCGCGCGCCTTCCTCAACGATGGGAACGCGAACTCGGGGAACAACGACCTGCGCCCCCAGCAGGACTGGAGCTACGAGGCGGAGATCAACAAGAAGTTGGGCGCCTGGGGATCGACCCAGTTGCGCCTGATCTACCGGGACGTCGAAGACTATGTCGACGTGATCCCGGTCGACGGCGGTGAGTCCGTCGGGAACATCGCGAAGTCCTGGGCGGCGGCGGTCGTCTGGACGAGCACGATCAATCTCGACCCCGCCGGCCTGAAAGGGGTGAAGCTCGACACCAGCGTCCTCTACCAGGGCTCGCGGCTGCGTGATCCGTTCACCGGGGAATCGCGCCAGTGGAGCGGCTTCACGGACACCGAGGCGAGTATCGCCTTGCGGCACGACATTCCGGGCAGCAACTGGGCCTGGGGCGGGGCGGCCGACTACTCGCACAATCAGCCCAACTATCGCAGCAATCAGGTCGACCGCGTCTGGGAAGGCCCGAGCTTCGCGTCGCTGTTCGTCGAGAACAAGGACGTGTTCGGCCTGACGGTGCGCGCGCAAGTCGGCAATATCCTCAACGCCCGGTCCCGGCGCCACAGGGTGGTATATGGCGGCCTACGAGGCGAGACGCCGATCACCTCGATCGAGGAGCGGGACAGGCTGATCGGCCCGATCTTCTCGTTCTCGGTGCGAGGAAAGTTCTGACCGAAAGGCGCAAGCCAGGGAGCGCAAGATGAGCGAACTCACAACTTCGCCGGCCGGCGTCGCGGCCCCGCGAGAGTCAGAGCCTGATACGCGCCCGCTCCGTAGGGCGGCAGCCGTGTTCTGGCCCATAATCTTGATGCTGATACTCATGGCGAATGCGCCGGCGTCCGCCCGCGACGCGAGTTCGCTGCCGTGGAGCGCAGCGCCTTCCACTGCCCTCGTCAGCGAAAGCCGGACCTTTCGCAGCGGTGATGCCACGCTCGCCGGAACGCTTTATCTTCCGGAGGGAGGACAAGCCCTGGCAGCCGTGGTCGTCACGCACAGCGCCTCGAAACCGCTGCGCGATGCGGCGCTCTACCGACACCTGACGGAGATGCTGCCCCCACTCGGAATCGCGGTGCTGACCTACGACCGGCGCGGCAGCGGACGGTCGGGCGGAAGCTTGAAAGACAGCGATTACGCCATGCTCGCCGACGATGCGATCGCAGCCGTACGGATGCTCAAGGCCGACCCGCGGATAGACCCGAAGCGGATCGGTGTCTGGGGCTTGAGCCAGGGCGGCTGGCTGTCGCTGCTTGCGGCCGCGCGCAGCCCGGATGTGCGTTTCGTCGTGTCGATCTCGGCACCCGTTGTGACCTCCGACGTGCAGATGATGTTCCGGTCGGAGAACAGCATGCGGATCAACGGATATTCGGACGCCGAGATCCATCAAATGCGCGCAATGCGCCTGGCGGTGGATGATTACATGCGCGGGACGGGCGACCGTGCGGTTGCGCAGGCGCTCGTCGACGCGGCCAAGGACGAGCCGTGGTTCGATCTGCTCTACATGGGCAAAACCGTCGGCGATCGAGCGACATCGCGCTGGCGCAAGGAGATCGAGTACGATCCGCTGCCGACGCTGGATCAGGTCGATGTACCGGCGCTGATCCTGTTCGGCGGCAACGATCCGGTGGTGCCGGTGGCGACGTCGGTCGCGCGGATCGATGCCCGGCGAGCTCCAAGCCTCACGGTGCGGGTGATCGCGGGCGCGGACCACCACATGGCCACATCGATGACTCCGAAGGCACAGATGGATCCCGCCCAATCGCAATGGGCCCGGCCCGAAGCGGCGGAATATTTCGTGATATTGGCAAGCTGGATGACCGACCGGGCGATCGCGAACGTGCCGAAGTGATCAGTGCGCGGCGACCACCGCGTCCTGCCGCTTCTCCGGCCGAATGTAGATGGAGGAGAAGCAAGGTGACATCTCCTTCAATTGCGCCTCGATCTGCTCGATGAGCCGTTCGCCTTCTCCCATCGGAATCTGATCGTCGAAGTCCGCGCTGACGGCCACGAATATCGCGTCGGGCGCGGTATGAATGGTCCGGACGTGATTGACGCTGGTGATGTTCGGATGACTTTCCAGCACGGCGCGTATCCGGCGGACCAGGGCCGGATCGGCGCTCTCACCGATGATCAGGCCCTTGGCCTCACGCGCGAGGAGGAGAGCCACGCCGGTGAGGACGAGGCCGATCAGGATCGACGCCAGCCCGTCGATCCGCGGGTCGCCGAGGTGATGGCTGGCCCAGACTCCTGCCGCCGCGATGACGAGGCCGACAAGTGCCGCGCTGTCTTCGAACAGCACCACGAAATGGCCGGGATCCTTGGAGCCCACGAGCGATCGCCACCAACCGGCGGGATGCGGCCGGGCGGCAAATTCGCGCACTGCGATCGCCCACGATCCTCCCTCGAGCAGGAAGGCGACGCCCAGCACCACGTAATTGATGGTCGGATCGCGGAGCGGTTCGGGGTCCATGTAATGCATGGCCCCTTCGTAGATCGAAACGCCCGCGCCCACCGCGAAGATCAGCATAGCGACGACGAATGCCCAGAAGTAGAGCTCCCGCCCGTAGCCGAACGGATGCATCCGGTCCGGCGCTCGCTTCGCGCGGCTCTGCCCGTAAAGCAGAAGAACCTGGTTGCCGCTGTCGACGAGTGAGTGAACGCCCTCCGTCAGCATCGATGACGAGCCGGTGATCGCGGCGGCGATGAACTTGGCAACGGCGATCCCGAGATTGGCCGCGAGTGCGCCGTAAAGAACGATGTTGTCCTTGAAGTGGGCCGATCGCGGTCGCCGGGTCACGCCAAGTCCTCTATCACCGTTCGGGAACGGCGGGCTTCCGGCGCGCCTCACCCATGCAGCTTGCCCGCAATCTCGGCGACCAGGCGGCCCTGGAATCTTGCGCCTTCGAGTTCGTTTTCGCTCGGCTGGCGCGAGCCGTCGCCGCCCGCGATGGTCGTCGCACCATAGGGGGCGCCGCCGGTGATCTCGTCGAGCGTCATTTGTCCGGCGAAGCTGTAGGGCAGGCCCACGCAAACCATGCCGAGATGCATCAGGTTCGTGTGGATCGCCATGAGAGTCGTTTCCTGCCCGCCGTGCTGGGTGGCAGTTGAAGTAAATGCCGACCCCACCTTTCCGTTCAGCGCGCCGCTCGCCCAGAGGCCGCCGGTCTGATCGAGGAAGTTCGCCATTTGTGATGCCATACGGCCGTAACGGGTACCGACGCCGATGATGATCGCGTCGTAGGTCGGCAGGTCGTCGACCCGCGCGATCGGCGCCTCCTGATCGAGCTTGTAGCCGGCGTTTCGCGCGACTTCTTCCGGCACCAGTTCGGGCACCCGGCGAATATCGACCTCGGCGCCCTCCACCGAACGCGCACCTTCGGCCATGGCTTTCGCCATCGTTTCGACGTGGCCGTATGTGGAGTGATAGAGCACGAGAATCCGGGGCATCGTTTCATCCTTCCTGAAGACGTGTCGCAAACCGGTGACCTGCCCTCAACGCGCTGCGCTGAGGAGGTTTCCGTGAGGAGCGGCAACACGCGGTGCCGCTAACCGGCCCGCCGCCGCGAACCTTGCCTGTGAAAGCGTCCGTTTCGTCCCCTTTCAAAATGCGCGCGTCTGCCCCACAGGCGGTCGGCACGTCAGTAGACCGGGAAAAACCGTTGATGATTGATGAGAAACTGCAGCCGATTTTCGACGAGGTCCTTCGCCGCAATGCCGGTGAATCCGAGTTCCTGCAGGCCGTACAGGAAGTGCTCGAAAGCCTGGGTGCAGTGGTCGCCAAACATCCGGAATACGCCCACAACGCCCTGATCGAACGGATCTGCGAACCCGAGCGGCAGATCATCTTTCGCGTCCCCTGGGTGGACGATCGCGGCGAAGTGCAGATCAACCGCGGCTTTCGGGTTCAGTTCAATTCCGCGCTCGGGCCCTACAAGGGCGGCATTCGCTTCCACCCGTCGGTGAACGTGGGGATCATCAAGTTCCTCGGCTTCGAGCAGATCTTCAAGAATGCGCTCACCGGCTTGCCCATCGGGGGCGGCAAAGGCGGGTCCGACTTCAATCCGCGCGGTCGATCCGACGGTGAGGTCATGCGATTCTGCCAGTCGTTCATGACCGAGCTATATCGCCACATCGGAGAATACACGGACGTGCCGGCGGGCGACATCGGCGTCGGCTCGCGCGAAATCGGTTACCTGTTCGGCCAGTACAAGCGGCTCACCAACCGGTACGAAGCTGGCGTCCTCACCGGCAAGGGACTGGTCTACGGCGGCTCGCGCGCACGCACCGAGGCGACCGGCTACGGAACCGCATATTTCGTGCAGGAAATGCTGGCGACCCGGGCGGCGGATTTCGACGGCAAGCGCGTGGTCGTCTCCGGCTCAGGCAATGTCGCGATCTACACGATCGAAAAGGTCACCGAATTCGGCGGCAAAGTCGTCGCCTGCTCGGATTCCGCCGGCTACGTGGTCGATGACGAGGGTATCGACCTCGATCTCGTCAAGCAGATCAAGGAAGTGCGTCGAGGGCGAATTTCGGAGTACGCCAAGCTCAAGGGCAGCACTGCTTCGTATGTCGAAGGCGGGTCGATCTGGGAGGTGCCCTGTGACGTCGCCCTGCCGTCCGCCACCCAGAACGAGCTTACCGGGAAAGATGCTCGCGTACTGATCGAGCATGGTGTGCTCGCGGTCGGCGAAGGTGCGAACATGCCGTGCACCCCGGAAGCCGTGAAGTTGTTCCAGGAAGCCGGTGTCCTTTTCGGTCCCGGCAAAGCGGCAAATGCGGGCGGCGTCGCGACCTCGGCGCTTGAAATGCAGCAGAATGCCTCGCGCGATAGCTGGACCTTCGAGCAAACCGAGGAGCGGCTTGCAGCCATCATGCGCGACATCCACCGCCGATGCGCGGAAACCGCCGACGAGTACGGCAAGCCAGGCGATTACGTGCTGGGCGCGAACGTTGCGGGCTTCGTCCGTGTGGCCGAGGCGATGGAGGCCCTGGGCGTGGTCTGACGACCTGCCCCGGTGGCTGGGTGGACGAAGTCCGCGCGGCGCGCGTTCACGAAGCGATCGAGCGGCTGCCGGACGGCTACGCGAGCATAGTCGGAGAGCGCGGACTGAAGATGTCGAGCGATGTGGCGGCAGCAACTGCGCGACGAGGCTCGCGCGCGATTAGGCCTGCCGCGCGGTGTCCGTCATCGGGTCGGCCAGCTCGCGGGGCGAGGCTTCGCGAATGCCCGGGAGGGTGGAGGTCTGGCGTTCGATCATGCGGTGGACGACGGGCTTGGCGGGGCCGATGTGCAACTCGTGGATGTCGCGGGTATTCTGCGCGTCCTCGTAGGTGCGCCGCTGGTTGTGGCGCACGTAGTCCAGCCAGGTGGCGACGTGATAGCGCTCGAACCACAGCTCGGGTTCGCCCAGGTCGCGAAGCAAGGTCCAGTGCCTCGCCCCGTCGCGCCTACGGATGCGCCGCCGCTCGTGCATGACGTTGAGGAAGCGCGGAATATCGCCAGGTGCGATGCGGTATTCGATCGTGACCACGATCGGGCCGCTGCGTTCGTCGACCGGCACTACGGTTTCCGGCTCCGACCAGTCGCGCAGAGCCAAGTTGAGGTCGCGCGCGGCGGGCAGGGGAAGCACGAAACCTGCGATGATCGTGAGTCCCTGGACCGCCGCCGCCACGAGCAGTGCGAACTGCACCCCCTGCGCATCAGCGATGCCGCCGAAGAGTGCGGCGCCGCCCGCCATTCCGCCGAACGCGGCCATCTGGTAGAGCGACAGCGCCCGCGCCACGACCCAGCGCGGCGCCGAAAGCTGCACCGTTACGTTGAAGGTCGACAAGGCCAGCACCCAGCCCCCGCCTGCCATCGCGAGCGCCGGTATCGTCAGCAGCATGGTTTCGCTGAGCCCCGCGACAGCGCTGCCCACCAGCAAGGCGGTGGTCGCGACCCGGACGATGGACTCCACGCTCATGCGGTCGCGCAGCCGGCGCACCAGTAGCCCGCCGCCCACCGCGCCGATCCCGAATGCGCCAAGCAGCACGCCGTAGGTCAGCGAGTCCCCCACGATCACGTCGCGTGCGATCAGCGGCATCATGGCCGGGACCGCACTGGCACCGACACCGAACACAAGGGCGCGCATCAGCACCGTGCGGATGTCCGGCGACATCGAAACGTAGCGCACGCCGGCCGCCATTGCGTGGCCCAGCCCCTCGCGCGCCAGCACGCGCTCAGCCTGAACGGGTCGCCACCGCGCCAGAACCGCGATCAGGCCCAGATAGCTGACGGCGTTGACCACGAACGCGGCTGCGGCGCCGGCCGCGGCGACGATGGCGCCGCCGATCGCCGGGCCGAGGCTGCGGGCGATGTTGAAGCCCATCGAATTGAGCGCCACCGCGCCGGGCAGCGTGGCGCGCGGCACCATGTCGCCTACGGATGCCTGCCAGGCCGGCCCGTTCATCGCAGCGCCGCAGCCAATGAGGAAGGTGAAGACGAGCAGCAGCCACGGCGTGATCCAGCCGGCGAACGTGATCGCCGCCAGCGCCACGGACACCAGCAACATGAAACCCTGCGCCGCGAGCATCACGCGCCGCCGGTCGAGATTGTCCGCGACGGCTCCGGACCAGAGCGCAAGCAGCAGGATGGGGAGGGCGGTGGAAGCCTGAACCAGCGCGACCATCTGCGGCGACGGGGTGAGCGAGGTCATCAGCCACGACGCGCCGACCGACTGGATCAGGCCGCCGAAGTTCGACGCCATGCTGGCGATCCACACCGCGCGAAAAACGGGAAACGATAATGGGGAGTTCGGCGCCGGATCAGCCATGTGGTCCAGATGCGCGCTCCGGGCGCCGATGCCAAGCCTGCAGCGCCGGAGGATTCGCGGTTTCGCGCTGTTGGCTAGAGTCTGATCGCGCCGTGATGGCCGATGGTCTCCGCGGCTAGCGCCTGGCCGGCGGCGATCGCATCGGATGCGCTCGTGCCGCTCAGGCGGGAAGCCAGGAAACCGGCATTGAAGGCGTCTCCAGCCCCGCTGGAATCGACGACCTCGACGCAGGATGCGGGGTAATAGCGGCAAGGGCGCGAGCCCGACTTCAGGACGCAGCCGCGTTCCCCCGCCTTGACGACGACTTCCTCGCACCCGGCCTCATGCCAGCGGTCGGCAATGTCCACCTCCGACTGCCCGGCGCCGTGTAGCTGACGCTCGTCGACATCGGTCGGCAAGCCGATCGTCGCCGAGTGCATCGCACGGGTCGATACTTCGCGCGCCAGCGCGAGATCGGGCCACAGCGCCGGCCGGAAATTGCTGTCGTAGGCGACGTGCAGGCCGGCAGCCTTCCGCTGATGCGCAAGGTTCAGCAGTTGTTCGCGGCCGCGGTCGCCGATGATCGCCAGCGTGATGAGGCTGAAGTAGACCAGCTCGCATTCGCCAGCGCGATTCAGCGATTCCTCCATGCCCGGCATCTCGAACATCTCGCGCGCCGCGCTGCGATCGCGCCAGTACAGGAAGCTGCGCTCGCCGCGTTCGTCCAGATGGATCGCGTAGATCCCCGGCGAACGGTCGGGGTGGCGATGCACGTGGGCCGTGTCGATACCCTCGGCCTGCCATGCCGCGACCAGAGCGTCGCTGATGGGATCGACGCCCACGGCCGTCACGAAGGCTACGTGGTATCCGCGACGCGCCATGTGAACGGCCGTGTTGAGAGTGTCGCCGCCGAAGCGCAGCCCGCTCCCGCCATGCCCGTGATATTCGAGCATGGCCTCACCGAAGATGAAGGTTTTCATGGCGGAGGTCGCTACTCCGAATGCCTCAGGAGAAGAAGGTTCCCCCGTTGATGTCGATGTTGGCGCCGGTGACGAACGCCGCATCCTCGCTCGCCAGCCAGGCGGTAGCCGCCGCCACTTCTTCCGAATTGCCTTCGCGCCGCAGCGGCGTCGCGGCGGCGACGTTCTTGCGCACTTCGTCCTTGGTGAAGGTATCGTGGAAGGTGGTCGCGATCATGCCCGGGCACAACGCGTTTACCCTGATGCCCCGCGGCCCGAGCTCCTTCGCCATGGAGCGCGTGAAAGTCATCACCGCGCCCTTCGAGGTGGCATAGGCGCAGGCACCCGGTCCACCGCCGTCGCGCCCCGCCTGCGAGGCGAAGTTCACGATCGCCGATCCGGCCGGCATATGCGGCACGACTGCCTTCGTGGTGAGGAACGTCGAGGTAACGTTGAGCTGCATGACGTGGTTGAAGAACTCCTCGTCCATGTCCGCCAGCGGGCGGCGCTCGACCATGCCGCCGGCGACGTTGGCCAGGATATGGATTTCCTCGCCGAACGCCTTGCGGACCTCGGCGACGAGCTGCGCGACCTCATCGCCCTTCGTGACATCGGCCCGTACCTTGATCGCCGTGCCGCCGGCGCGCTCGATCTCCGCAAGGGTCGCGGTCGCATTTTCTTCGTTGCCGCGGAAGTTGATAGCGACCTTGGCGCCCTGTCTCGCCAGTTCCAGTGCGACTGCGCGGCCGATGTCGCGGCCTGCTCCGGTTACGATCGCTACCTTGCCGTTGAGCTTTGTCATGAGTTTTCCTGTGGTTGGTTTGATTGATTGATGAATTGCCGGACTAGGCGGTGGGCTTGAGCGGCCTGATCTGCGGACACAGGACGAGCACCGACAGGACCGTCAGGATCGCCAGCGCCGACCCGACGACGAAGGCCGGCGCGTAGCTCTCGACCGTCAGGACCGGGATCAGGAAGTTCAGCCCGACCACCGCCAGCTTGGCCGCGGTGCCCGCGAAGCCCGCCAGCGTCGCGACCGACTTGCCGGAGTAGAAATCGCTCGGCAGCGTCTGGATATTGCCCACTGCGGTCTGGAAGCCGAACAGGATCGCCGCCATCAGCAGGACCGCGACCAGCGGCGTCGCAGCCACGATCGTCAGCAGCAGCGACACGAGCATGATCGCCCCGCCAAGCGCGATGACCACCTTGCGGGTGCGGTTGACCGTCCAGCCCGCGGCGATGCGGTTCTGGGCGAGAAGGCCGCCGAACCACGCGCCGAACATGGCCCCGACGTAGGGCATCCAGGCATAGAGGCCGATCTCCGCCACTCCGAAGCCGTAGGTCTCGGAGAGATAGAGCGGCAGCCAGCCGACGAAGAGCCACCAGATAGGATCGAGGAAGAACGAGGCGAGGATCACGCCCCAGCTTTCCTTGCGGGAGAGGATCTCACGCGAATTGGGCGCGTAGCTCGCCGCTTCCTCGGTATCGAGGTTGCGCTGGCCGGTCAGGATGTAGTCGCGTTCCTCGGCGCTGATCCACGGGTGCGCCTCGGGGCCCGTCTTGTAGATGATCAGCCAGGGGATCAGCCAGAGGAAGCCCAGTGCACCGACCGCGATGAAGGTCGCCTGCCAGGAATCGAGGAATACGAAAAGGTAGGCGACCACGGGTGCCGAGATGATCCCGCCGATCGCCGCGCCCGAGTTGAAGATCCCCTGCGCAAGTGCGCGCTCGCTGATCGGGAACCACTCTGCATTGGCCTTGGTCGCGCCGGGCCAGTTGCCGGCTTCCGACAGGCCCAGGAGCCCGCGGAAAATCGCAAAGCTCGCCAGGCCCGTAGCCACGGCGTGCAGCATGGTCGCCGCCGACCAGACGACGATCGAGAGCACGAAGCCCAGCCGCGTTCCGACCCAGTCGAAGATCTTGCCGAACAGCGTCTGCCCGAAGGCGTAGGCGAAAGTGAAGACGTTGAGGATGATTGCGTATTCGAACTTGTCGAGCCCGAGATCCTCGGAGATCTCCGGCCACAGGAAGCCCAGCGCGCCGCGGTCGATGTAGTTGACCACCGTAGCAACGGCGACGAGCGTGACGATCAGCCAGCGCAGGCGGTTGTTCATCATGATGATTTGCCTTCCGGGAGGAAATCCTCCCTCGCGGGGCTGAAGGTGTCGATCAGCACGCCGGGTTCGAGACAGACGGATCCGTGATCGAGCTGCGGCGCGACATAGAAGCCGTCGCCCGCGGACAATTCGCGTTCCTCACCGTCGATTGTGACGAGGAACCTACCGCTTTCGACATAGCTCGACTGGCTGTGCGGATGCGCGTGGACCTGTCCGACCGCACCCTTTTCGAACCGGACGCGGCAGATCATGAGATCGGGCCCGTATCCCAGAATCTGACGGTGGATTCCCTCGCCGACGGTCTCGATATCTTCCTCTCGCGCGAGGACGAATGCGGGCGAAGCACGGTTCGCGTGATACATCGTCATTCCCCTTCGGCTTTCAGCGCGATGACGGCGGCGAAGCCGGTCCACTCGAGCGTCTCCCCGTCGAGGTTCACGCGGTGGCGGGCGCTTTCATCGGTATCGTGCGAGATAGCGATCGCGATGCGACTGCCGTCCGTGAGCGTCAGGCGGACCACATCCGAACCGTCGACCCGCTCGTGCCGCATGGCGCGGATGCGGCTGCGGCTGGCGACCGTCTGTTCGGTTGCGCCGTCGTAACGGCCGTGACTCTCGAGCAGGGAAACGAACGCGTAGTCGCCCTTGTCGCGTGCGCGCAGGATCACCGTCGGCTCGCGGCGCAAGTTGAAGTGGGGATCGTTCGCGCCGCTCTCGCCAAGGATCGCCTGCATGGTGCCGTCGGTCACGAACCGGTAGGTGTAGAACCGGCCATCGAGCAGCCATGTCATCGCCGCATCGCCGGCTTCGGGCTGCGCGACCGCGTCGACCCAGATATGCTGGTAGCCGTTGTCCTCCCCCAGAACGGGGCGGGCAGCGACATGGCTTTCCACCGGGAAGGCCAGCTCCATGAGGTGGCCCTGGTAGTGGAGCGGCAGGTCGTAGGTATGGCTGGCGTCGCTCGCGGCCCGCATCAGGTCGAGAACGGTCGGCTCCTCCAGCCCCGGGATGTCCGCCATCACCAGCGTCCTCTGGAGGGCGACACCCGGCTGGACGTTCTCGACCCGCGCGCTGCTGACCTGAAGCCCCGGCTCGTCCGAGAAATAGAGCTGCTGCGGTGCGATCGTCTCTCCGAGTTCGTCATCGCCGTCGAAGTGGCTGCGCATGTCGACCGCGACGGTGTTGTGGGCGATCGTCTGCTTCGCCCAGCTCTCGTTCTCCGGCAGATAGCGGCCGCCCTGCTTGGCCTCGATGTTGAGGAACCGCGCCGCGCCGTAGTCGCGCACGATCTCGTTGCCGTTGTCGTAGAGCTGCCAGCTCAGCTTGTCGAAATGGCCGTGGCCCATGCCTTGCGAACTGTTCTTCGCGACCAGCACGGTGTGTTCCGGCCCGCTGCCCTGGCGGAGGATCGCGACGGCGCCGCGGTCGCCCTCCGGCCCGTCGCGCAGAAGGAGGGAGCGGAAGGGGAACGGCTTCGCCTTGCCGGCCGCCAGATCGCGTGCGACCAGCAGGCCGCTGTCGCTCAGCACCGTGCGCCCCTGGAACTCCGCGATCGACAGCAGGGCCGGATCGCGCGTTCGGCCGTAGGCGATGGCGATGCCGTGATAGAGCTCGTCGGTCCTGAGGCTCTTGTCCTTCAGCGCGTCGTTGAAGGGGAAGAAATACCCGCCGTAAGTGAGCTGGACGGTGGTGTAGAGCGCCTTGAGCAGTATCCCGTCGCGATATTCGAAGATGTGCCGGTCGGGATCGTTACGCTCGATCGCATCGGCGAAGACCATGAACGGCAGCAGTGCGTAGCGCTGATAATACGGCCCTTCGGTATAATACCCGTCGGGCGAGAACAGCAGCTCGGTTTGCCGCAGGAAGCCTGTCTTGCCGCTCTTGTCCGAGCCGAGCAGCGCGCGCTCTACCATATCCTGGTCGCCCAGCAGGTAGCCGGTCATTCCGACCCCGGCGGTCGCCCAGGTCGCGTGGTTGTGAATGCGGTCGAACGTGGCGCGGGAGTCCACCGAGAGGAACTCGGCAGCCCGGCGGAATACCTGATCGTCGATGCGCTTGCGGTCCGCGTCGCTCAGCGTGTCGCGGATCTCGCCATAGCCCTGCACCGCATAAACCAGCCACACGGCGTCGTTGAGGACCTGCCAGAACAGCCGGCCCGGGTTCTGGTTGCTGCGAGCGGGGTGGTCGCCGAGCGTCGGATAGAGCTCCGCATAGGCGAGCAGCATGTCGCCGACATAGTCGGCGTAGGCCTGCTCGCCGGTGATGCGGTACAATTGCCCTGCGAGATAGATCGCCTTGTAATTGCGCTTGTGCTGTTCATGCGTGTAGCCGCCGCCCGGATCTTTCGGCACCGGTACGACCACGCCTGCCGCCATCATCTCGTTCACGAAGCTGCGCGCCTGCGCCAGTTCGGCGCGATAGAGCTGTGGCAACCCGGCGTCGGTTGCCGACGGCGTCGGGAAGGGCGGAGCTGCTTCGGCGACTGCCGGCGCCGCCAATACGAGAGCGGTAGCGGCGAGGAGGGACGTGCGACGGATCATTCGGCCGCCCTCCGGGCGAAGGTGTTTCCGGCAAGCTCCACTCGCGGCGTGCCGTCGAAAACCAGTTCCTTGAATGTCGGCTCAGGCGTGCCTGTGAAGGTATTGCCGATCACCGCCGTCTTTGGCCGTCCGACCGTGTGAACGACCCGCAGCGGCGCTGAATCGGCGAAGGCGTTCCGCGCCACGCGGGCGGTCTGGACCCCGTGGAGCAGGATCGAGGCATGGCTCGCGGGCGCCTTCCCGACGTTGGAGAGGGTGTTTCCAGAAATCTCCACAAAGGGGCCGAACGTGCTCTCATCGGTACCGCCGCGATAGACCTGGGCGATCGGGCCGCCGATATCGGCGAAGGTGCTATCGGCAATCGTGAGGTACTCGACATTGTACTGACCGAAGTCCTCGGTCTCCGAGGCGGCGGAAACGATCGTGCCGGATACGCCGGAAAATTCGCTGGCCCGGATCGTGACGCGGTCGGCGAGGACGCTTTTGCCGAGGGTCAGCACGTTGAAGGACTTGTTGACCGTGAGGTTGCGCACGGCGACGTCGTTCATCTCGACGAGCATGTTCGCACCGGCGCCGGCGGTGTTCGTCCGGATCACCGAATTTCCCACCGAGTCGTCGGCCTGGCCGCCGTCGATGGTCAGTTGCTGGAGCTGGAGGCCGCTATCTTCGCCGAGCTCGAACAGGGCAGGGCGGGTGAAACGAATGATCGCCTCACCCCCGGGCGCGGCAGGCGCGCCCTTCACGGTCACCATCTTGTCGACCGGGATCACCTGGGTGACGAGATATTCGCCCGCGGCGAGGAGCAGCACATCGCCTTCGCGCGCCGCGGCGACCGCGTTGACCAGCGAGTCCTCCCCCGGCGATACTTCGTGCACCGCACCGGAGGAGCCGAAGGCGCGCTCGGCACCAGGCTTCTCGTACCAGGGCACGCCCACCTGGGAGAGGGCGACGGGCTGCAGGTCGCGCGGGGCGCCGACGTCGGCAAGGGCAGGATCGACGGGGTAGAGCAGGCCGTTCGCCGCGCGAGCGAGTTCGCTGGCGCGCGCTTCGATCTGAGGGGCGGGGCGCGCCTCGCGCTCGCCCAGCAGGACATTCCCTTGCAGGTCGATGCCCGAGATATCGTCTTCCACCTGGAAGAGGTTCGCATCCGTGGGGCTGGCGAAAAGGTTGGCCCGCATGAGCGAGTCGACCGGCGGTGCCGAACGCTCCTCGTCCGCGCCAGCGGCGAGCGTCACGCGGGTGCTGTCGACGACGGTGTTGCGCTCGATCAGCGCGTTCTCGACCTGGACGTAGCGGTTCACCGGCGAATTCGGGACGCCGTTCATCACCGTCAGTGCGCTGGCGAAGCCGGTTCCGCGCAGCCCTTCCATATAGTTTCCGCGCACCGTCTGGTTGCGGTTGATGACGCGGATGCCGCCGGTGTAATCCTTGCCGTGTCCCAGGAAGACGTTGCGCTCGACAACGTTGTCGTCGCCGTGCCGCAGGGTGAGCGTCCCGCGCGAGCGGAGGAAGAGGTTTTCCCGGTAGACGTTGCCGCCCGACTTGGAGGAGATGATCTCCACCTCGCCGTCGCAGCGGTCGAACACGTTTCGCTCCACGATCGTGCCCGATCGGAACATCGAATACTTGCTCGTCCCGATGCGTATGGTCTCGCCGCCGTTCGAGCCGAGCACGGGCCGCGGGCCGAAATAGTTGTGATCGATCCGGTGGCCGTTATCGCGGCTCTCCGGAGTGTCGAGCCGCACCGCCAGCGTCACGCCCTTGTTGGTCTTGCCGACCAGATGGTTGTGATCGAACCGGTTGTTCTTCCCGTAAATCCCCACCCAGTAGTCGGATTCGTAGCGGTCGGGCTTGCTGAAGTGGTCGATCACCACCTGGGTGACCCGGCTGTTGTGAGCGACGTCGTCCTTGCTGCGCCGGAACGAGATCACTTCGCCGCGCGGGCTGTAGCCGTCGCGGAACACCAGACCGCTGACGACGATGTATTGGCCGCCGATCCGCAGGTTCGAGTGGCCGGTGAGGATGACTTTGCCGGGCTCTTCCGCGGTGACCGTGATCGGCGCTCCCTCGCGTCCCTTCCCGGTGACCACGAGATCGAAGTCGCGCCACTCCCCCTTGGCGAGCAGGATGACGTCGCCCGCGGCCACCTGCTCCAGGGCCTCGGCATATTCGTTCTGGTCGCGAACAAGATATTGCTCGGCGCGCAGCGGCGTGGCCGCTGCAAAGACGAGCGCGAGCCACAGGCTCAGCCGACCTAACATGATCACCCTCCCACGCGTTATCCGCTTGTGGAGCGACCATAGGGCCTGCCGCCCTGCTGTCAATCAGTTTGGCATGCCAAACTTATCTATTTCTGTCATACCAATGTGGTCAGCCGATCCGGGCGGAAGCCAGGAAGCGCTCGCGGCTCTCCAATGCGCGCTGCTGGACTGCTTCCAGCGCCATCTTTTCCGTCGCATCGAGCATCGCGGTGATGAGACGGTGGAAGTGGTCGCGCATGGCGGACCGGGCGGCTGCAGAATCGCGAGCACGCAGCGCCTCGAACACCGCCCGGTGCTCGGCGGTCCGGGTCTCGGCATCGTGCACGCAGACCGCCTCGTACGTGGCCTTCACGTCGGGGATCTCTTCGCGCATCCGCCAGAGAGACTTGATCGTGTGAACCATCGCGGCATTGTTCGACGCCTCGGCGATCGTCAGGTGGAACGCCTCGTCCGCCTCATTCGCCGTGTCGTTGTCCGGCGAGCGCATCTGCTCGATGAGTTCCTCCAGCCGCGCGATCGCTTCTTCCGTGATGTTGTGCGCGGCCAGCGCCGCCGCTTCGGATTCGATCAGCAGGCGCGCTTCGGTGACTTCGAAGGCGCTCGCCTTCGGCAGTGTCACCCGGCTCGCGGGCTGGGTCTCGCTCACGTAAACGCCGGAACCGGTCTTGATCTCGAGCCGACCGACGGCCTGAAGCGCGATCTCGGCCTCGCGGATCGTGACCCGGCTCACCCCGAGACGTTCGGCCAGTTCCCGCTCGCCCGGCAGCCGGGTTCCCGGAGGGAACGCGCCCTCGTCGATCAGTTCAGCGATCTGTTCCGCGACCGATTGGAAAAGCCTCTTACCGCTCATACTCACCTTCGCACGAATTGCCTGCAGGATCTCCTACACCAATTGCCCTAAACAAATCGGCAAGTTTGTTCCAGTTGGAGCCACACTAGAACCGCGCCCGAATCCCCGCATAATAGCGGGGGCCGTAGACATGGATGGCTCCGAAGTCGTTGATCGTGCCGCGATAATCGGTCCGCGGTTCGTTGAAGAGATTGAGGCCCTCCACCGTCAGGCGCAGGTTTTCGTTCAGCGCGTAGGAGATGCGCGCCTCGAACACGCCCGCGTCGTCGACGTAGCGCACGCGGCCCGGCGTCCCGACGAACTGCTGGAAGTAGCGGCTGCGATACTTGTAGACCCCTTGGAGCTGCAGCTTGCCGATCTTGTAATAGGCCTGCGCCGACAGGACATGCTTCGACAGGCCGAAGATCCCGGAGGGCGGGATCAGCGCCTCGCTCGTCGAGGTCGTCCCGTCGTCGTTGACCGTGGTTATCGCCCCGAGCGTGTCGTCGTGAATTTCGAAGTCGGAATCGGCAAAGTTGTAGCTGAGCTTGAAACCGAGGCCGTCGAGCGGCTTGGGCAGATAGCTGAAACGGTGCGCCGCGGTGACCTCGATCCCGTAGATCGTGCTCATCTCGTCGCTCGTATTGATGGTGGTGACCAGCGTTTCGAGCTCCTCCCCGTCGACCACGAAGGTTTCGAACCGGCCGATGGTATCGAACCCGCCGTTGAAGCTCTTGTAGTATCCGCCGACAGCCAGAATGGTGTCTTCGTTGGGATACCATTCGATTGCGGCGTCGAAGTTCCACGACAGCAGCGGATCGGTGAATGGATTGCCCGTCGCGTTGGCGGTGCCGATCGCATCCTCCACCGAGTAGATCGGGCTGCCGTCGTCAACCAGCGCATTGAACGTGCGGCCATAGCCAAGAGCGGACGGGTCGGGGCGCGAGAGCGCGCGGTAAACCGCGAAACGGGCGAGCAGGCCGGGCTGGAGTTCGCCCGTGATGTTGAAGCTGGGCAGAAACTCGGTGTACGATCCGCCCCCGCTGACGCTCGTCAGCGTATCGGTATCCTCGATGATGTCGATCAATTCGCCGGTATCCGGATCGTAGACGGCGGACAGTTGACCGCGGAAGCCGTTCGAGCGCACCTTGGTGTTGATGACACGAAGGCCGAAGTTTCCGCGAACCGGAAGGCCGATGTCGCCGTCGAAATTCGCCTGGATGTAACCGGCCCAGGTCTTCTCGTTGACGTCGCTGTTCTGGATCGAGTCGAAGCCCCCGTCTGGGTAGATCGGAATGCCGTCCTCGTCGAAGTGCAACTCGCCCGTCGGATCGTTCGCTTCGAGCGTCCGGGCGAGACAAAGGGCGTCGAACGTCGCGAAAGTGTTGGTGGTCGAGGTCACGTTGCCATCTGCATCGACGACCGTGACCAGCGGATTGCCGCCGCTGACGGCGGACATGAAGCCGCTTTCCGGGAACGGGGTGCGGCATTCCCGATTGGCGATCGCCAGCGCCTCGTTGCTGTAAATGTGTTCGAAGCGGCTCTTTCCAGCCGCGCCCGGAACGTCGCGATACTTCAATTCCTGAAAGCGAACGCCGCCCTGGAAGCTCGAGAGGAAGCCGTCCATCTCGTATTCGAAATCGCTCCGCGCGGCGAAGACGCTGTTGTACCGATCCTGCTCCAGATCGGCTCGCAGGCGAGCGGAGTCGCGGTAGAGGTCGTGGTTGTTGACGTCGAAGTCCTGCACCACGAAATTCAGTGTGTCGGAGCCGTTGCGCCGGATAAGGTATGCGGTCTCGATACGGTCGTCGGTCCCCTTGCCGTTGCTTTGGATCGCTTCGGGATACTGATCGGGATTGCCGAAGATATCGAGCCCGTCCCGAATTCTCATTCGCACCTGCACCGCTTCTTCGATGCGATGGGTCTGCGAATATGAAACATCTCCAGAGAGGCGGAGCCGGTCGCTGGCCTGCACCGAGAGCGAGAGGCCGCCGCCGTAATACTCCTCGTCGCGCTCCAGATATTCGCTGTTGCTCTCGATGCTGGTCTCGCCGGTGAACTGGAGGAGCTCGCCGTGGGTCCCGGTGATCAGGTCGTAATCGAGGTGATCGCCATCACCAACGCCATCCACGCGGCGTCCTTCAGAGAAGTTGAGATCGTGCCGCTGTTCGCGGAACAGGCGCTTGGAATACTGGAAGTCGGCATTGATATCGACGTCGGGGCTGGGCTGCCATTGCAGCGCCCCGAAGAATGAATCGCGCGTGTCGTCGGTGATGTTCTGGCGATACGAATAGCTGTTCCGCGCGATCACGAAGTCTTCGGTTCCCGCCAGGTCGGGCCGGTCCGAGTTGCAGTTTCCGGTGGCGAAGACGCCGCTCGAAGTGTCGTCGGGATCGTTCTTGCAGTAGTTGAGCGTGTTGCTGACGTTCGCTTCCTGCTCCGGATTGGTCGACTCGTTGTGCGAGTATCCCAAGGAGATCCCCAGCTCGCCCGCGCCGATCTGGAACTGGTCGACGTAGCTGCCGGTCGCGCGGAAGCCGATGTCCTGAAACCGCTGGTCGGCATCGATGTCGAGGTTGTCGGGATTGATGTTGAGCTTTAACTCGCCCTGGATGCGGCGTTTGCCGTAATCGAGAGGCTTAACCGTCTCGAGAGCGATCTGCCCGGCCACGCCGCCTTCGATCATGCTGGCCGACTGCGTCTTGTAGATTCCGACCTTGTTGAACAGTTCGGAAGGAAACTGGCTGAAGTTGACCGACCTGTCGCCGCTGCCGTTGGTTGCGATCCGCCCGTTGATCACGGTGGAACTGAGGAAAGGGCCCAGGCCGCGGATGGCGATTTCGGTGGCGCCGCCCTGTTCGCGGTGAGAGCCGGCGCCGGTCAAGGTTTCCAGCGCCTCGCCGATCGATAGGGCAGGGAGGTCGCCGATCTCGTCTGCCACCAGGGCATCGACGATCAGGTCGTTGTTTCGCTTGGTGGCAATGGAATCCCGGATCGTCTCGCGAAGACCGGTGACGACGATCGTGTTCTCGTCGGCCGCAGGCTCGGCCTCGGCGTCGCCGTCCTGCGCGAACGCCGGAAAGGCGATCGCCGTGCTGCTCGCGAGAAGAATGGCACCGAAAGAGATGCGGCGGATGCCGAGGCCCGGCGTTGCAAAGCAACGAGTCATTTCGTCCCTCCCCAGAGAATTGGTCTATTTTGGGAGGTAGCATAGATCGGTCGGCCACATCGTCAACCATTATGGCATACCTATGATGATAGATCTGGCATGCCAGTTATCCCGAGGCGTGATAATGCGTCATTCCCGGGTGTCTAAAATCGCCGGCGGCGCGAGCCAGCCAATCGCGGAAGGCGCGCATGGCCGGGGTATCCCGGCGGGACATGGTCCGGGTGAGCCAATAGGCGCCGCTGTTCACTTGCGTCGGAAACGGCCTCACGAGCCGTTCGGCTGCCAGTTCGTTCTCGAACATCTGCGCCGGAGCCAGTGCTACGCCGCGTCCGGCGAGGGCGGAGGCGATCATCAGGACCGAGCTGTCGAACACGGGGCCGCGCAGGGTTGGGCAGTCCAGTTCCGCGGCCGCGAACCAGCGGGGCCATTCGTCGGCCCTATAGGAGCGCAGCAGGTTTTCCCGCGCGAGAGCCTCGGGCCGGTCCAGCCGTTCCGCAATTGCGGGCGTGCAGAGTGGCGTCAGCGGGGCCTCCATGATCCGGTCCGCCTGTGTCCCGTGCCACGCGCCGTCACCGAAGCGGATCGCGAGGTCGAGGCCTTCGCCCGCCAGATCGACCCGGTTGTTGTTGGTCAGGATCCGCAGATCGATGTGCGGGTACGCCTGGGTGAAGCCGTCCAGACGCTCAAGCAGCCATCCCACCGCGAACGTGCCCACGACGCCGACCGTCAGCACTTCCGTCATCCGCCCGCCCGCGTAGCGGTCCAGCGTTGCACCGATGCGGTCGAAGGCATCCCGCACGACCGGAACCAGCGCCTGCCCCTCGTCGGTGAGCATGATGCCGCGCGGAAGGCGGCGGAAGAGTGCGGTCCCGAGGCGGCGCTCCAGCAGGGCGACCTGATGGCTTACGGCGCCCTGGCTGACGCAGAGCTCGTCCGCCGCGCGTGTGAAGTTCAGATGCCGGGCTGCGGCTTCGAAAGCGCGCAGCGCATTGAGGGGGAGTTGGGCACGATCCATGGCTGTCATCATGAATGCAGCTCATGTCTCTGTCGAGAAATGATGCTTTGTCGACCCGATCGGTATTGGTCACCAGGGGCGCGTTCAAATCGTCCGAGGAGATAGCGATGAAGCCTGCCATGAGTGTGATTGCGGCCTTCCTTGCCACCGCCACGCCTGCTCAGGGAGAGGACGATCCTCTCCTGCGGCCCATCGCACCCGACCACGCGCAGGAGTGGCTGACGCCGCAGCAGCCGGTACAGATATTCGGAAACACTTATCTGGTGGGTTTCGGCGGCCTGAACATTGCGCTCATCCGCACGAGCGATGGGCTCATCCTGCTCGATGGCGGGCTACCGCAGGGCGTGCGCCAGATCGAGGCCAATATTCGCAGTCTCGGTTTCGAACCGGGCGAGGTGAAGCTGATCCTCAGCACCGAGCCGCACTACGACCACGCCGGCGGGCTCGCGGCGCTGGCGCGCGACACCGGTGCGCGGGTGATCGCCAGCGCCGAGGCGGCCGAGGTGCTCCGCAGGGGAAAGAGCGGCCCCGACGATCCCCAGATGGCATGGCTTCCGCCCTTTCCCGCTGTCGAGCATGTCCGGGCCGCCCGCGATGGCGAGCAGCTTCAGGTGGGAGACGTCACCGTCACGGCACTCGCCACGCCCGGTCACACGCCCGGGTCGATGAGCTGGACCTGGCGCTCCTGCGAAAGCGACCACTGCGCCGATATCGTATTCGCCTCCAGCCTGACCCCGCTGGCGGCTGGCGACTATCGGTTTTCGGCGCCGGCGAACCGAAGCGCCGCCGCGCGCTTTCGCGAAACCTTCCAGCGATTGCGATCGCAGCCCTGCGACATCCTGCTGACGACCCACCCAGGCGCGTCGGATGGCGAGGCGAAACTGGCCAAGCTTCTGCAGGATCGGGAGCCAAATCCCTTCATCGATCCGCAAGCCTGCGCCGCCTACGCCGACACCTACCAACAGGCCTTCGCGAAGCGCCTCGCCGAAGAAGCCGGGACGGATTTGCCCCGGCCCTGAATGGGCCTCGCTACCGGCCGCCGCTTTCGTCGGGCACGACCCGCAGGGCGAATTCACCCCGGCTGCGGCGGCCCGAAAGGTTCTCGACTGCGATAACGACCGGTTGACGTGCGATCGTTTCGCCCTCGGGCGGCGGGGGGAGGGTGATCGTCCCGGTCGCGCTGTTGCCTTCGCGGGTGGTGATCACGAACAGCCGCCATCCCGGAATGCGCACGCCGTTGCGGTCGACCCGGTAGACGGCGACCGTCTGGTTGCCGTCTACCGTGCGGCCGTCGAGGATCAGGGTCACCGGCCCAGGCGGTCCCTCGATGACATGCTCGAAGCGGACAGGTCGCATCGAATCCCAGCTTTCGGAGAAAGCGTCGGGGTGGGCCTGCGCGTAGGAACCGGAGCTGGAATCGGCCGGCTCCTGCGTCCCGGACACCGCCTCTTCCAGCGCATCGCGGGCAATTCCGCCCAGGATGCCGCCCAGATCCTGTGCCTGGGCCGGTGCAGTAAACGGCAGTGACGCCGCTGCTGCAAAGAGAAACATGCTCCGCATGATCGCTTCCTTTCTGTCGCTTACCACGAGAAACCGACCGCGCCGCCGCCCATCGAATCGCCTTCGGTCGTGGTTGCAAACCCGAAGTTGATCGCGAAGGAATCGCTCGTGGCGTGGCTGTAGCCGATCGAGAAGGCGCTCTTGCCGCCGTATGTGCCGACACCGAACATCAGCCGATTGGTGTTGTTCGTGCCCATGCCGGCGGGATTGCCGTTGATGACGGCGAAGGCGGCGCTCATGGCGCCCACCCGCTCCAGTTCGGCATTCACCAGCGAGAAGTTCTCCTCCATGGTGAGCGAGAGTGCGCTGATGCGCCCGTCGGTATAACTGTTGGCCGCCGACAGCGCGGCGGCGCTCGAGACATCGGCGTAGTTCTGCGCCGAGATGAGCGTAGCCGCGTCGCCCGTGCTAGCGTGCATGTTGGCCGCGGCCAAAGTGGCAGCGTCACCGGCGTCGGCATACGTGTTCGCCGCGCCGAGCGTCACCGCATCCCCGGCATCGGCGTACGTGTTTGCAGTGGCAAGCGTCACCGCATCCCCGGCATCGGCATAGGTGTTCGCAGTGGCGAGAGTCCCGGCGTCACCCGCTTCGACCTGCCCGACGTTGGCTGCATCGGTGTCGGCGGTGCCGGCGGCGACGTTGACCACGCGGCGCTCCGCGCCGGGAGCGCCGATGGACACGGTATTGTCCTGATCGGCCACCGAACCGGCGCCGAGCGCGACGCTGTTGGCGCCGGACGCCATGGATGCCGAGCCCAGCGCGGTGCTGCCATTGCCGGTTGCGTCGCTCAGGCTGCCGATTGCGGTGGCGTAGTCCGCATTCGCGGTTGCGAGATAGCCTTGAGCGGAGGCGGACTCGGCACTGGCTTCGCTCTGGATACCGAACGCCGAGGAACGGTCGCCGCTGGCTTCGCTGAAGTAGCCGGCCGCGGTGCTCGATACCCCCGACGCGACGCTGCCGCCGCCAAGCGCGGTGGCGTTGTCGGCCGTGGCCCCGGCACCGGCCCCAATCGCGGTCGTCATAACGGCGGAGGCTTGCGCCCCAGACCCGTTGGCGGTCCCGCTCGCTCCGGAAGCGACAGCGGCGACGCCAGTCGCGGTTGCGCTGGCGCCGGTGGCCTGCGTGCCATAACCGAGGGCGATCGAATTCTCTCCGCTGGCTATTGTGTAGGCGCCGTGGGCGGAGGAACGCGCGCCGGTTGCTTCGCTCAATGTACCGTAGGCGGATGAAAGGCCGCCGCTCGCGGTGGCGAAGTAGCCGCTCGCCGTATCCGATCCGTTCACGGCCTGGCTGCCGTTGCCCAGCGCGGTGGACGCGGCGCCGGTCGCAGCGGAAGCGTTGCCGATGGCGGTCGACTGGATGCCGGTGGCCTGTGCATAGGCGCCGTTCGCGGTCGCGCTGTTGGCGGTTGCCTGCGCGGCATAGCCGGTGGCGGTGGCCGAATCCCCGGTTGCCTTGCTGACGACGCCATAAGCGGACGATCGCGCGCCCGAGGCGTCGCTATACCCGCCGGTGGCGGTAGCCAGTTCACCCGCGATCGAGCTGCGGCCGAGGCTGGTGGCGTTGACGCCGCTGGCATTGCTGCCGTTACCCAGCGCGGTCGAATATTGGCCGGTCGCCTGCGCGCCGAGGCCGACCCCGGTGCTATATTCGCCCGAGGCTTGACTGAACGTGCCCAGCGCGGTCGATCCCACGCCGGCGGCATTCGCGGCCGAGCCGAACGCGGCGCTGCTGGCGGTCGATGCGGTGCTGTTCTGGCCGATCGCGGTCGCGCCGTCGGCGGAGGCAGCGCTGCCCGAACCGATGGCGATCGCGGCTACCCCTCCGGCGCTGCTGCGCGAGCCGATCGCTACCGACCCGATTCCGTCCGCATCGGAGGCATAGCCGGTCGCAACGGCTTCATCGCCAGCCGCCGCGCTCCCGACGCCAGTCGAAGTGGCGCCGTAACCGGCGGCGGCGCTGTTCGCGCCGGTTGCCGTCGATCCGAAGTTGCTGGCAGTGGCTCCCGACCCGAGCGCGGTCGCGTATTGATCCGAGGCGGTGCTGATCGTGCCCAGGGCAACCGAATTGGCTCCGCTTGCGGTGCTGTGGCCGCCGTATGCGGCGCTGTTGACGCCCGACGCCGCGCTACTCACGCCGTAAGCGGCGCTGTTCTCTCCGGCTGCCTGGCTCTGACTGCCCATCGTCGTCGCGTTAATGCCATCCGCGCGACTGCCGTGCCCGACGGCCGTGGCCGATTCGCCCATGGCAACGCTGCCGTAACCGGCAGCAGTCGAATAATTCCCGGTCGCGATGCTGCGACCGCCCACTGCAGTGCCTTGTGTGCCGCCGCTGCTGGCCGCGAGACCCAGTGCGGTCGATTCATCGCCGCTTGCTGCCGCCGCATGGCCCACCGCGGTGGCCTGGGCCCCCGCGGTCGTGGAGTGACCGATGGCGGTGCCGCTGGAGTCCGCTTCGGAACTAATCCCCACCGCCGTGGACGCCGGGCCGTTCGCTTCCGCCGCGCTGCCGCAGGCCATCGCGCCGCCACCCGTGGCCACAGGCGCCGTCGGTGTGGGCGTTACGCTTTGACAGATCGTCGTGGTCTGCGCCGACGCCGTATCCGGCAGCAGAACGAGCGCAGTGCTCCCGAGAACGGCGGCCGTGAACGGCCTGGCCCAGAATTTCGCATTCGACATGATCCTACCCCTTCGCCCTTTTGAGTGGGGCGGACCCTATTCGGGGCGGGTCGGCGCGGTGAGGTGCAGCGGCGTACGCAACCGAGGCACGAAAATTCCGCGTTCCGATGCAACGGTTGCACAGGAGGTTGCATCGGCGCGATTCTTCTGGGATCATATTGCGATGGGGGAGATCGCGTTCTCCGCGAACTTGCGGCTGGTGCTCAAGGCGCTGTCGATGAGCCGCGGGCGGCTTGCATCCGTCCTCGGAGTCGACAAGTCGCTGGTCGGCCGCTGGGCTTCAGGGGCCGTAAGGCCCTCCAGCCATAATCTCGAACGCCTGACCCATCTCGTTGCCGAGCGGCAGGACGGCTTCACTCTGCTCGACTGGGAGCGGGAGCCTGCCGAACTCGCGGACCTGCTCGGCGTCACCGTACCCCATGAAGCGCCGAAGTTTGTCGCACCGGAAGTGCCGGGCCTCGCCACCGCGCGCATGATGACGGATCTGCGCGGCGCGGCCTACGAGGGGTTCTGGCGCGTGACCCGGCCCGCCGTCGTCGCGCCGGGCCGCTTCTGTCACGACCATGGCTTCATCCGGCGGGGGGCCACCGGCCTTCTGGAATTTCAGCTCGGCAATCCCGATTTTCGCTTCGTCGGCTGGGCGCTGCCGTTCGAGGGGCAGCTCTTCTGCGTCGCCTCCGATCCGTTCGGGACGATGCCGAGCTTTCTCGTCGTGAACGGAGTCCCGATGCCCAAGGCGGACCTGCTGGACGGCATCATCCTGACCGCGTTCAACGCGCTACGCCTTCCCGCCGCCTATCCCATCATCCTCGAGCGGATCGGCGATCTCAGCGGCGATCTCGAGGCGGACGATGCACGTGCCGCCGACCTGATGGCCGCAAACGATCAGTTCGCTGCCGAGGGGGCGGTGCCCGACCACATCCGCGACCATCTGCTACGCGACATCGGCCCTGCGGCGGCGGCGAGCGGCGGCGACATGCTGCTCACGGCCTCGCGAACATCGGTGCTTTCCCGCCAGATGTCGGACGAGGCCGAAACGCCCGCCTAGGGCGCCGTGATGTGCACGGATTGCGCGGCTCAGTGAGCCGCGCATTCTCATAGCGCAGGGAAGAAGCTCCTCGATCGAGGAACGCCTTACTTCTTCGTCTTGGACGTGCGCAGCTTGCCGCGGTGGGCGTTGAGGTCGAACACCTCGCCCGGGCCGCCGTCGTCGTTCTGGAGCAGGCCGAGGCGGCGGGCAACTTCCTGGTAGGCTTCTTCCTCGCCGCCGAGGTCGCGGCGGAAGCGGTCCTTGTCGAGCTTCTCGCCGGTGGTCATGTCCCACAGGCGGCAGCCGTCGGGGCTGATCTCGTCGGCCAGGATGAGGCGGCTGTAGTCGCCGTCCCACATGCGGCCGAACTCGAGCTTGAAGTCGATCAGGCGGATGTCGATCGCGGCGAACATGCCGCACAGGAAATCGTTGATGCGGATCGCCATGCTGGAGATGTCCTGCATCTCCTCGTTCGATGCCCAGTTGAAGCAGGCGATGTGCTCCTCCGCGATCAGCGGATCGCCGAGGCCATCGTCCTTGTAGTAGTATTCGATCAGGGTGTGCGGCAGCGGCTCGCCTTCCTCCAGCCCGAGGCGCTTGGAGATGCTGCCGGCGGCGACGTTGCGCACGACCACCTCGATGGGAACGATCTCCACCTGGCGCACGAGCTGTTCGCGCATGTTCAGGCGGCGGATGAAGTGGGTTGGAATGCCGATATGGGCGAGGCGGGTGAAGACGTACTCGCTGATGCGGTTGTTGATCACGCCCTTGCCGTTGATCGTGCCCTTCTTCTGCGCATTGAAGGCGGTCGCGTCGTCCTTGAAGTACTGGATCAGCGTACCCGGCTCGGGGCCTTCGTAGAGGATCTTGGCCTTGCCTTCGTAGATCTGGCGGCGACGAGCCATCGGGAATTCCTTGCGCGCAAAATGACGGCGCCCCGGCGCGCGAAGCAGGTCGGGCTTCGCAGGAACCGGGGCAGGAAGCCGCCCATACTCCGATTGCCTGGCGAAGGCAATTGCGGCCCGCCCGAGCTTCCGCGCGGCAACGTCCTATCGCGCATCCGGGTTCCGATGATACACGGCACGCTGAATCGCCTCGGCGGCACGGCGCTGAGGAACGCGTGTAATCCGTAGGTTGGATGGGTTGGTGAGCACTGTGACGACAAGGCGGCGCGATGAGGCTGCTCACCGCGATGCGCCCGGTGCCGGACCGTGCCGCGCAGACCTTCGTCTGTGGACACCCGGATGCGAGACATGCGTTGATTAGCCCAGCATCGGGAGAATACCGGCCGGACCCCAAGCGGCGGGCGCTCGCGGTTATCGCGGCGCTTGTCCTGGAACTGTTGCTGATCGCGCTGTTGCTGTCGCTCGGCCTGCAGGATCCGGGGCAACCCGAAGCAGAGCCCACGCTGGTGCGGTTCCAGGCCCGCTCCGCTCCGGAAAGCGCTGAGGAAACCCCTGAGGCCGAAAGCGAAGAGGTGCAGCAGCCCGAACCCGCCGAACGCCCCCGGGCCGAACCCGAGGCGGCGGATCAGCCGTCGATCCAGAGTCCGCGCCCCGCTGAGCCGAGCCCCTCAGCGGCACCCGTCGTGCGGGTGGCGCCGTCCTCCTTCGATCTGTCGAAAGTGAAGACGCCATCCTCGCCGCGCACTGCCGCGAGTGGTCCGCCCGTCGGACCGCCGGACACCGGCTCGAGCGGCGACACGCCACGCGTCGGCACGGCGCCGAACGGAGAGCCGCTCTACGCCGCCGCGTGGTACCGCGAGCCGCGCCCGGGCGAGCTTCGCGGATACCTTTCGACCGCGACCGGGCCCGGATGGGGCCTGATTGCGTGCCGGACCGTGCCCGATTTCCGGGTCGAGGATTGCGTCGCGCTTGAGGAATATCCCAGCGGCTCGAACATCAATCGGGCAGTGCTGGCCGCCGCGTGGCAGTTCAGGGTGCGCCCTCCGCGGCTCGGCGGGCAGTATCAGGTCGGCGCCTGGGTGCGGATCAGGATCGATTACGAGCTCCAGCGCCATTGAGACGAGGGACGAAGACCAATGGATCAACTGCGAGGGCGTCTGCGGCCGACCAGGAGAGCCGTTGCCGCAATCGCAAGCCCGGCGGCGCCGAGGACCTTGTCCCGTCTTCGGTTGAGTGACATCTGCAGGCTCTTATCGACCGCCTGGCCGTCGAAGCGCCCATGCGCTCCGGGATCGCCTGGCGGTACATCGAACAGATTGTCCACCCGATCCGCTTCCATCGGCTCCGGTGAGGACTGGCTCGCAATGCCGTTCTCGGCGAGATAATGGTCGAGGAGTGGCGAGGCGAGCTTGTCGCCAAGGATTGTCTGCGCCGTCGCGCTGCCCACCCAGACCTCCTTGCGTCCGGCGCTTGCCGCGAACCGGATGGCGCGTGCGGCGACTTCCGGCTGGTAGATCTTTCCAACCGGACGAGGCCGGCCGCGGATATGCGCCCGCGCCCAATCGAACTGCGGGGTGTTGATCGCGGGCAGTTGCACCATGGTGACCTGGACCTTGCTGCCGCGATGCTCGAGTTCCGGCCGGATGGAATCGAGAAAGCCCTGCAGCGCGTGCTTCGCGCCGCAATAGGCCGATTGCAGCGGAATGCCGCGATAGGCGAGGGCGGAGCCGACCAGCACGACCGTGCCACGATCCCGGGGCACCATCCGCTTCAGTGCCGCGCGCGCGCCATGGATCTGCCCGAAATAGGTGACGGCGGTGACGCGCTCGTATTCTTCCCAGCTCATGTCCATGAAAGTGGAGAAGATCCCGGCGAAGGCGTTGTTCACCCAGACGTCGATCGGCCCCAGCTCCCGCTCGATCCGCTCGGCTGCGGCTTCGACTGCGCCGCCGTCCGCCACGTCGACCGAAATGCCGAGCGCGCGCGAACCGGTTGCCTCTACCTCGCGTACCGCGTTGTCGAGGCGCTCCTGCCCGCGGGCCAGGATCGCTACGTTTGCGCCTGCCCGCGCGAACTCGCGAACCGTAGCGCGGCCGACCCCGGCGCTTCCGCCGGTGACGACGACGACGGGGCTCAAACCGCCATCTCCGGAAACTTCCCAATCATGTCTCATGAACGGCAGGCCGCAGGGCCCGTTCCGGCGTGAGCGAGAACCGCCTGGCTTATGCGTTCCGGGTGCATTCCTAACGGATCAAGGGACTCGGAAGTTACCGTGTCTCATGCGTGCCCGAGGTAATGAATACCGGCTGCGTGAACGCGCCGTTCGCCGCGACGTCCCATACCTCGAGTCGCGCCCATTTGCGGCCGCGCAGATCGAGCGTTCTGGAGATGGTGCGGCGTCCGAAGGGGCCGCCGTCCGTCAGATCGATGCGTTCGCGATAGACCTTGGACCCGTCGCCGCTGACGATCTCCGCAAAGGCGAGCGGGAAGGTCCACTCGATGGTGGCGCTGAGCCTCGCCTGTGCGCCTGGAACGACATCCTCGCCGCTCTGCGCACCGTCGATCGTGAACTCGGGGATCAGCACCTCGCCGGTCGTGGTGAAGAACCTGCCGCCGCGAAGCGCATCCAGCACCGGCTGCCAGCCGTCCTCGTACTTCGGCAACGCACCGTCGAGCCGCAGGTAATTGATGTTCATATGCGCATAGAGCTCACTGTCCGGGCCGATCTGGAAGACATCGACTTCGCCCGGCGTGAACTTGCGTTCGCCGGGTTTTGCGGCCCAGTTGTTCATGTCGTCGAGCAGGTCGAGCACGCGCTTGCCCAACCGGGGATGCGAATAGTCGGCCGGCATCGATTTCCATGCACCGCCCAGATAGCGGTCGCTCTTGTAGAAGGTCTCGCCGCGATACTTGTCGGGGAAACCCGTCGACCCTTTGATGCGCGGGTGGGCCGCCCACATCAGGCCCTGCTCCGCCTCCATGAGGGCCAGGACGTCTTCGGCCGATCCGACGTGATAGACCTTGCCGAATTCCGGATCGGTTTCGACGAAGGGCTGCCCCTCCTTGCGGTCCAGCGTCCAGTAGACCGGCCTGGGGAAGAAGCTCACCCAGTGACCGCCGAGATGCACGTTTGGTTCCTCGCCGGGGAGCAGCAGCAGTTCCTCGTCCGACAGGCGGGCGGTCTCCTCGTGGATCGTCCGGAGCAATGTCAGGCGATCGCCCGCACGATCCAGATCCTCCCGCGACAGGTGGAGCTCGCCGAGATGGACGATGTCGACGTTCATGGCCTTGAACCGGTCGACGAAGGCCGGCTTCTCCAGCCCCGCCGGTACGCCGGTCGATTGCTGGAACCGCTGCTGGTTGAGGAAGTCGACGGCGTGCTCGACGTGGTAATGGCTGGTAAACGTCCGGTGCCCGGGCAGCGGCTTGAAGCTGTCTCCCCGGGTGAACGCCATCGCGGAGCGGATCGCGCTGGCCGGGTCACCGGCATCGAGGAGGTAGAACACGCCCATGTCCTGCACGGAGCCGGGCGGAGCGTTCACCCAGGGCACGAAGCGCCGGTCGCCCTCCAGCGTCTGGCGAAGGCCGAAGCCGGTTCGCCCGGTCAGCTCGCGATAGTCGCTGCCGTACCACACGCTGTTATCGTTGTTCGCGTAGTCGACCGGGTAGAAGTACTGGTGCGGTGGAGGCAGGAGCGCGAGCGTCCCGCCATGAGCGCCCTCCGCGAGGATGAGCCGCCCCCGGACGTCGGGTGAAACGGCCGGACGCCGCGCCTCGTCGCCTTCCGCGCGAACCAGTGCGTCCGACGTGTCTGTGTAGGCGATCGTCTCCCACGGCAAGCGCGCCGACGCAGGCACCGAGAGGCCGGCGTCGAAGGTATAGGCCGTGGCATCGCGCGAGGTCGACATGACCATCGCGGCGCGAATGATCCGCGAGCCGGGGTAGACGGTGAACTGGAAGGTTCCGGAGAACGGCCCGGCCGAAGCGCCGTCGACGATGATCCTGGTGTGACCTCCGGCGGGTTCGATCCGTATGGAATCGCGCTGCAGCGCCAGTGGAAAGCTTTCGAAAGGCCGGTTGCGGGGGTTGTCGAAGAAGACGGTCCATCCCTGCCGCAGATCGCGCGTGCCTATGGTGACTACGGCAGCAGGATCGAGATCCGCGAGCACGACCTTTCCATCAATGCCCATAGCCCGGATCAGGGGGCGATCCTTCGCCAGCGACAGCACCAGGCTGGCTCGCGCGTCGTCGCCCGCCGGCCAGTCGACGGTCACCGTGTCCGCCGTTTCCACGACGCGAACATCGCCCGCAAGAGCTCCGCCCGGCTGGCTTACGACGGTAGCGGCGGACTGTGCATGGGCGACATCAACCGCCGCGAACAACGCCCCGCTCAGAGCAATCGCCATGATGCACAGGAAAGCGCGCGTGAATCCCTCTCTCAAGTATCCCTCCCTCTCGGCCGGCCCGTCGGTGTGATTTCATGTGACCGGATCGGAAGTTTGATAGCGAGGCGGAGAGGTCATGGCGAGCGAAGCGTGCGGGCGGCGGTCGACGCCCGCGGGGACTTCACCAGTAGGGCACCGCCCCATAGGTTCCATAGTAGCCGTAGATCGTCTCGCCATATACGCGGTGATCCGGCCCGCCGAGCATGCGCACTTCGGCTGCGTCGTAGTTCGGCGCGTCCTTCAGGATCTCTGCGGTCAACGGCACGGTGTAGCCGCCCCGCTCGAGATTGTAGTCGAGCAGCGGCCAAGGCACCGGGTGAAGCTTGGCGCCGATGCCGAGAAATCCTCCGAACGACATGATGGCGTAGACGGTCTTGCCGCTCGCCTTCTCGATCGACAGGTCGTCCACATGGCCCAACCGATTTCCCTCGCGGTCGAACACTGGCGCACCGATGACGCGGCTGGACAGGATCAGCGGATGGTGGAGATCGCGCGGTGCATCGTCTGCGGTCTGGTTCATGAGAATGGCCTCCTTGCCAGAATGGATCACGCCGAAGAAACGCGCGGCGCGAACGTTCGCTCCCGTTGCGGAGGCGAGCCGCGCGCCGGACCAGCCGACGTCATCAGCGGCTAATGGCTGTTGGAGCAGGTGGCTACGCGCGGCCGCTTGTTATAAGGGGCCGCCATGATGATCCGCCGCCTCGCCCAGCTCTACGTCGGGCTTCTCTTCTATGGCCTTTCCATGGCGCTGATGGTTCGCTCGGTCCTGGGGTTGAATCCGTGGGACGTCTTCCATCAGGGCGTCGGCGAGCGCACGCCTTTGAGCTTCGGCACGGTCGTCATCATCACCGGTGCGGTGATCCTCCTGCTCTGGATCCCGCTCCGGCAGCGGCCGGGCATCGGGACGATCAGCAACATGATCGTGATCGGTCTCGCCGCCGATCTCGGCCTCTGGCTTATCCCGGAAGTCGAATCGCTCGCCGTCCGCGCCGGGATGCTCGGCTTCGGGATCGTCCTCAACGGCGCGGCCACCAGCGCCTATATCGGCACGGGCCTCGGGCCAGGCCCCCGCGACGGACTGATGACGGGGCTGGCCGCTCGCACCGGCTGGCCGATCGGCGGGGTTCGAACAGGTATCGAGCTGACGGTGCTCGCGCTGGGGTGGATCTGCGGCGGCACAGTGGGCGCGGGCACGATCCTCTATGCCGTCGCCATCGGCCCGATCGTCCACGCGACGCTCCCGTTCTTCACGATTGCCGCGAAGTCGGAGGACGGGGATCCCGAGGCTGCGCCCGACCCGACCTGAACCCGTTTGATCAGTAGCGTCGCGGCCTGAGCTTCGCGCTCATTCCACGACGACCGGCGCCGTAAAGGCATAGCCGACGCCATAGACGACCTTGATGGCGGACGGGAGGCCGGTGACCTGCCCGATCTTGCGGCGCAGACGGCTGACGACGGCATCGAGATGGCGATTGTCGAAATGGCCGTGGGGGCGGGCGAGCGCGGTCACGAGGTCTTCTCTCGCGCAAGCCTCGCCCTGACGGCGGCATAACAGGCTCAGGAAAGCGAACTCGGTCGCCGTGAGTTTCAGCGCCTGTCCGTCTGGTGCGATCATCGCCCAGTTGGCGGTATCGAGTACCCAGCGTCCCCCGCGGCTGTCCTGGGCCGTCGGTGGGTTTCCCGTTCGGCGGAGCAGGCTGCGAATGGCGGCTTCGATTTCCCGCAGCGTGCTGTGCTTGACGAGGTAGATGTCGGCACCGCTGTCGAAA
This sequence comes from Altererythrobacter sp. C41, assembly GCF_016803135.1. Lineage (GTDB taxonomy): Bacteria > Pseudomonadota > Alphaproteobacteria > Sphingomonadales > Sphingomonadaceae > Pelagerythrobacter. The sequence goes on from NZ_JAEVFE010000001.1 coordinate 62,675, forward strand.
CCGCGCACGCGATCTGCGCTGTCGGCGAACCCGGTGAGCATGATGATGCCGCAGTCGTTGCTCCGGCGGATTTCCGCGGCCAGGTCGAAGCCGTTTCCGTCGGGCAGCCCGACGTCGAGGATGATGGCCGCAGGCAGTGGGTGGTCGGTCAGCGCAGAGCGCATTTCCCGAGCAGTGCCGGCCACTGTGACCTCGAAACCGCGCAGTTCGAGAAAGTCAGCGAGATCCTGGCGCAGGCGCGGCTCGTCCTCGACGATCAGGATTCGGGTCACGCAGGAACGCCTTCAAAAAGGAGCTCGCGGTCAAGCTCGGCCGGCAACGGGACACGCACGATTGCCGCAGTTCCCCCGTCCGCACGGGGTTCGAGATCCAGCGTTGCCCCGTGGTAGGCCAGGAGACGGCGGGCGGAATAGATTCCGAGGCCCGTCCCCATGACGCCTTTCGCGTTGGACGCCCGGAAGAAGCGGCGACCGACTTTGCCCAGCTCATCTTCGGGAATGCCCATGCCCCGGTCACGCACCTCGACGACGAGGCAGTCAAGCTCCTCCCTGACGGCGATCCGCACCGGACGGTCGTCGGGCGAATATTTGAGCGCGTTGTCGATCAGATTGATGAGGATCGTGACCATCATCTCGGCGTCGGCACGAAAAGCGATGTCCCGGTCATGGGCGGCGACGTCCAGTCGATCGCTGCAATCCGTCAGTTCGAAATGCCGCCGCACCTCGGCAATGACGGAGCCGATCCGGATCTGCTCCGGCCGGTAGGTGTGCTCGCGATCGTCCCCCATGAACCTGTCGATCAGGGCGAACAGACGATCGAGCGCCTCGTTTATCCCAGCGAGCCGCGCGCGCTTCGTGGACGGCGACCCGTCTCCGACGAGGCCGATCATTTCGGTAGCGTTGCGAATGACCGCGAGCGGCGTGCGGAACTCGTGGCTGACGACGCGCATCAGGTCCACCTGCTCCTCCCGCAAAGCACGCTCGGTTTCCAGGCTCGCGCTCAGGCGGCTTTCGAGCCGGCGCCGCTCCTGGACTTCGCGCGAGAGGCTCTCGTTCTTCTCGCGCAGGTCTGCCGACAGCCGCGAACTGACCATGAAGAGCAGGCATGCGAAAAGTGCGATCAGGAACAGCGTGCCCTGCAGCAGGTACCAGGCGTTGCGGTCGGCGAGGACCGGCGCGCTCTGGAAATCGGCCGGCAGGCCGAGCTCGAGAACGCTCTGAACGATGCTCGCCAGCATGTACTCGGCAAGCACCGCGATCGTGACCCAACGAAGAAGCGGAGGTTGCGTGCGGTCGCGCGCGAGGCCCAGGCACATCACGGACATGACGATCACGGTGAAGACGGTCGAGGCATGAATGCGGAGCGCCACGTCGCCCGGGTCCACCGCCACGATCGCGCTCCACGCGGCGACGTGGGCAATCAACAGCGAAATGCCGATCCAGCTATATCGCGGCTGTCCCAGGAAACGGGCGAGACCTTCCGCCAGCAGGACGAGGCCGAGCTTGATGACCGTGTTGGGAATAATGATCGCCCAGTCGGCCGGCTGCTCTCCGCGCACGAGCATCAGCAACACACCCACTGCCATCGCAACGAAGCCGGCCGCCAGAAACTTCAGTTCATAGAGATGCCGCCAGGCACGCCAGGCGAAAATCCACACGAGGGCCTGGAGACATGCGGTCGCCAGCGTGACGATCAGGATCGTCGTTAGATCAAGCATGTCGTACGGGCGCCCATTGCGTCGATTGTGCTAAATTTTTTCACCTAACTCAATGGTTTACGTCAAGTTAACCATATGGTCCGGTACCTTGCCTCGACAGGATTGGTCAGAATTCACTGGAATTGATAGGTGGAATTGCGGGCCCCTGCGCTCCTAGCCTGGCTGCGCGACATGGCGCAGCGCAGGCGTCAGGGGCACAACCGCGGCACCCGCGCGGACGTTCGTTCCCCTCATTCGGTTGGCGGCATGTTGCTACGAACCAGGGGAGAAATACCATGCGTCCCACGCACGTGCCGAAATTGCTTGCCGCCGCCACCCCGTTCGCGATCGCGGCGGCTCTGGCGATACCTGCGCCCGCCCAGGCAGATGCAACGCCGGAATGCAACACGGCGCCGGGCCCCGACGGCACTCTCGGAACCGGGGACGACGGATTGGAATGCGGGGAGAACGCCACTGTCGCCGATGCCTACGGCACCGCCATTGGGACCAACAGCTCCGCGCTTGGTCCGAACAGCACCGCTGTCGGGACATCCAGCCTCGCAAGCGGCGAGCATAGCACCGCTATGGGCGAGAACAGCGAAGCCTCCGGCGCCGACAGCACCGCCACCGGCCACAACTCCCGTGCCTGGGGTAACAGCAGCACCGCCACCGGCCAGAACAGCACGGCCTCCGGCGTCAACAGCACCGCGACCGGCCAAACCGCTAACGCCTGGGCCGACAACAGCACCGCTACCGGCCAACGCAGCACCGTTTTCGACAATTACGGTACCGCGAACGGGGCGAATAGCCTCACCGTAGGAGAATACAGTACTGCGATCGGCTATTCCGCCATGGCCGGTAGCGAGTGGACCGGTGGGACCTATGACAACGCTCGCTCGACGGCGGTCGGCGCCAACGCGCGAGCGGGTACCGGAGCGAGCGGGCAAACCGATGCGACCGCCGTCGGCGAAAGTGCGACCGCCAATGCGCTCGGCGCCTCCGCCTTCGGTCAGGGCTCGCGTGCCACCGGCGACGGCGCGGTGGCATTGGGGCGAGGCTCGGTGGCGGATCAGGCGAACACCGTCTCGGTCGGTACGGCTGGGGCCGAGCGGCGGATCGTGAACGTTGCCGACGGCACGGCGGCTACCGATGCGGTCAATCTCGGCCAGCTCAACGCGGCGATCGCCGCCTCCGGCACGGGCTTGATTGCCAGCGACAACACTTACGGATTCGGCGCGCCGAGCGCGACCGGCCCCTCTTCGCTCGCTGTCGGCGAGGGCGCCGACGCTTCCGGCGGCCGCAGCACCGCCGCAGGTTTGGGCAGCGAAGCCAGCGGCGACAACAGTACCGCATTTGGGGACACGAGCGGCGCCGAAGGCCCGAATAGCACCGCGGTGGGCACGTTCAGCTATGCCACTGGCGCCAACAGCACGGCGGTCGGGCAAAGCTCCCTCGTCACTGGCGCGAACAGCACCGGCACCGGGCAGGACACTCGCGTCACGAACGACTTTGGTACAGCGAACGGTGCCCAAAGCCTCGCGGTGGGCGAATCCAGCACTGCGATCGGCTATCGCGCCCAGGCCGGAAGTGTGTGGGCAGGCCCGATCTCTCGCTCCAATGCCCGCACGACCGCCATCGGTGCCAATGCCGAAGCGGGTGGGACCGCCGACGGACAGACGGACGCGACCGCCGTGGGCGAAAGCGCCAAGGCGAACGCAGTAGGCGCCTCGGCCTTCGGTCAGGGCTCGAGTGCCACGGGCGACGGCGCGGTGGCGCTCGGGCAGGGTTCGATCGCTGATGTCGCGAACACCGTCTCGGTCGGTGCAGCGGGTGCAGAGCGCCGCATCGTCAACGTCGCGGACGGCGCTATTGCGGCGGGATCGACCGACGCGGTGACGGGCAGCCAGCTCTTCACGACGAACCAGAACGTCACGATCAACGCCGCCGATATCGATGCCACCAACAGCCGCCTCGCCGCGGCGCTCGGCGGCGGCGCGGGGGTCGATGCGGGCGGGTTGCTGACACCACCCAGCTATGTCGTCCAGGGCGGGACTTATACCGATGTGGGCGGCGCGCTGGGCGCGCTCGACGCGCAGGTGACGACCAACACCGGGGCCATTTCGGTTCTCCAGGGGCAGGTCGCCGGCGGTTCGATCGGCCTGGTTCGGCAGGATGCGGCAAGTCGCGCGATCACGGTCGGCGCCGCGACGGACGGCATGGTGATGGACGTCGGCGGGACCGCGGGTGATCGGGTCATGACCGGGGTGAGTGCCGGCGCGGTCGCTGCGGGGTCGACCGACGCGGTCAACGGATCGCAGCTCGACGCAACCAACCAGGCGGTCGCGGCCGCCCAGGGAACGGCGGACGGTGCACTCGCCAGCGCCGCGACGGCACAGGCGACGGCGACCACTGCGCTGAACGATGCCGCGACGGCACAAAGCACCGCCGACACCGCACTGAGCAACGCCGCCAGCGCGCAAGGCACGGCGGACGCGGCGCTCAGCAATGCGGCCGCCGCGCAAGGAACAGCAGATACCGCGCTCGCCAATGCCGCAACGGCTCAGAACACGGCAGACACCGCGTTGAGTAATGCCGCGGCTGCGCAGATGACCGCCGACACGGCGCTGGCGAACGCGGCTGCCGCCCAGGGTACTGCAGACACCGCTCTGGCGAACGCCGCGACCGCGCAGGCGACCGCCGATAGCGCTGCAAGCGAGGCGGCGCTGGCCCGCACCGAAGCTGCGACCGCGCAGACGCGGGCGGATGAGGCGCATACCCTCGCCAACCAGGCGATCGCCAGCGGCGCGGCGACGAAAGAGACGGCCGAACTCGCGCTCGCCAATGCGGCCAATGCGCAAGCTGCCGCCGACGACGCGGCAACCCGGGCCGATACGGCTCAGCAGGTCGCGGCGGCAGCGCGGACCAATGCCGACCTCGCCCGGTCGATCGCCGAAAGCGCTTCGACCAACGCCGACGCCGCCAAACTCGCCGCGGACGAGGCTCTGGCGCGAACAGACTATCTCGCGATCAACGGCAGCGGCGACAGGCCGACGGCGACCGGCGTGAACGCCATCGCGATGGGCTCGGGGGCGAACGCCAGCGGCGATGATGCCGTCGCCATAGGCAACGGTGCGCAGGCGACCGACGGGGCGGCGGTGGCGATCGGGCTCGGCAACGTCGCTTCGGGTGACGGCGCGGTCGCGATCGGCGATCCCAATCTGGCGACGGGCCGCGGCGCGGTCGCGATCGGGGCGGACAATCGTGCGACGGGGCTCGCCGCGGTGGCGATCGGCGCGGACAGCGTGGCGGAGGGGCAGTCGGCGATAGCGCTCGGCAGCAATGCCCTGGCGACCGCGGCCGGGGCAGTCGCCATCGGCGAGAACGCGGTGGCGAACCGCGCGGGCCAGGTATCGCTAGGGTCCGCCGCCTCGACTTACACCCTCGCCGGAATCGGCTCTGCGGAAAGCAGAGCAGCGCAGTCCGGCCCTGTGAGCTACGTGACGTCGGATGCCGCGGGCAATCTCGCGCTGGCCGATTTCGGACCGGGCGATATCGCTGATATCCGCTTCGATCTCGACCGCGACCGCCGCGACGCCCGCTCCGGCATCGCGGCAGCGATGGCGATGGGCTACGCGCCGATGCCGTCTGCGCCGGGCCGGACCAGCTACGCGCTGAACGGCTCGACCTTCCGCGAGGCGCAGGCGATCGGCGGCGCGATCTCCCACCGGCTGGACACCGAGGAGCCGTTCGCGCTCACCGCCGGCTTCGCTTACGCCGGGCACGGCAACAACGCAGTCCGCGTCGGCGTGGCAGGAGAGTTCTAACCCCTAAACCTGCTTTCCCGAGCGAGTTGAGCGGGTCATCGGCTTGGTGCCGGGCACCATGCCTGCGCCGCATGACCGTCGTTGCGAGCCGGCGAGCTCGTGACGCGGGGGCGGGGCCCACTCCGATCGCCCTGGCCGATCGGGCGCAGTCGTGCGCCCGCCATCGAGCATCCCTCAATCGCACCGGTGATCCGTCGGCAACGGTCCCCGCGACTTTCGCACCGCCAAATTGCACCCGCCGCACCTAGTCTGGCACAGGCCGACACAACGATGTCGGTCGTGAAAGGGGAGGGAAATGGCTTTGGGTCCGAACTGGGCGAAAGTATTCGCGGGAATCGCGCTGGTGGGCGCTCCGCTGAGCGCGGAGCCCTCTGCCTCGCCATCGGATATCCTGACCTCCCAGCCGGAGGACGTAACGCTTACCCTCACCGGAGGTACCTGGATGAGCGTCGACGTCAGTCCCGACGGGCGAACGCTCGTGTTCGACCTGCTCAACGACATCTACACAATCCCTGCGACCGGCGGAGAGGCGAGGGCGATCCTGTCCGGCCCCGCGACCCAGCGGAGCCCTCAGTTCAGCCCCGATGGCCGCAAAATCCTCTATCTCAGCGACGCGACGGGCGCCGACAACATCTGGATTGCCAATCGCGACGGATCCGATCCCCGCCAGATCAGCCATGAAACGATGGACATGATCACGGCGCCCTCGTGGTCGCCAGACGGCAGCGCCATCGTTGCCACCAAGACGAGCGCCTCGGTGTTCGATATGCGCACATCGGAGCTGATCCGCTTCGACGTGGGCGGCGGCGAGGAGCGGCAACTGATTGCGCCTCCCGAAAGCGGGAAGGATCTTCAGGAGCCGCGTTATTCGCCGGATGGACGGCACCTCTATTATACCGAGCGGGTCGGCGGGCTGCATTATGTCTACCTCAACCCGAACCTCAGCAATTTCGTCATTCGCCGGCACGACCTGCAGAGCGGCGACACGGTCGATCTGATTTCCGGTTTCGGGAGCGCGACCACGCCGCAGGTGTCGCCTGACGGATCGGTCATCGCCTTCATCCGCCGGGTCGGCGCCAAGACGGTCCTTTTCCGGTACGACGTCGCGACCGGCCGTCAGAACGCCGTCTACGACGGGCTCGCCCGCGATCTGCAGGCCGATTATCTCGCGCAAGAGCATTACTATCCGGCGTTCGACTGGTTTCCCGACAATCGGCACGTTGCGATCTGGGCCAAGGGCGAGCTGGTCAAGGTCGACATGGAAACCGGCGAGGCGACGGACATCCCGTTCCGCGCCACGGCACGCCACGAAGTTCATCCGGCGCTGCGCACCGAGCTCGATCTCGCGCCGGACCAGGTCGACGTGAAGATCGTCCGGCAGATCGCCCCTTCGCCGAAGGGTGATGAACTGCTCTTCCGCGCCCTGGGTCGAATCTGGCGCCAGAACCTGACCGTCAGCGAACCGCCGCGTCCGCTGACGGAGAGCGACGGCGCCCAGACCGATCCGAGGTGGTCCGCGGACGGCCGCTGGGTCGCCTATGTCGAATGGCACGACGAATCCGGCAGCACGCTTCATCTGCGCAGCGCCGACGGGAGCGAGGACAGAGTGCTCGCCCGCAGCGGCGGGATCATCGCCGAACCGGTCTTCGCCAACAGTGGCACGCAGATCGCCTATCGCATTCTTGACGCAGATTCGCAGATGGGCGGCGCCCACGACGTTCCGGGGCTCTATGTCGTCGGCACGGACGGCGACGAGCCTCGCTATCTGGCGCCCGCTGCCGGAGTGGCGCGCTTCTCCCCCGACGACCGGCGCATCTACTACATGGGACCGCCGGACTTCGAGAAGCGGCGTGCGGTGATCCTGCGCAGCATCCCGGCCGCGGGCGGCGATACGCAGGACCACGCCTATGCCGAGACAGCGGATACCGGCGACTTCACGCTGAGCCCCGATCTCGCGTGGATCGCCTTCAAGGAATTCCAGGAACTGCATGTGATGCCGTTCCGGGTGGGTGCGGAGCCCATCGAGATCACCGCTCGAAATGACCCGGCCGCGCGTCGTCTTACCCGTTCGGGCGGGTTCGAACTGGCCTGGAGCGACCGTTCCGAACAGCTCTTCTGGACCCTCGGGCCCGATGTCTATGCGACACTGCCGGAGGCGGGCGGCACCGTCGACGCGCCCCTGCATTCGGTCAAGCTCAGCGTTCCGGCCGACGTGCCGCAGGGCAGCATAGCCTTCGTGAACGCGCGCGTTCTGCCGATGACCGGCAACGACGCGATCATCGAGAACGGTGCGGTCGTGGTGGAAGGCAACCGCATCAAGGCCGTCGGGCCGGCAGAGAGCGTCGCAATACCGGATGCGGCCAAGGTCTACGACCTGGGGGGCAAGACCCTCATGCCCGGCTTCTTCGACGCGCATGGCCATATCGATTGCTGCTACGGCACAGGCGCGATGCCGCAGAAACACGCGGTCCGCTATGCAGCGCTCGCCTACGGCGTGACGACCAACTTCGACCCCTACGCCAACGAGCTGCCGAGCTATGAAACCGGCGAAATGACCATTGCCGGCCTGATGGTGAGCCCGCGCTGGCTGACCACCGGACACGTGATCTACGGCCGCTCCGGAAAGCCCGACCGCGTCTTCAACCGGATCGAGAGCCTGGACGACGCCCGCGCCGTCGTCCGCCGCAAGGCCGCCATCGGGGGGACCGTGCTCAAGAGCTACAAGCTCACCACGCGGGCGCAGAAGCAGTGGCTGCTGCAGGCCGCGGCGGAAGAGGGGCTGATGGTCGACGCGGAGGGTGCCGGGCACTTCTACGACAACGTCGGCATGATCCTCGACGGGTATACCAACCTGGAACACAACCTGCCGGTCGCCACATATTACGACGACCTGCTCCAGCTCTTCAAAAGTTCGGAGATGTCCACCACGCCGACGCTCGTGGTCACGTTCGGTGAACTGTTCGGCGAGAATTACATCTACCAGAACCAGGAGCCGTGGAAGGAACCGAAGGTCCGCACCTTCATCCCCGGGATCAACAACGCCTACAACCCGATCCAGGGGCCGTCCGACGCGCCACTTTACGTGCGGGCCATGCAGTCGATCCATCAGGCGGACGAGCTCTACGACGTCGGCTTCCGCTCGGTCGCGCGGTCGATCAAGCGGCTCGACGATGCCGGCGTGATCGTGAACGTCGGCTCCCACGGCCAGGCGGCGGGCATCGCCCTCCATTGGGAAATGCAACTACTCGCCGAAGGCGGGATGGAGCCGATGCGCATCCTGCGCGCGGCGACCATCAACGGCGCCACGACCTGGGGGCTGGATCATCAGCTCGGCTCGATCGAGCCCGGAAAGCTGGCGGATCTCATCGTGCTGGAGCGCGATCCGCTCGCCGACATCGGGAACACCAACAGCGTGCTCTACACCATGGTCAACGGGCGTCTCTACGATTCCGCGACCATGAACGAGATCGGCAACCACGACCGGCCGCGCACCAAGTTCTACTGGGAGATGAGCGATCAACATGGAACGGACTGGAGCCCGGCCTGGGCCGGAAGCACCCGCCAGCGCTAAGCGGTTCGCAGCGGCCCTCGCTGCTGCGTCCCTGCTGCTCGTCGCGGCGGCACCCGACAGCGACGCGCAGCGCGCGGAGCTTGTGCCGGAGATGGTCTCGATTCCGGGCGGAACCTTCGCCATGGGCGCGACGATCGACCGCGGTTACGGCCCGATCGACGGCCCGACGCACGACGTCGCCATCGCCCCGTTTCAGATGGCCGCGCATGAAGTGACGGTGGGAGCCTTCCGCGCCTTCACCGAAGAGACCGGCTACGTCTCCGCAGGAAAGTGCAACGTCTACAACGATGACACCACCTGGCACATCAACCCCCAGCGGAACTGGCAGACGCCGGGGTTCGCGCAGGAGGATGATCATCCCGTGCTCTGCGTCAGTTGGCGGGACGCCCGGGCCTATATCGACTGGCTGAACGCCCGGACGGGCAAGCAATACCGGCTGCCGAGCGAGGCGGAATGGGAATATGTCGCCACCCTGGCCGATCTCGGCAACGCCCGCAGCGGCGGGGAGGGTGTAACCCACGAGTTGGCCAATATCGGCATGGTGGAGTGCTGCGGAGGCAAGGCCGAGGGCCGTGACGTGTGGATCGAGACGGCGCCGGTCGGCAGCTTTCCGGCCGACCGGCTGGGGCTCCACGACATCCGCGGCAACGTCTGGGAATGGCAGGCCGACTGCTATCATGAGAACTACGTCGATGCGCCGGTGGACGGATCGGCGCGGAGCGATTGCCCGACACCGGGTTACCACGTGATCCGGGGCGGTTCGTACGGCGATGCCGGCGAATTCCTCGAGGAACGCTTCCGGCTCCGCGGCCCCGAGGATCAGGGCTACTTCACGGTCGGTTTCCGGCTCGCGCATTCGGCGGAATGACGATGAAGGCGCTCAAGTCCTCCCGCCGCCGTTTCCTGGGCGCCGTCGTTCTCACCGGACTGATCGGCGCAACAATCGGAACGACAACCGTTCCGGCGCTCGCCCGGGCGGAGGCCGACGCCGCCCCGCTTCAGGAACGCCTGGGGTTCTGGTCCCCGACCGAGCAGGAACTCGGCTACCGGGCGATGGAGACCATCTTTCCGGCCAATGTCATCAAGGCCGGCGGGTCCATCCGGAACCTGCAAGTGGCGGATCAGGAACTCGAGGTCGCCTTTCTTCACGAGCATCGGCCGTACACGGTGGACGATTTCATGAAGGTCAACCGGGTTTCGGGCCTGCTGGTCATCAAGGACGGTCGCATCGTTCTCGAGCGTTACGGACTGGGCCGCCAGGCGACCGATCGCTGGACCTCGTTTTCTATCGCAAAATCAGTGACCTCGACCCTCGTCGGCGCGGCGCTGCTGGATGGGGCGATCGAGAGCCTCGACGATCCGGTCACGCGCTATGTCCCCGAACTGGAGGGCGGCGCCTATGACGGCGTCACCATCAGGCAGGCGCTGCAGATGCGCTCCGGCGTCGGCTTCGGCGAGGACTACAACGATCCGCAATCCGACTTCAGCCGTTATGCGGCCCATATGGGCCCCGCATTCTACCGCCAGATGGCATCCCAGCCGCGGGTAGCGGCGCCGGGTCAGGAGTTTCATTACTCCACGGCGGAGTCGAACCTCATCGGCGCGGTGGTCATGAACGCGACCGGCAAGTCTCTCTCGGACTACTTCTCGGAAAAGATCTGGCGCCCCTTCGGCATGGAGGCCGATGGGATCTGGATCACCTCGCCCGAGGGGCTCGAGACCGGGGGCATCTGCTTCAGCGCCACGCTGCGCGACTATGGCCGCCTGGGCCTCTTCATGCTGGAGGGCGCGCGGGCGGGCGGGAAGGCGGTCGTGCCCGACGGGTGGATCGCCGAGGCGACAGCGGCGCATAGCAAGAACGCGTTCGGCGAACTGGGCTACGGCTATCAATGGTGGACGGGCCCGGGCGATGCATACCGCGGCATAGGGATCATGGGCCAGGCGCTCTACATCGACCCGCAGCGCAAGCTCGTGGTCGTCATCCAGAGCGCCTGGAGCAAACCCGGCGGCCCGCAATATTACGGGCTGCAGTGGGACTTCATTCGCGCAGTCGCCGCTGCGGCGGGCGGCTAGTCCGCAGCGTCCGGTCCTTCCAGCAGCGTCTGCTGGATGCGGGCTATTCTCCAGCCTTCCGCTTCCTTCAACAGGGTATAGCTGATCAGGATCACGAACTGCCTCTCGGCCGTCTTTATGTAGCGGACAGGCGCGGCCACGGTCGCCAGCCGCTCGCCGACCAGGCTGTGACTGGCAGGGCCAGGTACGATGCGCCATCCCGGTTCGGCGAACCATTCGCGGTGCCATTGAACGATCGCCTCGCGCCCCGAGACGGTTTCGCCCCAGTAATAGACGATCTCCGGCTCGACGCTGGTTGCCAGCGTCTGCTCCAGCGCGGCGGGATCGCGTGCGGAGATTGCCTGGAGCATCGCCTCTACGGGCGCTTCGATGTCGGACGCGGCAGGCGCCGCGGCTACCTCATCCGGCGGAACGACATTCGGTGCGGCCTGAAATCCGGCCAACAGACTTGCGGCCATTATGATGGTCATGTGAGTATCCTCCCCGGTGCTCCGGCGGAGGATAAGGAGCCGACGGCGCAGCGCGACGGTGCCAATCGCGAAGGCGCCGGTGCGTCGTCCTCACCGTCGAAGTCAGGCGGTAAGCTGGGCGACGAGCCAGTCGGCAAAATCGGACGCGGCGGACTTGTGACCGGCCTCCGGGAGAACGGCGTAGTAGGCGCTTCCCGTGCTCACCTCGAGATCGAAAAGGGTAACCAGCTTTCCTTCTGCGATCTGTTCGGCTGCGAACATCTCCGGGAGGAGGGCCACCCCGAGACCCGCTGCGGCACTCGCGACGGCCATGCCGAACTGATCATAGACCGGACCGCGAAAGGCGCCGTCTCCGGAGAGGCCCGCTTTGGCGTGCCATTCCGCCCATGCGGCGGGGCGGGTCCTGAGGTGAATCAAGGTCGCGGAATCGAGGTCGGCGGGTGAGACGATCGCCCTGGCGTGCCGGTATTCGGGGCTGCACATCGGGACCATGGTTTCGTTCATGAGGCGTCTCAGCGTTCCGCCGGGCCAGGCCGGATCGCCATGGTGGATCGCGAGGTCGAACGGCTCGGCTTCGAACGAGAATGGCCGCAGCCGTGACGCGAGGTTGACGGTCACATGCGGCCGCATCGCCTGAAAGAGCGGCAGCCGCGGTGCCAGCCAGTGGATGCCGAAGGTGGGCAAGGTGGCGACATTGAGCGTTTGCTCGACAGGGCTAGCCGACATGGCCTGGCGCGTGGCGGCATTGAGCTGTCCGAGCAGCGCTCGGATCTGATCCTGATAATCGCGGCCGATCGGCGTCAGCACCACCCGCTGGCGGACACGCTTGAACAATGGCGTGCGCAGCCGCTGCTCGAGCGCCGCGACGGCCCGGCTGACGGCACCCTGCGTCAGGTTCAGCTCCGCTGCGGCGCCGGTGAAGCTCATGTGCCGCGCGGCCGCCTCGAATGCCACGAGTTCGTGCATCTGCGGCATCTGCCGACGGGGCGTAGTGTCGAGTGACTCCATAGAGAGTCATTACCAACTCACATGATGTTATGGCAAGATTTCGGTTTCGCTCCCGCGCATCCTGAGGCTTTCTGACGGAACGAATCAGATGACGGGAGCGATGAGAATGGCGGAGTTGGCGGTGTTTCAATGGGACGATCCATTCGATCTGGAATCGCAGATTACCGACGAGGAACGTCTGATCCGCGACACGGCACGTGATTACTGCCAATCATCATTGATGCCGCGTGCCCTGCTTGCCGCGCGTCACGAGAACTTCGACAGGGAGATCATGACCGAAATGGGCGCCCTGGGCCTTCTCGGCGCTACGCTGCCCGAAGCCTATGGCGGCGCGGAGGCGGGGCATGTGGCCTATGGGCTCATCGCGCGCGAAGTGGAGCGCGTGGACTCGGGATATCGTTCGGCGATGAGCGTCCAGTCGTCGCTCGTCATGCACCCGATCTACGCCTATGGCGACGACGCTCAGCGATCGAGGTATCTGCCGGAACTCGCGTCGGGGCGCCTGATCGGCTGCTTCGGACTGACCGAACCCGATCACGGCTCCGATCCGGACGGGATGCGCACACGCGCCGACCGGGTGGACGGCGGCTATCGTCTCAACGGCAGCAAAATGTGGATCACCAATAGCCCGATCGCCGACCTTGCGGTCGTATGGGCGAAGCTGGACGGCGTGATCCGCGGCTTCATCGTCGAAGCGGGGACTGATGGGTATTCCGCGCCGAAGATCGAGGGCAAGCTGGCGCTGCGGGCCTCCGTCACCGGAGAGATCGTCCTCGATGACGTCTTCGTTCCCGAAACCGCACTCCTTCCGAACGCGCGGGGGCTGGGCGGGCCGTTCGGCTGCCTCAACAAGGCGCGCTACGGGATTTCGTGGGGCGCGCTGGGCGCCGCGGAGTTCTGCTGGCACGCCGCACGTCAGTACGCGCTCGACCGTGTGCAATTCGGGCAACCTCTGGCAGCGACCCAGCTCATCCAGCGCAAGCTGGTGGAGATGCAGGTGGAGATCACGCTGGGCTTGCAGGCCTGCCTGCGGGTCGGACGGCTTCTCGACGAGGGGCGCTGCCCGGTCGCGAACATCTCCATCGTCAAGCGCAACAGTTGCGGCAAGGCGCTGGCCATTGCCCGTGAAGCGCGCGATATCCACGGCGGGAACGGGATTTCGGACGAGTTTCACGTAATGCGCCACGCCTGCAACCTCGAAGCGGTCAATACCTACGAAGGAACCCACGACATCCACGCGCTGATCCTCGGCCGGGCACAGACGGGGCTCGCCGCCTTTGCCTGAGAATATCGCACCCGCGCGGGCGCTCGAGGGCGTTCGCGTCCTCGATCTCAGCCGCGTCCTTGCCGGCCCCTGGGCGACGCAGCTCATGGCGGATCTCGGCGCGGACGTGATAAAGGTCGAGCGACCCGGCACCGGAGACGACACCCGCGGATGGGGCCCGCCGTGGTTCTCAGCCGAAGGGGGCAGCAAGGAAGCGGCCTACTTCACCTGCGCCAACCGCGGCAAGCGATCGCTCGCGGTGGATATAAGCGACGCGGAAGGGGCAGCATTCGTCGCGTCTCTGGCCGAAGAGGCGGATGTGCTGGTCGAGAACTTCAAAGTGGGCGCGCTGGCGCGATACGGTCTCGACTACGCGACGCTCTCGGCGCGCAATCCGCGCCTCGTCTATTGCTCGATCTCGGGGTTCGGACAGGACGGGCCCTACGCGGGCCTGCCCGGATACGACTTCATCATCCAGGCCATGGGAGGCCTCATGAGCCTTACCGGGGAGCCGGACGGACCCCCGATGAAGGCGGGGGTGGCGCTGACCGATATTCTGACGGGTCTCTACGCCTGCAACGGCGTTCTCGCGGCGCTCCACCAGCGATCGAGCACTGGGTGGGGCCAATGGGTGGAAACCTCGCTCCTCGACGTTCAGATCGCCGCACTTGCCAATCAGGCCGCGGGTTACCTGGCCGAGGGCCGCGATCCGCAGAGGCACGGCAACGCACACCCGAGCATCGTTCCTTACCAGGCCTTCGAAACCTCGACGCGGACGATCGCGTTGGCGGTGGGGAACGACGCGCAGTTCCGGCAGCTTTGTACGCTCCTGGGGCGCGAGGACCTCGGCCGTGACCCTGCCTATGCGACGAACGCCGGGCGCGTGGCCGGGCGCGACACGCTGATCCCTACACTGCAGGCCGAATTCCTGAATCGCACTGCCGAGGAATGGATCGCGGCGCTGCGGGCGGCAGGCATTCCGGCCGGCCCGGTCAACACGATAGGCGACGTCTTCGCCGATCCGCATGTGCAGGCTCGGGAAATCCGCAAGGAGATGCCACACGCCGCTCTCGGAGCAGTCCCCGGCGTTGCCTGCCCGGTCCGCCTCTCCGCTTCTCCGCCGCGCGACGATCTCGGACCGCCGGTGCTGGACGAGCACGGCGCGGCCATCCGTGCTCTCGGATGGGGTGCGCGAAGCCGGCCCGTGTCAGAAGGTGAAGAGAGCGTTCAGCCGCAGCCGTGAGAGCCAGTCGTCCGGATCCTCGGTTCCGGCATAGAGCGGATCGTCGGGCCGGTAGAGGTAGAGCGTCGCATTGAGGATCAGGTCCTTGCGATAGGCATAGTCCGCCGTAAGCGAGTGCAGCCGGTAGTTCGTCGCCAGATTGATGTTGTCGTGCGAGAAGGCGGCAAAGACCGCATCGGCTTCGGCCTGAGTATAGCCGTAGCCGAACCGCCAGTCGCCCGCCTCGCTCGCCCTGCCGAGGGCGAGGGCAACGCTATAGCCGCTATCGGCCGCCGTCGCGGCGCCCAGGTTCTTCACGTAGTCCGCGGTGAGAGAGACCGGCCAGCGTGCGCCCCACGGCCGAACGCTGACCTCCGCGATCACGTCGATGAGATCGAAATCGGACAGGTAACGGCCGTCCGGGCCCAGCAGGTTGCCGCGGAAGTCGCCGGCATCGGCCGTGGCGACGCTCCCGAGGCGATAGTCGTAATAGGCGGCGGCGAGGGCCCCCGACCACATCGAGCCGCCGGCGGCGAGCTCGATCTGCCCACCGGTCATCGTGCTGTCCGGACCGGTGACCGAGCGATCGATGGGGAAGTAGATTCCGGTCGCGCCGAGCGAGACGCCGGATGAAAGGGGAACGCGGTACCGCGCGGCGATACCCTGTGGGCTTACGTCGCCGTCCCAGACGAGATCTGTCCGGCGAAACACCTGGGGAATCTTGCCGCCCCAGATGTCCAGACCGCCCCGGGTGATATGCGCGTAAGCCTGATCCAGACTGACTTCGAGATCGTCGTCGAAATTCCCCAGCGTAACGTCGGTGGTGTTCGGGTCGTCCTGGCTCCCGGTGGCGAGCTGACCGCCGAGTTCGAGCCAGTCGTTGACCTGATACGCGGCGCGCAAGCGGGCGCGGAGGACGCCGCGGCCGTCGTCGGGCGCGTCGTTGTCGCTCCCGTTATGCTCGTAACGCAGGCGCAGGTCGCCGGAGATGCTCAGCGCCGAAGAGCCGGCGGGCGGTGGCGGAGCGGCGGCGGCAACACGAGGGGTTTGGGAAACCTCGCTTGTGGCGGGCACCGCTGAGACGCTGCTTTGAGAAACGGTCGAGGCTGCGGCCAACGGCCGTCCTTCGACAGCCGTCAGAAGCCGTTCCTCGAGCTGCCGGATGCGCACCTCCTGTGCTTCCAGGCGCGCTTCCAGTTCGGTTATGCGCGCGTCCTTGTCGGCCCCGCTCTGGGCCAGGACCGGAGCGGTCACGAACGTCGTCGCGAGCAGAGCGGCGGCGAATTTCAATCGCATGCTTGCTTCCTTTCGTTTGTCGTGCCCTGCAGGCGGCGCCTGCGGCTCGGAAGGATGTCGAGGGCGAGGCGGCAGGGGGCTACCGCGCGGAGAGGCCGCCCATCGTGAAGTATTTGAGCTCGAGGAATTCATCCAAACCGTACTTGGAGCCCTCACGGCCAACGCCGGATTCCTTCACCCCGCCGAACGGCGCGGCTTCGCTCGAGATGATCCCTTCGTTGAGGCCGATCATCCCGTATTCGAGCTGCTCGGCCACGCGCCACGCGCGCCCGAGATCGCGAGTCCAGAAATAAGCTGCGAGGCCGTAGGGCGTGTCGTTTGCCCGGGCGACGACCTCTGCCTCCGTCTCGAACGGCATGATCGGTGCGACCGGCCCGAAGATCTCTGCGCTGGCGATCTCCATCGAGGAATCGACGCCAGTGAGGATCGTCGGCGCGTAGAAATTGCCGCCTAGTGCATGTCCGCCGCCGCCGACCACGCAATGCGCGCCTTTCGCCAGCGCATCGCGCACCAAGCCGTCCACTTTCTCTACGGCGGCCGAATTGATCAGCGGGCCGATCGCGTTTCCACCTACCAAACCCTCGCCCACCGGCAAGGCTTCGACTGCGGCCGCGAAACGCGCCGCGAACTCGTCCGCGACCCCGGACTGGACGAACAGGCGATTGGCGCAGACGCAGGTCTGCCCGGCGTTGCGGAACTTCGACTGGATCGCGCCCGCGACTGCCGCATCGATGTCCGCATCGTCGAAGACGATGAACGGCGCGTTCCCGCCGAGCTCGAGGGACAGCTTCTTCACCGTCCCCGCACATTGCGCCATCAGCAGCTTGCCGACGCGCGTGGATCCGGTGAACGACAGCTTGCGGATGTCCGGACTGTCCGTCAGCACGCGGGCGACGGATTCCGCTCGGGCGGAGGTGACGACCTCGAGCACACCTTCCGGAAAGCCGGCGTCCCGTGCGAGCGTCGCCAATGCCAGTGCGCTCAAAGGGGTATCCTCGGCCGGCTTCAGGACGATAGTGCAGCCCGCCGCAAGCGCGGGCGCGACCTTGCGCGTCACCATGCCGACCGGGAAGTTCCACGGCGTGATGGCCCCGACAACACCAACCGGTTGACGCAGCACGAGCAGGCGGCGGCCCGGCGCATTCGTGGGAATGACGTCGCCGTAGGCGCGCTTGCCTTCTTCGGCGAACCACTCGACGAAGCTCGCGCCGTAGACGATCTCCCCCAGCGCTTCGGCAATGGGCTTGCCCTGCTCTCGTGTGAGCAGGGTGGCGAGGGCTTCCTGATTGTCGAGGATGAGGTCGTGCCAGCGGCTCAGGATCGCGGCGCGTTCCTTGGCGGTCCTGGCCGCCCAGTCCGGAAGCGCCTCTTTCGCCCTGACCACGGCTCGCGCGGTATCTTCGGCATCCATGTCCGCGACGTCAGCGATATGCGTGCCAGTGGCAGGGTTATTGACTGCGAAGCGGGACGTGACGTCATTCCCCGGCGCGATCCGGGCGAGGAGATCGGCGTCGGCGGCGCGGTCCATGGTGGTGATCACGTTCATCGGCCGCCTCCCCGTTACAAAAGGCCGTGGGCCGCTGCCGTCTTGTCGAGGCCGATCTTGGTCTTCTCGATCATCTCGTCGATTTCGGAGCGTCCGATCGTGAGCGGCGGGCAGGCGACCATCGTGTGGCCCACCGCGCGCAGGATGAGGTTTTCCCCGATGCAGTGCTCCCGGCATTCGATCGCCGGCTGCTCCGTCGGCGCGAAGAACTCGCGGCTGGCCTTGTCGCGCACCAGCTGGAGGCCGGCGATCAGGCTCACGCCGCGCAACTCCCCGACGATCGGATGCGAGTCCGCCAGTTGCTGCAAGGAACTCCGGAAGTAGGGAGCCGTCTCGTCACGCACCTTCTCGATCAGGCCCTCGCGCTCGATAATGTCGATATTGGCGAGCGCGACCGCGCAGGACACCGGGTGGCCCGAATAGGTATAGCCGTGCGAAATAACGCCGCCGCCGTTGATGGCGTCGCTCACGCGCTTGTTCATGGCGACCGCGGCGATGGGAAGGTATCCGGACGAAAGGCCCTTCGCCATCGGCATCAGGTCGGGTTCGATGCCGTACGTGTGCGACCCGAACCAGTTGCCCGTGCGGCCGAACCCGCAGATCACTTCGTCGGCCACCAGCAGGATGTCGTATTTCCTGCAGATGCGCTGGATCTCGGGCCAGTAGGTCGAGGGCGGATCGATCACGCCGCCTGCACCCTGGACCGGCTCCCCGACGAAAGCCGCGACGTTTTCGGCACCAAGCTCCAGAATCTTGGTCTCGAGCGCGCGCGCGGCTTCGAGGCCGAATTCCTCGGGCGTCTTGCCCTGGCCGTGCCGGTACCAGTGCGGTTCGATGATATGCTCGAAGCCGGGCAGGAGCGATTGACCCATCGCATGCATCGGAGCCATGCCGCCGAGGCTCGTCGCGGCCAGCGTGCTGCCGTGATAGCCGAGAGTACGACCGATGAAGACGTTCTTGCTCGGCTGCCCCTGGACTTCCCAGAAGTGGCGCACGAGCCTGATGATCGTGTCGTTGGCCTCGGACCCGGAGTTGGCGAAGAAGAAATAGTCGAGCCCTTCGGGCGTCAGTTCCGAAAGGCGGCGGGCGAGGCGTATCTGGGTCGGCGTCGAGCTCGAGAAGAAGGTGTTGTAGTAAGGTAGCGTCGCCATCTGCTTCGATGCGGCGTCGACCAGTTCCTGGCGGCCATAGCCGACATTCACGCACCACAGGCCTGCCATGGTGTCGAGGATCTTGTTGCCGTCGCTGTCCCAGATGTAGCAGCCGTCCGCGTGAGTGAAGACGCGAACGCCTTGTTCGCCAAGCACTTTGGGATCGGTGAACGGATGCAGATGGTGCTCACGGTCCAGCGCCTGCCATTCGGCGGTGGTGGTGGTAATCTGCTCCATTTCGAACTCCCATTCCTTCGGTTCCGGTTCGGGGTATGCCGCTCGGATGGGAGGCATCAGATGATTAAATCGCCAGTACCGGTGCGCGGGGCGCACCGCTGGTATCAGCTCTCCTCGGCTGTCCGTTCGTTCTCACGCATGAGGGCCGCAATCTCCTGATCGCCGAACCAGCCGCGGGCTTCGAGGGCATCGATCACCCTTGCGCGGTCGCCGACAGGGTGGGTCTGGCTCAACTTGGTGACCCCCTCGACGCTGTCGATCTCGATGCGGAACGACCGGATGTGAGGCAGGAGCGCATCGACGCGGCCTTCCGGCGCCTGCGCCATGGTCCACGGGGAACTGTGTCCCTGCTCGACCATCTCTGTTACGCGATCGAGCAGCCGCAACTGCGTCTCGTCGTCATCGATCGGATCGAGAGTTCCGCGGACATGTGCGGTGACATAGTTCCAGGTCGGCACCGTCGGACGTTCGCGGTACCAGCCGGCAGAGACATAGGCATGCGGTCCGGCAAATACCGCCAGCGCGGTATCGCCGGCCCGAAGCGCCTGCGCGTGCGGATTGTTTCGCGCCATGTGCCCGATCAGCCGCGTCTCCGCCGGATCGTCGGTCTCGAAATAGATCGGGATGGAAGTCGCCCAGGGCCCGGTCTCACCGGTCGTGATCAGAAGCGCGAACGGGTGGTCGCGCACGATCTGCCGCGGGTCCTCCGCGATGTAGGCCTTGGGCGCATAGAGGCGGCGTTCGTCGTCCATAATTCACGTCTCTCCCGATCGACTGGCTCCATCATGTCCACCGCCGCGCGCGCGGGCAGATGCCGAATATGCGCTCGCCGGTGCGGAAGGGGCACCGACAATGCAGCACCGATGGTGGTGACCCGGCCTCACCGGTCGAGGATGGCTTTCGCACCGGATCATCTCCCTGCGCTCCGATAGACATGATCGGCATGGACCATGATGCCGGGGAGTGTGAAGCGTTGGGGGAAGTAATCGCGAGTGCCGGCGGACGTGAGCAGCCCCTGGCTTCGATCGAGCAGGCTTATGCCGGTAAGCTGATGCCCGGCGAGCAGGTGCACCTGTTCCGCAACACGCACCATGTCTTTCCCTGCCGGCGCATCTC
This sequence comes from Altererythrobacter sp. C41, assembly GCF_016803135.1. Lineage (GTDB taxonomy): Bacteria > Pseudomonadota > Alphaproteobacteria > Sphingomonadales > Sphingomonadaceae > Pelagerythrobacter. The sequence goes on from NZ_JAEVFE010000001.1 coordinate 83,149, forward strand.
ACGCGGCGACGGTCCGGTTCAGGATTTGCCGCGGAGCTCCGATATTATCGAGAACTTCCCGGTAAGGGCCGGCGAGCAGGAGTTCGATCTTTACGACTATGTCTCGCGGAACCGGCTCGTCGGCCTGCTGATGCTGAAGGACGGTAGAATCGTTCACGAGCGTTACGAACTCGGGATCGACGCGGCCACGCGGTGGATGTCCATGTCCATGGCCAAATCCGTAAGCACGCTTCTGATCGGCATTGCCATCCGCGACGGGTTCATCGGCAGTGTCGACGATCCGCTGACCGACTACCTGCCCGAGCTGCGGGGAAGCGGTTATGACGGCGTCTCGATCCGTCACCTGATGCAGATGACCTCGGGTGTCGAATGGGACGATACGCATACCGATCCCAACTCACACCGGCGCCACATGCTTGCCCTGCAGGTTGGCCAGCAGCCGGATGCCATTCTGAAATACATGGCGAGCCTCCCCCGGGTCGCGGAGCCCGGCACCCGTTGGAACTACAGCACGGGCGAGACGCATGTCGTGGGGGCATTGGTAAAGGCCGCGACCGGGCGCTGGCTCGCCGATTACCTTTCCGACAAGCTCTGGTCGCGGCTCGGTATGGATGCCGACGCCGAATGGTGGCTCGAGGCGCCCGATGGACTCGAAGTCGCCGGCAGCGGCATCTGCGCCACGCTTCGCGATTATGCGCGGCTCGGCCTCTTCGCCATGAACGACGGCCGGATCGGGGACGAGCAGGTTTTGCCCACCGGCTGGATCGAAGAGTCCACCGCGCCGCGCGAAGCAGGCGGCGAACCCCTGAACTACGGGTACATGTGGTGGCCGGTGCCCGACGCCGAAGGATCCTTTGCCGACGGCGCGTTTAGCGCTCGCGGGATCTTCGGGCAGTATATCTACGTCAATCCGGCCGAGCGGGTGGTGCTGACGGTGCTCAGTTCGCGGTCCAAGCCGAAGTTCGCCGAAGCGATACTCGATAACCACTTCTTCAATTCGGCTGTGGAGGCTCTGCGCTGATCGATCAGGCGGCGGATTTCAGCGCCGGGTAATCGGCCGTCAGCGCCGAGGTGACCCATTGCCGGAAGCGCCTGAGCAGCGGATCATTCCAGCGGTCGCGGCGGGCGTAGAGCGTATAGCGGCCAAGGCGCGGCGCGAAATGCGGATTGTCCTTTCCGATGTCGATCAGCGCTCCCGATTGAAGATCGGCTCCGGCCGTCACCGGATTGGCAAGGGCGATGCCTCGCCCATGCCGCGCCGCGTCGAGCGTAAGATGCCCCTCCCACAGACGCGCGCCGGTGAGGCCGGAGCTGTCTTCCACACCGTAGGAAGCAAGCCACTTGGCCCAGGTCTGGAAGCTGTCTTCGTGAAGCAGGCGGTGCTGGAGGAGATCCGCAGGCGTCGTCGGGGTCCGGGTACTGCTGAGATAGCTGGGACTGGCGACCGCGATGATGGGGGCCTCGACCAGTATTTGCCGCCTTAGCTGCGGCAGCAGTTCCGGCTCCGCTTCGTAGGTCGCGTGAAAGCGAACGTCGACGTCAGCCTCGTGCGCGGCGAAGTCGGGGCTCTGGTCGGTCGGGCGCAGGACGATGTCGGCATCGTTGTTGCGCCGCTCGAATTGCTCCAGTCGGCTGGATAGCCAGTGCAGTGCAAAGCCCGATGTGCTCCAGATGTGCAGTCGCCGGTGGTGGCCCTCGCTCATCAGGTCGAGCGTAGCGTGCGCCAGCATGTCCATCGCGGACGACACTCGCCCGTGATAGTCGCGGCCCCGCTCGGTGAGGGCGATCCCGTACGGCGTGCGTTCTACCAGTTGCACGCCGGCCCACGATTCGATCGCACGAAGATGGCGGCTGATCACGGCATGATCGCGGTCCAGCCATTGTGCCGCCCGCCTGACGCCGCCCAGCCGCGCAACCGCGTCGAAGGCCCGCAGCGCCTCGAACGGCGGCAGGGCCTTCCGCGAAGGCGGATTATCGGATCGTGGAACCGGGGGCTGATCGTCCGCCATTCAAATCCTTCGATGCATTCGCGAGAGTGAATTGCCTATCATTCGGCGCTGCGGCGGGCGGGTCAAGAGGGGCAACCCGAATGCGCGGCGGTGCTGCATATGCACCACACCTTTCCGCCTTGGCATCTGGCGAATAGCGTGGGCAGGTGGTCCAGTATGCCCCCGATGACTGACATGCGACAGATGGCCGAGCATCGGTTTTCCGGCTTCCGGCGTCCGGCTCGTGCCATGCTGGGCTCCGCGCTGGCAGCGAGCGGAGCGGCGATGGCCTCACCCGCCGCGGCATCGGAGGATCCGCAGACCTTTATCGAAGGCGGCATCACGATCGATACGCTGTCCAACCGGTCGGGAGGGCAACGCCGCGACAGCCGCGTGCTAGGCCTGGCGAGCGTGGCCGCAGGCGTGAACGCGCTGCGTAGCGGACCGCTCGAAATATCGGGCTTCGTCGAAGTGCAACTCGTCGATGGCGACGGGTTTTCTGAAGATGTGGTCGGCGACGGGCAGGTCGTCAGCAACATCGACGCCGTGCCGGGTATTCGCCCGATAGAAGCCTGGCTCCAACTGGGCACGGAGGGCGGGCGGCACCGCCTCAAGGCGGGGCTGGTCGATCTCAATCGCGAATTCGACATGCAGCAGGTGGGGAGCATGTTCCTCAACAGTTCGCACGGCATCGGCGCCGAACTGTCGCAGTCGGGAGCGAACGGTCCCTCCATCTTCCCGACCACGACCACCGCGGTCGTCTATGGCTTCGAAGCCGATCGCTGGGGTGCGAGGGTGGGCGCCTTCAATGCGGTCGCGGGCGATCCTGCGCACCCGAAGAAGACGGTCTTGCCCTTCCCGGGCGAGGACGGATTGCTGCTGATAGCCGAGGCCGAACATCGGTCCGGAAGCTTGCGAACCTATGCCGGCCTCTGGGCATACAGCACTGCTTCCCCCGACCTCCTGCACCCGGATGACGCGGCCGGCGATCGGTGGCGCAGTCGTGGCGCTTACGCCGCTATGGAGACGACGCTCGCAACGGCGCACACCGGCGAAAAGCTCGAATCATGGGTTCGGGTCGGCGTTGCCAATGAGGCTGTCCTCCCTGTCGCGACCTATCTGGGCGGCGGAATTCGCTACGGCACCGAGAACCGAGGCATCGGCTTCGCCATTGCCCATGCGCGCCTCGGCGATCCGGCGATCGATGCCGCAGCGATCGGCGGCGATGGGGCTCAGCGGGCGGAGACGAACTTCGAACTCAGCTATGTTCACGCGCTGACGCCGGCAGTGACCATTCAGCCCGATGTTCAGTACGTGCGCAATCCCGGCTGGGATCCGGCCATCGACGACGCGCTGGTCATTGGTTTGCGGCTGAGCGTCGGCTTTCGCTGACGCGCCTGGCGCGCCGCTGCCAGCTCAGCACGCCGAGGACAATCATCGTCACCAGCCAGCATCCGATCGTGAGGTTGAGCAAGCGGCCGGGGACCGCCCCGATCTGGCCCGTGTGGATGGGATAGAGCCATTCGATCAGCCGGCGCGCAGGGCTGCTCGATCGAGCGTCATGGTCGCCGAGAATACGGCCGTCGACGGAGGATACCCATACGGTGGTCGCGCCGAACTGACGAGGGATCTCGCCTGTCGCTCGCAATCTGATCCGGTACCAGGGCGCGTCTTCCCCGGGCATCGAGAGCGCGGTGAGTTCTCCGCCCGGATAACGCGAGAGGGCGCGCGCCATTGCCTCGCCCGGACCGACGGTAACTGGGCCGGACGGGCCTGCCGCCGGGTCCGCCAGGCCGCCGTCTATCGCGCCCTCGATCGTGTCCAGAAAGGCGAGCTGGATACCGGCTGCGACCATGAGCGCCGCGGGCACGCCCACCCACAGGCCCAGCAGCCTGTGCCAGCCCGCCATGCGAGCCGAACTCGGTCCCCGAGGCCGGGTGGTCAATGCGCGCCGGAAGTTTCTGGCGGGCCAGGCCGTTATGAGACCGAGGACGATGTTGCTGAGAAGCAGCAAGCCGCTGATCCCGATCAGCACCGTGCCGGTGTTCCCGAGCAGGAGCGACTTGTGGAATAGTGTCAGCGTTTCGAACACGGCACCATCGGAAAACTTCTCGTGATCGGGCCGGTCGCGGAGCACATCGCCCCCGCCGTTCACGCGAATGGTCCGATCCCCGCCTGGTGCGGAGGCGTAGATGTCGTATTGGCCGGGGATACCTCCGGTCGCCCACATGCCGCTGACCTCCAGTCCGTCGCGCTCGACCGCCTCGATGCTCTCTCCCAACCTTTCGACGCTGGTCTGGGTAGGAACGCCGCTCAGCCACCAGTCGTCGAGTTCCGCCCGGAACGAGATCGCAATGCCGCTGAGGGCCTGGAGCAGCCAGAAAACCGCCGCTGCGAGGCTCAGGTACTTGTGCACGCGCCGTGCGCTTGTGCGGGCTGCCATCATTGTGCTTCATCCCCTCCGGTCGGACGGGGACAAAGTGAGCTTCGGTCAGCACCGCGCCAGATGCGAATGAGGGTGGCGGTGGTGACTTCACGGCAACAGGGGATGCTTCGAACGCGCCTGTCTGCGCGGGTGGGCCTGTGTTGCATTTCCCAGCGAGACCGCTGAACGAAGAAGGTTGAAGGGGTGCTTGTGGGGAGGGGAAGAATGAAAGTTGCGTGGTTGGGGCTGGTGCTTGCCCTGACGCTTGCCCCCTGTGCGTCCAGCGCGCCCGTGGCCGCCGAGCCGTCCCCGCCCGCCAGCCCGCCTTACCGGGACGTGAGCATCACCGTCTCCGAAGGCACCTGGATGAGCGTCGACGTCAGCCCGGACGGGAAGGCGATCGCCTTCGACCTCCTGAACGACATCTATGTCATGCCGGCGAGCGGCGGCCGGGCCGAGCTCGTTCATGGCGGCCCCGCCATGCAGCGCAGCCCCCGTTTCAGTCCCGATGGCACGCGCCTTCTGTATCTCAGCGACGAGGACGGGGCGGATAATATCTGGACCTCGCGCGTGGATGGGTCCGACGCCCGCCAGATCTCGCGCGAGACGACACTGGCCGTGACCGGTCCGGCCTGGAGCGTCGATGGCAAGAGCATCGCCGCCGCCCGGATGTTCGATAGCGCAGACAAGTTGCACGCATCCGAGCTTCGCCTCTACGACATCGCCACCGGCGACGACACGCAGCTCGTCGCTGCGCCGGCCAACGGCGAGAACGTACACGAACCGACGTTCGGGCTAGACGGGCGCTGGCTTTACTATACCGAGAAGGTCTCCGCCCCGACGGCCTCGGTCGTCTATGTCGATGCCAACCACATCAACTACGCGGTCAAGCGGCGCGATCTTCGCACGGGGTCGGTAGAGGAACTGGTGAAGGGCTTCGGCAGCGCCACCACGCCCGTCATCTCGCCCGACGGTCGCAAGCTCGCCTTCCTGAGGCGTGTGAAGACGGACACCGTGCTCTTCCTCTACGATCTGGAAACGCGCGAGCAGTGGCCGGTGTTCGCCGGTCTCGACCGCGACGATCAGGCGGATTTCCTTGGGCAGGGCATCTATTATCCGCAGTACGACTGGTTTCCCGACAATCGGCACATCGCGATCTGGGCGGGCGGCAAGATACTTCGGCTCGACACCGAGACCGGCGAGACGGAAGAAATTCCCTTCACGGCGTCGGCCACTCATCGCCTCACCGCGCCCCCGCGTGCGGCACAGGACCTTGCGCCTGAAGAATTCCGTGCCCGGATCATTCGCCAGCTCGCCTGGGCGCCCGGTGGCGATCGCCTGAGCTTCAATGCGCTCGGCAGGATCTGGAGCCAGGCCGCTAGCGGCGCGCCGGCCCGGCTCACGGCGGGGGATCTGCCCGAATTCGACCCCGCCTATTCGCCGGACGGCAAGCAGGTCGCGTTCGTCGACTGGAAGGATGATCGGGGCGGCACGCTCAAGGTGCGGGACGGCGGCGGAGAAGCGCGCACGCTCGTGGAAAGCGCGGGGATACTACGCGCTCCGGCATTCTCGCCTGACGGCAAGCGCATCCTCTACATCGTTGCGGAAGGCGACCGTTGCCTCGGCGGCCACCGGGCGCGCCCGGGCATCTACTGGACGGACGTTGGCGGCGGGCCGTCGCACTACGTCGGCCCGCCGGCCATAGAGGCGGCGTTCTCGCCCGACGGTTCGCGAATCTGGTTCACGATGGAAAGCTATGCCGGCCACGACCTGATCTCGCAGGTCGAAAGCCTGCGGCTCGACGGAAGCGATCATCGCGTCCATGCGCGTGCATCCCATGCCGACGTGAACGAGTTGAAGGTCAGCCCCGACCTCAAGTGGATCGCCTTCCGCCACGAGCAGCAGTATTACCTCAAGCCGTTCGCCCCGGGCGCGGAACCGGTTGAGATCACCCCCGAAGGGGCTAAGCCGCTCGGGCGCCTCGGGGGCTACGAACTGACCTGGGCACCGGATTCGAGCGCGGTGCTCTGGGCCCTAGGCCCGACCATCTATCGAAGCGCAGTCTCGGACGCCTCGCCCGTGGTCCACGCCGAGATCGAGCTGACGGCTGAAACGGACGTGCCGGGCGGCGCCCTGGCGTTCGTCAACGGGCGCATCATCACCATGCGCGGCGACGAGGTGATCGAGCGCGGCACAGTGGTCGTGCGCGGGAACCGGATCCAGGCCGTGGGGCCCGCCGGGTCGATTGAGGTGCCGGCCGACGCCAAGGTGATCGACATCAGCGGGAAGACCGTGATGCCGGGCCTAGTCGACATGCACGGCCATGTGGACAATTGCTATTACAGCTCGTCAGGCCTCACGCCGCAGAAGCAGCCGACGCAGTATGCCGATTTGGCGTACGGGGTGACGACCAACTACGACCCCTACACTTCGGAACTCGCGACCTATGCCACGCGCGAGATGACGATTGCCGGGATGATGACCGGTCCGCGCGCGATCGATTCCGGAATGGTGGCCTATGGACGGACCGGAAAGGTCGACAAGGTCTACATTCCGATCGAGAGCCAGGCCGATGCGGACGCGCTGATGGCGCGCAAGAAGGCGCTCGGCGGCACTATCGTCAAGAGCTATCGCCAGCCGATGCGCTGGCAGCGCCAGCAGATCCTCGCCGCCGGCCGCGACGCCGGGATCATGGTCGACATCGAGGGCGAGAGCCACTTCTACAACAACGTCACCATGGTCCTCGACGGTCATACGGACCTGCAGCACAACATGCCGCTGGAGAACATCTACGACGATGTCGTCCAGCTCATGGCGGCGTCGGACGTCGCGCATACGCCGACGCTGATCGTGCTGTTCGGGGAGCTGATGGGGGAGAACTATCTCTACCAGCATACCCGCGCCTGGGAGGACCCGAAGGCGCGCCGCTTCGTCCAGTTGACGACAAGCGGCTACAGCCCGCTCGGTGCCCCCTACGGCGCGCCGCCCCACGTGCGCGGGATGACCACCATTCACGCGACGGACGAGCTCTACGACATCGGCTTTCGCGCCGCGGCACGATCGATGAAAGCGCTCGATGACGCCGGCGTGGTGATCAACGCCGGATCGCATGGCCAGGTCACCGGCCTCGCGCTTCACTGGGAGATGTGGCTGCTTGCCGAAGGGGGGATGTCGAACCACCGAGTTCTGCGCACCGCCACGATCAACGGCGCCACGACTCTGGGGCTCGACGGTCAGATCGGCACCATAGCGCCGGGCAAGCTGGCCGACCTGCTGGTGCTCGACCGCAATCCGCTCGAGGACATCCGCAATTCCAACAGCGTGCGATACACGCTCGCGAACGGCCGGCTCTACGATTCCGTCACGATGAACGAGATCGGCAACCACCCGCGCGAGCGCGAGCCGTTCTTCTGGGAAACGGGGCGGGACTTCAACGGAATCGATTGGGAACCGGCGTGGGCGCATCAATGACGATGGCGCTCACCGGGCCGGCGGGAGATCAAGGGTGCAGGCAGCAGACGGCGTAACCACGCAGACGATCGCGCATTTGAACGAAGGTGGAGAGAAGGCAGCGCCGGCGGACAAGATGTTTCTGGGGCACCCGCGCGGGCTCGCCTTCATCGTCTTCACCGAGGCATGGGAGCGCTTCTCGTTCTACGGGATGCAGGCGCTGCTCGTCCTCTACATGGCGACTTACCTGTTCCAGCCGGAGAACATCGGCGGCGTAGCGGGCTTCGCGGGGTTCAGGACGGGTGTCGAGGTGGTGTTCGGACCGCTCAGCATCCAGGCGCTCGCGACGCAGGTATTCGGCCTGTACGTCGGGCTGATCTATTTCATGCCGGTGCTCGGCGGCCTGCTGGGCGACCGCTGGATCGGCCGGCGCCGCGCGGTCCTGCTCGGCGGTGCCCTGATGGCGGTCGGACACTTCCTGATGGCGTTCGAGAGCCTGTTTCTTCCGGCGCTGTCGGCACTGATCCTCGGGGCGGGGCTGCTGAAGGGGAACCTCGCGGCCCAGGTGGGCGATCTCTATTCGAAGGACGACCCGCGGCGCGATACCGCGTTCTCGCTCTACGTCCTGGCGATCAACATCGGCGCGTTCGTGGCGCCGCTCGTGTGCGGCACGCTGGGCGAACTCTACGGCTGGCACTACGGTTTCGGCGCGGCCGGCATCGGCATGCTGGTCGGGATCGTCATCTACGTGCGCGGTGCGCGATGGCTTCCCCCGGAAAGGATTGGGACGAGCGCGAGCGAGCGGCCGCGGCTCGCACCGGGCGACTGGCGTATCATCGCCGCGATCCTGATAATGCTCGCGATCACCGCGCTGTTCTGGACGGCGCAGAGCCAGGTCTGGAACACATATCCTCTCTGGATCCGCGCGCGGGTCGATCGCGAGATCCTGGGGCTGACGGTGCCCGTCACCTGGTTCCAGTCGCTGGATTCTCTGGCCGTGCTGGTCTTCGCGCCGGCCGTACTATGGTTCTGGCGCTTTCAGGCGCGGCGCTCCGGGGAACCGGGCGATCTGCCGAAGATCGCGATCGGCTGCCTCGTTTTCGCTGCGGCCATGATCTGGCTGTCCGTCGGCGAGCTGCTTTCCCGCGGGAGCACCGTGGCGCTCGTTTGGCCGGTGGTCTTCCACTTCATCTGTGCCTGGTCGTTCCTCTATGTCGGGCCGATCGCCCTCGCGCTCACGTCGCGGGCGGCACCGCCTGCCGTGAACGCGATGATGGTAGGCTCCTACTACCTCGCGATCTTCGCCGGCGGCATCGCCAGCGGCTGGCTGGGCAGGTTCTACGAGACGGTTTCGCCTTCGGCCTTCTGGCTGGTACACGCGGCCGTCGTCGGCGTCGGCGCGTTGCTGCTCTTCGTCTTCAAGACGCGGCTGCTGCAGGCGATGAAGCTGAATCCCCGCGCGCCGGGCTGAGCTGACCGGAGTGAAGCGTAGCCCCGCCGTGTGCGGGGCGTACGTTATGCAGCCAGAAATGGGCATGCGACTATGTCGCGGCCTCTGGATGCATCGAGAGTCGAGCCTCCCACCTCTTCCAGGCGTTCTGCCGCCGACTGGATCTACGGACAAAAAAGGGGCCGGAACCCCAAGGTTCCGGCCCACGATGCGAGTTTGTCGGAGGGAGTTAGAAGGAGTAGCCGACCTCGACCCCGATTACCCGCGGGCGGGTGCGGTTGGAGTTGGCCCATCCCTGGTAGGGATCGATCGCCTTGTTCTCGTTGGTGATGTTCTCCGCGAACAGCTCCACGTCGAACCCGTGCACCGTCCCGCCGAAGCGGGCGTTGAGCAGGCCGATGCTGTCGGACCGCTGGGGCAGGGCACTGGGCAGGAAGCTCGACCGGTCGATGTAGGTCACGGCATCGCGATAGTTGTAGTCGATGCGGACGAAGCCCGGCACCGAAGCCGCCCAGTCGAAGTCGTAGTTGGCGCCCAGCGTGAAGCTCATCTCCGGCGTATAATCGGTCGGGTCGCCTGGAATATTGACCTGGTCGGCCGCATCGGTCGCGACGATCTCGCTGTCGATGTAGGCACCCGTCGCCGACAGGGTGAGCCCGGCAACCGGCCGTGTCGCCAGCCCCAGTTCCAGCCCCTTGACCTCGACCTTGCCGATATTGCTCGATTCACCGAGGAACGCGCCGTTCACTTCGGTCAGACGGCGGCGGATCATGTCCTTGTATTCGGTGTAGAACGCCGCAAGCTCGAACTGGAGCCGCCCATCGAGAGCCGCACCCTTGGTGCCGATTTCGTAAGTGTAGATCTTTTCGGGATCGTAGGGATCGAACGGTTCGGAGTTGAACCCGCCGCTGCGGAACCCCTTGGCGAAGCTTGCATAGAAGTTCGCCTGGTCCGCGTAGCGGTAGCTCAGATAGACCCGTGGATCGATCGAGTCGAACGTCGCTTCGAGCGTGGTGCCGGTATCGGGCACGTACGTGATGAGGCTCGTCTGTTCATCGCGGAAATAGCGGATGCCGGCGCCGATCGTCAGGCGGTCGGTGATGTCGTAGCCGCCGTCGGCGAAGACCGAGATCGTCTCGGAGCTCGAGGCATTGAGATAGTACAGATCATCGATGAATATCCCGCCGCCCGAATAGAGGTCGCCGTTCGCCGCGTAGGCGTACTCGTAATCGGCACGCATGGTCCGGTCGCCCTTCGTATAGAAGGCCCCGAGGGTCCACTGGAACGGCCCCTCGCCGGACGAAAGCCGCAGCTCCTGGCTGAACTGGTCCGCATCGATCCAGCGGTCGTCGTTCCCTTCGACGATCCCGTAGGAATAGTTGCCCGGCCGGGGAATGTAGGTGAACGGGTACTGATGATCGTGCTCCACGTAAGTGGTCGCACTGACGAGCTCCGCGAAGCCCAGATCGTAGCGCAGCTCGAGATTGTAGAGGGTGAAGTCGAATTCCTTCGGGATCATCACCTTGCTGCGGTCTGGGCCAATGTCCACGGTCCGGTCGGGTTCTTCGAAACCGAGACCCAGGAACGTGTCCGCCCGGTGGATCTGCACCATGCCGGTCGCTTCGAACGCTTCGCTCGGCGACCAGCGGAGCTTGGCGCGGAGATTGAAGAGCTCGGTGCCGTTGCCGTCCTTGATCCCGGCTTCCGGCTGGTCGATCCAGCCGCCGCCGGATTCGTATTTGCCGGCGACCCGCAGCGCGAGTTCGTCGCGGATCAGGGGCAGATTGATCACGCCGGTGACCCCGCCGCCCATCTCGCCGTGTGCAACGCTGTAGATCTTGCCCTCGGCGCGGCCTTCCACCTGCGTCGGATCGGGATCATTGGTGATGTAGCGGATGGTGCCGCCGGCCGAGCCCTGTCCGTAGAGAGTGCCCTGCGGCCCCTTCAGGACTTCCACGCGCTCGAGATCGAGAGGTATGGGGCTGAGCTGATCGTAGCCGCTAAGGGACAGCGGTGCTTCGTCGAGATACTGGGTGACGAGCGCACCCGATCCCGACTGGTTGGCCAGCCCGCGCAGGAAGATCGTGTAGCTGCCGGGGCCATCCTCGCGCATGGTGAGGCCGGGGACCGCGAAGGACAGGTCCTGGACATCCTCGATCCCGCGGTCGCTGAGCTCCTCGCCCCCGACCACGGAAATGGCCATCGGCACCTCGATCAGGGTCTGCTCGCGTTTCTGCGCGGTGACGATGATCTCGTTCAACGCGTCCGGATTGTCCTCCGACTGGGCGAACGCTGGGGCTGCTTGCGCGAGCGCGAGGACCGACGCCGTGCAGATGAACCCGTATTTTCCTCTCATAAACTCCCCCACTCGGATTGCGTCATTTTTTGCGAGGATATGACAGGGACGAGAGTGTTGCAGATGCTAAAATAGCATAGGGCGGTGCTCGGTCTGCACCAGGTGGGCAATCTCGCGTCGTTGATTAGGATCGCATGGATCGGCGCGACGAACGCCGGTTCGGTGGACGGAAGACATGACTGACGAACTTGAGCAAGCGCGCTGGCGAACCATGACGGTGAAAGACCTGCCCGCCGTGGTCCGGATCGCGGCGTGCGTTCATCCCGATTATCCGGAAGAGGAACCCGTGTTCGCGGAACGGCTGACGCTGTTTCCCGAAGGATGCCGCTTGCTCGTGGATGACGGCGAGGCGCTGGGCTACCTCATCTCCCACCCCTGGACGCGGAAGGCGCCGCCCGCGCTCGACACACGGCTGGGCGAACTGCCCGGGTGTGCGGACACCTACTACATACACGATCTCGCACTGATGCCGCGCGGTCGAGGAAAGGGTCTGGCGATCGAGGCGGTGGCCTCGGCGGTGACGATCGCGAGGATGCGCGGATTTGCGACCCTCTCGCTGGTGGCGGTCGGAAACTCTGCCGAATTCTGGCAGGCGCAGGGCTTCGCCGTGGTCCACGATGCAGATGTCGAGCGCTCGCTGGCAAGCTACGGTGGCGCAGCACACTACATGGAGCGTGCGATCTGAGCCGGTCGGCGATCCTCAGCGACGCGTGCCGACTTGCTGCCAGCGTCCGGGATTGATGATCGCCTCGTCCCCTTCGAAGCGAATGCTGAAGGGATAGCGGCCCGGTATCACGAACCGGTTCGGCCCCGACGGCAGGAGCTCGACCGGCTCGCCCTTGCGAATGGCGAACACATCGCGCTCGCCGGTCGCCTGTCCGAAGAGACGGCCGCCTTCGGCGGTTACGTCCAGCGATGCGAGCGGGCTGAAACGGTAGCTGCCGACGAAATCCTGCAGATCGGAAGCCTTGTCTGGAGACTGTAGCGGCGGGGGAGCCGAGGGTTGTTCGGGAACGCTGCTCAGAATGGCATCCCACATGAGTTCCGATGCGACCGTGCCGATCTCGGCCGTGACGAGGCCGTCACCGGGACCCGCATCGACTTCTCCCGTCGAGACTGCATAGAGTACGTCGCCGTCGAGTTCGGTCGCGAACGGCTGGATGCCGCGCGCCATCGAGGTGTGCACCTGGACGGCGAGGCGCTTGAGTTCCGCACTCGACATCGACCGATTGGTGACCACCAGGCTGATGGTGGTGTTCTTGCGCTCGGGCCCTCCGACACGCTCGCCGTCCCAGTCGGGCCCGAGGCTTGCGGGGGAGGCGTTCAGCAACTCGTGCGCGGCCAGATCCTCGGGCCAGTTGGCACCGGCGTGACATGCTACCACCTTGCCTTCGCGGTCCGTTACGACACCCAGCGCGTTGACGACGGTGAAGACGGCGATCTTGACGTCGCCGATCTGCCGGAACGCGGCACCCTGGCCGGACCGGGCATTGCATCCGAACAGACCGCCCGTCATGGCCGAGCGGCCGGCGCCGTAAGGGCCGACCGGAAAGATCCCCGGCCGGGCTGCGCGGTAGGCGGCCTGTGCCAGGCGCTTGTCCGGATAGATCTCGTTCAGCCGGCGCCCGCCGAAGTCGTAGATGATGGAGCCGACGGCGAGACCGACGTTGTTCCAGTGGCCGCCGCGATATCCGTCGTCCTTCATCGCGGTGTTGACGGCGGTGACCGCCTCGAGCCCGTACCAGGACCCTCCGGCGAGGACGACCGCGTCGAGTTCGGGCTGGACATAGCCGAGGTCCAGATAAGGCGCGTTGACCGTCCCCGGACCGCCCCCGCGCACGTCCACCGCGCCGTGCACCTTGCGGCCGAAACGGATGACGGTGACGCCGGTGGGCCCGGCTTCATACTGCCCCGTGCCGATGGAGAGCATGGGCCAGTCGAACTCGAGCGCATCGGGATCGTCGATACCCTCGTTGAGCGTCATGACCAGCTCGTCCTGAATGCCTGGCGTACCTTGATCCTGCGCGATCCCGGGGACCGTCATTGCGGTAGCGAGAAGCCCCAAGGCCAGTACGGGCGTCCTGAAGGTCATCACGTATCCCCTTGTTTCAATCTGTCGTCGCGGGCGCGATCCTGCGCGGCTCGTCGCTCACGGCGCCTCGTCCGTGATCTGGAAGAACCGGCAATATTCGCCGATCTTGCCTTGGTCGTCGGCCTTGATGACCACGGGGCGGCCGTGTTCGAACGCTGCCTTGGCCAGCAGAAGGAGCGCCGTATCACTGGCCCGCGCGAGCAGGCCCGGCATCTTGCGGCAGGTTTCCGGAAGCCATTCGCGATCCGCGACCCCGATGTAGATCACATCACTGTAGTGCGGGTAATCGAGATCCTCCGCCACGGCGCCGATCTGGACGATCCGCGTGCTGGTCCAATATTGCTCCGCCTGAGCCGGTGCCGCCAGCAGCAGGCCCAGCAGACCGAACGAAGCGCAAGCGCGGATCACGGCCGTTCCCCCGTGAGCCCGATCGGCTGTCCCGATCCGTCCCGGGCAAGCAGGGGCGATCCCGGTTTGGGGCGCCATTGCGCATCCAGCATCGGGTCTGCCTGCACGACGTCCTCGTCGATCGCGAGCTGGCCGGGCGCAAGCGCGGCGTTGGCAGGCGCGGCGTTGGCGTGCATGGCACTCTCGCGCACCGTCACCCGTCCATTCTTCTCCGCATTGATCCCGTAGGGCGCATTGCCGGCAATGACCGAGCGAACGACCAGGATCGTGGAGCCGTCCGCGGCATAGACACCGTCGTCGGTGTTGTTCGCCACGACCGAGTTGAACAAGTGAAGCGTGCTGTCGTCGTAGGTCGCGATGCCTGCCGAATCCCCGCCGGCGATGACGCTGTCGCGCACGTGGGCATGTGCCGCTTCCTCGAGCCAGATCCCCAGATGGCCGTCGAGGAGCCGGAGTGCGGATGCGTCGATGAGCGTCCGCCCGCGCCCGGTGAGCGCCATCTTGACGATCCCGCGCATGACGATGTCCGAGGCTCGCACGCGGCTGTCGATCGCGAAGATGCCATGTCCGTCGTAGATGTCGTCTTCCTCCTCGCCCCAGCGGAAGTCGCTGATATCGAGGTTGCGGAAGGTGACGTCGGCGTTCTCCAGCACGAAGGCGATCGCCGGAATGCCGTCCTTCCCGTCGAGAACCGTACCGTCGCTCCCTTCGATCGCCAGACGTTTGTCGCGTATGACGACATAGCCGCGTGCCACAATGTCCTCGAAGGGCACATCGCGGTACGAGGAGGGGACGTAGCGGCCCGGCGCGAGCCGGATCACATCGCCATCCGCGGCGCGATCGACCGCCTGCTGGACGGCGTCGTTCCCGGTGAAATCGCAGCTCTGCGTCTGCGATCCCTCGGGACAGACCTGGATCGTCTCGGCGGCGGCGGGCGTGCCGGCGATCAGGCTGCCGGCGAGGAGAAGGGGGAGGGCGTGCTTCATTTGGTGCCGAGCTCCAGAATGCGGAAGGTGCTGGGGGTGGCGACGTCTTCGTCCGCGGCGCCTCCGGTGAAGTCCGCCGTCGAGAGGTACACGCGGCCGGTCGCCGGATCGAGCGCCGCAGTGCGCGCACCATAACGGGTCGGGACGCTCGCCGGTTCGCCCGCCACGCCGGTTTCGGCGAGCCGGAAGAGCGTCAGGGTGCCTTCCTTGGCGGGTATGTAAGCCAGGCGCGTACCCGGATCGAAAATGGCGCCGTCGGCATTCCGCCCGACCTGCACAGTCCCCTTGTCCGCACCGGAGCCGGCGTCGATCAGCTTGGCAACGCCGTTGTGGCAGGCCGAGATCAAGGTATCGCTCAACGCGTCGTAGGCGATCCCGGTCGGCTCCACGCAGCCGGGGAGCGGCAGCCGGCGGGCAACCTTCCGGGCGGCGATATCGATCACCGCGATCTCCGCTGTGTCCTCGATGTTCACGAACAGATGGCCCTTGCCGTCGATAGCGCCGGCCTCCGGCTTGCCGCCGACCGCGATCGTGCCGACCGGCGCTCGGTCGGCGACGTCGATCAGCGAGATGCTATTGCCGCCCGCGTTCATCACGAAAGCCAGTCCGCTGTCGGGATCGTAGGCCGCCGCGTCCGGCTTCTCGCCGACGGCGATCCGCGCGATCTCCTCCCCCGTGCCGCGATCGAACAGGACGGCCTCGTTGTCGCCGTAGACGGTGCTGAGCATCTCGTTCGTGCCGGCGATCGGCAGAACGGCGGAGACGTCGTTGGCTTCGATCAGCCGGTCGGTCACTTTGCCGGTATCGAGATCGACAGCCATCACGCCGAACTCGCGCGCCGCAAACACACGGCGGGCATCGCTGTCGACGGAGAGGTAATCGTAACCGCCATCGGGCCCGCCGTATTCGGTGAGGATCGCCAGCTCCGGCACGGCCGGGTCGCTGGCGGCGTCCCCGGAAGCGTCCGCCGGATCGCTCCCGCAGCTTGCAAGCGATAGTGCAAGACCCACGATCAAGACCGCTCTGCTCATTTGGCTTCCTCCCTCGGACCAAGAAGCGTCAATCGAACAGGGGAGTCCGCTTCATGCGAGAGGACAAATGCGCCGCAGGCGGTGCGTCTGCTGCACCTCTACCGGAGCGCAAACGTCGCTAAACCGTGGCACGCATTAATGCTTGCAATTTCCCTTGGTGGAGAGACGCGCTGGGATGTTCGGATCAGGGAGGTGGTGCCCAGGGGCGGAATCGAACCACCGACACTGCGATTTTCAGTCGCATGCTCTACCAACTGAGCTACCTGGGCGCACTCTGCGAAACGGCCCCGAAAAGAGCCGGCGAGCGGTTGGAAGCGGCCCTATGGCGAAGGCGGTAGAGCTTGGCAAGGGGGGAATCAGTCCTCCCCGGCGATCTCGTCGGGCGATGCCGGACGGCCGGGCACGGCATAGCCGTCGTTGAACCATTGCGCGAGGTCGCGGTCGCGGCAGCGGGCCGAACAGAACGGCGCGAATTCCTCGCTGCGAGGCTTCTTGCAGATCGGGCAGGGCTTCGGCTTGCTCATGACGCCACCGCCTGCGCGAAACCGCTTTCGAGCGCAAGGCCGGCATCGGCGGCGATCCGCACCTCGCGCCCCGTGCGGCGGGCGAGCGCCTCGCGCCATTCGGGCCGCAGCGCCGCCTCGACCGCGGGATGGCAGGTGAGCAGCAGCGCGCCCGGCTCCGCCACCCGCTCGGCCCGGCGCAGCAGACGGCGCGCGGCGAAGCCGGTGCGCGAGAGACGCGCGAGATGGAGCAGGGACGGCCGTTCCAGCCGTGCGACGAGCTGGACGAAGCCGAAGCCGTTCATCGCCGTGCGCTCGTGCGGCCAGCCGCCGAGCGCGGTGCCGAGGGCCTCGTCCACCGCGCGCCGGTCGGTTTTCGCGTCCAGGGTCGGAAAATCGATCCCGACCGATCCGCCGAGGTCGAAGCGCCGGATCGCCTCGGCCAGCGGCTGAACGGCGGCGAGTGCCAGCTCGCGCGGCCGCAGCGTGCCGTCGATGTCCACCACCGTCATCCCGGGCGTCGGGGCGAAGAGCAGCGATCCGCCCGCGAAGGCGACCGTCCCGTCCAGCGCCTCGTCCGCGAGTTCGTCCCAGCCGCATTCGGGAAAGCGATGCACGACCTGCGCCGCGTGTCCTTCCGCCAGCAGGCGTTCAGCGAGGGTAGGGGCGGCCGGCGCCTTGTCGCTGGGCCGCGCCTGCGCCAGCTTGGTCCGGCCCCGCTCGCCGATCGCCGCGCGGACGACCTCGACCCGGATCGCCGCGCCTTCGCTCGCCTCGCGCGGCAGGCGGTCGGCCAGCGCTTCCTCGCCGCTCGCGAACCGCACCGTGCCGCGCCCCGCGCCAGCCGCGCGCGAGACGAGCGTGGCGTCGCCGACGTGTCCCGCTGCCAGCCGCCCTGGCCATTCGACCCGCGCCTGGACGATGCGGTCGCCGGAGAGGCGCACCGCGCGGTGCTCGCCGATCCCTTCCTCGACCAGCCAGTCAGCCAATGCGGAAGCCTGCCGCCTTGAGCAGCGCGCGGGTCTCGAACAGCGGCAGGCCGACGACGCCCGAATGGCTGCCTTGAATCCAGGCCACCAGTCCTTCCGCCGCGCCCTGGATGGCGTAGCCGCCCGCCTTCCCGTGCCACTCGCCGCCGGCGATGTAAGCGTCGATCTCCTCACGGCTCAGCCGCTTGAAGCGCACTATGGTCTCGCTGAGCTTCTCGCGCACCGTGCCGTCGGGCGCACGCAGGGCAATGGCGGAGAGGACGCGGTGGCGCCGGCCGGAGAGCAGTTCGAGGCACTTGCGCGCTGTCGCCTCGTCCTCCGCCTTGGGCAGAATGCGCCGGCCTGCGGCGACCACGGTGTCACCCGCCAGCACGTGGCCGTCGCCGCTTGCTGCAGCTTCGGCCTTCTCGCGCGCCATGCGCACGGCATAGTCGCGGGGCAATTCGCCCTTCAGCGGCGTTTCGTCGATGTCCGCGGGTGCGACGCGCGCAGGCTCTATGCCGAGCCGCGCCAGCAACTCGCGGCGCCTCGGGCTGGCGGAGGCAAGAATGAGGGAGGGTGTCGGCACCCCCGCGCGCTTACTGCGGGCCCGGCCCGCCGCGTCCCGGCATGAAGCGGTAGGTGATGCGCGCCTTGGTGAGATCGTAAGGCGTCAGCTCGCACAGGACCTCGTCCCCCACCAGCACGCGGATGCGGTTCTTGCGCATCTTGCCGGCGGTGTGGCCGAGCACTTCATGACCGTTTTCGAGCTCCACCCGGAACATCGCGTTGGGCAGCAGTTCCACCACCTTGCCGCGCATTTCGAGGAGTTCTTCTTTGGCCATGCAGTCGTTCGTTCCGTGTGATTTTGAGTCGAGTAGGGCGCGCCCTTAGCGGCGGAAGGCGGAAAAGGGAAGCCCGCGGCGCGCATGGTGCGCAAACTGATGAATTGCTCGTCAATCCTGGAGAAAGCTTCGCGCGACAATTCGTTACTCGGCCGGGGATTGCACGGCCGGCCCGCGCTTGGCAGTTCGTTTGCTGGGGAGGAGGCGCAACGAGACACGACAAAAGGACGCTGACACCCTTGCCGAAACTTTCTGCCACCGCATCGCTGCTCGCCATTGCCGCTTTCGCAATCGCCCCGGCGCCGGCCTGGGCGCAGGACTCGGCCGATGGCGAGGTCGCCGAAGGGGACGAGGAGATCGTCGTCACCGCCGAGCGCATCCGCGGGCAGGTCGATACCGACGTGCCGCCGGTGTTCGAGCTCGATGCGGAAGAGATCGGCTCCTACGGCGCCGGTTCGATCGAGGAACTGATCGAGCAGCTCGCACCGCAGACCGGATCGGGCCGCGGGCGCGGGGAGGGGCGTCCGGTGTTCCTCATCAACGGCCAGCGCTCCGGCGGCTTCCGCGAGTTCCGCCGCTACCCGCCCGAGGCGATCCGGAAGATCGAAGTCCTGCCGGAGGAAGTTGCGCTTCAGTTCGGCTATCCGGCGGACCAGCGGGTGATCAACATCATCCTGCAGGAAAACTTCGCCTCCCGCGAGGTCGAGGTCGAATATGGCATGCCCGGCCGCGGCGGCACCGGGAATGGCGAGATCGAAGCGTCGCAGCTCACGATCAACGGCAACCGGCGCCTCAACATCGGCATGGAGTACAACACCACCAGCCTCCTGACCGAAGACGAGCGCGACATCGTGCAGACGCCGGGCAGCACGCCGACCGTGGCGGGCGATCCCGACCCGGCCGCGTTCCGCAGTCTGCGCGGATCGTCGGACACCTGGGAGCTGGATGCGACGCTCAATTCCAGCCTCGGCGAGGCGCCGGGCTCGGGCACGTTCTCGGTGAACGGCGGCGTCGAGCACACGACTGGCCGCTCGCTCTCCGGGCTCGACGTGGTCACGCTGACGGCGAACGGCGAAAGCGCGGTTCGTACGATCGACGACGATCCGCTCACCCGCCGCAACAGCTCGACCACCTTCTCGCTCGGCGGATCGATCATCAAGCCGCTCGGCGGCTGGATGCTCGACACGACGCTCGATGCCAGCCGCACCGAGCGAACCACACTGATCGACCAGCGGCGCGACACCGGCGTTCTGCAGGATCTGGTCGATGCGGGCGAGCTGGAGATCGATGGTGCGCTGCCGGCGATCCCCCGTGCCGGCGTCGACCGCGCCGAGAGCACGTCCTACGCCGCCGACGTGAAGTCGACGCTGCGCGGCACGCCGTTCATGCTCCCGGCAGGAGAGGCGAACCTCACGTTCGATGCCGGCTATTCGTGGAACCGTATCGACAGCACCGACACACGCACCGATGCGGACGACCTGTCGCAGACGCGCGGCAATCTCTCCGCCGGCGTAAATCTCGGCCTGCCGATTGCCAGCGCGCGCGAGGGCTTCCTCGGCGCGCTGGGCGAGCTCAGCCTCAACCTCGCCGCGGGGGTCGATCACCTTTCGGACTTCGGCACCCTGGCCGACTACACCACCGGGCTTTCGTGGAAACCGACCGAGCGGCTTTCGCTCCAGGCGAGCTATATCTGGCGCGAGGCGGCGCCCAGCCTGTCGCAGCTCGGCGATCCGATCGTGACGGAATACAACGTGCCGGTCTACGATTTCGCCGCCGGGCAGAGCGTGCTGGCGACGATCGTCAGCGGCGGCAATCCGAACCTCAGCGCGGAGACGCAGCGCGACATCAAGGTCTCGGCGAACTACGAGCTCGACCTGTTCGACCGCGCGAACATCGTCGTCGAATATTTCCGCAACCGTTCGGACGACGTGACGCAGAACTTCCCGCTGCTCACGCCGGCGATCGAGGCGGCGTTCCCCGACCGCGTGGTGCGCGACCCGGCGGGCAACCTGGTCTCGATCGACCGGCGCCCGATCACCTTCGAAGGCACCAAGAGCTCGCGGCTGCGCTACGGCATCAACCTGTTCGGCCGCGTCGGCAAGGAACAACCCGAGGGCGGCGGCGGCGAGCGGCGCGAGCGGATGACCTTCACCGCGCCGGCGCAGGGCGAAGGACAGGGCGCGCGCGGCCCGGGCGGGCTCGACCCCGCACAGATGGCCGAGCTGCGGCAGAAATTCTGCGCCACGCCCGAAGGCGAGACGCCCGATCTCTCCGGCCTGCCCGAGCGGATGCTGGCGCGGCTCAAGGGCGAGGACGGACAGATCGATCCGGCCAAGGTCGCCGCCCTGCGCGAGCGGATGTGCAGCGCCGACGGTGCCGCGCGCGCCGAACGCCGCGAGGGTTCGCGCGGCGGCGGTGGCGGGGGCGGGATGCGCTTCGGCCGCGGCGGCGGCGGAGACGGGCAGGGCCGCTGGCACATGGCGCTCTACCACTCGATCGAGTTCGAGAACGAAGTGCTGGTCGCGCCCGGCGGTCCGGTGCTCGACCAGCTTAGCGGTCAGGCCTTCGGCAACGGTGTGCCGCGCCACAAGATCGAGCTCCAGGGCGGGCTGTTCTACAAGGGCCTCGGCCTGCGCCTCTCCGGCGACTACCAGGCGGCGACGCGCATCGACGGCAGCGGCATGCCGGGCTCGCAGGACCTGTTCTTCGACGATATCGCCAAGTTCAACTTGCGCGCCTTCGTCAATCTCGAGCAACAGGACTGGCTGACCGGCGGCACGCCGGGCTTCTGGAAAGGCGCGCGGCTCTCGCTCGGCGTGGACAACCTGTTCGACGCCCAGCAGCGCGTGACCGACAGCAGCGGCGTCGTCCCGCTCAGCTATCAACCTTCGCTGGTGGACCCGCTCGGCCGCACGTTCGAGATCGAGTTCCGCAAGCTGTTCTAACCGGCTTCGGCGAGCGCGGCCCCGGCCGCGACCGCGCTCGCCCAGGCCCACTGGAAATTGTAGCCGCCGAGCCAGCCCGTCACGTCCACCGCCTCCCCGATCGCATAGAGGCCGGGTACGCGCCGCGCCTCCATGGACTTGGAGGAGAGCTCGGCCGTCGCGATCCCGCCCACCGTGACCTCCGCCTTGGCGAAACCCTCGCTGCCGTTGGGGCGGAAGCGCCAGTCGGCCAGCCGCGCCTCTGCAGTGCGCAGCGCCTTGTCGGGCATGTTGCCGAGGTCGCCTTCGAGTGCGATCCGCTCGGCAAGGGTCGCGGCGAGGCGATCGGGCAGCGCATCGGCGAGCGCGCTGCGGACGGTGCCCCGCGGATTGGCGCGCTTCGCCGCCAGCAGCCATTCGTCGGCGGCGTCGGGGAGGAAGTCGATCGCGATGTCGTCGCCCGGGCGCCAGTAGGAGGAGACCTGCAGGATCGCCGGGCCGGACAACCCGCGGTGGGTGAACAGCGCCGCCTCGCGGAACGCCGCCTTGCCGCAGCGCGCGACGACTTCGGCCGAAACGCCCGAGAGCTCCCGGAACAGCACGTCCTCGCCGCCCAGGGTCAGTGGTACGAGGGCAGGGCGCGGCTCGACCACCTTGAGGCCGAACTGCCGCGCGAGGCGGTAGGCGAAGTCGGTCGCGCCCATCTTCGGGATCGAGGGGCCGCCGGTGGCGATCACCAACGCGGGCGCAGCGAACGCCCCGGATGACGTCATGACGCGATATTCGCCGCCGTCGTGCGAGACCTCTCCGATTTCCTCGCCGCAGCGCACCTCGACCGTACCGCCTGCGGCGTCGGCTGTCGCGCACTCCGCCAGCAGCATGGCGACGATCTGCCGCGCCGATCCGTCGCAGAAGAGCTGCCCCAGCGTCTTCTCGTGCCAGGCGATCCCGTGCGCCTCCACCAGCGCGAGGAAGTCGCGCGCGGTGTAGCGGCTCAGCGCCGACTTCGCGAAGTGCGGATTGGCTGAAAGATAGCGGTCGGGCGCGGTGTTCAGGTTGGTGAAGTTGCACCGCCCGCCGCCCGAAATGAGGATCTTCTTCCCCACCTCGGCCGCGCGTTCGAGAACGAGCACGCGCCGTCCGCGCTGGCCGGCGACGGCCGCGCACATCAGCCCGGCGGCGCCTCCGCCGAGAACGATAGCGTCATGGGTCTGCATTCCCGCCGCGGTAGAGCCGCCGCGCGGAATGGCAAGCGCATCAGGTCGCGCGGTCGCCCGCTTCGCCGACCGATTCGATGTCGCGGCCGAGGCCCTTCACCGTGTTGCAGCCGGTGAGCACCACGACCGATGCGCCGAGAACGGCAACCGCGATCAACTTCTTCAACATCTCGTTCAACTCCGGGTTCGCCAGTCCAGGCCACGCTTACGCGACCGGACCGGAGGTGCAAATGCCCCGTGAAACATTAACCGTGCTTGGCTGCGCGGCGGGCCCTGTTTCCATTTTCGGCACAAGCCTTATGTGAACCCCATGCCCCCGCGCGTTCCCTCCTCCGCCGGCTCCCCCTACGACCCGCGCGGCGCCGAGCGTTTCCACGAGGAGCGCGCGACCTACACGGTCAAGGGTGACGCGCAGCCCGACATCGAAGCCGGCGTGCAGGCGATCCGCGATACGGTGAAGACGCTGAAGCCCAAGCCCGGAGTCTACCGCATGCTCGATGCCCGCGGCGACGTGCTCTACGTCGGCAAGGCGCGCGCGCTGAAGAACCGGGTCGCGAACTACACGCAGGTCGCCAATCTCTCCAACCGCCTCCAGCGCATGGTCAGCCAGACGCGGCGAATGGAGATCGTCACCACCAACAGCGAGGCGGAGGCGCTGCTGCTCGAAGCGCAGCTCATCAAGCGCTTCCGGCCGCCCTACAACGTCCTGCTGCGTGACGACAAATCATTTCCTTTCATCCTCTTGCGGGCGGATCATGAATATCCCCGCATCATGAAGCACCGCGGTGCGCGGCGGGCCAAGGGCGACTATTACGGCCCCTTCGCCAGCGCGGGATCGGTCAACACGACGATTAACGCGCTGCAGAAGCTGTTCCTCCTAAGATCCTGCACCGACAGCTTTTTGGAGCGACGCGACCGGCCCTGCCTGCTCTATCAAATCAAGCGCTGCTCGGCCCCTTGCGTCGGCCGCATCAGCACCGAGGACTATGCCGAACTCGTGCGCCAGGCGAAGGACTTTCTCGGCGGCAAATCGTCCGGCGTTCAGCGCGAAATCGAGCGGCAGATGGAACAGGCGGCAGAGGCGCTCGATTTCGAGCGCGCGGCCATGCTCCGCGACCGCCTGCGCGCCGCCACGGCGATTCAGAGCAGCCAGGCGGTGAACGCCGCGGGTGTCGGCGATGCAGACGTCTTCGCCCTCGCCAGCAAGGGGGGGCAGGTCGGCATTCAGGCCTTCTTCGTCCGCGGCGGGCAGAACTGGGGCCACCGCGCCTTCTTCCCCACGCATACGCAGGACGTCGACGACGCGGACGTGCTCGCCGGCGTCCTCGCGCAGTTCTACGAGGAAGTGCCGCCGCCGCGCACGGTGCTGGTCGATCGCGCATTGCCCGAGCAGGCGCTGCTCGCCGAGGCGCTGTGCGAAGTGGCCGGGCATCGGGTCGAGATCTCCGTGCCCCAGCGCGGCGACAGGCGGCGGCTGATGGCGCAGGCGAGCCGCAACGCCATGGAAGCGCTCGACCGGCGCTTGGCGGAAAGCGGAACCAAGGCGAAGATCAACCGAGAACTTGCGGAATTCCTTGAACTATCCGAACCGCCGCAGCGGATCGAGATTTACGACAACAGCCATATTCAGGGCACCAAGGCCGTCGGCGCGATGGTCGTCGCCGGACCCGAAGGCTTCCTCAAGAACCAGTACCGCAAGTTCAACATCAAGACCGCGCAGACCGACGACGACTTCGCGATGATGCGCGAGGTGATGACCCGGCGCTTCGCCCGCGCCCTGCGCGAGGACCCCGATCGCACTCAGGAGCGGGGCAGCGGGATCTGGCCCGATCTCGTCCTGCTCGATGGGGGCAAGGGCCAGATGTCCGCCGCGCGCGACGCGCTGGAGGAGCTCGGGATCGAGGACGTACCGCTGATCGCGATTGCCAAGGGCCCGCATCACGGGCGCGAGGGGCGCGAGGTGTTCCATTTCCCCGACGGACGCGAGAAGACCCTGCCGACCAATTCGCCGCTGCTGTTCTACCTCCAGACCCTGCGCGACGAGGTCCACCGTTTCGCGATCGGCGCCCACCGCGCCAAGCGCAGCCGCGCGATCAGCGCCTCTCCGCTCGACGAGATTCCCGGCATCGGCCCCTCGCGCAAGCGCGCGCTCCTGCTCCACTTCGGCACCGCCGGGAAAGTGCGCGCCGCCGCGCTGGACGATCTGAAGCGCACCCCCGGTATCAGCGCCGGCGTCGCCCAGAAGATCTACGACTTCTATCACCCCGGCGGGTGAGAGATACGGGCCGACGCTTACGGGATTTCCCCGCTTCGGCCGCATTCGGAAACACGATGTTTACGATATTCCGGTAGGGCCGACCGCCGGTTAGGAATGATTGCATTGCCCTTGGCACGAGAATTGATCGGATCCGAAAGGCTCCGCCACGCGGCCATCGCCATCCTTCTGGCGGTGCTGGTTGCTGCGACCACGATTCTCCGCCCGCTGGACATCACCGTCTGGTCGCTCCAGGCCAAGCTGTTCGATCACAGCCCCACCTCCGAATTCGTGTTCGTCGAGGTGGAGAAGGGACCGGACTCGCAGGCCAGTTCCACCGAGAACAGGCGGCTCCTTCGCACGATCCGGCGGCTCGAGCACGCCGGCGTCGCGCGCATCTTCATCGACATGCCGATCCAGCGCAGCAACTCGCTCAGCATCGATGCGGAACTGCGGAGCGAGCTCGTGCGCTTGGCCGACAAGGTCGTCCTGACGAGGGCCGTGCGGCGTGACTTTCCTGAGAGTCAGCAGGTAAAGAGGAACGATCCATTCTTCGCGCGCGGAATGCAGATTGTCAGCAATGACTACCGCACCGATTTCATAGGATACGTGTGGGGTATCGAAGCATCCTATTCGGACGGTGAGGTCGAGCTACCCTCTCTCTGGAATGCGCTCGCCGCGGGCTCGCAGTCCCGCACCGCGATCTTCCCCGATTACTCGATCAATCTGGATTTGGTTCCCCGGTACAACCTCAACGAACTGCAACGCGTGGCAGCGCCCGATGGTACGCGATTTGTGAGTGCCACTGTCATACTTGGCCCGTCCGAAGGTGATGCACGGGCGGTAAAGGTCCCCGAGCGCGGCCTCGTTCCGTCGTCTCTGGTTCACCTCATCGCTGCGGAGACTGCAGCGCGAGGGGTGGGTACCTTTATGAGCTGGATTCCGGTGGCCGGAGCGTTTGGGGTTAGCCTCGTGATAGGCCTGCTCGCTCTCCGCCAGAACAGATCGAGGCGGCTCTTCTATCTCGCTTGGGTTGTCTCGCTGCTCGTATTTTTCGTTGTGACCGCCAAGCTTGGAATTCGCGCGCTATTTGCCGAAACTCTCGCCCTCGCGGCCACGTACGCGGTCCTTCGCGCAGTCGTTAATTTCAAGCGACGCCACCTGTTCTTCGAACCTCGAAGCAAGCTGCCCAACTTTCTCGCCCTGCAGCGGGACCTGGGCGACGAACAGCACGCGAGGACCACCTCTATCGTGGTTGCGAAGATAGCGCGGCTCGACGCCATCTTTGCGACCCTCACGGCGATCGATCAGGGGCGGTATTTGCGGCAACTTGCCTCACGCCTGGCATTGGGCGACGCAGGGTCGACCATCTATTACGATGGCGGCAAGTATTTCGCTTTTGCCGTCTCCGCGGACAAATACCAGGATCTTCAAGGGCATCTCGAAGGCCTGCGGGCCGTCGCCTCGCAGTCGATCACGGTGTCCCATCGCGTGCTCGACGTGTCGATGACGATCGGCGTCGATCGATCCTCGGACAACTCGATCTCCAGCCGCCTGAGCTCGGCGATCGCCGCCGCCGATCAGGCGCGCGAGGCCTATCGCCCGGTGTTCGTCATTTCCGATTTCGCGGCCGATAGCGAAGAATGGGACTATTCGCTCCAGGCGCGGCTGGAAAGCGCGCTTTCGGAGGACCGCATCTCGATCAAGCTCCAGCCCCAGGCGGACTTGCGGAGCGGGTGCATCGTCGGCGTTGAGGCCCTGGCGCGGTGGGTCGACGAGGAGCATGGCGAAATCTCGCCTGCGCGCTTCATCCTTCAGTGCGAACGAGTGGGGCGTCTCGACGATCTGACCAAGCGCGTCCTGCTCAAGAGCCTGCGTGCGGCGGAAACCCTGCGCAGCCACGATCACGAACCGAAAGTCTCGATCAACGTCTCCGCGATCCAGTTCGTCGACAGCCGCATCGCCGATCTGATCGAGATGAACCTCGCCACGCATTCGGTCGATCCGGCGAAACTGACGATCGAAGTCACGGAAACCGCCCGGATCGAGGATTTCGCCGCCGCGCGGGCCGTGTTCGAGCAGATCAAGCGGCTCGACGTCTCGTTCTCGATGGACGATTTCGGCGTCGCCAGCGCCAATCTCGAAGCGATGTTCGAGCTGCCGTTCGACGAGATCAAGATCGACCAGTTGTTCGTTCAGCAGATCCATCGCTCGCGGATGGCGAGGGCGATTGTGTCGAACGTAGCGCGGCTGGCGAGCGATGCCGGCCTGACGTCGGTGGCCGAAGGAGTTGAGGATCGGGAGACTTTCGCGCTCTTGCGGGAGATGGGCTGCGATTTCGGCCAGGGATATTACATTGCGCGTCCGGTCACCGTTGGCGAGATCAAGGAAATGCTGACTTTACAAAGGGATGGTCTGCCTTTGCGCAACAAGGTTAATTAACAGTTTACAAAAAAATATGGTTAACGTAGTCTCCTCGCGCATTTGCAACAGGAGACAAACCATGCTGCGTTCGATCTGGGACTGGATCTTCAACTGAGATCCCTTTGATCCAAAGTTACGGAAAGGCCCCTCTGCGGGGCCTTTTTTGTGCCGGATTCTGCGTGCGGATAGGCGTTCCGTAAAGCTAGGATAGGCAGTGACGAATGGGAGCTGACGCCGAAAAGGCCTTTCCTACGTCGCCGAAATCTGCCTTATCATCCCCGATGACGCGCCTTCCGCTTCTTCCATCAACGCAAGCCGCGGCGGCCCTCGCGCCCGCGGAACGGGTGCCGCACGGGCGCGTCAGGTCACAAGGTGACACCTGTCCGCGCGGCCCTCTGCGGCGTCACGGAAGGTCACGCCGGTACCTTCGGACAGATGTCTCGGGCAGACCGCGCCGCCCGTCGCCAGGCTGGGGAGGGGAAGGGCATGAAATCATGCTCTTTCAGAGAGGTAACCGCCTCTTTTGCGCTTTCCGGAATGTCCGTCAGGCGCTCCGGTCGGGGCGGGCCGCTCGCAAGGTCACACCGCGCAAACAATGCCACGTGTGTCAACCACGGCGGCGCCGTCAGTCCGACTTCGGCACTCGCCGGCGGATCATTCCTTCCTGCGCGACGCTGGCGACCAGCCGGCCTTCGCGGTCGAAGATCCGGCCCCGGTTGAAGCCGCGTCCGCCCCCGCTCCAGGGGCTGTCTGTGGCGTAGAGCAGCCATTCGTCCGCCCGCGCGTCGCGGTGGAACCACACCGCATGATCGAGGCTCGCCCCGATCATGTCGCCGCGCGCCCAGCTCAGCCCATGCGGCAGCGCGCTCGTGCCGAGCAGCGTGTAGTCGCTGGCGTAGGCGATCACCGCGCGGTGCAGAGCGGGGTCCTGTTCGATCGGCGGCAGCGGCGCGGCTGTGCGGAACCAGCAACGCGCGCGGGGCGGCCGGGGATCGCTGTTCATCCAGTGCAGGCTGTCGAGCGTCCGCATCTCGATCGCCCGCGGGCGGAGCATCATCGCCCGCTGCGCCTCGCTCACCTCGCCCATTTCGGCGAGGAGTCGCTGGCGCTGCTCCAGCTCGGAGGTCAGATCCTCGGGCGGCACGGCCTCGGGCATCTCGTAGTCGTCGTGCGACAGCCCGTCCTCCGGTCGCTGGAAGCTGGCTGTCAGGTTCAGGATCGGCGTGCCCTCCTGGCTCGCGACGACGCGGCGATTGGCGAAGCTGCGACCGTCGAAGTCGCGCGCGATGGCGTAGTCGATCGCCGGCCCTTCCTTGCCGCCGCGCAGGAAGTAGGCGTGCAGCGAGTGCGCCACCATCCCCTCCGGCGCGCTGGCCTGCGCGGCCTGCAACCCCTGCGCGATCACCTGGCCGCCGAACACCCGGCCGACGCCATCCTTCTGCGGATGGCCGGTGAAGGCGTCCTCACCCTGCCGCTCGACGGTGAGCAGGCGGACGAGATCGGCGACGAGTTGTTCGGGGCTGGGCTGGTCGGTCATCCGCTGCGCTTTGCGGCGTGCGGGCGCCGCGGTCAACGGGCGAGGCCGAGCCTGCGCAGTGCACGAAACGCGAGCGCCTTCGCCTTGTTCGAAACCGGCCAGCGCCCCGGCGCCGCCGGCGACAGCCCCGCGCGGCGCAGCAGGCGGTTGAACCCGCGCGCATCCGCCTCGGCAAAGCTCCAGTCGCTGCGCCAGGTGATCGACAGCGAGATCGAGCTCTCCGGGCCATTGCGGACGAAGTGCGGCGCCATGACCGGTACGAACACCGCCTCGCCGGGACCGAGCGCGAATTCCCGCCCGCCCTCGGCCAGTTCATCGCGCCAGGTCAGCTCGCGCGCGCCGCCGGCGTGGTACGATTCGTGGATCTCGTCGGGCGCGAACCGGGCGTCGCCGGCGGGAAACTGCGTCATCGTCTTGCGGCCGACGAGCTGGAGCAGGATGTTGTGCTCGGGATCGAAGTGGTAGGGCGTGACCGCGTCGGGGCTGGAGATGAAGATGAACGCCTGCGGGCGCAGCATGGCGCCCGTCCGCGCCTCGATCTCGGGCCTGATCTCGTCCAGCAGGCCGAGCAGCAGAGCCTCGTATTCCGGCACTTGTTCGACGTTCTTGAGCACGGCCCAGCTGTTGCTGCTGGCGATGTGGCGGATCGTGTCCTCGATCGACAATCCGGTTCCGCCCGGCTTGCCGTCGACGCCGATGGGCAGATCGCCGCGGTTGTACTCGATCGACCGCTCGGGCAGGCGGCCTGCAAGCGTCGCCAGCGCATCGAGCGTCAGCAGTTCGTGCGCGGCGAGCCCGTGACGCAGCATGTGCGGCATCTCGGGATAGCCCGCGGCGAAGGCGGCGCGGGCCTCGGGTCCGAACACCGGCGCAGGCGCGCCGTCGGCAGGGACTTCGATAGCGGAATGGGCACCCATGCTCAGGCTCCTTTGGCTTTCCCGCGGCTCTCGGCGCGCAGCATCGGGCGGAACAGCGCCCGGCGCAGCGGTCCGCCGATGGCGACGTTGACGCGCACCATCGCGCGCTTCTCGCGCCAGATGCGCTCGATCATCGGATGATCCGCCGCCGCGCAACTGTCGCACCACGCTACGTCCGCGCGCTCCAGCAGGTCGAGGTTCTCGAGCTGGAGCAGCACGCCGGGCGAGAAGCGCGCGAAGCGCTCGTCGAACGCGGTCTTGAAGCTGAACGCACCGGGCGGTGCAATGAAGTTGGCGAGCATGGCGATCGGCTTGCCGTCGAGCGCGAGCGTCAGGCGCTCGAGCCGCCCCTGCTCCGCCGCGCCGTGCAGCGTCTGCGCGAACCAGTCCCGGGTGCTCGGGCGGTCGGCCAGCGCGGAGCCGTTGCGGCCCTTCCAACCCGCCTGTTCGAGTGCGAGGAAATCCTCGACCCAGCCGCCGAGCGCAATCTCGTCGCAAAGCCGCTCGAAGCGCAGCTCTCCCTCTTCGGCGAGACGCTTGTGCTGGCGGCGCAGTTCCTTGCGCTTCTTGCCGCTCATCGCGGCCTCGAGATAGGCCTGGGGGCCAAGCTCGGACTGCAGCAATGCACGCTCTTCGCGCTGAACCACGCCCCATGGCCGGCCCTGACCATCCGCGACTTGCGACAGTGCGCGAAACAACGGACCGTCCTCCGCCATCCAGCCGAGGTGGAGGAACAGCGCGCCTCCGGCATGCACATCGGCCCAGCCCAACAGCTCGCGCCAGAACGCCTCCTCACAGCCGCTGCGCACCAGCGGACTGCCGACGAACATGTTGTCGTGGCTCCAGGTCGCGAGATGCGGGATCGGGTGACCGTAGTAGCTCCGGCTCCGGGCGAGAGGCATCAGCCCGCAAAGCTCTCCCGCCGTCCGCAGATGGACGAGCGCGACCTGCGCATCGGACGCGAACCGCTCCAGGGCGGATATCAGCGTCCAGCGTTCGCAGAACGGGTTGGGCTCGCCCGCCGAATGCG
Organism: Altererythrobacter sp. C41; assembly: GCF_016803135.1. Taxonomy (GTDB): domain Bacteria; phylum Pseudomonadota; class Alphaproteobacteria; order Sphingomonadales; family Sphingomonadaceae; genus Pelagerythrobacter. The sequence goes on from NZ_JAEVFE010000001.1 coordinate 113,954, forward strand.
CAAGGCCGTCCCACTCCGGTGTCGTGAGGTGATCCGCGAACGTCCTCCACGCGGGCGCGGCGAGGCACGCGGCGGGAGCGTGCGTCTCCGCAATGCGGCCGGACTCTGCCGGACGGTGTCGTTCGAGGGAGGCGCTGGCCACGCGTTAACCTTCGCAGTTCGCGGCACATGCCGCCGCACCAGCGGGCTATCAGGCGAAGGCTGACGAATGCTTAACGAAAAAGGGGCGCGGAACCAGCGGTCCCGCGCCCCGGAATGCGATCAGATACCAGCTGCGATCAGCCCGCCGCCAGCGCCGCCAGCAGGAGCAGGGCGACGATGTTGGTGATCTTGATCATCGGGTTCACGGCCGGACCGGCGGTATCCTTGTAGGGGTCGCCCACCGTGTCGCCAGTCACCGCGGCCTTGTGCGCCTCGGAGCCCTTGCCGCCGTGATTGCCGTCCTCGATGTACTTCTTCGCGTTGTCCCATGCGCCGCCGCCGGCGGTCATCGAGAGCGCGACGAAGAGGCCGCCGACGATCACGCCCAGCAGCAACGCGCCCAGCGCGGCGAAGCCGTTCTCCTGCCCCGCGATCAGGCTGATCACGAAGTAGACCACGATCGGCGCGAGCACCGGCAGCAGCGAGGGAACGATCATCTCCTTGATCGCCGCCTTGGTCACGAGGTCCACCGTGCGGGCATAGTTGGGGCGGCTGGTGCCGGCCATGATGCCCTTGTCGGCGGCGAACTGCTCGCGCACGTCCTTGACCACGTCGCCCGCCGCGCGGCCGACAGCGGTCATGCCCATCGCTCCGAAGAGGTAGGGCAGCAGCGCGCCGAGCAGCAGACCGACGATAACGTAGGGGTTCTCGAGGCTGAAATCGACGTCCGCGTCTGGGAAGAACTCGGTGAGGTCGGTGGTGTAGGCGGCGAACAGCACCAGCGCGGCGAGGCCGGCCGATCCGATCGCGTAACCCTTGGTCACCGCCTTGGTCGTGTTGCCCACGGCGTCGAGCGCGTCGGTCTTCTCGCGCACGCTGTCGTCGAGGCCCGCCATCTCGGCAATGCCGCCGGCATTGTCGGTGACGGGGCCGTAGGCGTCGAGCGCCACGACCATCCCAGCAAGCGCCAGCATGGCGGTCGCCGCATAGGCGATGCCGATCAGGCCGGCGAGCTGGTAGGCGACGATGATGCCCGCGACGATCACGATGGTCGGGAGCGCGGTCGACTCCAGGCTGATCGCGAGACCCTGGATCACGTTGGTGCCGTGGCCGGTTTCGGAGGCCTTGGCGATCGAGCGCACTGGGCGGTAGTTGGTGCCGGTGTAATACTCGGTGATCCAGATGATGAGCCCGGTGATCGCGAGGCCGAGCATCGAGCACCAGAACAGGTCCATGCCGGTGAACGGCACCATGTCGCCGCCGTCGTTGATGACCGTATTCATGTCGCCGAGCGCATACTGGGTGACGAACCAGATCAGCGGGATCGAGAGCACCGCGGTGACGAGGAAGCCCTTGTACATCGCGCCCATGATGTTGGTTCCGCCGCCCAGACGGACGAAGTAGGTCCCGATGATCGAGGTGACGATGCATGCGCCGCCGATCAGCAGCGGCAGCGCCATCAGCGGCAGCAGCAGGTCGCCCGCGCCGCTCAGCAGAAGGGCGGTGAGCACCATGGTGGCGCCGACGGTGACGACGTAAGTCTCGAACAGGTCGGCGGCCATGCCGGCGCAGTCGCCGACGTTGTCGCCCACGTTGTCCGCGATCACCGCGGGATTGCGCGGATCGTCCTCGGGAATGCCGGCCTCGACTTTGCCGACGAGGTCGGCGCCGACGTCGGCGGCCTTGGTGAAGATGCCGCCGCCGAGACGCGCGAAGATCGAAATCAGCGAGGCGCCGAAGGCCAGCGCGACCAGCGCGTCGATCACGATCCGGTCGTTCGCGGTGTGGCCCATCGGACCGATCAGCACGTAGAAGAACACCGCGATGGCAAGCAGCGCGAGGCCGGCGACGAGCATGCCGGTGATCGCACCCGCGCGGAAGGCGAGGGTGAGGCCCTGTTGCAGCCCCGTCTGCGCGGCGGCGGCGGTGCGCACGTTCGAGCGGACCGAGATGTTCATGCCGATGAACCCGGCAACGCCCGACAGGATCGCCCCGAGGACGAAGCCGGTGGCGGAGATCGGCCCGAGAAAGATCCCGACCACGATCGCCACGACCACGCCGACCACTCCGATCGTCGTGTACTGGCGGTTGAGATAAGCCCTGGCGCCTTCCTGGATGGCGCCGGCGATTTCCTGCATCTTTTCATTGCCGGCGGCAGCGCCGAGCACCTGGCGGCTGGTGATGAAGCCGTATACGACGGCCAGCAGCCCCAGAACGATTGCGATCGCGACTAGATTCACGCGCTAGTCCCCTCTTCCCTGGTTTCATTTGGCCAGCGGCCCCGCTTTCGCAGGGCCGCCGGCCCGTCGAGGTATAGGGGGTGGGACGCCGCACGCAAGAGCTTCACGCGAAGTTGTGCCCCACTCCAGCGCTGCCCCGAAATGCGACATCGGCAAGACAAATCCGGGCGAGTCTTGCGGCAAATCGTGCTTAAGATTAAGTAAACGGCCATGCAAAGGGCGGTGCAGACACTTTTCAAGATCATGCCGTTTCTCTTCGGCATCGGTTTCATCGCACCGCTGATTGCGCAGACGATGACTTATTGGGGGTGGGAACCGCCACTGGGCCTGTCGCCGATCGGCCTCGGCCTGCTGATCGGCGGGCCATGGGGGCTCTACGCGACATTGCGGGGGCGATGGGTGTGACGCAGGGGCAGGGGGCGACAGACGCGATGTTCTTCGGCGATGGGCTGGTCGAGACACCCGCGCGCGGCGACGCGCCGGCCATTCCGCTGACCGGCGACGCCTCGCTCGACAAGCACACGCGTGTCGCACTGCTCAGGGAAGAGCGCGAGATCGCCCGGCGGTTCGAAGGCGGGAAGATGTGGCTCTACCCGGCGTTCGCCTTCACCTGCTATGCCATCTGGCTCAGCTTCTTCCCACTGGCGATCATGGGCTGGCTCAACCTGCCGCTCGCCTTCGTGCTGTCGACGGTGTTCGCGGTCGGCGGCTACGTCACCAGCCACGAGGCGATGCACTCGAACATCGGCCGCCCCGGCAGCAAGATGCGCTGGCTCAACGAATGGACCGGCAAGGTTTCGACGATCATCATCGTCTTCCCGTTCTCGATGGCGCGGCTGATGCACCTGGAGCATCACTATCACTGCAACCATCCGGAGAAGGACCCGGACTACCCCGACCGCGCCAGCGGTCCGTGGCACGCGATCTACAAGACCTGGCTCAACCGCCAGCCCGGGGTCGACGGATCGATTCATATCTACAAGCGCATCCTGGCGGAAATGGGGACCAAGGAAGCGGCTGACTCGCTCAAGGACACGATCCGGCTGCAACTGATCTTCCTGGCCGTGCTGTTCGCCATGGCCTGGAGCGGTTACGCGATCGAGGCGGCGCTGATCTGGTGGCTGCCGCGGCACATCGGTCTCAGCTACATCCGTTTCTACCTGAGCTGGGCGCCGCACCACCCGCGCGTCGAGCAGGGCCGCTACACGAACACGCGGCTGTTCAAGAGCAGGCTCGGACACATCGGCTCGATCGGGATGGAGACGCATTTCATCCATCACCTCTATCCGGCGATCCCGAGTCACCGGACCAAGGAAGCCTACCACGCGCTGCGCCCGGTGCTGGAGAAGCGCGGTGTGCATTGTCCCGAGATTTAGGGTTGGGAGCGGCCCACCATCCAGCGCCGTCCCACCGCCTCAACAAGCCCGTCATCCCAGCGAAAGCTGGATCGCGCGCAGCACCGTCCGACCTAGCGGCCAACGATCCCAGCTTTCGCTGGGGTGACGAGCGTTCTAGCCCTCGTGGCTGTAGCCGAGGCCTTCAGGCGAACTGATCGGGGTTCCGTCGAGCACTAGCGGAGCGTCATCGGCCCGCAGCTTCACTGCGCCGATCCGCGTCGCCGGCACCGGCGGTTCGATGCTGTCCGGCATGGTGAAGAGCAACTGATAGTCGTCCCCCCAACGTAACGCCTCGTCGCGTCTCGCCTCGGGCAAGGCGATCGGCGGGGCGGAGCGGTCGATCGCGAAAGTCGTGCCGCTCGCTTTCGCCATGCGCCACGCGTCGAGCAGCAGACCGTCGGACACGTCCATCATCGCACTGACGACCGGTGCGAGCGCGCGGCCTTCGGCAAGCAGGGGCACAGGCCGGCGGTAGGGCAGGGCAGCCTCCTGATCGCCCCTCCGCTGGGCCTCGAATCCCGCTAGAGCCGCACCGAGCGAACCGGTCACGTAGATCGCATCGCCCACTTGCGCGCCGCTGCGCGAAGGCACGGGAACATGCGTTGCCCGGCCGATCGCCGTCAGCCCGAAGCTGCGCGGCGGCCCGCCTGAAACCGTATCGCCACCGAGCAGCGGCGTGTCGTAGGCCGCGAGCACGTCGCGCAAACCTTCGACAAAGCGTGCATGATCGCTTCCGAGCATATAGCCGACGAGAACACCCACGGGCTCGGCACCCTTTGCGGCGAGATCGGACAGGTTGGTCGCGACCAGTTTCCACGCCACGTCCGCCGGGTCCTGTCCCAGCAGGACATGAATGCCTTCGACCAGCATATCATGCGTCAGGATGAGCGTTTCGCCGCCCACTTCCAGCATCGCTGCGTCATCCTCCAGGCCGCGGGCGCCGGGGTGCAGCGGCAGGCCCCGCAGAAGATCGATGAAGGCGCTCTCGCCGCTCACCGCACCTGCTTGGCCACGGCGTCGAGCACGCCGTTGACGAACTTGGCCTCGCGGTCGTCGAAGAAGGCCTTTGCGACGTCGACGTATTCGTTGATCACGGTCGCGACGGGCACGTCGGCGCGGGCGAGCAACTCGTAGGCGCCGGCGCGCAGCACTTGCAGCATCGTCTTGTCGAGGCGCGCTAGATTCCAGCCTTGCGCGAGGCGCTCGCTCAGCAGGAGATCGATCTCGTCGCCGCGCGCATCGACGCCGGAGACGACGTCGTCGAAGAAGGCCATCTCGACGTCGGCATACTGCTCGTCGCCGATCACCGCGCCGAGGCGGTGCTGATGGAACTCGTCGAGCAGCCGGGCCAGCGCAGTGCCCTCCATCTCGCGCTGATAGAGCGCCTGCACGGCCGCGAGGCGGGCGGCGGAGCGCGCCAGCGTGCGTTTGGAGGGGTTGGCGGACATTACTTGAGCCTCATGGCAACGGATTGGGCATGCGCCGGTAGGCCCTCGGCTTCGGCGAGCGCAACGGCGGCCGGACCGATGGCAGCCAGCGCCGCGGGATCGAGCGCGATGAAACTGGTGCGCTTCATGAAGTCGAGGACCGACAGCCCGCTGGAGAAGCGGGCGCGGCGGCCGGTCGGAAGGACGTGATTGGGGCCCGCGACATAGTCGCCAACAGCCTCGGGCGTGTGGCGGCCGAGGAACACGCTGCCGGCATGGCGCAGGCCGGCGAACAGCGCCTCGGGATCCGCCACCGCCAGCTCGAGGTGCTCGGCCGCAAGCCGGTTGGCGAGCGGCACGGCCTGATCGAGCGATTCGACCACGATCATCACGCCGTTGTCGCGCCAGCTCGCCTGCGCCGTCGTGCGCGTGGCAAGCATGGCCGATTGCGTGTCGATCCGGTCCTCCACCTGATTGGCGAAGGCGGCATCGTCGGTGATCAGGATCGACTGCGAAGTCGGATCGTGCTCGGCCTGGCTCAGCAGGTCGGCGGCGATCCAGTCGGGATCGTTCTCCGCATCGGCGATCACGAGGATCTCGCTCGGCCCCGCGACCATGTCGATCCCGACCACGCCGTAAAGCTGGCGCTTCGCCTCCGCCACCCAGGCGTTGCCCGGGCCGGTGATCACATCGACCCGCGCGATGCGCTCGGTGCCATAGGCGAGGGCGGCGATCGCCTGTGCGCCGCCGATGCGCCAGACCTCGTCCACGCCTGCGACGTGCGCGGCGGCGAGAACGAGCGGATTGGTCTCGCCCGCCCGGGTCGGTGTGACGACAACGAGCCGCTCCACGCCCGCAACTTTGGCCGGAATGGCGTTCATCAGCAGCGAGGAGGGATAGGCGGCGCGGCCGCCCGGCACGTAGAGCCCCGCCGCATCGACCGGCGACCAGCGCGCGCCGAGGCGAACGCCGGCCTCGTCGGTGAAGTCGCGGTCAGCAGGAAGCTGGTCGCGGTGATAAGCCTCGATCCGCTTCGCCGCGAGATCGAGCGCATCGCGCAAGTCGGGCGCCAGCGCTTCGTAGGCCGCGCGACAGTCCTCGGGCGTGATCCGCCAGTCGTTCTCGCTCACGAGCCGATGCTTGTCGAAACGGGCCGTGTACTCGGCCAGCGCCGCGTCGCCCCTGGCCCGGACCCGGGCGATGATATCGGCAACGTCCTGCCGCACTTCGATGTCGCTTTCGCGCCGGCCGTCGACCAGGCGCGCGAAGGCGGTTTCGAAACCGGGATCGGTGATATTCAGGCGTTGCATCAAGCCGGCTCCGGCTCGGCAGCGACGGCGCGGAAGCTCTCGACGATCTCGCCCACGCGCGGATCGGTCTTGAGCGCCGCGCGATTGACGATCAGCCGCGCGGACACCTGCATGATCGTCTCGCGCTCCTCGAGCCCGTTCTCGATCAGCGTGCGGCCGGTGGAAACGAGGTCCACGATCTGCCGCGCCAGGCCCAGCGCCGGGGCGATCTCCATCGCGCCGTTGAGTTTGACGCATTCGGCCTGGACGCCCTTGCTCTCGAACCAGCGGCGCGTGAGGTTGGGATATTTGGTGGCGACCCGCATGTGGCTCGCGCCCGACTGCCGCTCGGCGACGTTCGCAGGCGCGGCGAGCGAGAGGCGGCAGTGCCCGATGTCTAGATCGACCGGGGCGTAGAGGTCCGAATAGTCGAACTCCTCGATCACGTCCGAGCCGACGATCCCGGCCTGCGCCGCGCCGTGCGCGACGAACGTGGCGACGTCGAACGCGCGCACGCGAATGATGCGGAGATCCTCGCGGGTCGTCCCGAAGGTCAGGCTCCGGTTGCCCTTGTCGTGGAAGGCCTCTTCCGGCACGAGGCCCGCGCGTGCCATCACGGGCAGCGCCTCGTCGAGGATGCGCCCCTTGGGGATGGCGAAGGTGAGCGGTGCGGACATTGCGCCGGGGCACTTAGAGGTCGAGTTCGGAAAGGGCAATGGAGATGGCGGAGAGCCCCCACGCGATCATGCACACACGGTCGGTCCCGGACGGGATCGAGTGGCAGGCGCAGCACGCGGAGAACAACGGAGCGCCGGGCACCGCGCGCGTGATCCGCGGCCTGCTGCCGGTGCTGGAGACCGAAACGGCGGTCGGCCGGCGCATGGCCAACTGGCAGGGCCTGCTGCTGGAAGACGCCATGCCCCTGCGGATCGCGGGCGGGCTCCACTACCTGCTCCTCAGCGGAACCGACAAGCGGCTGGAGCCGGTTTACGCCGAGCTGACGACGGATCAGGGCGCGGTGGACGAACTGGTGGTCGGCCTGGTCGAGACGTTCGATCATCTCCTGCTCCCCTGGCTCGACCATCCGCCGCAGACGAACGAGGCGGGTCGCTCGGCCGGCATCATGGCGGGGCTGTTATGGCTGTCGGAGCGGGTGGGGCCGCGGTTCGAGATGAACGAGATCGGCGCCAGCGCCGGGATCAACACGATGATGGAGCGGTTCCGCTTCGATCTCGGCGGCGTGGCCGTGGGACCGAGCAATTCGCCGATGCGGCTTGCGCCCGAGTGGCGCGGTGCTCCGCCGCCGGACAATCCGGTGAAGATCGAAGGTATCCGCGGCTGCGACGTGCGGCCGATGGACTTGCGCGATCCGGACACCGTGCTGCGCCTCAAGAGCTACATCTGGCCCGAAGCCCGCGAGCGCATGGACCGGATCGACCGCGCCGCGGCGCTGGCTGCCGAACGCGCGCCGGAACTCGACCGGATGGGCGCGGCGGAGTGGGTCGAAGAAGTGCTGTCCGAACCGCAGGTGAAAGGCGTCACTCGCGCGCTGTTCCACTCGATCGTCTGGCAATACATTCCCGAAGCCGCGCGCGAGAGGATTGTGGCGGCGATGGAGCGCGCGGGCGAAGCGGCAACGGCGGATGAACCGCTCGCCTGGATCATGCTGGAAACCAACCGCGAGACGTTCGCCCACGAGCTGCGCGTGCGCTACTGGCCGGGACCCGAGGACTGGACTTTGCTCGCCACCGCGCACCCACACGGCGCGTGGGTGGAATGGCAAGGGTGAGTTCTACCACCACCCAACACCCCGATGGTGCGGGACAGCATTCCGCTACCCTAAATCCTGAACCCCAAACCCCAGCCCCAAACACCGTTCGCCCTGAGCTTGTCGAAGGGCCGCTCTTTTCTTTTCCAGCACCGCGCTCGAAGAAAGAGCGGTGCTTCGACAAGCTCAGCACGAACGGGTTTTGGTTGGTTCGCGGTGACTAGAGATAGCCGGTTCTCGCCAGAAACGCATCCATCGCGGCGTTGACCTCGTCCGGCGCTTCCCACGGGACGAAGTGCCCGCATTCCGGCACCTCGACGATCGTCAGGTCCTCGATCAGTTCGTCCATTCCTTCCAGGTTCTCAGGGGGAAGGGCGAGATCGTCCATCGCCCAGATCACCAGCGTCGGGATGGTGAGCTTGGGAAGGGGTGGGGGCGTCCAGCCTTCCGGGAGCGCATAAGGCGCATCCAGCGGCGGCACGTCGATGGGGCTCGCGCGGTACCAGTTGAGCATGCCGAACGCTGCGTCCCGGTCCTGCCAGTCCTTCAGCAGCGCCTCGCGCTCCTCGGTCTCCATTTCACTCGGCCGGTCCCACTTGATCTCCTGCATCAGGATCGCGGCGAGGCCATGTTCGCGCACGAGCGCATCGTTGGCCGGGTCGCGGAAGCCGCGCATGTACTGGCTGGACTTGCGCTGGTGCTCGTTGGTGTAAAGCAGCTTCTGGAAGATCGCCGGATGCGGGGCATTGGCGACCACCGCGCGCGTGACGCGGCCGTTCGCCTGGCCGGCGAGCGCCGTGCCCCAGGCGATCGCACCGCCCCAGTCGTGGCCGACCACGGTGAAGGTCTCCACTCCGAGCACGTCGGCGAGCAGGAACACGTCGCCGATCAGCTTGTCAGGCGTATAGGCCTCGACCTCCTGCGGCTTGGACGATCCGCGATAGCCACGCTGGTCGGGGGCGATGCAGCGGTAGCGGTCGGCAAGATGCGCGATCTGGTGCCGCCAGGTACGGTGGCTTTCGGGAAAGCCGTGGAGGAACACGAGCGCCGGCGCGTCGCGCGGCCCGGTGTCGATCACGTCGAGCTCGATGCCATTGGCGAGCGTTACGCGCTTCTGTTCCATCCTTACCCCTCCGCTTCCATCTTCTCGATATATCCGGCGGCAACCATCGCCGCGACCTGATCGAACAACTGGTCGGGCGTCTGGCGCACCTTGCCCATCGCCTCCTCGATCCCGCGCGCGACGATGATTTCCCGCTGATTGAGGGCGATGGCGTCAACCATGGTCTTCGCCGCCTCGTCGGCGGGAATGCCTTCGTCGATCGCCTGGTCGCTCTTGCCCCGTTTCGATCCGTCTGCGGTGAGCGCGTTGCGGCTCACCTCGGTCGCGACCGAGCCGGGGCAGACGACGTGCACCTCCACCCCGTTCCGCGACAGTTCGCCGCGCAGGCTGTCGGCATAGCCCACGAGCCCGAACTTCGCCGCGCAATAAGCAGTGCGCATCGGCACTCCGACTTTGCCCGCGATCGACGAGATGAACACGAGGCGCCCGCTGCCGCGCTCCGCCATGTGGCCGATCAGGCCCTGAGCGAATGCGATCTGCTGGGTGAGGTCGATTTCGATGATGTCGCGATAGACCTGCATCTCGGTCGTGAGCGCGGTGCTGCGCTGCGAGACGCCGGCGTTGGCGACCGCAATATCGACGCCGCCCCGCCAGGCGATCGCCTGCCGCGTCGCGTCGGCGAGGGCTGCATCGTCGCGGACGTCGAAGGGGAGGGTCAGCGTCTCGGTACCCAGATCGGCGGCGACCGCGGCAAGGCGCGCCTCGTCGCGGCCCGAGAGTATAACCTTGGCGCCGTGTCCCGCGAACTCGCGGGCCAGCGCCGCGCCGATGCCGGAGGATGCGCCGGTGATCCAGACGACTTTGCCTTCGAAACTCATGGATAGCTCACCGTCTTCGGCTGTTCGGGGATCGGGATGAATTCCTTGTCGTCACCCGGCACCTTGGGAAACTCGCCACGCGTCCATGCATCGCGTGCCGCGCGAATCCGCTCGCGGTCGGAGCTGACGAAGTTCCACCAGACATGGCGTTTGGTCGCGAAAGCCTCGCCGCCGAGGAGCATGACGCGTCCGCCGCGCTCGCTCGAAAGCGTCATCTGCACGCCGGGTGCGAGGACGGTCAGCTCGTAGAGCACCAAAGGCCGGCCATCGACGCCTGCCTCGCCGCCGACCAGCATGACCGCGCGCTCGTCCGCCTCGGCCTCGATCGGCAGCGCGCCCGAGGCGGCGAGCACCACGTCGGCATAGATCGTATCCGCATGCGTTGTCGTCTGCGCGCGCTTGCCCCACAGCTCGCCCATGATCACGATCGCCTTGGCGCACTGGTCTTCGACCACCGGCAGGTCGATCTGCGCTTCGAAGGCGGGCGCGATCTCCTCCTGTCCGTCGGGCAGCGCTAGCCAGGTCTGCATGCCGTAGAGCCGCGCGCCCTTGTCGCGCTCCTCCTGCGGACTGCGTTCCGAATGGACGATGCCGCGGCCGGCGGTCATCAGATTGACCTGTCCGGGGCGAATGGTCGCGAAGGTGCCCAGACTGTCGCGGTGGTCGATCGCCCCCTCGAACAGCCAGGTGACTGTGGCGAGATTGATGTGCGGGTGCGGCCGCACATCCATGCCGCCGCCGATGTCGAGCTGCGCCGGTCCGAACTGATCGACGAAGATGAATGGCCCGACCATCGTCCGCTCGCGCGAGGGGATCGCGCGGCGCACCTCGAACTGACCGAGGTCGTGGGTGACCGGGGTGATTGTCTGTTCGATCATGATCCGTCGAGCTCCGGATAGCGGCGGAAGATGCCGTCTTCGTTGAACGGAATGCAGCGGTCGGATGCGCGGTAGGCGGCGATCCCTTCCAGCGCGGCAACCGCTTCGTGACAGGCGAGCAGGCGAGGGTAGTGGCCTTCGATCGCCGTCATCCGCTGCGGGAACATGTAGCGCAGTCCCTCGAACAGTTGGAACAGCGAGGTGTCGACGTGGCTCCACTTGCGGCCGAGCACGAAAGGCCCTTGGTTGGCACCAAGCGCATCCTCGAAGTAGCCGAGGAACTGCGGTATGCGGTCTGCGCGGAAATGCTCTGCGGCCTGCAGCGCGGCGTCCTTCTGGTCCTCGTAATAGAGTGCGGTCGAGATCGGATGATGCACGGCGTGCACTTCCGCGACCATGTCGCTGATCGTGAGCTGGAGCGTGATGAGTTCGAGTTCGCGCTCCAGTTCACCCGCGCCGAAACCGTGCCGATCGGACAACCAGGCGAGGATGTGCGCGACCTGCGCGATCGCGAAGTCGCCGTCGACGAGATAGGGCGGGGCGAAGGGCCGGATGCCGCTGCGCGCCTCGAGGTCGCGCATCAGCGCTTCGGAGCCCTGTTCGCGGGCCATGTCGCAGTATGCGACCCCCGCGGCCTCCAGCGCCAATCGCACGAATTCTCCGCGCCCCGGTATGCCTGGCCAATACCAGAGCGCGTAGGCCATCAGCTCTCTCCGGGCGCGGAGGCGCGGACCGCAACTGCGTGGACGCGCTGGCCGGGAATATCGCCGAGCGCGGCATTGACCATGCGCTGGCGATCGAGCCGGCTCTTGCCTGTAAATGCGGCGCTTTCGATCAGGATCGTGAAGTGCGATTCGCCGCTGCCGTCGTCGCCGGCGTGGCCGTGGTGTTTGGCGCTGTCGTTGATCACCTCCAGCCGCGAAGGGGCGAACGCCGAGGTGAGCAGCGATTCGATTTCGGATTGCAACGTTCCAGCCATGGGTCGGGTTTGGGGGTTCCCATCCGGCTTGTCCATGCCCATCCTAATGGGCGTGAAGCAGACAAAGTTCCATGGGCGGTACGAAGGTACGGGGCGCAGGTGTGAGACCCCGGGGTGCAACGAAGCCGGCGAGTTTCGCGCCCCCGGCGCGCACGGCAGTTCGTTCGATGGACCTGGCGCCTGGCGCTGGTTCTGCCTCGACCACGTGCGGGAATTCAATTCGGGTTACGACTGGTTCGAAGGCATGAGCGCGGAGGAAATCCTGGCTGCCCAGGCGCCCGCCGCCGGTTGGCGCACCGAGAGCCATGCATTCAGGCCGACTGCCGGCCTCGATGGAATGCCGCGCTGGTCGGATTTCGACGATCCGCTCGATGCCATCGCCGCACGGGCTGGCGGGATCAGGAGCCGCGCCCAGCGCGAAGCGCAGATGGCGATGGACGGTCGCTTCAGCCGCGAGGAAGCGCAGGCGCTCGAGACCATGGGCCTCGGAACCGACACCGACCGGCGCCGGCTGCGGCGGCGCTATTCGGAACTCGTCCGCCGCTATCATCCCGACCGCAACGGCGGCGACCGACGGCACGAAGGGCGTCTGAACCGCGTGGTGGAAGCCTACCAGTTGCTCAGGAAAAGCGCGGTGATCGGTTGAGGGCCGACCTTCCATGCGGGCAGCGGCTTTACTCGCCGGTCCGTCATTCTTCACATCATCCTCGTCATCCCAGCTTTTCGCTGGGATGACGCCAGGGTTAGTGAGTTAGAGAGTCCAATCCCCCGGACCGCGCGGCGACAAGCCTCCCTTCCATTCGTGCTGAGCTTGTCGAAGCACCGCTCATTCTCTGCGCGAAACACCCGAAGAGAAGAGCGGCCCTTCGACAAGCTCAGGGCGAACGGGGGTTTGCGAGGGAGCGTAGAAAGCAGCGGCTCGTCTCGCACAAACCCTAGAACGACGCCCCATCCACCCGGTTGATCTCCAGCGCGTCGATATCGCACTCGGGCACGCAACGCAGGTTGACGGCGACCATCTCTCGCCCATCCGGCCCGGTGCCGAGCGCGAAAGGCGTGCAACCGCACTCGGTGCAGAAGTGGTAGTGGATCGTCTGTTTGTTGAACGTATAGTCGCCGAGTTTGCCGGCCGGCGCGTCGACCGTTGCTTCGGAAGCTGGCACGAAGTGGAGGATAGTGCCCTTGCGTCTGCACATCGAACAGTTGCAGGTCATGCCGCTGGCCGGCAGGTCGCCCTCGACCGTCGCGCTGATGGTGCCGCAATGGCAACTGGTGGTGTAGCTCACGCCTGGTTCTCCCGCGCCTGGATCTCCGCGATCAGCTTGCCGTCGATCGCCTTGCCCGCCTGATAGGCCGCGCGTGCGCTGCAACGCCCGGCGTAAGCCTTGAAAGCCTCGCGCTCGGGGATGGAGCCGAACTGGAGGCCCCAGTCAACCGCGCTGCCGACGTAGACGTCCGCCATCGTGAACCGGTCGCCGCAGACGAAATGGCGTTCGGCAAGCCAGCCTTCGAGCGTGTCGATCGTCCGTTCGTAGCTGCCGAAGCCGGCCATGACCTCGCGCTCCTTCGGCACGTCCCAGCCCATCGCCTTCGCGACGACGGCCTGCTCGAAGGGGCCCGCGGCGAACAGCAGCCAGCGGAAATAGTCCGCCTTCTCGTGCTCGCGCGGGAGCAGCTCGGGCGCGTTCATCTCTGCGAGGTAGTGGCAGATCGCAGCCGCCTCGGTCACGACGTGATCGTGCTCGCCGTGGTGGTGCACGATCGTCGGCACCTTGCCCATTGGGTTGGCCTCGAGAAAACGCTCGGGTTTATCCTGCCAGTCGACGAGGACCTGCTCATATTGCGCGTTTGCCTCGTGCAAGGCCCACCGGACGATCTGCCCGCGGCTCATGGGATTGGTGTAGAACGTGTACTCGGCCACGGGCATCTCCTGCGATCCAAGGTCGGGAACATATGAAGAACATTGACCTTTGTCAACTTGCTTCGGAGAGCGCCTTCAACTGATCTGCGCAGGCGCCCCAGCCTTCCTCGAAACCCATTTCCTGATGCTGCTTGAGCGTCTCGTCGGTCCAGTGGCGGGCGCGGGCGGTGTAGCGAGTGCCGTCGCCTTCGGGTTCTATTTCCCAGATACCGATCATGAACGGACCGGCGGGCTCGAAATCGCCCGTTACGGCATCGGTGGTGACGAAGCGGCGGCCCTCGTCGAATGCGAGGTAGATTCCGTTCTGCGGCATCTTCTCGCCGTCGGGGCCATGGAAGGTCATCTCGCACCGGCCGCCGGGGCGGCGGTCCGCGTAATCGATCTCGGCGCGCCACGGGACGGGGCACCACCACTCTTCCTGCCGGTTGACCATCGTGTCCCACACCTTAGCCGGTGCTGCGTCGATGTAGCGGGTGACGGACAGTTCCTTGGTATCGGTCATCGGATTATCCTTTCTGGTCGGAAGCGACATAGGTGACTTTGGGGAAGAAGGTGTCGCCGCGGCCTTCGGGCGTGGTGTCGAGCAGCCCCCAGACCGCATCGGCGAAGTCGAGTCCGCGGTGATCCTGGCCGGGGTCGTCGGGTGCGAAGACCAGTTCGCTACCCCAGAAATGGCGGATCGCATCGCCATCCTTACGGAAGACGTTGAGCATCGGCTCGTCCCAGTTTTCGTCTTCGCCGTAGCCGCGCTGCTCACGCATCGCCGGGGTCAACGCTGCCGTATTGCCGAAATAGTGCGCGCTGTAGTCGTTGCCGGCAGTGGAGAGCAGCTGGAGATGGTTCCAGCCCCGCGCATGGGCCCAGGCGGCGAGCCGTGCGATCGGCGACCGTGCGACGACGTAGAGCGGCGCACGCTGCGGTACATGGCGTGCGGCACCCTCGATGCAGTCCAGCAGATGGGTGCAGCCGGGGCAGGGGACATCGCGCTCCGGCCCGAACATGTAGCTGTAGATCAGGATCGACGGAAAATCGCCGAACAGCTCCGACATGCGGACCTGCTCGGGCCGGAAGTGAGCGCCGATCCGCTCGAAGACGTAGTCCTCGGGCACTTCGCCGCCGGGTGGAAGCGCACGGCGCATTTCGGCGACCGCTTCGGTCTGGCGGCGAAGCGCGATCTCCGCATCGAGCAGCGTGTTGCGCGCCTCGCGATAGGTGGAGCTTTCGTTGGGGAAGTGCATACGGGCGAAATCGGCGCTCATGGCGATCTCCTCTCTCTTCTCTCCGATCCTCAATCCCGGTCCGGCGCGCCGGGCGGGAACCAGGGGCGGTAGGGCCGCGCATCGTCGACGCAGCGGGCGACGGCGGGGAGAGCGAGCACTTCGGCGCGCAGCGCGGCGAGGCGCGGGCAATCATCGGGAATGCGCTCGACCCAGTCGGCGTAGAACAGCGACGGCGCGGCGGCGCATGTTACCAGCGAGACGTGCGGCGGAAGGGTGTTCGCCTCCAGCCAGACCTCCAACCAGCGGTAGACGCGCAGCAGGCCTTCCTTGCCCGCCGCAATCTCGGCGGGATCAGGCGCTTCCTTGTTTACGAGATAGGCGTTCACCACCCGCTGCATGCTCGCCATGACATAGTTGTCGAACACCCGGTCGAGCATGCGCGTGACGGCCGCTTGTGCCGGATCGGACGGAATCAGCGGAGCGGGGCCAGGGTGATGGAGTGCGAGGTGTTCGACGATCGAAGTCGCCTCGATCACCGTTGCGTCGCCGTCCGCCAGCACTGGGAACTTGCCCGCCGGGTGCGCCTGCTGGACGAACTCGGCATGGTGCGGATGATCGGACCCGACCTCGCGGAATTCGAAATCCGTCCCGTTCGCGTAGAGCGGAATCAGCGCCTTCCAGGTGTAGGACGAGAACGGATGGCCGTAGAGTGCGAGAGTCACGAGGAAAGCTCCTCGAACACGGCCCGCTGTGCCGCGTAGGCGCGCTGGTAGGCGGGCCGCGCAGTGCCGCGCGCGACATAATCGCTGAGCGTCGGATAGTCTTCCAGAATGTCCGTTCCTTCCAGCCGGCGCAGGACCATCACCATCATCAGGTCGCCGGCGCTGAATCCGCCGTCGAGCCATTCTTGATCGGCAAGCCGGCCGGCGAGCTGGTTCAGTCTCACCCGAACCCGATCGTCCAGGAGCGGCAGGCGCGCCGCGTACCAGCTCCTGCCGGCTTCGGTATATTCGACCTGCTCGCGCTCGACGATCGGCGGCTCCACCGTGTTGAGCGCAGCGAAGAGCCAGCCGATCGCGCGCTCCCGTGCATCCGGAACGTCGGGGAGCAGGCCTGGATGATGCGTGGCGAGGTGGAGCACGATCGCGCCGGATTCGAACAGCGCCAGGCTACCTTCCTCGTATGTCGGAATCTGTCCGAAGGGATGAAGCGCCAGGTGCTCCGGGCGCTTCATCTCGTCGAACGAAACCAGTCGCACGCCGTAGGGCTGATCCGCTTCCTCCAGCGCCCAGCGCACGCGCATGTCGCGCGCAAGGCCGCGGCCCTGGTCGGGCGACTGGGCGAAGGCGGTGATCGTCGGGCGCATGGCGGAACTCCGGCTCATGGGGACGAAGGGCTCAGCCACCGCGCCGCGCGGCTTCGATCTTGGCGACGTCGATCTTCTGCATCGTCATCATCGCCTCGAAAGCGCGCTGCGCCTCGCTGCCGCCCGCGGCCATGGCGTCGGTCAGCACGCGCGGGGTGATCTGCCAGTTGAGGCCCCACTTGTCCTTGCACCAGCCGCAGGCCGATTCCTTGCCGCCGTTGCCGACGATCGCGTTCCAGTAACGGTCGGTCTCCTCCTGATCGTCGGTCGCGATCTGGAACGAGAAGGCTTCGGACTGCGGGAAGGTGGGCCCGCCGTTGAGGCCGACGCACGGGATGCCGCACACGGTGAATTCGACGGTCAGCACATCGCCTTCTTTCCCGCCGGGGAAGTCTGACGGGGCCTTGCGCACCGCTGTCACCTCGCTGTCGGGAAATGTCGCGGCATAGAACCGTGCGGCTTCTTCCGCGTCGCGGTCGTACCACAGGCAGATGGTGTTCTTGTTCATCGTCATTCTCCTCAAGCCTTTCGCGGGCCGACCAGCCCGAATGCGGCGCCTTGCGGATCGGCGCAGTGGACGGCGAAGTCTCCGCCCGGGATCTCCATGATCTCGCCGAGGTGCTCGCCGCCTCCGTCGGTCACCGCCCCGGCCGCGCGGTCGATGTCGTCGACGCCGATGTAGTAGGACCAGACCGACTGCGGCACGTCCGGCATCTTGGGCATGACCGCACCGATCATCCCGCCATCGTGGTGGAGGAACTGATAGTCGCCCATCTCGCCCATCGGCATGCTGTCCTTCTGCTCCCAGCCGAACAGCTCTGTGTAGAGCGTCACGGCGGCGGCCGGGTCGGTGGTCTGCAACTCGTTCCAGCGGACGTGCTGCGGTTTTTCGTAATCGAACACGTCGCTTTGAGCGTCCGGCTGATCCGGGGGCGGAGTGGGCGTCATCACGTAGATCGGCGCGCCCTGCGGGTCGGCGACGAGGGCCATCCGACCGACGCCTTCCAGGTCGTGCGGCGCGATGAACGTGGTCCCGCCCGCTTCGACGATCCGCGCGACGGCGGCATCGACATCGGGAACGTGAACATAGCCGAACCAGCCGGGACGCGCGCCCTCCTCGCACATCGCATCGGTGAGGGTGAGCACGCCGCCGGCAAAGCCGCCGTCGCTGCGCTTGATCATCCGATATTCGGGCCCGTCGCCGGGCATGGAGTTTTGCGCGTCGATATCCCAGCCGACGACGGCGTCGTAAAACGCCTTCGCGCCGGCTGCGTCCGTCGTCATCAGTTCATACCAGATGAACGCGCCGCGATCCTGTGCCATCCTAAATCTCCTCTCAGGCGTCGATCATCGGGCGGAAGCCGCCCCAGATCATCCGCTTCCCATCGAACGGCATCTCGCCCTGGGGCTGCATGTCGGGATCGGACATCATGGCGTCCCAGGCCTTGTCGCGGGTCGGCTTGTCGGGCCATTCGACGTAGGAGAAGATCACACCTTCGCCGTCCTGCGCCTTCACCGCGCGGCGGTAGTCGGTGATCTTCCCGTCGGGCACGTCGTCGCCCCAGGCCTCGACCACGCGGACGGCGCCCCGTTCGATGAACTTGCCGGCGACGTTCTGCGCCAGCTCGCGGTAGGCTTCCTTCTTGTCCGCGGGGACGGGAACGAGATAGCCGTCGGTATAACCCGGCGTCCCTTGCCCGCGCTCGTCCACGATCGCGTCGAACCCGCCGAAGATCATGCGCTTGCCGTCGAAGGGCATGGTCTCGCCCATGGCCTCCATCCGCTCGTCGCTCATCATCTTCTCGTTGGCGGCGTCGCGGGTCGCCTTGTCCGGGTATTCGAACCACGAGAACACGACCGTCTCGTCATCCTTCGCCTGGACCGCGCCGTAGAAATCGGTCACTTCGCCCTTGGGCACGTCGTCGCCCCAGGTCTCGACCATGCGGGCCGCGCCGAACTCGCGGAACAGCGGCGCCGCATCCTCGGCGTGCTTGCGATAGGCATCCTTGTTCGCGGTCGGAACCGCTGCGACAAATCCTTCCAGATAGGTCATCGTCTCTCTCCTTGTCAGCTTTGCTTCACCGGCGCGCCGATGGACCAGCGATGTCCGAATGGATCGGTCACCTGTCCGTACCGGTCGCCCCAGAACTGGTCGGCGAGCGGCATCGTTTCGGTTGCTCCGGCCTTCAACGCGCGCGAGAACCATGCGTCCGCATCGTCGACGTGAAGATGGAGCGTTACCGCGGCCGGCTTGCCCGCGGCCTCGCCATATTCGGGGAAGTCGTCGTTCAGCATCACGGAACCGCCGTTGATGTGGAGGTGGGCGTGCGTGATCCGCTCGCCATCCTCCGCCATATGCGGTTCCATGACCTGCTCGGCGCCGAAGGCCGCCTTGTAGAAATCGATGGCTTCCTTGGCCCGCTTTTCGCCGATCGTCAGATGCGGGGTGACGCCTGCGAGCGTTTGGTGCTGGCCATTACTCATGGTTCGTCTCCTTGGGCTATTGGTCGCCCCATCCGGCGGGCGGCTTGCCGGTAAATCCCTGAAGCTGCGCCTCCAGCGCGCGCTGAAAGGCCGGGCGGGCCTCGCCGCGCTCGCGGTAGGCGGCGAGATTGGGATAGCGATCGAACATGTCGGCGAGTTCGCCGCCGACCATCTGCAGCACGGCGATCATCATCAGGTCGCCTGCACTGAACGTGCCTTCGAGCCATTCCGCGTCGCCCAGCCGATCCGACAGTTCGCCGAGGCGTTCGTCGATTCGTTTCCGGATCGCCGGCTTGCGCGGTTCGGACCACGGCTGATCCGCTTCGAAGATCGTTGCAATGGCCCAATCGCTAAGGTGTGGCTCGATCGTGTTGAGCGCGGCGAAGACCCACTCCGCGGTGCGGGCCCGAGAATTCGGCCCCTCCGGCAGCAGTCCCGGCGCGCGGTCCGCGATGTGGAGCACGATTGCGCCCGACTCGAATAATGTCAGGTCCCCTTCCTCGAAGGTCGGCACCTGGCCGAACGGCTGGCGGGTACGGTGCCGAGACAGCTTTTGCGTGCCTTGCGGGAGGTAATCGACCCGGTAGTCGAGCCCGACTTCCTCGAGCGCCCAGCGCACCCGCAGGTCGCGGACGAGGCCGCGTGCGAAGCCGGGCACCCAGTCGTAGGCCGTGATCGTGATCGGCGCGTGGGGATCGATGGCCATGGTCAGTCCTTCCGGCTGTCGAATGGGAAGACGGAGCGGAGCGCCGGATTCCTCAACCACAATCCGCCCCAGACCATCAGGCCCAGATAGACCCCGAACAGCGTGTGGGTCGGCAGGGGGCTGTCGATCCGCAGGTGCGTGGCGATCGCGCCGCCGAGATAGCCGGTGATCAGCACCGCGCCGAGCACCGCCGTGCGGGGCCAGATGTACAGCAGCGTCGGGATCAGCAGGAGGATCGCGAGCGTGTACATCATGCCCACTTCGAGCGGCCAACCCAGATCGGGCGGGCTGTACTTGATCGCGAGCTCGGGGGCGGCCAGCTTGAATCCCGCGTCGAACAGCAGGAAGGCGATCACGAGTCCGCTGAGAACCCGCCCGATCCAGACCCCGGCCGGGGTCGAGGAACGGGTGGCGGGAAGCGCGGTATCGGCAACAGTAGCCATCGGTTTGCTCCTCTTTCAAGAAGGCGCGCGGATCAGCCTGCGGGCTGTTCGGACGGGTGTTCGCCTTCGGGCATGGCGCTCATGTCCATGAACGCGTTCTCCCAGATATGCCCGTCGGGATCCTCGAAGCTGCGGCCGTACATGAAGCCGAGGTCCTGCTTGGGCGTCGGGTCCGCCTTGCCGCCGGCGGCGACGGCCTTGCGGACGATGTCCTCGACCGCGTCCTGGCTGTCCTGGCTCAGCGCGAGCATGACCTGAGCGCTCTCGTGCGCATTCGGAATCGTCTTGCTGGTGAAGGTCTTCCAGAAGTCGTGCTTCAGCAGCATGACATAGATCGCATCCGACCAGACCATGCTCACGGCATTGTCGTCGCTGAACTGCGGATTGTTGGTGAAGCCGACGGCTTCGTAGAACGCCTGCGACCGGGCGAGGTCGGTGACGGGCAGGTTCACAAAGAGCATCTTGGTCATGGCGGTTTCCTCTCGGTTTTCGCGTCGCCTTTTCGCTCGGGGCGAATCGGAACTTGCATTTTCTGAACGACTCAGTTACAAAAAGCAACCATGAAGTTACAAAATGAAACCAAGGTGCACGGAAAGTGGTATGGCGACGCCTGCGGCACCGCATTCGCCATGGAGCTGGTGGGGGAGCGGTGGTCGCTGTTGATCGTCAGGGAACTGATGCTCGGCGCGCGGCGCTTCTCCGACATCCGCGCGAGTCTGCCTGGGATCAGCGCCAAGGTCTTGACCGAGCGGTTGGGCTCCCTGGAGGAGGCGGGCGTTCTCGTCCGCCGCCAGTTGCCGCCGCCGGTGAAGGCGCAGGTCTACGAGCTCACCGAGTGGGGCTATGCCGCCGAGCCCCTGATCCAGGAAGCCGGGCGGTGGGCCGCACAATCGAGCGCACACGACCCGACGCTACCGCTCTCCAACGTCTCGCTGATGCTGTCGATGCGCACGATGGTCGACAAGGCGCGGATTGGCGAGATCGAGGGCACGATCGGCTTTGCCATCGGCGACGATGGCTTCATCGCCGAACCGGGGCAGGGTACGTTGCCGATCCGGCGCGGCGATCCCGACCAAGCCGATGCGATCTTCCGCGCGCCGATTGCGGCGGTGATCGCTGGCGGGCTCTATGCGGGAGTAGCGTGGGAGGAACTGGAGCGCGGAGTAGGGCTCTCGATCGAGGGCGACCGCGATCTGGCCCTGCGCTACGCGAGCATGTTCGGCCTGCCGCCCAAGCTCGCCTAGTTCTGCCGGAACGCCCAGCGCAGGGTCTTGCCAATGGCCCAGGTCGCCGCGCGCGCCGGGATCGCTTCGAGGCCCGGCCGGTCCAGCCCCAGCATCGAGCGCGCGAATGGCGGCAGCAGCGCGATCGCCTCGGTCCGGAGCATGGATTGCAAGCCTGCCGGCGCGCCTTCCGGCCGCTGCGTCAGGACCAGTCGCGCAACCTCGCGCGCTTCCGGCGATCCGCGCAGGTCGCCGCGCAGCTCCCGGAAGATCGTCTCGGCTTCGTGCTGGTTTTCGGGCACGGGGTCCGCACCGAGCGCCCGCGCGATGGCCGCGAATTGGCGGTAGTACTCGTCGCGCGCGCTATTGGGCATGTCGGGCCGGACGAGCCGCAGATAGGCGGCGAGGAAGCTCGTCGCTTCGGCCACATGCACCCAGGCGAGGGTGCGCGGATCGCGCGCGGAGTAGGGGGTGCCGTCGGGCAGGGTGCCGCTCACCTGTTCATGGATCCGATTGACCCGCTGGATTGCCGCTCGCGCATCGTCGCGGTGGCCGAAGGTGGTCACTGCGATGAACCGCGCGGTGCGCCGCAGCCTGCCGTGCATGTCGGCGCGAAAGTCCGAATGATCGAGCACGCCCTGCAGCGCGTGCGGATGGAGCATCTGCAATAGCAGACTGCGCATGCCGCCGACCATCATCGCCACGACATCGGCATGGACCAGGCGAATCGGCGTGTCCTTCGCGAACAGCGCCTCGTCCGACGGCGGAACGGGCCGCTGGCCTTCCTCGTTGAACGTCGCGCGCACCCGGCGGACCAGTTCCTGGCGAATATGGTCGGTCGGGCGGGGCGGCGGCATGAGTTCAATATACCGTTGCCCCGCCGGAATGAAATCTCGCCGCAAGCGTGCTTGCAGCCGCTCCCCCGCGCGTATAGGCACCGCGCCCGAGATGAACGACATGACCGACAAGAGCTTCGAAGCCTCGAACAAGACCGTGATGGCCGCGCCGGACACCGAGGTGGATGTGCGCGAGACCTTCGGCATCGACATCGACTGGAAGGTGCCCGCCTTCTCCAGGGCGGACGAGCGCGTGCCAGACATCGACACCGCCTACGTGTTCGATCCCGACACGACGATGGCGATCCTCGCCGGCTTCGCGCACAACCGCCGCGTGATGGTGCAGGGCTACCACGGCACCGGCAAGTCGACTCACATCGAGCAGGTCGCCGCGCGCCTCAACTGGCCGTGCATCCGCATCAACCTCGACGCGCATATCAGCCGCATCGATCTCGTCGGCCGTGACGCGATCGTGCTGCGTGACGGGCTGCAGGTGACGGAGTTCCGCGAAGGCCTGCTGCCCTGGGCGTTGCAGCACCCGGTCGCGCTGGTGTTCGACGAATACGACGCCGGCCGGCCCGACGTGATGTTCGTGATCCAGCGCGTGCTGGAACAGGCGGGCAAGCTCACCCTGCTCGACCAGAACCGCGTCATCCGCCCCGATCCGCATTTCCGCCTGTTCGCGACCGCCAACACCGTGGGCCTCGGCGACACCAGCGGGCTCTACCACGGCACGCAGGCGATCAACCAGGGGCAGATGGACCGCTGGAACATCGTCGTCGCGCTCAACTACCTGCCGGCGGAGACCGAGCAGGAGATCGTGGCCGCGAAGAATCCCGATACCGATGCCAAGACCATCGCCGACATGATCAAGGTGGCCGACCTGACCCGGCAAGGCTTCATTAATGGCGACATCTCCACGGTGATGAGCCCGCGCACGGTCATCACCTGGGCGGAGAACGCGGCCATCTTCAAGGACGTCGGCTTTGCCTTCCGCCTCAGCTTCCTCAACAAGTGCGACGAGGCCGAACGGATGTTGGTGGCAGAATACTACCAGCGCGTCTTCGGCGAGGATCTGCCGGAGAGCGTTGTCTCGGGCACCTGACCGCTTGCGATGCGACGTCACTGTGTTAAGTAATTAACACAGCAGACGATGGATCGTATTCTCCCCTGGACTTCGCGCGAGCGGCGCGGCGGCGGCGAACCGGCCGACCCCGGATACTATTCCCTGCAGGACGCGCCCGCCGACCCATGGGCGGAGCGGTTGGAAGAGCTCGACCGCTACATCGACGACGAGCCGAAGCGCGAAAAGAAGCGCCGCCGGTGGCGCTGGGCCGTGCGGATTTTCGCAGGTGCGCTGTTGGTCTTCATCCTGCTGGTCGGCTGGCTGGCCGTCACTGCGCCGCTTTCGCGCTCGCTCGAGCCGATCGCGCCGCCGCAACTCACCCTGCTGGCCGCCGACGGCACGCCGATCGCCCGGAACGGCGCTGTCGTGGACGAGCCGGTCGAAGTCGCGGAGCTGCCGGCCCATGTAATCGAGCCGTTCCTCGCGATCGAGGACCGCCGCTTCTACAGCCACTGGGGCATCGACCCACGCGGCATCGCGCGCGCCGCCTGGTCGAACGTGACCGGCGGCTCCACGCAGGGCGGCAGCACGATCACTCAGCAACTCGCCAAATTCACCTTCCTGACACCCGAACAGAGCCTGACCCGCAAGGCGCGCGAGGCGCTGATCGCCTTCTGGCTCGAGGCCTGGCTGAGCAAGGACGAGATTCTCGAACGCTATCTCTCCAACGCCTATTTCGGCGACAACACCTACGGTTTGCGCGCTGCCTCGCTCCATTATTTCTACCGTCAGCCGGAGAATCTCAAACCCGAGCAGGCGGCCATGCTTGCCGGGCTCCTCAAGGCGCCCTCGCGCCTCGCGCCGACGCGCAATTTCGATCTCGCGGAGAAGCGCATGCGGCTCGTCCTCAGCGCGATGGTCGACGCCGGTTACCTGACCGAAGCCGAGGCGCGACGCCTGCCGACCCCGCGGCTCGACGTACGCACGCGCAACGAGCTGCCGACCGGGACCTACTTTGCAGACTGGGCGCTGCCCGCCGCGCGCAAGCTTACCGGCGGAGGCTACGCGGAGCAGACGATCACCACCACGCTCGATTCGCGCCTTCAGGGCATTGCCCGCGACGTGGTCGCGCGTGCCCCGCTGGGACAGGCGCAAGTCGCGCTCGTCGCGATGCGGACCAATGGCGAGGTCGTGGCGATGATCGGCGGGCGTGACTACGAGAAGTCGCCGTTCAACCGCGCGACGCAGGCGCGGCGGCAGCCCGGCTCGACTTTCAAGTTGTTCGTCTATCTCGCCGCGCTCCGAGCCGGGATGACGCCGGAGGACCGGATCGACAACACCGCATTCGAAACCGGCAGCTACCGACCGCAGAACGCCGCAGGAAATTACTCCGATAGCCTGACGCTGGAGCAGGCCTTCGCCCGCTCCAGCAACGTCGCGGCAGTGCGGCTGTTCAACCTCGTGGGCGACGAGGCGGTGATCGACACTGCGCGCAGCCTTGGCGTCACTTCGCCGCTCGCATCCGGAGATCCGAGCCTTGCGCTCGGCACGTCGACGATGACGCTGATGGAGTTGACGGCGGCTTATGCCGGCGTTGCGGGGAACGCCTTTCCCGTCCGTCCTCACGCCTTCGTCGAGGGGGAGCCAGGCTGGTTCGCGTGGTTGTGGGACGGGCCGGAAAGCCTTTCGCGCCGCAAGCATGAGGAGATGGAACAGCTCCTGCGCAGCGCGATCAACCGCGGCACGGGCCGCGTCGCCATGCTGCGCGCGCCAAACTACGGCAAGACGGGGACCACCCAGGACAACCGTGACGCGCTGTTCGTCGGCTATGCAGGCGATCTCGTGGTTGGCGTATGGATCGGCAACGACGATAATTCGCCGCTCGCAGGCATTCACGGCGGCGGGCTGCCGGCGCGCATCTGGCGTGATTTCATGCGCCAGGCGCTGGGCGAGGCCCGCGCACCTGTCCGCCCGAGGGCGACGCCGAGCCCGGACCCCAGCGGACCCGTGCAGCCGCAGGACGTGCCGCAAATCGGCGACATACCGCTGGGCGAAGACGGCTCGCGCCTGCAGATCAGGGACAACGGAGTGGTCATCTCGACCGACGTGGGAGGCGTGCCGGTGGACGTGCGGCTCGACGAGGGCGGCGTGGCGCTCGAACCCGGCACCGGCCCGCGCGACCCGCCCCCTGAGGAATCCTCGCCGCGGTAAGATTGGTGAACGCGCAAACAGGTCCGTAATCCCAGCGAAAGCTGGGATTACGAAGTGGTGATGCTAGCCCCCGCTGCCGTCCTCCGGCGCCGCCATCAGGACGTTCATCACGGCCGTCGCGACCGGCCGCGAGCGGTCGTCCTGCCATGCCTCGACTTCGATATTCGCGTTGCGCCGCCCCAGGCGTAGCACTCGGCCGCGCGCGTAAGTCGGGCGGCTCTTTGCCGCGCTCAGGAATTGAACCGTAACGTTGATCGGCTTCAGCCGCTGCTCGCGTCCCGCGCGGGCAAGTTCGACACGCAAGGCCGCGTAGCCGGCGTTCTCGAGCAATCCGCTGGTGGCGCCGCCATGGAAGACCGTCGGCCGCCCCTCGACGATCTTGCCGAACGGTACGACGAGGACCGGAGAGCCGCCGTCGATCGAATCGACTGTGATCCCGAGCGAGCGGGCATAGGCGGGCAGTTCCCGCTCCACAGCGGCGAGAAGGTCAGCGTCGCTCATCGCGGCGTCCTCCGATCGACATGAACACCCCGGCGATGTGCGCCACGGGATCGTCCGGATCGCCGTCATGCGCGATGCCGCGGACGAACGCCGCGGAGCGCGTCAGGCGGTAGCACTCGGACCGTCCATTGACCGCCGCACCCTTGCGCGCCGGCCGCATGTAATCGACCCGGAGATCGAGCGTTGCGATCGCGAGGAATTCGCTCGTCCTGGTCCAGATCGCCATGCCGGACGCCATGTCCATCAGGCTGACGATCGGCCCGGTGGCGAGGATGCCGCTGCCGGTCTCCCCCACCAGATCCTCGCGCCATGGAAGGGCAAGTTCCACCCAGTCCGCGCCGTGCGCGACATAGTGCATGCCGAGCCATCCGGGGTGGCCGTGTTGCAGCATGAAGGCGGCTGCGGTGGCGGGATCGAAGGGCGGCAGGTCGCTGGCCATGGCAGCGCTCTACGGCAGCGGCGCCGCATTTCAATGTTCTAATTTCCCGCAGCCGGGTCGGCGCGCCATCCGTTCGATGCGGGCGGAATCGCGTTCGCGTCATCAGGGGATGCCACTGTGAACTTTCCGAAAATCGACCTTTCGTCGCTGCCGGCCCTGGACAAAGCCGCGGGCATGTTCGGCAGTCTGTCCGACGCGGCCACCGCTGCCTCCGACGACCGCGTGGTGATCATCATGGTCTATCTCTACGAGACGGTATCGGAACCGACGCTGGGGCTCTTCTGAGGGCGCGCCGATGCGGATCGATTCGGCGACCGCAGCGCTGCGGAGCGACGGCGCTCTGCAGCGCGACGCGCAGGCGCGGCTCGAGCGCGTCAAGGCCGCATGGCTGGCGGAGCCCGGCACGGCGACGGTGTTGCAGGCCCTCGAGCGCTACGGAGAGGGCGCGGCGCTAGCCGACTGCGCACCGCTCGGGGCGCTCGTATCGGAGATCGGGGTTGCGCGCAGGCTCATAGGACGGCTGATGGGCGGGATGATCGGGGGGCTGCGCGAGAACCCGTTCGGCCATGTCCCGTTCCGGCATCAGTATGTCGATGGCCTCGCCATGCTCCAGCTCGCGCAGTCGGGCAGGGCGACGCTCTCGCTGCTGCAGTACGCTCCGCCTGAGAGCGGGACCGCACCGGATTCGGTATGCTTCACCGATGGGGAGCGGCATGAGATCTGCCTGGCGGGCGCGGCGCAGGCGCGGCGCGTGACAGTTACGGGCGGTCGTCCGGACAAGGCGGAGCTGGCCTGCAGCGGCATCCGCATCGCTGCTGGCTCGTGCCTCTCCTTTTCCGGATTGCAGGAGACGAAGCTTGTCGACCGGGTCGAGGGAAGACTGGTCATGCTGCGCCTTTCGCGTCCGGCCGCCACGCCGTTGCCGAGCGTGGAATACCGTCTCGCTGACGGCGCACTGCTGCACCGGGCGGCAGGGGAATGCCGCGAGAGCCGGCAGGAGCTGATGCTGGCGGTGCTCGGCGCGATGCAACGCCGCGATGCCGCGCCCGCGATCGCTCGCCTGGCCCGGACGGGCAGCGAGAGCCTGCGTTGGCAGGCGCTGCGCGAATGCCTCGCGCTCGACAGCGCGGAAGGCTTCCGGCAGTTGTCAGGCATCTCGCGCGACGCGGCCGATCCGCTGCACGGTCCCGCCGGAGCGCTGCGCCGTGATCTGCTCGCCCGATACCCGCAACTTGCGCGCGCGGAGTGTGAACCGTGCCTCGCCTAATCGAAGGGGAGGACCTTGCCTCCTGCTCGCTCGAAGAGGCGGTTCACGCGATCGACGCGGCCGGTTTCGAGCCACGCGAGGAAGATAGCCTGATGCATGCGGCCCGGTGGCTCCGCCGCCTCGGCAACAACGCGACCTTTCTCGGCGACCGCATCGTGACGCAACTCGTCGCCGGTCCTGCGCGTCAGGAGGCGGAGAGTGCCTACGGGCCGCAGGCGATCGTACTTTCGGGCATGCGGAACGGCTTCTTCTTGCGCGCGAACGTATGGCCGTCGGAGCGCGATCACGCTGTCCGCACGAGCGGGGCTCGCAGCTTCGTCTACGGCATCCCGCACGATCACAACTTCGATTTCCTGACCATCGGCTACTTTGGCCCCGGTTATCGCAGCGACTACTACGAATACGACTACGCAGCGGTTGCGGGTCGATGCGGCGAGACGGCGGGTCTACAGTTCGTGGAGCGCAGTGCTCTCAGCCCTGGCAAGCTGACGCATTACCGTGCGCACCGCGACGTTCACCGCCAGTTGCCGCCCGAAAGCCTATCCGTGTCACTCAACGTGGTCGCTGCGGAGCCGTCCGCAGGCTGGTTCGATCAGTACGGTTTCGACGTCGAGGCGGACACCGTAACAGGCGTGCTCAATCCGACTTCGACCGAGGTATTCCTGCGCCTGGCCGTGGGAATGGGCGGGGCCGAGGCGCTGGATTTGGCCGAGCGGTTCGGCAGGACCCACCCCAGCGACCGCCTCCGCCTCGCGTGTTTCGAAGCGAAAGCGACACTGGCGGCGGTGCCGGCAAACGCCGACGCCATCTGGCGCGAGGCTGAACTCTGCGGCAGCCGCTTGGTCGCCGAAGAAGCGCGTTCGCGCCGCCGGATGCTGTCGTTGACGGCGTAGGCCGCGTGAATCCGTGTGAGCTGTCCGTCATCCCAACGAAAGCTGGGATCGGGTGCCGCACAGATCGAGCTCAGGGCAAGCGATCCCAGCTTTCGCTGGGATGACAGCTACGAGGTGGTCGTTCCCTCTCCGCAGGAAAACGCCCTGCCGCGGCGCGCCTGGGTCGCGCCACCGGGAAGTCGTATTCACGTTTGACCTCGCGCGCCGCACCGGTAAGAGGCAGCGCGGATGAGCGATGCGATCGACCTTCCTCCGCCGCCCCCGCTCGATCGGCTGGCAGGCGAGCGCGAGATCGCGGTGTTTCTCGACTTCGA
The DNA here is from genome assembly GCF_016803135.1 of Altererythrobacter sp. C41. GTDB lineage: Bacteria > Pseudomonadota > Alphaproteobacteria > Sphingomonadales > Sphingomonadaceae > Pelagerythrobacter. Next base: position 142,904 of record NZ_JAEVFE010000001.1, read on the forward strand.
CGGCACGCTCGTTGATCTGGCCCATACGCCGGGCGCGATCGTGGTACCGCCCGACCTTGGCAGCCGGTTGCGCACTCTGGCGGAGCGGCTCGACGGGCGGCTTGCCCTGATCTCGGGCCGTTCGCTGGAAGACCTCGGCGGGCATTGCCCGATCGACGGCATTGCATGCGCGGGCTCCCACGGTGCGGCGCGCCGTGACGCTGCGGGGATGGCGCTGGGAGAACCCGCTGTCGCGATGGCGCCCGAGGCTCTGGATGCCCTGCGCACCGGCGCTCGCGAGTTCGGCCTGATGCTGGAGGCAAAACCTCACGGCGCCGCGCTCCATTACCGAACGCGCCCGGAGCGCGCAGACCTGGCGCGAACGTTGGCCGACGAGGTCGCCGCGCGTTTCGAACTGGCAATCAAGCCCGGCAAGGGCGTGGTCGAGCTTACGCAGACCGGTGCCGACAAGGGCGGGGCGGTCCGCGCTTTCCTCGCGCTGTCGCCTTTCGCCGGGGCGCTGCCAGTGTTCATCGGCGACGACGTGACCGATGAGGACGGCATGGCGGCCTGCGAGGAAGCCGGCGGCTTCGGCATCCTCGTCGGCGACCGCACGCCCACTACGGCACGTTATCGCCTGCCCCACGTTTCCGCCGTCTATGAATGGTTGAGCCTGTGACCGATCCGAACCAAGCCTCGCTCGAACTCTGGCCCATCGGAAACTGCCAGGTCAGCGGCCTGATCGACACCAAGGGCGCGCTCGTCTGGGGCTGCGTGCCCCGGGTGGACGGTGACCCGGTGTTCTGCTCGCTGCTGAACGGCGACCGGCAGGATCTCGGCGCATGGCGCTTCGAACTCGAAGGGCAGGTTTCGGCCACCCAGCACTATGAGCGGAATACGCCGATCCTGGTCACCCGTCTGGAGGCGGAGGACGGCAGCGCGGTCGAGATCCGCGACTTCTGTCCGCGTTTCGAGCGCTCGGGACGCATGTACCGCCCGGTGGCCTACGTTCGCATCGTTCATCCGGTTGCGGGCACGCCGCGGATGAAGGTCATGCTGCGTCCGGCGCGCGACTACGGCGCGCAGCTCGCCGAGACCACCAACGGCACGAACCACATCCGCTATCTCGTCGGCGGGCAGGCCATGCGCCTGAGCACAGACGCACCGGTCGGCTATGTCCTTTCGGGCCGGAGCTACCGGGTCGAGAGCGACCAGCACTTCTTCCTCGGCCCGGACGAGCCGTTCTCCGGCAACCTGCGGGCCGAGCTGCGCCAGATGGACGAGCAGACGCGCAAGTACTGGACCCTGTGGGTCCGCGGCCTGCACATTCCGCTCGAATGGCAGGACGAGGTGATCCGCTGCGCCATCGCGCTGAAGCTGTGCCAGCACGAGGAGACCGGCGCGATCGTCGCCGCGCTGACGACCTCGATACCCGAAGCGCCGCACAGCGAGCGGAACTGGGATTATCGCTATTGCTGGATCCGCGATTCCTACTTCACCGTTCAGGCGCTCAACCGGATCGGCGCGCTCGACGTGCTGGAGAAGTATCTCTCGTACCTGCGCAACATCGTCGATTCGGCGCATGGCGGGCAGATTCAGCCGCTCTATTCGGTGATGGGCGACAGCATGCTCGAGGAAAGCACCGCGGCTCATCTGGCCGGATATCGGGGAATGGGCCCGGTGCGTGTCGGTAATGCGGCCTATTTCCAGGTCCAGCACGATTGCTACGGCCAGATCGTCATGCCGACCGCGCAGGCGTTCTTCGACCGGCGGCTGCTGCGCATGGCCGACGAACACGACTTCGCCAGCCTCGAGAAAGTGGGCGAGATGGCGTGGAAGATGCACGACCAGCCCGATGCCGGTCTCTGGGAGTTCCGCACCCGGCAAGAGGTCCACACGTACTCCGCCGTCATGTGCTGGGCCGCCTGCGATCGCCTGGCCAACGTCGCGGCGCATCTCGGCCGGGAAGACCGGCGCAAGCTCTGGCGCGAACGGGCGGATGCGATCCACGACCGGATCGAGCGCGAGGCCTGGGTCGAAAGCGAGGATGGCGGCCATTATGGCGCCAGCTTCCAGAGCGACTATCTCGACGCGAGTCTGCTGCAGATGGTCGAGCTGCGGTTCCTGCGGCCCGACGATCCGCGTTTCCGCACGACCTTCGCCGCTATCGAGAAGGCTCTTCGCCGCGGTGAGCATATGCTGCGCTATGCCAGCGAGGATGACTTCGGACTGCCCGAAACCGCCTTCAACGTCTGCACCTTCTGGCTGATCGAGGCGCTCCACATGGCCGGCCGCGACGAGGAGGCGCGCGGCCTGTTCGAGACGATGCTGTCCCATCGCACAGCCTCCGGAATGCTCTCGGAAGACCTCGATTTCGACACTGGCGAACTGTGGGGGAACTTCCCCCAGACCTACTCGCTTGTAGGGATAATCAACTGCGCCGGCCTTTTGTCCAAACCGTGGAGTGAAGTGCGATAAGTCGTCTCGTCGTTATCTCGAATCGCGTTGCCGTCCCCAAAGCTCGAGGGGCCGCTGGCGCCCAGGGAGGATTGGCGGGCGCGCTCAATGCGGCGCTCAAGAAGCACGGGGGCATCTGGTTCGGCTGGTCCGGACAGGAGTGCGAAGAGTTCAGCGGCAATCTGAACGTCCAGCGTAGCGGCGGCGTGACGACGGCTACGGTCGACCTGCCGCATCAGGACGTCGAGGAATACTACAACGGCTATGCGAACTCCACGCTATGGCCGCTGTTCCACTTCCGCCTCGACCTGACCGAATACGAACGCGAGACGGGCAGGGGCTACGAACGGGTCAACGAGCGGTTTGCCGACAGTGTCGCGCCGCTGATCGAGCCTGACGATCTCGTCTGGGTCCACGACTATCATTTGATCCCGCTCGGCGCGCGCCTGCGCTCGCGAGGGCTGAAGAACCGGATCGGATTTTTCCTCCACACGCCCTGGCCGCCGACGCGGCTGTTCGTCTCGCTGCCGTTCCACGAGCGGCTGGTGCAGACGATGCTCGAGTACGACCTGATCGGCTTCCAGACCGAGGAATGGCTCGAGAGTTTCGTCCATTACTGCGAGAAGGCGCTCGGCGCCGAGGTGGACGAGGCGACCGGGACGATCACCTATGAAGGTCGCAAGACCGTCGCGCGCGCCTATCCGATCGGGATCGACTACGATCATGTGCGGGCGCAGGCCGACACCGGCGAGGCCAGGCAGGCCGCGCAGCGATTGCTGTCGAGCACGCGGCGGCGCACGGCTATGATCGGCGTCGACCGGCTCGACTATTCCAAGGGATTGCCGGAGAGGATAGACGGCATCGGGCGCTTCTTCGACAACTATCCGGAGCGCGTGCGCGATCTCGTATTCATCCAGATCGCACCGCCGAGCCGCGAGAACGTCGAATCCTACCAGGACATCCGTGCCACGCTCGAACAGAAGATCGGCCAGATCAATGGTGCGCGTACCGAAGTCGACATCGTGCCGATCCGCTACGTAAACCGGGGCCACACACTGGCCGAGCTATGCGGGTTCTACCAGGCGGCGAAGATCGGGTTGGTGACGCCGCTGCGCGACGGAATGAATCTCGTCGCCAAGGAGTACGTCGCGGCGCAGGATCCGGAGGATCCCGGCGTCCTGATCCTGTCCCGCTTCGCCGGGGCCGCGCTGCAACTGAAGGACGCGGTTCTCGTCAACCCGCACAGCCCCGACGACCTCTCGCACGCGATCCACACCGCACTCGACATGCCGCTCGAGGAACGCCGGCGCCGGTGGGAAGGCATGATCGAGACGGTCGCCAACGACAACGTCCAGCGCTGGACGGAGAGCTTCACGTCCGATCTCGCGGGACGCGAAGCGGAGCGCTGACACCGGCTTGTGCCGCGCCGGGTGAGATGGCAGGGCCTCGTTCCATGGACCAACAACGCGTCGTCGCGCTGGAAGGCGTGCACAATTTCCGCGACTACGGCGGCTATGCAGTGGCGGGCGGAGGGCGTCTGCGGAGCGGACTGCTCTACCGTTCCGGCCAGCATGTCGGGGCGAGCGATGCCGATCTCGCGAAGATCGACGCGCTCGGGCTCCGGCACGTAATCGATTTTCGCGGGGTAAGCGAACGGCAGAGCTATCCCTGCCGGCGGGCAGACGGTTTTTGCGCCGAAGTCATCGCTTACGAGGGGGAGACCGCCAATCTCGCCCCGCATGTGGAAGCCGCGGGCGGCGTACTGACGCGAGAAGGGGCGCATCGGGCGATGGAGCGCATCTACCGCAACCTGCCCAACCGGGAGCCGGTGCTGTGGGTTATGCGGCAGTATTTCGCCACCCTCGCGCGAGGGCCCGATGAAGGGGGCGGGGCGAGCCTCGTTCACTGCCTCGCGGGCAAGGACCGGACGGGCATGGCGGTGGCGCTGCTTCACCATGCCCTCGGCGTTCATCCGGCCGATGCGATGGAGGATTTTCTCCTCACCAACACGGCCGGCAATATCGAGGCGCGCGTGGCCGCGGGCGGCGAGACGATCCGCGCGAAATACGGCGCGGTCGACGACGAGACGATCCGCGTGTTGATGGGGGTCGACGCGCGCTATCTCCACGCCATGCGCAAAGCTGTGGAGGAGGCGCACGGCTCGCTCGACGCCTTCCTCACCGATGTGCTGGAGGTAGACGAAGCCCGGCGTGAGGCGCTGCGCTTGCATCTCGTCGAAGCCTGACCCACCTGAGGGTCGGATCGTTATTCAATCGGAACGGAAATCTCGCATGGCTATCCACCGCACGAAGATGCTCATCATCGGCTCCGGCCCCGCGGGCCTTTCGGCCGCGATCTACGGTGCGCGCGCGATGATGGAGCCGATCGTGGTGCAGGGCCTCCAGCCCGGCGGTCAGCTCACGATCACGACCGACGTCGAGAACTATCCCGGCTTCAAGGACGTGATCCAGGGCCCGTGGCTGATGCAGGAGATGCAGGCCCAGGCCGAGCATGTCGGGACGCGGATGATGTGGGACACGATCGTCTCGGTCGAGGTCGACAAGGGCCCGCCCTTCCGCGCCATCGGCGACAGCGGCGACGAGTACATCGGCGACACGCTGGTGATCGCGACCGGTGCGCAGGCCAAGTGGCTCGGCGTTCCCGGCGAGCAGGAATTGGGCGGCAAGGGCGTGTCGGCCTGCGCGACTTGCGACGGGTTCTTCTATCGCGGCAAGAAAGTCGCGGTGATCGGCGGCGGCAACACCGCGGTCGAGGAAGCGCTCTACCTGACCAACCATTCCGACGACGTCACGCTGATCCACCGCCGCGACGAACTGCGCGCGGAAAAGATACTGCAGGAACGGCTGTTCAAATCGGACAAGATCTCGACGCTTTGGAACAAGGCGGTCGAGAGCTTCGAAGGCGATCCGCTTGCAGGCGGCCTGACGCACCTCGTGCTCAAGGACACGGTGACCGGCGAGACCTCGAAGCTGGAAGTGGACGGTGCCTTCGTCGCCATCGGCCACGCGCCTGCGACCGAGCTTTTCAAGGGCAAGCTCGAGATGGACGGGAGCGGCTATCTGATCGTCGAACCGGGCACGCCGAAGACCGCGATTCCCGGTGTCTTCGCCTGCGGCGACGTGATGGACCACACTTACCGCCAGGCGGTGACGGCGGCGGGGACGGGCTGCATGGCCGCCCTCGACGCCGAACGCTTCCTCGCGACGCTGGAGTTCGCGAAGCACGAGGCCGAAGCGGCGGAGTGAATCCGAAGTCCCCGCGCAGGCGGGGACCTCATGCCGCCTGTGGAGTCAGCGGCCTGGATCCCGTCTTCGCGGGGGATCAGGTTAACTCAGCCCAAACACCGCCATCGCCGCGTGGACGATCAAGGCGATAAGCACCAGGCTCGACAGGGCGAACAGCACGAAGCGCACCATCACCTTGTTCGCGGTCGCCTGCACCAGCGAATGGATCACCCGCAGGCCGACGTAGATCCACGCGAGCAGCGCGTTCATCCCGTCGCCCTGGCCGATGATCGCAAGGACCAGGCCGACCGCATAGAACACGGTCGGTGCTTCGTGCAGGTGATTGTAGTTGTGCGCCTTCCACTGCACCTGCGGCGGCAGGACACGATCGAGCGACGCCTCTGGATCGCGCGTCATCGCGTCGGGGTCGATCTTGGCGCGGCTCATCGCCGGAATGCGCGTCGCATACATCCACAGCCACATGACCATCATCCACGCCATCAGCGCAACGAGCGGTTGGAGGATCGCCATGCCGATCATACGGCGACTCCCGGATCGGCAAACAGCGTCAGCGCCAGCGCGCTGATCGTCAGGACGATCAGGCAGGCAGTCGCGAGAATGAACAGCAGGAACCGCACGTTCACCTTGTTGACCGTCGCCTGCCAGATCGAATGGACCACGCGGATCGCGACATAGGCCCAGGCGAACAGCACATCGTGTGCATGCGGGCCCATGATCGCGAGGATGACCACGACGGCGTAGAACAGCGTCGGCTGTTCGAGCAGGTGCGTGTAGTTGTGCGACTTCCAGTTGATCCGGTCGTCGATCACGCCTTCCAGATCCTGCCCGCGGCCGCCCGGCTTGGCATTGGCCATTCCGCCGATCTGCTTGAGCGCCGGCAGCCGGGTCGCGGCCACCCAGACGAGCATGACGAGCGTCCAGGCCGCAAGAACGGCGGCGGGTGCGAGTATCTGTGCCTGCATCGTGAATTCCCCCTCAGCCGACCCGGCGCGAGACTGCGACGGGGAGGGGGCGATGTCAAACCCCGGCGCCGCGCGCCGCTATCCGGCGATGGTCTGCGCGAAGCTCGCCGGATCGCAGTTGCCGCCGGTGAGCATGACCACGGTATCCGCCACGGCCGGCACTTTCCCCGCAAGAACGGCGGCCAGCGCGGCCGCGCCGCCCGGTTCGACCACCAGCTTGAGCCGGGCGAAGGCGAAGCGCTGCGCGGCGCGAACCTCGTCGTCGGTCACGGCCACGCCGGGCTCGCTCCTGCCGCGCAGGACGTCGAGGTCGATCGGCGCGCTGGCCGTGGGCTGGAGCGCGTCGCAGATCGTCGCCGGCGCATCGGGCGCGGCGCGGACGATCCCGCCCGCCGCCAGGCTCTGCCCGACCATGTCCCAGCCCACGGGCTCGGCCGGAACGATGCGGGAGGAAGGGCAGGCGAGGGCGAGCCCCGCGCTCAGGCCGCCGCCGCCGCAGGGTGCGACGATCCGGAACGGTTCCCGTCCAAGCTGTTCGGTAATCTCGATGCCCGCGCTGCCCTGACCCTCGATCACCCACGGATCGGCGAAGGCGTGGACCAGCACCGCGCCGCGCCGCTCGACCTCGCGCGCGGCGACTTCGTCGCGGTCCTCGCCCGGCCGGTCGTAGAGCACGATCTCGGCCCCGAGCGCACGGGTCGCCTCGAGCTTCACCTTCGGCGCATCGCGCGGCATGACGATGGTTGCCTTCATGCCCAGCCGCCGTGCCGCCCAGGCGACGCCCTGTGCATGATTGCCGCTGGAGACCGCGACCACGCCTCGGCCGCGCTCCTCCTCGCTCAGGTCGCTCAGCCGGTGCCAGGCGCCTCGGATCTTGAACGCGCCGATCGGCTGCAGCACCTCCGCCTTGGCCCATAGCCGCGTGCCCTCGATGTCGAATGGCAGCAGCGGCGTGGGCGGGAGGATTTCCGCGATCTTCGCGGCGGCGCGCAGCACACCGTCTCGAGTGGGCGTTCGAATCGGTTCCTGGATCATGTTGCCCTGCTAGCGCATTTCCCTATGTGAGCGAGCATTCAGGAGTCCACGCAGGGGCTCGAGCGAAAGAGAAGCGGAGTAACTATGTCGAAAGTGCTGGTAATCGGTGCGGGCGGGGTCAGCTCCGTCTGCGTGCACAAGATGGCGATGAACCCCGACATCTTCAGCCAAATCCACCTCGCGAGCCGCACCAAGGCCAAGTGCGATGCGATCGCCGAATCGGTCAAGCAGCGCACCGGCCAGGAGGTTTCGACTTACGAGATCGACGCCGAGGAAGTTCCGGCGATGGTCAACCTGATTCGCAAGATCGGGCCGAGCCTGGTGGTCAATCTCGCGCTTCCTTATCAGGACCTGCCGATCATGGATGCGTGCCTGGAGGCTGGCGTCGATTACCTCGACACCGCGAACTACGAGCCGAAGGACGAGGCGAAGTTCGAGTACAAGTGGCAGTGGGCCTACCACGACCGCTTCAAGGACGCCGGGATCATGGCGCTGCTGGGCAGCGGCTTCGATCCGGGCGTGACCAGCGTCTTCACCATGTGGCTCAAGAAGCACAAGCTGAAGACCATCCGCCAGCTCGACATTCTCGACTGCAACGGCGGCGACCACGGCCAGCATTTCGCGACCAACTTCAATCCGGAGATCAACATCCGCGAAGTGACCGCGCCCGCGCGCCACTGGGAAAACGGCCAGTGGGTCGAAACTCCCGCGATGTCTGAGAAGGTCGAGTTCGACTTCGAGGCGGTCGGCCCGAAGAACATGTACATGATGTATCACGAGGAGCTGGAAAGCCTCGCGAAGTTCGTCCCCGAACTGGAGCGCGCGCGCTTCTGGATGACCTTCGGCGACCAGTACATCACGCATCTGACCGTGCTGCAGAACGTCGGCATGACCGCGATCGAGCCGATCCGTTATCAGGGCAAGGACATCATTCCGCTCCAGTTCCTCGCCGCCGTCCTGCCCAAGCCGGAGACGCTGGGCGAGACGACCAAGGGCAAGACCAACATCGGCGTCATCGCGACCGGCGAGGCGCTCGACGGATCGGGTGAGAAGACGTTCTACATCAACAATATCTGCGACCACGAGGATGCCTACGAGGAGACCGGCAACCAGGCCGTCAGCTACACCACCGGCGTCCCCGCCATGATCGGCAGCGCCATGGTGCTGCAGGGCAAATGGAAGGGCGAGGGCGTGTTCAACATGGAAGAATTCGACCCGGATCCCTTCATGGACATGTTGAACGACCACGGCCTGCCCTGGAACGTGAAGGAGCTCGACGGACCGGTAGGCTTCTGATCGTGATCAAAGCCGTTCTGACCGCGGCTGCGGCGTTGGTGGCCGCATTCTGCCTTCCAGCGTCGGCGGCCGAGCCCGCGAGCGATCCCTACGCTCCGGCGCGCGAGATCATCGCGGACATGAACCGGATCGTGACGCCGAACGGCGTCCAGGAAACCTTCGTCGCCACGCTCGGCGGCGCGAAGCAGGTCGTCAACGTTCGCGGGACCGACCGCGACAACCCGATCCTGGTCTTCGTCCACGGCGGGCCGGGCGCGGTCGAGATGCCGTTCGCCTGGACGTTCCAGCGCCCGTGGGAGGACTTCTTCACCGTCGTCCATTACGACCAGCGCGGTGCCGGACGGTCCTATCCGCTGAACCCGCAGGAGGCGCTCGCGCCGACCATGACGCTGGAGCGCTACCGCGACGACGCCATCGAACTGATCGAGCTGCTGCAGGAGCGTTATGGCAAGCGCAAGGTCCTGCTGATGGGGCATAGCTGGGGCTCGTTCGTGGGGCTGGCGGTTGCATTGGAGCGGCCCGACCTGCTCCACGCCTATGTCGGGGTCGGGCAGGGCATCGATTTTCGCGAAGGCGAGAAAGTCGGCATGGCCTGGACGCGGGCCAAGGCGCTGGCTGCGGGCGACGAGGAAGCGGTCGCCGCGATCGATGCGCTCGCACCCTATCCGATGGCGGGCCCGTTCACGATCGATCAGGCCGACGGCTGGCGCAAGTACGCGATGCCGTACGGGTCGCTGCTCTACAACCGCCCGCCCGCGGAGACGCTGTATTTCCACCAGCCGCGCCTGTCGCCGCTTTACTCCGCAGCGGATCGCAAGGCGTGGGGCGAGGGCAGTGTCTTCACGGTGACGACGCTCTGGCCTCGCCTCGCCGATGTCAGCTTCGCGGAGGTCGATCGGGTCGAGGTGCCGCTGGTGTTCCTCCTCGGGCGGCACGACTATACCGTGCCTTCGCCCGTCGCGGCCGAGTGGCTTGAAGAGGTCCAGGCGCCTTCCAAGGAACTGGTCTGGTTCGAGCATTCGGCGCACATGCCGATGTTCGAGGAGCCCGGCCTGTTCTTCGCCGCGCTGCTGCGCGAAGTGGTTCCGCTTGCCGAGGGCGCAACGCAAGCGTCCGCGACTGCCTATCCGAAAGGTTCCTGAGCCGATGGAAACCAGAGCCGGCGATCCGGGCGCGTTCGCCCATTTCGACCTTCACCGTGTCGACAGCCCAGCCTTCGTCGTCGATGCGGCGAAGCTGCGCGCGAACCTGCAGGTGCTTGCCGATATCCGCGATGCGGCGGACATCAAGGTGCTCGCCGCGCTCAAGGCGTTCTCGATGTGGAGCGTCGCGCCGATCGTCGGCGAATATCTCGACGGCGTGTGCACCTCGGGCCTGTGGGAAGCGCGGCTGGCGAGCGAGTTCTACGACGGTGAGATCGCGACTTATTCGGCGGCCTACAAGCCGGACGAGCTGGAGGAAGTCTGCCGCCTTTCGGATCACGTGATCTTCAACTCGCCTGGCCAGCTCGAGCGCGCGGCGCTCATCCTCGAGCAGGCGCTGGCGAGCGGGCAGGACTTCGACGTGGGGCTGCGGATCAATCCGCTGTGCCCCTGCGGTGACGTGCCGCGTTACGATCCCTCGTCGCCCGGCTCGCGGCTCGGCTTCCCGATCGACCAGCTCACGCCCGAGATCATGGAGCAGGTCAACGGTATCCACTTTCACAACCTGTGCGAGCAGGACTTCGAGCCGCTCCGGCGCACCTGGGACACGGTGTTCGACGCGATCGAGCCCTGGTTCGGGCAGCTCAAGTGGATCAACATGGGCGGCGGACATCATATCACCCGCGCCGACTATCAGCGCGAGGAACTCGTCGAGTTCCTGCGTGATGCGAAGGAGGATACCGGGGCCGAGATCTACCTCGAGCCGGGCGAAGCCGTGGCGCTCGATGCCGGGATCCTCGTGGGAACGATCCTCGATTCGATGTGGAACGGCATGCCGCTCGCGGTGACCGACATCTCTGCCACCTGCCACATGCCGGACGTGATCGAGGCGCCTTACCGCCCCGCGATGCTGCACGAGGAGGCCGCAGGCGAAGGCGATCCCGTCCGCCTCGGCGGGCCGTCCTGCCTCGCGGGTGACGTGATCGGCGATTACCGCCTGCCGGTGCCGTGCGAGCCCGGCCACCGAATCGCCTTTCTCGACCAGGCGCACTATTCGATGGTGAAGACCAACACCTTCAACGGCGTCCAGTTGCCCTCGATCTGGCTGTGGGACAGCGACACCGACGCGCTCGAGCGGGTGAAGAGCTTTGACTACGAAGATTTTCGCGACCGGTTGAGTTAGCGGGGGTTGGCGGGGCGGACGGTCCGTGGAAGGATCGCCGCAAGACGTTGGGGAGTGCCGATGCGAAAAGTCCATCTTCTGGCCGCTGCCGTCGTGCTCGCCGGCGGAAACGTGGCGGCTGCGCCGGCGGCACGGGCGCAGGGCTATTCGGCGGAGCGTCTGGTGAAGTCGGTGGACCTCGACGATCTGAAGGCGATCGTCGCATCGCTGGGCCACACCGTCAGCGAGCAGGGTAAGTTCGGCGAGATCAGCCTCTCCGCGACCGATGCCGAGAAGACCAATTACGTCCTCATCGGAACCGCCTGCGACGCCAACGGCGTTCCAGGGTGCCAGGGCGTGATGATGCAGGTTCGGTTCGATCCGGACGAGAGCGTCGACTCCGAAAGCCTCGCGCGGGCCAACCTGTCGCAGGCCGCGGTCAACACCTGGCGTGACCCGGCGAACGGCACGATCGGCGTTACCCGCTACGTCGTGCTCGACCACGGGGTCACCATGGCCAACCTGCGCGAGAATGTGAACGTGCTCCTTTCGCTGACGCCCAGCGTCGTGGACGCGCTTCTCGAGGAATGATCGGGGCACGGATCGCCTCGCCGCACCCCCGTTTCGTCCCTTCTCCGGTTGCAGGGGAAAGCACGAGTTTTCACTTGCGGTTCACGCTGCGAAGCTTATAGGCGCACCCCGCTGCCCCAAGGGGACTTCCTAACCGCAAGGCAGCCTCGTTCGAACTTAACCGTTTGGGGGTCCCTTGAGTTGCACATCCATCCTGACGCCCGGTCTGTAGTTCGCGCTCTCGCGCCGGACGAGCCGGTTATCCTCAATCGCCCGCATGCTGCGGAGCGCGCCGCGCGTTTCTTCGTCGAGAAGTTTCCGGGCAAGTCGCTCTATGCGGTGAAGGCCAATCCTTCGCCCGACCTGCTGCAGATCCTGTGGAATGGCGGGGTGACGCATTTCGACGTCGCCTCGATCGCGGAAGTGCGCCTGGTTCGCGCAATGCTGCCCGAGGCGACGCTGTGCTTCATGCATCCGGTGAAGACGCCGCGCGCGATTCGCGAGGCCTACTTCGAGCACGGGGTGAAGACCTTCAGTCTCGATACGATCGAGGAACTGGCGAAGATCGTCGAGGCGACCACCGCCGAGGACGGCACGCCGGCTGCCGACCTGCGCCTGCTGGTGCGCCTTCGCGTCTCGTCCGACTATTCCGAGCTTAGCCTCGCGTCCAAGTTCGGCGTCGACCTGGTCGACGCTGCACCGCTGCTGCAGGCGACTCGTCAGCATTGCGACTGGCTGGGCGTGTGCTTCCATGTCGGCAGCCAGGCGATGACGCCGTTCGCCTACGTCCAGGCGCTGGAGCGCGTGCGCGCCGCGGTGGCCGAGGCGAGCGTCGTGATCGACGTGGTCGACGTCGGCGGCGGCTTCCCGTCGGTCTATCCGGACATGGAGCCCCCGCCGCTGGAGGACTACTTCGAAGTCATCCACCGGCACTTCGAGAACCTGCCGATCGCCTATAACGCCGAGCTGTGGTGCGAGCCCGGCCGCGCGCTCTGCGCCGAGTATTCCTCGGTCGTCGTGCGGGTCGAGAAGCGCCGGGGGGACGAACTCTACATCAACGACGGCGCATACGGCGCGCTGTTCGACGCGGCCCATGTCGACTGGCGCTTCCCGGTCGCTGCGCTGGAGGACGACTTGCGCGATTCGCCGCAGGAGTTCGCGTTCTACGGGCCGACCTGCGACGATGCCGATTACATGAAGGGCCCCTTCATGCTCCCCGGCGACATCCAGGCGGGCGACTATATCGAGATCGGCATGCTTGGTGCCTACGGGGCTGCAATGAAGACCGGCTTCAACGGTTTCGGCAACGCGCAGCAGATCGTGGTCGGCGACGAACCGATGGCGAGCCTCTACCGCGGCGACCGCGAGCGCCCGGCGACCGACAACGTGGTGAGCCTGCGCTGAGCAGGCTTCCTGTCCCCACGCGACCGGCTACGGCCTCGCGCGGGGAAGGCAGGTGCCCACGGGCGGTGAGGCGAAGATCCGGCAGTCGAAATAGACCGCCTCGGCATTGCCGTTTCGCGCCGGCAGGAAACTGAAGCGAAGCGCGCGGCGTGCATCATCGGACAAGGGCAACTCGCTCGGAATCGCGGCCGCATCGTCCCAGCCGTAGACTTGGCAATAAACGCCGCCCGGACACAGAGCCCGGGCGCGCTCAACCAGCGTCTGAGGCGAATCTCCGCGCGCTACCAACACGAAATGCACGCCGGGCGTGGGAGAGGCGGGAGATGCGGTCGGTGCATCCGCAGCCGCGGTCGGCTTTTCCTCCGTCTCATGCTTGCCGGCTGCGGTGATGGTGCGGACTGCCGTGCCCTGTTCGGCAAGCCGGGGGAGGAGCAGGTCCGCGGGCCGATCGACCTCCTGCGCCGTCCTGCGCAGCGCCAGGGGGTCGGGCTCGCCGCCCGAATAGCGCGCCGACATCGCCGCGCCGCTTCCCCACCATCCGCGCCAGCGGAAGAACAGGTGCGGCCCGACTGCCGCGATCTTGTCCAGCTCGCCGCTCCAGGCGGGATAGACGTAGTCCGCATGGTAGTGCGTAGCGGTCCCTACCGGCGCGTGTGCGTAACCGCCCAGCGCCTCTTCCGCCCGCTGCCGCGCCGCGCGCCACAGGGTCTCCGAATAGCTGCGCGCGAGCGAGCCGTCGCAGGTGAACGTGAACTGGCATCCGGTAGGTCGCTCCGAGCCCTGGAAGACCACGCCGCAGACCGTATCCGCGAAAGCCGGGTGGCGTACGCGGTTGAGGATCACCTGCATAACTGCCCGCTGATCGGCATCACCCGCGCCGGCCTCGGCCATGGCGGCGAGCGCGAGGCAATCTCGCGCTCGGGCGCGGTCGGTGGAGCTGCCGCGAAAAACAAATGGGCGGGCGGCTGCGGGATCGGTCTCGGCAAAGGGAACCGCGGCATTGCGCTCCCGTGCATCCTCGGCCGGAAGCGTGGAGAGGATCGTGCCCTCGTCCTCGGCGCTGGCCGGGAGGGCATCGAGTGGCGCTGATATGGGGGAGGAGGGAACCGCCTTGATTGCGGGCCGATCGACTACGCCGAACACCACCAGTGCGGCGAAAGCGAGCGCGAGAATTGTGGAGACCGCGTAGAGCGGCGCGTTCTCGCGCAACTGCCCGGATCGGTTCTCGTCCATTGCCGCTATCTAGCGTCGCGAGCGGCGGTGACCAGTGGCAGCGCTCAGGCTGCCTGCGCGAGTTCCAACTCGAGCCGGTCCCAGATCTCCACCAGTGCGGTGGTCAGATCGTCCATCATCGCTTCGGTATGCGTGGGGCCGGGGGTGAAGCGCAGCCGCTCGGTGCCGCGCGGCACGGTCGGGAAATTGATCGGCTGCACATAGGCGCCGTATTCGGCGAGCAGGATGTCGCCGATCTTCTTCGCGCGCACAGGATCGCCGACCATCAGCGGCACGATATGCGTCTGGCTCGGCATGACCGGCAGGCCGGCAGCGGCGAACTTCGCCTTGAGCAGCGCGGCGTTGCGCTGCTGCGCCTCACGCTCCTCGTTCGATTCCTTGAGGTGCCGCACGGCCGCGAGGACGCCCGCCACGAGAACGGGGCTGAGCGAAGTCGTGAAGATGAACCCCGGCGCATAGCTGCGGATGCAGTCGATCACGCGCGTATCGGCCGCAATGTAGCCGCCCATGACGCCGAACGCCTTGCCCAGCGTGCCTTCGATGATGTCGATCCGGTGCGCAGCCTCGTCACGCTCCGAAATTCCGCCGCCTCGCTTGCCGTACATGCCGACGGCGTGAACCTCGTCGATATAGGTCAGCGCGTTGTATTTCTCGGCGAGGTCGCAGATCGCGTGGATCGGGGCGATGTCGGCGTCCATCGAATAGACGCTCTCGAACGCGATCAGCTTGGGCGTCTCGGGCGCTTCGGCCGCGAGCAGCTCTTCCAGATGCTCGACGTCGTTGTGTCGGAACACGCGCTTCTCGCAGCCCGAGTTGCGGATACCGGCGATCATGCTGGCGTGGTTGAGCTCGTCGGAGAAGATCACGCAGCCAGGCAGCAGCTTGGCGAGCGTGGAGAGCGTCGCATCGTTGGAGACGTAGCCGCTGGTGAACAGCAGCGCGCCGTCCTTGCCGTGCAGGTCGGCGAGTTCGCGTTCGAGCTGGACGTGGAAGTGCGTGTTGCCCCCGATGTTGCGCGTGCCGCCGGATCCGGCGCCGACATCGTGCAGCGCCTCTTCCATCGCGGTGATGACTTTCGGGTGCTGGCCCATCGAGAGGTAGTCGTTCGAGCACCAGACGGTGATCGGCTTCGGGCCGTTGTGCCCCGCGAAGCAGCGCGCATTGGGGAAGGTGCCCTTGTTGCGCATGATATCGATGAAGACGCGGTAGCGGCCTTCTGAGTGCAGGCGGTCGATCGCCTGATCGAAGATCTGGTTGTAGTTCATCGCACGCTCGCGCCTCGCCGTCCGATCCCGGCCATTCGGGCAGGCGTTTAGGCTGCTCTAGTCTCTATTTCCACTGCGATCTTTGCGAGCGATTCGCAGCTAGAATTTCTCAAGACGCTCGATCCCGCAGGCGCGGAACGCCTTGGCGAGCGGTTCGAACTCCTCGATCGGTCCTGTCGTCACGGCCCGATCCGGCTCGCTTCGCGCCATGGGCTGCCCCGCGACGAGGTGTGCGATCCGGCGCGCGATGCCTTGGGCGCCATCGACGAACTTCACCTGCGCACCGAACGCCTCCGCCAGTTCGGCCTGCAAGAGGGGGAAGTGGGTGCAGGCGAGCACGACCGTGTCGATCTCCTCCCCGCCGGGCTGTGTGCGAAGCCCCGCCACGGCTTCATCGATCGCGGCAGGGTCGACCGCACGCCCGCGTAGCTTGGCTTCCGCCGCCTCGACCAGACCGGGCGCGGCATGACGCAGCAGCGTCCTGCCGTCCGCGAACTGAGATTCGAGGTTGTCGACATAGGCCTGGCGGATCGTCGCCGCCGTGCCGAGCAAGCCGATCGTACCGCTGCGCGTCTCGCTCGCCGCGGGCTTGATCGCAGGTACCGTTCCGACGATCGGGATCTCGAGCACCTCGCGCACCATGCCGAGCGCTATCGTGCTTGCGGTGTTGCACGCGATGCAGATCAGCCGCGGGTTCCAGCGCTCCGCCATCCGTCCGAGCAGCCCGCAGACCCGTGCCGCGACTTCCGCCTCGCTCTTGGTGCCATAAGGCAGGCCGGCGAGATCCGCGGCGTAGATCACCGGCGCGTGCGGCAGCGTCTTGCGCACCTCCGCGAGCACGCTGAGCCCGCCGACACCGGAATCGAACAGCAGGATGGGGGATGAATCGTCCAAGGAACCATTTCCGTTCGGGCCGCGCTTGTCGAAGCCCCGCTTTTTCTTCTAGCGCCGTAGAAGAGAGAACGGCCCTTCGACAAGCTCGGGGCGAACGGTTATCTGCTGTCGAATAGGGAGGGGCGCTGCCATGGACGTGACCACCGATAGCTTGCTTGCCGCGCTGCTCGGCTACTTGTGCGGTTCGATCCCGTTCGGACTGATCCTGGCGCGGCTTGCCGGGCTGGGCGACGTGCGCAAGATCGGCAGCGGCAATATCGGCGCGACCAATGTGCTGCGCACCGGCAACAAGGCCGTCGCCGCGGCTACCCTGCTGCTCGACCTTGCCAAGGGGCTCGTGGCGGTGCTGCTCGCCGTGCACCTGCTCACCGGGCCGAGCGAGATGCCGGGCGCCGCGCTCGGTCCGGCCCCGGTGGCCGCGGTGTTTGCCGTGCTCGGTCACTGTTTTCCGGTCTGGCTCGAGTTCAAGGGGGGGAAGGGGGTTGCGACCAATGCCGGCGTCAGCTTCGGCCTCGCCTGGCCCATCGGGCTTGCCTACGCACTCATCTGGCTCGGGGTTCTGGGGTTGAGCCGGATCAGCTCGCTGGCAGGGATGAGCGCGGTGGTCGCCGCAGCGATCGTCGCGGCGGTCCTCGGTTACGCCGCCTACGTTCCCGCGCTGGTGTTCATCGCATTGATCGTGATCTGGCTCCACCGCGAGAACCTCAAGCGTTTGGCGAACGGCACCGAACCGAAGGTCGGCTCCAAGGGGTGAGCGCGCTCTCGCAGCCCGAAGCCTTCGCGCGCATTCGGCTACTGCGCTCGCCCAACGTCGGCCCGGTTTCCTACGCGCAACTGCTTCGGCGGTTCGGCAGCGCGCAAGCCGCGCTGGAGGCGCTGCCCGATCTCGGCCGGCGTGGCGGGCGCGACTATCGCGCGGCGCCCGCCGAACGGATCGAACGCGAGGTCGAGGCGGTACGTGCCGCCGGCGCGCGCTACCTGTTCCACGATCAGCCCGGCTTTCCGCCGCTTCTGGCTGAGATCGAAAGCGTACCGCCGATCCTGACCTTCCGGGGCGACCTCGCGCTCGCGGCAAAGCCGTGCGTCGCGATGGTCGGCGCACGCAACGCCTCGGCGGCGGCGGTCAAGCTGGCGCGCGATTTCGCGGCGGCGCTGAGCGAAGCGGGTTTCGTCGTCGTCTCGGGCCTGGCACGCGGCATCGACGGCGCGGCGCATCGCGGGGCGCTTCCGGCCACGATCGGTGTGATCGCGAGCGGCATCGACATCGCCTACCCGCCGCAGCACGCCGAACTGCAGGAGGAGATCTCGGCCACTGGCCTCGTCCTCGCCGAGCAGCCGCCGGGTACCGAGCCGCGCGGCAGCCATTTCCCGAGCCGCAACCGCATCATCGCGGGACTCGCCGCGGGAACACTGGTGGTAGAGGCCGCGCCCAGATCCGGTTCTCTGATCACGGCACGCCTCGCAGGCGAAGCGGGGCGCGAGGTCATGGCGATCCCGGGCAGTCCGCTCGACGCCCGTTCGCAAGGCTGCAACCAGTTGATCCGCGACGGCGCGGTCCTCGTCCAGACTCCGGAGGACGTGGTCGAGCTTCTCAACGGCTTCGACGGCACGCCGCGCTCCACCTTTCGCGAAGCCGCGCCAGGATACGACTGCACGCCCGACGAATTCGAAGACGCGGAGCCGGCCAACATCAGCGGCCTGCTTACGACAGCGCCGGTCCCGGTAGACGAACTGATCCGCCAATCGAACACTGGCGCAGCGGCCGTTCAGATGGCGCTGCTGGAACTCGAGATCGCCGGACGACTACAGCGACACGCGGGCGGGAGGGTCTCGCTCGTGAGATAACCAAATAGGGGGGGAAATGCATCGGAAGGCGGATTTCAGCGGAATTCTCGAGGAAACCTTCACCCTCGCACGTGAGGTCTCCGGTTACCTGCTCATTTTTGTGATTGTGGTCGGCGGTTTGGGCGCGGTCAGCGAGATAGGCGGTGCCACCGATTCCGATCGCGTGTGGGGTTTCGGTTTTACCATCGGTGCCGACACCACGATCTTGGGCATCGCCGGTGTGGCCGCTCTCGTGGCCCATATCGTCGGCAGCTACCTCATCCTCGAAAGAATGCTCGAACTGCGCGGGCGATTGGGTTCAGGCGAAACGCGCATCTGGGCCTACTTCGGTCTTACGATCCTCACCTGGTTTGGCATAATATTTGGGCTGGTGTTGTTGATCGCGCCAGGCCTGATCCTGGCTATTCGCTGGAGCGCGACCTCGGGCTTCCTCATCGCACGGCGGACTGGCGTCGTCGAAGCGATGAGAGAAAGTTGGGACGCGACGCGAGGGCACAGTTGGCCGATCTTTTTTGCAGGGCTGGTGTGCTTCCTCCTGCCCATTGTTCCGATCGTCGCCGTCTCGAGTTTCATTGACTTTGCCGGGGCGGGGCCGGTCGGCGCAGCCATCGGCACGGGGCTTACCGATACGATATCCACCGTGCTCTTCCTCCCCCTCGGAATCGCAATCTTCACGCTGCTCGACGAGGGCACTCAGGAAATCGAGGAGGTCTTCGCCTGATTGTCAGGCAAAATCATGGATTGACGAATACGCAGGAGCCTCGCCACCCTCGCGCACGTACACACGTAAGGGACCGTCTCCACTTCCATGCAGCTTGTCATCGTCGAATCGCCCGCCAAGGCGAAGACCATCGAGAAATACCTGGGCAAGGACTTCAAGGTTCTCGCGTCCTACGGTCACGTCCGCGATCTGCCTCCCAAGGACGGGAGCGTGCGGCCGGACGAGGATTTCGCGATGGACTGGGAACTCTATCGAGACAAGCAGAGCCGCTTCAAGGAAATCGCCGACGCCGCGAAGAAGGCCGACCGGCTCGTGCTCGCGACCGACCCTGACCGGGAGGGCGAGGCGATTTCCTGGCACGTTCGCGAACTGCTGGCCAAGCGCAAGGCGCTGCCCAAGGACGTGGAGCGGGTGACCTTCAACGCAATCACCAAGCAGGCGGTGACCGACGCGATGAAGGCGCCGCGCGACCTCGATAGCGATCTGATCGACGCCTACCTCGCGCGCCGCGCGCTCGACTATCTCTACGGCTTCACGCTCTCGCCGGTGCTCTGGCGCCGTCTTCCGGGCGCCAAGAGCGCGGGCCGCGTACAGTCGGTCGCGCTCCGGCTGATCGTCGACCGCGAGCGTGAGATCGAGGCCTTCCGCGCGCAGGAATACTGGTCGGTCGTCGCGAAGCTGGAGCAGGACGGGACCGAGTTCGACGCGCGCCTCGTCAAGTACGACGGCAAGAAGCTCGACAAGCTGACGCTCGGCGACGAGGGCAGTGCGATGGCCGCCCGCGCTGCGGTGGAGCAGGGCCGCTTCACGGTCGAGGAGATCGAGACCAAGCCGCTCACCCGCAATCCCGCGCCGCCGTTCACCACCTCGACGCTACAGCAGGAGGCTGCGCGCAAGCTCGGCTTCTCGGCCAGCCATACGATGCGGCTTGCGCAGTCGCTCTACGAGGCGGGCGCGATCACCTACATGCGAACCGACGGCGTGCAGATGGACGGCAGTGCGATCAGCGCCGCGCGCAAGGCAATCGCGGAGCGCTATGATGGGCATTATCTGCCCGAAAAGCCGCGCCATTACAGCACCAAGGCCAAGAATGCTCAGGAAGCGCACGAGGCGATCCGCCCGACCGATTTCTTGCGCGATCGCGCTGGGTCGGGGGACGAGGGGAAGCTCTACGACCTGATCTTCAAGCGCGCGATGGCGAGCCAGATGGCCGCCGCACGGCTCGAGCGCACGACCGTCACCCTGCGCGACGGGACCGGCAAGAACGAACTGCGTGCGACCGGGCAGGTCGTGAAGTTCCCGGGCTTCTTCGCCGTCTATCAGGAGGGTTTCGACGACAGGGACAGCGACGACGACGAGGGCCTGCTGCCGGTCATGCACAAGGGCGACAGCCCGGTGAAGAAGGGCGTCGACGCCAACCAGCACTTCACGCAGCCGCCGCCGCGCTTTTCCGAAGCATCTCTGGTCAAGCGGCTCGAGGAGCTGGGCATCGGCCGGCCTTCGACCTACGCCTCGACGATCCAGACACTGCGCGACCGCGAATATGTACGGATGGAGAAAAACCGTTTCTTCGCAGAGGAATCAGGGCGGCTCCTCACGGCATTTCTGGAGCGCTTCTTCGAGCGCTACGTGGCCTACGATTTCACCGCCGGGATGGAGGATGAGCTCGACGAAGTCTCCGGCGGGCGCGAGGAATGGAAGGCGTTGCTCACCCAGTTCTGGCGCGACTTCAAGCCGAAGACCGAAGAAGTCATGGAGCGCAAACCCTCGGAAGTGACCGAGGCGCTCGACGATTTCCTGTCCGATTACCTCTTCCCGCCGCGCGCCGATGGCAAGGACCCGCGTACCTGTCCGCTGTGCGAAGCCGAGGGGCGCTCCGGCGGCCGGCTTGCGCTTCGTGGTGGACGCTACGGCGCGTTCGTCGCCTGCGCCAACTATCCCGAATGCAAGTTCACCCGCCGCTTTGCGCAGCCGGGCGCCGACGGGGAAGCCGCGGCCGACGACGGCGTGCTCGGCAAGCATCCTGAAACCGGCGAGGAGATCCACCGCAAGACCGGCCGCTTCGGCCCCTACATCCAGATGGGCGAGGGCAAGGACGCAAAGCGCGCCAGCATTCCCAAGGACCTGCCCGACTTCGACCTCGAATGGGCGATCAAGCTGCTCGAACTGCCGCGCATCGTTGGTCAGCATCCGGAAACGGGTCAGGATATCGAAGCGAATATCGGGCGTTATGGTCCGTACCTGCGCCACAACGGAAAGTATGCCAAGCTGTCCTCGACCCGCGACGTTTTCGAGACCGGGATGAACGCCGCGGTCGCGGCGCTTGCCGAAGCGGCCCAGCGCGGCGGTCGCGGCACGCGTGCCAAGGCCGAGCCGATCAAGACCCTGGGGGCCCATCCGACGAGCGGCGGGGAGATCAAGGTCATGCCGGGCCGCTACGGCCCCTACGTCACCGACGGCGCGACCAACGCGACAATCCCGAAGGACGTGAAGCCGGAGGATATCACCGAAGCGCAGGCGATCGAACTGATCGACGCGAGGGCGGCGAAGGGTCCTGCGAAGAAGAAGGGCGGGCGAAAGGCGGCGCCGAAGAAGAAGCCTGCGGCGAAGAAGAAGGCGGCGCCGAAGAAAAGCGCAGCGAAATAGGCATGGCGAAGGAACACTTCGAGCGCCACAAGCAACCGTGGAAGGCCGACGAGGCCGGTCAGCTCCGCACGCTGGCGGCCAAAGGCCACGGCCTCAAGGCGATCGCCAAGACTCTCAACCGCAGCGAGGAATCGGTCAAGGACTTCGCGAAGAAGAACAAGATCGGGATCGCGAAGAAGCGCTAGCGGTGCTCAGTCGCCGCTCCGGTGCGGAGCAAGCGTGGGCGTGGGCGCGCCCAACACCAGCTTGCGGGCGCGCAGGACCATGTCGAGAAATGGCGTTTCCAGATTGAGGAAGCGCCGCGCGGTCATGCCAAGGAAGCGCTCCGAGTCGCGCAGGAAGTGCGAGGCGTCGGTGTAGGCGCAGTCGATCGCCGCGTAACCTTCGGTCGCGCCGGTTTCCTTGAGCGCGATGAGCGAGCGCATGAACCGCGTGCGCATCAGCAGTATCTTGGGCGGGAAGCCGAAGCGTTTCAGCGACAGGCGGCGCAAGGTCTGCGGGTGCATGTCGAGTTCCTCCGCGATGTCCCGGGCGCTTTGGAACCGCTCGTCGAGCAGCAGCTGGTTGAGCGCAGCGATGTCGGCCTCGGCCGAATGCGGGCGAGCCATGTGCGAACGAAAGAAGCGGTCGAGGATCGGCTTGACCGCCGGTCCTTGATCCGACCGGCGCAACTCGCCGACCAGCGCGGCACAATCCGCCGTCGGCAGCAAGGTGTCGAGCGGGACCATGCGATTGCGGTAGCGGGATACGTCGATGTCGAGCAGGCGCGCGATGCCTGCGGGCGTCAGGCTCACACCGATCGTGACGCCGCCAAACGAGGTATGTCGCATCGCCTGGCTCGTCGTGCCGTAGAACCCGGCCTCCAGCAGCGGAGACCAGCGCCAGTCGCGCGCCTCGACCGTGATCGGCCGCTCCGCCAGCACGAAGCGGATGACGGGCCAGTTCGGCAGCATCCATTCGACGGCGCCCATCGCCTCCGGTCCTTCGGAGTCGAATACGAAATAATCGCCGATGAGCCCGGCGAGCGCGGGATCGGGCCGCTCGTATCGCAGGGCGGTGTAAGAGCGCAGCTTGAAAGATGCGGGATCGATCCCCGGCGTATGCGACCCGCTCTCGATCATGGGGCGGTCGGCATGGGATTCATCGCGTCCAGTCCAGCCCGATTTCCTCGAAGATCTCGCGGTTCTCGGCCCAGTTCTCCTCGACTTTCACGTGGAGGAACAGGTGGACCTTCACGCCCAGCATCTCGCTCAATTCCTTGCGCGACGCCTCGCCGATCGCCTTGATGCGGCTGCCGCCCTTGCCGAGGACGATCGGGCGCTGGCTTTCCCGGCCGACGACGATCTGCTGATGGATCTCCAGGCTGCCATCGGGACGCTCCTGATAGCTCTCGGGCCGCACGGCGCTGTCGTAAGGCAGTTCCTCGTGGAGCTGGCGATAGAGTTGCTCGCGGGTCACTTCCGCCGCGAGCAGGCGTTCGCTGGCGTCGGATACCTGATCCTCCGGGTACATCCACGCGCCTTCGGGCATCGTCTCGGCGAGCGCCGCCTTCATCGCGGGAACGCCGTCGCCGGTAAGGGCGGAGACGAAGAACACCTCCGCGAAATTGGCTTTGCCCGACAGCTCCTGCGCCAGCGCGAGGAGTGGTTCCTTCTTCGCGACATCGACCTTGTTGAGCACCAGGATCTTGCGTTCGGGACGGGCGGCGAGCGCTTCGAGCAGCGGCTCGAGTTCATGCCGCCGCTGCTTGACCGGATCGACCAGCAGCAGCACCGCGTCCGCCGCCTCGGCGCCTTCCCACGCGGCGCTCACCATCGCGCGGTCGAGCCGCCGGCGCGGTGCGAAGATGCCCGGAGTGTCGACCAGGATCATCTGCGTCTCGCCGTGCAGCGCGATGCCGAGCATGCGCGCGCGGGTGGTCTGCGCCTTGGCGCTGGTGATCGCCACTTTCTGCCCGACGAGCTGGTTCACCAGCGTGGACTTGCCCGCGTTCGGCGCGCCGATCACGGCGACGAGGCCGCAGCGGGTATTCGTATCGTCGGTCACCCGAACATCTCCATGAACTTGCGTGCGGCCGCCGTCTCGGCCTCCTGCTTGCTGCTGGCCGTGGCCTCGGCCTCGCCGACTTTGTGCACCTTGACCCGCACGGTGAAGCTGGCGGCGTGGTCGGGGCCGGATCGGTCGGTCAACTCGTATTGCGGCGGCCTGCGCTGGTTGCCGGCGGCCCATTCCTGCAGCGCGCTCTTCGGGTGCTTGGAGCGGCCGGCGTGCCCCTCGACCTGCTCGCGCCACAGCTTGTGGACGAGATCGCGGGTGGCGTCGAACCCACTCTCGACGAAGCTCGCGCCGAGCAGCGCCTCCATCACGTCGCCGAGGACATTGTCGCTCTCGGCAGCGCCGTCGTCGCGCGCCTGTTTGCCGAGACGGACGTGGGCGGGGGCACCGATCTCGCGGGCGATGGCAGCGCAGGCCTGCCGGCTGACGAGTGCGTTGAGGCGCTGCGCCAACTCGCCTTCTGCCGCGCCGTTGCGTCCGTAGAGCCATTCGGCGATCGAGAGGCCCAGCACCCGGTCGCCGAGGAACTCGAGCCGCTGGTAGTGCCGCGTATCGCCCGTGCTGCCGTGGGTCAGCGCCTCGCGCCACAGCGCTTCGTCGCCGACCGCGAAGCCGACGCCAACCAGCCACTCGCGCGTCTTGCCGTCGAGCGCGCTCACAGGCCGTCTCCGATGCGGCTCCAGCGCGCGGCCGTGAACCAGGTCCAGGGCTTGATCCACTCGGCGCTGCCGTCGGTCGACCACATGATCGCGCTCGCGCGGCCGACGAGGTTCTCCTGCGGCACGAGCCCGACGCCGCCGCCCGGCATGGCGGGGAAGCGGCTGTCCTGCGAGTTGTCGCGGTTGTCGCCCATCACGAAGATCGTTCCCTCGGGTACGATCAACGGGCCGTAGTCGTCCTGCGGGGTCGAACCGAAGTCGAGCACGTCGTAGCTGCGGCCCGAGGGCAGTGTCTCGCGGAAGCGGGCGTAGCGGCATTGCTCACCCACCTTGCCGTCCGCTTCACGCACCGCGCCCCAGGCGCAGTCGGTGTTGGGCGAGACGGGGATCACGAAATCCTCGATCCGCTGCTTCGCGACCGGATTTCCGTTGAGGAAGAGCTGGCCGCCGCGCATGGCCACGGTATCGCCGGGCAGACCGATCACACGCTTGATGTAGTCGGTGTTGTCGATCGGATGCTTGAAGATCGCCACGTCGCCGCGCTCGGGCTGATCGGCGAACAGGCGGCCCGGGATCAGGGGGGCGGAGAAGGGCAGCGAGTAGTCGCTGTAGCCGTAGGGCCACTTGGCCGCGACGAGGAAGTCGCCGTTCATCAGCCGGGGCAGCATCGATTCGCTGGGGATCGAGAACGGCGAGAAGATGAAGCTGCGGAAGATCAGCACGGCCAGCGCCAGCTTGACCAGGAACAGCATGAAGCTGCCGAGCGTCTCGCTCTGCTGCTCCGGCTTCGGCGTTTCGGCTTCGGATGCGGCGGTCATGCCAGGCCCGGGTGTTGACAGATGCCACACGCTCGCGCCGTTGAAAAACCGCGGTTCCGGGGGAAAAGGTCACAGCGGCCTGTGACCTTCCGAAGAGGACCGTTCCGGCTCGGTTGAGTGCTTGCAAACATCGCCACAGTCCCTAGTCGGGCGCCCACGATGTAGGAAAGGGATTTTCGCATGACCGACGCAGTTTCCGCAGCCTGGCAGCAGATCGAGGCCGTGCCGCAGCGCACGCTGAAGGAACTGTTCGCAAGCGATCCCGGCCGCGTGGCCAAGCTCTCGCAGCGGATCGAATGGGGCGAAGGCGAAACCGCCGGCGGCATCCGCTTCGACTGGTCGAAGACCCATCTCGAGGAAGACCTTCTCGCCGGTTTCGAGGCGCTGGCCGAGGCGCGCGGCTTCGCGGCGCAGCGCGCGGCCCTGCTCGGCGGCGAGAAGATCAACGTCACCGAAGGCCGCGCGGCCGAACACACGGCCCAGCGCGGCGTCGGCAGCGAGGCGTCGGTGGAAGAGGCCGCTGCGCTCCACGCGCGCATGCGGCTCCTGGTCGAGGCGATCCATGGGGGCGCTCTGGGCGAGGTAAAGCACCTGATCCACATCGGTATCGGCGGCAGTGCGCTGGGCCCGGCCATGGCGATCGACGCGCTGACCCGCGACCTCGCGCTGGTCGACGTTCACGTCGTCTCGAACATCGACGGGCTTGCGCTCGAGCAGGCCTTCGCCGCCTGTGATCCGGCGACCACGCTGATCGCGGTGGCGAGCAAGACCTTCACCACCATCGAAACGATGACCAACGCCGCCAGTGCGCTCAACTGGCTGCGCGACAACGGCGTTTCCGATCCCTCCGGGCGCGTGGTCGCGCTCACCGCGAGTCCCGAAAAGGCGGTCGAGTGGGGCGTCGACGAAACCCGCGTCCTGCCGTTCCCGGAGAGCGTCGGCGGGCGCTATTCGCTGTGGTCCTCGATCGGTTTCCCGGTCGCGCTCGCCGTCGGGTGGGAAGAATTCGCAGCGATGCTCGCCGGCGCGCGCGCGGTGGACGAGCATTTCCGCGACACGAACGGGCGCGACAACCTGTGCCTGCGCGCTGCGTTTGCCGACCAGTACTACACCAGCGTACGCGGCTGCCAGACCCGCGCCGTCTTCGCCTACGACGAACGGCTGGCGCTGCTGCCCGATTACCTCCAGCAGCTCGAGATGGAATCGAACGGCAAGCGGGTGACGGCCGACCAGCGGCCGGTCTCCGGCCCGACGGCGCCGATTACCTGGGGCGGGGTGGGCACCGATGCGCAGCACGCGGTGTTCCAGCTCCTCCACCAGGGGACCAACCTGGTGCCGATCGACTTCATCGCCAGCGTTGCGCCCGGCGACACGCTCGACCCCGCGCATCACCGCATCCTGCTGACCAACTGCTTCGCGCAAGGCGCCGCGCTGATGGCCGGCGACGCGGGCGAGGACCCCGCGCGCCACTTCCCCGGCGACCGGCCGAGCGCGACGATGCTGTGCGACGACCTCGACTCCGCGGCGCTCGGCGCGCTCATCGCCTTCCACGAGCACCGCACTTTCGCCAACGCGGTCATGCTGGGCATCAACCCGTTCGATCAGTTCGGCGTCGAGCTGGGCAAGCGCATGGCGAAGGATATCGAGGCCGGCGGCGGCGACTTCGACGCCAGCACGCAGGCGCTGCTGGAGGCTGCGGGGTTGGGGTAGGAAGCGAGCGATTCCCAGCTTTCGCTGAGATGGCAGATATCCTTTTGCTCCCCTAGCCGTCATCCCAGCGAAAGCTGGGATCGCTGGCCTCCGGGTCGGACGGTCGCACGTGGCGGAATCCGATCCCGGCGTGTATGCGGGGTGCTGGAGGAGGGGAGAGATTGGAGAGGGGCGGTTATACCTACGTTCTGACCAACAAGCCCCGTGGCGTGCTCTATACCGGCGTCACGAGCGATATCGCGGCGCGCATGGTGCAGCACCGTGAAGGAAGGGGTTCGGCTTTCGCACGTCGGTACGGACTCGATCGGCTCGTCCTGATTGAGCATCACGCCACGATCGAAGAGGCGATCGCGCGCGAGAAGGCGCTGAAAGCGTGGCAGCGCGCGTGGAAGATCGAATTGATCGAGAAGTCGAACCCGGGGTGGTGCGATCTGTTCGAGGAGATCAACGCTTAAGGGTTAGGGTGCCTGCGCCTCTCCACCCGCCTCCCAGCGAAGGCTGGGATCGGGTCGAACGCGGTCGCAACCGTCGCCCAGGGACGGAGCGATCCCAGCTTTCGCTGGGATGACGGAAAGAGAGAGGGGCATGATGGAAATGGGGAAGAGTGCGGGGCGCAGGTTGGGATTGCTCGCGGCCTTGGCTAGCGGTTGGGGCATGAGGGTCCCTCGCACCGTCATCGCAATGCTCGCCGCACTACTGGCGTTCGCGTCCCCGGCGTCGGCCGAGGAGAGGCGGACGATCCTGTTCATCGGCAACAGCTTCACCCAGGGCGCGACCTCGGCGGTCATGCATTACCGGCCGGAGAGCGTGACCGATCTGAACGGGGAGGGCGTGGGCGGAATTCCGGCGTTGTTCGCGCATTTCGCCGAGCAGGCAGGCCAGGCCTGGAATGTGTCGCACGAGACACGCGGGGGATCGACGCTGGGCTTTCACCTCAACGAGCGGCGCGACAAGATCGATGCGCCGTGGGACGTGGTGGTGATGCAGCAGTATTCGGTGCTCGACCCCGACCGGCCGGGGGACCACGCGCAGACGCTGGCCGATGCACCGGCGCTGGCGCAGATGTTCGCCCGGGCCAACCCGGCTGTGGACGTCTACCTGATGGCGGCCTGGTCGCGCGCGGACCAGGTCTATCGCGAGGACGGGCACTGGCACGGCCGGCCGGTCGCCGCGATGGCGCTCGACCTGCGGCGGGCGATGGACGTTGCTGACGCGGCGTCGCCCGAGATCGACGGCGTTATTCCGGTGGGGGAGGCGTGGAACCGCGCCATGTCGCGCGGCGTGGCCGATCCCAACCCCTACGACGGACGGGCCTTCGGCCAGATCGATCTGTGGAGCTACGACCAGTATCATGCGAGCATCGAAGGGTCGTACCTCGAGGCGCTGGTCGTATTCGGCTATGTCACCGGAATTGATCCGCGCACGCTAGGCCCGAACGAGCAGGCGGCACGCGATCTCGGCATGCCCGCCAGGGTCGCGCAGGCGCTTCAGCAGGTCGCGGCGGCGCAGCTCGGGATGGTCTGATCCGGGCCGTCCGAGCCCAAAGCGCATCTTGCGCTTCGGTTAACAAATGTGCCATTGTTTACGGCCGGTTATCCTAGTATCGACCCATGGTGAAAGTCGGACGAACCAGCAGCTTTCGCGACGCGCACCTCGCTGCGATCGTGGACCATTCCTCCGACACCATCGTGTCGAAGGATCTGGACGGCAATGTCCTGAGCTGGAATGCCGCGGCCGAAAGGCTGTTCGGCATCCCGGCTTCCGAAATGATCGGACAGTCGATCCGGCGGATCATCCCCGCCGACCGGCAGGACGAAGAAGACCGGATCCTCGCCCGCGTCCGCAGCGGAGAGCTGGTCTCCAAGTTCGAGACCTTGCGGCTGCGCGCCGACGGAACCGAGATTCCCGTCGCGATCACCGTGTCGCCGATCCGCGACGAAGCCGGCCGCATCATCGGCGCTTCCAAGATCGCCAACGACTTGCGCGAGCAGACCAGCCTGCGAACCGAACTGCTGCGCAGCCAGCGGCAGTTCAAGGCGCTCGCCAACAATATTCCCCAACTGGCCTGGATGGCCGACGGTGACGGGCGAGTGTTCTGGTACAACCAGCGCTGGTACGAATTCACCGGCACGACTGCGGAAAGCGCGCAGGGCTGGGGCTGGCACGATGTCGTGCATCCCGAACACGCCGAACGTGTGATCGACAGCATCCGGGATGTCTGGAGCAGGGGCGAGCCGTGGGAGGATACCTACCCGCTGCGCGGCGCCAGCGGCGAGTACCACTGGTTCCTCTCCCGCGCGCAGCCCGTGCACGACGAGAAGGGCGATCTGCTGTTCTGGTGCGGCACCAATACCGACATCACGGAGGAGCGCGAGACCAACGAGCGCATCCGCCTGCTGATGAACGAGGTGAACCACCGCGCGCGCAACATCCTCGCGACGATCCAGGCCATCGTGCACCGTACGGTCGGCAGCACCGATCAGGCGCTGACCGAAGCGCTGATCCGCCGGATCACAGCGCTCGCCGCGAACCAGGATCTGCTGACCAACAGCAACTGGTCGGGCGCGTCGATCGACGCGATCTGCAGGTCGCAGATGCTCCACGTCGTCGACCCATCGGACCGCCGCGTCCAGTTCGACGGGCCCGAGGACCTCGTCCTGAAGCCGACGGCGGCGGAGGCTCTGGGGCTTGCGATCCACGAGCTGGCGACCAACGCCATGAAATACGGCGCGCTATCGAGCGACACGGGCAAGGTATCGCTGCGCTGGAACGTTGCCGAAGTCGGAGGCGAGCGCCGCCTGGAGATCGAGTGGCGCGAGAGCGGCGGGCCGCCGGTGAGCCGCCCGAGCCAGACGGGCTTCGGCACGGTCATCATAACGCGCAATCCCGAGATGGCGCTACGCGGCAAGGTCGTGCTCGACTACTCGCCCGAAGGTGTGGTCTGGAGCGTCGCGACGACGGACAAGGTCTTTTCCGACAGTGCTTCGGACCGCTCGCGGAAGGACGCGAAGCGGGCCGCGGCGGCCGGGTGATCACGCCGCCTTCCGGCTTTCCAGCTCGAGGCCGATCGGTTCGGGTGCGGCGAGCCGGTTCCTCGGGAACGCGTCGGGACAGTTCTCCGCGATCCAGTCGAGCATGGCTTCGCGAATATCGCAGCGCAGATCGAACAGAACGCCGGAATCGGCCGCGCTCATCAGCAGCCGCAGTTCGATCGCGTCGCGCTGCGTTTCGGTGACCTGCGCCACCTGCACGCGTCCGTCCCACCGCGGGTTCGCCTTGATTCGCCGTTCGAACTCGGCCCGGATGGGCGCGATCCTCGCCGCGGGATCGAGGTAGAGGACCACGGTGCCGAGCAGCTGCGCGGTCTTCTTGGTCCAGTTCTGGAACGTGTCCTCGAGAAAGCGGGAAGTGGGGACGATCAGCCGTCGCTCGTCCCAGATCTTGACCACCACGTAAGTCGTGCGGATGTCCTCGATCCGGCCCCACTCGCCGTCTATGATGACGACGTCGTCGATATTGATCGGCTCGGTCAACGCCATCTGCACGCCCGCGATCAGCGACTTGAGCGCGGGCTGGGCCGCGGCGCCGACGGCAAGGCCCGCGAGCCCGGCGGAGGCGACGAGCGTCAGCCCGACGTCGCGCACGCCGGGGATCGAGAGCAGCATCAGCCCGACGGTGACGAAGACGATCAGGAACGTTGCGATGCGGCTGAACATGGTCAGCTTGGTGCGCTGGCGGCGGGCGGCGAGGTTGTCGGCCACGGTGATGTCCGCGCGCAGCTTCATCGCCTCGACCAGCGCATGGAGGATCGCAAGTGCGATCCAGCCGACCAGCGCCGGCATGACGAAGCTGGCGACCTTCTGCCACACGGAGGCGAGCGCGGGGACCTCGCGCGCGACGAGCACCAGCGCGAGTGCGATCAGCGCGACGCGGGTGGGCCGGGCGAGGCAACGGACGAGAACATTGTCGGAATCGCTGTCGCTGCTGCGGGCGATGCGGCGCAGCACGCGGAACGCGATCCAGTGGATGAAGAGCGCGGCAAGTGTCGCCGCCAGCGCGGCGGCGAGGATGCTCCAGGGGTCCGAGAGGACCTGCGCCTGGCGGTCGATCGCATCGACGAAGGGGGCGAACATGGGGGAGCTCCGGTTGCTGTGACATCGGACGAGGAGGACCAGCCGGCGTGCGGCGTCCTCTGATGGAATCGGTTGCGGACAGCGCCGGTTCCCCCTTTTGTCGCCGGGAGAGGCTGGCCCTAGGATGACGTGCGCCATTGACTTTCTCGGCTTTTGCCCCCATCTGCGCCTCAGCGAAGCGCGCGTGCCAGCGTGAAGCGGCGGCCCGAGACAGGGACGCCCCGGCCGCGCTTCGGTTTTCCCATGAGACTTCCCTTTTCACGCGGGCGGTTTTGATAACCACCGCGAGCGCGCGCCATTTCGGCTGCGCGCCGCATATTTTGCGAGTTCAATAGCAACATGACATTCGAACAACTCGGGCTCTCGCAGCCCGTCCTCCAGGCGCTCGACCTGAAGGGTTACAACACGCCTACGCCGATCCAGGCGCAGGCCATTCCGCCGGTGCTCGAAGGGCGCGACCTGCTCGGGATCGCGCAGACGGGCACCGGCAAGACGGCGGCCTTCATGCTGCCCTCGATCGACCGGCTGCGCGACGCAGGGCGGCAGACGCCGTTCAAGTCGTGCCGCATGCTCGTGCTCGCCCCGACGCGCGAGCTGGCCGGGCAGATCGCCCAGTCGGCGCGCGATTACGGTGCGCTCGCGGGCCTGAAGGTGCAATCCATCGTCGGCGGCACTTCGGTCAACAAGGATCGCAACAAGCTCCACCGGGGCACCGACATCCTCGTCGCCACGCCGGGCCGTCTGCTGGACCTGATCGACCAGAAGGCCTTCGGGCTGGGCGGGGTCGAGATCCTCGTGCTCGACGAGGCGGACCAGATGCTGGACCTCGGCTTCATCCATGCGCTGCGCAAGATCAGCCAGCTCGTGCCGCAGGACCGCCAGACGCTGTTCTTCAGCGCTACGATGCCGAAGCAGATCAAGGATCTGGTCGGGCAGTATTGCCACGATCCGGTCCAGGTCTCCGTGACGCCCGAAAGCACGACCGCCGAACGGATCGACCAGTATCTGTTCATGGTCCAGCAGGATGAGAAGCAGACGCTGCTCGAAATGATCCTCGCCGGGCGCCATCCGGTGCCGGGCAAGATCGAGCGCGTGCTCGTCTTCACCCGCACCAAGCACGGCGCGGACCGCGTGGTGAAGAAGCTGGCGCAAGTCGGCATCGCCGCCAATGCGATCCACGGCAACAAGAGCCAGCCGCAGCGTGAGCGCGCGCTGGCCGAGTTCCGCTCCGCCAGGACACCGATCCTCGTCGCGACCGACGTCGCGGCGCGCGGGATCGACATTCCGGGCGTGAGCCACGTGATCAACTACGAGCTGCCCAACGTGCCCGAGCAATACGTCCACCGCATCGGCCGCACCGCGCGCGCCGGGGCGGACGGGATCGCGGTCGCCTTCTGCGCCGAGGACGAGCGCGCCTACCTGAAGGATATCCGCAAGACGACCGACGCGGAATTCACCCGGCTCGACCTGCCGCCGAACTTCCGCGCAGTGGTCGAGGGCGTCGGACCGACCAAGCCCGAACCGCGCCAGCCGCGCCAGCGGGTTGCGGTGAAGCCGCGCGGGGAGGGGCGCCCTGCCACGGGCGAGCAGCGCAAGCCGAAGCCCAAGCACAAGCATCCGAATCGCGCGGGCAAGCCGCACGGTGCGGGTGAACACAGCGAAAGCGCCGGTCGCGGCCGCCCGCCCCGGCGCCGCAGACGCTCGGGTCGTGGCGGGCAGGGTTGACGCCTGCGTTAGTTTACTGGACTTCGCCGCCCGCGGGCCGGTAATGCCCTTCTTTTGCGCGACCCAGCCAGCAACGGGCGATCTGTCATGGAACCATTTGCCAACGCCACCGCCGCGCCGATCGAGCGAATTCAGGAAAACCTGATCGCTCGTGTCGAGCGGCGGATCCTCAACCGCCTGTGCGCCGCGATGCCGCCGTGGGTGACGCCCGACATGCTGACTTTCACCGGCATGTTCGGCGCCCTGCTGGTCTTCGGCGGCTACATCGCGAGCAATCTCGACGCGGGCTGGCTGTGGTTGTCCATCGCCGGCTACGTCGTCCACTGGTTCGGCGATTCGCTCGATGGCAGCCTCGCCCGCTACCGGGCGATCGAGCGTCCGCGCTACGGCTATTTCCTGGATCACAGTTGTGACGGTTTCGCGACCATGCTGGTGGTCGTCGGCATCGGCCTGAGCGCCTATGTCGAGCTCGAAGTGGCGCTCGTCGCGCTCGCCGGATACCTGCTCATGTCGATCCACGCCTTCCTGTCGGTTCGCGTGCTCGGCGAATTGCGGCTTTCATACCTCAACGCCGGCCCGACCGAGCTGCGGCTTGTCCTGATCGGCCTGACGCTGGCCATGCTCATTGCCGGGCAGGAGCACCCGATCATCTGGCAGCTCAACGGCTTCGATCTTTTCGTCGGCGGCGTGGGGCTGCTGCTGATCGTGCTGTTCGTGTTGCAAACCGCCTCGACCGCCCGGCGGCTGGCGAAGGAAGAACCCCCGGTCCGCCGCCGCGACGACTGACCGGCGGCCGCTCGGGACGGTTGGCAAGCGCGTTCCTGCCCGCCATATCGCGCTCCAGGGCAAGGAGCGCGCACATGGCGGACCAGTACGACTACGACCTCTTCACCATCGGCGCAGGCTCCGGCGGAGTGCGCGCGAGCCGGGTCGCCGCGGCGCACGGGGCGAAAGTCGCCGTTGCGGAGGAGCATCGGGTCGGCGGCACCTGCGTCATCCGCGGCTGCGTGCCCAAGAAGATGCTGGTCTACGGCGCGCATTTCGCCGAGGATCTGGAGGACGCGAAGGCATTCGGCTGGACCATCGACAATCCGAGGTTCGACTGGGCGACGCTGCGCGACAACGTCCTGCGCGACGTGGACCGGCTGAACGGTCTTTATACGGAGACGCTGGAGAATCACGGCGTCGAGATCATCAACGAGCGCGCCGAGCTGACCGGACCGCATGAGATTGCTCTCGCGAGCGGCAGGAAGGTCACCGCGAAGCATATCCTGATCGCGACCGGCGCGCGGCCGCACGTGCCCGGCTGCCCGGGCAACGAGCTGGGCATTACCAGCAACGAGGCGTTCCATCTCGATGCCCTGCCGCCGCGTATCCTGATTGCCGGCGGTGGCTATATTGCCAACGAGTTCGCGGGGATCTTCAACGAGTTCGGCAGCCAGGTCACGATCATCAACCGGTCCGACGTTCTGCTGCGCGGCTACGACGCGGCCTTGCGCGACCGGCTGCTGCAGATCAGCGTGATGAAGGGTATCGATTTCCGCTTCCACGCCGAGTTCCGCGGGATCGAGCAGAACGCGGACGGGAGCCTGAAGGTCTCGATGACCAATCACGACGATCTCGTCGTCGACGCGGTCCTGTTCGCCACCGGCCGGGTGCCGAATACCGAAGGGCTGGGGCTCGACAAGGCCGGCGTGAAGCTGGGCGACAAGGGCGAGATCGCGGTCGATGAATTCAGCAAGACCAGCGTCGATCATATCTATGCCGTCGGCGACGTGACCAATCGCGTACAGCTCACCCCGGTGGCGATCCGCGAGGGGCAGGCTTTTGCCGACACCGTGTTCGGCGGGAAGCGGACGAAAGTCGATCATAGCTGCATCCCCGCCGCCGTGTTCAGCCACCCGCCGCTCGCCGGCGTAGGGCTGACCGAGGGAGAGGCGCGCAACAAGTACGGCTCGGTGCGCGTCTACCAGTCCGATTTCCGGCCGATGAAGAACGTGCTCGCCGGCCGCAACGAGCGGGCGCTTTACAAGATGATTTGCGACGAAGACTCGGGCCGCATCCTCGGCATCCACATGATCGGCCCCGAAGCGGCCGAGATCATGCAGGCCGCCGCGATTGCAGTGAAGGCGGGGCTGACCAAGGCGGACTTCGACGCAACCGTGGCGATCCACCCGACCATGGCGGAAGAACTTGTGCTGCTGAGGTGACGCGAGTCCCCGCGAAGGCGGGGGCCTCAGGCCGGCCGCGCTGGTCCGCTGCACGAGTTCCTGCCTTCGCGGGGACTGCTGTAACGCGCATGAAAGATTGACGCTCGCTTGCGCTGCCCGCTAGGCCTCCGCCACCGCAAGATCAGGGGTCAGGATGTCCGCCAATATCGCCGAAATGGAACGCCGCCGTGAAGCCGCCCGCATGGGCGGCGGACAGAAGCGGATCGATGCGCAACACGCCAAGGGCAAGCTGACCGCGCGCGAGCGGCTCGACGTGCTGCTCGACGAGGGCAGCTTCGAGGAACTCGATACTTACGTCGAGCACGACTGCGTCGATTTCGGTATGCAGGATCAGAAGATCCCGGGCGACGGCGTCGTTACGGGATCGGGCACGATCAACGGCCGCCTGGTCTATGTCTTCAGTCAGGATTTCACCGTCTTCGGCGGCTCGTTGTCGAAGCGCCATGCGGAGAAGATCTGCAAGGTGATGGACATGGCGCTGAAGGTCGGCGCCCCGGTCATAGGCCTCAACGACTCTGGCGGCGCGCGCATTCAGGAAGGCGTCGCATCGCTCGGCGGCTATGCCGAGGTGTTCCAGCGCAACGTGCTGGCGAGCGGCGTGGTGCCGCAGATCAGCCTCATCATGGGCCCGTGCGCGGGCGGGGCAGTCTATTCCCCGGCGATGACCGACTTCATCTTCATGGTGAAGGACAGCTCCTACATGTTCGTGACCGGGCCGGACGTCGTGAAGACGGTCACCAACGAAGTCGTGACGCAGGAGGAGCTGGGCGGCGCGGTGACGCACACGACCAAGACCAGCGTTGCCGACCTCGCGTTCGAGAACGACATCGAGACGCTGCTCGCGACGCGCGACTTCTTCGACTACCTGCCGCTCTCGAACCGCGAGGACGTGCCCGAGCGGCCGACCGCCGACGCCTGGGACCGCGAGGAGCCGTCGCTCGACACGCTGATCCCCGACAACGCCAATCAGCCTTACGACATGCACGAAGTCATCCGTAAGGTGCTCGACGAAGGCGATTTCTTCGAGATCCAGCCGGCGCATGCGGGGAACATCATCTGCGGTTTCGGCCGGGTCGAGGGGCGCACCGTCGGCGTGGTCGCGAACCAGCCGATGGTGCTGGCGGGCGTGCTCGACATCAACTCGAGCAAGAAGGCCGCGCGCTTCGTGCGCTTCTGCGACGCGTTCGACATTCCGATCCTCACGTTCGTCGACGTCCCCGGCTTCCTGCCCGGAACCAGCCAGGAACTCGGCGGGATCATCAAGCACGGCGCCAAGCTGCTGTTCGCCTATGCAGAGGCGACCGTGCCCAAGATCACCGTGATAACCCGCAAGGCCTACGGTGGGGCCTACGACGTGATGGCCTCCAAGCACCTCCGCGGCGATCTCAACTACGCCTGGCCGACCGCCGAAATCGCTGTGATGGGCGCCAAGGGCGCGGTCGAGATCATCTTCCGCCAAGACCGCAACGATCCGGAAAAGATCGCGGAGAAGACGAAGGAATACGAAGACCGCTTCGCCAATCCCTTCGTCGCCGCATCGCGGGGCTATATCGATGAGGTGATCTATCCGCACTCCACACGGCGGCGGATTGCGCTGGGGCTGAGAAAGCTACGCGGCAAGCAGCTCGAGAACCCGTGGAAGAAGCACGATAATATTCCGTTATAATGATTACACTTCTCTATCTAGGCGTTTTTGGAATATCGGCTCTGCTGAGTTGGAATGCGATCCGGGCTGTGCAAACGGGGCGAATTGAGGTGGCGGCGGGCGCCTACAATCGAGGCGAACAGCCGGTACAGTTTTGGGCTTGTACGGTCATGTACGCCATCGCAGCCTCGCTCTTCGTTGGCGGGGCGATTTTCGGACTTCTGGCGAGTTCTGGAGTTGTGGAATGAAACTCGGCCGTCTCAATCATATCGGCGTCGCTACGCCCTCGATCGCCGACAGCATCGCGCACTATCGGGAGGCGATGGGTGCGAGCGACATCACCGAGCCGTTCGACCTGCCCGAGCAGGGGGTGAAGGTCTGCTTCGTCAACACTCCGACGGACAGTGGCATGAACGGCACGCAGATCGAGTTGATCGAGCCGCTGGGCGAGGGCTCCGCGATCCGGGGATTTCTCGAGAAGAACCCGCTCGGCGGGCAGCATCACGTCTGCTTCGAGGTCGAGGACATCGCGGCGGCGCGCGAATGGTTCGAGGGGAAGGGCAAGCGCATCCTCGGTCCGACGCGGATCGGGGCGCATGGCACGCCGATCTTCTTCGTTCACCCCAAGGATATGATGGGGCAGCTTACCGAGATCATGGAGACGCCCCGGGCCGGCGCGGCCGCCGGGCACTGATCCGCTCCGTCATCGAAGGAAGCGCCGGCGGCGCGGCGTGATGCCGTCCCGCCGGCGCTTCTCGTATCAGCTCGTCGCGGCTTCGGCTTTCACGACCGTGACGGTGGTGCCGTCGTCGGCGGTGGCGGTCCAGCTTCCGTCGGCCGCCGGGGCGCTATCGGTCCAGCACAGCTCCGCGCCGCCTTCGGGCGTCAGGCAGCTCTTGCCCGCCTTCACCGCCCAGACGCCGCGGGCCGTTTCCTCATCTCCCATCATGTCGACATAGGTGCCGTCGGCATTGATGGTCGTGCTGGTGGTCGTACCGTCCGCCCAGGTCACGGTGTAGGTGCCGGCGGCATCGGTGGCGGCCAGCGCGGACGTTCCCCCGGCAGCTCCCTCAGTGGCGGCCGGAGCCGCTGCCGCTTCGGTCGTTTCGGCGGGCGCCGGCGTTTCGTCGGCGCCCTGCGAGCAGGCGGAAAGTGCGACCGTCGCAGCGATCAGAACAAGGCTTCTCATCTCCCAGATCTCCTTATTTCCCGGAGGTTAGGCGATGATACTCCTATGGAACGCGCACCGCAAACGGTCTGCGCCGGGTGTCCCCGGTTGCGGGCGTCAGACCAGCTCGACCGCCACCGCCGTCGCTTCGCCGCCGCCGATGCAGAGCGAGGCGACGCCGCGCTTCTTGCCCTGCCGCTTGAGCGCATTGAGCAGGGTGACGATGATCCGGGTGCCGCTGGCGCCGATCGGGTGGCCGAGGGCGGTGCCGCCGCCGTTGACGTTGATCTTCTCGTGCGGGATGCCGATGTCGCGCATGGCAAACATCGCCACGCAGGCGAAGGCTTCGTTGACTTCCCACAGGTCGACGTCGTCGACGGCCCAGCCGGCCTTTTCGAGCACCTTCTGGATCGCGCCGATCGGGGCGACGGTGAATTTCGCCGGCTCCTGCGCATGCGCGGCCATGGCGACGATCTTTGCGACCGGAGTGAGGCCCTTTTCGTTCGCGACGCTCTCGCGCGTCAGCACGACCGCGGCCGCGCCGTCGGAGATCGAGCTGGAGGTGGCGGCGGTGATCGTGCCGTCCTTGGCAAAGGCGGGCCTCAGCGTCGGAATCTTGTCCGGCTTGCCGCGGCCCGGCTGCTCGTCGGTGTCGACCACGGTTTCGCCGGCGCGGGTGGTGACGGTGACCGGGACGACCTCGTCGGCGAACGCGCCGCTCTCGATCGCGGCGTTCGCGCGGCGGAGCGATTCGATGGAATAGTCATCCATCTCCTCGCGGGTCATCTGGTATTCGTCCGCGGTTTCCTGCGCGAACGTGCCCATCGCGCGGCCCGCTTCGTAGGCGTCCTCCAGCCCGTCGAGGAACATGTGGTCGTAGGCCGTATCGTGGCCGATGCGCGCGCCGGAGCGGTGCTTCTTGAGCAGGTAGGGGGCGTTGGTCATGCTCTCCATGCCGCCCGCGATCGCCATGTCGATCGTGCCGGATGCGAGCGCCTCGGCGCCCATGATGACCGTCTGCATACCGCTGCCGCAGACCTTGTTGACCGTCGTCGCCTGCACCGACTTCGGCAGGCCCGCCTTGATCGCCGCCTGGCGCGCCGGTGCCTGGCCGAGGCCGGCGGGGAGCACGCAGCCCATGTAGATGCGCTCGACGTCCTCGCCCGACACGCTTGCACGCTCGACCGCCGCCTTGACCGCGGTGGCGCCGAGATCGGTTGCCGAAACGTCTGCCAGAGCGCCCTGCATGCCGCCCATCGGGGTGCGCGCGTAGGAGAGGATCACGACGGGATCGGCGGCTGAGAACTGGGCCATCGGGAGAATGCCTTTCGGGTTGGACTCGTGTCTTGGCGGCCTAGGTAATGTTGCAGTGCGGCAAAGGCAAATCGCGCGATCGCGGCGCTTGTCAAAGGCGAGGGTCTGGTGAACACTCGGTGGCAAAGAGAAACCAGTGGAGAGAGCGATGGCCGAGTTCCCGAAATCCGCGATGGAGACCATCCTGCGCAAGCAGCGCGACGCCTTCACCGCCGCTCGGCCCGAAGGCCTCGGCGTGCGCCGCGACCGGGTGAAGCGGGCGATCGCGCTGCTCAAGGACAATGCCGAGGCGCTGTGCAAGGCGATGAGCGCCGACTTCGGCAATCGCAGCGCCCACCAGTCGATGATCACCGACATCGCGGGGACGGCGAACTTCGGCAAGTACTGCCTCAAGCATCTCGACAAGTGGGCGAGGGCGGACAAGCGACACGTGCAGTTCCCGCTCGGTCTGCTCGGCGCGAAGGCGGAGGTGCGATACGAGCCCAAGGGCGTGATCGGGATACTCAGCCCGTGGAATTTCCCTGTGAATCTCAGCTTCGGGCCGCTGATGCAGGTGCTCGCGGCGGGCAACCGCGCGATGATCAAGCCGAGCGAGTTCACCGAGCGAACGTCAGAGCTCTCCGCAGAGTTGTGCGCGAAGTATTTCGACGAGACGGAGGTGACCTTCGTCACCGGCGGGCCCGAGGTTGCGCACGAATTCTCCGCGCTGCCGTTCGACCATCTCGTCTTCACGGGTTCGACCCCGACGGGGCGCAAGGTGATGGAGGCCGCGGCGCGCAACCTGTGCCCGGTCACGCTCGAACTCGGCGGCAAGTCGCCGGTGTTTCTCGGCCGC
The DNA here is from genome assembly GCF_016803135.1 of Altererythrobacter sp. C41. GTDB lineage: Bacteria > Pseudomonadota > Alphaproteobacteria > Sphingomonadales > Sphingomonadaceae > Pelagerythrobacter. Next base: position 183,074 of record NZ_JAEVFE010000001.1, read on the forward strand.
AGCGCCGATCTCGAGCAGGCGGGAGAGCGGATCGCGCTCGGCAAGATGCTGAACGCGGGCCAGATCTGCCTCGCGCCCGATTATATGTACGTGGCCGAGGATCAGGAGGACGCGGCGATCGCAGCGGTCGAACTCGGCGTCCACAAGATGTACCCGACCCTGCTCGAGAACGAGGACTACGCCTCGGTCGTGACCGACCGGCACTTCGACCGTCTGCAGGGCCTCGTCGCCGATGCGCGCGACAAGGGCGCCGAGGTGATCGAGGTCAATCCGGGCAAGGAGGACTTCGGCAACACCAATGCGCGCAAGATGCCGTTGACGATCCTGCGGGGCGTCACCGACGACATGCAGGCGATGCAGGAGGAGATCTTCGGGCCGGTGCTGCCGGTGAAGACCTACAAGGACGTCGGCGAGGCGATCGATTACGTGAACCGGCGCGACCGGCCGCTTGGTCTGTACTACTTCGGTCAGGATGCAGGGGAGCGCGAGCAGGTGCTGAGGCGGACGATCTCGGGCGGCGTGACCGTGAACGACGTCGTCTTCCATGTCTCGATGGAGGACTTGCCGTTCGGCGGCGTGGGTCCGAGCGGGATGGGCTCGTATCACGGCATCGAGGGCTTCCGCGAGTTCAGCCACGCGCGCAGCATCTATACCCAGCCGAAGATCGACGTCGCCAAGCTGGGCGGGTTCAAGCCGCCTTATGGCGCGGCGACCGAAAAGGCGGTTCGGACGATGATGAAATAGCGGTTCGCCGGCGGCTCTCCGGCGCCCGCCAGCTGTTGCGAATCGTTCGCATTTCCATGCCCTTGCACCATGCGAGCGAGGGGCCTAGAGGCGGGCGCGCAATATCCGCCCCCAGGGGGAATCGCCCTGGGAAAGCCGCCAAGGAACGAGCGTGGTCGACCTGAGCCAATATCTTCCGATACTGATCTTCCTGGCGATCGCGCTTGGTCTGTCCACCGCGTTCGTCTTCCTGCCGATGGGTGTCGCGCGGCTGACCGGGACGCACAATCCCGACGCCGAGAAGCTGAGCGAATACGAGTGCGGCTTCCCCGCGTTCGAGGATCCGCGCAGCCAGTTCGACGTGCGCTTCTACCTGATCGCGATCCTGTTCATCGTGTTCGACCTCGAAGCGGCGTTCCTGTTTCCCTGGGCGGTCAGCCTCGACCTGACGGGATGGCCGGGCTGGATCACGATGATGATCTTCCTGTTCGAACTTGCCGTGGGCCTTGCCTACGCCTGGAAAGTGGGAGCCCTGGAATGGGAGTGAGCGAAACCCTTCCGACGGCGCGGCCCGGCGAAGTCCGCCAGCCCGACGCGGATTACTTCCGCGCGCTGCAGACCGAGGTGAACGACAAGGGCTTCCTCGTCACCAGCACCGAGGAACTGTTCCAGTGGGCCCGCACCGGCTCGCTGTGGTGGATGACGTTCGGCCTCGCCTGCTGCGCGGTCGAGATGATCCACGTCAACATGCCGCGCTACGACATGGAGCGCTTCGGCGTCGCCCCGCGCGCCAGCCCGCGCCAGTCGGACGTGATGATCGTCGCCGGCACGCTGTGCAACAAGATGGCCCCGGCGCTGCGCAAGGTCTACGACCAGATGTCGGACCCGAAGTACGTCATCTCCATGGGGAGTTGCGCCAACGGCGGCGGCTACTACCACTACAGCTACAGCGTCGTGCGTGGGTGCGACCGCATCGTGCCGGTCGACATCTACGTGCCGGGCTGCCCCCCGACTGCGGAAGCGCTGCTCTACGGCGTGATGCAGCTCCAGCGGAAGATCCGCCGCGAAGGGACGATCGAGCGATGACCGTCGTCCATTCCGCCCCCAGGTTCGCCTCCAACGAAGGCGTGAAAGATGCGCTCTCCACCGCGCTCGGCGACATGCTCGTCGAGGCGCACGAGGAGCATGGCGAGATCCTGTTCACGGTGAAGCGCGAGCGTATCGAGGATGCGCTGCGCCTGCTTCGCGACGAGCACCAGTATCAGCAGCTCATGGAAATCGCGGGCGTCGACTACCCGCAGCGCGCCGAGCGCTTCGAAGTAGTCTACATGCTGCTGAGCGTGACCAAGAACCACCGGGTCATGGTCAAGGTCACCGCGTCCGAGAAGACGCCGGTGCCGACGGTTACCACGCTGTGGCCCAACGCGGGCTGGCTCGAGCGCGAGGTGTTCGATCTCTACGGCGTGTTGTTCGACGGCAACACCGACTTGCGCCGCATCCTCACGGACTACGGCTTCGAGGGGCATCCCTTCCGCAAGGACTTCCCGCTCACCGGCTATATCGAGCTGCGCTACTCCGAGGAGGAGAAGCGGGTCGTGTACGAGCCGGTCGACCTGCCGCAGGACCTGCGCCAGTTCGATTTCATGAGCCCGTGGGAAGGCGCGAACTACGTGCTTCCGGGTGACGAGAAGGCGGAAGTCCCGCCGGTCGCCGAGGTGAAGACGACCGAGAAGAAGAGCGAAACCGGCGCCGGCGAGAAGACCAACGACAAGGCGGCGGAGAAAGTCGCTCCGGCGGAGCGTTCGAGCGGCTCGGTAGCCGGGCAGGGCGACGCCAATCCGGCGCCGGTCGACACCGGCAAGGACGAGCCCGGCGCGCCTGCGCCGACCGAGGACCGTCCGGACAGGAAGCCGCGCAAGGAAACCGCGCGCGACACCTCCGGCGCGACCGAGCCTGAAGAAAACGGAGAAGACTGATGGCGGGCCTGGTTCAGGAATCCTCGCCGACCACCGACGGCGAGGTGATCTCCAACTATACGATCAACTTCGGCCCGCAGCATCCGGCGGCGCACGGCGTGCTGCGCATGGTGATGGAACTCGACGGCGAGATCATCGAGCGGATCGACCCGCACGTCGGCCTGCTGCACCGCGGGACCGAGAAGCTGATCGAGCACAAGACCTATCTGCAGGCGCTGCCGTACTTCGACCGCCTGGATTACTGCTCACCGCTCTGCATGGAGCACAGCTACGTTCTCGCGATCGAGAAGCTGCTCAACCTCGAAGTGCCGATCCGTGCGCAGTATCTGCGCGTGCTCTTCGCCGAGCTGACGCGCATCTCGAACCACATGCTCAACATCGGCAGCCACGTCATGGACGTCGGCGCGATGACGCCGAACCTGTGGGTGTTCGAACTGCGCGAAGACTGCATGAACTTCTTCGAGCGGGCTTCCGGCGCGCGCATGCACAGCGCCTGGTTCCGCCCCGGCGGCGTGCACCAGGACGTGCCGCTCAAGCTGCTGACCGACATCGGCGACTGGGTCGATACGCGCCTGCCCGAACTGTTCGGCGACGCGATGAGCCTCGTCATCGACAACCGCATCTTCAAGCAGCGCAACGTCGATATCGCCGTCGTGAGCAAGGAAGACGCGCTGCGCTGGGGCTTCTCCGGCCCGCTGATCCGTGCCGCAGGCATTCCGTGGGACCTGCGCAAGTCGCAGCCCTACGACGTCTATGACCGGATGGACTTCGAGATCCCGGTCGGCACCAACTCCGACTGCTACGACCGCGTCATGGTCCGCGTGAAGGAAGTCTACGAGAGCGCGAAGATCATCAAGCAGTGCCTCGCCGAGATGCCCGAAGGGCCGATCGCGAGCGATGACGGCAAGGTTTCCCCGCCCCGGCGCGGCGAGATGAAGCAGTCGATGGAAGCACTGATCCATCACTTCAAGCTCTATACCGAGGGTTTCCACGTTCCGGCCGGCGAAGTCTACGTCGCCACGGAAAGCCCGAAGGGCGAATTCGGCGTCTATCTCGTGTCGGACGGGTCGAACAAGCCCTACCGCTGCAAGATCCGGCCGACCGCGTTCAGCCACCTGCAGGCGATCGATTTCATGGCGAAGGGCCATATGCTGCCCGACGCGACCGCGATCCTCGGCGCGATCGACGTGGTATTCGGGGAATCCGACCGGTGATCCGCGAGCTGTTCATCTTCGTCGCGGCCTTCGCCGCCTTCGCCTCGGCAGTCGCCGCCTATCTGCTGGCGGTGCATGGTCAGTCGAGCCTGAAGGAAGTTCTCTCCACGGCGTTCGCCGCCGTCGTCGGCCTCTACGTCGGCCGCTATCTGGAACGAAAGCTGATCAATGGCTGACCGCTCCCCCGCACCCGATACCCCCGAACTGCGCGAGCGCTGGGGCTCGTTCGAGTTCTCGCCCGCGTACAAGGCGAAAGCCGACACCGCGATCGCGCGCTATCCGGAAGGGCGGCAGCGTTCGGCCGTCATGCCGCTGCTCGACCTCGCCCAGCGTCAGGTGGGTGAAGAAACGAACACGCAGGGCTGGTTGCCGCTGCCGGTGATCGAATACGTTGCCCGCTATCTCGAGATGCCGGTCATCCGCGTGCTCGAGGTCGCGACGTTCTACTTCATGTACAACCTTCAGCCCGTGGGCCGCTTCCACGTGCAGGTCTGCGGCACGACGCCGTGCATGCTGCGCGGCTCGGACGGACTGCTCGAGACCTGCAAGAAGCGCGGCATGGTGAAGGGCCATGTCTCGGAAGACGGGCTGTGGACGCTGACCGAGGTCGAATGCCTCGGCAACTGCGCGACCGCGCCGATGGTCCAGATCAACGACGACAACTACGAGGATTTGACGCCCGAACGGCTCGATCACGTCCTCGACGAGCTGGCCGCGGGCCGCCAGCCGAAGACCGGTACGCAGGAGCCGGGGCGGCACACCAGCGAACCCGTCGGCGGGCCGACGACGCTGAGGGAAATGGTCACCGAGAACCACGACTATCGGGGGGAATGGTGATGCCCCAGCCTCGAATGCTCCAACTGGCCGGGATCGCGTTCATCGTATGCGCGCTGGCCTTCATCATCGGCGGCAATAGCGCTCTGGGCGGCAGCTTCGTCGCGATCGGTGCGGCCTTCCTCGCCATTTCCGCGAGCCAGTCGAAGAGCCGCGAGATACGCGAACGGCAAGGGAAGGGCGGCAAGTAATGGACGTCGTCGCCATTCTCGTTGCGCTCGTGCTCATCTTCATCGCGTGGAAGGTGCTGGCCGGCCTCGTGAAGTTCGGCGTCATCGCTCTGGTGGCGGTGGCCGCGATCTATTTCGTTTCGCAAGGGACCCTGTGATGCTGGCCGACAAGGATCGCATCTTCACCAACCTCTACGGCTTCCAGGACTGGGGGCTGAAGGCGGCGCAGGCGCGTGGCGACTGGGACGACACCAAGGCGCTGATCGAGCGTGGGCAGGACGCCATCATCGACGAGATGAAGGCATCGGGCCTGCGCGGGCGCGGCGGGGCGGGCTTCCCGACCGGCCTCAAGTGGTCGTTCATGCCCAAGGAGAGCAAGGACGGCCGCCCGAGCTTCCTCGTCATCAACGCGGACGAATCCGAGCCGGGTTCGTGCAAGGACCGCGAGATCATCCGTCACGATCCGCACAAGCTGATCGAAGGCGCGCTCGTCGCGGGCTTCGCCATGCGCGCGCGGGCGGCCTATATCTACATTCGCGGCGAGTATATCCGTGAGGCCGAAACGCTGCAGGCGGCGATCGACGAGGCGTACGACGCCGGGCTGATCGGCAAGAACGCGAGCGGCTCGGGCTACGACTTCGACGTGTTCCTGCATCGCGGGGCGGGCGCCTACATCTGCGGCGAAGAGACCGCGATGATCGAGAGCCTCGAAGGCAAGAAAGGCCAGCCGCGTCTCAAGCCGCCGTTCCCGGCCGGCGCGGGCCTCTACGGCTGCCCGACCACGGTCAACAACGTGGAGTCCATTGCGGTCGTCCCGACGATCCTGCGTCGCGGGGCTTCGTGGTTCGCGGGCTTCGGGCGCGAGAACAACGCCGGGACCAAGCTGTTCCAGATCAGCGGCCATGTCGAGAAGCCCTGCGTGGTCGAGGAAGCGATGAGCATCCCCTTCCGCGAGCTGATCGAGAAGCACTGCGGTGGCATCCGCGGCGGGTGGGACAACCTGCTGGCGGTGATCCCGGGCGGATCTTCCGTGCCGCTCGTTCCCGCCGAGCAGATCATGGACTGCCCGATGGACTTCGACGGGCTCAAGGCGCTCGGCTCAGGCCTCGGTACCGCGGCGGTGATCGTAATGGACAAGTCGACCGACATCGTCCGCGCGATCAGCCGGATCTCCTATTTCTACAAGCACGAGTCCTGCGGCCAGTGCACCCCGTGCCGAGAAGGCACCGGGTGGATGTGGCGCGTGATGGAGCGCCTGCGCACCGGCGATGCGGCGATCGAGGAGATCGACATGCTGCAGCAGGTCACCAAGCAGGTCGAAGGCCACACCATCTGCGCCCTGGGCGACGCCGCCGCCTGGCCGATCCAGGGCCTGATCCGCCACTTCCGCCCCGAACTGGAGCGGCGGATCGAAGAGCATAACGCGAAGTACGCGGAGGCTGCGGAATGACTGCGCGCACCGCCATCTACCGTCACCCTGAACTTGTTTCAGGGCCCATCTTTCAACCTGCACCCCGGGTCGGCGAGGATGGATGGATGCTGAAACAAGTTCAGCATGACGATACTGTTTTTGAAAGGCGTTTCGGCAATGCCTAAAGTTACCGTAGACGGTCAGGAAATCGAGGTCCCCAACGGCGCGACCGTGTTGCAGGCGTGCGAGCTGGCGGGGAAGGAGATTCCGCGCTTCTGCTATCACGAGCGGCTCTCGATCGCCGGCAACTGCCGCATGTGCCTGGTCGAAGTGAAGCCCGGGCCGCCCAAGCCGCAGGCGAGCTGCGCGCTGCCCGCTGCCGATGGGCAGGAGATCCGCACCGACAGCCAGATGGTCAAGACCGCACGCGAGGGGGTGATGGAGTTCCTGCTCATCAACCACCCGCTCGACTGCCCGATCTGCGACCAGGGCGGCGAGTGCGACCTGCAGGACCAGGCGGTCGCCTACGGCCGCGGCGGCTCGCGCTATCACGAGAACAAGCGTGCGGTGACCGAGAAGTACATGGGCCCGCTGATCAAGACGATCATGACCCGCTGCATCCACTGCACCCGCTGCGTGCGCTTCTCCGAAGAGATCGCGGGCGTGGACGAGATCGGCGCGCTCTATCGCGGCGAGGACATGCAGATCACGACCTACCTCGAACACGCGGCCAAGCACGAGCTTTCCGCCAACGTGATCGACCTGTGCCCGGTCGGCGCGCTGACCAGCCGCCCCTATGCGTTCGAGGCGCGGCCGTGGGAGCTCAAGAAGACGCTCAGCATCGACGTCAGCGATGCGGTGGGCGCGAACATTCGCCTCGACAGCCGCGGGCGCGAGGTGATGCGGGCGCTGCCGCGCATCAACGACGACGTCAACGAAGAGTGGCTGAGCGACAAGGGCCGCTACATGGTCGATGGCCTTACGCGGCGCCGGCTCGACCGGGTGTGGATCCGCAAGGGCGGGAAGCTCCAGCCGGCGAGCTGGGAAGACGCGTTCAAGGCGATCGCGAAGGCCAAGGCGGGCAGCAGCATTGCCGCAATCGCCGGCGACCTGGTCGACTGCGAAACGATGTTCGCGGCCAAGAAGCTGCTCGGCGCGCTCGGTTCGACCCTGCTCGAAGGGCGGCAGACCGGGATGGACTACCCGACCGACAATCTCGCGGCGGTGAATTTCAACTCGACCTTCGCGGGGATCGAGACGGCCGACGCGATCCTGATCGTCGGCAGCCACGTCCGCTGGGAAGCGGCTCTGGTGAACGTCCGTCTGCGCAAGGCGGTCAAGCGCGGAGCGAAGGTCTTCGTCGTCGGTCCGCGCTGGGAGACCACGTATCCGGCCGAGTTCCTGGGCGACGACGTGAGTGTGCTCGGCGATCTTCCCTCCGAAGTCGCGGAACTGTTCGAAAAGGCCGAGCGCCCGGCGGTGATCCTGGGTGCCGGCGGCCTCGCGGCGGGCGCTTTCCAGTCCGCACTCTCGCTCGCGCAGGGCTGGAGCAGGGAAGGGTGGAACGGCTTCAACGTCCTCCACACCTCCGCGTCGCGCATGGGCGGGCTGATGCTCGGCTACGCGCAGAAGGGCGGCATTGCGGACGTGGTGAAGGCCGAGCCCAAAGTCGTGCTCGCGCTGGGTGCGGACGAGGTCGACTGGTCGGCCTTCGGCAAGAGCCTCAAGGTCTATATCGGCCATCACGGCGACAAGGGCGCGCATGCGGCGGACATCATCCTCCCCGCGGCGAGCTACGCCGAGAAGGACGGCACGTACGTCAACACCGAAGGCCGCGTGCAGTTCGCCGAGAAGGCCGTCTTCGCGCCGGGCGATGCGCGCGAGGACTGGACGATCCTGCGCGCGCTTGCCGATGCGCTCGGCGTCGAGGTCGGCTTCGACAGCTTCGCCGAACTGCAGGCCGCGATGATCGCGGAAGTTCCCGCGCTGGGCGTCGAAGGCCTTGCCGACATTATGGGTCTTTCGGGGGGCAAGCTGCCGAAGGCCAAGGCCGCCAAGGCGAAGGGCTCGATCGCCTACCCGGTCAAGGACTTCTACCTGACAAACCCGATCGCCCGTGCCAGCGCCGTGATGCAGCGGTGCTCGGCCGAACTTCTCCACGGCGAGGAAATTCTGGAGGCGGCGGAATGAGTCATGCTGGACTGGATCACGGACTTCCTATTCGGTTCGCTTCCGCTTCGCGTGCAGTTGGGATGTCTAGTGCTGTTCATAATTGCCGTGCTCGCGTTCCTTGCATGGGCCTACTGGCCGGAGGTCTGGTAGCATGACCGCCTTCTTCCAATCCCTCGGCATGACCTACGAGTGGGCGTGGTTCGTCGCCACGCTTGCCGGTGTGCTGCTGATCGCCCTGCCGCTGATGCTGGCGGTGGCGATGATCATCTATGCCGATCGCAAGATCTGGGCGGCGATGGCGCTGCGGCGCGGACCGAACGTGGTCGGGCCGTTCGGCCTGCTGCAGAGCTTCGCCGACGGCCTGAAGGTGTTCCTGCAGGAAACGATCATCCCTTCGGCTGCAAACAAGGGACTGTTCCTGATCGGCCCGATCGTGACCTTCACGGTGGCGCTGCTTGCCTGGGCGGTGATCCCGTTCGGGCCGGAAGCCGTACTGTCCGACATCAATATCGGCCTGCTCTACGTTCTCGCGATCAGTTCGCTCGGGGTCTACGGCGTGGTCGTCGCGGGCTGGGCGTCGAACTCGAAGTATCCGTTCTTCTCCGCCATGCGCGCCGCCGCGCAGATGATCAGCTACGAAGTCTCTATCGGCTTCATCCTGATCTGCGTCGTGCTGTGGGCCGGCACGTTCAACCTCAACGACATCATCGAGGCGCAGCACGGCCACGGCTTCGGTCTGGTCAACGGGTTCTTCTTCAACCTGCTGCTCTTCCCGATGTGGGTCATGTTCCTGATCTCGAGCCTCGCGGAAACCGCCCGCGCGCCGTTCGACCTCACGGAAGCGGAGAGCGAACTCGTCGCGGGCTATCAGACCGAGTATTCGTCGATGAGCTTCGCGCTCTTCTGGCTCGGCGAATATGCCAACGTCCTGCTGATGTGCGCGCTCAACGCGATCCTGTTCTTCGGGGGCTGGCTGCCGCCGCTGAACGTGGATCTGATCCCGTGGTTCAACATCCCGGGCTGGATCTGGCTGTTCGGCAAGATCTTCCTGTTCTTCTTCATCTTCAGCTGGGTGAAGGCCACCGTCCCGCGCTTCCGCTACGACCAGCTGATGCGTCTGGGCTGGAAGGTCTTCCTGCCGCTGAGCCTGCTGTTCGTGGTGCTTGTGAGCGGATGGCTGATGTTCACCCGTTACGGAGTCGCCGCATGAGCGTCGCCCATCTCATAAAGTCGTTCACCCTGTGGGAGTTCGTGAAGGCGCATGCCCTCACGCTGAAGTACTTCTTCAAGCCGAAGGTGACGATCAACTATCCGTTCGAGAAGAACCCGATCAGCCCGCGCTTCCGCGGCGAGCATGCGCTGCGCCGCTATCCCAACGGGGAAGAGCGCTGCATCGCGTGCAAGCTGTGCGAGGCGGTTTGCCCCGCGCAGGCGATCACCATCGAAAGCGAGCCGCGCGCCGACGGCAGCCGCCGTACCACGCGCTACGACATCGACATGACCAAGTGCATCTACTGCGGCTTCTGCCAGGAAGCGTGCCCGGTCGATGCGATCGTCGAAGGGCCGAACTTCGAGTTCTCCACGGAAACGCGTGAGGAGCTTCTCTACGACAAGGCGAAACTGCTGGCCAACGGGGACAAGTGGGAGCGTGCACTCGCTGCCAACCTTGAAGCCGATGCGCCCTACCGCTAGGCGCCGCCGCAACGAGATTCAGGGGCCATGATCCAGACCTTAGCCTTCTACCTTTTCGCGTTCCTCGTGGTCGCCAGCGGCGTCTTCACGATCATGGCGCGTAACCCGGTGCATTCGGTGCTGTGGCTGATCCTCGCGTTCTTCAACGCGGCGGGACTGATGGTCATCGTCGGTGCGGAGTTTATCGCCGCGCTGCTGGTGATCGTCTACGTCGGTGCGGTCGCGGTGCTGTTCCTGTTCGTGGTGATGATGCTCGACATCGATTTCGCCGAATTGCGCGCCGGGTTCGTGAAGAACTTCCCGCTCGGCATCGCGATTGCGCTCGTGCTGCTGGCCGAGCTGGTGCTCGGCATCGGCGCCTACCGTGCCGGAGCGATCAAACTCGGCGTGCCGGACGGCAGCGCGGCGCCGATGATGGACCGCAGCAATATCGAGAGTCTGGGCGCGGTGCTCTACGGCGAATACCTGTTCCTGTTCGAAACCGCGGGCCTGATCCTTCTGGTGGCGATGGTCGGCGCGATCGTGCTGACGCACCGCGAACAGCCTCAGGGCGCACGGGGTCACCAGAATATCGCCAAGCAGAACCGCCGCCGCCCGCACGAGGCGACCGAGATGAAGCGCCCCGACGTGGGCAAGGGGGTCGAGCTGTGATCGGTATCGAACATTACGTCGTCGTCAGCGCGATCCTGTTCGTGCTCGGCGTCCTGGGGATCTTTCTCAACCGCAAGAACGTAATCGTCATCCTGATGGCGATCGAGCTGATCCTGCTGGCGGTGAACATCAACCTCGTCGCGTTCAGCGCCTTCCTCGGCGACATGACGGGGCAGGTCTTCGCGATGTTCGTGCTGACCGTCGCCGCCGGCGAGGCGGCGATCGGGCTGGCGATCCTCGTCATCTATTTCCGCGGCCGCGGCACGATCGCGGTCGACGACGTCAACCGGATGAAGGGATAAGCTCCGGTGCAGATCCTGCTTATCGTCTTCCTGCCGCTGCTTGCGGCGATCGTCGCCGGGCTTGGCAACCGTGCGCTCGGCAACACCGTCGCAAAATCGCTCACGACCGGCGCGCTGTTCGTCTCGTGCGCGCTTTCCTGGCCGATCTTCCTCGGATTCCTGAACGGCAGCGCCGAGGCGCATGTCGTACCGGTACTGCAGTGGGTGCAGTCGGGCGCGCTGAGCTTCGACTGGGCGCTGCGGGTCGATACGCTGACCGCCGTCATGCTTGTGGTGATCACCAGTGTCTCCGCTCTCGTCCACCTTTATAGCTGGGGCTACATGGACGAGGACCCGGACCAGCCGCGGTTCTTCGCCTACCTTTCGCTGTTCACCTTCGCCATGCTGATGCTGGTGACCGCGGACAACCTGGTGCAGATGTTCTTCGGTTGGGAAGGCGTCGGCCTGGCGAGTTACTTGCTGATCGGCTTCTGGTTCAAGAAGCCGAGCGCCAACAAGGCCGCGATCAAGGCCTTCGTGGTCAACCGCGTGGGCGACCTCGGCTTCATGCTCGGCATCTTCGGCACGTTCCTGGTGTTCCAGACGACCTCGATCCCCGAGATCCTCGCCGCGGCGCCGGGCATGAGCGGCAGCTCGATCGGCTTCCTCGGCATGCGCCTGCAGACGATGGACGTGCTCTGCATCCTTCTGTTCATCGGCGCGATGGGCAAGTCGGCGCAGCTCGGCCTGCACACCTGGCTGCCGGACGCGATGGAAGGCCCGACGCCGGTTTCGGCGCTGATCCACGCAGCGACGATGGTCACCGCAGGCGTGTTCATGGTCTGCCGCCTCTCGCCGATGTTCGAGACCGCACCGGTCGCGCTCGGCATGGTGACGTTCGTCGGCGCCGCGACCTGCTTCTTTGCCGCGACGATCGGCACGACGCAGTGGGACATCAAGCGGGTCATCGCCTATTCGACCTGCTCGCAGCTCGGCTACATGTTCTTCGCCGCGGGCGTCGGCGCCTATGGCGCGGCGATGTTCCACCTGTTCACGCACGCCTTCTTCAAGGCGCTGCTGTTCCTAGGTGCGGGCTCGGTCATCCATGCGATGCACCACGAGCAGGACATGCGCTATTACGGCGCGCTGCGTAAGCACATCCCGTTCACCTTCTGGGCGATGATGGCGGGCACGCTCGCGATCACCGGTGTCGGTATCTACTGGCTGCACGCGGGCTTCGCGGGCTTCCACTCGAAGGATGCGATCCTCGAAGTCGCCTTCGCGCGCGGGACGAGCCTCGGCACGTTCGCTTTCTGGATGGGCGCGATCGCCGCGCTGCTGACCAGCTTCTACTCGTGGCGCCTGATGTTCCTGACCTTCTGGGGCAAGCCGCGCTGGGCGGGCAGCGAGCACATCCAGCACGCGGTCCATCACGGCCACGACGAGCCGGAGGAGCACAATCCTCCCGCTCAGGAAGATGCCGGCGACGAAGCGACGCACCACGTTCCCTCGCCCGCGCATGGCGATGGTACGGCAGGCTATCACCCGCACGAGAGCCCGCTGACGATGCTGGTGCCGCTGGGCCTGCTGACGCTCGGCGCGGTCTTCGCGGGCTGGGTCTTCAGCCACGCCTTCCTCGACGATCCGGCGTTCTGGGGCGACTCGATCTTCTACAACGAGGCGCTGATCCACCAGATGCACGCTGTGCCGCTGTGGGTGAAGCTGACCGCGACGATCGTCATGCTGCTCGGTCTCTTCGGTGCCTGGCTCGCCTACATCCGCGACACCTCGATCCCGGGCAAGTTCGTCGAGCAGTTCAGCCTGCTGCACAACTTCGTCTACCGGAAGTGGTACTTCGACGAACTCTACGACCTGATCTTCGTGAGGCCGGCGTTCTGGTTCGGGCGCCAGTTCTGGAAGCGCGGCGACGTCGGCCTGATCGACCGGTTCGGCCCCGATGGAGCCGCCTGGGTGGTCGCCAAGGGCACGATCGCGGCGAAGAAGGTGCAGTCCGGATATCTCTATAGCTATGCGCTGGTCATGCTGCTCGGGCTGGTGGCCGCGGTTACGTGGGTGCTGATGTAATGGGGGGCTTCCCGATCCTTTCCGTGATGCTGCTGGTGCCGCTGCTGGCGGGCGTGGCGTGCCTGTTCGTGGAAGCGAAGGCGGCGCGCACGATCGCCCTGGCGGCGACGCTGATCGATCTCGCGCTCGGCGTGGTGCTGTGGCTCAACTTCGATATCGGCGGCGCGCAGTGGCAGTTCACCGAACGCGCGCCGATCTTCGCCGGGTTCAACTACGCGCTCGGCATCGACGGGATCGCGCTGCTGCTGATCGTGCTCAGCGTGTTCCTGATGCCGATCTGCATTCTCGCCAGCCAGTCGATCGAGAAGCGCGTCGGCGAATACATGGCGGCCTTCCTGTTCATGGAAGTGCTGATGATCGGCGTGTTCGCGGCGCAGGACCTGTTCCTGTTCTACATCTTCTTCGAAGCCGGTCTGATCCCGATGTACCTGATCATCGGCATCTGGGGCGGCCAGAACCGGATTTACGCCGCCTACAAGTTCTTCCTCTACACGCTGCTCGGCTCGGTGCTGATGCTGATCGCGATGCTGTGGATGGTGAACGAGGCCGGCACGACCGACATCCCGACGCTGATGCAGTACGATTTCCCGCCTGCCGCGCAGACCTGGCTGTGGCTCGCGTTCTTCGCCAGCTTCGCGGTGAAGATGCCGATGTGGCCCGTCCACACCTGGCTTCCCGACGCGCACGTTCAGGCGCCGACGGCAGGCTCGGTGATCCTGGCGGGCGTGCTGCTGAAGATGGGCGGCTATGGCTTCATCCGCTTCAGCCTGCCGATGTTCCCGGAGGCGAGCGCGCAGTTCGTGTGGCTGATCTGGGGCCTGTCGATGGCCGCGGTGGTCATCACCAGCCTGATCGCGCTGGTGCAGCAGGACATGAAGAAGCTGATCGCCTATTCCTCGGTCGCGCACATGGCGATCGTCACCATCGGTCTCTTCGCATTCAACGTGCAGGGGCTGGAAGGCGCGATGATCGTCATGCTCAGCCACGGGCTCGTGTCCGGTGCGCTGTTCCTGTGCGTCGGCGTGATCTACGACCGGCTGCACACGCGCGAGATCGATCGCTACGGCGGCCTTGCGATCAACATGCCGAAATATGCACTGTTCTTCCTGCTGTTCACGATGGCGAGCATCGGTCTGCCGGGGACGAGCGGCTTCGTCGGCGAGTTCCTGAGCCTGGCCGGCATCTATCAGGCGAACACCTGGGCGACCCTGGTGTGCGCCACGGGCATCATTCTGGGCGCGGGTTACATGCTCTACCTCTACTGGCGCATCGCGTTCGGCGTGCAGAAGAACGCGGACGCCGCCGCCATGCCCGATCTCTCCTTGCGCGAATGGCTCATGCTGGGCCCGATCGCCGCGGCCGTCCTGTGGATGGGCGTCTACCCGGAAAGCTTCCTCGCCCCGATGCGTCAGGACATTGCTGCTCTCGATGCGCGGCTCTCGCGCGCTGCGCCCGAAGGTGACTCGCACCTTGCCCCCGGCACACCGCGTGCCGAGGCCGCCAATGCCGTGGGGGGCACGCACGATGCCGGCCACGGCGAAGCGGAGGGAGCGCACTGATGGACTTCAAGGCTTCCCTCGCGCTCATCGCGCCCGAGATCCTGCTCAGCCTGTCCGCGCTGGCGCTGCTTCTGGTCGCCGCCTGGAGCCGTAATTCCAGCCGCCTGGTGAGCATCCTTGCCGCCGTCGCGCTGGGCGGTGCGGCGTTCCTGGCCGCGCCCGCGCTCTGCGCCGGGGCCATGGGGCCGGACACGCTGGCCTTCGGCGGGCAGTTCGCCGCCGATGCCTTCGCGTCGTTCTCCAAGATCCTGATCTACGTCGCGGCGATCGCCTGCCTGATGATCGCGCCGAGGTTCTTCGACCGCCAGGGCGCGATGCGGCCCGAGTATCCGGTGCTGGTGCTGCTTGCCACGCTCGGCATGGGGATCATGGTCTCCGCAACCGATTTCATCACCCTGTACGTCGGGCTCGAGCTCAACAGCCTGGCCGCTTACGTTCTCGCATCGTTCATGCGCTCGGACGACCGTTCGGCCGAGGCGGGCCTCAAGTACTTCGTGCTCGGCGCGCTCGCGAGCGGCATCCTGCTCTACGGCGTAAGCCTGGTCTACGGCTTCACCGGCACGACCTCGTTCGAAGGCGCCCGCGCCGCGCTGACGGGTGAGCTCTCGATGGGCGCGCTGTTCGGGCTGATTTTCGTGCTCGCGGGCCTTGCGTTCAAGATCTCGGCCGTGCCGTTCCACATGTGGACGCCCGACGTCTACGAAGGTGCGCCGACGCCGGTGACGACCTTCTTCTCGACCGCGCCCAAGGTGGCGGCGATCGCACTCACTGCCCGCGTGGCGGTGGATGCGTTCGGCGCGCAGGCCGATGCGTGGCGGCAGATCGTCATCTTCGCCGCACTCGCCTCGATCGTGCTCGGTGCGCTGGGCGCGATCGGGCAGAGCAACCTCAAGCGCCTGCTGGCTTACTCGTCGATCAACAACGTCGGCTTCATCCTGATCGGCCTCGCCGCCGCGACGGCGGGCGGCGTCTCGGCGATGCTCGTCTACCTGGCGATCTATGTCGCGATGTCGCTCGGCAGTTTCGTCGTCGTGCTCATGCTGCGCACCGCCGAGGGCGAGCAGCTCGAAGGCGTGGCGGACATCGCGGGGCTTTCGCGCACGCAGCCGCTACTGGCGCTGTGCTTCGCAGCGATGATGTTCAGCATCGCCGGCATCCCGCCGCTGTTCGGGTTCTGGGGCAAGTTCGTCGTCTTCCAGGCGGCCGTCGAGGCCGATCTCGTCGCTCTCGCGGCCATCGGCATCGCGGCGAGCGTGATCAGCGCGTTCTATTACATCAAGATCGTCAAGGTGATGTACTTCGACGAACCCGCCGGCGTGGTGACGGGCAAGAGCGATTGGGCTCACTGGCTGATCCTCGGCGTGACGACGCTGTTCGTCTCGCCGCTCGGTTACCTGCTGACGAGTCCGCTGGGCTATCTCGCCGACAAGGCGGCCGCCGCGCTGTTCTTCGTCGCTTGATCCATACCGTCGCAGAAACCGGATCGACCAGTGCCGACCTCGCCGCGCGGTTGCGCGCGGGGGAGCGCGTTGCGGAAGGCGATTGGCTGGTCGCGGACCGGCAGGTCGCAGGGCGGGGCCGCCAAGGGCGCCCGTGGCAGGATGCTTCGGGCAACTTCATGGGTTCGACCGTGGTTCATCCGGGCCCCGGCGATCCGCCCGCGCACACGCTGACGCTGGCTACGGCGCTGGCGGCTTACGAAGCCGTCCTGCCGCTGCTCCCCGATCCGCGCGCGCTGGTCATCAAGTGGCCGAACGATCTCCTGCTCGGCGGGGCCAAGCTCTCGGGCATCTTGCTCGAGCGCGAAGGCGACGCGGTGGTGGTCGGCATCGGGATCAATCTTGCCCAGGCGCCCGACCTGCCCGACCGGCCGACGGTGGCCCTGTCCGATCTCGGACCGGCGCCCGACCGCGATGCCTTCGCTCTCGCCCTTGCCGCTGCCTTCGACCGTGAGATCGAGCGCTGGCGCACGTTCGGCGTCGAACCGCTGATCCGCCGCTGGCTGGCCGTGGCGCACCCGCTCGACACGCCGCTCAAGGTGCACGATGCCGATGGCGTGCCGACATACGGTGCGTTCGCCGGCCTTGCGCCGGACGCATCGCTTCTCCTGCGCTTGGAAGACGGGACGACCCGTGCCATCCACGCAGGCGACGTGACGCTCGGCTGAAGGAACTCGCCATGCTGCTCGCTGCCGATGTCGGAAACACCAACGTGGTCTTCGCACTGTTCGCCACGAAAGACGAGGGGGGCCTGGAGATCAAGGCCCGCTGGCGCATCGCCACCGATCCGCGCCGGACGGGCGACGAATATGCGGTCTGGCTGCTCCAGCTGCTCAAGATCGAAGGCTTCGAGCGGACGGCGATCACGCGGATCATCGTCGGCTCGGTCGTGCCGCGCGCGATCCACAATCTCACCGTGCTGGCGGAGAAGTACTTCGGCCTGACGCCGCTCATCGCGGGCGAGGGCGATGCCGCCTGGGGCTTCTCGGTCGACGTCGACGAGCCGCGCTCGCTCGGCGCCGACCGTGCGCTCAACGCGATCGCCGCGCATGCCAAATATCAGGGCGATCTGATCGTGGTCGATTTCGGCACGGCGACCACGTTCGACGCGGTCGATTTCAACGGCGCCTACAAGGGCGGGATCATCGCTCCGGGGATCAACCTCTCGCTCGACGCGTTGGTGGGCAACACCGCCAAGCTGCCGAGGATCGCGATCGAAGCGCCGCGCACGAACAGCGTGATCGGCACGAACACCGAGGATCAGATGCTGATCGGCGCCTTCTGGGGCTACGTTTCGATGATGGAAGGCCTGATCGCCCGGATGCGCGCCGAGATCGGCCGCCCGGCGAAGGTGGTCGCGACCGGCGGTCTCGCGATCCTATTCGACCAGCACACGCAGATCTTCGACGCCGTCGACACCGACCTCACGCTCGAAGGTCTTGCCATCCTCGCGGAGCGCGCATCGCAGTGAAAAAGGACTTCACTCCCGAAAAGGAACTGCTGTTCCTCGCGCTCGGCGGATCGGGCGAGATCGGCATGAACGTCAACCTCTACGGGTGCGACGGCAAGTGGCTGATGGTTGACCTCGGCATGACCTTCTCCGGCGGCGAATACCCGGGCGTGGACCTCGTGTTCGCGGACCTCGACTTCATCGAGGAACGCTCGAAGGACCTCGTCGGCATCGTCCTCACCCACGCGCATGAAGACCACATCGGCGCGGTGCCTTATTTTGCTGCCGACCTCGGCGTTCCGCTTTACGCGACCCCGTTCACCGCCGACCTGGTGATGCGCAAGCTGGAGGAAGCCGGGCTTGCGCGCGCGGTCGAGCTCAACGTGGTGGGGAGTACTGATCCCTTTTCTTTGGGTCCCTTCGGTATCTCTTATGTGCCGCTCGCGCACTCGATCGCCGAGGGCAACGCGCTGCTGATCGAGACGCCGTATGGGCGGGTGTTCCACACCGGCGACTGGAAGCTGGACGAGGATCCGATCGTCGGCGAGCCGACCACCGAGGAGGAACTGACCGGGCTCGGTGACGAGGGCATTCTCGCGCTGGTCTGCGATTCGACCAACGTTTTCAATCCCGCACCGAGCGGTTCGGAAGGCGCCGTCTATCAAGGCCTGATGGAAGAGGTGAAGCGCCACACCGGCAAGCGCGTGCTGGTCACCACCTTCGCCTCCAACGTCGCGCGTCTGCACACCTTGGGCGAGGTCGCCAAGGCGACTGGACGGCGCCTGTGCATCGCGGGACGGTCGCTCGACAGGATCATCGAAGTCGCGCAGGACAACGGCTATCTCGAAGACCTGCCGGCGATCGTCGATTTCGACACCGCCATGGGCCTGCCGCGCGGGGAGGTCCTGATCCTCGCCACCGGCGGGCAGGGCGAGCCGCGCGCGGCGCTCGCGCGGATTGCCGACGGCTCGCATCCGATCGAACTGGCATCCGGCGACGTCGTGCTGTTCTCCAGCCGTCAGATTCCCGGCAACGAGATCGCGATCGGCCGGGTGCAGAACCAGCTTGCCGCGCGGGGGATCGTGATGGTCACCGACCGGCAGAGCGCGATCCACGTTTCCGGCCACCCGGGACGGCCGGAACTCGAGGCGCTCTACGGATGGCTGCGTCCCGAAATTCTGGTCCCCGTGCATGGCGAGATGCGCCATATGCACGAGCAGGCCAGGCTCGGGATCGCCAGCGGCATTCCGCATGCCGTCGTGCAGTCCAACGGCGATCTCGTACGCCTTGCCCCCGGACAGCCGGGGAAAGTGACAGAGGTGCGCGCGGGGCGTCTAGTACTCGACGGCGACATCATCGCGCCGGCCGTTGGCGAGGGCGTGGTCATGCGCCGGCGGATTGCGGCGGAAGGAGCGCTCGTCGTGATTCTCGTCCCCGGGGGCGGGGTTACGGTCGAATCCTTCGGGCTCCCGCTCGAGGAAGACATGGCGGATTTCATCGCGGAGGCGAAAGCGGACGTGCTCGATGCCATCGGCAAGCTGCGCGGCAAGAAGCGCAGCGCCGACGATGTCGTTGAAGCTGCGCGGCTTGCCGCTCGCCGGGCCGCGCGCCGTTGGTCGGGCAAGAACCCGCAGGTCAAGGTCGTGATGGTGGAGGGCTGACGCGATGCAATGGACGTCGATTCTTGCGATCTACTTCATCGTCTGGGTGATGAGCGCATTCTTCCTGTTGCCGTTCGGCGTTCGCACGCACGACGAACTCGGTCTCGAGAAGGTCCCGGGTCAGGCCGACAGCGCCCCGGCCAACTTCCGCCCCGGGCGCGTGGCGCTGCGCGCGACGATCCTTGCTGCAGTGCTGACCGGCCTCTTCGCGCTCAACTACGAGTATCGCTGGGTGGACGTCGACGACCTCGACGTCACCCGCCTATTCGCGTAGACGCTTGATAGCCTGGGCGAGCGCGACGTAGAGCTTGCCCATGTCGGAACTGAGCAAGGTCACGCCGAGCGCATTGCCGTCGCGTGTCGACAGCATGGTCCGCAGCATTCCCTCGAAGTCCGCGACGTAACGGTTTACGTTTTCCTGGAAATCCGGCTCGTTGCTGTAGAGGCCGGCGATGTCCCGCGCCTCGGCCCTGTCGAGCAGACGCACCGCCCGGCGGGTGAAGATGCCGCGGTCGCCGCGCAGGTAGGATGCCCACGCGGTATCGGTCACTTCCGTCGAAAGCGCCTTCGCGATGTCGATCGCGTTCGAATTGAGGCTTTCGGTGATCAGCGCCATGCGCCGCGCGAAATCGTTGTCGACCTGCTCCTCGGCGCGTTCGCGCGCCTGCACGACACGCGTTTCGAGGTTGGCGGCGAGTTCGTCCACCTTGGCGAGCTGGTCGCGGAGCTGGATGGCGGCCTGGCGGCTCGCGTCCGATGCTTTCGCGGCCGCTTTCTCGAGCTGACCGATCGACTGCTCGGCCTTCTCCCGCATGACTTCGTCGAGTGCTTGCGAGGTCTCGGTCCCCACGCGCTCGGCAAGTTCGCGGATGCTCTCGCTCGCGCTCTCGCCGATCGCGGCCCGGGCGGAACGAGCTGCCGTTTCGAGCGCCTCGATGGCGTCGCGCAGGTCCGCGCGCGCCTTCTCGGCGACGGCAGTGCTGTCTTCTTCCAGGCCGGCGATCACGGCGCGCAGTTCGCCGACTTGCGCCACGTGCGCTTCGTTCGCCTGCGCGAACCGTTCGTGCAGGACTTCCACGTCTGCGATCGTCTCGCGGCCGGTGTCGCGGGCGCCGGCCACGTAGTCGGACAGCCGCGCACTGGTGACGTTCGCTTCGTCGAGCACGAGCTTGAGATCGCCCGCGCGCTCCTCGACCGACGCGAGCCGTCCTTCCGCTTCGCCGATGGCCAGGGGCAGATCCTCGCGCGAGTGCTGCGCGCTCGCCTGGAGCAGTTCGAGCAATCGCACGCTCGCCTCGGTGAGGGAGGCGACGGCTTCGTCCGTTCCGTGCAGTGTCGCGCGGCTTTCGGCGAGCTTGATTTCCAGGCGCTCGAGGCTCTGCGCCAACACCTGCTCGGTCTCCCCGCCGTGATGCGCGATCGCTTCGACTTCGGCGCGCAACTGCACCAGCCGCTCGGTCACTGTCTCACCCTTGCGTGCAAGTTCGTCGGTCTGCGCGATATGGGCCTCGCGCCGTTCGGCGATGGCCGCGTCGATCTCCGCGAGGCGCGACGCAAGCGCGTCGGTGTACTCGCGCTCCGCCTCGGCGAGGATCGCCTGACGCTCCGCGATCCGCTCCTGCAGGCGCTGGTCGCGTTCCGCGATACCGCGATCCACCGCTTCGGCTTCGACCTTGAGCGCGGCCAGCTTCTGATTGGCCGAGGCGAGGGCGTTGTCGTCGACCCCCTTGATGACCTCGATCGCTTCGTTGAGGCGCTGCTTCATCGCCTCGATCTGTTCGGCCCAGGTGCCGAGCGCGGCCTCTTCGCCTTCGCGCACCGCATTGCCGATGATCTTCGCCTCGTCGCGCAGACCGCCGAGGCGTGCACGAAGGGAAACGAGGGCTTCCTCTTCTTCCGACGCCAGCGACTCGTGTGTCGTGCGCAGTTCCGCGGCCAGCGAGTCGGCACGGCGGCGCAGCGCCGCCAGCGTTTCCACTTCGCGGCCGTCGAGCTCGGTGCGGAACGTTTCGCTTTTCGTGCGGAGGGCGTCGAAACGCTCGGCGGTGAGGAGTTCGAGTTGATCGAGCTGTTCCCCGAACACCGTCAGGGCTTCCTCGATCCGGGATTCAAGAGTTCCGACCTGCCGCTCGCTCGCCTGCCCGAATTCGTTGAGCCGCTCGAAACCTCTCGTCAGTTCGGCGACGTGCTCGTGCGCGATCCGTCCGGCATTGCCGATCTGGTTGGAAACGTCGCGCGCGGAGTTTGCGATGACCGGCAGATCGTCCCGCAATTTGTTCATGTTGGTCAGCGCGGTGGTGCTGACAGTTGCGAGCACTTCCACCTGCTGTCCGTTGTCCTGGACGAGCCCCTGAAGGCGGTCGGCGTGCGTCGAAAGCCGCTCGGTCGCAACCCGTCCGAGGGTGTCGAGCTCGCGTGACTGCGAGGCGAGGAACTCGCGCGCAAGGCTGAGCTCGCGGTTGATCGTGACCAGTCGGGTCTCCAGCGCGCGCGACTCGTGCGACAGCAAATGGGCGACATCGCCGAAGCGGCGCGCTTCATGCGTGCTGTTACGCGTTGCGAGCAGCCACAACACCGCCACCAGAAGAACCGGCACCGCCCATTGCGCCATCCAGGTCAGCCATTGCGCCGGGGGCGCACCCGCAAGCATGGGCTCGCGGAAAATCCACACGAAGGCCGCTGTCCACGCAGCCGTCGCGCCCAGAGCAAGCACGGGGGCAAGCCATCGCATCCGCACGTCCGGTTCGGGATCTTCGTCCCATTCCTCCTCGAACGCGGTATGATCGCCGATATCCGTCTCGATCCCGGCCGTTTCGACCTCGCTCGTGACTGGTTCGCTCCCCGCGTCGTCCGGCCCTATGGCCCTGATATTCGATCCTCCAGACATGAGCGTCAGGCTATCACGAAAAGGGGGGGCTGAAACCCTGCTTTAACCAGACTTGCGATAGACCGAGTGCAATGGTCCACGAAAGCGGTGCCCTTGATGCCACGCTGGCTGCAGCGGCCGGCGACGATCCCGTCCTGATGGCCGAACTGCGTGCGGCTTTCGCAGACAGCCTGGGGCGGCAGATCGACCTGCTCGGTCGAGCGCGCTGCGACGGGAACTGGAACGTCGCCGCCTCGCGGCTGAAGGGACTGGCGGCGAGCTTTCACGCCGCGGCCCTCATCGAGCTTGCTGACGAGGCGATCGCGGCGGCTCCGGGCGAGCCGACCGTCCTGCGCAAGCTCACGGCGTTCATGCGCGATTTCTCCGCCGGGCGCAGCTGAGCGCCCGACCGGCGCGCTTGGCACGAGCGCAAGCTCGGCTTAAACCTCCCCGCTTTCATGCGGGAGTGAGCAGTTGCGGGTTGCGATCCTGTCGGCGATCCATCCGGGCGGAGAAGACGCCGAGGCGGCCGTGCGCGGTCTGCTCACCGTCGCCGGCCGCAGCGTCGCCGCGCTTCAGCTCGATCTTGCGCTGCGCCTGGGATGCGAGCGGATCGTATGCCTGGCCGAAGGTCTGGACGAAGGCGTTCTGCCCTTGCTTCACCGTGCAGAGCAGGGCGGGGCGACTTTCCACGCGCTGAGCAGCGCGCGTTCGCTTTCCGGCCTGGTGCGGGCGCAGGACGAACTTTTTCTCTTCGCCGAAGGTGTAGTGCCTGATCCGCTGGTAGTGGGGGAACTGCTGGGCGAACGTTCGGGCATCGTCGCCCTGCCGGCTGAGCCGGGCATCGAGGCCGGGTTCGAGCGAATCGACCGCGACCACGCCTGGGCCGGCGTTGCGCGCCTGCCGGGATCGGCGGTCGAGCGTCTGGTCGAAATGCCGTTCGAAGTCGACGCTGTGCCCGCCTTGCTGCGCGTCGGCCTGCAGACGGGCACGCGTATCGTACCGCTTCCGCCGTCACTAGTGACCGACAGACGCTGGGCCTTGCTGCGCAACGAGCAGCAGGCGCGTGCGTTCGAGGCCGCGTGGCTGAACCAGCGGGTCACGCTGTCCTCGTTCGCTGCCCCGGTGCATGCCTTGGCGGATCGGGCCGCAATGGTCCTGGCGCCGAGCATCCTGGCCCAGCGCGGCAAGGCGGCGCTTCCGATCGCGGGCGGTATCCTGGGGCTCGGTGGAGCGCTCGCCGCCGCGTGGTGGAAGTTGCCAGCGCTCGCCTTCGGATCGGCCGCGATCGGGGCCTTCCTGCTGCGCACGGGCGAAACGGTTGCCGCGTTTCTGAGCGAGGGCCGCCGGAGCGGCATGATCGCGCGCATCGCGCGTGCCCTGCCGGGCCTGGCGGTCGACGCAACCATTCTGGCGCTGGTCGGGGTGCTTGCGCCGGCAGGAGAGCGCGCGAGCTGGCTGTTTGCGGGCCTCACGCTGCTCTTCGCGCTGCGGATTGCCGGACATTCGCAAGTCGAATCGCTGGCGCGTCCGGCCTCGGATCGGGGGATTCTCGCGCTGGTGCTCGCAGTGTGTGCGGCGCTCGATCAAACTCTTGCGGGAATTCAGTTACTTGCGCTCGCGGTGCTGGCAGCGTTCTATCTCGTCCACGGGCGAGAGCGGATAACGCACGCTTAACTATACCGCGCTAAGGCGGATGGATGACCGAGTCCGGCACGAACAGCGCCTCGTATTCGCCGATCGAGGCGGTTCTCGCGGGCGAGCTCGCGCGCGGCGATCTCGTGCTCGGCACCGTCGGGCCGATGCTGGGCATGTTGCTCGCCAATCACGACAGTGCGTTGTTCAGCGACGAGATCGTTGCGAATGTGCGGGGAATGGGGCTTCACGTGGCACGGCAGACCCTGGTCGCGCAGGCGAATGCCGGCGGTCTCGAAGACCCGTTCGCCTTTGCCGCCGAGCATGGAGATGCGCTGGCCGAGAGCCTTGCGCAGAACCTGCAATTCCTCGGCCATTGCCACGCACTCGCGCTCGAACATCGCCTGGCCATGCAGTTGGAGCGGCGCAACGCGATCGATCCGGTGCTGTCGCCGCTCCTTCAATCGCTGATCGCGTCGTCCGACACGGACACCGCGCAGCTAGCCATGGCGCTTCTCGCCGCGCAGGCGCGTTTCGTCCAGCAGCAGCGCAGGGTGGAGCTGCCGCTGGCGGAACTGCCGCCGCCGCTGTTCGAGCACGCCCTTTCCACATGGCGTGCGCAGGCCGGCGGCACTGACGAAAACGCGATCGAGCAGGCGGGCAAGCGCCTGCGTGACGCTTACGACCCGCAAGCTACGCGCCTCGCCTTGCTCGAACGGGCAGCCGGGGCAGTCGGAGACGGGATGAAGGCGGCGCTTTCCATCGGCCATGCCGGGGCCGCCTTGTTCCTCGCGGCGCTCGCGCTGGCGACTGGCCAGAACCGCGATCTGGTGGCCGTGGCGACCAACGAAAGCCAGGTCGGCCGACTGGCGCTCGCGCTCCGCGCTGCCGGGCTCAAGCCCGAGCAGATTGCCGAGCAGTTCGTTCTCATCCATCCCGGCATCACTCTGCCCGCCGCATTCGACACGCTGCGCGCCGATCGCGCTGCGGCGATCCTTGCGGCGTCGGACCGGCAGGTCCTGGGTTGAACCCATGAACGCGCACTCCTCCAGCTATCTCGCACGCGGGCGGACCAACGCGGACGATCACCTGATCGAAGCCGACGAGATGATCGCCGCCTTGCAGCGGAGTTGCGGGGGCGAGATTCCCGGCATGCTTGCGGTGCCGGCGTTGCTCGAGAGGGTGCGCCAGGCACGTATCGCCGGTACCCGCATTAGCGGCGCGATCGAGGCGGTCGGGGGTGAGGACGTCATCCACGCCTGGGTGGAAATCTTTCCGCACTCCGGAAGCGAGGCGGGCTGCTCCATCGGCATCGCGGACTGGCAGGTATCCCCCGCCGCGCGAGACGACGATGCACAGGCTGCGGCCCGGCATCTGGAGATAGAGCGCAGCGTGGCCGATCTGTGGGCGCGACTCGACCCCGTGCAAGGTGTGCTGGCGGTGGAAGCGCGCGCGCCGGATCTCGCCGCCCTCGCTCTTCGCATCGGACAGGGCGCGGGGAGACCCTGGACCGATTTCGTCGAGCTGCCCGACGCAGTGCACGAGCAGCCGATGCACTGGCGCCTGCTCGGCGGCCTGGCGGTCCGGGTGCCGGAATCGCCGCGCGAATGGACCGTGACCCTGGTGCCCCTCGGAGGACCCGAGCCTGGGCAATCGGGATTCGAACTCTATCTCGCATCGGACGCGGTCCTTCCCAACGCGGAAACGCCAGCCGATGCCGAACCCGCCGGCCCTCCCGCAACGCATCTGATCGGGCGAAATCTCGCGCCTGTGCTGCGTCAGCCGATCGCGCGGATCATCGCCAATGCGGAAACGATCCGCACCCGGCTCGCCGGGCCGCTCGCCGAGGAGTACAGCAACTACGCGGCCGATATCGCGGCCGCGGGCCAGCATCTTCTGGCACTGATCGAAGACCTGTCCGATCTTGAAGTCGTCGAAGCGGAAGGTTTCGTCACCGCCCCCGACGAGATCGATCTCGGCGACGTCGCCCGCCGCGCCGCGGGGATCCTGACAGTCCGCGCGAAGGAGAAGGGGATTGCGCTGACCGCGCCGCCTGCCGGCGCGTCGGTGCCTGTGGTGGCGGAATTCCGCCGTGTCCTGCAGATCCTGCTCAACCTCGTCGGCAACGCGATCCGCTATTCGCCCGAAGGCTCGCAGATCCGACTGGAGCTTTCAGGCGAGGGGGAGAAGGCCCGCGTGAGCGTGATCGACGACGGGCCGGGGCTCGACAAGGCGCAGCAGGCGCGGGTGTTCGAGAAGTTCGAACGGCTCGGTCGCAGCGGCGACGGGGGATCGGGGCTCGGGCTCTACATCTCGCGTCGCCTGGCGCGAGCGATGGGCGGCGATCTTACCGTGGAAAGCGAGCCCGGTAATGGCGCGAGCTTCACGCTCGAGCTGCCCGGCCACAAGCCTCCGGAATAGTCGGGTCGCCGGCGAGCCTTCGCAATGCCGGCAACCCGAGTGAAGCTCAGCGCTTGTCGAGCGGAACGTAGTCGCGCTCGGTCGGCCCGGTGTAGAGCTGACGCGGGCGGCCGATGACCTGGCCGGGATCGGAAATCATCTCGTTCCACTGCGCGACCCACCCGACCGTGCGGGCCAGCGCGAAGAGGGCGGTGAACATGGTGGTCGGGAAGCCGATCGCCGAGAGGATGATGCCCGAGTAGAAGTCCACGTTCGGGAACAGCTTCTTTTCCTTGAAGTAATCATCGCTAAGCGCGATTTCCTCGAGCCGGAGCGCGGTCTCGAAGACCGGATCGGTGACCTTGAGCGCCTCGAACACCTCGCGCACCGTCTTTTGCATCACCGTCGCGCGCGGATCGTAGTTCTTATAGACGCGGTGACCGAAGCCCATCAGGCGGAACGGGTCGTTCTTGTCCTTGGCGCGCTCGATGTAGTGCGGAATGCGGTCGGGCGTGCCGATCTCGTGCAGCATGTTGAGCGCTGCCTCGTTCGCGCCGCCGTGCGCCGGGCCCCAAAGGCAGGCGATGCCCGCTGCGATGCAGGCAAAAGGATTGGCGCCCGAGGAACCGGCGAGCCGGACGGTCGAGGTCGAGGCGTTCTGCTCGTGATCGGCGTGGAGGATGAAGATCCGGTCCATCGCCTTTTCGACCGCCGGGTGCAGCTCGTATTCCTCGGCCGGAACGCCGAACGTCATGCGCAGGAAGTTGCCGGTGTAGCTCAGGTCGTTCTGCGGATAGAGGAACGGCTGACCGACCGAGAACTTATAGGCCATCGCCGCGATCGTCGGCATCTTCGCGATCAGGCGGTGGCTGGAAATCTTGCGATGCTCGGGATCCGAGATGTCGGTACTGTCGTGATAGAACGCCGACAGCGCGCCAACGACGCCGCACATGATCGCCATCGGGTGGGCGTCGCGGCGGAAACCGCGATAGAACGTCGCAAGCTGCTCGTGCAGCATCGTGTGGCGGGTGATCGTGTAGTTGAAGTCGTCGAGTTCGACCTGCGACGGCAGTTCGCCATTCAGCAGCAGGTAGGCGACTTCCATGAAGCTCGAATGTTCGGCGAGCTGCCCGATCGGGTAGCCGCGGTGGAGCAGAACGCCTTCCTCGCCGTCGATATAGGTCAGCGCGCTTTCGCAACTGGCGGTCGACTTGTAACCGGGGTCGAAGGTGAAAGCGCCCGTGCTGCCGTAGAGCTTGCGGATGTCGACGACGTCCGGGCCCACGCTCCCCTGCAATACGGGGAATTCATGGGTCTGGCCGCCCAGTTCGAGTTTCGCCTGCTTGTCCGCCAAATTCGTTCTCCTCTTTGATGCCTAGCCCTGCTTTGCCGGAGCGGCCTGCGCGTCGATCCGCGCGAGCGCTTCTTCCCGTCCAAGCAGGACCAGCACATCGAAAATACCCGGGGACGTGGTTGTCCCGGTCAGCGCTGCGCGCATGGGCTGCGCGAGCTTGCCGAGGCCCAGTCCGAGCTCCTCGGCGAGTGCCTTGGTAGTGGCTTCGAGAGCCTCGATTGTCCAGTTCTTTTCGGCCCGCAAACGATCGGCGATCTGACCTAAAATTGCGCGCGCATCGCTGTCGAGCAGCGCTTCGGCCTTTTCCGTCAGCGTGAACGGGCGGGTCCTGAACAGAAACGCCGCGCCCTCCGCCAGTTCGTCGAGATCGCGCGCACGGGTCTTGAGCACGGGCATGGCCTGGGCGAGCAGCGCTTCGTCGGCCGCCGCTCCGATCCGGTGCGCGACCAGCTTCGCAAGCCGCGCGTCGTCGGCCTCGCGGATATAGTGGCCATTGAGGTTCTGCAGTTTCTTGAGATCGAAGCGCGAAGGGCTCTTGCCCACGCCGTCGAGGTCGAACAGCGCGATCGCTTCCTCGCGCGTGATTTCCTCGCGGTCGCCGTGGCCCCAGCCGAGGCGGAGCAGGTAGTTGAACAGCGCTTCGGGCAGAATGCCGAACTCGTCGCGATAGGTTTCCGCACCGAGGGCGCCGTGGCGCTTCGACAGCTTGGCGCCGTCGCTGCCGTGGATCAGCGGGATATGGGCGTAGACCGGCTCGGGCCAGTCCATCGCGCGATAGATCGGGAGCTGGCGGAAGGCGTTGTTGAGATGGTCGTCGCCGCGGATGACATGGGTGACGCCCATGTCGTGATCGTCGACCACCACCGCCAGCATGTAGGTCGGAGTGCCGTCGGCGCGCAGGAGGATATAGTCGTCGAGTTCCTCGTTGCGCACGGTCACCCGGCCCTGAACCCGGTCCTCGATGACGGTTTCGCCCTCGTTCGGCGTCTTCAGCCGCACGACATAGGGTGCGCCGAGCGGGGCGTCGGCCGGATCGCGGTCACGCCAGCGGCCGTCGTAGCGCAGCGGCTGTTTGGCGGCGCGCTGGGCGGCGCGCATTTCCTCGAGTTCCTCGGTCGTCGCATAGCACTTGTAGGCGTGCCCCGCTGCGAGGAGTTGCTCGGCGACTTCGACATGCCGCGCGCCGCGTTCCGACTGGAACACGACATCGTCGTCCCATTCGAGGCCGAGCCAGGCGAGTCCGTCGAGAATCGCGTCGATCGCTTCCGGGGTCGAGCGCTTGCGGTCGGTATCCTCGATCCTCAGCAGCGCCCTGCCGCCGTGATGGCGCGCGTAGAGCCAGTTGAACAGCGCCGTGCGGGCGCCGCCGATATGCAGGAATCCGGTCGGAGATGGAGCGAAGCGCGTCACAACCTGTCCGCTATCGCTTGCCATATCTGACGTGATCCTTTCCTATGTCTCCCATGGCGACGGGGGTGCCCGAGGTGCCGTTGGGGGGCGGGCCCGAAGAGGCCAATGCTGCAGCGCAGCGCAATTGGCGCAGCGCGGCGCGTTTGTCTAGTGCGGTGGATCGGATCGAGGCGTTTCTCGCGGTGGCGGGATTCGATCGCGGACCCTGGCTCGCCGTCGCCTTCGCCGCCGGGATCGGGGCCTGGTTCCTCCTGCCGATGCCTTGGCAATGGGTCGCCGTTATCGCCCTTGCGATGCTCGCCGCGATCGCCGCGCAGGCGTTGTGGGGGGATCGCGACGATCGGGCGAACCTGCGCCTGGCCGTGGTTTCGCTGGCGATCGTGGTCGCCGCGGGAATGGCTATCGTGTGGCTGCGCTCCGCGGCCGTGGGGGCGGAGCCGATCCACTATCCGCGGGTCGAACGGATCGAAGCGCGGGTTCTCGAACGGATCGACCAGCCGGCGGAAGACCGCCTGCGTCTGGTTCTGGCGTACCGCGATGCGGAGGCGGCGCGGGCGCGAAAGGTGCGGATTAACGTGCCGCTCTCGGCGGACCAAGCGGGATTGGCCGAAGGCGCGGTCGTGCGCCTGCGAACCCGGCTGATGCCGCCATCTCCACCCATGTTGCCGGGCGGCTACGACTTTGCGCGGACCGCATGGTTCCAGGGACTGTCTGCGACAGGCTCGCTGGTCGGGGAGATCGAGATCGTGCAGCCCGGCCGCGGTGCGAGCAGCCTGGCAGCGGTTCAGCGTGCGCTCGCGGCGCACGTGCGCGAGCGTTTGTCGGGCTCGCCGGGGACGATTGCGGCGGCCTTCGCGAGCGGGGACCGGGGAGCCATAACCCGCGCCGACGAGGAGGCGATGCGGGACTCAGGATTGACGCACCTGCTGTCGATCAGCGGCCTTCACGTCAGCGCCGTGATCGCGGCGGCTTACTTCCTGGCGATCAAGCTGCTCGCGCTCTGGCCCTGGCTTGCCCTGCGCGTGCGGCTGCCGGTCCTTGCCGCCGCGATCGCGGCCGGCGCCGGCGTGGGATACACGCTACTGACCGGTGCGGAGGTACCGACGGTGCGAAGCTGCATCGGTGCCGTGCTCGTACTGATCGCCTTGGCGCTCGGACGCGAGCCGCTGTCGATGCGAATGGTAGCCGTGGCCGCCATCGCCGTCCTGCTGCTGTGGCCCGAATCGCTTGTCGGGCCGAGCTTCCAGATGAGCTTCGCGGCGGTGCTCGCGATCGTCGCACTGCACGGCAGTGCGCCGGTGCAGGCTTTCCTTGCTCCGCGCGAGGAGAACTCGATCGTCCGCTTTGCGCGGCGTGCCGCGATGCTGCTCATCATGGGCATTGTGATCGAGATCGCGCTGATGCCTATCGTGCTGTTCCATTTCCATCGTGCCGGTCTGTACGGTGCGCTGGCAAACGTGATCGCTATTCCGCTCGTCACTTTCGTATCGATGCCGCTGATCGCGCTTGCCCTGCTGCTCGATCTCGTCGGAGCGGGTGCGCCCGTCTGGTGGCTTGCGGGCAAATCGCTCGAGCTGCTGCTTGCCATCGCCCACTTCACTGCCGCCCAGCCTGGCGCGGTGAAGCTCGCACCCCAGATGGGCCTGGTGACGATCGCGCTGTTCGTCATCGGGGGGCTGTGGCTGGCGCTGTGGCGAGGGCGGACGCGGTTGCTCGGCCTCGTGCCGGCGGCTTTCGGAACGATCCTGCTCATCGGAACGCCTGCACCGGATGTGCTCATCTCTGGCGATGGACGGCATGTCGGAATAGCGGGGGAGGGCGACCGGCTGCTGATGTTGCGGGATACCCGCAGTGAGTTCGCGCGCGACAATCTCCTGGAACTCGCGGGGCTGGAAGGCGAACCGGTTCCGCTCAGCCGCTGGGCCGGTGCGCGCTGCAGCCGCGACTTCTGCACGCTCGCGGTCGACCGCGGCGAGAGGCGCTGGACGCTGCTGATGGCGCGTGGCCGCGACATGGTGGAGGAACGCGCGCTCGCCGCAGCCTGCGATCGTGTCGACATCGTCGTTGCCGACCGCTTTCTGCCGCGCAGTTGCCGTCCGCGCTGGCTAAAGGCCGATCGACGCCTGCTCAGCCGCACGGGCGGGCTCGCGCTCCACCTCGACGAACCGCGTATGGAGGCGGTCGCCGAGGGGCAGGGTGAACATGGCTGGTGGCGCGGCACGCGGCGCTAGATCAACGATCGCGCAGCGCTGCTGTATCCGCTCGGCGATCAGTGATAGCGGCGCAGCAGCCCCGAGAGCTTGCCCTGCACCTGCACCTCGTCTGGCCGGTAGATCTGCGCCTCGTAAGTGCCATTGGCGGGGTCCAGACGGATCATCCCGTTCTCCCGGCGCAGGTACTTGAGCGTCGCTTCCTCGTTGCGCACGAGCGCCACCACGATCTCGCCATCGCGCGCCATGTCGGTACGGCGTACGAGCGCGAAGTCGCCGTCGAAAATGCCTGCTTCGATCATCGAATCGCCCGAAACCTCGAGCGCATAGTGCTCGCCCGGGCCGAGCAGCGCGGCGGGAACCGGCAAGCTGCTTTGTCCCTCGATCGCTTCGATCGGAACGCCCGCGGCGATGCGGCCGTGGAGCGGAATTTCGATGACGTCGTTCGCCGGCCTCGGCTGCGCTGGTGCGGCCCGGTGCAGATCCACCACATTGTCGCCTCTCGCGCCGCGCGCGGCGGGTGTCGCATCTTCGGGCTGCTTGAGCACTTCGAGTGCGCGGGCGCGGTTGGGCAGGCGGCGAATGAAGCCGCGTTCTTCGAGCGCAGAGATCAGCCGATGAACACCCGACTTGCTCTTGAGATCGAGCGCTTCCTTCATCTCTTCAAATGATGGGGAAATGCCGGTTTCCTCCAGTCGCTGCTGGATGAAGCGGATCAACTCGTGCTGCTTTGCCGTCAGCATGGCGAAGTCTCCTCGGTCGCCTGACACGCTCGTTCGGGTGCGAACGAATGCGGAACAACTAGGCAACCAATTTGGTGAAGTCAAGCAATTCCGCCATTTTGGAGTCGATAACGGAGAACATCCGTTCCGCTTTCGTCTCCGAGGCCCTCAGCCAAGGAGAAGCCGCCGCGTCGCCTCGGTGAGATCGAGCTGCCGCATGAGGCTCTCGCCGACGAGGAAGCAACGCACACCCGCGGCGGCCAGGCGCTCGCAATCGGCATGATGCTCGATCCCACTCTCGCCAACCAAGAGTGCACCTTCGGGAGCGAGCGGTGCGAGACGTTCGGTCACGGCAAGATCGGTGCGGAAGGTCTTGAGGTCACGGTTGTTTATTCCGATGAGCCTCGAGCGCAGCCTGCCGGCGCGCTCCATCTCCGCCTCGTCGTGCACTTCGACCAGAACGTCCATGCCGCGCTCGATCGCCGCTGCTTCGATCTCGGCCATCGCGCCGTCGTCGAGCGCGGCCACGATGATGAGAATCGCATCCGCCCCGATCGCGCGCGCCTCGGCGACTTGCCACGGGTCCACCATGAAGTCCTTGCGCAGCACCGGCAGGTCGCAGGCTGCGCGCGCGTCCATCAGGAAATCCTCGTGTCCCTGAAAATACGGCGCATCGGTGAGGACGGAGAGGCAGGCTGCGCCACCCGATTGGTAGGCCAGCGCGTGTTCCGCTGGACGAAAGTCGGCGCGGATCAATCCTTTCGAGGGTGAAGCTTTCTTGATTTCCGCGATCAGCCCGAAACCGTTTCGCGCCTTTGCCGCAAGCGCGTCGGCGAAGCCGCGCGGTGGCCCGGCATCCTGCGCGGCACGGTCAAGATCCCCGATCGTGGCGAGTCCTTTGCGGGCAGCGACTTCCTCACGCTTGGTGGCGCAGATTTCGTCGAGCTTGTTCATCGTCCGGTTCCCGTGTGACAGGTCTGCGTTCCGTCGTGCGATCTACCGCGCCATCTCGATCCAGCGGTCGAGCAGCGCGCCTGCCTTGCCGCTGTCCAGCGACTCGGCGGCGAGCGCGGCGCCTTCCTCCCACCCCGCAGCCGCATCCGCGAGGATCAGCATGGCCGATGCATTGAACAGCACAGCGTCGCGATAGGGGCCCGGCGCACCCATCAGCAGCGCCCTGAGCGCCCTGGCGTTGTGCAGCGAATCCCCGCCGCGGATCGCTTCGACGGGGGCGTGCGGCAGGCCTGCCATCGACGCATCGACCCGACGCATCTCGAAATCGTTGCCGACGACTTCCGCCACCTCGTTGCCGGCGGCGAGGCTCAATTCGTCGAGCCCCTCGTCGCCCGAGGCGATGAAGGTCCGTTCGGTGCCCAGTTTGGCCTTGGCCGCTGCGTAGATGGGCACGTAGCCGGGGCGGGCGATCCCGATCAACTGGCGCCGCACGCCTGCGGGGTTCGACAGCGGGCCCATGAGGTTGAAGATCGTGCGCCGGCCGAGCCGCTGGCGGAGCGGCTGAATGCGTCCCATGGCGGGATGGTGGTTCTTAGCGAAGAGGAAGCAAATCCCGAGTTCCGTCAATGTCTTCTCGGCAGTTCTTCCGGCCGCCTCCATGTCTAGCCCAAGCGCTTCCAGCGTGTCCGCCGCGCCGGACTTGCTGCTCGCAGCGCGATTGCCGTGCTTGGCGACCGGCACGCCCGCGGCCGCAACGACGAGGCTGACGGCGGTCGAGACGTTGAGGGTGTGATGGCCGTCACCCCCGGTGCCACAACAGTCGACGGCGTTGTCCGGCGCCGCGACCGGGATCATTCGCGCCCGAAGCGCGCGGGCCGCACCGGCGATTTCGTCCGCGGTCTCGCTGCGCTCGGTGATCTCGATCAGGAAGCGGGCGATCTCTTCCTCGCTCGTCTCGCCGTCGAGGATCCAGCCGAAGACTTTCTCGGCTTCGGCTTCGGAGAGATGGGGTTCCGACTGGGGGAGCGTCTTCATGCGGGCACCTTGGTTTCGATCCCGCAAATCGCGAGGAAGTTGGCGAGCAGCGCGTGGCCGTGCTCGGTCGCGATGCTCTCGGGGTGAAACTGTACACCGTGGATCGGCAGTTCGGCGTGTCGGAACCCCATCACGCTGGTGCCATCGAGGCCGGGCGTCTCGCTGGTCGCGTTGATCGCCAGCACCTCGGGAACCTCTTCGACGATCAGCGAGTGATAGCGCGTGGCGGTAAAGGGGGAGGGCAGGCCGGCGAAGACGCCGGTGCCGTCGTGCTCGACCGGCGAAGTCTTGCCATGCATCAGCCCGCCGCGCACGACGCGCCCGCCGAAATGCTGCCCGATCGCCTGATGGCCAAGGCACACGCCGAGCAGTGGGAGGTGGGCATCCGCACAGGCGGCGACCAAATCAAGGCTGATCCCGGCTTCGTTGGGAGTGCATGGCCCGGGAGAGATCAGCACGCCCGCGGGCCCGCTCGCGACCGCCTCCGCCGCGGTCAGCGCGTCGTTGCGCTCGACGCTGACTTCGGCGCCCAACTCCATCAGGTAATGGACGAGGTTGAAGGTGAAGCTGTCGTAGTTGTCGATGACGAGGATCATGTCGGAGGTCTTCGTGGTTCGGTCGCGAGCGATCAAGCAAGGAAAGCTATTGGGGGGTCGATTGCTCTCCGCCCTTCAGGGGAGAGCCATAGGCCCGCATCAACGGGCGAGAGCTACCGGCCTAGCCTAGGCCTGCTTCCCCGCGAACCGGTCGCTGGCCCGGACGAGGCCGTCGGTGATGCCCGGCTCGGTGAACAAGTGCCCGCCGTCAGGAACGATCTGCAGATCGACCTCGGGCCACGCCTGCTTGAGAGCCCAGGCCGCGGCGGGCGGAGTGCAGCAATCGTGCCGCCCCTGCACGATCACGCCGGGAATGCCCTTCAGGCGATGTGCGTTAGTAAGGAGCTGGCCTTCCTCAAGCCAGCACTTGTGGCGGAAATAGTGGTTCTCGATCCGCGCGATGGCGATTGCGTGATCGTCTTCGGTGAACTCCTCGAGCATCGCAGGATCGGGCAGCAGTGTCACCGTCATGCCTTCCCACGTGCTCCAGGCCTTTGCGGCAGCGAGCTTGGTGGCATGATCGTCGCTGGTGAGACGGCGGTGATAGGCCTCGACTACGTCGTCCCGTTCGCTCTCCGGGATGAGGCCGATGAAGTCGGCCCAAGCTTCCGGATAGAGCTCGCTTGCGCCATAGGTATAGAGCCAGTCGAGTTCCGCCTGGCTCGACAGGAAGATGCCGCGCAGCACGAGTTCGCTGACCCGCTCCGGGTGCGTCTGCGCGTAGGAGAGCGCCAACGTCGAGCCCCAGCTCCCGCCGAAGACTTGCCAGGTCTCGTGACCGCACATCTCGCGCAGCCGTTCCATGTCGGCGACGAGATCCCAGGTCGTGTTGTTCTCCAGGCTCGCGAACGGTGTCGAGCGGCCGCAACCACGCTGGTCGAACAGCAGGACGTCGTAGAGTTCCGGATCCCATTGGCGGCGCTGCGTGTCGCTGCAGCCGGAGCCCGGGCCGCCGTGGAGAAACACCGCCGGCTTGGCGCCGCGCGTGCCGATACGCTCCCAGTAGAGCGTGTGCCCTTCGCCCACGTCGAGCATTCCGGTCTCGTACGGCTCGATGGGCGGGTAGAGCGTGCGCTCGTATGCAATCCGGATCATGGCTTGTCCTTGTGCTCGACTACGATCATCGGCCCGATCGGTGCCCGGTTGTCGAGGCGGTCGGTCGCGGGGTCCCACAGCGCGCTGACGCTCCCGTCGAGGAACAGTGCATCGGGTGTCTTGAGAACATCGCGGAAGTATCGCGCGATAACGCCGAAACTCACCGGCCCTTGCGAAATGACGAAATGCGCGCGGCCCTGCGCGTCGATGCCGACACCGTTGCGGATCGCCTTGCTAGGCCCATCCTCCGAGATTTCCGGGTGCAGCTTGCCGTCGATCACCAGCATCGGTCCGCTCTGGGTGCCGAAGTCGGGGCGGTCGCCGACGTTGGCATAGAAGTCGTCCGCCGTACGGATCTGCCACTTGCCGCCCGTGCCGAAGAACACCCCGTTCGGCTTCATATGGAAATTGCCCGGTCCGTCGGCGCGGTTGAGCTCTTGAAGGCGATCGCCGTTCTCGACGTAGTACCCGATCGGCTTGCCTTCGCCGTCGTACATCCCGCCGTTCATCGCGAAGGCGACCTTCGGTGCATTGTCGCCGCGAGCGGCGGCAAGCTTGGCGAGGCTGCGGTAAGGGGCGCCGTCCTTGGGGCCGAGATCGGTGAGGACGCGGTGCTTCCCTGGATCGGCGACGCAATGCGTGAAGGCTGCACCTTCGAATGTGGCGCTCTCGCAAGCGGAAGCAACGTTTGGTGTGGGCGTCGGCGTCGTGGGTGAGGGCGCTGCGGCCTTCTCGGCTACTCCGCTGCCAATCTCCGTGCGGATGACGGGTTCGCCTGCCGGCTGCTTTTCGCACGCGGCGAGGGCAAGAAGCGCGGCGAGGGCGATCAGACGTTTCACTGGCCGAACTCGGGCTCCTGCGCGATCCGCGCTGCCTCTCGCGCGGCCGCGAGGAGGGCGCCGGCCTTGGCTTCGCATTCGCGCTGCTCGTAGGCCGGGTCGCTGTCGGCGACGATGCCCGCGCCGGCCTGGACGTGGAGCACGCCGTCCTTCACTACGCCGGTGCGCAGGACGATGCAGCTGTCGACCGATCCGTCCGGGGCGAAATAACCGACGCCGCCTGCGTAGGCCCCACGCGTTTCCGGCTCGAGCTCGGCGATGATCTCGCATGCGCGGACCTTCGGTGCGCCGCTGACGGTCCCTGCGGGGAAGCCTGCGAAGAGCGCGTCCAACGCGTCCTTATCGACACCGAGACGGCCCACAACATTACTTACGATGTGCATTACGTGGCTGTAGCGCTCGATGGTGAAGCTGTCGGTGACTTCGACCGTGCCCTTGGCCGCGACCCGGCCGACATCGTTGCGGCCGAGGTCGAGCAGCATGAGATGTTCGGCGCGTTCCTTGGGATCGGCGAGCAGGCTCGCCTCGGCCGCGCGATCGGCCTCCGCCGTGGCGCCGCGCGGGCGGGTGCCGGCGATCGGGCGGATCGTTACCTCCCCGTCGCGGACGCGGACGAGGATTTCGGGGCTGGACCCGACGACCGCGAAGCCCGGGAGGTCGAGGAAATAGAGGAACGGCGACGGATTCACCCGGCGCAGCGCGCGGTAGAGCGCGAAAGGCGGCAGCGGGAACGGGCAGGTGAAGCGCTGGGCAAGCACCACCTGGAAGATGTCGCCCGCCTCGATGTAGCCTTTCGCCCGGGCGACCATCGCCGCGTAGTCCTCGCCCGCCATCGTGGGGGTGAGCGCCATCTCGGGCAGCTCGGCGGCACGATCTTCCGGAGCGACGAGGCCGCCCAGTTTCCGCAAGGTATCGTCGATCCGCTCCGCCGCGGCTTCGATCGCATGATCGGGTTCGCCGGCGTCGGCCCAGATCGGCGCGATGCAGAACAGCTCGTCGCCGAGCCGGTCGAACACGAGCAGCACCGTGGGCCGCACGAAGAGCATGTCGGGCAACGCGACAGAGCTCTGCGGCGCGCGCGGCAGCTTCTCGACCAGCCCGATCGTCTCGTAACCGAAATAGCCGACGAGGCAGGCGAGGGCGGGGGGCAGGGCGCCGGGCACGTCGATCCGGCAGCGGGCGACGAGCGCGCGCAGCTCCGCGAGCGAGCCTTCCGCGCAGGGTTCGAATGCGGCGCGATCTTCGCGCCAGCGCGGGTTGATCTCAGCTCGGTCCCCCTCGGCACGGAACACCAGGTCCGGATCGAGACCGAGCAGGCTGTAGCGCCCGCGCACTTCGCCGCCCTCGACCGATTCGAGCAGGAAATCGCCGCGGCCCGGCTCGATCAGCTTCAGCGCCGCGCCTACCGGTGTTTCGGTGTCGGCAACGACCTTGCGCCAGACCAGCGCAGGCTGCCCTGCGGCAAGCGCGCTGCGGGCCGGGTCCGCGTTCGAGAGGCCGGGGGCGGCCAGAGCCGGCCCCCTCAATTTTGCCCGAGGAGCTGTTTGCGGATCGCCTCGATCGCCGTCTCGTTGCGCTCCACTCCGAGTTCCTTGCGCAGGGCGAGGCGCAGCTGATCGGCATATTCGCGGCCCATCGCGCCCCCCAGGTCCGCACTTGCCTGCGCGAACACGGGATCGTTGCGGCTCACTTCGCCGGTCTCGATGTCGTCGAGATCGACCACGAACCAGCCGTTGCTGTCGGGCGCCTCGAGCTTCTTCGTGGTGCCCTCGGCCATGCTGAACAGCAGCGCGATCGGGGCCGGGAAGCGACCCTGCATCGCCGCGAGCTGCTCGCGCGTAAGGTCGATCTGCTCGACGCCCGGCAGATCCTGCTCTTCCTCGCCAACCGCTGCGGAAAGTGCGGCGCCGCCCTTGACGCGCTGCAGGACACGGTCGGCCGCGGCACGCGCCGCCTTGGCGCCCTGCGCGAGCCGCCAGCCGGCGATCACATCGTCGCGGATTTCGGCCAAAGGCGCCGCAGCCGAAGGAACGATCTCGCTCGCCTCGAAGATCAGGAATGTCTGGCCGCGTTCGACTTCGGCAACCTGCGGCTGGCCTTCGGACATCTGGAATGCGGTCTCGATCGCCGGGGCGAGGATCTCCGGCGCGGTCTCGCTCGGCGTGCCGTAGACGCCGCCGGTCGCAAGCAGCGGACGCGTGGTCTGCAGTTCGGCGCCGAGATCTTCCGCCACGTCGGAGAGCGAAACACCGTCCGCGAGCTGCTCTTCGACGCTCGCCGCGAGATCGGCGAGGGCGGTCTGGCGCTTCTCGACCCGCAGGGCGTCTGCAATTTCGCCGCGAACCTGCTCAAGACTGCGCGCCGCGCGCGCATCGATCTCGTCGACGCGCACGACATGCCAACCGAGCCCACTCCGGGCGGGCGCAGCGATTTCCCCGCGGCCGGCTGCGAAGGCGGCACGGGCGACTTCGGCCGAGCTCCGGGCTGCGAGGGCTTCGCGTGAGACCGGGCCCACCGTTGCGGTGTCGAAGCCGGCCTCGCGCGCTGCCGTCTCCAGCGAACCGCCCGCGCTCACCCGCTGGCGGATCGCATTCGCGGCTTCCTGCGTGGGCACGATCAGCTGCGTGACGCGGCGATTCTCGCTTGCCGCATACTGGGCACGGTCTTCCTCATAGCGCGCGCGAATTTCGGCGGCCGTCGGTTCGGCTTGTCCACCGAGAGTGTCGGCGCCGAACACCGCATAGCGGATCACCCGCCGCTCAGGCCGGATGAAGTCGCCGCGGTTCTCGGTGTAATAGGCTTCGAGCGCGGACTGGCTGGGGTTGCCGGTGGGCGCGAACGCCTGCGCCGGGAGAACCGCAATGGCGCCGCGGCGCCGCTCCTTCAGCAGCGCGGCATAGTGCGTGACCACCTTATCCGGAGCCTTGCCGCCGATCGCAACGGGCACGAGCAGTTGTTGCGCAAGCAGGCCTTGCGCCAGATCGGTGCGGAACGCGGCTTCGGAGAGGCCCTGGGCGCCGATCAACTGGCGGAAGACGTTGGCGTCGAACTCGCCGTTCGCCCCGCGGAACTGCGGAACTGCGATGATCTCGCTGTTGACCAGATTCTCGCCTGCGCGCAGGCCGTGGAGGCGCGCGTATTCGGCGATGGCCGCACGGTCGATCATCTGGTCGAGCACGTCGTCCAGCCCGCCCTGTGCGATGAAGGCGTCCATCGACATGTTGGGATTGCTCTGGCGCGCCTGATCGAGCGCCGCGTTCGCGCTGTTGACCAGATCGGCCGAATCGATCTTCCGGTCGCCGACGACCGCCACCCTGTCGCCGCCCGCGACACCGCCGAACGTGCCCGTGCTGGCCAGATCGCTGCTCGCAAAGGCGACCGCGATCAGCGCGAGAAAGGCCAGCGTGATGGGAACGCCAAACTTCGACTGGAAGAAGTTGCGGAAGAATAGGAGCATGTCGTGAGTGGTTCCGG
Source organism: Altererythrobacter sp. C41 (assembly GCF_016803135.1). Classification (GTDB taxonomy): domain Bacteria; phylum Pseudomonadota; class Alphaproteobacteria; order Sphingomonadales; family Sphingomonadaceae; genus Pelagerythrobacter. The sequence continues at coordinate 223,042 of NZ_JAEVFE010000001.1, forward strand.
AAGCTGCGATCGATTTGGGGTTGCGCTATACGGCGAGCGCTTTATCCGGCCTGCGGCGTCCCGGCAACAGGTCGGCAGCGCTTTTGGCCCTGCAAGGCGAAGCATCTGGCGGGCCGGGCATATCGCCCCATATAGGCGGCGATCGGAATCGTCTTACATTCGGGATACAGGACGGGTTTGTCATGGCCGAACGGCCCTATATCGTTGGAAACTGGAAGATGAACGGCACGCGGGCGATGCTCGCCCAGGCGCGTGCCATCGACCGCGCGGCACAGAACCTGATGAAGGTCGAGGTGGCGCTCGCGCCCCCTTTCACCCTGATGCACGCGACTCATCGGGAGGTCGAGCAGATCGGCGTCGGCGCGCAGGACTGCCATTGCGCCGCCGACGGTGCGCATACCGGCGACGTTTCCGCGACGATGGTCGCCGACGCCGGCGCGAAGTTCGTGATTCTGGGACATAGCGAGCGGCGGCAGAATCACGGCGAGGACGATGCGCTGGTTCGCGCGAAGGCCGAAGCGGCGCTCGGGGCGGGGCTGCGCGTGATCATGTGCTGCGGCGAGACCGAAGATGTCCGCGACGCAGGCAATGCGATCGCGTTCGTCACCGCGCAACTCAAGGCGTCCCTGCCCGAGAATTTCGAGCGTGTCGGTGAAATGCTGACCGTCGCGTACGAGCCGGTCTGGGCGATCGGAACCGGGCGCACTCCCACGGTGGAGGACATCGGCGCGATGCACCGCGCGATCCGCGCGCTGTTGGTGGAACTCTTCGGCGAGGCGGACGGCGCGTCGGTGCGGATCCTGTACGGCGGTTCGGTCAAGGCGGACAATGCGCGCGAACTGCTCGCTGCCGATGACGTCGGCGGCGCGCTGGTCGGGGGCGCGAGCCTGACGGCGGAGAGCTTCATGGGCATCGTCATCGCTGCCGCGGAAGTGCATGAGCAATAGGCCCGGCATCCGAAGCACGACTTGCCCCTGGCCCGCGCATTCCCTAGATGCGCGGGCAAACGGATCGAGATAGAACGCATGTCCCTCTTCATTTTCCTTTTCGTGCTCCAGGCGATCGTCGCCGCGGCGCTGGTCGGCGTCGTGCTGATGCAGCGCTCCGAGGGCGGCGGTCTCGGCATCGGCGGCAGCCCCACCGGGCTGATGAGCGCCCGCGGCGCGGCCGACTTCCTCACGCGCGCGACCAAGTGGCTGGCGGTCGTGTTCGTCGTCCTCTCGATCGCGCTTGCGGCGATCGCGGCCGAGACGAGCGGGCAGGACAGCATCACCTCGACGCTCGATCGTTCGACCGATCCGCTCGCACCGGCAGCCGGCGGTGCGCCGGCGCCTGCGGCACCCGCGACGCAGCCGGTTGCTCCGACAGGCGACGACCCGCTCGCCGACGTCACCGAGTAACATCACCCCGGCAATTGTGGATTGCGGGCGCTTGCCCGCACCATTCCGCTTGCCCCGACTCATACCTCACGCTTAAGGCCCGACTCCCATGGCGCGGTACATCTTCATCACCGGCGGCGTGGTTTCTTCGCTCGGCAAAGGTCTCATGGCGGCGAGCCTCGGCGCGCTGCTGCAGGCACGCGGCTTCAAGGTCCGCATTCGCAAGTTCGACCCCTACCTCAACGTCGATCCGGGGACGATGAGCCCCTATCAGCACGGCGAGGTCTACGTCACCGACGACGGGGCGGAGACCGATCTCGATCTCGGCCACTACGAGCGCTTCACGGGCGTTTCCGCGCGCCAGAGCGACAACGTCACCTCGGGCCGGATCTATCAGCAGATCATCGCCCGCGAACGCCGGGGCGACTATCTCGGCGCGACCGTGCAGGTCATCCCGCACGTCACCGACGCGATCAAGGAATTCGCGCTCGCAGATCAGGACGATCACGACTTCATCCTGTGTGAGATCGGCGGCACCGTCGGCGACATCGAATCGCTGCCCTTCATGGAAGCGATCCGCCAGCTTAGAAACGAGCTCGAGCCGGACCGGACGTTGAGCGTCCACGTCACGCTCGTGCCCTACATCGCCGCGGCGGGCGAGCTGAAGACCAAGCCGACGCAGCACTCCGTGCGTGAGCTGGCCAGCCTGGGAATCAAGCCCGATCTTCTGCTGTGCCGCTGCGAGCATCCGTTGCCCGACAGCGATCGCCGCAAGATAGCGCAGTTCTGCAACGTGCGCCCCGAAGCGGTCATTCCCGCGCTCGACGCGTCGTCCATCTATGCGGTGCCGCTGCAGTATCACCGCGAAGGGCTCGACACCCAGGTGCTGCGCGGCTTCGGGATCGAGGATGCACCGGCGCCCGATCTTTCGATCTGGGACGACATTCTCGATCGTTACGAGCATCCCGAAGGCGAAGTGACGATCGGGGTGGTCGGCAAGTACGTCGGCCTGCCCGACGCCTACAAGTCGCTCAACGAGGCGCTCATCCACGGCGGTATGGCCAATCGGGTCCGGGTCAACATCCGCTGGATCGATGCGGAGATGTTCGAGAACGAGGACGCCGAGCTAGCCGCCAAGCTCGAGCCGCTGCACGGCATTCTCGTGCCTGGCGGGTTCGGCGAGCGCGGGTCGGAAGGGAAGATCGCCAGCGTCCGCTTCGCGCGGGAGCGCGGGGTTCCGTTTCTGGGCATCTGCCTGGGCATGCAGATGGCCTGCATCGAAGGTGCGCGCAGCGCCGGTCATCCCCGCGCCTCCTCAACCGAATTCGGCGAAACCGACGAGCCCGTCGTCGGCATCATCACCGAATGGATGAGCGAGGAAGGGCTGCAGAAGCGCGAGGCGGGCGGCGACCTCGGCGGAACGATGCGGCTCGGCGCCTACGACGCCAAGCTCGCGGGCAACAGCCACGTTTCGCGCATCTATGGCGGCGTGACGGAAATTTCGGAGCGCCATCGTCACCGTTACGAGGTCAACGCGGCCTATCGCGATGCGCTGGAGAGCGGTGGGCTGATTTTTTCGGGCATGTCGCCCGACGGTCTGCTGCCCGAGATCGTCGAGCGGCCCGACCATCCCTGGTTCGTCGGCGTGCAGTTCCATCCGGAACTGAAATCGAAACCGTTCGATCCACACCCGCTGTTCGCCGGTTTCGTAGCGGCCGCACTGGACCAGTCGCGTCTCGTCTAAGCGCGTATTATCGTTGACAAACTTGCGAAATTATCTCGCACGCAGGCCAGTGCTGGCGCAATAAATCGCGTCAAATCGGGACAGCCGCGCGTGGATGATTGCCCATGCGCTTTATCTTTTGATGAATTCGGCGCATGATGCCCTTGGGCACGCGCGATTTTTTTCCCGAGTCGCCCGCGAGGGGCCTCAAGCTATTCGATCGAGCTTGGCTCGGAGTTGATCGTCTTCTGCGACCCGGACGATCATGCTCCGGTACAAGGCGGCGTCCGCGCCGCGGGGGCGGGCTTTCGGGCCCGCCTCCATCTCCACCTGTAAGGAATCGAACGGCCCGCCCCGTTTCCGAAGGCGGGCCGTCATGGTGTGCCTTAGGCGGCGTCGGCCTTGTCGTCGCCGTCCTCGCGAACGACCTCGAGCGTCTTCTGCCCGTTCACGGCGATCTTCTTCGGCTTCATCGCATCGGGAACCTCGCGGACGAGATCGATCGTGAGCAGCCCGTCTTCGAGCCGCGCATTCTCGACGCGAACGTAATCGGCCAGTTCGAAGCGGCGCTCGAACCCGCGGTTGGCGATACCGACATGGAGCATTTCGCTCTCACCGTCGGTTTCCTCGCGCTTCTTGCCCTGAACGATCAGGAGGTTCTGCTGCGCCGTGATATCGATGTCAGCAGGGCGGAAGCCGGCAACCGCGAGAACGATGCGATAGCTGTCTTCGCCGCGACGTTCGATATTGAACGGCGGGTAGTTGTCGCCGGTGCTGGTGCGCGCCTGGCGCTCGAGCAGGTCGAACAGGCGGTCGAAGCCGACGGTGGAACGGCGATAGGGGGTAAAATCAAAGCGGTTCATCGAAAACAAATCCTCCAAAGAGCAATTTGACCACGTGTCGGGCCCGCGCCATGCGGCACCCGGCGGTTCGTGAAGGACGCATCCATTGCGGCATGCGCCTCGATTCACCAGATAGGGAGCACGATCCGCCGTTCAAGAGGTCCTTTTTGTCCAGGATAATCGAGGAATTACAATGAGTACGCCCAAGGTCGACATCTATACGAAATTCGGATGCGGATACTGCGTTCGCGCCAAGCGCCTGCTCGATCAGAAAGATGTCGACTATACCGAATACGATATCACCCTGGGCGGTCCGAAGCGCGACGAGATGCTGAGGCGCGCACCCGGCGCCCGCACGGTGCCGCAGATATTCATCGGCGAGACGCACGTCGGCGGATCGGACGAGCTTCACGCGCTCGAGCGCGAAGGCAAGCTGGACGCGCTGCTCGGCGGATGACGCGCATCGCGCTTCTCCAAATGCAGTCGGGTATCGATCCCGGGCGCAATGCCGCGGCGATCGTGGAGGCTGCGAAACGTGCGGCGGGCGAGAGCGCGGCGATGCTGTTCACGCCCGAGATGTCGGGCCTGCTCGACCGCGACCGCGTTCGCGCGGCGCAGAACGTGGCGCGGGAAGCCGGCGACCGCGTGCTGAACGCCGTGCGGGAGTCGGCCGCGCGGGAAGCGCTGTGGATCGCTCTCGGCTCGCTCGCGATCGATCTCGGCGACGGCAAGTGGGCGAACCGCAGTTATCTGATCGATTCCGGCGGGAACATCGCCGCACGCTACGACAAGATGCACATGTTCGACGTCGACCTCGCAAGCGGCGAAAGCTGGCGCGAATCGAATGCCTATCGTCCGGGCGAGGAGATCGTGACGGCCGAAACGCCGCTTGGCCGCCTGGGCCTCTCGATCTGCTACGATCTGCGTTTCCCTGCGCTGTTCGAGGCGCTCGGCAACCGCCGGTGCGACGCGATTGCCATTCCCGCCGCCTTCACCGTGCCGACGGGCGAGGCGCACTGGCACGTGCTTCAGCGGGCGCGGGCGATCGAGGCGAGCGCCTACGTGATCGCTGCGGCGCAGGTCGGCACTCACGAGGACGGCCGGCGAACCTACGGGCACAGCCTCGTGATCGATCCCTGGGGGGAAGTCCTGCTCGACATGGGCGGCGAAGCGCCCGGGCTGGGTTTCGCCGAGATCGAGGCGGCGCGCATCGCGGAGGTCCGCCGGCAGGTTCCGAGCCTTGCCAATCGGCGCCAGATGCCCGACTAGCGCGCCCGCCATGATCGTATTCGACCTTTCCTGCGCTGCAGGCCACCGTTTCGAAGGCTGGTTCGGCTCGTCCGACGATTTCGCCGGCCAGCAGGCGCGCCGGCTCGTGACCTGCCCGCAGTGCGGTTCGGCCGAAGTCGTCAAGGCGCCGATGGCGCCCGCCGTCGGGGCCAAGGGCAATCAGCGGCCTGCGGCAAGCGAGCCGAAGAAGCCGGTGAGCGGCGGCAAGATTCCCCCCGAGGTGCGAAAGGCGATGGAAGCGCTTGCCAAGGCCCAGGCGAAAGCACTCGAAAACAGCCGCTGGGTGGGCGACGGTTTCGCCGAGGAATCGCGCGCGATGCATTATGGCGAGAAGGATCTCGAGGCGATCCACGGCAAGGCGACGCTCAAGGAAGCGAAGGAATTGCTGGACGAGGGCATCTCGCTCGCCCCCCTGCCGTTTCCGATACCCGAACCCGACGAGCTCAACTGACGGCTCCGGATATGCGGCGGCGGACCATGAAGGGCGGCGGCCGCGCCTTTTTTACAGTGCGTTAACCGGTAGCGACCTAGCGCACGGTAGAATGCGCCTGACTCCGGGCAGGATGCGATTCGTTACGCCCACAAGACTCGTCTCATAGGAACCACTTGGTGGCAGCATCGAAGGCAATTGCGGCGCCTCGCCGCGGAGTTGCGCCATATGGGGACCGGCACGATGTCTCGGCTCTCGAAGAACTCTCGCCGACGCACCCTGCGAGCACGATCCTCGACTTCGCGACAGCGTGCGTCTTCGCCGTGGATGCGAACTGGCGATTCACTTACCTGAACAAGCCGGCCTGCGACGAAATCGCCGCGGGCGGGTCGCTCCTGCGCAAATCGTTGTGGGCGGAATTTCCGGAGCTGCTCGGAACCGAAGTCGAACGGCAATACCGCGCGGCAATGGCGACGCGGCGCGAGGCCCGCCTCGAGGCTTACTATGGCCCACTCGGCGGTTGGTACGAGATCGCCGTCGCTCCGCTTGCAGAGGGAGGGCTTGCGGTCTGGTTCCGTCGCATCGACGATCGCAAGAAGGCCGAGGAGGAATTGCGCCGTGCCGAGGAACGGTACCGGCTTGCCGCTTCGGCCGCCACCGATCTGGTCCTGGACTGGAATCTGGAGACCGGTCAGGTCGTGCTCTGGGAATCGCTCCAGTCGGACTTCGGTTTCGGCGATGGTGTCGTCCGGTCGCGCCGATGGTGCGCTGAGCGGGTGCATCCGGCAGACCGGTCAGAGGTTCTAGCCGAAATCCGGCGATGCTTGAAAACCGGCGAGCGCTTCGTGTGCGAAATGCGGCTCCGCAAAGCCGACGGGACTTATGCCGACGTGCGGCAGACCGGCGTGGTGCAGTGCGATGCCCGCGGAAAGCCTCTCCGCATGATCGTCGCGATGCGGGACGTTTCACAGCAGAACCGGGCCAACAACGCGATCCGGCGCCGCACCGCTCAGCTTGCCAACATCTTCTCGCAGGCATTGGTCGGCATTCTCGAGAGCGGCCCGGACGGGCGCGCGCGGCTGGTCAACGCGCGCTTTTGCGAAATCCTAGGCCGCGGCGAGAACGAGGTGCTTGGGGTCGACGTCATGGACTTCACGCACCCCGACGATCTGGCGTGGAACAACGCCTTCCTCGGCAAGCAGCGCAAGGACGGCGAGGCCTTCCAGATCGAGAAGCGCTACGTCCGTCCGGACGGAACGATTGTCTGGTGCCGCGTCAGCGTATCGTTCGTCTGCGCGCCGGCCGGCGAGATCGAAAGCTCGATCGTCGTTGCCGAGGACATCACCCAGCAGCGCGAGATCAACGAACGCCTGAAATGGGCGAGCGAGCACGACGCGCTGACCGGATTGCCCAATCGCCGCGCATTCGATGCGCGCCTGCAGGCGGCCACGATCCGCGCGATGCATAACCGCGGCACGGTCGGGTTGCTTCTGCTCGACCTCGACCACTTCAAGCACGTCAACGACAGCGCGGGTCACGCGGCCGGCGATGAACTGCTGCAGGAGATCGGCGATCGGCTCGGCAAATGCCTGCGGCATACCGATCTTGCAGCGCGTCTCGGGGGCGACGAGTTCGCGATCCTGGTCGAGCATTGCCGCGGAAGTACCGACCTCGCCGCGCTGGGCAACGAAATCCGCAAGCACTTGCGACGCCCGTTTCGGATCGACGGACGAACGATCAACGTCGACGTGAGCATCGGTGGAGCGGTATTTCCGGTGGATGCGGAAAGCGCGAACGAGCTGTTCAAGCACGCCGACGTTGCGCTCTACGCTCTCAAGGGCAGCGGTCGGGGCGGGACCGGGATGTTCCGCCGGGAGATGCTGGAGCAGGCACTCGTCGTCGCCACTCAGCTCGATCTCGCGCGATCCGCCGTCTCGGACCGCACGGTCGACCCGCACTATCAGCCGAAGGTGGATCTGTGCACCGGCCGGATCGTGGGCTTCGAAGCGCTGCTTCGATGGCATCACGAAGGGCGAGGGCTGCAGCCGCCCGATTCCGTATCCGAAGCCTTCCGCGACTACGAGCTGGCGTCGAAGATCGGCGAACTCGTGCAGCGGCGGGTATTCGCCGATTTGCGCGAATGGCTGGGGCAGGGCCTCCGCGTCGGCCGCATCGCCGTCAATGCGGCGCCCGCGGAATTTCTCCGCGACGACTTCGCTGAGCGGTTGCTGGGGCGATTGCGGGAACATGACGTTCCTCCTGCGCTCATCGAGGTCGAAGTGACCGAGCACGTCTTTCTGGACCGGTGCGCGGGCTTCGTCGGCCGCGCTCTCGAGGTGCTCAGCCGCGCCGGCGCGCACATCGCGCTCGACGACTTCGGCACCGGCTATTCCTCGCTCTCGCACTTGCGGGATTTCCCGGTCGACCTGGTTAAGATCGATCGCTCGTTCGTGGAGAAGGTGGCGACCGATCCCGACATGCGCGCGATCGTCGCGGCTATCGCCGCACTGGCGCGAAGCCTGCGCCTATCGGTGGTCGCGGAAGGCATCGAAACCGAACAGCAAAGGCGCATCCTGCTCGAGCAGGGATGTTCGCTGGGTCAGGGCTACTACTTCGGCCGTGCGATCGCGGCAGACCGTGTGCCCGCACTTGTCGACACTCGCCGGACCGCAGGCTTTCCGAGCATGTGAGCTGCTTGATCGCGGCGTGGTGCGCCCGACAGGATTCGAACCTGTGGCCCCCAGATTAGGAATCTGGTGCTCTATCCAACTGAGCTACGGGCGCCCCGCAGCGCGCTTTAGGGTCGCGCGCGCAGTGCTGCAAGAACTACGCGGAGGCTGGCCGGTGACGTGAGCGAGGCCAGCGCCGCACATCAGCCTTTCGCGGCGTGTTCGGCGCGGGCGATTTCGTGCAGCCAGTCGGCGTGGCGAGGGGCCTTCTTGGTTTGCGACCATTCCTCGAGCATCGGCATCGCGACCCGCTTGAGTTCGGCATATTGCTCGTCGGTGCCGATGTCGGCGGCGAGCTCCACGCGGTGGCCATTGGGATCGAAGAAATAGATCGACTTGAAGATGCCGTGATGCGTCGGGCCGAGCACGTCGATGCCGAGGCCTTCGATATGGTCCTTGGCCGCGAGCAGTTCCTCTTCCGAGCCGACCTTGAACGCCAGGTGCTGGACCCAGGCCGGCGTGTTCTCGTCGCGGCCCATGTCCTTCTGCTGGGGCAGTTCGAAGAATGCGAGGACGTTGCCGTTACCCGCGTCGAGGAACACGTGCATGTAAGGATCGTATTCGCCGGTCGATGGCACATGGTCTTCGGAGAAGGCACTGACATATTCCATGCCGAGTACCTTCTCGTACCATTCGACCGTCTCTTTCGCGTCTTTGCAACGATAGGCGGCGTGATGGACTCCGCCGAGCTTGATCGGGTGTTTGCTCATCGCTGACCTCTCAACCTGACTTCTCTACTCCGCGGGTTCCTCGACCTTGAGTGCGCCGCGCTTGATCTGGTCGCGCTCCATCGATTCGAACAGCGCCTTGAAGTTGCCTTCGCCGAAGCCTTCGTCGCCCTTGCGCTGGATGAATTCGAAGAACACCGGGCCGACCTGCGCCTCCGCGAAAATCTGCAGGAGCAGACGCGGACGGCCGCCTTCGGTCGTGCCGTCGAGGAGGATGCCACGAGCCTTCAGCGCCTCGGCGTCCTCGCCGTGGCCGGGCAGGCGCTCGTCGAGCATTTCGTAGTACGTGGCGGGCGGCGCGGTCATGAAGGGCACGCCGAGCTGCTTGAGCTTGTCCCAGCATGCGACGAGGTCGTCGCAGATGAGTGCGATGTGCTGGATGCCTTCGCCGTTGAACTCGCGCAGATACTCCTCGATCTGACCCTTGCCGCCTTCGCCTTCCTCGTTGAGCGGGATGCGGATCTTGCCGTCGGGCGCGGTCAGCGCCTTCGAGGTCAGGCCGGTATATTCGCCCTTGATGTCGAAGTAGCGGATTTCCTGGAAGTTGAAGAGCGTCTCGTAGTAGTCCGCCCAGTACTTCATGCGTCCGCCGTAGACGTTGTGCGTCAGGTGATCGATCAGCTTGAAGCCGGCACCAACCGGGTGCTTCTCGACGCCTGGCAGGTATTCGAAGTCGATGTCGTAGATCGACAGGCCATCGCCTTCCTCGCTCTCATAACGATCGACGAGATAGAGAATCGCGCCGCCGATCCCGCGGATCGCAGGCAGGCGCAGTTCCATCGGGCCGGTTTCGACGTGAACCGGCTCGGCGCCCTTGTCCATCAGGTGCTGCCAGGCTTTGGCAGCGTCCCTCACGCGGAAGGCCATGCCGCAGGCTGAGGCGCCATGCTCGCGGGCGAAATACCAGGCCGCGCTTCTGGGCTCGTAATTGGTGACCAGGTTGATCCCGCCCTGGCGCCAGAGGTGCACGTCCTTGCTGCGGTGGGTGGCCACGTGGGTGAAACCCATGGCTTCGAACACCGGTTCGAGAACGCCCTTTTCCGGCGCGCAGAATTCCACGAACTCGAAGCCATCGAGGCCGGCGGGGTTTTCGAACAGGTCGGGCATGAACGTGGTCTCCTCTATTGGTTTCAAGTGTAACCAATTCGATCCGATTCCGCAAGGGGAGGACATGTCGGATAACGCGCAGGAGGCGCTGTGGGGCTCGCGCGAAAGCATCGGATCGTCGCAAATGGGTGATGATCGCGGACAAACCGCTTGAATCGCGGCATTAACTGTGATTCTGTCGCTCTCGTGACGAGAGCAGGGCACAAGATCACTTTGCCGAAGGAGCAATTGACGCAAGGGCTGGCCCTGGCGCTTCTCCTGCTGCTCATGGGCCTGGCCATCGCGGGGCCGAGCGGATTGCTTGCCTGGGGCGAGAACGAGCAGTTGCTGGGCAAGCACCAAGCGCGCATCGCGAAGCTGACGGAAGAGCGCGACGCGCTCCGCAACCGGGTCAGGCTGCTGGATCCGGCCCACGCCGATCCCGACCTCGTGGGCGAGCAGTTGCGCCGGAACTTCAACGTGGTGCATCCGGACGAGGTCGTCCTGATCCTGGAGCCCGAAGGCGAGTAGGCCTCTGCGGGCACTCTCCGCGCCGCCGGGAATTTCGTATTCATCTGCAGTCCGGGGCGTTGCACCTGCGCGCCGCTTGCGCCTATAGGCGCGGCATGCCGCGCGATGCGGCGCACCTCCCCAGGTGATCGCCACAACCGAGGAAAGAGAATTGGCCAGAACCGCCAAGACCCGCAAGACGCCCGCGAAAAGCCAGCAGCAGGGCGGCCCGTCAGACAATTCCGATTTCGCGCTGCACAGTCTGCAGGAAGCTTTCGAGAAGGCGAAGACCTACGACGCCTCGGAAGACGAGATGATGGAATTCTACCGGCAGATGCTGCTCATCCGCCGGTTCGAGGAGAGAGCGGGGCAGCTCTACGGCCTGGGCCTGATCGGCGGCTTCTGCCACCTCTATATCGGGCAGGAAGCGGTTGCGATCGGTCTCCAGAGCGCGCTCGACAACGACAAGGACAGCGTGATCACCGGCTACCGCGATCACGGCCACATGCTGGCTTACGGCATCGATCCGAAGGTCATCATGGCCGAGCTGACAGGGCGCCAGGCCGGCATCTCCAAAGGCAAGGGCGGCTCGATGCACATGTTCAGCACCGAGCATAAGTTCTACGGCGGGCACGGCATCGTCGGCGCGCAGGTCGCGCTGGGCGGCGGGCTTGCGCTCGCGCACAAGTACAACGAGGACGGCGGCCTGTGCCTCGCCTATTTCGGCGACGGCGCGGCGAACCAGGGGCAGGTCTACGAGACCTTCAACATGGCCTCGCTGTGGAAGCTGCCGATCGTGTTCGTGATCGAAAACAACCAGTACGCCATGGGCACCAGCACCGTGCGGTCGAGCGCCGAGACCGAATTCTATCGCCGCGGCACCGCGTTCCGCATTCCCGGCATGGACGTGAACGGCATGGACGTGCTCGAGGTGCGCGCCGCGGCGGAAGTCGCGTTCAAGCATGTGCGCGAAGGCAACGGGCCGGTGCTGATGGAGCTCAACACCTATCGCTATCGCGGCCACTCGATGTCCGACCCGGCGAAGTACCGCACGCGCGAGGAAGTACAGGACGTGCGCGAGCACAAGGATCCGATCGAGGGCCTGAAGAAAGTGCTCGTCGACAAGGGCAAGAGCGAGGACGACCTGAAGGCGATCGACAAGGAGATTCGCAAGATCGTGTCAGAAGCGGCTGATTTCTCGGAAAACTCTCCCGAGCCGGAGGCGAGCGAACTCTACACCGACGTGCTGGTGGAGGAGTACTGAGCCATGGCGATCGAACTCAAGATGCCCGCGCTTTCTCCGACCATGGAGGAAGGCACGATCGCCAGGTGGCTGGTCAAGGAAGGCGACACCGTTTCCAGCGGCGATATCCTCGCCGAGATCGAAACCGACAAGGCGACGATGGAATTCGAAGCCATCGACGAAGGCACGGTCGGCAAGATCCTGGTTCCGGAAGGCACCGAGAACGTCAAGGTCGGCACCGTGATCGCGGTGCTGGCAGGCGAGGGCGAAGATGTCTCCGAAGCCGCTGCGGCGCAGGCAACGACCTCCGGCGAGGCCGAGCAACAGCCTGAGCCTGCGGCCTCTTCGGGAGAGCAGGAAAAGTCCGACGACCAGAAGGCAGCAATTACCCCGGGCAAGCCGAAGTCGGAGCCGAAGTCCGACCCGGCCATTCCCGACGGCACCAACATGGCAAGCGTCACCGTGCGCGAAGCACTGCGCGACGCCATGGCGGAAGAGATGCGCCGGGACGAGCGCGTCTTCGTCATGGGCGAGGAAGTCGCCGAGTATCAGGGCGCCTACAAGGTCACGCAGGGCCTGCTCGAGGAATTCGGGCCCAAGCGCGTGATCGACACCCCGATCACCGAGTACGGCTTCGCCGGCATCGGTACCGGTGCGGCGATGGGCGGTCTGCGGCCGATCGTCGAGTTCATGACCTTCAACTTCGCCATGCAGGCGATCGACCACATCGTGAACTCGGCGGCTAAGACAAACTACATGTCGGGGGGCCAGATGCGCTGCCCGGTCGTGTTCCGCGGGCCGAACGGCGCGGCGAGCCGCGTCGGCGCACAGCACAGCCAGAACTACGGCCCGTGGTACGCCAGCGTGCCGGGCCTGATCGTGATCGCGCCCTACGACAGCTCGGACGCCAAGGGCCTGCTCAAGGCCGCGATCCGCAGCGAGGATCCGGTTGTGTTCCTCGAAAACGAACTCGTCTACGGCCGCACGTTCGAGCTGCCCGAGCTCGACGATCACGTCCTTCCGATCGGCAAGGCGCGGATCATGCGCGAGGGTACGGACGTCACAATCGTCAGCTACTCGATCGGTGTCGGCTTCGCACTGCAGGCGGCCGAGAAGCTGGCGGAAGAAGGTATCGAAGCGGAAGTGATCGACCTGCGCACGCTGCGCCCGCTCGACAAGCAGACGATCCTCGAAAGCCTGGCCAAGACCAATCGCCTGGTGGTCGCGGAGGAAGGCTGGCCGACATGCTCGATCGCATCGGAAGTGATCGCGATCTGCATGGAGGAAGGTTTCGACCACCTCGACGCGCCAGTCCTGCGCGTATGCAACGAGGACGTTCCGCTGCCTTATGCGGCCAACCTCGAGAAGATGGCGCTGATCGATGCGCCGCGGATCGTCGAGGCGGTCAAGAAGGTCTGCTACGTCTGACGTGCGGCGGCGCTCATCCGAGCGTCGCCACCCCGTCATACACGTTGCAGTCGGCGGTCGCGTCGGGGTTTCCGGAATCGTGCTGGTAGACCTGCGACAGATCGCGATTGTCGCGCACGTTGAAGGCGGCTGTGGCGGTTATCTTGTCCGCATGGGTGAAGGCCTGTGAAATCAGCGGCTGATAGTCGTAGACGACCTCGACGAACATCACCGCCTCCCCGTCGAACGCGATGATCTCCTCACCGGGTGGCCCCATGCCGGGGATGGCGCTCATCAGGCCGTCGCCGGCGTGCCCGTAGCTCGAGGTGTGAACCAGTTCGCCCTTGCACCGCTGCCAGTGGATGTACTGCTGGTCGTCGGTTCCCGGAACCACCTCGAGGCTGGAGAGAATCACCCGTCCGTGCTTGTAGAGGTCGAAGTTGCCGGCCTGGACGTGAGCGCCGTAGAGCACGTCGTTGAGGTCGGTCTCGTAGAGCTTGGTTTCGCCGAGCAGCGAGTTCTCGCCCACGCGTGAGGCATTGTCGGCGACCAGCACCGCGATCTGGCTGATGCGCATCTGCACGACCGCGCGATGCGCCGACTCCACACCCCAGAGGCCGGCCGTCATCACCAGCGGTGCGGCGAGCGCGAATTCGGTGAGCGCGGCGCCCGCTGTCGAGCGGCGCAGGCGCGCGACGAGGGCGCGGAACGGCGTCATGCGCAGTTCCGGATCAGCGAAGAGACGGCTTGCTCGCCGTACGGCTGATTACGCAGCACCGTCGTCGCCTGCGTTGTGAACGTGTCCGGCATGCCGACGAAGGCAGTGATGGCGAAGGCGCGCTGGTAGCTAACGGTCACCACGTAGAGCACCGCGTCGCGGGCGCCGCCGAGACCTTCAGCGCCGCGATCCTCGTCCCACGCGCCATTGCCGTTCACATCCTCGAACGGCTCGCCGTCGTTGCACTTGCCGTTACCGTCGACGTCGCTGAAATCCTCAGGCCGGGCGACGTCGGAGAAACGGGCGTAGGCCTTGCGCGAGAAGGTCACCTCCGCGCTGGGCACGATGGCATGGACGGCGTCGATCACCCGCGCGTCGATCTCATCCATCCGCGAATGCGCGCCTTCGATGCCGGAATCGCGCGCCGCCTGCTGGATCGCGCCCTGGAGCTGTGACTGGACGTAGTAGTTGTAGCCCATGTCGAACATGCCGAGCAGCATCAGCAGCAGCACGGGCGCGACCAGCGCGAATTCGACCAGGGTGGCGCCGTCCCGATCGGCGAGGAGGTTGCGCAGCGGCGTCATCGACTCACTCGCAAGTCGCTCATGCTCTCGGCGATCGCGGCGAACGAGGCGTTGAGCTCGGCTGCGTCGGCAGCTTCGAAGTAGCGGCCTTCGCCTGCGCAGTTCTTCATCACGTCGGTCAGCGCGATGCCGAAGCCGATGACCCAGACGGTGACGTTCTTCCTGCGCACTTCACTGCAAGCGAAGGCGAAGCGTCTCTCAACGGTTTCGGCCAGGGAGAGCGGAGAGTCCGGCGACCACCGCCGCTGGTCGAGCGGCTCGAAGCCGTAGCTGGAATAGCTGAGGTCGAGCGGCGCGGTCTCGCCGTCGGTCAGGAAGATCAGATGGCGGCTAGTCACGGAATTGACGGCGTCCGCATTCTCGGCGGCGAACAGGCCGGTCGGAGAGATCAGGCGGCCGCCCCAGATCATTCCGATGTCGTGGTAAGTGCTGCCTTCCGCCCGCAACGTTTCGAGATAGTCCTGCAACTCGTCCGCCGTCATTTCCGACAGCTTGCGCGAAGGCGCGGGGCACGCTGCGGTTTCGAGGCCCACCGGGGAAACATACTCCTCGCCGGTGATCTTTTCGTTGGTCTGGAACTTTCCCTTGCCGTTCCACTGAAGGGCGCGGCCGTAAATGTAGGAGGGGATCATCGGGCGCCACTGCGTCGCCGGGTTGCCGCTGCTCGGAACCCGGTCGAGGTCGAGGTCGAGCGCGCGGCCGAGATCCACCGCGCTGTAATTGCCGATCTCGTAGGTATCGCGCTCTTCGATGCAGCCGTTTGCGATATTCCGCCAATCGGACACGTCGTATTCGATCTGCGCGTATCGCCACTCTTTCTCGCTCGTCAGCGAGGGTTCCTGAACCCTTTTGTAGGTGTCCACATAGTTGTTGTACGTGTGCTGGCGCACGATGCAGGTCGTGTCGTCGAGCACCGTCGAGTAACTCTGGCCGGTGCGCGTTCGGACGTAAGTCCATTCCTTGCGCACGCCCTCTCTCGGCTCGACGACGGGCGTCTCCTCGTATGCCGTCTGCTCCTCCTTCGTGGTCACATTGCTGCCGGGACGGGACGGGCAGTGATAACCATCGAGCTCGGTGAAGCTTGCCTTGTAGGACTCGTACTCGGTGACCTTGACGTCGCCCGAGACTTTCGTCGCACCGGTCGTATAGGTGCGGGTGGTCGGGTTCTTGCGATCGGCGACTTGCTCGCGCGATTGATAGCTCCACGTCCCGGTCACCCATTCGTCGCGCAGCAGATGGCCCACGCGGACGTTGGTCGAATAGGGCACGAAGCCGTAGCGGATGCGCGAACCCGCCTGCGACGCGGCCGCGAGCTGCGCGTGGAAGTTCGCGACCGTCTGCTTCATCGCGTCGAGCCGCGACTGCGCTTCGCCTGGATTGTGCTCTGCCATCGAGCCGGTGACGTCGAGCACCATCATCACGTCGGTATTGGCGAAGTCGATCTGCGCCTCGCACTCGACGCTTACCGGGACAACCGTGAAGTCGAAGATCTGCATGATCGTGGTGGGGACGCTTACAGTGGCCACGCCGGAGATCGCGAGATCCTCCTCCAGCGTCATCACGAAATCGCGGTCCTCGGTGCCGTACGAGCCCGAGCGGAAGTTAATGTTGAAAAAGCGTTGTCCGGTCTCGGCGACGTCAGGCGAGATCTCTCCGGTCACCGCCGCTTGCGCCCCCAGCCGCTTGCGCGCCGCGAGCACGCCGGCATCGCACGCCTGCTGCAACCGGCTCTGGCTGAGGTAGGAGCGCCCCATGTCGATCCCGCCGCCGACCATGGCGAGGATCGGCGCGATCGCTGCGGCGATAATCGCCAGCGTATTGCCCGAGCGATCGCGGCCGAGGCGCGTCAGCATTCCGGCGATGGACCGGCTGGTCGAGGCGAGGCGGTTTCCCACTCGTCGCTGTTATCGCGGCGGGGTAAGATTATCGTGAACGACTGGGGTTAATTTATTGAGATCATTCGTCTCGGGTCAGCAGAAGCTTTCGTCCGCCTCGGGACTTGGATTGAAGATCCCGCTCAGGTCGCGATCGTCACGAACGTACATCGCTGCCGTCTTGTAGATCGTCTGCTCCGGGATCAGCCCGCGGAACACGATCGGCTGATAGTCATAGAAGACCTCGGCATACATGATCGCGAACCTAGGTTCCGCTTGCACCAGGCGCGTGCCGGTGCCCATGCCGGCGAACGAGGTTCCCGTTTCTCCCTCGTCCTCCGTGCCGTAGCGCGATGGATACGATTTGTCTCCGCCACAGCGCTGCCAGTGGATCCACTGACCGCCGTCCTCATTCACTTCGAGGCTTGAGAGCACGACCCGACCATTCGCCTTCAGATCCAGATTGCCACCCTGCAACTGCGCGGCGCGGATCGATTCGTTCGCGTCGAGTTCTCGGAAGCGGGGATTGGCGCCGACCACCTCCTGCTTGGCGCGCGAGGCGTTGTCGGCGAGCGAGATCGCGATCTGATTCACCCGCAGATGCGCCGTCGTGTAGTTGACTAGCTCAAGACCGCCGAGGCCGAGCGTGACCATGATCGGCAGCGAATATGCGAACTCGACCAGCGCCACGCCATCGCGCGCGCGAGCGAGCGCACGAAACTCGCGTATCATCCGGGAACTCAGTCGCGTCACGGACATATGCGCACCGTCT
Organism: Altererythrobacter sp. C41; assembly: GCF_016803135.1. Classification (GTDB taxonomy): domain Bacteria; phylum Pseudomonadota; class Alphaproteobacteria; order Sphingomonadales; family Sphingomonadaceae; genus Pelagerythrobacter. The sequence continues at coordinate 240,357 of NZ_JAEVFE010000001.1, forward strand.
TGCGTTCGGCCTGCTCCCCGAACGGCTGATTGCGCATGACGGTCGTCGCCTGCGCCGTGGTCCGCTGCGACAGACCGATCATCGACCAGAGGGGAAATATCCGGTCGTATCCGACGGTCACTTCGTAGTAGACCACGTCGTCCGCACCGCCGAGACCGTCGGCGCCGATGTCATCATCCCACTGGGCGTTGCCATTCTGATCGGTGAAGCACTCGGTGATGTCGTAGGTGTCGTTGTTGTTGGTGTCGTCGTAGTCCTCCGGCACGCCGACGTCGCTGAACGTGGCGTAGTTGGAGCGCTTGATGGCGATGTCCTCGTCGGGAATGAACGGCATAACGGCCTGGACGCTCGACCGTACGCTTTCGTCGATCGTGGCTTGCGCCGTGCGCCCGCTCTCGAGGCCGGCATCGCGCCCTGCGTCCTGCACGGCGCCCTGCAGAACCGACTGCATGTAGAGCCCATGACCGAGGTCGAGCACTCCGAAGATCAGCGTTAGCAACACCGGCGCCACGATCGCGAACTCGACGATCGTAACGCCGGCGGTGTCACGGCCCAGGGTGCGCAAGCAGGTCACTCCCCGAGCCTCAGGTCGGCCACTTGCGAAGCGATGTAGCGGAACGTGGCGCGGAGTTCGTCGGAGTCGTTGGAATAAAACGCGCGGTGGCCGGTCGCGCAGTCCTTCATCTGCTGGGTCAGAGATGAGCCGAAACCGATCACCCAGACGGTGTAGCCCTCGTCCTTGATCGCGTTGCATGCCGCCACGAACCGAGCGTTGTGGTAGGGGATGAGGCCGGTCCGACTGGTATAACGCGGGGCGACGCGGTTGTCGTATTTCTCGAAACCATAAGCCGAATAATATTCGGTTTCAGGAGCCATCTCGCCGTCGGTCATGAAGATGATGTGACGGCTGACCGACCGATCCGGTTCGTCATTCACTGTGGTTGCGAAGATGCCGTTGGGGCTCGCAAGACGACCTCCCCAAATCATCCCTATGTCGTGATAGGTGCCACCTACAGGATTGAGATCGTCGAGATAATCATCGAGCCATTCCGGCACGACATTGGGCGTAAGGTCCACTTCTTCAAAGATTCGCATGGGCGCCGGGCAATAATTGGTCGTGCTCGACAGATTCGAGGACGTGTCTCGTCCGTCGTAATACTCATTATAATGACCATTGTAATAACCGGCCCGATTGAATACTGCCCGGGGAAAGTAGGGTTTCCAGCGCGTTGGGTCACTGTCGGGCGCCGAGTTGATGTCGAGGTCCGTAGCCCCGGAAGGGACAGGGTCCATGTCCAGTTCCGCTACGGTCTGACGTTCTTCGATGCAGCCGCCCCACGTATAATCCTGCGTATAGACCTTTACTTTGCCAGTAAGCAGGGCGAGCGTCCGGATATCGTATTCACCCCGGTTCTCGATGTAGGCGCGGTCTCGATATCTTTTCTGGTCGTCGTCCCAGTAACCAGTATCGATTTCATTTACGAAGGTGACAGGGGTAAAGTTCTTCAGTGCGGATACGTCGATTTCCGCTGGTCCGTAGTGCCAATTGGAAAACTCATAAACGGTCTTGCCGTTCACTGTCTTCGCCCGCTGGAATACTGCCGTGCGGGACTGATACTGCACCGTGTTGGCGATATAGTCCTTCGGCATATCGCCGTTCACGAGCAGCCGCTTCGCGTTCACCGTCATGCTGTAGGGTACGAAGCCGTACCGCACTCGCACGTCGTCGTCGGTCACCGACGAGGCGATCGTTTTATGGAAGTCTTTCACTGCGTCGCGCAGGCCCTGAATGCGGGTGCCGGCCATGGATCCGGTCGTATCCAGCACGAACATCACGTCGGTGTTGGTAATCTGCAGCTCGGCCATGCAGCCGACGGAGAACGAAAGCTCGTTGGTGCCGAACAGCTTCATCAGCACGGTCGGGATCGTGGCAGTGGCGGTGCCGTAGACGTCACCGTCGGTGCCGGCACGGGTATCGAACGCGACTTCCTCTGCGTCGACGATCGCGGAATCGAAATTGGCGTCGAACATGCGCGACGCCTTCGCCTTTTCCGAGGTTTCGAAGAGACCGGACTTGGCCATCGCGCGCCGGCCCGCGAGCACGCCGGCGTCACAGGCGTTCTGTAACTGCGTCTTGGTCAGATAGCCGCGACTGGCGTCGATCCCGCCGCCGACGACCGCGAGCAGGGGAACGAGCGATGCCGCGAAGATCGGCAGGGTGTTACCCCTCCGATCGCGCCAGAGCGCCGCAAGCGATTTGGCGATGCCGATACCCCTCATGGAACGTCCAAAGTTGTTCACCTCGCCCCTAGGGAAGTGGCATTAAGAAACTCCAAATGAGGACCCTTTCCGATCCGGCGTGGCGCGCGCGACCCGATCGGTGCTATCGGCAGCCGCCTCGATGGATGCCGATCTCCTCCCCTTGCCGCAGCGGCTGGCGCTGAACTATGCCCCCGTGCACCTGCGCGCGTCGACGGCTGCGCTGTTCGCTCTCGACGCGCGTCTGGGCGAGCTTGTTGCGAAGGCCAACGAACCGCTGCTGGCGCAGCTACGGTTGGCCTGGTGGCGGGATGAACTGAGCAAAGCGCCTGCGGATCGGGCGAAAGGCGATCCCATACTCGATGCGATCGGCGAGACCTGGGCGGGAGAGGAACGCGCGCTTGTCCGGTTGGTCGATGGATGGGAGCAGCTCGTCGGTGAAGCGCCGTTGCCCATGCCAGCGGTCGAGAGTTTCGCGAACGGCCGCGCGGGTGCATTCGCCGCGCTCGCCCGTCTCGCGGGTCACCCGGCCGCGGAAGAGCGCGCGCAGCACGCGGGAAGGATCTGGGCGCTTGCCGATTTCGCCGCTCGGGTGAGCAACGCGGAGGAACGCCGGACGGCGCTAGCCCTGGCGGGTGCGGGCGGGCACCGCTTTCCGCCTTTGCCGCGCGTCCTGCGGCCTCTGGCGGTGCTGCGGGGCCTGGCAGACCGCTCTCTCTCCCGGGGTGGGGCGCCGCTCGTCGCGCGGCGGCGCGATATTCTTGCCGCGCTGCGCCTTGGCATGATCGGCCGGTAGCCTATTATCTCCCCGGTTTGCAGGGGGAGAATGGACGATGAACCGGCTTGTGCTGGGAGCTGTTAGCGCCTTGATCCTTGCCGGGATCGGCATGTTCTGGTGGCAGGGAAGGGCGGAAGTCGAAAACGGCGCTCCGCCGCCCTTGCTGGAAACGGCAGAACCCGGGGACGAGGCGCTGCCGCACGCCGATCCCGGAACGATGAGCGGTCCTGAACCACCCGAAGCGACCGAGCTGACGCGCGAGCAGCGCCGCTTCTTCCGCTACGACCGCAACCGGGATCTCAAGATCACCCGCAACGAGATGCTGTCGACGCGAAGCGACGGCTTCAGGAGTCTCGACAAGGACGGCAACAACCTCCTCACGTTCGAAGAGTGGGCCGTCACGACGGCGGAACGCTTCGAAGGCGCCGATGCGGACGGAAACAGCGAACTCACGCCCGCGGAGTTTGCGACGACCGCCCCGAAACGCGAGCCGAAGCCAGCCTGCGCGTGCTAGCGGCCTACGCCGGGACCAGCGGCGCGGCACTCTCCAGCCATTGGCCGAAATCGGCCTTCGCACGGCTCGTGTAGGCTTCCTTGCGCGACTTCTTCTTCACGTCGTGGAGCGGAGGGAAGAGCCCGAAGTTGACGTTCATGGGCTGGAACGTCTCCGCCTCCGCATCACCGGTGATGTGCGCGAGGAGCGCGCCCATCGCGGTGGTGCGTGGTGGCGGAGTCCATTCCGTGCCAGCTAACTCGGCTGCGGTCATCAGTCCGGCCGTGATCCCGACCGCCGAGCTTTCGACATAGCCCTCGCAGCCCGTGATCTGCCCTGCGAAGCGGATGTGCTCGCCGCCCCTGAGGCGCAGTTGCCGGTCGAGCACCAGCGGCGAGTTGAGAAAAGTGTTCCGGTGCAGCCCGCCCAGGCGCGCGAACTCCGCGTTCTCGAGTCCAGGGATCGTGCGGAAGAGCTCGACCTGCGCGCCGTGCTTCAGCTTCGTCTGAAAACCGACCATGTTCCACAGGGTGCCGAGCTTGTTGTCCTGGCGAAGCTGCACCACGGCATAGGGCCAGCGTCCTTGCGGAAACTCGGGGGTTGCGTCGCGCGGGTTGTCGAGACCGACCGGCTTCATAGGGCCATAGCGCAGCGTGTCGACACCGCGGGCAGCCATGACCTCGATCGGCATGCAGCCTTCGAAATAGGGGGTATCGGCCTCCCACTCCTTGAAGGCGGTCTTCTCCCCGTCGAGCAGCCCCTGATGGAAGGCGAGGTACTGCTCCCGGGTCATCGGACAATTGATGTAATCGTTCCCGTCCCCCTTGTTCCAGCGGCTCTGAAACCAGCACACGTCCATGTCGATCGAGTCGCGGTGGACGATCGGTGCGATCGCATCGAAGAAGGCGAGCCGGTCCTGCCCCGTTGCCCGGACGATACTTTCCGCCAGCGCCTGCGCGGTGAGCGGCCCCGTCGCGACCACAGTGAGGCCGGAAGCGGGCAGTTCGTCGATCCGCTCGCGCACGATCGTTATATTCGGATGCTCGGTGAGCGCGCGTTGGACTTCGGCCGAAAACACATCCCGATCGACCGCCATGGCCGAGCCCGCGGGCACGCGCGCGATCTCGCCTGCGCGCATCACCAGCGAATCGAGGCGCCGCATCTCGTGGTGCAGGAGGCCGACCGCATTGCGCTCGTCGTCGTCGGAACGAAAGCTGTTCGAGCAGACGAGTTCTGCAAGACCGTCGGTCTGGTGCGCGGGCGTCATGTCCCCGCTGCCGCGCATCTCCGACAGGCGCACGCGGAAGCCGCGCTGTGCGAGTTGCCAGGCGGCTTCGCTCCCTGCGAGGCCGCCGCCGATGATGTGGACGTCATGGGTCATCGCGCGCACCTAGGGTCCGGACTCATAAGGTGCAATGGTCGGGGAGGGCCCGCTGCGGGATGGAGCTCTTCGCGCTTGCCTGCCACAGGCTTCGAGTCCAAGTACGCGCGCCTAGGGGGACGGAAACGATGCCGAAGCGCGCACTACTTGAACACAGACCGTGGCTGCTTGCCGCGATCGCGGCGGCGACGGTCTATTTCTTCGTCCGCGGATGGCCGCTCGGCGAGCTGTGGCTGATCCTGCTCAAGGGCGCGAGCGTGGGTTTCCTCGCGGTCTACGCCTGGCAGCGTCACGCGAGCGCCGAGGGCCGGCTCCTAGCGCTCGTCATGGCACTGTCGGCGCTCGGCGACATGCTGCTGGAACTCGACTTCATCTGGGGCGGGGCGGCCTTCTTCGCCTCGCACCTTGCGGCCATGACTCTCTACCTGCGCAATAGGCGGGAAGCACCGGAGACCAGCCAGAAGGCGCTCGCGGTCGCGCTGCTGATCGGCACGCCGCTGATCTCCTGGTTGTTCACGCGCGATGCCGGCATTGCACTCTATGCGCTGGGGCTTGGCGGCATGGCCGCCTGTGCATGGATGAGCCGCTTCCCGCGCTACCGGGTCGGCTTTGGCGCGATCCTGTTCGTCATCTCGGACTGGCTGATCTTCGCGCGCATGGGGCCGCTCGCGTCCAGCGCGCTGCCGGGGCTGCTGGTCTGGCCGGCCTATTTCGCCGGCCAGTTCCTGATCGCCACCGGCGTGATCAAGACGCTGCGTCGCAACGTCTAGAGGCGGGCGCCCGGCAGCGTCATTCGCTGCCGGACTCGCCTTCGATGTCGTCGTCCGACTGCGGAGTCGTGTCGGGCACGGTTTCCGCGCTGCCACGAGCGGCCATTTCCTCGACGATCGCCTCCTCGGCCTCATTCTCGGGATCGGGCTCCTCGTCGAGCCGCACGGCGCTGACGATCTGCTCACCATCCGCAACCTTGAACAGCCGCACGCCGGCCGAGCCGCGCCCGATCACGCGCAGGCTGTCGAGCCCGATGCGAATGAGCTTGGCCTGATCGGTCACCAGCATGAGCTGATCGCGCTGGGTGGCGTTGAAGCTCGCCACCACCGGGCCGTTGCGTTCGACATTGTCGATGTTGAGAATGCCCTGGCCGCCACGCCCGATACGGCGATACTCGTAGGCCGAGGACAGCTTGCCGTAGCCGTTGGCACAGACGGTGAGGATGAACTGTTCCCGATCGGCCAGTTCGTCGAAACGCTCGCGGGCGAGGGTGGGTTCGCCGTCCTTCTCGCCCTTCCACGGTGCATACCTGAGGTACTGATCCCGTTCTTCCGAGTCGGTGCCGACGCGGTGCAGGATAGAGAGCGAGACGACTTCGTCGCCGTCCTTCAGGTTCATGCCGCGAACGCCGGTAGACGTACGGCTCGTGAACTCGCGCACATCGTCGCCGGCGAAGCGGATCGCCTTGCCGTTGCGGCTGGCGAGCAGCACGTCGTCGTTCACGTCGAGCAGCGCGACGCCGATCAGGCGGTCCTCGCTGCCTTCGTCGAACTTCATCGCGTACTTGCCGTTCGAGGGAATGTTGGTGAACGCATCCATCGAGTTGCGGCGCACATTACCCTTGGCGGTGGCGAACACGACCGAGAGAGCGCCCCAGGAGTCCTCATCTTCCGGCAGCGGGAGGACGGTGCGGATCGTCTCGCCTTCGTCGAGTGCCGGGAGCAGGTTGACGATCGGCCGCCCGCGCGTGGCGGGCCCGCCTTCAGGCAGCTTCCACACCTTGAGGCGGTAGACCTTGCCCGCGGTGGAGAAGAACAGCACCGGGTTGTGAGTGGAGGTGACGAACATCTCCATCACCGCATCCTCGTCCTTCGTCGCCATGCCGGCGCGGCCCTTGCCGCCGCGGTTCTGCGCGCGGAAGGTGGAGAGGGGGGTGCGCTTGATGTAGCCATCGAGCGTGACCGTCACGACCATCTCATCGCGTTCGATCAGGTCCTCGTCGTCGATGCCATCCCATGCGGGCGCGATCTCGGACATACGCGGGGTGGCGTAGAGTTCGCGGATTTCGGTCAGTTCATCGCGCATCACGCCGTAGAGCTTCACCCGGTCGGCGAGAATCGAGAGATACTCCTCGATCGCGACCGACAGTTCCTTGAGCTCGTCGCCGATCTCGTCGCGGCCGAGCGCGGTGAGGCGGTGGAGGCGCAAGTCCAGAATCGCCTTCACCTGGCGTTCTGACAGGCGGTAGGTGCCGCCCTGCTGCTCGGCATCGGGTTCGATCGCTTCGACAAGACGGATATACTGCGCGATATCGCCGATCGGCCATTCCTTGCCGAGCAGCTTGGCGCGCGCGTCGGCCGGATTGGACGATCCGCGGATCATCGCCACGACCTCGTCGAGATTGGAGACCGCCACCACCAGACCGAGCAAGATATGCGCCCGTTCGCGCGCCTTGTTCAGCTCGAACTTCGTGCGGCGGGTGATGACCTGTTCACGGAAGGTGATGAAGGCCTGGATGAAGTCGCGCAGGTTGAGGACTTCGGGCCGTCCGCCGCGGATCGCGAGCATATTCGCCGGGAAGCTGGCCTGCGCCGGGGTATGGCGCCAGATCTGGTTGAGGACGACTTCGGCCGTCGCGTCGCGCTTGAGATCGACCACGACGCGCACGCCTTCACGGCTCGATTCGTCGCGAATGTCCGCGATTCCCTCGATCCGCTTTTCCTTGGCCGCATCGGCGATCTTCTCGACCAGGCCGGCCTTGCCGACCTGATAGGGGATCGAAGTCAGCACGATCGACTGGCGATCGCCGCGTGAAGTCTCGATCGAATGGCGGCAGCGCATCAGGATCGAGCCGCGCCCGGTGGTATAGGCGGCTTTGGCGCCCGACTGGCCGAGGATCAGCGGCGCAGTGGGGAAGTCCGGCCCGGGGATGATCTCGAACAGTTCTTCGGTGCTGATGCCCGGGTTTTCGATGTAGGCCAGGCAGCCGTCGATCACTTCGCCGAGGTTGTGCGGCGGGATATTGGTCGCCATGCCGACCGCGATACCGCCGGCACCGTTGACCAGCAGGTTGGGGAAGCGGGCTGGGAGGACGGTCGGCTCCTGCCGCGAACCGTCGTAGTTGTCGGCAAAATCGACCGTATCCTTGTCGAGATCGTCGAGCAGGCTGTTGGCGACTTTCGCCAGACGCGCCTCGGTGTATCGCATCGAGGCTGGCGGATCCGGGTCCATCGAGCCGAAGTTGCCCTGGCCGTCGACCAGCGGCACGCGCATCGACCACGGCTGCGTCATGCGCGCGAGCGCATCGTAGATCGCGGAATCGCCGTGCGGGTGGTAGTTACCCATCACGTCGCCGACGATCTTGGCGCTCTTGCGGTACGGACGCCCGGCGACGAAACCGCCTTCCTGGCTGGCGAAGAGAATCCGGCGATGGACGGGCTTGAGGCCGTCGCGCACATCGGGCAGCGCGCGGCTCACGATCACGCTCATCGCGTAATCGAGGTAGCTCGTCTTCATTTCGTCGACAATGTCGACCCGATCGAAGTCGTCCGCGGGAACGGGCGGTGCAAGAGTATCGGTATCGTCGCTCAAGGGACTTCTTTTCTTTTCGTTCTGTTACGTGGGATCCGTGGGCGAGCCTAGGCGAGAAGCCCGGGAATCGCCACCTGAACAGGCGCAAGATGGGCGTTCGGAGCGGCTTTTTCCACACTTCCGGCGACTCGTGCCGCACGTCGGTTCGAATGAGGCATTCAAAGCCCGTTCAGCACGGTTCCCCTACATTCGATTGCAATATGCAACACGAGGCGGCACTAGCGCCGGCCTCAATGTTTCTCAGCCTAAATGGCGCCTGTTTTATCAATGGGAGATACCCAGATGCTGTCATTCGCCCGCGATCCGAAAGCGCGTACCAAGCGGTTCGGCTCACACCTTGCTCTCGCCGTCGCGCTCGTTTCGGGCGGGGCATTCGGCACTCTCGCTCTGGAAGCTCCGGCGCACGCTCAGAAGGACGAGGAGAAGCAGGCAAAGGCGGATTATTCCAAGGGCTTCATCGAGGTGTATCAGCCGTTGGGCAAGCGCCTCGAGGCCCAGGAAGATCCGGCGGCGTTGAAGGCCGAAATTCCGGCCCTGCTGGCCGCTGCGCAGACCCCTGACGACAAGCTCGTCGCAGGTCAGGCGATCTACACGATCGGCGCGCGCAGCGAGGACACGGCGCTCCAGCGCCAGGGCGTCGAAATGATGCTCGAGAGCGGCAAGGTCTCCGGTGCCGATCAGGGCCGTATGGCCTTCGCCGCGGGGCAGCTTGCCTACCAGGCCGAGGATTGGACTGCTGCGCGTACCCGCTTCGAACAGGCGGTTGCCGGTGGTTTCGAGACCGCGAACGCTCAGGGACTGATCGCCGAGACTTACTTCTCGGAAGGCAACCATGCGGCGGGCCTCGACTTCCTCATGCAGGCCATCACCGCGCAGGAACAGGCCGGGCAGCCTGTCGAGGAGAACTGGATCCAGCGTGGCTTCGCGATCGCCTACAACAATCAGCTTCCCGAGCAGGCGACGGCGTTCAGCAGACTCTATGTCACGCATTATCCGTCGAGCGACGTGTGGGGCGACGCGATTGCCGTGCAGCGCAGCTTCTACAACTACGACGATCAGGCGCTGCTGGACCTGATGCGCCTCGCCGAGCGCACCGACAGCCTGCGGAGCGAGCGTGACTATGTCGACTACATCGCCGCAGCCGACCCGCGCCGTCTGCCGGCCGAAGTCGGGCGTATCGTCGATGCCGGGCTCGCTGCGAACATGCTGAAGCAGGGCGACGTCCTCGTGACCGAAGCGAAGTCGACGGCGCAGGCACAAGCCGCGTCCGCGCGGGCCGACCTGGTCGAACTCGAAAGCGATGCGCGCGCTTCCGGCGCGAATGCGCTTCTCGCGGCAGCGGCGGGCGACATGTATCTGAACTTCGAAGAGCCTGCTAAGGCGGAGGAGATGTATCAGCTCGCTCTGACGCGGCCCGACGTCGATACCGCCCGAGTGCTGACCCGTCTCGGCATCGCCCAGATCGATCAGGGCAAGTCCGCGGAAGCCAAGGCTACCTTCGACAAGATCGAAGGGACCCGTGCACCGATCGCAGACCTGTGGGCTCTCTATGCCACCAAGCAGACCGCTGGCGCCGCGCCGGCGGCACCTGCCGCTCCTGCACCGGCCCAGTAATTCTGGCGATTGAAGAAGCGAAAGGCGCGGGTTTCGGCCCGCGCCTTTTTTTGCGCGCTCTCAGCGCAGCCGCTTGATCCAGATATGCCCGCCGTCACGCCGTTCGATGGCGAAGTTGGGGATGGTTTCGATCATGTCGATCAACCGGGCAAAACCGTAGTTGCGCGTGTCGAAGCTGGAGCGGTTGCCGGCGAGCTGCCCGACTTCGGAGAGCTTGGCATAGCCGTTCTCGTCGCGCTTGCTGGCATTGTACGCGTCGAACAGGAGCTGCAGGAGCTCCTGATCGAGCTTGTCGTTCTTGCCGTTGACTCGCTCTTCCTTCTCAGCTCGGATCAGCGCTTCGACATCGATGAAGCGCGTGCAGGCCTGGCGGAAAGCCTCGGGCGTCTTGGGGCTGCCGAAGCCGTAGACAGGATAGCCATCCTGCCGGATGCGCATTGCGAGCGGCATGAAGTCGCTGTCCGAACTCATGATGCCGAAGCCGTGCACGCGGCCGCGATACATCAAATCCATCGCATCGATGGTCATCTTCATATCGGTCGCGTTCTTGCCGCGGGTGAGATCGAACTGCTGCTGCGGTTCGATGCCATATCGGTGGACGAGATCGGCCCAGCTCTTGAGCGCAGGCTTGCGCCAGTTGCCGTAGGCGCGGCGGATGTTCACCTGTCCGAGCTCCGCCAGAACGGTCAGCACCGGATCGATGCCGGCGGGGCTCGCGTTGTCGGAGTCGATCAGGAGAGCGATGTTGCGTTGCAGCTCTTCGGCCATGTGCGGCTACATGCCGGGCCGAGCGAGGCGTGACAAGCGCCTTAGTCGGCGGGGTTGAACTCGCCCGTCTGCTCGTCGAGCAGGTGGAGTATGCCGTCCGAAATCGCGAAGAAGGCGCCGTGCAGCTTGAGCGCGCCTTTGCCTTCTTTCGCCTGGACGCACGGGAAGGTGCGCAGGTTGTCGAGACTGACCTTGACCGCGGCATGCTCCAGCGCCCGCTCCGCTTCACGCCCTTCGGTGCCAAGCTCGGCCGCGATCGGATCGCGCACTTCGTCCAGCATGGCCATCCAATTGGCGATGAAGCCGCCCTCGCCGGGTTGGGTGCCGCGCAGGTCCTGCGTCAGTGCCGCCTTGCAGCCGCCACAGAAGCCGTGTCCCATCACGACGATCTCGCGGACGTTGAGGAACTGTACGGCGAATTCCAGCGCCGCCGAGACGCCGTGGTTGCCGGGCGTGGTCTCGAACGGCGGGACCATGGCCGCGACGTTGCGCACGACGAAGATTTCGCCGGGCGCGGCATCGAAGATCTGCATCGGGTCGGCGCGGCTGTCGGAGCAGGCGATGACCATGACCTGCGGCGACTGTCCCTCGGCAAGCTCACTCCACCGCTCGCGCTGTGCAGACCAGGCGTTCTTGCGGAAGTTGCGGTAACCGTCGATCAGTTCTGCAAAGCTCTTCATGCTCGCCCCATGCAGCGCCGGGAAAGGGCTGGCAAGACCGCAATGCGACGACTAGATGAGCCGCATGAACGATCTCTCCAGCGCACCCGTACCTGAAAGCCCGCGCCCCGAAAGGCAGCGCAAGCCCGACTGGATCCGGGTCAAGGCGCCCGTCAGCAAGGGCTATCACGAGACGCGCCAGTTGATGCGCGAACTCAATCTCAACACGGTGTGCGAGGAAGCGGCCTGTCCGAATATCGGCGAGTGCTGGACCAAGAAGCACGCGACGGTGATGATCCTGGGCGACGTGTGCACCCGCGCCTGCGCGTTCTGCAACGTCAAGACGGGCATGCCGCGCATGGTCGATCCGATGGAGCCGGAGAACGTCGCCATTGCAGCAGGCAAGATGGGCCTGCAGCACATCGTGATTACCAGCGTCGATCGCGACGACCTGCCGGACGGCGGGGCAGGGCAGTTCGTCAAGGTCATAAAGGCGCTCCGCCGGGAAACGCCCGAGACGACGATCGAGATTCTCACTCCGGACTTCCGCGGCAAGATGCGTGCGGCGGTCGAGGCGATTTGTGATGCTGGGCCGGACGTTTACAACCATAACCTCGAAACCGTGCCACGCCTCTATCCGACGATCCGGCCCGGCGCCCGCTATTATGCGTCGCTGCGCCTGCTCGAAGAGGTGAAGGCTCACGATCCGCTGATCTTTACCAAGTCGGGCATCATGCTCGGACTCGGCGAGCAGCGGCTCGAGGTGCACCAGGTGATGGACGACATGCGCAGCGCCGACGTCGATTTCATCACCATGGGCCAGTATCTCCAGCCCACGCCGCGGCACGCCAAAGTCGAGGAGTTCGTGACGCCCAAGGCCTTCGCCGCCTACGGCTCGATCGCGCGTGCCAAGGGCTTCCTGCAAGTTGCGGCAAGCCCGCTCACGCGTTCGAGCTATCATGCGGGCGACGACTTCGCCGAGATGAAAGCCGCGCGCGAGGCGAAACTGGCGAAGGTGGCTCAGGCGTAAATCTGCATCTGCCGACGAGTATCTAGAAGACGAGCATGCCCGGAATACGCGAGACACGACACGTTCCCTACAGCGCCGAGCAGATGTTCGACCTCGTCGCCGACGTGGGCCACTACAAGGAATTCCTGCCCTGGGTGATCGCGACCCGGGTCCGTGCGAACAGCGAGACCGAGATGGTCGCCGACATGGTGGTCGGCTTCAAGAGCTTCCGCGAGAGCTTCACCTCGAAGGTTACCAAGCGCCGGCCGGAGATGATCGATGTGATCTACGTCGATGGACCGCTGCGCGATCTCGACAACGAGTGGCACTTCACCGATCTGCCCGAAGGGGGGTGCCGGGTCGATTTCGCGGTCGAATTCACCTTCAAGAACCGCGTGTTCGAGGCTCTGGCGGGCCAGTATTTCGACCGCGCCTTCCGCAAGATGGTCGCCGCGTTCGAAGCCCGCGCGGAAGAGCTTTACGGCAGCAGCAGCTCGAGCGCGCAGAGCGTCGCCTGACGACGAACCTCGGCTCGCCCGACATTGCCGAAGTTCCGCAGTTCGCCTTCGGGATCGCCGGTCTCGCCCCTTACGACGCGGGCGAACACGACCGTCCCGACCGGCTTGAGATCCGAGCCGCCGTCCGGCCCCGCCACTCCGCTGATCGCAACGGCGACGTCCGCCTGGCTGCGCTCGAGCGCGCCCTGGGCCATTGCCCAGACGCAGGCGATCGAGACCGCACCGAACGTCTCGATGATCTCGTTCGATACGCCGAGCAGCTCGAACTTTGCCTCGTTCGAGTACGTGACGAAGCCGCGGTCGAGAACTTTCGACGAACCCGGGATTTCTGTCAGCGCCGCCGTGACGAGACCGCCGGTGCAGCTTTCGGCGAGCGCAACGCGGCGGCTGGCCGCGAGGTTCTCTTCCACGGCTCGGCGAGCGAGTTCCTCGATGTCGTCGGAGAGGAGCGCGCTTGCCATGTTATTCGCCCGCTGCGCCGGCGATGTCCGAGCCGCTATCGCGCCGCTCCGCCATCTCGACCATGAAGCCGATTAGTCCGGCGATATTGTCGGCGGGCAGCGGATCGATCAACTCGAGCCCGCGCTCGACATCGACACACTGCGCAGGCTTGATCTCGGTCGCGACCATCTGTTGCAACAGGGCGGTGACGAAAGGCTTGAGCGCGTCGTCGGGCATCTGGGCCAGCATCACGCTGTCCATGCCCTGATCGTCGCCCAGCGTGGACAGCGCGGCCTTCGCGGCAGGCCAGTGCGCATCGGCGCCGTCCGCGAACTTCGCAACCAGGCGATCGGCGTTCTGCGCGACATAGCCGTCCGGCGAGAGCTGCGCGGAGCAGGTCGCCCGGTACCCGGCGAACAGCGCAGGTAGGCCGAAGCGGACCGCGCCTTCGATTTCCGGGCCGCTTGGTTCGGCCTGCGCGTTCGCCGGCACGGCCAGGAACATGAGCGCAAGCGGCGTGAGGGCGGTGCATGCCAGGGTGGCTTTCATGGGATCCGTTCAATCCTTTCCGACCAGTGTCGCGATCGCCTGGGCGGCGATGCCTTCGCCGCGGCCTGTAAGGCCGAGTCCCTCGGTGGTCGTAGCCTTCACGCTAACCGCGCCGAGGTCGATCGCCAAGAGCTCCGCTATGCGCGCCCTCATCGCATTCCGGTGCGGACCGATCTTCGGCGCCTCGCAGATGATGGTGAGATCGACATTGGCGATCCGGAAGCCTGCGGTGTCGACGAGTGCGGCCGCATGCTCCACGAAGTGCGCCGAACGCGCCCCCTTCCACTTGGGGTCACTCGGCGGGAAGTGGGCACCGATATCCCCGTCACCGATCGCGCCGAGCAGCGCGTCGACCAACGCATGGAGCGCGACGTCTGCATCGCTGTGGCCCGCCAGTCCCTTGTCGTGCGGCACGAGCACGCCGCCGAGCCACAGCTCCTCACCCGCGGCAAGGCGGTGCACGTCGAAGCCCATGCCGGTGCGGATGGCGCTGGGTTGGGACACGAAATCCTCCGCGAATGTCAGCTTCCTGAGCGCTTCGTCCCCTTCGACGAGCGCGACGATCCCCCCCGCGGCGCGCAGGACCTGCGCATCGTCGCCAGCTGTCGGCTCGCCGGACCATGCACGATGCGCAGCCAGAATGTCGGCGAACCGGAACGCTTGCGGGGTCTGGACACGGCGCAGCGCCTCGCGGTCGGCCGCGGTACCCATCGTGCCGCGGTCGTCGAATGCGAGACTGTCGACTACGGGAAGGACCGGAATTGCGCCTGGTTGGTCAGAGAGCGCCGCCAGTAGTCGTGCAATCACCGGGCGGGCGAGGGCGGGGCGGGCAGCGTCATGGATCAGCACGAGTTCGGGCTCACCCGATTCTAGCGTCTCTAGGGCGTTTCGCACGGAGCTCTGCCGGGTTGCGCCGCCGGTTACCAGTTCCACCGCGGCGAGGCCTGTCAGCGCCTCACTAGCGATCGTCTCTGCGCCTTCCGGAATGGCGACGAGCACTTTCTGCGCCCCCGCTTCGATCAAAGCCTCGACAGAGTGGCGCACGACCGGCTTGCCGCGCCACGGGGCGAATTGCTTGGGAACGGGCTGTCCAGCGCGCAGCCCTTTGCCCGCGGCGACGACCACCGCGGCGAAGGGGGGCAGGGGCGGGCTGTCCGGCATCGCAGCCGCGGCTAGCCGCTTGCGCGAAGGCGGGCAATCCACTATGCGCTGCCCAAATTTTAGGCACGCCTTTGCATATGACTTCGCTTCCCACTCCTCCGGCGCTGAAGCCGATCCACGTCGGCCCGGTGACGATCGACTGCCCTGTGATCCTGGCGCCGATGACCGGCGTCACCGACATGCCGTTCCGCACGCTCGTCCGGCGCTACGGCTCCGGCCTCAACGTCACCGAGATGATCGCGAGTCAGGCGGCGATCCGCGAAACGCGCCAGTCGGTTCAGAAGGCCGCCTGGGACCCGACCGAAGAGCCGGTCTCGATGCAGCTCGTCGGATGCGATCCGGAATCGATGGGAGAAGCGGCCAAGCTCAACCAAGACCGCGGCGCGGAGATCATCGACATCAACTTCGGCTGTCCGGTGCGCAAGGTCACCAACGGCATGGCAGGCTCTGCGTTGATGCGCGAGGTGCCGCTGGCGACGAGGCTGATGGAGGCGACCGTCAAGGCCGTCTCGGTGCCGGTCACGGTCAAGATGCGCATGGGCTGGGATCATGACAGCCTCAACGCGCCCGAACTCGCACGGATCGCCGAGGACCTCGGCGTGAAGATGGTCACCGTCCATGGCCGCACTCGCAATCAGATGTACAAGGGAAGCGCCGACTGGTCTTTCATCCGCAAGGTGAAGGAGGCCGTGTCCATTCCGGTGATCGTCAACGGCGATATCTGCGGGGTCGACGACGCTGCGCAGGCGCTCGAACAGTCCGGGGCCGACGGGGTGATGATCGGCCGTGGCGCTTACGGCAAGCCGTGGCTGCTCGGCCAGGTCATGCACTGGTGGCGCACGGGACAGAGCCTGGCGAGCCCCAGCTTCGATGAGCAGTACGACGTGCTCGTCGAGCACTATCGCGGTATGCTGGAGCTCTACGGCCGCGATGTCGGGGCCAAAGTCGCGCGCAAGCATCTGGGCTGGTACACCAAGGGGATGCATGGCTCCGCCGAGTTCCGCAACCACGTGAACTTCATCGACGATCCCGATCAGGTGCTCGGCGAGCTGGAACGGTTCTACAAACCGTTCATGCGCCGCCGCGCTGCGTGACGATGGAAGACGCGCCGCCCGGCCCGGGGGCGCAGATCGCCGGGCTGATCTTCGCCGTTCTGTTGCTCGATCCCGACCTTGCGGTGCGAGAAGCCAACCCGGCGGCGGAAGACCTGCTTCACCGCAGCGCCAAGCGGCTTGTCGGTGCCAGGTTGCTGGATGTCGTCGAACTCGACGATGCGCGGGTGGCGACGCGCCTCAGGGAAGCCGATGCGCGGCTAACCGTACGCGGCATGGCGCTGCGCTGCGGCGCGCGGGCGACACAGGTCAATCTGACCGTCTCCCCCCTTGCATCGCATCCGGGGTGGCGCGTGATGACCATCTCCGAAGTGGGGCAGGGCGAGATGGCGGAGGACCTCGTTCAGGAGACCACGCTTCGCGCGCCGGCGATCCTCGCGCACGAGATCAAGAATCCGCTCGCCGCGATCCGCGGTGCAGGACAGCTCGTCGCGCGCAAGCTGGACGAGAAGGACCGGCCGCTCGCGGCCATGATCTCGGATGAAGTCGACCGCATCGCGCGCCTGGTCGATCGCATGCAGCGCCTCGGCAGCGAGCGCGCGGACCCCGTGGCGCCGGTCAATCTCCACGCCGCGGTGCGCAGCGCGATCGCTACGGTCCGTGCCGCGGACGACAGCGGAGTGGAACTGATCGAGGAGTTCGACCCGTCCTTGCCGCCGGTGCTTGCGAGTCGGGACGCGCTGGAACAGGTGCTGATCAACCTGATCTCGAATGCGCGTGACGCCAGCGCCAACGCCGAGGCGCCGCGGGTCGTCATCCGTACGCGCTTTGCCAGCGGGCTCGTCTCGAACCTCAAGCTGGGGCGCACCGTGCGCCTGCCGATCGAGATCACCGTCAGCGACAACGGGCCCGGCATCGAACCTGCGCTGCGCGACCACGTGTTCGAACCGTTCGTCACATCCAAGGCAAGCGGCCAGGGCCTCGGTCTCGCACTGGTGCGCAAGCTGGTCCGCGACATGGACGGGCGGATCGGGCATCAGCGCGATGAGCGCATGGGCCTGACGCATTTTCGCATCCATCTGCCGCTGGCTAAGGATGAGAGGGAACAGGTATGAGCGGCAAGATCCTACTGGTCGAGGACGACACTTCGATCGCGACCGTCATCCGCTCCGCACTGGAGGATGAAGGGTTCGCGGTCGACCGCTGCGACAGCATCGCTGCGCGCGACAAGTTGCTCGCGTCTGGCAAGTACGACGTGATGCTGACCGACGTCGTGCTCGCCGACGGCGATGGCATTGCGACGATTGGCAGCGTCCGTGCGGCTTGTCCCACCATGCCGCTGATCGTGCTGTCGGCGCAGAATACGCTCGATACGGCGGTGCGCGCGAGCGACACCGGCGCGTTCGAGTACTTCCCGAAGCCGTTCGATCTCGAGGATCTGGTGCGCGCGGTCGTGCAGGCAGCGGGTTCGGGTGCGCGGCGGGGCGAGGAAGCGGAGGCGGGCGACGGGCTGCCGCTCGTTGGCCGCAGTCAGGCGATGCAGGCGGTCTACCGCATGATCACACGCGTCCTGCGCAACGATCTGACCGTCCTGATCCTCGGCGAATCCGGGACCGGCAAGGAACTCGTGGCAGAGGCGATTCACGAGCTCGGACATCGCAAGTCGGGGCCATTCGTCGCGGTCAACGCCGCTGCGATCCCCTCGGACCTGATCGAAAGCGAGCTCTTCGGACACGAGAAGGGCGCCTTCACCGGCGCCATCGCGCAGGCGATCGGCAAGTTCGAACAGGCCAATGGGGGCACGCTGTTCCTCGACGAGATCGGCGACATGCCCATGGAGGCGCAGACCCGGCTGCTTCGCGCGCTGCAGTCCGGGCGCATCCGGCGCGTCGGCGGGCGTCAGGAAATCGGGGTGGACGTGCGTATCGTCGCCGCGACGAACCGCGATCTCAAGCCGATGATCGCCAGCGGCAGGTTTCGCGAGGATTTGTTCTACCGCCTCAATGTCGTGCCGATCCAGCTGCCGCCGCTGCGCGACCGTACGGAGGACATCGAGGCGCTGGCCAAGCATTTCCTCGGCCATGCCGCACGAGAGGGCCTGCCCGAACGCCGGATCGACCGAGCAGCCATCGCGCTGCTCGAACAGCAGCCCTGGCGCGGCAACGTCCGCGAGCTGCGGAACGCGGTCTATCGCCTGGCGCTGATGGCACGCGACGACGTGATCGACGCTCAGACGATCACGTCGGTGCTCGGTGAAGACTCGGCGCATCCGACTCGACCCGATGATGATGACGGCCTTCGCAGCGCGCTCGAGGGCTGGATCGTCGGCACCGCGCCGGCACCGGGCACCGTCTACCATCGCGCGCTCGCGGCATTCGAGCGGCCGCTGTTCGAACACGCGCTGGCGCAGACCGGCGGCAATCAGTTGCGGGCGGCGAAACTTCTGGGCATCAACCGGAATACGCTGCGCAAGAAGCTCGGGGATCTCGAGATCCAGGCGGAGAGCTTCGTTCGGGCGGACTGACGTTTCGTCCACACCAACTTTCGCTTGAGCGAAATTGAGCTTGCAAAATTGCAACAGCGGCGTTGTAAGCTTGCAACTGTGGCAGCACCGACACTCCCGTTGACCAGGCGAGCGCCGCGCTTGTGGCGCCGGGTCGTGGTCGCTTCGCGCCGGTCGAATTTCTTCCTCCTGCTCGAGATCGCCGCCGGGCTTGCCCTTGCGGCAATGGTGCTGACGACCTGGGTGACATTCGAAAGCGCGCCGCCGGACGGCCAGCTCGTCCCGGCGGGACAGGTGGCGAGCTTGCTGATCGGCACGCTGCTGCCGGCGATGGCGCTGGTCGTCCTCTTCGGCCGTCGGCTCGCCTTGCGCCGCGCTGCGGGCAGCACCGCCCGGCTTCACGTGCGGCTCGTGTTCTTCTTCTCGTTGATCGCGGCCATCCCGACCTTGCTGGTGGCTGCATTCGCCGCGGTGCTTTTCCAATCGGGCGTGGACTTCTGGTTCTCGGACGATTCACGCGGATTGATGCGCAACGCGAACGAACTCGCGCAGGGATATTACGAGCAGAACCAACTCGAAGTGGCCAATCAGACCATAGCGATGGCGGCCGACCTGCGCTTCTATCTCCAGCGCGGCTCACTCACCGACGGCGGCTTCGAGGACTATTACCGCTATCAGGCCGAGGGGCGGGGGATCAACGAATCGGCCATTCTCCAGCGCGTGGCAGACGGGAGTCTGCGCACCGCGGCGATGCTGGGTCTGGTCAGCGACAACGATCCCACCGAGCTCGATCCTGCGATATTCGACCGCGTGGCAGGCGACGAGCAAGTCGTCGTGCAAGGGAGCTCCGAGCGCATCGAGGGGGTCGCGGCGATCGATGAGGAAAGCGGGATATTCCTCTACAACGCGCGCAATTCCCAAGCTTTTGCCTTCGACTTATGGGACCGCGCCAACGCCATCTCCACCAATTACGACCTGCTCACGCAGCGCGCCCGCGCGCTGCAGTTGCGCTTCAACCTCGCGCTGTTTTTCGTCTCGCTCGCGCTGCTGGCGCTCTCGGTGTGGTTCGCGTTGCGCTTCGCTGATCGGCAGGTCGAACCGCTCACCGATCTTGTCGGCGCCGCGCGTCAGGTCGGCGCCGGCAACTTCTCGCTGCGCGTGGAGGGGCGGACCGGGCCCGACGAGATCGGCCTACTGAATCGTGCGTTCAACCGGATGACGGCGCAGATCGAGAAGCAGACGGATGCCCTCGTCAGCGCCAACCGCCAGCTGGAAAATCGCCGCGCCTTTATGGAAACCGTGCTCGAATCCGTCACGGCGGGGGTGATCTCGGTGGATCAGGATGGGCAGGTCCTGCTGATGAACGGGTCGGCGCAGGAGTTGCTGATCGAGGAAGCATCGCCGCCGCCTCTCGGCCTCACGCTCGAGCAGCTCAGCCCGCCGATTTCGACGCTCGTTCGCGGGGGCGTGGATCGGGGGATCGTGAACCAGACCGTGGGGGGAGACCTGCTGACGCTGGCGGTCAAGGTCGCCGACTTCTCGGAAGGCAAGGTGATCACGTTCGAGGATATCACGCGCCAGTTGCTGGACCAGCGGCAGGCGGCCTGGTCCGACGTCGCGCGACGGATCGCGCATGAGATCAAGAATCCGCTCACACCGATCCAGCTCGCTACCGAGCGGCTCAAGCGCCGCTATCGCAAGCAGATCGACAGCGACGGCGACCTGTTCGACGAGCTGACCAGCACGATCGTGCGCCAGGTGGGCGCCCTGCGGAAGATGGTCGACGAGTTCTCGTCCTTCGCGCGCCTGCCCAAGCCTGTGTTCCGCAAGGAGGACGCACTCGATCTCGTCCGCCAGGCACTGTTCCTGCAGGAAGTCGCTCATCCGGAGATCGATTTCCGCTTCAGTTACGAGGGTGAGGGCGCGGTCCCGCTCGCGTGCGATCGTCACCAGGTCGGCCAGGCGCTCACCAACGTACTCAAGAACGCCGTCGAGGCAGTCGACGCGCGCGCGCGCGATGCGGAGCCCGACTTCCGCGGGCAGATCGCGGTCGCGGTCATTCCGACCGAAGACGATGTGACTGTCACCGTCGAGGACAACGGCGTCGGTCTGCCGCAGGATCGCGATCGTATCGTGGAGCCCTACGTCACGACGCGCGAGAAGGGCACGGGCCTTGGCCTCGCGATCGTCAACAAGATCGTCGAGGAACACGGGGGGGAGATGATTTTCGCAACTGCCGAAGGGGGCGGCACTCGCGTGACCTTGCGGTTCACGCGCGAACCTGCGGCGCAGGGGAGCGAGGCCGCCGAATGATGCATGACAAGGAGTTCGCCCGATGGCCCTAGACATCCTCGTCGTCGACGATGAACGCGATATTCGCGAGCTCGTCTCCGGCGTCCTTTGCGACGAGGGCTACGAATGCCGGACGGCGGGCGACAGCAACGGGGCGCTCGCCGCAATCGACGAGCGCCGCCCGAGCCTGGTGCTGCTCGACGTATGGCTCCACGGCAGCCCGATGGACGGGCTCGAAGTACTCGACGAGATCAAGAAGCGTGAGCCCGAGCTGCCGGTGATCATCTTCTCCGGTCATGGCAACATCGACACGGCGGTCTCGGCCGTCGGCCGCGGGGCGATGGACTTCATCGAGAAGCCCTTCGAAGCCGAACGCCTGCTCCATCTCGTCGGCCGCGCGACCGAAACCGAGCGGCTGCGGCGGGAAAACACCCGTCTGCGGCAAGGCTTCTCGCAAGGGGAAGAGTTCACCGGCAATTCCCCCGCTATCAATCAGGTCCGCGCCACGCTGAAGCGGGTCGCCAACACCGGCAGCCGCGTGCTCATCAGCGGCCCGGCAGGGGCGGGGAAGGAAGTGGCCGCGCGGCTCCTGCATAGCTGGAGCGGGCGGGCCGATTCCGCGTTCGTCATCGTCAATTCGGCGCGGATTACGCCGGAAAGGTTCGAGCAGGAGCTGTTCGGGGAAGAAGCCGACGGTCAGCTCGTTCGGCCCGGCCTGCTCGAACTCGCTGACGGCGGGACGCTCTATCTCGACGAAGTGGCGGACATGCCGCTTTCGACCCAGGCACGGATTCTCCGCGTGCTCACTGAACAATCCTTCGTTCGTGTGGGCGGGAACCGCCAGATTGGCGTCGACGTGCGGGTCGTCTCCTCGACCTCGCGCGATCTGACGGAGGAGATGGAAGACAAGCGCTTCCGGGAAGATCTCTTCTACCGCCTCAACGTGGTGCCCGTCGCAATTCCCTCGCTCGCCGAGCGCCGCGACGACATCCCCGCGCTCGCGCAGCACTTCTTCGCGCGCTACGCCGCCGAACAGGGCGTGCCGGCGCCGGACATCTCGGAGGAGGCGATGGCCGCGCTGCAGGCCTACGACTGGCCAGGCAACGTCCGCCAGTTGAGAAACGTGGTCGAGCGGACCGTGATCCTCTCCCCGCGCGAGAATCTGGAAGTGATCGAGGCCGAGATGCTTCCGAGCGAAGTCACCGGCGGCAAACTGGGCGGCGCGAACGGGCTTTCCACGCTCATGGGTGTTCCCCTGCGCGAGGCGCGCGAGACGTTCGAGCGCGAGTATCTGAGCATTCAGATCCGGCGTTTCTCGGGCAACATCTCGAAGACCGCGAGCTTCATCGGGATGGAGCGCTCGGCATTGCACCGCAAGCTCAAGCTCCTTGGCATGGGCGAGCGGCACGCAACCGACCGGAAGATCTGAGCAGTCTCGCGAATCCGGTCAGACGCAATAACGGTTTGCCCGCGGGCACCAAACGCGGCATAATCGGTTACCTATGCGGCGGCAGTCTTCGGGCTGCGGCCAGAATGCGGACCGCAAGGGCGGCCGCCAAGAAGAAGGAAGCATCCATGTCTACCGGAAAGACGCTTTCCGCGCGCCCCAAGCCCAAACCTGATCCGAAGCCTGCCGAAGAAGCGAAGCAGCAGACGCGTCAGGCGAATCTTCAGGACGCGTTTCTCAATATTCTGCGCAAGAACAAGACGCCCGTGACGATGTTCCTGGTGAAGGGCGTCAAGCTGCAGGGTATCGTCACCTGGTTCGACAACTTCTCGATCCTGCTGCGCCGCGACGGGCAGTCGCAGCTCGTCTACAAGCACGCGATCTCCACCATTATGCCGGCGCAGCCGATGGATGCCTCGCAGTTCGCGAGCCAGGATTCGAGCAAGAAGCAGCGCCTCCTGCAGGACGTGTTCCTTTCGCGCGTGCGCGATGCGGAAGCGCAGGTGACGATGTTCCTCGTCAACGGCGTCATGCTGCAAGGCGCGATCGCCGCCTATGATCTGTTCTGCATGCTGCTGGAGCGCGAAGGTTACGTGCAGCTTGCCTACAAGCACGCGATCTCGACGATCCAGCCTGCAACGCCGGTCGATCTGAGCGACGATTGGGAAGGCGAGGACGACTGAGCTTCGACGACAACCTTCTCGGTGAGGTGTCCCGCGGTGCGCGGGCCCTTGTCGTGTGCCCCGACATACGCGGGCAGCATCACGATCTCGATGCCGAGGCGCGCCTTGCCGAGGCAAGCGGGCTCGCGCTCGCGATCGGGATCGTGGTCGCCGAGGCCTTCGTCCTGCCCGTGCGCCAGGTGCGGCCTGGCACGCTCTTCGGGGCGGGGCAGGTCGAGAATATCGCGGTCGCCTGTGAGCAGAACGAGGCGGAACTGGTCGTCGTCGACGGCGCGCTGTCGCCGATCCAGCAGCGCAATCTGGAAGAAGCGCTGAAGCGCAAGGTGATCGACCGGACCGGTCTGATCCTCGAGATATTCGGCGAGCGTGCGGCGACTGCCGAAGGGCGCCTGCAGGTCGAACTCGCACACCTCGATTACCAGCAGAGTCGTCTCGTGCGCTCGTGGACGCACCTGGAGCGCCAGCGCGGCGGTTTCGGGTTCCTAGGGGGCCCGGGCGAGACGCAGATCGAGGCTGACCGGCGAATGATCCGGCAGCGCATGGGACGGCTGCGCAAGGAGCTTGAGCAGGTGCGCAAGACGCGCACATTGCATCGTGAAAGACGGGGCAGGGCGCCGTGGCCGGTAATTGCCCTGGTGGGCTATACGAACGCGGGAAAATCAACACTTTTCAACCGCCTCACAGGCGAAACTGTCATGGCGGAAGATCTTCTCTTCGCCACTCTCGATCCTACCATGCGCGCGATCCGCCTGCCGGGTGTGGAGAAAGCGATTCTGTCCGATACCGTCGGCTTCATCTCCGATCTGCCAACCCAGCTCGTCGCAGCTTTCCGCGCTACTCTGGAGGAAGTCACGGGTGCCGACGTGATCGTGCATGTGCGCGACATGGCCAACGCTTCGGCCGGTGCACAGAAGACGCAAGTCCTCCAAGTGCTCGCCGATCTCGGCATTATCGAAGGGGAGGGGGGCGAGAGCACCATCCCTATCGTGGAGGCCTGGAACAAGATCGATTTGCTGCCGGCCGAACCGCTGGCAGAGTTGCTCGCGGTCGCGGAAGGCGAGCCGGATATCGTCCCGATCTCCGCTGAAACGGGGGAGGGGCTGGAAGCGTTGCTCGCGCGCCTCGACGCGCTGCTCACCGCTGGCGCGAAAGTGCACGAGATCGTCCTGCCTGCGGGCGAGGGGCAGAAGATCGCCTGGCTCCACGCGCATGGGCAGGTGCTTGGCGACCGCGCCGAAGAAGGCGAGGACGGTCCCATCCATCGCCTCCAGGTGCGCCTGACGCCGAAGGAATTCGGGCGCTTTGCCAGCCTTCGCTAGCGCTCCGTTCGTTTGACCTGCTGCCAGAGCGCTTCCTGCTCGTCGAGCGGGAGATCGGGGAAGGCGCCGTCCGCCAGAGCTTCCATCGCCCGGAAGCGGCGCTCGAATTTGTCGTTGGCGCCGCGCAGGGCTTCTTCCGCCGGGATGCCATAGGCGCGTACGAGATTGACCGCCGCGAACAGCAAGTCGCCCGCCTCGGCGGCGCGGTCATCAGGGGCAGCCTCGGCGAGTTCGGCCATCTCCTCGACGACTTTGGCCCGGGGACCTTCCGGATCGGGCCAGTCGAAGCCGGCGCGCGCGGCTCGCTTCTGGAGCTTCTCGGCGCGCATGAGTGCCGGAAGCGCCGCCGCGACGCCATCGAGTGCGCTCTCCGCACCTTTGGCCGCCCGTTCCTGCGCCTTGAGCGCTTCCCAGCGTTCCTCGCGCATGCCGCCCGGCATGTCCGCGTCACCGAAGATGTGCGGATGGCGCGCCTCGAGCTTCTCCGCAATGGACCGCGCGACGTCGTCGAAATCGAAATGACCGGCTTCCTCGGCGATGCGGGCCTGGAATACGACCTGGAACAGCAGATCGCCGAGTTCTTCACGAATATCGCGCATGTCGCCGCGTGCAACTGCGTCGGCGACTTCGTAGGCTTCCTCGATCGTGTGCGGCACGATGGTTTCGAAGCGCTGTGCGCGGTCCCATTCGCAGCCGCGCTCTGGATCGCGGAGAGTGGCCATGATGCCGAGAAGGCGGGTCAGTTGCTTGGTCATACTGGAACGATAATATATATTATGTAAAGTAAAAGAGCGGTGAGGTCAGACGCCCCATCCGCCATCAGCGAGATCCGCCGATCAGCGAAAACAGGAATGCGACGCCCACGAAGATCGCGATCCACACGAGCGCCATGCGGGCGCTCTTCTTCCAGTCGAACCGGAACGATGCGTATGCTGCGACAGCCACCGCCAGCCATCCGATCAGCGAAACCATCTGGAGCGCATCGAAGTCGGTCACAGCACGACTTCCATGCCGTCGTAGCCCACCAGGACATCTTTCGGCACTTCGTCTGACAACGTCCGGTAATCCATGCTCTTGTCGAGATGGGTGAGCACGGTTCGCCGGGCCTTGCAGCGCTCCGCGAGATCGAGCGCCATGGCAAGATGCGCGTGTGTCGGATGCGGCTCGCGGCGCAGGCAATCGGTCACGAGCAGGTCGACATCGGAAAAGGTCTCGACCATTTCGTCACGAACTTCACTGAAATCAGTCGCGTAAGCCACGGATTTCCCGTCGATCTCGAAGCGAAAGCCGGTCGATTGCGCCGGACCGTGGGGCATCTGGCACCACTCGATCGAAAAGCCCGCGCACAGTCGCAGACGATCGAGCGCTTCGAGCGAGACGATTGTGGGATAGCCGTGCTGTCCGGCAAAGACGTAGTCGAACCGCCGCCGCAAACGATCGGCCGTCGTGGAAGCGGCATAACCGGGGATCGGTCCGCCGCGCCCGTAGCGGAGCACCCGCAGATCGTCGATGCCGTGGCAATGGTCGGCATGATCATGCGTCCAGAACACGGCATCGATCGCGTCGATCCCGTTTGTCAGGAGCTGTTGGCGCAGGTCGGTAGAGGTGTCGACCAGGATCCGCCGCCCCTCATCGCTCTCGAGGAGGATCGACACGCGCGTACGCCGGTTCCTGGGCTCATCTGGATCGCAATCGCCCCAGTCGTCACCGATCCGCGGAACGCCGGTGGACGTACCCGAGCCGAGCAGGATGCACTTCACGCGTTCGCCTTCGAAAAGAGGCGGTAGAAGTTGCGCGTGGTGGTCTCGGCAAGCTGTTCCAACGGTTCTCCGCGCAGATCCGCAATGAACTGGGCCGTGTTGCGCACGAACGCCGGCTCGCACTTCTTGCCGCGATGCGGCACGGGCGCGAGAAATGGACTGTCGGTCTCGACCAGCATCCGTTCGGCCGGCAATCCGGCTGCAATTTCCTGAAGTTCCGACGCGTTCTTGAAGGTCACTATGCCTGACAGGGAGATCGTGAGGCCCAGATCCAGAACCTTGCGCCCGAACTCGGCCGAAGCGGTAAAGCAGTGGATCAGCGCCGGGAAAGCGCCCTTCTCCATTTCCTCGGCAAGGATTGCGGCGGTATCGTCCTCCGCATCGCGCGTATGGATGATTACCGGCAGACCGGTTTCCCGCGCGACGCCGATGTGTGTGCGGAACAGCGCCTGCTGCACGCCGCGGTCCGACTTGTCGTAGTAGTAGTCGAGCCCGGTTTCCCCGATGCCGATCACACGCGGATTTTCGGTTGCGGCGAGCAGTTCCGCGGCGCCGAGGTCTTCATGTGCATCGGCTTCGTGCGGATGGATGCCGACGCTCGCCCAGACGTCGCTCTCGCGTTCCGCGGTGCCGACCACCCTGTCCCATTCGCTGCGGCGGGTCGAGATGTTGAGAAAGCCCCCTACCCCGGCCGCTCGGGCACGAGCGAGCACGTCGGGCTGGTTCTCCGCCAGTCCTTCGTATTCGAGGTGACAGTGGCTGTCGATCAGCATCAGGCCGTCTCGCTCTCCGGCAACTCGAGACGCGGAAACACGCCGACCGGTTTGTCGAGAGCGAACCCGCCATCAACGAGCGCTTCGAACCAGGTGTCGTTCCCGATCGCGGCGTAGTCGCGTGCGTCCCGGGCGACGCCCATCTGGTCGAGCAAGGCGTCGGCCGCGCCGGGCACGACCGGCCGCACCGCGATCGCCAGATCGTGCACGCAGCGGAAGAGCGTCATCAGCACTGCCACCATCCGCGCGGGATCGGTCTTGCGCAGCGTCCAGGGCGCCTGCTCGTCGACATACTGGTTGCAGGCGAACACCGCCCGCATCCAGGCCTCCAGACCAACCGAGAAGTTGAGCCGTTCGAACTCACGCGGCAGATCCCCGGCGCAGGCGGTGCGCACGGCCGCTAACAGCGACAGGTCCGCCGCGTCCGGCTCGCACGTGGCAAGTTTTCCATCCATGTTCTTGTGAATCATGGATAACGTCCGCTGCGCAAGATTGCCGAAGCTGTTCGCGAGCTCCGCATTGGCGCGGGTCACGATCGCTTCGGGCGAGTAGCTGCCGTCCTGCCCGAAGGCGATCTCGCGCAGGAAGAAATAGCGCAGCGGATCGACCCCGAAGCGTTCCGCCAGTTCGAGCGGATCGGTCACGTTGCCGACCGATTTGGATTCCTTCTGGCCGCGGTTGAGCAGGAAGCCGTGACCGAACACCTTCTTCGGCAGCGGCAGGCCTGCGCTCATCAGGAAAGCAGGCCAGTAGACCGTATGGAAGCGGACGATGTCCTTGCCGATCAGGTGCAGATCGGCCGGCCAGAACTTGCGCCAGAGTTCGGTGTCGTCGGGATAGCCGAGACCGGTGATGTAGTTGGTCAGAGCGTCGACCCAGACATACATAACGTGCCCGTCGCTGCCCGGAACCGGCACGCCCCAGTCGAAGCTCGTCCGGCTGACGGACAAGTCCTTCAGGCCGCCGGAAACGAAGGCGATCATCTCGTTACGGCGGCTCTCCGGTTCGACGAACCCCGGCGTGCGCAGGAGCTCCAGCAGCGGCTCCTGATACCTGGACAGGCGGAAGAACCAGCTTTCCTCGACGGTCCATTCGACCGGCGTGCCCTGCGGCGAAAGCTTGTCTCCGCCCTCGCCTTCGACCAGTTCCTTTTCGTCGTAGTAGGCCTCGTCGCGAACCGAGTACCAGCCTTCGTATCGGTCGAGGTAAAGGTCGCCATTCGCCTCCATTGCCCGCCAGATGGCCTGGCTGGCGCGGTGGTGGTCCTCCTCCACGGTGCGTATGAAGCGGTCATACGAGACGTTAAGGGCGTCGGCCATCACCTTGAAGTAGCCCGCCATTTCGTCGGCCAGTTCGCGCGCGGTCCTGCCCTGTTCGGCTGCCTTGCGCGCCATCTTGAGGCCGTGCTCGTCGGTGCCGGTCTGGAAGCGCACTTCGCGCCCCATGGCTCGCTGGAAGCGGGCGACGACGTCAGCCGCGACCGCCTCGTACGCGTGGCCGATGTGCGGCCGGCCGTTCGGATAGTTGATTGCGGTGGTGATATAGAAAGGGTCAGGCATCGGCGCGCTCGCTAGCGGGCGCGGCGGAGGCGAGCAAGGTGCCGATCTCCATTACCAGCAGGCCCGGATCGAAATTGTAGGTCGGCGCTTCTCCCGCGAGGCGGACGAGCGCGGCATGGGCGTCCACGAGATTCGACCATTCGCGCCGGCCCTCCCCCGTCATCTGGCCGGCGAGCACCGAGCGGGCGAGATCGAGGATCGCGGTCATCCGCTCGCGGTCCGGACGCGCACCGATCGCCTCCGCCAGTTGCCCGCGCAGTTCGAAGCTCTGGTCGCCTTGGCGGACGATCTCCGTCATCAACCTGTCGAGCGGCGCAAGATCGCGTTCCACGAACTCGAGCGCCGCGCCGGGGGAGCCGCTCGCGGCGCGCACGGCCGCCTCGCGCGTTCGCGCATCCGCATCGGGCGTTTCGGCGGCAAGCCAGGCGGTCAGTTCCGCCTCGCCGAGCGAAGGGAACCGCAGCACGCGGCAGCGCGAGCGGATCGTCGGCAGGAGCTTCGCAGGCCGGTGCGCGACAAGCAGGAAGAAGGTGCCCGCGGGAGGCTCCTCGAGGCTCTTGAGCAGCGCGTTCGACGCGCTCTTCTCGAGGTCGTCCGCCGGGTCGATGATGACGGCGCGCCTTGAGCCCAGCGTCGGCCGGGTGGTCAGTCGTTGCTGCATCGCGCGAATCTGCGCGACGGCGATGTTGCGTTTGACCTCGTAGGGCCTGCCTTCCTCGCGCTTGCGTTCCTCCTTCTCGTCCTTCGGCAAATGGGTGAGAACGTGGACGTCCGGGTGAGGGCCCTGCGGCTGAGGAACACCCGGCTCGGCGCACAGCTCGCGCGCGGCCGCCTCTGCGAAGCGCATCTTGCCGAGCCCGCGCCGGCCCGCGAGGAGCCATGCGTGGTGCATGCGCTCCCCTTGCAGGGCGTCGCGCCATTGCCGCCAGGGTTCGTCGTGCCCAAGCATCGTCATCACGCCGCCTCCCGCAGAAGCGGCTCGATCACCTCGAGAACGCGGGCGTGAACCTGCTCGGGCGTTCCTGTTCCGTCGACGACGGCGAAAGCCGAGGGGGCGGCGGCCGCGAAACCTCGGAAGGCCTCCGCCACTTGCGCGTGATAGCCGGCGTCGCGGCCGCCGATCGCATCGGACCGCCCCGCATCGCGTGCGGCGAGCCGCTCGGCCGCGATGTCGGGGGCGACGTCGATCAAGACGGCAAGGTCCGGCCGCAGCCCGCCACTGCCGATGTCGTGCAGCACACGCACGGCATCGTCGCCCAGTCCGCCGGCGCTACCCTGATAGGCCCTGCTCGAATCAACGAAACGGTCGCACACGACCCATTGGCCGTTTTCGAGAGCCGGGCGAATGCGGCGCGCCACGTGATCCGCGCGCGCTGCCGCAAACAGCAGCGCCTCGGCAGGGGCGCCCCACCCCTCCCCCGGCGGTTGCAGCAGGAGCCCGCGAATGGCTTCGGCGCCCGGCGTGCCGCCCGGCTCGCGGGTCAGTTCGACGCCAATGCCGCGCGCGGCGAGCGCTTCGGCGAGCATCTTCGCCTGGGTGGACTTGCCCGTCCCCTCGCCCCCTTCGAACGCGATGAAGCGGCCGCGGGTCATCGAAACACGCCCACCACACCGTTCACCAGCCGTTGCCAGGCGTTCGCCTGCGGGACGGCCTCGCCCGTCAGCAGCGGCACCCGCGAGGGCGGTGCGCCTTCGATCGCGATTTCGAGGTCGGCAACGTGCGCGCCTTCTTCCAGCGGCGCTTCGAGCGGACCGTCGTAGCGGATCGTCAGGCTCGGCGTGACCCTGGCTCCGTCCGGAAACGTCGCGTGGATCGGCCCTGCCGCGACCAGCGGCACCGTGCTGCGCGCGCCCTCCTGCACCTGCGCTTCACCCACGTAACCGCCGCGCGCATAGAGCTTGCGCGTATCGAACGCCTCGAAGCCCCATTCCATCATCGCGATCGAAGCCTCGTTGCGGTCGCGCGGGGTGGGCGCGGTTGCCGCGACCATGACCAGCCGCCGGCCGTCGCGTTCTGCGCTGCCGAGGAAGCCGTAGCCGGCCTGGTTGGTGAAGCCGGTCTTGATCCCGTCGGCGCCCTCGACCCGGCCGGTGATAGGGTCGTGGTTCGCCTGAGCGATCCCACGGTAGGTCATACCCTCGCGCCCGAAATAGAATCGATAGAGGTCAGGGTGCCGGACGATCATCTCGCGGGCGAGGATGGCCAGGTCGGTGGCGGTCGTGAACGTCCGCCCTTCGTCCATCCAGCCGTTGGGCGTGCCGAAGTGGCTGTCGGTCATCCCGATTTCCCGCGCCTTGGCGTTCATCATCGCGACCCAGTTGTCGACCGAACCTGCCGCGCCTTCCGCCAGCACCACCGCTGCGTCGTTGGCGGAAACGCTCGTGATCCCCAGCAAGAGCGTCTCGACCGTGACCGGCGCGCTCCTGTCCAGGAACATGCGCGATCCCTTACCGTGCCACTCGCGGTAGGCGTTTTCGCTCATCATGTACGACTGGCCGGGCGACAGTTCGCCATCGTCCATCAGCTCGAAGGCGAGGAACGCGGTCATCACCTTGGTGATGGAGGCGGGCATGAAGCGCCGGTCGGCCTCGCGCGAAAACAGCACCTGCCCGGAGGAGAGGTCGGCGAGCAGCGCGATCGGCGCGCCGGGGAACGGCTGCACCGCACCGGGCTCGGGATCGGCGCTTCCGGCCGCACTGGCAAGCGCCAGCGCGGGAAGCACGGCGAAATATCGAAGAAGACCGGTCAATTGCGCTCCCGCCGCCGGCGGGGAGCCGGCGGATCAACCTGCTGTGGACACTCTCGCGTCGCTATAACCGGCGGCGCGTACCTTGGCGAGCGCGGCTTCGGCCTGTCCACGGGTCGCGTAAGGGCCCGTGCGGACTCGGTAGAAGCGCCCGGCCTTCGAGACGAACCCGCCCAGCGCGTCGGCCGCCCGATCGGCGTTTTCTTTGTTCGAGAAGGCGGCGGCCTGAACCACGAAGGCACCGGCGGGCGCTTCCGATTGCGCAGGAGCCGTGCCGTCGAGAGGTTCGAGAGCATATGCCGCAGCCGCCGGCTGTCTCGACGATGCAGGCGGTGCGCTGGGGGTCGGTTCGGGGCGTGCAAGGGGCGGCGCTGCGGTTGGCAAACCCGCCGTCTGAACGCCCGAAGGAACCGGCGGCCTGCGACCGTCCGCCAGGCTGGCCGATCCCTCCTTTGGCAAGCTGCGCCGCAACACCCCGAGCAGGGTTTCCGGCGTGTCCATGCGCAGCGGTGCCCTTCGGTCGGCGCGAAGCTCGGCGCGCTGCACCTCAGGTGGATTGACCCGGCGCACACGCACGGGTGCTCCCGCGCCTGCGCCGAGCTGCACAAGCGCGTCGGGCGACAGCGCCACCAGTTGCTTGGTCGATATCGGACCCCGCCGCTCGACCCGTGCGAGAATGGTCCGTCCGGTTTCGAGCGAAGTCACCTCGACGTAGCTCGGCAGCGGAAGCGTCTTGTGTGCGGCCGTCACCCCTGCGCCGCCATCGTCAGCGGCCAGATAGCCGACCTCGTCGTAGTTCATCACATCGGTGGGGACGTACTCGATGCCGTCGACGGTGAACGGATCCCCCAGCACCATCGGATAATCGGCCGCCGGTCCGGTCACCTGCGCCGCGAGCGGAGATCCCGCCTCGGCAGCGGGACGATCGCCTCCACCGGTCAGCCCGCACCCGGCCAGGGCGACGCTCAGTGCGAGCGCGGCGGCTCCACGAAACAAGTCATCGGGCAATCTCATCTGCAAGCAATCCCACACTCATCGCGTAGTAGTTCGAGCAGTTGTATTCGAGGATAACCCTATAATTTGCCGTTAAGAGCCACGCTGGTGCCCCCGGCCCATCGGGCTGAAACAGCGAGGCCATCACGCTGTCGTTCAGAGGGCGCTGCGGCTGCACGCCAAGCGCGCGCCACTCGCCCACGGTCCGCCACTGGCTGTGCCGCTCGTGCACCCGCGGACACACCGGCGAGACGACCTTGCTACGCACCGCGGACCAGTTGAACCCGCTCGGCACCGAGGCGCGCACCCCCCAGGGCTGCCCGGCCCGCCAACCTGCATCGCGGAAATAGTTTGCGATCGACGCCAGCGTGTCGGCGCTATTGCTGAAGATGTTCGCCCGCCCGTCGCCGTCGCCGTCGGTCGCCAGGCGTAGATAGACGCTCGGCAGGAACTGCGGATTGCCGAATGCGCCGGCCCAGCTCCCCTTGAGCTGCGAGCGCGGATACCCCTTGTCGGCGACCTTGAGCAGGTCGACGAACTCGCCGGCGAACAGCTCCCTCCGGCGCCCTTCCCAGGCGAGCGTTGCGAGCGCCTGGGCCAGATCGAAGCTCCCGGTGACCGCGCCGTAGGCCGTTTCATGGCCCCAGATCGCGACCAGGACTTCGCCCGGCACACCGTATTCCCGCTCGATCGCACGGATCGTGCCGAGCGACGACGAATAGGCGCGCCTGCCGCCATTGATCCGCGCGGCATCGACATGCCTCTCGATATAGGACGACAGCGGCGGGAACCCGCTGCCGCTCGAAGACGATCCCGGCTGTCCGCGGTCGAGCTCGATCACGCGGTGATTGGGCTGGAGGCCCTGAGTCATGCGCACGATGGTTGCCTCGCTCACCCCTTCGGCCCGCGCCCGTGCGGCGAGCTGCTGGAGATAAGTATCGAACGGCATGTCCTGCGCCGCGACCGGGACTGCAGGTGTAAACATGGCGGCGGAGAGGGCGAGGGTCAGGAGAGCGCGCTTGATCATGCGGACGTTGTGGCAGAGCTCAGTTTAACCGCAAATGATTTTCGATGTTTATGTTGGCGGCAGAGCCCAACCGACGCGCGGATGATGACAACCGCGCGCGCAGTCGCTAGCGCGCACAAACAGCGGACAGGTGGCCGAGTGGTTTAAGGCAGCGGTCTTGAAAACCGCCGTGGGTTAACGCCCACCGTGGGTTCGAATCCCACCCTGTCCGCCATCATCGGTCCCCACATGCGTTATTCCGACGCCAACCGTGGCGCCGGAAGGCTCGCTTTCGTTGCATTTTTGCGACACTTTCCCGGAAGAATAGGGTCTCTGCGCAATTTTATTTGCGAGAGCACCGGTCGTGTCGCATGCGAAGGTATGCAAATTTTGCGCGTGAGGGCGTGATTTTGCTCTTGAGCCGGTTAGCGGCCTTTTCTTGGGGGAGCGAAAAGCATGAGATCTTTTGCAATCAAAGGGCGTCTGTTCGCAGGCGCAGGAGTAGCGGCGCTGTCGTTCGCGGCATTCGCCTCGCCTGCCATGGCGCAGGATGAGCCCGATCCGACCCTTGTGCCGGATGACGCGTGCGCCGATCCCAACGATCCGAACTGCGCGGCCTACGATCAGGATGACAACGTCATCGTGGTTACGGGCTCGATTCTCCGTCGTACCGATACCGAAGCGCCGTCGCCGGTCACCGTGCTCAGTGCGGAAACCCTGGAAGAGCGCGGCATCAACACCGTGGCGGAGGCGGTGCAGCGCCTGTCGGCCAACGGTGCCGGTACGATTACCCAGGGCTGGAATACCGGTTTCAACTTCGCGTCGGGTGCGAACGCTCCGGCACTGCGCGGCCTCACGGTGCAGGCGACCCTGTCGATTTCCGACGGCCTGCGCATGGCACCCTACCCGCTTGCGGATGATGGTCAGCGCAACTTCGTCGACCTCAACACGATTCCCAACGCCGTCGTGGAGCGCATCGAGGTGCTGCGTGATGGCGCCTCGTCGACTTATGGCGCCGACGCGATCGCGGGCGTCATCAACGTCATCACCAAGAAGGAGATCCAGGGTCTCCACTTGGGCGGCTCGGTCGGCGTTTCGCAGCGCGGCGATGCCGGCGAGCAGCGCATCGACGCCACCTGGGGTTATGGCGATCTCGCCGAACAAGGCTTCAACTTCTACGTAAGCGGCGAATACCAGAAGCAGGATGCGCTCTGGGCCCGCGACCGCGGCTATCCCTTCAATACGCAGGATTGGACCGGGGTGTGCGGTGCCAGCGGCAGCTGTCTGCCGAACCTCAACTGGAACGGCTACACTCCGGAAGACGGAAGCTTCAACGGCCTCATCAGCATTCCAGGCGTGACGCTCGTCCGTCCGGTCGACGATGCACCGCTGGACCCGGACGACGACGACGATAGCCCGCCGAACCCGATGACGGGCGCAGGCCGGTTCGAGTTCCTGAACCCGGCGGCCGGCTGCCTCAACTACAATATGCATCAGAACACCGCCGGTTCGGGTACCGCCCCGCTGGCCGGCGTGTGCGAGGTCGATTTCCACGGCGACTACATCATGTTGCAGCCGGAAATCGAACGTAGGGGTCTGACGGCACGCTTCACTGCCAATGTTGGCGATCGTGCGCAGATCTATGCGATTGCCAACTATTACAACACCAAGACTCATGCGTCGTTCACGCCGCTGGGCTTCAACGGCACGCCGACTCCGCCGAACAACGGGGTGGCCGCCTACAACGTGATGCTGCCGGTATACGTCTGCAACACCGGCGTCGGCACGCCGACCGGCACGGGCACCGGCTGCGACGCCACCAACGGCGTCCTCAACCCCTACAACCCCTATGCTGCCGACGGCCGCACAGCGCAGGCGTTCGTTCGCTCGACCCGTCCCCGCACCGTCGATACGAGTTCGCGCTCGCTGCGCGGCGTGCTTGGCATCGATGGCACCTTCGGCGACGACTGGCGCTATTCGGCCAGCTTCACCGGGTCCGAAGTGCGCCTGAAGCGTGGGCAGGACAATTACTATATCCCGCAGCGGATCATGGATGCCGTCGCGCGCGGCCAGATCAACTTCAACGATCTGGAAGCCACGCCGGAGGATATCTGGGACTACATCGGCCCGCGTCAGGTCACGACGTCGGTGTCGGAACTGTGGCAGGTCCAGGGCACCCTCGCCAAGGATCTGTTCGAGCTTCCGGGCGGCCCGTTGCAGGCAGCGGTCGGCCTGTCCTACCGTGACGAGTCGATCGACGCGCCGAGCGGCAATCCGGGTACGCTGGGCAACCAGTATGATCGCTATTACAGCATCAACTCGGTGGGTACCTCGGGCAGCCGTAACGTGAAGTCGGCGTTCTTCGAAGTGGGCGCGCCGATCGTCGAGCAGTTCGAGGTCAACGTCTCGGGCCGCTACGACGATTATTCGACGGGCCAGTCGAACTTCTCGCCGAAGGTTGGTGTCAAGTTCACTCCCATCCCGCAGCTCGCCCTGCGCGGCACCTTCTCGAAGGGTTTCCGCATTCCGAGCTTCAACGAGAGCTTCGGCCTCCCGACCACGGGCTATGTGACCCGTACGGTCAATTGCGAGACCTTCGCGGCTTTCTGTGCGGCGCATGGTGATAACGCTTACGCGACCGGCAACTACTCGCTGGGCCTTACGCAGGTTGGCAATCCGGAACTGGATCCCGAAAAGTCGACGGCGTTCACCGCCGGCGTCGTTTACGAGCCGATCCGCAACGTCAGCCTGACGGTCGATTTCTGGCACATCGAGGTCAAGGACCTGATCGTCGGCGTGACCGACACCAGCGCGGCTGAAGCTGCCTACTATGCCAACAACGGCGTGGTGGACATTCCGGGCATCACCGTGATCCCGGGGCAGCCCGACCCGGCGTTCCCGAACGCGCTGCCTCTGATCGGCTTCATCCAGTCGTCGTTCACCAACGAGAACCAGCAGACGGTTAGCGGCATCGATTTCGGTGCCCGTGCGAGCTTGCCCATCGGAGATGCGGTGACCTGGCGGACGGACTTCGATGCTTCGTACATGCTGAAGTACGAACTGAAGACCGACGACGGCGAAGTGCTGCGTTATGACGGCACGCTCAGCCCCTGCAACATCACGTCCTGCTCGGGTTCGCCCAAGTGGCGCGCGACGTGGCAGAACACGCTGGAGTTCGGCGATACTGCAGTCAGTCTGACGGCCTACTACACCAAGGGCTACGATACGGCGTCGATCGACTTCGGCGGCATCAAGGGCGATTGCGCCTTCAACGCCGAGAACGGAACGTCGACGCACGCCTACATCGATGGCACTCCGGTCAATTGTAAGACCGAGGACATCTGGAATCTCGACCTGACGGTGTCGCAGAAGGTAGGCGACAGGTTCACGATCTACGCGAACGTGCTCAACCTGCTCGACACCGAGCCGCCGTTCGATCCGGACGCCGCTTATGCCCTGTTCGGCTTCAACCCGGCATGGGCTGGCCCGAATATCATGGGTCGCTACTTCCGCCTCGGCGCGAAGGTCGACTTCTAAACAAAGACGGTATAACGAGCTTGGGCGGCTTTCTTCGAAAGCCGCCCATTTTTTTCATCATCTGCGCAGGAGAACTGCGCACGATACGGGTGAAGGAATAGTCCGCGTGATCAAGATCAGCCTCGCGGTGTTGCTGGTTGCAATTCCAGCTGCTGCTTTCGCCTTGGATTCCGACGAACCGCCGGCTGCCAAGCCGGACGAGGAAAAAGTAATCTGCAAGCGGGAAGTGGCGACCGGATCGATCATGTCGCGGCGCATCTGCCTCACCAAGGCGGAATGGAAGGCACTCGAGGAACAGGGCAAGGCCGACCTCGATCGCACCCGGGCCATGGAACGCTCGCGCTCGCTGGTAAATGAGAACCTCTGACCGCTAGGCCGCCGCGGGCGACATCTTGCGCCTATTTCGTATCACCCGGCATTAGCGTTCGCGTGCCGGCGATTAGCGGCGGTGCTGGCGTCGTGTTGTCGGCGCGTGCGCAGGAGGTGATCTTCGCGGACGCCGCCTCTTCGGTTCGCCTCGCAGCGGTCGCCTTCATGGTCTTGGGGGTCGTCGTCGATTTCGTATTCCATCGTGCCTCTCCTTCGATGGAGAAACGCGTGGGACTTCGAGTGGTAACGACCTCGTCGGCGGAGCGCCCCGATTTTTCGCCGAACCGCTGTCAGACGGTTATCGCGTGGCGCCGGAGCGCCTCGTAGTCCGCGCGGCACGCGTCCGCCACTTCGCGATACACGTTGTCCAGCATTGGCGCGGGACCGGGCGGGCGGCCGAAGCCGGTGGAATCATTGACCCTGTCGTACCAGTGAGCGCCCCACACGCCGTCCGCCGGGTGCGGCCCCCTCTCCCACCGAAGCATCGCCGGATCCCAGTCGATGCCCAGCGCACGGCATAGCTTCTCCAGCACGCCCGGCGGGTCGGCGAGGATGTCGTCCGAGTCCACCACCGGGGGGATGCCCCCTGTCCGCTCGGCTTCATATTCGAAATAGCGGCGCAGCTGTTCGAAGCCGAGCATCTCGGGTCGGCGCAGTTCGTTCTTCGCGCGGTAGCTTGCGACCACGCGTTCCGGCGCACGGATCAGGAAGGCATGCCGATGATCCGGCATGGCGGCGATCCCGACCGGGCCGACCATGTGGTGCGGCATGTGCTTCTGATACCAGATCGGGTCACCGCCGGGAGCATCGCCTGACTGGGCCGCCAGCACCGAGCGCCAATCGCAATCCATCGAAACGATCGTTTCCTCCGCCATGGGATGCGGCTCTCCCGTCGCCTTGAGGAACGCGCCGTAGAACGGCTCGTCCGAAACGGCGCAATCCGCCCGCGAGGAGAAGCTGCGCATCATCGCGGTCGAGATGTTGCGCGGGCCGGACCACATGGCGATGCGGATCGTCATGGCCGCGCCCTCCCGGCGACATCCCGCGCAAGACGTTCCAGATAGAGCTGCTGGAGCCGCTCGACTATCGGGCCCCGCTCGGCACCGAGCACCCGCCCGTCGACCGAGCCGACCGGCGCCACGCCGGCGAAGGTGCCGGTGGTGAACGCCTCGTCCGCGCCGTAGACATGGGTCAGCGAGAAGTTGCGCTCGAACACCGGGATGCCGGCTTCCCGGGCTACTTCGATCACCAGGCCGCGGGTGATCCCGTCGAGGCAGTAGTCGCCCGTCGACGTCCAGATCTCGCCGTCCCGAGCAATGAAGAAGTGCGTCGAATTGCAGGTCGCGACGAAGCCGTGAGGGTCGAGCATGAGCCCCTCGTCCGCCCCGGCCTGCGCGGCCTGGATGCAGGCGGTGATGCAGTTCAGCTTCGAATGCGAATTGAGCATCGGGTCCTGCACGTCGGGATAGCCGCGGCGCACGTGGACCGTGAACAGCCGAAGCATCCGTGTCGCGGTTTCGGGCGCCGGCTCCTTCCATTCGGGAATGATGACGATGGTTGCCGGCGTCACCACCACGCGCGGGTCCTGATAGGGGGTGGAGCGCACGCCGCGCGTGACCATCAGGCGGATGTGCACGCCATCGTCCGTCATGCCGTTGGCATCGAGTACCGCGTAGAGCCGCCGCTCGAACTCCTCGCGGGTGACGTCGATGTCCATGTGGATCGCCTTGGCGCCGCGCCACAGGCGATCGAGGTGCCGGTCGAGAAAGGCCAGGCGGCCGCCATGAAGCCGGATCCCCTCCCACACGCCGTCGCCGAGCATGAAGCCGCTGTCGAACACGCTGACCCTGGCTTCGGCCCGCGGGAAATGCTCGCCGTTCACGTCGATCAGAATGGTCTCGTTCCGCGTATCCGGAACGTAGTGGTGCGTGCCCTGCGTCATTCGCTCAGTGCCCTCTCTGGACGATGTCGTCCATCATCTCGCGCAGCTTGGGATCCCACTCGGCGCGCAGTTCCCTGATCTTCGCGAGCAGCGGCTCGTTCTCGTAGGCCGGAATGTCGAGCCGGTAGAGATCAGCCACCGCGCGCATCGAAGTGCGGTCCATTTCCTCGAATGCGTCCGCCATCGCGCGGGCGCCCTGCGGGTCGGCGCCCAGCGCCTCGTAGGCGGAGCGACCCATGCGGATCGCCGCGTCGTAAGTCTCGCGAATCACGTCGCGGCAACCCATCGCCCACAGGTGGTAGACGTGATCGCGATCGATCGCGCGGGCGACGACGTGGATCTGCGGGAAGTTCGTGATCGCGTACTGGACGAGCTTGTCGATCTGCTCCCGCTCGTCGAGCGCCACGATCAGCAGCTTCGCGCGCGCGATCCCGGCGGATGCCAGCAGGTCGGGCCGCGTCGCGTCGCCGAAATAGCTTTTCACCCCGAACTTCTTGAGATGCTCAAGGTGCGTCGAATCGTAGTCGATCACGGTCGCGCGGTAACCGGCAATATCGAGCATGCGGTCGACGATCCCGCCGACCCGACCGCGTCCCGCGATGATGATCGGGTTCTCCTCCTCGATCGGATCGGCCTCGCGCTCCTCGCCGCGGCAATAGGCGGCCTCGATCAGGCGGTCGTAGGCGATGAACAGCAACGGCGTGGCGAGCATGGTGAGGGCCACGATCAGCAGCAGCAGGTCGGCCGTTTCGCCATCCAGCACGAAATTGGCCACCGCGAAGCCGATCAACACGAAGGCGAACTCGCCCGCCTGGGCGAGGCTGAGGGAGAAGAGCCACGAGGCCTGGCGCCGGATCCCGGCGATGCGCGCGATCAGCGCAAGGACCGCGGCCTTCACCCCGATCACGACCGCCGCCCAGAAGAGCACCGTGCCCCAGTTCTCCATCGCCAGTGCGAAGTCGACTCCCGCGCCGACGGTAATGAAGAACAGGCCGAGCAGCAGGCCCTTGAAGGGTTCGATGTCGCTTTCGAGTTCGTGCCGGTATTCGCTGTTCGCAAGGACCACCCCGGCGAGGAATGTGCCGAGAGCCGGTGAGAGGCCGACGATCGTCATCAGCAGCGCGATGCCGATCACGAAGACGAGCGCCGTGGCGGTGAACAGCTCGCGCAAGTGCGCCGCAGCGATGAAGCGGAAGACCGGCCGGGTGAGATAGGTGCCGATGAACACGACCGCTCCGACCGCGGCCAGCGTCGTCAGGCCGGAGAGCCAGACCGGCATGCCCTCGGTCAGGTTGAAGCCGCTGCCGTGGCCGTGCGCAGCGCTCGCGACGGCAGAGCCTGCCGAGGCCAGCTCGGGCAAGGCGAGGAACGGCAGAATGGCGAGCATCGGGATGACCGCGACGTCCTGAAACAGCAGGACCGAGAAGCTTCCTTCCCCGCCCTCGCTTTTCAGCAGGCCTTTCTCGGTGAGAGTTTGCACCACGATCGCGGTGGAGGAGAGCGCGAGTATCATGCCGATCGCGAGCGCGGTGCGCCACGCCTCGCCCGCGAGCATCATCGCCGCTGCGAGCGCCAGGGTCGTCAGCAGCACCTGCCCGCCGCCCAGCCCGATCAGGCGCCGGCGCATTTCCCACAGCTTCTTCGGCTCGAGCTCCAGCCCGACGATGAACAGCATCATGACGACGCCGAATTCGGCAAAGGCCTGGAGCGCATCGACGTCGACCCGCAGAGCGCCGAGCAGTGGCGAGATCGCCATTCCGGCGAGCAGATAACCGAGCACGGAGCCGAGCCCGAACCGGGTGGCAAGCGGCACGGCGACCACGCCCGCCATCATGATCACGAAGGCGAGGATCAGGAACTCGGTCATCTCGTTCTCCCTCGCCGCGGTCCCCGTCGGGGCCGCTTAGTGCCCGCAGGCGCCGGTCAGATGTGTAGCGCGCGTCCGTAGGCGCCGAGCACGCTCTCGTGCATCATCTCCGAAAGAGTCGGATGCGGGAAGACCGTCTGCATCAACTCGG
The DNA here is from genome assembly GCF_016803135.1 of Altererythrobacter sp. C41. Lineage (GTDB taxonomy): Bacteria > Pseudomonadota > Alphaproteobacteria > Sphingomonadales > Sphingomonadaceae > Pelagerythrobacter. The sequence continues at coordinate 281,569 of NZ_JAEVFE010000001.1, forward strand.
CTTCGGTGGTTTCCAGCGTCTTGCCGACGGCATAGCCTTGAATCAGCTCGGTCACCTCGGCTCCGATCATGTGTGCGCCGAGCAGCTCGCCGGTCTTCGCGTCGAACACGGTCTTGATGAAGCCTTCGGCCTCGCCGAGCGCGATCGCCTTGCCGTTGCCGATGAAGGGGAAGTTGCCCACCTTCACCTCGTGGCCGGCTTCCTTCGCCCTCGCCTCGGTCATGCCGACGCTGGCGATCTGCGGATGGCAGTAGGTGCAGCCCGGGATATTGTTGCGGTCGAGCGGATGCGGGTGGACGTCCTTGTTGCCCAGCTCCCGCGCGATCGCCTCGGCCGCGGTGACGCCTTCGTGGCTGGCCTTGTGCGCCAGCCACGGACCGGGCGTGCAGTCGCCGATCGCCCACAGGCCCTTGCTCTTCGTGCGACCGTAGGGATCGATCTGGATGAAGCCGCGGTCCATCTCGGCGAGCTTCTCCAGGCCGACGTTCTCCGTATTGGGCTGAATCCCGATCGCAACGATCACGTGGCTGAACTCGCTTTCGGAGACCTTGCCGTCTTTTGCCTTGATCTTCGCCTTCACCCCGCTCGGGCCGACTTTCAGGTCTTCCACGCCCGCCCCGGTCATGATCGTCATGCCTTGCTTGGTGAGCGACTTCTCGAGGAAAGTGGAGACGTCCTTGTCCTCCACCGGCACGATCCGGTCGAGCATCTCAACGACCGTAACTTCGGCACCCATATCGTTGTAGAAACTCGCGAATTCGATCCCGATCGCGCCGCTGCCGATGACCAGAAGTTTCTTCGGCATCTCGGGCGGGGTCATCGCGTGTCGGTAGGTCCACACGCGTTTCCCGTCGGCCTTCGCGAACGGCAGATCCCGCGCCCGCGCGCCGGTCGCGACGATCACGTGCTTCGCTTCCAGCTTCTCTTCACCTTTCTCGCCCTTGACGGTCATGGAGGTTGGGCCGGTCATGGTCCCCTCGCCCATATGAACGGCGATCTTGTTCTTCTTCATCAGGTGCGTGACGCCCTGGTTGAGCTGCTTGGCGACGCCCCGGCTGCGCTTCACCACCGCTTCGAGATCGGCCTCTATCTCCTTGGCTTTGAGACCGTAATCCTGCGCATGCTGCATGTAATGGAAGATCTCGGCCGAGCGCAGCAGCGCCTTGGTCGGGATGCAGCCCCAGTTGAGGCAGATGCCGCCCAGGTTCTCGCGCTCGACGATCGCGGTCTTCAGCCCGAGCTGCGCGCAGCGGATCGCCGCCACATAACCGCCGGGGCCCGAACCGAGCACGATAACGTCGTATTTGTCAGCCATTACTCATTTCCTTGGGGAGTGATGTCGCCGCCTCGCCGACCGCCCGTGGACGATCGCTCTCATCGAGCAGCACGAATTTGAAGGTTCCGGCCGCGACCTTCACGGTCGTCTCGCCATTGCGTTCGCGGGCGATCGCGTCGGCGGTGATGGTCAGCGACGTGCGGCCGGTCGCGGCGATATCGCAGTAGACCGAGAGTTCGTCGCCGACCGCCATCGCGCCCGGAAACGCGAAATCGGAGGCGGAGACGACGACCGCCTTGCCCTGTCCTACCCGGCTCGCGAGCGCTCCGGCGGCGAGCGCCATCTGACTCATCAGCCATCCTCCGAACACGCCGCCATAAGGGTTGGTATCCGCCGGCATGGCGGTGACGCGGATCATCGGCTCGGTGCGGTGGTCCATTCGTCAGCCCGCCAGCAGTTCGATGCTCGACGCCTTGACCCATCCCCAGCCGCAAGGGCCTTCGTAGGCGACAGGTTCGGCAACGGGCCTGCTCACGCGGCAATCGCCGAGCTCCTGGAACTCCGCGTCGGCGAAAACGATGCCCTGCCACTCGTCCGCGGCTTCGCAAAGCCAGACGATCGTATCGCTGGGCAGGTCGTCCTTTACCCGAGTGTCTTCGCCGGGCCCCTCGTGAACGGTCTGCTCCGGCTCGCCGCCCGCGATGCGCCCGATGCCCAGGCACGCATCCTCGCCCGGACCCGCGAGTCCGACCATGGGGGCGCGGCCTTCCTCGTGCACGACCGCCTCGGGAGCCGGCGGCCCCACCTGACTGGCGAGCACCGCGAGGAGGAACACCGGGATCATGTCAGACGAGCAGCCCCATCGGGTTCTCGACCAGGTTCTTGAACGCGTCCATCAGCTTGGCGCCGTCGACGCCGTCGATCGCGCGGTGGTCGAAGCTGCCGGTGGCCGTCATCACCGTGGCGACGCCGAGCGCGTCGTCGATCACGTAGGGCCGCTTCTCGCCTGCGCCGACCGCCAGGATCATCGCCTGCGGCGGGTTGATCACGGCGTCGAACTGCTTGGTCCCGAACATGCCGAGGTTGGAGATCGAGGCCGTGCCGCCCTGATACTCGTGCGGCTGCAGCTTGCCGTCGCGCGCCTTGCCCGCGAGCTCCTTCATCTCGGTCGAGATCTGCGCGAGACCCTTGCGCCCTGCGTCAACGATGATCGGGGTGATCAGGCCGCTGGGCGCCGCCACGGCGACCGAGACGTCCTGCCGCGTGTACTGGTGCAACTCATCGCCCTGGAAGCTGACGTTGCACTGCGGCACGCGCTGCAGCGCACGGGCGAGCGCCTTTATCAGAAGGTCGTTGACCGAGAGCTTGACGCCCTCTGCCTCGAGGCTGGCGTTGAGTTCGCCGCGCAGCTTGAGCAGCGCGTCGAGTCGCACGTCCACCGTCAGGTAGATGTGCGGGATCGTCTGCTTTGCCTCGGTGAGACGGCGCGCGATGACCTTGCGCACGTTGTTGAGCTTCTGGGCCTCGTAAGGCGCGCCGAACTCGCTCTGCTGCGAGCCCGCAGGGGCAGCAGCCTTGGCCGGTTCTGCGGCCTTGGAAGGGGCTTGCGCCTGCCCGCTGGCCGCCGGCGCACTCTCGACATCCGCCTTCACGATTCGCCCGTTCGGTCCGCTTCCCTGCACCGAAGCGAGATCGACCCCCTTCTGCTCGGCGATCCGCTTCGCAAGCGGAGAGGCGATAACTCGGTCGCCCTCTGCCTTGGGCGCTGCGGCCGCTTTCGGCTTTTCGGGGGCCTTCGCAGAAGCGGGGGCTTCCGGCGCAGCGGGAGACTTTTCTCCATCTTCGGAGCCGCTTGCCTTCACCGGTGCCGGCGCCTTCTCACTCCCGGCCGGCTTCGATTCTGCCGCTGCCTTCGCGTCGTCCGCGTCTTCATCCTCGCCCGCCAGTGTGGCGATTACAGTGCCGACTTTCACGCCTTCGGTCCCCTCGGGCACCTCGATCTTGACGATCGTTCCCTCGTCGACCGCCTCGAATTCCATCGTGGCCTTGTCGGTCTCGATCTCGGCCATCACGTCGCCAGCGCTGACTTGATCGCCTTCCTTCACGAGCCATCGGGCGAGAGTGCCCTCCTCCATGGTGGGCGAAAGAGCGGGCATCTTGATCGGCGTCGGCATGTTTCCGTTGGGTCCTCGCGAGTTTTCGGCCCTGCTCTGGCCAATTTGGCGCGCACGGGCAAGGTCCTTGCGCGGAATACGATTTCATCGGATACCTGCGCCCGGAGGGCAAAGCATGCGGGTCTATCTCGTGATCATGGACGAGACCGAGGAAGCGCGCAAAGCGCTTCGGTTCGCCGCGCGCCGCGCGGCTGCAACGGACGGTGCCGTGCACATCCTCGCGCTGGTCCAGCCGCAGAGCTTCAACGCTTTCGGCGGCGTCCAGGCGACGATCGAGCAGGAGGCCCGCGACCGCGCCGAAGTCATGGCTACTAGCGCCGCGGGCAATCTCTATTCCGAAAGCGGAAAAATGCCGACCATCGCGGTGCGGGTCGGCGAAGGGCAGGCGGTCATCAAGGAATACCTTGCCGAGCATCCGGAGGTCGCGGCGCTGGTGCTCGGCTCCGCGCCGGAGGGCGGGCCCGGGCCGCTCGTGACGCATTTCTCCGCGCACGCCGGCTCGTTGCCCTGCCCTCTCTTCGTGATTCCCGGCTCGCTGAGCTCGGAAGACATCGACCAGTTGAGTTAGACTGCGGCAGTCCGCGCGCGAAGCGCCTTCAGGCCCCGCCATTCGAGAATCACGAACAGCTCGACCACGACCGCCTGCGCGATGATGACCGCATGGCCGAGTCCCGTCAGCGCGTTGAGGTGGAGCAGCCAGACCGCGAGGCTGGCGAGCACCCATCCGGCGTTGCCTGCGACTACCACCGCCAGCAGCGGACGGGACGGCCTGTATGCAAGGAACGCCAACAGCGCCGCCACCGGCAGGCAGATCCATCCGGCTGCGGCGACGATCGTGGCGGGCAGGCCCAGCAGACCTGCGACGGCAGAGGTGGCTCCCACGCAGAGCGCGAAGAAGAGCGCGCAGCTCGCCGCGTCGAGTACGAGGGCCTGGAAAAGAGTTATATTGCGCATGTGCTTTACTCCGTTGGTTGGACAAGCGCATGGGTCGCAGTGACGGGGAGGCAAGTCGATTACCTGACAGGTAATGGTGCTCACACTGCTCACACATTAGGAAACCCCTTATGGAACAGGCCTCTCTCGGTGAGATGCTGCGCGAATGGCGCGCGCGGCGGAAAGTCAGCCAGCTCGACCTCGCGCTCGCGAGCGAGATATCGGCGCGGCACCTCAGCTTTATCGAGACCGGCCGCAGCGCGCCGAGCACCTCGGTGATCGACCGCCTTGCGCGCGAACTGAGCATGCCGATGCGCGCGCATAACGCGATGCGGATCGCTGCCGGATACGCGCCGGCCCATCGGGAGCGGCCGCTCGACGATCCGCAGCTCAGCGACGCACGGACGATCGTCGAACAGGTTCTCGCGGGCCATGAGCCCTACCCCGCCCTCGCGGTCGACCGGGCATGGAATCTGGTCGCGGCTAACGCGGCCCTGCCACTGCTGCTCGCGGGAGTCGCGCCCGAACTGCTTGAGCCCCCGGTCAATGTATTGCGCATCGCTCTCGATCCGCGCGGCATCGCGCCGCAGATCGCCAATTTCGCCGAATGGCGCGCGCATCTTCTCGCGCGGCTGTCGGCGCAAATCGAGGCAACGGGCGATCCGGCGCTCGAGCGGCTCGAAGCCGAGTTGCGAGCAATTCCCTATCGTTCGTCAAGCCCATCCCCGCGAGGGCACGGCGGTGCCATCGCGGTGCCGTTGCAGCTCGACACGCCGCATGGGCGTCTGTCGTTCATCTCGACGACAACGGTGTTCGGCTCGCCTCTCGACATCACACTGTCGGAGCTGGCGATCGAGGCATTCTTCCCCGCGGATCGCGAGACTGGCGAACGCCTGCGTGCCGCGCTCGGCTAGCGCTTCTTGCCGCGTCCCTGATGGCGGATATTGCCCGGGCGTCCACGCTTTCCCTGAATGTACTTGCCCTTCTTCTGCCCGCGCGGAGGGGGGCGGTCGCCCCGCGGCTCGATCGCGCGGCCGTTCGCGTCGAGCGGTTCGAACTTGAGGGCACCGGTGAGCGGGTTCGCTTCTCCGAGCCTCAGCTTGAGGCGATCTCCGCTCGCATAGCGTGTGCCGCTGTCCGCGCCCACGAGAGCCTGCGCCGCTTCGTCGTAGTAGAAGTGCTCGGCGCCGAGGGTCGAGACCGGAACGAGCCCATCGCCTCCGAGCCCAACGATGGTGGCGAAGAAGCCGAACGGCTGCACGCCGGTGATCCGCGTGTCGAAGGTTTCGCCCATTCGCCCCGCGAGCCAGGCTGCGACGTAGCGGTCGATCGTGTCGCGCTCGGCCTCCATGGCGCGGCGCTCGGCGGCGCTGATCGCGTCCGAGACCTTGGACAGGTCGTCCCGGTCGCGATCCGATAGGCCGGTCGTCGGCGCTAAATCCCCGCCGTTCGGCTTCGGCTGCTCGAGCCCGAAGGCATCGACCAGCGCCCGGTGAACGAGCAGGTCGGCGTAGCGCCGGATAGGTGATGTGAAGTGCGCGTAGGAGCCGAGCGCGAGGCCGAAATGGCCGGCGTTCTGCGGGCCGTAGTAGGCCTGCGTCTGCGTACGCAGCACGGCCTCCATCACTTGCGCCTTCTCGCTCTCGTCGGTCACGTCCTTGAGCATGCGGTTGAACAGCCCCGGCGTGATCACCTGCCCCAACGCCAGCGTGCGGCCGAACGTGGCGAGATAGTCCTTGAGCGCGACCAGCTTCTCGCGGCTCGGCGGCTCGTGGACACGATAGACGACGGGCGCCGTCTTGCTCTCCAGCGCTTTGGCGGCAGCCACGTTCGCTGCGATCATGAAATCCTCGACCACACGGTGCGCGTCGAGCCGTTCGCGGACCGCGATCTCGGCGATCCTGCCCTGCTCGTCGAGCACAACGCGCCGCTCGGGCAGTTCGAGCTCGAGCGGGTCGCGCGCATTGCGGGCGGCGAACAGCAGCTTCCACGCGTCCCAGAGGTGCTGCAGATGCTCGGGCGCATTGCCCTGGTCGATCGCCTTCTGCGCGTCCTCGTACGCGACGTTATGGGCGATCCGCACGAGCGCGCGGGTGAAGCGCCACTTCGTCACCTTGCCCTCAGGCGAAATGCGCAAGTGGCAGGCCATCGCGGCGCGATCCTCCTCCTGCTTGAGGGAGCAGACGTCGCCGCTCAGCACTTCCGGCAACATCGGGACGACGCGGTCGGGGAAATAGACCGAATTGCCACGCTTGCGCGCCTCACGGTCGATCTGACCGCCGGCCCGCACGTAGAAGCTCACATCGGCGATCACGACCAGCGCGCGGTAGCCACCTTCGCCGTCCGGTTCGGCCCAGATCGCGTCGTCGTGATCGCGCGCGTCGGCCGGATCGATCGCGACGATCGGCAGGTGGCGCAGATCCTCGCGCTTATCCTCGCTCAGCGGCAGCTTCGCTGCGCGCTCTGCTTCGTCAAGCGCGGCTTCGGGGAAGACGTGTGGGATGCCGTGCTTGGCGATTGCGATGAGCGAGAAGCTCTTCGGCGCCAGCGGATCGCCGAGCACTTCCACCACGTTGACGCCGGACCGCGGCGAGCGTCCCGCGGGCTCGGCCAGCACGAGCTGTCCTTCCTCCGCTCCGCCGAGGTCGGCAATCGGCGAGGAACTGCGCACCCGCTTGTCGACCGGCGCGAGCCAGCCTTTACCGCTGGCGTCGATTTCGACGACGCCCATCAGCCCCTCGGTACGGGCGGGGAGCTTCTTCATCACGTGCGCTTTCCACCCGCGCCCGGTCTCCTCGGTGCGAGCGAGGACCCGGTCGCCGGTTTTCAGCGCCGCCTGACGGGACTTGCCCTTCTTCCCTTCGATCACTCGTAGCCGCGGTGGCGGCGTGGCATCGTCGGGTTGCCAGGCATCGGGAATCGCAAAAGCCTCGCCGTCCTCGATCTCCACCACGCGCAGCACGGTGACTTTCGGCACCCCGCCCATGCGGTGATAGGCGGTCTTCTTGCCGTCTATCAGGCCTTCCTCGGCCATGTCCTTCAGACGGTGCTTGAGCGCGATCTTTTCCTGCCCCTTGAGGCCGAAGGCCTTGGCGATCTCGCGTTTGCCAGCCGGCGTGTCCGCGGTCTGGATGAATTCGAGGATTTGCTCGCGCGAGGGCAAGCCGTGGGTCTTGCGTGACATGGCGCGGGCCTATTCCTCCAATCCCTTCGTGTCGAGCGTCGCTGCGTGGCAGCTTGGTTCGAACGAACGGGATCAGGATTGGGTTTCGGAGATCGGCGCAAACCCGCCGGCCGGCACCGCGCTCGCGACCGGGCTTTGGGTGCCATCCGCAGCACGCGCGCTGACGCCGAAGATCCAGTCGTCGCCCCGCACGCCCTCGAGCTTCGCGCTGGTCGCGACCACGTTCTCGATCACTGGTGTTTCCCGCCAATAGGGCTCGTCGGTGCGGCGCTGCCAGATGGTGTAGCCGACCGCGCCCGGAACCTCGTCCCATGTGATTTCGGTGAAGGTTTGCACCGCAGCCTCGGCCGTCGGCGTGGGAGGCAATGGCGCCCGTGCCAGCTCATCGAGCGCGCGGACGTTCAGGCGGGTCACCTTCGCGAGATAGGGGAAATCCATCTCGTCGATGGTGTCGCCGTAGGTCACACCGCCTTCAACCCGCAGGTCCTGATGCTGGTGATCGTAGTCCTCGACCGCGACCGAGATGCGGACCGCAGGATAGCCGTTCTCGAGGAACGGAATCTGATCACCGCCCCGCCCCATCCGATCCGTGCGCCAGATTTGCCGCACGTCGAGGCCCGCCGGATCGGCTTCGGCGAGATCGTCGAGCCAGCGGGAGATGTTGCGCCCCGGGCTGTCGTTCTCGCCGCCGTTGCGGCGCTGCGCGGCGCGGATCTGGTCGGTCAGGTCGGCGCGCGGTCCTTCTGAAAAAACGCGCACGTGCGCATCGTCGCAATAACCGTCCGAACCGCAGGAGCCGCCGACGATATCGTTGTTGAGCACGGCCTTCACCGTCCAGCCCTGTTCCTTGGCGTAGTCCGCCAGCAGTTGCCCGCCATATAGCCCCTGCTCCTCGCCCGAGAACAATGCGTAGACTATCGTGGTGGGGTATTTCCGCTGCGAGAGTACCCGCGCCGCTTCGATGACGAGCGCCGTGCCCGAGGCATTGTCGTTCGCGCCGGGCGCGTCGCTGGCGAAGTCCGCCACATCGGAGACGCGGCTGTCGATATGACCCTGCACGATCACGACTTCGTCCGGCCGTTCGGTTCCGCGCTGGATGGCGACGACGTTCACCAGACGGGTCGGTTCAGGGACGCGGTTGCCCTGGATCATGCGTTCCGGCAGCGCGATCTCAAGGCAGCCGCCGCAGGCCGAACTCGCGGTGCGAAACTGCGCTTCGCCCCAGCGCCGCGCCGCGCCGATGCCGCGCGTCTCGCTGTCCTGCTCGGAGAGCGTGTGGCGCGTGCCGAATCCCACGAGGCTCGCGACATCCGATTGCAGGCGTTCTTGCGACACGCTGTCGGCGGGACTGCCCTGCGCGGCAGCGGGGGCGGCAACGAAGAAGGCGGCGAGCGGCAGGAGTTTGTGCATGACGCGCACTCTTGCCGCCAAATGGTTCGATTACAAGGCGCCATCCAGCGTGAATCCCGGTGAAGGCGGGATCCCAGGTCGCCTGGTTGTCCATGAATTGCCCCGGCCTCCGCCGAGATCCGGAATTGTCAGTAGGCCTTGCCGACCAGAATCCGCTCGACCGCAGGTTCTCCGGTGAACAGGCAAGCTGCGTCGGCCGGCGCCGAACCGATGGGCACATTACGCACTGTCAGCTTAAGCGCCTTGAGCTCCTCGATCACCCTCTCCAGCGCAGCGCCGGTGGGCTTGGCCCACTGCACTTCGACCCAGCCCGGGTAGCGGCCGTTGGAAGCAAAGAAGTCCTTCAGCGCCTCCATGCTCTCGATCCCGCGCGTGATATTCGCCTCTCGCCGCTCGCGCGCTTCGGTGAACAGAGCCTGCTGAATGTTCTCGAGCAACGCGGGAATCGACTCGGCAGCATTATCGCGCGACGGCGTTTCGAAAGCGGGCTTGGCGTTCTCGCCCCACAGCCGGTCGCGGCGGAGCAGCGAGACGACACCGTTCTCCATGTCGCGTCCGCCGACCTCGACGATCACCGGCGCGCCCTTGCGTACCCAGTCCCAGCGCTTTGCCGCCGCCTTGCCGGGCTTGTCGTCGAGCAGCACGCGCACGGCTTCGCCGAAGACCGACGCCCCGGCGAGCGCCGTGCGCAGGCCTTCGCAGTATTCGAGCAATGCTCCATCGCGTTCATCGTCGCGCAGCATGGGAAGGATCACGACCTGCCACGGCGCGAGCTTCGGCGGGACGCGCAGCCCGTCGTCGTCGCCATGGACCATGATCATTCCGCCGATCAGACGGGTCGAGACACCCCAACTGGTCGTATGACAGAGCTGCTGTCCGCCGTCGCGACCCTGATAGCGGATGCCCGCGGCTTCCGCGAAGTTGGTCCCGAGGTAGTGCGACGTGCCGGCCTGCAGCGCCTTGCCGTCCTGCATCATCGCCTCGATCGACCAGGTTTCGACGGCGCCGGGGAAGCGCTCATGCTCCGGCTTCTCGCCCGCAACGACGGGCATGGCGATGTCTTCCTCCGCGCAGGCGCGATAGACCTCGAGCATGCGCAGCGTGTGCTCCTTCGCATCCTCGGCGGTCTCGTGTGCCGTGTGCCCCTCCTGCCAGAGGAACTCGCTGGTGCGCAGGAACATGCGGGTGCGCATTTCCCAGCGCACGACGTTGGCCCACTGGTTGAGCTTCAACGGCAAGTCGCGCCAGCTCTGCACCCAGCGCGCCATGGCGTCGCCGATGATCGTTTCCGAGGTGGGACGGACAACGAGTGGCTCTTCCAGTTTCGCCTCGGGATCGGGCACCAGCCCGCCCTCGCCGTCGGCAATGAGGCGGTGGTGGGTGACGACCGCCATCTCCTTCGCGAAACCCTCGACGTGGCTCGCCTCGCGCTCGAAATTAGAGAGCGGGATGAAGATCGGGAAATAGCAGTTATCATGGCCCGTGGCCTTGATCCGCGCATCGAGCAGGCGCTGCACGCGCTCCCAGATGCCGTAGCCCCACGGCTTGATCACCATGCACCCGCGCACACCCGACTCCTCGGCCATGTCGGCGGCGGAGATCACTTCCTGGTACCACTGGGCGAAATCGTCTGCGCGCCGGGTGTTCAGCGCATGGCGGATCTGGGACACGTGAATTCCTGCAATTCGTCGTCGGTGAAGGCGGGCGCGTTCGCGCTACTTGTCGAGTTCGTCCAGCTTTTTCTGCATCGCGGCCATCTGCTCGCGCAGCGCGGCCAGTTCCGCATCCTGCTTGCTGGCTCGCGGGGCATCGTCCTTCTTGGCCCCGGGAATGAACGCCTCGGTCGCCGCCCGCATCATCGCCATGTTGGTCTCGGCTATCCGGGCGAAGGGATTGTTTCCCATGCCGCTCTGGAACGCCTCCTGCAGTTTGGTCTGGTTCTCGCGGAAATTCGCCATGCTGGCTTCGAGATAGCTCGGCATCATCGCCTGCATCGAATTGCCGTACATCGAGATCAGATCGCGCAGGAAGCTTACCGGCAGCATGTGCTCGCCGCTGGCCTCCTCGTCCATGATGATCTGGGTCAGGATCGAATGGGTTATGTCGTCGCCCGTCTTCGCGTCGACGACCTGAAACTGCACGCCTTCGCGGGTCATCTTCGCGAGATCCTCGAGCGTTATATAGCTGGAGGTGCCGGTATTGTAGAGGCGCCGGTTGGCGTACTTCTTGATGGTGATCGGATCACCCGCCCCGCCCTGGTTCCTGGCCATTGAAATTCCCGAGATGCTGCGCTTCCTGCTGCATTAGCAGGTGCAGCATGTGCAGCGCAACATCGTCGAGCGCTACCGGCGGAAACGGCGACCGAGCGTGGTCAGGAGCTCGTACTGCGAAAGGCCTGAGGCTTCGGCCTGCGTCGGCAATTCGAACGGAACGTCCAGCCAGTCGCCTTCGCGCACCTCCGGCGCTGTACCCAGATCGACGACGACCATGTCCATCGACACTTTGCCGAGCAAAGGCAATCGTGCTTCGCCGCGACGCAACACGCCCGGGCCACGGCAGCGCAGAAATCCGTCGGCGTAGCCGAGCGACACTACACCCGCGCGCATCGCCTCGGCCGCAGTAAAAGCAGCATTGTACCCGACGCCGTCTCCGGCTGCGAGTTCGCGAACCTGAATCACTGCGGCTTGCGGATAGGCGACCTGCCGGATCGTGCTCGCGAGTTCGCCTCGGGGGACGCCGCCGTAGAGCGCGATGCCGGGCCTGGTAAGGTCGAAGGCGAAGTCCGGTCCCAGTGCGATCCCCGCGCTGTTGGCAAGGCTCCGTCGCTGCGCAGGGATCTCCGCGCAGACCGTGCGAAAACGCGCGAGCTGACGCGCATTGAGCGGGCTGTCCTCGTCCGCCGACGCGAGATGCGAGATCAGCAAATCGACGTCCAGTGCCGCGATCGCCGGATCGCCGATGTCCGCCAGCGACAGGCCGAGACGGTTGATTCCGGTGTCGACCATAAGATGACACGGACCGCCGCCTGCCTCGGTCCAGCGCTTCGCCTGAGCGATGCTGTTGATGACCGGTCTGACGCCGACGCTTCGCGCATAGGCGGCGTCCTCGGCGCGCACCGGCCCGTGCAGGACCGCGACCTGCGCCGGATCGACGTGACGCAGTACGTCGGGCACCTCGCTCCAATGTGCGACGAAGAAATCGCGAGCCCCTGCATCGCGCAGCACAGGAACCACTTTACCGGCGCCGAGACCGTACGCGTCGGCCTTCACCGCGGCGCCTGCGTGCGCAGCGCCCGACATCGCGTCGAGCGCGCGCCAGTTGGCCGCCAGCGCGCCATCGTCCAGTCGCAGCCGCAGGCTTGGCGGAGGAAGCTCAGGCATCGGCTTCGAAGTCTTTCGGCGGTCCATCGGGAAGGCCCCACCAGGCCACCGCGGCACCGAACGCGACGACAGCCCAAGTATACCAGAGGCCAGCGTAGACGTCGCCGGTCCGCGCGACGATGATGCCGGAGATCAGCGGGAGGAACCCACCCAGATAGCCTGCTCCGATATGATAGGGGATCGACATCGAGGAATAGCGGATCTGCGGCGGGAACATCTCGGAGAGCAGCGCTGCGACCGAACCGTAGGTCAGCGCCGAGAGCATTCCGAGACCCAGCAGAAGCGCGACGATGCCGAGCACGTTGATCGCCGGCGGCGTCTGGCGCGTGAAATCGAATCCGCGCGCCTCCAGCGCTCCGAGCAGACCATCGCGCCGCGCCGCTGCATCCTCGAACCAGATCGGGTTGAGCGGGATCGCCTCTCCTCCGACAGTCAGCCCGAGGTCACGGAACTGCTCGACGGAGTAGGAGACGCCGTTCGCCGTCAGCGTCTCGAGCAATTTGCCGCAGTCGGTCTGCTCCCGCCCAAACAGTTCCGCGAACGGGTCTGTCGAGCACTGCATGCCGGCAACGACCACCGGGTTCGCCTCGGCCGCTTCGGCAAGCCCTGGATTGGCAAGCTTGCCCATCCCCCAGAACATCGGAAACAGCAGCACCAGCGTCAGCAGTGCGCCGATGACGATCGGTTTCTTGCGCCCGATCCGGTCCGACCAGCGCCCCACGACGAGGTAGAACGACATCGCGATCAGGCCCGCGACGAACAGCACTATCTCGACCAGTTGCTCGTCCATGCCCATCGGGCCGCGCAGGAACGAGAGGCTGGAGAAGAACGCGGTGTACCAGATCGTCGTCAGCACTCCGGTAATGCCGAACAGGGCGACGAAGATCCGCTTTCCGTTGCCGGGATAGCGGAAACTTTCGGCGAAGGGGTTGGCGGCCGTTCTCCCTTCCGCCTTCATCGCCTGGAACACCGGACTTTCGTGGAGTTTCAGACGCATCCACAGCGAGATCGCCAGCAGCACGATCGAAAGCAGGAACGGCATGCGCCAACCCCAGGCGGCGAAATCATCCTCGGGAATGAGCAGGCGGCATGTGAGCACGACGGCGATCGACAGCACGAAGCCGCCGACGACGCTGGCCTGGATGAAGCTGGTGTAGAAGCCGCGCTTCGCCGGCGGCGCATGCTCGGCGACATAGATTGCGGCGCCGCCGTATTCTCCGCCGAGAGCAAGCCCCTGGAGGATGCGGAAGCCGATCACGATGATCGGCGCCGCGATCCCGATACTGGCCGCGCTCGGGATCATACCGACGCCCGCCGTGGCGACGCCCATCACCGTGACGGTGATGAGGAAGGTATACTTGCGCCCGAGCCGGTCGCCGAGAAAGCCGAACAGGATCGCGCCCAGCGGCCGGAAGCCGAAGCCGACCGCAAAACCCGCCCAGACGAGCAGCAGTTGCAGCGTCTCGTTACCGCTCGGGAAGAAAGCCGCACCGATCAGCCCGGCGAGCGTTCCGTAGATGAAGAAATCGTACCATTCGAAGATCGTGCCTGCCGACGAGGCCGCGATCACCAGGCGGATTTCCTTGTCGGTCGGCTCCCGGTGCGCCATCGCTGCGCTTTCGCTCATCCGGCCATCCCTTCTCCCTGTGGAAGCGGCTTAACCGGCCAGCGCCGCCTTGGAAAGCGCGGCGCGCGCGGCTCTCCACGGGAGGAGGATGGCACCGTGCCGCCCCGGATGCGCGCGAGCAGCGGCGATCTTCTCGATCCCCGGCCATACGGGCATGTCGCCGCCCGCAAGCCAGCCAGCGATCGCCTCCTCCGCCGCCGCGAGATCTTCGGCGGTCGTGCCTCGTGCGCCGCCTGCAAAAATGGCGGCGGACGCCTGTCCGACCGCGCAGGCGGAGACCTGCACGCCGACCCGCTCGATCCGCCCTGAATCGTCGCACTGCAGTCCTACTGTGAGAGTGCTGCCACATGTTCGGGAGACTGCTTCGCCGCGCAGGCGCAGATCGTCGCTGAGCGGGCTGTCTGCCAGCGATACCGCCAGGGCGAGCAGCTCAGGCGTGTAGAGGGGCCCGGAGGCTGCGGCGGTCATGATGCCGCTTCGGCTGCCGCTTCCGCCTCGGCTTCGCGGCGCAGTTGTGCGCGGCGCTCCTGAACGATCTCGACCAGTTCGTTGGCGCTGGCATTGACGACCGGGTAGGTGCGGGCGGTCGTGATCCAGTCGGGCCGCCCGGCGACACCCCAGATCGTGTCGTAGCCGAGCACGAGCAGCGAGAACGCCAGCACGACGATCACCGCGCCCTTGATCATGCCGAAGCCGAAGCCGAGGACGCGGTCTATCGGACCCAGGATCGAGTTGCGGGATGCCTTGCCCGCCCGCCCGGCGATCAGCCTCATCGCGGCGTACGGGATCAGCAGCAGCAACGCGAAGGCCAGCACGGCCGCGCCCGTTTCGGTGCCGACGTAAGGTTCGAGCCATGTGTAGAGCGGCGTATGGAGCGCCCGGATCGCTACCAGCGCGAGAATCCACGCTGCCAGCGAGAGCACCTCCTGCACGAAGCCGCGCATGAAGCCGCCGATCGCGGCCACGCCGACGATGATCAGTACGATGATGTCGAAGATCGCCATAAGCGTTGCAGAATTAGGTGGTGGCCATAACCTGGTCAACGAGATTGGCGAGCTGCCGAATACCGCGATAGCGGAAGGCGGACGAGGCCGCGGTCCCGGCCTTGTCCTCCACCGGCCCGAAGCCGCAGTCGAAGCCAAGCTTGGCCGATTCGCGCAGGCGCAGCGCGGAATGGGCGACGGGGCGCACTTCACCGGCGAGCGAGACTTCGCCGAACCACACGCTCTTGGCCGGCAACGGTCGGTCCGCAAGTGCGGACACCAGCGCGGCGCCCACCGCGAGATCGGCCGCCGGGTCGGTCAGCCGATACCCACCCGCGACGTTGAGATAGACTTCCGCCGAGCTGAAGTTGAGCCCGCAGCGCGCCTCCAGCACGGCGAGCAGCATCGCCAGACGCCCGTTGTCCCAGCCCACGACTGCCCGGCGTGGTGTCGCCCCGCTCTGGAGGCGCACGATCAGGGCTTGGACTTCGATCAATACCGGCCGCGTGCCTTCCAGCGCTGGGAAGACGGCGCTCCCCGCCATCGGCTCGTCGCGGCCGGAAAGGAACAGCATCGAGGGGTTGGCGACTTCGTCCAGCCCCTGCCCCGCCATGGCGAAGACGCCGATCTCGTCGACCGGGCCGAAGCGGTTCTTCAGGCTGCGCAGGATGCGATACTGATGGCTCCGCTCCCCCTCGAAACTCATGACCACGTCGACCATGTGCTCCAGCACGCGCGGGCCGGCGATCGTGCCATCCTTGGTCACATGTCCGACGAGCACCAGCGCTACGCCGTTCTCCTTGGCATAGCGGATCAGCTCGAACGCGCATCCGCGCACCTGGCTGACCGTGCCGGGCGCGCCCTCGATCGTGTCGGAATGCATCGTCTGGATCGAATCGATCACCAGCAGCGCGGGCGGCGCCATGGTGTTCAGGGTCGTGAGAATATCCCGCACCGAGGTTGCAGCCGCGAGGCGGATCGGAGCGTCCGCAAGCCCGAGGCGGGAGGCCCGCAGACGCACCTGGCCGGCCGCCTCCTCGCCGCTGACATAGACCGTCTCGCTCCCCGCCTTGGCGATCTTCGCCGCTGCCTGAAGGAGCAGCGTCGACTTGCCGATGCCGGGATCGCCGCCCATCAGGATCGCCGAACCGGGCACGAGACCGCCGCCAAGTGCTCGGTCGAATTCAGCAAGGCCGGTGGTGCGCCGCATCAGCACCTCTCCCGGCGCGTCGAGCGGCTCGAACGCAATCGCCCTGCCCCCGCTCGACAGATCGTGCTTCTGGGAGAAAACGGTCGCCGGGGCGTCTTCGACCAGCGTGTTCCACTCCGCACAATCAGGGCACTGCCCCTGCCAGCGGTGGGAAACCGAGCCACAGGCCTGGCAGACGTAGCGCTTCTTGGACTTGGCCATGGCAGCGCGATAAACGGAACATTTATGGAACGCAATTGCCTTCACCGCAATTGCCCGCCACAAGGTCCCGGATGCGGCAGAAGGAACTGAGGATCGCGCTCGTCTGCTACGGCGGTGTCAGCCTGGCGGTCTACATGCACGGGGTTACCAAGGAGATCTGGAAGCTCGCCAGTGCGAGCCGTGCGTTCCACGCAGGCGATCCGCCCGCCGATGGCGTGCAGGGCGTCTACCGCGAACTGCTGGAGGCGATCGAGGCGGAGCATGAACTGAAGTTGCGGGTATTGCCCGATATCCTCAGCGGCGCGAGCGCGGGCGGGATCAACGCGGTGTTCCTGGCGCAGGCGATCCACTCCGGGCGCTCGCTGGAGCCGCTGACCGAGCTCTGGCTCTCGGGGGCCGACGTCGAGCGTCTCGTCGATCCCAAGGCGGAACCCGTCTGGCGCTTCGCCAAGTACTGGGCGCAGCCGCTCGCATGGTGGGTGCTGCAACGCCCCGGCAACGCGGTGTCGGAGAGCGTGGCGCCGGAGACGCAGGCTGAAGTGCGGCGGAAGGTTTCCAGTTTCATTCGCGGCCGCTGGTTCGAGCCGCCCTTCTCGGGCATCGGTTTCTCGCACCTGCTGTTCGAGGCGCTGGACGCGATGGCGAAGGCGCCTTGCGGCAAACCGTTGCTGCCGCCCCGGCACCCGATCGACCTGATGGTGACGACCACCGATTTCCGCGGGCACCTGGAACTGCTGCGGCTCAACAGCCCGCCCGTGGTGGAGGAGAGCGAGCACCGCCTTCCGATCGGCTTCACCGCCCGCGTCCCTGCCGAGGGCGGGCACGATCTGGCCGATCCGCTGGAGCTCACGTTCGCCGCCCGGGCCACCGCGAGCTTTCCCGGTGCGTTTCCGCCGCTGCAACTCAAGGAGATCGACCGCCTTGCACGCGAGCGGAAGGTGGAATGGAGCGAGCGGCACAAGTTTCTGGAACGGGCGATGCCGGTCAATTTGCGGCAGGGCTCCGCCGAGACGGTTGCGCTGATCGACGGCTCGGTACTGGTCAACAAGCCGTTCGAAGGTGCGATGCGCGCGCTTCGTGGCCGCCCGGCCCAGCGCGAGGTCGATCGGCGCTTCGTCTATATCGACCCGCGGCCCGACCGAACGCACTCGATCCGCGAGCAGAACGGCGATCCCGTCGGCTTCTTCGGTGCGATCTTCGGATCGCTTTCGACGATCCCGCGCGAGCAGCCGATTCGCGACAATCTGGAAGTTCTCGAACGCCAGTCGCACGAGGCGGAGCGGCGGCAGCACATGATCGCCGCCCTGCGACCCGACGTGGAAATGGCCGTCGAGCGTCTGTTCGGGCTGACGCTGTTCCTCGACCGGCCGACGCCGAAGCGGCTCCACGCCTGGCGGGCGAAGGCGCAGCAAGCCGCTGCCGAGCAGGCCGGTTACGCCTTCCAGTCCTACGCCCAGGCGAAGTTCACCGGTATCGTGGAGAGCCTTGCGGAGCTTGTGTTCGATGCCGCGCCGGAGCTCAAGTTGCCGGATGCGCGGCCCATCATCGCCGTGCTGCGCAACGCGCTTGCGGAACGGGGGCTCGACCGGCTCTCCGCGCCTTCGGGCGGTGCGAACGCGGAGGCGATCGCCTTCTTCCGCGCGCACGACGTGGGCTTTCGCGTGCGCCGCCTCCGCCTGCTCGCCCGCCGCCTGTCGCGCGAATGGGATGCCGATCCCGAGATACCCGATGCCGCGGTCGAGGCGGCGCGAGACGCGATCTACAGCATCCTCGCGCTCTACTTCGCGCGCGAGGGCGCGAACGATCTGGGTAACGATTTCCCCCTGCTTGCGGCGAAAGTGCTCGACGATCCTTTCGCGGTGATCGACGCGCTTGCCGCCCGCCGGCTGCTGCCCGAGGTCGACGATCTGGCGGAAGAGATGCTCGCCGAGGCGCTGGAGAAGATGCCGAAGAACCTGCGGCGTCCGACACTGCTGACCTATCTCGGCTTTCCGTTCTACGATGTCGCGACGTTGCCGCTCGCGCGCGACGAGGCGCTGACCGAGTTCGATCCGATCAAGGTGGACCGGATCAGCCCCGACGACGCGCGCTCGATCCGTCAGGGAGGCACACGCGCCACGCTGCGCGGGATCGAGTTCTACAATTTCGGGGCGTTCTTCAGCCGCGCCTACCGCGAGAACGACTATCTCTGGGGCCGGCTCCACGGCGCGGAACGGATGATCGACCTCGTCTGCTCGACTATCGAGGGCGGAGAACCGAGGGTCGACCCGGCGGCTTTCAAGCGCAAGATATTCCTCGCGATCCTGGACGAGGAGCGTGAACGGCTACGCGCTGATCCGGGACTGCTGGAGCGGATCCGCAGCGAGGTGCTGGCGGCCGAACGAATTTGAAGAACGCGTCCCTTGTCGGGATGAGCTTCAGGCGCCGAAGGCATCCTTCAGGCGCTCGAAGAAACCACGGCACTCGGGGCATTCCTCGCCCGTCTCGGTCTCGCGGAACTGTTCGAGCAGCGCCTTCTGTTCCTTGCTGAGCCTGGTCGGCGTCTCGACCGCGATCTCGACCACCAGATCCCCGCGTCCGCGGCCTTGCAGCACGGGCATCCCCGCGCCGCGTACGCGCAACTGTTTGCCCGACTGGATGCCGGCGGGAATGTCCACGGTGTTGGTCTCGCCGCCGAGATCGGGAATCTCGACCTTCCCCCCCAGCGCAGCCGTCGTGAAGCTGACCGGAACCCGGGAAAGCAGCGTCGTCCCCTCGCGTTGGAACACCGTGTGGGGCCGGACGTGCACGAAAATGTAGAGATCGCCCGGGGGCGCGCCGCGCGGACCGGCCTCGCCCTTGCCGGAAAGGCGAATGCGCGTGCCGGTATCGACGCCGGGCGGGATTTCCACCTCGATCGTCTGCGGACGGTCGACGCAGCCTTCCCCGCGGCAATCGCGGCAGGGGCTCACCAGAACCTCGCCGCGTCCATGGCAGTTGGGACAGGGGCGCTCGACCACGAAGAAGCCCTGCTTGGCCCGGACTTTGCCGTAGCCGTTGCAGAGATTGCAGCCGCGCGTGCTCGTGCCCGGCGTGGCGCCCGAGCCGTGGCAGGTTTCGCAAGCCTGCGAGACCTCGATCTCGATCTGGGTGGACTTGCCGTGGAATGCCTCTTCGAGGCCGATCTCCATGTCGTAGCGCAGATCCGCCCCGCGGCGCGGCTGCTGCCGCCCGCCGCCTCCGAAAGCGCTGCCGAAGATGGTCTCGAAGATATCGCCGATGTCGGCAAAGTCGCCGCCCGCATGGCCGCCGCCCATGCCCTGCTGGAATGCCTGATGACCGAAGCGGTCGTAGGCGGCGCGCTTCTGCGGGTCCTTGAGGCAGTCGTAGGCGACGCTGATCGCCTTGAACTTGGCCTCGTTCTCCTTGCAGCCCTGATTGCGGTCGGGATGGTACTTCATCGCCAGCTTGCGATAGGCGGACTTGATCGTCGCGCCGTCCGCATCGCGGCTGACCCCGAGCAGCTCGTAGAAATCGGTTTCGGTTGCCGGCATGGTGTCCCCGCCCCTTGAAGACCTAGCCGCCGCCGGGGCGGGTTGCACCGGCGGCGGTCTGGATCTTCATCGGGCGTCTCAGCCCTTGTTGTTGCCGTCTTCGTCGACTTCGGAGAACTCCGCGTCGACCACATCCTCCTCGGAACCGCCCTCACTTCCGGCGGCGGCGCCATCGGTCGGCGCATCCGCGGCGGCGGCCTGCTCCTGGCTGTAGATCTCCTGACCCATCTTCATGGCGAGATCGGTCAGCGCCTGCGCCTTTGCATTGATCGCATCGACGTCGTCGCCTTCGAGCGCCGTCTTGGCCTCGGCCAACGCGGCTTCGACCTGGCTCTTGAGATCGGCGCTGATCTTGTCGCCATGTTCTTCGAGCTGCTTCTGCGTCGCGTGAACCAGGCTATCCGCCTGATTGCGGGCCTCGGCGCTTGCACGGCGCTTCTTGTCCTCCTCGGCGAACTTTTCCGCGTCCTGGACCATCTGTTCGATGTCGTTGTCGCTAAGACCGCCGGAAGCCTGGATGCGGATCTGCTGCTCCTTGCCGGTGCCCTTGTCCTTGGCGCTGACGTTGACGATGCCGTTCGCGTCGATGTCGAACGTGACTTCGATCTGCGGCACGCCCCTCGGCGCCGGAGGGATGCCGACCAGATCGAACTGGCCGAGCATCTTGTTGTCCGCAGCCATCTCGCGCTCGCCCTGGAAGACGCGGATGGTCACCGCATTCTGGTTGTCCTCGGCGGTCGAGTAGGTCTGCGTCTTCTTGGTCGGGATCGTCGTGTTGCGATCGATCATGCGGGTGAACACACCGCCCAGCGTCTCGATGCCGAGCGAAAGCGGGGTCACGTCGAGCAGCAGCACGTCCTTGACGTCGCCCTGCAGAACGCCCGCCTGGATCGCCGCACCCATGGCGACGACTTCATCAGGGTTCACGCCGGTGTGCGGCTTCTTGCCGAAGAACTCCTCGACTACCGCGTGCACCTTGGGCATGCGGGTCATGCCGCCCACCAGGATCACTTCGTCGACGCCGCTCTTGTCGACGCCCGCATCGGCGAGCGCCTTCTTGCAGGGTTCGAGCGTGCGCTTGATCAGATCGCCGACGAGCTGCTCGAGCTTCGAGCGGGTCAGCGTTTCGACCAGGTGCAGCGGGGTCGAGCTGCCGCCTTCCATGCGCGCAGTGATGAAGGGCAGATTCACTTCCGTCTGCTGGCTGGAGGAGAGCTCGATCTTGGCCTTCTCCGCCGCTTCCTTGAGGCGTTGGAGAGCGAGCTTGTCCGAACGGAGATCCATGTTCTCCTTCTTCTTGAACTCGTCCGCCAGATATTCGACCAGCGTGCTGTCGAAGTCCTCGCCGCCCAGGAAGGTGTCGCCGTTGGTCGACTTCACTTCGAACACGCCGTCGCCAATCTCGAGGATCGAGATGTCGAACGTGCCGCCGCCGAGGTCGTAGACGGCGATGGTCTTGCCGTCGTTCTTCTCGAGGCCGTAGGCGAGCGCGGCCGCGGTCGGCTCGTTGATGATGCGCAGCACTTCGAGACCCGCGATCTGGCCGGCGTCCTTGGTCGCCTGGCGCTGCGCGTCGTTGAAGTATGCGGGAACGGTGATGACCGCCTGCGTCACGGTCTCGCCGAGATAGCTTTCGGCGGTTTCCTTCATCTTCTGGAGGATGAAGGCGGAAATCTGCGAAGGCGAATATTCGGTGCCGCCGGCCTCGACCCAGGCGTCGCCGTTCTTGCCCTTGACGATATCGTAGGGGACGAGCTGCTGATCCTTCGTGGTGGTCGGATCGTCGTAGCGGCGGCCGATCAGGCGCTTGATCGCGAACAGCGTGTTGTCGGGATTGGTGACCGCCTGACGCTTCGCCGGCTGGCCGATCAGGCGTTCGCCATCCTTGGTAAACGCAACGATCGAAGGCGTCGTGCGCGCGCCTTCGGAATTTTCGATAACCTTGGGCTTGCCCCCATCCATCACGGCAACGCAGCTATTCGTCGTGCCGAGGTCGATACCGATTACTTTCGCCATGGTTTCCCTATTCCACTTCCGATGATTGGACGCCGCTCACTATGCCCCCCGGAAACCGGCAAGGCTGCTCGGCGGCTCGATTATGTGCGGGATATAGGTTCGGTTTCTGTTGGCACAAGAGACCCTGCGGGCTAGCCTCGTGCGGTGTTCAGAGGGGAGAAACGACCATGAAATCGTCTATGCTTGCGGCCGCGGCGCTGTCCGTCGCCGCTCTCGGCCTCGCGTCCTGTGGGGACGGTGCGACCGATCAGCCGGCCGAGGCGCCCGAAGGCGTGCCGGGGCTCACCGTCACGAATGCGCGAATGGTGCTCGCACCGGTAGGGGGCAATCCGGCGGCGGTTTACTTCGATCTCGCCTACGATGGCGACCGCAACGTCGCGCTCACCCGCGCCCATGTCGAAGGGGCGCAGAGCGCCTCGCTTCATGAATACGGTGAATGGAACCGCCAGGTGCAGATGCAGGAAATGCTGCCGCTGGTGCTCAAGAAAGGCGACAAGGTCGCATTCGAACCCGGGGGCAAGCATGTAATGGCGATGGACGTCGCGCCCGAGCTGCAGCCGGGGGGAACGACCGAGGTGACGCTCATCGTCTCCGGTGGTGACAAGACCACCTTCGAAGCCGAGATCCGCGGCCCTGGGGAAGAGCGCTGAGCGAAGCGGCCGTTTCCGCCGCCGTGCCGGTCTGTCCGGCCGGCGGCGAGCGGCCGCTCACGCCGGGCGAGATCGCGCTCGCCCGGTCGGTTTTCGGCGATGCGATCGACTATTCGAAAGTCACCATTCGCCGCCGCAAGTTCTTTCCCTTCCAGCCGCGCAAGATCACCATGGCGCCGCGCGGGCACCTCCACTTCCACCCGCTGGGCGAGGCATACTGCGACGATTTTGCGCAAGTCTCCGTCATTCGGCAGGGGCTTTTCATCCACGAAATGGTCCACGTCTGGCAGTCACAGACGAAGGGAAGCTGGTGGCTCGTCTTCAACCGCATGCCCTGGGCGCGCTACGACTACAGCCTCAAGCCCGGATGGCCGCTCGAACGCTATGGCATCGAACAGCAGGCCGAGATCGTGAAACACGCTTTCTGGCTACGCCGCGGCGTGAAAGTGGCTGGCGTGCCTGATGCGGCAGCTTATGACCTGTTAGTGAGGTTCCCCGGCGCTTCTTGAGCGCGACACGCTCCTGCGACGGGAACACCGAAAAGGGAAAGGGCCGCCTTGCTGGCGGCCCTTTCCCGTTCGATCCGGCGGATCAGAAGTAGTCGCGGTAACGGTCGTCGTTGCGGCAATCGTCGTCCAGATAACGGCCGTTACGGTCGTACCAGCCGTCGCAGTCGCCGTCCTTATCCTTGAAATAGCCGGCAAGGCCACCAATCGCAGCGCCGGCGATCGCGTAAGTTTCGAGGTCCTCTCCAGTGATCGCGGCCGCGGCCGCGCCCGCCGCCGCGCCGAGGCCGGCACCTTCCACCGCGTAGTTCTCCGCGCAGGCGGACAGCCCGAGCGACGAAACGAGCAGCGCCGGCGCGAGCAGCATTGTGGTTTTCATGGTGATTCTCCGTTGCATCCCTGTGCGATTGCTACGGGCTGCGCAGGCGAAGGTTCCGTGTGGGCCTAGCCCTTGCGGTGAATCGAGGTGCCGGTCAGTCGTATGCGACCCCGGACAGCCCCTGGCCCCCGTCGGCGATGAAGGCGTCGATCCGCTGCTCCAGCACCGGCAGCGGCACGGAGCCGAGCGAGAGCACCACATCGTGGAACTTGCGGATGTCGAACCGCTCGCCCAGCGCCTCTTCGGCCTTCGCGCGCACGCGGCGGATCGTCATTTCGCCTAGCTTGTAGGCCAGCGCCTGACCGGGCCAGCTTATGTAGCGATCGACCTCGGTCTCGACCTCGTGCCTCGACAAGGCCGTGCGGCTCGCGAGGTAGTCCAGCGCCTTCTCGCGGCTCCAGCCGTAGTGGTGGACCCCGGTGTCGATCACCAGCCGCGCCGCACGCCACATCTCGTAGCTGAGCTGGCCGAACCGTTCGTAAGGCGTGCGATAGATGCCCATCTCATTGCCGAGATATTCGACATAGAGCCCCCAGCCCTCGCCGAAGCCGGAGAAGTAGGTCTGCCTGCGGAACGGCGGCGCCTCGGCCTGTTCGAGCGCCACCCCGGCCTGGAAACTGTGCCCGGGGATGCACTCGTGCAGGGTCAGTGCCGGGATGTTGTAGAGCGGCCGCGACGGAAGATCGTAGGTGTTCATCATGCAGGCATCAAGCCCGCCGCGCCCTGCTGTATAGAACGGTGCGATCGCGTCGGGCACAGGGCGAATCGTGAAGCGATGGCGCGGAAGGAAGCCGAAGTAGTCGGCAATCACCCCATCGACCCGCTTCGCCGTATAGGCCGACACGCCCATCAGCTCATCCGGCGTGTCGGCGACGAACTGCGGGTCGGTGCGCAGAAACTGCACGAATTCGGGTAGCGTGCCTTCGAATCCGGCGTCCGCTTTCACCTTCTCCATCTCGGCCGTGATCCGCGCGACTTCGGCCAGGCCGATCTCGTGGATCTCCGCCGCGGTCAGATCGAGCGTCGTGTACTGCTCGATCTGCTGCTGGTAGTAGGCCGGTCCCTCCGGCATCTTTTCCGCTGCCAGCGTGGTGCGCGTCTGCGGCAGGTACTCGTCGCGGAAGAAGTCGAGCAGCTTGGCATACGCCGGCGTGACGCTTTCGGCGATTGCCGCACGGCCAGCCGTCCTCAGCCGCTCGGCCTCGGCCGCGGGAATGCGCTGGGGCATCTCGGTGAAAGCGGTCCAGAACGGGCTGTCCTCGACATTCTCGACCACGCTCGACGCGATCGAGGCATCCCGTCCCTCGAGCGTCACGCGCGGCACGCTGAACCCGCGCTCCAGCCCCGCCCGCGCGTTGGCGATGTGTTCGTCGAAGAAGCGAGGAATGTCGCGCATGCGACCGATGTAACGCTCATATTCCTCGACGGTGGTGAAGCCCGAGCGCGGGGCGAGATAGCTCCAGAAACTGCTGTCGCTGTCGAACGGCATTTCCCATTCGCGGAAACGCGCGTCGCCGATATCGCTCTCCAGCAGCGTGCGGAAGACCGCTGCATCCGTCCGCGACGACGGGCTGAGGGCGCTCCCGTCCAGCGCCGCCAACCGCTGCAGGAACTCCTTCGCTTTGGCGGCGCGCGCCAGGTGCGCCTCGGGCGTGACCGATGCCAGTTCGTCCCCGGGGGCGGTGCTTCCGTTGCCTTCCTCGACCTGCTTGTACTGCGCCAACTGGTAGGCATAGTACTCGCCGGTCAAAGCGGAGAGCCGATCGTCGGCGGTTTCCTGCGCCTGCAGCGGCGCAACGACAACGCAGGCGGCTACAACCGCCGCCGGAAACGCAAACCTCATCAATCCTCCCCTCGGAACTTCTCGTTACTTGGCGACGCTCACCATGGCGGGCCGCAGCAGGCGATCCTTGATCATGTAGCCGGACTGCAGCTCCTGCACGATCGTGCCGGGCTCCTGCCCTTCGCCGGCAGGAACTTCCATCATCGCCTGGTGGACGTTGGGATCGAGCGGCAGCCCGGTCGCGGCGATCCGCGTGATGCCATGCTGGCCGAAAACCTTCTCGATCTCCCGCTGCGTCGCCTCGATCCCGGCGATGAAGCGGCTCATCTTCTCGTCCTCGCGATATTCGGCGGGAACCGATTCCAGCGCACGGGCGAGGTTGTCCGCGACCGAGAGAATATCGCGCGCGAAGCCGGTGGCGGCGTAGTTGCGCGCGTCCTGCACGTCCTTCTCCAGCCGCCGCCGGACGTTCTGCGTCTCGGCGCGGGCGTAGAGCACATCCTGCTTGGCCGCATCGAGATCGGCGCGCAGCGTTGCGAGCGCATCCTCGACGCTGCTTGCTTCGTCGCCGGCGTCCACGCTGCCATCATCGAGGAATTCCTCGGGCACGCCTTCGAGTTCCTTTTCAACGGCCTCGTCGTGCGGCCGCTTGTCGTTGTCGCTCATGATTTTTCGTGTCTATCCGATGAGTTTACCCAGGGATCGGGCGGTGAAGTCCACCATGGGGACGACCCGCGCGTAATTCAACCGAGTCGGGCCGATCACGCCCAGGACGCCGACGACCCTGCCCTCGCGGTCGCGATAGGGCGAGGCGATGACCGAAGAGCCGCTGAGCGCGAAGAGCCGGTTCTCGCTGCCGATGAAGATTCGCGTCGCCTCCGCCTCCCGCGCACTCTCGAGCAGTTCGGCAACCGATTGCTTGTTCTCCAGATCGTCGAGCAGCGACCGGACGCGTTCGAGGTCCGAAAGCGCGGTGTCGTCGAGCAGCTTCGCCTGTCCGCGCACGATCAGGACCGGGCGCTGCGCCGCGTCCTCGCTCCACACGGCCAGGCCGCGTTCCACAAGGCTGCGGCTCGCATCGTCGAGCTGCGAACGGCCGGAGGCAATTTCGCTGCGCATCATCGCCGCCGCCTCGGGCAGCGTCCGGCCGGCAAGGCGTGCGGTGATGTAGTTGCTCGCCTGCTCCAGAAGTTGCGGGGAGACGCCCTCCCCCAACTCGACCACGCGGTTCTCGATCGCCCCGTCTTCGCCGACGAGGATGGCCAGCAACCGACCCTGACCGAGATTGACGAGACTGAACTGGGCAAGGCGGGGTTCGAGGCGTGGCACCATGACCATGCCTGCTGCGCCCGAGATGTCCGAAAGGATCGCGCTCGTCTGCTCGAGGGCCTGCTCGATAGGGCCCGGTTCGGCAAGCCGCCGTTCGATTGCCTTGCGCTCCTCGCGGGTCGGCTCGGCGACCTGCATCATCCCGTCCACGAACAGCCGCAGCCCGCTCTCGGTTGGCATGCGCCCCGCGCTCGTATGCGGTGCTGCGAGTAGGCCGAGCGCTTCAAGATCCGCCAGCACCGAGCGGATCGACGCCGGCGAAAGGTTGAGCCCACCCTCCCCTGCCAGCACCTTGGATCCGACCGGCTGCCCGCTATCGAGATAGCCCTCGACCACCAAGCGGAAGATCGCCCGTGCGCGATCGGTCAGTTCGGTGACGGGGGGTGTGGGCATCGCGGGTTCGAAGCCGGCGTCAGCCACCGGCGGCCTGATCCTGTTCGTAGCGGAACCGGTTCTCCATCGTGCCGACGAGAGCGTCGAGCGGCAGTTCCTGCCATGCTCCATAGAGACGTTCGCCGTTCTCGGCCAGACCGGGCTGACGGCAGCCCATGTACCAATCAAGCGTGGTTTCGGCCCCTTTCGCATCGCGCCAGGTGATCACGACGGTGGCCTGGTCGGTCACGGTCGGCCCCTCGCAATTCTCGAAGCCATAGCTTACGCTGGTTTCGGGACGAAAGGGCTCCAAACGCTCGGCAAACGCCTGCCACTCCGCGGCGCTGGCGGCGAACGCGCGCTCGCCCTTCACGGCGACGAACCGCTCGCCGCGATATATCCCATCGCCCGAGCGATCGAGTTCGATTTCGAAGACCGGGCACGCGCCGAAGCAGGGCGCGGTCGAGAATGCGATCGATTCGACCGCGTCGTTTCCAGCGGCCGTGCCCTCGTGCGTCGAGGTGGCGGCGCAGCCGGCAAGCGCGAGTGCCGCAACCGCGGCGAAGGGTTTCAACATGATTCGAATCGCTCCTTCGTCGATGCTGGTCACCAACGTGCAAGACCGCTAGGGCGATCCGCAATCGAGAGATACGGAGACTTTCATGCGACCTTCCGGCCGCGCGCCCGACGAGATGCGCGCCATCACCATCGAAACCGCCTTCACCCGGCACGCCGAAGGCTCATGCCTGATCGGTTTCGGCGATACGCGCGTGCTCTGCACCGCAAGCATCGAGGAACGCACGCCGCCATGGCTGCGAGGTAAGGGCGAAGGTTGGGTCACGGCCGAATACTCGATGCTGCCGCGCGCAACGCATACCCGCGGCCAGCGGGAGGCGGCAAAAGGCCGTCAGTCGGGCCGTACGCAGGAAATTCAGCGCCTTATCGGCCGCAGTTTGCGCGCCGTGGTCGACCTGAAGAAGCTCGGCGAGCGTCAGATCACCCTCGACTGCGACGTCATACAGGCCGACGGCGGCACGCGCACCGCGGCGATCTCCGGCGCGTGGATCGCCCTCCGGCTCGCAGTCGACGGACTGATCGAGAGCGGCGCGCTCGCCAGCGATCCGATCGAGGCACAGGTCGCCGCGGTGAGCTGCGGCATCTATCAGGGAACGCCTGTGCTCGATCTCGACTACGATGAAGACAGCGCCGCCGATGCCGATGCGAACTTCGTCCTGATTTCCGGCGGCAAGATAGCCGAAGCCCAGGCGACCGCCGAGGGGGCCTGCTATGACGAGGAAGGCTTGCTGCGCCTCCTGCGCCTGGCGCGGATCGGCTGCGACCGAATCTTCGCCGCTCAGCTGAATGCGGTGAAGAAATGACCCGCCGTCTCGGTTCGGGCAGCCTTGTGATCGCCACGCATAACGCGGGCAAACTCAAGGAAATCCAGGCGCTGCTCGATCCATATGGGGTGAAGTGCCTCAGTGCGGGGTCACTGGGCCTGCCCGAGCCGGCCGAGACGGGCACGACTTTTGTCGAGAACGCCTTGATCAAGGCGCGGGCAGCGGCCGAGGCCTCCGGCATCGTCGCGCTCGCCGACGACAGCGGACTCTCGGTCGCGGCGCTTAACGGAAGGCCGGGGGTCTACACCGCCGACTGGGCCGAGCGGCAATGGTTCGAAGGCGAGCCGGGCCGGGACTGGTACATGGCGATGGGCAAAGTGGAAGGGATGCTCGCGCAGCAGGGGCCGGACGCGCCGCGTGACGCCGCGTTCCACTGCGTGCTCGCGATCGCCTGGCCCGACGGAGAGCACGCGGTCTACGAAGGGAGGGCGCCCGGCACGGTCACATGGCCGCCGCGCGGAGCCCTGGGTTTCGGTTACGATCCCGTCTTCGTGCCGCACGGCTACGAACAGACCTTCGCCGAGATCGCGCCCGAGGAAAAGCACCGCATCAGCCACCGCTCGGACGCCTTCGCGAAGCTCGTGGCGGAGCAATTCGGCTAGCCAAAGCGTGAGTCTCCGCGAAGGCGGGGACCTCAGCCCATCGGCGCTGCGCCAGCGGCGCGAGGCCCCCGCCTTCGCGGGGGAACAGGTGTATGCTAAGGAATTCCTGTGGCACGCGCACTCTACATCCATTGGCCCTTCTGCCTGAAGAAGTGCCCCTACTGCGACTTCAACAGCCATGTGCGCGACGGAGTCGATCACGCGGCATGGCAGCGCGCACTCGTGGCAGACATGCGGCACGAGGTCGCGCTTGCAGGCGGCGAACCGCTCACCTCGATCTTCTTTGGCGGCGGTACGCCCTCGCTGATGCCGCCTGCGTTGGTCGCTCACCTGCTCGCGGAAGCGGAGCGGCTGTGGGGTTTTTCGGACGAGATCGAGATCACGCTCGAAGCGAACCCGTCCTCGGTCGAGGCGGCGGCGTTCGACGACCTCGCCGCAGCGGGAATCAATCGCGTCTCGCTCGGCCTGCAGGCGCTCGACGACGCGGCGCTGCGGTTCCTCGGACGGCTGCATGACGTCCGCGAAGGGCTTTCTGCGCTGGAGATCGCCCAGCAGCATTTCGCGCGGGTCAGCTTCGACCTGATCTATGCCCGTCCCGGGCAGACCGCCGCCGAGTGGAGGGCCGAGCTGACTCGTGCGCTCGGCTTCGGCACCGATCACCTCTCGCTCTATCAGCTCACGATCGAACCCAACACGCGCTTCGCCACCGACGTCCGGCTCGGCCGCTTCGCGCCGCTCGACGACGATCCGGCAGCCGAACTGTTCGAAGTCACCCGTGCGGTCACGTCGGAGGTGGGCCTGCCTGCCTACGAAGTCAGCAATCACGCACGGCCCGGGCAGGAGAGCCGGCACAACCTCACTTACTGGCGCTACCGCGACTACTGCGGGATCGGTCCCGGTGCGCATGGGCGGCGCGGCAGTGTGGGGACGCTTCGCCACAAGAAGCCCGAGAACTGGCTCGCCGCCGTGGATGAGCAAGGGCACGGCATCCGCGAGGAAACGGTGCTGTCTCCCCTTACCCGGGCCTCCGAGGCGTTGCTGATGGGCTTGCGTCTCTCCGAAGGCGTTTCGCTACCGGATATCGCAGGGCGTTTCGGACTCGATGCCAACCGCCTGATCGATCACCATCGCTGCGAAATGCTCGAGCGGCTCGGCTTCGTACGGCGGACGGGTGGCCGTCTCGTGGTGACCGACAAAGGCATGCCGGTGCTCGACGCGGTGCTGGGAGAACTGGTTCATCCGGAACTCGTCGCGGCATGAGCGCCGTCGACCTGCTCGCCGACTGGCACGACCATCTCGCGAAGAACCGCCGCCGGTCGCCGCACACGGTGCGTGCCTACCTCGCGGCGGCAAAGAACCTGCTCCAGGCCATCGGTGCGGAGGATTGGCCTGCCGTCGCCCGGATCGAGGGCCCCGGGTTGCGCGCGCAGCTCGCCCGGCGGCGCGCCGATGGGCTCGGCAATGCCTCGGCGGCGCGGGAGCTTTCCGCGCTCAAGGCATTCGTGAAGCACGCCCGTGAACGTGCGGGCCATGCCGATGCGGCCGCTCCGCGTTTGCGCGGGCCACGAATCAAAAAAGGCCTGCCCCGCCCTGTCACCCCCGACGACGCGAGCAATCTCGCCGAACTGGTCGCCGCCGACGCGGGCGAGCCCTGGATCGGCGCGCGCGACCGTGCGGTTCTGCTGCTACTTTACGGCGCCGGCGTGCGGATCGCGGAGGCGCTATCGCTGAAGGGCGGTGATCTGCCTTTGGGCGAGACGCTCTCGGTCACCGGCAAAGGCGGCAAGCAGCGCGTGGTGCCGATCCTGCCGCTCGTTCGTGAGGCGGTCGCCGACTACGCACGGCAATGCCCCTGGCCGCTGACCAGGGACGAACCGCTGTTCCGTGGGGCGAAA
This sequence comes from Altererythrobacter sp. C41, assembly GCF_016803135.1. Classification (GTDB taxonomy): domain Bacteria; phylum Pseudomonadota; class Alphaproteobacteria; order Sphingomonadales; family Sphingomonadaceae; genus Pelagerythrobacter. The sequence continues at coordinate 312,412 of NZ_JAEVFE010000001.1, forward strand.
GGCGGAGCGCTCAACCAGGGCATGGTTCAGAAAGCGATGGCGCGCGCCCGCATCGCGCTCGGCCTACCTGCGACCGCAACCCCCCATGCGCTCCGCCACTCGTTCGCCACGCATCTGCTCGGTGCCGGGGCGGATTTGCGCAGCCTGCAGGAGCTGCTCGGCCACGCGAGCCTCGGCTCGACGCAGATCTACACGAAAGTCGATGCGGCGACCCTGCTCGACACCTATCGCAATGCGCACCCACGCGAGCGGGGCTAGTCGTTCCGCTCCTCACGCGGCGTCCATGTGAAAACGCGCCAGAGATACCCGACCACCGTCAGCACCACGAAGCCGACGATGATCCAGCCGACGACGTGCTCGTACTCTTCCAGATAGCGTCCCACGGCCGTCCCCCCGGCCACCAGCAGCACGTTCCAGACCGCTGTGCCGACGAACGTGAAGGCAAGGAAGCGCCAGACCTTCATGTGGGCGAGCCCCGCCGGAAGCGAGATGATCGTGCGGAAGATCGGCACCCAGCGCAGCACGAGGACGACCCACTGGCCGTGGCGGCGGAAGAACTCCGACCCGCGCTCGACATGCTCCCAGTCGACCGTCAGCCAGCGGCCCCAGCGATCGACAAAGGGCTTCATCCGCTCGTAGCCCCATTTGTCGCCGAGCCAGAACCAGAAATAGTTGCCCACCGTCGAACCGACGGTGCCGGCCAGCATCAGCGGCCAGAACTCCATCTCCCCCCGCGCGACGAGCATGCCGCCGATGCCCATGATCACTTCGGACGGGATCGGCGGAAAGACGTTCTCCAGCGCCATCAGCAGCGCGATTCCGACGTAGCCGCCACGGGCGATGAATTCGATGATGATGTCGTGCATGGTTCCGAGTGTTCCGAGCCTAGCGGCTTGCGTGCCGTGCTTCGATGGCGTCCCAGATCAGCGCACCGGTGTCGGTGCCGTTGAACCTGTCGATGGCGACGATCCCGGTCGGACTGGTGACGTTGATTTCCGTCAGCCACTTGCCGCCGATCACATCGATGCCGACGAACACGAGGCCGCGGCGCTTGAGCTCCGGCCCCATCGCGGCGCAGATCTTTTCCTCGCGCGCGGTCAGGGTCGCTGCCTCGGCATGGCCGCCCTGTGCAAGGTTCGAACGGAACTCCCCTTCGCCCGGGAAGCGATTGATGGCGCCCGCGAATTCTCCGTCGACGAGCACAATCCGCTTGTCCCCTTCCGCCACTTCGGGGAGGAAAGGCTGGACCATATGCGGCTCGGGCCATGTCTGGTTGAAGACCTCCGACAGGGCCGAAAGGTTCGTCCCGTCGGCGTCGATACGGAAGATCGCCTTGCCGCCGTTGCCGTGCAGCGGCTTCACCACCACTGCGCCGTGCTTCTTCTGGAAGGCGCGAATATCCTCGAGTTTGCGCGCGACGAGCGTCGGCGGCATGAACCGCGCGTAATCGAGCACGAACATCTTCTCCGGCGCATTCACCACTTCGCGCGGATCGTTGACGACCAGCGTCTCGCCCTTCAGCCGATCGAGCAGGAAAGCCGCGCTGATATAGCCGAGGTGGAACGGCGGATCCTGCCGCATTAGCACGACGTCGATCTCGTTCCCCAGGTCGATCCGGCGCAGTTCGCTTTCCCACCGGAAGTGATCGCCCTCGACGCGCTGAACCGAAACCTCGCGCGCCCAGGCGGTTACGCGCCCTTCTTCCCAGGCGAGCGTCGAAACGTCGTAATGCCACAGCCGATGCCCGCGCGCCTGCGCGGACAGCATCAGGGCGAAGGAGGAATCGCCGGCGATCCTGACGCTCTCGATCGGGTCCATCTGGATGGCGACGCGTAAGCTCATTGAGGTTCCCTAAGGCTGCCAGGCGTTGACGATGTGGCGGGGGAAGCTGCCGGGCGCAAGGAGGATCACGTCCAAACGTATATCTTCCCCGCCGGACGCGTATTCATGGGCCACGGCCTCGACCGCCGCGGCGACGCGACTGAGGCGGAATTCATCGATCGCGAAGTCCAGCTCCGCCGCGGCCTTGCGCCACTTGACCTCGACAAAGGCAACCACATTGCCCCGCTTGCAGATGAGATCGATCTCGCCCAGCGGCGTCTTGCGGCGGCGGTCGAGCACACGCCAGCCCTTCATCTGAAGCCAGAGCGCCGCCCGCCCTTCCCCGGCCCGGCCTTCACGCTCCGCCCGCTGGCGTTTCATGCGCCTCGCAGCTCGAGCGCGCGAGCATATAGCGTCTTGCGATCCTGCCCAGTCGCCCTGGCGACCTGGGCGGCCGCCTGCGACGGCTTGGCCGATTGCAGGGCCTCGGTGAGCAGTGCATCGACATCCTGCTCGTCTGCGCGCTCGTCACCACCCGGCCCTACGAGCAGCACGATCTCGCCCTTGGCGGGATAGGCTGCGAAATGCGCGGCGAGCTCGGCTGCCGTGCCGGTCCGGCATTCTTCATGCAGCTTGGTCAGTTCGCGAGCGACGGCGATCTCGCGGCCGGGCAGCAATTGCCCGATCGCGTCGAGCGATTTCACCAGCCGAGGCGCGGTTTCGTAGAAGATCGCGGTCGCATCCGCCTTCGCGGCCGACTCCAGCGCCTCGCGCCGCGCCTTGTCCTTGTTCGGCAGGAAGCCCGCGAACAGGAACCGGTCGTTGGGAAGGCCCGACAGGGTCAGCCCGGCGATCGCCGCGCAGGCCCCTGGCAGCGTCGTCACCGGCACACCAGCCGCGCGCGCATCGCGCACGAGGCGATAACCAGGGTCGGAGACCAGCGGCGTCCCGGCATCGCTTACCAGTGCGACCGCCTTCTCCTGCATTGCGGCGACGAGACGCGCCCGATCCTTCTCCCCGGCGTGATCGTCGTAACGCCAGAGGGGCTTCGACAAGCCGAGGTGTTTCATGAGCTTGCCGGTGACGCGCGTGTCCTCGCAGGCCACCCCGTCGCACCGCGCGAGCGTCTCGGCTGCCCGCATGGTGATGTCGCCGAGATTGCCAATCGGGGTTGCGACTATATAGAGACCGGGTTGGAGAGGTTGGTGGGCCACTCCCGCATCCATGGACACGACGACGGGGAGCCGCAAGCATGAAGCGTTGGAAACTGGATCGGCGGATGCTGGTCATCGCCGGGGCAAGCGCCGTTCTGGCGGGTTGCCAGGTGATACCGAAGGGGCCGACCACTTCCACCGCTCCCGAGCCGACGCCGACACCCACGCCGAGCGAGTCCGGCCTGCCCGACGACGAGGAACGGCACCGGGTCGCTCTGCTCGTGCCGATGTCGGGCACCAATGGCGCAGTCGGCCAGTCGATCGCCAATGCGACGACGATGGCCCTGCTCGACACCAATGCCGACAATCTGCGCATCACCACCTACGATACGTCGACCAACGCCCGTGATGCCGCTCGCCGCGCCATCGCGGATGGCAACAAGCTGATCCTGGGTCCGCTGCTAGGCAGCAACGTGGGGCCGGTGCTGGCCGAGGCGCGCCCGGCCGACGTGCCGCTGATCTCGTTTTCCAACGACACTAGCGTTGCCGGCGCCGGCGTGTTCCTGATGGGCCATATTCCCGAGCAGTCGGTCGCACGCAGCGTGGCCTATGCGCGTCAGCGCGGCTCGGCCAACTTCGCGGCGATCGTGCCAGACGGCGAGTACGGCCGGCGCGCCGAAGCGGCGCTTTCCGCCGCGGTCGTCGAATCGGGCGGACGGCTCGTCGCGACCGAAACCTACACGCGCAGCAACACCTCGGTGGTCAGCGCCGCCCAGCGGATCGCCGGCGAAGGCGGCTTCGACACCGTTCTGCTGGCCGACGGCGCGCGGCTCGCCTCGCTGGCCGCGCGCGAGCTGCGCTCTGACGGGGGCAAGATGCAGATCCTCGGCACCGAATTGTGGAGCGGCGAAGGCGCCGTGACCAGCGCGGCGGCGCTGCGCGGTGCGCTGTTCGCGGCGGTTTCCGATGCGCGCTTCAAGCGCTTCTCCGACAGTTACCGCAGCCGCTTCGGATCGCAACCATATCGCATCTCCACGCTCGGCTACGACGGTGTCCTGCTGGCGCTGCGCGTCGCGGAAGACTGGCGGGTCGGGAGCGGCTTCCCGGTTGCGCGCCTGCGCGAGGAAGGCGGTTTCCTTGGCCTCGACGGCCCGTTCCGGTTCCAGGGCAACGGTGTGATCCAGCGGGCGATGGAAGTGCGCGAGATACGCGACGGCCAGGTCGTGATCGTCTCTCCCGCGCCCAGCGGCTTCTGAGGTTGACGATAACGCACCGCCGCCTGCTTGAAGCCGCGCGAAATCGCGGCCTATAGGCCGTACGATGCCCGACGACCTGTTTGCGAACACGCCCGCTTCGAGCGGTGACTACGATGCTTCCTCGATCGAGGTGCTCGAGGGGCTCGAGCCCGTACGCCGTCGGCCCGGCATGTATATCGGCGGGACCGACGACCGCGCCCTGCACCACCTCGCCGCCGAAGTCCTCGACAACGCTATGGACGAGGCGGTCGCGGGCCATGCGACGCGGATCGAGGTCAGCCTTGAAGATGGCAACCGCCTGACGATCACCGACAACGGTCGCGGCATGCCGGTGGCCGAGCATCCCAAGTTCCCGGGCAAGTCGACGCTCGAGGTGATCCTCTCGATGCTGCACTCGGGCGGCAAGTTCTCGGGCAAGGCCTACGCCACGAGCGGCGGCCTGCATGGCGTCGGCGTCTCGGTGGTAAATGCTCTATCCAGCCACACGCGGGTCGAGGTGGCGCGCGACCGGCAGCTCTACGCGCAGGAGTTCGCACGGGGTGAGACGCTGGGGCCGCTGCAGCAGCTCGGCCCGACGCCCAACCGCCGCGGCACGACGGTCAGCTTCACGCCGGATACGGAAATCTTCGGCGATCGAACCTTCAGCCCCAAGCGCCTTTTCAAGCTCGCCCGCTCCAAGGCTTATCTCTTCGCCGGGGTCGAGATCCGCTGGAAGTGCGCCTCCTCGCTCGCGAGCGACGACGTTCCGGCGGAGGCGGTGTTCAAGTTCCCCGGCGGGCTTGCCGATCACCTCGCTGAGCAGATCGGCGACCGCGAATGCGTGACCTCCCGCCCCTTCACCGGAACGCAGGAATTTCCCGACGATCAAGGCCGGGTCGAGTGGGCGATCGCCTGGCCGCTCTGGTCAGACGGCGCAGGGAGCTGGTATTGCAACACCGTGCCAACGCCGGACGGCGGCACGCATGAGCAGGGCCTGCGCGCCGCGCTGACCAAGGGTTTGCGCGCCTTCGGCGAACTGACCGGGCAGAAGAAGGCGAAGGATCTCTCCGCCGACGACGTGATGACTGGTGCAGAGGTCATGCTCAGCGTCTTCATCCGCGACCCGCAGTTCCAGAGCCAGACCAAGGACCGCCTGACCAGCCCCGAAGCCACGCGCCTGGTCGAAAACGCGGTGCGCGACCACTTCGACCACTTCCTCGCCGACAACATGGAGCGCGGGCGCGCGCTGCTGGGCGCCGTGATGGAGCGGATGGACGAGCGCCTCCGCCGCAAGGCGGAGCGCGAGGTAAAGCGCAAGACCGCGACCAACGCCAAGAAGCTGCGCCTGCCCGGCAAACTCACCGACTGCTCGGGCGAAGGCGACGGCGAGACCGAGCTGTTCATCGTCGAGGGCGATAGCGCCGGCGGCAGCGCCAAGCAGGCGCGCAACCGCAAGACCCAGGCGATCCTGCCGATCCGCGGAAAGATCCTCAACGTCGCCTCGGCGAGCGCCGACAAGATCCGCGCTAACAGCGAGATCGCCGATCTGATCCTCGCGCTCGGCTGCGGAAGCCGCAAGGACTGCGATCCGGAGGCGCTGCGCTACGACCGGATCGTCATCATGACCGACGCCGATGTCGACGGTGCGCACATTGCGACGCTGCTGATGACGTTCTTCTTCCAGGAAATGCCCGAGGTCGTGCGTCGCGGGCACCTGTTCCTCGCCCAGCCCCCGCTCTATCGTCTGACCTCGGGCAAGGAGAGCGTGTACGCCCGCGACGACGCCCACCGCGCCGAGCTGGAGGCGACGGTGTTCAAGGGCAGGAAAGTCGAAGTCGGTCGGTTCAAGGGCCTCGGTGAAATGAACCCGCAGCAGCTTCGCGAAACCACGATGAACCCGGAAACGCGCAGCCTGATCCGCATCACCCTCCCCGCCGAACACGAGCAGCGCCACGCGGTGAAGGAACTGGTCGACCAGCTCATGGGGCGCAATCCCGAACACCGCTTCAACTTCATTCAGAACCGCGCTGGCGAGTTCGACCGCGAGCTGATCGACGCCTGACGGTTGCCCCGACGTCCGAAGTGAAGTAGTGGGGTAATACACCACCTCACTTCGGGAGCTCGCCGTGTCTTCTCGCCTTGCCGCTCTAGGGTGTCTCGTCATTATCGGGGGCGTCGTTACAGGTAAGGCGAGCGCCGAGCCCACGCCCGCTGCTCGGGCGGTCGCGATCGCGGACGCGGCTGTCCGCGAGCCGAAGACCGAAGTCCTGGTGCTTGGGACGCCGCATCTCTCGGCTCTTCCCGAGGGAACTGAAAGATCGATGTTCGATCCTCTGCTCGACAAGCTGGCGATTTGGCAGCCGGACCTGATTGCGCTCGAAGGCCTTGGCGGCGCGCAGTGCGACTACCTCCGGGAGTTTGCCTTCGCTTACGAGGGAACGGCCGAGAGGTATTGTTTCGACGCAGAACCCGCTCGCAAGGCGCTCGGGCTCAACCAAGCCGGAGCCGAGGCGGCCATCGAGAGCATTCTGACCGAGCCGGCCAGCAGCCGCTCTCCGGCCGAGCGACGGAATCTGGCGGCACTTTTCCTCGCCGCAGGAGATCGCGCTTCCGCGATGGTGCAGTGGCTCCGCCTTCCGGAGGAGGAGCGGCACGCCGATGCCGTTCTGACCGAAGAACTCGCTAAGACGCTCGCGCCCCGCACCAGGCTAAACGAGAACTACGTCATCGGCGCCCAGCTTGCCGCGAGACTGGGGCTCGAACGCGTGCATCTGGTAGACGACCATACCGGTGACCGCGCGACCGGGCCCGATACCGACGCGTTCGCGGAGGCAATGCCGCGCATCTGGGACAACGAATGGGCCAAGGTAAACCGCCGGCGCGGAGACGAGTGGATCGCCCGGCTGAGTGATGCGCCATCGCCCGATGCCGTGATCGACACCTATATCGCCTACAACTCGCCCGAGGCGGCTGAACTGGCCATCCGCGGCGACTTCGGCGCTGCGGCAGCCGATACAGGTGCTGCCCGTGTGGGCCGCCGCTATCTGGCTTACTGGGAGACGCGGAACCTGCGCATGGTCGCCAACATCCGGGAAGCGGCGGGGCCGCACCCTGGGATTCGGGTGCTCGCCATCGTCGGCGCCTCGCACAAACCGTACTACGAACGCTATCTCGGCATGTTGAGCGAGACGCGTCTGGCCGATGTTGCGGAGGTTCTGCGCTAGCTACCTAGCGAACCCTCGCCGAGATACCTGCTAGCCCAGGCCGCGATGATCCCGGCGGCGTAGGCGGCATCGTCGCCGTCGAGCAAAAGATGCCCGGCGCGCTCCAGGCTGACGAAGCTCTTTGGGTGCATGGCCGCGGTGAACAGCGCCCCGGCATTCTCGATGCCGACGAATGTGTCTGTCGGAGAATGCATGAGCAGCAGCGGCACACGCAACCGGGCGACTTCGGCGAGGAGGTCGATATTCTCGATCCGCTCGAGAAATTCGCGGCCCAGCCTGAACTCGCGGCCGCCGATCGAGACTTCCCCCTCGCCCGTGGCGCGTATGGCGTCGAGATCGCCGTCGATCCGTTCGAGCACATGCGAAACGTCGGCGGGTGCGCCGATCGTGGCGATGCCGGCGATGGCATCGAAGCCGAGATCGTCCGCCACCGCGAGCACCGCCGCGCCGCCGAGGCTGTGGCCGACGAGCAGCAGCGGCCCGCCGCAGCGCTCGATCATGAACCGGCCGGCGTCGACCAGATCGGCGACGTCGATCGCAAAGCCGGCGCGGCCGAATTCGCCCTCGCTTTTCCCCAGGCCGGTGAAGTCGAACCGCAGGCTGGCGATGCCGGCACGGGCAAGGGCCCGCGTGACTTCCACCGCGGCCTTGCTCTGCTGCGTGCAAGTGAAGCAATGCGCAAACACCGCCGCTCCCCTCGCTCGCTCCGCGGGCAGCTCGAGCGAGCCTGCAAGGTCGTACCCCCTGCTCGTCGGGATCGTCTGGCTTTCGGTCGGCATCGGCTCTCCTTCTGTGGCAGTCCCATAGCAACGTGGGGGCGCTAGAAGAAAGCCTGGGAACCAGGCGCAAATTGCGGCTTCGCCCGGCGACCGATAGAACGTGCTACCGAGGAGAATGCCACAATGTTACGCACGATCGCCTTCGCGCTTGCCCTCGCCGCCGTCCCTGCGGAGCTTGCCGCGCAGGTACCGGAAACAGGTGAGGACGCCGCGCCAGGTTCGCTCGAAGCCAGTGCCGAGGGCATCGTCGCCGTGTTCCGGGGCGAGAAGGCGCCTGCCGAGATCTACTCGCCGGCCTTCCTTGCCGCCGTTCCCGAGGCGCAGCTGGAAGCACTGCATCAGCAGCTCGTGGCGCAGTTCGGCGCATTGCAGGGCGTCGCAGGCGTCGAACCGCAGGGCGCGAACAAGGCTATCGTGTCGCTGCGCTTCGAGCGGGCGATCGCGCGCGGGTCGATGCAACTCGACGCCGAGGGCCTGGTCGCCGGATTGCTGATCAATCAGTTCGAGCCGATCGACGACAGCGCGGCGAAGATCGCTGCCGACATCGCCGCGCTTCCGGGTGAAACCAGCGTCTATTACGCGCCGCTCGCCGAGGGGACAGAACCGATCGTGGCAGTCAACGCCGACGAGCAGTTCGCCATCGGCTCGACCTTCAAGCTCTACGTCCTCTCGGCGCTTGCGCGGCAGATCACCGCCGGCGAGCATTCGTGGGACAAGGTGGTACCGCTCAGCACCCATTCGCTGCCAAGCGGCGTGATGCAGAACTGGCCCGAAGGCGCGCCGGTGACGCTGCATACGCTGGCGACGCTGATGATCTCGATCAGCGATAACACCGCGACCGATCAGCTCATCAAGATCGTCGGCCGGGACGCGGTGGCCGAGGAATTGCGGGCCAGCGGCCACTCGGCGCCGGCCACGACGCTGCCCTTCCTCACCACGCTCGAACTGTTCGGCCTCAAGGGCGACCTCGCGCGCGGAAAGGCCTATGCGGCAGCCGGCGAAGAGGAACAGGCGCGGCTGATCGAGGCGTTCGCCACGGAGATCGCGGGCGACCCGGACAGGATCGTCAAGCCGACCTTCACGCAACCGACCGCGATCGACAGCCTCGAATGGTTCGCCAGCGGCCGCGATCTCGCCGGGTTGCTGCGCCGGATCGTGGAATTCGACGATCCGACCGCGCGGGAGATCATGGCCGTCACCCCCGCCGTGCCCGAACCGAAGCGCGCCGACTGGTCCTACATCGGCTACAAGGGCGGCTCCGAGCCGGGCGTCCTCAACCTGACCTGGCTCCTGCGGGACAAGGCCGGCGAATGGCGCATCCTGACGATGAGCTGGAACAACCCCGATGCACCGGTGGAGCCGGCTGCCTTCGAACTCATCGCCCAGCGGCTTCTGTCGCTGCCGCAGTGATCTTTCCCTTGCCCCTGCGCGCACCGCCGCTTAACGCGAACGTAAAGTGGCAAGAGGAAACCGGATGAACCAGCGCTTCGAAGGCACGAGCTCCTACATCGCGACCGAGGACCTGAAGGTGGCGGTCAACGCCGCGGTCACGCTGCGGCGGCCGCTGCTCGTGAAGGGGGAGCCCGGCACGGGCAAGACGGTGCTCGCGCACGAGATCGCCAAGGCGATCGATGCGCCGCTGATCGAGTGGAACGTCAAGTCGACCACCAAGGCGCACCAGGGGCTCTATGAATACGACGCCGTCGCCCGCCTGCGCGACGGCCAGCTCGGCGACGAGCGCGTCCACGACATCCGCAACTACATCAAGCGCGGCAAGCTGTGGGAGGCCTTCACCAGCCCCGAACTGCCCGTGCTGCTGATCGACGAGATCGACAAGGCCGACATCGAGTTCCCCAACGACCTGCTGCAGGAACTCGACCGGATGAGCTTCGACGTCTACGAGACGCAGGAGCGGATCGCGGCGCAGGAACGGCCGATCGTCGTCATCACTTCGAACAACGAGAAGGAGCTGCCCGACGCCTTCCTGCGCCGGTGCTTCTTCCACTACATCAAGTTCCCCGACCGCGACACGATGCGCGAGATCATCGAGGTCCACTTCCCCGGCATCCAGAAAACCCTCGTCAGCAAGGCGATGGAGGTGTTCTACGAAATCCGCGACGTGCCGGGCCTGAAGAAGAAGCCCTCGACCAGCGAACTGCTCGACTGGCTCAAGCTGCTGCTGAATGAGGAAATGCCGCTGGAGGTGCTGCAGGATTCCAACCCGAATAGCGCCATTCCGCCCCTTCACGGAGCGCTGCTGAAGAACGAGCAGGACGTGATGCTGTTCGAGCGCCTCGCCTTCATGGCGCGGCGGCAGTCGTGACGCTGGTTCAGTCGAAGCTGTAAGCCAGTTCGAAATCGCCCCAGCGGCGGCCGGCGATGAACACCGGGACGTAGACGTTGCGCACGACGCGGTAGGTCTTGCCGTCGCCTTCCTGGCGGTAGACGGCCATCATGTAGGGATCGCCGCTGCGCTTCGCCTTCTGATCGATCGGGTCGAAGATGATGCGGCCGTTGCGGCATGAATGGGTGTCGTGTGCGAGGTCGCCCGTCGGCGTCTGCGAGTGCTTGGTCAGGTGCGTGGGGAGATAGCCGTTCATGTCGGTGCAGGCTGCGCCCATGACCGAGGCATCGCGTTCCTCCGCGCGATCGAGCAGGTGGCGCCAGGTCTCGTGCGCCCAGTCCATCAGCGAGGTGCGGTAGCGCTTGGGGTTGCTGCCCTCGATCTCGCGGTAGTCCTGGTCGAACAGTTGCGCCGGATCGAGCTTGCCGGCCGCGATCGCCTCTTCGGCCAGGCGCTCCACCTCGCGCGCATTCTCCTGCGCGCGCTCGACCATCGCGCCGTCCTGCGGCGAGAGGCCGGCCTTGACGATCGAATCGAACATCTCGCTCGCCGTCATCTCGAGATCGACCATGCGGCGATGAGCGCTCTGGAGCTTGCTTTCGTTCTCGATCGCGGCCGCGTCGAAGTTGTCGAGCACGCGCTGCACCCGGCCGACGTGGCCGCTGATCGTGCCGGTCGCGCGGGCGATCTCGTCGTTCTGGCGGTCGACTTCCTCGACCAGCTCGGCGACGCCCTGGATGGTCTGCTCGATCTGGAAGACCGAGGCCTTGGCTTCCTTGCTCGCTTCCGCGCCGCTTTCGATCTGCGCGATGACGGAGTTCGCCTCGCCCCCGAGCGCGTCGATCGTGCGGGCGATTTCCTCGGTGGCTCGCCGGGTGTCGCCGGCGAGGCTCTTCACCTCGTTGGCGACCACCGCGAACGTGCGACCCGCGTCACCAGCGCGCATGGCCTCGATCGTGGCGTTGAGCGCGAGGATGTTGGTCGTCTCCGCAATCTGCTCGATGTCCTGCGAGCAGCGCCGCACCTGATCCATCGCAGCAGCGAAGCCGGTCACATGCTGGGTGAGCGTGTCGACCAGTTCCAGAAGGTCGGTAATCTGGCCGAGCGAGGACTGGATCAAGTCGGTGCCCTGCCCCAGGCGATCGATCGCACGCTCGGAGAGCATGCGCGCCTCGTCGCTCGCCTGCGAAACCTTGCGCTGGTCGGCCTCGAGTTCCTCGACCGTACCGCGCAGCGCGGTGTGCTCGGCGCGCAGGATCTCGGATGATTTGATCACCGCCTCGACGATGCCGGCGACGTCGGTGCAGCCGACCGTCACCTCGCCGCAGCTTTCCGGAATGCGGTCGATCGGCTCGTTCCCACCGGTGCCGATCTTGAGCTCTTCCATGGAAACCGTTCTCCCTCACGCTTGGTCGCGTACGGCATACCGCTCCATGGTTAGCGAACGTTTAAGCAGGCGCCTTACGCAACGTCACGCTGGCGGTGGGATCGCGGAGACGATAGGACACGCCGATGTTCTTCAACTTCGTCGACGAGCTGCGGGCCGCGGGCATTCCCGCCAGCTTCAAGGAGCACCTTACGCTGCTGGAGGCCCTCGACCGCGAGGTGATCGAGCAGACGCCCGAGGCGTTCTACTACCTTTCCCGTGCGACGTTCGTGAAGGACGAAGGCCTGCTCGATCGCTTCGACCAGGTGTTCCAGAAGGTCTTCAAGGGCATCCTGACCGACTACGGCCAGAACCCGGTCGATATTCCGGAAGACTGGCTCAAGGCCGTTGCCGAGAAGTTCCTGACGCCGGAGGAGATGGCGAAGATCAAATCCCTCGGCGACTGGGACGAGATCATGGAGACGCTCAAGAAGCGGCTCGAGGAACAGGAAAAGCGCCACCAGGGCGGCAACAAGTGGGTCGGCACGGGCGGCACGTCGCCGTTCGGCAATTCCGGCTACAATCCCGAAGGCGTACGGATCGGCGGCGAGAGCCGGCACAAGCGCGCGATCAAGGTGTGGGACAAGCGCGAGTTCCGCAATCTCGACAACACCAAGGAACTCGGCACCCGCAACATAAAGATGGCGCTTCGCCGCCTGCGCCGTTTCGCGCGGGAGGGCGCGGCGGACGAACTCGACCTTGATGCAACGATTGAGGGCACGGCCAAGCAGGGCTGGCTCGACATCCATATGCGGCCCGAGCGGCACAATGCGGTGAAGCTGCTGCTCTTCCTCGACGTCGGCGGATCGATGGACCCGTTCATCAAGCTGTGCGAGGAGCTGTTCAGCGCGGCGACGAGCGAGTTCAAGAACCTCGAGTTCTTCTACTTCCACAACTGCCTCTACGAAGGCGTGTGGAAGGACAACCGGCGTCGCTGGCAGGAGCGGACCAAGACCTGGGACGTGCTCCACAAGTACGGGCACGACTACAAGGTGATCTTCGTCGGCGATGCGGCGATGAGCCCCTACGAGATCACCCACCCGGGCGGCAGCGTCGAGCACATGAACGAGGAAGCCGGCGCGACGTGGATGCAGCGGGTGACCAACACCTATCCCGCGACCGTGTGGCTCAACCCGGTGCCGGAGAAGCAGTGGGGCTATTCGCAGTCGACTAAGCTGATGAAGCAGCTCGTGAACGACCGCATGTATCCGCTCACGCTCGACGGGCTCGACGACGCCATGCGCGAATTGAGCCGGAAACAGGGATAGAGGCTTGCGCCACACCCGCTTCGGGGCGGTCCGCCGCCGTCTCGAGACGTTCGATCCGGGCACCGGTTGGCGGCTCTGGCTCTACGAGTTCCTGCTGTTCGGTTTCAAGCAGGCCTGGGCCTGCCTGTTCGGGGCGCTGCTCCTCGCCTTGTTGCTGGGGACGCACCTGTTCTACCCCACCGATGCGCCGCTCCATCGCTACGATTTCCTGACGCTGGCGGCGATCGCGATCCAGCTCGCGCTGCTTGCCTTTCGCCTAGAGACGCCGCGCGAGGCGTCGGTGATCCTGATCTTCCATGTCGTCGGCACGGTGATGGAGCTGTTCAAGACCGCCGCCGGATCGTGGGTCTATCCCGAGGCCAGCCTGCTGCATATCGGCGCGGTGCCGCTGTTTTCGGGCTTCATGTACGCCGCGGTCGGCAGCTATATCGCGCGGGTCTGGCGGATTTTCGACTTCCGCTTCAGCCACTATCCGCCGCAATGGGTGACGTGGCTTCTGGCGGCGGCGATCTACGTCAACTTCTTCGCGCATCATTGGACGGTCGACATCCGCTATCTGCTGTTCGCGGCAACCGCCCTGCTCTTCTGGCGTACGCACGTCCACTTTCGCAATTGGCAGGTGCACCGGTGGATGCCGCTACTGCTCGGTTTCGGGCTCGTCGCGCTGTTCATCTGGTTCGCCGAGAACATCGCCACTTTCGCCAACGCCTGGCACTATCCGGGGCAGGAGGACGGATGGGAAATGGTTTCGCCGGCGAAGCTCGGAAGCTGGTATCTGCTGATGCTCATCAGCTTCGTGCTGGTGGCGCTGGTGCAGCCGGTTCGGGAGCCCGAGCCGAGTCAAAGTTGAGTTCGAGGGCGAACTCCGGTAATTTGCCAGCGGAGGAGAGGCCATGCACTGGATTTCGCTTCCGCTCGCCGCGGTGGCACTTGCCGGTCCGATGCCGGACGGAGCTGCCGACATAGGCGCGAAGAACGCGTTGCCGGCCGAGTATCTGCCCTGCGAGGGCACCGTGCCGGTCTTCAATCCGGAAGGCTGCCCACCAGCGCGGCTGACCGTGGACGAGCCCGAGAAGCCTGCCGAAGCCGCATGTCGTGATCGGATCGCGCTCGTGCGGGAGGAGAACGACCAACCACAACTGGACAGGCGTCCCGCGAGTCCCGAGCGCCCCTACCTGATGGCCGCGGTCGACAAGCGGATCGACGGATGCCCGGTAATGCAGATGCTTCACGACGCCGACGACCTGCGGCCGCTGTCCGCCCCGCCCCACGGCTCCGCGAAGATCTACCCCGGGGGCTAGCCCTTCCGGTCGAGCTCCTCGTCGAGCCGCAGACTGCAGCGCCAGAAGAAGAACGCAGGAACCAGCCCGAGGACGGCCGCGCCGTAGAGAACGTAGCGTACGCTTTCCTCGCCATAGGCAGGTTGCAGCAGGTCCGACAGCATGCCGAAGAACAGCGGGCCGAGTCCCAGCCCGATCAGGTTCTGGAAGAACAGCACCATCGCCGCCGCGATCGCCCGCGTGCGCAGCGGCACGAGGCCCTGCGCGGCCGAATAGGTCGGTCCGTAGTAAAGCGAATTGCAGACCGTCGGCACGATCAACAACAGGAGCGCCACGAACCAGTTCGTCGACTGGTAGGCGAGGAATGCGAACGGCACCGCCACGGCCATCCCGATAGCGGGCGCGGTCAGCACATGGCGCCGGCTCTTCGACCCGAACCGGTCGGCCAGATAGCCGCCGAACCAGGTCCCGAAGATGCCGGCCGCGCCGTTGACGACGCCGAACCAGAACCCGACCTCGCCCGGCGAAAGCTCGTGCGTGCGCTGGAAGAAGATCGTCGTCCAGGTCACTTTGCCATAGGCAAGAAAGGCCGCGGTGGAGCTTGCCGCAAGCAGGAGGACGAAGGCGCGCGAGCCCATCACGGTGCGCACTGCCGCCCAGATCGACATCCCCGCATCGCTCGCCGCCAGCGTCTGCGCCGCCTCGGTCAGATGCCGCCGCGGCTCACGCAGCGCGAAGTGGACCAGCAGCGCGAGAAGGACGCCGGGCAAACCGACGATCAGGAATGCCGTGCGCCATCCGACCCAGTCGGCGAGGAAGCCGCCGATCATCATGCCCAGCAGCGTGCCGATCGGAATGCCGAGGGCGTAGAACGCCAGCGCCGAACTGCGCCGCTCCGGCGGCACGATATCGCTGATCAGCGAATGCGCCGGCGGCGTACAGCCGGCCTCGCCCACACCCACGCCGATCCGTGCGAGCAGGAGTTGCACGAAGTTGTTCGCCATGCCGCACAGCGCGGTCATCGCGGACCAGGTAGCAAGCGCCACCGCGATCAGCCGCGGGCGATTGGTCGTCGGCCGGTCGGCGTAGCGCGCGATCGGCAGGCCGAGCGCGGTGTAGAACAGCGCGAAGGCCAGACCGGTCATCAACCCGATCTGCGTATCGCTGAGGTTCAGATCGATCGCGATCGGCTCGGCCAGAATGTTGACGATCTGCCGGTCGATGAAATTGAAAATGTAGACGATCAGCAGAATCCAGAGCGTCGCACGCACCGAGCGCGACGTGTTTTCGGCCTGTGCCGCTGATGCCATATTCGACCTCTCCGAAGCGCGGGTATGCCCGTCGCGAGAGCCGAACCTTCTTTATGCAGGGCGCTTCGTCAAGCGTGAATCATGGATATCGAAGAATGGGTGCGATTTCCTCGCGCCATTGCGCTTCGTCCGTGCCGGCCGTGCGATCGAGGTCGCCCGGTTCTGCCGCCGGGTCGTCGACCCATTCGCGCAAGGCCGGGCCGCCGTTGATCACGTCGATCGCGAGACGGTCCAGTTCGTATTCGTAAGGGAAGTCGCGCCAGAGGTCGTAATCGGGCTGAAGCCGGCGGATCGCCTTGAAGGCCAGCGCCTGCAGACGCCACGGACGGAAGGCTTCGTGCGCGTAGAACGGCCCCTCGGCATGGATCATCAGCGCGTTGCAGAGCTTGCCGGCGTGCTTGTGAAAGGTCGGCTCGAGCCAGCATTCGCGCAGGGCGCATCCGGCGAGCCATTCGGGCGCAAGCCGCTCCATCTCGGCGAGCACCGCGTTCGCATCGATGTCCGGCGCGCCGAACAGCACTTCGAGCGGGCGGGTCGTCCCCCTCCCCTCGCTCAACGTCGTGCCTTCGAGCATGACCGTGCCGGCATAGGCGCGCGCCATGTTGACGTTCGCCGCATTGGGACTCGGGTTGATCCAGATGCGTTCCGGCGGCCAGCCATGGCCGGCACCGCCGGGCTGCCAGCCTTCCATCTCGATCACGCGATAGTCGACGTCGAGGCCGAAATGCCGCACGAACCAGTGGCCCATCTCGCCTAGTGTCAGCCCGTGGCGCATCGGCATCGGGGCGGCGCCGACGAAGCTTTCCTGCCCCGGCACCAGCAGCGTGCCTTCGACCGGCCGCCCCGCGGGATTGGGCCGGTCGAGGACCCACACGCTCTTGCCGTACCTCGCGGCTTCTTCCAGCAGATAGAGCAGCGTGGTGACGAAGGTGTAGATCCGGCAGCCGAGGTCCTGGAGGTCGAACAGAAACACGTCCGCGCTCGCCATCATCTCCGCGGTCGGACGGCGAACCTCGCCGTAGAGGCTGAACACCGGGATGCCGTAGCGCGGATCGGTCTCGTCCGCGGTCTCGACCATGTTGTCCTGCTTGTCGCCCTTGAGGCCGTGCTGGGGGCCGAAAGCGCTGGTCACATCGACGCCCGCAGCGATCAGCGCATCGAGGCTATGCGTCAGGTTCTCCGTGACGGACGCCGGATGCGCGACGAGCGCGACACGCCGCCCTTCGAGCGGCGTCCTGAGGTCGGGTTCGGCGAGCAGCCGGTCTATGCCGAATTTCATGCCGGTGCGGGTGCCGCAAGCCTCGCTGCGAAGCAAGCGTCGTTGTGGAAGTCGGGCGGGCCTTCCGGGTGAACCATCGCCCAATAGCTCTTTATGCCCCCGGTCTCCTCGATCACGGCCGAAAGACCCGCTGCGCATTCTGCACGGGGGAGTCCGGCACGCGGTACGGTCGCATCGAAGATCGCCATCGCGCTGCCGAGCCGCATCGTGCAATCCGGCTCGCGCGGGAACGGCCGCTCGCTCATCCCCTCGCGGTAGCCGGTGAAGTCGTAGGCCGCCCAGCGTTCGGAGGGCGAGAGGTTGATCTCGCAGTAGGCCGCTCCGCCCTCGGGCCTCAGGAACAGCTCGAAGCAGGTGGTCCGCCACAGTTCGTCAGCGCGGCCGCGGCCCGCGAACGGCGGCACCACGAGCGCTCCGATCCCCTCAATCCGCCAGCGTAGCCGCAGCCATTCGCTGTCGGATGTGAGAATGCGCGCCTCGATCCGCGTTACCGCCAGCGGCGGATGGTCGGGATGAGCGGTGAGTTCATGCGTTTGCAAGCGGGAATCCTCGTGCTACGCGCCGCCCCCGCATCAGAGGGCCTCATGACGACTTACGAATCCGAACTGCTGCGCGTGCTCGACGAACGCGGCTATGTCCATCAGGCGACCGACGCGAAAGGGCTGGACGCCCTCGCCGCGCGGCAGGTCGTGCCGGGCTATATCGGGTTCGACGCCACCGCGCCCTCGCTCCATGTCGGCAGCCTGGTGCAGATCATGATGCTGCGGCGGTTGCAGCAGACCGGCCACAGGCCGATCGTCCTGATGGGCGGCGGCACGACGCGGATCGGCGACCCGACCGGGCGCGACGAGAGCCGCAAGATGCTGACCGACGCGGCGATCGCGGAGAACATCGCGGGCATCCGCAAGGTGTTCGAGAAACTGCTCACGTTCGGCGACGGTCCGACCGACGCGGTGATGGTCGACAACCAGGACTGGCTCGGCCAGCTCGGCTATATCGAGATGCTGCAGAAGGTTGGTACGCACTTCACCGTCAACCGGATGCTGACCTTCGATTCGGTACGCCTGCGGCTCGAACGCGAGCAGCCGATGACGTTCCTCGAATTCAACTACATGATCCTCCAGGGCTACGATTTCCGGCACCTGTCGCAGGAGATGGGCGCACGGCTGCAGATGGGCGGCAGCGACCAGTGGGGCAATATCGTCAACGGGGTCGAGCTCGGCCGGCGGATGGACGGGACGGAGCTTTTCGGCGTCACCACCCCGCTGCTGACCACGGCGGACGGCACGAAGATGGGCAAGACAGCGGGCGGCGCGGTGTGGCTCAACGAGGAGCAGCTTCCGGCCTACGATTTCTGGCAATACTGGCGCAATGTCGACGACCGCGACGTCGGCCGCTTCCTCCGCCTCTTCACCGACCTTCCGCTGGACAAGATCGCGCGCCTCGAGGCGCTCGAGGGGAGCGAGGTCAACGCGGCCAAGGTCGTTCTGGCCAACGAGGTGACGAAGCTGGTGCGCGGCGACGACGCGGCGCGCTCGGCCGAGGCTACGGCCACGGAAACCTTCGCCGGCGGCGCGGGTGATGACCTGCCCACGCTCGCGCTCGGAAGCGAAGGCATGCGGATCGGCGCTGTCCTCACCGCGATTGGCTTCACCGCGTCCAACGGCGAGGCGAAGCGCAAGATCGCCGAAGGGGCCGTGAAGCTCGACGGTGGAGCGGTGACGGATCCGGCGCAGCTCGTTCTGCCGGCCGAGGGGCAGGAGATGCGGCTTAGCCTGGGGAAGAAGAAGCACGGCGTGCTGACCCGCTGATCGCGACACACCGTTCCGGTTTCGGTATAGATTGAAGCCCCGCCGACTTTACCAATTGTAAGACATTTGAGAACACTAGGGACGGCCGCACCAGGAGAAAAAGGGTTGTCGTCAGTGTCCGCCGGAGCGAATCTCAGCGTTACCGATATGCGCCGCGCGGCGCGGCATCCCGTGGATCATCCGGTGATCGCCGAACATCACGTTCGCGGCGACATGCCGCTCCATATCTGCAACATCTCGGCGCACGGCTTCATGGTCGACAACGCCGAGGATCTTGCCCGCGGCGACCGGCTGATGATTCGCCTGCCCGTGATCGGCCTCATCGAAGCCTACGTTATCTGGACCCGCGACACGCGCGCAGGCTTCCAGTTCGAGCGGATCATCCGGCTGGACGACTTCGTGAGCCTGATCGACACCCTCCAGCCCAATCCGCGCCTGCGCCGCCGGCGCTAAAGGCATACGCGGCAAGGGCCGCTTCTCACGTTGCTTGATCAGATTGCTTGGCTTGCGCCGCGGGCGATGTCATGAGCCCGCCGGTGAGCCAGCCACGGTCCCCCTTCCGCATCGCCAACTTCCGCGCCTACTGGGTCTCGCGCCTGACGATGACGCTGGCGCAGTACGCGATGATGCTCATCATCGGGTGGCAGACCTACAACATCGCGCGCGACGGCGGGATGAGCGTCGCCGGCGCCTCGGGCCAGCTTGCGCTGATCGGGCTGCTGCAGTTCGTCCCGCTGTTCCTGCTGACGCCGTTTTCCGGTCTGGCGGCGGACCGGTTCGACAGGCGCAATGTCGCGCGGCTGACGATCGTTCTCCAGCTTGCCTGCGCCGCAACCCTGGCGCTGCTCACGTGGCACGAGGCGATCGAGCTGCACTGGCTGTTCTCGGTCGCCGTCGTGCTCGGCGTCGTGCGCGCCTTCAACGGCCCCGCGCTTTCGGCACTCGCGCCGAACCTCGTGCCCAAGGCCATCCTGCCCAACGCGATCGCGCTGAGCTCGATCGCGTGGCAGTCGGGGATGATCGTCGGGCCCGCGATCGGCGGCTATTTCTACGCCATCGTTCCGGCCCTTCCCTACGCCGTCGCTGCGGGTCTGCTCACGATCTCGATCATCGCGCTCAGCACCATCGGCAAAGTGCCGCAGCCGCCGATCCCGGGCGCCACGCGTCCGATCGGGCAGATGATCGACGGGCTGCACTATGTCGTGCGCAACAAGATGGTGCTGGGCGCCATCACGCTCGACCTGTTCGCGGTGTTTCTCGCCGGCGCGACCGCGCTCTTCCCGGTCTATGCGCGCGACATCCTGAAGGTCGGCGAGACCGGGCTGGCGCAGCTCGCCATGGCGCCGGCCACCGGTGCCGCGCTCACCGCGCTGTGGTTCTCGTTCCGCCCGCTCAAGAACAATGTCGGGCCCAAGATGCTCGTGTCGGTTGCCGTGTTCGGTTTCGCCACCGTGATCTTCGGCATTTCCACGTGGATGCCGCTCAGCCTCGCGATGCTGTTCATCGTCGGCGCGGCGGACATGTTCTCGGTCTACATCCGCCAGTCGCTGATCCAGCTTCACACGCCCGACGACAAGCGCGGGCGCGTATCGTCGGTCTCGCTGCTGACGATCTCGGCCTCCAACGAATTCGGCGACTTCTTCTCCGGCACGCTCGCGTGGCTGATCGGCCCGGTGCTCGCCGTGGTGAGCGGCGGGATCGGCGCTATCGTCACCGTTGCGCTGTGGGCGAAGATTTTCCCCGTCCTGCGCACCACCCGGACCTTTGACCCGCCGGAAGAATTGGACGATCATACACCGGAAGAAAAGTTGCAGGAGCACGTCCCATGAAAGCTGCCAGCGTCCTCGAAACGATCGGCCGCACGCCGCACATCCGCCTGGCGCGCATGTTCCCCGACCACGAAGTCTGGGTGAAGAGCGAGCGGGCCAATCCCGGCGGCTCGATCAAGGACCGCATCGCGCTCGCCATGGTCGAAGATGCGGAGAAGTCGGGCGCGCTCAAGCCCGGCGGCACGATCATCGAACCGACCAGCGGCAACACCGGCATCGGCCTCGCCATGGTCGCCGCGGTAAAGGGCTACAAGCTCATCCTCGTCATGCCGGAGAGCATGAGCATCGAGCGCCGCCGCCTGATGCTGGCCTATGGCGCGAAGTTCGATCTCACCCCCAAGGAAAAGGGCATGAAAGGCGCGATCGAGCGCGCCGCCGAACTGGCCCAGCAGACCGAGGGGGGATGGATTCCGGCGCAGTTCGACAACGAGGCCAACTGGAAGGTTCATTTCGAAACGACGGCGAAGGAGATCTACGAGGATTTCCGCGATACGCCGATCGACGTCCTCATCACCGGCGTGGGCACAGGCGGCCATCTGACCGGCTGTGCCGAGGAGCTGAAGAGCCACTGGAGCGGGATGAAGGCCTATGCGGTCGAGCCCGATCTCTCGCCCGTGATCGGCGGCGGCCAGCCCGGCCCGCATCCGATCCAGGGCCTGGGCGCGGGCTTCATTCCCGGCAACCTCCACACCCAGTCGATCGACGGGGCGATCGAGGTTTCGGGCGACGATGCCAAGGAAATGGCCCGCCGCTGCGCGCGTGAGGAAGGGCTGCTGGTCGGCATCTCCAGCGGCGCCACCCTGGCGGCGATCGCGCAGAAGCTGCCCGAGCTGGACGCGGGCGCTCGCATTCTCGGCTTCAACTACGACACTGGCGAGCGTTACCTCTCGGTGCCCGACTTCCTGCCGGAGCAGTAAGCGCCCCCGGGAACAGGCCGCGCGACGCTTGTCGAGCGGCCGCTTTTCCATCTAGCGTAGCGCTTGAGGAACGTGCGGTGCTCCCACGAGCTCGGCGCGAACGGGTTTCGGGAGGTCGCTGAATGCATGTCAGGCGTCGCACTGTACTGATCGGAGGCGCCGCCACCCTCCTCGCCGGGTGCACTGATGCGGGAACGCGGATTGCATCGGCATCTGCTGGCCCGCGTATCGCGCCGCTTCGTCTCGATCCCGGCGAGGTGATGAAGATCACCGTGTGCCTGCGCCCGTTCCGTCCGTCAGGGCCCCGCCTCGAAGCCGAGCGGCTCGGCGAAAAGACCGTGATCCATAACTACGGCCATGGCGGCGCAGGGTGGTCGCTCGGATGGGGCTGTGCCGCAGAGGCGGCGGCGCTCGCCCGGTCCGGTGGTGCGAGCGAGTTCGCGGTGATCGGCGCGGGCGTTATCGGGCTCACGACCGCCCTGCGTCTGATCGAAACCGGCGCGAAGGTGGCGATCTACGCCGAGGAGTTCCCCGCCGAAACCCGCTCGGCGCGTGCCACCGGAGTATGGTCCCCGAGCAGCCGAATCGCACTAGCCGGCGCTGCGCCGGTCGGCTTTGCGGACCGCTGGGAAGGCTGGGCGCGCGCCTCCTACGCCGCACACCTGCGGATGATCGGCCTCCTTGGGGATCCGGTCGAGTTCCTCCCGCAGTACGAAGTCAGCGGAGGCGCGCCGGAGACCGAGGCGCCCCCCGCGGCGCACGATTTCCTCCACATCCACCGCCGGGTGCGCGACCTGCAGCCACCCTGGCGCCAAATGGCCCTGGAAGAGAACCCCTTCGCGCCGCGCGAAACCGCAACCGGCAACGGAATGGTGTTCAACGTCGCCAGCTACGCGGACCGGCTCGCACGGCTCTTCATGCTGCGCGGCGGACGGATGATCCGCCGCACCTTTCCCGACCGCGCTGCAGCACTCGCATTGCCGGAACCGGTAATAGTGAACTGCATGGGTTACGGCGCAAAGGCGATCTGGGGCGATGCCGACATGGTGCCGGTTCGCGGCCAGATCGGATGGCTGATCCCGCAGCCGGAGGCGCGCTACTCGCTCTACTACGGCGGGGTTAACGCGATCTCGCGGCGCGATGGCGTCGTGATCCAGTATTACGGACCGAACGAGGACTTCGGCTACGGCGATGCGAACGAAACGGTTGACCCTGCGGAAACCGAACGTGCGCTCGCGATCCTGCGGCAGGCTTACGTGACACCGGCGGAATAGCGATCATGGCGAGTTTCGAAGCAGTCTCTTACGCCGATGGCGACCGCGCGCTCACCGGCCACCTGATCCGGCCCGCTGGCGCGCCTCGCGCGGCCATCGCCGTCTTCCCGACGATCATGAATCCCACGCCCGCCGTAGAGGCCAAGGCCCGCGCCTTGGCCGATGCGGGCTATCTGGCCATGATCTGCGACTTCTACGGCGCTGCTCCGCAGGACTTCGCGCAAGCGAACGAATGGGCGAACGACCTGCGCACCGATCCGCGCGCCTACCGCGCCCGGCTTCATGCAGCACTCGCCGCCTTGCGCGAGGCTGCGCCGGGCCTTCGGCAGGCCGCAATCGGCTTTTGCATGGGCGGGCAGGCCGTGCTCGAACTCGCGCGCGATGGCGCGGACCTGACGCTGGTGACGAGCTTTCACGGTTTGCTGGACACCAAGGCTCCTGCCGAGCCGCGCGCCGTCGGGACGCGCATTCTGGTCTGCCACGGCGATGCCGACCCTCTCGTCCCGCGCGAACAAGTGCTGGCCTTCTGGGAGGAAATGGACCGTGCCGGCGCGAACTGGCATTTTCACAGCTACAGCAGCGTGAAGCACGGTTTCACCAATCCCGATCCGCCGCCCGGCAACGCCGCCGTGGACTACGACGCCAGCGCCGATCGGCAAAGCTGGGGCGCAATGCTGGAAATGCTGGACGAAGTGCTGGCGTAAGCGTGCCCCGGGGCACCAGCGCCTGCTCCCTTGGTGAAAGTTCTCGAAACACTTTTTCTCTTGGCACTTACGCTATCCCGATGGCACCTTAACAAAGGTGAAGACAATGAGAGGGAGGAGCGAACATGGTCCGTAAGTTGGGGGCCGAGTTTTTCGGCACGTTCTGGCTCGTTTTCGGCGGCTGCGGCGCAGCGGTTCTCGCGGCAGGATTTCCTGAACTTGGCATCGGCTTCGCCGGGGTCGCGTTTGCCTTCGGACTGACCGTCCTGACGATGGCTTACGCAGTCGGGGGCATTTCGGGGGCACATTTCAATCCCGCGGTGACGCTGGGCCTCGCGATCGCCAACCGCATGTCGTGGAAAGAGGTGATCCCGTACTGGATCGTGCAGGTCGTGGCGGCGATCGTGGCGGGTGCTGCGCTGCTGGCGATTGCCTCCGGGCAAACCGGGTTCGAGGCGGGCGGATTTGCCACCAACGGGTTCGGCGAACTGTCGCCGGGCGGCTATTCGATGGAGGCGGCGTTGCTGATCGAGGTGATCCTGACCGCCGGGTTCCTGATCGTGATTCTCGGCTCGACATCCCGGGTCGCACCGGCAGGTTTCGCGCCGCTGGCGATCGGCTTGGCGCTCACGTTGATCCACCTCATCTCGATCCCGGTGACCAACACTTCGGTCAACCCGGCGCGTTCGACCGGCGTGGCGCTGTTCGCGGACACCGCAGCGATGGGGCAGCTATGGTTCTTCTGGCTCGCTCCACTGATCGGCGGGGCGCTGGGTGCGCTGATCTGGCGCTTCCTGTTGATGCCGGGCGAAACGCTGGATCACGTCGGCGGAGATGCCGAGCGAGCGTGACTTGCGCGCGTGCCGCCCTGCCCCTGAAAGGTGCGGGGCGGCATCGACCATAGGGGTCCGTAGCGGGAAGATTGCGCCGGGCTCGCCAAACCGCCATCAGCGTTCGCACGATGGCACAGAATGTCTATGACGATCCCGCGTTCTTCGCGGAATACAGCAAGCTGCCCCGCCAGGTGCATGGTCTCGACGGCGCACCGGAATGGCCGGCAATCCGCGCACTCCTGCCTGATCTCGCCGGCAAGGATGTCGTGGATCTGGGATGCGGCTTCGGATGGGCCTCGCGCTGGATGAGAGCGCAAGGGGCTGCGTCGGTCCTCGGGCTGGATCTCTCCGAAAACATGATCGATCGCGCCCGCGCGAGTACCACGGACTCCGCCATCGAGTACCGGATTGCCGATCTCGATACGTTGGTTCTACCGGCCGGCGCGTTCGATCTCGCCTACAGTGCGCTCACTTTCCACTATGTCGAGAATTTCGGGCGCCTGGTCCGCATGGTCCGAGCCGCTCTCAGGCCGGGTGGTAATCTCGTCTTCACGATCGAGCACCCGATCTACATGGCGGCCACTCATCCGAACTGGATCGTCGACTCGGACGGTCGCATGACGTGGCCCGTGAATGGCTACTTCAGGGAGGGCGAGCGCACTACGACGTGGTTCGTCGAAGGCGTAAGGAAATATCATCGGACGCTCGACACGACCTTGAACACCCTGCTCGATGCAGGCTTCCGGCTTCAGCGGGTCGTCGAGTTCGTACCTATGGCCGAGCAGATCCGGCAGATGCCGCAACTGGCCGAAGAATTGGAGCGACCGATGATGCTGCTGGTTTCCGCATCGCTCTAGCGGCCAACAAGCCCGCCTCATCTATAGCAAGGCACCGCCCAGCCGCGTCGTCACAGCGACAGCTGGATCGCGCTCCGATCAAGCACAGGGCAGCAAAACAACCCTGCTTTCCGCTGAGATGAAGACGAGCGGGATGCCACCGGCCTAAACGGCCGTCGCGAACGCTTCCTCGCCGAGCGCCATCATCGCCTCGCTACCCGTTTCGAGCTTGCGCCGCAGCGCGCCCGCATCGGGCAGGAAGCGTTCGGCGTAATAGCGCGCGGTGACGAGTTTCGCCTCATAGAACTCCTTGTCCTCCGCCCCGCTGGCGAGCTTTTCCTGCGCGACTTTCGCCATGCGCAGCCACATCAGGCCCAGCGTCACCAGTCCCATGATGTGCATGTAGTGATGCGCGCCCGCGCCAAGGTTGTTCGGGTTCTGCATCGCATTCTGCATGAACCACATGGTCGCGGCCTGCTGCTCGTTCAGCGCTTTCTCGAGCCGCTCCGCGAGTGGGCCAAGTGTCTCATCGCCCTTGGCCGCGGCGGCTTCCTCGCCCACCAGCTTGAAGAACGCCTGGATCGCCGCGCCGCCATTCTGCGCCAGCTTGCGGCCGCAAAGGTCCATCGCCTGGATGCCGTTGGTGCCTTCGTAGATCTGGGTGATGCGGGCATCGCGCACGAACTGCTCCATGCCCCATTCCTTGATGTAACCGTGCCCGCCGAAGACCTGCTGCATGTTGACCGCGGTCTCGAACCCCTTGTCCGTGCCGTAGCCCTTGATGACCGGCGTCATCAGCCCGAGCAGCATGTCGGCCTCGGCCCGCTCTTCCTCGCTCGCGGCCTTGTGCGTCAGGTCCACCAGCAGTGCGCCCCACAGCGCGAGCGCGCGAAAGCCTTCGGTAAAAGCCTTCGCATCCATCAGCATACGGCGCACATCGGGGTGGACGATAATCGGATCGGCCTTCTCTTCCGGTTCGGCCGGGCCGGTCAATGCCCTGCCCTGCCGCCGGTCGAGTGCGTAGGCGACTGCGTTCTGATAGGCGGCTTCCGCCTGGCTGAAGCCCTGGATGCCGACGCCAAGCCGCGCCGCATTCATCATGATGAACATGGCGGCGAGACCCTGGTTCTCCTCGCCGACCATCCAGCCCTTCGCTCCGTCGTAGTTGAGCACGCAGGTCGAGTTGCCATGAATGCCCATCTTGTGCTCGATGGAGCCGCAGCTCACGCCATTGCGTTCGCCGAGGGAACCGTCGTCGTTCACCAGCACCTTTGGCACCACGAACAGCGAGATGCCCTTGGTCGAATCGGGCGCGCCAGGGGTTTTCGCCAGCACGAGGTGAATGATCTGCTCGGTCAGGTCGTGCTCGCCGGCCGAGATGAAAATCTTCGTGCCGGTGATCGCGTAGCTGCCGTCTGCCTGCGGCTCCGCCTTGGTGCGGATCAGACCCAGGTCGGTGCCGCACTGCGGCTCGGTCAGGTTCATGGTGCCGAGCCATTCGTTCGCGATCATCTTCGGCACGTACTTCGCCTGCTGCTCGGGCGAGCCCTTCGCGAGCAGCGCCGATACTGCGCCGTTTGTCAGCCCGGGGTACATGCCGAACGCCTGGTTGGCCGACGAGATGAACTCCTCGATCACGAAGCCGAGGACGTGCGGCATGCCCTGCCCGCCGAATTGCTCCGGAGCCGAGATCGTGCCCCAGCCTGCCTCGCGGAACTGCTCGAACGCCTGCTTGAACCCCGGCGGCGTGGTGACCGATCCGTCGTCGTTCCGGGTGCAACCGTGCTCGTCCCCCGCCTGGTTGAGCGGCGCGAGAACCTCGGCGCAGAACTTGCCTGCCTCGTTGATCACCGTGTCGATCATGTCAGGCGTGGCGCTTTCGAAGCCCGGCAACTCGCCGTAGCTCGCCAGGTCGAGAAGCTCGTTGACGACGAAACGCGTGTCGCGGGTCGGAGCGGTATAAGTCGGCATGATGAATCCTGCGAAGAAAGAGGTGCTGGTCAGTCGATCGATTCGACGAGCTTGATGAAGGCGCTCAATTCCTTGATGGACGAGTCGATATCCGCCTTCTGGCGCTTGAGCTTGGCAACGTGCGCGCGGCATTTCTCGACCGTAACGCGCCGTTGCTCCACACGTCCGTCGCCGAGGTCGTAGAGGTCGATCATTTCGCGGATCTCGGACAGTGAGAATCCGACGTTTTTCGCCCGCATGATCCATGCAAGCCGTGCACGATCGCGCTTCGAGTAGACCCGCGTGAGGCCGAGGCGCTTTGGACAGATCAGCCCTTCGTCCTCGTAAAAGCGCAGCGCACGCGCGGTGCAACCGAATTCCGACGTCAGATCGGAGATGGAGTACTGTTCACGCGAATGCTTGTCGGGGCGCTCGAGATGCGCTCCGGAATGCGGTTCGGGAAGCTTGCGGGCGGGATCAGGCATGGCCGCAGAATAATACCCTTTACGTAAACGTCAATCTTCGGCCGAAACCAGGCTGTCGCCATCGAGCTTGCGGAAGAAGCAGCTCTCCGCCCCCGTATGGCAGGTCGGCCCCCGCGGCCGGCAACGAAGCACGATCGCGTCCTGATCGCAATCGACGAGGATCTCGTCGACCTCCAGGGTGTTGCCCGAAGTCTCCCCTTTGAGCCAGAGCGTGCCGCGGGAGCGCGAGTGGAAGTGGGCAAGGCCTGTCTCGCGCGTCCTGGCCAAGGCTTCCCGATCCATGAAGGCCACCATCCGCACCGCCCCGCCGACGCTGTCGACCACCACTGCAGTGAGCAATCCGCTGCTGTCGAACTTGGGTTCAAATCGGTCGATCAAGGCGTTCTCCATCATGGCAATCGGACGCGCAGCCCCGCCCGTTAGTTGATTTGTTGCACGATAACCACAGCGGCTGTCCAAAATCCGCACCTGCCGCACATGTCGCTTTGATGAACAGCCTGCAGGTGGGAAGAAGTGCAGGCAGCTCGCAAGAGCCGCCCGCCGACCTTTCGGTGCCGCAAGAGCGCCAGGTTCAGGGGGAATTGGGGACGCAGCCCGCCGCACGGTGATGGCGCCCCCGCAACGTTGAGGGATCGGGTCTCGTGCCCGCAGTCGATGGGGGCGACTGCGCAGCTAAAGCGGGACCGACGATTTTCGTCACGTGGCGCCCGGAGCTTCGGCTTCGGGCGTTTCGTTTATGAGCGGTGGGGCTCCGACATACTGGCCCTTCCCATTCCGCCGTCATCCAGAACTCTCGCAAAACATGCAACGACGACCCGCGTGGCGCCCGCGCGCTTGAGGGCGGTCACGCAGGCATCGCTCGTCGCTCCGCTCGTCAGCACATCGTCCACTAGCAGGACTTGCGCTCCGCGCAGGCGCGCGCGGCGGCGGGAGTCGACGGCGATCGCCCCCTGAAGTGTCCGCATTCGCGCCTTGCGCCCCAGCCCGCCCAGAGCCGGCGTGCGTTTGCGCCGCTCGAGACCGTCGACCATCAACTCCGCATCGGTCAGACGCGCGATCTCGGCCGCGAGGAGAACGGCCTGGTTAAAGCCCCGATGCCACAGGCGCCACCGGTGAAGCGGCACCGGCGCCACCAGCCACTCGCCTTCCATTGGCGGTAGCCGCGCCGCGATCAGACGTGCCAGCATCGGCGCCAGCGCGATGCGCCTGCCGTGCTTGAACGCCAGGACGAGCTTGCGCGCGGTATCGTTGTAGAGCGTTCCTGCGGCAATCCCGTCGTGGCGCGGTGGCTGCGCCAGGCACGGTGCGCACAACGCGCCCTCGCCCGTCGAGGCGCCTGCAAACGGCCGCTGGCAGGCGGCGCATGCAGGCTCGCCGGGGATGACGAGGTCGCTCCAGCACGACGCGCACAGTCCGGCCTGCTGCGCGATTGCCGCTCCGCAAACCGGGCAGCGGGGCGGATATATCAGATCGACCAGCGGAGCGATCGATTCGCGCAAGGTCGTGACGGCGCTCACCCGGCGATGCTGTCGCTCTTGCAACGCGAAGGCAAGCCCGGCAGGGCCGGCACATGACGGCAGCCCGCGTTCCGCAGATATTCTCTCCTCACCGGCGGCGCGCGCGCTGGCGCCGGGCGCTCGCGGAGCAGCGCCGCGACGGGGCGGCCGATTTCGTCTTCCAGTCGATGGCCGAAGATCTGCAGGAGCGGCTCGCCTTCATGAACCTCCGCCCCGTCACCGCGCTGCTCTCCGGCGATCCGACCGGGCTGGCGCGGGCTGCGTTGGCGGCGCAGACCGAGACGATCCGGACGATCGATCCGCTCGAACACGACGAGGAGGCGGCGATCGATGGCGCGTTCGACCTGATCGTCAGTCTCGGTGCGCTGGACACGGTCAACGACGTGCCGGGTGCGCTGATCCATCTGCGCAACGCGCTCGCGCCGGACGGCATCGCGATGGTGAGTTTCGTCGGCGCAGGCAGCCTGACCAATCTCAGACGTGCGCTGCTGGCGGCGGAGCCCGACCGCCCCGCGGCGCGGATGCACCCCATGATCGACGTGCAGGCCGGCGCCGCGCTGATGCAGCGTGCGGGCTTCGGCCGCCAGGTAGCGGATGGCTACCCCTTGCGCGTGCGCTACGGCGCGCTGGACAGGCTTGCCGAGGATCTGCGCAGCCAGGCGCTGACGAACGTTCTTGCCGCCGCCCCGCCCCCGCTATCACGGACCGCGCTCCAGCGAGCGCGGGAGGCCTTTCTCGAAACCGCGGATGCGGACGGTCGAGTTACCGAAACCTTCGAGATCGTCACTCTAACAGGCTGGAAGAACTAGCGAAGCGCCGCCTGCGCCGCAGCCAGTCTGGCGATCGGCACACGGTAGGGCGATGCGCTGACGTAATCGAGCCCGACCGTATTGCAGAAGGCGATGCTTGCCGGATCGCCGCCATGTTCGCCGCAAATGCCGAGCTTGAGGTCGGGCCGCGCCCTCCGCCCCCTCTCCGCCGCGAGCTCCACGAGTTGTCCCACCCCCTCGATGTCGAGGCTTACGAACGGGTCGCGCGCGAAGATGCCCTTCTCCACGTAAGGCGCGAGGAAGCGCGCTGAATCGTCCCTCGAAACGCCCAGAGTGGTCTGGGTCAAATCGTTGGTTCCGAAGGAGAAGAATGTCGCCTCCTCGGCAATCTCGCCGGCCATCAGGGCAGCGCGCGGAAGCTCGATCATGGTGCCGACGAGATATTGGAGCGTGCGCCCCTTTTCGGCGAACACTTCACCCGCAACACGGTCGACCAGGGCCCGCAGGAGCTCGAGCTCGCGCCGGGTAGCGATCAGGGGAATCATGATCTCGGGCACCGGCGCATCACCCGATTGTTCGGCGACTTCGCAGGCTGCTTCGAAGATCGCGCGCGCCTGCATTTCGTAGATCTCGGGATAAGTAATGCCGAGGCGGCAACCGCGATGGCCGAGCATGGGATTGAACTCGTGCAGTTCGTCCGCGCGGCGCCGGAGGCGATCGACGTCGACACCGGTCACTTCCGCCAGTTCGGCAAACTCGGCATCGCCATGAGGCAGGAATTCGTGCAGCGGCGGATCGAGCAGGCGGATCGTGCACGGCAGGCCGGCCATGACTTCGAAGATCTCGCGGAAGTCCGCTCGCTGCTCGGGCAAGAGCTTGGCGAGTGCCGCGCGGCGACCCTGCTCGTTTTCGGCCAGGATCATCTCGCGCACCGCGCTGATCCGGCTTGCATCGAAGAACATGTGTTCGGTCCGGCACAGGCCGATGCCTTCCGCCCCGAACTGGCGCGCCATGCGGCAGTCGGTCGGAGTCTCGGCATTGGTGCGCACCTTCATTCGCCGGTGGCGGTCGGCCCACTCCATCAGCGTACCGAAGTCGCCGGCCAGTTCGGGCTCGACCGTCGCGACCTCACCCGCCATGACCTGGCCCTTGCTGCCGTCGAGCGTGAGCGTGTCGCCCTCCGCCAGCTCCCGCTCCCCGATGCGCAGCGTGCGGGTCTTGAGATCGATCGACACACCAGGCGCCCCCGATACGCAGGGCCGTCCCATGCCGCGAGCGACCACGGCGGCGTGTGACGTCATCCCGCCGCGCGCCGTGAGGATACCCTGCGCGGCGTGCATGCCGTGGATGTCCTCGGGGCTGGTCTCCACACGAACGAGAATCACCTTCTCGCCCCGCTGCGACCACTGCTCGGCAGTGTCGGCGTCGAGTACGATGCGGCCCGAGGCGGCCCCCGGCGAGGCAGGCAAGCCGGTGGTGAGCACGTCGCGCGGCGCATTCGGGTCGAGCGTCGGGTGAAGGAGCTGGTCAAGCGCCATCGGATCGACGCGCAGAACGGCCTCTTCCTCGCTGATCAGGCCCTCGCCCACCATGTCGACCGCCATCTTGAGTGCGGCCTTCGCGGTGCGCTTGCCGCTGCGGGTCTGCAGCATCCAGAGCTTGCCGCGCTCGACGGTGAATTCGATGTCCTGCATGTCGCGGTAGTGCCGCTCGAGCAGGTCGAACACGCGGGCGAGTTCGGCATAGGCCTGGGGCATCGCCTCTTCCATCGACAGCGGTTTCGCCCCTGCGGCCTCGCGCGCGGCTTTCGTCAGATATTGCGGCGTCCGGATGCCGGCAACGACGTCCTCGCCCTGTGCGTTGATGAGGTATTCGCCGTAGTAGACCTTCTCGCCCGTTGCCGGATCGCGGGTGAAGGCAACCCCGGTGGCGGACGTATCGCCCATATTGCCGAAGACCATCGCCTGGACGTTGACTGCGGTGCCCCAGTCGCCCGGGATGTCGTTCAGGCGGCGGTAGACTTTGGCGCGTTCCGAATCCCAGCTATCGAACACGGCGCGGATCGCGCCCCAGAGCTGGCGTGACACGTCCTGCGGGAACTGCTCGCCAAGCTCGTCCGCGACGATGCGCTTGTATTCGCCGACCAGCGCCTGCCAGTCCTCGCACTCCATCTCGGTATCGTTGTAGAAACCTTTGTCTTCCTTCGCGATTTCGAGCGCTTCCTCGAAAAGTCCGTGATCGATGCCGAGCACGACGTCGGAATACATCTGGATGAACCGACGGTAGGAATCCCAGGCGAAACGCGGGTCGCCCGAGGCGCTGGCGAGCCCCTCCACCGTCTCGTCGTTGAGGCCGAGGTTGAGCACGGTGTCCATCATTCCGGGCATCGATACGCGCGCTCCCGAGCGGACCGAGACGAGCAAGGGATCTTTCGCGTCGCCGAGACGCTTGCCGACCATTTTCTCGATATGTTGCAAAGCCTTGGCGACTTCTTCTCGCAAGGCATCGGAGAAATCGCCACCGTGCTTGAGGTAACGGACGCATTCTTCCGTCGCGATCGTGAAGCCAGGCGGCACAGGCAGGCCGATCGAGGCCATTTCGGCTAGATTTGCGCCCTTGCCGCCGGTAACGGTCTTGTCCTTCTGCCGCGCATTCGTATGCGATGAAGTGCCGCCGAAGGTGAAGACCGTCTGTTCCATCCTGCCCATCCGTTCGTGTGAGTTACCGGGAGGCCGCGCTACCCGTTCCCGGCCGCACTCGACAAGAGCGGCCCGTCGCCAGCTTCGGCAGGAACGGTGGAGTAGCGCCTACCCCTCGATGCTTGAGAAGTCCGCCACTTTGTGCACCGCAGCACGGAAGCGCGCAAGCAGATCGAGCCGCGCGGCGCGCTTCTTTTCTTCATCCGCGTTTACCGTCACTTCGTCGAAGAAGCGGTCGATCGGAGCCCGCAGCGACGCAAGCGCGGCCATGGCGGCGGAAAAGTCTTCCTCCTCGACCGCCCGTGCGGCCTTCGGCTCGGCGGCGTCGAGTGCCTCCATCAGCGCCCGCTCGGCGGGCTCGGGCTCGTAGGAGAGTTCCCGCCCATGGCGTTCCGCCATCTTGGCGGCCACCACCGGGGCGAGATCGGGATCGTCGACATTGGCCAGCGGGTCTTCCTCGCCGGTATGCGCGATCTCCCCCTCGATCCCACGCCAGTCCTCTTTCCTGAGGATGTTCGCGGCGCGCTTGTAGGCGGCGAGCAGATTGGCGCCGTCCTCGGTCTCGATGAAAGTTTGCAGCGCGTTCACACGGGCAAGAAGGCGCACAAGGTCGTCTTCGTTCCCGAGCGCGAACACGGCGTCGATCAGGTCGTGACGGACGCCGGCTTCGCGCTGCTGGACCTTGAGGCGGTCAGCGAAGAAGGCGGGGAACTCTTCATAAACGAAGTTCGCGTCGCATTCGATGTCGAGCATGGAACCCTGAGCGGTGTTGCCCAACGCGGTGCGAACGGCATCAGGAGTGCGTAGAGCCCGCACGTTCGTCATCTTTGCGCCTTCCACGCGCAGCAGTGCCGCGTAGTAGGCCCCATTCTGGAGCGACAAGCGTAGGGCGTTCCTGAGCACGATCGCGATAACGCCAAGCACCGCGCGCCGCAGGGCAAAAGGATCCTTCGATCCGGTCGGCTTTTCCCTGATCGAGAAGAACGCAGCCAGCGTATCTAGCTTGTCCGCCAAGCTCACCGCCACCGTCACCGGCGCGGTGGGCACTTCATCCCCCTGCCCGACCGGCTTGTAGTGATCGCGGATGGCATCGGCGACTTCGTCGGGCAGGCCCTCGGCGCGAGCATAGTAGCCACCCATAAGGCCCTGGAGTTCGGGGAATTCGCCGACCATCTCGGTGACGAGATCGGCTTTGGCGAGCCGGGCGGCCTGTTCGGCCAGATCGGCGTTCGCGCCCTTCACGATCCCTTCTTCGACGAGCCAGCGCGCCAGCTTCGCGACGCGTTCGACTTTATCCGCGACGGTGCCGAGCTTTTCGTGGAAGGTGATCCGCTCGAGCTTCTTCGCTTGGTCGGCGAGCGGCGTCTTGCGGTCCTGCTCCCAGAAGAAGCGCGCGTCGGATAGCCGCGCGGCGAGGACCTTGCGGTTCCCGTCGACGATCGCGGCTCCGCCGTCCTGCGCCTCGATATTGGCCGTGCAGACGAACGCGTTGGCGAGCTTGCCGCCTTCACACTCGCATACGAAATACTTCTGGTTGGTGCGCGCGGTGAGCTGGATCACTTCCGGCGGGACGTCGAGGAACGCCTCGTCGAAGCGGCCGAGCAGGGGCACGGGCCATTCGGTGAGACCGGCGTTCTCGACCACCAATCCTTCATCCTCGATCAGGGCAAGTCCGGCTTCCGCGGCCGCCTTGCGCGCGCCTTCGCGGATCAGCACCGCGCGCTCCTCGTGATCGACGACTACGTGGCACGCGCGCAGCTTCTCGGCGTAGTCGTGTGCGCCGCCGATGGTGATCTCGCCCGGGCAATGGAAGCGATGGCCGAGCGTGGCATAGCCGGAGCGGACCCCATCTACCCCGCACTCGACCAGGTCCTCCCCCAGGATGGCGACGATGCCGGAGAGCGGCCGGACCCAGCGCAGGGACCCGGTGGAGATCGAGGCGGTGCCCCACCGCATAGACTTGGGCCAGGCGAAGTCGCGCACGATCGCGGGGATTGCTTCCGCAAGCAGATCACGGGTGGCGCGGCCCGGTTTGTCGATCACGGCGAACCATGTCGGCCGTCCCTTGACTTCGCGCAACTCAAGCTGGTCGCGGCCCACGCCATTCTTGCGGCAGAAGCCGTCGATCGCCGCGTCGGGCGCGCCTTCGGGCGGGCCCTTTGCCTCCTCGCGCACGGCGCGGGTGCTTTCGGGCAGGCTGTGCGCGATCAGGGCAAGGCGGCGCGGGGTCGACCATACGGCGATCTCGCCGATCTCGACACCGGCCGCATCCATCTCGCGGCGGAACAGTTTCTCCAGTTCCGCCCGCGCGCCAGCCTGCATCCGGGCGGGGATCTCTTCGCTGCGGAGTTCGAGGAGGAAGTCGCTCACTTCGACCACTCCGGATATTTCTCCGCCCACGCGGGCGCTTCCTTGGCCATGTAGGCCTCACAGCTACCGCGCGCGAGGTCGCGCACCTGAGCCATGTAGCTGGCGCGCTCCTGCACGCTGATGACGCCGCGGGCCTGGAGAAGGTTGAACACATGGCTCGCCTCGATCGCCTGTTCGTAGGCGGCGATCGGCACGTTGTTGTCGAGGCAGTTGCGGCATTCGGCCGCCGCCTTGCGGAACAGATCGAACAGCGCGTCGGTATCGGCGATCTCGAAGTTCCACTTCGACATCTGCTTCTCGTTCTCGAGAAATACGTCGCCGTAGGTAGTCCCGCGGCCGTTGAAATCGAGGTCGTAGACGTTGTCGACGCCCTGGATGTACATCGCCAGGCGTTCGAGGCCGTAGGTCAGCTCGCCCGCGACCGGCTTGCAGTCGAACCCGCCCATCTGCTGGAAATAGGTGAACTGCGTCACCTCCATCCCGTCGCACCAGACCTCCCAGCCCAGACCCCAGGCGCCGAGTGTCGGGCTTTCCCAGTCGTCCTCGACAAAGCGGATATCGTGCAGCAGCGGGTCGATCCCGATCACGCGCAGGCTTTCGAGATAGAGGTCCTGGATGTCCGCCGGGCTCGGCTTCAGGATCACCTGATACTGGTAATAGTGCTGCAGCCGATTGGGATTCTCGCCATATCGGCCGTCGGTCGGGCGGCGGCAGGGCTGGACGAAAGCCGCGCTCCATGGTTCCGGCCCCAGCGCGCGCAAAGTTGTCGCGGTATGGAAGGTGCCCGCGCCCATCCGCATGTCGTAAGGCTGGAGGATAAGGCACCCCTGCGCGCTCCAGAAATCGTGGAGCGCGAGGATCATGTCCTGAAAGCTGTTCGCGGGATTCCGGTCCATCGCGCTGCGCCATGACGGCTCACGCCGGGAGCGTCAATGGCAGGCAGCGCGGCGCAAGCAGCACTGGCTATTTGTCAGGTATTCTTGACACCGTCAGCGAATCGCGACATATAGTCAGGTATTCCTGACATTAAGGCAGGTATAGGTGACATGAACAACCGGCTGAAAGTGCTGAGAGCGGAGCGGGACTGGAGCCAGGCCGAACTGGCCGTCCGGCTCGACGTCTCGCGTCAGGCGGTCAACGCGATCGAGACCGGCAAGCACGATCCGTCGCTGCCGCTCGCCTTTCGCATCGCCCGCCTGTTCGGAATGCCGATCGAGGAGATTTTCGATGACCAGTCCTGAACGGGATGAACGGCCAATGTCCGGAGCGGTCCGCCTGTTGGTGATCGTCGCGGCGGCGCTCGTGGCGATCTTCGCGATCGGCGTAATCGCCGGAATGATCGGCGCGGCAATGAACGACGGCGGAGCGCACAGCGCGATCTTCTACCTCATCCTTCTTGCCGCCGTAGCGCTCGCTGCAGGGGCAATCTGGCTGATCGTTCGCAACCGCGCCGTCATGGACCTCCCCGTCAGCCCGCGCATGCGGAAATCGCGCATGCTCCTCTATTCTTGCGGAGTGATCGGAATCGCTGGCGGCATGGCCTTCGCACTCGTCGGTGGGGGTGGCGAGATGGGCGCTTGGGCGCTTTTCTCCGCAAACGAGCCGATCTCGCCGACGGCAGTGCTAATCCTGTTGTCCGTTCTGATCCTTGCGACGGCGCTCTCCATTCGCTGGCACATGCTTCTCGACGAGCACGAGCGCGCCGCCTACGATTTCGGAGCGGTCGTTTCGATCTACATCTACTTCGTCCTCAGTATCGGCTGGTGGCTGCTTGCGCGTGGCGGCTTCGCCCCGGCGCCGGACGGCCATCTCATCTTCTGGGTGGTTATGATCACCTGGCTGATCGGCTGGCTCATTCGCCGCTATCGTTGACCAGACCGGCATTTTCTCTCTCAATTAAGGATTCGAGAACGATGAAACTGAATCGCCTGTCGACCCGTATCCGTACGCTGTCCCTTGGCATTTCCGCCTGCGCCTTCGCCTTCGTCGCGCCTGTGCATGCACAGGAAGCAGCGCCCGCGCCCGCTCCTGTCGAGGCACAGGAGGTCGAGGTCGCAACTCCCGCTCTGTGGAAAGTCGCGGACGAGGACACGACCATCTATCTCTTCGGCACGGTCCACGCGCTGCCTGACGGGATCGAATGGTATCACGGCCCCATCGCCGACGCGCTCGGCGCCTCCGACATCCTGGTAACGGAGATCGAGATGTCGCCCGAATCGATGGCGACGACCCAGAATCTCGTGATGACCAAAGGCGTGCTGCCCGAAGGCGAGACGCTGCGCGACATGCTTACCAAGGAGCAGCGCACGGCTTACGAGACGGCGCTGGCCCGTGTCGAACTGCCGCCTGCCGCCTTCGACCGGTTCGAGCCGTGGTACGGCGCGATGATGCTGACCATGCTGCCGCTCCTCAAGCAAGGCTATACGACCGATGCCGGCGTCGAGGCGGTGCTCGAAACAAAGGCGAACACGGGTCTGGAGCGCGGCGCGCTCGAGACGGTCGAGGAACAGCTTTCCATTTTCGACAACCTACCGCCCGACACGCAGATCGCGTTCCTGATGGAGACGGTGGACGCCGTCGACGAGATCAAGGCGCTGCTCGACGCGATGGTCGCGGAATGGGCCGAAGGCGACGCGGACGAGCTCGCGCGGCTCATGAACGAGGGCATGACCGACCCGGTGCTGGCCGAGCGTCTGCTCTATGCGCGCAATGCCAATTGGGCGAAGTGGATCGACGAGCGGATGGATGCGCCGGGGACCGTGTTCGTCGCGGTCGGCGCCGGGCATCTCGCGGGCGAGCAGAGCGTGCAGGACAAGCTCGCCGAGCTCGGCATCGAGACCGCTCGCGTTCAATGATCGGCCGCATTCAGTGATCCGGCCCACCGCCTTCGCGCTGGTGGCGCTGCTTGCGCTCGCCGCCTGCGGCAAAGCCGATCCGCCGCCGGGGTTCGAGGGGCCGCCTTCGCCTGCGCTGTTCGAGATATCCTCTCCCGGCGGCGCGGTCGAAGGGTGGATGTTCGGCACGATCCACTCGTTGCCTGACGGTGTCGCGTGGGAAACCGCCGCCCTGGAAGGCGTGCTCGACCGGGCGGACTTGCTGGTTGTCGAGGTGCGTGATCTCGACGATGCCCCTGCGCTCCGCAAGGCTTTTACCGAGCGTGCCTACACGGCCCGTCAGCCGCCGTTGACCGAGAGGGTTCCGGCGAAGGCGCGCGACGACCTGTCCGCGGTCCTCGCCGAGCACGACGTCGCGGCGGACACCTTCGCCGGACTGGAAACCTGGGCAGCGGCGCTAACGCTCGCGCAATATGCCGAGACCGGGGAGGCTGCGAACGGCGCCGACCGGGCGCTGATCTCCCGCGTTCCCCGGGAGAAAGTGGTTGAACTGGAAGGCGCTGCGCGGCAGCTTGAGGTGTTCGACCGTTTGCCCGAGGCGGAGCAGCGCGATCTTCTGGCAGCAGTGATCGCCGACATGGCCCGGAAAGATGAGGATCCCCTGCGCCATGCAGCCGACTGGTACGCGGGGCGGATCGACCACCTCGCCGATCCCGCTACCAGCGCCATCCTCGGCGATCCCGAGCTGCGCGAGGCGCTCTATGCCGGTCGCAATCGCGAATGGGTGGCGCACCTCGCAGCATTGCTCGAACGTGAGCCACGCCCGCTGATCGCGGTTGGATCGGCCCATCTTGCGGGCGAGGATGGCCTGCCCGCCCTGCTCGCCGCGCGCGGCTACACCGTGCGGCGCATCCAGTAGCGGCCCTCGTTCGCCTGTCGCTTCGCTACGTGAGGCGTTTCTTGTTGCCGACCGCTTCGCTACCTGAGGCGCAGCTTGCATTTCCGCCCGGGCCCGCTATAGGCGCCCGCTTCCGGCCATGGTCATCCCTGGAGGCGTGGCGGAAACCTGTACTCAAGAAGCATTTCGAAAGGTAAGCGACATGAGCGAAGCTCTGACTCTGCCGGCCGAGACGCGCGATCGGGCTGGCAAGGGAGCCTCCCGTGCACTGCGTCGCGAAGGCCGTGTTCCCGCCGTCATCTACGGTGGCAAGGAAGCCCCCGCCACGATCCACGTCGAGGAAAGGCTGCTGGTAAAGCAGCTCGGCACCGGCCACTTCATGAACTCGATCGTCGAGATCGAACTGGGCGGCAAGAAGCTGCGCACCCTGCCGAAGGACGTCGCTTTCCACCCCGTCACCGACCGTCCGACCCACGTCGACTTCCTGCGCCTGGCGAAGGGCGCCAAGGTGGACGTCGCCGTGCCGGTGGTGTTCGTGAACGAAGAAGCGAGCCCCGGCCTCAAGAAGGGCGGCGTGCTCAACGTCGTGCGTCACGAACTCGAGCTGGTCTGCGAAGCCGACAAGATCCCGAACGAGATCGAGATCGACGTCACCGGCCTCGAAGTCGGCGATGCGATCCACATCAGCCACATCACGCTGCCTGAAGGTTCGGAGAGCGCGATCACCGACCGCGATTTCACCATCGCCACCGTCGTCGCACCGTCCGCGCTCAAGCGCGCCGAGGCTGCCGAGGGCGAGGAAGCCGCGGCCGACGCAGTTCCTGCCAGCGAGCAGAGCGACGAGGAAGAGGAAGCCGGCGAGGAGTAATTCCGCCCTTCCCTTTCGCGGCATTTTCGAAGCGCCGGTCCAGCGATGGGCCGGCGCTTTGTCTTTGCGCGCTCGCTTGTCTATCTCCGCCGCCGCGATACGATGATGCTGACTCGCATCGCGAGCCCCCGGGAGATACCGACTTGAGCGACATCGATACCACTGCCGAAACCGTGCCCGTCCCCGCCACCGCCAAGGAGCGGACCGGGTGCACGCTCGAACAGTACGAGGCCATGTATCGCCGCAGCATCGAGGACACCGATGCGTTCTGGGCCGAACAGGCTCGGCGGCTCGACTGGTTCCGCTCGCCGACCACGATCGCCAACTGGAGCTTCGATCCTGTCGCGATCAAGTGGTTCGAGGACGGCACGCTCAACATCTGCCACAACGCGGTCGACCGCCATGTCGATGCGGGGCATGGCGAGACGGTCGCACTGATCTTCGAACCCGACGATCCTGAGGGTGCGGTCCGGCGCCTGACCTACGCGGACCTCCAGCGCGAGACGATCCGCATGGCGAACACGCTCAAGAAAATGGGCGTGGCGAAGGGCGACCGCGTGACGATCTACATGCCGATGATCCCCGAAGGCGCGATCGCCATGCTCGCCTGCGCGCGGATTGGCGCGGTGCATTCGGTGATCTTCGGCGGCTTCTCCCCCGACGCCATCGCCGGCCGGATCGAGGATTGCGCGAGCGACTGGGTCGTCACCGCCGACGAAGGTCTTCGCGGATCGAAAACGATCCCGCTCAAGGCCAATGTCGATGCGGCGCTGGAGAAAGTCTCGGCCAAGGCCGTGCTCGTGATCCGCCACACCGGCGCGGACGTGCCGATGAAGGACGGGCGCGATCACTGGTATGACGAGCTGTCCGAAGGTGTGGCCGAGGACTGCCCCTGCGAGGAGATGAACGCGGAAGACCCGCTGTTCATCCTCTACACCTCGGGTTCGACCGGGAAGCCCAAAGGATTGCTGCATACGACCGGCGGCTACGCGGTCTGGGTCGAGGCGACCTTCCGCTATGTCTTCGACTACCGCCCGGGCGAGATCTACTGGTGCACGGCGGACATCGGCTGGGTCACCGGGCATAGTTATATCGTCTATGGCCCGCTCCAGGCCGGGGCGACCGCGCTGATGTTCGAAGGCGTGCCCAACTGGCCCGATCACGACCGCTTCTGGGCCGTATGCGAGAAGCACAAGGTCAATATCTTCTACACCGCCCCCACCGCGATCCGCGCGCTGATGCGCGAGGGTGCAGAGCATGTGACCAAGCACGACCTGTCGAGCCTGCGGCTGCTCGGCACCGTGGGCGAACCGATCAACCCGGAGGCCTGGCGCTGGTATCACGACACCGTCGGCAAGGGCGAGATCCCGATCGTCGACACGTGGTGGCAGACCGAGACCGGCGGGACGATGATCACCACCCTGCCCGGCGCGCACCCGATGAAGCCGGGCAGCGCAGGCCGGCCGTTCTTCGGCGTTTGCCCGGAGATCGTCGATGGCGACGGCGAAGTCATCGAAGGCGCCGGATCGGGCAACCTTTGCATGGCGCGAAGCTGGCCCGGCCAGGCGCGCACGGTCTACGGCGATCACGATCGCTTCGTGCAGACCTATTTCAGCACCTATGCGGGCAAATACTTCACCGGCGACGGCTGTCGTCGCGACGAGGACGGCTATTACTGGATCACCGGCCGGGTGGACGACGTGATCAATGTCTCGGGTCACCGCATGGGTACGGCGGAAGTCGAAAGCGCACTGGTGCTCCATCCGAAAGTGGCGGAGGCTGCGGTGGTCGGCTTCCCGCACGACATCAAGGGTCAGGGCATCTACTGCTACGTCACGCTCAACGCTGGCGAGGAGCCGTCCGATGCGCTCGCCGAGGAACTGCGGCAGCAGGTGCGCAAGGAGATCGGCCCGATCGCGACGCCCGACCACCTCCACTTCACCCCCGCCCTGCCCAAGACCCGCTCGGGCAAGATCATGCGCCGCATCCTGCGCAAGATTGCCGAGAACGACTACGGCTCGCTCGGCGACACCTCGACGCTGGCCGATCCGTCGCTGGTCGACGGACTGATCGAGGGGCGGTTGAACCGGTAAGGGGCCGCACGCCCTCTCTCATTCATTCCCGCACCGTCATGCTGAACTCGTTTCAGCATCCATTGCGCAATCTGGACCGAAGGTGCGTGGTGAGAAATGGACCCTGAAACGAGTTCAGGGTGACGGCCAGAGGGTGGTTGAGGTGGCGGCGCGCATGCCGTGGTCTCGTCGCTTGCCGCGCCTGCCCCTCGCCTCTAGAGCGCGCGCATGCAGATTTGGGCAGGCCTCGGTAACCCCGGACCGCAATACGCGCTCCACCGCCACAACGTGGGCTTCATGGCCTGCGACGTGATCGCGGAGATGCACGGCTTCGGTCCCGTGCAGAAGAAGTTCTCCGGCTGGGTGCAGGAAGGGCGGATCGGCGGCGACAAGATCCTGCTGCTCAAGCCCGCGACCTACATGAACGAAAGCGGCCGCAGCGTCGGCGAGGCGCTGCGCTTCTACAAGCTCGGCACCGATGCGCTGACGGTGTTCCACGACGAGCTCGATCTGGCTCCGTTCAAGGTCAAGGTCCGCACCGGTGGCGGGCTCGCCGGGCACAACGGTCTCCGGAGCATCGACAAACATCTTGGGCCGGATTTCCGCCGAGTCCGCATCGGAATCGGCCATCCCGGCCACAAGGACCGCGTGACCGGCCACGTCCTCGGCAACTACGCAAAAGCCGAACTGGACGATCTGACCGACATGCTCGCCGCGATCGGCGCCGAGGCGGAATGGCTCGCCAAGAGCGACGACGCGCGCTTCATGAGCGACGTGGCACTGCGGATGAGGGATTGACCCCTCCTCCCTAGCTTTTCGGCCCCGCCGCGCCTATCGGGCCGGGCAAATCAGTTCTTTCCGGAGTTATCGATGGGTTTCCGTTGCGGAATCGTCGGGCTGCCCAATGTCGGCAAGTCCACCCTGTTCAACGCGCTGACCGAGACGCAGGCAGCGCAAGCGGCGAACTATCCGTTCTGCACGATTGAACCGAACGTCGGCCAGGTCGCCGTGCCCGACGACCGGCTCGAGAAGATCGCCTCAATCGCCGGGTCGGCGAAGATCATCCCGACCCAGCTCGCCTTCGTCGACATCGCGGGCCTCGTGAAGGGCGCGAGCAAGGGCGAAGGGCTCGGCAACCAGTTCCTCGGCAACATCCGCGAGGTCGACGCGATCGTCCACGTCCTGCGTTGCTTCGAGGATGACGACATCCAGCACGTCGCCAACAAGGTCGATCCCATCGCCGACGCCGAAGTGGTCGAGACCGAGCTGATGCTGGCCGATCTCGAAAGCCTCGAAAAGCGCGTCCCCGCCGCGGCCAAGAAGGCGACAGGCGGCGACAAGGAAGCGAAGGCGATGGCGAGCGTTCTCGGCCAGGCGCTCGACCTTCTCCGCGACGGCAAGCCCGCCCGCTTGACCGAGCCGAAGGACGACGAGGAGGCGCGCCTGTTCGAACAGGCGCAGCTCCTCACCGCCAAGCCGGTGCTCTACGTCTGCAACGTCGCCGAGGAAGACGCGGCCGAGGGCAATGCGTTGAGCGCGCAGGTCTTCGAGAAGGCCAAGGCCGAGGGCGCCGAAGCCGTCGTGGTCTCCGCCGCGATCGAGAGCGAACTCGTCGCGATGGAAGCGGAAGAGCGCGCCGAATACTTGACCGAGCTGGGCCTCACCGAAAGCGGCCTCAGTCGGGTGATCCGCGCCGGGTACACGCTGCTCGGCCTGCAGACCTTCTTCACCGCCGGACCGAAGGAGGCGCGCGCCTGGACCTTCCCCGCCGGCGCCAAGGCGCCGCAGGCCGCCGGCGAGATTCATTCCGATTTCGAGCGCGGCTTTATTCGTGCTGAAACAATTGCCTTCGACGACTACGTCGCGCTCGGCGGCGAGACGGGTGCGCGCGAGGCCGGAAAGCTGCGGCAGGAAGGCAAGGAGTACCTCGTCCAGGACGGCGACGTCCTGCTGTTCAAGTTCAACGTCTGAACACGCGGAGCGACGAGATGCGCAGGCTTGCGAGTGCCCTCACCCTGACGGCGGCGGCGCTGCTCGCCGCCTGCGCATCGGTTTCCCAAAGCACTGCTCCCACCGCAGCCACGGTCGTACAGGCCGAACAGCGCCCACCCGTTACGATCCTCGTATCGATCGACGGCTTTCGCGCCGATTATCTCGACCGCGGATTGACGCCGACGCTGTCCGCGCTCGCTGCCGAAGGCGTGCGCGCGCCGATGCAGCCGTCCTTTCCCAGCAAGACCTTCCCCAACCACTGGACGCTGGTGACCGGTATGGTCCCCGACCATCACGGTATCGTGGCCAACCGGATCGAAGACCCGGCCCGGCCGGGCGAAGTGTTCACCATGGCCACACTCGACCCCTGGTGGTGGAACGAAGCGAAGCCGGTCTGGGTCGCCGCCGAGGAAGCCGGCATTCGCAGCGCGGCAATGTTCTGGCCCGGTTCGTCGGTCGCCTGGGGCGGCACCATGCCCGAAGGAGGTTGGGGACCGGTCTCCGACGGAACCGTGCCGCAGGACTGGCAGCAGTTCAGCATGCAGGTGACGAACGTCCAGCGCGTCAACACCGTGCTCGACTGGCTGCGCCGCCCTGCCGAGATCCGCCCCGAGTTCGTCACCCTCTATTTCGATACGATCGACACCGCCGGTCATGGCGGCGGCCCCGACAGCGCGGAGCTGAACGAGGCGCTGCGCGGCATCGACGGCGATATCGCGAGGCTGGTCGGCGGCCTGAGCGATCTCGGTCAACCGGCCAATCTGATGATCGTCTCCGACCACGGCATGGC
This sequence comes from Altererythrobacter sp. C41, assembly GCF_016803135.1. GTDB lineage: Bacteria > Pseudomonadota > Alphaproteobacteria > Sphingomonadales > Sphingomonadaceae > Pelagerythrobacter. The sequence continues at coordinate 356,981 of NZ_JAEVFE010000001.1, forward strand.
GGCAACGAGTTCGGAGCGCGTGATCGCGCTCGACGAACTGCTCGACGCCTCGCTCTATCGACTTGTCGAGAGCGGCGCCTATGCCACGTTCGAGCCGACCGAAGGCAACACGGCTGCGCTGGAGAAGGCGCTTCTGCGAAAGCACGAGCATATGGAGTGCTGGCGCAAGGGCGAGATCCCGGAACGCTTCGCTTACGGCACGCACCGCCGCATTCCGCCGTATTTCTGCTTGCCGGAGACGGGCTGGACGATCGCCCTCACGCAGCCCGAGGAGGCATGGACCGGCGGCAGCCACGGTTACGATCCTGCAGCACCTGAGATGGCCGCGCTGTTCGTCGCTCACGGCCCGGCCTTCCGCAGCGGTGCGACCCTGCCGCCCTTCCGCAACACCGCGATAACGCCGCTGATCCGCGAGCTGATCGGGCTGTCGCAGGCGACTGAGACCGACGGCTCTCTCGAGCCGGTGCGCGGGGCGCTGCGTTAGTCAGCCTCACCCCGAGCCCGGCTGCCCGCGCCGGGCACCAATTCCCTCCCCGCCCGTTCCGCTAGGAATTTCAAGGGGAGAGTGATGATCGACAAATCCGAGAAGTTCCGCTGGCTCGTCCGCCTTGGCTTCGCGGCGCGAGGGGTGGTCTATCTTCTGCTCGGCTATATCGCGCTCGGCACCGCGGGCGAGGCAAAGAACGGCCAGTCGGCCGTGTTCGACTATATCCAGGAGGTTCCGCTGGGCACCCCGCTCCTGTGGGTCATGGCGATCGGCCTGCTGGGCTATGCCGCATTCAAGTTCCTCTCCGCGATCGCCGACATCCAGCATCGCGGCAGCGACACGACGGGCGCTCTGCACCGTGTCGGCGATGCGGCGAGCGGCGTGGCGCACACCTTTCTCGCCTATGCCTGCTATCAGTTCGCCACGGGCGAACAGCAGAGCTCCGGCGGCGGCGCGAGCGGGGAGGAAATGGCCGGTTCCGTGCTGTCGATGGAGCTCGGCTCGGTGCTGATCGGTCTTGTCGGGCTGGGCTTTCTCGTGGCCGGTGCCATGCAGGCGAAGAAAGCCTGGACCTGCGATTTCATGCGCTGGATCAGCGGCGCCGCCCCCGCAGGCGTGCGAACCGTGGGCCGGATCGGACATGCGGCGCGGGCGATCGTCTTCGCCATCATCGGGTGGTCGATGGTTCAGGGTGCGTGGTTCGCGCAGGAAAGCCAGATCAAGGGCCTTGGCGAAGCGATACTTTCGCTGCGAGACATGGGCGCGCTCTACACGCTGGTCGCCGTGGGTCTGATGCTGTTCGGCGCCTTCAGTCTCGTGCTGGCGCGCTACCGGATCATCCCGGATCTCGGCCCGCGCGGACTGCGGCCGAGCTTTCGCACCTAGGCGAACGCCGCGAGGATCGGACAGGGTCCCTCTCCGCCCCTTGCGCAGTCGGAGGCGAGCTTCGCAAGCGAAGCGCGCGCGGCAGTGAGCTGCGCGATCTGCTCGTCCAGCGCCGCGATTCGCTCACGGGCCATGTCGCGGGCGCGCGGCCGGTCGTCGGTGCGGTCGAGGTCGATCAGCTCGGCAATCTCCGCCAGCGTGAACCCCGCCGTCTGCGCCTGCTTGACGTAGCGCAGGCGGCGCAGGTCGTCGGGGCCGTAGTGCCGCCCACCGGGCGCATCGCCGCGCGGAACCTGCAGCAGTCCCTTGCGCTGATAGAAGCGCACGGTCTCCACTCCGACTTTGCCGGCCTTTGCGAGATCAGAGATGCGCATCGCTTTCATGCTTGACTCCGTACCGTAGTACGGAGGTTATGGATGCTTTCATGACTGGAAACAAGACCGCCCGCCTCCATCGCATGGTGATGGACAAACACATCTGCCCTTACGGCGTGAAAGCGAAGTGGCTGCTCGAACGCCACGGCTACACGGTCGAGGACCACTGGCTGACGACTCGCGAAGAGACCGACGCGTTCAAGCGCGAGCACGACGTCGCGACCACCCCGCAGACGTTCATCGATGGCAAGCGCATCGGCGGCTATACCGAGCTGCGCGCCTTCCTCGGCAAGCCGCTGCCCGAGAAGGGCGCGACCAGCTACACGCCGGTGATCGCCGTGTTCGTCATTGCGGCCGCGCTGGGGATGGCCGTCAGCCAGTTCATGTTCGGCTCGCCCTTCACCATTCGCGCGGCCGAATGGTTCGTCGCCTTCACCATGGCGATCCTCGCCATGCTCAAGCTCCAGGACGTCGAGCAGTTCTCGACCATGTTCCTCGGCTACGACCTGCTTGCCAAGCGCTTCGTGCCCTACGCCTATGCCTACCCCTTCCTGGAGGCCGGCGCCGGCGTGCTGATGGCGGCGCATGCGCTCGACTGGCTCTCCATCCCCGTGGCGCTGTTCATCGGTACGATCGGCGCTGTGAGCGTGTTCTACGCCGTCTACGTGCAGAAGCGCGAGATCAAATGCGCCTGCGTCGGCGGATCGAGCAACGTGCCCCTGGGCTTCGTCTCGCTGACCGAGAACCTGTTCATGATCGGCATGGCGATCTGGATGATCTTCATGCCCTGAGGCGCTCGCCCTCTATGGCCTTGACCGCCGGATGCGTTACACGATCCGTGCCCGATTCAGCGTGAGGGGACGAGATGAACTACTACGAGGATATCGAAGTCGGCGCGAAGCAGAGCTTCGGCCGCTATGAAGTCACGCGCGAGGAGGTGACCGATTTCGCCTCGAAGTACGATCCCCAGCCCTTCCACCTCGACGATGAAGCCGCGGCGAAAACGCACTTCGGGCGGCTCTCCGCCAGCGGATGGCACACTTGTGCGATGACCATGGCGATGCTGGTCGAGAACATGAAGTCGCAGACGCAGGCGGGGCTGGGTTCGCCCGGCGTCGACCAGCTCAAATGGCTGCGACCCGTCTATCCCGGCGACACGCTGCGGTGCGAAACGGAAGTGATCGAGAAGCGGCGCAGCAAGTCCCGGCGCGACATGGGCCTGTTCAAGTCGCGCATCCGGGTCTTCAACCAGGACGACACGCCGGTGCTGGAAATGACCTCCAACGGACTGATCAGCGTGCGCGACCCCGAGGCGCCGATCGAGGACTAGGGCGGCTCACGAGCCGCACTGCGCTATGCCCGTTTCGGCATAGACAGTCTGGTCGCGCGCATTGCGCAGCACCAGGCGTGCGGGGAAGTCGATCGTCTCGGTTCCGCTCGGCGTGCCTTCTTCGGCCGCGATGTCGAGGATCAGGGCGAACTCCCTGCCATCGTACTTGCCGCGCGTTCCGAGCGGCAGTTGCGGGCTGCCGGCGTCGGGCGCGAGGCGGTGGAGCTCGCCCTCGACCTTGATGTAGGCGCCGCTCTCGCTGGTGAGCGCAAGCACGCCCGCTCCGTCCGGCGCCTCGGCAGCCTCGCCCCGGGGAAGGAAGCTGCATCCGGCGCCGAACAGGTCGTATCGTTCGATATCGGCGAAGAGGATCGGCTCCGGCGTCACGGGCTCCGGAGGGATGATCTGCGCCGCCTCGACCGCGGCGATGGCGCGTTCTTCCGCGGCCTCCCGCTGCTCGGGCGACAGTTCTGGCTCGCTGCAGGCCATGACCAGGAGCGGGAGGAAGAGAACCGCTTTTCTCATCTCAGTGTCTCCCGAACAGCTTCTCGACGTCTTCCATCCGAAGTTTGACCCAGGTCGGCCGCCCGTGGTTGCACTGCCCCGAGCGTGGGGTTCGCTCCATCTCGCGCAGCAGCGCATTCATCTCGGAAACCGAGAGCGTGCGGCCCGCACGAACCGAGCCGTGGCAGGCCATGGTCGCGAGCACCAGGTCGAGCTTCTCGCCGAGCAGCAGCGCCTCGCCGTGGTTCGCTAGATCGTCGGCAATGTCCTGCAGCAGCTTGTGCGGATCGGACTTGCCGAGCGCATGCGGAACGCTGCGCACCAGCATCGCGCCGGGGCCGAAACGCTCGATCGCGAGGCCCAGCGCACCGAGCTTCTCCGCCGCGTCCTCGAGCCGGTCGCAGGCCGGCTCGTCGAGCTCGACCACCTCCGGAATGAGCAGCGCCTGCGCTCGCGCGACCGAGTCCGCCGCCCCCGCCGCGCGCAGGCGTTCGAGCACGAGCCGTTCGTGCGCGGCATGCTGGTCCACGATCACCAGCCCGTCGGCAGCCTCTGCCACGATGTACGTGTTGGCGACCTGGCCGCGCGCGATCCCGAGCGGGTACTCGGTCGCCTCCTCCGGCAACGGAGCCGCTTCTTCCGCCCGGCCCTGCGGCGCGGCCATGACCTGGCTTTCGTAGCTGCGCCAGGCATCGGAGGTTTCGCGCACGCTGCTCTGCGGACGGGACCAGTCGCGGCCCGAGAAGATCGTTTCGAGCGCGCTGGGTACTTCTTGTGTCGTCGTCGGCTCAGCCTGCCAGCGCGCCATCGCGCCTGCGTCGGGCGTCTGCGCGCTGCGCTTGTCGCCGGTCGCGAGCGCCTGGCGCAGACCCGAGACGATGAACCCGCGTACTGCCGGCGCATCGCGGAAACGCACCTCGGTCTTGGCCGGATGGACGTTCACGTCCACCTCCTCCGGCGGAAGCTCGAGGAACAGCGCCAGCACCGCGTGCCGGTCGCGCGCGAGCATGTCGGCATAGGCCCCGCGCACCGCGCCGGACAGCGTCCGGTCCTTCACCGGGCGCCCGTTGACGAAGAGGTACTGGTGGTCGGCGACGCCGCGGTTGTAGGTCGGCAGACCAGCGATGCCCGTCAACCGCAGGGTTCCGCGCTCGAGATCGATCGCAACGCCGTTGTCCGCCAGTTCCCGCGCAACGATCTCCGCCACCCGTTGCCCGAGCGGCTGCCCGGCCTGGAGCGACAGCACGCGCCGGTCGCCGTGCTCGAACGTGAAGGCGATATCCGGCCGCGCCATCGCCAGACGGCGGACGACCTCGTGACACGCGCCGTACTCGCTGCGGGGGGTGCGCAGGAACTTGCGGCGCGCAGGCACTTTGCCGAACAGGTTCTCGACCCGCACCCGCGTGCCGGGCGGCAGAGCGGCCGGGCCGTCCTCGCGCAGTTCGCCATGGTCGACCACGCGGCGCCATCCGTCCGCGGCACCGTGCGGCCGGCTTTCCAGCGTGAGGCGTGCGACGCTGGCGATCGAAGGCAGCGCCTCGCCCCGGAAGCCCAGCGTCGCGACTTGCTCGATCGCATCGTCGGGAAGCTTGGAGGTTGCATGACGTTCGAGCGCGAGCGCCATCTCGTCGGGCGCCATGCCGCAGCCGTCGTCGGTCACTTCGATCCGCGCGAGGCCGCCATCGGCGATCTTCACCGCGATCCGCGAAGCGCCGGAATCGATCGCGTTTTCGACGAGTTCCTTGAGCGCTGCCGCCGGCCGCTCCACCACTTCGCCCGCGGCGATGCGGTTGACCAGATTCTCGGGCAGGCGGCGTATCTGGGGCATGGATGCCATGGCCTAGCGGCGAAGCGCCGGGAATTCGAGGCCGGCAGTGAATTTTGCCCCCGGCTTTCGTCATATTTCTTTTGGCCTTTTTCCGCAGCTTTGGGTAAGGACCCGCGGTCCCTGTCAGATGCGGGTTACGGCAGTCGCAGGTCACTGCGGCAAGGGCCCGAAACACATACGGAAATACGCAACCGCATGAGCTTCTTCTCCAATATGTTCAAATTCGGCTCACCCAACCTCGCGATCGACCTCGGAACTGCCAACACGCTGGTCTACGTTCAGGACCAGGGCATCGTTCTCAACGAACCGTCGGTGGTCGCGATCGAGACGATCAACGGGATCAAGCGGGTCAAGGCGGTTGGCGACGACGCCAAGATGATGATGGGCAAGACGCCCGACAGCATCGAGGCGATCCGTCCGCTGCGCGACGGCGTGATTGCGGACATCGAAATCGCGGAAGAGATGATCAAGCACTTCATCCGCAAGGTGCATGGGAAGCGGAGCCTGTTCCGCTATCCCGAAATCACGATTTGCGTTCCCTCGGGTTCGACCTCGGTCGAGCGCCGCGCGATCCGCGATGCGGCGAGCAACGCCGGCGCGAGCGCGGTCTACCTGATCCTCGAGCCGATGGCTGCGGCGATCGGCGCCGACATGCCGGTGACGGAGCCCGTCGGGAGCATGGTGGTCGACATCGGCGGTGGTACCACCGAAGTCGCGGTGCTCTCGCTGCGCGGCCTCGCCTACACCACCTCGGTCCGCACCGGCGGCGACAAGATGGACGAGGCAATCGTTTCTTACGTTCGCCGCCATCACAACCTGCTGATCGGTGAAGCGACGGCGGAACGGATCAAGAAGGATTACGGCATCGCCACCGTGCCGGAAGACGGCGTGGGCGACATCATTACCCTCAAGGGCCGCGACCTCGTGAACGGCGTGCCCAAGGAAATCACGATCAACCAGGCGCATGTCGCCGAGGCGCTCGCCGAGCCGATCGGCGCGATCGTCGAAGGCGTGCGTATCGCGCTTGAGAACACCGCGCCGGAACTCGCCGCCGACATCGTCGATCAGGGTATCGTCCTCACCGGGGGCGGCGCGCTGATCCAGGGGCTCGACGAGCACCTGCGCGAGGAGACCGGCCTTCCGGTCAGCATCGCGGAGGATCCATTGTCCTGCGTCGCCGTCGGCACCGGCCGGGCGATGGAAGATCCGATCTATCGCGGCGTGCTGATGACCGCTTGAGGGGAGATATATGGCGCCGCCTTCGTCACGGCGCTCGAGCTATTCGCGCAGGGCGCAATACGGGGTTTTTACCGGCTACGTGATTGCCGGGGTCGGCGCGCTGATCGGCGCCATCCTGCTCGCTCTCTCGCTCTGGCGGCCCGCCAGCTTCAACGGCCCGCGCACGGTCGCGCAGGACGCAGTAGCCCCCGCCGCAGAAGCCAGCGCGGAAGTTCGGGCCGAAAGCCAGAATCTGATCGAGGCGATCCGCGGCTATCTGCGCGCGGGTAGCCAGAATGCCGAGCTGAAGCAGGAAGTCGAACTCGCGCGTATCCGCCTGGCGGAGGCCGAGGCGATCAAGCGCGAGAACGCGCGGCTCAAGGCGCTGCTCGGCCTCGAGCAGCAGGAGAACACGCGGCCAGTTGCCGTCGCACGGCTGATCGGATCGAGCTCCGCCAGCGCCCGGCGTTTCGCCTACCTTGGCGCGGGTAGTGCCGATGGCGTCAGGGTCGGAATGCCAGTGCGCAGTCCGCGCGGCGTGGTCGGCCGGGTGCTGGAAGTCGGGCGGCACAGCTCCCGCGTGCTCCTGCTGACCGACAGCCAGAGCGTTCTCCCCGTCCGGCTGACCGACAGCAACGTCGTCGCCTACGCCGAAGGCCGGGGCGACAGCATGCTGCGGATCCGCCTGATCAACCTCGGCATCAATCCGCTCGAGAAGGGCGATATCTTCGTGACCAGCGGCGCCGGCGGGTATTACCGGCCCGGTACTGCGGTCGCCATCGTCGCCGAAAAGACCGAAGACGGCGCGCTCGCGCGGATCATCAGCGATCCTGCGGCGACCGACTACGTGGCGATCGAGGAGATCTGGCAACCGCAGGCGATCAGGGCCGCCGAAACCCCGGTCGAGCAATCCGTCGCCGACGCGGACGACACCTGATGGAACGGGCCGATCCGAGATCGCGGAGGGACGCCTACGGTTCGCGGATCAATCGCGCGCACTCGCCGCTTCTCGCCTACGCCGTGCCGTGGGCGACGATCCTGTTCGCCAGCCTTCTCCCGCTGTTTCCGATCGCCTCGGCCGCGCCGATCGTGCCGCCGGTCGGGCTGATGACGCTCCTCGCCTGGCGGCTCGTGAGGCCGGGGCTCCTGCCGGTCTGGGCGGGTTTCCCGCTCGGCATGTTCAGCGACCTCTTTAGCGGTCAGCCCTTCGGCAGCGGCATCATGCTGTGGTCGCTGGCAATGATCGTGATCGAAGCGATCGAAACGCGCTTTCCCTGGCGCAGCTTCGTTCAGGACTGGTTGATCGCGGTGGGGATAGTCGCCTGCAGCATCGTCGCGGCGGCCTCTCTCTCGGGCGCTTCGCTGGGTCCGCCCCTGTTCGCGGCCCTCGTTCCTCAGGTCTTGCTGTCGCTGATGCTCTATCCCATTATCGCGCGAATGGTCTCCACTCTCGATCGGTTCCGGCTGCTGCGCGTTCGGATTCTCGGCTGATGTTCCGCAGGAAACCGCTGTTCCGCAAAGCATCGCAGGTCCAGATCACCTCCGCCACGCTCGAGAATACCTACGACCGGCGCAGCTTCGTCGTGGCCGGCTTCGGCGCAAGCATCGGCCTGCTGCTGGCCGGCCGGATGAGCTATCTCGCGATTGCCGAGAACGAGAAGTACGCGACGGAAGCGGAAAGCAACCGGGTCAACCTGTCGCTGATCCCTCCCCGCCGCGGGTGGATCGTCGACCGCAGCGGAGCCCCGCTCGCATCCAACCGTGCGGATTTCCGCGTCGACGTGATCCCCGAGCGGATGAGTCGTCCCGAACAGCAGATGGCGGTCCTGCAGGAGGTGCTGAACCTCGATCAGGCGGCGATGGCCGATCTGCGCGAGCGCATCGGCCGGACGCGCGGCTTCCGACCGGTCGAAGTCGCCAGCGGCCTTTCCTACGAGCAGTTCGCGGCGCTGAGCGTTCGCCTGCCGAACCTCCCCGGCGTCGTCCCGCAGCGTGGCTATTCGCGCTATTATCCCACCGGCCCGTCGGTCGGACACCTGATCGGCTACGTCGGTCCCGCTTCCGCCGAAGAGTACGAGAAGGACCGCAACCCGCTGCTGATCACGCCCGGATACAAGATCGGCAAGGACGGTCTGGAGAAGCAGTTCGAGCAGCGGCTTCGCGGTGTGCCAGGTGCGCGCCGCGTGGAGGTGACCGCATCCGGCCGCATCGTGCGCGACCTCGAAACGCGCGAAGACATTCAGGGCAAGCCGGTCAAGCTGACCATCGACGGCCCGCTGCAGGACTATGCGGCGCGCCGCATCGGGCCGGAGTCGGGCTCCGTCGTGGTGATGGACTGCCGCACGGGCGACGTGCTGTGCATGGCCTCGATGCCCAGCTTCGACCCGAACAGCTTTTCCGACGGCATCGGGCGCGTCGAATACGCCATGCTGCGCGACGACGAGCGGGTGCCGCTGCGCAACAAGGTGCTGAAGGGCCTCTATCCGCCCGGCTCCACCGTGAAGCCGATGGTGTCGATGGCGCTCCTGCGGGAAGGCGTCGACCCGGAAGAGACCGTGTACTGCGGGGGCGGCTTGCGGGTGGGCAACCGCGTGTTCCACTGCTGGCAGCGCCGCGGCCACGGCCAGGTGAACATGGCGAAGGGCATCTATCAGAGCTGCGACGTCTATTTCTACCACTTGGCGCAGCGCATCGGGATGGATCCGATCGCGGCGATGGCCCGCCGCTGCGGCATGGGGCAGGAATTCGACCTGCCGGTCCTCAGCCAGTTCTACGGCACGGTGCCCGATCCGGCGTGGAAGCTGGAGAAGTACGGCACGAAATGGCAGGCCTACGATACGGTCAATGCCACGATCGGTCAGGGTTACATGCTCGCAAACCCGCTCCAGCTCGCGGTCATGGCCTCGCGCCTGGCGAGCGGGCGCCATGTCGAACCGCATCTGCTGTTCGGCGAATCCGACGGCGAGTTCCCCCCCGCCGACTTCGCCCCCGAGCACGTCGCCCTCGTGCGTCAGGCGATGAGCGACGTGATCAACGGGCCCGGCACCGCCGGCCGCGCGCGGCTGCCGATTGAAGATGTGCTGATGGCGGGCAAGACCGGCACCGCGCAGGTGGTGTCGCTGTCGGTGTCCGATGGCACCTCCGGCCCATGGAAATATCGCGACCACGGGCTGTTCATCTTCTTCGCGCCCTACGACAATCCACGCTATGCCGGGGCAGTCGTGATCGAACACGGCGGCGGGTCCAGCTCGGCTTACCCGATCGCCCGCGACGTGATGACGTTCCTGTTCGACCCGCGCAAGGGAATGGACGCCCTGCACGCGCTGGAGAAGCAGTGGGGGGGCAACGCACAGGAACGGCTCGCCGCCCGCTATGCCGCCTATGCGGCGCAGGCGGGCGAAGCCGTGGCGCCTGCACCGCGGCGTGATGAGGAGATCTTCGCTCGCGTCGACGCGGAAGCGCGCGCCGCCGCGATGATCCCTGTCACCGAGGCGACCGACGCAGCCATCAACCGTTCGGATGTCGCCGAATGAACTCCGTGATCCCTACGCCCATCGCTCGCCAGCCCTGGTCGATGCTGTTCCCGCTGATCGCGTTGGTCGGTTTCGGCGCCATGGTGCTGTTTTCCGCGGCCGGCGGAAGCTGGGAGCCCTACGCGACCTCGCATGTCGTGCGCTTCCTGCTCTTCCTCGTCATGGCCTCGGTAATGACGCTGTTCAGACGCGAGTTCGTGCGTTTCGCGGCTTATCCCGTCTATGGCATCATTCTCGTCCTTCTGATGGCCGTGGAAGCGATGGGTTTCGTCGGCGGCGGCAGTCAGCGCTGGCTCAACCTCGGCATCATCCACCTGCAGCCGTCGGAGTTCATGAAGCCGGCGATCGTTCTCGTCCTCGCGAAGTTCTACAGCGAGCTTCCCCCGGGCATGATCACTTCGTGGCGCGCGCTGGTGCCCGCGGCGGGATTGATCGCGATGCCGATGGGCCTCGTCCTGCTGCAGCCCGATCTCGGCACCGCCCTGGCCATCGGCTTCGGCGGCGCCACGGTGATGTTCCTCGCCGGCCTGCCGCTCCGCTGGTTCCTCACGGCAGGCGCCGCGGCCGTGGTGATCGCCCCGCTCGCCTATTTCTTCGGCCTTCACGACTACCAGCAACGCCGCGTGACGACGTTCCTCGATCCGGAGAGCGATCCTCTCGGCGCGGGCTACCACATCACGCAGTCGAAGATCGCGATCGGATCGGGCGGACTGTTCGGCAAGGGATTCAATGAAGGCTCGCAGAGCCACCTCAACTATCTCCCCGAGCCGCACACCGACTTCGTCTTCGCCACCATGGCAGAAGAATGGGGTCTCCTGGGCGGATTCGCCGTGATCCTGATCTACGGCCTCATCATGCGCTGGGGCCTGAGCGTTGCGCGCAAATCGCACGACCGCTTCGGCACGTTGCTCGCCTCGGGCATGGTGGCGACGATGTTCTTCTATGTCGCGATCAACCTGATGATGGTGATGGGGCTCGCCCCGGTCGTGGGCATCCCCCTGCCCTTCATGAGCCACGGCGGCTCGTCGATGATGACCAACATGATCTGCATCGGCACGTTGATGATGGTGAACCGCTGGAACAACCGCGCCCCGCGCAGCCGATTGAGTTAGAGCGAAAATCGCCCCTTTTCATGCGCGCGGAGATCGCTATATGCAGCGCCTCCCGAGTCGGACGGCAGCAGCCGGCCCGACAGTCCGACGGGATGTGGACGCATAGCTCAGTTGGTAGAGCAGCTGACTCTTAATCAGCGGGTCCTAGGTTCGAGCCCTAGTGCGTCCACCACCTTTTCAATGACTTAGCGGAAATCGCGCGGCGTCATTCCGACAATCGTACGGGATCGACGGAACCGCAGAACGAGCGCACGAGACGCTGTCGAGAAAACCAGTGCGGAACCGCTGGAAGATCGCACATCGCCGCAATCGACGCCCGAGTTGCTCGCTTCTCGGGCCGCTTCCCCCCGCATCCCGGCGAAGTGCCCGGACGTCTCCTCAAGTTCATCCCCTCGCGTAGGCAACGAAACCCTCGAGGAACGCCCCGAGCCGCTCCCTCGATTTCGGGTCGGTGAGCTTACCCGCATCATCGAACGCTGTGCTGGCCCGCGGGACCAGCATTCGCCCGCTGGACCACAAGTTTACGCCGAGGGTTCGCAGCACGGGTAACCATGCGTTCTGTGAAAGGATCGTCCCGAACGCTCCAGGCGAAGCGCCCATCAGCGCCGCTTTCTTGCCGCCGAACACCCGCTCGATGTCCGAGGCCGGCCGCGTCGTCCAATCGATCGCGTTCTTGAAGACACCGGGAATTCCGTTGTTATACTCGGGCGTTGCCAGCAGCAGGCCGTCCGCGCGTGCGATTTGCTCCTTGAGAACGACCACCGGCTCGGGAAGTCCATGCTCAGCCTCGAGATCACCATGATAGAGCGGGATGCCCTCGATCGTGCCGATCTCGAGCGTCGCGCCCTCCGGCATCAGGTCCGCGGCGGCTCGCAGCAGCGCGGAGTTGAACGAACCTTCCCGAAGACTGCCCGAGAGACCGAGTATCTGAACCATCTGTCGTTCCAATCCTGCTAGGTGGCTTTCGCGAGTTGGCCCGGTCGGCTACGTGGGGAGCCGGGACTTCAGGCCACCCACTAGCCGAAAAGACCGCTCATTTCCTCAGCGATACGCAGCAACGAAGCCCCTTCTGCGGCTCTTCTGCAAGCTGGATCCCCGTTGTCGTTCGCGCCTCCTGCCCGTTCTGTCAGCCCACAACCACGTCCGCATAGTCGGGATGCTTGGCAAACCATGCCGCCATGAACGGACATTTGAGGACGAGCTTGTCACCCCGCTCGCGGGCCATGTCGAACACGCCGAGAGCGAGAGTCGAGCCAAGCCCCCGGCCGCCGTATTCGCTCGGCACTTCGGTATGGGTGAGGACGAGATAGCCGTTCTCGTCGCGGCGATAATAGGCAGCGGCGATATCTTCGCCATCGAGCGCGAGTTCGAAGCGGTGCTCGCCTGGGTTGTCGATGACGTCGGTAGAAGTGCGGTCAGGCATATCTCTTCTCCTGGTGCGGCGGCGTGCCTTTCGGTTCCCTGCGACCTGCTGGACCTGACTCGCACGTCGCGCCGGATGTTATTCCACCATATTGGAGCGAGCCAACTTCCTGTCAGCCGTCACCTTGGTAGCTGCCATCGCCTTCTGGCGGCGAACGGGGCTCAGCTCTAACTATCTATGGTTACCGCGGCTGCGCTCCCGCCGCGCATCCTGTCTGGCGCGCGGTGCCTGGGTCCGGACTTGCTGCTGCGAGCGCGCATCGGCTTGGCGGACCACCTGACGCTGTGCTCGCTGCTGATCTCGTTGGCGATCGACGTGTCGGCGCTGTTGCGTCTGCCGGGCAGCTTCCTGCCTCACCTGTTGCTGGCGGCGGACTTCCTGCCGTTGCTGCTGCATCCTCTCCCGGCGAGCCTCTGCGTTCACAGCTGCCTGGCGTTCACGACCAGCACGCTGCGTCTGCTGCTCGTTGCGGCGTCGCTCCACTTGCCGCGCCTGGGTCCCGCGCTCACCCGCCCAGTCCTTCTGGACCGAAGCGCGCTGCTGCCGTTCGGCGTTCTGACGAGGGGGTGCGGCCTGTCGCTGAAGATCCTGACGCGGCGTCGCGCGTTCCTGATGGCGCTCGGCGGCACGCTCCGAGCGCTGCGGGCGATCGACCTCGCGGCGTAGCTCGGCCCGGCGATTCCCCCCCTGCCCCGCTCGATCGGCACGGCCATTGTCCCGCTCGGGTGCAAGGTTGGCTCTCCGGAATTGCTCCCCGGATGGGCCATTGCCGCGCCGCTCCAACCGATCGGGTTCGGCGCTCCGAACCAGAGCGAGCCGTTCTTCGCGGCGCAGCATCTCGCGAGGCTCGCCCGCTCGCTCGCGCCTGATATCGGCCACCTTGAGTAGTTGCGCACGGCGGTTTTCAGCGGTGTAGAATTTCGGTGCGGGCGTGCGGTAGTCGGCCTTCTGCCAGCTGGCAAAGCCGCGCTCCGCCTTGCGCCTCAGCAGAGCCTCGCCGGCCCAGTCGCGATGAAGTCGCTGCCGATGTCGAACATCCCAGCGCTGCCAGTTGTCGTGATCGCGGCGCGCTTCTTGCCATTCGCGCCGTTCCTGCGCGACCTTGTCGCGATGCCTGTCCCAGAGCGGCGCCGGGACGCCGAAGCGCTTCTGTTGGTGGCCGGCCCGGTAGAGGCGTTCGCCGCGCAAATAGTAATCGCGCGCCGCCAGGCGTTGGTGCCTGGCCCGCCCGCCGTCGATGATCTGGCCATGACGGTCATAGATGACCATCAGCCGGTCGTCGCGGTAGCCATAGCTGTAATAGGGATCTCGCACGAGGAAGGGACGATAGGCGTCCGGCTCGTAATAGTAATAGCGGTAGCCGCCATAGACCGGCTCCGCATAGCGAACATAGCGGTCGCCTGTCTCCCAGGCCCAAGGCTGGATGCCGTCGTAGCCGAAAGCATAATCCGGCGGGGAATCGCCGAGCATGCCCGCCAGCGCGGCCGCCAGTGCAAGCCAGAGATAATCGTCGGAGCTAGAGGACTCAGTGTAGTAGCTCTCGTCCAGCGGCTCATAATATTCATCCGCGTACGGTGCATAATCATAGGCGGGGGCATAATCATACCCGCCATCCCAGGACGCCTGCATCGGCAGCGCTTGGGGCATTTCGGAATAGTTGCCGCTCAGCAGGCCAGGCTCCAGTCCAGCTAGATCGGTCATCGACCAGCCCGGCCCCAATGCCGCGTCGGATAACAGTGAACTGTGCTGCAGCTGATTCTTACTATCCTCGGGCTCGCAGGCGGAAAGCATGACCGTGAGCCCGGTCATCGCGCCCAGGAACAGCATCCTGCGGAGTTTCGACGTCGTCATAGTCTATCTCCTTTCCCGTCGACCACGCGGAATCGGGAATCATTCTTCGGATTATGACCTAACGACTGAACCGAAGGTGGGAGCTCCGTTCATCGAAGATTTTGCCTGGCTAACTGGCTCTCGCAGGATGACGAGTTCGCTCCTCATTCTGTGCGAGACGCTCACCGAAGGAGAAGCTCAAGAGCAATCCAATTCGACAATGCCTTATAACCCGTTGATTTATGGTATCGAAACAAACCACGAATTCACGGGATAACCGTTAGAAGAGTTGCATTCTATGGACTCTTGATCAGGCCTAGATTCATGCCCTGTGCCTCCTGTCGCCGGTTCCTGCCTCACCCTGGAGCTTGTACGGTCTGATCCGAAAGGGACTGCCGTTGAAAACATTCCTGCTCTACGCCGCAACGGCGCTGGCGGAGATCGCCGGTTGCTACATGGCCTATCTCTGGCTGCGTGAGGACAAGTCCGTCTGGTTGCTCGTGCCGGCGGCGATCGCGCTTGCGTTATTCGCATGGTTGCTGACGATGCACGAGACCGCGGCGGGGCGTGTCTACGCGGCCTATGGCGGAGTCTACATCGGCGCCGCGATCGCGTGGCTCTGGGTGGTCGATGGTGTCCGCCCGACGGTGTGGGACGTCGCCGGCGTGCTCGTTGCGCTCGCGGGCATGGCTATCATCATGTTTCAGCCTTCGGTGGCCAGTTGAGGGCGGCTTCGCCACGCGCCCCAACATTTCTTGGGCTAGGTTCGTCGTTCGCGATCCGGCAGAAGCGACCGGCGACCCGAAGGGCTCGTGTTAGCACGGCTCTCACCTCCAAGCCCCGCCTTCGGGTGGGGCTTTCTTTTGCAGCCCCCTTCCCCTGTAGCGATCGCGTAGCTACGCCGCGGTGGTTCATTGCCGCGGAGAAAGACATGGCGCGCTTCCTGATCGTCGAAGCCCGGTTCTACGACCACCTCAACGACATGCTGATCGACGGCGCACGTAGCGCTCTCGAAGCAGCCGGTCACGAGGCGGATCTGCTGACCGTTCCGGGTGCGCTGGAAATTCCTGGCGCGATCGCGCTTGCGGCGGAAAGCGGACGCTATGAAGGCTTCGTGGCGATCGGTGTGGTCATTCGCGGCGAAACCTATCACTTCGAGATCGTCGCGGGCGAAAGCGCACGCGGGATCATGGCGCTGACGATGGACGGCATCGCCATCGGCAACGGCATTCTGACGGTCGAGGACGAGCAGCAGGCGCTCGTCCGAGCGGACAAGGCGCAGAAGGACAAAGGCGGCGAAGCGGCCAAGGCCGCACTTGCGCTGCTCGCGCTTCAGGAGAAGTTCGCATGAGCGCGCATCCTGCCATCGGCGGCATTCCGCTCGTGCTGGGCGGGAACGTCTTCGGCTGGACCGCCACGCGCGACGAGAGCTTTGCGGTTCTCGACGCCTTCCACGAAGCGGGCGGGCGGATGATCGACACCGCCGACGTCTACTCTGCCTGGGTCGAAGGCCACCAGGGCGGGGAATCGGAACGGGTGATCGGCGAATGGCTCGAGACGCGCGGCGTGCGCGGCGAGATGCTGATCCACACCAAAACGGGGATGATGGGCGGTAAGGAGCTTTACGAGCCTGCGCGGGTCCTGCACTCGCTCGACGCCTCGTTGGAGCGGCTGCGGACCGACTATCTCGATCTCTACTACGCCCATAAGGATTATCCCGAATTGCCCGCCGGGGACATCGTCGAGGCATTCGATGGCGCGGTGGCGAGCGGCAAGGTCCGCGAGATCGGCGCCTCCAACTTCGATGCAGTGCGCCTTGCCGCCGCGCTGGAAGCCGCCGATGCGGCGGGACGGACGCCGTTCACCGTGCTGCAGAACGAATACAATCTCGTATCCCGCGGCAGCTACGGCGGCGACCTGCAAGCCCTGTGTACGGCGCGCGGCATCGCCATGCTGCCGTTCTATGGCCTCGCCTCCGGCTATCTGACCGGCAAGTACCGCACTCCGGAGGATTTCGAACGAGGTGCGCGGTCGGGCAGCGCCCGGGCCTACGCCGAAAAGGGCGCGCCCGTCCTGTCCGCCATGGACGAAGTCGCCGCCGAAACCGGTGCAAGCCTGCCCGCGATCGCGCTCGCATGGCTGGTGCGCCAATCGGGCATTCCCGCGCCGATCGCGAGCGCGCGCACCGTCGAGCAGCTAACCGATCTGCTTGAGTTCACTCGCGTGGAGCTGAGCGACGATCAGGTCGCCCGGCTGTCGGCAGCCCTCCCCGGCTAAGCTCAGGAACCTTCTCCCGCGCCGAGCGCTCGGCAAGCGATGAACGGTTCGCTCGAATGGATCGCCGCGGTCGGCACGATGATCGCCGCCGGTCTGATTGCCGCCGACCTGGGGCGCCGGGCTACCGGCTGGGGGTTTGTATTGTTCTGCGCGGTCGCGGTGACATGGATCGTCTCCGGCCTCACCAGCGACGCCCTGCCGATCGCGGCCATGAACGCGATCCTCCTGCTGATCAACGCCTGGGGCGTGTGGCAGTATCTCCTCAACCCGAAGAACCGGAAGAAGATCGAGAAGCTGGAGGAACTGGAAGAGGAAGCCGAGCGGGAGCTCGAAGCCGAGAAAGCCTGATCCCCGTCAGTCGCCCGTTGCCAGCTTCCCGAAGCAGCCCTCGCCCGCGTAGAGCGCACTGTCGCCCAGTTCTTCCTCGATGCGGATGAGCTGGTTGTACTTCGCAAGCCGGTCCGACCGTGCCAGCGAGCCGGTCTTGATCTGCCCGCAGTTGGTCGCGACCGCGAGATCCGCGATCGTCGCGTCCTCGGTCTCGCCCGAACGGTGGCTCATCACGGCGGTGTAGCCGGCGCGGTTGGCGATATCGACCGCCTCCAGCGTTTCGGTCAGCGTGCCGATCTGGTTGACCTTGACCAGCAACGAATTGGCGAGCCCTTTGCCGATCCCCATGCGCAGGCGTTCCGGGTTGGTCACGAACAAGTCATCGCCAACCAACTGGACCTTGTTGCCGACCAGCTCGGTCAGCGCCTTCCAGCCTTCGAAGTCGTCTTCGCTCATGCCGTCTTCGATCGAGCGGATCGGATAGTCGGCACAGAGCTTGGCCAGGTATTCGGCCATTTCGTCAGGCGTAAGCGACAGCTCTTCGCCCGCCAGGTCGTAGCGGCCGCTGGCGAAGAACTCGGTGGAGGCGCAATCGAGCGCGAGCGCGACATCGGCGCCGGGCTTGAAGCCGGCTCGCTCGATCGACTGCATGATGAAGTCGAGCGCGGCGCGGGTGCTCGCAAGATCGGGCGCGAAGCCGCCCTCGTCGCCGACCGCGGTGGAAAGCCCCTTCTCTGCCAGCCCTTTCTTGAGCGTGTGGAACACCTCCGCGCCCCAACGCACGCCGTCGGCAAGCGTCTCAGCACCGACCGGCATGATCATGAATTCCTGAATATCGATGGGGTTGTCGGCGTGCTCGCCGCCGTTGATGATGTTCATCATCGGCACCGGCAGGACATGTGCGGAGACGCCGCCGATGTAGCTGTAGAGGGGCAGTCCGCGCGCGTTCGCCGCGGCTTTCGCAACAGCGAGGCTGACGCCGAGGATCGCGTTCGCGCCAAGCCGCCCCTTGTTCGCGCTGCCATCGAGTGCGATCATCGCGAGGTCGATGTCGCGCTGATCCTCGGCATCGAGGCCCAGCAGAGCGTCGGAGATGTCGCCGTTGACCGCGTCCACCGCCTTGGTCACACCCTTGCCGAGATAGCGCGTCTTGTCGCCATCGCGCAGCTCCACCGCTTCGTGCGCGCCGGTCGATGCGCCCGAGGGGACAGCCGCTCGGCCGAAGCTGCCGTCTTCGAGGAGCACGTCGACCTCGACCGTCGGATTGCCGCGGCTGTCGAGGATTTCGCGGCCGTGAAGGTCGATGATGGCGGTCATGCTGCGCTCCGGAGTTGCGAGGTGTTGTAAAGGGCTATGACACTCCCATATCGGGAGCTAGGCGCCCTCTATGCGCCGGAACAATGCCACGCAAGTTACGTTGCGACACAGAACCGTGAAACCGCCGACGGCGGTGGTGGATAACGAACCAAGTGAGGGCTAAGGAACGAGATATGGCTGACGCGACGACCCCGAGCACGAGCAAGAAGAAGACCACCCGCAAGCCGGCGACCAAGTCGGCCGCGACCACCAAGGCTGCGCCCACGGTCGGCACGCCAGTGACGGCAGCCTCGACATCGGATCACCGCGCGGAGGCGAAGTCGCGCTTCAACTCGGCGCTCGAGGAAGCGAAGGCGGGTGCGGCGGCCCTCAAAGCCGAAGCCGCCGACCGCGCCGTCGCCTATCGTGATCAGGCCAAGGGCCGCTCGGAAGACTGGGTCGAAGAGGCAAAGACCTATGGCCGCCAGGCCAAGGGCAAAGGCCGGGAACTCGCGACCGAGGGCAAGACCAAGGCGAGCGAAGCGCTCTCCTCGCTCAGCAGGATGGTTTCCGAGAACGCCGCGGCGATCGACGAGAAGTTCGGCGCGCAGTATGGCGACTATGCGCGCAACGCCTCGCGGAGCTTGCAGGAAGCCTCGGTCAAGCTCGACAGTAAGAGCGTCGACGATCTGAGCGAGGACGCGCGCGAGATGGTCCGCAAGAGCCCCGGTCTCGCGGTCGGTCTCGCTGCGGTTGCTGGTTTCATGCTGGCGCGGATGTTCCGCGGCAGCCGCGACTGATCCCCCGCCCCGCGCGGTGGCATCCATGCACGACGAGCCCCTGCCCGCGCAGGACGGCGACGAGGAGCCCGCCGGGGAATCCCCCCGGTCCGGCTCCTCGTTGACCGACGACCTCGTCGCCCTGCTGGACGACGGGAAGACCTACTTCGAGGCGGAGAAGGCTTTTCAGAAGAGCCGCGCGATCTATGTTGCGCACGAGGGCAAGAGCGGCATCATCCATGGGCTGGTCGCCTTCGCCCTCATCCACACCGCATTGATCGGCCTGGTCGTCGGCGCAGTGATCGCACTCGCCCCCCTTCTGACCATCTGGGGCGCGACCGCACTCGTCACGGGTGTGCTGCTGATCGCCGGCGTGGTCATCGGCCGCAAGGCGCTGGCGCACTTCAGGGACGCGGGCAGCAGTTTCACGGGCGACGGGCAATGAGCGATCCCGAGCGCAAGATGATCGAAGACCGCGCACTGCGCGATGCAGCCTGGGCACTCGTCAAGGCCGACATTGCCCATCTCCGGGTAGACCTCACGACCAAGGGCATCGGCGCGCGTTTCCTCGACCGGGTAGCCGAAGGGGCGAGCGACGTGCTCGACGAGGCGGCGGAAGTGGCTGAAAACAATCGCGGCGTCCTGTTCACGCTGCTCGCGGCGGTGGTGCTCTGGCTGACGCGCAACCCACTCCTCGCACTGTTCGGCGACGATGACGGCGAGGATAAAGAAACCGAGGAACCCGAGCGCGATTGAGCCCGTTCGATCCACGACAACCCCATTCCAGCGGAGACGAGGCGATGGCCGACAATCAGAAGCGCGAAGAACTGAAAAACCGGATCGAGGCGGGCCAGCAACGCCATGCCAATCGCACCGTGGGCGATTACGCTCGCGAGGCGCGCGATACGGCCACCGCATTCGTCAAGGATCATCCCGTTGCGACAGTCGTGGGCGGCCTCGCGATCGGGGTGATCGTTGCCAGCATGCTTCCCGGTCCGGGCCGGCGGATGCGCAAGCAGGCGGCCCGGCGCGGCTCCGCGCTCGCGGCGATGGCGGCGGAGATCGGCCTTGCCTACGGGGCCAGCCTCATCGACAGCCTGGGCACCGCCGCGCGCGCAGGCGGCGACCGGCTCGAGGATTTCGGCGATGCGATCGGCGATAGCGCACACGATCTGCGCCGGAAGGCAAGCTTGCAAGGGAGCGCCGCCAGCGAAGGTGCGCGGCGGCTGACCCGCGAAGTCGGCAAGAAAACCGGCCGCAAGGTTCGCGATCTGCGGGCGCGGATGGCGCATTGATCCGGTTGGTCCGATGCACGCGGCGCGGCGGGCTTGCCTGCCGCGCCGTTTGCTTTAATGGCCGCGCCGTCCTCCCCAAGACCCCAGAGACAAGACATGGAAGAAACCGAAGCCAAGCAGCGGCTGCACCTCGTGATGGGCGGCCGCGTCAAGGATCCGCGGAGCCTGGAGTTCCAGGACCCGGAAAGCATTCACGTGGTGGGCGTTTTCAGCGACTACGACGCGGCCGTCGATGCCTGGCGCTCGAACGCACAGCGCACGGTCGACGATGCGGAAATGAAGTACGTCGTCGTCCACCTGCACCGGCTGCTGACGCCGGAGGTGTGATGCCACTGCAGCCCCCGCTTTCGCGGGGGCTCACTTTCGGGTTCAGATGAATTCGATCTTGTCGACGAGGTAGAACTTGTCGCCCGAGGGAACGGTGACTTCGATCTCGTCGCCCACGCTCTTGCCGATCAGCGCGCGGCCGAGCGGTGAGTTGTAGGAGATCCGCCCCTTGTTCGCATCGGCTTCGGTCTGGCCGACGATCTGGTATTTCACAGGCTTGTCATTATCGTCGAGCAAGGTGACGGTGGCGCCGAATACGATCTTGTCGCCCGACAGCGTCGAAGGATCGATGATCTGCGCGCGGCTGACGCGGTCTTCGATGTCCGCGATCTGCGCCTCGACCTGTCCCTGCCGCTCCTTCGCGGCGTGATATTCGGCGTTCTCCGAGAGATCTCCGTGCGCGCGCGCTTCCTCGATCGCGTCGACGATCTTCGGACGTTCCGCGCGCAGCGTCTTGAGGTCGGCCGTCAGCCGCTCGTAACCCTCCGCCAGCATCGGAACCTTTTCCATCGTAGCCATCGCGTCTTTCCTCCAGGCGGCCCTGCAACGGCAATTCGCCGTTCTGCCCCTCCCTCGGGAGGCGGCGATTGAACGGTGAATTGTCCGGAAGAGGGAACCGCGGTTGTTTCAGCTATAATAAGCCTGCAGCGGGCGCACTTCAAGCTGGCTGGCCTTGACCGCGCGGATCGCCTTGGCCGCGGCGACCGAAGCCGCCCCGGTCGTGTAGTAGGGAATCTTCATCTCCAGTGCCGTGGCGCGGATCGATTTGGAATCGATCAGGCTCTGCCAGCCCTCGGTCGTGTTGAAGACCAGAGCGATCTCGCCGTCGATCATCCGGTCGACGATGTGGGGCTGGCCCTGCGCGACCTTGTTGACACGCTCGACCGGCAAACCATGCTCGGCGAGATAGGCCTGCGTGCCGGCGGTCGCGATCACCTTGAAGCCCTGCTCGATCAGCGTCTGCACCGCCGGCAGGATCATCGCCTTGTCGCTGTCCTTGACCGAGACGAACAGCACGCCGCCAGCCGGCAGCGCCGCCCCTGCGCCGAGCTGCGACTTGAAGAAGGCAGCCGGGAAGTCGCGATCGATCCCCATGACCTCGCCCGTCGACCGCATCTCCGGCGTCAGCACCGGGTCCGACCCGGGGAAGCGCGTGAAGGGGAATACCGCTTCCTTGACGGCCATGTAGTCGAGATCGCGCCGGAACGGCGGGAAAGCCGAGAGCGGCTCGCCTGCCATCACCCGGGCCGCGATCTTGGCGACCGGCTGGCCGATCGCCTTGGCGACGAAGGGGACCGTGCGGCTCGCGCGCGGGTTGACTTCGATCAGATAGATCTCGCCGTCCTTGACGGCGAACTGCACGTTCATCAGCCCGCGAACGCCGAGCGCCTTGGCCAACGCTTCGGTCTGACGCTCCATTTCCTCGACGATCTCGGCCGGGAGCGAATAAGGCGGCAGCGTCGATGCGCTGTCGCCCGAGTGCACGCCCGCCTCTTCGATGTGCTGCATCACACCCGCGACGCGCACCTCCTGCCCGTCGCTGAGCGCATCGACGTCGCACTCGATCGCGTCGCGCAAATACTGGTCGACCAGTACCGGACTGTCGCCGGACACATGCACCGCAGTTGCGATGTAGTTGTCGAGCTGCGCTTCGGAATCGACGATCTCCATCGCCCGCCCGCCGAGCACATAGCTCGGGCGCAGCAGAACCGGATAGCCGATCCGCGCGGCGACCGCGGCCGCCTCGTCACGGCTCTTGGCGATGCCGTTCATCGGCTGCTTGAGCTTGAGCTGGTTGACCAGCTTGGCGAAGCGCTCGCGGTCTTCGGCCAAGTCGATCGCGTCAGGACTGGTGCCGAGGATCGGAATGCCCTCGTCCTCCAGCGCCTGCGCCAGCTTGAGAGGGGTTTGACCGCCCAACTGGACGATCACGCCGACCAGTTCACCCGCCTGCTGCTCGACGCGCAGGATTTCCAGCACGTCCTCCGCCGTCAGCGGCTCGAAATAGAGCCTGTCGGAGGTGTCGTAGTCGGTGCTCACCGTCTCCGGGTTACAGTTGACCATGATCGTCTCGAACCCGGCTTCGGCCAGTGCGAAGCAGGCGTGGACGCAGCAATAGTCGAACTCGATTCCCTGCCCGATCCGGTTCGGTCCGCCGCCAAGGATCACGATCTTGCGCCGGTCGCTCGGCATGGCCTCGTCCTCGGGCTCACCGAAGCTCGGTGCCTCGTAGGTCGAATACATATAGGGCGTGATCGCCTCGAACTCGGCAGCGCAACTGTCGATCCGCTTGAACACTGGCAGCACGCCGAGCTTGTGGCGCAGCTTGCGCACTTCTTCCTCGCTCGTGGCGCCGGCCATGGCGCGCAGCGTATCGTGCAGCAGGCCCGAATGGCGTGCCTGGGTCTCGGCAAGCCCACCGGCAACGCCGACCGAACGCACCGCCAGCGTGGCGAGGCGGCGATCGGAGAAGCCCATCGCCTTGAGCCGTCGCAGCCCCTCGGCGTCGTTCGGCAGACCGTTCTCGCTCACCTCCTTCTCGGCGGCGACGATGTCCGCGATCTGGCGCAGGAACCACGGGTCGTAACCGGTGATCGCCTGGATATCCTCGATCGTGAAGCCCTCGCGCATCGCTTGCGCGGTCTTGAGCAGCCGGTCGTCGGTGCGGCGGCTGAGCGCGGTCGTGATCGTTTCGCGATCCGCGCCTTCCAGCTCGAGCACGCGGTTGAACCCGTCGAGCCCGGTTTCGAGCCCGCGCAGCGCTTTCTGGACAGATTCCTGGAAGTTGCGCCCGATCGCCATAACCTCGCCCACCGACTTCATCGCCGTCGAGAGTTCGGTCTTGGCGCCCTTGAACTTCTCGAACGCGAAGCGCGGGATCTTGGTGACGACGTAGTCGATCGTCGGCTCGAACGCGGCCGGGGTCGCGCCGGTGATCTCGTTGGTGATCTCGTCGAGCGTGTAGCCGACCGCGAGCTTGGCCGCGACGCGCGCGATCGGGAAACCGGTCGCCTTCGAGGCGAGCGCCGAGGAACGCGATACGCGCGGGTTCATCTCGATCACGATCAGGCGCCCGTCCTTCGGGTTGACCGCGAACTGGACGTTCGACCCACCCGTCTCGACGCCGATCTCGCGCAGCACAGCGATGCTGGCGCTGCGCATGATCTGGTATTCCTTGTCGGTCAGCGTCAGCGCCGGGGCGACGGTGATCGAGTCCCCGGTGTGGACGCCCATCGGATCGACGTTCTCGATCGAGCAGATGATGATGGCATTGTCGGCGCGGTCGCGCACGACTTCCATCTCGTATTCCTTCCACCCGAGCAGCGATTCCTCGATCAGGACCTCGGTGGTCGGCGAGGCGTCGAGCCCCTCGCGCACGATCCGCTCGAATTCGGCCTTGTTATAGGCGATGCCGCCGCCGGTGCCGCCGAGCGTGAAGCTCGGGCGGATGATCGACGGCAGGCCGGTCGTCTCCAGCACCGCGAATGCCTCGTCCAGCGTGTTCGCGACGCCGCTGCGGGCGCTTTCGAGCCCGATCTTGTCCATCGCCTCGCGGAATCGCTGGCGGTTCTCCGCCTTGTCGATCGCATCGGCATCGGCGCCGATCATCTGGACGCCGTACTTCTCCAGCGTGCCGTCATTGAACAGCGCCAGTGCGCAGTTGAGCGCCGTCTGGCCGCCCATCGTCGGCAGCAGTGCGTCGGGCCGCTCCTTGGCGATGATCTTCTCTACGATCTCGGGCGTGATCGGCTCGACGTAAGTCGCGTCGGCGAACTCGGGATCGGTCATGATCGTCGCGGGGTTGGAGTTGACGAGGACCACCCGATAGCCCTCCTCCTTCAACGCCTTGATCGCCTGCGTGCCCGAATAATCGAACTCGCAAGCCTGGCCGATAACGATCGGCCCGGCGCCGATAACGAGGATCGAGGAGATGTCAGTGCGTTTGGGCATTAATTCGTTGACCTCATGTGATCCGCTATCCGTGATCCCGAGTGAACCTCAACGCGATACCCAATGTTCCGCCCTTCACTCGTCTTGATAACGCACTCTAAGGAATCGTAGTTTTCGACAATGATTGGCAAACTTGCCGTTGGGAGATGATCGTCAGCTAGAAACGTCGTCTCAAAAATTCGCGCGCCGCAATCGCGAAGAATTTTCCCCGTCTCATCTGCAATCATATTGAAGTCCGATTGTTCTTTGCTCATGCCCGCGACCGATGAAGTAGGCTCGACCAAAACAATGTTTGCAGTCCAGTCCTCCTCAAGCACTTCGGGCTTCAAATACCACCACGCAAAGAGTGCAAAGAGAGCAGAAGTGCCAGCACCCCACGCAAACCAAGTCAACTTGATCCGCCTCACCCCAACATCCCCACGAACTTCTCGAACAGATAGAAGCTGTCCTGCGGCCCCGGGCTCGCCTCGGGATGATACTGCACCCCGAACGCCTTCTTCCCGCGGATCGCGATGCCGCAGTTGGAGCCGTCGAACAGCGAGACGTGGGTTTCCTCCACCCCCTCGGGCAGCGTCGCATTATCGACCGCGAAGCCGTGGTTCATGCTGGTGATCTCGACCACGCCGTCTTCCAGTCGCTTGACCGGGTGGTTCGCGCCGCGATGGCCCTGGTGCATCTTGGCGGTCTTGGCGCCGGCGGCGAGGCCGAGCATCTGGTGGCCGAGGCAGATGCCGAAGATCGGCATGTCGCGCTCCAGCAGCGCCTTGATCGTCGGCACCGCGTACTCCCCGGTCGCCGCCGGATCGCCGGGGCCGTTGGAGAGGAACACGCCGTCGGGCTGGAGCGCCAGGATCTCGTCGAGCGTGGTTTGCGCCGGAACCACCGTCACCCGCGCTCCCGCCTTCACCAGGTTGCGGAAGATGTTGTCCTTGCTGCCGTAGTCGACCGCAACCACGTGCGGTTTCGCATCGCGGGGCGCGCGGCCGTAGCCGGTGCCTAGGCGCCAGTAGCCCCCTTCCCAGCTCTCGTGCTTCTCGCGGCTGACACGCTGGGCGAGGTCCATGCCCTCCAGTCCCGGCCAGTCCTGCGCGCGTTTGAGCAGCGCGGGAATATCGAAGGCGCCCTTCGGATCGTGCGCGATCACGGCATTGGGCGCACCGTTCAGGCGGATACGGCGGGTTAGCGCGCGCGTATCGACGCCGGACAGGCCGATCTTGCCCATCGCGGCAAGCCACTCCCCGAACTCTTCGCGGGCGCGAAAGCTTGAATGCGGAGTGACCTCTTCCCGCACCACGCAGCCGACCGCGCCTTCCACCTTCGACTCGATGTCCTCGGGGTTCGCGCCGACGTTGCCGATGTGCGGAAAGGTGAACGTGACGATCTGGCCGGCATACGACGGATCGGTCATCACCTCCTGATAGCCGGTCATCGCGGTATTGAAACATACCTCGCCCACTGCACTGCCGACGGCGCCGAAGCCATGGCCCCAAATGACCGTTCCGTCGGCCAGCACGAGGACTCCCGTCGCGCCGCTGGGTTGCGCGCGAGAGTTTGCGGGGTCTGCCATGTGGCGCTCCGAGTCAGGTGTTTCCGGCGATGTCGCTAAGTCGTTGCCGCTAGGCCCCGGGGGCGTGCCCGTCAACCTGTCCAATTGCGATTTATCGGGTTAAATGCCCCGCCTGGCAAAACCCTTCCACAGAAAGAGCACCCATGATCCGCGACGATATCAAGCAAGCCACCGTCCAGGCGATGAAGGCGGGCGACAAGCCGCGCACCGCCGCGCTGCGCCTGATCTCCGCCAGGATTAAGGATCGCGATATCGAGATGCGCACTTCCGCCAAGGAAGTGAACGACGACGATCTGGTGACCGAAGTGCTGCAGAAGATGGCCAAGCAGCGCCGCGAATCGATCCAGATGTATGAGGAAGGCGGCCGCGAGGAACTCGCGCAGCAGGAGCGCGACGAGCTCGCCGTGATCGAGGAATTCCTGCCCCAGATGATGGACGAGGCGGCCACCCGCGCGGCGATCGAGGACGTGAAGAGTGGCCTCGGCGCCTCCTCGATCAAGGACATGGGCCGCGTCATGGCCGAACTGAAAGCCCGACATGGCGCCGTGCTCGACATGAGCAAGGCCAGCGGCTGGGTGAAGGAAGCGCTGAGCTGAGACAAAACACCCCTCCCGCTTGCGGGAGGGGTTGGGGGAGGGCCTGTTTGGACAAAGGTTACATACGACCGACTAGCCGCTCGCGCGAACTGCGCGTCAATCCCACCGACGCCGAAACCAAACTCTGGTCCTGCTTGCGCTCAAAACAAGTCGCCGGTGTCCGCTTCAACCGGCAATATCCCGTGGGCCCTTACATCTGCGACTTTGCCGCTCGATCGAAGGGATTGATCATAGAGGTCGATGGCGGACAGCATGCCACGGCCTCTTCGTACGACTCGGCCCGGACATGCTATATCGAGGCGCGCGGCTACCGCGTCCTCCGCTTCTGGAACAACGATGTGCTGAACAACCTCGAAGGTGTGATCCACGAGATCGAGCGTGTGCTCGCCGAACTGGGAACGCGCGATATGTCCAAGCCTCGGGGCAGCGACTGGTGAGCGTTGTTCGGCATGCCCTCCCCCAGCCCCTCCCGCGAGCGGGAGGGGAGTAGAGTGCTCTCCCCCCAATGGCTGGACGAACTGCGTGCGCGGGTGACGCTTTCGAGCGTCATCATGCGCACGACCAAGCTCCAGCGCGCGGGGCGGGAGTGGAAGGCGTGCTGCCCGTTCCATAACGAGAAGACGCCCAGCTTCACCGTCAGCGACGAGAAGGGGTTCTACCACTGCTTCGGCTGCGGCGCACATGGCGACGTGATCCGCTGGATGACCGACCAGCGCGGCCTTTCCTTCATGGACGCGGTTAAGGAACTTGCGGCCGAAGCGGGATTGGAAGTCCCCGCGCCCGACCCGCGCGCGGCGCAGCGGGCGGAAGAACGGGCGGGTCTGCACGACGTGACCCAGGCAGCACAGGACTGGTTCGTCGCAGCCCTCGAAGGGCCCGGAGGCGCCAGAGCGCGCGACTATCTGCAAACGCGTGGATTTAACGCGCGCACCGTCGAACGCTTCGGCTTCGGGTTCGCGCCGAACGAGCGGCAGGCGCTCAAAGTCGCCCTTTCGGGATTTGACGAAAAGCTGCTGATCGAGGCGGGCCTGAGAATTGCGGTCGAGGAACGCGAGCCCTACGACCGCTTTCGCAATCGCCTGATGCTGCCTATCCATGACGCGCGCGGGAGGGTGATCGCGTTCGGCGGGCGCATCCTCGAGGCGGACACCAACGCACCCAAGTACCTCAATTCGCCCGACACGCCCTTGTTCGACAAGGGCCGCACGCTCTACAACCTGCACCGCGCGGGTCCCGCCTCGCGGCAGACGGGGCGGATGATCGTCGTCGAAGGCTACATGGACGTGATCGCGCTTGCCGCGCACGGATTCGAGGATGCGGTGGCGCCGCTCGGTACCGCGCTGACCGAGCGGCAGATCGAACTGCTCTGGCGCATGGTCGAGACGCCGATCCTGTGCTTCGACGGCGATGCTGCCGGCCAGCGCGCCGCCATGCGCGCGATCGAACGTGCCCTGCCCCTGCTCCGCCCGGCCCATTCGCTGGCGATCGTGCGCCTCCCCTCCGGGCTCGATCCCGACGACCTGCTGCGCGCTAAGGGTAAAGGCGCGATGGAGAAGTTGCTCGCCGAACCGGCCACTCTGCTCGACACGTTGTGGGAGTTCGAACGCGCCGCGCAGCCGCTGAACACACCCGAGGACAAGGCCGGCCTCAAGCAGCGCCTGATCGATCACGTGGAGAAAATCGAGCATCCGGATATCCGCGCCCTCTACAAGCGCGACTTGCTGGAGCGCTTCTCCGCCTTCGCCTTCCCGCGCCGTGAACGCGCACGGGGCGACTGGCGCAAGCCGGCGGCACCGAGGCTTTCACCCGACGCCGCGCGGCGACTGCGCGGAGCGCGGGAGGGTTCGCGCGACCAGCTCGTCTCCGCGGTGATCGCCGGATTGGTCCGTTTTCCAGAGGAGGCGCTGCGCCACGCGGAGCAGCTCGGACGCTTCGCACAGATGGACGCTAAGTCGGGCCCGCTGGTCGATGCGATACTCGAAGCGGTGGAAATGCTTGAACCGGGAGAGATTTTCCCCATATCGTCGCTCGACGGTCCCGTCGCGCCGCCGGATAACACCCGTTTCGCCTTCCTCAATGAAGGCATCGATCCGCAAGACGCGCGCGAACAGTTGGCCGAAGCCGTAGCGTTGCTGGTCGAAAGGCCCGCGCTGGAAGCTGCGCTTTCCGCAGCCACTGCGCGATTCGAAGCCGACCCTGAAGGAGCTTTCGCCGAGCAGCAGAGGCTGCTCAAACGAAAGCTGGAATTCGAGCGACGACTCGGGCAAATGGCAAGCCGAAGGGCTGCTTCGGCGGCCCAAACTGATTCAACGCGCCGGCGGGAGACAGGGTCCGCCAACGGCGCAGAAACGGACTGAACGCACCTCCATGGCAACCACGTCGAAGAATTCCGAGAAGGACGACGCACCGCTGATCGACCTCAACGAAGCATCGATCAAGAAGCTCATCGCCAGGGCGAAGAAGCGCGGCTACGTGACCGTAGACGAGCTCAACGAGGCGCTGCCCGAAGATCAGATGAGCACGGACCAGATTGAGGATGTGATGTCCGCGATCTCCGAAATGGGCGTCAATATCGTCGAGAACGACGAGGAAGCCGACGGCGAAGCAGATGCCGAGAGCGACGAAGTCGAGGAAATCGGCGGCGACGACGATGACGGCGACGAGCCCAAGGCGGCGAAGAAGGCCGCTCCCGCTGCTGCCAAGAAGACCACCACTTCCGATCGCACCGACGACCCCGTGCGCATGTACCTGCGCGAGATGGGTGCGGTCGAGCTGCTCAGCCGCGAGGGCGAGATCGCCATCGCCAAGCGGATCGAGGCGGGCCGGGACACGATGATCATCGGGCTGTGCGAAAGCCCGATCACCTTCCATGCCATCATCCAGTGGTCGGAAGCGCTCAACAACGAGGAAATGCAGCTCCGCGAGATCCTCGATCTCGATGCCATGCTCTCGAAGGAACCGCCGGCCGATAAGATGGAGGAAGGCGCCGAGGACGACGACGGCGAGATCTCGGAGGAGACTGCCGGCCCTTCGATCCGCGACGACGATGATGTCGAGGACGAAGAAGACGGCGACGAGGACGATGAGGAAGGCGGCAGCTCGCGCCGGCGCGAGGAGGATGACGAGGAAGACAACACCATGTCCCTCGCGCAGATGGAAGCCGCGCTGAAGCCCGACGCGCTCGAACGCTTCGCCCGCATCACAGATCTCTTCAAGAAGTTCGAGAAGCTCCAGGCCGAGCGCGTCGACGTGCTTGGCCGCGGTGAGGAGTTCCCGGCGGCGAAGGAAAAGAAGTACGAAGATCTGCGCGAACAGCTCACGGCCGAAGTCGAGAGCGTGCAGTTCCACGCGACCAAGATCGAGTTCCTGGTCGACAATCTCTACGCCTTCAACCGCCGGCTGACCGCGCTTGGCGGGCAGATGTTGCGCCTGGCCGAGCGGCACAAGATCAAGCGCGCCGACTTCCTCCAGGCCTATATCGGCAACGAGCTGGACGACAGCTGGCTGGCCGCGCGCGTGAAGAAGGACAAGAAGTGGGCCGCCTTCGCCGAGAAGGAGGCCGACGCGGTCGAGCGCATCCGTGCCGAGATCTCCGACATCGCCAGCCAGACGGGCATGAGCCTGGAGGAATTCCGGCGGATCGTGAACATGGTCCAGAAAGGCGAGCGCGAGGCGCGCATTGCCAAGAAGGAAATGGTCGAGGCGAACCTGCGCCTCGTGATCTCGATCGCCAAGAAGTACACCAACCGCGGCTTGCAGTTCCTCGACCTGATCCAGGAAGGGAACATCGGCCTGATGAAGGCGGTCGACAAGTTCGAGTACCGCCGCGGCTACAAGTTCAGCACTTACGCCACCTGGTGGATCCGCCAGGCGATCACCCGTTCGATCGCCGACCAGGCGCGCACGATCCGCATCCCGGTGCACATGATCGAGACGATCAACAAGCTGGTGCGCACCAGCCGCCAGTTCCTCCACGAGCAGGGCCGCGAGCCCACGCCCGAGGAAATGGCCGAGCGCCTCAGCATGCCACTCGAGAAGGTCCGCAAGGTGATGAAGATCGCCAAGGAGCCGATCTCCCTCGAAACGCCGATCGGCGACGAGGAGGATTCGCACCTCGGCGATTTTATCGAGGACAAGAACGCGATCATTCCCGTGGATGCCGCGATCCAGGCGAACCTCAAGGAAACGGTCACCCGCGTCCTCGCCAGCCTCACCCCGCGCGAGGAACGCGTGCTGCGCATGCGCTTCGGCATCGGCATGAACACCGATCACACGCTGGAGGAAGTCGGCCAGCAGTTCTCGGTGACCCGCGAACGCATCCGTCAGATCGAGGCCAAGGCGCTGCGCAAGCTCAAGCACCCGAGCCGCAGCCGCAAGATGCGCAGCTTCCTGGATCAGTGATCCGGGTACGGGAACCGTTCGCTCGGTCAGTCGTTATTGAAGTCCAGACGATGTAAAAATCGACTGGATATGAAGTTTCTCTCAGGAGAAGCTATCAGGAGCCCCGGTGCCGAATGGCGCCGGGGCTTTTGCTTCAGTGGCCCGTGCGGCGCCAGCAAGCGAGCCTTGCCGGGGACAAGGCCGGTTTGCGGTGGCGACATGGCCCGCGAATCACTATGGGGACGCCATGCGTATCGCCATTGCCTCCGACCATGCTGCCATCGAGATGAAAGCCGCCCTGCGCGAGTGGCTGATCGAGGAAGGCCATGAAGTCGCCGATCTCGGCCCCGACAGTCACGACAGCGTCGACTATCCCGACTTTGGCTACAAGCTCGCAGCCGTTGTCGCGGAAGGAACCGCCGAGCACGGGATCGCGCTGTGCGGATCGGGGATCGGCATCTCGATCGCCGTGAACCGCAACCCGGCCGTGCGCTGCGCGCTGGTGTCCGAGCCGCTCTCCGCCAGTCTCGCGCGCGAACACAACAACGCCAACTGCCTCGCCATCGGGGCACGGCTGATCGGTATCGAGATGGCCAAGGCCTGCGTTGCCGCCTTTCTCGGAACCGAATTCGGCGGCGGCCGCCATCAGCGCCGCGTCGACAAGCTATCGAACCCCAGTTGCTGAGGAATTTCATGAGCACCGCCGAAGCCGCCACCGCCGACATCATGCGCCGTTTCTGGACCGATACGCTCGCCGAAGCCGATCCGGAGATCGCCGAGGCGGTCCAGAACGAGCTCAAGCGCCAGCGCAACAAGATCGAACTGATCGCGAGCGAAAACATCGCCAGCCGCGCGGTGCTGGAGGCGACCGGCAGCGTCTTCACCAACAAATATGCCGAGGGCTATCCGGGCAAGCGCTACTACGGCGGTTGCGATTATGCCGACGTGGTAGAAACGCTGGCGATCGAGCGCGCGAAGCAGCTCTTCGGGTGCGATTTCGCCAACGTCCAGCCCAACAGCGGCAGCCAGATGAACCAAGCGGTGTTCCTCGCGCTGCTGGAGCCGGGTGATACTTTCATGGGGCTCGACCTCAACTCGGGCGGGCACCTGACACACGGGTCGCCGGTGAACATGAGCGGCAAGTGGTTCAACGTCGTGCCCTACGGCGTGCGCAAGGACGACGAACTGCTCGACATGGAGCAGGTCGAGCGGCTCGCGCAGGAGCACAAGCCCAAGCTCATCATCGCCGGCGGCACCGCCTATTCGCGCCAGTGGGATTTCGCGAAGTTCCGCGAGATCGCGGACGCCGTGGGCGCCTACCTGATGGTGGACATGTCGCACTTCGCCGGTCTCGTCGCCGGAGGTGCGCACCCCTCCCCCTTCCCGCACGCCCATGTCGCGACGACCACCACGCACAAGAGCCTTCGCGGCCCCCGCTCGGGCGTGATCCTCACGAACGACGAGGACATCGCGAAAAAGGTCAACAGCGCGGTATTCCCCGGCATGCAGGGTGGCCCCTTGATGCATGTCGTCACCGCGAAGGCGGTCGCCTTCCGTGAAGCGCTGCGGCCCGAGTTCAAGAGCTATGCCGCGCGCGTGGTCGAGAATGCCAAGGCACTGGCCGCTAGCCTCGAAGAAAACGGTCTGCGCATCGTCTCGGGCGGCACCGACAACCACCTGATGCTGGTCGACCTGACCGCCAAGGACGTGACCGGTAAAGCGGCCGAGAAAGGCCTCGACCGGGCCTGGCTCACCTGTAACAAGAACGGCATTCCGTTCGACACGCGCAGCCCCTTCGTAACCAGCGGTGTCCGCCTCGGCACGCCCGCGGGCACAACGCGCGGCTTCGGCCCGGCCGAATTCCGCAAGGTCGGCGCGCTGATCGCCGAGGTGGTGGACGGCCTCGCCAAGAACGGGCCCGACGGCGACGCGCAGATCGAGGAGCGCGTGCGCGGCAAGGTGAACGAGCTGTGCGACGCTTTCCCCGTCTATCCGGGAATGTGATGCGCGATGCGATGCCCCTTCTGCGCGCATGACGACAGCCAGGTAAAGGATAGCCGCCCCACCGAAGACGGCACCGCGATCCGTCGCCGCCGCCAGTGCACGAGCTGCGGCGCACGGTTCACTACGTTCGAACGCGTGCAACTGCGCGAAGTGACGATCATCAAATCGGGCGATCGCCGCGAAGCTTTCGACCGATCGAAGCTCGAGCAGTCGGTCGCACTCGCCTGCCGCAAGCGCGGGATCGAGCAGGAGCGGATCGACCAGCTCATCTCCGGCATCCAGCGCCAGGTGGAGACGGCGGGCGACAGCGAAGTCCCCTCCGCCCGCATCGGCGAACTGGTGATGGACGGCCTGCGCCAGATCGACAGCGTCGCCTACATCCGCTTCGCCAGCGTCTATCGCGACTTCAGCGAGGCAAAGGACTTCGAGGAATTCGCCAGCACCGTGCGGGATGCGGGCGGCGATGGCTGAGCCGTTCTGGACCTATATGCTGCGGTGTGCGGATGGCAGCTACTATGCCGGGCATACCGATGATCTTGAAGCGCGGATGGCGCAGCACGCCGAGGGGACGCTGGGCGGATATACTGCAAAGCGGCGACCGGTAACGTTGGTGTGGTCGACGGACTTTCCCACGCGGGATGAAGCCTTCGATGCCGAACGGCAACTCAAGGGCTGGTCGAGGGCAAAGAAGGAAGCTCTGGTTGCAGGCGACTGGCATCTCGTAAGCCGACTCGCCCCTAGCCGCAGATCCCTTCGAGACGAGGCTTCGACAAGCTCAGCCTCTCCTCAGGATGAGCGGGATAAAAAAAAATCCGCTCATCCTGAGGAGCGACTGAGCAAGCCCGCGTCAGCGGGCGCATCGAAGGCGTGTCTCGAAGGGCCCGTCATCGTCCTCGTCCGCCCCCAGCTTGGGGAGAACATCGGCAAGGCAGCGCGGGCCATGCTCAATTTCGGGCTGACCGAAATGCGGCTCGTGGCCCCGCGCGACGGGTGGCCCAATCCCAGCGCGGGGCCGGCAGCCTCCGGCGCGGACCACGTGCTGGAAAACGCCACCGTTCACCAAACGCTGGCCGACGCTGTCGCCGACTGCGCACACGTCTATGCGACCACCGTTCGCAAGAGGGGTGTGACGAAGCCCGTGGTAACGCCGGAAAAGGCGGCGACTGAAATTGCCAGCGCGCAGGGGCGCTCCGCGATCGTGTTCGGGCCCGAGCGCTCCGGCCTCGAAACCGACGATGTCGCCCTCGCCCGCGCGATCGTGACGGTGCCGATCAATCCCGAGTTCGGCTCGCTCAACCTCGCCCAGGCGGTGATCCTGTGCGCTTACGAATGGTCGAAGACCCAGTGGGACGGCGGCACGCTGGTGCAGCCCACAGGGGAGGACCTGCTCCCGCCGGCACCCCAGGAAGAACTGGAGGGGATGATGCGCCAGCTCGAAACCATGCTCGAGCCGCGGGGCTATTTCCTGCCGGAAAGCCGAGCCGCGGCAACGCGGCGAACCTTGCGGACGATGCTGACCAAGCCGGGCTGGAACCATCTGGAGGTACGAACGATGCGCGGAGTGTTGTCGAGCCTCGCAAAACCTCCTCGGGGCGAGCGCACCTAACGCCGCAGCCGGTCCCATTCCTCGAGTTCGTAAGCGATCGAGGTTTCGACCAGAAGATCCCAGAGTTCGGCAATTTTTTCACGAGGAAGGCCGCGGGAGGCTGCATCGCCAGCAACCGCGCCGATCACCGCCACCTTGCGGGCTTCATCGCGCACGGTGTCGCGCGATTGCTTGATCCGGGCGGCGGCGCGCATATAGCCGAAACGGCGGTCGAGCAGCGCTATCAGTTCACGATCGGTCGCGTCGACGCCGATCCGCACCTCGCGCATGTCGGTGCAATCGTCGGGCAGTTTGAAGTCGTCGGTCATACCTGCGCCCTGCCCCGAGCGGCTGGGTTTGTCGAGCGCCCATCGCGTGCTTGACGCACCGCGCAATCCTGCTAGACGCGCGCCTTCGCGAATTTGGTCCCGCATCCCGGTGAAGCGGTGGCCGCGCCTGGCGAATGGGTCGGGCGGGCGATGCCGGGTTCAAGCGCTACCGCTGGGGTAGCGACAGCAAATCGAAGGACACGACTTATGTCGAAGCGCAAGAGCGCCAAGCACAAACTTGACCGCCGGATGGGCGAAAACATCTGGGGTCGTCCGAATTCCCCGGTCAACAAGCGTTCCTACGGCCCCGGCCAGCATGGCCAGCGCCGCAAGGGCAAGATGAGCGACTACGGCCTGCAGCTCCGCGCCAAGCAGAAGCTCAAGGGCTACTACGGCGACGTCACCGAGAAGCAGTTCAAGCGCACCTACCAGGAAGCGTCCAGCATGAAGGGCGACACGAGCCAGAACCTGATCGGTCTGCTCGAGCGCCGTCTGGACATGGTCGTCTATCGCGCCAAGTTCGCGCCGACGATCTTCGCCGCGCGCCAGATCGTCAACCACGGGCACATCCGCGTGAACGGCGTGAAGTGCAACATCGCGAGCCGCCGCATCAACATTGGCGACGTCATCAGCCTGGGCGACAAGGCCAAGGAAATGGCGCTGGTGATCGAGGCGCAGAGCCTGGCCGAGCGTGACATCCCCGACTACGTCGCGCCCGACGGCACCGACAAGGTCACCTACACCCGCGTGCCCACGCTGGACGAGGTGCCTTACCCGGTGACGATGGAACCGAACCTGGTCGTCGAGTTCTACTCGCGCTGATCCGGCTTCCGACTACGGAACGAGAAAAAGGCGGTCCCGCGGGGCCGCCTTTTTTCTATTCGTCGCAAGATTACAGAAGCTTAGGAACCAGTCGCAAGTTTGCGATTTTCCCCTGAGCTATGACGAAATACCGTTTCGTAACCCCTCACCGCAAGGGCAAGTGGTACCCCGATCTCAGGCAGGCACAGCTCTTCGCCAACTCGATCGGCGCGGGTTTCCTGGAACGGCTTACGGGCCGCTTCGTGGCCTATCCCGGCACCAGCCTGGAAGCGGCCGAGCCTCCGGATCAGTCGGCGAAATAGTCCCGCCGGAAGTCTGCAGCGAAGGCTCCAAAACGCCCTGCCCCGATCGCTTCGCGCATCGCCTGCATCAGTTGCTGGTAGAACGCGAGGTTATGCTCGGTGACGAGCATGGCCCCCAGGATCTCGCCGGCCTTTTGCAGGTGGTGGAGGTAGGCGCGCGAATAGGTTCCGCAGACGGAGCAGGTGCAGCGCGGATCGAGCGGGTCGGTGTCCTCCGCGTGGCGCGCGTTTCGAAGGTTGAGCGGGCCATTCCAGGTGAACGCCTGTCCGTTGCGGCCGGAGCGGGTCGGCAGGACGCAATCGAACATGTCGATCCCCCGCTCGACCGCCCCGACGAGATCGTCGGGCTTGCCGACGCCCATAAGATAGCGAGGCCGGTCGGCGGGCAACATGTCCGGCGCGAAGTTGAGCGTGGCGAACATCGCTTCCTGCCCCTCGCCCACGGCCAGGCCGCCGACCGCGTATCCATCGAAGCCGATCTCGGTCAGCGCCTCGGCCGATCGGCGGCGGAGTTCCGGATCGAGCGCACCCTGCTGGATGCCGAACAGGGCCGCGCCCGCGGCGTGCTCGCCGCCGGCATCGAAGGCGTCGCGGCTGCGCTTCGCCCAGCGCATCGAAAGCTCCATCGAGGCGGCGATCTCGTCATAGGGCCGATCGATCCGCGGGCACTCGTCGAACGCCATCACGATGTCCGAGCCCAGCAGGCGCTGGATTTCCATCGACCGTTCGGGCGTGAGCATGTGTCTCGAACCGTCGATATGACTGCGGAACTCCACTCCCTGCTCGGTCAGTTTGCGCAGGTCCGAGAGGCTCATGACCTGATAGCCGCCACTGTCGGTCAGGATCGGTCGCTGCCAGTTCATGAAGGCGTGCAGCCCGCCGAGCCGCACGACCCGCTCCGCACCCGGGCGCAGCATCAGGTGATAGGTGTTGCCGAGGATGATGTCGGCGCCGGTCGCCCGCACGGTCTCCGGCTTCATCGCCTTGACCGTCGCCGCGGTGCCGACCGGCATGAACGCGGGCGTGCGAATCTCGCCGCGTCGCATGGCGATACGGCCGGTACGCGCGTTGCCGTCGACGGCGTCGACGCGGAAATCGAACCGGGGACCG
This sequence comes from Altererythrobacter sp. C41, assembly GCF_016803135.1. Taxonomy (GTDB): domain Bacteria; phylum Pseudomonadota; class Alphaproteobacteria; order Sphingomonadales; family Sphingomonadaceae; genus Pelagerythrobacter. The sequence goes on from NZ_JAEVFE010000001.1 coordinate 394,455, forward strand.
GACATCAGAAGTCGTAGACGAGCGTCAGGCGCGTGACCGTGTCGGTCGAGACTTTGCCTTCCGGCGGCTTGCTGTCATAATCCACTGCATAAGTGATGCGCGAGCGCAGCCGGTCGCTGACTTTCGCGTCGAGCCCGCTGATCAGATTGAGCGTCGTGCGGGATGAATCGACGATGACCGTCGCCTGACCGCCGGTTTCGGTCACCATGTTCGCGTCCTGGGTGAACGAGAGCCGCTCGGCGATCTTCCAGTCGAAATCAAACCCGAACAGCGCGGCCAGGCGCGTCTCATCCTCCTCAACGGTGAAGTTCGTGATCCTCAGTGCCGGGCCTGCCTTGACCGCCAACTTGAGGTCTCCGCTGTTCGCGATCTGATAGCCGATCCCTCCCGAGATGGCGTACCGGCCCGTAAAGCCCTGCAGCTTGTTGCGCTCGTACTGGGCGAGACCGTAGACGAACAACTCGTCCTTGACCTGGTAACGCGGTTCGTAGGCGAACAGGAACTGTTCGCGGCTCGTCACGCCGTTGGAGCGCTGGTAGTCGGCCGTCGCGCGCAGGGAGTGACTCCAGTCCAACCCCTGGCGCTTGAGATTGAGACCCGCGGACAGGCCGATATTGTTGCTGTTGCCGCTGGCCTGGAAGCCGCCGAGCTGGCCCTCCCCGCTCCACAGCTCGAACAGACCAGCCTGGCGAATCTTGTTCGTCTCCGCCTCGCGCGCGAGCCTCGCCTTCTCGGCAACGTCCGCTCGCCAAGCCGTCTCGATCGCTTTGACTTCTTCCTCTCCGTGAGGAGCGGCCTGGCGCGCGAGAGCGAGCACGGTTTCGATCTTGCCCTTGTCGTTCGTCTTCATCGCGGCGTTGATCATCGCGCGTACGCCGCCGGGGATGTTCGAAACCTCCTCGGCGGTAGGCGGCGCATCGACGACGGGCTGGATTTCACCCACGGGCAGCGGGGTCGATTCCACGGGCACGATCGCCATCCCGTCGTTCCGAGTTTCCATGGTCTGGCCCACCGCCGGGGGAGACGCGAGAACGACGGCGGCGAACCCCGCCGCGACACAAAGAGAAGATCGTTGGAACATCGCCAGATCGGGTTAGCGCGTCAGGACCGGAGGCGCCAGCCCGTGCGGAAGATCACTGCGATGACTGCCACGCAGATTGCGAGGAACGCCAGCGTCAGGCCGAGCGAAACCCCGATCGACACGTCGGACTGGCCGTAAAACGTCCAGCGCAACCCGTTGACCAGATAGACGATCGGGTTAGCCAGCGCGATCTTGTCCCACGGGCTCGGCAGCATGTCGATCGAGTAGAACGTACCGCCGAGGAAGGTCAGCGGGGTCAGGATCAGCAGCGGGACCATCTGCAGCTTCTCGAAACCTTCGGCCCAAACCCCGAGAATGAAGCCGAGCAGCGAGAAGCTCGCCGCCACGAGCATGATGTAGACCAGCGCGAACAGCGGATGCGCGATCGTGTAGTCGACGAACAGCATCGCGGTGGTGAGGATGATCGCAGCGAGGATCAGGCTCTTGGTCGCTGCCGCGCCGACGAAGCCGAGCAGCGTCTCGGCAACCCCCACGGGGGCGGATAGCAGTTCGTAGATCGCGCCGGTGAACTTGGGCATGTAGATACCGAAGCTGGCATTGCTGGTACTCTCAGACAGCAGCGTCAGCATCAGCAGTCCGGGCACGATGAACGCGCCGTAATCGACCCCGCCGACTTCGTTGATGCGCCCGCCGATCGCGGCGCCGAAGACGATGAAGTAGAGGCTCGTCGTCAGCACCGGCGAGACGATCGAGCCGAACACCGTGCGGCGGAAGCGGGACAGCTCGTTGCGGTAGATCGCGAGAGTGGAACGCCAGTTGATCATGCTGCCAGCCCCTGCCGCTCGACCAGATCGACGAAGATGTCTTCCAGGCTCGATTCCTTCTGGTCCAGCGCGGTGAATACGATGCCGCTTTGAACGAGGGCGGTCGCCACCGCTGCGACTTCCGCCTTGCCCTTCCCGGTCCCGTCGCCGCCGCGGTAGCAGAGCGTGCGCCCGTCGTCGGAGAGCGTGACGGGATAGTCGCGCAGCACGGCCGGAAGCTCGGGCAGTTGCGCAGCGAGGGCGAAATGCGCCTCGGTCCGGCCGAGACGCCTCATCATCGCATCTTTCTCGTCGACCAGCAGCACGCGGCCCTTGTCGATCACGCCGACGCGATCGGCCATTTCCTCGGCTTCCTCGAGATAGTGCGTGGTGAGGATGACGGTGACGCCCTGCTCGCGCAGCGCGCCGATCTGGCGCCACATGTCGCGCCGCAGTTCCACGTCCACACCGGCGGTCGGTTCGTCGAGAAACAGCAGTTCGGGATCGTGCGCGAGCGCCTTGGCGATCAGCACGCGGCGCTTCATCCCGCCCGAAAGCTTGCGGATTTCCTCGCCGCGCTTGTCCCACAGACTCAGGGAGCGCAGCACTTCCTCGATCCGGTTCGCATCGGGCGCGCGGCCGAACAGACCGCGCGAATAGCCGACCTGGCGCTCGACCGTATCGAACATGTCGAAGCCGAGTTCCTGCGGAACCAGCCCGATCCGCTGGCGTGCGCTGCGCCAGTGACGCGCCAGGTCTTCACCGAACGCATTGATCGTGCCGGAACTGACGCGGACCATGCCGCAGACAGCCCCGATCAGCGTCGTCTTGCCCGCACCGTTGGGCCCGAGCAGCGCGAAGATCTCGCCCTTGCGGATTTCAAGATCGACGCTGTCGAGCGCCTTGAGCCCGCCGGGATAGACCTTGGTCAGCCCGCGGATGTCGAGAATGGGTTGGGGAATCGGTTCCATGGGCGGCGGAACATTGCCGCAACGGCTGCACTTGCCAAGTGTTAATGATGCGCGTCTGGCGGGCCGCCTGCAAAACAGGCGCCTGCGGCGGCGCAGCACACATGCCCTCCCGCCCAACTCCTGTCGATCGACGCGGTTATGCCCGGCCCATCCAACGATCGATGGCGATGAGCATGAGCGCAACCGCGACGAAGGCGGCGACCAACAAGCCGATGTTGATCAGGGTATTGGGATCAAGAAACCAGTAAGGGTACCAGCCCGTCAGAGCGGCGTGTTGACGACACGGCACTGTTCGGGCGCGGAACGCGCGGCGGTGTTCCAGATCACAGTGTTGCCGCTGCGTTGCAGCCGCACTCCAACCTTGTTTTCGTAAATCTCTCCGCGGCTCGACGAGGTCTGACGCAACACCGCCGTCTGGCGCCCACTGATACGGACGATCGCGCCATCGCCGACATAATCGACCTTCAGCTTTGTGCCGCGGTCGCACACATAGCTCGTGCCCGTGTTGCGGGGAACCGAAGTGCAGCCCGCGACGGTGATCATCACGGCAGCCATCAGGATCGTCTTGGTCATCGATCTTTCCTCAATAACCCGAACGGCTAGATCGGCAGGACGACAAGCGTCCGCGCGAGATGTTGCCGAGTATCGGGTGGCGCGATCGAGAGGGCGCAAGCGCAAGGGCAACGATCGCCAATCCGGCAGGCATCTTCAGAGCGTGAAGAACCGGCATCGCGAGGCCCTCCCATCCAAGGATTCACCTGCCTGGGCCCGAATGTCACATAGAAACAGCGGGCCTGCAATAGCGGGATGTCCGGCAGAACAGAGAGGTCTCGACTACGATCCGGTCCCGATTGCCTATGCTTCAGAAGCACCGAACGGCGAGATCACGGCAGCAGCAGCGAGGAATCTCCGTAGCTGTAGAAACGGTATTTTTCCTTGATCGCGTGGGCATAGACCGCCTGCATCCGCTCCCGCCCCATCAGAGCGCTCACCAGCATGAACAGGGTCGATTTCGGCAGGTGGAAGTTGGTCATCAGACCGTCGATCGCACGAAAGGTGTAGCCGGGAGTGATGAAGATCGCCGTGTCGCCTTCGAAAGCGTGGATCGTCCCGTCCTCTCCCGCTGCGCTCTCCAACAGGCGCAAGCTGGTCGTGCCGACGGCGATCACACGCCGGCCGCTTTGCCGTGCGGCGTTGAGCCGATCTGCGATGACCGCGTCGATCCGTCCCCATTCCGCGTGCATCCGGTGCTCGTCGGTATCCTCGGCCTTGACCGGCAGGAAGGTGCCCGCGCCGACATGCAGCGTGAGCGTCTCCGTAACGATGCCGCGCTGTTCGAGGCGGGCAAGCAGGTCGGGCGTGAAATGGAGCGCCGCGGTGGGCGCTGCCACGGCGCCGTCGCGCGCGGCGAACATGGTTTGGTAGTCCGCCCGATCGCGTTCGTCGGTCTCGCGGCGCTGTGCGATATAGGGCGGCAGCGGCATGCGGCCTGCGCGTTCCAGAAGCACCTCGACCGGTTCCTCGCCGTCGAATGCGAGGGTGAAGCTGCCGTCGTCGTGTCGTACCTCCGCGATCGCGGTCACGTCCGCACCGAACTCTATCCGGTCGCCCTCGCGCAGCCGCTTGGCGTTGCGCACAAAGGCCTGCCAGCGCCTGAGGTCGATCCGCTTGTGCAGCGTCGCGCCGATCCGTGCCTCGCCACGGCGCCCCTCGAGCTGTGCGGGAATGACGCGTGTGTCATTGAACACGAGCACGTCACCCGGCTCGAGCAAGTCGGGCAGATCGCGCACCGCGCGGTCGGCGAAGGCGCCCTCACCGCGCACGACCAGCATGCGCGCAGAATCGCGCGGCACCGCCGGGCGCAGTGCGATCAGATCCTGGGGAAGCTCGAAATCGAAGAGGTCGACACGCATGGCGCGCGCTTAGACCGGCGATCGCGCTTCGTCACCCCGCGAAGAGCGGCGCAAAATACCGGTTGCTATTCCTCGACCGGCGCGCCCGCCGGCGCTTCGCTCGTCGGCGCGTTCAGCATGTCGGCGGTGATCTCCTGAGGCTGCGGCGCGGCCGGGAGCGGCATGCGCTGCGGCTTGTTGTCGGCAGCAATCGAGGCCTGGAGGATCTTGGTCGGATTAGCCGGCGGTTCGCCGCGCGTGATCGCATCGACCGCCTCCATGCCGGAGATCACGCGGCCGAAGTTGGTATACCGCTTGTCCAGGCTGAAGCGCGGGTAGAAGACAATGAAGAACTGGCTGTTCGCGCTGTTTTCCGACTGCGCGCGCGCCATCGAGACCGTGCCGCGCAAGTGCGGCATCGGATTAAACTCTTCCTCCAGATCGGGGAGCTGGGAGCCGCCCTGCCCCGTGCCCGTCGGGTCGCCCGTCTGCGCCATGAAGCCGTCGATCACGCGGTGAAAGATCACCCCGTCGTAGAAGCCCTGCCGGGCGAGCGTCTTGATCCGCTCGACATGGTTCGGGGCCCAGCTCGGCATAAGACGGATCGCAACGCGCTGTCCGGTCGAGAGGTCGAGCAGGAGGATGTTCTCCCGGTCTTCCTGAATATTGTAGTTGATCGGCGCGTAGATCGGCGCGGCCGCGGCTTGTGCGGTCGCATCCTCCTCCATTGCGGCTGCGGAGTCCTCCAGCGCGTCCTCGTCGTCCTGCGCGGCGGCGGCGGTGGGGGCGGCAATGAGCGACAGCAAGGCGCCGGCGGCAATCAGGCGTCTGATCATGAGTATTCCGTCTTTCAGGCAGCTTCGGCGGCAGCGTCTAGCGCCGGGGGACTGTCGGTTCAATGAATGATACGCGGCGGGATATTTCGAACGAAGGATCAGTAATCCCCCCGACGCCCGACCTTCTCGACCCGCGCGATGACTTCGTCGCACACCGCGGGGCTGACAAAGGGGGAGATGTCCCCGCCGAACAGGGCGATTTCCTTGACCAGCTTGGACGCGATCGGCTGAAGCGAGACGTCGGCCATCAGGAACACGGTCTCGATCTCGTCGTCGAGCTGCTGGTTCATGCCGGCCATCTGATATTCGTATTCGAAGTCGGCCACGGCGCGGAGCCCGCGCACGATCACGCTCGCCCCCTGCTTGCGCGCGAACTTCATCAGCAGCGCGTTGAAACCCACGACGTCGACATTGCCGAGCCCGAGCGAAGCGACTTCGCGCCGCACCATCTCCATCCGCTCTTCGGGCGAGAACATCGGGTTTTTCGACGGATTGGTCGTCACCCCGATGATCAACCGGTCGACCAGTTTGGCCCCGCGCCGGATGATGTCGGCATGCCCGAGCGTGATCGGGTCGAACGTGCCCGGATATACGCCGATACGCTCCGAATCGTCCTTGGCACTCACCTGTCTCTCTCCACGATAAATCGCGCCAGCGCACGCAGCAAATCGGCCTCGCCGCCGTGGGGGGCGAGATGGCCGATCGCCTGCTCTACCAACGCATGCGCCTGATCGCGCGCCTTGTCGGCACCCATCAGCGTCACGAAGGTCTGCTTGCCCTTCTCGTCGTCCTTGCGCAGCGCCTTGCCCGCCTTGGCCTCGTCTCCCTCGTGGTCGAGCAGGTCGTCGGCGATCTGGAAGGCGAGGCCGACGTCGCGGGCGTAGTTGCGCAAGTGGCCGCGGGAATCGACCGGGACACGGCCGAGGATCGCACCCATCTCCACCGCAGCCGTCAGCAGGGCGCCCGTCTTGAGCTGCTGCAGCCGGGTTATCGCGCGAAGGTCGTAGTCCTTCTCGGCGGCGGCCATGTCCATCATCTGGCCGCCCGCCATGCCGCCCATGCCGCTGGCACCGGCGAGCGTGGCGATCAACTCGGCCCGAACGAACGGGTCGCTTACCGTCTCGGGCATCGACAGGATCTCGAAAGCGAGCGCGTGGAGCGCATCGCCGGCAAGCACGGCGGTCGCCTCGTCGTAGGCTCTGTGCAGCGTTGGCTTGCCGTGGCGCAGTTCGTCATCGTCCATGCACGGCAAGTCGTCGTGGATCAGCGAATAGACGTGGATCGCCTCGACCGCGCATCCGGCTTTCACCGCCGTCTGGCGGGCGACACCATACATGCCCGCCGTCGCGGTCACCAGCAGCGGGCGAACCCGCTTGCCCCCGCCGATCGCCGCATAGCGCATCGCCTCGACCAGGCGTGCGCGGGTATCGTCGGGGACGGGAAGGAACTCTTCGAACGCGGCATCGACCTCGCGCTGGACCCGCGCGAGGTTTCCGGAGAGAATATTCGCCCGATCGCCGACCAGTTGCACGTCAGCCGTCCGCGCCGAACGGTGCGGTGCCGCGCGGCTGCCCGTCGGGCCCGGTCACGATCTTCTCGATCCGCGCCTGCGCCGCATCGAGCCGCGCCTGGCAGTGGCGCCGCAACTGTTCGCCGCGTTCGTAGAGCGTGATCGAATCGTCGAGCGGCACTTCACCGCCCTCCAGCTTCCTCACGATCTCCTCCAGCGCGCGCAGCGCATCTTCGAAGGACATTTCGGCGATTTCGGGCGCAGCCTCGGTCATGCGCGCGAGCATTGGCGGGCGCCCCCCGCTTGGTCAAGGCGACAGGCTGACGAAGGGAGCGCCCGATGTGGATTTTGTCGCGCCTTCGGACACGACGTGGGACTGGCGGCGCAGGCCTACCAAGGCTAAGGGCGCGCGCATGGCTACCACCGAGTCCACGATCACCCCCGAAGTCGTCGAGCAGCACGGCCTCAGCCCCAAGGAATACGAGCGCGTCCTGCACGCGCTGGGCCGCGAGCCGAACCTCGTCGAGCTCGGTATCTTCTCCGTCATGTGGTCCGAGCATTGCAGCTACAAGAGCTCGCGCATCCACCTGAAGAAGCTGCCGACCGAGGCGCCGTGGGTCATCTGCGGCCCGGGCGAGAACGCGGGCGTGATCGACATCGGCGACGGGCAGGCTGCGATCTTCAAGATGGAGAGCCACAACCATCCCAGCTATATCGAGCCCTACCAGGGCGCGGCGACCGGCGTCGGCGGCATCCTGCGCGACGTGTTCACGATGGGCGCGCGGCCGGTGGCGAACATGAACGCGCTGCGCTTCGGCCGGCCCGACCATCCCAAGATGAAGCACCTGGTGCAGGGCGTCGTCGCGGGCATCGGCGGCTACGGCAACTGCGTCGGCGTGCCGACCGTCGGCGGGGAGACGAACTTCCATCCGGCCTACGACGGCAACATCCTCGTCAACGCGATGACTGTGGGCGTCGCCGACGCGGACCGGATCTTCTACTCGGCCGCCACGGGCGTCGGCAATCCGATCGTCTACGTCGGCTCCAAGACGGGGCGAGACGGCATCCACGGCGCGACCATGGCGAGCGCCGACTTCGGCGAGGACGCGGAAGAGAAGCGCCCCACCGTGCAGGTCGGCGATCCCTTCACCGAGAAGCTGCTGATCGAAGCCTGCCTCGAGCTGATGGCGACCGACGCGATCGTCGCAATCCAGGACATGGGCGCGGCCGGCCTTACCTCCTCCAGCGTCGAGATGGCGACCAACGGCAAGGCCGGCATCCGCCTCGACATGAACCAGGTGCCGTGCCGCGAAGAGGGTATGACGCCGTACGAGATGATGCTGAGCGAGAGCCAGGAGCGAATGCTCATGGTCCTCAAGCCCGGCAAGGAGGCGATGGCCGAGGAAATCTTCCGCAAGTGGGAGCTGGATTTCGCGGTGATCGGCGAAGTCACCGACACGCAGCACATGGTGCTCGAATTCGATGGCGAGGTCGTGTGCGACATACCGCTCGGCCCGCTCGCCGCCGATGCGCCACTTTACGACCGCCCGGCGATGAGCCGCGAGGACTACAAGACCTGGGCCCAGATCAAGCCGCTCGCCGACGTGCCCGAGAGCGCCGACGTAGGCGCGGACCTGCTCAAGCTGATGGCCTGCCCCGACCTCGCCTCGCGCCGCTGGATCGCCGAGCAGTATGACAGCCAGGTCGGCGCCGACACGCTCCAGACCGGCGGCGACGCCGGCGTGGTCCGCGTCCACGGCACGCGCAAGGCGCTGGCGATGACCACCGATTGCACGCCGCGCTACTGCTATGCAGATCCCTACGAAGGCGGCAAGCAGGCGATCGCCGAGGCCTACCGCAACCTCTGCGCGGTGGGCGCGCGGCCGCTGGCGGTGACCAACTGCCTCAACTTCGCCAATCCGCAGCGGCCCGAGATCATGGCGCAGTTCACCGGCTGCCTCGAAGGCATGGGCGATGCCTGCCGCGCGCTCGACTTCCCGATCGTGAGCGGCAACGTCAGCCTCTATAACGAGAGCAAGGCGACGGGCGGCGGCACCGCGATCCTGCCGACTCCCGCGATCGGCGGCGTCGGCGTGATCGAGGACTACGGCCGCATGATGACGATGCCGTTCAAGAACGAGGGCGACGTCGTCTATCTCGTCGCGGCGGAATATTGGGCCAAGCCCGATCCGACGCGTTCGCACCTCGGCAAGTCGCTGTGGCTGCGCGAGATCCACGGCCGTGACGAAGGCCGCACCCCGCCCACCGACCTGACCATCGAGCGCAACGCGGGCGAGATCGTGCGCCAGCTCATCGCCGACGGGCTGGTCAACGCGGTACACGACATTTCCGACGGCGGCCTGGCGGTCGCGCTGGCGGAGATGGCACTCGCGGGCGGGATCGGCGCCGAGGTCGGCGGCAACGACGCCTACACCGCCGCCCAGTGGTGGTTCGGCGAGGACCAGGGCCGCTACGTCGTCACCGTGTCCGATACCGATGCGCTCAACGAAGCGCTGGCCAAGGGCACCGAGAACGCCGAAACGGCGATGATCGGTTTCCGTCGCCTCGGCACCGTCGGCGGCGACAAGCTTCTGGACATTTCGCTGACCGATCTGCGCGAGGCGCATCAGAGCTTCTTCCGCGACTGGATGGAGGGGTAAGGCGGTTCGGGCCCAGCTCCCCTGACCCCACTCCCGCCCTCTCCCCCCGTTCGCCCTGAGCTTGTCGAAGGGCCGCACTTTTTCTTCCAGCGCCACGCCCGAAGAAAGAGCGGTGCTTCGACAAGCTCAGCACGAACGGGTAAGGGAGGTGGCGCGCGTGGTGAGGTGATGAGGTGGTGAGGTCGCGTTGGAAGGGGAGGCCTGAATGACACGCACGATTGTCATCGCATGGCTTGTCGCGGGAGCGCTCGATATCCTCTCGGCCTTCGTCTTCGCGGGAATGGCGGGCGTCACGCCCACACAGGTCCTGCAGTTCGTCGCCAGCGGGCCCTTCGGCGACGGAATGTATGAAAGCGCAGCCGGCGCACCGCTCGGGCTGCTGACGCATTTCGCGATCATGCTCGCGATGGTCGCTGCCTACGTCACGATTGCGCCGAACTTCCCCGCGACCCTGCGCCACCCGATCGTGGCCGGGCTGCTCTACGGCCTGCTGCTGTGGGTCATCATGTACTGGATCGTCCGCCCGCTCCGCTGGCCCGAGCAATGGCCGCCAGCGGCGTACGCCGGTGACAGCGCCGGCGAGATCGCATGGAGCGTGGGCAACGCGCTGTTCTCGCACTGCATCCTGGTCGGCATCCCGATCGCATGGATCACGGCGCAGGGCCGGAGGGAAATCCACTGACCCTCATCATTCCGGCGCAAGCTGGGATGACGAGGAGAGTTAAGCGTGAGCCCTCGCGCAGGCGGGGGCCTCAGGCCGCTCGGACGACGTTGGTTAGGCCGTCAAGCGAAACCGCAGCGAACGACCCGGTGACCTGAGGCCCCCGCCTGCGCGAGGGCTCGGCCGCTACGCGGCGAGCTTTTCCGTCAGCTCCTTACCGAGCAGGTCATACGGATCGACGCCCTCGCTGCGCCAGACTTCGTGGCAGCGCTTATACCACTTCGCCTCGGCGATCCCGAACCGCCGCCGCGCCTCCGCCAGATCCATCGCCAGCAAGTCGCGCACTGACATCTCGACGATCGACGGACAGGCCTTGCCGATCCGATGCGCCTCGCGCACCGCGCGATAGACCGGCGCCTTGCTCTTGACCTGCTTCTTGATGTTGAGCGCACCTGCATAGCCGAGCAGCAGGTGCCCATGGCTCGGGCTCTGCCCATGGGTGAACAGCAGCACGCATTGCTCGCCCAGCGCGTCGCGGCCGTAGCCGGTGAGGACGTGCATCAGATCGTGCGTGTCGCGCTGGCGAAAGCCGTACCACTCGATCAGGTCACCGTACTTCGGTCGCCCCATCTTGTCCGATTCAGCGACGAGACCCGCAGCGGTCAGCCCTTCGCGCTCCATGAAATCGACGTAGGTATGGGCAACGCTGCCCGCGGGCATCCGCCGCAGCGCCGCATGATTGTCGAGGATCGGCGGCAGGAACGGCTCGTTCGCGCGCAGTTCCTCGCCCTCCTTGCTCAACGTCAGCGCGCGGGCGCGCGGCAGAAAGGTCTTCGACGGTAGGGCTTCATAGATGTGGAAGACCTGCTCGGTATCTTCCTTGTCCTTCAGCAGCTCACGAAAGTGATGAAGTGCCTTGCCGACGTCGCGCCTGACTTCAGGCCGAACCGGATTGCGGAACAGCGTGCCGTCGCTGGCACAGGCGGCGTCGGGATCGGCATTCGGCAGGGTCTGAACTTCGGTCATCGCGTCGCCCCTTACTGACACGCCTGTCAATGTAGCATTTCAGTTGCAAATTGAAAGCTAGTTCTGGTCGCAGCATTTTGCGAGCCCCTGCGAAGGCAGGGGCCTCGGCCGCTGCGCTTCGCCCGATAGCACGAGGTCCCAGCCTCCGCTGGGACTCGGGAAGGGCTTCGCGCGACAGGAGTTGGCTCGCGCGCGCCTACCCGCTCACCCACTCCTCGCGCGGCACGCCAAGTAGTTCGAGCACCGCCGTCAGATCGCCCCGATCGATCCACCCGTCCGCCGCCGCCCGCGCTTTCGGCTTGGCGCGGAAGGCAATGCCCCAGGTCGCGGCGCGCAGCATCGGGATATCGTTCGCGCCATCCCCGGCCGCGAGGCTGGTAGCATCGGGGCCGATCTTCGCTGCCTCTTCGCGCAGCACACGCTCCTTCACCGAGCTATCCGTGATCGCGCCCGCGAGTGCGCCGGTCAGCTTGCCCTCGGCGACGGCGAGGCGATTGCCGACGACCTGCTCGAAACCGATGTCTTCGGCCACGGGGTCGGCGAAGTGATGGAAGCCGCCGGTCACCAGCACGGTGCGGCAGCCTTTCGCCTTGAGCGTCGCGACGAGCGTTCTCGCGCCGTCCATCGGGCGAATCCGCTCGGTCAGACAGGTGACGATGGTCTCTTCCGACAGGCCCGCGAGCAAACCGACGCGTTCGGAGAGCGCACTGGCGAAGTCGAGCTCGCCCTGCATCGCCCGCTCGGTGATTGCTGCGACGCGGTCCTTGAACCCGGCGAAATCGGCGAGCTCGTCGATGCACTCCTGCCCGATCATGGTCGAATCCATGTCCGATACGAACAAGTCGGGCACGGCGATCTCGCGCTCGGATACGAGAAGGTCGGCGGGCTTGAAATGCTCGTCCAGAATCGCACGAAGCGCCGCTGCGTCGCCTTGGGGCAGTCCGATTTCGAGCACATCGCCGCAGAAGTCCAGCATCTGCGCCACGGCCACGCGCATCCCCTCGCGCTCGAGCGCGACGGTTGCACGGTCGAGGCGTGTTTCAAGGTGTACCGGGTCTGCTATCAGCCGGGCGATGAGCACCGCAAATTCTCCGAAATCCCGCCGCGAACGGCCGCCGGTGGCGCTCATCGCAGGGCCGACCGCGAGCGGCAAGAGCGATCTCGCCGTGCGTCTCGGGCGTGCGCTGACGGAGAGCGGACGGCCCGCCGCGGTGATCAACGCCGACAGCGCGCAGGTCTATCGCGACTTGCGCGTCCTCAGCGCCCGCCCCTCCGAGGAAGAGATGGCCGGAGTGCCGCACCGCCTGTTCGGCGCGTGGGATGGGACCGAGGCCTGTTCCGCCCCCGACTGGGCCTTGCGCGCGAAAGTCGAGATCGCGGAGTTGCACGCGCGCGGCGGCGTGCCGATCCTGGTGGGCGGGACCGGGCTCTATCTGCGCACCCTGATCGACGGGATTGCTCCCGTGCCGCCAATCGAGCCTGAGGTGCGCGAAGCCGTCCGGGCGATGCCGGTGAGCGAAGCGCATGCCGAGCTCACGGCGCTCGACCCCGAACGAGCCGCGCAGCTCGCTCCGGCGGATACGACCCGTATCGCCCGCGCGCTCGAAGTCGTCCGTTCGACGGGCCACACGCTCGCCCACTGGCAAGCGCTGCGCGAAGGCGGGATCGGCGGTGCGGTCACACTCCATCCGCTGATCCTGCTTCCCGATCGTGCGAGGCTCTACGAACGCTGCGACCGGCGCTTCGAGGCGATGATCGAATCGGGCGCAGTGGAGGAGGTCGAGGCGCTTCTGGCGAGGGATCTCGACCCCATGCTGCCCGTCATGCGTGCGATCGGCGTGCGCGAGATCGCAGCGTGGCTCGCGGGCGAACTTTCGCGCGAGGAGGCGATCGCTTCAGGGCAGCAGGCGACGCGCAACTATGCGAAACGGCAATACACCTGGTTCCGCCGCCAGCCTCCGCAAGAATGGATGCGCACCGAGTCACTTCAGAATGATATCAAGGCGCAATTCGCATCATTGTTTCACCAATAGCTCTTGACATATCATATTCTGTCGCATAGGCGGATCGAAGTGAACAGTTTGGCCCGGCGCGAACCACCCCCTCCGCGCCGGGTCGATCTTTTTTCGGCGTATGACGAAGTTGAGAAGGAAAGGGTCGGACAATGGCGGAGGAGCGCAGCGGCGCATCCATCCTGATCGAGTGCCTGGTGCGGGAGGGTGTCGAATTCGTCTTCGGCTATCCCGGCGGCGCGGTGCTACCGATCTACGATGAGCTCTTCGCCGATACGCGCGTCCGCCACATCCTCGTCCGCCACGAGGCGGGCGCAGCGCACGCGGCCGAAGGCTACGCGCGCTCGACCGGCAAGCCGGGCGTGGTGCTCGTCACTTCCGGCCCTGGCGCGACCAACGCGGTCACCGGCATTGCCGATGCCTTCATGGATTCGATCCCGATGGTGGTCATCACCGGCCAGGTGCCGACCACGCTGATCGGCACGGACGCGTTCCAGGAAGCCGATACCATCGGCATCACGCGCCACTGCACCAAGCACAACTATCTGGTGAAGGACCCGACGCAGCTCCGCGCGACCATCGAGGAGGCGTTCCGCATCGCGACGACCGGACGGCCCGGCCCGGTCGTGATCGACATTCCGAAGGACGTGCAGATCGCGCTCGCAAGCTGGGACGATCAGGACACAGCGCCCCTGCCCTCGTCGCGCTATTCGCCGCCGGTGGAAGGCGAAGCGGACGAGATCGCGCAGGCGATCGAGATGCTGGCCTCGGCCGAGCGCCCGATCTTCTACACCGGCGGCGGCGTCATCAACTCCGGTCCCGAGGCGAGCGCACTGCTGCGCCGTCTGCAGGACCTGACGGGCGCGCCGGTCACCAGCACGCTGATGGGCCTCGGCGCCTTTCCTTCCAATCATCCCGACTGGCTCGGCATGCTCGGCATGCACGGAACCTACGAAGCGAACATGGCGATGAACCGCTGCGACGTGATGGTCTGCATCGGCGCCCGTTTCGACGACCGCGTAACCGGGCGCCTCGATGCGTTTTCTCCCGATTCCAAGAAGATACACATCGACATTGACCGGAGCTCGATCAACAAGACCGTGCCCGTCGACCTCGCCATACTGGGCGACTGCACGCATGTGCTACGTCAACTGACTACCGCCTGGGGTACGCGGAAACCGCGCGATCTCGGCGAATGGAAGGCTCGCATCGCCGGCTGGCGGGCATGCGAATGCCTCGCCTATCCGCCCAGCAAGACCGAGATCATGCCGCAGAAGGCGATCGAGCGACTCTTCGCGCTCACCCGCGACCGCAGCCCGATCATCTCGACGGAAGTCGGCCAGCACCAGATGTGGGCGGCGCAGTATTTCGGCTTCTCCGATCCCAACCGCTGGCTCACGAGCGGCGGCCTGGGCACGATGGGCTACGGCCTGCCCGCCGCGATCGGCGCGCAGCTCGGCAATCCGGACGCGCTGGTGATCGATATTGCGGGCGAAGCCTCGATCCAGATGAACATCCAGGAACTCGGCACCGCGAGCCAGTACCGCCTGCCGGTCAAGATCTTCATCCTCAACAACGAGTACATGGGCATGGTCCGCCAGTGGCAGGAACTGACGTACGAGAGCCGCTATTCGAATTCCTACTCCGACAGCCTGCCCGACTTCGTGAAGCTCGCCGAAGCCTATGGCTGGAAAGGCATCCGCATCGAAGACGACGCGGGCCTCGACGCGGGAATCCAGGCGATGATCGAGCATGACGGGCCGGTGATGGTCGACTGCCGCGTGTCGAAGGGAGCGAACTGCTTCCCTATGATCCCGAGCGGCGCGGCGCACACCGACATGCTGCTCTACGGCGACCGCGTCAGCGGCACGATGGACGACGAAGCGAAGGCGCTGGTGTGATGCTGATCAAGGAAGCCGAATCGCAGCGCCACGTGCTGGCGATCACCGTCGACAACGAGGCTGGCATTCTCGCGAAGATCGCGGGGCTGTTCACCGCACGCGGATACAACATCGACAGCCTGACCGTGGCCGACATCACCGAGAATCACGCGGTCAGCCGGATCACCATCGTCACCAGTGGCCCACCTGAGGTGATCGACCAGATTCATGCGCAGCTCGACCGGCTGGTACCGGTGCACAAGGTCGTCGACCTGACCGAGGAAGGCCCGCACGTCGAGCGCGAACTGGCGCTGGTCAAGGTCGCGGGCACGGGGGAAAAGCGGGTCGAGGCGCTGCGCCTTGCCGACATCTTCCGCGCCCGCCCGGTCGACACGACGACCGGCAGCTTCATCTTCGAGATCACCGGCCCGCCGGAGAAAGTCGACAGCTTCGTCGGCCTGATGCGCGAACTCGGTCTGGTCGAAGTCGGCCGCACCGGCATCGTCGGGATGATGCGCGGGGCACAGGGAGCCTAGACCGGACCAAAGAAAATCCACGTCACCCTGAACTTGTTTCAGGGCCCATCTATCCGTTAGCGCCCCGCGTGCGGCGAAATGGATGCTGAAACGACTTCAGCATGACGATTTCTGCAACGAAGGACGAGAGATGAAAGTCTACTACGACGCCGATGCCGACCTGAATCTGATCGCCAACAAGAAGATCGCCGTGCTCGGCTACGGCAGCCAGGGTCACGCGCATGCGCAGAACCTGCGCGATTCGGGTGTGAAGGACGTCGCGATCGCACTCCGCGAGGGCTCGGCCACCGCCAAGAAGGCGGAAGCCGCCGGCTTCACGGTCATGTCGAACAGCGAAGCGGCGAAATGGGCCGACGTGCTGATGATCCTCGCGCCCGATGAGCATCAGGCTGCGATCTGGGAGAACGACCTCGCCGGCAACATGAAGCCGGGCAGCGCGATCGCCTTTGCCCATGGGCTCAACATTCACTTCGGCCTGATCGAGGCGCCGAAGGACATCGATGTCATCATGATCGCGCCCAAGGGGCCCGGCCACACAGTACGCAGCGAGTACCAGCGCGGCGGCGGCGTGCCCTGCCTGATCGCCGTCCACCAGGATTCGACCGGCAATGCGCATGATATCGCCCTCGCCTATGCCAGCGGCGTCGGCGGCGGCCGCAGCGGGATCATCGAAACCAACTTCAAGGAAGAATGCGAAACCGATCTGTTCGGTGAGCAGGCCGTGCTCTGCGGCGGCATCACCCACCTGATTCAGGCCGGGTTCGAGACGCTGGTCGAGGCCGGTTACGCCCCCGAAATGGCCTACTTCGAGTGCCTCCACGAAACCAAGCTGATCGTCGATCTGCTCTATGAAGGCGGTATCGCCAACATGCGCTATTCGATCAGCAACACGGCCGAATACGGCGACATCTCCACCGGCCCGCGGATCATCACGGACGAGACCAAGGCGGAGATGAAGCGCGTGCTGGCCGACATCCAGTCGGGCCGCTTCGTGAAGAACTTCGTCCTCGACAATCGCGCCGGCCAGCCCGAACTCAAGGCTGCCCGCAAGGCGGCGGAGGCGCACCCGATCGAGCAGACCGGCGCGCGCCTGAGGGCGATGATGCCCTGGATCGGCAAGAACAAGCTGGTCGACAAGGAGAAGAACTGAGGGCATTTTCGCGCCGACAGCATTCGGAGACGCGAGATGACGAAGACGACCTGGATCGCCGCGATCGGCGCGGCAACGCTCGGCCTCTCGGCCCTGACCACCCTCGGCGCCCAGGACGCGCCGATCGAGGTGCCGGGCGTCGTCGATCCAAGCAAGGTCACCGGCGGCGCTTATGTCGCCGACCCTGCGCACAGCCTGGTCCAGTGGCGGGTCAACCACTTCGGCTTCAACGACTATTTCGGCATCTTCGGGGATGTCGAAGGGACGTTGCAGCTCGATCCCGCCAATCCGGCGCAGTCGTCGGTCGATATCACGATCCCCATCGCCAGCGTCACCCTGGCCAGCGAAGGGCTGCGCGATCATCTGCTGCGCCCCGGCAAGGATGGCGGTGCGCCCGACTTCTTCGGGCCCGAGCCGACCCCGGCTCGATTCGTCTCGAAATCGGTCCAGATCAGCCCCGGCGGGATGACCGCGGACATCGTCGGCGACCTGACGCTCAACGGTGTGACGAAGGAAGTTCAGCTCTACGCGCGTTTCACCGGCACCGGGCCCAACCCGATGACCAAGGCCGAGACCGTCGGGTTCGAGGGGCACGGCACTATCAAGCGTTCCGATTTCGGCATCGCCTTCGGCATTCCGGTGGTGTCGGACGATGTGAAGCTGGAATTCACGGCCGCCTTCGAGAAGCGGGCCGCGGAATAATCGCGGTTGCATCGCTTGCCATCACGGAAACTTTAGGTCATTGGGATCGCCATGACGCGCAACGGACTTATTCTGCTTCGACTTACTCGCCCTTGGGCGTGATCTGACGCGTGCCTTGCGGGCGCGCGATGCGCCCAAGGGGTCCAGGCCACCAGACAGCAGAACCTTCCGTTGCGAGATTTCCTACAATGACCATGCTCCGCGAACCTTCGCGCAAGTACCGATCCTTCCCCCAGGTGCCGCTGGCCGACCGGCAATGGCCCGCACGCGTGATCGAGACCGCACCCCGCTGGCTCTCGACCGACCTGCGCGACGGCAACCAGGCCATCGTCGACCCGATGGACTCGGCGAAGAAGAACCGCTTCTTCGATCTTCTGGTCCAGATCGGGGTGAAGGAGATCGAGGTCGGCTTCCCCAGCGCGGGCGCGACCGAGTTCGACTTCATCCAGGGCCTCGTCCGTTCCGGGCGCATTCCCGACGATGTCGTGGTGCAAGTCCTGACGCAGAGCCGCGAGGATCTGATCCGCACCAGCTTCGCCAGCCTCGACGGCGCGCGCGCGGCGATTGTGCACCTCTACAACGCCGTCAGCCCGGCATGGCGCGACATCGTCTTCCGGATGAGCCGCGATGAAGTGCGCGAGATTGCGGTGGCGGGGGCGAAGGTCATGCGCGACGAGGCGGCGAAACGTCCCGATACCGAGTGGCATTTCCAGTATTCGCCGGAAACCTTCTCCACCGCCGAGCTCGATTTCTCGATCGAGGTCTGCGAGGCGGTGATGGAGGTATTCGCCCCCACGCCCGAGCGGCCGATCATCCTCAATCTGCCCGCTACGGTCGAAGCGGCGACTCCCAACGTCTATGCCGACCAGATCGAATACTTCTGCCGCAATCTGCCGAACCGCGAGAGCGCGGTGATCAGCCTCCACACCCACAACGACCGCGGTACCGGCGTCGCAGCGGCGGAGCTCGGCCTCATGGCCGGCGCGGACCGCGTGGAAGGGTGCCTGTTCGGAAACGGCGAACGCACCGGCAACTGCTGTCTCGTGACCGTGGCGCTCAACATGTACACGCAGGGCATCGACCCCGGGATCGATTTTTCGGACATCGACCGGATCATCGAGACGGTCGAATACTGCAACCAGATTCCGGTCCACCAGCGCCATCCCTATGGCGGCGAGCTGGTGTTCACGGCTTTCTCCGGCAGTCATCAGGATGCGATCAAGAAGGGTTTCGAAGCGCACGGCAAGCAGAACGACGAGTTCTGGCGCGTCCCCTACCTGCCGATCGACCCGGCCGACCTCGGCCGCAACTACGAGGCGGTGATCCGCGTCAACTCGCAGAGCGGCAAAGGCGGCTTCGCCTGGGTTCTCGAACAGGATCAGGGCCTCAAGCTGCCCAAGAAGATGCAGGCCGATTTCTCGAAGCACGTCCAGCGCATGGCCGACGAGCTCGGGCGCGAGCTCAACGCGGCCGATATCTGGGACGTGTTCAAGCGCACTTATCACGTCCAGGTCCGGCCGAAGCGCTTCCAGCTCGTCGATTACGAGGAAAGCCGCGCGGCGGACGGCACACGCGTGTTCGCCGGGATGGTCGAAGTCGACGGCAAGGCGCAGAGCGTGTCCGGGCGCGGCAACGGCCTGATCTCCTCGGTCGTGGCCACGCTGAAGGACGCGTTCGGGGTCGAACTGGAGGTGTGCGACTACACGGAGCACGCACTCTCCACGGGCTCCGATGCCCGGGCGGCGGCATATCTCGAATGTGCCCTTCCCTCCGGTGAGCGTATCTGGGGTTGCGGGATCGACGAGGACGTGGCCACCGCCAGCGTGCGCGCCGTGCTGAGTGCGGCGAACTCGGCTGCTGCGATCTAGCTTGCCACGATCGGCGGTGCGGTTAGCGTGGCGGCCCGGGAGGAGCCGCCATGACCGAAGAGATCATCGAACCCGATCTGCCGATTATCGACCCGCATCACCACCTGTGGGACCTGCGCCCCCTCCTGCCCGCATTCCCCGAACCGCGGCACGCATTCCTGGAAGCGATCGCGGGCGCGGCCCACTACACGTTCGACCAACTCCAGGCGGATACGCAGAGCGGCCATAACGTCGTCGCCACCGTGTTCATGGAATGCGGCGCATTCTACGACGTGAGCCGCAGCGACGCGCTCAAGCCGGTCGGCGAAGTCGAGTTCGTCAATGGCGTCGCCGCGCAGGGGGCAAGCGGTCTTTATGGCACCTACCGCCCCTGTGCGGCGATCGTCGGCCATGCGGACCTCAGGCTGGGTGCGGCGGCGGGCGAAGTGCTCGACGCCCTGCAGGCCGCGTCGCCCCGCTTCGTCGGCATCCGTCATCAGGGCGCGTGGGACGCCGATGCGGACGTGCTCGGCCCGCCCTTCCACGCGCCCGAAGGCCTCTATCGCGACGCAGCCTTTCGCGAAGGGTTCGCCGAGCTCGGCACGCGGGGGCTGACCTTCGACGCCTGGGTGCTCGAGCCGCAGCTTGGCGACGTGCTTCATCTCGCCCGCGCCTTTCCCGATCAGTCGATCGTGCTCGACCATTGCGGCACGCCGCTCAACATCGCCTGCTATCGCGGCACGCTCGGGGAGCATTTCGAGCGTTGGCGCGCAAGCATGTGGGCGATCGCGGAATGCCCGAACGTCACCGTCAAGCTCGGCGGCCTCGCGATGGCCTTCTGCGGCATGCCCGAGGACGGCCCCGCCAAGGGCCGCGGCTCCGAGGAGCTCGCCGCGCTCTGGAAGCCGTACATCGACACTTGCATCGAAGCGTTCGGCGCCGCCCGGGCGATGTTCGAGAGCAACTATCCGGTGGACCGCTGGGGCGCCAGCTACCCTGTGCTGTGGAACGCCTTCAAGCGGCTCACCGCCGGGGCGAGCGAGGACGAGAAGCGCGACCTCTTCGCCGGCACTGCGGCGCGCATCTACGGTATCGAGCACGTCCTCAGGGTGACCCTTCCGTAACGGCAATCTCGACAAGGCCGCGCCGCCCCGATAGCCCGCACAATAAGTTGCAATCGACAACGGAGACCTGGATGCCCCTTCCCGCCCCTTTGGACCGCCTGCGCCTGCCCGTGATCGGATCGCCGCTGTTCATCGTATCCGGCCCCGAACTGGTGATCGCGCAGTGCAAGGCAGGGATCGTCGGCTCCTTCCCCGCGCTCAATGCCCGGCCTTCGGGCGTGCTCGACGAATGGCTGCACCGGATCACCGAGGAACTGGCGGCGCACAACCGCGACAATCCCGATCGGCCGGCGGCGCCCTTCGCCGTAAATCAGATCGTCCACAAGTCGAACGACCGGCTCGAGGAGGACATGCAGGTCTGCGCCAAGTGGCAGGTGCCGCTGGTCATCACCTCGCTCGGCGCGCGGGAGGAGATCTTCGCCGCGGTGCGCGGCTGGGGCGGGATCACACTGCACGATGTGATCAACGACCGCTTTGCGCGGAAAGCGATTGAGAAGGGCGCCGACGGCCTGATCCCGGTTGCGGCCGGCGCCGGCGGGCACGCGGGCGTGCAGTCGCCGTTCGCGCTGATGCAGGAAATCCGCCAGTGGTTCGACGGGCTGGTCGCCCTTTCCGGCTCTATCGCGCACGGCCGCTCGGTGCTCGCCGCGCAGGCGATGGGCGCCGACTTCGCCTATATCGGCTCACCCTGGATCGCGACGAAGGAAGCGAACGCCGACGAGCACTACAAGCAGGGCATCGTCGAGAGCCGCGCGGCGGACATCGTCTACACCAACCTCTTCACCGGCGTTCACGGCAACTATCTGCGCGGCTCGATCGTCGCCGCGGGGCTCGATCCCGAGAACCTGCCGGTGAGCGATCCGAGCAAGATGAACTTCGGTTCCGGCGGCAACACCAAGGCCAAGGCGTGGAAGGACATCTGGGGCTCGGGCCAGGGCGTTGGCATGGTCGATGCCGTCGAAAGCGTGGCGGACCGCGTCGAGCGGCTCGAGCGCGAGTATCAGGCGGCGCGCGAAGAACTGGCTGCCAAGATCATCGGCTGAGTCGCCGGCCAGAGAGCGTCGGCCAGCGCATCCATCTCGGTAAAGTCGAACCCGTGTCCGATCGGATCGCGGCGATTGAGGACGAGCCTCCGGCGCGTGTCGAGCAATCGCCGCCGCAATCCGCGCTGGAGGAGCGCAAGCCGCATCAGCGCTTCCGCCACGGCGCCTTCCGGATTGCGCGGTCGCGCTGCCGCCCACCCGCGTTCGATCTGCCCGACCCGCTCGGCCACGAGCTCGCTGTAGGTCCGATGCGGCCCCCGGTGAAGCGGCAGGCCCGTGCGCAGCGCCGCGCGCTCGCGGGCCGGAAGCAGCATGCCGTTGCGCCGGAAATCCTCGAGCCCCATCCGTGCGACCCCGAGTTCCGCAAACATCCGCTCGAAGCACCGCATCGTGCGTAACTGACGCGGCAGCAAGTGATGCCGCTGGAGGCCCGGATCGTGCCCCGGACGATCCCGATGGTTGACCGCTGCGAACGGAATGCTGCGGCGGATAGCGCCGAAACCGGTCAGCCCGCGATCAGCCACGCTCGACCCTGAGGAACCGCCCGTTCCCCGAAGGTCGGAGCGTCACGCGCGCACCGTCCGGCCCGGTGAGCGACAGGGTATCCGCGACCCTGCCGCCCCCGACAAGTTCGTTCACCAGTCTCAAGCCGAGCCGTACCGCTGCCGCCGAGTCGGGAAACTCTGCGTTATCGAAATGGAGCTCCTGCCCGATGAAGAACGCCAGCCCCTCCGACTGGATGGCGCCGCCTAGCATTTGCCGGAACGCACAGAGGCCGAGCGCCGGAAATGGCCCGCCCGCCAACCAGGCTTCCACCATCGACAGATAGAAGTCGCGCCCGACCAGCGCTCGCGCGGGCGTCCAGGCAACCGCCAGTGCCTCCGGCAACCGGCGCACGAGCTCCGCCCCGAGCGCCGCCTGCGCGCGCACCACGGGAACCGTCGCGCGCCCTCCCGCGAGGTGGGGCCCAGGGAGGAGGCAAAGCCCCTCCCCCAGCGTCTCGCCGAAGTCGGGTGGAACCTCGTAGCGGTTGCGCAGATCCGTCGCCGCGTAACCGGCGCCGGGCGCAAGCCCGCTAAGGTCGAAGGTCATCCCGTCGATCAGCAGTTCAAGCCACTGACTGCCCGCCGGCCCGCCGGGCTCCGCCCCGCTATGGCTGATCGCAACTCTTCCGGCGGCCTCGATGGCCCGCCGGACTGCGACCGCGTCGGGGCGGGCCCCCGACCGGAACATGAGTAACAGCCCCGGCGGCGCTTCGTGCGCGGCAATGTCGGACCTGATCGTGATCGGTGCGCCCCCCCGGTAATGCTCCGAAATCCTGACGCGAAAGGCATCATAGGTCGAGTCGGGAGGGGCGAGAGATGCGTCCGTTTTCGAGAGATTTGCGGTGGCCCGCTAGAACACCCCCAGAGCGAGCCCTTCGGCCAAGGCAGCGCCGAGCTCGCGGCACCGCGACAGGCGTTCGGCCGAAACGGTCTTCTCAGCCATGATCGCCTCCGGCGTCTGCGCATCGAAGCAGAGGATCACCGGATCGGCCACCCGGCGCAGTCGCCATCCGGTAGCGATGCGGTCGATCTGGCGCTGTGCGCCTTCCCCGTCCGAACCTGCCGCGATCAGCGTCGCGTAAGGCCGCCCCTCGATCCGGCCGAGGACGGGATAGTAGCAGCGATCGAACATCTCCTTCATCTCTCCGCTCATGCTCGCGAGGTTCTCGGGGCACACGAAAAGATAGGCGGAGGCAGCAAGGATGTCCTCCGGCATAACCTCACCCGCACGCAGGAGCCGCGCCGCTTCCCCCGCCCCTTCGGCACCGGCGCGGGCCATCGCCCGGCTCGCCCCGGTGCGGCTGTGCCAGGCGATCAGCAGGCGCTTTCCATCTTCGCTCATGCCGGGACCATCGCGGATAGCTGTCGATTGTCAAACGGCACGCTTTGCGCGAGCAGCAGCGCTGCGGTAGATGCCGCCCATGGGGTCGCAATCGCTTTCCTGCGTGTTCGGCATCGAACGTTCGCTCTCTGGCAAGGCCTGGCGCTGGCGCGGAGGGAACATGGCGCTGGCAAACGGCGCCGCCTCGCTCGAGGACGATATCGTCGCACAGCTTCTGCTGTCGCGCGGCGTCGCCCGGGAGGAGCTGGACCGGCACCGGACGCCTACTCTGCGGGAGTTCCTTCCCGATCCATCTGCCTTCCGCGACATGGATGCGGCCGCAGAACGCATCGCCCAGGCGGTGCTCGGCGGCGAAACGATCACGATCTACGGCGACTACGACGTGGACGGCGCGACCAGTTCAGCACTGCTGATCCGCCTGCTGCGCATGCTCGGGCATGACGCCGGGCACTATATTCCCGACCGCTTGCTCGAGGGCTATGGGCCCAGCGGGGAGGCATTGGTCAGGCTGGCGGAGGGAGGGTCGAGTCTGATCGTCACGGTCGATTGCGGGGCGATGGCGCACGAGGCGCTGAGCATGGCGCACGACGCGGGCGTCGACGTGATCGTGGTCGACCACCACAAATGCGCCACCGAGCTTCCCAGGGCCGCGGCGCTGGTCAATCCGAACCGGCTCGACGAAAGCGATCTGGGCGCGCGGCACGGTCATCTGGCAGCGGTGGGCGTCGCGTTCCTGCTGGCGATCGCCGTGGTGCGCACCTTGCGCGAGCGCGGGTATTTCGCGGCGCGGCCGGAACCCGATCTGCGCGCCCTGCTCGATCTGGTCGCGCTCGGCACCGTGGCCGACGTCGCGGCCCTGCACGGCCTCAACCGGGCTTTCGTGGCGCAAGGCCTGAAGGTCATGGCGAAGCGTCAGAACGTCGGCATGTCCGCTCTGATCGACGCGAGCCGGCTGTCGCGCGCGCCGGTGTGCAGTGATCTGGGTTTTGCGCTTGGCCCGCGGATCAATGCGGGCGGCCGGGTCGGCGAATCGACGCTCGGCGTTCGCCTGCTGACCACGGAAGATCCCGACGAAGCGCGCGAGATCGCCGCGCAGCTTTCCGCGCTCAATGAAGAACGGCGCGCGATCGAGATGGCGGTACAGGAGGCTGCAGAGGCGCAGCTTGCCCGGCAGCACAACCGCGCGGTGCTCGTGCTCGCCGGCTCGGGCTGGCATCCCGGCGTGATCGGAATCGTCGCCGGGCGAATCAAGGAAAAGGCAGGCAGGCCGGCGATCGTGATCGCACTCGATGGAGAGACCGGCCAGGGCAAGGGCTCGGGCCGTTCGATCTCCGGCGTCGACCTTGGCGCGGCCATCATCGCGGCGCGCGAATCGGGGTTGCTGGTCGCGGGCGGCGGACACGCGATGGCGGCGGGGCTCACGCTGGATGCGGACAAACTCGATTCGCTTGCCGACTGGCTCGATGAACGCCTTGCGGGTGCGGTGCAGCGCGCTTGTGCCGAGCAGGTCCTGTCGCTCGATCTTTCCCTCACTCCTGGCGGGCTGACGCCGGAGCTGGTGGAAACGCTCGAGCGCGCGGGGCCATTCGGTGTGGGGTGGCCCGGACCGAAGCTCGCAGTCGGGCCGGTGCGGCTGGTCAAGGCCGATCTCGTCGGAACCGATCACGTCCGCGTGATCGCCAGCGGCGACGACGGACGCTCGTTCAAGGCGATCGGCTTTCGCATGGCGGAAAGCGATCTCGGCCAGTCGCTGCTCCACGGCGCCAAGGGGCGGCGGCTGTGGCTGGCCGGCCGCGCGAAGATCGACGACTGGCGCGCGCGGCCGCAGGCGGAGCTCCATCTCGAGGACGCCGCCTGGGCCGACTGACATCAACGCGTAACGCACAGGGTTGACCGCGCCGCGCCGCACCCCTAAGTGCGCCGCCACGCCACCGGCACCTGACGGTTCGGCCCCTTCGTCTAGCGGTTAGGACGCGGCCCTTTCACGGCTGAAACACGGGTTCGATTCCCGTAGGGGTCACCACCGACGAAATGTCGCCGTGGCGCGCCATTCTTCATGGTATGGCCCCTTCGTCTAGCGGTCAGGACGCGGCCCTCTCACGGCTGAAACACGGGTTCGATTCCCGTAGGGGTCACCAGCTCAAGCGACAGATGCCGACGCAATCCGCGCCAGCGGGCGCACACCGGTTCCGATCGGTTGATGACAGCCGCCCGTGCGACCCCTACCGTTTCGCGCTGAGTTCTCCCCGCGCAGGGAGGGAGTCGGTTATGATCTCGGTTTACACCGTCATGCTTTTCGCGGGCGCCGTTTCCGCTGCGCTCGTCGCCGGCATCTTCTATGCCTTCTCCTCCTTCGTCATGCCCGCGCTCGGCCGCGTTCCGGACGAGCAAGGCCGCGGCGCGATGAACGCGATCAACGTGGCGGTCTATACGCCGAGCTTCATGATCCTGTTCATCGGGACAGCTCTGCTGTCCGCCGTCCTCGCGGTATGGTCGCTGTTCTCGATCGAAAACCTCGCGAGCCAGCTCGTCCTTGTCGGCTCCCTGCTCTACATCGTCGGCTGCTTCGGCGTGACGATCGCCTTTAACGTGCCGCTCAACCGTCGCCTCGCGGAGGCCGACGCCGGTAGCGGCGATGCCCTATGGCGGAGATTCCTGCGCGAATGGACGATCTGGAACACCGTCAGAACCATCGCGGCCGGCCTCGGGTCGGCACTGTTCATCCTCGCGCTGGTGCTCGGCTACGGCCGGGCAACCGCGATCATGTGAAAGGGACGGCAATGTTCCAACTACCACCCGGACATTGGCGCAATTTTCTAGCCGGAGCGGTTTCCCGCGGCTAAGGCCCCGCGCGCTATGGAGCAGGATCGCACCTACCCCGTCGCCGCGCTCGTGCTGGCCGTGATCACGGCGGTAGGTATGGCAATCGCCGGAGCGCCCCTGTGGCTCGCGCTGGCGGTGCTTCTCGTCTGGGCCGGCTCGCTCTGGCTCGCAGTCGCATCTCCTCCACCACCCATCGAATCGGCGACCAACGGTTCGTTCAATCGCGACGACATGGGCCAGTTCATCGAACATGCCGGGACGCCGCTCCTGGTGACCGAGAACCGCCGGATCTCGATCGCCAACCGCTCCGCCCGCAATCTCCTCGGCGCGCATATCCTGGGGCAGGACATCCGGGTCGCCTTCCGCCATCCCGAGGCCGTCGCCCTGCTCGAGCGGGACGCGAGCGGGCAGGCGACCGTGCAGGGGCTCGTCCGCCGGCGCGACATCTGGATCCTCAACTATCAGCGGCTCGGCGAGGAGCTCGGCGTGATCGAGCTGCTCAACCAGACGGCGGAAGCCGACATCAGCCGCGCGCACACCGATTTCGTCGCCAACGCCAGCCACGAACTGCGGACGCCGCTTTCCTCGATCATCGGTTACGTCGAGACGCTGCGGGAGGACGCCGGCAAGGCCCCCCCCGAAACCCGGGCCAAGTTTCTCGACACCGTGCTCGGCGAAGCGCGGCGCCTGAAGAACCTCGTCGACGATCTCATGTCGCTCTCGCGCGTGGAGGCGGAGAAGCACGACCTGCCGCAGGAACATCTTCCCTTGCGCGAGCTGGTCGAAAGCGCCGCCCGCGATGCCGCCGGCGCCGAGCGGCAGGATCGCCTCGACCTCGATTGCGAAGGCGAGATCGAAATCAGGGGCGACGCGCGTCAGATCGAACAGCTCATCCGCAACCTGGTCGACAACGCGCTGAAGTACGGCGCGCCCGAGGAAAAGGTCTCCGTCACCCTGCATCGCTTGCCCGAAGGCGATGCCGAACTGACGGTCACCGATCGCGGCGAAGGCATCGCGCCCGAGCACCTCCCCCACCTGACCCGCAGGTTCTATCGCACCGATCCGGGCCGTAGCCGCGCCTCGGGCGGGACGGGGCTCGGCCTCGCCATCGTGAAACACATTGTGGAGCGACACCGCGGGCGCCTCGACATCGCCAGCAAGCTTGGCCAAGGCACGACCATCACCGTGCGCATTCCGACCGTCGCCCAGACTGCCGAGGAAGTGTCATGAAATTGTCACGAAAGTTCAACAAAGCCTCGGTGGCAAGCTCGTGGACCGCGCGCTTGCGTCCGTTCGAAGCCCTCCCGAGCTAGGTCGCAACAGGCGTGTCTCTCACCATTCTTCTTCTTCTGGCGCTGGGACTGGGGCTAGCCGGATGGCTCGCCGCACGGTCGCGCGCATGGGCCTTCCGCCGGACAAGCGGCGCGAGCGCGATGGCAGCCCTCCCCAGCTATCACGGATGGTACGTGGCGCTGTGGATCGTGGTTCCCATGGTGCTCTTCATTGCCTTGTGGAGCGTCGTCGGCCCGCACCTCGTCAGCCAGCACGTCCTCGCCTCCCCGGCGGCCGCCGATCTTCCGGCGTTCGGCTTCAAGCGCGAATCGATGCTGGCCGAAGCGCGCGCAGTGGCGATGGGAACGGCGCCGGGCGTATTCAATGCCGAGGCGCGCGCTCTGATCGAGCCTTATCGGGAAGCGATCGGGCGCTACCAGGCCATCGGGATCGTCGTGACGCTGATCCTCGGCTTCCTCGGCGGCGTATGGGCCTTCCTGCGCATCAAGCCCGACTTCGCCGCCCGCACCCGCGTGGAACGGACCATCATGGTCATCCTGCTGCTCGCCTCGCTCGTCGCGATCCTGACGACGCTGGGGATCTTCGCCAGCCTGGTGTTCGAGACGATCCGGTTCTTCGGAATGGTCAATCCGATCGACTTCCTGTTCGGGACGCACTGGGGCCCGGACCCGATGTCGAGCGCGGACAATCCCGATCCGAGCCGCTACGGCGCGATCCCGCTGTTCTGGGGCACGATCTACATCGGCGCGATCATCGCCATGATCGTCGCCATCCCGCTCGGTCTGATGAGCGCGATCTATCTGACCCAGTATGCCCGCCCCAGCGTGCGCGCATGGGTCAAGCCGGCACTGGAGATCCTCGCCGGCGTCCCGACCGTCGTCTACGGCTATTTCGCGGCGCTGACAGTCGCCCCTGCGATCCGCGACCTGGCGCTTGCCGCCGGCATGTCCAACCCGTCGAGCGAGAGCGCGCTGGCAGCGGGGCTGGTAATGGGCGTGATGATCATTCCGTTCGTCTCCTCGATGGCGGACGATTCGATCGCCGCCGTTCCGCAGGCGATGCGCGACGGCAGCCTCGCGATGGGTGCGACGACTTCGGAAACCATCCGCCGCGTTCTCGTGCCCGCGGCGCTGCCCGGTATCGTCGCGGGTGTCATGCTCGCCATCAGCCGCGCGATCGGCGAGACGATGATCGTCGTCATGGCCGCATCGACCGCCGCCAATCTCAGCGCCAATCCGCTGGAGGCGATGACCACCGTGACCGTGCAGATCGTCGCCATGCTGACCGGCGAAGGCAGCTTCGACCATCCGGCGACGCTGAGCGCCTTTGCGCTCGGCTTCGTGCTGTTC
Organism: Altererythrobacter sp. C41; assembly: GCF_016803135.1. Taxonomy (GTDB): domain Bacteria; phylum Pseudomonadota; class Alphaproteobacteria; order Sphingomonadales; family Sphingomonadaceae; genus Pelagerythrobacter. Next base: position 423,502 of record NZ_JAEVFE010000001.1, read on the forward strand.
CTGGTCACGCTTGGCCTCAACTTCATCGCCCTGCGCGTCGTGAAGAGGTTCCGTGAAGCCTATGAATGAGCGCATCCCCCCGACGCGCACCCCCGCCTTCGAGGAGCGGCTGAAGAAGCGCTACGCTTCAGAGCGCCGCTTCAAGCTGGCGGGGATCGCCGCGATCATGTTCTCGATCGCCGTGCTGGCCTTCCTGCTGGTGACGATGACGCTGAACGGCATCGGCGGCTTCCAGCGCGCCGAGCTGACGGTGCCGATCGACTTCAAGGAAGCCGGAATTGCCGGCGATCCGGCGGTGCTGTCGCAGCCGGGGGGCATGCAGAACCTCGAGGCGCAGGACCTGCCCTCAGTGGTGGAATTCTTCGCCGAGCAGGAGCTTGGCCCGCAAGGCGCCGCGCAACTCGGCAGCGGTGCCTGGCGCGAGGTCGGCCAGGCGATCATCGACGATCCCTCGCTGCTGAATACCACGGTCACCTTCGACCTTCCCGCGAGCCCCAATCTGGCGGCGGCACTCAACGGCGAAGGTTCCGACGAGACCCAGGCCCTGGCTGCGCAGCTCGTGGAGCAAGGCAAGCTGGGAACCGCGTTCGACGTCGGTTTCCTGACCCGCGCCGATGCCACCGATCCGCAGCAGGTCGGGATATGGGGCGCGCTCAAGGGCTCGATCCTGACGATGATCGTCACACTCGCGCTCGCCTTCCCGATCGGCGTCCTCGCCGCGCTCTATCTCGAGGAATACGCGCCGAAGAACCGCTGGACCGACCTGATCGAGGTGTCGATCAACAATCTGGCCGCCGTGCCCTCGATCATCTTCGGCCTCCTCGGCCTCGCGGTGTTCCTGTGGATCTTCCCCAGCATGCGGTCGGCGCCGCTGATCGGCGGCATGACGCTGGCACTGATGACGATGCCGGTGATCGTCATTTCCGGGCGCAACGCGATCAAGGCCGTGCCGCCTTCGATCCGCGACGGTGCGCTCGCGATCGGCGCGTCGCCCGTGCAGGTGGTGTTCCACCACGTGCTCCCCCTCGCCCTCCCCGGTATTCTCACCGGCACGATCATCGGCATGGCCCGCGCTCTCGGCGAGACCGCGCCGTTGCTGATGATCGGCATGCGCGCCTTCGTCGCTTCGCCGCCGGACGGGTTTACTTCACCGGCGACTGTCCTGCCGGTCCAGATCTTCCTATGGTCGGATGAGATCGACCGCGGATTCGTCGAGCGGACCTCGGCAGCGATCATCGTGCTCCTGCTGTTCCTCCTCGTGATGAACGGCCTCGCCATCTACCTGCGCAACAAGTTCGAGAAAAAGTGGTGACCGTAATCCATCCCAATCTGGACGACACCGAAGCGAAGATGAACGCGCGGGACGTCTCCGTGTTCTACGGCGACAAGATGGCGATCGACAATGTCTCGATCGAAATCCCGACGAAATACGTCACCGCCTTCATCGGTCCGTCGGGCTGCGGCAAGTCGACCTTCCTGCGCACGCTCAACCGCATGAACGACACGATCCCCTCCGCCCGCGTGGATGGCGAGATCCTGCTCGACGGGGAGGACATCTACCGCTCCAAGATGGACGTCGTGCAGCTTCGTGCGCGCGTGGGCATGGTGTTTCAGAAGCCGAACCCCTTCCCCAAGTCGATCTACGAGAACATCGCCTACGGCCCGCGCATTCACGGCCTGGCCGAAGGCAAGCAGGAACTCGACGCGATCGTGGAAACCTCACTCCAGCGCGCGGGGCTGTGGAACGAGGTGAAGGATCGGCTCGAAGATAGCGGAACCGCACTATCGGGCGGCCAGCAGCAGCGCCTGTGCATCGCGCGGGCGATCGCCGTCGATCCCGAGGTGATCCTGATGGACGAGCCATGCTCTGCGCTCGACCCGATCGCGACCGCCAAGATCGAGGAACTGATCGACGAGCTCAACGGGCGCTACGCCATCGTCATCGTCACCCACTCGATGCAGCAGGCCGCACGCGTCAGCCAGCGCACGGCGTTCTTCCACCTCGGAAAGATGGTGGAATACGGCCGGACTTCTGACATATTCACCAATCCGCTCGAGGAGCGGACGAAGGATTACATTACGGGCAGGTACGGCTGATGACCGAGCATACAGTCAAGGCGTTCGACGAGGACATTACCCGGCTCCGCGGCCTGATCGCGGAGATGGGCGGTCTGGCCGAAGTGGCCGTGCAGAACGCGATGGACGCTCTGGTCAAGGGCGACGACGCCCTGGCCCAGCAGATCATCAAGGGCGACAAGAAGATCGACGCCCTCGAATCCGAGGTCGACAAGCTCGCCGTGCGTGTGATCGCCCTGCGCGCCCCGATGGCCGACGACTTGCGCGAGGTGATCGCGGCGCTGAAGATCGCCGGTGTGGTCGAGCGGATCGGCGACTATTCGAAGGCGATCGCCAAGGCGAGCCGTGAAATCGCCGACCGCCGGCACTTCGATCCGCTGACATTGATTCCCGCCATGGGCGAGCTCGCCGCCGAAATGGTGCACGACGTGCTCACCGCCTACGGCGCGCGCGATCCCGTGCTGGCGCGTGAAGTGATCGCGGCCGACCAGAAGGTCGATAATTTCTATAATTCGATTTTCCGCAATCTCGTCAGCCATATGGTCGAGAACCCTTCGACCATTTCGACCGCCGCCCAGCTCCTCTTCGTCGCCCGCAACATCGAGCGGATCGGCGACCACGCGACCAATGTGGCGGAAATGGTGCACTACGCGGCGACCGGGACTTATCCCGCCGACGACGATTCATGACACGCGTGTCGTCAAAGTGAAATAATCGCGGTGTCTTGAATTCGTCATGACAGCCGCAACGCTCCTTCTCGTCGAAGACGACCCCGCCCTTTCGGAACTGCTCGAGTACCGGTTCGCCAACGAGGGCTACCGCGTCCGCGCCACCGCCGACGGCGACGAAGCCCTGGTGCTCGCCGCCGAGGAGGTGCCCGACCTCGTCATCCTCGACTGGATGATCGAGGGAACCAGCGGCATCGAGGTCTGCCGTCGCCTGCGCCGCGACAAGGCGACCGCGCACGTGCCGATCATCATGCTCACCGCGCGCGAGGCGGAGGACGACCGCATTCGCGGCCTCGAGACCGGCGCCGACGACTACGTGACCAAGCCCTTCTCGCCCCGCGAGCTGCTGGCGCGCGTCGCCGCCGTCCTCCGCCGCATCCGCCCGGCCCTGGCCGGCGAGACGATCGAAGTAGGTGACATCAAGCTCGACCCGGTCGCGCACAAGGTCGCCCGCCGGGGGCAGAACCTGCAGATGGGCCCGACCGAATACCGTCTGCTCAAGTTCTTCATGGAAAGCCCGGGTCGCGTGTTCAGTCGCAACCAGCTTCTCGACGGCGTGTGGGGCACCGGCAGCGACATCGAGCTGCGCACGGTCGACGTGCATATCCGGCGGCTGCGCAAGGCGATCGAACTGGCCGGTGCACCCGACCCGATCCGCACGGTGCGCTCGGCCGGGTACGCCTTCGAGGCTGTCTGAGCGGAGTTCGACTAGCGGCAGACGCCCATGTAGCGGCCGGACTGGTCGAAGTGGAAATGGTCGGCGTGCGCCGCGTTGTAATCCGGCGAAAGCACAGTGGCGAACAGCGGGCAGGCGCCATCGCGCACCTCGCGCAGGAACACCGCCTCCTCGTCCGCGCCCGTCCAGTCGCCGAGCACCGCGATCCGCTGCCCGTCGGCAAGCACGAAAGCCGCGATATCGATCGCGTTGCCGGTCGCGTGCTCGCTCCAGCGCCCCTCGTCCCGACCGTAGAGACGACGGCAACTGAAGGCGCCGAAATGCTCGATCCGCGCCACTTCCGCTCCGAAGCGCTCGGTCGCGGCCGGCTGCACGACGTCACGCAGCCATAGTTCCAGGCCGATGCCCACCGGGCAGGTCGTCGGCGGCACGTCGGGCGAGAGCGGCAGCGCGGCGAGCACCGTGCGGTCCTCGCGCCGACATGCCCCTTCGCCCTGCGGATCGAGCGCGCGGAATTCGACGCCGCTGCGCTCGAGCACGGCGCGGCACTCGGCCGGATCGTCCTTGAGCGCGAGCAGCTTGCTCTGCGTCGCCCAGCCCGGCGGATCGTTGAGGTCGAGCGGTGCCCAGGGGTCGTGCTGCGGATGATCGGCCAGCCACCCGCGCGCGGCGAGCAGCAGGCCGGCGACGATCAGCAGCCAGACCGCGCGCCGATCGGCGCGGAAGTGCCCGATGCGGCGGGATATGCGCCAGCGGTCGCGGCTCAATGGAAATCCCGCGACTTGGGAATGATCCGCACGTTGCGCGGGTGCCTGTGGCGGTAATCGTCCTCGGTCGGCGCGCCCGGCGTGTCGTCCGACAGCTTGCGAAGCTGGTGGGTCGCGTCGGTCATGTGGTTCGCGATGACATGGATCACCTCACCGTCGTATTCCACCCGCCCGCGCACTTCCATCAAACGCGCGCCCATCACGACGGTTCTCTGCCGTTCCATCAAGTCGGGCCAGACGACGAGATTGACCACGCCGGTCTCATCTTCCAGCGTGATGAAGCACACGCCCTTGGCCGAGCCCGGCCGCTGACGGATCAGCACCACGCCCGCGACATTGACGATCGAGCGATACTTGCGCGTGCGCAGATCGCAGGCGCGCACGAAGCCACGCGCGCTGAGCTCGGCGCGCAGGAAGGACATGGGATGCGCCTTCAGGCTGAGCCGCGTCGTCTGGTAGTCGGTGACCACTTCCTCGCTCAGCGGCATCCGCGGCAGACGGGTGACGCTCTTCTCCGCCCCCTCGTCGCGCTCCTCGGCGTAGCGAAACAGCGGCAGGTCGGGCGCCGCCACCAGACTGCGCGCGTCCCACAGCGCCTGCCGCCGCGACAGCCCGAGCGAGCCGAAGCAATCGGCGCTGGCGAGCCGTTCGATATGGCCCACGGGCACTTTCGCCCGATCGCGCAGATCGGCGACGTCGCGATAGGGGCCGTTCACAGCCCGTTCGCCGACAAGCTTTGCGGCGACATGCTCGGGCAATCCATCGACCTGTCGCAGCCCCAGGCGCAGCGCGACATGCCTGTCCAAGCGGTCCTTGTCGGGAGGCTGGTCCGCGCAGCTCTCCAGCGTGCAGTCCCAGTCAGACGCATTGACGTCGATCGGCAGCACGGTGACGCCGTGCTCCTGCGCGTCGCGCACGATCTGCGCGGGGGCGTAGAACCCCATCGGCTGCGAATTGAGCAGCCCGCAAGCGAAGACCGCGGGACAATACCATTTCAGCCAGCTCGAGACGTAAACCAGATGCGCGAAGCTCGCGGCATGGCTTTCGGGAAAGCCGTATTCGCCGAATCCCTTGATCTGGTTGAAGCAGCGTTCGGCGAACTCGGGATCGTAGCCGCGCTCGATCATCCTGCCGACCATCCGCTCTTCCAGTTCGTCGACGGTCCCGCGGTTGCGGAACGTCGCCATGGCCTTGCGCAACTGGTTCGCTTCGACCGCGGTGAACTCGGCCGCGTCGATCGCGATCTTCATTGCCTGCTCCTGGAAGATCGGCACGCCGAGCGTCCGCTCCAAGATGGACGAGAGTTCGTCTGCGGGGCCGTTCGCTGGCCCTGGTAGTTCGAAGGTCTTCTTCCCCTCGCGCCGTTCCTTCCGCCGCTTCAGGTAGGGATGGACCATATCGCCCTGAATCGGCCCGGGCCGCACGATCGCCACCTGAACGACGAGATCGTAGAGGCAGCGCGGGCGCAACCGGGGCAGCATGTTCATCTGCGCACGGCTCTCCACCTGGAAGACGCCGATGGAATCGCCCTTGCACAGCATGTCATAAACAGCCTCTTCATCGGGTGGCACCGTGGTAAGCTTCAATGATCTTCCACAATGTTTTTCAACGAGATCGAAGCACTTCCTGATACAAGTCAGCATGCCGAGCGCGAGCACGTCGACCTTGAGGATGCCGAGATCGTCGATGTCGTCCTTGTCCCATTCGATGAAAGTGCGATCGGCCATGGCCCCGTTGCCGATCGGCACCGTCTCGATCAGCGGGCCCTGGGTCAGAATGAAACCGCCGACATGCTGACTGAGATGCCGCGGCATGCCGATCATCTGTTCGGTCAACTTCAGAACCCGTCTCAAGTGCGGGTCGGAAAGGTCCAGACCCGTTTCCTGCATGACGTGGTTCTCGTCGATCTTGCGGCCATGTCCGCCCCAGACGGTGCGGGCTAGAGCCGACGTCACGTCTTCGGACAGACCCATCGCCTTGCCGACCTCGCGGATCGCCATGCGCGGGCGGTAATGGATCACCGTCGCGCACAGGCCTGCGCGGTGGCGGCCGTACTTCTCGTAGATGTGCTGGATCACCTCCTCACGCCGCTCGTGCTCGAAATCGACGTCGATGTCGGGCGGTTCGTTCCGTTCGTCCGAAATGAAACGCTCGAAAAGCAATTGATGCTTTGCAGGATCGACCGCAGTGATCCCGAGGCAATAGCAGACCGCCGAATTGGCCGCCGATCCGCGCCCCTGGCACAAGATCGGCGGCTCCCGCGTTCGCGCGTAATCGACGATATCCTTGATGGTCAGGAAGTAGCGGGCGAGCTTGAGCTTTTCGATCAGCGCCAGCTCGTGATCGAGCGCTTTCTTCACACTGTCGGGAACGCCCTTTGGGTAATACCCCTGCGCCCCTTCCCAAGTCGACTTTTCAAGGTATTGCTGCGGCGTCATGCCGTCGGGATAGATCTCCTCCGGATACTCGTACTGCAGTTCCTTCAGATCGAAGTCGCAGGCATCCGCCACCTCGCGCGCCGCTGCGATGGCGTGGGGCCAGCGCGCGAACAGCTTGACCATTTCGCCGGGCGACTTGAGGTGTCGCTCTGCGTTACCGAACAGCAGGTGCCCGGCCTCCGCCACCGTCGTCTTGTGACGGATTGCCGTCATGACATCCTGCAGAGGCCGTCGGTCGGGAGCATGGTAATGCACATCGTTGGTAGCGAGCAGCGCAAGCCCGTTCGCCCTTGCCAGCGCGTCGAGCCGGTCGATCCGCGCAATGTCGTCGCCGCCATAGAGGTAAGATGCCGCCAGATGGCGCAAGGTCGGGAGCTGGCTCACAAGATGCGGCAGAATATCGGTGAAACCTCCTGTTATTTCGCGCAGAGATGCGGAGATATCTTCGGCCACATGTGAGTCGGGACCCCGGAACGGGATGACGTTGTTCGGCACCGCGATCGTGAGCGGCTTCGCCAGATCGTCCGGCGGCAGCAGGAGCAACTGCACCCCTTCCGCATGGTCGGCCAGCATGGCGAGCGAGATGTCGCACACGCCCTTGTCCTGCCACTTGCCGTCGAGCGTGTTCATGCGTCCGGCCGAGATCAGCCGGCACAGCCGGCCATAGGCCGCGCGGTCCTGGGGATAGGCAAGGAAGGAAAGACCTTCCACAGTTTCTATCCTGCAGCCAATAACCGGCCGTAATTTCGCTGCTTTGGCATTCGTATGAATGCGCACGACGCCGGCCATCGTATTCGCGTCGGCAATCCCGATCGCGTCATAGCCCAGCTCGCGCGCGGCCCCCACGAGATCGGGAGCATCCGAAGCACCCCGCAGAAAGCTGAAATTGGAGACCAGCCCCAGCTCGACGAACGGCGCGCGCGGAGGCGCATCGATCAGATCGGGATCGATCTCGATCCGGCGCTTGCCGGGTGTGATCGGGGCATCGGGCATGTTTGTGTGCCGCCCTTCACTTCGTCGTCCCCGCGCACGCGGGGATCCAGCTCCGACCGGTCGGAGACAGATTCCCGCATGCGCGGGAATGACAATAAAATTGCGAGTTCATCCCGCCAGTTCCGCCAACCGCTCCTTCACCGCGGCAAGATCGGCTTCGAACAGGCGGGTCTGCTTCTCCTTCGCTTCGCCATCGAGACGCAGGAGGTAGGACGGATGCGCCGTGACCCACAGTTCGCTGTTATCCTCGAGCGGAATGGGTTCGCCGCGCGTTTTCGAGATGCTCACCGTCTTGCCGAGTATACCGCGCGCGGCGCTGGCGCCCGTGGCGAGGATCAGCTTGGGCTGGACGATCTCGCGCTCGCTCTCCAGCCACCAGCGGCAGATGTCGATTTCCTTGGCGGTCGGCGACTGGTGCAGCCGCCGCTTGCCGCGCTGGACGAACTTGAAGTGTTTGACCGCGTTGGTGAGATAGGCGTCCTTGCGATCGACCCCGGCCTTTTCGAGATACCGGTCGAGCAACTGCCCGGCAGGACCCACGAAAGGCCGGCCCGCCAAGTCCTCCTGATCGCCCGGCTGTTCGCCGACGATCATCAACGCCGCGTCTTTCGGCCCTTCCCCCATCACCGCCCGGTTGTCCAGGCAGCCGATCGGGCATCGGCGGCATTGGTGGATCGCCTTGTCGACTGCCTTGAGCGTCCCGGGCCGGTCTTCGGTTTCCAGCGCGCCTTCCGCGACCATCTGCAATTCCCGCTTCTGCGCCCCGGCGATAAGCTCGGGAATGAGCGCCGCCTCGGGCATGTTCTTCCAGTACTTGCGGGGCATCTCCTTGAGCATCGCCCCGACCTTCAAACGCGCGGGATTGAAAATCGATGCGTAATAGGTGCGCCAGAGGTCCTCCATCGGATCGCCGGTGGGCGCGTCGCCGCGCTGCGCAGGCGGCCCTTCCTCCAGCGTTTCGCCGTCCCAGTGCAGGCTGCCGCGCGGCGTGAGGATCGACCATTTCATGTAGGCGAAGCGGCGCACGAAGAACCCGGCGTTCGCGCGCAGGATATGATGCTCCGGCTCGAACCATGCGACATAGTGCTCGCCGTTCTCCTCTTCGTCGGATTCGACGCGGCGGAAGCGCACGAAAGCATGCATCTTGTGACTGTCGCGGCGCACGGCCTTGCTCCGTTCCTCGATGCGCCGGACATCGAGGTCCGCCTTGTCCTCCATGATCCGGGGATCGGCCTGAAGCCGCCACAGCAAGCGGTAGAGCAGCGCGAAACGCTCCGGATCGGTGTGGAGCGCGGCCTGGCGCGCAAGTTCCACGAAGCGGCGGCTCGCACGCACGGGCGGCGCATTCGGCGCCGGCGCGGGCAGGCGCGAATCTCCCCGCGCGAAGAGGTCCCCTGCTCCGCCCGCCGCGGTCCAGACGATCCGATCGGGCGGCACATCGCACTGGATCAACACCCGCGCCCGCTCGCGCCAGGCATCGAAGTCGTCCGGCTCGGGCAGATGCACGAGATAGCAGGTGTCGAGCTCGATATGCCGGAGCGCGCTCATGCCGCGAACAGCTCCAGTTGCTCCTGCTTCGGCGCGAGCAGCGCGCGCAAGTCGGCGCGGTCGGTGAGCGCGGTCGGGCGCCAGTCGACTGTGCACAGGAACGGGCGGACCTTGGCGATCGACTGGGTCAGCCGCGCAACGTCGTCGAGGCGCAGCGTGCGGTGGCGGCGCGCGGCGAGAATGCGGTCGACCGCGCCGACGCCCAGCCCGGGCACGCGCAGCAGGTCCTCGCGCGCCGCACGGTTGACGTCGAGCGGGAAGCGGTCGCGGAACTTGAGCGCCCAGGCGAGCTTGGGATCGATGTCGAGCGGCAGCATCCCGTCCGCTCCGGCCGCCTGCATCACCTCGGCGGGCTTGTAGCCGTAGAAGCGCATCAGCCAGTCGGACTGATAGAGCCGGTGCTCGCGGATCAGCGGCGGGCGCTTCAGCGGCAGCACTGCCGAAGCGTCGGGGATCGGGCTGAAGGCCGAATAATAGACGCGCCGCAGTCCGAAGCTGCCGTAGAGCCGGCTCGCCTTGTCCACGATGTCCGCATCGGTCGCCGCGTCCGCGCCCACGATCATCTGCGTCGACTGGCCGGCGGGCACGAAGCGCGGCGCGTGGCGGAATCTCTTCCGTGCATCGCTCGTCTCGGCGATGTCGTCCTTCGTCCTCCCCATCGCGCCTTCGATCTGGCGCGCGTCCTTGTCGGGCGCGAGACGGGTGAGGCCGCTGTCGGTCGGAAGTTCGACGTTGATCGAGACGCGGTCGGCATAGAGCCCGGCCTCGTGGACCAGTTCGGGATCGGCCTCCGGGATCGTCTTGAGATGGATATAGCCGCGGAAATCGTGCTCCTCGCGCAGGATGCGCGCGGCTTCGATCAGCTGCTCCATCGTGCGGTTGGAACTCTTCACGATGCCGGAGGAGAGGAACAGCCCTTCGATGTAGTTGCGGCGGTAGAAGCTGAGCGTGAGGTCCGCGACTTCCTGCGGCGTGAAGCGGGCGCGGCGCACGTTCGAGCTCTTGCGGTTGATGCAGTAGTGGCAGTCGAACACGCAGTGGTTGGTCAGCAGGATCTTCAGCAGCGAGATGCAGCGCCCGTCGGGAGCGTAGGCGTGACAGATGCCCATGCCTTCGGTCGAGCCGATGCCCTTGCCGCCGAGGCTGTTCCTGCCGGACGTGCCGGAGGAAGCGCACGAGGCGTCGTACTTGGCGGCATCGGCGAGAATCCCGAGCCTTTCGAGAATGGACTGCGACTCCATTCGTTCACTATATGTTCTTATGCTGGATTTGCCTAGCGCTTTCATGCGCATAGACCTTGCAAGAACCAGTCCGGCAGCCCGCCCCGCCCGTCCTCCATCAAGCCGTGACGGTAGATCCAGTAGCGGCACCCCGCGGTGTCCTCGATCCGGTAGTAATCGCGCAGGCGGGCCGTCGATTTCGAGCGCCACCATTCCGGCGCGATGCGTTCGGGGCCCTCGACACGCGCGATCTCGCGCACCTGTCCGCGCCAGCGGAAGGCCTTCGGATGCCCGTCCGGCGTGGCGTAGAGCACGGCGATCTTCTCCGCCCGGTCGAGCAGCTTCAACGGGCGGGCGTGGAAGCGCAGTTCCTCCTGCGCGGCGGGCTCGCGCTCCAGCGGCGGGCGCCAGCGCTGCGCGCGCTCGGGCATGTGACTGGCGTGCAGAACCGGGCGGCGCACCGCTTTCTCGCCGAGGCGCACCGTCAGCCGGTCGAGGCAGGCGGCGAGCGAAGTGCCCTGCGTTTCGGCGGCCGCTTCGATGTCGCCCTGCTCCAGCGCCAGCGGTTCGGTCCAGCTCGCGCGCAGGCGCACCATCTCGATACCGAACCCGGCGTCGACGTCATCGAGCTTGGCCGAGAACAGCCGGCACACGTGCGCCGGATCGCGCGTGGCGGCGGAGAGCTCGAGATGCCGCATCGCCACTTCGCCATCCACCCGCCACAGGCCGATTTCGAGCCGCCGGGCGCCCTGCCCCTTGCCTTCGAGTTCGCGCGCCATGTCGCCGGCCAGATCGGCCACCACCTGGTCGAGCAGTTCGCGATGGCGGATCGGTTCGAGCAGCCGGCGCTGGACCAGCGGCGCCTGCCGTCGCACCACCGGCAGCAGCGGCTCCGACACGCGGCCGAGAAGCTGGTCCATCCGGATCAGCGGATTGGCCGCGGGCGACTTGCGGTTGCGGAAGCGCCGGTGGAGCGCGCTGCGGCCGATCCCGTGCAGGTCGCCCAGGCGCTTGAGGCCGAGGCGGCGGAGCACGACGAGCACCTCGTCGTCGAGCCGCAGCGCCGCCACCGGCAGCTCCTCGAGACACGCAGCCGCATCGTCGCCCGGTTGCAGGATCGCGCGTTCCGGCCCGAAATGCGACAGCGCCCAGGCCGCCCCCGCGGTCGGCGCGATCGCGAGGCGTGCGGTCAGGCGGCGGCGGGCGAAAGCAGCCTGCGCATCGGCCAGCAGCCGCGTCTCGCCACCGAACAGATGTGCCACCGCAGTGACGTCGATCACCAGCCCGTCGGGCGCGTCGAGCGCACTCCACGGTCCCCACCGCTGCGCCCAGACCGCCAGCTTTCCGAGGAACGCGAGATCACCCTCCGGGTCGGAAGGGGCGACCTTCAGCCGCGGGCAGAGCGTGCGCGCGTCGGCCAGCATCATGCCGCGCCGCGCACCCGCAGCGCGGCCGGCGTCGTTGACCGCATCGATGCGCGGTCCGTGCGCGGTTTCGGCGATCAGCGCGAGCGGGTCGGCGTCCGGCCCTTCCCCGCGCGCGCAGCCTTCACCCAGCCGCCAGCGGTCGATCGCCAGCCGCGGCAGCCACACCGACAGAATGCGGCGGGGCGGCGACGAGACTTCGTCCGTCATCACGCAATATCCATTCTCCAGGAGCATGAGCCCGCGCACGGAACAGCTCGGCCCGCCAGCTCGGATTGCCGGGCGCGACCGCATTCCAGCGCGGCGCCGGCGAGGCTGCGGCGCGCACGTCCCACCGCATCCGGGCGGAGGAAAGATCGCGCTGCGCATCGAGCCGAACCAGCCACAGCGGCACGCCGTATTTCTCCGCCGCAAGGCTCAACCGGCGCGAAGCGGTGAAATCGAGCGCTTTCGGATTGCCCGTCAGTTCGCCGATCACGAAGGCGAGCTCGCGACAGCGCAGCCCTTCCTCCAGGGCGAACAGCGCATCTTCCGCCTTCTCCGCCACGACGTGGATCAGCCGGCGGCGCAGCTCCACCGGAAGTCCGGGGCGGTAAGGCCGCCCGGTCAGCCGCACCGCCGCACGGTCCTGCACCCACAGGACGGCACGCCGGTCCTCGTCTTCGACAAGCGACGAACGGAGCGCATCACAGGCAAGCGCGAGCGCCAATCCCGCGCCGCCGCCCTCGGACCCGCCGGCAAAGATCTCGCTATGCGCAGGCGCGGCAAGCCCCGGCCGCCAGCGCGTGCTGCGCGCGGCGGCAAGCGCATCGACGTCGCACAGATCGGAAAGCATCGTGGCAGGCATACGGGAACGACTCATTTGTTCCTATTATGTTCCCACGAACGCGGATTGGCAACCCTCCACCGCAGCAAAGGAACGAAAGCTCCCGCCGCCCCGTTGCCATCACGAAAGGAGCCATTCTCATGAAATACCGCCAAGGCGATCCCGACGAGCTGAAGACGAAATTCTGGAAGGCGCTCGCGGACTCGCCATTCCTCTTCCTCCAGCTCGACAGCGACACCATCAGCGCGGTGCCCATGAGCGCGCAGCTGGACAAGGACGCGAACAGCGCGATCTGGTTCTTCACTCACAAGCAGGGCAAGTTCGCCGCGCTCGGCCCCGCCACCGCGACGTTCGAGAGCAAGGGTCACGACATCTACGCCCGCTTTCATGGCTCGCTGACGGTCGAGACCAGCCGCGAACGCTTCGACCAGTTCTGGAACAACTTCGCCGAAGCCTGGTTCGACGGCGGCAAGGACGATCCCGACATCCTGTTCCTGCGCATGGACCTGGGCGAAGCGGAGATCTGGGACGGCGACATGGGCCTCTTGGATACAGCCAGGATGGCGCTCGGCATGGACGTCCGCGAGGACGCAAGCGAGCACCACGCCGACACCCGGCTCTAGCGAACTTCGGCAGAGACAAAGAAAAAGGGCTGCCTCATCGAGGCAGCCCTTTCCCGTTTTCCCAGAAAGGGAGAGATCAGTCGGTCCGACCCTCCGGATGGATCGGGACCATCGTCTCCTCCCCGCCGACATCGTCCACCACTTCCACGATCCCGCGGCCCAGATGGCTGCGGCTGCGGCTGTAGAGGAAGTAGACCAGCAGCCCCAGCACCGTCCACGCTGGCAGGAACAGCATAGCCGCGCTCGGCAGGTTGAGGAACAGGAACAGACACCCCGCGATCGTCAGCGGTGCGATGAGCCACAGGGCGGGGACCCGGAAGCCCCGCGCACGGCCGGGATCCCTGCGCCGGAGCACCATGACCGCCAATGCCACCATGAAGAATGCATAGAGCGTTCCCGCATTTGAGATGTCGGCCAACTGCCCGACCGGGAAGAACGCAGCCGCCACGGCCACGACCGTGCCGGTGATCGCGGTCACCACGTGCGGCGTGCGGAACTTCGGGTGCACGCGGCTGAGCATCTCCGGCATCAGGCCGTCGCGGCTCATGACGAAGAAGATGCGCGTCTGCCCGAAGATCAGGATGAGAATGACCGACGGCAGGGCGAGGATCGCCGCGATCCCGATCGCGTTGCCGAACCACGAGAAGCCCAGAACCTTCAGCACGTGCGCGAGCGGCTCGTTCGAGCACACCAGCGCGTCGGCATATTGCGGCATCGCACATTGCCGCGCGAGTTCGGGCGAGCCGGTCTCGAGCGGAATGCCCAGGGCATCCATGATCGGTTGCCCGCCGATCGTCCCGATCGCACCCGCGGCGACAAGAACGTAGAACACGGTGCAGAACAGCAGCGATCCGACCAGGCCGATAGGCACGTTGCGCTGCGGATTCTTGGTTTCCTCCGCAGCGGTCGAGACCGCGTCGAAGCCGACATAGGCGAAGAACATCGTCGCCGCCGCACCCACGGCGCCCAGCCCTGTTCCGAAGCCGCCGAACACGCCGGCGGGCAGGAAAGGATTGAATCTCTCGGTGTCGAATTCGACGCTGGTCAGCGTCAGCGCGACGAAGAGAGTCAGCGCGGTCACCTTGATCGCAACCAGAAGCGCGTTGAACTTGGCGCTTTCGCTCGTGCCGACGATCAGCAGGCTGGTGACCAGCAGCGCGATGACCAGCGCGGGCAGGTTGATGAGCCCGCCTTCCGCGCCGCCGAGGGCCAACGGCCCTGCGCTGAGCCAGGCGGGCAATTCTATGCCCAACCCTCCCAATATCGTGCCGGAGAAATATCCCGACCACCCGACCGACACGGCCGAGGCGGCGATGGCGTATTCCATGATCAGCGCCCAGCCGACCGTCCATGCGAGGAATTCGCCCATCGTGGCATAACTGTAGGTATAGGCGCTGCCGGCAACCGGGATCATCGAGGCGATCTCGGCATAACACAGCGCCGCGACGATACAGACCGCGCCGGCAATGGCGAAGGCCAGCATGAGACCCGGCCCCGCTTTCTGTGCGCCGACCGAGGTCAGCACGAAAATGCCCGTGCCGATGACACAGCCGATGCCGAACAAGGTGAGCTGAAACCAGCCCAGCGTACGCTTCAGCGACTTCTTTTCCGCCGTCGCCAGAATGGCGTCGAGCGGCTTGACCCTATCTAGGAGCATATTGAAATTTTCCCTCCCGCTGGTGGCGCGATCTGTGCTGCCGCGCCCCGGAATGGGCCGGGAAGCTAGCGCAAAGTCGCGTCATTACAAGCGCCCATTGCGGAGCTTTCCCCGCCTTGACGCAGCGTCAGGGCCCGAAATACCTCTCAGACGGTAACGCCCGTTGCCAGCCACAAGCCTGGACCCTAGAACTCACGGCCATGTCCACGACCTTCCAGCTCGACACCGCGACCAGCCGCGCAACCCCCACTCCGCAGCCGATGCGCCGCCTCACGGTGCCCAAGATCCGGCAGCGCAAGAAGAACGGCGTGACCGAAGAACCGCTGGTCATGCTGACGGCATATACCGCGCGCCAGGCGCAGTTGCTGGACGCGCACTGCGACCTGCTGCTGGTCGGCGATTCGCTCGGCCAGGTGATCTACGGCCTGCCCTCCACCGTGCCCGTCACGCTCGACATGATGGCCAACCATGCGGCCGCCGTGGTGCGCGGCAGCTATCATTCGGTGGTCATCGTCGACATGCCCTTCGGCAGCTACGAAGCCTCGCCGCAGCAGGCATTCGAAAGCGCCGCGCGCCTGCTCAAGGAAAGCGGAGCGGCGGGCGTGAAGCTCGAAGGTGGCGCGGCCATGGCCGAAACGGTCGCTTTCCTGAGCCAGCGTGGCATCCCGGTGATGGGCCACATCGGATTGACCCCGCAGGCGGTCAACGTGCTCGGCGGCTACGGCGCGCGCGGGCGCAGCGATGCCGAGGCGGAGAAGATCGTCGGCGACGCGAAGGCGCTCGACGAGGCCGGCGCCTTTGCCGTCGTGGTCGAAGGCGTGGTCGAACCGATCGCGATCGAGGTGACCGAGAGCATTTCCTGCCCGACGATCGGGATCGGCGCCTCGGCCCGCTGCGACGGGCAAGTGCTGGTGGCCGAAGACATGCTCGGCATGTTCGAGCGGGTTCCGCGTTTCGTGAAGCGTTACGAGGAAATCGCCGAGATCATCGCGAAGGCGGCGGAGACTTACGCGGCCGACGTGCGCAGCCGCGCCTTCCCTGGCGAAGAGCAGACCTACCAGCCCAAATAGGCCGGCAGACGGCGGCACGGGGAACTTGCGATTCCGCCGCGGATTTTCTAGCGCGCGCTCGCTCCACGAGTGCAGATATTTCGACGGGACCGCCGCATGGCCACGCTGCTTCGCTTCTACAAGTTCTCCTTCATTTTCACGCTGATCTGCCTCGCGCTCGGTGCGTGGTACGGCTGGTCGAGCACGGGCGATCTGGGTGCGACGGCGTCGCTGCTGTGGATCATCGTCGTCCTCTCGGTGCTGGAAGTCTCGCTCAGCTTCGACAACGCGGTGGTCAACGCCTCGGTGCTGAAGGAGATGGACGAAGTCTGGCAGCGCCGCTTCCTAACCTGGGGTATCGCCTTCGCGGTCTTCGGCATGCGCGTCATCTTTCCGCTCGCGATCGTCGCCATCGCCGCCGGTCTCGGGCCGCTGGAGACGCTCAACCTCTCGCTCAACGATCCGCTGCGGTACGAGGAGATCGTCAGCTCCGCCCATGTCGGCATTGCTGGCTTCGGCGGCGCCTTCCTCGCCATGGTCGGGCTCAAGTTCTTCTTCGATCTCGACAAGGACGTGCACTGGATCCGCATCGTGGAGGTTCAGCTCGCCCGCTTCGCTGCGCTGCCGGCGGCCGAAATCGCGCTGCTCCTGCTGGTGATGTGGGGCATCTCGACGATGCTCGAGCCGGCCGATGCGCTGACGTTCCTCGTCGCGGGCATTCTCGGCCTCGTCACCTTCATCGCGGTCGAGGGGGTCAACACGATCCTCGAGATGCGCGCGGAAGCGGCCCGCCTGCAGGGCGCGGTGGTGCGCAGCGGCCTGGGCGGCTTCCTCTACCTCAACGTGCTCGACGCCTCGTTCAGCTTCGACGGCGTGATCGGCGCCTTCGCGCTTTCGAACAACATGATCGTGATCGCGCTCGGCCTCTCGATCGGCGCGATGTTCGTGCGTTCGATGACCATCCACCTCGTCAAGCAGGGCACGCTGGCGCAGTACCGCTTCCTCGAGAACGGCGCCTTCTGGGCGATCATCGTGCTCGGGATGATCATGCTGTTCTCCGCCGTGATGCACATTCCCGAGACGATCACCGGCCTGATCGGCGCGATCCTGATCGGCCTGTCGCTGTGGTGGTCGGTGCGCCACAACCGGCGCGCCAGCGTCAGCGGCGAGAGTGGGACAGCCGACTAGCCAGCGGGGCCGAGACCACCAGTTGCAGCAGGTGGTAGGCGAGCAGCGGCGCCATCACGAGGCCCGCGCTCGCCGGAGGGAACAGGATCAGCGCGATCGGCGCCCCGCTCACCACGCTCTTGTGCGCGCCCGCGAACATGAACGAGATGCGCGTCGGCCGGTCCAGCCGGAACAGGCCCGAGAAGAGCCAGCTTCCGCCGAAGCCGATCGCCAGGAACGCGAGCAGCAGGCCGAGCAGGATCGCCCATTGGCCTGCCTCCAGCGTGGTCCAGATGCCCCGCTCGACCGCGCCGGAGAACGCCACGTAGACCGCGATCGCGATCGCCAGCCGGTCCATCGTCGAGACTAGCGCCGGATGCGCCTGCACCCATGAGCGCCCGACGCCCTGCAACGCCTGCCCCAGCACGAACGGCACGACCAGCAGCGCGAGGATCTTGCCCAGGCCGCCTATCCCGATCTCGGCCGTCCCGAAGCCCCCCATCACTGCAAACAGCGGCGCGGTGACGAACACGCCCGCGATGTTGATCAGCGCCGCCGCCACGACCGACCGCGCGACGTTGCCTCCCGCGAGGGAGCTGTAGGCCGTCGCCGACTGCACCGTCGAAGCCAGGGTGCCGAGGAACAGCAGGCCGATCGCGAGCTCCTGCGGCAGATGTCCCGCGCCCACGCGCGACAGCCCCAGCCCCGTCAGCGCCATCGCCCCGAAGCACCAGACCAGCAGCGGCACGAGGAACCGCCCATGCCGCACCCCATGCAGCACCTCGCCCCGCGGCAATCTCAGTCCATTAAGCGCGAACAGTGCGAAAATCGCGAAATTCGACACCACCTCCACTACCTCCCGCCCTTCCCCCACGGCAGGACAAATCGTCGCCAGTGCGATTGCCACGACAAGCAGGCGCACCATCGGGTCGATGCGGGAGAGGATCGGAATGGCCACGGCGCGGCCATGCCCAACGGCCGATCGCCTGTCGAGTGGGCTAGCGCCGCGTGAGCGCTCGCGCCGCCTCGACATTGCCGGAGGCGGTGAATGCACGGGCCAGAGCGCGCCTCGCCAGCGGATCGCTGCGCTGAAGGCGATAGGCACGCTCGGCCGCTTCGCGCGCGCCGGCGACATCGCCCTGCAGCAAGCCGGCTTCGGCTTTCAGCGCCCATAGCCGCGGATCGCGCATGCCGCCGGACGCCAGAGCGTGATCGAGCAGCGCCATGCTCTGATCCCGCCGGCCGGCATCCAAGGCGAGCAGCGCAAGCATGGCCGCAGCCTCCCTGTTCCGCGGCTCGGCGCGCAGGTAATCGGTGAGCAGCGCATAGGCCGCGGATCGGTCGTTCTGCGCGGCGTAGGCCGCGAGCATACGGTGCATCAGCGGCCACGGCCGCCGGATGCCCGCAGCCGCACGATATCGCTCGAGCGCTTCGGCGGGTCGCCCCGCGGCCAGCAGAGTATCGCCGGCAAGCCCGAGCGCATCCGAGGAGCCGGGAAACCGCCCACGAAATGCCTCTGCCGCCGCCAAAGCCTCCGGCAGCCGGTCCGCGGCGATCAGGCCGCGCACGAGCGCGACCGTGTCGGCACCCGTTGCCCCGCCCCTCGCCTGCGCGATCTCCACCGCGACCGGCGTGGCAAGGGGCGCGAGTTGGGGCCCGCCTGATCGGCTCGCCTTTTCCAATAGCGGCGCAGCCTCGTCGCGCTGCCCAAGTGCCTCGTACGCACGCCCGACTGTCATGGCGAAATAGGGATCGGCGTCAGGGCGCATCGCCGCGTCGCCGAAGCGATAGACGAGCTCCCGATCGTTCCCCGAAAGATGCAGCGCATGGGCGAGCAACTGACGCACCCGGCGATTGTCCGGCTGGTTCAGGAGGAGGCGGTCGAAGGTCTGCGCGGCGCTTGCGGGATTGCCGCTCCGAAGATCGATCACTCCAGAAAGCAGCGCCATCGCCGGGCTCAGCCGATCGAGATCGCCTCGCCGCGAAAGCAGCCCCCGCGCGAGATCGAATTCGCCTGCGCGCGCCGCCAGAGTGGCCTGGAGGAAATAGAGGCGCGGGTCGCCGGGCGCGACGTCCGCCATGCGGCGCAAGGCGGTGAGCATCTCGGCGGCCCGTCCGCTCTCTCCGAGCGTGGCGGCATAGTCCGCCAGGATGTCGCCGTCGTCGGGTGCGACTTCCAGCGCCGCTTCGAACCACGGCAATGCCGCGACCACACCGTGCGCATCGCGGATCAGTTGCCCCCGGAAGCGCAAGGCCTCCGGATTGCGCGGGCCGAGGGTAACCGCTCGCTCGGCCGCTTCGAGAGCAAGCGTGTGCTCGCCGCCGAGATGGCGCAGCCGGCCGATATCGACCCACAGCTCGGGATTGTCCGGATCGCTCCGCAGCGCACGGTCGAAAGCGGCGCCCGCGGCAGGGAGGTTGCCGCCCCGCATTTCCAGCACGCCGAGCATATGAAAGCCGTGCGCCCTGGTGGCGGGCGAGAAGTCCCCCGACCCGAGCCAGTCGCGCGCCTCGACAACCTTGCCCTGCGCGAGCTCGGCCTGGCCGAGGTAGGCGGCAACGTCCGCGCGCGGCGTTCCCTGCTCCATCATCCGGCGCAGCACGATCTCGGCGCTCAGCCCGTCGCCGCGTGCCAGCGCGGCGCGCGCGGTATCGAGCGGGGCAAGTTGGGGCTCCCCCTGACCGCACGCAGCCAGCGCCAGCAGAGCGAAGCCTGCCAGCGCCCGACGCAGGCCCCGTTTACGCCTGCAAGTCATACTGCTTGAGCAGGTCGTAAAGCGTGGGCCGGCTGATCCCGAGCAGCTTGGCCGTGTGCGAGATATTACCTTCGCTGCGTGCCAGCGCGTGGCGGATCATCTTGCGATCCGACCGCTCCCGCGCACTCTTCAGGTTGAGAGGGAAATCATCCTCCTCGAGCCCATCGAGGTCGAGGTCCGCAGCCGTGATCAGCTTCCCGTCGGCCATGATCACCGCGCGCTTCACGCGGTTCTCCAGTTCGCGCACGTTGCCCGGCCAGTTCCAGCCGTCGATCGCCGCGCGCGCGTCTGGCGCGAAGCCGCCCACGTTCGGATTCATCTCGGCGGCAAAGCGCTTGAGAAATACGCGTGCGAGCAGCGCCGCATCGCCCGCCCGCTCCGACAGCGGCGGAATCTTCACCACGATCTCGGCGAGGCGATAGAACAGGTCTTCGCGAAAGCGGCCCTCGGCGATCATCGCCTCGAGATCCTGATGCGTCGCACCCACGATCCGCGTATCGACGTCGATCGCCTTGCGGCCGCCGATCCGTTCGATCTGCCGCTCCTGCAGGAAGCGCAGCAGCTTGACCTGAAGGGGTAGCGGAATGTCGCCCACTTCGTCGAGAAACAGGGTCCCGCCGTGCGCCTGCTCGATCTTGCCTTCGGTGGTTTTCACCGCACCGGTGAAGGCGCCTTTCTCGTGCCCGAACAGCTCGGCCTCGAGCAGCGTTTCGGGGATCGCAGCGCAGTTGATCGCGACGAACCGCCCGCCGGCCCGGTCGCTCGCCTCGTGCAAACCTCGCGCGAGCAGTTCCTTGCCCGTCCCGCTCGCGCCAAGCAGCATGACCGAGACGCCGGTGTTGGCCACCCGCTCCATCGTGCGCGCGACTTTCATCATCTCGGGCGCCGCGGTGACGAGCCCGCCGAGCACGGTCCTGTCCTCCGCAGCCCTCAGGACCAGGCGGCGGTTCTCCTGCTCGATCTGCCTGAGATTGCAGGCGCGCCGGACGATCAGCCCGAGCGCCTCGATATCCACGGGCTTCTGGTAGAAATCGTAAGCGCCCCGCGCGATCGCTTCGAGCGCGCTCTCCCGGGCGCCGTGGCCGGATGCGACGATCACCTTGGTGTCGGGCTTCAACGCCATGATCGCGTCGAGCACGGCGAAACCTTCGCTCACCCCGTCGGGATCGGGCGGCAGGCCGAGATCGAGCGTCACCACCGCCGGCTCTTCCGCTCTTAGCGCGGTGAGCGCCGTCTCGCGGTCGGCGGCGCAGACGACCTCGAAATCCTCATAGGCCCATCTGAGCTGCGCCTGGAGGCCAGGATCGTCCTCGACGATCAGCAGCCGGGGCTTGTCCTGCGCCATCACGCCGCCTCCACATTCCGAATCAGCTCGGCCGCGGCAAACAAGGGCAGGCTGATCGAGAAGCGGGTGCCGATCCCTTCCCGCGAATCGACGTCCAGCCGCCCGCCCATCGCGCGCACGAGTTCGCGCGCCTCGAACGCTCCGATGCCGAACCCGGAAGGCTTGGACGAAACGAAAGGACGGAACAGCCCGTCGCGGATGAATTCGGCCGACATTCCTCCGCCGGAATCGATCACGTCGATCCGCCCGCGCACCCCGTCGCTCGCGATATCGAGATAGACCGGCCCGTGCCCTTCACCCGCCTCGACCGCATTCTGCACGAGATGGACCAGCGCCTGTTCGAGCGCCTCCGCGTCGGCGAGCACCGCGACATCCCCGGAATCGATGAGGTTCAGCGAGGCGCCGCCGGCCAGCCCATCCTTCACTCGTGCGGCAAGCTCGCGCAGTTCCACCCGCTCGCGCCGCCTGCCGCCGCTGGCGCCATAGCGTCCCAGGCGAGCGAGCAGCGCATTGAGCTTGTCCGCACTGTTGCGCAGGGTGACAAGCATGTCGGCGCGGAAGGCGGGATTGTCGGCGTGGCGCTCGGCATTGCGGGCAAGCAGGGAGAGCTGGCTGGCGAGGTTCTTCACGTCGTGCATCACGAAGGCGATGCGGCGGCTGAACTCGTCGAACTGGCGCGCCTCCATCAGCGCTTCCTGTCCCGCGCGCTCGGCGAGATAGCTCGCAAGCTGCCGGCCGACGATGCCGAGCAGATCGACATCCTCCCGGTCGAGCTGCCGGGGCACGGAGGGATGGGCAAGGACGATGACACCATGCAGGCGGTCGAGGTGGAGCAGCGGGACGAGCGCCCAGGCATCCGCCGCGGCGGCAAGCCACATGGGCAGTATCTCCGGCTCGGTCTCGCCGCGCGCCTCGCCGATATCGACGATACGCCCGGTCCGCTCGACCTCCAGCGCGAACTCAATCGGAAAGGCCGCCCCCGGCACCTCGATCGCGGGCCAGTGCCAGCGCGCCGCCAGGACGAGGGTCCCGTCCTGCTCCGGCATGAACAGCAGACCGCCGGCGCTCTCGGTCATCTCCGCAATGGCGCGGATCGCGCGTTCCGGCAGGGCCTCGCCCGCCGAACCGCCCTGCCCCATGGTCCGCGTGAAACGCAGCCATTCGGCGCGATAGTCGTAGCGGTGGCGAAGGAAGCGCCGGAGGCCGATCATCGCGCGCCCTCCGGCCAGAGCACGACGCGCAGGGTCTGGAGCAGGATCAGCAGGTCGAGGAAGGGCGTGTAGTTCTTCGCGTAATAGAGATCGTATTCGAGCTTGTGCCGCGCATCCTCCGTCGAGGCGCCGTAGGGATAGTTGATCTGCGCCCAGCCGGTGATCCCCGGCTTCACCATATGACGCTCGGCATAGTAGGGCAGCTCCTGCTCGAGATCGGCGACGAAGCGGGGCACCTCGGGCCGCGGGCCGACGAAACTCATCTGGCCCTTCAGCACCGTCCAGACCTGCGGCAGTTCGTCGATCCGGACCTTGCGGATGAACTTGCCGACCCGCGTGACCCGCGGGTCGTTGCGCTCGGCCCACTTCGCACCGTCCTTCTCGGCGTCGGCGGTCATCGAGCGCAGCTTGATGAGGTCGAAGGTCTGTCCGTAGAGGCCGACCCGCGTCTGGCGGAAGAACGCCGGCCCCTTGCTGTCGAGCTTCACCAGCAGGGCGAAGAGCGCGATCACCGGTAGCGTGAGCAGCAGCAGGAGACCGCTTGCAGCAATGTCGAACAGGCGCTTCGCCGCGCTCGACACCATTCTGCCGGACGAGAATCCGTCGGAGAAGATCAGCCAGCTCGGATTGAGCGAGTCGAGATCGACCCGGCCGGTCTCGCGTTCCATGAAACTACTGAAGTCGTTGACGTGGACGCCCATCGTCTTGACCCGCAGCAGATCCTTGAGCGGCAGCGCGTTGCGTCGCTCCTCCAGCGCTAGGACGACTTCGCTCACCCCCAGGTTCTCCACGAAGCGGCCCAGGTCGTGAATCGCCGAGCGGGCGATCGCCTCCTCCACCACCCGCTCGCTATCGGTCATGGCGATGTAGGATACGATGGCGAAGCCGCTCTCCGGCCGCTCCGCGAGCTTGCGCAGCCGCTGCGCGCGATGACCGGCGCCGAGCACCATCACCCGCCGCCGAAAGGCGGACGTGCCGAGAAACGAACCGATCAGCAGCCGCCCGAACACCAGCAGCGCCGCAGAGATGATCATCGCGAACAGGAGCGTGGAGCGCCAGAAGGTCAGCCCCGGCAGCAGGAAGTCGATGAACGACAACGCGATGATCGCCAAGCTGATCGCCACCAGCAGGCGCGCGCAGGCATAGCGCATCAACCGCAGCGCCTCGCTGCCGTAGACGCCGACCGAGATCATTGCGGTCCACACCGTAAGCGCGAAGCCGGCAAGCGGCGCGATACGCTCGGACAGCGGCCCGGTGTCGATCCCGGCCTGCGCAGCGCGCGCCACCCAGGCCAGCTCACCCGCTGCGACGAGCAGCAGAAGGTCCACCAGCCCCAACAGCAGCACCGCATGGGGAATGTAGTGCTTGAACAGGCGGATCATCTCTGTCCCGGTCCGAAAAAGTCCTTGCGAAGAACAGCCGGACTAGGGAGCAGAGATGAAATGTCGGTAAATTTTACACCACTTCCCATCCGCCGGTGAGGCGGACGGGCACGGCCTCAGCGGGATCAGTTCCCGTCGGTGACTTCGTCTGCGGCGCGATCGACTGCGTCGCCCGCCTGCTGGGCAGCGTCGCCCACTTCGCCCGCAGCGTCGGCGATCGCATTGTCCTTGGCGATTTCGGCTCCGCCGGTCTGGCTGAAGAGGTAGAGGCCGACGATCAGCGCGACGATCAGTACGAGCGCGATGATCCATCCGCTGGAACCGCGCCGCCGCGGCTCGTCGGTGACGACGGTGGTGTGCGTGTGGGTATCGCCTCGCGGCGTTTCGACTTCGGTGGTGCGTTCTTCGACCATGTTTTCTACTCCCTTGGCGCTCCGGAAACTCGCGATCCGCAGGGGCGGTTCCCTCTTCAGCCTTCAGCGCCGAAGCGAAACGGGGTGACCCCGCGCTGGTGGTTCTCGAACGCAAGCCGGGCGTTACGCGGCGGCAGCGAGCGCTGACGGCAACCGGCGATGTGGCAGCCGCGGCATCCGGGGCCGATCGGCTGAGCCTGCTCACGCCGCAGCGGATATCCCCGCGCAAGCGCCAGGTCCGCGGCGAAACGTGCCTCCACCCCCACGACGACGGCGAACTGCGCCTCCCCCTCGGCGGCAACGCCCTCGGTCAGGCGGGAGACCGTCAACCAGTGATCGGGCGCCGCTTCCGCCACGTCGGGCGCGATCTCCTGCACGCACCATTCGCCCGCGCGTTCGAAAGTCCGGTGAACGTGCCACAGCGGGCAGCTCGCCTCGGATTCGAGGAAAGTCGCCCCGCTCGCACCGGCGAACCGCTTGGAGAACTGCCCCGCGCGGTCGAGCCGCGCCATGAAGAAGGGAAGCCCGCGCTGGCCCACGCGCTGCAGCGTGGTCAGCCGATGCGCGAGCTGTTCGAAGCTGACCCCGAAGCGCCGCATCAAGACGGGGAAGTCGTAGCCCGTCGCATCGCAGGCGCGCAGGAAACGGCCGTAAGGCATGATCAGCGCCGCGGCGAAATAGCCTTGCAAGTGCCGCTCGAACAGCTTGCGCGCATCCTCGTTCTGAAACTGGCCGCTCGCAGCGAGCGTCCGGATCGCCTCGCGCTGCTCGAGCTGCGCGAGTTGCACCGCGATCTGGAAATTGCGCGAGGCGGGCGAAAGCATCTCGGAGAGCTGCAACTGCCGCGCATGCAGATCGAGCCGCCGGATCGCCTCGGGCATCACTTCGCGCGGGAGGATGCGCAGCGCGATCTGATGGCGCTCGCGCAGGCGCTCGACCAGCGCCGTTCCGATGTCGGCGCGCGACAGGCGCAGTTCGTCGGCCAATTCCTCGGCCGCAGCGTCGAGATCGGCGAAATGGTTGCGCCAGCGCTCGATCTCGCGGCGTGACTCGGCGAGCGGATCTTCGCCCCCCGCCCCCTCCCCCGCGGTGTCGTAGAGCTGCGCGAAAGCGGCCGCGAAGTGCGGCGCCATGGCCAGCACTTCTCCGATCTCGTCGCGATCGATCGAAAACCCGGCGAAGCGCTGGTCGGCAAGCCGACGCGCGAGTCCGTCGATCCCGCCCACGGTTTCGGACTCCCGCAGGCTGCGAGGATCGAAATCGAACCGCTCAACCACCTGCACCATGACTCGCGCGGTCAACGGGCGCTGGTTGCGTTCGATGAGATTGAGATAGCTCGGCGAAATCGCGAGCTGCGCCGCCATGGCGGATTGGGTCAAGCCTTCGCGCTTGCGCAGGCGTCGCAGGGCCGGTCCCGCGAAGATGGCATCGTCCGACATGTAAATTCCTTTACAGCTTTACAGGCAATGATGCGGCATCCTGCGCAATCGGACAAGAAACTTTGTAAGTTTGGCTATCCTGCCGCTGCCCGACACGCGATGAATGTCCCCGACGCCGGAAACGGCCGATCGATTTCAGGAGACCACCGACGTGACCTATCAGGCCAAGATCGACGAGTTCAGGACCACCATCGCCGCGCAAGGCGCGCCGTGGAATGCGATCGACGCCGAGGCGGCTGCGCGCATGCGGATCCAGAACCGCTTCCCCACCGGGCTCGAAATCGCGCGCCATACCGCGAAGATCATGCGCGAAGACATGGCCGCCTACGACGCCGACCCGGCGGCCTACACCCAGTCGCTCGGCTGCTGGCACGGGTTCATCGGCCAGCAGAAGATGATCAGCATCAAGAAGCATTTCGGCACGACCAGAGGCAAGTACCTCTACCTGTCGGGCTGGATGGTCGCCGCGCTGCGCAGCGAGTTCGGCCCCCTCCCCGACCAGTCGATGCACGAGAAAACCTCCGTGCCCGCGCTGATCGAGGAGCTCTACACCTTCCTGCGCCAGGCCGACGCGCGCGAGCTTGGTATGCTGTTCCGCGATCTCGATGCGGCGCGCGAGCGCGGCGACGAGGTCGAAGCCAAGCGGCTCGAGCATGCGATCGAGAATCACGAGACGCATGTCGTGCCGATCATCGCCGATATCGATGCCGGCTTCGGCAATGCCGAGGCGACGTACCTGCTCGCCAGAAAGATGATCGAGGCTGGCGCCTGCGCGCTACAGATCGAGAACCAGGTTTCGGACGAGAAGCAGTGCGGCCACCAGGACGGCAAGGTCACCGTGCCGCACGAGGACTTCCTGCAGAAGATCCGCGCGATCCGCTACGCCTTCCTCGAGCTGGGCGTGGAGGACGGGATCATCGTCGCCCGCACCGACAGCCTCGGCGCCGGGCTGACCAAGCAGATCGCCTACTCCACCGCGCCGGGCGACCTCGGCGACCAGTACAACGGCTTCCTCGACTGCGATGAGGTCGATCCCGCCCAGATCGGCAACGGCGACGTTCTCGTCACCCGCGACGGCAAGCTGCTGCGGCCCAAGCGGCTGCCGAGCAACCTCTATCAGTTCCGCTCTGGTACGGGTGAGGACCGCTGCGTGCTCGACTGCGTGACGGCGCTCCAGAACGGCGCGGACCTGCTGTGGATCGAGACCGAGAAGCCGCACATCGGCCAGATCGGCGGAATGGTCAGCCGCATCCGCGAGGTCATTCCGAACGCCAAGCTGGTCTACAACAACTCGCCCAGCTTCAACTGGACGCTCAATTTCCGCCAGCAGGTTTACGACGCCTGGGAAGCGGAGGGCCGCGATCTTTCGGCCTACGACCGGGCGAAGCTGATGAGCGTGGACTACGACGGCAGCGATCTCGCCGCCGAGGCCGACGAGCGCATCCGCACCTTCCAGGCCGACGCGGCGCGCGAGGCGGGGATCTTCCACCACCTCATCACGCTGCCGACCTACCATACCGCGGCGCTCAGCACCGACAATCTCGCCAAGCGCTACTTCGGCGAGGAAGGGATGCTCGGCTACGTCAAGCAGGTGCAGCGCGAGGAGATCCGCCAGGGCATCGCCTGCGTGAAGCACCAGAACATGGCCGGCTCCGACATCGGTGACGACCACAAGGAATACTTCGCCGGAGAGGCCGCGCTGAAAGCCGGCGGCACGGCGAATACGATGAACCAGTTCGCGGCGGCCTGAGCCCCCCGAGCCGCCGCGGACACCGCCCGAAGGAGAAGGCATCATGAGCAACGAAACGCTGCCCCGAGAACCGTCCCGCGCCCGCGCGCTGTTCTCGACCGCGGACTTCAAGCTGCTGCGCGCCGCGCTCGCCAGCCATGCCCGCACGACCGAGGACCGCGACGAGCTCGCCCGGATCAACGCCCTGCATCACCGGCTCGGCACCTACAACTGACAACGATCTCCTGGGGAGGAGAGTACGGCCGTCGGGGTTCCTCGGACCTCGGCGGCCGTCATGGTTTTGGGCGGCCGTTGCCGGATCTTAACCATTTTCTGACAGCGCTGCGGGTCGATGGCACGGCGTGCGAACCCGGCGGCGTTGAACGCGAAAATGTACCGGCATTTCGCCGTCGTCACCGTCTGCCTGACGGGCGCGCTGGCGATCCTGGCCGACGGCGAGAACCGCGAGGCGGTTGCCGACGAACTGGCCCGGCGCGACCGGCAGGCGGAGCTGAAGCGCGCGGAGGCGGAGAAGTTCGGCGCGCCCAAGCTGGTCACGAGCTCCGACCAGCGCGGCGGCCATGCGGCGACCTTCGACTATGGCGGCACCCCGAGCACGTTCGGCGCACCGATGGATACCGCAGGCGCCGGCGCGGAGAGCGCGAGCTATCTCCCGCGCAACAGCACGACCCGCGTCGGCACCGGCATCGACTATGCCGCGCTCGGCCTCACGGAAGAGGAATTCGAGCGACTCTCCCCGTCGGAACGGGAAGCGCTGCTGCGTGAATTCCGCCAGCTCCGCTCCCGCCAGGCGCGCTCGCTGCTCGAAGGCTCGCTCGCGCGCGGCGGCGGGAGTTCGCTCGACTACTGACCGGCCGCAGGCAGCAGGTCGAGCGTCGCTGCGGTCAGCGCTTCGGCGGCGGTCGCGATCACCTTCTCGGCGTCGGGCGCCCAGAACGGGCTGTGCAACGAGGGCAGCGTGCCCTCGCCCTTCTGCGCCGCATCGAACTCCGCCTGCGGCACGCCGCCGACCCAGAAGATCAGCGACTTGAGCCCATCGGGATCGGCGCGCAGGAACTGGCCGAAGTCCTCCCCGCCCATGACGGAGGGGACCTCGACCACCCGATCCTCGCCGAAGCGGGTGCGGAAGCCGGCCATGACCTGCTCGGTGAAGTCAGGCGAGTTGAAGGTCGAGGGCGTGTAAGGATCGGCGACCGTGACCGTCGGCATCTTGTCCTCCGGCATGCCCGCCGCGATCGCCTCGCCCCGCGCGATGCGGGCAATGCCGTCGAGCAGCAGCTTGCGCGTCTCGTCGCTGTAGGAACGGACGGTCAGCTGCAGCTTCGCCTCGTCGGAGATGATGTTGTGCTTGGCGCCCGCATGGAAGCTGCCGACGGTGACCACCGTCGGGTCGAGCGGACTGCTCTCCCGGCTGACCAGCGTCTGCAACTTCATCACGATCGCGCTCGCGAGCACGATCGGATCCTTGGTCGTGTGCGGATAGGCGCCGTGGCCGCCGACCCCGGGAACCGTGATGTCGACGCTGTCGACGTTTGCCAGCGCAAAGCCCGGCGAGTAGCCGATCGTTCCCGCCGGAAACTGCGCCGCGTCGTGGAAGGCGACCACGTAGTCGGGCTTCGGAAAGCGCGTGTAGAGCCCATCCTCGATCATCGCCAGCGCGCCCTCGCCGATCTCCTCGGCCGGCTGGAGGATCATCACCAGCGTGCCCGACCATTCGTCCTTGCGCTCGGCGAGCTGCTGCGCGGCGCCGATCCAGGCGGTCATGTGCGTGTCGTGCCCGCAGGCGTGCATCACGCCGGTCTCAACGCCCGACGCAGGCACGGCGACTTCCTTCGAGGCGAACGGCAGTCCGGTCTGCTCGACCACCGGCAGCCCGTCCATGTCGGCGCGGAGCATGACGGTCGGTCCCGCACCGTTCTCCATCACCGCGACCACCCCGGTCTTGCCGACCTTCTCGGTCACCGCGAAGCCGAGATCGCGCATGCGGGCGGCAAGCTTCTTCGCGGTCTCGACTTCCTGGAAGCTCAGCTCCGGATGGGCGTGGAGGTCACGGTAGAGCTCCATCAGCGCGGGCATGTCGGCCGCGACCGCGTCGCGCAGCTCGTCGGCATGGGCCGGCGCGGCGAGCACCACTGCCACAGCAGCCGCCAGAGTTGACACTCGACGGGCATATGCGTTTCGCGAACCTGCTGCAATCATTGAACAATCCCCCTCTTCCCGTGACCTTCCGTACAGGGGTCACACGAGTGTGTGACTTTCGACTGTCACCTTGGAACATGGCCGTCCGTTCAAGACCCAGACCACCCCACTCGCCCTCGCACGCGTCATCGGAACGGATCATTGCAGATCGCGGGCGTGTAGGAAAGACCGCCCCGCGCCCTCGGCGCGAGGCGCCTGTCCCCTACATGTAGGTCGTCACCAGCAGGATCGAGAGCGTCGTCACCATCAGCAGCACCAGCGGCAGCCCGGTGCGGATGTAGTCGCGGAATTCGTAGCCGCCTTCCGACATGATCAGCATGTTCGTCTGGTAGGCGATCGGCGTCGCGTAGCAGAGGTTGCAGCCGAACAGCACGGCCAGGATCAGCGGCTCGGGCGGCATGCCGAGCTGCTGCGCGACCGCGAAGGCGATCGGCGTGCCGACCGTCGCCGCGGTCGCATTCGAGGCGAAGTTGGTGAGCAGCGTCACGAACAGCATGATCGCCGCGAGCACGCCTGCGGGGGGAAGGAACTGCAGTCCCGACGCGAGGACCTCGCCCAGCCAGGCCGCCGCGCCGCTTTCGAGGATGATCCGCCCGATCGCGATGCTCGCGGCCACCAGCACGATGACCTGCGCCGAGAGCGCGCGGCCGACCCGGTCGAACTTCACGCACCCGGTGACGAACATCAGGATCGCCCCGGCCAGCGCCGAGATCGCGATCGGCAGCAGCCCGATCGACGCAAGACCCACCGAGCCGACCATGATGCCGGCCGACAGCACCGCCTTGGACCGGCGGGGGAGCTCGCGCACGCCTTCGAGGATCAGCAGGCTGTCGGCGCGGGCGAAATCGGCGAGATCGGCGGAAATCCCCATGACGAGGAGCACGTCGCCTTCGGCGATCCGCAAGTCAGCCCCTTCGCCGTCGCGGTGCCGCTCGCCGATTAGCCGCTCGGGCCGGTGCACGCCGAGCACGGCGACGCCGTAGAGATCGGCAATGCCCGAGGTCGACAGCGTGCGGTTGATCAGGCGCGAATCGGCCGTCACCGTCATCTCGACGACGGCGATGTCCTCGCCCGAGGCGTTCGAGCTGCGCTTGATTCGGTCGAGCACCCAGGCCGGCGCGACCTCGCCCTTGAGCGTGCGCATGGCTTCCTCGAGCGCTTCATGCGTGCCGGAAATGGTGAGTTGCTGCTGCGGCTGGATGGGCCCTTGCGGCGGCTCGTGGAACTCCAGATCGGCCGGAAGCCGGGGCAGGATCGTTGCGAGCACCTGCCCGCTCAGCGCGCTCTCCTCCCCCACCCGCAGCCGGGTGCGGAACCGGCGCGCGGCGTGCGTTTCCGCGACCGTGTTGTCCCTCAGCAGGCGTGGCGCGATCAGCCAGAGATAGGGCAGCGCGAACAGCGACGCCGTGAGCACGATCGGCGTGTAGTGGAACACGCCCATGGGCGGCATGCCGAGATCGCCCGCGATCGAGACGACGAGGATATTGGTCGAGGTGCCGATCGTCGTCGCCATGCCGCCGATGAGCACGGCGGCGTTGATCGGGATCAGCGTCTTGGACGCCGGGATCACCCCGCGTGCGGCGAGGCTGACGAAGATCGGCAGCAGCAGCACCACCACAGGCGTATCGTTGACGCCCATCGAGAGCCCGAAGGCGATGATCAGCGAGACCAGCAGGCCGAGTTGGACGTTCAGCTTGAACACCCGCTCAAGGAACCGCGCCGCCGGCTCCAGCGCCCCCGTCGTCACCAGGCCGCGGCCCATGATCATCAACGCGCAGATCGTGATCAGCGCATAGTGCCCGAAGCCCGAGAAGGCGAGCTGGATGCCGTCGGTCGGCCCGGTGCCTTCGAGCGGGAAGAAGTAGAGCCCCACCGCGATCACCGCGATCGTCAGCAGCGAAACGATCTCTGTCGACATCCGCCCGCGCGCGAACGCCACGAACATCGCGATCGTGACCACCATGGCGGCGATCGCGTGGAAGGAGGGCACGCCGGGAAACATCTAGTGGGCAATTCCCAGAGCCGCCCGCCAAGATCAAGCCAATTCCGCCGGACGGAAAGGGAAGCCCTTCAAATATGCCCTTGCAGTTGCGGGAAATTCTGGATGCTCAGGAGGCGAAGGCCCGCACCGCGTCGAGGCGATCAGCGAGCTTACGGCAGGGTATCGCAGGCCTGCACCGAGGCCGGGAAGCGACGCGACTACAGACGTCGGACTGACGAGACGCCAAAGGAGCAAAATGAAAGCGGCGCCCGCCTCATCAGGCCTCTGGACGTCTCATCAGAAGTTCTCCGGACGCTAGCAGTTTCCTTCCACCCCATCGGCGCAATCCCCGACGGATTCTACGTCTTCACCAGCCCCTTCAACGGTGTTGCAGGCCGGCAGGAACATAACCGTGCCGCCCAAAGCCAGCATTGTCAGAAGCTTCTTCATTTTTCTCACTCCGATGCACGGATCGAGTCCGCTCCGTTTCGGCACAACGATAGCTCGCAGCGGTAGTTCCGTTGCGGCTGCGGCTTATTATTCGAAGTGTGCGGGAGCGCCGGAGGTTGGCCCTTTTTTTCCGGCTGCATGGTGCCCCTGGCCGGACTCGAACCGGCACTTCCGTGGAAATTCGATTTTGAGTCGAACGCGTCTACCAATTCCGCCACAGGGGCACTGGTGCGGGAGCGCGGCGGATAGCGGAGCGGTATCGCCGCGGCAAGAATGCACTTGATCTCGATCCTCCCCATTTTGCGAAGCCAAATGGGGAGGTGGGCGACGCCGCAGGCGTCGGTCGGAGCGGCATCGGTGCGCAGGCCCCCTCCACCATGAGACGCTGCCCGAAGGGCAGTTTATCCCGAGCGGCTGGCTTGCCAGCCAGCCGAGGGGCGTCTCGCGGCCCCCCTCCTCGTTTGACCTTCGGCAAAACGGAGAGGATTTACGCTTTCACCGCCCCGGCCAGCAGCTTGTGCAACTTCGAATGCAGGCTGTCGTTGGCGGCGAGGACCTGCTTCGCGTGGATCGGCTGCGAGCGGCCGCGGTAGTCGCTGACGAAGCCGCCGGCCTCGCGCACCAGCAGGCAGCCGGCGGCGGTGTCCCAGTCGGCGAGATCGCTTTCCCAGAACCCGTCGAAGCGCCCCGCGGCGAGCCAGGCGAGGTCGAGCGAGGCGGCCCCGAAGCGGCGGATGCCGGCGACCTGCGGGCCGATCGCGGCGAAGATCCGGCCCCATTCGGCGAAATCGCCGTGGCCGCCATAAGGAATGCCGGTGCCGATCAGCGCGTCGGACAGGCGCGAGCGCGAAGACACGCGCAGGCGGCCGTCGTGCAACCAGGCGCCGCGGGTCTTTTCCGCCCAGTAGGTCTCGTCGGTGATCGGCTGGTAAACGACGCCCGCGGTCACTTCGCCCCAGCCCGAGCCGTCGAGCTTGGGTTCCTGCACCGCGATCGAGACCGCGAAGTGCGGAATGCCGTGGAGGAAGTTGCTGGTGCCGTCGAGCGGATCGACGATCCAGCGCGGCTTGGTCGGATCGCCCTCGATCGTGCCCGCTTCCTCCATCACGAAGCCCCAGTCGGGACGCGCGTGGAGCAGCTCGTCGTAGATCGTGCGCTCGGCGATGCGATCGGCCTTGGAGACGAAATCCGAGGGACCCTTGCGGCTCACCTGCAGGTGTTCGATCTCGCCGAAGTCGCGCCGCAGGCGGCCGCCCGCCTTGCGCGCGGCGCGTTCCATCACGCGGATCAGTCCTGGAAGAGCCATTGTGTGTCCGTACTCGTCAGTCGAGCGCGATGCGGATCGATCGCGCGGTCAGTTCGATTTCACCCCAGCCGCTCGAGATATTGGCGTAGTCGCCGTCGATCGTGGCCGAGTAGATGTCGCTGTAGTTCACGTCGCGCCCCTCTTCAGGCCGGGCCTTGCGCAGGCGCAGGTCGTCGAGGTCGGCGAAGCGGATGAAGCCCTTGCCGTAGCAGCCGTCCGACCCGTCGCCGGGCGGCTGGTATCGGGGATGCGTTTCGAGGAGGCGGAAATCCATCTCGAGCGTGAGCGACTCGTCGTCGTAGATCACGCCCAGGACATAGCTGGTGGAAAGGTCGATTCCGGCCAGCTTCGGATCGCCGCCCTCGCTCATCTCATCCGGCCTTGCCCACGTAAGTCCGCTCGTAGACGTCGACCACGATGCGGGTGCCGCTTTCGATGTGCGGCGGCACCATCACGCGCACGCCGTTGTCGAGCACGGCGGGCTTGTAGCTGGAGGAGGCGGTCTGCCCCTTCACCACCGCGTCGGCCTCGACGATCGTCGCCTCGACCTGTTCGGGCAGCGCAACCGAGATCGGCTTCTCGTCCCACAGTTCGAGCGTGACCTGCATCCCGTCCTGCAGAAACGCCTTGGCATCGCCGAGCAGGTCGGACGGCAGGTTGATCTGATCGTACGTGTCCTGATCCATGAACACCAGCATCTCCCCATCCTCGTAGAGGTACTGGAAATCCTTGGTGTCGAGGCGCACGCGCTCGACCGTGTCGGCGCTGCGGAAGCGGACGTTGGTCTTGCGGCCGTCCTGCAGGTTCTTCATCTCGACCTGCATGTAGGCCCCGCCCTTGCCGGGCTGGGTGTGCTGGATCTTGGCGACCTTCCAGATGCCGCCTTCGTATTCGAGGATGTTGCCGGGACGGATGTCCACGCCGCTGATTTTCATGGTTCAAGGAGCCTTCGTTGGAAGGGCGAGAGAAATCCCGCCCGCAATCGCGCGCCGCGCCTTAGCGGAGCGGCGGGGCGCGGGCAAGGTCGCTGGCGTATGGCGGGCGGCGCTGTTAGGAGCGGGCGCGTCATGATGGGACGCACGATCGCTCTTCTCGCCGCCGCGGGCCTCGCCTCGCTCGCTCTCGCCGCGCAGGCCGCGCCGGGCGGCAAGCTGGGGACGCTGCCCCACGGGACCTACGCCTGCTCGACGCCGGGCGACGCCATGGGCGCGCCGTGGAATGTGATTCCGGGCGGCGAGTTCACCATCGACACCGCCTCCACCTACCGGACCGAAACCGGATCCGGCACCTACCTGCTGACCGACGACCGGCTGGTCTTCACCCGCGGCCCGCTCAAGGGCGAGCGCTTCGTCCGCACGGGCACGACGACGCTGCAGCGGACCGACAGCGAGGGCGTGCCCCGCCGCGTGCGCTGCGTTCGCGGACCGTCGCGCTAGGGCGCCTTCGCCGTCAGCAGCGGATAGGGATTGACCGCGTTCGCCGGCTCCCACCAGTCGGCATCGGCCGTGGTGCGCAGGATCGCGAAATGGAGGTGCGGCGCGTCTTCGGGCGCGTTGCCGCTGCTGCCGACGGAACCGAGGCGCTGCCCGCGCCGGATGCGCTGCCCTTCGCGCAGTCCCTCCGCATATTCGTCGAGATGGGCGTAGTAGTAGATCGTCTGCCCGTCGTTGGAGCGGACGTAGATCGTGTTGCCGCCGGCTTTCGAGCGGAACAGCTTCTCGATCCGTCCCGGCGTCGCGGCGATCACCGTCGTGCCGCGGGGCGCCATGATGTCGATCGCCTCGTGCAGGCGCTGCGCATTCCCGCGCTCGTCGGTGAAGGTGTCGGTGAGGTCCTGCGCGCGCACGTTGAGCACGGGGATGACGAGCTCGCGCAGCTCGATCGCGTTGGGGGCGCCCGCGGCCGCGGCGTCGAGGGCTGTGGCCGGCCGCGCCGTGCCGTCTTCGCCCGGCGTGGGAGACGGGCTCGGCGCAGCGTCGGCCGGGCGGGTGGTGTCGCGCTGGTTTTCGCCGTCGGCCAGCTCGATCAGGCTGCCCCCCGCCACGATCCATACCGCCGAGGTGAGCGTGGCCGTGACCACGACCGTCAGCATCCTGTCTACGAAGTTCAGCGCCATCAGGCCTCGAATAGCACTTTTGTGCTTCCCGTCACCATTTCCGCGAGCCGGGCCGCGTCCCAGTTGGTCAGGCGCACGCAGCCGTGGCTCTGCGTGCGGCCGATCATCTGCGGCTCGGGCGTGCCGTGGATGCCGTAGTGCTCCTTGGTGATATCGATCCAGACGACGCCGACCGGGCTGTTCGGCCCGGGCGGAATCTGCTGCTCCTCCTCGTGATCGGGCACGTCCCAGAACAGCGAGGGATCGTAGGCGAAGGGCGGGTTGAAGGCGACGCCGTTCACGCCCCACTCGCCGAGCGGGAGCGGGTCGTGCTCCGAGCCCGAGGTGACGGTGAACAGCGCCACCAGCTTGTCGTCGCCATCGTAGGCCCGCAGCGTGCCCTTCGACTTGCTAACGACGATCCGCGCCACCTCCGGCTGCTCGCTGCCGACGCCCAGCATCTGCAGCGTGCGCTGCCAGTCGGGATCGTCGATCGCGCCCGGCACGATCCGGTCCGCGCCGACATTGGGGACGCGGATGAGCTGGCCTGCCCTGAACGCCGCCTGCGAGGGAGGCGTGTTGCCGGCGGCCGGCGGCGTCTCGCTGGCGGCCGAAGTGCCACCGGTTCCCGCTGCACCCGCAGGCTTGCCGCCCGGGTTGAGCGCCGCGAGCACTTCCGGGGTCGTATGGAACCGCTCGGCGAGCTTCTCCGCCAGCGATTCGTAGCCGAGCCGCTCCATCTCCGCCTGCTCGGCCGGGTCCTCGGGAACGGGCGCAAAGGCGAGCTTCCCCCAGGTTTCCGGGATACGCACCACCCGCGTCGCGGGAATATTGCGCCACTGCGCGAGCGCCTGCCGCGTCGGTTCGTCCAGTTCGCCGGTCGCCTCCAGCCCGTTCGCTTCCTGAAAGCCGCTGAGCGCGTTGCGCATGCTCATGCCCATGGCGCCGTCGACCACCCCGGGCCCGAAACCCTGTCGGTCGAGCACCACTTGCGCCTGCATCAGAGGGCGCTCCTCGCTGTCCGGGATCTCGGGCACGACGCGCTCGCCCTGTGCGGGATCGCGCGAGGCCATCGAATCAGCGAGGTTATCGTCTGCCGGTGCGGCGGGAGCAGCAGTCGCTTCGGTGTCAGCCCCCTCGCCGTCGGTGCCGTTCAATCCGCAGGCGGACAGGGCAAGCAGCGAAGCGGCGGCGAATGCATGGCGCATGGAATTCTCCCGATTGCCGGGACGCGACCCGCCCCTCGCCTGAAGAACGCGCGATGTCGGGGATATTTCCTCGCCTGCTGCGCAAATGCCGGAAAAGTGAAGGAAACGGCGGCGTCAGCCCTCCGGCGCCGCAGCCGTGATCGCACGGTGGAAGGCGCGGACCGCCTCGGCCTCGTCGCCGCCCCACACCGCGTGGCTCACCGCGAGGAAGTCCGCGCCGGCGGTCACCAGAGGGCCGCAATTCTCCGGCGTGATCCCGCCGATCGCGACGCAGGGAATCTCGACCACCGCCTGCCACCAGGCGAGCAGTTCGAGATCGGGCCGATGCTCGCTCGCCTTGGTTTCGCTCGGGAAGAAGCTGCCGAAGGCGACGTAGTCCGCCCCCGCCTCGCCCGCTTCCAGCGCCAGATGCTTCGAAGCATGACAGGTGACGCCGATCTGCGCCTCCCGCCCAAGCGCCTCGCGCGCTTCCTGCGGCGAGCCGTCGGACTGCCCGAGGTGGACGCCGTCCGCTCCGAGACGCTTGGCCAGCGCGATCGAATCGTTGACGATGAAGGCGCAGTCGCGCGCCGCGCAGATTTCCTGCAGCGGGGCGGCGAGCTGGGCTTCGTCGTGCTGGTCGAGGCCCTTCACCCGGAACTGGAACGCAGCGACCTCCCCCGCATCGAGCGCGCGCTCCAGACGGTCCGGGAAGCTGCCGCCGACGTCCTGAGGCGAGATGAGGTAGAGGTGGGTGGTGTGAGGCGTATCGGTCATTGCGCGGTAGGTAGTGCGGCCGAGGGGATTCGTCACGCGCTCGTCACACGTTCAGGGCCCGGAAAGCGGCCTTGCGCGTTTATTGCGCCCATGAACCGCGCCCTCGCCTTGGTCAGCCTTGCCCCGCTCTCGCTCGCCGCCTGCATGGTGGTCCCCGACGCGCCGAACGTGGAGCGGACGCCCATGCCCGCGGGCTACGCAGTGCCGATCGGTCAGCCGGTTCAGGTCGGCGACCTCGTGGTGACGCCCAAAGGCGTCGTGGAAGACAGCCGCTGCCCCGAGAACGCCCGCTGCGTCTGGGCCGGACGGCTGATCGTGAAGACGCAGGTCGACGGCGCCGGCTGGCGCGACACGACCGACATCACGCTGGGCGAGACGTACGGCACCCACGGCCGCGTGATCGCGCTGGTCTCGGGCATTCCCGAGAAGAAGGCCGATCGGGAGACCCGGCCGGAGGAGTACCGGTTTGTGTACGAGGCGCGGTAACGCCGATCCTCCCCATTTTGCGAAGCCAAATGGGGAGGTGGCAGACGCCAAAGGCGTCTGACGGAGGGGCATTGTTGCGCAATACCCCTCCACCACGAGCCGCTTTGCGTCTCGCGGTCCCCCTCCCCATTTGCGCCTTCGGCGAAAACGGGGAGGATCTTACATGATCGAAGCCGCGTGGATGCGGTCGATCGCCGCTCCTAGCGTCGCGTCGAATTCCTCGTCGCTCTGGCCGGCGCGCAGGTCCTGCAGCAGGCCGCGGCTGAAGCTCGCAATCATGCCCGGGTTCTTCGACAGCTCGGCGCAGGCTTCCTCGGTGCTGTAGCCGCCCGAGAGCGCGACCACGCGCAGCACGGCCGGGTGTTCGATCGCAGGACGATAGAGGCCCGCCTCGGCCGGGATCGACAGCTTGAGCATGACCTGCTGCCCTTCGGGAAGCGCGTCGAGCCCTTCCATGATCGCTTCGAGCAGGACCTTCTCGCCTTCCGCGCGATCGGGCGACTTGATGTCGTATTCCGGCTCCAGGATCGGCATCAGGCCCATCGCCAGGATGCGCGCACCCTCGGCGAACTGCTGATGGACGACCGCCTTGATACCGGCAGTGTCGTTCGCCTTGATGACCGAGCGCATCTTGGTGCCGAACACGCCCTTGTCCCGCGCACGGGCGAGCAGGCTTTCCAGATCGGGCATCGGCTTCATGAACTGGACGCCGTTCGCCTCGTCCTCCAGCCCCTTGTCGACCTTGAGGAAGGGAACGATGCCGCGCTCCTTCAGGCGATCGGGCACGGGCTTGCCACCGCTCGTGCCGTCCATGGTCTTTTCGAACAGGATCGCGCCGAGAACCTTGCCATTGCCGAAGCAGGGGCTCTCGATGATGCGGCTGCGCATCTCGTGGATCAGCGCGAACATCTCGTCGTCGCCGTTCCAAGCGCCTTCCTCGATGCCGTAACCGCGCAGCGCCTTCGGGGTGGAACCTCCCGACTGGTCGAGCGCGGCGATGAAGCCCTGGCCCGTTGCGATGCGATCGGTCATTTCCTGCTGATTCATCGTCTACCCCTTGGCTTATGCATTCGTATGCGCGCGAGCCCTTAGCCAGCACCCGCCGCGCCCGCAACCGGGTTCAGGTGCGCGTGCCGGAAACCTTGCGGATGATCCCGTCGAAGCGCAACACGGGCTGGCCATCGGCGGTGACAATGCCCTGTACGAACACGGTCTTGCCGCCTGCGCGCACGACTTCTCCGCGTGCCTCGATCAATTGGCCCACGCGTGCGGGATCGAGGAAATCGCCCGTCAGGTGGAGCGTGACGCCGCGGCTGTCGCCCATCGCCTTGCGGGCGATGGTGAAGATTGCCGAATCGGCGAACGTCATCAGACATCCGCCGTGCATGAAGCCGGCGCCGTTCATGTGCCGCTGTTCAGCGCGGAAGGCGGAGACGAACGAGCCGTCCTCCAGCTCCTTGTCGTAAAACGGGCCTGCGCGCTCCTCGAACGGATCGTCGATCCATCGGGACCACCCGGCCCATTCACCTTCGGTGATCAGGGTGAGCCCGCTTCCCTCGCTGACCGCCGATGCCTCGCTCATGCCGAGAGCGCCGCGACGCCCGGCAGTTCCTTGCCTTCCATCCATTCGAGGAAAGCGCCGCCGGCGGTTGAAACGTAGGTGAAATCCTTCGCCACGCCAGCATGATTGAGCGCCGCGACGGTATCGCCGCCGCCGGCCACGGAGGTGAGCGAGCCGTCCTGCGTCAGCGCCGCCGCGGTGCGGGCCAGCGCGACGGTGGCGGTGTCGAACGGTTCCGTCTCGAACGCGCCGAGGGGGCCATTCCACACCAGCGTGCGGCAGGTCTTGAGCACGTCGGCCAATGCCTCGGTCGCCTGGGGGCCGAT
This sequence comes from Altererythrobacter sp. C41, assembly GCF_016803135.1. Classification (GTDB taxonomy): domain Bacteria; phylum Pseudomonadota; class Alphaproteobacteria; order Sphingomonadales; family Sphingomonadaceae; genus Pelagerythrobacter. The sequence continues at coordinate 463,358 of NZ_JAEVFE010000001.1, forward strand.
GTCGAGAATCATCTCGTCGGCGGCGACCTCGTGCACGTTGCAGGTGCGCAGGCTCGGCGGATTGGCGGCGAATTCCTTCGCCACCACGACGTCATAGGGCAGATGCACGGTGCAGCCCGCGTGGTCGGCCTTGTCCATGATAGCGTTGGCGGTCGCGGTCAGGTCGTGCTCGCACAGCGACTTGCCGACATCGACCCCGCGCGCGGCGAGGAACGTGTTGGCCATGCCGCCGCCAATGATCAGGTGCTGCACGCGCCCGACGAGGTTTTCGAGCACGGCGAGCTTGGTCGAGACCTTCGCGCCGCCGACCACCGCCGCAACGGGCGGCTCGGGATTGCCGAGCGCCTTGTCGAGCGCGGTCAGCTCCTTCTCCATCGCGCGTCCGGCATAGGCGGGCAGCAGGTGCGCCAGCCCCTCGGTGCTGGCATGCGCGCGGTGCGCGGCGGAAAAGGCGTCGTTGACGTAGAAGTCTGCGTTCGCGGCGATGCCCTTCGCGAACTCGGGATCGTTCGCTTCCTCGCCCGGCCAGAAGCGGACGTTGTCGAGCAGGCCGATGTCGCCGTTGCGCAGGATCGAGATCGACTGTTCGACCACCGGACCCGCTACCTCGGAAATGAACATGATCTCGCGCCCGAGCACGCGCGACACGTCGCCCTGGACGTAGCTCGTGCTCATCGTCGAATGACGCTGGCCCTTGGGCCGGCCGAAGTGAGCCAGCAGCAGCACCTTGGCGCCCGCGTCCGCCAGTTCGAGGATCGTCGGCATGCTCGCCTCGACGCGGGTGACGTCGGTCGCCGAGCCGCCCTTCATCGGCAGGTTGAGGTCAACGCGCACGAGCGCGACTTTGCCGGTTACGTCGCCGAGATCGTCGAGGGTCTTGAACTTGGGCATTTGCATCTCCTGCCGCCCTCCCGCGGACGGGAGGGATCGGGGTGGGCGTGGGCCCGCCAAAGGACCCATCCCGCTGCAACTAGCGACCGCTTCGCGCCCGCAAGTCTCGCCCCCCTCCCGCACGCGGAAGGGGGGAAGCCGTCAAAGCAGCCCCGCCATCACCCCGGCGGTGTCGATCATGCGGTTGGAGAAGCCCCACTCGTTGTCGTACCAGCTCACCACGCGGGCGAGCTTGCCTTCGAGCACGGCGGTCTCGAGGCTGTCGACAGTCGAGCTTGCCGGATAGTGGTTGAAGTCGCTCGAGACGAGCGGCTGGTCGGCGTAGTCGAGCACGCCCTTCATCGCGCCTTCCGACGCGGCCTTGAGCGCGGCGTTGAGCTCCTCCGCGCTGGTGTCGCGGCCGGGCGTGAAGACGAGGTCGATCAGGCTGACGTTCGGCGTCGGCACGCGGACCGAGGAACCGTCGAGCTTGCCCTTGAGCTCAGGGAGGACAAGCCCGACCGCGCGCGCGGCGCCGGTGGTGGTCGGGATCATGTTCTGCGCGCCGGCGCGGGCGCGGCGCAGATCGTTGTGGATCTGGTCGAGCATGCGCTGGTCGTTGGTGTAGCTGTGGATCGTGGTCATGAAGCCGCGCTCGATGCCGACGGCCTCGTGCAGCACCTTGGCGACCGGCGCGAGGCAGTTGGTGGTGCAGCTCGCGTTGGAGACGATCACGTCGTCCGCGGTCAGCGTGTCCTGGTTGACCCCGAACACGATGGTCTTGGACACGCCCGTCGCCGGGGCGGAGATCAGGACGCGCTTGGCACCTGCGTCGAGATGCGGCCGGCTCGCTTCGTCCGACTGGAAGAAGCCGGTGCATTCGAGCACGATGTCGATGCCGTTCGCCTTGTGCGGCAGCTTGCCCGGCTCGCGCTCGGCGGTGACGTGGATGCGCTTGCCGTTGACGACCAGGTCGTTGCCGTCGGTCTCGACCTTGCCGGGGAAGCGGCCGTGCGTGCTGTCGAAACCGAACAGCAGCGCGTTGGACTTCGTGTCGGCGAGATCGTTGATCGAGACGAGTTCGAGATCATGGTCATCGCGCTCCAGAATGGCGCGCGCCACGAGCCGCCCGATACGTCCGAAACCGTTGATCGCAACCTTGGTCGCCATATGAAGAGCTCCTGCTAAAGGCCGAGTTTGGCCTGGATTTTGGGAACGATGGCTTCAGCGGTGAAGCCGAATTTCGCGAACAATTCCTCTGCCGGGGCGGAAGCGCCGAAGCGGTCGAGGCCGATCTGCAGCCCGTCCGTGCCCGTGTACCGCTCCCACCCGAGGGTCGAGCCGGCCTCGATCGAGACCTTGAGGGCGTCCGCCGGAAGCAGGTCGCGCCGGTAGGCCTCGTCCTGCACCTCGAACAGTTCCATGCACGGCATGGAGACCACATCGGCACCGATGCCCTGGCTTTCAAGCGCATCGGCGACGTCGCAGGCGACCTGCACCTCGGAGCCGGTCGCGATCAGCACGACCTTGCGATCCGCCTGGGCCGCACGGAGGCGGTAGGCGCCCTTGGCGCTCAGCATCTCGCCCTCATGGCGGAGCTGCGGCAGGTTCTGCCGGCTCAGCGCCAGGACCGAGGGCGTGCCCTTGGTCTGCAGCGCGAGGTTCCAGCACTCGGCGGTTTCGATAATGTCGGCCGGGCGGAACACGTTGAGATTGGGGATCAGCCGCAGGCTCATCACCTGCTCGATCGGCTGGTGCGTCGGCCCGTCCTCGCCCAGCCCGATCGAATCGTGGGTGAAGACGTAGATAGCCCGCGTCTGTTGCAAAGCAGAAAGGCGCACCGCGTTGCGGCAGTAGTCGCTGAAGATCAGGAACGTGCCGCCGTAGGGGATCACGCCGCCGTGCAGCGCCATGCCGTTCATCGCCGCGGCCATGCCGAATTCGCGGATGCCGTAATAGACGTAGCGCCCGCCGTAGTTGTCGACGGTGAGCGGCTCCATCGCCTTGGTCTTGGTGTTGTTGGAGCCGGTAAGGTCGGCCGAGCCGCCGATCATCTCGGGCAGCAGGGGCGTCAGCACCTCGAGCGCCAGTTCCGACGCCTTGCGGGTGGCGACCTTCTGGTCCTTCCCGAGCCAGTCGGCGAAGGCCTGGGCGGCATCCTCGCCCGCAGGCAGATCGCCGGCCATGCGCCGTTCGAATTCGCCCTTGCGATCCGATCCTGCGAGCCGGGCATGCCATTCGCCACGCGCCTTTGCGCCGCGCTCGCCGGTCGCCCGCCAGTCGGCGAGAATCGCTTCGGGAACCTCGAACGGTTCTGAAGTCCAGCCCAGCTCCTCGCGCGCCGCGGCGATCTCGTCCGCGCCGAGCGGCGCGCCGTGGGTCGCGGAAGTGCCCTGCTTGTTGGGCGCACCCTTGCCGATCACGGTGCGGCAAGCGACCAGCGAGGGGCGCTCGTCCGCAAGCGCCTCGTCGATCGCGCGCTGGATATCGGCCGGATCGTGCCCGTCGCAGGCAACCGTGTGCCACCCGGTCGCGTCGTAGCGCGCACGGATGTCCTCGCTCGTCGAGAGGTCGGTCGAGCCGTCGATGGTGATCTGGTTGTCGTCCCACAGCACGATCATGCGGCCGAGCTTCAAGTGCCCGGCGATCCCGATCGCCTCGTGGTTGATGCCTTCCATCAGACAGCCGTCGCCGGCGACCACCCAGGTGCGGTGGTCGACCAGATCGTCACCGAATTCGGCGTTCAGGTGCCGCTCGGCGATCGCCATGCCGACCGCCATCGCGAGCCCCTGGCCCAGCGGCCCTGTCGTGCATTCCACGCCGTCGAGCAGGAAGTTCTCCGGGTGGCCAGCGCAGGGGCTGCCGAGCTGGCGGAAATTCCTGATCTCCTCCATCGTCGGATGCGCGTAGCCCGACAGATGGAGCAACGAGTAGATCAGCATCGAACCGTGCCCGGCGCTGAGCACGAAACGGTCGCGATCGGCCCAGTCCGGCGTGGACGGGTCGAACTTCAGATACTTCGACCACAGGACCGCTGCGACGTCGGCCATGCCCATCGGCATGCCGGGATGTCCCGAATTCGCCGCCTGCACCGCATCCATCGACAGCGCCCGGATGGCATTGGCCATCGGCGCCAGGCGGGTAGGATCGAGGGTCATGCGGGGCAGGCTCCTGGAGGACGTGGGGTAATGCGCGTGCCCGGTCGATTCGGGCGCGCGAAGCCTTTGCGGACGCGCAGGCGCAGGTCAACAGGGCGCAGCGGCACGTCCCCGGCCGCCGAACCCGCGCAAGTTATCAACAGGTGACGGCAAGGCTTTGCGCGGTCACACATTTGCGATAGTTTGGACTCATGGATGGCGAGCGTATCGAACGCGCCGTGCAGCGCATCGAGGCTGCACTCGGCCGGATCGCCAAGGCGGCGGACGACTATCAACCGGCCCCGCCCTCGGTCTCCGGTCTGGTGGTCGAGCACGAGCGGCTGCGCGAAGCGACCTCCGGCGCTCTCAAGGAACTGGACGCGCTGATCGAGAGACTGGAGCGATGAGCGAGGTCAGGCTCATCGTCGGCGGCCGCGAATACACGGTCGGCTGCGCTCCCGGTGAGGAGGCGCACATCACGCGCTTGGGCGAAACCATCGACGCCAAGCTGCAGCAGCTCGGCAGCAATCTCACGGCGCGCGATGCGCAGAATCTGCTCTTCGCCGCGCTCCTTCTCGCAGACGAGCTCGACGAACAGCGCCGCACCGCACCCGAAGCGGGGGAAGTGCGCCAGGCGATTGCCGAGCGCGAGGATGAGATCGAGCGCCTCCGCGCCGCGCATCAGGACGCCGAAGTGGACGCCGCCGCCGCCCGCACCGAGGTCGAAACGCTGCGTCGGGAGCTCAATGAATTGAAGGCTGCCGGCTCGGCAACGTCCCCTGCCGCCGACCTGTTCCGCGATCCGGATCTCGCCCCCGCTCTCGAACGATTCGCCGACTTGCTCGAGAAATGCGCCGAGAAGCTTGAGAGCAAGGCGGCGGCATCCTAGATAGGAAGCGGCGGGACTGCCCGGCACGAGCCGCTAGAATATCCCTGAGGCTATAAGCAATCCAACGGGAGCTGTCCCTGCCTTGGTCTACTGGTTCGTCCAGGGGGCCCGGGCATACGGCGCCCACCTGACGTTTAGGCGTCAGAGGATTTCGCCGGAAAACGACCCATGGTGGTTCCGCCACTCGATTTCCCCGATATACGCGAGGCTATGACCAAGGCCGAACTGAGGAAGGCGCTGCGCGCCGCGCGCCGCGAGCATGTCGCGGCCTTGCCCGAACAGATTCGCGCGCTCGTATTTCACCGTCCGCCCGCGCCGCTGCTCGAACGCATTCCCGAAGGCGCGGTGATCGGCCTCTACGTCGCGCACCCGCATGAGGCGCCGGCTGCATCATATGCGCGCTTCTTCGCCGAGCGCGGGCACGCGGTCGCCCTTCCCCGCTTCGCCACCCGGGAGGCGCCGATGGAATTCGCCCGGCATAGCGATCCGTTCGGAGAGAGCGATCTGGTCGAGGGCCCGTTTGCGATTCGCCAGCCCGGGGCGGATGCCGAAACGATCGAGCCGCAGGTGCTGTTCGTGCCGCTGCTCGGCTTCACCGATCGCGGCGACCGTCTGGGTCAGGGCGGCGGGCATTACGACCGCTGGCTCGACGCGCATCCCGACACGCTGCGGATCGGGCTCGCGTGGGACAGCCAGCGCGTCGGCGAACTGCCGGTCGAACCGCACGACATGCCGCTCGACGCCGTCGTCACGCCCACCCGCCTCTACGGACCGTTCTGATGCGCGAGGAACCGAGCTGGCGCCTTCCGGTAGGTATCCTGGGGCTGCTCGTGGGCCTCGCGGTCTACGGCCTGCTGATCGCGCGCTACGTTCCCGATCTCATCGGTGGCTGGCCGGCCTGGGCGCAGACCCCGATCTACCTAGCGCTGGGCCTCGCCTGGCTGCTGCCGCTCAGGCGCTTCCTGATCTGGATGGAAACCGGCCGCTGGGGGTGAGGCCGTTGCGCGGCGTTGCCACCACCCCCAAACCCCTTCCTCTAAAGAGGAGGGGGCTTAGAGGCGCATAGGTCTTTTCTCCCCCTCCTCTTCAGAGGAAGGGGTCGGGGGGTGGTGCTTGCAAAACGCTGCCGCCAACCATCAAATCTGGAAGAAAATCCCAAGTGGCGCGAGTGACGGGACTCGAACCCGCGACCTCCGGCGTGACAGGCCGGCGCTCTAACCAACTGAGCTACACCCGCGCATTCTCGGGCGGTGCGCCGCTTGGGAGCCGCGCCACTAGGGCAGCCTGAAAGGGCTGTCAATGGCCTCTCGCGCGGCTTTTTCACGGTGTGGAAAAGCACTCGCCCGGAGGCTTTCGTTAACCATATTTTCGTCTCTTCCGGTCACCTCTGATCACGAGGAGACGAAGGGGGAAGTCATGCGTATCGGTCTCGTGATCGGCAGCCTCGCCTGCTTCGCCGCCAGCGGCGTGGCGGCTCAATCGACAAGCGCCATCTCGCGCGCGGTCTATGTGGAGCGTGTCGCGACCACGTCCGACGGGGAGCGGGTTCGCACGATCGAGCCGGCCGAAAACCTGCGGTCCGGCGACAAGGTCGTGCTGATGGTCGAATGGCGCGGTCGGCGGAGCGGCGATCCGGTCACGGTCTCGAGCGCGGTGCCGCGTGCCCTCGCCTTCCAGCGCAGCAGTTCGGACGCGCTCGAGGTTTCGGTCGACGGGGGCCGCAACTGGGGCCGGCTGGGCACGATGCGAATGGCGGATGGCGACGGCATGCGCCTCGCCTCGCCCGAAGATGTCACGCACCTGCGCTGGCGCTTCGACGACGGCAGCGCCGCACAACGCGCCGCGCGGGTGACCTACAGCGCGATCGTGCGCTGAACGGGCCGCCTAGCAGCCCGCGTACTTCCAGTTGCGCTTCTTGCCCTCGGCCAGCCACTCGACTGCCGTGGCGATGCGTTTCGTGCGGGTCGCCGGGCGCTTTGCCTCGACGATCCATTCCAGGTACTCGCGGCGATAGGAGGGCGCGAGCGTATCGAAGAACGCCCGCGCTTGCGGAGCCGCCGCGAGCGCGCTGCCGAAGTCGTCCGGCATCGCGATCTCCGGTTTGGGTTTCGCCGCGCGCGTCGATGCTTTCCCTGAAACGAACGCATCGGCAGCCGCCCGGAAGCGCGCCGTGAGGTCCTCGTCGGGCGGCAATTCTCCGAGCGAAGCGATCTTGCCGAGAGTGCCCATGCCCTCCGCCGAATCGTCCTCGCCGTGAATCATCACTGCCGCGTGTGCCTTGAACGCCGCCATCCCGACCACGTTCTTTCCGCCGACCATGAAGTGCGGCATGCCCCACTTGATGGCTTCCTCGGCCTCCGGCAGCGCGGAATGCACGAGAGCGCGGACGTGTCGGAGGATCGGCTGCGCGAAGGCTTCGGCCTTGTCGATATAAGCGTCGATGCGTGGGTCGGTGGCCATGAAAGCCAACCTACCCGATCCTCCCCATTTTCGCGAAGCGCAAATGGGGAGGATCCTGGTCAATCCGCCAGCAGCAGGACCGGGGTTTCCAGCAGTTTCTTGAGCGCCTGCACGAAGCTGGCGGCGTCGTAGCCGTCGACCACGCGATGATCGCAGCTGATCGAGACGTTCATCAGCTTGCGCTTCTCGATCCGGTCGCCGCCCATCCCGTCGGGCACGAACATCGGCCGCTCGATGATCCGGTTGGGCCCGATGATCGCCACTTCGGGCCGGTTGATGACGGGCGTCGTCGCCACGCCGCCCAGCGGGCCGAGCGAAGTAAGCGTGAGCGTCGAGCCGGACAGCTCCTCCGACTTCGCCGAGCCATCGCGGGCGGCTTCCGCCAGGCGGCCGATCTCGCGCGCGAGCTGCCAGAGGTTCTTCGCCTGCGCGTCGCGGATCACCGGGACCATCAGCCCCCTGTCCGTCTGCGTCGCCATGCCGAGGTGAACCGCACCGTGGCGCGTGACCACGCCCGCCTCGTCGTCGTAGCGCGCATTGATCATCGGGAAGTCGGGCAATGTCCGGCAGATCGCGGCGATCAGCAGCGGCAGCATGGTGAGCTTCGGCTTGTTGCCGCGATTGGCGTTGAGATCGGCGCGCAGCCGCTCGAGCTCGGTCACGTCGCACTCCTCGACATAGGAGAAGTGCGGGATGTTGCGCTTCGATTCGGCCATGTTCTGCGCGATGCGCTTGCGCAGGCCGATGACCTTGATCTCCTCGTCAGCCCGTGTGCGGCCCGCGGGCGAGAACCCGCTGCCGGCATTGTAGGAGAGGAAGGCGTCGAGATCGGCATGGCGAATACGCCCGTCCTCGGCCGGTTTCACCTCGGCAAGATCGACGCCGAGATCCCTCGCCCGCGCGCGAACGGCAGGAGAGGCGAGAACTTTCTTCTCCCTCTCCCCTTCAGGGGAGAGGGTCGGGGTTTGGGGGACATCGCTCACGTCCCCCACTCCCTCCGCGCCCTTCGACATGCTCAGGGCACTCCTCCCTTTCCCCTGATGGGGAGAGGGCTTTTCCGCCGCGACCGCATCGTCTGCGTCGCTCGCGTCCGAGGTCTCCACCTCGATCCGCTCTTCGACTTCCTCGGCCTTCGGTGCAGGGGCGGCATCCGCCTCCGCAGCGGCGCCCTCGGTCTCGATCACGACGAGCATCGCGCCGATCGCGATCGTGTCACCCACTTCGCCGGCGATCTCGACGACTTTACCCGCGACCGGGCTTTCCATTTCGACGGTCGCCTTGTCGGTCATCATGTCGGCGAGGCGGTCGTCTTCGTCGACGGTGTCGCCGACCTTGACGTGCCAGTCGACGATCTCGGCTTCGGCGATGCCTTCGCCGATGTCGGGAAGATTGAAGGTGAATCTGGCCATGTGCGTCAGTCCTTCAGGAGCTTGTCGATCGCTTCGCCGATGCGAACCGGGCCGGGGAAATAGGCCCATTCGAGGCTGTGCGGATAAGGGGTGTCGAAGCCGGTCACGCGCTCGACCGGGGCTTCGAGGTGATAGAAGCAGCGTTCGGTGACGAGCGCCGAGAGCTCCGCGCCGAAGCCGGAGGTGCGGGTCGCCTCGTGCACGATCAGGCACTTGCCGGTGCGCTCGACCGAGGCCTCGATCGCCTCGATGTCGATCGGCACCAGCGTGCGCAGGTCCAGGATGTCCGCCTCGACGCCCTTCTCGCGGCAGACCGCCTCGACCACGTGAACCATCGTGCCGTAAGCAAGCACGGTCAGGGCATCGCCTTCGGTCACCGTGCGCGCCTTGCCGAGCGGGATCTTGTAGTATCCCTCGGGCACGACGCTCTGCGGGTGGCGCTTCCAGGGCTCGGCCGGCTTGTCGTAGTAACCGCTGAACGGCCCGTTGTAGATCCGCTTCGGCTCGAAGAAGATCACCGGGTCGTTGTCCTCTATGCACGAGATCAGCAGACCCTTGGCATCGTAAGGCGTCGAGGGGATCACCGTCTTGAGGCCCGAGACGTGGGTAAACAGCGCCTCCGGACTCTGGCTGTGCGTCTGCCCACCGAAGATGCCTCCGCCGAAGGGCGAACGCACCGTCATCGGCGCGATGTATTCGGTCGCCGAACGATAGCGCAGCCGCGCCGCTTCGGAGATGAGCTGGTCGAGCCCGGGATAGATGTAGTCGGCGAACTGGATCTCCGGCACCGGCCTCAGACCATAAGCGCCCATCCCCACCGCGACGCCGATGATCCCGCATTCCGAAATCGGCGTGTCGAACACCCGCGTCTTGCCATGCTTCTTTTGCAGGCCAGCCGTGCAGCGGAAGACGCCGCCGAAGTAGCCGACGTCCTCCCCCATCACGATCACGTCGGGATCGCGCTCCAGCATGATGTCCAACGCATCGTTGATCGCCTCGATCATGTTGAGGCGGCGCTCGGTGCCGCTCTGTGCCGCCTGGCTTTCCTTCACTTCGGCGCTCATTGCGGACGCCCTCCGTGGAACTTGATGAGCCGCTCGCGCGTCGCCTGCTCGGCCTGTTCCTTCAGGTGCCAGGGCAGTTCCTCGAACACGTCCTCGAACATCGTGCGGAAGGGCTGGTGCATGCCGTGGCCGAGGATACCGTTCTTCTCGGCCTCCTTGGTCGCGGCCTTGACCCGCTCGGCCGCCTCGCGGTCCATGGCTTCCTGCCGCTCCTCATCCCATTCACCGAGCGCGATTAGGTGATTCTTGAGCCGCATGATGGGATCGCCCAGCGGCCACTCCTCACGCTCCTGCGCGCTGCGGTAACCGGCGGGATCGTCGGACGTCGAATGCCCTTCCGCACGGTAGGTGAAGTATTCGATCAGAGTCGGCCCGGCATTGGCGCGCGCGCGATTGGCCGCCCACCGCTGCGCGGCATAGACGGCGAGCGCGTCGTTGCCGTCGACCCGCAGCCCGGCAAGCCCATATCCCAGCGCGCGCGCGGCGAAGGTCGTCCGCTCCGCGCCGGCGAAGCCCGAGAAGCTCGAAATCGCCCACTGGTTGTTGATAACGTTGAGGATAACCGGTGCGTTATAGACGGTCGCGAAAGTGCAGGCCGAATGAAAGTCGCCTTCTGCGGTGCTGCCCTCGCCCACCCAGGTCGCGGCGATGCGGCTGTCGCCCCGGATCGCGCTCGCCATCGCCCAGCCCACCGCCTGCGGGGTCTGCGTGGCGAGGTTGCCGCTGATGGAGAAGAAGCTGTGCTCTCGGCTCGAATACATGATCGGGAGCTGGCGGCCCTTCAGCTTGTCGCCCTTGTTCGAGTAGATCTGGTTGATCATCTCGACGAGGTCGTAGCCGCGCGCGATCAGCACGCCCTGCTGGCGGTAGCTGGGGAAGACCATGTCGTCGCTCGCCAGCGCCATGGCGGCGGCGACCGAGGTCGCCTCCTCGCCCGTACACTTCATGTAGAAGCTGGTCTTGCCCTGCCGCTGGCCGCGGAACATGCGCTCGTCGAACGCGCGCACGAGCGCGAAATGGCCGAGCATGGTGCGCAGCGTGTCGGGATCGAGCTTGGGATCCCAGGGGCCGTGGGCGCGGTTGTCGTCGCCCAGCACGCGGATCAGGTCGTGGCAGAGCGGCGCGGTTTCCCGGGCATCGCACGCCTCGTCGGGGCGCGGCTGCTTGCCGGGCTCGCTGACCTGGATATGGCTGAAGTCCACCGTGTCGCCGGGGCGGAACTTGGGTTCGGGAACGTGAAGCCGGAGCGTGGGCTTGTTGGCCCCTGCTTCCCGGTCCGCGTCGGGCCTGTCGGCCATAGGGTGATCTCCCAAAACGTGAGACGCATTCTTATACGTGTGCGTTATTTTATTTCACGGTTCGGGAGGGGTCAAGCTCTCCCGTCTCAGACCGCCACGGGGGCCCTGATCGCCCCCAGCGGCGTGTAGTTGCGGACCTCGAAATTCTCGAGACGGTAATCGAAAATCGTCTCCGGCCGCCGCACTATCTCAAGCCGCGGGCGGCCCTGCGGTTCCCTTGTAAGCTGCTCGGTGATCAGGTGCTCGTGGTTGAGGTAGAGGTGGACGTCCCCCCCCATCCACACGAACTCGCCCGGCTCGAGATCGACCTGCTGCGCGATCATCCGCTGTAGCAGCGCACCCGACCACAAGTTGAACGGCAGGCCCAGCGCGACGTCGCAGCTCCGCTGATAGAGCGCGCAGTTGAGCCGGCCGTCGGCAACGTGGAACTGGTAGGTCTTGTGACACGGCGGCAGCGCCATGCGGTCGAGCTCGGCAACGTTCCACCCTTCGATGATGTGGCGCCGGCTGCCGGGATTGGTGCGCAGCGATTCGACAACTTGCGCGACCTGGTTGATCCCCGGGCCCTTCTCGTACGTGCCGTCCGGGCGATAGCGGTACGTCGGCCAGTCGACCCATTGCTTGCCGTAGACCGGTCCCAGATCGCCCCAGCGCTCGGCGAATGCCTCGTCCTCGGCGATCCGCTGCACGAAATCCTCGAGCGTCATCGCATCGCCCGTCTCGCGCACGTAGCGGGCATGCGGCCATTCGTTCCAGATCTTCACGCCCTGCAGCACCAGCGGGCGAATGTTCGTCTCGCCCGTGAGGAACCACAGCATCTCGCGCGTTGCGGTCTTCCAGTAGACCCGCTTGGTGGTGAGGAGCGGCATGGCACCCTCTGCCAGATCGAAGCGCAGCATCGCCCCGAACACCGACCGCGTGCCGACCCCGGTGCGGTCCACCCGCTCGCTCCCCTCGGCCCAGATGCGGCGCATGAGGTCGAGATACTGCTGTTCGGGGTGCTCGCGATTCGGAGAATCGGCGGGAAGTGCGGCGCTGGCCATGCCAACGTCCTAGACCTGCAATTGCCCGCTTGCCACCCCGCCACACGCTGCCTATAGGGCGCGCCTTGCCTCGACCCGCACGGCGCTTCGCCGGACGGGACCGACACGGTCGGGGAGTAGCTCAGCCTGGTAGAGCACTGTCTTCGGGAGGCAGGGGCCGGAGGTTCGAATCCTCTCTCCCCGACCAATATCTTCAACGGAAATCTGTATTCTCCGGCGGGCGGCAGCACCTCCTTCCCGGAGGCTGGCCTTCAAAGCTTTTCGAGCAACTTGTGCAGCAAGGGGCCGGAGCGGCGGAGTTCTGCGCGATGGGCGACGGTCAGCGAGGTGAGGATTTCCATCGCCTCCTTTGTCAGACACAAATGGACCTGCCGCCGGTCGGCCGCGTCATGCTGACGCATCGCCAGCCCCTGCCCCTCGAGTCGGGCCGCGAGTTCCGAGGCACTGTGCGGCCGTAGCAGGAGCCGCTCGGCCAATTCGCCGACCAGCATCTCGCCGCCGGGAGCGGCCCGTATCGCCAGCAGAGCCTGGTGCTGCTGCGGCGTGAGTCCTGCGCCCCGCGCCGCGTTTTCGGAGAAGTGCAGGAACCGCCGCAGCTCGTAGCGGAAGGCCGCGAGTGCGCGATAGCTTTCGTTGTCGAGTTCGTCCGCCATCGTGCACCTTGAAAAATATCGGATCACGATATACCGGGGCGACTTCGCCTTGCAAGAGACCGAGATGACCGACCGACCTGCGCAGCCGGACGCCCGTGCCGCTGTCCCTCGCCCACGCGCGGCCGACCACAGTGCGGACAGGCGCATGCTCGTGCTCGCGGCGATGGCGCTGGTGACGGGCACCGGCGGTGCGCTCGCCGCCTGGCTGCTGCTCCATCTGATCGAGCTCACGGTGAACCTGTTCTGGTATCAGCGCATTTCTGTGGAGCCTGCATCGATCGTCGATGCGGCAACCGGACCGATCGTGCTGCTCGTTCCGGTCATCGGCAGCCTGATTGTCGGACTGATGGCGCGCTTCGGCTCCGACAAGATCAGGGGGCACGGAATTCCGGAGGCGATAGAGGCGATTCTCTACGGCGAAAGCAAGCTGTCGCCCCGCGTCGCCTTCCTCAAGCCGCTCTCCTCCGCCATTTCCATAGGAAGCGGCGGACCGTTCGGCGCCGAAGGTCCGATCATCATGACCGGCGGCGCGGTCGGATCGCTGTTCGCGCAGCGTTTCCGCCTGACCGCGGCCGAGCGCAAAACCCTGCTGGTGGCAGGTGCAGCCGCGGGGATGACGGCGATCTTCGGCACGCCCGTCGCCGCGATACTGCTCGCGATCGAAGTTCTGCTGTTCGAATGGAAGCCCCGCAGCTTCGTGCCGGTGATCGTCAGCGCGACAGTCGCCTTTGCCTGGCGGCCGCTACTGATCGGCAGTGGGCCGCTGTTTCCTTTCGACGCTGCTCTGCCGATCGACGGCACCGTCCTGCTGCTCTCGGCCGTGCTCGGGTGCCTTGCCGGCGGCGTCGCGGGACTGCTGTCCACCCTGCTCTACCGAATCGAGGACGTCTTCCACCGCCTGCCGGTACACTGGATGTGGTGGCCCGCGCTCGGTGCCGTGATCGTCGGCGTCGGCGGATTGATCGAACCCCGCGTGCTCGGCGCTGGCTACGGCAGCATTCAGGACCTGCTCGACGGGCGCCTCATGCTCGCCGCAATGGTGCTGCTCTTCGCGGCGAAAGCGGTCGTGTGGCTGATCGCGCTAGGTTCGGGCACGTCCGGCGGCGTGCTTGCGCCGCTACTTATCTTGGGGGGCGCCCTCGGCGGCGTCGCGGGGTATTGGCTGCCGGGCGGAAGTGGGCCGTGGGCCATGCTCGGCATGGCGGGCGTGATGAGCGCGGCGATGCGCGCGCCGCTCACGTCGGCCATTTTCGTGGTCGAGCTCACCGGGCACTTTGCAGAGCTACCCGCCGCCGTCGCCGCCTCGGGTGCCGCCTATGCGATCGCCGTGCTGGCGCTCAGGCGCTCGATCCTGACCGAGAAGATATCGCGCCGCGGGCGCCACGTCAGTCAGGAATTCAGCGTGGACCCGCTGGCGCTGGGCATGGCGGCCGACCTGATGACGCGCGATCCGGAGACCCTGCCGGAAACCATGTCGATCGCGGACGCCACGCACTTCTTCGAAACCGAAGCCGTGCACCAGACTTATCCGGTGGTCGACGCCGATCACCGCCCCGTCGGGCTGGCCGCACGCCGCGATGCCTTGCACTGGCAGCGGCTGGACGATCGGCAGACGGTCTCGCTCGGCGATCGCCTGTCGGACCGGTCGTTGCCGGTGGCGACGCCCGATACGCCGGCCGATGCGATCGCCAACCTCATGATCACCAACGAGGTCGGTCGCATATGCGTCGTCGCCCCGGACGATGGACGGCTGATCGGCATCATCTCGCGCCGCGACCTTCTGCAATCGCGCGCCGCCGTGCTGCGCGGCGAACGCGATCGCGCGCGGTAAGATGCTCCCGCTTCCCAAGCACCCGGCGTGCGGCTTAAGAGCCGTCGAAATCATCATGCCGGAGGACATCATCGCAAGGCTCGCCATCCTGTTCGTCTGCCTGGGGAACATCTGCCGCTCGCCGCTGGCCGAAGCGGCGTTTCGCGCGGCGGCGGCGCGCGCGAGGCTCGATGTCGTGGTCGACAGTGCGGGGACCGCGGACTACCACGTCGGCAAGCAGCCCGATCCGCGCAGCATCGCGACGGCGGCGCGGCACGGAATCGACATCTCGCATTATCGCGGACGGCAACTGGCGGTGGAGGACTTCGACCGGTTCGACTGGATCGTCGGCATGGATCGCTCGAACATGCGCGATATCGAACGCCTGCGGCCGGCGGACAGCAGAGCGAAGGTCGCCATGCTGATGGATCTCGTGCCGGGCCGGGAAGGGGCGGAAGTCGCCGATCCCTGGTACGGCGGCGAGGATAATTTCACTTACACCTGGGAAGATGTGAGCCGCGGCGCCGAAGCGCTCGTCGCCCTGCTGCGCTAGCCTCCGCGCAGCAGTTGCACGCCCCAGTCGCGTTCGAACAGATAAAGCAGCACGCGGGCGGCAGTGCCACGCTCGCCCTCCAGGCCGCCGTCGCGCTCCATCAGCAGGTGGGCGTCGTCGTGCGCGAGCGGAAGGAGGCGCTGGATCTGCTCCAGCGTCGCGACGCGAAACGGCGTGTCGCCCGACTGGCGCGTGCCGAGCAGCTCGCCGCCGCCGCGCAAGCGCAAGTCCTCCTCGGCGAGGCGAAAGCCGTCCTGCGTCTCGCGCATGAGGGCGAGGCGTTCCCGGCCGGTTTCCGACAGCGCTTCGCCGCGCAGCAGCAGGCACGTCGATTTTTCGCTTCCGCGCCCCACGCGTCCGCGCAACTGGTGAAGCTGGGCGAGGCCGAAGCGCTCGGCCTGCTCGATCACCATCAGGGTTGCGGCGGGCACGTCGACACCGACCTCGATCACCGTGGTCGCCACCAGCAGCTTCGCCACGCCGCGCGCGAATCGCTCCATTGCGGCGTCCTTGAGTTCCGGCTTGAGCTGCCCGTGGACCAGCACGACTGCATCTCCGAAACGCTCCCGCAGCGCGGCGTAGCGCGCCTCGGCCGCGGCGATGTCCTCGCTTTCGTGCTCGCGCACCATCGGGCAGACCCAGTAAGCCTGCTGCCCTCCCGCGATGTGCCGGCCGATCGCATCAATCACGTCGGCGAGCCGCTCCTGCGCGACTACGCGGGTATCGATCGCCTGGCGTCCGGGTGGCATCTCGTCGAGGCGGCTGACGTCCATCTCGCCGTACTGCGCCAGAGTGAGCGTGCGCGGGATCGGGGTTGCCGTCATCGCCAGCGTGTGCGGCGTGCGGCGCCCCTTGCCCGCGAGCTGCAGCCGCTGTGCGACCCCGAAGCGATGCTGTTCGTCGATCACCACCAGCGCGAGGTCGCGGTAGGCGACGCTTTCCTGGAAGATCGCATGGGTGCCGACCACGATGTCGATGCTTCCGTCCATCAGGCCCATCAGGATCGATTCGCGCGCCCTGCCCTTGTCGCGGCCGGTCAGCAGGGCAATCTCGACTCCGGTCGGCTGCGCCATGGCCCGCAGCGTTTCGAAATGCTGGCGCGCGAGGATCTCGGTGGGTGCGAGGAGTGCCGCCTGCCGGCCGGCCTCGACTGCGATCAGCATGGCTTCCAGGGCCACCACCGTCTTGCCCGCGCCGACATCTCCCTGGAGCAGCCGCAGCATGGGCGCTTCCTGCGCCAGATCGCCCTCGATCTCGGCAATCGAGCGCTTCTGCGCGCCGGTGAGGGGGAATGGCAGTTGCAGCCTGGCACGCAAGGCTCCGTCGCCCTGTAGAGACTGTCCGCGCCGGCGGCGATTGTCCGCCCGCACGAGCATCAGAGCGAGACTGTTGGCGAGAAGCTCGTCGTAAGCAAGCCGCTCCCGGGCGGCCGCATGCTCGCCGTTGTGCGCCAGCTTGAGCGCGTCGGCCCAGGCAGGCCATTTCTGACGCGCGAACTGGCCCGGCTCGATCCATTCCGGTAGTTCAGGCAAGCGTGCGAGCGCCTGCTCGACGAGGCTTGCGACCTTCGGCTGCGTTAGCCCCTCCGACAGCGCGTAAACCGGCTCGCAGAGTTGGCAGAGCGCGTTGCCGCCGTCCTCCGACACGTGATCCGGATGTACGATCTGGAGCATGTCACCGTAGCGGTCGAGGCGCCCGGCGACCCAGCGCTTCTCGCCCACTGGAAGCTGCTTCTTCGCGGTGTAGGACGCGCGGCCGAAATAAGTCAGCGCGCAGACGTTGCCGACCGCATCCTGCGCGAGCACGCGGTAGGGGCCGCGGCCGCTGCGCGCGGCGCGGTGCTCGGTCGGGGTGAGCGCGACGACGATCTGCTCGCCCTCGCTGGCGGCATCCAGGTTCTCGACCGGGCGGCGCGTGACGAAACGTTCGGGCAGGTGGTAGGCCACGTCCTTCACCCGCGAGAGGCCGAGCTTGTCGAGCGGCTTCTGCAGCTTGGGCCCGACACCGTCGAGCGTCGCGGTTTCGGCGAACAGCGGGTTGAGGATGTCGGGGCGCATGGGATGCTCTTAGCGCCCATCGTCGTGCCAGCGAAAGCTGGGATCGCATGCCCGGCGCTGCGCTTGTGGAGAGCGATGCCGGCTTGCGCTGGCACGGCGGTGAAGATAGGCGCCCCGCATGCCCGACCCCACCCGCCTCTCCCGCGCCCGCTTCCGCGCGTGGCACCGCGGCACGCGCGAGGCCGATTACATGATCGGCGGGTTCTTCGACCGGTATCATTCCGACTGGGACGAGGCGGAACTGGTGTGGTTCGAGGCGCTGCTGGAGGAAGACGACGTCGATGTGATGGCCTGGGCGCTTGGTACGCAGCCCGTGCCGGAGCAGTTCGCAGGTCCCCAGATGGCTGCGATGCAGAAGCTCGACTACGTCGAGATTTCGTAGCTCCCCAAAGGTCGTCATCCCAGCTTTCGCTGGAATGGCGGGTGGGAAAATCGCCCCGAATGTCTATGTGAGGCTCCACGACCCACCCGCTCGAATCCCTCGGGCGGGTTTTCGCTCGTGCGCGGAACGCGGGACCGGCAACACGATTTGGACAGGACATGCCCGACCTCCACCGTATCCTGAAGGCCGAGAGGCCGCTCACGCTCGCCTCGGTCGCGCGGGGCGCGCAGCCGCTCGTGATGGCCGATCTCGCGCGTGCGGCGAAGGGCCGAGCGGTCTTCATCGCGGCCGACGAAGTGGCAATGCACAGCGTTACGGAGGCGGCGCAGTATTTCGCCCCCGAGCTCGACGTCATCGAGTTTCCCGCGTGGGACTGCCTGCCCTACGATCGCGCCAGCCCCGCCCTCACCGTCAGCGCACGCAGGCTTTCCGCGCTGCACCGGCTTCAGGCCGGCAAGGCGGGTTCACAGCTCCTCGTCACCACCGTAAACGCGGTGCTCCAGCGGGTGCTGACGCCCTTCCGCGTCCGCGAGAGCGTGCGCGAGTTCAAGCCCGGGATCGAGATCGGCCGCGAGAGCCTCGCCGCACTGCTCCAGAGGCAGGGCTACAGCCGGACCGACACGGTGGTCGACAAAGGCGAGTACGCGGTCCGCGGTTCGATCGTCGACATCTTCCCCTCGGGGCTGGACGAGGGCCTGCGGCTCGATTTCTTCGGCGACGAGCTCGAAAGCCTGCGCAGCTTCGATCCCTCGACCCAGATGAGCACCGGCGTGCTCAAGTCGCACCTCCTGCTGCCGGCCAGCGAAGCACTGCTCGACGAGGACAGCATCAAGCGCTTCCGCAGCCGCTACCGCGAAATGTTCGGCGCCAACGCGACGCAGGATCCGCTCTACGAGGCGGTCAGCGAAGGGCGCCGTCTCGCCGGCATGGAACATTGGTTGCCCCTGTTCGAGGAGCGGATGGCGACGCTG
Organism: Altererythrobacter sp. C41; assembly: GCF_016803135.1. Taxonomy (GTDB): domain Bacteria; phylum Pseudomonadota; class Alphaproteobacteria; order Sphingomonadales; family Sphingomonadaceae; genus Pelagerythrobacter. The sequence continues at coordinate 481,954 of NZ_JAEVFE010000001.1, forward strand.
TTCGATCACCTCGGCGATGGCGACATGGTCGCGATCGATTCCGCAGCACTCCAGGCCGCCGAGGAGCGCCTGTCGGACATTTCCGACTATCACGAACAGCGCAAGACCACCGGCGGCCAGGCCAAGGGCAGCTACCGCCCCCTCCCCGCCGACGCGCTCTACCTCGCCGAGGACGAGTTCGGCGCAGCGCTGGACAAGAGGCCCGTCCACCGGACGACGATCTTCGCCGAGCCCGAAAGCGAGCGGGTAGTCGATTTCGGCTTCTCCTCCGCGCGCGATTTCGCACCCGAGCGCGCGCGGGGCGGCAATGTTTATGAAGCCGCTGCCAAGCACCTCGGCGCGGTCGGCCGAAGCGGGAAGAAGGCGCTGTTCGCCGCCTATTCGACCGGAAGCCGGGCCCGCATCGCGTCGATCCTCTCGGAGGCCGGTGCGAATACGCAGCTTGCCGATAGCTGGCAGGAAGCGCTCGGCCTGGCCGCGAAGGGCAAGCCGGTGGCGCTCGTCCTGCCGCTCGAGACCGGCTTCGCCAACGACGAACTGGAGCTGCTCACCGAACAGGACGTGCTCGGCGACCGCCTCGTTCGCCGCCGCAAGAAGCGCAAGGATTCCGACGCATTCCTGGCCGAGCTATCGGCGCTCAACCGGGGCGACCTGGTCGTCCATGTCGAGCACGGGATCGGCAAGTACCTCGGGCTGGAGCCGATCGCCGTCGGCAAGAGCCAGCACGACTGCGTGATGCTGGAGTACAAGGGCGGTGACAAGCTCTACATCCCGGTCGAGAACATCGACGTCCTCAGCCGCTACGGCAGCAGCGAGGAGGCGGTCATGCTCGACCGCCTCGGCGGCGAGGCGTGGCAGAAGCGGCGCGCGCGGCTGAAGGAGCGCATCCGCGAGATCGCGGGCGAGTTGATGCAGGTCGCGGCCCAGCGCGCGCTGAAGAAGGCGCCGGTGCTCGCGGCGGAAGAGGCGAGCTTCAACCAGTTCGTCGACCGTTTCCCGTGGCAGGAAACCGACGATCAGGACCGCGCGATCGAGGACGTTCTGGGCGATCTCGAAGCCGGCCGGCCGATGGACCGCCTGGTCTGCGGCGATGTCGGCTTCGGCAAGACCGAGGTTGCGCTGCGCGCCGCCTTCGTCGCGGCGATGGCCGGGCAGCAGGTCGCGGTAGTGGCGCCAACCACGCTGCTGGCGCGCCAGCACTACACCAATTTCGTCGAGCGTTTCGCCGGCTTCCCGCTGCGCATCGGACGTCTCTCGCGCCTCGTGCCCGCGAAGGAAATGACCGAGACCCGCGAAGGGCTGGCCGAAGGCAAAGTCGATATCGTGATCGGCACCCACGCGATCCTCTCCAAGACGACGAAGTTCCGCAATCTCGGCCTCGTGATCGTCGACGAGGAGCAGCGCTTCGGCGTCACGCATAAGGAGAAGCTCAAGCAGCTCCGCGCCGACGTTCATGTTCTCACCCTCACCGCCACGCCGATCCCGCGCACGCTGCAGATGGCGATGAGCGGCCTGCGCGAACTCTCGACCATCCAGACCCCGCCCGTCGACCGCCTCGCCGTGCGCACCTACGTGATGGAATGGGACGACATGGTCATGCGCGAGGCGCTGCTGCGCGAGCACCATCGCGGCGGGCAGAGCTTCATCGTCGTGCCCCGCATCTCCGACATGGAGCCGCTGTCCGACTGGCTGCACGAGCACGTGCCCGAAGTGAAGTTCGTCGCCGCGCATGGCCAGATGGCCGCCGGCGAGATCGAGGAACGGATGAGCGCCTTCTACGAGGGCAAGTACGACGTGCTGCTCTCGACCACGATCGTCGAGAGCGGGCTCGACCTGCCGAGCGCCAACACGATCATCATCCACCGCGCCGACATCTTCGGCCTCGCCCAGCTCTACCAGCTTCGCGGCCGCGTCGGCCGATCGAAGCTGCGCGCCTATGCCTACCTCACCTACGAGAAGGACGTCGCGCTGTCCGAAGTCGCCGAGAAGCGGCTCAAGGTGCTCGGCGATCTCGACAGCCTCGGTGCCGGTTTCCAGCTCGCCAGCCACGATCTCGACATTCGCGGCGCGGGCAATCTGCTGGGCGACGAGCAGTCAGGCCATATCCGCGAGGTCGGGTTCGAACTCTACCAGTCGATGCTGGAGGACGCGATCCTCGCCGCCAAGGCTGGCGATGCCGGGCTGGAGCGTGGCGGCGATCCGCTGAGCCCGCAGATCACGGTCGACGCGCCGATCATGATCCCCGAGGACTACGTGCCCGATCTCGCCGTTCGCATGGCGCTCTATCGCCGCCTCAACGACGCGAAGGACGGCGCCGAGATTGAGGCGATGGCGGCCGAGATGATCGACCGCTTCGGCCCCCTGCCCGATGCCACCGCGAACCTCATCCGCCTGATCGAGATCAAGCATCAGGCCATCACCGCGAACATAGCCAAGATCGATGTCGGGGCGCGCGGTACGCTGGTGACCTTCCACAACGACGACTTCCCCGATCCCGCAGGCCTGCTCGCCTATGTCGAGCGGCTGAAGGACACCGCCAAGCTGCGGCCCGACATGAAACTCGTCATCAACCGTGCCTGGGGCGACCCCAAGTCGCGGCTGAATGGGCTGTTCCAGTTGACCAAGGGCCTGAGCGGCATCGTCAGCAAGACGAAGAAGCGCGAGAAGGAACTCGCTGGCTAAAGTCCGCGAACGACTCGCCCGCTATCTTGGCTCGCGAATTCCTCGAACGCCCGCGCAGCCATCGGCCGCGCGCGCAGGAAGCCCTGAAACGCCGCGCAGCCTTCGTCGCGCACCTTCTCCAGTTGCGCTTCGTCCTCGATCCCCTCCGCGATCACGGCGATGTCGAGCGCCCCGGCCATGGCGACGATCGCGCGCAGCACGGCCAGATCGCGCGCATCCGTGACGATCCCCTCCACCATCGATCGGTCGAGCTTGAGATAATGGAGCGGCAGGATCTTGAGATAACGGAAGTTGCAGAAGCCCGCACCGAAGTCGTCGAGCGCGATTCGCATGCCCTTGCCGGCAAGCCGCGCGAGCTGGGCGGCGCTGCCGTCGATGTCGCGCACCAGCGCCTGTTCGGTGAGTTCGAGCGTCAGTCGCTCCGCCGGGAAACCCGATTCCCGTACCGCCGCGCCAAAGGTGTCGGCGAAATTCTCCGCCGCGATATCGGCGGCCGTTACGTTGAGCGAGAGACGCAGCGGATCGGGCCAGCGTGCCGCAGCCGCCAGCGCCCGCCCGGCAATATGGTGCGTGAGCGCCGCGGCATCGCCGGCGTTCCCGGCGAGCGCAAACAGGGCGTCGATCCCGATCGTCCCGCGCCGCGGGTGGTTCCAGCGCGCCAACGCCTCCGCGCCGATCAGCCTCTCGTCGCTGCAGGAGAATTGCGGCTGGAACGCGATTTCGATCTGCCCCCCGTCGATCGCGGCGAACAGTTCCTGCGAACGCTCGGCACCGCTGCGCCGGCGGTCGATGGGCGAACGGCGCTCGCGAGTCGATGTCATGAAATTCATTCCCCGCCGTTGGCGCAGTCCGCCCTGCCCGTCTGCCCGTGTGCCGCGCGCGTTGCAAATCGAGACGGTGCCCCATAGGGTGCGCGCCGGCAGGACGGAGCTCTAAGTGGGCGTTTCCAACGGATTTACGCGGCTGGCGATGATCGCCTCCGATACCGAGCGCGCGCAGGAGGCGGCGCACGAGCTGCGCCAGTCGCAGGCCTTCTGCTCGATGGAGGAGGCAGAGGCGGTTGCGGTGATCGGCGGCGACGGCTTCATGCTCCACACGTTGCACCAGATGCTCGACAGTGGAGACGTGAAGCCGGTTTACGGCGTCAACCTGGGCACGGTCGGCTTTCTGATGAACAAGTATCGCAAGGGCGGCAGAGTGATCGACCGCGTGAACCGCGCCCGCGCGATCGCGATCGCGCCGCTGCGCATGGAAGCGGTGACTCAGGACGGTGCGCGGACGACCTTCTGCGCAATCAACGAAGTCTCGCTGCTGCGCGAAACGCGCCAGACGGCGAAGATCGAGGTCTCGGTCGATGACCGCGTGCGCATCGAAGAGCTCGTCTGCGACGGTGTTCTGGTAGCGACCCCCGCCGGATCGACCGCCTACAATCTGTCCGCCCACGGGCCGATCCTGCCGCTCGATTCGAACCTGCTGGCGCTGACTCCGATCAGCCCCTTCCGCCCGCGCCGGTGGAACGGCGCGCTCCTGCCCGACCGCAGCCGGATTCAGCTGCGCGTGCGCGAGCCGTCGAAGCGGCCCGTCTCCGCGGTGGCCGACCAGAAGGAAGTGCGCGATGTGGCGGAAGTGACGCTGGAGATCGCCCGCGAAGCCGAACTGACGCTGCTGTTCGATCCCGGCCATGCGCTCGACGAACGCATCGTGGCGGAGCAGTTCGTGGCCTGAGCCGCTGGAGGCCGAGTCCCACCGGGTCGGCAATCTTGCGGCTACCGCAACGACGGGGTTGCAAACTCCGAAGCTCGACCATATACGCGCGCTCTGCCTGCACGGGCTGCTCCCCGATAGCTCAGCGGTAGAGTAGGTGACTGTTAATCACTTGGTCGTTGGTTCGAATCCAACTCGGGGAGCCATCATCCTGAAACGGCAATGAAAAAGGGCGCGGCGGGGATTTCCCGCCGCGCCCTTTTCGCATGCTCCGGCGCGCCTCAGGAGGCGGCGCCGTGGCAGTGCTTGTACTTGTTGCCCGAGCCGCAGGGGCACAGCGCGTTGCGGCTGATATCCATGCCGGCGTAGGGGTTCTCACCCGCAGCGCCGCCCGGACCTGCGGCCGCCTGCGGACTGCCGGCGAGAGCGCCGAACAGCGCGGCCCGCGCCGCCGAACCGTCGCCGTCGTTCGAATCCTCGAGCCCCGTCAGCGGATCGATATGGCCGGTGAGGAAGTCCGGCAGGTCCGGCAAGGCCTGCTGCGGCGGCGGGGCGAGGCGCAGTTCGCTCTTGAGCAGGATCGAGGTGATGTCCTCGCGCAGCTTGTCGAGCATCGATTCGAACAGGCCGAAGGCTTCCTGCTTGTACTCGTTGATCGGCTGCTTCTGCGCATAGGCACGCAGGAACACGACCTGCCTCAGAGCGTCGAGCGTCGCGAGGTGTTCCTTCCAGTGGTAGTCGAGCCGTTCGAGCAGGATCGACTTTTCGACCTGGCGCCAGATCGATGGATCGTTGTCCGCCATCTTGCGCTCCATGATCCCGTCGACCTCGGCGCGAACACGTTCTTCGATGATCTCCGGATCGAGGGTATCCTCCTGCATCCAGGCATCGATCGGCGGATTGATACCGAGCACTTCTGCGACGCGCTCCTTCAGGCCCTCCACGTCCCATTGCTCGGGATAGGATTCGGGCGGGCAGGCGGCGCCGACGATACCGGCCACCGTATCGTGGCGCATGTCCACCACCACGTCGTCGACCCGTTCGCTGTCCATGATCTCCGCGCGCTGCTCGTAGATCACCTTGCGCTGGTCGTTCATCACGTCGTCGAATTCGACGACCTGCTTGCGGGTGTCGTAGTTGCGCGCCTCGACCTTCTTCTGCGCGGTCTCGATCGCTTTCGAGAGCCAGCGTGAGCCGATCGCTTCGCCGTCTTCCAGATTCGAGTTCATCATGCGGGCGAACAGCGTGTCCGGCCCGAAGATGCGCAGCAGATCGTCCTCGAGGCAGAGATAGAAGCGCGAGAGACCCGGGTCGCCCTGACGGCCCGAGCGGCCGCGAAGCTGGTTGTCGATACGGCGCGATTCGTGCCGTTCCGTGCCCAGCACGAACAACCCGCCCGCTTCGAGCACCTTGGCCTTCTCCGCGGCAACCTCTTCGCGGATCTTCGCGATCGCGGCGTCCTTCTCGGGGCCCTCTTCCATATCGCGAAGCTCGTCGTCGACCCGGAAGTCGACGTTACCGCCAAGCTGGATGTCGGTGCCGCGGCCGGCCATGTTGGTCGCGATGGTCACCGCGCCGAGGCGGCCCGCCTGCGCCACGATGTGCGCTTCCATCTCGTGGAAGCGGGCGTTGAGCACGTTGTGCTTCACGCCCTCCTCGTCGAGGAACTTGGACAGCAACTCGCTCTTCTCGATCGAGACGGTACCGACGAGCACCGGCTGGCCGATCTCGTTCTTCTCGCGGATCGCCTTGGCGATGGCTTTGAACTTGTCCTGCGTGTTCTTGTAGAACTCGTCTTCCTCGTCGAGGCGCTGCACGGGCACGTTGGTCGGAATCTCGACCACGTTCATCTTGTAGATGTCCCAGAACTCGGCCGCCTCGGTCGCAGCAGTGCCGGTCATGCCCGACAGCTTGGGGTACATGCGGAAATAATTCTGGAAGGTGATCGAGGCCATCGTCTGGTTCTCGGGCTCGATTTTGACACCCTCCTTGGCTTCGACCGCCTGGTGCAGACCGTTCGACCACCGGCGCCCCTCCATCATGCGGCCGGTGAACTCGTCGATGATGACGACCTTTCCGTCCTTCACGATGTAATCGATGTCGCGCTTGAACATCATGTTGGCCTTGAGCGCCTGGTCCAGATGATGGACGACCTGGGTGTTCTCGACGTCGTAGAGATTGTCGGTCTCGAGCAGGCCCGCTTCGGCGAGCATCTGCTCGACCTTCTCGATCCCGTCCTCGGTCCAGGTGATGTTCTTGGTCTTCTCGTCTGCATCGTAGAAGCTGTCGTCGATCCGCTTCACGATCTCGTCGATCGAGACGTAGAGTTCGGTCTTGTCTTCGGTCGGGCCGGAGATGATCAGCGGGGTGCGCGCCTCGTCGATCAGGATCGAGTCCACCTCGTCGACGATCGCGAAATTGAACGGGCGCTGCACCATCTGGCGGCGCTCGTGCTTCATGTTGTCGCGCAGGTAATCGAACCCGAATTCGTTGTTGGTGCCGTAGGTGATGTCCGAACCGTAGGCTTCGCGCCGCTGGTATTCGTCGAGATTGGGCACGATCACGCCGACGGTCAGGCCCAGCCAGCTATAGAGCCGTCCCATGTGCTCCGCGTCGCGGCGGGCGAGATAGTCGTTGACGGTGACGACGTGCACGCCCTTGCCCTCGATCGCGTTGAGGTAGGTCGCGAGCGTGGCGACGAGGGTCTTGCCTTCGCCAGTCTTCATCTCCGCGATTTCGCCGCGATGGAGCACGATGCCGCCGACCATCTGCACATCGAAATGCCGCATGCCGAGCACGCGCTGCGACGCCTCGCGCACGGTGGCGAACGCTTCGGGCAGGATGTCGTCGAGCGTCTTGCCCTCTTCGAGCTGCGCACGGAATTTGGCGGTCTGGGCTTGGAGTTCCTCGTCGGAGAACGCCTGGATCTGCTCCTCGAGCGCGTTGATCTGGTTGACGATCTTGCCCAGCGACTTGACGTAGCGGTCGTTGGACGAGCCGAAAATGGACTTGGCGATTGCTTGGAACATGAAAGGGGTCCTGTCCGGACTGGAAATGGATGGAAGCCGCCCGCGCGCGTTCGGCGCCGGCGGCAGATCACGTCGGAAAATGCGGAAATGCGCCTATTCGAAGGCGCGGTCGGGGCCGAACTGAACGGTCGGGATGTAGATCGTGACCGGTTTGCAAACCTTGCAGCCCGGCGCAGTATCGGCCTTCGCGGGCAGTTTGCTCTTGCGGGCGGCGGCCTGGCAACGCTGGGTCTTCCCCGGCTGCGCCTCTTCCGCCCGGTTGCTGACTTCCGCGCTCAGCGCCTGCGCAAACGCCGCGTTCGCGGGCGTGCCGGTAGCGGCAAGCCCGGTAATGAGCGCAAGGCAGGCGAGAAGGCGGGTCAGCATCTCGGCGCAAGATAGGTGCTGTTCGTCCGATCGTCCACCTAGAAAGCCGCATTTACCCCCGCGTGCCGTCCGGGTAGGAGCCGGCCATGGATCTCGAACGCTCACCCCTCGCTCTGCCCTTCCCCGACATGCCTCCGATCGCCGGCGTGGTGCCGCGCGTCGCGCGCGCCGGGTACAAGAACTGGGGGCGCTGCGATCTGACCTACGTCGAGCTTGCTGAAGGCACGGTAGTCGCCGGCGTCTTCACGCGCAGCGTCTGCTGTTCGAGCGAGGTCGAACTGGGCCGCGAGCAGGTCAAGGCCGGGCGGGCGCGGGCGCTGGTGGTCAACGCGGGCAACTCCAACGCCTTCACCGGCTATCGGGGGCGCGAGGCGGTGGAAGCGATCATGGCACAGGTCGCCGAACACCTCGGCTGCCCGAAGACCGAGGTGTTCGTCTCCTCCACCGGCGTGATCGGCGTGCCCCTGCCGAAGGACAAGGCTCGCGCCGGGATCGCCGCAGCGCTCGAAGCCGACGAATGTTCATGGGAGGAAGCGGCCGCAACCATCGGAACCACCGACACTTTCCCCAAGGGCGCCACCGCACAGGCGGTGGTCGGCGATACCACGGTGACACTCTCCGCCATCATCAAGGGCAGCGGCATGATCGCGCCGGACATGGCGACGATGCTCGGCTATGTCTTCACCGACGCGGCCGTCGAACCCGCATTCCTGCACCGCCTGCTGTCGGAAGCCAACGAACGGACGTTCTCCTGCATCACCGTCGACAGCGACACCTCGACCAGCGATACCGTGCTCGCCTTCGCCACGGGCAAGGCGGGCAACGCGCCGATATCCTCGTTCGACGACCCCGGCGCCGATGCCTTCGCCGCCGCGCTGCACGACATCTGCCGCCAGCTTGCGCATCTCGTGGTCCGCGACGGCGAGGGAGCGCGCAAGTTCATCGAGATCGCGGTGACCGGCGCCGTGTCCGACGAAAGCGCCCGCAGGATCGGCCTCGCGATCGCCAACTCGCCGCTGGTCAAGACCGCCATCGCGGGCGAGGATGCGAACTGGGGCCGCGTGGTCATGGCCGTGGGCAAGGCGGGCGAGCCCGCCGACCGCGACCGGCTCTCGATCGGCTTCGGCGGCCAGTGGACCGCGCGCAACGGGTTGCCGCTCGCCGATTACGACGAAGCGCCCGTCGCCGAACATCTGAAAGGCAACGAAATCGCGATCGCGGTCGATCTGGGCCTCGGCGACGGCCGGGCTACCGTATGGACCTGCGATCTCACCCACGGCTACATCGCGATCAACGCGGACTATCGATCGTGAGCCTGCTCGACCGCGAAATCCTCGCCCTGATGCGGCGCGTGAGCGAGGAGGCGATCGTGCCCCTCTACCGCGCACTGGCGGACGACCAGATCGTGGCCAAGGCGCCCGGCGATGTGGTGACGGTGGCGGACCATGCAGCGGAGGCCATGCTCGCCGAGGCGCTGGCCGCCTTCGAACCTGCATTGCCGGTCGTCGGCGAGGAAGCCTCCCACGCCGATGCCGCAGTGCAGGATGCGCTGGCCGGCGATTGCTGGATCGTCGATCCGCTCGACGGGACGCGCAACTTCGCGCGCGGAGAACCGCCGTTCGGGATCATCATTGCGCGCGCAGAAGGCGGCGTTGCCCGCTCGGGCTGGATCTACGATTGCCTGAGCGGCCGCTTCTGCGCCGCGCATGAGGGGCACGGCGCGTTCGTCGACGGCGAACGGATCGAGGCCCAGCCCACCGGCGAAACGCCGCCGGTGGCGGCCATTTCGCTGATCTTCATGGACGAATCGAGGCGCGAGACGGTGAAGCGGCGGATCGCTCCGCACTACCGCCTGACCGACATCCCCTACTGCGCGGCCGAGCAGTACCCGCGCCTCGCGCTGGGCGTGAACGATGTCTCGATCTTCGAGCGGACGCTGGCCTGGGACCACGCCGCCGGGGTGCTGTGGCTCAACGAGGCCGGCGGCAAGGCGGCACGGCCGGACGGTTCACCCTATCGGGTCGACGAATGGGAGAAGCCGGGCCTGCTCGGTGCGGCAAGCCCGGCGCTGTGGGATGATCTGGCGAAGCGGATGGCGTCGCTCGACTGAAGCCCCTCCTCTTCAGAGGAGGGGTTGGAGTGGTGCTTGCCGCAGCGGACGCTGGCGCGTCCGTAACCACCCCTCGATCCCCTCCTTTGAAAAGGAGGGGAGGAAACTCACAGCTCGCTTTCCAGCCACCCCTTGAGCTGGCTCTTGGGCGCGGCGCCGAGCTTCTGCGCAACCGGCTTGCCGTCCTTGAACAATACCATCAGCGGAATCGACTGGACGCCGATCTGACCGGGCACGCCGGTATTCTCCATGATGTCCATCTTGGCGATCGTCACCTTGTCGGCCAGTTCCTCGCTGATTTCCTCGAGCGCAGGCGCGATCATCTTGCAGGGGCCGCACCAGTCGGCCCAGAAATCGACAAGCACGGGCTTGTCGCTGTCGAGCACATCGGCCTGGAAGCTGGCATCGGTGACGTTGACGGTCGCCATGGGGAATCTCCTGTTGTGTTGCCCTCTATTTAGGGCCGCGGTCTACCGGCTCAACGGGCGCGCGGCCAAAGCTTTCCTGCGCTGTGGACAAGGCGGCGTTCTGCGCGGCCAGAACCTCCGCAGGAATCGCGACGAGCCGCGGGGCCTGCGTGTAGAGCACCGCCGCGGCGATCTCTCTGCCCGGATAGATCTGCGCAAGCGCGGCGGCGTATGCTGCCATCTGGCGGATCGTGGATGGCGGCACGCGATCGAGCGTCTCGGGCGGACGCCGCGCGGTCTTGAAATCGACCACCGTCACGCGGTTCGCTTCGACGAGCAGCCGGTCGGCGGTCCCTGCAATGACCTGCCCCTCGACGATCGCCGCCAGCGGGACCTCGGCCAGCGCCCCCGGGGCGAAAACCTGCGCGAAGGCGGGATCGGCCATTACGGCAAGAGCGGAGGCGAGCACTTGTTCACGCACATCACCGGACAGGCCCTGCCCCTGCCGTTCGAGCCATTCGCGCCCGATCCGCTCGCGATCCGCAACCGGCACCTCCGGCAACCGCTCGAGCAGCTTGTGCGTCAGCGTGCCGCGCAGCGCCGCCTCGCGCAGCATCTCGGGCGGCAGCGGCGGGTCGGCGCCAGTGTCCTCGCCTGCCGAGGACGGCGCGAGAGGACGCGGCGGCCGGGGCTCGGGGCCGACAGGTGTGGTGGCCCAGGCGGGCAGCGAGCGTGCCGCCTTTCGCTCCGCCGGGTCCTCGACCGGCAGTGCCGGCGCCGGGATGCCGATCTCCCACCGTGCCCCCCACAGGTCGTCCGCGAGGCCGTCGCCCTCGAACAATGGGCGAAGGCGCGCGTACCAACTGTCGGCGTGCGGCTCACCCTTCTCCCGCGGACCGAGCGATCCGCCGATGAACAGCGCCTCCTCGGCCCGTGTCATGGCAACGTAGAGCAGGCGCCAGTGCTCGCGCATTTCCTCGGCCATCGCCGCCTCGTGCGCGGCGGCGATCGGGCCGAGGCGCTGGTTCTTCGGCAGGCCCGGGATCGGCACGGCGCGGCCCTTGTCGCCGCCCGGAACCGGCTCCGCCAGCGTCAGCGCGCCGCCGGAAGGAGGGGTTCCCGTCGCGTCGGCCAGGATCACGATCGGCGCCTGCAGCCCCTTGGAACCGTGCGCCGTCATCACGCGGACGAGATCGCCCCCCTCGCCCGCCTCGCGCTTGAGCTCGCCCTCGCCCGCATCGAACCAGCGGATGAAGCCCTGCAGGCTCGCCGGATGCGCGGCGGCATAGGCGTGGGCGGCATTGAGCAGTTCGTCGATCGGATCGTTGACCTCGCTCCCGAGCCGCGCGGCCAGCCTGCGCCGCCCCTGCCATGGCCCGACGAGTATCCAGTGGAGCATCGCCTGCGGAAGCTCGAAGTCGGCCCGCGCGAGCAGCGCGCCGAGGCGTTCCAGAGTCTCCACCACGAGCGGCGCGCGCGAGGCGCGCAGGTGCGTCCACAAGCGGATGCCCTTCGGCCGATAGCCGTATTCGAGCAGGTCGTCCTGGCTCCACCCCCCGAGCGGCGACACCAGCAGATTGGCAAGGTTCAGATCGTCGAACGGCTGCGCGGCGAAGCGCAGCGCCGCCATCAGGTCCTTGACCCCGAGCGGCGCGCCGAGCCGCAGCCGGTCCACGCCCGCGACGGGCACGCCCGCCGCGTGGAGCCGCGCGACGATCAGACCGGCAAGCTCCTTGCGCTTGCGCACCAGCACCATGATGTCGCCCGGACCGGCGTTGCGGGGCGTTCCCTTCGCGAGCGGGAATCCTTCGTCGAGCCAGCGCCTGACCTGTCGCGCGATGCGGTCGGCCATTTGCCGGTCGTGGCGCGAGAGCCAGCCTTCCTCGCCCTCGTCGTCCTCCCCGTCGAGCGCTTCGCCGGTGACCGGCTGCCAGAGCGTGACGAGTCCAGCCCGCGCCTCGCCAATATGGGGTTCGGACGGTCTGCCAAGCCCGAGTTCGGCAAACCCGACCGCCTCGATCGCGCGATCGACGAAATCGAGCACCGGTTGTCCCGTGCGGAAGGATTGGCCCAGGCCGTATTCCTGCAAGCGGCGGACCGGAATGTCGGAAAACAGCGTCCCCGCCGCCTTGGACGCATCTTCCGCGGCTTTCGCCGCCGCTTCCATCTCGCGCTTCACCCGATTGCGCGCGGCCTCGAAGTTCTCCGGGCTGGTGCCCTGGAAGCGGAAGATCGCCTGTTTGTAGTCGCCGACGGTGAAGATCGTCCGCAGCTTGCCGTCGTGCGCGCCCTCGCCGCTGAAGAAATCGTCGATCAGCGCAAAGACGATCGCCCACTGCTCGGCGTTGGTATCCTGCGCCTCGTCGATCAGGATGTGATCGAAGCGGCGGTCGAGCTTGTAGCGAATCCACCCCGCCATGTCCGAACGGCCGAGCAGGTCCGCGGCGCGGCGGATCTGGTCATCGAAATCGACCAGCCCCTCGCGCGCCTTGGCTTCCTCCCATAGCAGCGCGAACTTGCGGCCGAGCTCGAGCAGCGGCGAGATATTCTCCGCCAGCGCCAGAAGGCCGAGGAACTCGCGCACTTTGCCGATGCACTCGCCCGCCCGCGCGCTGGCGCCGGAGAATGCGGGATCGGTGGATTTGGGCAGCTTGGGATTGCCGTTCTTGTAGAACAGCGCATCGGCCAGCGCCTCGATCCCCGCCGCGCGCATGGAGCCATCACCGTCGAGCCAGGCGCCGATCGCCTCGACCGCCGCGGCGCCGGTCTTGCCCTTCCACGCGCGGTACTGCGCGAGGCATTCCCTCAGCGCCGCAACGTCGAAGCTTTCGTCAGCGCAGAGCGTCGCCGCGTCCTCCGGCCGGGCATCGGCTTCCAGCCCCAAGAGCCGGTTGACGCGCGGACGCATCGGCGGCTGCCAGGCGCCGGGGCCGAACCAGAGCTCGCTCGCGCCGGCGCAGCGCATGAGCCACGCGCGCACGCCGTCGGGCCCCTTATCACAGCTGAGCCTGGCGATAGCATCGAGCGTCGCCCCGTCCCCCTCGCGTTCCGCCGCGAGCAGCATGTCCGCCAGCACGTCGTGCGAAAGCAGCTCGCACTCCCGATCCTCCATCGGGCGCGAGCCGGGGACGATCCGCGCTTCCTCCGGGAACGTCGCGAGCAGCCACTGGGCAAAGGCATGGATCGTGTCGATCCTCAGCCCCCCGCCCGGCGTGTCGAGTACGCTCGCAAACAGCGTCCGCGCCCGCGCCTGAGTCTCGGGATCGAACGGCGCACCGATCGCCTTGAGCTCGCCCGCCAGCGCGGCCGGATCCATCCGCACCCATCGCGCGAGCACATCGTTGACCCGCACCGCCATCTCCGCCGCGCCGGCCTTGGTGAAGGTCAGGCACAGGATCTGCGACGGATCGGTATCCGGCTGAAGCAGCAGACGCAGCACGCGCGCCGAAAGAACCTGCGTCTTGCCCGTCCCGGCCGAAGCGGAAAGCCAGACGCACTCGCGCGGATCGACTGCCGCGCGCTGATTGCCGTGGAGCGGATAGACCTTGCCGCTCATGTGCCGTCCTCGTCGTCGTCGAGACGCGCCTGCCATTCGTCCAGCCGCATGAGCTGGTCGTAATCGGCATAGCCGGGATAGTCGGGGTTCTTGCGCGCGGTGAACGGCTCGGTCCCTTTGATGTACTCCTCGATCGCTTTGTGCAGCTTCTTGTCAGTTAGCGGCAGAAAGCTTTCGGGCGCGATGCCGACGCGCTTGGTGCCGATCCTAAGCGGCGTTTCGACATAGCCGAAATCGCCTTCCCGGTTCTTTGCAAGCGACCAGTATTCGAACGCGGTGGGTTCGCCCGAGACGCCCTCAATCCCGCCGGCTCGCGCCATCGTGCCGATCAGACCGAGCTGGAGCGCGAAACCCTCCTGGACCATGGCCCAGCTCGGCGGCTTGCCGGTCTTGTAGTCGACAATCGCGAGCTCGCCGCCCGGCAAGCGATCGATCCGGTCGGCGCGACCGTGGATTCGCACACCGTCGACGATCATCTCACCCTTGCGCTCGACCGCGATCACCTCGCGTTCGGGCTCGGCATCGATCTGCGCCTCGACCCACTCGAGCGCGGCCATCAGCCGGGGGCGCCACAGCCCCCGCATCAACGGATGGGCGTTCATCTCCTCCAGCACGCTCTCGGCGACGGGCGTGAGCGCCGCCTTCGGGTCATCCTTGCGGGCGAGGTGCCATCGTTCGAGGATTTCATGCGCTGCCGTCCCCTGCCATGCGGCGGACGGTTCGGCGTCGAGCGTATCGAGCCTGCGCAGGCCGAGGATCGCGCCCGCGTAGAACTGGTAGGGATCGCCCAGCAGCCGGTCGAGCGCAGTGACGGCGATCGGCACGTCGCGCTGCTCGGCGCTGGGGCGCGGCGCCGGGCGCGGATAGGGCGACGGCTCGTCGGTCGCGGCATCGAGCGCCCGCGCCAGTTCCACCGTGGCCGTCTCCCGGTGCGATTCGAGCAGCGTCTCGCCCAGCAGCGCCTTGACCCGCAGCAGGAAGCGCGAGGGGATCGCCGGACCGCTCTCGTCCCGCGCGGCCCGGCTCAGCACGACTTCCGGCGCGCCGAGAGCGCCGGCGAGATCATGCGCCGACAGGCCGATACGGAAGTCCGCACCGGGAACGCCCAGCGCCCGCATCACCGCCGGTGCGAGCAGCGGATCGGGCGCGGGGCGTGGCGGCCAGCTCCCCTCGTTGAGCCCGCCGCAGATCACCAGGTCCGCGCGGCTCATGCGCGATTCGAGCAGTCCGTAGATCGCGACGCGCGGGTGCCCGCCGTAGGGAGGGCGCACCGCGACGCGCTCCATCGCCTCACGCAGCACGGTGGGGAGATCGGCGGATGCAAGGCCAAGGCCCGCCTCGCGCGCATGCAGGCGCAGATCGTCGATGAAGGCGGAAAGCGCGCGTCCATCCTCGCGCGCCCAGAGCTGCTCCCCGCACAGCGCCTCTCCGGCCGTCGCCAGCGCGTCGAGCTGATCGGCGAGCGGTGGTTCGTCGCCATCGCGCGGGAGCAGCGGGGCGAGGATGGTTTCGACCTCCGCCCACCAGTCGGCGATCCGCGGTTTATCGCCGAGACGCAACACCACCTGGCGCAGGGGACCAAGGCCCGGCGCCGGTCGCGGCCCGCGTAGCGCCAGTTCAAGCGCGCGTGCATGGTCGAGCCAGTCGGCGCGGCCGAAGGGCAGCCCGGCCAGCGGATGCTCCAGCAGCGCCATCAGCGGGACCGGTGCGGCCTGCTCGGCGGCAACTTCGGCGAGCAGGAGGAGGAGCCGCCCGGCCGGGGTTTTCGAAAGAGGCCGACCGGCGGAGTCGTCCGCCTCGATATTCCAGCGCCGCAGGTGCGCCGCGACGCGCGCGGCGAGGCCGCGGTCGGGCGTCACCACCGCCACCCGCTTGCCGGGCACCTCCAGCGCCTCGCGCACGAGCAGCGCGATCGCCTGCGCCTCCTCTTCCGGATTGGCGCTTTCCATGATCCGTACGCCTGTGAGCCGGCGCTTCTCGGGCGGTAGGTCGACCCAGCCCGTGCTCGCCTGCGGCGGCAGGAAGAGGCTGGAGATCGCATGGCTGCGCTCGGGTTCGGCCGCGCCGAGCCCTCTGCGATGCCACGGCCGGACCTCGCCGCGCGCGATGCCCATGCGGTTGAGCAGCAGCTTGAGGTGATACTGCGGATGGGTCACCGCATCGCCGCGCGCCAACGCGGTATCCTCCGGACTGTCGCCCCGGCCCGCGCGTCCGAGCTCGTCCCACACCGCGTCGTCCAATGCGAGGTCGAAATCGGGCAACACGACAGCGCCGTTGGGCAGATCGGCAACCACTCTCAACAGCTTGGCGAGTTCAGGCGCGGCGCTGGTCACACCGGCCGCAACGATGGCACTTGCCGGCGGATGGTTCCGCCAGTGCGTCGCCGCGCGGGCGAACAGCATGTTCCGGCGCATGGCGGCGTCCACCATGCCGAGCCGCTCGAGCTCCGCCAGCCACATCGTCTGCACGGTGTAGAAAAGCTTGGTGTTCTCGCTCCAGTGCGCGGCGACTTCGGCGAGCGCCTGCATCACCGGCTCGTTCCACAGATCGTCGGGTGCGACGCCTTCGACGAGCAGCCGGTCCATCGTCTGCCCGATCTCGTGCGCGAGCCGCAGCCGGCCTGCAGGCGTCGGGCGCGGATCGCGTCCCAGCGCCGCCATCGCCTGATCGACGAGTTGCGCCAGCGTCAGCCAGCGCCGTGTCGACTCCACCGCCGGAGGAATATCGCTCGCGCCCAGCGGGTCGAGCAGCATCCCGAGCGTCTCATCGAGATCGAGGTCGCCGACCACCGCCATGCGCGGCATCAGCATTCCAGGCTGACTTTCGGCGCCAAAGTGGCGAATGAACGCTTCGGTGACGGTGCGCACCGCCCGCGTGCTCGGGAGCAACAGCGTCAGGCGCGCGAGGCCGAGATCGGGTTCGGCGTAGCGCGGGGCGAGACCCGCCACCAGTGCATCGGCGAAACCGCGGTGCGCGGCGATCGAATAGACGCTCGGCCCGCTGCGTTCAGCCACGCCTGAGCGCTTCTTCGGTCGGCTTTATAGCCTCCGGTGTCCCTACCTCGAACCACAAGCCAGTGAAGACGGCGCCGTACAGCCGCCCCTCGGCAATCGCGCGCTCCCACAGCACCATGGTGCCGAACGGTCCTTCCGGCGCATCGCGCAGCAGGCGGTGCGACACGAGCTGGATACCGGTGTAGATGAACGGCGCGACACGGCCCGGCAGGCGCCGTTTCAACCGGCCCACCGGGTCCATGTGGAAGTCCCCGAGGCCGCGGAAATTGCTCGCCCGCGCATGGGGAACCACCAGCAGCAGCGCGTCCATCTCGTCCGCGTTCCACAGTTCCGACAGGTCGGCGAAGGCGTCGCGCGGCCCGTCGAGCCAGATGTTGTCGGCGTTAAGGCAGAAGAACGGGTCCGGCAGGTGCGGCCGCGCCTTCGCCATACCGCCGCCCGTCTCGAGTAGCAGATCGCGCTCGTCCGAGATCGTAACCTTCGGCCTGGCGCGCTCTTTCAAATGCGCTTCGAGCGAATCGGCGAGGTAATGGACGTTGACCACCGCCTTCGCCACACCGGCTTCGGCGAGCCGATCGAGTGTGTGGTCGATCAACGGCTTGCCGGCGACGCGCACCATCGGCTTAGGCTGGCTCGCCGTCAGCGGCCGCATGCGCTTGCCGAGGCCCGCCGCCATGACCATCGCGGTGTCGGAAGCGAGCCCGGTCACTGGATCTCTCCGCCGAACGTATCGCGGATATTGCGCGGGATGTTGAGATCGAACCAGCTAGCGACCGGCGCGAGCGCGGGATGCGCGAGATCGCGCTCCATCGCTTCCCACACACGCGGGATCATTGCGAGATAGCGCGCCTTGCCGTCGCGCTTCCACAAGCGGGTGAAGATGCCGACGATCTTCGCGTTCCGCTGCGCGCCGAGCCGGGCGTAATCGGCCTCGAACTCGTCGCCGGGCGCCGCGCGCGCGATATAGCGGTCGAGCATGGTCCGTTCGAGCTCGACCGAAACGTCGCGGCGGGCGTCCTGCAGCAGCGAGACGAGGTCGTAGGCACGATGGCCGACGAGCGCGTCCTGGAAATCGATCAGCCCCTGCGCACCGGTGCCGTCCTGCGCGGGCCCGAGCAGCATGATGTTTTCCGCATGATAGTCGCGCAGAACCGTCACGCCGGGCTGCTGGCGGGCGAGCAGCGGGCGCAGCGTCTCCGTCCATACAGCGGCATAGCCCTCGGCATCGACCGCCAATCCCATCGCCGGGCAATACCACTCGGTCAGCAGCGCGGCTTCGCGTTGATAGACCGGCATGTCGTAGGGATCGAACGGCCCCGGAGGCGCGCGATGCAGCTCCACCAAGGCATCGATCGCTGCCGCATAGGCATTCGCCTCGCCCTCGGGGTTCTCGTCCAGCCAGTCGCGCATCCGGTCGACGCCGAAATCCTCCAGCAGGATCCAGCCCGCCTCGGCATCCTCTGCGATGATCTCGGGCGCGCGCTGACCGTGCGCGGCAAGCCAGTGCGCAACGTCGAGGAAGGGGCGCGGGTCTTCCTCGGGCGGCGGCGCGTGCATCAGCATGGCTTTGCGACCACCCGCGCGGACGCGGAAATAGCGACGGAACGAGGCATCGCCAGGGATCGGATCAACCGCGGCCCCTCCCCATCCTGCGCTTTCGAGGAATTGAATCAGGCCATCGGGCAGTTCGCTCATGGCAGGCGCCCTAGCCAATCCGCGCCGGGTTCGACAATCGCCTTGCGCCCGCTCCCGGCAATTTCGAGCGTGATGGAGAGGCAGCCCGGCTCGTGCGCAAAGCCGCCGGCGTTTTCGGGCCATTCGGCGATCAGGGCCGCACCCTCGCGATAGTCGTCGAGGCCGATTTCCTCCGTCTCGTCCGGATGTTCGAGCCGGTAGAAATCGGCGTGAACGAGGGGCGGATCCAGTGCGTCGTAAGTCTCGACGATGGTAAAGGTCGGTGACGGCACCTCCCCCTCATGACCCAGCGCCGAGACGATCGAGCGCGCCAGCGTGGTCTTGCCCGCCCCGAGCCCACCGGAGAGTGCGACGACATCACCTGCGCGCAACCGGGCGGCGATGCGATTGCCGAACGTCTCCATCGCGGAGAGATCGGGAAGGTCCATTTCGAACCTCACGGCAGCTCGATCGTCACGGTCGTGCCCGCGCCTTCGCGCGAGACGATCTCGAGCGTGCCACCGTGCGCCTCGATGAGTTGGCGCGCGAGCGGGATGCCAAGCCCCTGGCGCCGCACCAGCCCGTTCCCGTCGGACGTGGTGCGGAGCCCGTCGAGTGCATGGGCGAGCTCCCTCGTCGTCATCCCCTTCCCGTTGTCGGAGATCACGATGCGTGCACCCTCGGCCTTGCGCGTGAGGTCGACCGCGATCTTGCCGCCCTTGCCGGTCGCGGCGATCGCGTTGTCGAGCAGGTGCCCGATCGCGCGACCGAGCTGGCGGGGATCCGCATCGACCTTACCCGCCGCACTGCCGCGCAAGTCGAGGCTCAACCCGCCGCCAAGGATCGCCTGCTCCCGCTCGCGCACAATCCTGGTGACGAACGGCATCAGCGCGATCAGCTCCTTGGCGATCGGCAATAGCCCGGCCTCGCTCTGCGATAGGTCGAGTACGTTCTCGACCTGATCGGAAAGCCGTGCGACCGAATCCAGAATCGCGCGAACATAGTCCCTGCCCTGGTCCGAAAGTTCGCCTGCCGCGCCGCTCTCCAGCAGTTCGGCGAACCCGCCGATCGAGGTGAGCGGAGTGCGGAACTCGTAGGACATGTTGGCAAGGAAACGAGTCTTGACCTGATCGGCTTCCTCCAGCGCCATGTTCCGCTCCCGCAGTGCCTCCTCAGCCTTCTGCGAATCGGTGATGTCGAGCACCGTCAGCAGCCCGTTGCCGTCGGGCAAGGGAACGCCGGCAAATTCGAGCGTTCGTCCGTCCGCGAGCTGGATGCGCCCGCCCTGCTCCTTGCGATCGAGCGTCGCGGCCCGGATTACCTCGCCGACCGCCTTCTCCTGGCCAGGCTTCGCCAGGTTCGGCGCGATCGCCTCGAGCAGCCGGTCGGCGGAAGGATGCGTGTCCATCAGGTCCGGATCGAGACCCCAGCTCCCGGCAAAGCCGCGGTTCCAGAGCTGCAGATGCCCATCGGGCGCGAAAACAGCGAGCGCTTCGAACAGGCTGTCGAACGTGGCGGTCCGGGTGCGCAGCAGCGTGTCCCGGGTCGCGGAAAGCGCGAGCTGCTCGGTCCGGTCCTCGGCGATCAGCACCAGCCCCCCGTCGGGCATCGGGTTGGCAACGACGCGCAAGTGGGTCTTGTCCGCCAGCGGCCAGGCTTCCTCGCGCGGTGCGCCGGCGCTGAACCATTCCGCATGCTCGCGTCGCCATGCAGGGAAATCGCGCACTTCGGGAGTCTTCCCGGCGTCGCGCGCGTCGCTGAGGAAACGCTCGAAATCGAGCCCGGTCGCCACGGAGCCCGGCGCTACGCCGAAAATCCGGCGGAATGGCTGATTGGCAAAAGTCAGACGGCGGCGCGCGTCGAACTGGGCGACGCCGACGGAAAGCTGGTCCAGGATCGATCGCTGAGCTTCGCGGAAGGCCCGAAACTCGCGGGCGAGCTCCTCCTGATCCTCGATGTCGATTGCATAGCCGGCGATTCCCTCCTGCCCGAGAGGTAAGTCGCTGACCCGCAACGAGCGCCGCTCGCCCGCGACCGTCGTGGCCACGATCCGTTCGATCGGGGTCTTCTGGTCGGCGGAATGGCGCGCGATCTGCGCTGCGGTTAGGCCGTCGACCGCTTCGATCAGCTCGAGCTGACGCTCGATCGCGTCGGCAGCGCTGGCCGCCCCGACCGCCTCGACATAGGCCGCATTGACCAGTTGCAGCCGTGCGTCGGGCCCGCGGAACCACATCGGCATCGGCGCCCCTTCGATCAGGCCGACCAGTGCCGCGAAATCGCCCCGCGCGCGCGCTGCCTCCTCCCGCAGAAGCGCCAGTTCGCTTTCGCTTTCGCTGAAGTCGAAGACCCAGACGAGCGCGGCGCCACCCGGCGAGACCTGCGGATCCGCAAGCGCTCCGCGCAGCGCCAGGCTGCGCTGCGAGCCCGGCGGCGTCACGGCCATGCGGAAGGGCGCGGCTGTCTTCTGCGCGCGGCGCACGTTCTCGGTCAGCTCCGCGAGTTGCCCTTCGGACAGGCCCTCGCCGCTCCGGCCGGCCAGCTCACTCAAGTATGCAGGCAGCTTGGCAAGCCCGAGCCAGGCGGCGAGCCGTTCCGATGCCTCGATCCGCATGTCGGCACGCACCAGCAGTGGAATAGCCGGCGCTTCGTCGATCATGCGGGCCATGCGCCGTGCGGCGCGGCGGCTGGTTTCGGCCCCCCTGGCCTTCCCGGCGGCCGCGATCATCAGCCACGCAGCGCCGGCAGTCCAGGCTGCGAGCAGCAGTCCGATCAGAGCCAGCGCGGTGGGGGAAAGGTCCATGCCGACCAGCTATGCGGCATGCGGAAAGGATGCAACGGCTATCCCGGTGCAGATGCCCGCTGCCGGACACCCGCCTTCGGTGTCCGGCAGCGGAAACTCGTATTAGCTCAATAGCGGTAGTGATCCGGCTTGAACGGACCGTTCTGCGGGACGCCGATATAGTCAGCCTGCTTCTTGCTGAGCTGCGTCAGCGCCACGCCGAGCTTCTCAAGGTGCAGCGCCGCGACCTTCTCGTCGAGGTGCTTGGGCAGGACGTAGACGTCGTTCTGATACTCTTCCGACTTGGTGAACAGCTCGATCTGCGCCAGCGTCTGGTTGGTGAAGCTGCTGCTCATGACGAAGCTCGGATGGCCGGTCGCGCAGCCGAGGTTCACCAGGCGGCCTTTGGCAAGCACGATGATCGACTTGTCGTCGGGGAAAGTCACCAGATCGGTGCCCGGCTTCACTTCCTTCCAGGTATAGTTGTCGAGCGCCGAGATCTGGATCTCGCTGTCGAAGTGGCCGATGTTGCACACGATCGCCATGTGCTTCATCGCCTTCATGTGCTCGGCGGTGATCACGTCCTCGTTGCCGGTGGCGGTGACGAAGATGTCGCAGCGCTTCACGGCGTCTTCCATCGTCACGACCTCGAACCCGTCCATCGCCGCCTGGAGCGCGCAGATGGGGTCGATCTCGGTCACCATCACGCGCGCGCCGCCGTTGCGCAGCGAGGCTGCCGAGCCCTTGCCGACATCGCCGTAGCCCGCGACGCACGCGACCTTGCCCGCCAGCATCACGTCGGTCGCGCGGCGGATCGCGTCGACCAGCGATTCCTTGCAGCCGTAGAGATTGTCGAACTTCGACTTGGTCACCGAATCGTTCACGTTGATCGCAGGGAACGGAAGCTTGCCCTTCTTGGCGATCTGGTAGAGCCGCATGACACCCGTGGTCGTCTCTTCGGACACGCCCTTGATGTTCTCGACCGACTTGGTGAGGTAACCCGGCTTCGCCTTGACGAACGCCTTCAGTGCGCGCTGGAATTCGATCTCCTCGGCGTTCTGCGGCTCGGGCAGTTCCTCGCCCGCCTCGATCCGCGCGCCCCACAGGGCGAACATCGTGGCATCGCCGCCGTCGTCGAGGATCATATTGGCGGTGCGATCGGCATCGTCGGCGGTCGACCAGTCGAAGATCCGGCCGACATAATCCCAATAGTCCGCCAGGCTCTCGCCCTTCACCGCGAACACCGGAATGCCCTGTGCCGCGATCGCGGCGGCGGCATGGTCCTGGGTCGAGAAGATGTTGCAGGTCGCCCAGCGCACTTCCGCTCCGAGCGCGACCAGCGTTTCGATCAGCACGGCGGTCTGGATCGTCATGTGCAGGCTGCCGGTCACCCGGGCGCCCTTGAGCGGCTGGGCGCGGCCGTATTCCTCGCGCAGCGCCATCAGGCCCGGCATCTCGGTTTCGGCGATTCCGATCTCGTCGCGCCCGTATTCGGCGAGCGCGATATCCTTGATGATGTAGTCCTGCTTGGCGTCGGCCACGAATGATCTCCTGCAATTCTGCTACGTCCGGCCCCCGTGCGAAGGGGCACCTCGTGATCGATCGCGATGTAACGATCGGTCCGTTTCGAGGCAAATATAAAGCGATCTTTATATGATGCCATATTGCCGTGCAGGACGCAGGCTCTATATCGAGCGCGAACGGACGGGGTGACGAAAGGAAATTTCCCGATGACGATTTCGGTAGGCGACAGAATTCCCGATGTGACGCTGGTCAAGGCGACCGAGAACGGGCCCGAGAAGGTCCAGTCGAGCGACTACTTCAAGGGCAAGAAGGTGGCGCTGTTCTCCGTCCCCGGCGCTTTCACCCCGACCTGCTCGGCCCGGCATCTGCCCGGCTATGTCGAGAAGGCCCAGGACCTGAAGGCCAAGGGCGTCGACGAGATCGCCTGCACCGCCGTCAACGACGCCTTCGTGATGGGCGCCTGGAACAAGAATGCGGGTTCGGAAGACATCACCATGCTTGCAGACGGCAACGGCGAATTCGCCGAAGCCGTGGGCCTGACCATGGACGGCAGCGGCTTCGGCCTCGGCCAGCGCGGCCAGCGTTACTCGATGATTGTCGAGGACGGCGTGGTCAAGGAACTGAACGTCGAGCAGCCGGGCGACTTCTCGGTCTCGAGCGCGGAGCATATGCTCGGCCAACTCGGCTGACGCCCCTCCTCGTTCCGGCTCGCGCCGGGCATGACGAAATTACCGGCCGGGGCGTCCTGCGACGTCCCGGCTATTTCGTTCCGGGCCAGCACTCCACTGGTTATCCGGCGCGATGAGCGACTGGCTGAGAAACAGGCTCTCAATAGCCCATCAGCTTGAGCACTTCCTCGCGGCTGCGGGGGTCGTCCAGGAAAGTGCCCATCATGCGGCTGGTGGTCATGGTGACGCCGGGCGTGCGGACGCCGCGGGCGGTCATGCAGCTATGGCTGGCCTCGATCACGACGGCGACGCCCTGCGGATGGAGGTGTTCCCAGATGCAGTCGGCGACTTCGGCAGTGAGGCGCTCCTGGACCTGCAGGCGGCGGGCGAAACCATGGAGTACCCGGGCGAGCTTGGAGATGCCGACCACGCGGTCGGTCGGCAGATAGGCGATCGCGGCCTTGCCGATGATCGGCGCCATATGATGTTCGCAATGGCTCTGAAACGGGATATCCCGGAGCAGGACGATCTCGTTGTAGCCGCCGACTTCCTCGAACACGCGGCTGAGATGGATCGAGGGATCCTCCCCGTAGCCGAGACAGTATTCCTTCCACGCCCGCGCCACGCGCTTGGGCGTATCGAGCAGGCCCTCCCGCGTCGGATCGTCGCCAGTCCAACGGATCAGAGTGCGGATCGCCTCCTGCACCTCTTCGGGCACCGGCGGCTTTCCATCCGATACGTCTTCGTCGGGTCCGACCAGGCTGCTCATTTCCCCATCCTCTTTTTCGCCCCGCGGAAGGCGCGGCCCAGAGGGCTTCCCTTACGGAAAAGTCCGCCTTTGGCAAACGGCTCGAACATCTCGTCGGGCCGCTCGGGATCGAGCAGGTTGGACCCCGCCAGAGTCTCTTCGATGCTGCCGATTTCGGGCGGATCATAGCGCCGCAGCGAGCGCCCATCGCCCTGCCCGTGCGCCGCGATCAGGGCATGCATCGACGGATCGGCGGAGAGCAGCCGGGCCACCTCTTCCCCCTCGATTCCGCAGTGTTCGCCGAGCAGCGAGTGGCGCAGCGCGGCGATGCCGTCACAAGCGTGATCGTTGCCCGGTCGGTCGCAATCGACGAACACGTCGCACTCCGAATCCAGACCCATCGACCGGTTGTTGAAGTTGGCCGAACCGATCCGCAAAATGCGATCGTCCACGATCATCAACTTTGCGTGCACATAGATCGGCGTATCGCCGGCGTGCGGGACATAGACCTTGAAGCGGCGCTTGTGGTCCAGTTCGGCCAGGCTATGGAGCAGGCAATTGCGCGCGTGATCCATCGCCTGCTGCTCCAGCCACCCTTCGGCCGTCTGCGGCTGGACCATGACGATTTCGGGCGGATCGTCCTCCTTCAGACGCTCGCCGATCGCCTCCGCGATCTTGCGCGAGGTGAAATACTGGTTCTCGCTGTAGATGAAGCGCCGGGCGCGAGCGATCTGGGCGAGCAGCAACTGCTCGATCTCGTTCACCTGCGGCGAACCGTCGTGTTTGGCGCGCGTCCGCGCGATGCCGATCTCGATATTCTCGAACTGGACCGGCAGATCATCGGGCCAGAGGCTTTCGTCGGGAATCGGTACCTGCTCGAGCCGCTCGCCGCCCGCTCGCTCCCACCGGTTGCGGCCGAGGGCGCCCAGGACGCGCGCCGCGTCGCCTTCGAACATCATCGTTGCGTCATGCCAGGGGCCGTAGCGCCTGCCGTGCGGCCGCCGCCGGCGCCGGTCGTGCTCCAGATGCTCGCGCGTGTCCCACCGGTCCTGCGTCATGTCGATCCCGCCGCAGACGGCCAGCTTGTCGTCCAGCACCGCGATCTTCTGGTGATGCGAGCAGCCGACCGGATGGTGAGTATCGAACTTGAAAGTGATCCCGCGGTGCGAAGCCATGCGCGCCAGATCCACCAGCATATAGCCGCGCAGCATGAACTGGAGCAGGCCCAGGCTCCATTTGAGGACCCGAATCTCCATCCCCGGCCGATGGCGCGCTAACCACATGAGGAAACTGCCGAGCCGGCGCGGATACTTGCGGCGCAGGATCCGGTGGAACCAGCGGCGGCCCAGAGCGAGGTGAATGCGCGTGTCGAAATCCCACCCCACCAGGAATATCCGGTGGCGGGCCTTGAGCATCGCCTGCTGCATCAGCGCGAAATAGGCCGCCGCGTCGACGATCACGCTCGCGCGATCGACGCGGGCATAACGCCAGACGCCCGGTTCTTCCGCGCGGTCGTCGAACTCCGGCTCGCTCAAGTCTTCCTCGGCCGCGCCCACCCCTCCCTCGCTTTCGCTATTCCTTGGCGTCTTCCATCTTCTCGGGCGTTACCTCGGCCTCGGCCTTCTCCGCGCGCTTGCGGCGCTCGAAGACGGATTCCATGTACACCTCGTCCTCCTCAGTGAGGTATTTTTCGAAGTCGGGGAAGTGCTCGTCCTCCTCTTCTTCGATGTGATGACGATAGCGGTGATCGAGGGCCTCGAACTTCGTCATCCAGTCGCCGCTCGTCATCTCGGTTGCGGCAAGATCGTTGAGCATCTCATCGATCTCGTGATGCTCGGCAACCGAGTGGCGAGTTTCGTCGGTGGTCTCCGGCTTGCGCAGCATTGTCGAATAGAGCGCTTGCTCCTCCGCCGCTGCGTGGCTTTTCAGTTCCTTGGTCAGCTCGGTAAAGAGGGTTTCGCGTTCTCGGCTCTCGCCCTGGGTGCCGAGAATCCGGTCGAGCAGTTCGCGGTGCTTGTCATGATCCTGCTTCAGACGCGCAAAAATCGCTTCGGCTGCTGCCATATCGGAGATCCCCTGTTGGTTGATGTTCCATCGGAAAATGGCCGAATCCCAGCATAGTTCCTCGCGTGGCCGGCGGGGGTGACGAAGTCGCGGGCGCACGCCATATTCACGCCATGGACGCATTCAGGCAGACCCCGCCAACCGCCGAGGACATGGAGCGCATGGCGCAGGCGGTGATCGACTCGCTACCCGAGGAATTCCGCGAACCGCTGCGTCAGGTCGTCGTGCGGATCGAGGAGTTCGCCACCCGCGAGCAACTCGATTCGGTCGACATCCGAAGCAAGTGGAATTTGACCGGTCTCTACGAAGGGCGTCCGCTCGGCGAGCAGTCGAGCTGGGATTCCGGCGAACTGCCCCCGGTCATCAGCCTGTTCCGCCGGCCCCTGGTGCGAGAATGGCGCGAAACGGGCGTCGATTTCGGCGATCTGGTGCGGCACGTGGTGGTTCACGAAGCCGGGCATCACTTCGGCTTTTCCGACGAGGAGATGCACTGGCTCGAAGACAGCGTGGACGACGAACTCGCGCCCTAGTCGCCGGGATTCCGGGCGAGCTCGTTGCGGATGTGATCGAGTACGGGGCCGTAGATCGGGTTCTCGAATTCGACACCGACCACCTGGCGCTCGGCCCACTTCACCGTCGCCGCGATCGGCCCGATCGGCCCGATGCGGACCGTGATCTGCGCACCGGGTATTAGGCTGCCGAACTTGTCGAAGAAGCGGCAGCCGCGTTCCGAGATATCGAGCACGCTGACGTCCTTGGGCACGCCGCTGCCGGTGCGGTAACGCCCCTCGACCGCGACATGGTGACGCTGCTCGCGCCGGGCCTCCTCGTCCTCCTGCCCCATGCTACCGAAACTACGCTGCAACGCATGCGAAGCAATAGGGATTCGCCAGAGGTGAGAGTGAGCGGTGATCGCTAGCCCCCATAAGCAAACAGGCCCACCCCCGGATGGGAACGGGCCTGTTCGTTGGCGCGCCCGAAAGGATTACTCCGCACCTGCGGTGCTTCGTCATCTCCGCGCCTGCGGCGCTCCGATTCCGAAAATCCGAACCTTCCATGGCCCACAAACAAACAGGGCCGCCCCCCGGTGGGGACGGCCCTGTTTATTGGCGCGCCCGAAAGGATTCGAACCTCTGACCCCCAGATTCGTAGTCTGGTGCTCTATCCAGCTGAGCTACGGGCGCGCTTGGAGGGCGCCACATAAGGGGGGCGGCAGAGCTTGGCAATCCCTATTGGACCGGTTTTTCGGACAAGCTTCCGAACAGCGCCCGGCAGAGCGCGACGTCCAGCGGAGGCTTGGGCAGCGGCGCGATTTCCTCGGGCGTGAGCCAAGCGACCTCTCCACCCTCGAGCGCGCGCGGATCGCCGGTCCAGTGGTCCGTGCGGTAGAGAAGTATCACGATGCCTGGTGCGCCGTTGCTCGGTGCGGACTGGGCGAAGCTGGCGGGCCGGAGCCGGTCGCAGCGGATCGCAATGCCGAGTTCCTCGCGGATTTCCCGCTCCAGCGCGCGATCGGGCAGTTCGTCCGGCTCGACCTTGCCGCCAGGGAATTCCCACAGCCCCCCATGATGCTTTTCCGGCGGCCGACGGTGCATCAGCCAGCGACCATTGCCTCCGCGCAATGCCAGCGCGACGACCGTGATCCATTTCGGCTCCTGTTCCATCTCGCGGACCTATCAGAACTTTTTCTTAATGGAGACGGTGCATTGTCCGCCCTCAGGACCGTACCGGGGGGAAACGTCCATGCAGCAGACGAATCTTCTGGCGCGCATCGGACGCGACACCCGCGGCGCTACTGCCATCGAGTACGGCCTGATCGTGGCCTTGATCGTGATCGCCTGCATGGGCGCTCTCCAGCTCGTCGTGGGGGAGACCATCGAGATGTGGGACTGGGTTTCGAGCGAGGTCACCAAGGAGAGGGGATAGGATGGTCGGCCAGTCCCGACCTTTAGCACTTTATAAAGCCATTCCCCTTATTCCGCTCACTGCTCGTTCCCGCGTTGCAGGAAAGAGTTCGGGTATCGAAGACTGAACCAGGAGACTGACATGAAGTTCATCAACAAGCTGCTCCGCGACGAGCAGGGCGCCACCGCCATCGAATACGGCCTGATTGCAGCGCTTATCGCTGTTGCTGCGATTGGTGCGATGGGTGCACTCGGCGACCAGCTGATCGGGACTTTCGGTGAAGTTTCATCGGCGATGGAAAATGGCGCCCCCTGATGAAAGGTAAGCTCGGCAATCGCCGATAGACAGGGCGGCGGGAGCGATCTCGCCGCCCTTTCTGTTTACATGGCCAGCAAGCGTTTAGCTCCCCCGGACCACGATCTTCACCTTCTGCCCGGCCTGTAGCGTGTCGCCCGAGCCGACGCCGTTGAGCACCCGGAAACGTTGCTCCTGTGCGTTATCGTAGGCCATGCGCCGCGCCAGCGAGGAGATCGTGTCACCGCTGCGCACCGTCACCACATCGATCCGCCGCGGCACGACCTGATTCGCTTCGGACTGGCTGATCCTGCGCATTGAGTTGAACATCGGCGTAAACACTCCCGACCGCCCGGCCTGGCTGATCGCGGCGAAGTGGAACGCCTGATTGTTCGAGAACTCGTAGGCGAACACCACCACATCCACTTGACCGTTCCCGCTGTTGACGCGCGCAATGCCGTAAGCGGCCGGGATGCCATTCACCGTCGTCTGCTCCATGCTTGCCGGCGCCAGCGTCTGCTGGTTGCCGCCGAGCGCACGGAAAACGCTGCGGATGTAGTTGCCGAGATTGCCGTCGTAAGCGCCGGTGCTGAGCTGCGCCTGTCCGCTCTGCCCATTGATCGACACCGCGCGCGTGCCGTTGACCATGTAGAAACCCTGCGGCGCGGTGAACGAGAGGCGGAACACCGGATGGATGAATTGCCGTCCCTCGATGATCCCCTGCGCCGGATCGTCGCCGTAGACCAATCCGTCGATCCGCGTGAGGAAGGTATCGCGATTGGTGACGCCGGTGCCGCCCGCCGCCCTCTGCAGCGCCGTCTGAACGCGGCTCGCGGGGTCGGGGTGGGTGGAAGCCCATTCGGGCACCGTCGCATCGTCACGCCCCTGCAGCGAGGCATCGAGTGCATTCTGCGCGGCGAGGCTCTGCAGCACGGTCGCCATGGCCCGGGGGTCGTAGCCGGCGCGATTGAGGTACTGAATGCCGAGGTCGTCAGCCTGCAATTCCTGATCGCGCGAGAAGCGCAATGTCAGCATCTGCGATCCCTGCAGGATGCCGCGCGAGATCTGCTGGCCGATGCCGCTGTCGCCCAGCAGGATGCCCGAGAGAATAGCCCCCGCCGCGCCGAGCAGCGTGTTCTGCTGCGCCCTTGCCTGTCGACGCTGCGAGTGCCGGGCGGCGACGTGGCCGACCTCATGCCCGAGCACGCCCGCAAGTTCCGCCTCGTTGTTCATCAGAGCGACGAGCTGGCGCGTGGTGTACACGTAGCCGCCAGGGATCGCGAAGGCGTTGTTGACCGAACTGTTGAGTAGCGTGACGGTGAAATCCGACTGCGCATTCCCCAGCCCCGACTGGACCGCGATATTCTTGCCGACCTGCGCGACATACTGCGCCTGCGGCCCCGTCATCGCGCCTCCGAACTCGGCGAGAAGCTGAGGATGCGCTTCGGCGCCCATTTGCGCTTCGGATTGGGTGATCGGCGTCGACGCGCTCGGAATGTTGCCCATCGAGGTGCACGAACCGAGCGTCATGGAAAGCGTGGCGACCGACGCCAGCGCAAGCGGTTTCAGGCGAAGCATTTGCGGTGTCTCCTC
This sequence comes from Altererythrobacter sp. C41, assembly GCF_016803135.1. GTDB lineage: Bacteria > Pseudomonadota > Alphaproteobacteria > Sphingomonadales > Sphingomonadaceae > Pelagerythrobacter. The sequence continues at coordinate 512,071 of NZ_JAEVFE010000001.1, forward strand.
CAAGCATGCGCGACGCTGCGCTCGCCGCTGCGGTTGATTCTATGCGAGAAACCCGGCGCGCACACGCTTGGTTCCCGCTTCTCGCGCAACCGTCATTTCAGACAAATCCATCGGGAACCCGCGACGGCGAGTCGCCGTCGTTCCCTCAAGCGCCGCCGATCCGGAGAAAGCGTTCTTCGCGCATGCGCCGGAGCTCGTCGGGCGCGAGTGCGGAAAGGGCGTCCAGTTCTTCGCCGATCGCGTGCGCGAGAGCTTGCGCGGTTGCGACGGGATCGCGATGGGCGCCGCCGACGGGTTCGGGCACGATGCGGTCGATCACGCCCAGCCGCTCGAGGTGCTGGGCGGTGACTTTCATCGCTTCGGCCGCGTCGGGAGCCTTCTCGGCCGTGCGCCAGAGGATCGAGGCGCATCCTTCGGGCGAGATCACCGAATAGACCGCGTGCTCGAGCATGAGCACGCGCTCGGCACTGGCCAGTGCCACCGCCCCACCCGAACCGCCTTCGCCAACGATCGTCGCAACCATCGGCACGGGCAGCGCAAGGCAGGCTTCGGTCGAGCGCGCGATCGCCTCGGCCTGGCCGCGCTCTTCCGCCTCGACGCCGGGAAAGGCTCCCGAGGTATCGACCAGCGTCACGACCGGCAGGCCAAAGCGCCCCGCCATCTCCATCAGGCGGATCGCCTTGCGGTACCCCTCGGGCTTGCCCATGCCGAAGTTGTGTCGCAGGCGGCTTTCGGTGTCGTTGCCCTTCTCGTGCCCGATCAACATGACGCGCCGATCGCCCAGCTTCGCAAATCCGCCGAGAATCGCCTCGTCCTCGCCGTAGAAGCGATCCCCGCCGAGAGGGATGAACTCTTCGAACGCATGTTCGACGAAATCGCGAAAGTGCGGCCGCGCCGGATGGCGAGCCACCTGCGTCTTCTGCCACGGGGTCAACGCGGCATAGGTGCTGGACAGCAAATCGGCGCTCTTCTGCTCGAGCCGCTGAAGTTCGCCCGAGATATCGACGTCGTCGCCCTCGGCTGCGGTGCGCAGTTCCGCGATCCGCGCCTCGAGCTGCGCGACGGGCTTCTCGAATTCGAGATAGGAAATCATCGCAGAGCGCCTAGTCCGCGCGGCGGCGGACGGCAAGAGGATGCCGTTCGTTGACCAGTGCAACCAGCCGGGCGCTGTCGACGTGGGTGTATATCTGCGTAGTCGCGATATCGGCATGGCCGAGCAGGGTCTGGAGCACGCGCAAGTCCGCCCCGCCCTCCAGCAGATGCGTCGCGAAGGCATGGCGCAGCACGTGCGGACTGAGCTTTTCTGCCGCCAGCCCGGCGCGCGTCGCGAGTGCCTTCAGGAGCTGGAAGAGCCGCACGCGCGTCAGATGCTTGCCTCCGCGCGAGGGAAAGAGGTGCTTCGATCCCTCCGGCCGCAGCGGCAGCCAGCGCGACAGAACCGCCCCGGCCCGGCCGCTGACCGGCACCATACGCGCCTGTCCGCCCTTGCCGGTCACCGTCAGGAACGGCGCATCTCGGGGAACGGCCGAGAGGGGCAACGAGACGAGCTCGGTCGCGCGCAGCCCGGATCCGTAAAGGAGTTCCAGCAGCGCCAGGAGCCGCACCGCACGCGGATCGTCGCCCCGAGCTTCCTCCTCCGCCGTGGAGAAAAGCGTCTCGATCTCGCCGTGCGAGAGAATCTTCGGCAGCGGGCGCCGCATCGCAGGCTGGGGCAGCGCGGCGGAAGGGTCGTCGCTGCGCTGCCCTTCGTCGACGAGGAAGCCGTAGAACTGCCGCAGCGCCGAGGATTTTCGCGCCACGCTCGATGGGGCGAGCATCGCCCACGCCTGCCCCAGACGCGCCAGATCGTCCCGCCCAGCGCGATCGAGCGAGCCGATCGCTTCCTCCGCCCCTTCGAGATCGCGTCGGTACGCTGCCAGCGTATTCGCTGCCGCACCGCGTTCCGCCGCCAGCATCGCGAGGAAATCCTCGATCGCGGACACTACGCCCCCTTCGACTTGCAGGAGGGGATCGGACAGCACAGCCTGAGCATGGACGGCATTCTGGCCCACCCCCGGCCCCTCCCGCAAGCGGGAGAGGCGTTAACCGCGCGCCACGGCCTCCGCCGCGATCATCCGCGCTTCCGCCGAAAGCCCCACGCGGTTGAGCGCGGATACGATGTGGAACAGGTGCCGTGCGGTCATCCGCTCCCACCCTTCGCCTTGCATCCCGAGTCCCGCGAGCAACGCCACGAGCGCCGGATTGTCGACGTCGGCGGCGCGCTCGATCATGCGCATCCACTTCGTCTCGCGCGAGAGATCGATGCCCACCCGTTCCGAATAGGACTGCGCCGTATCGCCGTCGATCCGCCCCAGTGCCGCCAGCGCGGCGACGAGGAAGCGCGATTTGCGCTGTCCGGCGCTTTCGTCGGCATCGATGAACGTATCGAGTGGCCCGCCGCCGATAGAATCCTGCGGATCCGGCTGCGCCAGCGCAAGCAGCGCCCAGGCCTGGCTTCCCTGCTCGACCACCGGCGCCCATTCCATCGCGTCCCGGTCGAGCCCTGCTGCGAGCATCGATGCGATCAACTGCGCCGCCGCCTCGGTGAGATCCTCGCTCGGCCGCAGGCGTGCCGCCGCATAGGCTGTAAGGACCAGGCGGCCATAGGCGGGCGAGTTGGACGAGCCCCAAATCTCCCGAATTGCAGGAAGCCGCGCGGCGGGTTGGCCGACATAGGCCTCCCGCAAGCTCGCGGCAGTCGCGGCGGCCGGTCCCTCGGCGCCCTCGATCGCATAGATCTGGCTGTAGAGATCGACCATCGCGGAGGCGGAGAGAATGCCCTCACGCGCCGCCCGGTCGGCACCTTCCGCGCGGGCTATGGGGGCGAGCATTGGCGCGATGGCGGTGACTCGCTGGTAGTAGGGTTCGGGGTCCGCAAGCAGGTTCTCGGGAATTTCCGCGCCGACCGCCGTCGCAAGTGCGAAACGCCAGGGCGTGATCTCGTTCACCTCTTCCCATTCGAGGTTGACGGCTCGCCGCCCGGATCCCGCGGCGCCGGCGTAGCGCTGCGCCAGCAGCACGTCGATCGCCGGCGCGGTTCCGCGCGAGAGCGCGCGGCTGAGTTCGGTTCCGGCCCGTACGCCCTGGCCCGCAAAGGCCGAGCAGATCGAGCGCCAGAGCTGCCAGCGCGCTTCGTCGCGGTCGCTGCCCTGAAGCTGGACTGCCGGACAGGCCCCGACGATGTCGCCGGTGGCGATATAGGCGTCGAGCGCAGCACCCGTCAGGGCGCCGTTCCAGTTGCTCGTGTCGACATCCTGCGCGATCGCGCGCGCGGCGGTGTATTCGCCGATGGAGTTGAGCGTCGCGGCGCGGAGCGCTGCGAAGTCGACCGGATCCATCCCTTCCGGTGCCGCAAGGCGGCTCGCGAGCGCGCGGCGGAGCAGAATATGGCCCCAGCGCGAGACCAGCGGCCCGCGCGTTCCAGCCAGCGCCGCGCGCACCAGCGAGGCAGGTTGTGCCGCAAGCGACCCCGTCGCGAAACCGCCTTCGTCCGGCGCGAGCACGCCGACTTCGGCGAGCGAGCGGCGCGCGGCCCGCGGAATGTCGTCTCGCGGCTTGAGCCCGAGCAGTTCGTCGAGTTCATCGGTGTCCATCGCCTCCAGCTCTTCGAGCGAGGGCAGATCCGGCGGCAGCTCGATATCCGCGACGTCGAGCTCGGGCAGCGGCTGGATGACGGGCGTGTTGGTCGCGCTCGGCGCGGGGGCGGCCGTGCTCGTGGCTGTGGGACGCGGAGTGGGCGTGGGACTTGGCGCCGGCGCCGGATCGTCGAACCCCGGCGGCAGCAGCGATTCGGGTGCGCTCTGCGCGAGCACGAACGAGGAACTCAGCGCGAGCGCCGCACCTCCGACGAAGAGGGCCGCCTTCATTCCGCCGTCTCCGGCAGGTCGATCGGCTCGGCGATGGGGCGTATCGGCTCCTCCCCTCCATCGATCCAGGCATAGAGCAGCAGCGCGGCGACCAGCACCACTACCGCCCATACGACACGCCTACCTGTCATTGCCAAGCCAGCAGACCCTTCTTTGCCCGTCCTTGCACAGTTGCGCCGCACCTAGCCCATCTATAGGCGAAGCGGCAATGACCCAGCAGTCCGAAACATGGAACGACGCAGAAATCGCCCGCGTCGCACGGCGGATAGATCGCCCGGTCGTGCTCGTCGGCCTCATGGGTGTGGGCAAGTCAACCGTCGGGCGCAAGCTCGCGGCGCTACTGGGCAAGAGCTTCGTCGACGCGGACGAGGCGATAGAGGATGCGGCACAGATGCCGATCACGGAAATCTTCGACCGCTTCGGTGAAGGTTACTTCCGCGACGGGGAGCGGCGCGTGATCGCGCGGCTGATCGAGGAACGGCACGGGGTGATTGCCACCGGCGGAGGCGCGTTCGTCAACGATGTCACACGCGCGCTGATTCTCGAAAAGGCGATCGCCGTGTGGATCGACTGCGACGTCGAAACGCTGGTCGAGCGCACCGCGCGGCGCAACGTCCGCCCGCTACTGCGCGACGGTGACCCGCACGAAATTCTCACGCGGCTCCATCGCGAGCGCATGCCGTGCTACGCCGAAGCGCCGATCCGCGTCGCAGGGGAAGACGGTCCGCATCTCGACACCGCAATGGCCATAGTGGAGGCAATCGATCGATGGCTGTAGTGCCGGTGGAACTGGGCGGCCGATCCTACGAGGTTCGCATCGGCAAGGACCTGCTGCGCGATGCCGCGCGCCAGTGCGCGCCGCTGCTCCGCAAGAGCTCGGTGCCGATCGTGACCGACGCCAACGTGGCGCGGCACTGGCGCGAGCCGGTCGACACATCGTTCGCGCGTGAGGGCCTTGAGCCGCGCTGGCTGGTGCTCGACCCCGGCGAAGCGTCGAAGAGTTGGGAGAACCTGCAGCGCGTCACCGACTGGCTGCTGGCCGAGCAGGTCGAGCGCGGCGATCACGTCCTCGCGCTGGGCGGCGGAGTGATCGGCGATCTCGTCGGATTCGCGGCAGCGATCCTCAAGCGCGGATGCGGCTTCATCCAGTTGCCGACCACGTTGCTGGCGCAAGTCGATAGCTCGGTAGGGGGCAAGACCGCGATCAACACCGGTGCGGGCAAGAACCTGATCGGCGCGTTTCACCAGCCCTCGCTGGTGCTGGCCGACCTCGGCGCGCTCGCCACCCTGCCCGATCGCGAGATGCGCGCTGGTTATGCCGAGGTGCTCAAGTACGGCGTGCTCGGCGACGCGCAGTTCTTCGACTGGCTCTCGGCCCATGGCGCGGCGGTCCTCGCGCGCGAGGAAGCGCCGCTCGAACACGCCGTCGCCACCAGCGTCGCAGCCAAGGCGCGGATCGTCGCCGAGGACGAACGCGAGACCGCCGACCGACGTGCGTTGCTCAATCTCGGCCACACGTTCGGCCATGCGCTCGAGGCGGAGACCGGCTTTTCCGACCGCCTTCTGCATGGCGAAGCCGTCGCGCTCGGCATGGTGCTCGCCGCACGCTATTCCGCGCGGCGGGGTCAGATCGGTGATGCCGATGCGGAGCGGGTAACGCGCGTCGTGGATGCGGCGGGCCTGCCGAGCGAGATCGCCACCCTCGGCCTCGACTGCGACGGACGCCGGCTCGCGGAACATATGCTTCACGACAAGAAGATGGATGCCGGTACCCTCCCCTTCGTCCTCCTGCAAGCGATCGGCGACGCCTATGTGGCGCGTGATGTGGAGTTGACTGATATCACCGAGTTTTTGAACGAAGAGCTGCGGGCGGATTGATCGTGATCCTCCCCATTTTGCGCCGCAGGCGCAAATGGGGAGGGGAACCGCGAGACGCGAAGCGGCTCGTGGTGGAGGGGTTTCTGCACTCCAAGCCCCTCCGTCAGCCGCCTGCGGCGTCTGCCACCTCCCCATTTGTGCTGCGCAAAAATGGGGAGGATTGACGGTGCCTCCCGGTCGACGCACTCTCGTCATATGACCCGCTTCATCGACCTCTCGATCCCGATCACCAACGACGTGATCTCCGACCCGGAGGTCATGCGCCCGAAGATCACCTACATGACGCACGAGGCCACCTGGCAGCAGATCGCCATGTTCTTCCCCGGCCTTGAAAAGAATGACCTCCCCGACGGAGAAGGCTGGGCCGTCGAAATGCTCGAACTCTCGACGCACAACGGCACGCACATGGACGCCCCGTGGCATTACCACTCGACCACCGGCGAAGGCGCCCTGCCCGCCCCGAGCATCGACGAGGCACCGCTCGACCGCTTCTTCCGCCCGGGGGTGAAACTCGATTTCAGCCATTTGCCGCACGGACACGTGGTGAGTGCGGCAGAAGTCGAGACGGAGCTCGACCGGATCGGCTACGAACTCAAGCCGCTCGACATCGTGCTCGTGCAATCGGGCGCAGTCTATGGAACCGAGAACTTCACCGACCAGGGCGTCGGCCTCGGGGCGGAAGCGACGTTATGGCTGACCGAGCGCGGCGTCGAAGTGGTCGGCACAGACGCCTGGAGCTGGGACGCGCCCTTCAGCCATACCGCGCGCCGCTGGGCGGAAAACCGCGATCCCTCGATCATCTGGGAAGGCCACAAGGCCGGCCGCGTCCGGCCCTATTATCAGATCGAGAAGCTCACCAACCTCGAAAGCCTGCCGGGCCACGGCTTCACGCTAAGCTGCTTCCCGGTGAAGATCGAGCGCGCCAGCGCCGGCTGGATCAGGGCCGTGGCGCTGATCGAGGACTAGAAAAGGCGCGATCCGTTCGGCACCGGCTTGTCGGGCGCGAACAGCACGACCTCGCCAGTTTCATCGGCAAAGCCCAGCGTCAGCACTTCGGACATCGCAGGACCGATCTGCCGCGGCGGAAAGTTGACCACCGCCGCGACCTGCCGTCCGGGAAGCTCCTCCAGCGTATAGTTCGCTGCGATCTGCGCGCAGCTCTTCTTCTCGCCGATCGCCGGCCCGAAATTGATGCGCAGCCGATAACTCGGCTTGCGCGCCTCGGGAAACGCCTCGGCTGCGACGATCGTGCCGACGCGGATGTCCACCTTGAGGAACGTCTCGAAGTCGATCGGCTCCGCAGCAGGAGCATCGGGCGAATGGTGGAGATGCACTACTCCAGCTCCAGGATCACCGCGTCGACCGCCAGACTGTCGCCCTGCGCCGCATTGATCTTCGCGACGGTAGCCTGCTTCTCCGCGCGCAGGATGTTCTCCATCTTCATCGCCTCGACCGTCGCGAGCGGCTGGCCGGGCTGAACCTCCTCGCCTTCCTGCACATGCAAGGCAACGAGCAGGCCGGGCATCGGGCAGATCAGCAGCTTGGAGAGATCCGGCGGTACCTTCTCGATCATGTGCTGCGCAAGATGGGCGACGTGCGCGGGCAGGATGCGCAGCACGTGCCGTGCGCCACGCGTGGTGATCGCATAGCCGGTGCGGGTGGGTTCGAGCTGGAGGCCGAGTTTCTCGACCGGCTCGGCATCTTCGTCCGACCCGGCGTTATAAAGCGCGACTTCGAGGAGCCGCGCACCCGGCGTGTATTCCATTTCCAGTTCGACCGGTTCGCCGTCGACCGTGATCGCGGCCTCCTCCAGGCTGACCGCGTAATCGGTGCCATCGATGGTGACGGACCAGTCTCCCGGAGCGGCCAGTGCGGGATCGAGCTGCCCTTCGATCCGCCGCGCCCGGTCCGCATCGGCGGTAGCGATAGCCCCGCCGACAGCGGCAAGCGCGCGCTTCAGCTCGTCGGAAGCCGCCGCCCCGGCGAAACCCTCGGGATATTCCTCGGCGATGAAGCCCGTCGTCAGCTCGCCCGAGCGGAAACGCGGATGCTGCATGATCGCGGAGAGGAAATCGATGTTGTGGCCGAGTCCCTCGATCCGGAACGCATCGAGCGCTTCGATCTGGAGGTCCGCCGCTTCCTCGCGGGTGGGCGCCCAGGTGATCAGCTTGGCGATCATCGGGTCGTAGAACATGGAGACTTCGCCGCCTTCGAAGACGCCGTCGTCGATACGCACGCCATCGATCCCGCGGCGGCCGTTCGCCTCGCCGTCGTCGGTCCAGCCCTCGACCGGCGGCTGATAGCGCACGAGCCGCCCGGTGCTCGGCAGGAAGCCGCGGTAGGGGTCTTCGGCATAGACCCGGTTCTCGATCGCCCAGCCATCGATTGTCACGTCATTCTGCGTGAAGCCGAGCTTCTCGCCATAAGCGACGCGGATCATCTGCTCCACCAGATCGACGCCGGTGATCGCCTCGGTCACCGGATGCTCGACCTGGAGCCGCGTGTTCATCTCGAGGAAGTAGAAGCTCTCTCCGGTCGTATCGGCACCACTGACGATCAGTTCGACGGTGCCTGCCGAGTGGTATCCAACCGCCTTTGCTAGCGCGACGCACTGCTCGCCCATCGCCTTGCGCATCGCGGGCGTGACGAACGGGCTCGGCGCTTCCTCGACCACCTTCTGGTGGCGGCGCTGGATCGAGCATTCGCGCTCGTTGAGATAGACGATATTCCCGTGCTTGTCGCCGAGCACCTGAATCTCGATATGGCGCGGGTTCTCGATGAATTTCTCGATGAACACCCGGTCATCGCCGAAGCTGTTGAGGCCTTCGCGCTTGACGCTCTCGAAGCCTTCGCGGACGTCCTTCTCGTCGTAGGCGAGGCGCATCCCCTTGCCGCCGCCGCCGGCCGAGGCCTTCATCATCACCGGGTAGCCGATGCCATTGCTGATCTCGACGGCATGCTCGGTATCGCGGATCTCGCCGACGAAGCCGGGGACGACGTTGACACCCGCCTCCTTCGCCAGCTTCTTCGATTCGATCTTGTCGCCCATCGCCGCGATCGCACCGGGCGGCGGGCCGACGAACGCAATCCCTTCCTTCTCCAGCGCCTCGACGAAACTCGCCCGCTCGGAGAGGAAACCGTAACCCGGATGCACCGCCTCCGCACCCGTCTGCTTGCACGCGGCGATGATCTTGTCCGCGATCAGGTAGCTCTCGGAGGCCGGCGCCGGCCCGATATGCAACGCCTCGTCCGCCATCCGCACGAACGGTGCACGTGCGTCGGCATCCGAATAGACCGCAACGGTCGCAATACCCATGCGGCGCGCGGTCTTGATGACCCGGCAGGCAATCTCGCCCCGGTTGGCGATGAGGATTTTGGAGAACATCAATCTCGATCTTTCATCATATGTCGCGCCAGCAGAATCCCACCGGCAAGAATCACAATAAGGGTTCCCGGAAACATGGCGAATTTGACGAGGCCATCGTGACGGCAGCCATAACCGCCAGGACTAGAGGCACAATCGCCTAACGCCGCACCGATTAGTCCGGTGAATGTGATCAAAGCTCCCAGCGCCATGTAAGCAAAACAACCCGCCATCTGCCATACAGTCAGTGTCGGCCGATCGCTAAAGCTCACTCCGCAGCCTCCGCCACGCGGCACGCGCGCCCAGAAGCTCTCAGGGGCTCCTCGCCCTGCAGCGCCGTCAGGCCCAGCTTCGCGAACAGCGCTCCGTCGCTATCGTCGCCCGCATTCGGCGCGGTCAGCAGCTTGTCGCCGGTGAAGATCGAGTTGGCGCCGGCGAGGAAGCAAAGCGCCTGCGTCGCCTCGCTCATCGACTCGCGGCCCGCGGAGAGGCGGACCATGCTCAGCGGCATGGTGATCCGCGCCACCGCGACGGTGCGGACGAATTCGATGTCGTCGATCTTGGCGAGCGGCGTATCGGCCAGCATGTCGCCCAGCACCGTGCCCTTGACCGGCACCAGCGCGTTGACCGGCACGCTTTCCGGATGCTGGTCCAGCGTCGCGAGCGTGTGGATGAAGCCGACGCGGTCGGCGCGCGTCTCGCCCATGCCGACGATCCCGCCCGAGCAGACGTTGATCCCGGCTTGCCGCACATTGTCGAGCGTCTCCAGCCGCTCGTCCATCGTGCGCGTGCTGATGACGCGCTCGTAATATTCCGGGCTGCTGTCGATGTTATGGTTGTAGTAGTCGAGCCCGGCTTCGGCGAGCATGTCGGCCTGCTTCGGCGTCAGCATGCCGAGCGTCATGCAGGTCTCCAGCCCCATGGCCCGCACACCCTTCACGATCTCGACGATCTTGGGCATGTCGCGGTCCTTGGGGTTACGCCAGGCGGCACCCATGCAGAACCGCTGACTGCCATGATCCTTGGCCTGCGCCGCCGACTGGAGCACGGCCTGCACGTCCATCAGCTTTGTCGCCTCCACGCCGCTGTCGGCATGGACGCTCTGCGAGCAATAGCCGCAATCCTCCGGGCATCCGCCGGTCTTGATCGAGAGCAGGGTGCAAAGCTGCACTTCGGCGGGCGGATGGTTCTCCCGATGCACCGAGGCCGCGCGGAACACGAGTTCGGTGAAAGGCAGGTCGAACAGCTCGGCGATTTCCTCGCGGGTCCAGTCGTTGCGGATTTCGGTCATCAGATAGCGTCCAGTGCCTGCGAGAGATCGGCGATGATGTCGTCGATATGTTCGATGCCGACCGATACCCGCACCACGTCCGGCCCGGCGCCGGTCGCCTCCAGCGCCTCGCCCTCGAGCTGGCTGTGGGTGGTCGAGGCCGGGTGGATGATCAGCGAGCGCGTGTCGCCGAGATTGGCGAGGTGGCTGAACATCTTCACGGAGGAGACCAGCTTCACACCCGCGTCGTATCCGCCCTTCAGGCCGAAGGTGAACACCGCCCCGCCCTTGCCGCCGAGATAGCGCTGGGCGAGCGCGTGATAGCGGTCGTCCTCCAGGCCGGCGTAGGAGACCCAGTCCACTTTCGGATGTTCCTTCAACCACTTGGCGAGCGCGAGAGCGTTGCTGCAGTGCCGCTCCATACGAAGCGCCAGCGTCTCCATGCCAGTAAGTGCCAGAAAGGCGTTCATCGGTGCCAGAGCGGGTCCGAGATCGCGCAGACCCAGCGTACGCGCGGCAAGAATGAAGGCGAGATTGCCGAAATTCTCGGTGAACCTGATACCGTGATAGGAATCGTTCGGCTCGCTGAGCGTCGGATACTTGCCATCCTTCGCCCAGTCGAAGCTGCCTGCATCGACGATCACGCCGCCGATGGCGTTGCCATGGCCGTTGAGAAACTTGGTGGTCGAATGGACGACGATGTCCGCGCCGTATTCGATCGGGCGGCAGAGAACCGGGGTCGCCATCGTGTTGTCGACGATCAGCGGAACGCCGGCGTCGTGCGCGACTTTCGCGATCGCCTCGATATCCTGCACCACGCCGCCGGGGTTGGCGAGGCTTTCGATAAACACTGCGCGGGTCTTGTCGGTGATCGCGGCGGCGACGTTGCCCGCATCATCGGCGTCGACGAAGTGGGTGGTCCACGCCATCTTGCGGAAGCTCTGGCCGAGCTGGTTCTGCGAACCGCCGTAGAGCTTCTGTGCGGCGACGATCTCGCACCCGGGCTCCATCAGCGTGTGGAACGCGAGGAACTGCGCGGCGTGACCCGACGCCACTGCAAGTGCCCCGGCCCCGCCTTCGAGCGCCGCGATCTTGCCTTCCAGCGCCCCGTTCGTCGGGTTCATGATCCGGGTGTAGATGTTCCCGAATTCCTGCAGGTTGAACAGGCGCGAGGCATGTTCGACGCTGTCGAAGACGTAGGACGAGGTCTGGTAGATCGGGGTGATCCGCGCCTTGGTGGTCGGATCGGGTTCGGTCCCTGCGTGGACGGCGAGGGTTTCGGGTTTCTGTGTCATACGGGGCTTCCGATAGCGGCCTCGCGCGTTTGCGCAAACCCTTGCAGTGCGACGGCGTAACAGGGCGCGCCGCGGCGATCCCCCTCGCCTGCCAGCAGCTTCTCCATCGCACCGGCGAGCCGCGTCACGTTCGCGTGGGACAGGGCGCCGAGCGGTGCGACATAGACCCCGATGGTGAACAGGATCGCGCCGGTTTCCGGCAGGCGCCGCAGCGTCTGGCGCTCGGAACGGACGAACAGCGTCTCGCCCGCGTTCTCGGGTGTGACATGGGCGAAGGCCTGCTCGGGCGGCTCGGCAACCCAGCGCAGCGCGGGCGTCGCGGCGATGAACCAGTTGCAGCGCCCGAATATACGCCCGGGAGCGAGCCCGGCGATGAAGCGATCCACGCCGCTCGCGAGCTGCTCCGCATAGCCCTGGATCGGCGCGTGCATCCCGGCGAGCGGCAGGCCCATCTTCTCCGCCGGACGCCAGTCGCTCGGGAAGGCGACCGCGGCGCCGATGAGGCGGTAGAAGTCCTCATCCTCGCGGCGCGTGAGCAGGCACATGTCCTCCCACCGCGCTTTCGCTGCTTCGGGGAGCCCGCCACCGATGCCGAGCATCGCTGCGAGCTCACGCCCCGGCGCTTCGCCTTCGGGAACGAGCTGAATGGCTTCGGGATAAGCCGCAAAGCCCGCCTCGCGCGCCGCGAGATCGGGATCTGGATCGAGCCATTCATTCTCCGACAGCGCGGCGAGCCCCATCTTGAGCACACCCCCGCCGCGAGCACGGGGCAGAAGCGCGTCGACGGAGAAGCCGAGAGTCACGCGCAAACCCCTCTTGTCGTCATCCTCGCGAAGGCGGGGATCCAGCTCGCGTTCCCAGCCGCGACGAGGTTAGCTGGGCCCCCGCCTTCGCGGGGGTGACGGGAGACGTTTCCGGCATCGAGCGACACCTGCCAAAAATCTACCCCGTCGCCCCAGCGGAAGCTGGGATCGCTTGCCGCATGCTCCGACCGGGCGGAGAGCGATCCCAGCTTCCGCCGGGATGACGGGGGTTCGATCACTCCGCCGCCTCGGCGCGGTCGTCGCCGGTGTCCTCACCCGCGGGCGGCATATTGTGGCCCAGCAGGCGCAGCAGGTCGGCGGCGCATTCGACGACGTTGGAGCCGGGGCCGTAGATGCCCTGCACGCCGGCCTTGCGCAGGAACTCGTAGTCGCTCGGCGGGATCACGCCGCCGGCGACCACCTTGATGTCCGCGCGCCCGGCATCCTTCAGGAGCTGGATCAGCTCGGGGATCAGCGTCTTGTGACCGGCGGCAAGGCTCGAGGCCCCGATCGCGTCGACGTCCGCCTCCAGCGCCATCTCCATCGTCTCGCGCGGGGTCTGGAACAGCGGGCCGCTCAGCACCTCGAAGCCCATGTCGGCGAAGGCGCTGGCGATCACGTTGGCGCCGCGGTCGTGGCCGTCCTGCCCCATCTTGGCGACCATGACCCTGGGCTTGCGGTCCAGACGGCGCGCGACCGCCTCGACCCCGCGCACGACCTGCGCATAGCGCTCGTCGTCCTTGTAGGCGGCACCGTAGATGCCCTTCACCGGGCGCGGCATCGTGTCGTAGCGGCCGAAGGCTTCCTCCATCGCGGAAGAGATCTCGCCCAGCGTCGCCCGCTCGCGCGCGGCATCGACCGCCAGAGCGAGCAGGTTGCCCTTGCCCTTCGCGCCCTCGGCCAATGCCTTGAGCGCCGCCTGGCACTTCGCCTCATCGCGGCCGGCGCGGACGCGCTCGATCCGCGCGATCTGGCTCTGGCGGACCTTCGTGTTGTCGATGTCGAGCGTCTCGATCGGGTCCTCGTCCTTGAGGCGGAACCGGTTGACGCCGACGATCACGTCCTCGCCCCGGTCGACCCGCGCCTGGCGCCCGGCGGCGGCTTCCTCGATCATGCCCTTGGGCCAGCCCGCGGCGACCGCCTTGGCCATGCCGCCCTCGCTCTCTACCCGCTCGATGATCGCCCAGGCCTCGTCCACGAGCTGCTTGGTCAGCGCCTCGACGTAGTACGAGCCGCCGAGCGGATCGACCACGTTGGTCATCCCGGTCTCTTCCTGCAGCACGATCTGCGTGTTGCGCGCGATGCGGGCGGAGAAGTCGGTCGGCAGCGCGATCGCTTCGTCGAGCGCATTCGTATGCAGGGACTGCGTGCCACCGAGCATCGCGGCCATCGCCTCGATCGTCGTGCGGATGACGTTGTTGTACGGGTCCTGCTCGGTCAGCGAGACGCCGCTCGTCTGGCAGTGCGTGCGCAGCATCTTGCTGCGTTCGCTCTTGGCGCCGAGCTCGGTCATCGCACGATGCCACAGCGTGCGCGCGGCGCGCAGCTTGGCGACTTCCATGAAGAAGTTCATGCCGATCGCGAAGAAGAAGCTGAGCCGCCCGGCGAACTTGTCGATATCGAGACCGCTGGCGACGCCGTACTTCACATATTCCATGCCGTCGGCGATGGTGAAGGCGAGCTCCTGCACCTGCGTCGCCCCGGCTTCCTGCATGTGGTAGCCGGAGATCGAGATCGAGTTGAACTTCGGCATGTGATCCGCCGTGTAAGCGAAGATGTCGGAGATGATCCGCATGCTCGGCTCGGGCGGGTAGATGTAGGTGTTGCGGACCATGAACTCCTTGAGGATGTCGTTCTGGATGGTCCCGGTAAGCTGATCGGGGCCGACCCCCTGCTCCTCCGCCGCGATGATGTAGAACGCAAGGCACGGGATGACCGCGCCGTTCATCGTCATCGACACGCTCATTTCATCGAGCGGGATGCCGTCGAAGAGGATCTTCATGTCCTCGACCGTATCGATCGCCACCCCCGCCTTGCCGACGTCGCCGACGACGCGCGGATGGTCGCTGTCGTAGCCGCGATGGGTCGCAAGGTCGAAGGCGACCGACAGGCCCTTCTGCCCCGCCGCGAGATTGCGGCGATAGAAAGCGTTCGATTCCTCGGCGGTCGAGAAGCCCGCGTATTGCCGGATCGTCCAAGGCCGCCCGGCATACATGCTCGCCTTCACGCCGCGGGTGTAGGGCGCGAAACCGGGCAGGCCCGGGTCCCAGCCCTCGACATCCGCCTCGGTATAAAGCGGCTTCACATCGATCCCCTCCGGCGTATGCCAGGTGAGATCGCGGCCTTTCACTTCCTTCTCGGCGAGGTTTTGCCAGTCGGAGAGGGTGGGCCGGATGTCTTTGTCGTCGGTCATGGGGACGCCGATCCACCATTCCGGCGGAAATTTCAATGCGAGCTTAGCTTGACCTCGGCCAACATTCGTCAGGCATCCGCACTCGGACGGGCCGACACGCGGGTGTGCCAAGCGGTAAGGTGGGTGCAGCTTTCCGGCGGGGGGCAACCGGCAAAAACAGCAAAATCGACCGTCGTCAGCAACAGGATGTCGGCGAAGGTGAAGCGCTCCCCAGCAAGGAATTCACGGTCCACCAGCGCCTCGTCGAAGAAGCCGAAGGCCTTCGCCACTGCCGCGCGATTGGCCTCGCCCCAGGCTTCGTTGCGGCCCGGCAGCGCGGCAGTGAAACGGTGCGTGTGAACCCAAACCGCGCCGATCGGATACATTGCGATCATCTCGACGCGGCGATTCCACATCTCGACCAGCGCGATCTCCTCGGGCGTCGTTCCGAACAGGTTGGGCTCGGGATGCAATGCCTCGAGATAGCGGCAGATCGCCACGCTCTCGGCGATCACGGTGCCATCATCCAGCTGAAGCGCAGGCGTCTGTCCACGCGGATTGATCGCGAGATACTCGGGCGACTTCTGCTCTCGCTCGAGAATCGAAACTTCGCGGGTCGGCAACTCGATGCCCTTCTCCGCCGCGAAGATGCGCACACGCCGCGGATTGGGCGCGGGGTTGGGGCTGTCGTAGAACAGCATCAGCAGCCCTTGAACGCGGGCTTGCGCTTCTGGAGGAAGGCCATGCCGCCCTCGCGCGCGTCCTCGGTCGAGGCTGCGGTGCGCTGCCCCTCGGCTTCGGCCAGCAGCGCCTGAGCGTAGCTGTTCTCGAGCGCGGTAAGAATATTCTTGCGCATCGTGGCGTAGGAAACGGTCGGTCCGTTCGCGAGCCGGGCGGCGAGCGTCTCGACTTCGCCGGCCAGCGATTCGTCGGCCACGGCCTTGTAGATCATGCCCCACTCGTACGCCTTTTCGGCGCCGATCTTTTCGCCCAGCATCATCATCTCGGTCGCTCGCGCCTTGCCGACGAGGCGTGGGAGCATCCAGCTCGCGCCGCCGTCGGGCACCAGCCCGATGTTGACGAAGGCCTGCAGGAAATAGGCGCTGCCCCCCGCGATCACGAAATCCCCCGCCAGCGCGATCGAGCAGCCGATGCCCGCCGCGGGGCCATTGACGGCGCAGACGACCGGCACGTCCAGCCGCGCGAGCTTCATCATCAGCGGATTGTACTTCTCGGTCAGCGCCATGTAGCTGCCCTGCGCCCCGGTCACCGGCCGCTCGCCACTCGCAGCAAGGTCCGCACCCGAGCAGAACGCCCGCCCCTCGCCCGTGAGCACCAGCACGCGCGCATCGCCGAGGTGGTCGAGCGCCATCAGCATCTCGCCCGCCATCTCCAGCGAGCAGGCGTTGAGCCGCTCGGGCCGGTTCAGCGTGATCGTGGCGACGCGCTCGTCCACCGCGAACCTGATTGTCTTGAAGTCCATGCACCCTCCCAAGCGTTGCGTTTCGCAACCGAGCTTGGCCGCGCCCCCGCGGGGAGGCAAGCCTCAATTCTCGCGATTGCCGAGCTTCGCGCGGCGCCCGGCTGTCAGGGTTTGCCCGCGCCCCAGAGGCGTTCGGCCTTTACCCAGCCCACCCGGCCCTCGACGTCGAAGCTGCACCAGTCGTTCTCGCACTCGCCCAGCTTGCCGACCACGCCGGGTTCGGCATTCCACCTGAGCT
The DNA here is from genome assembly GCF_016803135.1 of Altererythrobacter sp. C41. GTDB lineage: Bacteria > Pseudomonadota > Alphaproteobacteria > Sphingomonadales > Sphingomonadaceae > Pelagerythrobacter. Next base: position 528,699 of record NZ_JAEVFE010000001.1, read on the forward strand.
TTGCATTGTCCGACGGCTCCTCCCGCAAGGCCGCAAGCCCCTCGCCCACGACGACGGCGCTGCGGTCGGCATCGAGCAGACGGGCGACGACCCAGCCTTCCGCACCATCGGGATCGCGGATCAGGCGCCATCCGTCGACGACGCGGACCACTTTCACCGGCAGCCCTTCGCGCTTGTAGACCCATGCGATCCGGTAGTTGACGCTCGGCCCCACGCGCATGTTGAGCTTGCTCGTCCCGATCGTCGCCCAGTAGGGCACCTCACGCTCCTGCGCCGCGGCGGGCACGGAAACTAAGGTGAAAAGGGCGAAGACGGCGGCGAGGAGGAAGCTGCGCATGGGTTCCACCCTTAAATCGTGGAGCGCCCTTGCTTCAAGCCGTCTCGCACGCGGCTTGACCGCGGCGCATCCGCCATCCTAGCGCGGCATATATGGAGAATGCGGGAGACACCTCGACTCGGCGTGTGGCGGGCAAGCCGCGGGTCATCGTGACGCGGCACTTGTTGCCCTCGATCGAAGCGCGGATGGAAGAGCTCTTCGAAACGCGCCTCAACCGCGACGATCTGCCGATGACGCGGGACGAACTCGCGGCCGCGATGCGCGAATGCGACGTGCTCGTCCCCACCGTGACCGACCGGATAGACGCCGAGCTGATCGTGCAGGCCGGCGAGCGGCTGGGCCTGATCGCGAGCTTCGGCACCGGCACCGATCACATCGATCTCGGCGCGGCCGCCGCACGCAAGATCATGGTGACCAACACCCCTGGCGTCTTCACCGAGGACACCGCGGATCTCACCATGGCGCTGATCATCGGCGTGCCGCGCCGTGTGCGCGAAGGCACCGCGTTGATCCGGCAAGGGCAATGGACGGGCTGGGCGCCGCTCGCGATGCTCGGGCGCAAGCTCGGCGGGAAAGTGCTGGGGATCGTCGGCCTGGGCCGCATCGGCCAGGCGGTCGCCTTCCGCGCGCGCGCCTTCGGCCTGCAGATCCGCTACCACAATCGTCATCGCCTGCCGCCCGCAGTCGAATCGATGTTCGGCGCCGAATATGTCGAGGATCTCGACAGGCTTCTGGCCGATTCGGACATCGTCACCCTGCACTGCCCCGCCACGGCCGCGACGCGCGGGCTGATCGATGCGCGGCGGATCGCGCTGATGAAGCCCGGGGCGGCGCTGATCAACACGGCGCGCGCGGACCTGATCGATTACGAGGCGATGATCGACGCACTCGAGAGCGGCCACCTGGGCGGCGCGGGGCTCGACGTCTTTCCCGACGAGCCGCAGGTGGACCCGCGGCTGATCGCACTGCCGAACGTCATCGCGCAGCCGCATATCGGCAGCGCCACTATCGAGGGCCGCGAAGCCTCGGGCGAGAAGGTGATCGCCAACATCCGCTTCTGGGCCGACGGCCATCGCCCGCCCGATCAGGTGCTGGAAGCGCTGGTCTGATTTGCATCGTCCCGGCTTGCGCCGGGATGAGGCCCATCAATCCCCGGTCAGGATGCGGTCGACCAGTTGCTTCACCGTCGGGGTGAAGTTGTTCGAATAGAACGGATCCTGCTTGAAACGGTAGGCCGCGTGGCCCGCGAAGGCGAGGTTCTGTTCGACCGGGCCGCCGTGGGCGATATCCTGCAGGGTCTTCTGGATGCAGAAGCTGCGCGGATCGGCGAGGCGGCCGGTGGTGTAGTCGTCGTGATCCTTCCACGACGAGAACCCGCAGTGCGACAGGCAGCCCATGCAGTCGGCCTGGTCCTTGCGGATTTCGGCGCGGCTTTCCGGCGTGACGAAGACGACCGTGTCGTCGGGGGTCTTGAGCGCTTCGGTGAAGCCCTCGCCGACCCAGCCGCGGGCGCGTTCGCGATCCTTCGGCGTGACCCAGAAGTTCTTGCCCTTGATGCCGACGTCGAGCTGCACCGTGTGCTCGCCCGCCTCGACCTTCGAATAGGGGATCTGCCGCTCACTGCGGTGGATGAGGTCCCACAGGAACGGGTTCTTGACGGCGGACGAATAAAAGCCCGTGGGCGAGAACTTGTGCAGGAGCACGTCGCCCGGCTCGATCGTGCGGAGCATGTCCTTCCACCCTTGCGGGATCGGGCTTTCCTCGGTCAGCAGCGGGCGCGTGCCGAACTGGAAGGCAATCTTGCCCAGCTCGGGGTTGTCGATCCAGTCGTCCCACTCGCGCAGGAACCAGACGCCGCCGGCCATGACGATCGGCACGTCCTCGCTCACGCCTTCGGCACGCATCGTCTCGCGCAGCGCCTTCACGCGGGGATAGGGATCCTCCGGCTTCTCCGGATCCTCGGCATTCGAAAGGCCGTTGTGCCCGCCGGCGAGCCACGGGTCCTCGTAGACGACCGCGGCCATCAGCTCGCTCACCTTGTGGTAGCTGCGCTTCCACAGTGCGCGGAAGGCACGGGCGGAGCTGATGATCGGCAGGTAGCTGACGTTGAAGCGCGCGGCGATCTCGGCCAGCTTGTAGGGCATGCCCGCCCCGCAGGTGACGCCGGTGACGAGGCCTCTGGTGCGTTCGAGAACGCCTTCCAGCACCTCCTGCGCCCCGCCCATTTCCCACAGCACGTTGATGTTGATCGCGCCCATGCCGTTCGAAACCTCGTAGGCGCGCTTGACCTGTTCGGTGGCGCCGTCGATGGCGTAGCGGACGAGCTGCTCATGCCGTTCCTTGCGGGTGAGCTGATCGTAGATCTGCGGGATGATCTTGCCTTCGGCGTCGTAGCTGTCTGCATTGACCGCGCTGACCGTGCCGATGCCCCCGGCAGCCGCCCAGGCGCCCGAGCTCATGTGATTGGTCGCGGAGACGCCCTTGCCGCCCTCGATGAGCGGCCAGACCTCGCGGCCACCATATACGATCGGGCTGAGCCCCTTGAATGCCATTGAACTGCTAATCCTCGTGAGCGGCCTTATCGCGCCGCATTGTCTGCCTTGACCGGCGTTCCCCGGCAGGGCTTGATCTCTTCCGGTTCGGGCCTCTTAGCGGCCCGCTTGAACTGTGCATAGTACCCGGCCAGCTCGGGCGCGTCACGGAACGTCACCAGCTCGAAACCGACCTGCGTGAACTCGCACGCCAGCAGCAGCGGATCGATCCCGTGCTGGTCGGCCGGCCGGTCGATGTCCACCACGATCACCTGGCCGCCCTCGCGCAGCGCGGGCCACATGCGCCACAGGAACGCGTAGGGCTCGCTGATCTCATGGTACATGTGCACCATGAAGATACGATCGAAGCTGTTTTCGGGCAACTTGGGATCGTCGATCTCGCCCAGCTTGATCGAGACGTTGTCGAGCCGCTCGCGCTCGACGCGGCGCGCCAGGCGGTCGAGCGCGTCGCGATCGATGTCCTGCGCGAGCACGCGGCCGCTCTCCCCCACGCGGTCGGCGAGACGCACGGTATAGTAGCCCTCACCCGCGCCGATGTCCGCGACGCTCATGCCCGGTTCGATCGCGGCGAAATCCATCACCTTGCGCGCCTCGCCCACGCTGTCGCGCGCGTCTTCCGACGAGAACTCGTTCGCGCCGAGGCCGGAGACGGGCCGGTCGGGGACCGGGAAGTCGCGCGCGGTTTCGAGCCGGCCGTCGTCGACCGGCTCGCAGGCCGCAAGGCTAAGCGCCAGCGCGGCGCAGAGGAGGGAGAGGAGGCTCTTCATCTGGTCCTGAGACGCCCCTAGCGGAACGGAAGGGCCCGGCAAAGCCGCCGAACGTCCCTACTCGACGTCCTCGACCTCGACCGTCTCGCCAGTGACGCGCTGGGCCAGCGCGGCGGAGATGAACGGGTCGAGCGCGCCGTCGAGCACGTCGTCGGGCGAGCTCGAGGTCGCGCCGGTGCGCAGGTCCTTGACCATCTGGTAGGGCTGCAGGACGTAGCTCCTGATCTGGTGCCCCCAGCCGATCTCGGTCTTGCTCGCATGCTCGGCGCTGGCGGCTTCCTCGCGCTTGCGCATCTCCTCCTCGAACAGCCGCGCCTTGAGCATGTTCATCGCGATGTCGCGGTTCTTGTGCTGGCTGCGGTCCATCTGGCTGGCGACGATGATCCCGCTGGGAACGTGGGTGATGCGCACCGCCGAATCGGTCGTGTTGACGTGCTGCCCGCCAGCACCGCTCGCCCGGTAGGTGTCGATCTTGAGGTCGGCCGGGTTGATCTCGATGTCGATGTTGTCGTCGATCACCGGATAGACCCAGACCGAGCTGAAGCTCGTGTGCCGCCGCGCCGCGCTGTCATAGGGGCTGATGCGCACGAGGCGGTGCACGCCGCTTTCGGTCTTGGCGTAGCCGTAGGCGTTCTCGCCCTTGATCAGCAGGGTCGCGGCCTTGATCCCGGCCTGTTCGCCGGCGTGATAGTCGACCAGCTCGACCTTGAAGCCGCGCCGCTCGGCCCAGCGGGTGTACATCCGCTGAAGCATCTCGGCCCAGTCCTGGCTTTCCGTCCCGCCCGCGCCGGCATGGATTTCGAGATAAGTGTCGTTCGCATCCGCCTCGCCGCCGAGGAGCGCCTGGACCTTGTCCGCGTCGGCCCGTTCGGCAAGCCGCGCGAGACTGGTGAGGCCTTCCGCCACGACGTCGTCGTCACCCTCGGCCTCACCCATCTCCACGAACTCGATCGCGTCGTCCTTTTCGGACCCGATCTGCCGCACCGTGCCGATCGCGCTTTCGAGCCGCTTCTGTTCGCGCGTGATCGCCTGCGCTTCCTTGGGATCGTCCCACAGTGCGGGGTCCTGGACGCGCGCATTCAGCTCGTCGAGCCGGCGCAACGCGCGCTCCCAGTCGAGCGATTGCCGCACCAGCGCCAGCGCGGCGTCGATACGGTCGATATGGGCCTGCCCTTCGGCACGCATAAATTGATTCTCCAAAGGATTTGGCCGCCCGCTTAGCGGAGGGGCGTGCGAAGCGAAAGGGACGCCCGAAAGCGGGCGTCAGCCGCCCCGCTCGAGCTTCTTCACCGCGGCGAGCGTAAGGCGGACGTGATTGCGGTAGTCGAGGTCCGAATGGACGAACACGATCCGGCCGCTCTGGTCGATGACGTAGCTTGTGCGCTCGGTCATCCCGGTGTCCTTGCCGTCGCGGACGAGCGCGGCGTCGTATGCCTCGATGATCTTAGGCGTCGCGGCGCCAACGGCGAACTTGTCGCGGCATTCCTCTCGCGAGAAGCGCTTGAGCGTGTCGATATCGTCGGCCGACATCCCGATCACCGTCGCGCCCGCGGCGGCGAACTCGTCCGACGCCTCGGCAAACTGGCGCGCCTCCAGAGTGCAGCCCTTGGTGAAGGCCTTGGGGTAGAAATAGAGGACGACCGGTCCTTTCGCGAGGGCGGCGCGCAAGTTGAAGGCGAAGGCCTTGCCAGCAAGCGCGGCGTCGGTCGCGAACAGCGGCGCTTTCGCCCCGACCGGCAGCTCGGCCGATGCCGGCGCGGCCAGAAGCGCGGCGAATACGGCGGCCATGGCAAGTTTCCTCATCGCGCTCTCCTTACCCAAACGTCAGTAGATTCCGCCCTGGTCCTCGACGAAGTCCGAAGGTTCGCCGTGACGCCCGGTGCCGGACCCGGCGTTGCGCCGCGCCAGCTCGCCCCGGCGGATCAGATCCAGGAACTCGCGGCGCTTGGCCTCGATCGCGTCGGCGCGCGTGCGCCGCGGCGGCTCGGTATCGGGCTTGAATGCCTCCCAGATGATCGAGCTGAGGGGGTCGTCGGTCGGCCAGCCATCGAGCACGCGCTTGCCGGAGCGCCGGTCGATCCGCACCATTCGCACACCCTGCGGCGCGATGAATGGCTCCTCCGACCAGCGATCGCGCGTCTCCTGCACGAATTCCTTGAACATCGGCGCGGCGGTGTTCCCGCCCTGGACCCAGCCGCCCATGTTCCGGGGCTGGTCGAAGCCGAGATACATGCCCGCGATGATGTCCGGGGATCCGCCCACGAACCAGGCGTTCGTCGGACCGGTAGTCGTGCCGGTCTTGCCGAACAGCGGCAGGTCGAGGTCGCGCAAGCGCACCGCCGTACCGCGCGTCACCACGCCTTCAAGCATGTGGACGACCTGATAGGCAGTGCGCGGGTCGAGCACCTGCTTGCCGCTGCGGCCGAGCCGCGGCATCGGCTTGCCGTCCCATTCGGGCATGTCGCATCGCTCGCAGCTACGGGTGTCGGCGCGCCAGATCACCTTGCCATGACGGTCCTGCACGTAGTCGATCAGCGTCGCATTGTTCTGCCGCCCGTGATTGACCAGCGCCGCATAAGCGTTGACCATCTTGAGCACGGTGGTGTCGCCCGCGCCCAGCGCGAAGGCCGGGTAGGGCTCGTAACTGCCGATCCCGACCCGCTCGAAGGTGTCGATGACCTTGGGCATCCCCGCGTCCATCGCGACGTGCACCGTCATCAGGTTGCGGCTCTGCTCCAGGCCCCAGCGCATGGTGTGGACCCCGCCGCCGCCGCCGCCGAAGTTGCGGAAGCACTTCTCGCCCAGCGCCGCGCCCTGATAGAAGCAGAACGTCTGGTCGGGCACTTGCGTCGCGGGGGTCATGCCGTTGTCGAGGCCGGTGGCATAGACGAACGGCTTGATCGTCGATCCGGGCTGGCGTTCGGCCTGGGTCGCGCGGTTGAAATCGCTCAGGCCGCTGTCGAACCCGCCCTGCATGGCGAGCACACGGCTCGACTGCGGGGCCATGGCCACGAAACCGCCCGAAACCTCGGGTACGGAGCGCAGGCGGTAACCGTTGCCCGAACGCTCGACCGCGACCACATCGCCGACCTTCACCGCATCGGGAAAGCCGGTCAGCGGATAAGTCTCACCGTCGGTGAGCCCCACAGTCGCGGACGATCCGCTGCGTTCGGTCACGACGCCAACGCGCCAGTCGCGGAAGTCGAGGTTGAGGTTGGACGAACGGAGCTGTGCGACGAGATCGCCGTTGTCCGGATCGATCGTCGCTACCGGACCGGGCCAGCCGCGATTCCCGTGGTAGCGCAGCATGCCATTCCGCAGCGCGTCGCGCGCCGCTTCCTGCAGCACGGGATCGAGCGAAGTGCGGACCCACAGCCCACCGGCATAGACGCTGTTGCGCCCATCCTCCGCCGTTTCGCCGAACTTCTCGATCAGCGTGCGCCGGACTTCCTCGAAGAAATAGCCGGCATCGACCGTCTCGTGCTGCGCGCGCATGGGCTTGAGGCCAAGCGGTTGGCTTTTTGCTTCGGTTGCCTCGGCCGCGGTGACGAAATCGTTCTCGACCATCTGGTCGAGCACGAAATTGCGCCGCTCCAGCGCCAACTCGGCGTGCTGCTTGCGCCCGTAGCGCTCCGGCGCCTTGGGAAGGATCGCGAGGAAGGCCATCTCGTGCAGTTCGAGATCGCCCACGTCTTTGTCGAAATAGGCGCGCGAGGCGGCCTGCACGCCGAAGCTGCGCCGGCCGAGCGGGATCTCGTTGAGGTAGAGCTCGAGGATCTGCTGCTTGGTCAGCACCCCTTCGATGCGCCGCGCGAGGATCATTTCCTTGAGCTTGCGGGTGATCGAATATTCGTTCGACAGCAGGATGTTCTTCGCCACCTGCTGGGTGATCGTCGAACCGCCGACCGCACGCTCGCCCGAGCCGAGCTTGCTGACATAGTCGATCACCGCCCCGGCAAGACCGCCGGCGTCGATCCCGCCATGGCTGAAGAACGTCTTGTCCTCTGCCGCGAGATAGGCCTCGATCAGTTCGACCGGAAAGTCGGCGTACTGCAACTGGACGCGGCGCTCGCGGGCATAGGAATAGACGATGTCCCCGTCGATTCCGCGCACCATCGTGGGCAGGGGCGGTTCGTATTCGAGCAGGGTTTCCGCATCGGGCAGGTCGCGCGCAAGCAATGCCCAGACGACGAGCCACAGCGCCAGGAACACCCCCAGCAGAATCGTCGTCCAGCGGAACCAGCGCTTTTCGCGCCAGTTCGTCCTGAACCAGTTCAACGCGCCGGACGCATCGCGGCGGATCCGGTAGCGGAAATACTCGGTGGTAGACTGTTCGGCCATGGTCTGGACGCGTCCCTAGCACGCGGATTCCGTCTTGCGCCATATCGATTAGGTCGGCAGCGCCACAAACCTTCTCCGTTCGACCCGCAAAGCGAGAGGATTGCGATGCCCGCCACCCCCGCCTGGCCGCCCAAATCGACCCCGCGTCTCTATCTCGAGGAGCGGATAGAGGCCGGTGCCACGATCGAGCTCGACCAGGCCCAGTCGCGTTATCTGCTCGGCGTGATGCGGCGCGGCGACGACGATGTCGTGCGGCTGTTCGACGACCGGACGGGCGAGTATCTCGCCCGGCTGGCGGCTGCCGGGGGCGGACGCTGCCTCGCCACGGTCGAGGAGAAGCTGGCGCCGCGCGAAGAGGTGCCGGACCTGTGGCTCTGTGCTTCCCCGCTCCAGCGCGACAACTTCGCACTCGTGGCGGAGAAGGCCTGCGAGCTGGGCGTGCGGCGGTTCGTTCCGGTCGAGATGCGCCGCTCGGTCGTGCGCAAGATCAACGACGCGCGGTTGCAGAAGCGGATGATCGAGGCTGCCGAGCAGTGCGAACGCACCGCCCTGCCCGAGCTCGCACCGCTGACGAAGCTCGACCGGCTCTTGCGAGACTGGCCGGCCGACCGCGCGCTGTTCTTCGCCGACGAGATGGGCGGCGAAGCGCCGGCGGAGGCGCTGGCGAACCATGCCGGCCCGGCAGCCCTGCTGATCGGTCCCGAGGGCGGCTTCGACAATGCCGAGCGCGCTGCGATTCGCGGCCTGCCGCAGGCGCGCCCGATCTCGCTGGGCCCGCGAATCCTGCGCGCCGAAACGGCCGCGATCGCCGCGACCGCGCTCTGGATGGCGGTCGCCGGGGACTGGCGCAATTAGCGCTTTCCTCCCCTTCACCGGTTGCCTATCGCAACGGGCATGAGCACCCGCGAAGCCTCGGCCGCCGACGATCCGACCATCGAGAGCCGCGACCAGCTGGTCGCGCCGATTGCCGCCGGCGAGAAGCCGAAACATGCCTGGCGCATCGGCACCGAGCACGAGAAACTCGTCTACAAGCGGGACGATTTCCACGCCCCCGCCTATGACGAATCATGCGGCATCCGCGACCTCCTGCTCAACCTGCGCAAGTTCGGGTGGGAGCCGGTCGAGGAGGGCGGCAAGGTCATCGCCATGCGCGGCGCGGACGGCACCGTCAGCCTGGAGCCGGCGGGGCAGCTCGAGCTCTCGGGCGCACCGCTCGAGAACCTGCATCAGACCTGCGACGAGACGGGCCGGCATCTCCAGCAGGTCAAGGCGATCGGCGAATGCTGCGGCGTCGGCTTTCTCGGTCTCGGCATGTGGCCAGACAAGACCCGCGAGGCGCTGCCGGTGATGCCCAAGGGCCGCTACGAGATCATGATGCGGCACATGCCGCGCGTGGGTTCGCTCGGCCTCGACATGATGCTGCGGACCTGCACGATCCAGGTGAACCTCGACTACGGCAGCGAGGCGGACATGGTGAAGAAGTTCCGCGTCGGGCTGGCGCTGCAGCCGCTCGCCACCGCGCTGTTCGCCAATTCACCGTTCACCGAGGGCAAGCCCAACGGCTACCTCTCCTACCGCAGCCATATCTGGTCGGACACCGACCCGCACCGCACGGGCATGCTGCCGTTCGTGTTCGAGGACGGCTTCGGTTACGAGCGGTGGGTCGACTACATGCTCGACGTGCCGATGTACTTCGTGTTCCGCGACGGGAAATACATCGACGCCGCCGGGCAGAGCTTCCGCGACTTCCTCGAAGGCAAGCTGCCCGCGCTGCCCGGCGAGAAGCCGCGCGAGAGCGATTGGTGGGATCACCTCTCCACCGCCTTTCCCGAAGTGCGGCTCAAGAGCTTCCTCGAGATGCGCGGCGCGGACGGCGGGCCGTGGAACCGGATCTGCGCCCTGCCCGCCTTCTGGGTCGGCCTGCTCTACGACGAAGCCGCGCTCGATGCGGCGTGGGACGTCGTGAAGGACTGGACGATGGAGGAGCGCGAGGCGCTGCGGGGGGCCGTTCCGAAGCTCGCTCTCGATGCGCCGCTCCCGAACGGCGGCAGGTTGCACGACATCGCGCGCGAGGTGCTGGCGATCTCCCGTTCGGGCCTCGCAGCGCGCGCCCGGGTCAGCAGCGGGGGCGACAACGAGACGGGCTTCCTCGAAACGCTCGACGAAATCGTGGCCAGCGGCAAGGTTCCGGCGCAGCGCCTGCTCGACCTCTACCACGGCGAATGGAACGGCGACGTCTCGCGGGTCTACGAGCAGAGCTTCTAGCACCTACTCCGCGGGCTGCTGCACGGTAGACCTGCGCCGCCGCAGCCCCCGCCCCAGCGCCGCGAGCGGCCGGGTGACCAGCCCATGGCGCTCCATCCATGCGTGATACGCGCGATATTTCTCATCTTCCCCCAGCAAGTGCGCCTCCTCGGTCCTCGCCCGCCAGTAATAGATCGCGCTTACGCAGCCGAGGAAGAAGGTATTGCGCACCACGTCCACCGCCGAACCGCTGGAGACGAGAAACGGCAGCGTCGAGCACCACCAGAAGAGGTTCTTCGACAGGTATGCCGGGTGCCGCGTGAAGCGGTAGGGCCCGTTCGTCAGCACGCCGCGGTAGGTCAGATTGGAAAAGCGCACCCCGAATGCGAGCGTCGCCCAGGCGTAGATCGCGGTCAGGAACACGAGCCACACCGCCCAGACCGAAGCCAGGACGGAATGATCTCCGAACCAGAAACCCCAGCCAGGCGTGTTGACCTCGTACGCCAGCACCCCTTCGGCCCCCATGAAGGCGAAAACGAACGGAGGATAGCAAATCAACGCCGCCAGCCATCCCGCCAGGAACGGGTTGCCGCTGCGGATATGCGCATCGAGCGGGCGGAAGGTGACGAGATAGCCGACCGTGCCGATATGCACGTCGATCACGAACAGGAGTTGGACCAGCAGCATGCCGAGCGCGACCGGGTTGGCGGCGACCTGTGCAAGGTCCGTTTCCACCACCGCCGCAAAGCCGGCGGGCAGGATCGAGATCATGAAAGCGCCAAAGAACGCCTTGATGATCCAGGCCCGCCAGTGCTTCTTCACTTCATCCGGATCGAAGGCCTCGCGCCCGAGGAGCATGGCGCCGAAATGCCAGGCGTGATCGCGCGGGTTCACCAGGTAGCGGTCGAGCCAGAGCACATAGGGCACCGACAGCACGAGCAGAGGGATCGCCGCCGCGGCGATCACGTCCATCGCAAAGAGATATTGCCCTCGCCAGTACCAGCGCGCGACGCAGTAGAGGAAACCTAGGATCGCCCAGGTGACCCAGAGGCCGGCGATCTTCACCATCGAGGCGCCGATCACTTCGGACAGAGGACGCTTGCGGCTCCAGTCGATCCCGGTGGAGGGATTGCGATGAACCTTGTCGACGAAGATCGACCAAAGGACCATCGGCGCCGCGGAGAAGAACAGCGCCGTCAGCGCCGCGTGCGGCCCGGAGAGCGGCTCTCGCGGCCCCGGCAGAGCGAAAGCGTCTGCAAAGTGCGGCCAGTTGCGGCAGAAAACGATCCACGCAAGCAACCCGAGCAGCCCGGCAAGGCCCACGCCCGCCGAGACGTCGCTTGCCGGAAGCCCCTTTGCCGAGATCGGGTGCGCGCTCATGACGAGTCGCGCGATAGCGGCAAAGGGTTAAGCGCGTGGTAAGAGCCCAGGCGGCGCGATTACCGGAAGGCGTGGATCGTGCCGCCGTCGTCGAGCAGGTAGAGGGTGTTGTTGGCCACTACCGGCGGCAGCGACACGGCCGTCTCCAGATCGGTGAACAGGCTCGCCGATCCTTCGCCGACGCTGATCTTGTAGATCTCGCCCTGCGTGCTGGCGACCCACAGGTTGTTGCCCGCAAGGACGGGGCCGGTCCAAAAGATCGGGTCTTCCTTGTCCTCTTCGTCGCGATAGCGCTGCAACTGCGTGATCCACCGCACCTTGCCGGTCGCGCGCGCGATCGCGAGCAGGCGGGCATCGTCGGTGAGCGCGAAAATCCATTCGCCGGCCACCGCCGGGGTGGAGATACCCGCGACGTTCAGTTCCCACTGTCGCTGCCCGGTCACGAGCTCGTAAGCGGCCATGCGGCCGCCCTGGCCCAGAGCGTAAACACTTCCGGAATCGATGATGGGATCGGCGTCGATGTCGGTCAGCGAGCCGACCTCGGTCGAGATCGAGGTCCGCGCGAGAGCGTCCGACCACAGGACCCGGCCGTTCTCGTAGCGGTAGGCCGCCAGTTCGCCCGAGCTGTAGCCGGCGATCACGGTGCCCTGCCCCGCCGCCGGGGTCGCCACGCCGAACACACCCGCTTGCGCCTGTGAGCCGGATTCGTTCCACTGCGTTTCGCCGGTCGCGGCGTTCAGCGCATGGATCTGGTTGTCCTGCGTCATCACGTAGACCGAGTTGAACGCGATCGTCGGCGCGCCGCGCAGCGGCCCTGCAGGCTGCTTCTTCCAGATCTCCGCGCCCGTTTCGGCGTCGAGCGCGATCACCTGGCCGACACCGTTGGTCGCATAGACACGGCCCGCGTTGTAGCTCGCCCCGCCGCCGAACGCCGCGTTGCGCACGTTACCGGCGAGCTCCATCCGGTGGGTCCAGCGCCGCGCGCCGGTCTGTGCGTCGAACGCGTGGATCACCCCTTCCGTGTCAACGGCAAACAGGGCGCCGCCGCCGATCACAGGAGCGGAAGCGAGTTTGCGGCGTTCGCCACCGCCCGCGATCTGCACGGTCCATGCCGACACCGGATGATCCGCCAGCGTCAGGTGGCCGTAAGCTTTGTCGGCCGTGCCGCCGGCCTGGGCCCATTCGCTGTTCGTCTGCGCCGTGGGTAGAACGACAGCCACGCCTGCCAGCGCCGGGTCGACCTTTGCCCCGCTCTCGATCCGCGAAAGCACCGGCTTGCGCTCGCCGATCGTGGGGGTTGTCTTGGTTTCGCTGCCACCGAAAATGCCGCACGCACCGAGCATGCCGGCAAGCGCCGCCACGGCAACGCCGCGGCCAAGAATGGAAATGCGATTCGACTTCATCGGTTAGGCCCGTCCTGACTTATTGCTGCGCTTGCGGCGCGGCCGCGGGTTCTCGAATTCCGTCCAGCACTGCATCGACGTCTTCGATGGCGTCCACACCGAGGACGCCCGCCATCTGCCGTGCACGAGAGCGGAGGCTGTCGGGCTGGGTTTCGTCCTTCGCGATCGATGCGAAGAGCGTTCCCGCTTCCTGGTTCTTGCCCTGCTCGAGGTAGGCCATCGCGACGAGTTCGCCCGCGCTGCCGAAGTAGGGGTTACCCGGCACCGCCAGCGGCTTGAGCCGGGTGACGACCTCACCCGGCTCCTGGCTGTCGAACGTCGCCGCGACCTCGCGAACCGTGGCCAGGTCGCGGAGCAGTTGCGGCACGTCGCCGTCGGCTGCGACTTCCGCGTAGATCTTGGCTGCATCCTCGCTGCGGCCCTGCTCCATCGCAATGCCTGCCTTGAGCAGCGCCGCCTGTGTCGCCGCACCGCCCTCGTCGGCCAAGAGCGGCTCGAGACGTTCGGTTGCGCTGCCGAGATTGCCGGACTGAAGCTGATCGAGCGCGCCCACGAGCGTTTCGGATTCAGTTTCCAGTGCCGCTTCCTGCCGGTGATCCCAGAACAGGTAACCACCGAACGCCACGAGCCCGAGCACGACGGCGGCGATGATGGGCTTGCCGTAGCGCTGTGCGAAGTTCGCCAACTGGTCCTGCCGGACCGCTTCGTCGACTTCGCGCATCAGCACGTCTTCTTCCGAAGCGCGGCGCTGGTCGGGGTTCTGCTTGGAAAGAGGGTTCAGGGCCAAGACGTGGCACTTTCGATCATTCGAGTGAAGGTTCGCCGGGCTGTTTAGCGGATGACCGCGCCAATTCAACTTGGAAACCCGCCTGTCCCCCGCCGCGTGAACCCGAGGTGAAGCGGGGCCGGAGTGGACATTCAGCTCAGCGCATCGTTGTCCATCGCGGAGGAATAGAGGCGGCGATAGGCGGCGATCATCGGTTTCTCGTCGTAACTGGCGCGCGCCTTCTCCCGGTTCGCATACCCGATCCGCTCGCGCAGGGCCGCGTCGCCGGCGAGCTGCGCGAGGCCCTGGGCCAGCGCGCTCTCGTCGCCGGCGGGGCCGATCAGCGGAGCATTGGCCTCGGACACCATATCAGCCACGTCACCCACCGCCGGGGCGACGACCGGTACGCCGGCTGCCATCGCCTCGACCAGCGAGACCGGAAACTGCTCGCTGTCGGAGGAGAGCGCGAATATGTCTAACAGACCGACATAGCGCTCCGGATGAGGTGCGAAGCCGGGCAGATGGACCCGGTGGCCGATGTTGTATTCGTCGGCTTCGGCGCGAATGGCGTCCCGCTCGGGCCCTTCGCCAACGATCACCAGGTGCCAATCCTCGGGCAGATGGCGGAATGCGCGGACCAGCCGCGGCAGGTTCTTGACCGGGCGCAGACCGGCGAGTGTGCCGACCCAGAATTCGCCTTTCCGCTTCACCACGCCGCGCAGAGCGTCCGGCTTCGGGCGCTTGGCGAAGGCCTTGGTGTCGATGCCGTTGGGGATGTGCTTCACCCGCCCGATCGGCTGTTCCCATACCTGCAGCGCGATACCTTCGAGCGTCTCCGAGGGTACGACGAGGCCGTTCGCGCGCCCGAGCGCGATCTTGCGAAACCAGTTGCGAATGGGCTTGAGGCGTTTGCGTTCGTCTTCGTTGAAGCCGTCTTCGTGATGGATCAGCGCAGGCAGCCGGAAAGCGTCCCTGAACGCCGTATGCGCCATCACCGCGTTCATCGCGCCCCAGTTGTAGGTCAGTACGAGATCGTAGCCCTGCATGGCGCGGGCGAGACGCTGCAGGCGGCCCGGTGTCGGCTTTCCCTTCAGCGCGGGGAAATCGCGCGGGTAGGTGACGGGGATCTGCCGCAGGATGTGCTGCGCGGCCTCCATCCGCTCCGGTTCCGCCGAGACGATCGTATGTGAGACCTTCGGGCCAAAGGCGTTGATCAGCCGAACCGAACGCAGTTCCTTGCCGCCGGCGGCGAAGGTCGAATGAAGATGCAGGATCCGCGCCTTGCCGCGCCCTGCGGCGCTCATGCCGCCTTCGCCATCAGCCGGTCGATCGCAGCCACGACGGCAGGCTCATCGAGCAGCGGCGCATGGCCTACGCCAGGCACCGTGACGAGCTCCGCATCGGGATGCCGCGCCAGCATGTTCCGGGCGGTCTCTTCGGAAAGCAGGTCGGAGAGCCCGCCGCGCACGATCAGCAGCGGTCCGCCCTGCAGCGCGTCATAGGCAGGCCAGAGGTCGGGCGGCGCAGCGCCGCCGCCTGCCTGGAACGGCTCGGCGATGCTCATGTCGTAATCGAAGGCGATGCGGCCGTTCTGCTGCACGGTCATCGTGCGCTTGGCCATGGCGATCCAGTCTTCAGTGTCGAAGCCCGGATGGGCCGCCGAATGCACTTCCTCGAGTGCGCGGGCTGCGTGCATCCAGGTCGGGAAATTGCGGCCCTGACCAACGTATTCCGCGATACGCGCCAGCCCCGCGGCCTGGAGCTCGGGGCCCACGTCATTGAGCACCGCGCCGACGATCCGGTCTGGCTCGGCCGCGGCCAGCATCATAGTCATCAGCCCGCCGAGCGAGGTCCCGACCGCGACGAAGCGGGAGATACCTTCCTGCGCCAGCAGAACGGACACGTCCGCGACATATGTCGCCGGCGTGTAAGTCGCCGGGTCGCGCGCATATTCGCTGTCGCCCCGCCCGCGCATCTCGGGCACGAGCACACGGCGCTCCCCCGCCAGATGCTCGGCGAGCGCCGCGAAGTCGCGCGCGTTGCGCGTCAGGCCATGCATGCAGACGACCGGCACACGGTCCTCACGCCCCGGATAGTCGCGGAAATGCAGCTTCAGACCGTCCGGGCTTTCCCAGAAACGGTCGCTAAATCCTGTGTCCATCGGCTTCGGAGAGTTTCCTGTGTCCAAGTTGCTGCATCTCCGGACGGCCGCATTGCCAGCGCCGCCCGCGCAGCCCACTATCGCCCGATGCGCGAAGAACCGCAAGCGTCGCCCTATCGGCCCGATCCCGCGATCCTGCCGCTCTCGGACTGGATTGCGGACGAAGTGACCGCCGCACAATTCCCCCGCGCCACGCTGCGCTTCCGCAATCGCAGATGGGACCGCGCGGTCGGCCTGGACGGTCTCGACGACCGGCAGTGGACCACACACTTCGCGCGGTTCGAACCCCTCGCGGACAACCTGCTGCATCCGCTCGCCTTGCGGTACCACGGCCATCAGTTCCGAGTGTACAATCCGGACATCGGCGACGGGCGGGGCTTTCTGTTTGCGCAGATGCGCGATGCGGAGGAGCGGCTGCTCGACCTCGGTACCAAGGGCTCCGGTCTCACCCCCTACAGCCGCACCGCCGACGGGCGGCTGACGCTGAAGGGCGCAGTGCGCGAGATCCTCGCGACCGAGATGCTCGAGGCGCTGGGTGTCTACACCTCGAAGACTTTCTCGGTGATCGAAACCGGCGAGGAGTTGTGGCGGGGGGATGAGCCCTCCCCGACCCGCTCGGCAGTCATGGTGCGGCTGAGCCACGGGCATATCCGCATCGGCACGTTCCAGCGCCTCCTCGCGCTCGAGGAACGCGAGCACATGGCGGAACTGGTCGACTATTGCCTCAGCCAATTTCCGGGCCCGCAGCCGCCGGCGGATGCGCCCGGGCGGGACGAGCCGGCGATCGTCCTGATGCATCAGGTGGTCGATCGGCTTGCCGACCTTGCGGCCGCGTGGATGGTGGCAGGCTTCGTCCACGGCGTGCTCAACACCGATAACATGAACGTGACGGGCGAGAGCTTCGACTACGGCCCATGGCGCTGGCTGCCCCAGTGGGATTCCGCCTTCACTGCGGCCTATTTCGATCATGCGGGACTCTATGCGTTCGGCCGCCAGCCGGAAGCGCTGCACTGGAACCTCGGACAGTTCGCGGTCGCGCTGCGTCTCCTCGCCGATGCTCCGCCCCTGATCGCGGCGCTGGAGCGGTTCGGGCCGCTCTACATGGAAGCCGTGGCGCGGCGATGGTGCTGGCGTCTGGGCGTCGAATCCCGCGGACCGGAGAGCGACGGCGCGCTCGTCGCGGCCAGTGAGAAGGCGATGCGGGAAAGCGGGGTTCAGCCGGACGGCTTCTTCCATCGTCACCGCGGCGGGCGCGGTGCAGAGGGCGAACTGGCCGAGGCGCTCGAGGGTTACCGCGCTATTCCGTCGGACGATCCGTACTGGAACCTGCCGACGCCGGAAACGATGCTGATCGAGGAGGTCGAGGCAATCTGGTCCGCGATCGACCAGCGCGACGACTGGGCGCTGCTCCACGACAAGGTCGAAGCGATCCGCCGCATGGGCCGTGCGCATGGGCCACCGCCGCCGCCTCGGGGACACTGAGGCACCGACTGGCAGACAATCGGTTTGTTACTACCTTGGGCCTATGGCATTGGCCCCGACATTCAGGAACGCAGGGATACCCGCTCCAGTGAGCAGCAATGAAATCGTGTCTTTCGAACCCGCGACGGGCGAGGAGCTGTGGCGCAGCCCCGCCGGCAACGTCGAGGAAACGGTCGATCGCGCGCGCCGCGCCTGGCCCGCCTGGGCCGCGCAGCCGCTGGCGACCCGCATCGAGCTCTGCCGCCGCTTCGCCAACGAGGTGCGCAAGCAGTCGGATCGCTTCGCCGAGCTGATCGCACGCGAGACCGGCAAGCCGCTGTGGGAAGCGCTCACCGAAGTCGACAGCGTGATCAAGAAGGTCGACATCTCGGTCACCGCCTACGCGGAGCGAACCGGGCAGAAGAAGCTCGACAGTGCACTTCAGGGCACAGCGGCCGTGCGACACAAGCCGCACGGCGTGATGGCCGTGCTCGGCCCGTACAACTTCCCGGCGCACCTGCCGAACGGCCACATCGTCCCCGCGCTGATTGCCGGCAACGCGGTGATCTTCAAGCCGAGCGAGAAGACGCCGGCAGTGGGCGAGTTCCTGGTCGAATGTTTCCACCGCGCCGGCATTTCGGCGGCGGTCGTGCAACTGCTCGTCGGCGGGCCGGAGGAAGGCAAGGAACTGGTCGCCCACCGCGGAGTGGACGGGGTGCTCTTCACCGGCTCGGCGCAGGCGGGGATCGCGATCAACCGCAAGCTCGCGACCAGCCCGGGCAAGATCGTCGCGCTCGAAATGGGTGGCAACAATCCCATTCTAGTACTTGATACGCCGAAGATTCCTGATACGGCGACACTGATCATCCAGTCCGCCTTCACCTCGGCCGGGCAGCGCTGCACGGCGGCACGCAGGCTGATCGTCAAGGCGAGCATGTACGATGCGATCGTCGGCGAGGTGAAAGCCCTCGCCAGCCGCATCATCGTCGGACAGCCTTTCGCCGATCCCGCACCCTTCATGGGGCCGGTGATCGACAACCAGGCAGCCGACCAGTTGATGGAGAGCTTCCTCTATCTGCTGTCGAACGGCGGCAAGGCGATCCGGCACATGACTCGGCCCGACGACGACCTGCCGTTTCTCTCTCCGGCGATGATCGATACGACCGCGATGGCCGATCGGCCCGACGTCGAGTTGTTCGGCCCGCTGCTGCAGGTCATCAAGGTGGAGGATCTCGACGAAGGAATTGCGGAGGCGAACAACACGCGTTTCGGCCTCTCCGCCTCGTTGATCGGCGGAACGCCCCAAGATTACAACAGGTTCTGGGCCAATGTTCGTGCAGGCATCGTCAACTGGAACCGCCCGACCAACGGCGCATCCTCGAACGCTCCCTTCGGCGGCATCGGCCTGTCGGGCAATCACCGCCCCGCCGCCTACTACGCCGCAGACTACTGCGCCTATCCAGTGGCGAGCACCGAGATGGACCAGCCGCGCGCGAGCGTGGGCGTCGGCTTCAAGGACGCCTGAGGCGCCTCACAGCCCACGCGTGACGAGATCGGCTTCCGTAAGGCCGGCGGCATCGGTGCGTGCGTAGAGGGCGAAAGAACCGCCCCCATATTCGCCAAGCAGGACCGATTCATCGCCTGCCGTGGCGAGGGTCGAGGTGAAGCCCGTGTCGAGTGCGCGGGTGTGGTAGAAGGCAAGCACCTCCTCGAGCGGTACGGGTGTTCGGAAATTGACGGCGCGCAGCGCGCATCCCGCTGCGTCGCTGCCCGCCGCCTCCTGCGTCGCGCCGCGGGGATAGACGGGAAACGCCGCCGGCATGCGGGCGGCCCAGATGAAGCCAGGGTCGAGCGAACCGACGCAGGCCTGACTCGCGCCCGCATAGGCGGCGCGCGCGGTAACCGTGATGCGGCTTTCCAGCGGAATTTCCGCTTGGCGCTCCCCCGCCGAGGGCAATCGACGGAAACGATCGCGCCCGCCGACAAGCGCCCGTGCCTCCTCGCGCGCGGCGTCGATGGCACGGGGACTGTCGTTCACCAGAGGAAGGGCATGGTCGATGCCGCCCGTGAGCGCAGCGTTGCCCTCGTTCTGGCGCGAAAGGTCGGGGTCGGTGAGGATCTGATCGTTGATCGCGGCAATCACGGCGGGGTCGATCTCGTCGAGCACCGGCTCGGGACGTTCACCGTCACATGCGGCGAGGACACAGGCGAGCAGCGCGCAGAATGCGATGCGGTGCGTCGCCATGTCAATGCCCCTTTCCAGCCACCTGCCTGAAACGACCTGCGGGTTAGCGGCAAGAGGGAAGAATAGGGTTAACCGGTCGCCAGAAAAGTTGAAGGCGCCCGTCGCCAGGTGGCAAACGGAGCGCCTTCCGCGGCACGGTGGAGCCGCGCTGCGACTGCAGGTGGGTGCAGCCGAAGCTCTTCAGTCAGATCGGATCAGCGGCAACGCGATCCGCTGCGGTCGATCTCGCGGCCCAGGAGGGCACCACCCGCCGCGCCGAGAATGGCGCCGAGGGTGCGGTCGCCGCGGCCGGCAACTTCATGACCGACCAGGCCGCCGACTGCGCCGCCGATCAGGAGACCGGTCGTGCCGTCATCCTTGCGGCAGTAGTAGCGTCCGTCACGGCCGCGCCACGTGCGCCGGTCGCGATAGTCGCGGTCCCGATAGCGATCGTAGCGGCCGCGGTCGTAGCGGCGATAGTCGCGGTCGCGATAGCGGTCGCGCCACTGGTTGCTGCTCTCGATCTCGTAAGTCGCCGCATGGACCGCCTGGTGGGTGGCGGTCGGCACCGCTGCCTGCGCGGGCATTGCCATCGCCAGGCCCGGGGCGGCAATCGCCAGCGCCGCGATCTTGAAAGTCTTCATGGTCATCGCTCGGTCCTTTCTTGTCTCGCCGGATCCCGACTCGATGGGTTATCCGCTCGATGCATTCATGTTTAAGACGTGTTTTCTGAACAGACTGCAACGCGAGATACAGAATTCGAATTTGCGACAAAGCGAGTGATTTCGGCCGCCGAAATGCCCCCTTGCCGGTCTTCCTCGCCCCACCTAATGCCCTTGGGTGACCGATGCACAGCCTCAGACCCGGCAGTCGGGCTTCGCCGCGGCGCTCGCTGCCTACTTCATCTGGGGCTTCCTGCCGCTCTACCTGCTTCTCGTGCGAGAGGTGCCGGCTTTCGAATTCGTCGGCTGGCGAATCATCTGGACACTCCCGATCTGCCTGCTGATCGTGGCGGTTCGCAAGCAGGGCCCGCAGATCCGGGAGGCGCTCTCCAACCGCCGCAGCCTGGCCACCCTGACCGCGAGCGCGATGCTGATCGGCACCAACTGGTTCGTCTACGTCTGGGCGATCCAGCACGATCACGTCTACGCCGCGAGCCTCGGCTACTACATCAACCCACTGATCAACGTGCTTCTCGGCACCTTCGTTCTGGGCGAGCGGCTGAGCGGGCGGCAATGGCTTGCGGTCGCGATTTCCGCCTGCGGTGTCGCGCTCCTTCTCGGCGGCGCGCTGACGACGCTGTGGATCAGCCTCGCACTGGCGGTGACGTTCGGGGCTTACGGCCTGCTGCGCAAGCAGGTCGACGTCGGCGCCCTTCCCGGCCTGACCATCGAATCGGCGCTGCTGCTCATCCCGGCCGGCGCCATCGCCTGGTGGTATGCCGCGTCACCCGCGGGTTCGTCGTTCGGCCAGTCGGCCGAACTCAGCCTCGCAATCGTGCTCGGCGGGATCGTGACCGCGATCCCGCTGCTGCTGTTCGCCATCGCAGCGCGGCGGATGGACTATTCGACGCTGGGCTTCCTGCAATTCCTCGCACCGACGATCGTGTTCATCCTGGGCCTGACGGTGTTCGATCAGCCGCTCCAGCCGGTGCAGCTCGCCTGTTTCGTGCTGATCTGGATAGCGATCGCGATTTTCGTGTGGGACATTCTCGCGCGGCGCCAGGCGGACAAGGTCCTCCAGGCTTAGGCGCGCAGCCTCCAGCGCAGAGTCTCGCCGGCATGGAACGGGACGATCGCCGCGCCACCCGCGTCGATCTCCTCCGCGACATCGATGCCGGTCCGCTCCAGCGTGATCCGTTCCTCGTTGAGCGGTAATCCATAGAAGCGGGGGCCGTTTTCCGAAGCGAAGCTCTCGAAACGGTCGAGCGCGCCTTCCTCGTCGAATACCTGCAGATAGCTCTCCAGCGCGTAGGGTGCGTTGAAGATGCCTGCGCAGCCGCAGGCGTTTTCCTTTGTATGGCGCGCATGGGGCGCGCTGTCGGTGCCGAGGAAGTATTTCGCCGACCCGGAGGTCGCCGCCTTGCGCAGGGCCAGCCGGTGCTTCTCGCGCTTCGCGACCGGCAGGCAGTAGGCATGCGGCCGAATGCCGCCGACAAGCATGGCATTGCGGTTGATGTGGAGGTGCTGCGGCGTGATCGTCGCGCCGACGTTCGCGCTGCCTGCGTCCACGAACTGCACGGCGTCCTCCGTGGTGATATGTTCGAAGATCACCTTGAGCTCGGGCAGCTCGCGCAGCAGCGGCGCGAGAACGCGGTCGATGAACACCTTCTCGCGGTCGAACACGTCGATCTCGGCATCGGTGACTTCGCCATGGACGCAGAGCGGCATGCCGATCGCGGCCATCCGCTCCAGCCCTCCGCGGATATTCGCGACATCGGTGACGCCATGCGCCGAATTCGTGGTGGCGTTGGCAGGGTAGAGCTTGGCCGCGGTGAACACGCCATCGCGGTGGCCGCGTTCGAGTTCGTTCGGATCGGTGTGATCGGTGAGATAGCAGGTCATCAGCGGCGTGAAGCTCACGCCTTCCGGCACCGCAGCCAGAATGCGATCACGGTACGCGTCGGCCGCCTCCACCGTCACGACCGGCGGCGAGAGGTTCGGCATCACGATCGCACGCGCGAACTGGCGCGCGGTGAAGGGCGCGACCCCGCGCAGCACGTCGCCGTCGCGCAAGTGGACATGCCAGTCGTCGGGGCGGCGGATGGTGAGGGATTCGGGCGCGTCGGTCATGGGGCTTCCCTTAGGCGCGCCGCTGCCTATCTGTCACCCATGACCGCGACCCGCTTGTTCGACCGCGCCGTAGTGCGCCTGAGCCCGCTCGATGAAGGGGAAAACGTGACCGGCTTCCTCCAGGGCTTGCTGACCAACGACGTCGCGGGGCCGCTGCCCGCCTATGCCGCGCTGCTCTCCGCCCAGGGCAAGACGCTGTTCGACCTGATCGTCTGGCAGGGCGGCCAAGGCGAGATCCTGCTCGATTGCGAGGCCACATATGCGGAGGAACTGGTCAGGCGGCTGTCGCTCTACCGCTTGCGGCGCAAGATCGACATTCGGATCGACGACACGGTCGGCGTCCATTGGCGCAAGCAGAGCGGCGACGGCGCCGCGCCCGACCCGAGGCTCGCGGATCTCGGCGAGCGTTGGCTGGCGCCCGTTTCGGGCGACGACGTGGCTGCGGACGCCGAATGGCATGCGCACCGCCTCGCGCTCGGCGTTCCCGAGGGACGCGACGAGCTCGGCGACGTGCTGTGGCTCGAGACCAATGCCGTGGAGCTTCACGGCGTGAGCTTCTCCAAGGGCTGCTACGTCGGGCAGGAGAACACCGCACGGATGAACTGGCGGCAGAAGGTCAATCGCCGCCTCGTGGTCGTTCCGCTCGACAGTTCGGAGGAGAAGCGGCGCAAGGCGGCCTACCCCGCACTCGGCCTCGCGGTCGATCACCTGAGGCTCGAAGCGATCGATCCCGCGTGGGCGCCCGCCTGGCTTGCGGGATCGCTCAGCCCGGTTGAGTAGCCGCCGCGATCGAGTTCAGCAGCATTCGCTCGGCCCGGTCGCGGGCGGCAGTATCGGGCAGCTTGAGCGAGCGTGCGAGCGCGGAACCGATCAGCGCGTCCCCCATCGCCAGAAGAACGAGCGCCAGCGTATCCTCGTGCACCCGCGCCAGATCGCCATGCGATCCCGCTTCTTCGGGCGCGATTTCGTCCACCAGTTGATGGATCGCCTCGACGATCGGGGTCAGCGCATCCTCGTTGCCGGTCAGGATCATCCAGCTTGCGAGCGCTCCCGCCCCTTCCTTGTCGAAGGCATCGAACGCAAGATCGACCACTTCACGCGGCGATCCGAGGCCGGCGCGGCTCGCGCGGACGGCATCCTTGATGCTCTCGCACACGGTTTCGGCCAGATGCCGTGCGAGTTCCTTCTGCAGGCCCGACGCCGATCCGAAATGATGCAGCAAGTTGGCATGCGTCCGCCCAATCCGCGCCGAGACGGCTTTCAGCGTCACGGATTGCGGGCCGGCTTCTATAAGTAATGCGCGCGCCGCTTCGAGCGCAGATTTGCGGCTTTCCTCGGGGCTGAGACGCTTGCGACTTGCCATGCGATTCCCTGAACAATAAAAGATTAACCATGCGGGGGGATCAAACAATCGGGGTAGAGCGCGGGAGCGCTGCCGGCAAGTCGCCGCGCACCAGCGGTAGCGTGACGCCTGCCGATCATGCGCTGAATATTCGCGACCAGAAGTTCTGCCGGGGGGAGCGGCCGGCGCGCTGGTGGCACTCGGGCGATCCGGTGGCGACGGCCTGGTATAATTCGGTTTCCGCCAGTCTGCCCCGCGGGGAAAAGTTCTTCATCCAGGTGATGAAGTACTACGACGACAAGGTTCCGCCCGCCATGGCGGCGGAACTGCGCGCCTTCACGCGGCAGGAATCGAACCACGCGCGCGAGCATGTGGCGTTCAACAATCTCGCGCAGAGCCATGGTTACGACATCGAGAGCATCGACAAGGGCATCGAGGAGATGCTCGCGCTGACCCAGGGACGGCCGGTCGAATTCAATCTCGCGATCACCATCGCGCTGGAGCATTTCGCCGCGTCGATCAGCCACTGCCTGCTGACCGATCCGCGCTACCTCGCGGGCGTGGACGAGGAAATCGCCGAGATGTGGCGCTGGCACTCGATCGAGGAGATCGAGCACAAGGGCATCACCTACGACGTCTGGCTTCACGCCACGCGCGAGTGGAGCGCGTGGAAGCGGTACCGCGTGCGCGCGCTGCTGACGCTGCTGATCACTCGTCGCTATTACAACAACAGGGTGCGCGACGCGCTGGGCCTGCTGCGGCAGGACGGGATCACAGGTCTGCGGGCCAAGTGGCTGCTTTTCAGGCATTTATGGATCGCCCCCGGCATGATGCGGCGGATGTTCTTCGACTGGGCGAAAATTCTGCTGCCGGGCTTCCATCCCTGGAAGCAGGACGACCGGGCACTGATCCGCAAGTTCGACAGCCCTTACGCCGATGCGGTGATGCCGGCGGAATAAAACCGGTATTTCGCGTTCTTGTGAGCTCCCGCGAAGGCGGGAGCCTTGGGCCGCTCGGCCGTCCGGTGCGGCTTTCCCGTCGAGGAGCGCCGGTGGCCTGAGGTCCCTGCCTTCGCAGGGACTCTAGCCATATTGACACGAATGTCAGCGGATACTACTTACAAGAGTGTCAGTAAGTACGAGCGAATCATGAACGCCCCTCAGACATTCCCCTTCGACCGCGCTTCGGCGAGCCCCACACCACCCGATCTCGCGATCACCGTGCGCGACGAGCGCTTCAACCGCGAGGGCAAGCCGCGCCGCTGGTGGGCCGGCGAACCGTTCGGCACCGCCTGGCACAACGCGCTTTCCGCCACTTTCCCCCGCGGCGAAGCTTTCTTTATCGAAGCGGTCAAGGCGCACCGAGCCGGCGCGGACCCGAAGCTGGACGCCGAAATCCGCGCGTTCGTGAAGCAGGAAATCAACCACACCCGCGAACACATCGCCTTCAACAAGTTGGCGGAGAACGCCGGCTACGACATCAAGGCGATCGACAAGCGGGTCGAGGAGTTGCTCGCGCTGACCAAGGACCGTCCGGCGATCGCCAACCTCGCCGTGACCATGGCGCTCGAGCACTACACTGCGATGATGGCGCACGAGTTCCTCGCCAATCCGCAGCATTTCGAGAACGCCGACGCCGAGGTGCGGGCGATGTGGCGCTGGCATGCGGTCGAGGAGATCGAGCACAAGGGCGTCGCATTCGACACCTGGAATCACGCGACGCGAGACTGGTCGAAGTGGCAGCGCTGGAAAGTCCGCAGCCTGGTGATGCTCTCGGTCACGGGCAGGTTCTTCAAGAACCGCTGGATCGATTCGATGAACCTGCTCGCGCAGGACGGGATCACCGGCTGGAACGCGCGCTGGGGTCTGCTCAAGTATCTCGTGGCCAGCCCGGGCGTCCTGCGCCGGATCTTCCCGGCATGGCTCGCCTACTTCAAGCCCGGCTTCCACCCGTGGGAACACGACGACCGCGAGCTGATCGGCCTCTACGAAGGCGAGTTCGAGGACGCGCTGCTGCCGGCGGAGTGATTGCCGGGAGTCCCCGCGAAAGCGGGGACCTCAGGCAGCACCGGACGACCAGATGGCCTGAGGCCCCCGCCTGCGCGGGGGCTCACGCTATGCCGCACGCATGTCCGGCTCGACCTCGCCCGCCAGTTCCAGCGCGTACTCGGCCGCCAGCGCCTGCTCGCCTCGCCCGCGACTATACCGCGGACGGATGCGGCCGACGGGCGCGAAGCCGAGCTTGCGCAGGACGGCGCCTGAAGCGGGATTGTCGAGGAAGTGGCTCGCGACGATCCGCGGGTGTCCGAGCATGCGCGCGATCTCGATCATCGCGCTTCCCGCTTCGGTTGCATAGCCCTGCCCCCAGTGATCCCGGGCGATCCAGTAGCCCAGCTCGATCTCCCGGCCTTCCGGATTGATCCCGATGCAGCCGATCAGCGCAGCGTCGTCCGCGCGTGTGATCAGGAACCTGGGGAAACAGGGATCGAACGGGCGCGAGACGAATTCGCGCGCATCCGCCACGCCGTACGGCCACGGCGCGCGCGCCAGATTGCGCACCACACCTTCGTCGGCGATGGCGCTGAAGACCTGGCCCGAATCCTCGGGCCATGGCGGTCTCAGGAGCAGTCTCTGGCTGCGATGGAACACGGCGATCTCTCCTCATTCGCCCCGCAGCGCCCCGTTACGGGCGATGCGTGACAGTGCGATGGCGGCGAAAGAATATTTCGCCAGCGGGAGAGGGAGAAACGACAAGAGGGAGACGGGTCGGCCCCATCTCCCTCTTCGTCTGCCGGCGTTCAACCGGGCTGGGACCGTCCCGTGAGGACGATCCCGTCATCGGATCGTCCGGTTATTCGGCAGCTTCCGCGAGCATGTCGACCGACACGTACTTGCGGCCGAGTTTGCCGGTGTGGAATCGGACGACGCCTTGCGCGAGCGCGAACAGCGTGTGGTCCTTGCCCATCCCGACATTGGTGCCCGGATAGAACTTGGTGCCGCGCTGGCGCACGATAATGTTGCCCGGAATCACGCCCTGGCTGCCGAACTTCTTCACGCCGAGGCGACGGCCGGCCGAATCGCGACCGTTGCGGGATGAACCGCCTGCTTTCTTATGTGCCATCGTTCGTGGTCCTTACTTCTTCTCGGCCTTCTTGGCCGGGGCTTTCTTGGCCGGCGCCTTGTCGGTGGCGCCTTCCTTCTTCGGCGCAGCCTTCTTGGCGGCCGGCTTCTTCTCGGCAGTGTCGGCCTTCGCAGCCGGGGCAGCCGTCTTCGCGGGTGCCGCCTTCTTCGGCGCAGCTTCTTCCTTCGCAGGAGCGGCCTTGGCCTCTTCCTTCTTGGGAGCAGCAGCCTTCTTCTCGGCCTTCGAATCGCCCACCGCGGTGATGCGCAGCAGGGTCAACTGCTGGCGGTGACCCGCCTTGCGGCGATAGTTGTGGCGGCGACGCTTCTTGAAGACGACGACCTTCTCGCTCTTCGCCTGTGCGATGATCTCCGCCGAAACGGCAACCTTCGAGGCGTCGGCGATCTTGTCGCCTTCGCCAGCGAGCAGGACGTCGCCCAGCGTCACCGTGTCGCCGGCTTCGCCAGCGAGCTTTTCGACCGCGATCTTGTCTCCGGCGGCAACCCGGTATTGCTTGCCGCCCGTGCGCACTACTGCGAACATGGTGGTAACTTCCATTCTCATTGCTGTGCCCCTGCCGTGGTGGAAGGGGCGCGACCGAAATGCCGCCAATGGCGGTGTCCGGAAAGATGGGTGCCGTTAAGGGAAGCGCCCGCGCAAGTCAACGGCGGAAATCCGCCTGCGCGCGCCATCTGGCGCCGCGCGGGGTGCATGCTATGAGCCTTGCAGAATGAAGCAAGCCCTCATCCGCCTCGTACCACTCGTTCTGGCCGCCCCGCTGGCCGCCTGCGCTGGCGGCAGCGCCGACTACCCGTCGCTGGCGATCCGCGACGCGGAGCGTGTCGAGGGCACGTTCGAGCCTGCTCCGGCAACCGAAGCCCCGGCCCCGCCAGCGGTGCCGAGCGCCGATCTGCTCCAGCGGCTTTCGCAGCTACGGACCGAGGCAGCGAGTGCCCATCGGGCGTTTACGCAAGCCGTGCCGGGCGCGCGCCGCACGATCGAGGCCGCTCGCGGGGCAGGCGTTGAAACCAATAGCTGGGCCGCCGCGCAGGTCGCGCTGGCCGATCTCGATTCGCATCGCAGCAGGACTGCGGTCGCGCTGGGCGATCTCGACCTGATATTCGCCGATGCGACACTCGCCTTCGAGCTGCGAGAGCCGATCGCCGACGCACACGGCCAGGTCGCCGACATGATCGCGCAAGAGGATGCGATTCTGGCGGAGCTGCGCGGCGCCTTCTAGCGGGCTGCGCTTACCGCCTTCGCGAGCCTTCCTCGCCCAGGGGCAGATATTGCCCGGTCACGCCGGGCGCAGCGGCCAGGTATCGCTCTGCTTCCGCAATCGCGTCACCCTGTCCCGCCACGGCATTGACGCGCAGCGGCGCATGCTTTCGCGCCAGCCCGGCCACCGCTGCAATCCGCCAGGCACGGTGCGTATGATCGGCCGGAGCGAAGACGAGCAGCAGATCGTCGCCCCCGGCAAGCGCGTCCTCGGCATAAGGCAGCCAGTGCTGGTGGAACACGCTCGCGGCGGACAGGGGATCTTCCGGCAGATCGTCCACCGCGATCCGCTTCATCAGCGGCGCTCGCGGGTCAGCGTGATGCCGATCTTCTCGTTGCCTTCCGCGATAGCGAGCTTGACGATCTTCACCGTGACCGCCTCGACCCGGTCGTCCTGCAGGAACAGGGTTTCGCAGATGTGGTCCGCAACCGCCTCGATCAGCTTGAAGTGCACGCCGGGCGGCAGGGCTTCCGTGGCGGCGAACTTCAGGTCCATGTAGTTCTTGCTCGCGTCGAGCGGCGTATCGGGCGCGTAGCGGGCCGCGCACTTGAGCCGCGCGCTGATCGAGATGCGCAGCGGCTGCGGCTTGCCGGTCTCCTCCGAGTAGATGCCCGTGAGGACATCGTGCTCGAGATCGGCGACTTCGAGGATCAGCGAATCGGCCATGTGCTGCGCTTAGCCCCGATTCGACCAGCGGGCGAAGATTGCGGTGGGGAGGAGGCGGGGATCTTCGCTATCTTCGCGCACAGAAAGGTCGCCGTGTTGGATTTCCCCCGGCAGATCCTGCAGAACTTCAGCCAGCAGTCCGGCGAGCGCGAGGCTGCTCATGCGCACCGCGTAGACGGTGAGGAAGAGGAAGCGGCTGCGGCCATCGAGCAGCTTTCGGCAATCGCGGACGAGGCCGGGCAGCCCCTCTTCGATCCGCCAGACTTCCCCGTTCGGGCCGCGCCCGAACTTGGGCGGATCGAGGATGATCCCGTCATAGCGCCGCCCGCGCCGCACCTCGCGCGCGGCGAACTTGACCGCGTCGTCGACGAGCCAGCGAACCGGCCGCTCCTCCATGCCCGAGAGCGCCGCGTTCTCGCGCGCCTGAGCGACGGACTTCTTCGAGGCGTCGACATGCGCGACCTGCCCGAAGCGGCTGAGCGCCAGGGTTCCGACGCCGGTATAGCCGAAGAGATTGAGGAGCTGCGCATCCTCGGCCGCGCCGAGTTGCGCGCCCATCCACTCCCACACAGGGGCCATGTCGGGAAAAAACCCGAGATGGCGGAAAGGCGTGCATTGCGCGGTGAAGCGCACCTCGTTCCAGGAAAGCGGCCAGCCCTCGGCCGGCACCGGCTCGGCGAACTGCCAGCGGCCGCCGCCGTCCTCGTCCGAACCGGGCACGAACTCGCCGTGCGCCCGCCAGTCGGCACTGCGCGGGGTCCACATGGCCTGCGGCTCGGGCCGGATGAAGCGGTAGCGGCCGTAGCGCTCGAGCTTGCGGCCGTTACCGCTGTCGACGAGCCCGTAGTCGGCCCAGGGTTCGCCGATCATGACCTGAGGGTTTTCGATCAGGCGGGCCATGCCGGACCTTGTCGTTCACGCGCAGAGGCCACGATCACACGCTCGCATGCTCGGTGATGTACGTGGCTACCGCATCATAGTCGCCGGGCAGTTCGGTAAAGCGTTCCTCGCGCGCAAACAGGTCGCCGACGCGTGGGGGCAGCGGCGGGCGGGTCCCGGTCGCGCGCTCCACGGCATCGCGGAACTTGGCAGGATGGGCAGTAGCAAGCGTCACGACCGGCGCATCGACGTCCTGCAGGCGCGCCGCGTGGAGGCCGATTGCGGTATGCGGATCGACGGTCTCGCCGCAATGCTCCCACGCCCAGCGCATCGCCTGGGCCATCTCGTCCTGATCGGCGCGCGCGCTGGTGAAAAGCGCAGCGGCCCCTTCGCGCTGCGCGTTGGTGAGCCGCATCGCCTTCGTCGCCTCGAACCCGCGCATCTGTTCGGCCAGCGCCGCGCCGTCGCGCCCGCCGCAGTCGAACAGCAGCCGCTCGAAATTGGAGCTGACCTGAATGTCCATCGAAGGCGCCGCGGTCGGCGTCACCTCGCCGGCCGAATAGTCGCCGTCGGACAGCGCGCGGTGGAGGATGTCGTTGACGTTGGTGGCCACGATCAGCCGCTCGACCGGCAGGCCCATCTTCGCGGCGACATAGCCGGCGAAGACGTCGCCGAAATTGCCGGTCGGCACGCTGAAGGCGACCTTGCGCCGGGGCGCGCCGAGCTGCAGCGCGGCGGCGAAGTAATAGACGACCTGCGCCATGAGCCGCGCCCAATTGATCGAGTTCACCGCGCCGAGCCGCACGCGGCCGGTCAGCGCGGTATCGGCGAACATGCGCTTCACCATCGCCTGCGCGTCGTCGAAGCTGCCCTCGATCGCGATATTGTGCACGTTGGGCGCAAGCACGGTGGTCATCTGGCGGCGCTGCACGTCGCTGACGCGGCCCTTCGGATGGAGCATGAAGATCTCGACGCCCTCGCGGCCCGCAACCGCATCGATCGCAGCCGAGCCGGTATCGCCGCTGGTCGCGCCGACGATCGTCAGCCTCTCTTCGCGGCGACCGAGGAATTCCTCGAACAGCAGCCCGAGCAGTTGCAGCGCGACATCCTTGAACGCCAGCGTGGGCCCATGGAACAGCTCGAGCAGCCAGTTGCGCTGATCGAGCTGGACCAGCGGCGTCACCGCCTTGTGCGCGAAGCGGGCATAGGCCTCCTCGCACAGCTCGCGCAGGCGCTCGGGCGTCAGGCTGTCGCCGACGAACGGCTGCATCACCCGCGCGGCAAGCTCGGCGTAAGGGAGACCGGCCAGTGCCGCGATCTCGCCATGCGAGAACTGCGGCCATTCGCGCGGCAGGTAGAGCCCGCCGTCGTTCGCCAGACCGGCGAGCGTGACGCCTTCGAAATCGAGCGGCCCGCCATTGGGGTTTTGGGCGCTTCCGCGGGTGGATAGGTATTCCATCGACCGGAGCGACTAGCCGCGCGCAGGGCGGCGAGCAAGCAAGCGGCGCTTATCGGTTCAAAAGCCTCCGTTC
Source organism: Altererythrobacter sp. C41 (assembly GCF_016803135.1). Lineage (GTDB taxonomy): Bacteria > Pseudomonadota > Alphaproteobacteria > Sphingomonadales > Sphingomonadaceae > Pelagerythrobacter. The sequence goes on from NZ_JAEVFE010000001.1 coordinate 559,945, forward strand.
GTGGTGCGGGGAATATCCTCTCCGCGTTCTCTGCGGACTCTGCGCGAAACTTAAACTCTGTGCCTCTGTGCCTCTGTGAGTGCTCAAATTCTTTTCGAGACGGTGTCTTAGGCAGGCAGACGAAGCGCCAGTGGCCTGGCCCCCGCCTGCGCGGGGGAACGGCGCGTTTCAGCGCGAACGGGCTTTGACCGTATCCTGCTCCAGCTCCTGCTTGAGGCGATGCAGGCCGGCGGCGGCCGCTGCAGCGTGCGGGCCGATCCAGCGCTCGTGGATCGCCTGAATGGGCATGGCGTCGAGGTAGTTGAACCGCTCCCGCCCCTTGCGCACCGGCACCACCAGCCCCGCCTGCTCCAGCACGCGCAGATGCATCATCACCGTGGTCCGGTCGAGTTCGTCGAAGCAGGCGCAGAGCTGCTTGGTCGTGAGCGGGCGCAGCTTAAGCGCATCGCAGACCGCCCGCCGCACGGGATTGGCCAGCGCCTTGAACACGGCGTCGAGGTCGTCTTCGATTGACATGTTAGTTTTTTATAACATATTTTCCAACCAATCAAGCGGCGACTCGGAAAGGAACGGATGCGATGGAACTGAAATTCAGAGTGGCGGCGCGGATCGCCAGGCCGGTGCACGAAGTGTTCGAGGCAGTCGCCGACCCCGGACAGCTCTCCCGCTACTTCACCACGGGCGGCGCGCAGGGACGGCTCGAGACCGGGGCCACGGTGACCTGGGACTTCCGGGACTTCCCCGGCGCATTCCCCGTCTACGTGATCGAGGTCGTGCCGAACGAGCGGATCGTGCTGGAATGGGATGCCAGCGAAGGCGAACCCCCGAACGTCGAGGGCGCCGAGTCGACCGGAGCGGACTATCGGACGACCGTGACGATGACCTTCAAGCCGCTCGACGACGGCCGCACGCTGGTCGAAATCGCCGAAGAGGGCTGGCGCGAGAACCAGGGCGCGCTCAAGGCCAGCTACGGCAACTGCCAGGGCTGGAGCCAGATGCTCTGCGCGCTCAAGGCCTGGCTCGAGCACGGCATCAATTTGCGGGAGGGGATGTACGTGTGACCGGACCGGCGAGCAGCGATGCGATGGGGGAAGTCTCCGGCCTTTACTTTGCGCTACTGGAGGCCTGGAACCGCCAGGATGCCGCCGGCATGGCCGCGCTTTTCGCGGCTGAAGGCGTACAGATTGGCTTCGACGGAACCCAGATGGTCGGGCCGGAGCGAATCCAAGCCCACCTCGAGCCGATCTTCCGTGATCATCCCACAGCGCGATTCGTTGCGAAAGTGCGCGACTGCCGCCCACTCGGATCGGACATGGCGCTGCTGACGGCCGTCGCCGGGATGGTCCCCCGCACCGGCGGCCTCGTCAACCCACAGGCCAACGTTGTTCAAACCGTGGTCGCTTCATGCAAGGACGGATCTTGGGCCGTGGAGCTGTTCCAGAACACCCCGGCCGCCTTTCATGGCCGCGACGAGGATCGAGACCGTTTGACCGCAGAGCTTCAGGCGGTCGCCGATCGCCCGGACGGCTAATCCACCATCTCGTCGCGACGCCTTCGAAGGGCCAGCATGTAGATCACGAGCGCCGTCAGCGCGAAGAAGAACCACTGCCCGGCGTAAGCGAGGTGGTTGTTGGGGACATCCGCGGGATCGGGCGGCGCCAGCGGCACGAGGCCCGCCGTGGGCTGCCCCACCACGAGACGCGGACCGGGCGCGACGATCCCCTCGACCGTGCCGCCCTGCCACTCGGGGGTCACGGGCCGTTCCGACCAGCCAATCGCCACCTTGGCTTCACGTCCGTCGCCGATCGCGCAGCGGGCCACATGGGCCCAGCCCTTGCGTCCCTCGACGCTGGTCCCCGCGCGCGAGGACAACTCCAGCACCTGCTCGCAATCGAGTTGGGCGTGGCGGAAGAGCGCCGCCTCCGTCTCCGCTTCGCTCTGCGGCCATTCGACCGCGGAGGAGAGCGTATGGGCCTGCTGGTAGCGGGCGAGCAGCGCTTCCTTCTCCGCCTTGCGGTCGAGCTGCCAGAAGCCGAGCGCGATCATCGTCGCGACGGCAGCGGCGACGATCACTGTCGCGATGATCGGAACCTTCCGCCTCACAGCTCGCGGCTTCCCGCTTCCTTGGCGCGGTTCCGGAATTCGGAGGCAAGCAGCGCCGCCTTGGCGACCCGCAGGCCGAAGATCACCGCAAGGGCGGTGACGGGCACCCACATCAAAGCGTGCAGCCAGAGCGGCGGGCGGAATGTGAGTTCGACCGAGATCGCAAGCGCGGTGACCGCAGCGCCGATCAGCAGCGTGAGGAACGCCGCTGGCCCGTCGCCGACATTGAAGCTGTCGTAGTCGAGCCCGCACGCCCGGCATCGCTCGGCAAAGCGAACGCCGCGTGCGAACAGGGTCTTCCCTCCGCACTGCGGGCACAAACCGAAAAGGGCAGCCTCGGCGATGCCGGGCTGCCCCTTTTCTGGCGTCGATTCGCCCTGATCCATCAGTGGACCGGCGCGCCCCAACCGCCCCATACGTACACGACGACGAACAGGAAGAGCCACACCACGTCGACGAAGTGCCAGTACCAGGCGGCCGCTTCGAAGCCGAAGTGCTGACGCGGGGTGAAGTGGCCCAGATAGGCGCGGCGCAGGCAGACGATCAGGAAGATCGTGCCGACCAGCACGTGGAAGCCGTGGAAGCCCGTCGCCATGTAGAACGCCGAGCTGTAGGTGTTGCCACCGAACTCGAACGGCGCGTGCCAGTACTCGTAGGCCTGGATGCAGGTGAACAGCACGCCGAGCAGGACCGTCAGCCACAGGCCCTTCTTCAGCCCGTCGCGATCGCCGTGGATCAGCGAGTGGTGCGCCCAGGTGACCGTGGTGCCGGAGCAGAGCAGGATCAGCGTGTTGAGCAGCGGCAGGTCGAACGGGTTCATGACCGCTTCGATCGCCACCGGCGGGAACTGGCCGCCGACCACCTCGGAAAGCGTGCTGGGGAACAGCGAGAAGTCGAACCAGGCCCAGAACCAGCCCGCGAAGAACATGACTTCGGAGGCGATGAACAGGATCATGCCGTAGCGCATGTGAAGCTGCACGACGGGCGTGTGATATCCCGCCTCGGCTTCCTTCACGATGTTGCTGAACCAGCTGAAGAACGTCGCGATCAGCCCGGCGATGCCGAGGCCGAGCACGATCTGCCAGTTCGCCAGCTCGTGCATGTAAAGGACCATGCCGCTGGTGAAGGTGACAGCCGAGATCGAGCCGATCAGCGGCCAGATGTCGGGCGGGAGAATGTGGTAGTCGTGGTTCTTGGTTCCGGCCATTGATCGAAGGTCCTGTCAAAGCGTTGCGCGGCCCTTAATCGGCGGCGCGCCGTTGGTCCAGTGTTAGGAAGCGGGTTCCGGCTTGCGGTGGAAAGTGTAGCTCAGGGTGATCTGTTCGACACCCTGCGCGTTGGGGTCGTCGCGGATCGCCGGATCGATGTAGAACAGCACCGGCATGCGCACTTCCTGACCCGGCTGGAGCGTCTGCTCGGTGAAGCAGAAGCACTGGATCTTGTTGAAGTACTTGCCCGTCTGCTCGGGCTCGACGTTGAAGGTCGCGGTTCCGGTGATCGGCTCCGCGCTGTCGTTGCGCGCAACGAAGAACGCCATCTCGCGCTCCCCGACCTGGACGGTCTCGGTCACTTGTTCGGGGGCGAAGGTCCAGGGCATGCCGTGCGACGTGCTCGCGTCGAACCGGATCGATATGGTCGAGGCGCCGGTGCTCTGTGCGATACGTGCCGCGACGGCCGCGTCCGTCTCGGTCGCGCGCTGCGTCGTGCCCGCGAAACCGGTCACCTGGCAGAACAACTGGTAGAGCGGGACCGCGGCATAGCCGAGCCCCAGCATGGCAGCAGCGCCGAAAAAGCCGAGGAGGCCGACACGCAGGTTCTTCCGTTCGAGCGCGGCGGTGGACATGATCAGTCTCCCATCTTCACGAAGGTGAGGACGTAGAACAGCACGACGAAGAAGCCGAGCACGAGCGCGAGCGCGATGTTGCGCCCCTTCTGCCGCCGCTTGAATTCTTCCTGTTCTTCGGGGGTCATCCGAGCCATCCTTGCGTTTGCGCCATGCGGTCCGCAACGAGGGCCGCGAAGAGCGCGAAGAGATAGAGCACGCTGTAACCGAACAGCCGCTTCTCGGGCAGCATCCGGTCGTCCGCACCGGCGGCGCGGAACGCGACGGGCACCGAAAGCGCCACGAATACCGCCGTCAGCGCCGCGGCCGCTCCGCCATAGAGGAGGCCCGTGCCGCCGATCAACCAGGGGGCCAGCGCGAGCGGCAGCAGCAATACGGAGTAGATCAGGATCTGCCGCCGGGTCGACCGCTCGCCCTTCACCACGGGCATCATCGGAATGCCGACCTTGGCGTAGTCCGACTGCACGAACAGCGCGAGCGCCCAGAAATGCGGCGGGGTCCAGAAGAAGATGATCGCGAACAGCAGGACCGGCATCAGCGTGACGTCGCCGGTCACGGCAACCCATCCGATCATCGGCGGGAAGGCCCCCGCCCCGCCGCCGATCACGATGTTCTGCGGCGTGCGCGGCTTGAGCCAGATCGTGTAGACGACCGCGTAATAGATGATCGAGACCAGGAGGATCGCGGCCGAGAGCCAGTTCACCGCCAGCCCCATCAGCAGGACCGAGCCTACCGACAGGGCAATCCCGAAGTCGCGCGCGTCGATGCGATTCAGCCGGCCGGCGGGAATGGGCCGCCCTGCGGTCCGCTTCATTCCCGCGTCGAGATCGGCTTCCCACCACTGGTTGAGCGTCGCCGCGCCGCCCGCACCAAGCGCGATGCACAGCACGGCCGTAAAGCCGAGCACCGGGTGGATCGTACCGGGCGCCGCCAGAAGACCGCAGAGCCCGGTGAAGATCACCAGGCTCATCACTCTCGGCTTCGTCAGGGCGAAGAAATCGCGCCAGTCGGCCGGGACGGATCGGGTGTGGGACGTGGTCGCGGTCATATCAAAAAATGCCCCCTCCCGCGAACGGGAGGGGTCCATGATCGGTTGGGCGGGCGGCGGCGGGCCGCCCTTTCCCCTCCCGCAAGCGGGAGGGTCGCATTGTCAACTCGTCGCCGGGGTCGCGGCCGCCGGGCGGTGATCGTGATAGCCCTGGCTTTCCTCGATCACCGGCAGCGTCTCGAACTGGTGGTAAGGCGGCGGGCTCGAAAGCGTCCACTCGAGCGTCGTCGCGCCCTCGCCCCAATAGTTCGGCGCCGCCCGCTTGCCCGCGATGAACGCGTAAGCGAGGTTCACGAAGAAGACGAGCATCGAGACGGCCATGATCGTGTAGCCGACCGAGGAGATCTCGTTCCAGTAGGCGTAGCCTTCCGCATAGTCCGGGTAACGGCGGGGCATGCCTTGCCAGCCCAGGAAGTGCTGCGGGAAGAAGATCACGTTCACGCCGATGAAGAAGCCCCAGAAGTGGATGTGCGCCAGCAGTTCGCTGTGCATGCGCCCGCTCATCTTCGGGAACCAGTAGTAGAAGCCCGCGAAGAGCGAGAACACCGCACCCATCGACAGCACGTAGTGGAAGTGCGCGACCACGAAGTAGGTGTCGTGCACGACGTCGTCGACGCCGCCGTTGGCGAGGTAGACGCCGGTCACGCCGCCGACCGTGAACAGGAAGATGAAGCCCAGCGCCCAGACCATCGGGCTCTTGAACTCGAGGCTGCCGCCCCACATCGTCGCGATCCAGCTGAAGATCTTCACGCCGGTCGGGACCGCGATGACCATGGTCGCCGCCGTGAAGTACATCTTCGTGTTCACGTCGAGGCCCACGGTATACATGTGGTGGGCCCAGACGACGAAGCCGACCACGCCGATCGCGACCATGGCGTAGGCCATGCCGAGGTAGCCGAACACCGGCTTGCGGCTGAAGGTCGCGACGATCTGGCTGACCATGCCGAAGCCCGGCAGGATCATGATGTAGACCTCGGGGTGGCCGAAGAACCAGAACAGATGCTGATAGAGCACCGGATCGCCCCCGCCGGCCGGATCGAAGAACGTCGTGCCGAAGTTGCGGTCGGTCAGCAGCATGGTGATCGCAGCGGCGAGCACCGGCAGCGCGAGCAGCAGCAGGAAGGCGGTGATGAGCACCGACCACACGAACAGCGGCATCTTGTGCAGGGTCATGCCCGGCGCGCGCATGTTGAAGATCGTGGTGATGAAGTTCGTCGCGCCCAGAATCGAGCCTGCGCCCGCAAGGTGGAGCGAGAAGATCACGAAGTCGACCGCAGGACCGTCATGCCCATAGGTCGCCAGTGGCGCATAGACCGTCCAGCCCGTCCCCGCACCCGAACCCGCGGCTGCGCCCGGGACGACCGTGGAGATCATCAGCGAAACGAAACCGGCGGCGGTGAGCCAGAACGAGATGTTGTTCATCCGCGGGAAGGCCATGTCGGGCGCGCCGATCATGAGCGGCACGAACCAGTTGCCGAAGCCGCCGATCATCGCCGGCATGACCATGAAGAACACCATGATCAGGCCGTGCGCCGTGACCAGCACGTTCCAGTGGTGCAGCGCGGCGTCGAAGCCTTCCTCGCTCGCACCGAGCGGCCAGGCCTGCGTAAGGATCTGGATGCCCGGCTCGGCGAGTTCGGCACGCATGATGCCCGAAATCGCACCACCGATGATGCCCGCGCAGATCGCGAAGATCAGGTAGAGCGTCCCGATGTCCTTGTGGTTGGTCGACATGAACCAACGCGCAAAGAAGCCGGGCTTGTGATCGGCATCGTGATGCTCGTCTTCGGTGTGAGCCTGAAAACCTTCAGCGGTGGTAGCCATGGTCGCGTTTCTCTTCGACTTCTATCAATTGGTTGCGGCGGCGGCTTCGGCGCCGTCGGCATTCTCGGGAGCGGCCTCGCCGCCCTCGGCGGCCGGCGCCGCGGCGGGAGCGGCAGGAGCCGCTTCGGCCTCGTCACCCACGCTGCCGCCCGGCTGCGAACGGACCCAGGCCTCCCACTGATCGCGCGGAAGCGCCTCGACCGCGATCGGCATATAGCCGTGGCGCGCACCGCACAGTTCGGAGCACTGGCCGTAATAGATGCCGGGCTCGTCGATCGTCAGCAGACGCTCGTTGAGGCGGCCGGGAACCGCGTCGATCTTGAACCAGAGCGAGGGCACCGCGAACGAGTGGATGACGTCGGCCGCGGTCGTCTGGATGCGCAGCGGCGTATCGACGGGCACGACCATGCGGTTGTCCACCTCGAGCAGTGCGGGCAGGCCCTTCGCCTTCGCCTCATCCTCCGGCATCATGTTCGAGATCACCTCGAACCCGCCGTTGTCGGGATAGCCGTAGCCCCAGTACCACTGATAGCCGGTGACCTTGATCGTCACCGCATCTTCGGGCGGGGATTCGTACTGGTCGGAAAGCAGCGAGATCGAGGGGACCGCGATGCCGACCAGGATCAGAACCGGGACGAGCGTCCAGACCACTTCGATGAAGGTGTTGTGCGTCGTCTTCGACGGGGTCGGATTGGCGCCGCGGCGATAGCGGACGATCACCCACACCAGCAACGCAAGCACGAAGATGCAGATGAGGCCCATGACCCACATGAGGCCGACGTGCAGACCGGAAGCCGTGTCGCCGATCGGCGAGAACTGGTCCTGCACGTCCCAGCCGCCCGCGGTCGGCTGCCCCTTGATCCACTCGGGACCGAGCGGTTCGTAGCCACCCGCTGCGGGCGCCGCATCGCCGGCGGGCGCAGCGGCCGCCTCGGCAGGCGCGGCTTCCGCCACGGGCGCTTCCGCCGCATCCTGCGCGAACGCACCCTGGGGCGCCAGGGCGAGCGCGATCGCTGCCCAGAAAACCATTACGAACCGCGTAGCCCCTTGGGGCCAGTCACCGAATCTCATCTGTCCGACGCTTTCCGTTCTTGTCATTGAGAGACTGCAATATGCAGCCGCGAAAACCCCGTCGGGGGACAGGTCTGGGCGGCCCTATACGCCCGCTTGCCCCCTGCCTCAAGCGCTTCTAGGAGAAAAATCCGAAACCGGCGGATAACGCTGCGAAACGCTCCAGAAACGGACCGCAAACCTCGATGACAGAAGACGAAGTTCTCCACGAGTTCCGCACGAGCGACGCGCTGCTGGAAGGGCACTTCAAGCTCTCTTCCGGCCGCCACAGCGCCTTTTACCTGCAGTGCGCGCGCGTGTTGATGGAGCCGATGCGCGCGAGCCGCCTCGCCGCCGCGCTGGCCGCGAAGATGCCGCGCGAGTTGCGCGCTTCGGTGGACAAGGTGGTCTCCCCTGCGATGGGCGGGATCATCATCGGTCACGAGATGGGCCGCGCGCTCGGCAAGGAGGCGATCTTCCTCGAACGGCCCGAAGGCACGTTCGAATTCCGCCGCGGCTTCGATCTGAAGCAGGGCGACAAAGTGCTCGTCGTCGAGGACGTCGTGACCACCGGCCTCTCCTCCAAGGAGGCGATGAAGGCGGTCGAGGCGGCGGGCGGCGAGGTCGTCGGACTTGTCTCGCTGGTCGACCGTCGCGGCGAAGGGGTGACGTTCGACGTCCCTTATCACGCGCTGCTGGACATCACCTTCCCGACTTATGCGGAGGATGAAGTTCCCGCCGAACTCGCGGCGGTGCCGGTCACCAAGCCGGGGAGCCGCAAGTAAGTGGCCGGGCGGCTCCGCCTCGGCGTCAACATCGATCACGTCGCGACCATCCGCAACGCGCGCGGCGGAGCCCATCCCGATCCGGTGCGTGCGGCGGAGATCGTGGCCCGCGTCGGCGGCGACGGCATCACCGCGCACCTGCGCGAGGACCGGCGGCACATCCGCGACGAAGATCTCGCGCGGATCCAGGCGGCGACCGACTTGCCGCTCAATCTCGAGATGGCCGCCACCGACGAGATGCTGGCGATCGCGCTGCGCCACAAGCCGCACGCTGCCTGCATCGTGCCCGAGAAGCGGGAGGAGCGAACGACCGAAGGCGGCCTCGACGCGGCGGGTCTGCACAACCAGCTCGCGCCGGTCGTCTCGCGGCTGATCGATGCCGGGATCCGCGTCAGCCTGTTCATCGAGGCGACCGAGCGCCAGCTCGATGCCGCCATCCGGCTCGGCGCGCCGGTCGTCGAATTCCACACCGGTGAGTACGCCCACGCCGCCGGCGAGGATCGCGCGCGCGAATTGAAGCGCATCGCCGACATGGCCGCGCTCGCCGCGAAGAACGGGATCGAGCCGCACGCCGGCCACGGGCTCACTTACGAGAACGTGCAGCCGATCGCCGCCATCCCCCAGCTCGCCGAGCTCAACATCGGCCACTATCTCGTCGGCGAGGCCGTGTTCGTCGGGCTTGAGCAGGCCGTGCGCACGATGCGCGAGCTGATGGACGACGCGCGGTGAGGCGGGCGCGGTGATCATCGGCCTCGGCTCCGACCTTTGCAACATCGAGCGCATCCAGGCCGCGCTCGACCGGCACGGCGAGCGTTTCGAGCAGCGCTGCTTCACCGCGATCGAACGCGCCAAGGCCGCCAAGCGCCCTTTCACGCGCGCGGGCACCTACGCCAAGCGCTTCGCCGCCAAGGAGGCGTATTCCAAGGCCGTCGGCACCGGATTCTTCCGCGGCGTCTATATGAAGGACATCGGCGTGGTGAACGCGCCGTCGGGCGCGCCCACGCTCGCGCTGGCGAACGGCGCGGCCAAGCGGCTTGCGGAATTGACGCCGCCCGGCCATGAGGCGGTCGTTCATCTCACCCTAACCGACGACCACCCATGGGCGCAGGCGTTCGTCGTGATAGAGGCCCGACCCCTTTGACCGCAGAAAATCCGACCGTGAGCGAAACGACCACCGAAAAGGCGAAAGAGCGCGAGAAGATCAACTGGGTCTCCGAACTGCGCGGGCTGGCACTGATGCTGCTCGCCGTGCTGGGCTTCCACAGCTTCGTCGCCAAGCCGTTCTACATCCCCAGCGAATCGATGATGCCGAACCTGCTGGTCGGCGACCGGCTGGTGGTGAGCAAGTATCCCTACGGCTGGAGCTGGGCCTCGATTTCCTTCCACCTCATGCCTCGCGGCGACTGGCGCATCTGGCCCGCGACGCCGGAATATGGCGACATCGTGATTCCGGTCCATCCGGAGCGCGACGAGGACTATATCAAGCGCGTCGTCGCCCTCCCCGGCGACCGGATCGCGGTGGTGGGCGGGCAGATCGTGCTCAACGGCACGCCGGTCCCGCGCGCGGTCGAGCCGCCCGTGCAGATCCCGGTCGACGACAATTCGCCCTGCGATCCCTACACCTACCCAGGCATGCGGACGACCACGTCCTCCGGCGAGGCCGTCTGCGAAATGCCGACCTACCGCGAGACCATGCCGAACGGCGCGAGCTATCTGGTCGTCGATCACACGACGCAGGATCTCGACAACTTCGCCGAGATCACCGTGCCCGAAGGGCATGTGTTCGTGATGGGCGACAACCGCGACCATTCGGCGGATAGCCGCGAGTATGGCTCGCGCGGGCTTGGCGGGCCGGTTCCGCTGGCGAACATCGGCGGCCGGGCAGAGTTCATCACGTTCTCGCTCGACGGCACGACCAGCTTCAACCCGATCACGTGGTTCACCTCCTTGCGCGGCGACCGCGCCTGGACCACACTGCGGCCCGCAATCGCCGATGGGGGCGCCGAGAGTGAGCAAGACTGACGAAGCACCGGACGCGCCGATGGGCGTCAGTCCAACCCACATCGGAAGTCCCAAGTTGCGCTACGAAGCGGCGCGCGCGGTCATCTGGGCCGCCGTGATCGGGCTTGCGGTCCTCGCGGTCTATATCTCGCAGTCGTTGCTGGTCATCTTCGGGGCGATGGTCTTCGCGTCGATGATCGACGGCGGTGCGCGCCTGCTCGGCCGCTGGCTCAGGATCGGGCGCGGGTGGCGGGTCGCGATCGTGATCGTCGCGATGGTCGCGTTCCTCGCCTGGCTCGGCTACTTCGCCGGCTCGCAGATCTCCCAGCAGGCCGCGCAATTCCCCGCCATCGTCGGCGAGCAACTGGGCCGTCTGCTGGCGCTGCTGCGCGAGCAGGGCTTCGCGATCAGCCAGGACGACGTCCAGAACGTCGTCGGCAGCCTCGTCAGCGGCGTGGGAACCGTAACCCGTGCGATCGGCGGCATCTTCGGCGGTCTGGCGACGCTGCTGCTGATCCTGATCATCGGCATCTACATCGCGATCGATCCGAACCTCTACGAGCGCGGCGTCGCCTGGATGGTGCCGGAGAACCAGCGGAGCGCGTTCTACGATACCATAGAGCACATGTCCTTCACCCTGCGCCGGCTTCTGGCGGGGCGCCTGTTCGGCATGTTCGCGGAAGGTCTCTTCACCTGGGCGCTGCTCGCCTACGGCGGACAGTTGATCGGGATCGGTCCGGTCCCGATGGCCGCGCTGCTCGGCCTGCTGACCGGCCTGCTCGCCTTCATCCCCAACATCGGCGCGCTGATTTCGGGCGTCCTGATGGTGCTGGTCGGGTTCTCGGGCGGCACCGACATGGGGCTCTACACGATCTTCGTCTATCTGCTCGTGCAGAACTTCGACGGCTATATCCTGGTCCCGATGATCGCGAAGAAGACGGTCGATCTGGCGCCCGCGCTCGTTCTCGGAGCCCAGCTCATCTCCGGCGTCGTGTTCGGCATCCTCGGGCTGGCGCTGGCCGACCCCATGCTGGCGATGATCAAGGTGGCGCTGGAACGCCGGGCGGAGCGCCTCGACAACGATAACAGGCTGAACGAGGCAAGCGCCTGATGGCTCGCAAGTTTCTCTACTTCATTGCCGTTCTGATCGTTCTCGCCCTGGTGGCGGTGTTCGCGCTGCGGCTCTACTGGGACGATCTGGCCGAGATCGCCTACGTCCCGCGCAGCGAATTCGTCGAGCAGAAGCCGCTCGAGACGAACGCCTATCAGGACCCGGCGATGTGGCTCTCCCGCCCCGGGATCGGGCTCGACGACGCGGCGCGCTGGCAGCCGGCCATGCGCGGTGAAGGACGGCAACTGCCGCAGGCCGGCGAGGCGAGCCAGAACTTCGCCGTCTTCTTCGTGCATCCGACGAGCTATCTCGACAGCGCCAACTGGAACGCGCCGCTCGACGACGAGCAATCGCAGAGCATCGCGCGCATCTACGTTCGCGGCATGGCGAGCCCGTTCAACCAGGCGAGCGAGATCTGGGCCCCGCGCTACCGCCAGGCGACCTTCGGCGCATTCCTGACCGATTCCCCCGAAGCGCAGCAGGCGATCGATGCCGCTTACGACGATGTGAAGCAGGCGTTCGACTTCTTCGTCGCCAGCGTCGACGAAGACGTGCCGATCGTGCTCGCAGGGCACAGCCAGGGCGCGCTTCACCTGCTCCGCCTGTTGCGGGAGGAACTCGCAAACAGTCCGTCGGCGGGCCGTGTCGCGGCGATCTACGCAGTGGGCTGGCCGATCTCGGTCGAGCACGATCTGCCCGCGCTCGGCTTTCCCGCATGCGCCACCCCCTCGCAGGCCGGCTGCATCATGAGCTGGTCGACGTTCGCCGAACCCGCCGATCCGGCCCGCGTGATCGAGGCCTACAGCGGCTCGCGCGGCTTCGATGGGACGATGCGCGGCGAAAGCCCGATCCTCTGCACCAACCCGCTCACCGGCGGGATCGGCGGCGAAGCGCCGGCCGAGGCCAACCTCGGGACGCTCATCCCCAACGCCGACTATTCGACCGGCGAGCTGGTTCCGGGCGCGGTGCCCGCCCGCTGCAACGAACGCGGCCTGCTGCTGATCGGCGATCCGCCCGAAGTCGGCAGCGCGGTGCTGCCGGGCAACAACTACCACGTCTACGACATCCCGCTGTTCTGGCAGAACGTGAAGCAGGATGTCGCCAATCGGGTCGAGGCGTGGGCAGCGCGGCCCTGATCACCGACAGCAGCGCCGAGTTCGGTGCCGCCCTGCCCGGCGGCGGCACGCTGCTCGCGCTTGACCTCGGGACGAAGACGATCGGCACCGCCACCTGCGATGCGGGCTGGCAGTTCGCCACCGCGGGCAAGACCCTGCCCCGCGGCAAGTTCGGCCGCGATCTGGAGGCGCTCACCGCAATCGTGCGCGAGCGGCGGGTAAAGGGTCTCGTCCTCGGCCTGCCGCGCAACATGGACGGGAGCGAGGGTCCGCGCGCGCAGGCGAGCCGGGCCTATGCCCGCAATCTCTCCGAACGCCTCGCGCTGCCGATCCTCCTGTGGGACGAACGCTGGTCCACCACCAGTGCCGAGCGCGATCTGATCGGCCAGGACATGAGCCGCAGGAAGCGCGCCGAACGCATCGACAGCCACGCCGCAGCCGTGATCCTGCAAGGCGCCATCGACGCGCTGACGGGCAGCGCGTTCTAGACCGCCTCCGCGCGAAGAAGCGTCAGATCACGTACTGCAGCGCCGTTCCGCTCGGCCCGATCGCATAGGCGCAGTCCGGAATATGGTCGCCATCGACCTGCACCGGGCTGACGCAGCGATCGAACACGACGCGGCGCACGGTGCGGATTTCGGCGAGACCGAGGCGATCGAGCGGCAGGCGCAGCATCGCCGCGCCGGAAAGCGCCAGCGTGCCCAGCCGGGTCGAGCGGCGCAGCGTGATCAGTTCCACCGAATCCGCCGCCAGCGCGGCTCGCGGGCTGAGCCTGAACGGACCGGCGTAGAGCGCGCCGTGCGAGGCGATCGCCGCTTCGGCCTCGCAGGAGAAAGCCGTTCCGTCGGCAAGCTCGCCGCTGATCGTCATGGTGTCGCGCGGCCAGCGCCGGAGCTGGCGCATGATCGCGACGACATAGGCGTAGCGCCCGAGCCGCTTCTTGAGCGCGCCGGAAACCTGCGCGACCGCATGACTGTCGGGCCCGATGCTGAGGCAAGCGACGATCGGCATTTCACCGAGGCGGTAGAGCGGCGCGCGCACCCAGCTTTCGGGCCCGCGCTCCCATGCGGCAAGAACCTGCTCCGCAAGCCGTTCGGGATTTCTCGCGTAACCGAGTTCGCGGGCGACGAGGTTGATCGTGCCCGACGGGGCGATCGCCAGCGGCACCCTGCCCGCGTTTTCGCCCAGCGCCTGAACCGTGTCACGCAAGGTCCCGTCGCCGCCGTGAACGCAGACCATGTCCGCCTGGCCCGAGAGCCAGGCGCCGTCGACCTGGCTCGCCACCGGCGAGACGGAGACTCCGCGAATGGAAAACGCCGCAATCAGCGCGTCCAGCCGTGCCTGGCGGAAATTGCCCGCCGCCGGATTGTAGACGAGATCGATCTTCATCGCGCCGGCCTTAGCATTCCCACCTTGCCAAAAACCCAAGGTTTCGCGCCTTCCCTGTTCAAGGCACAGCTTGCCCTGCGGTGCGCAGCAAGCCATAGGCTGCGCGCGAGTCGATGAGCACTCTTAGCGAAAGGCGCGCCGCCCCATGAAAGTCCGCATCCATGTCAGCCTCAAGCCCGGCGTGCTCGACCCGCAGGGCCGCGCGGTTCACCACGCGCTCGAGGGCCTGGGTTTCACCGGAGTAGAGGACGTCCGCGTCGGCCGTCTGATCGAGCTCGACGTTGCGGATAGCACGAGCGAAGCCGAGCTCGAGGACATGTGCCGCAAGCTGCTGGCCAACACGGTGATCGAGAACTTCCGCATCGAGAGCATGGAGGCGGCGTGATGGCCTTCCGCTCCGCAGTCATCACCTTCCCCGGCTCCAATTGCGACCGCGATCTGGCGGTCGCGCTCGAGAAGGTCTCGGGCACGCCGGCAATGCGCGTGTGGCACGGCGATGCGGAGCTGCCCGAGCGGCTCGATTTCATCGGTATCCCCGGCGGCTTCTCCTACGGCGACTATCTTCGCTGCGGCGCGATCGCGAGCCGCAGCCCGATCATGCGCGCGGTGATCGAGGCGGCGGAGCGCGGCGTGCCCGTGCTCGGCGTGTGCAACGGCTTCCAGGTTCTGACCGAGAGCGGCCTGCTGCCCGGCGCGCTGATGCGCAACGCCCAGCTCACCTTCACCTGCCGCATCGCCCCGCTGCGGGTCGAGAACAGCCAGTCGCTGTTCACCGGCGGCTATGACCGGGGGCAGAAGATCATGCTGCCCGTCGCCCATCATGACGGCAACTATTTCGCGGACGAGGACACGCTCGACCGGATCGAGGGCGAAGGCCGCGTCGCCTTCCGCTACCTCGACGCGTGCAACGGCTCGCGGCGCGACATCGCCGGCATTCTCAACCACGCCGGCAACGTGCTCGGCATGATGCCCCACCCCGAGCGCGCGATCGAATCCGATCACGGCGGCAGCGACGGCCGCGCCTTGTTCGAAAGCGCCGTAAAGGGCCTGGTCGCCGCCTGAGGACCGCGGCCCGGCGCGGCTGCACGTCCCCGAGTTTCCGGTGATCGGAACTGCCGTCCTCTGATCGAGAGGCAGGCTGCGGCCCGCACAGGCTAACCGCCGCTTACCGCCGCACTTTCTATCGCACTATATCCCCGCACGGGATGGAGCACGCAGTCATATTGCGCGGCCGCCCTTGCCTGCGGACCGATTGTTCTGCACATTGTGCATGCAAATAGAGCGCGGAGAAAAAAGCGCAGCAAGAAGGAGACCGCCACCAGGGCGATGGGATGACAGTCAGGTTCCGAAAGAGGGCCGGCTAACGGAGAGGAGATGGAGAGATGCTGATTGCAACTTGGCTTGCGATGTTCGTCATCGGCTGGTTTTCGGATCGGTGGCGCTCCGGCCTGCCGATTGCGCCGGTGGTTGCCGCAGGGACGACGGCGCTCTGCCTCGTCACCACGAACAGCCCGGTCTTCACCGCGGTCGAACGACACCTCAGCTTCACCGCCGAGAGCATGGCGCTCAATTTCCTGGTGAAGCTGATCTATGCCTTCCTGTTCTACTCGGCCGGACATCTCGGCAAACGCGCGCTCGATCGATCGCGGCGCAATTCGGCAGAGCCCGGGATCGGCTAGATTCCCGCTTGGGACCCGATGCGATTTTGGGTCTAAAGCACCCAGGTTTCGCGAAATTCCTTCGTAAAGCGACCTAGCTCGCTTTTCGCCGGCTTCGACCACGCCGTCCTCGCGGGAGTTGACCCGCGCCCACTTTCCGCGACAGTGTGCGAATGATTCGCAATAGGAGCTGTCGCGATTTCCACCCGTGTTGATCCCAGTCTGCTGGTCATCCTCGCAATCCTTCTGAAGACCCGGAGCGTCACGCACACGGCCCTCCAGCTCAAGACCAGTCAGCCGTCGGTCAGCCGGGCACTGGCGCAATTGCGAAGGCTGCTGGAAGATCCGCTTCTCGTGCGAAAGGGCGGCGGCATGACGCTCACGCGCCGCGGCGAGGAACTGGTCGCGCCGCTGCAGCAGTGGCTCGCGGCGACCGAAGCACTGCTCGAACCGCCGCTGTTCGACCCCTTGCGCCTGAAGCGCAGGTTCCGCATCGCGTCGACCGACTTCGGCGTCTCCGCAGTCATCGCGCCTGTTTTGCCGAAGTTCATGACGCTCGCACCGCAGGCGTCGATCGAGGTGGTGCCGTTGAAGGGGGGCATGACCGACGAGCTCGCTGCCGGCGACGTCGACTTGCTCGTCTCGGGCCTCGATCCGAACCCCAGCCAGACGCACGAGCGCTATCTCTTCACCGAGGACTTCTCCTGCCTTTTCCGCGCCGGACATCCCCTGTCGCGCGGGCGATCAGCCATTCCGCTCGACGAATTTCTCGAATGGCCGCACATCGCACTGACGGTAGGCGAGCACGATTTCGACCGCATCGAGAGCCGCCTCGGTTCACTCGGGCGCCGGCGGATCGTCGCGCGATTGCCGTACTTCGGGGCATCCGCGGAAGTGATCGGCAAATCCGACGCCGTCGTCACCCTTCCCACCCGCGCGGCCCGTTATTTCGCGGCCGCGCACCGCCTCGGCTGTCGCGGTGCGCCGCAGGAAATCGGCACCTTCGACTATCGCCTCTTGTGGCATGAGCGAACCGCGCGCGACGCCGCTTCGGTCTGGTTGCGCGACCTGCTGGCCGAGCCACATCATTCAATTCGCGAAAGACCGAAATCCGATCTGGATATTTGCCGCCTCTGATTCCGGCTGGCAGTCGCACTTGAGAAGCAATCGCAATAAACCGGTTGCCCTCAAGGGGTCTCGAAGAATTGATGAACGACGCGCTTTGCCGCCGCCTGCTCGCATCCGCCGTGTTTCCGAGCCTGGCGTTCGCGGTTCCCGCTCATGCCGAGGTGGCCGCCGATCCGGACGCCATTGTTGTGACCGCCACTTCGCGCGAGCAGCAGGTCAAGGACGCGCCCGCGTCGATCAGCGTCATCACGCGCGAAGAGCTGGAGCGCCTGCCCTATCGCGAGCTGACCGATGCTCTGCTCGAGATTCCCGGCGTTACGGTGACACCCGGTGAAGGGAACAGCCGTGATATTTCGATCCGCGGCATGTCGCCGCAATACTCGCTGATCCTCGTCGACGGGCGGCGGCTCAGTTCGCGCGAATCCCGCACCAACGGGGGCAGCATCAGCGAGGGCGGGCTGCTGCCTCCGCTGGAAGCGATCGAGCGGATAGAAGTCGTCCGCGGCCCAATGTCCTCGCTTTACGGGTCCGACGCGATGGGCGGTGTGGTCAACGTGATCACCCGCAGCATTGCCGAAAGCTGGCGCGGCAGCCTCCGCGTCAACGGCACGCTCCAGCTCGCCGAGGATTACGGCAACTTCTACGACGGCAATTTCTACATCTCCGGCCCCGTTGTCGGAAACGCGGTCGGCCTGCAGGTGCAGGGGTCGATCAACCGGCGCGAGGAAGACGATGTCGTCGGCGGCACACCCGAGCGCGAGGACGAGTCGATCGCCGCCAAACTGGGCTTTGACACAGGCTCCAGTCACCGCTTCATCCTCGAAGGCGGCTATTACCGGCAGAAGACCGTCTCCACCGCCGGCAAGACCGTCGAAGTTTCGGCGACCGAGCCGGAGGGGACCGAAGCGCCGATGACGCAGAACCGCTGGGTCGCCTCGCTCAGCCATAACGGCGACTGGGGTTTCGCCGACTCGGACAGCTACCTCCAGTACGAGGATGCGGAGCACGTCGAGGGCAAGAAGCGGATCAAGAACACGGTGGGGCAGTCGATCTGGACGGTGCCTCTGCCTGCCAACGTCCTGAGCGTCGGGCTGTTCTATCGGCATGAGGACCTGACCGACCTGACCGGTAACGGGTTGTCCGGATCCACGCGCACCGGCGCCACACGCACCAACTGGGCGCTCTTCGCCGAGAACGAACTCAGTATCCTGGACAATCTGAAGCTGACCGGCGGCATCCGCATGGATGACGACGAGCAGTACGGTTCCCATTGGACGCCGCGCATCTACGCCGTGTGGAACATCACTCCGGAATTCACGCTGAAGGGCGGCTATTCGCAAGGCTTCCGTGCCCCGAACCTGCGCCAGACTCTTCCTGACTGGGGTCAAATGAGCCGCGGCGGGACCATCTATGGGAACCCCGATCTGGAAGCGGAGACGTCGCGCACGCTCGAAGCCTCCCTGCTCTATGACGGCGGACCTCTCGAAGCGAGCCTCGCCGCCTACGACACGCGCTTCAAGGACAAGATCACCCGCATCACCTGCGAGGAAGCGGGCGCATGGTGCGTCGATGAACCGTTGAGCTCGATCGGCCGTCCCCCGACCACTTACGTCAATATAGACGAAGCGCGTGTGCGCGGCATCGAGGCGACCGTGAACCTGCGGCTTACGCAGGCGGTCAGGCTGAATGCCACAGGTACCCTGACCGATTCCGAGCAGTTGACCGGCCCCGCCGCGGGCGCGGCGCTCAACGACACGCCCAAGCAGCAGGCCAGCGCATCGCTGAGCTGGCGGCCGGACGATCGTTTCAGCGGCTACCTGCGCGCGGTCTATCGCGGAGAGGAGGCCGTCACCGAAGCGCAGATCAGCGGCGAGAACGTGGTGGCCGCCTCTTACACGACCGTGGACATCGGCGGCTCCTACAGGATTTCGCCGGCGTTCACGCTGCACGGCGGTGTCCAGAACCTGTTCGACAAGCGCCTCGCCTACGCGGACTACGCCTATGTCATCGATCCTGCGCGCGTCTGGCTGGGCGTGGCCGCGCGGTTCTGAGGGATCCTCCCGATACTGTTGCTTCAATCGCTAACGGAGACATTGTAATGTGGAAGAAAGCTTCGGCGTTGGGCGGTCTTGCGGCCGCCGCGCTGCTCTTGGCGGGATGCGGCGATCCTTCGGCATCCGCCCAGCCTGGCGCGTCGGAAACGCAGCCGGTAACCCATGCACAGGGCACGACCGAAATCCCCGCAAGCCCTGCTCGGGTGGCGGTATTCGACCTGTCGGCGCTCGACACACTCGATGCTCTGGGCGTCGGCGTGGCAGGTGTCGCGGGCGACAATTTCCCGCCTTATCTCAGCAAGTACGGCGAAGACGGCTATGCGAAGCTGGGCACTTTGTTCGAGCCCGACCTTGAGGCGGTCAACGCACTGCAGCCGGACCTCGCGATCACCGGCGGCCGCTCGAGCGCGAAGTATCAGCAGGTCGCCGGAATGGTGCCGACCATCGACATGCGCACGGACAACAATGCGCCGATCGCGACGACCGTCGCAAACACGCGCATGCTCGCCGCGATCTTCGGCAAGACCGACGAGGCCGAGCAACGGATCGCGCGCCTCGAGCAATCGATCGAGAACCTCCGCGCCCGCACCGCCGAGGGGGGCCGCGGCCTGATCGTCCTGACGACCGGCGGGCGCATGAGCGCCTATGGCCCCGGATCCCGTTTCGGGGTCATCCACACCGACTTCGGCGTACCCACCGCGGCGGAAGGCCTCGATACGTCGCTTCACGGCGAGGCGATCGGTTCCGAATTCATCCGCGAGCGCAATCCGGACTGGCTGTTCGTGATCGATCGGGACGCGGCGATCGGCCAGGGCGATGCGGCCAAGCGCCTGCTCGACAATCCGCTCGTGCGGGAGACCAACGCGTGGAAGAACGATCAGGTCGTCTATCTCAACCCCGTCGCCTGGTACCTTGTCGGCAGCGGCCTGCAATCCACCCAGACCATGGTCGACGAGATCGCGGCTGCCTACGAGCGTGCCGAAGGCACCTCCGCAGAAGGCCAGTGATCGAGATTGTTCGAACGTAACGGCAGGCTCGTCCTCGCGTGGACGGGCGTCGCCGCACTCGCCTTCGTCAGCCTCACCATCGGGGCCGGGACGTTGCACCTGGAAGAGCTGTTCTCAGGCTCCGGGGGCAACGCCTCGGCTCTGCTGCGCGAAAGCCGCGTCCCGCGAACCCTCGCGCTGGTCCTGGCCGGGAGTTCGCTCGCCATAGCCGGGCTGATCATGCAGATGATCGCCCGCAACCGTTTCGTAGAGCCTGCCACGGCCGGCACGGCGGAATCCGCTGCGCTGGGCGTCCTGGCGGTAATGCTCCTCGCCCCGGGCATTTCCGTTCTGGCGAGAATGCTCGTTGCCGGGGGTTTCGCGCTGGCAGGCACGTTCCTGTTCCTGCTGATCCTGCGCCGCATTCCCCATCGCTCGGCACTGGTGGTGCCGCTCGTCGGCCTGATGCTCGGCGGGGTCATCGATTCCATCACTACGTTCTTCGCCTATCGCTATGATCTGCTCCAGTCGATTTCGACCTGGATGGCCGGCGACTTCTCGGGCGTGCTTGCAGGACGCTACGAACTGCTCTGGATCGGATTCGCGCTCGCGCTCGCGGGCTACCTTGCCGCGGATCGATTCACCGCCATCGGCATCGGCGAGACATTCGCCGTCAACGTCGGCATCAACTATAACAGGGTCGTCGCGATCGGGCTGCTGATCGTTTCGCTCATCACGGCGAGCGTGGTCGTGACGGTCGGCCTGATCCCGTTCGTCGGGCTGATCGCCCCCAACCTGGTGGCCATGCGAATGGGCGACAATGCCCGCCGCTCCCTGCCCTGGGTGGCTCTCACCGGTGCGGCGCTGATCCTGCTGTGCGACATCGCCGGCCGCGTGGTTCGCTATCCTTACGAGATTCCGGTGGGGACCGTCGTCGGCGTGGTCGGGGGCGCGGTCTTCCTTGCGCTGCTGCTTCGAAGGGAGCGGCAGGTTGGCTAACAGCGCCATCCGCTCCTCCCGACAGACGCTGTTCGGCCTTTTTGCCGGGGCGATGCTGTGCGTGGCGCTGTTCCTCACGGTCGGCGCGAACGGGCAGTGGGACTTCGTCCTGCCATTCCGCGGAACCAAGATCCTGACAATGGTGCTGGTCGGCTACTCGGTGGCCGTTTCCGCCGTGCTCTTCCAGACCGCCACCGGCAACCGGATCCTGACGCCGGGCATCATGGGTTTCGATTCCCTCTTCATTCTGCTCCAGACGCTCATCGTCTTCTCGATCGGCGCGCAGGGCTACACCGGCATCGACCCGCGCCTGCTCTTTGCAGGCCAGGCGGCCCTGATGATCGGCTTTTCGGCCCTGCTCTACCGCCTGCTGTTCCACAGCGGCGGGCGGAGCCTGCACCTGCTGGTCCTCACGGGCGTGGTGCTCGGCATCCTGTTCCGCAGCCTGTCGGAATTCGCCGGCCGGGTGATTTCGCCCAACGAGTACCTGTTCCTGCAGGACAGGTTCTTCGCCTCGTTCAACAATCCGGACACGCAGCTTCTCGCGTTCTCCTACGGCGTGGTCGGAGCCGTCTCGCTGATGGCCTGGCGGATGCTGCCGGCATTCGACGTCCTCGGGCTGGGTCGGGAGCGCGCCATCAGCCTCGGCGTCGATCATCGGCGCACCGTGGGCGCGATCCTGGCGATCACCGCGGTCCTGGTGTCGATCTCCACCGCGCTCGTCGGCCCGGTCACCTTCTTCGGCCTGCTGGTCTCCAACCTAGCCTATTGGCTGATACGCTCCCATCGCCATGTGCTGATCCTGCCTGCGGCGACGCTGCTCGCCGTCATCGCGCTGCTGGCCGGGCAACTGGTGCTGGAGCAGGCGCTCGGCTTCGGCACCAACTTGCGCGTGGTCCTGGAATTCGCCGGAGGGATAACCTTCATCTTGCTGCTCTTGCGTGATCCCCGTCGATGATCGAAGCAATCTCCGTCACCAAACGCTACGGCTCCTCCGTCGTGCTCGACGATGTCTCCGTGAAGATCCCGCATGGCGGGATCACCGCGATCATCGGGCCGAACGGCGCCGGCAAGTCCACGCTGCTGGGCGTCATGAGCCGCCTGATCGCCCCCGACGCCGGCCATGTCACGATCGACGGCATGCGGGTGGATCAGACGCCTGGCGCGGTTCTGGCGCGGCGGCTCGCGATCCTCCGCCAGGATAACCACATCATGCTGCGTCTGACGGTGCGCGATCTGGTCGCCTTCGGCCGCTATCCGCACAACCACGGCCGCCTCTCGCTGGCCGACCGCGACATCATCGAGCAGGCCATCCGGCAGCTCGATCTCGATGCTCTGGGCGACCGCTATCTCGACGAACTTTCCGGCGGCCAGCGCCAGCGCGCCTTCATCGCCATGGTTCTCGCGCAGGAGACCGATTACATCCTGCTGGACGAGCCCTTGAGCAGCCTGGACGTGCAGAAGTCCGTGCAGATGCTCGGCCTGTTCCGAACCGCGGCGGATGAACTCTCCCGAACCATCGTCATCGTCGTGCACGACATAGCGTTCGCCGCAAACTACGCCGACCGCATCATCGCCATGCGCGACGGCCGCATCGTTGCTGACGGGTCGCCTGACGAGGTTATCCGGCAGGACGTGCTCGAGGAAATCTATGATGTTCCGATCGGCGTCCACCATGTCGATGGGCGCCGTCTGCTTGCATATCCATAAAGCAGTGCGCCCTATAGTCCGATCGGGTCATCGAAGGCGCCTGGTCGAGCGCGTGGCAGAGGATTCGATCGCGGCGCTTCTCGATTGACGCCGCCACTCACTCGACCGTGACGGATTTGGCGAGGTTGCGCGGCTGGTCGACATCGGTGCCCTTCACACAAGCGGTGTGATAGGCGAGCAGTTGCACCGGCACGGCGTAGACCAGCGGTGCGATCAGCGGGTGCACCTTGGGCATCTGGATCGTCGCCAGACACCCCTCGCCCGCCTCCAGCAGCCCCTCGGCGTCGGAGATCAGCACGATCTTGCCGCCTCGCGCGCGGACTTCCTGCATGTTCGACACCGTTTTCTCGAACAATGGTCCCGAGGGCGCGAGGACGATCACCGGCACTGCCTCGTCGATCAGCGCGATCGGCCCGTGCTTCATCTCGCCCGAAGCGTAACCTTCCGCGTGAATGTAGCTGATTTCCTTGAGCTTCAGCGCCCCCTCCAGCGCGAGCGGGTAGTCCGGCCCGCGGCCGAGGTACAGCACGTCGCGCGCAGGTGCGATCAGGTGCGCCATCCCGGCAATGTCCTCGTCGTGATCGAGGGCGGCGTTGAGCGCAGCCGGCGCTTCGAGCAGGTGCTTCACCACTTCCTGCTCTTCGGCCCGGTCCATGCGGCCTTTCTTCACCGCCAGATGCGCGGCCAGCGCGGCGAGCACTGCAAGCTGACAGGTGAAGGCCTTCGTGCTGGCAACGCCGATCTCGGGTCCGGCATGGGTCGGGAGCAGCAGGTCTGCCTCGCGCGCCATCGAACTGGTCGGCACGTTGACGACCACGCCGATGGTCTGCCCGGCCGCCTTGCAGTGGCGCAGTGCCGCCAGCGTGTCCGCGGTCTCGCCGCTCTGCGAGATGAACAGGGCCAGGCCGCCCTCCTCCAGCACGGGATCGCGGTACCGAAACTCGCTCGCCACGTCGATGTCCACCGGCACGCGCGCGAAGTGCTCGAACCAGTATTTCGCGACCAGCCCCGCGTAGTACGACGTACCGCAGGCGACGATCGTCACGCGCCTGATCGTCGAAAGATCGAAGTCCATCTGCGGCAGCGCGACAGTGTTGTTCGCCTGGTGCACGTAGCTGCGCAGCGTCTGGGCGACGACGGTCGGCTGCTCGAAGATCTCCTTCTGCATGAAGTGGCGATAGTTGCCCTTCTCCACCGCCGCCGCCGACGCGCCGGACGTGGTGATCTCGCGCTCCACCGGGTTGTTCTCTGCATCGAAGATCTGCGCCCCATCGCGGCGCACGACGACCCAATCCCCCTCGTCGAGATAGGCGATCTTCTGCGTCAACGGCGCGAGCGCAAGCGCGTCGGAGCCGAGGTAGGTCTCGCCTTCGCCGTATCCCACGACCAGCGGCGAACCGAGGCGCGCGCCGATGAGCATATCGGGGTGATCGCGGAATGCGATGGCGAGGGCGAAGGCGCCGCGCAGCCGCGGCAGAACAGTCCTGACGGCTTCTTCCGGTGACGCGCCGTTCTCGATTTCCTCGGAGATCAGGTGCGCGACGACCTCACTATCGGTCTCGCTCTCGAGCTTGCGTCCCTTGGCCGTGAGCTCGTCCCGGAGCGGCTTGAAGTTTTCGATGATGCCGTTGTGGACCAGCGCTACGTGCTCGGTCGCGTGCGGGTGTGCGTTGTTTGCTGTGGGGGCGCCGTGCGTCGCCCAGCGCGTGTGCGCGATACCGATCGTGCCGGGCGCAGCGTTGTGCTCGAGCTCCTTGACGAGATTGGCGAGCTTGCCTTCCGCGCGGCACCGGATCAACCTGCCCTCCTGAATGGTACAGACCCCGGAGCTGTCGTAGCCGCGGTATTCCATCCGCTTCAGTCCGTCGACCAGCCGGTCTGCAACCTGATCCCTGCCGACGATGCCGATGATTCCGCACATAGAGCCGTATTTCCTTCAGAGTGTGTAAGGTATGCGGATGCCCGGCATCTCGGCCGGAAAATCCTTGATATTTCGAGTTACGAGAACGCGCCCGCGCACCAGCGCCGTGGCGAGGATGATCGCATCGGGCAAGCGAATACCTTTGCGTTCGCGGCGCAGCGCCGCCGCCCGATCGGCGATTTCCGAATCTATTTCATCTATCGCGAACCCGGCCAGGAAACGCTCTATCTCGCGCAACTCGGTCCCCGAACTCTTCGACATGATCTCGACCCAGGCCATCCGACTCAGCCACGCGCGCCCGGTCTGATTGAGGGCTCGACGCAGTTCCGCCCGCCCCTGCTCTATGCCGAGAAGCGCATCGATGACGATACCGGTGTCGAAAGCAAAGCCGCTCATGGCCTTTCGCCGCCCTTGCCGGAAAATTGCCGATGTATCTGCCGCTGCCGGTCGTCCTCGGCATCGAAGAGCTCCGGAAACTCGCCGCGCGCGTCTTCGTAATCATCGTCCCACGGCCGGGTCGAGGACGCCCGTTCGCGCCGCTGCCACGTCGCCGCATCGCCGAGATCCGTTCGCTCCTTCCAGAGACCGAACCCGCGATCGATCCAGTCGGTCGAGCTTTCGCCCCGATAGGCGCTCACCGCTTCGCGCAACACCGCGGCGCGCGACTTCCCCTGCTCCTCCGCAAGGCGATCGAGCCATCTGATGTCATCTTCGGGAAGGTCGGCGAGGATTCGCGGCATAATGATATCGCGATATCATATCATGATATCGCGTCAAACAAATTCGGAAGCGCTCCAACTTCGGAAGCGCTGCAACGGCATTCGACAGATCGTGGTTTACCGCACCTTAAGCAGCACGCGTTAGCCGGAAGCGAACGCCGAGACGGGAGAGCTTGATGAACGTCGTCCAAAACGTCGACGGTGCGAGGTTGAAATTCCGCTCGTCGTGGCGCGACGTATCTATGCCCCGCCAAGCGACCGGTCTGTCAGCGCTAGCAGGGGTAGCGCTGCTGCTAGCAGCGCCGGCCTTCGCCTTGGCGAGCTGGCTTGTCGCGGCGGACTACCCTGCAGTCCTGTTCTACGCATTCCCCGTGCTCGCGGCCGAAATCGCCGTAATCATCCTCGCGGTTGGCGCCGGCTTCGACTTGCGCGGGGCGTTCTCGCAGCTTCACCCAATCACCCGTCTCGGAGCGGTCGTCTGGCTTGCGACCGTCCTGTGCGCAAACCTCATTTTTGCGCCCGTGCGAGCTGCAGCGGTGCCGTTGCTGTTTATTACTCTCATCCACGCATCCTTTGCGCTTGCGCTTTGGAGTCTGGTTACGAGTCGCTGGAGATTGCGCCAAAGAGGCTTTCTCTACTGCGCCGCAGCAGGCGTCGGCCTGTTCGGCGTCGTCTTTACCGTGGTGATATTGGCCGAACTGAACAACCCTGATTTCAATTGGGTGGGCGTGGGTATCGGTATCACCAACATCAGACAGCTGGGCTTCTACGGTATCACACTGGTAGGCATCGCCCTCGGTCTTGGCGCGGTCTCCCGCGGCTGGCCCTGGTGGTTCGCCGCACTGAGCACTGCATTCGGGTTTTGGCTGACGATCGTGAGTGGTAGCAGGGTAGCGTTTGTTGCTGCCGTCATCGCGGGTATCGTTGTCGGTGTACTAAGCGAAAGGAAGCAGCGCGCATCACTGGCGATGCTCGTCACTCTCGCTCTCGTGACGGCGATTCCTACATCATATTTACTGGTTCCTCATGAGAGCTGGGGCTTCGACCGGATCATGGACCGAAGCTTTTTCGACGACGATATGAATGCATATACATCTGGGCGCTTAGCGATCTGGAAGGAGACATGGGCAGCAGTTCTCGAACGTCCCCTTCTCGGCCACGGAGAAGGTCAGTTCCGATCTCAGATCGTGAGCGCCGGCAACGGCTTGAACCACCCCCACAACGCGCCCCTCCAGTTTCTCTATCAGTGGGGATTTATCGGTACAGCCGCATTGGCATTGATGCTGGCTTCGACGGTCCGGAACCTGCGAAATCATACGTGGACCGATGTCCGGCTGGCATCAATTGGGACAGCGACCGGATTGCTGGCAATGGCGATGCTCGAAGGCTCGCTATATCACACCTATCCAGTGATGATCGTCATCCTGTGTCTGGTAATCGCGAACGCGACGGCGAGCGCGGCGGTGGCACACCATTAGGTGCCGGCGGGGTCTGATCAATCAGCCTTAGGAAAATAATAAACTTTCCGATCTATTCACCAAGTTCCCGCAGACCGTCGCTCCCGCAGTGCTGGTAGGTCGAGCGGGTGGACCAAGGGGTTTGGAATGACGGCTTTCGGCAGGAAGAACGGACCGGGGGGTATGCCCGGGGCGCGTCCCTCCTTCGGTGTGGCGCGACCCATGAAGGGGGGCGACGCGCGCCGGGCGCCGGAACCTGGCGGCGAGCAGTTTCCGCCTCTGCCGGGCGATAGCGCTACCGCTCCGTCGGAATCCGCTGCACCGAACAAGTCCGATGCCCTGGCTCGCCTCGCGGACCGGGCCAATGCGATCCACCAGCAGGCCGAGATCGGCGGCTTCGAAGCCAGCGTCCACAAGATCAAGGAACAGGTGTTGCCCCGCCTCCTCGAGCGCGTGGACCCCGAAGCGGCGGCGACGCTGACCAAGGACGAGCTCAGCGAGGAATTTCGCCCCATCATCATGGAGGTGCTGGCCGAGCTCAAGGTCACGCTCAACCGGCGCGAGCAGTTCGCGCTCGAGAAGGTGCTGATCGATGAATTGCTCGGCTTCGGTCCCCTGGAGGAGCTGCTCAACGACCCCGATGTCTCGGACATCATGGTCAACGGCCCCGATCAGACCTACATCGAGAAGAAAGGCAAGCTGGTCGTCGCGCCGATCAAGTTCCGTGACGAGCAGCACTTGTTCCAGATCGCGCAGCGTATCGTGAACCAGGTCGGCCGCCGCGTCGACCAGACGACCCCGCTCGCCGACGCCCGCCTCAAGGACGGCAGCCGCGTCAACGTCATCGTGCCGCCGCTGTCGCTGCGTGGTACGGCGATCTCGATCCGCAAGTTCTCCGAGAAGCCGATCACCATCGACATGCTGCGCGACTTCGGGTCGATGAGCGACAAGATGGCGACGGCGCTCAAGATCGCCGGCGCGTGCCGGATGAACATCGTCATCTCGGGCGGTACCGGCTCGGGCAAGACCACGATGCTCAACGCGCTGTCGAAGATGATCGACCCGGGCGAACGCGTGCTGACGATCGAGGACGCGGCCGAGCTTCGGCTGCAGCAGCCGCACTGGCTCCCGCTCGAAACGCGCCCGCCGAACCTGGAGGGCCAGGGCGCGATCACGATCGGAGACCTGGTCAAGAACGCGCTGCGTATGCGCCCTGACCGCATCATCCTGGGCGAGATCCGCGGCGCGGAGTGTTTCGATCTCCTCGCCGCGATGAACACCGGCCACGACGGATCGATGTGCACGCTGCACGCCAACAGCCCGCGCGAATGCCTGGGCCGTATGGAAAACATGATCCTGATGGGCGACATCAAGATTCCGAAGGAGGCCATCAGCCGCCAGATCGCGGAATCGGTCGACCTCATCGTTCAGGTCAAGCGCCTGCGCGACGGCTCGCGCCGCACGACCAACGTCACCGAAGTAATCGGCATGGAAGGCGACGTGATCGTCACCCAGGAGTTGTTCAAGTTCGAGTATCTGGACGAGAGCGAGGACGGCAAGATCCTGGGCGAGTTCCGCAGTTCGGGCCTGCGCCCCTACACCCTGGAAAAGGCGCGCCAGTTCGGGTTCGATCAGGCCTATCTGGAAGCGTGCCTCTGACCCGCTAACCGGCGAGCAGTCCCTTCACCGACAGCAGTATCAAACCGCCGCCGACGATCGCGGAGGTCAGAAAGATGCCTCGCCAAGGGACCCAGCCCACGCCGTCCATCCGCGTGCGCCGATTGCGCCGGATCTCCGCCAGTGTCGCCACGAGCGCTATACCGAGACAGCCGAGCCCCCAGAGGCCGGTGATTTCCGCTTCGCTGGCGAACGTCAGAAAGTGCCCGATGCTCATTGCGGCGCGATATGGGCGGTGCGCCGATGCTCGGCAAGCGGCGGGCAGCCGGAACCCCGGCCGCGGCGCTGCGTTTTTCCTCCATCTGCTCGCAGTGAGCAACGAAGGAGTGCCATGTTATGGTCCGCAAGATTCTACTCGCCGCAGGAATTGCCGCGTTCTCGCTCGCCGCAACGGCCTGCAACACGGTGAAGGGCGTCGGGGAAGACATCGAATCCGTCGGCGAAGCCGGCGACGAGGCAATCTGATCGCACGCCACGGACAAGGCCCGGTTCCGGGCCACATGCGCCCGTCGGAGGGATCCGGCGGGCGTATTTGCGAGCTAGTTGCGCCGGTAGATCAGTGTAAGGTTGTTGGCCGGCATTGCATGTCGCGCCGACCGGATGAAGCCCGTGTCCTTCGCCAGTGCGTCGACCGCCGCACGATCGCGTAGTCCCCAGGCGGGATCGCGAGCGCGAAGACTTGCATCGAATGTCAGATTCGATTCCGCCGTCTCCACTTCCTGTTCGATAAACGGGCCGTAGACGATCAGCGGCGCACCCCGCGGCAGGATCTTCGCCGCGCCCGCGAACAGACCCTCGGCTGCCGCCCACGGGCTGATGTGGATCATGTTGCTGCACAGAACCGCGTCTGCCTGCGTTACCGGCCAGGCTACCGAGGAGGCGTCGAGCTCAACCGGGGGCAACAGGTTTCCGGGCCCCGCCTCCTCCCGCCACGCCGCAATCGAAGCCAGTGCATCAGGCTCGCGGTCGCTCGGTTGCCATGACAAATGCGGAAAGCGGCGCGCGAAGAACAAGGCATGCTCGCCCGAACCGCTCGCGATCTCGAGCACGATTCCCCGCGCCGGCAGCTCGACTTCGAGCACGGCCGCGATCGGCTCGCTGTTGCGCCCGGCAGCGGGTGCGTGGCGCTTCATGCCCACCGGCCCGACGCACGTGCGCGGCGTTCCCGAATGGCGAGCCAGATCAGGAGACCGAGCGGCCCGGCCAGAAAGGTCGTGAGGAGCACGGGGGCCTGGGCGATCCGGGAGAATCCCTTCGCATCGGCGTCGCGCGCGATCCACAACCCGACGAATAGATCGAACGCGAGGTAATGGGTCCAGCCGAGCACGACCGCCCCGTCGGATCGGGACAGGGCCTTGATGCCGGCGAGTGAGAAATCGGCAGACCAGGCCGCCCCCGCGTCCCGCACGGGATCGACCGCACCGGTCACCAGCAGTACGAGCAGAACCGTGTAGACCAGGCACAGCAGGGCGATGCCGAGATAGAGCACGCTGGCCATCGCGAACGGACGGCGCGGCAGAAACAGCAGGATCGCCCATGCGGCAAGCGCGACGAGGTTGGTCGCACCAAAGATCGTCGGCCACATTCGCGCGCGCCCCCTTTTTCGCCTCAGGCGTCGACGGGCTGCGGGAACTCGCGCGCGGCCCGGCGGATGCCGTCGTTATCGTGAATGAAGCGCCCGGCGGCTTTGCGCATGGTCAGCCCCAGCGCCGCCTCGGCTACCGTCTGTACCGGGATCGAGCGGAACCGCCGCATTCCGCCGCGAAGGAAGAAATCGGTCAGCGGACTCATGGCGATCCCGATCCGTTCCCCGGGGCGTCGGTCGTCGACGCGGGGGCCCCGCAGCAGACCGGGACGCAGGATGTCGAGGCGCTTGAACCCGACCTTGGCCAGATCCCGCTCCATCTCCGCCTTCACACGCAGGTAAAACGCCTTGGACGCGAGCGAGGCGCCCGCCGAGCTGACGGCAACCATTCGCTCGATCCCGTGCTCCTTCGCCGCGCGCGCCGTCTCCAGCACGAGATCGTGATCGACCGCGCGGAAGGCAGCCTCGTCCTCCCCCGCCTTGCGCCAGGTCGTGCCCAGCGCACAGATCAGGGCCTTGGGCCGCACGGCTTCGAACACCTCGCCCCAATGTGCCGGATCGGCGACGAACATCTCCATTCGAACGCCTTGGGGCAGAGGAACCTCGCGCCGTGAGAGCCCCACGAGACGGAAGTCCTCGCGCCCGATCGAGAGGTTGATGATCGTGTTGCCGATCAGCCCGGTCGAACCGACCAGCGCGATGCGCAGCAGCTCAGACATTGCTCAGGCCTTCGGGCCGACTGCCGAATATCCGCGCATACTGATCGATCGCGAACCGGTCCGTCATGCCCGCGACGAAATCGCCGATATGCCGCGCCCGCGCCGGTTGCTCGGCCGGCAGGGAAGCACGCCAGGCGGCGGGCAGCGCTGCCGGATCGGCGGCGTAAGCGGCATAGAGCTTCGCCACGACCTCGCGCGCGCGCTCGGCCGTCGCGAGCTGCTCCGGATGGAAATAGAGCCGGTCGTACATGAAACGCTTCAGCCGGCGCTCCTGGGCTCCCATTGCGGGAGAGAAGGTGGCGAGAGCGCGCCCCGCGGCGCGCACGTCGTCGATCGTCGCCATGCCTTCCGCGGCGCGCTGCGTCTGCGCGATAACATCGTTCACCATCAGGCCGATCTGCACCCTCACCAGTTCGCGCAACTGGCGCTCGCGCGGAGCGTTGGGGAAGCGCTTTTCGACCTCGCGCCACTGGTCTGCGACGAAATCCAGCGAAAGCAGGTCGTCGAGCGCGAGAAAGCCCGCTCGCAGCCCGTCGTCGATGTCATGATTGTCGTAGGCGATGTCGTCCGCCACCGCGGCAACCTGCGCCTCGAGGGAGGGATAACGGCCGAGATCGAGCGGGAATGCGGCATTCAGTTCGGTCAGCGCCCAGCCCGGCTCCGCAACCGGGCCGTTATGCTTTGCCAGACCTTCCAGCAGCTCCCATGTGAGATTGAGGCCGTCGTGTTCGCAGTACGGACTTTCGAGGCGCATCAGCACCCGCAGGGCCTGCGCGTTGTGGTCGAACCCGCCCTCGCCCTCCATCGCCTGCCGGAGCGCATCCTCTCCGGCATGACCGAAGGGCGGGTGTCCAATGTCGTGCGCCAGGCACAGCGCCTCTGTCAGATCCTCGTCGAGACCCAGCGCGCGCGCGATCACCCGCCCGATCTGCGCGACTTCAAGGCTATGCGTGAGCCGTGTACGATAGTGATCGCCGTCGGGCGCGATGAAGACCTGCGTCTTCGAGCGCAGCCGGCGGAAGGCGATCGAATGGATGATCCGGTCGCGATCGCGCTGGAACTCGCTCCGCGGCCCGCGCGCGCCCGCGCGATCTTCAGGAAATTCGCGGCCGCGCGATGCGGCGGGATCGGCGGCGAACAGCGCACGGGTCATGCCGCGCCGCCTAGGTCAGCCCGGCGCGGGCGGCAACGGGAACAATCGGGCAACCTCGGTGCGGGTCCGTTCAACTTTCCCCCAAGATCCAATCGACCGCAGCCTCGCAATGAATGCGCGCGGAATCGAATATCGGCAGCACGTTGGCATCGACGTCGACGATCATTTCGAGCTCCGTGCATGCGAGCACGATCGCCTCCGCCCCGTCCTGCTCCTTGCGGGTGATCATGGTCTTGAGCGCACGTTGCGCATCGCGGGTCGCCTTGCCCAGCATCAGCTCGTCGTAGATGATGCGATCGAGCTGCTCGACGTTGTCCATGTCGGGCGGCAGCAGATCGATCCCGTGCGCAACGAGGCGCTGGCGATAGAAGTTCTCCGTCATCACGTTGCGCGTGCCGATCAGTGCGGCATTGGCGACCCCGTCCTCCCGCATCCGCTTGCCGATGCATTCGGCAATGTGGATGATCGGAACCGTGACCTGCGCCGCCACTTCGTCGTAGACCTTGTGCATCGAATTGGCCGCGATCACGATGGCCGTTGCCCCCGCCCCTTCGAGCTGGCGCGCCGAATCTCCGAGAACCTGCGCCGCCCGCTGCCAGTCCTCCGGCTCGTGCAGGCCATAGAGCCGCCTGAAATCGAGGCTGTCGATCAGCACCGGCGCACTCGCCATCGGCTCTGCGCGGCGCTGTACCAAGCGGTTGATCCAGTCGTAGTAGGTGCGCGTCGACACCCAGCTCATGCCGCCGATCAGCCCCAATTTTCGCAAACGTCGATCCTTCCTGAAAACGCAATTAGGCGGGGGGCCTTAGCGAAGTCGGGTGTCGGCCGTCCACAGGGCGCGTGCGCGACTGGGCGCTTGTTTCAGTCATCCCAAGGAAGTTGGCCGCGCACAGGAGTGCTGGTGACGATGCCCGCTCGCTACGGCTCCAGACCGGAAATCCAGCGCTCCACCGCCTCGACCCCTTCGGGATCGACGGTCGCCTTGCCCAGTTCGGGCATTGCGACGCCCGGCTCGGCGCTTGCCATGCGGTGAGCCAGGATCGATTCTTCCGGCTTTCCCGGAACTACATCGAACAGCAGGCCGCCGGACCCCCGGCCCGCAGCGACGGGCCGTTTCATGATCCCGATCGCAGCCGGCTCGCGCTGTTCCCAACGCAGATCGAGGCCGGAGTTCGAAGCCGTGGCGGATGGCCGGTGGCAATGGGCGCAATTGACATCCAGATAGGCGCGCGCCGCATCGGCCGCGCTCGCGTCACCACGCGCTTCCCATAGTGGCAGGACGTCCGCCCCGTCCGGCACTCGATCGAGCATGCCGCGCGCGACCATCTCGCCCAGCCATTCGTGAGACAGGTTGCGCGCCTTGGGGCCGATCGGAATCACCTCGCCGGCGAGACCGTGGCATTCCTTGCACTGGTTCTTGTTGGGCACGCGGTAGCTGATCGCCTCCCCGCGCGGTGTAACGAGATCGACCCGTGCGCCTGCAACGGCCAGTCGCGCCTCGGTCTGCTCGTCGTTCCAGAGGTAAGGCAATGCCAGCCAACCATCTGCGCGGTGAAGCAGCACGCGCGTCTCGATCAAGCGGCGCGCCTCGCCTTCGCCGAATGCGAAGGTCTTGATCAGCGCCGCGCCCACCGGGATTTCGAGCAGGCCCTCGCCGTCGGCCGAGGCGCCGACGCCTGCCGGCAGGTAGATGAACCGCAGCTTCTCCGCCCCGTCGGAATAGAGCGGCGTGTTGAGGCGGTAGGGGATGACGCGCGCAGCGGGTACCTGAGCCGGCGCATCGGCGAAGAACCCGAACTCGGCGAGCGTTCGCGGCAGCCCGCCCATCACCGCCGCGTCGTTGACGGCAACCGGTGCGGCGGTCGCCGCGCGTTGGCCCGAATGCGCGGCGATGCTGCCGGTAAGGGCCAGGATCCCGGCCCCGACCAAGATCGCCGCCCGTTTCACTTGAGCCGCGCCTCCAGCTCCGCACTGGCGCCCCAACCCTCGGTCGAGATCGGTTGCCCGGGCCGACCGACCTCGAGCGGCCCGGGCTGCGCGCCTGTCATGCCCTTGCCCTGTTCAGTGAGGTTGAGCGACCAGCCCTTGAGATCGGAATGGACCCTGAGCGGCGTGTACTCGGCACCGCCATCGGTCAGGCCGTCCCACATGACCGGGGGCAGCGCGCCGCCGAACGCCGCCGTCAATTGTTCCGCGCCGTCGAGCTGCGGGTCGGTGCCGCCCGCATCCACGGCGTTCCACGCGATCGTAACTTCGCGCGGATAGGGATTATAGTCCGCGTCTTCGAAGGGTAGCGGATAGGCGATGACCATGATCGGCGCCGTGGGATTGTCGTAGAGCAGGTTCTGCCCGACCCAGACGTTCTCGTTTGCCATGACCATCACGCCGGTGCCGCGCGGCACGGTGGCGACGATATTGCCCTCCGGCGCGAAGTTGGGGGTGGTGTTCGCGGCGACGAGGTTGTCGCGCACGATCACGTTGCCACCACCCATCACCGGCAGGTTGGGCAGGTCGAACACGAGGATGCCTCCGGTGTTGCGGCTGACGAAGTTGCGTTCGACGATCGCGTCCCGGCTATTCTCGATCTCGATCCCCGCGACGTTATCCGTCGCGACCGAATTGCGGACGGTGATCTTGCTCGACTGGCCGACGTATATCCCCGCGTCCGATGCACCCGAAACCTCGGTGCCGTCGATCAGGATATTGGTGCTCTCGACCGGATAGATACCGTAAGCGCCATTGGTCGGCTTCGGTCCGCCGGTCCAGGTGACGCGGATCGCGTGGTAGACGATGTTGTCGGCGCCCTTGGACTTGATCCCGTCCCCCTTGGGGTTCTCGACCGCGAAATCGCGCAGGGTAACGCCATCGGAGGTGACGAGCAGGCCCTCGCCCGAGCCTTGCTGGCTGGTGTAATCGAGGATGGTGGCCTCTATCCCGGCGCCCCGGACCGTGACGTCGTCGACATCGAGCGAAAGCCCGTCGGTCAATTCGAAACGGCCCGCGCCGAGCGCGATCTCGTCGCCCGGCTGGGCGAGGATCAGCGCCTCCTGCAAGCGCTCCTGCGCGCCTTCTCCGGGCTCGACGGCGATGGTTTCGGCAAGAACGGGTGCAGCGCTCGCAAGCGCAAGTGCGACAATCGACAGTCTGATCATGTGAGTCTCTCCCCTGCAACCTATTCTGCCGCGCAGATGGAGGATTGCAAGCTGTCCTTGGAGGAGAGGCTTAGTCCAGCGCCTTCACAATCTCTTCGACCATCTTCTTCGCGTCGGCGAGCAGCATCATGGTCTGGTCCATGTAGAACACGTCGTTGTCGACACCCGCATACCCGACGCCGCCCATCGAGCGCTTGATGAAGAAGACCTGCTTGGCCTTGTCCACGTCGAACACCGGCATGCCGTAGATCGGGCTGGACTTGTCGGTCTTGGCAGCCGGGTTGACCACGTCGTTCGCGCCGATAACGAAGGCGACGTCCGCCGTCGCGAACTCGGAGTTGATGTCCTCCAGCTCGAACACTTCGTCGTAGGGCACGTTGGCTTCGGCGAGCAGCACGTTCATGTGGCCCGGCATGCGGCCGGCGACGGGGTGAATGGCGTACTTCACCTCCACGCCCTTTTCCTTGAGGACATCGGCCATCTCCCGCAGCGCGTGCTGCGCCTGGGCCACGGCCATGCCGTAGCCGGGGATGATGATGACCTTCTCCGCCTGTTCCAGCATGAAGGCCGCATCGGCGGCGCTGCCCTGCTTGTAGGGGCGCTGTTCCTTCGGCTCGCCCCCGCCCGCGCTCGCATCCGCGCCGAAGCCGCCCGCGATCACCGAAATGAAGCTGCGGTTCATCGCGCGGCACATGATGTAGCTGAGGATCGCGCCCGAACTGCCGACCAGCGCGCCGGTGACGATCATCGCGGTGTTGTGCAGCGTGAACCCCATCGCCGCGGCAGCCCACCCCGAGTAGGAGTTGAGCATCGAGACGACGACCGGCATATCCGCCCCACCGATCGGGATGATCAACAGGAAGCCGATCACGAAGGCCGCCGCGACGATCGCCCAGAACAACCATCCTTCCCCGGGTCCCGCGTTGGGCGCGAGCGCGTAGGCAGCGGTCATGCCGAGGATTGCGATCAGCGTACCGAGGTTGATCACATGCCGCGCGGGCAGAAGGATCGGAGCCCCGCTCATATTACCGTTGAGTTTGGCGAAGGCGATCACCGAACCGGAGAACGTGATTGCCCCAATCGCCGCGCCGAGAGCCATTTCCACGCGGCTGACGGCAAGGATGTTGCCGTCGAGCCCGAGGATGTCGAATGATCCGGGGTTGAGGAAAGCAGCCGCCGCCACGAGTACCGCTGCCAGCCCGACCAGCGAGTGGAACGCCGCGACGAGCTGCGGCATCGCGGTCATGGCGATACGGCGTGCGATGATGAAACCGATCGCGCCGCCGACCGCGATCGCGACCAAAATTTCCGGCAGTCCTGCGATCTCGTGCGTGACGAGAGTCGTCACCACGGCGATCAGCATGCCTGCCATGCCGAAGCGGTTGCCGCGCCGGCTAGTCGACGGGCTCGAAAGGCCACGCAGCGCGAGAATGAACAGCACGCCGCTGGCGAGATAGGCGAGTGCGACCCACGGGCTCACCGCATGCGCCGCGTCCGCAGCGATCGAGAGGTCGGAAACCGCATCCGGCGGGAGCGTCATCTCAATTGCGCTCCTTCTTCTTGTACATCGCGAGCATGCGCTCGGTCACAGCAAAGCCGCCGAAGATGTTGACGCTGGCAAGCACGACGCCGGCAAGGCCGAGCCACTTCGCCCCCGGCACTTCGGCCGCCGCCGCGGCGATCAGGGCGCCGACGATGATCACGCTGGAAATCGCATTCGTCACCGCCATCAGCGGCGTGTGCAGCGCGGGGGTGACGGACCAGACGACGTAATACCCGACGAAGCAGGCGAGAACGAAGATCGACAGGATCGATATGAAGTCCATCAGATTTCCGCCCTCACCCCTTCAGCCTCTCGTTCACGATCTCGCCACCGCGCGTCAGGCGCACCGCATCGCCGATCTCTTCATCCAGCACGGGCCGGCCCTGCTCCTTGTCCCAGAAGGCGGAGAGGAAGTTGTAGTGATTGCGGGCGAAGAGCGCGCTGGCGTCGGCAGCGAGGTGCGCGGCGGTATTGGAATAGCCGACGATCTTCACGCCATGCTTCTCCACCACCTGATCGGCCACAGAACCTTCGACGTTCCCGCCTTGGGCCACGGCGAGGTCGAAGATCACGCTACCCGGCTTCATGGTTGCGATCTGCGCTTCGGAGATCAGGCGCGGCGCGGCGCGGCCGGGGATCAACGCTGTCGTGATGACGATGTCCTGCTTGGCGATATGGCCGGAAACCAGCTCGGCCTGTGCCTTCTGGTATTCCTCCGACATTTCGGTGGCGTAGCCGCCGCTGCCCTCGCCCTCGATCCCGGCGACGGTTTCGACGAACACCGGCTTGGCGCCGAGCGACTGGATCTGCTCTTTCGTGGCCGAACGCACGTCGGTCGCAGAAACCTGCGCGCCCAGCCGGCGGGCCGTGGCAATCGCCTGCAAGCCCGCGACGCCGACACCCATGACGAAGACTTTAGCGGCCTGGATCGTGCCCGCCGCGGTCATCATCATCGGGAACGCGCGGCCATAGACGTCCGCCGCGGCGATCACCGCCTTGTAGCCGGCGAGGTTGGACTGGCTGGAGAGCACGTCCATGCTCTGCGCGCGGGTGATGCGCGGCATGAACTCCATGCTGAGCGCCTCGACGCCCGCCTTCGCATAGGCATCGACACGCGCGCGCTGGCCGAACGGATCGAACAGCGCCGCGACCCATGCGCCAGGTTTAGTCCCCTCCAGCAAGGCCACGTCGGGCGCCTGGATGCCGAGGACGATATCCGCATCCTTCGCCACCTCGGCGGCGGACCCGAGTTCGGCGCCCGCCTCGCGATAGGCGGCGTCGGACACCGATGCGGATTCGCCCGCGCCTTCCTCGATCGCCACCGCCGCGCCCAGCGCGACGAACTTCTTCACCGTTTCGGGCGTGGCCGCGACCCGGGTCTCGCCCGGCGCGCGTTCCTTGAGGACGGCGATCCGCAAGATGGCGTCGGTCAGCTTGAGATCAGGATGACGATGATCAGCGTTGCGATCGCGATCGTCGGAACCGACCACTTCAGCATGCTGATGAAGCCTGCGTAGGTCGCGTTGGCCGCCTTCATGTCGTTACCCGAAGCCATTTGTATTCATTTCCCCAAGAGATACGTTTGCACGAGGCTCTATCGCGCCGGGTGCACGGCATCAAGCCTCGTGGGGGTGGCAACAGCCTTAATCGGACCTTTACCCCCGCCCCGTAAATCGAACGCCTGTACCGCAGCGGGACGGTTTGGGGACGATGGCCGAAAACGAATCACGTCTTTTGATGCTGATCGACGACGAACCGGCGCAGAGCCGGCTGATCGCCGCGCTGGCCGCGCGCGAGGGATGGCGCACGCTCGTCGTGAAGGATTCCGAAACCGCCATCGCGACCCTCGGCACCCGAGAAGGCATGCAGCTTTCGGCGATCATCCTCGATCAATGGGTGCCCGGCGACGATGCCTGCGCGCTGATCGAGGAACTGAAGAGCCGCCGCCCGGCCCTGCCGATCCTGATGCTGACGACCAGTGCTTCTCCGCTCCTCGCGGTCGAGGCGATGCGCGCGGGCGCAACCGACTATCTCATCAAGCCCGTCGCGCCCGACCGGCTGATGCAGGCGCTGCGCAGCGCGACAAAGCGCGAGGCGCCCAAGGACGAGCTCCAGCCGCTGACCGAGAAGATGCCGGCCTCACTCGACTTCGATGCGATGATCGGCACATCGCCATCGTTCCGTACCGCGCTCGCCCGCGCGGCCAAGGCGGCGCGCGGGCACGGCCCGGTTCTGATCGAGGGCGAGACCGGCACGGGCAAGGAAATGCTGGTGCGCGCGATGTACGCCGCATCGCCCCGCGCGAAGGCGTCTTTCCGGATGATCAACGTCGGCGGCGTGCCGTCGAGCTCGATCGAATCGATGCTGTTCGGTCACGAGCAAGGCGCGTTCCCCGGCGCGTTCGACCGGCAGATCGGCGCGCTGCAGCATTGCGACGGAGGCACCCTGTTCCTCGACGAGATCGACCGCCTCGACCGATCGGTGCAGGAGCGGCTGGCCGACTGCCTCGAGCAGGGGATCGTCCGCCCCACGGGCGCGCGGCACGGATTCCGCGTCGACGTGCGCCTGCTCACCGCGAGCAATCTGCCGCTCGCCGAATTCGTCCAGGGAGGCCATTTCGACGAGCGGCTGCTCGCCGCGATCGCGCCCACGACGATCGTGCTCCCACCCCTGCGCGAACGACAGGGCGACATACCTGCGCTCACCCGCCATTTCCTCGCGCGGATCGGAGAGCAGCCGGGCCTCCGACACCATTCGATCACCGACGGTGCGCTGCAACTCCTCGCGGCATTCGACTGGCCGGGCAACGTGCGCCAGCTCCAGTCGGTGCTGTTCCGCGCCGCCGTCTATTGCGAAGGCGAGACGCTCACCATCGAAAGCTTCCCGCAGTTGCTGGAGCTTGTCGGGGATTTCGGCCATGCCGCCGCGGCCGTGCAGGACGGCGCCGGGGTGCAGCTCTATACCGACGACGGCAACCTGCGTCCGCTCGAGGAGATCGAGGCCGACGTGATCCGCCTCGCCATTGGCCACTATCGCGGCCGGATGACGGAAGTCGCCCGTCGCCTCGGCATCGGCCGCTCCACGCTCTATCGCAAGCTCGGCGAACTCGGAATCGACAACGCGGCCTAGGCACCTTACCCGGCACGCCATGGCCGACCATTTCGATTTCACAGGACGCAGGGCGCTCGTCACCGGCGCGGCTTCGGGTATCGGCGCGGCCGTGGCGCGCTGGCTGGGCGATCACGGGATCGCGCATCTCGTCCTCGTCGACCGTGACGCCGACGCTCTCGAAGCGCTGGACCTCGCCTGTTCGTGCGAGCGCGTGACGGGCGACGTGGCCGATCCCGCATTGTGGGCGCGGATCGCGGGCCTGGCACCGCTCGACCATGCAGTGATCAACGCGGGAATTTCCGCAGGCGCGGCGATTGTGGATTGCGACTTTGCCGAGTGGCGGCGCGTGATGACGGTCAACCTCGACGGCGCCTTCCTCTCGCTCCAGGCCGCGATGCGGGCGATCCCCGGCGCCGGCAGCGTGGTCGTCACCGCCTCGGTCAGCGGTTTGAAGGCAGAGCCCGGAACGGCCGCCTATGGCGCTTCGAAGGCGGCACTGATCCAGCTCGCCAAAGTCGCCGCTAAGGAAGGTGCATCACGCGGCCTGCGGGTCAACGCGATCGCCCCGGGCGGCGTCGACACGCCGATCTGGGATCAGACGCCGTTCTTCCGCGATCTCGTCGCCCAGCACGGCGGCGATCGCGCCGCGGCGCTGACGGCGATGGCCGAAATGGCGACGCCGCTGGGCCGCTACGCGACTGCCGAAGAGATCGCCGCGCAGGCCGGCTTCCTGCTTTCCGACGCCGCGGCGACGATCACCGGCGCCGTGCTGGTCAGCGACGGCGGATACTCGCTCTAGGCGGGAAGATCGGAGAAGTCGGTCAGGGCCGCGTCGCGCAGGCCGCGCCAGACGTTGCGGGCCTGAACCGTTTCGAACACGTCGTGGACGCGCAGGAGTTGAACGCCCGCGTTCATGCCCGCGATTGCGAGCGCGAGGCTGCCGCCCAGGCGCTCGTGCGCGGGCACTTCATTGCTGAGCGCGCCAATCATCCGCTTTCGGCTGGCACCGAGCAGCAGCGGTTGGCCGAGCGCATGGAACAGCGGCAGCCCGTTGATGAGCGCGAGGTTCTCGCTCACGCTCTTTCCGAAGCCGATGCCCGGATCGAGCACGATCCTTTCACGCGCCACACCGGCCCCCAGGGCCGCATCGCGCCGTTCGCGCAACCAGTCGAACACGTCGAGCACGACGCATTCGTAATCGGCATCCGCGTGGAGATCGTCACCCTCCCCCGGCGCATGCATCAGCACCACAGGGCAGTCGCGCGCCGCGACTAGCTCCATGCTGCGGGGATCGTGACGTAGCGCCGAGACGTCGTTGATCATGTGCGCGCCGGCGTGAAGCGCGGCGTCCATCACCGCCGGGCGCCGTGTGTCGACGCTGATCGCGGCGCCCATCGCCGCGCAGTATTCGATCGCGGGGATCACGCGGCCGAGCTCGTCCCCTTCCCACACCGCGGGCGCGCCCGGCCGGGTGCTCTCGCCGCCCATGTCGACGATTGCCGCCCCGGCTTCGAGCATAGCGGCGGCATGCGCGCGGCCCTCTTCCGGATTGTCGAGGAATTTCCCGCCGTCAGAGAAGCTGTCGGGCGTGAGGTT
This sequence comes from Altererythrobacter sp. C41, assembly GCF_016803135.1. Classification (GTDB taxonomy): domain Bacteria; phylum Pseudomonadota; class Alphaproteobacteria; order Sphingomonadales; family Sphingomonadaceae; genus Pelagerythrobacter. The sequence continues at coordinate 601,382 of NZ_JAEVFE010000001.1, forward strand.
GAGGATGCCCATGATCTGCGGCTGGTCGAGCCGCACGGTCCGCGCCCCCATCTCGATCGGCGGATGCGCCATGCGCAAGTTCGCCCATTGGGCCTCCGCCTCCGCACCCAGAGTGTCCGGCAGGCGACCGAGAAGGTCCTCCACGCTCGCCGGCGTGAAGCGCCAGCGCTCGACCACCTCGCCGTCACGCCGCAGGATCGCCGCGAAGCGATGCGCGTAGACCATGCCGCCTGCGAGGCGGATGCAATCCCCCTCCTCGCTCTGCGGACTGGCGACAAGGCCGATCGGGCGGAGATAGATCTGGTCGGACATGCGGTGCCTTCGCTACCCAATCCGCCGCCCCGGCGAAAGCCGGGATGACGGTAGAGCGGACGAGAGAAGGATCAGTCCTCCATCGCCAGCAGGTAGAGCTGCCGCGCCGCATCGATCGGCTTGACGTCGCCGCCGGCCTCGTAGTGCCAGAAAGTCCAGCCGTTGCAGCTCGGTGCGCCTTGCAGTTCCTTGCCGAGCCCGTGGATCGAGCCGGTCTGCTTGCCATAGGCGAGCGAGCCGTCGGCCCGCACGGTGGCGACCCAGCGGCGCTTCTTGTCGAAGATCTCCGTACCGGGCTGGATCATGCCATTCTCGACCAGCGCGCCGAACGCGACCTTCGGCGCACTCTTGCGGCTCTGCATGGTCTGGAGCGCGCTTTCGTCGAGCGGCAGTTCCTTCTCGATCCGCTTGAGCGCGGCTTCGCGATAGAGCCCCTCGCGTTCGCATCCGATCCACTGCCGGCCCAGGCGCTTTGCAACCGCACCGGTCGTCCCCGTGCCGAAGAACGGATCGAGCACGACGTCCCCCCGCTCGGTCGTAGCCAGCAGCACGCGGTAGAGCAGCGCCTCGGGCTTCTGCGTCGGGTGGACCTTATGCCCGCCTTCCTTGAGCCGTTCCTGCCCCGCGCAGATCGGCAGGACCCAGTCGCTGCGCATCTGCAGTTCGTCGTTGAGCGTCTTCATCGCGCGGTAGTTGAAGTGATACTTCGCCTTCTCGCCCTGGCTCGCCCAGATGAGCGTTTCGTGTGCGTTGGTGAAACGCGTGCCCTTGAAATTGGGCATCGGGTTCGCCTTGCGCCAGACGACGTCGTTGAGGATCCAGAAGCCGAGATCCTGCAGGATCGCACCGACGCGGAAGATGTTGTGATAGCTGCCGATCACCCACAGCGCGCCGTCCGGCTTGAGCACGCGCTTCGCTTCGGCCAGCCAGGCGCGGGTGAAATCGTCGTAGGTCTTGAAGCTGTCGAACCGGTCCCACTCGTCGGTCACCGCATCGACATGGCTGCCGTCGGGCCGATTGAGATCGCCGCCGAGCTGGAGATTGTAAGGCGGATCGGCGAAGACGAGATCGACGCTGGCGTCGGGCAGCTTGCGCATGGCCTCCACGCAGTCGCCGCCGAGGATCTGCCCCAGCGGCAGCGTGCGCGGCGTCTCGACCGTTTCGGCCATGCGCGGCGCGCGCGTCTTCGTGATTTCCAGAACGCTCAATGCAAATCCCCCGTTTCCGTAGTTATCCACAGGGTGAGTCCAAGCGGACTCCGCGTCAAGCGAGGAATTTGCGCCTGGTATGGTTAACGCCCGGTAACCTGCCGAGGAACGAAAAGAGTCCGCCACAAGATGTTGAGTCTACGGTATTCGGGCAGACTCGACATGCTGCGGGTGTTGCCGGAAGGACTCGCTCGTCAGAACAGTTCCATCTGTGCGACGGGGGCGAAGCTGCGGCGGTGGAGCGGCGTGGGACCATGCGTGCGCAGCGCCTCCACGTGGTCGGGCGTGCCGTAACCCTTGTTGTGTTCCCACCCGTAATGCGGGTGTTCGCGGGCGGCTTCGATCATCATGCGATCGCGCCATTCCTTTGCGACGATCGAAGCGGCCGAGATCGCCGGCTCCTTCGCGTCGCCGCCCACGATCGGCCGCGCCGCCCAGCGCCATTCCGGCCGGCGGCCGTGGGGGGTGAGGTTTCCGTCGACCAGCACTTCGTCGGGGTCGCGCGCGAGCACTTCGGCAAGCCGCGCCACTGCCAGCGTCATCGCCAGCATCGTCGCTCCGAAGATATTGAGCCGGTCGATCTCTTCCACCTCGACCACGCCGACCCCCCAGGCGCAGCGACGGCGGATCGTGAGATCGAGCCGGCCGCGCGAGTTGGCGCAGAGCTTCTTCGAATCGTCGAGCCCCGCCGGTCGTGGCTTGCACAGCGCCACCGCAGCCGCCACAACCGGCCCTGCCAACGGCCCACGCCCCGCCTCGTCGACGCCGACGACGAGGGGTCCGAGCCCGAACCTGTGATGGGGAGTTCCACTGAACATGACGAAATCTGCGATTCTTGCCGCGGTTCTATCGCCGTGCGCGCTCGTCTCTGCAAGCTGCAGCGCGGAACCCGCCGGGGACAGCGCCCCGACCGAAGCCGCCGTCACTGCCGAAATCGGCGAAGAAGTGTCCGTCACGTCCGCGAACCAGTTCAAGGCCATGTCCCTCGGCACCTTCGACGAGCCCTGGGCGGCCGAGTTCGCGCCGGGCACCAGCGTGCTGTTCATTACCGAGAAGAGGGGGACGATGAAGTTCGTCGATACCGCGACCGGCCGGACCGGCACGGTCATCGGCATGCCGGAGGTCGATTACGGCGGCCAGGGCGGCCTCGGCGACGTGGCGTTCCTGCCTTCCGAAAGCGCCGACACGCTGGGCCGCAGGACGATCTATCTCACTTGGGCCGAGGCAGGCGAAGGCGACACGCGCGGCGCCGCGCTCGGCAAGGGCACGCTCGTCTGCGAACAGGCCAATGCCTGCACGGTCGACGGCCTTTCGGTGATCTGGCGCCAGCAGCCGAAAGTCACCGGCCGCGGCCACTATTCGCACCGCATCGCCTTCTCGCCCGACGGGCAATATCTGTTCCTCGCCTCGGGCGACCGGCAGAAGATGGAGCCGGCACAGGACCTGTCGAACAACCTCGGCAGCGTCCTGCGGCTCACGCTCGACGGCAAGCCGGCCCCCGGCAACCCCTTCGCGGACCGCGGCAGCCCGTCGGATCAGATCTGGTCGTACGGTCACCGCAACATCCTGGGCCTGCAGTTCGATGCGCAGGGGCGGCTGTGGGACCTCGAGCACGGCCCGGCGGGCGGCGACGAGCTCAACCTCGTCGTACAGGGCGAAAACTACGGCTGGCCGGTCGTGTCGGACGGCGTTCACTATAACGGCGATCCGATCCCCGACCACAACACGCGCCCCGAATTCCACGCGCCCGCGATCAGTTGGGATCCGGTCATCGCGCCGGGCGACTTCGTGTTCTATTCGGGCAAGCTCTGGCCGGAGTGGCGGGGGCAGGCGATCATCGGCGCCATGAAGCCGACCGCGGTGGTGCGCGTCGCGATCGAGGGGGACAAGGCGACCGAGGCGGCTCGCTATCCCTTCGAGAAGCGCGTGCGCGAGATCCTCGAAGGCCCCGATGGAGCCTTGTGGATCCTCGAGGATGGCGAAGACGGGCGGCTCGTCAGGCTCACTCCGCGCTGACGGCAAAGCTGCGCCCCGCGCGCAGCAAGGCGAATTTGATCGACAGCGGCGCGCGCCGCCCCTAACGGCGCGCGCCTATGGCGACCATCGTGCCCCTTGCCAACGTCGATTCCGCGCTGATCGAAGCGTTGCTCGACCGTGCCTTCGGACCGGATCGTCATGCGCGCACCGCCTACCGTATCCGCGAAGGCATGGACTGGCTCCCCGCCCTCAGCTTTGCGGCGGTCGACGACGACGGCTATCTCGTCGGCACGATCCAGCTCTGGCCGGCGGCGCTTACCGATCCGGAAGGCCGCGCCCATCCGATGATCATGGTCGGCCCGGTCGCGGTCGTGCCCGAACGGCAGAGCGAAGGTTTCGGCAAGGCGTTGATGCTCGCCGCGCTCGGCGCGCTGGAGCCCGGCGCGCTGCCGCAGGTGATGATCGGCGATCCGGAATATTACGGCCGCTTCTTCGGCTTCACCGCCGCACCCACCGGCGGCTGGCACTGCCCCGGCCCTTTCGAACCCGCACGCCTGCTGGTCCGGTGCGACAATCCGTCGATCCTTCCGGCAAAGGGAATGCTCGGCCCCTGGCCCGAGACCTTGGCGAATTGACCGCGCCGTGGCATCGGACACTCGATGCCGTACCAACCGCCTCCCGAACTTGCCGGCCTGACGCTCGACGAAATCGCTGAGCAGGTCGCGGCGCGCAAGCTGCCGCCGGTCGAGGAGTGGCGGCCGGAAAGCACGGGCGACAGCCATATGCGCATCGCGGCCGACGGGACCTGGTATCACGATGGCGGCCCGATCACCCGCCATGCGATGGTACGTGCCTTTTCCGGGCTGGTGACCCGCGATGATGACGGACGCCACTGGCTCGTCACCCCGTTCGAGAAGCTCTCGATCGAGGTCGAGGATGCGGCCTTCATGGCGACCGATGTGGTCCGGCGCGGCGGCGACCTCGCCTTCCGCCTCAACACCGATGAACTGATCGTCGCCGGCCCCGACAATCCGCTGCGCGCGGCGGGCGAGATCGAAGCGCCCGCGATCTATCTCGCCGTGCGGCGCGGCTGCGAGGCGCGGCTGAACCGCAGCACCTGGCAGCAGCTCGCCGAAATCGCGCTGTCCGAGGGCGACGGCCGGACGGTGGCGAGCCAGGGCGAAACCTTCCCCCTTCTGCCGCGATGAGCTCGCTCTTCGATCGCCTCGAAGCCCTGTTCGAACAGGGGCACCGCGCGGATATCCCGGACCTGCTGACCGACGAGCGCTTTGCCGATGCCAGCCGCACGGCGGACGCTGCGGTGCTGATCGCGGTGACCGACCGCCCCTCCCCCGGCGTGATCCTGACACAGCGGCCGCACGGCATGCGCGATCATCCCGGTCAGGTCGCTTTTCCGGGCGGGAAGATCGACCCAGGAGAAACCGCGGTCGAAGCCGCCTTGCGCGAGGCCGAGGAGGAGCTCTCCATGCGCCCTGACCATGTGCGCGTGATCGGCACGACCGACCGCTACCAGACAGGCACCGGCTTCGACGTCACGCCAGTGCTTGGCGTCGTACCGCCCGACCTGCCGCTGATCGCCAACCCCGGCGAGGTCGAGGCATGGTTCGAGGCGCCGCTCGACCTGCTGCTGGACCGAGACAACTGGACCGAGCACGAGGTCTTCTGGCGCGGCGCGACGCGGCGCTACCTCGAATATCACTACGACGGCTTCCGCATCTGGGGCGTGACCGCGGCGATCATCGCCAATCTTGCCCGTCGGATCGAGTACAAGGCCCTGTTCGATGGCTGAGCGCCTTCCATCTGCCGAATGGACGCAGCGCCCCGATCTCGCGGCGCTCGTGGCGGCCCTGGGCGCGGACAATGTCCGCTGGGTCGGCGGCGCGGTGCGCGACACGCTGCTCGGACACGACGTGCGCGACATCGATGCCGCCACTCCGCTCGAGCCTGCGACCGTGATCGACCGGCTGCGAGCGGCCGGGATCAGGACGGTTCCGACGGGGATCGACCACGGCACCGTCACCGCGGTCCTGCCCGGCGGCCCGGTCGAGATCACCACGCTCCGCCGCGACGTCTCGACCGACGGCCGCCGCGCGACCGTCGCCTTCGCGCAAGACTGGCGCGAGGATGCCGCCCGGCGCGATTTCACGATCAACGCGCTCTACGCCGCGCCCGATACGCTCGAGATCTTCGACTGGTTCGGGGGGCTCGGCGATCTCGCGGCGCAGCGTGTGCGGTTCATCGGCGATGCGCGCCAGCGCATCCGGGAGGATCATCTTCGCATCCTGCGCTATTTCCGCTTCCAGGCGCGCTTCGGCGCCGAGCTCGATGCCGAGGCGGAAGGAGCCTGCGCCGAGCTTGCCGCGACGCTCAAGGGCCTCTCGCGGGAGCGGATCGCCGGCGAACTGCTCAACCTGCTCGGTCTTCCCGATCCTGCCGACACAGTCGCGCGAATGCTGACGCTCGGCGTATTGCCCGTGGTTTTGCCGGAAGCCGGGCCCAAGGGGATCGAGGCACTTCGCCGCCTCGTAGCGAACGAGCGAGCGGCCGGCGTCACGCCCAACCCGATCCGCCGGCTCGCGGCGCTCCTGCCGACGCTCCCTGCAGTCGCGGAAACCGTCGCCGCGCGTCTCCGCCTGTCGAAGGCGCAGCGCGAGCGGATCACCCGCGCCGCCGCGCGCTGCGCCGAGGATGCGCAGCAACCGCGCGTGCTGGCCTACCGCGAAGGCATCGACTGCGCGATCGACCGCCTGCTGCTTGCGGGCGCCGACGTCGCGCCGCTGATCGGCTGGCAGGTGCCCGAACTCCCGCTCAAGGGCGGTGAGATCGTGGAACGTGGGATCGCCGCCGGGCCGGAAGTCGCGCGCACGCTGCGGCAGGTCGAATCCCGGTGGATCGACGAAGGCTTCCCCGGGCGCGACCGGGTGAAGCGTATTCTGGATGAGGTACTCGGAGGCATCTGAGGTTGCTTCATCCGGGTTTAATGTGGAAATGATACCCCGTGTTCATCGCCGACAGGCAGGACATGTCATCGCGTGCCTCGCTCGCGGTGGGCCTCCGTCCGGTTCTTCCGGGCATGCGGGTTCCTGCTCTTGCAGCGGGGCGCTAGGCGCCGAAGGACGTTCCAGACCTTCGAATGGTGCACCCGTGATCCAAACTGGCTGGTTTCGTGCGGGTCTCGCGTCGTACAGCTTTGCGTTTGATATGAATTATTTACGGAGTGGAATTATGAAGTTCTCGAAAATGGCCATTGCCGCCATCGCCGCCGCCGGGATCGCGACGGCAGCACATGCTCAGGGCGTCACCGTCGGCGCAACCGTCTACGGGCCCGAGGGCAATTCGGTTGGCACGATCGAGAGCGTCGCCGATGGCGTCGTGACCGTGGACACGGGCAAGCACAAGGCGCCACTGCCTTCCAACGCTTTCGGTCAGGGCGACAAGGGCCCGACCATCACCGTCACCAAGGCGCAGCTCGACGCGATGCTCGACGAGCAGATCGCCGCCGCCAATGCCAAGCGCGATGCGGCGCTGGTCGAAGCCGCCGCGGTGGTCACGGCCGACAACCAGCCGCTCGGCGTCGTCAAGAGCATCGCGGGCAACACCGTGATCGTCAGCGGCGGCCAGGGCGACCTGAACCTCCTGCGCGAGCACTTCGCGGTCAACCAGAGCGGCCAGCTCATGGTGCTGTTCACCGACGCGCAGCTCGACCAGGCGGTTGCAGCCCAGACCAGTGCCACGCCGAGCCCCGCGGCCGGCGCGGCGCAGGCCGAAACGACGGCTGGCGCTACCGAATAAGCTTCCTCTTCAGGTTGCAAGGAAGGGGCCGGGTGCTGGTGCACCCGGCCCTTTTTCTATGACCTAGAAGCGGTTGTCCTTCGGGAAGCCCTGCGGCGGCAGGCGGCCCGCCGCGCCGCGCGCGACCTTCCACTGCCAGATCTCGCTTTCCGTCCGCGTACGACCGGTCTCGCCGCCCATCGTCCAGCTCAAGCCATCCGCGAGGGTGAAGGTGATCGCATCGCTGAGCCCGCCGTCGCGGTAGCGCTGCAGCGTCACCCCCTGACCGCGCGCGAGCATCGGCAGTTCCTCGAGATTGAAGACCACCAGCTTGCGGTTGTCGCCGACGACGGCGACGTGATCGTGCGCCTCGGCGATCTCGCGCACCACGCGCAGCTTCGCACCGGCCTTGAGATTGACGACCTGCCGCCCCTTGCGCGTCTCGGCGAGGATTTCGTCGGTCGCCGCGGCGAAGCCCTTGCCGGTCGTGGCCGCGAGCAGGAGCTGCCCCTTGGGCTTGTGCACGATCAGGCCGACGACCTGCGCCTCCGGATCGATGTCGAGCATGTTGCGGATCGGTTCGCCGAACCCGCGCGCGCCGGGGAGTTTGTCGGCGCCGAGGGTATAGATGCGCCCGTCGTCCGCCACGACCAGCAGCTTGTCGGTCGTCTGCGCATGGACCGCGAAGGCAGGCCCGTCGCCCTCCTTGAACTTGAACTCGCTCGCGAGATCGACGTGGCCCTTGGCGCCGCGGACCCAGCCCTTCTGCGACAGGATTACCGTCACCGGTTCCTTCTCGATCATCGCGTCCATGCTGAATTCGACCGCCGGCGCCGCCTCGGCCACCGTGGTCCGCCGGCGGCCGAGCGCGGTATCCTCGCCATATTCCTTGCGCAGCGCGCCGAGGTCCCGCTTCAGCCGCGTGCGCTGCCGCGCCGGGCTGTCGAGCAGCTTGGTGAGCTCGTCCTGCTCCTTCAGCAGCGCATCCTTCTCCTGCCGCAGCTGCATCTCCTCCAGCTTGCGCAAGCTGCGCAGACGCATGTTGAGGATCGCCTCGGCCTGGCGGTCGGTGAGGTTGAACTCCGCCATCATCACCGGCTTGGGCTCGTCCTCGGCGCGGATGATCTCGATCACCCGGTCGAGGTTGAGGAAGGCGATGATATAGCCCTCGAGCAGCTCCAGCCGCCGCGCGATCTGCTCGAGCCGGTGGCGGCTGCGGCGCTGGAGGATGTCGATCTGGCTCGTGGTCCAGTGCGTCAGCAGCTCCTTCAGGCCCATGACCATCGGGGTGCGGTGCGCATCGAGCACATTCATGTTGAGGCCGAAGCGGGTCTCGAGGTCGCTCAGCTTGTAGAGCGATTCCTTGAGCAGCTCGGGATCAACGTTGCGGCTGCGCGGGACCAGCACGAGGCGAATGTTCTCATCGCTCTCGTCGCGAATGTCCTCGAGGATCGGCAGCTTCTTGTCGGCGATAAGCTGCGCGATCTGCTCGATCAGCTTGCCCTTCTGCACCTGGTAGGGGATTTCGCTGACGACGAGTTGCCACTGGCCCCCGCCCAGCCGCTCGATCCCCGCCTCCCGGTCCTCCGCCTTCTCCGCCTCGGCCGCGTGAAAGCGTGCCCGGACGCGGAAACTGCCGCGGCCGGTCTCATAGGCGTGGGAGATCATCTCCGGGCTGTCGACGATCAGGCCGCCGGTGGCAAAATCCGGCCCCTGGAACAGCTCCATCAGCCGCGCATGCTCGACATGCGGGTTGTCGATCAGCTCCAGCGTCGCGTCGATCACCTCGGCGACGTTGTGGCTCGGGATATTGGTCGCCATGCCGACCGCGATGCCGCTGGCACCGTTGGCGAGCAGGTTGGGGAACAGGCCCGGGAAGATCTCCGGCTCCTGCTCCTCGCCATTGTAGGTCGGGATGAACTCGACCGTTCCTTCGTCGAGCCCCTCCATCAGGCGCAGCGCAGTCTTCGTCAGCCGCGCCTCGGTGTAGCGGTAGGCCGCGGCGTTATCGCCGTCGATATTGCCGAAGTTGCCCTGCCCCTCGACCAGCGGATAGCGCAGCGCGAAATCCTGCGCGAGGCGCACCATCGCGTCGTAAACGCTGGCATCGCCATGCGGGTGATACTTGCCGATCACGTCGCCGACCACGCGCGCGGACTTCTTGAACGCACTGGCCGGATCGAGCTTCAACTGCCGCATCGCCCACAGCAGGCGGCGGTGGACCGGCTTCAGCCCGTCGCGCAGATCGGGCAGCGAACGCGCGGTGATCGTCGAGAGCGCATAGACCAGATAGCGCTCTTCCAGCGCGGAATCGAACGGCGCATCGACGATCGCGTCGAAGGGATCTTTTTCATCGTGCAGGGTCGCCATGCTCCCCGCCCTAGCAGCGCCGCGCGCCCGCTAACAGAGCGGAACGAGGGGCTTTCCCCACAGTCTAGCGGACGAACAGGCTCGCCAGTTCCACGTGGGTTGACCAGACGAACTGGCCCACCGGGCGAACGCGCTCGAGCCGGTAGCCGGCGTCCACCAGCCGCGCCGCGTCGCGGGCCCAGCTCGAGGGGTTGCAGCTCACGTATGCGATGCGGGGCACGGTGCTTTCGGCGAGGCGCGCGACCTGATCTCGCGCGCCGGCGCGGGGCGGGTCGAGGAGGACGGCGTCGAAGCGATTGAGTTCGTCGGGCTGAAGCGGGTTGCGGAACAGGTCGCGGTGCATGGCGTGGACCGCCCTGCCCGATCGCCCCGCTGCAGCCTTGCACGCGAGATGGGCGTCGCGAGCGGCTTCGACGGCCAGCACTTTCGCGGTTTCGGCCAGCGGGAACGAGAACGTGCCGAGGCCCGCGAACAGGTCGGCGATCACGCCGGCCCCGGCGAGCCATTCGCGGGTCGCACCGGCGAGCGCCGCCTCCCCGTCGGCGGTGGCCTGGAGGAAGCTGCCGCTGGGAAAGCCGACCGGAATCCCCGAGAGGGAGACCGTCACCGGCTCCGGCTCCCACACCGGCTCGGGGCCGTAACCCTGATCCAGCGTCAGCCGCGCGAGACGGTTTTCCTGCGCGAAAGCGAGCAGCGCTTCGGTGTCCTCCAGGCCCTCGACGGGCAGGTTGGCCAGCGCGCAGTCCACGCCCTGATCGGTCAGCGCCAGCTCGATATCGACCGCGAAGCGCCCCCTGCGGCGCGCAAGCAGGGCGCGAAGCGCGGGCACGAGCGCGAACAGCTCCGGCCGCAGGATATGGCATTCGCGCATGTCGACCACGCGGTGCGAGCCTGCCTCGCGGAAGCCGATCACCGGCTTCCCTCCGGTGGGGAGCGCGTGCAGCGTGCACCGGCGGCGGCTGCGCGGCGGCGAGAGATGAGGCGCGAGCAGTTCGCCGATCGCCACGCCCTGCGACTGCGCCGCGAAGGCAATCCGTTCGCCGACATAGCGCGCGATCGAGCGCTCGTCGCAATGCTGGAGCTGGCATCCGCCGCACGTGCCGAAGTGGCGGCAGGGCGGAACCGCATGGTGCGGCCCGGGCGCCAGCGATCCGTCGGGCAGGAGCGCGTCGCCCGGCGCGGCGTAGGGCACGTGCCGGCCATCGGCGGTGATGCCATCGCCCTTGGCGACGATGCGGACGATCTCGGATGCTTCGCTCACAGGAAGCGCGCGTAGGCGCTCTTGACGGCTTGCGCCAGTTCGTCCGCGATGAACGCCGAGCCGGCGATCCGCGCGGCCTCGTGCTGGAGCCAGACAGCCTGCTCGGCAGCTTCGAACGCCGAGCGCCCCGTGGCCATGCGGCTCGCGGCGATGCCCGCGAGCACGTCGCCGGTACCCGCTGCCGAAAGCCAGCTCGGGCCCGGAGCGAACAGACGCACGTGTCCATCAGGCGCGCAGAGCACGGTGTCGGGGCCCTTGGCGAGCACCGTCATCCCGCTCGCCTCGGCCAGCGCCCGGGCCTTCGCGCGCTTTCCCTGGGCGGAAATGCCGTAAGTCTTGCACAGCTTCGCGAGCTCGCCCTCGTGCGGCGTGGCCAGCGTCTCGCTCGTAAAGACCTGGTGCTCGAGCAGCCCCAGCGCTTCGGCATCGAGAACCAGCGGTCCCCCACGCGCCAGCACCGCCGCGAGCCGAGCTTTCGCCGCGTCGTCGCGCCCCAGACCCGGCCCCGCGAGCACGGCGCCGATCCGCTCGTCGCCAAGCGCCTCGTCAAGCTGCGCGTCGCTCACCACCAGCGCGGCGGGCGTGGCCGGATGCGAATGGTCGGCGAGCAGCCTCACGTTGCCCGCCCCTGCGTGCATCGCCGCCTGCGCTGCGAGCAGCGCGGCGCCGGGCATCGCTCCGCCGACCACCGCGAGCAGACCGCGGCTGTACTTGTGCGCATCGGGTGCGGGCTGTTCGAAGCGTGGCCGCGCCGACAGCGAAGTAGCCGCGCCGGTCTCACGGATGCCGATGTCGATCAGCCGCCGCGCGCCCATCGCGGCGGAGGAAGGCATCGTCCAGTGCGCGAACTTCCATGCGCCGAGCGCAAGCGTTAGGTCGTAGCGCGGCAGCCCGTCGTTGAGCAGCGCCCCGCTGTCGCTCTCGACGCCGCTCGGCAGGTCGACCGCGATAATCTGATCGTGGCTCACCGCAAGGCCGCCCAGCAAGGCAAGCAGTTCGTCCGACAGCGGCCGCGTCAGCCCGCTTCCGAAGAGGCAGTCGACCAGCACCCCGCCGCGCCGTCCCTCGGCCGTCGTCGCGACCGCGCCGCGATAGAGCGTCCGCGCGTTTGCCGCCGCTTCGGTCCTCGGTTCGATCGGCGCGACGACGAGCACATCCAGCTCGCGCTCGCGCAGCACTTCGGCGATCACGTAGCCGTCGCCGCCATTGTTGCCGGGGCCGCAGAGCACCGTCGCCGGCCGCCCGGCCGCGATCCGCCAGACCCATTCCGCCGCGCCGCGGCCGGCGCGCTGCATCAGTTCGTCGACGCTGGTTCCGCCATCGATCAGCGTCTGCTCGGCCGCCTGCATTTCGGCGACCGTAAGGACAGGATCACTCGCCGGCATCGCCGCCTTGCTGCGGGCGCGCGGGGAAGCGGTAGCGGTCGCCCGCCACGCTGACTTCCAGCAGCGCGCCCGCCAGTTCCTGTTCCACCGGATCGGCTCCGTCGAAAGCCGAGAGGCCGCGTCCGTCCGGCATTTGCTCGAAGCGGCGAAAACCGCCGTCGGGGTGGCGCACGGTGAGCACGGCTACCCCGTCCGCTTCGGCGCGTTCCACCAGGCAGTCGGCCCCGAATTCGGCGCCCGGTCCGATCGCGCATTCGATCCGCTGCGCGCCTTCCTCCGCCTGCGCCTGCACCGCCGCATCGCCCGAGGAGCAGGCGGCGAGCGCCAGCGCCCCTGCGGCGGCGGTGGAGAAGCGGGTCACTTGCGCTCGAGCTGCGAGACGTCGCGTACCGCGCCGCGCGCGGCGCTGGTGGTCATCGCGGCATAGGCCCTGAGCGCGGTCGAGACCTGCCGCTTGCGCTTTTCCATCGGTTGCCATGCCGCATCCCCCTTCGCCTCCATCTCCGCGCGGCGGTGCGCGAGTTCCTCGTCGGATACATCGAGATGGATCGTGCGCCCGGGAATGTCGATGACGATCGTGTCGCCGTCCCGGATCAGCCCGATCGCCCCGCCCTCGGCCGCCTCGGGCGAGACATGGCCGATCGACAGGCCGGAAGAGCCGCCGGAGAAGCGCCCGTCGGTCAGCAGCGCGCAGGCTTTCCCCAGCCCCTTCGATTTCAGATAGCTCGTCGGATAGAGCATTTCCTGCATGCCCGGCCCGCCGCGGGGTCCTTCATAGCGGACCACGACCACGTCGCCTTCCTTGACCTGGTCCATCAGGATTCCCGTGACTGCCGAGTCCTGACTCTCGAAGACCTTGGCCGAGCCGGAGAACTTGAGGATGCTCTCGTCCACCCCGGCGGTTTTCACGATGCACCCGTCGAGCGCGATATTGCCGTAGAGGACCGCCAGGCCGCCATCCTTGCTGAAGGCATGCTCGGCCGAGCGGATGACGCCGCCCTGACGGTCGAGGTCGAGCTCGTCCCAGCGGCGGCTCTGGCTGAAAGCGGTCTGCGTCGGCACGCCGCCCGGCGCGGCGCGGAAGAATTCCTGCACCGCCGGGCTGTTGGTGCGGGCGATGTCCCACGCGTCGAGCGCGTCGGCCAGCGTCGGGCTATGGACCGTCGGCACTGCGGTATTGAGCAGGCCCGCGCGATCGAGCTCGCCCAGGATCGCCATGATACCGCCGGCGCGGTGAACGTCCTCCATATGGACGTCGGACTTCGCCGGCGCGATCTTGCTGAGGCACGGCACGTGGCGCGAAAGGCGGTCGATATCGGCCATGGTGAAATCCACCTCCGCCTCGTGCGCCGCGGCGAGCAGGTGGAGAACGGTGTTGGTCGAACCGCCCATCGCGATGTCGAGGCTCATCGCGTTCTCGAACACGGATTTGTCGGCGATCGTGCGCGGCAGGACGCTCGCGTCGTCCTCCTCGTACCAGCGGCGGCACAGCTCGACGACCAGCCGCCCCGCGCGCAGGAACAGCGCCTGGCGGTCGGCATGCGTCGCCAGCGTCGATCCGTTGCCCGGCAGCGAGAGGCCCAGCGCTTCGGTCAGGCAGTTCATCGAGTTGGCGGTGAACATGCCCGAGCACGAGCCGCAGGTCGGGCAGGCCGAGCGCTCGATCGCGGCGACTTCCTCGTCGGTGTAATGCTCGTCCGCCGCGGCGACCATCGCGTCGACCAGGTCGAGCGCGACTTCCTTGCCCTTCACCACGACCTTGCCCGCCTCCATCGGTCCGCCCGAGACGAACACGACCGGGATATTGATCCGCATCGCGGCCATCAGCATGCCGGGCGTGATCTTGTCGCAGTTGGAGATGCAGACCATCGCGTCGGCGCAGTGCGCATTGACCATGTATTCGACGCTGTCAGCGATCAGGTCGCGGCTCGGCAGCGAATAGAGCATGCCGTCGTGGCCCATCGCGATCCCGTCGTCGACGGCGATCGTGTTGAACTCCTTCGCCACGCCCCCAGCCGCCTCGATCTCCCGCGCGACCATCTGGCCGAGGTCCTTGAGATGGACATGGCCCGGAACGAACTGGGTGAACGAATTGACCACCGCGATGATCGGTTTGCCGAAGTCGTCGTCCTTCATCCCCGTCGCGCGCCACAGCCCGCGCGCGCCAGCCATGTTGCGGCCGTGGGTCGAAGTGCGGGAGCGGTAGGCGGGCATGACGAATTCCAGATGTTGCGGGATTTGGGTTCCGGTCACCCCTAAAGCATCGCGCGCAGCGGTCGAAAGGGAAATTCTTTTGCCGGCAACAGCTCTGCGCCTTTTGACTTCCTTTGAGTGCGCCTAGGTGTCTCTAGGTGCGTTTCAGCAAAAGGGAGGTTTGGCGGGCGACATTCGCTACGAGCGCCGCCCAGCGGGTCTGGTCTGCCTCGCGCTCGATCATGTCCTGGCGGACCTCGATCGTGAGATACGGCCGGCCATGCGCCTCGGCATGGCGGTTCATCGTCGCGTTGAGCTGCTTGCCCGAATAGGGCTGATTGTCGCCGACGGTCAGCCCTTCCTCGGCGAACAGGCGGATCGCGTGCCGCGCCGCGCGGTCATCCTCGTTGTATAGCAGCGCCACTTCCCAAGGACGCTCCTCGCCGCCACTTTCGAGCCGCGGCGTGAAGCTGTGAAGCGCCACGATAAGCTCAGGCTGTGCCGCATCGAGCCAGTCCCCCAGCGCCGCGTGATAGGGCCGGTGGAACCGGGCCAGCCGCTCCTCGATATCGGCATCGACATTGCCCGGTATCACGTACCCGTCGCTGGCGGTTGGAACGACGGCCGGTGAATCCTCTTCGCGGTGAAGATCGCAGACGAGGCGGCTGATGCGGGCGAGGTGCGCCGGAATTCCGTGACCCAGCGCCATTCGCTCGGCGACGCCCTCCACGCCGATGTCGACCGCGATGTGCTTGCCCAGAAGCTCGGGCGCAATGCCGAGCGAGACGTCGTCGGGCACGAAACTGGACGCGTGGTCCGCCACGCACACGATCCCGCCCGGCGCGACCTCGCCGACGTGCCGATAGGGAGAATGGCTGGTCATCTCAGCTTTCCTTGCATTTGCCACCAGTCGCGGTGGTCCGCAGTGAGCCGTGCAGCGGCGTCGGTCAGAGCATCGCCGCTCTCGAACAGGGCGAAACACGTCGCGCCCGAACCCGACATGCGGCTGAGGAACGCGCTCGTCCCCCGCAGCGCGGCGAGGACGTCGGCGATCAGCGGGCACTGCGCGACGGCTGCCGCTTCGAGATCGTTGCGCCCCGCCTGCGCGATACGGGATGCTGGACCTTCCTGCAGTGGGCCCCGGTCCCGGCCGTCCCAGGCCGCGAACACGGCCGCGGTCGCGAGCGGCACGCGCGGGTTCACCAGCAACACCGGCGTTCCGGCGAGGTCGTTCTCCAGTGGCGCGAGCTCGGTCCCCGTCCCGCGGCCGATGCAGGCCTCGCTCTCGACGCAGGCCGGAACGTCCGCTCCTAGAGCGGCGGCACGTTCGCGCCAGTCGTCGGGCAAGCCGTAGCGCTCGCGGATCATCCGAAACACCGCGCCCGCATCAGCCGAGCCGCCACCGAGCCCGGCGGCGACGGGAAGGCGCTTGTCCAGCGTGACCGCCAGCCCCTCCGCGCGCGGCAGCTTGCCGAGCGCTTTGGCGGCGATGTTCCCGAACGGATCGTCGAGCGCGCCGGCGAATTCTCCGGTCACCGTCAGGCTATCCTGTGCGGCGGTGCGCGCGGTCAGTTCGTCGCCGGCGTCAACGAAGGCGAACGCCGTCTCGAGCTCGTGATAATCGTCCGCGCGCCGCCTGCGGACGTGCAGCGCGAGGTTGATCTTGGCGTAGGCTGTTTCGGCCGGCACCGCGTTCACCACCCCCCGGCCCCCTCCTCTGAAGAGGAGGGGGAGAAGAGTGCGCAACGGTAAAGCCCCCTCCTCTTCAGAGGAGGGGGTTTGGGGGTGGTGCGGGCGCTACCCATCACATGTTCGGATAGTTAGGCCCGCCGCCGCCCTCGGGCGTGACCCATTCGATGTTCTGGTTCGGGTCCTTGATATCGCAGGTCTTGCAGTGGACGCAGTTCTGCGAGTTGATGACGAACTTGGGATCGCCCTCCTCCACGCCGACCCACTCGTAAACGCCGGCGGGACAGTAGCGCGTCGAGGGGCCGCCATAGACACCCAGTTCACTCGCTTCCTGCAGGGCCATGTCCTTCACCTTGAGGTGACAGGGCTGATCCTCCGCGTGGTTGGTGTAGGAATAGGAGACCGAAGTAAGCCGGTCGAAGCTGATCACGCCGTCGGGCTTGGGATAGTCGATCGGCCGGTGAAGGTCGGCCCGGTGCGTGTGCGTGTAGTCGGGCGCGTGCTTCATCGTGATCGGCAAGCCGATGCCGAGCGTGCGCATCCACATGTCGACCCCGGCGACCAGCGTGCCGATATCGCCGCCGAACTTGGCGACGGCGGGCTGCGCGTTCTTCACTTTCTTGAGCTCGTCCGCGATCCAGCTCGAACGCACGGCGGAATCGTAGTCCGCCAACTCGGTCTTTTCACTGCCCCCGGCGATCGCCGCCGCAACCGCCTCCGCGGCGAGCATACCGCTCTTCATCGCAGTGTGGCTGCCCTTGATCCGGGGCACGTTGACGAAGCCTGCCGCGCAGCCGATCAGCGCCCCGCCGGGGAAGGCGAGCTTCGGCACGGACTGCCAGCCGCCCTCGTTGATCGCACGCGCGCCATAGGCGACGCGCTTGCCGCCTTCGAGATACTCACGGATCGCCGGATGCTGCTTCCAGCGCTGAAATTCCTGGAACGGCGAGACGTAGGGATTTTCGTAGTCGAGCGCGGTGACGAAGCCGATCGCGACCTGCCCGTTCGCCTGATGATAGAGGAAGCCGCCGCCCCAGGTGTCGCTTTCCGAGAGAGGCCAGCCCTGCGTGTGGATCACGCGGCCGGGGACGTGCTTCGCGGGATCGATGTCCCACAGTTCCTTGACGCCGAGCCCGTAGGTCTGCGGCTGGCAATCGGCCTCGAGGTCGAACTTCGCCTTCATCCGCTTGGTCAGATTACCGCGCGCGCCCTCGGCAAAGAGCGTATACTTGGCGTGGATCTCCATGCCCGGCTGGTAGTCGGGCTTGTGGCTTCCATCGGCGGCAACGCCCATGTCCTGCGTCACCACGCCGGCAACGGCGCCGCTCTCGTCGAACAGCACGTCAGCAGCCGGGAAGCCCGGGAATACCATCACGCCCAGCGCCTCCGCCTGTTCGCCGAGCCAGCGTGTCAGATTGCCGAGCGAACCGGTGTAGCAGCCGTTGTTCGACAGGAACGGCGGCATCAGCAGGTGCGGCATCGACCACTTGCCCGACTTGCTCAGCACCCAGTGCCAGTTGTCGGTCACCGGCGTTTCCGCCATCGGGCAACCCTGTTCGCGCCAGTCGGGCAGCAGCTCGTCGAGCGCGATCGGATCGACCACCGCGCCCGACAGGATATGCGCGCCGATCTCCGATCCCTTTTCGAGAACGACGACTTCGAGCGCATCGTTGATCTGCTTGAGACGGATCGCCGCAGCGAGGCCAGCAGGGCCCCCGCCGACGATCACGACGTCGCACGGCATCGATTCGCGTTCGCTCATTTCCCGGTCGGTCCTTCGAATATTGCGTTGACGAGGCTTGGATCATGCCTTGATTGCTGCGGCGGGGCAGGTCAAGACCGCAGCCGAGATGGCCGAACGCCCGCCCCCGCCCCTTGCCGACCAGCTTGCCGCCGCCTTCGACTGGTGGCGCGAGGCCGGCGTCGATTGCGATTTCGCCGAGGACGCTACGGATTGGCTGGCCCCGCCGGAGGATGAGGCCCCCAAGGCGGTTCCCATACCGGCAGCCGCGGCGCCCGCGCCGCTGGCACCTCAGGCCGAAGCGCCGCCGAAAATCGACGCCGACCGCTCCGCCTGGCCGACCAATCTCGCGGCATTTCGCGAATGGTGGTTGACTGCGGACACGATCGATCGGGGCGGCGCGTTTCCTCGCGTCGCGCCCATTGGTCCGGCCGGAGCGGCGCTGATGATCGTCGTCAACCAGCCGGAAGAAGGCGATCGCGAAAGCCTTCTCTCAGGGCCGGACGGCGCCCTGCTGCAGGGGTTCCTGCGGGCGGCCGGAATTGCAGCGGATGCGGTTTATCTCGCGTCTCTTCTGCCGCGCCACGACCCCGCTCCGGACTGGACCGCGATCGGTTCCGCCGGGTTCGGCCCGCTGCTCGCCCATCACGTCGGGCTCGTCGCACCGCAGCGTATCCTTTTCCTCGGGCGCAACATTCCACCGCTGCTGAGACACGACATGGCGCAACGTCCTGCAATTTTACCGGAATTTAACCATGAAGGGCGAAGCATTCCTGCCATGGGGGCCGGAGGGCTCGCGGATATGCGCCGTTCGGCGAAACGTCGCGAGCGGTTCTGGCGATGCTGGCTCGATTGGACGTATGGCGACGGACGGACGGATTAAGCGGGGTTGGCAGCTGGCGGCGACGATCGCCGCGGCTCTCGCGTCCGCGATCGTGGCGGCACCGGCCGCAGCGAACAGCAGCGCGGAATATTTCCGCTCCCGCGCTCTCAACAGCAATGTCCCGCAACTGCTGAGCCGGCCCGACCGCGAGTATTATTCGCAGCTCTTCCAGGCGATCGACCGCGAGGATTGGGCACGGGTCCAGGCTATGTTCGCCGAACGCGGCGATGGGCCGCTGCACCAGGTCGCGCGTGCCGAATATTATCTCGCCGCCAACAGCCCCCGGGTCGAACTTCCCGCCATCCAGGCCTGGTTCGCTTCGGGCAACCGCTTGCCGCAGGCCGAGCAGATGGGCAACCTCGGCCTGACCCGCGGGCTCATGTCGGCGCCGTATCTGCCGCAAGAGCAGAATTTCGTGCGGCAAGCCTATTCTTCCAAGCGAATCCGCCCTGCGACCGTCGACGACGGCACGATGCCGAGTGACGTGCGGGCGGCAATCCTGGAGCGGATCACCAACGACGACCCGGGTGGCGCACGCCTGCTGCTCGACGGCGTCGATGCCCTGCTCAGTCCGCCCGCGCGGGCCGAATGGCGCCAGCGCGTGGCCTGGAGCTACTACATCGAAAACAACGATCCCGCGGCGCTGGCGATGGCGCTGACGGTGCACCAGGGATCCGGCGCGTGGGTGGCGGAAGGCGACTGGGTCGCCGGGCTCGCCGCCTGGCGGATGGGCGACTGCGACACGGCGGCGGATGCCTTCAGGCGCGCCGCAAGCGGATCGACCAACAACGAACTTACCGCAGCCTCCTTCTACTGGGCCAGCCGTGCGCTGGTCCGGTGCCGCCATCCGGAGAAGGCAGGCGAGCAGTTGCGCGGAGCGGCGCGGTTCGACGAGACGCTCTACGGCATGCTCGCCCGCGAGCAGCTCGGCCAAGCCTTGCCACGGACGCACGCCGGCGCCGACTTCGCGATGGAGGACTGGCAGAAGCTGCGCGAGAACGAGAATGTGCGGATTGCGGTCGCGCTCTCGGAAATCGGGCGCGACGATCTCGCGGATGAGGTCCTGCGGCACGAGGCACGGATCGGCAATCCCGAGAACTACGACGAGCTCTCGCGCCTCGCGCGCGACATGGGGCTGCCCTCGACCCAGCTCTGGATGGCGCACAATGCCCCGCGCGGCGCGGCGGCCGAACCCGCGCTGCGCTATCCCGCGCCGCGATGGGCGCCGGTCAACGGATGGAAGGTCGATCCGGCGCTCGCCTATGCACACACGCTGCAGGAATCGGTCTTCCGCGCCGACGCCGTCAGCCCGGCCGGTGCGCGCGGTCTGATGCAGATCATGCCCGCTGCGGCGATGGATCATTCGGGCAGGCTCGGCGTTGCCGGCTCGCCGAGCGATCTCGCACGGCCGGAGATCAACCTTGCTTTCGGGCAGGCGCATCTCCGGATGCTCCGCGACGCACCTGCGACCGGCGGGCTGCTGCCGAAGATCATGGCCGCCTACAACGCAGGTCTCACACCGATTAGCCGCTGGAACACCGAGGTGCGCGATCTCGGCGATCCGCTGCTCTACATGGAGAGCATCCCCTACTGGGAGACGCGCGGCTACGTCTCGATCGTCATGCGCAACTACTGGATGTACGAACGTCAGGCCGGTGGAGCGTCCGAGAGCCGGACCGCCCTCGCGCAGGGCCTGTGGCCGACCTTCCCCGAGCTGTCGGGCGGCGGCGGCGTGCGGGTGACGGCGCGGGACTGACCTTCTCAAGTCCTGCGGTCGGCAAAGATCCGTCTCACCTCCGGTTCAATTCTCGGAGACGAACTGCGAGCAGCACGCCGTGGGAGTGCCCCTCTGCGGGGGCGGGCCAGATCTTCGTGTCTTTACGCGAAAACAAACTGGCGCTCCGAAAATGTTCACTGTATGTTCTAAAAATGGAACGCCGTCTCGACCCTGAAGTGCACGGTCGCGGCGCCCAGTCGGGCGCGGTGCCGACGCGATTCGGGCTGGCAACGCGCGAGGCAGATGGCGACTGGCGCGACCACATGGAGGCGCTTGACGGCCCGCCCGTAAAGCTGCGCACCACGGTGACCGAGGAGCGGCCGAAGACGATCCTCTCCTTCAACCGCTCGCCGGACATCGCCTTCGATCGTTCGGTGAACGCCTATCGGGGATGTGAGCACGGCTGCGTCTATTGCTTCGCGCGGCCGACGCATGCCTATCACGACCTGTCCCCGGGTCTCGATTTCGAGACGAAGCTTTACGCCAAGCCCGATGCCGCGCGGCTGCTGCGCGAGACGCTGGCGAAGCCGAAGTACCGCCCTCGCCCCATCGCGATGGGCACCAACACCGATCCCTACCAGCCGATCGAGCGGCGCTACCGCATCACCCGCCAGATTCTGGAGGTATGTCTGGACGCGCGCCACCCGGTGACGATCACCACCAAGTCCGACCGCGTGCTCGACGATCTCGACCTGCTGACCGAGATGGCCGAGCGCGGGCTGGTCGCTGTGGCGATCTCGGTCACCACTTTCGATCCCAAGCTGTCGGGCAAGCTCGAACCGCGCGCGGCTGCGCCCGCCAAACGGCTCGCAGCGCTGGGAAAACTGGTCGCGGCAGGCGTGCCGGCGCACTGCTCCATCGCACCGATCATCCCCGCGATCACCGACGAGTTCATGGAAGAGATCGTAGCGCGCGCTGCGGCACTGGGAGTGCGCTCGGCCGGTTGGATACCGCTGCGCCTGCCGCACGAAGTCGCGCCGCTGTTTCGCGAATGGCTCTCGGTCCATTTTCCCGAGCGCGGCGACAAGGTCATGTCGATCGTCCGTTCGATCCGCGGCGGGCGCGACAACGACCCCGACTTCTTCACCCGCATGAAACCGAGCGGCGTCTGGGCCGACCTCTTCCGCACGCGCTTTCGCATCGCCTGCAAGCGCGCCGGGATCGGGAAGGAACGGTTCGAGCTCGATTGCTCGCAGTTCAGACCGCCGGAGACCGGCGGGCAGATGCGGCTGCTCTAGGCGGTCTGCGCTGGCGCCGCGTAGCGGAAGAATGCGGCTGCGGCGCACCAGGGCAACATGAGCACGATGGTCTGCGGCCAGATCGCGTAGCCGCGCGACGCGGCTACCGCGCCCAAAAGAGCAAGACCTGCTACCGCACCGACGGAGATGAACGCCAGACCCAATGCCCGGAACCGCACGAGCACAGCCACCAGAACCGCGAACGCGAGCAGTGCGAAGTACAGAAGGTTGAACGGATCGCCCTCGTTCCCCGCGATGCCCACGGCAAGGTTCGCCCACATCGTGAAGAGTATGGCGCCGAGCGCAAAGACCGTGCCGGCGCGGTATGCGAGCCCGGCCGATCTGCGAAACAGGACCTCCGCCATCAATCCGGTCGCACCCAGCATCGCCGCCGCAACGATGAAGTCGAATACGGTCCAGTCCACCTCGCTGGTGAACTGCATCGCGACCAGCGGTACGCAGAGAACGAGGCCGGCTATCGACCAGGCGGCAATGCGGATCGCGTTCGCAGCCGGCATTCGCACATGGGAATTCATCTCGCGCCTCCTCGATGGAAACGGGCGCTCCGGTGAGCGCGACGAGGAATAATAGCCCGCACTGCGGACCGACGCTATCGAAAGACGCTGTCAGAACCCCTCGCCGCCCTCGCCCGGTTTGAAACGCACCAAGCGGCTGTCCGTGAGTGCAGCCGTGCGGTTTATGACGGCTTGCTGGTAGTCCGGATCCTTGATCATCTCGAAGAAAGCTGCGCTGCTGGGATACTGGGCGACGAAGCCATCGTGCCAGCGGCGATCCTCCGGACCGGTCACCATCGCCTGGAACGCACCGCGCCAGACGATCGTGCCGCCCACGCGTCGGAAGATCGGGCCCGAAGTTTTGCCATATTCCTGGTAGGCGCGCCGCCCGGTCCAGCCCTTCCCCACGTGCTCATGGCCCGCCGGATAGTCGGCAAGGTCGCGGTAGAGCAGCAGGTTCAGCATATGGATGGGCTCGTCGCGCGGAAGCGCCTTGAAGGCTTCGAAGTTCGCGCGGCTGGGGTCGATGTAGTGAGGCATTCGCTCCTCCGTCATTCCTCCAGCCGATATTCACTGAACCGCGCACGCAGGTCCTTCTTGCTGATCTTGCCGGTGGCGGTGTGGGGAATCTCGTCCACGAACTCGACCGCGTCGGGCAGCCACCATTTGGCGACCAGCGGAGTCAGGTGCTCCATCAGCTCCCCTGCGGTCAGGTCCTGGCCCTGCTTCTTGACGATGAACAACACCGGTCGCTCGTCCCACTTTGGGTGCGGAATGCCGATGGCGGCCGCTTCCGCGACTTTGGGATGGCCGCAGGCGGCATTTTCCAGCTCGACCGAGCTGATCCATTCTCCGCCCGACTTGATCACGTCCTTGGTGCGGTCGGTCAGTTGCAGCGTGCCGTCGGGGTGGAGGATCCCGACGTCGCCGGTGTCGAACCAGCCGTCGGCCGTCACCGCGTCCTCCTCCGCCTTGAAGTAGCGCTTGATGATCCACGGACCGCGAATCTGCAGTGCGCCCGCGGTCTTGCCGTCGCGCGGCAATTCCTTGGTCCAGTCGTCGAGATCGACCGTGCGCAGCTCGACGCCGAAGATCGGGCGGCCCTGCCGGGTGACGATCTCGACCTGCTCCTCGAACGAGAGCGTGTCCCAGTCGGGCGTCGGCGCGCCGACCGTGCCGATGGGCGAAGTCTCCGTCATCCCCCAGGCATGCGCCACGCGGCTGCCGTTCTTCATCAGCCGCTCGATCATGAAGCGCGGCGCGGCCGAGCCGCCGATGATCGCCTGTTGCAGCTTGGGCAGCGGGGTGCCGGTCGCGTCGCAATGCTGGAACATCGCCAGCCACACCGTCGGCACGCCGGCGGAATGGGTCACGCCCTCGCGCTCCATCAGACCGCACAGGACGGCAGGGTCGTTGACCGTCGAATAGACGAACTTCACGCCTGTCGCCGCGCCCGCCCAGGGCAGGCCCCAGCTTGCTGCATGAAACATCGGCACGACCGGCAGCATCACGCTCCGTGCATCGAAATCGAAGCTGTTCGGCTGAATGCCGGCCATGGCGTGCAGCATCGTCGATCGGTGTTCGTAGAGAACGCCCTTGGGATGCCCGGTGGTGCCGCTGGTGTAGCAGAGCATGCAGGGATCGCGCTCATCCACCGCGACCCAGCTCGCTTCGCCGTCGTGCTCGCCAATCCAGTCCTCGAAGCCGAGCCCGGCGAACCCCGCCGGCGGATCGTAGCAGATGTAGTGCTCGATCGTGGTCCACTTCTCGCGCATCTTGTCGACGATCGGCTGGAACGCCGCATCATAGAGCAGCACCCGATCCTCTGCGTGGTTGGCGATATATTCGAGCTGATCGTCGAACAGGCGCGGGTTGATCGTGTGAAGCACCCCGCCCGCGCCTACGGCGCCGTACCAGCTCACCAGATGACGCGAGTGGTTCATGGCCAGCGTCGCGATCCGGTCGCCTTTCGCAATACCGAGCACCTGCAGGGCCTGCACCATCTTCAGCGCATCGCGCCGCACGCTGGCCCAGGTGGCGCGCGTCTCCGTGCCGTCTCCCCAGTGGGTGACGTGTTCACGCGCGCCGTGTTCGCGTGCGGCGTGGTCGATCAGGTGGGTGACCACGAGGTCCCAATCCTGCATGGCTCCGAGCATCGGTATTTCTCTCCCGTTAGATTTCTCTTTGCCACTTTCATGCCGCCGCTTGCGCGCCTTGGCAATCGGCGGCAGGCGGGGCGAATGAATCCGTTCCAGCAATCCAAGTTCTATCTCGTCGAGCACCTGCATCTCGCGAGGGACGCGCTGCATATCTACGTCGCGCTGATCGTCCTGTTCGGCTCGTGCGCCCTGTTCGGATGGAAGGTGCACCAATGGAGGCCGTGGCTGCTGGTGCTGCTTGCCGCGTTCGTGGGCGAGGTGCTCGATATTCGGGGAATGCCCGGCCCGTTCGAGAGCGCCATCGGCCGCGAGAACGTGAAAGACATCCTCAACACCATGGCCGTCCCGACCCTCTTGCTGATTGCGGCGCGCTATACGAACGTCTTCGCCCGGCCGCGACCTACCGCCGAAGCGGCGCCAGGATCAGGCGACGAGGCGCAAGTGCCCGCCGCCCCGCTGGGTAGCGAGCGCGACATTCTCTAGCCCTTCGATCTCGGCCAGGCGCTCCGCGAGTTCACCATCGAGCCGATAGTCGCGGCCCAGCCGCAGGAGTGGCTCGCTCTCGCCGCCGATCTTCAGGCGCACTTGCACCTCGCCGTGGCCCGGCGTGCCGATCTCCAGCGCCAGCTTCAGCTCCGCGATCGCATCGGCGCTGGTCACGTCCATCGTCAGCAGCATGCGCGAGCCGCTCTTGACCTCATCCAGCGGCCGCGCGCCGCGCACGGTCACGCGCGGCGGTTCGTCCGGGCTGGGGCTGTCGAGTTCGACGTTGAGCAGCACGCACGTCCCCTCCGCCGCCCATTTCTGGAAGCTCTCGACCAGCGATTCCTCGAAGCAGGCCGCGCTGAACTGGCCCGAGCTGTCGGAGAAGTCGGCACGCACGAATTCGCCGCCGCGCCGCGTGCGGCCCTTGTTCACCTTCTCGACCATCGCGGCCATCACTGCAGGCTGGCGTCCGCCGGCAGGGCCGCCACCCTGCATCAGGCTCTGATAGCTGCGCGCCCCATTGGCCGAGGCGACGGCGCGATATTGCTCCACCGGATGAGCGGAGAAGTAGAAACCGAAGTTCTCGCGCTCCTTCGCCATACGGTCGGCGCGGCTCCAGGGCTCGGCATCTTTCAACCGCAGCGTATCGCCTGCCGCTTCCTCGCCGCCGAACAGGCCGACCTGACCGCTCTCGCGCTCGCGGTTCGCGGCGTCGGCGATGGCGAGCAGCATGTCGATATTGGCGAACAGCTTCGCCCGGTCCGGCTCGAGCCCGTCGAGCGCCCCGGCGCAGACCAGCCCTTCGAGCTGGCGGCTGTTCATCGAGCCCTTGGGGATGCGCTCGAACAGGTCCTGCAGGCTCTCGAACCAGCCGTGCGCCTCGCGTTCGGCGACCAGCGCCTCCATCGCTTTCTCGCCGACGTTGCGAATGCCCGCCAGCGCATAGCGCACGGCATAGCCCTCGTCGGTCCGTTCGACGGTGAACTCGGCTTCCGAGCGGTTGATATCGGGCGCATAGACCTCGACCCCGCCGCGCCGCGCATCGTCGACGAACAGTGCCAGCTTCTCCGACTGGTGCATGTCGAAGCACATGGAGGCGGCGTAGAATTCCTCCGGATAGTGCGCCTTCAGCCACGCGGTCTGGTAGGCGAGCAGCGCGTAGGCCGCGGCGTGCGACTTGTTGAATCCGTAGCCGGCGAACTTGTCGATCAAGTCGAACAGCTCGTTCGCCTGCTTGGGCTCGATACCCGACACCTCCTTGCACCCGTCGACGAAGCGCTGGCGCTGCGCGTCCATCTCGGCCTGGACCTTCTTGCCCATCGCGCGGCGCAGCAGGTCGGCATCGCCGAGCGAGTAGCCGGCGAGGATCTGCGCGGCCTGCATGACCTGTTCCTGATAGACGAAGATGCCGTAGGTTTCCGCCAGAATGCCTTCGAGCTTGGGATGCGGATATTCGATCGGCACCTCGCCGCCCTTGCGCTTGCCGAACAAGGGGATGTTGTCCATCGGGCCCGGGCGATAGAGCGACACGAGTGCGATGATGTCGCCGAAATTGCTCGGCTTCACCGCGGTCAGCGTGCGCCGCATGCCTTCGGATTCGAGCTGGAACACGCCGACCGTGTCGCCGCGCTTGAGCAACTCGTAGACCGCCGGATCGTCCCACGCGAGCGCACCGAGATCGACTTCGATCCCGCGCTGCGCAAGCAGCTCGACGGCCTTCTGCAGCACCGACAGCGTCTTGAGGCCGAGGAAGTCGAACTTGACCAGCCCCGAGCTCTCTACGTGCTTCATGTCGAACTGCGTCACCGGCATGTCCGATCGCGGATCGCGGTAGAGCGGCACAAGCTGTGCCAGCGGCCGGTCGCCGATCACCACGCCGGCCGCGTGGGTCGAGCTGTTGCGCGGGAAGCCTTCGAGCTGCATCGCGAGATCGACCAGGCGCTTGACCTCGTTGTCGTTGTCGTACTCGCGCTTGAAATCGGCGGCGCCGTTGAGCGCGCGCGGCAGTGTCCACGGATCGGTCGGATGGTTGGGCACCATCTTGCACAGCCGGTCGACGTGGCCGTAGCTCATCTGCAGGATGCGCCCGCAGTCGCGCAGCACCGCGCGCGCCTTGAGCTTACCGAAGGTGATGATCTGCGCGACGTGGTCGTGCCCGTACTTGCGCTGGACATAGCGGATCACCTCGCCGCGCCGGGTTTCGCAGAAGTCGATGTCGAAGTCCGGCATCGAGACACGTTCCGGGTTGAGGAAACGCTCGAACAGCAGGCCGAGGCGGATCGGATCGAGATCGGTGATCGTCAACGACCACGCGACCAGCGAGCCCGCGCCCGAGCCGCGGCCCGGCCCGACCGGAATGCCGTTGTCCTTGGCCCACTTGATGAAGTCGGCAACGATCAGAAAGTAGCCGGGGAAGCCCATCCCGACGATGATCTCGACTTCGAATTCGAGGCGTTTCTTGTATTCGAGAACCTCGTCCCAGATGCCGCCCGTGCGGAGCTTCTCGGACGCCATCGGATTCGCTTCGAGCGTCTCGACCGACGGTGCGCACAGGGCCTCGACGAGCTCCGCATGGACGGATTCCGGATAGTAGGGCTCCAGCCGCGCGACGAGCCCCTTGCGCGCGTCTTCCGCGAGCATCTTCGCCTCACCCTCGAGGTCGCCGGCAAGACTCGGCAGGATTGGGGCGCGGCTTGGCGGAGCGAAGGCGCAGCGCTGCGCGATCACCAGCGTGTTCTCAGTTGCCTCAGGCAAGTCCTCGAACGTCTCGGCCATCGCATCCGCCGGCTTGACCCAGGCTTCGCGATTGGAGCGGGCTCGCTCCTCCGCCTCGATATGCGTCGAGCCGGCGATGCAGAGCATCGCGTCGTGGGCTGCGTACATATGCGGCTCGGCAAAGTTCGCCGGGTTCGTCGCCACGAGCGGCAGATCGCGCTGATACGCGAGCTCGATCAGCGCGCCTTCCGCTGCATCTTCGACCGCATTGCCGCGCCGCGCGAGTTCGACGTAGAGCCGGCCCGGGAACAGGGCCTCGAGCCGGTCGAGCTGGGCCTCGGCATGATCCCGCTGACCGTCGGCGAGCAGCCGCGTCAGCGCGCCTTCGCTCGCCCCGGTGAGCGCGATCAGACCCTCGGTGCGCCCTTCCAGGTCGGCGGGCGCGACGTGAGGTTCGAATTCGAGCGGCCGGTCGAGATGCGCCTTGCTGACCAGGTGGCAGAGGTTGTCGTACCCCGCCTCGTCCTGCGCATAGAGCGGCAGGTAATCGACCTGCTTGCCCTCCGCATCCCGCGCCACCCCGAGCAGCGTGCCGACGATCGGCTGCACACCCTCGTCCAAGCATGCCTTGGCGAACATGACCGCGCCGTAGAGCCCGTTGCGATCACAGATCGCGATTGCAGGAAACCCACGCTCCTTGGCCAGCTTGGCGATCGCCTTGGGATCGATCGCCCCTTCGAGCATCGAATAGGACGACAGCACGCGCAGGGGGACGAACGGAGCGAAAGGCATGGTGGCAATATGCGTGCGGCGGCGGGATTCGCCAAGGTAGAGTGCCGCTGTTTCCCCCTGTTCGTCGCGGGATCGACCGTCGTCCGCTACTTCCCCTTCCCTAATCTCTGTCATCCCAGCGAAAGCTGGGATCGCTGGCAGCAAGCTCCGACGGTGCGGTGAGCGATCCCAGCTTTCGCTGGGATGACGAGAAGGAAGCTAGAGCAGCGCTTCGATATCCTTTGCGATCGCTTCCGGCTTGTCGGTCGGCGCATAGCGGCGCACGACCTTTCCCTCGCGGTCGATCAGGAACTTCGTGAAGTTCCACTTGATCGCCTTCGAGCCCATCAGCCCCGGAGCTTCCTTCTTCAGCCAGTCGAACAGCGGCGAGGCATCCTCGCCGTTCACGTCCACCTTCGCCATCAGCGGAAAGGTCACGCCGAAGTTCACCTTGCAGAACTCGGCGATCTCCTCGGCGCTGCCGGGTTCCTGCGCGCCGAACTGGTTGCACGGAAAGCCGAGCACCTCGAAACCGCGGCCAGTATAGTCCTCATGGAGCTTCTCCAGCCCGTCGTACTGTGGCGTGAAGCCGCACTTGCTGGCGGTGTTGACCACCAGCAGCACTTTGCCGAGCTTGTCCTTCAGGTTGAGTGTCTCGCCCCGATTGGTGGTTACGGTGAAATCGGCGATCGTGGTCATGCGGCGGGCCTCCCTGCTACTTGCGCCGGCATACCACGCCGCGGGAACCGATCATCCCGGAAAGTCGCTTCGCGCCGCCAGTGCCTCGATTTCCGCGCGCTTCAGCTTGTGGTCGCCCGCCTTCTGGATGACGAAATCGCCGCGCCGCGCGGGCGGATAGGCCATGACCTGCGCCACCATCTCGGCCAGCGTGCCGCGGCGCAGGCCCTTGGCGCCGTCGAGCACGCCCTGCCCGTCGTGAGCGGAGTGGATCGATGCGCGATCGTCCCACTGGATGCCTTCTTCGTGAGTTCTGGCGGCTTTGAACGTGCTGGGATGATCGGTCATGCAGTTCCTCCTTGCTGCATGACCAACGTCCGAAACGGGCGCCGGGTCCGCTATTCGAGTTTGCCCTCGTGCAGGCGGAGGACGCGGTCCATCTTGCCTGCCAGCCGCTCGTTGTGGGTCGCCACCAATGCCGCGCTGCCTTCACCGCGCACGAGTTCCAGGAACTGTGCCAGCACGCGGTCGGCGGTGTGCTCGTCGAGATTGCCGGTCGGCTCGTCCGCCAGCACCAGCGTCGGCCGGTTGGCGAGCGCGCGGGCGACGGCCACACGCTGCTGCTCGCCGCCCGAAAGCTGGCTGGGGCGATGGTCGAGCCTTTGCGAAAGGCCCAGCGCGCCGAGCAGTTCGCGCGCCCTCACGGCCGCCTCGTCCCGCCCGCTGCCGGCAACGAGTTGCGGCAGCATCACGTTCTCCTCCGCATTGAAATCCGCCAGGAGGTGGTGGAACTGGTAGACGAAGCCGAGGTGCTCGCGCCGCACGCGCGTGCGGCCGTCGGACGGCAGCGTGCTTGCGGGCGTGCCGGCGATCTCGATCGAGCCGCCGAAGCCACCTTCGAGCAGCCCCACCGCCTGGAGCATCGTGGACTTGCCCGAGCCCGAGGGGCCGAGCAGCGCGACGATCTCGCCGGGCTGGATTTCGAGATCGATGCCGCGCAGCACGTCGATGCGCTCGCCGCCCTGCTCGAAGCTGCGCGTCAGGTTCCGGAGGCGGACGACGGGATTACTCATAGCGCAGCACCTGCACGGGGTCGGTGCTGGCGGCCTTGTATGCCGGGTACAGCGTGGCGAGGAAGCTCAACACCAGTGCCAGGGCGACGATGCCGGTAATTTCCAGCGGATCGACCCGCGCGGGCAGCATCGAGAGGAAGCGGATCGAGGGGTCCCACAGGTTCTGCCCCGTCACGACTTCGATCACCTTCACGATCTGCTGGCGGAACGCGAGCACGAGAAAGCCGAGCGCCAGCCCCGCTACCGTGCCGATCGCGCCAACCGTAAAGCCGGTCGTGACGAAGATCTTGAGCAGACTGCGCCGGGTGGCGCCCATCGTGCGCATAATGGCGATGTCCCGCGTCTTCGCACGCACGAGCATGACGAGGCTCGAAAGAATGTTGAACGCGGCGACCAGCACCATGAAACTCAAGGCAAAGAACATCGCCACCCGCTCGACCTGCAAAGCTTCGAACAGGGTGGAATTGATGGTCTTCCAGTCGTTCACCACCGCGCGGCCGGCAAGATTGCGCTCGATCGGCGCCATGATCTCTTCGACCCGGTCGGCGTCGGTGGTCTTGACCTCGATCATGCCCACCGTGTCGCCGAGGAGCAGCAATCGCTGCGCCTCCTGCATCGGCATGACGACGAATTTCTGGTCGTAGTCGTAGATCCCGATTTCGAAGATCGCGGCGACGCGATAGCCGATTTGCCGCGGCATCGTGCCGAACGGCGTCGCTCGCCCTTCGGGATTGATGATCGTGATCGTGTCGCCAAGGCGTACGCCGAGATTTTCCGCCAGGCGCGCGCCGATCGCCACATTACGTTCACCCGGTTGAAGCGCCGAGATATTGCCGGCGAGGACATTGGGCGAGAGCTTCCCTATGTCCCCCTGCGTATTGCCGCGCACGAGGATCGCCTCAACCCGGCCGTTGAAGCTGACCAGCAGCGGCCGCTCGATCAATGGAGAGGCGCTGACGACGCCGGGCGTCTCGCGAATGTCCTCCAGAATGACTTCCCAATTGTCCAGCCGCTGGCCGTAGGCCTGCACGATCGCATGGCCGTTGAGCCCCACGATCTTGTCCAGCAGTTCGGCACGGAACCCGTTCATCACGCTCATTACGATCACCAGCATCGCGACGCTGAGCATAACCACACCCACGCTGATGCCGGCGACCAGCGCGATGAACGCCTCCCCCCGCCCGGGCAGAAGGTATCGCTTTGCGATCGTTCGTTCGAAGAGGGAGAGGATCAAGGGCGAGCGATCTCATCTGTTCTGAGGTGTGGCGCAGCCTTAGGCACGCTTTCCTGTCTGCGCAATGAAATCCCCGAGCGCCCCGCCGCCGAACCAGGCCGCCCCTTGTAATCGGGCTGCAACATCGCCATTGAGCGCCCTAAGACGCGCTGCGCGCAAAACCCGGATCGCATCGGCATGAATCTCACTCACCCGTTCCGCGACGAGGACGGCGACAAGCTTCGCGAGGAGTGCGGCGTCTTCGGAGCCGTCAACGCCGCGGACGCCGCCGCCGCGACCGCGCTCGGCCTCCACGCACTGCAGCACCGCGGGCAGGAAGCCGCCGGCATCATCAGCTTCGACGGCGGCGAATTCTATCAGCGTCGCGGGCTCGGCCACGTGGCGGAGAACTTCTCCTCCAGCGAAGCGATCGCCGAACTGCCCGGATTCATGGCCGCAGGCCACGTCCGCTATTCGACCACCGGCGGGTCGGGCATGCGGAACATCCAGCCGCTCTATGCCGATCTGGCCAGCGGCGGTTTCGCCGTGGCACACAATGGCAATATCTCGAACGCCGGCACGCTGCGGCAGGAACTCGTGAGCAAGGGCGCGATCTTCCAGTCGACGTCCGACACGGAGGTCATCATCCATCTCGTGGCAACCAGCCGCTATCCCACGATGATCGACCGCCTGATCGATGCACTGCGCCTGATCGAGGGCGCTTACGCGCTGGTGGTGATGACGCCCGAAGGCATGATCGCCTGCCGCGACCCGCTCGGCATCCGCCCACTGGTGATGGGCAAGATGGGCGACGCGACCGTGTTCGCGAGCGAAACGGTCGCGCTGGACGTGGTTGGCGCCGAATTCGTGCGCCAGGTGGAACCGGGCGAGCTGGTCAAGGTCGACTTCGACGGCAACATCGATTCCCTTCATCCTTTCGGCACGCGCCAGCAACGGCCCTGCATCTTCGAGCATGTCTATTTCAGCCGGCCGGATTCGATCTTCGACGGGCGCAGCGTCTATGCCGCGCGCAAGGCGATCGGGGAGCAGCTCGCGATCGAGAGCCCGGTCGAGGCGGACCTTGTCGTGCCCGTGCCCGACAGCGGCGTGCCGGCGGCGATCGGCTACGCCCAGCAGTCGGGCGTCCCGTTCGAACTCGGCATCATCCGCAGCCACTACGTCGGGCGCACGTTCATCCAGCCGAGCGACGGCGCGCGCCATTCGAGCGTGAAGCGCAAGCACAACGCCAACCGCGCGCTGGTCGAAGGCAAGCGCATCGTGCTGATCGACGATTCGATCGTGCGCGGCACGACCAGCCTGAAGATCGTGGAGATGATGCGCGAGGCCGGCGCGGCCGAGGTGCATTTCCGCGTCGCCAGCCCGCCGACCGCGCATTCGTGCTTCTACGGGGTCGACACACCCGAACGCTCGAAGCTGCTCGCAGCCCGCATGGATGTCGAACCGATGCGCGAGTTCATCAAGGCCGACAGCCTGGCGTTCGTCTCGATCGACGGCCTCTACCGCGCGGTGGGCCACCAGCCGCGCAATGCGGCCTGCCCGCAGTTCTGCGACGCCTGCTTCACCGGCGATTATCCCACGCCGCTGACCGATCTCGCCACGCGCGAGCATCGCGAGGCGCAGCTCCCGTTCGATAAGGTCGCGTAATGTCCCAGACCAAGCCTCTCGAAAGGCGCATTGCGCTCGTCACCGGCGCGAGCCGCGGAATCGGCGCGGCGACGGCGGTCGCGCTGGCGAAGGCCGGCGCGCATGTCGTCCTCACCGGGCGGGACGTTCGCGCGTTGGAACAAGTCGAGGACGCGATCCACGAGGTTGGCGGCAGTGCGACGATCGCCCCGCTCGACTTGGCCGAACAGGATGGGATTTCACGCCTCGCCGCTGCCGTCGCGAGCCGGTGGGACAAGCTCGATATCCTGGTGATCTCCGCCGCCTACCTGCCGACGCTGACCCCGGTGACGCAGATCGAGCCCAAGCAGTTCGCCCAGGCCGTCACCACCAACCTGCTCGCGACACAGGCCCTGCTCGCCGCGTTCGACCCGCTGTTGAAGCGCGCCGACGGCGCGCGGGTGGTCGGGCTTACGAGCAGCGTCGGGTCGGAGCCGCGCGCGTTCTGGTCGGCCTACGGCTCGACCAAGGCGGCATTCGAGTCGCTCCTCGACAGTTACGCCGAGGAAGTGCGCAAGCTCGGCAACATCCGCCTCGCGATCGTCGACCCGGGCGCCACACGCACCGCGATGCGTGCCAAGGCCTATCCGGGCGAGGATCCCGAAACGGTCAAGCATCCCGACGTCGTGGGTGAACGCATCGCTACTCTCGTCACCGAGGACTTCGAGACGCGCCACCGCGAGCGCGTGGTTAATCCGGCTTAACCCTGTTTCGTAACTTCGCGGAAACCAGCAGCGCCCAAGTTTTCCGAGCGCCCGCGCGCGATGCGCGGCTCAGATGTTTCGGGAAAGGAAACCAGGCGATGACGGTCCAATCGTCCGGACGCTATGCGATCGCAGCGCAGGAAGATCGCTGCGCGCCGCGCACCAAGCTGACGATCCCCGCGCAGCTCCGCGCTTCCGGCGGCCGCGCTTTTCAGACGGTCGTCCACGATCTCTCGATCTCGGGCTTTTCCGCGGCGGCGATCAATCGCATGCATCCTGGGCAGGTGTGCTGGATCACCCTGCCCGGGCTCGGTGCGCTGCAGGCCGAAGTGATCTGGTGGGACAATTGCCAGGTCGGCTGCGCCTTCGCCGAGCTGCTCAGCCCGATCGTCCACGACAATATCGTCAGCAAGCACCGCAGTGGCGGAGTCTACCGCAGCGCCTGTTGAGGCGCGGTAATCGGCGCAGCCCGGTCATCAAAGGCTTGTCATCCCCGCGAAAGCGGCGATCCAGGGTACTCATGGATTCCCGCGTGCGCGGCAATGACAAGAGTGGTGAGAGGCGCCCTCTTCCTCGATGGCCGGAGGCGCCGAAGGCCCATTTGAGGCCGTCAGGCCATCCTAGTCGGCCGCCGCGATCGTCTGCACCACCTCGCCCCATTGGAGCCGCAGATCGCGGCTCGACGCCACCGGCCAGTTACTGACGACCGCTACCACCAGCCGGTCCTCCGGCACGATCGTGATCGCCTGACCGAAGATTCCCTGCGCGCCGTAGGCGCCGGGATAGGTCCACCACTGGTATCCATAGCCGAAGCCGGGCGTGTCGAACGCAACCTGCTTGCCGGTCGCCTCCGCGAACCAGCCCGGCGGCACGACGCCCTCCCCGCCTTCGAGCACGAATTGGCCGAAGCGCGCGTAATCGGACAGCCTGATCGACAGGCAGCACCCGCCGATGTTGCCGCCGGTCAGGTCGGTCATCCAGAACAGGTCGCCCGCGAAACCCGCAGGATCGACGATCTTCTCCTTGGCGTAGTCGGCGAGACTGCGACCGGTCGCTTCCTCCACCAGCACCCCGAGCAGGTTGGTCTCGAGCGTCTTGTAGACCCACTTCTCGCCCGCCGGCGCTTCGCGTTCCAGCGTGCGCGCATAAGTCACCGCCTGCGATTCACCGGGTACGGGCGCAACGTTGAGCATCTTCGCCACGTCGCTTTCGGGATCGGTGTAGTCCTCGTTCCATTTCACCCCCGACGTCATCGTGGCGAGTTGCTCGACGCTCACGCCTTCGTAGGCGGTGCCGGCCAGCTTGGGGATGTGGCGGGTCACCGGATCGTCCATGCTCCCGATCAGCCCTTCCGCTACCGCCGCGCCCAGCAGTGTCGAGGTGAAGCTCTTCGCGACCGAGAAGCTGGTCCAGCGCTGCTCCGGCCCGAAACCGAGCCCGTACTTCTCGTAGCGGACCTTGCCGTCGTCGATCACCATAATCCCCGCCGCGTTGCTGGAGGCGAGGAAAGCGTCGACCGCCGCCACAACCTCCGCAGGCAGCGGAGACCCCTCGGGCAGCTCGCGCACGGTGCCGGCATGGGTCGCCTCGATACCGGCGAAGAAGTTCTCCATCCGGCGGAAGCGGTCGGCGCGTGTGGCATCGTCCCAGAAGAGGACCTGCTGGTCCTCCAGCGCAATCGGCTCCGATGGCTCGGTCGGATAGACTTCCACCCGCTGCGCGAGCGTCGACTCGCCCGGCGCGCTCGCACAGCCCGCCAGCAGCGCTGCCGCCAGCGCGATCCCGAATATCCGCATTCCCCTACCCCTCCCTGACCAACGTAACCTGCTGAACGTCGATGCCGCGCCCGCGGAATCCCCCTTCGCAATACATCAGGTAGAACCGCCACAGCCGGCGGAAGCGTTCGTCGAACTCGGCCGGCAGCCGCCCCTGCTCGGCGGCCGCGTCGAACCGTTCGCGCCAGGCCTTCAAGGTCGCGGCATAGTCGAGCCCGAAGCTCTCGCAGTTCTCCCACCGGAGCCCGCGTTCGCGCGCGAGCTGTTCGAACTCGCTGGTCCGGATCAGCAGGCCGCCGGGGAAGACATAGGCCTGGATGAAGTCCGCGCTCCTCGCGTAGTCCTCGAACAGGCTGTCCTTCATCGAGATGAACTGGATCGCCGCGCGACCACCGGGCTTCAGGCAGCGGGCGATGCAGTCGAAGTAGCTCGGCCAATATTCGCGGCCGACCGCCTCGACCATCTCGACGCTGACGATCGCATCGAACGTCTCATCTACGTCGCGATAGTCCTGCTTGCGGAAGTCGATACCCTGATCGTGCCGCTCCCGCGCCCAGGCAAGCTGTTCGTCCGACAGGCTGATGCCGGTCACTCGTGCGCCGCCCCGCGCGAAGAAGTCCGACAGGCCGCCCCAGCCGCAACCGATCTCGAGCAAGGTCTCCGGCTTGCCGACCCGCTCGGCAAGGCGCGCCCACTTGCGGCGCTGCGCGGCCTCGAGATCGTCACCCGCGCCCCAGATCGCCGAGGAATAGCTCATCGTCGGGTCGAGCCAGGCGGCGTAAAAGTCGTTGCCGAGGTCGTAATGCGCGTGGATGTTCCGTTCCGCGCCTTCGGGCGTGTTGCGGTTCATCCAATGCGCGAGCCGCGCGGCCCAGCGGAACGGCCCGCGCGCGCGGCCGGTGTCGCCCAGCGCATCGCCATTGGCCATGAACAGGGCGAACAGCGGCACCGGATCGGGGCTCTCCCATTCGCCCGCTTCCCAGGCCTGATACCAGCCGATCGAGCCGTTGGTCGCCAACCGCATGAGCGCGCGCCAGTCGTGGATCGTCACCTCGGCATCGAATCCGGGCACCCGTCCGCCGACCACCCGAGTGGTGCCGTCGGGCAGACGGCCGGTGATCGATCCGCTCTCGAGCCCCGCATCGATCCGGTCGAGGATCTTGTGGAAGCCCGGCGCGAACAGACGCGCAAGCAGGCCAGGGCTGCGCTCGAACCGTGCGCCGCCAGTGAGAAGGGTTTCGCCCCTGCCTATCCCCTCTGCCTTCATGCCGTTCCTATGGACCGGGGGAAACGGCGGTTCAAGCATCACATCCGGCGCGAACGGCAGTGCGCAAGGCCCTGGGATCATGCTAACGTCGGCCCGTAACGGGAGGGGAAGCTACGATGAGCAATCCGTTGATACGCAATGCCCTGGCAGTGATGGCCGGGTTGGTCGCCGCGATGATCGGGATGGCTATCGTCCAGACGATCGGCGATGCCACACTGCCTCCCCCGCCCGACCTCGCCGGCGTGGAAGATCCTGCGCAGGCGATGGAATTGATCCCGGTCGAGGCGCAGATCGCAATGGCGCTTGCCTGGTTTCTCGGCGCGCTGGCGGGCGCCTGCGCTGCGATTGCCATCTCGCGGCGCGTGCTCCCCGCGTGGATCGTCGGGCTCCTGATCGCGCTGCTGGGCATATGGAGCACGCGGATGATTCCGCATCCCGACTGGCTGATCGCGGCCAGTGCGGTTCTACCGCTGGTCGCCGTGCTCTTCGCCAAGCGTCTGATGCTTCGGCGGATCGAGGCGGTTTAAGGGCCCGCAAGGGGGAACGACCCACCCGGCCGGGGGTTGCCCCTGCAATGGACGAGCTCCCCAGCGACGCGCATCACCTTCCCGCAGAGACAATCCGTCTGCCCGAGCGCGGGTTCACGATCGATCGGCGCAAGGCGCTGATCGCCGGCGCGCTGTGCTGGACCGCGTTTGCCATCGTCGTCTGGCTCGTCGCGAACGGCCGTACGGAGGCGTTCGATCGGGTCGGGCTCCTGTCGGGCCGCACCGGCACCGAACTGGCGCTCGTCGGGCCGGAGCTGGTGCGCGAGATCGTGCGCGACGCCACCGCGCTCGGCGGCGTATTCCTGCGCAATCTGTTCGCGATCGGCGCGGTCGTCGCGCTGCTATTCCTCCGGCTGAGGCGTGAGGCCATGCTGTTCGCGATGACGGTTGCGGCAGGCTGGCTGGTCAACTCCGGCCTCAAGGCGCTCGTCGGGCGCGAGCGGCCGCAGATTGTCCCGCACCTGATGAACGCCGGCGGCGAGAGCTTTCCTTCGGGCCACAGCTTCAACGCGGCCGTGGTCTATATCGCGATGGCCCTCGCCTTCGCCGCGCTGAGCCGCCGGCAATCAGTGCGCTTCACCGTTATCGGCGCTGCCATGCTGATTTCGGCCATGGTCGCATGGAGCCGCGTGATGCTCGGCGTCCATTTCCCGAGCGACGTGGTTGCCGGCTGGCTGGGCGGCGCGGGTTGGGCCTTCATGGCCGCGGCGCTGCTCTATCGGCCCGCAAGGGCGGCGGCGGAGAGCGAGGCACTTCCCCATCCCCGTTCGTCCTGAGGAGTGAGGCCGCTGGCCGAGCGTCTCGAAGGACCCGCGCGACGCTTCGAGACGGCGCCTCGGCCTACGGCCTCGGCGCCTCCTCAGCACGAACGGTGGAAGGAATGGGTTCGCACTTCACATCGGGTAGCGCCACGCTGAAGCGATCCCGCGCACGCGGATCGTAAAAGCGCGCGTCGCGCAGGATTACCGAACCATCGGATTCGCGCTCCGCAAACGGTGCGCGAGACCAGAAGAGAAAGGCGGCAACTTGCGGGTTAGCATCTTGTAGCGCTCGGACAGGCGCCATGTTGCATACTTTTGCAGCCGGATAACCGGGACAGTTATCAAAACAAAAACGATTCACTGCTTCGGGATTCTTTAGCGGACCGTCCCACTCCGTAGAACTCCAGATTGTGTCCTCTTCATGAGTCAGCACCTCTCGCGACCAGAATTGGACGAGGACGGGGCTTACTATCTTTGTTCTTCCTTGATCGTAGTTCTGCTCAAGATCATAGTGATACGCCGTAATCGCCCCATTCAACCCGATGTAACCAACAGCCACCGCAATCGCGATTCGCGCCGGCCGCCGCCACTCCCCGCCCTGCCTCTCCCGCCGCAGCGAAAACCACGTCGCGAAGCCCATCAGCGCCCACAGCCAGACGTCGATGATGAACAGCGTGTCGCCGTAGAACCAGCGGCTCGAGAACGGCTCGAGCAGGCGAATGCCATAGCTGTTCAGCCAGTCGAGCGCCGGATGCGACAGGCAGGCGATGAAGCTGAGCGCGTAGAGCCAGCCGAAGTGCACCGGCAGCCGCCCCTCCGGCCGCCGTCCGCGCCTCGCCTGCCATCGGTCGAACCACCAGAGCACCCCTGCAAGGATCAAGGGCAGCAACACCCACGCGATCGGCCCGTGCGTAATCCCGCGCCGGAAGCCGAGATGCTGCACCCCGTCGAGCCAGAAGAAGCACGCCGCATCGACGTCGGGCAGGTTCGCGCCGATGACCAGCGCAGGCATCGCCAGCCCCGTCTTCCGCTTGAGCCCAGCCTGCCCGATCAGCGCCCCGACGAGGCTGTGTGTTAGGTTATCCATCCCCCCTTAGGCGCCGCGATCACACCGGATCGGCAGCCGTTCCGCTGACGGTCCAGGTCTGGCCCTTGCCGAGGAGCTTGGCGAGGTCCGCAGTCTTGCCTTCACTCGCCTTCGCACGCTCTTCGATGACGGCGGTTTCGAAGGTCGGACGCGGGTCGTCGTAGAGGACGCCGAGGGCCATCGGGAATGGGCCGAAAGGCATTTCGACCAGCATGTGCGCAATCGAACGATTGGTGACGTCGTGCACCAGCACGTCGGCCGCCTGCCAGTCGCCGCCCGCCACGTCGACTACCTTGAGCTCCAGCCGGTCTCGGTCGAGCGCGATGCCCTTCGCGCCGCCGGCGAACAGCATCGGTTCGCCGTTCTCGAGCCAGAGCTGCCGGTCCTCCGCACCTTTGGGCGCGGCGAAGTCGTTGAACACGTCCTTGTTGTAGACGATGCAGTTCTGGAAGATCTCGATGAACGCCGCGCCCTGGTGCGCGTGGGCGGCCTTGAGCACCTCGGGCAGGTTCTTCGACACGTCGAACCCGCGCCCGACGAAACGCGCGCCCGAGCCGAGCGCGAAGGCGGCGGGCCGGGCCGGATGGTCGTAGGAGCCGAGCGGGGTCGAAGGCGACTTCGTCCCCTCGCGGCTGGTCGGCGAGTACTGGCCTTTGGTGAGGCCGTAGATCTCGTTGTTGAACAGCATGATCTGCATGTTCACGTTGCGCCGCAGTACGTGCATCAGGTGGTTGCCGCCGATCGACAGCCCGTCGCCGTCGCCGGTCACGAGCCAGATGTCGAGGTCTGGATTGGCCAGCTTCACCCCCGTCGCGATCGCCGGCGCGCGGCCGTGGATCGTATGGAAGCCGTAGGTTTCCATGTAGTATGGGAAGCGGCTGGAGCAGCCAATGCCGGAAATGAACACCGTGTTCGCCGGGTCCGCGCCGAGCTGCGGCAGCGTGCGCTGCACGGCCTTGAGGATCGCATAGTCCCCGCAGCCGGGGCACCAGCGGACCTCCTGGTCGGTTTCCCAGTCCTTGAGGGTGGTTTCGATCTTTACAGGGGCGTTCATAAAATCACCTCGTCACCCCGGCGAGAGCCGGGATCTGGTGCAGCGAAGTCGGGCGGTGCGGAGAGCGATCCCGGCCTGCGCCGGGATGACGGGAGATCGTCATTGGTTCACCGCCCCGGTATCGGATCCCTCGCCCGGGAGCGCGGCGTCGTCGCCGTGGAACGGGGCGTCGGGATAGGTCCCGTCGTCATGGCCGGATTCGGAGATCGGCAACTGCTGCTCGTTCGCCGGAACCTCGCCGCCTTCGTTGCCCGGAATACCGTCGAAATACCTGCCGATCGCCTCTTCCAGCTCGGCGATCTGGAACGGCTGGCCGCTGGTCTTGGTCAGCGGCTCGGCGTCGACCAGGAACTGGTCGCGCAGCACCGTCTTGAACTGGCCGGTGTTCATCTCAGGCACAAGCACCTTGTCGAAGCCCTTGAGCAGCGCGCCGAGATTGGCCGGCAGCGGCCAGATGTGGCGCACGTGAATATGGCTGACGTCCAGTCCCTTGCGCCGCGCGCGGCCCACCGCCTGGTGGATCGGCCCGTAGGTCGAGCCCCAGCCCACCACCGCGAGCTTGCCGGTCGATTCGCCGAGGGCGACGTCCTGGTCCGGCACCGCGATGCGCTCGACCTTCGCCTTGCGGGCGTCGGTCATCTTCTGGTGGTTGTCGGGCGAATAGTCGATGTTGCCGGTGAGCTCGTGCTTCTCGATCCCGCCGATGCGGTGCAGCAGGCCAGGCGTGCCCGGCTTGATCCACGGCCGCGCGCCCTTCGCATCGCGCTTGTAAGGCAGCAGCCGGTCGCCGTCGTTCTTCTCGGTGAGGAATTGCACCGGGAACGTCTCGTAGCTAGCGGGATCCGGCACCTTCCAAGGCTCGGCGGCATTGGCGATGTAGCCATCGGTCAGCAGCATGACCGGGGTCATGTACTGGACCGCGATGCGGCAGGCCTCGATCGCGCACTCGAACGCGTCGGACGGGCTGCGCGCGGCGACCACCGGCATCGGTGCATCGCCGTTGCGGCCGTAGACCGCCTGGTAGAGGTCGCTCTGCTCGGTCTTGGTCGGGAGGCCGGTGGACGGCCCGCCGCGCTGCGAGTTGACGATCACCAGCGGCAGCTCGGTCATGATGCCGAGGCCGATCGCCTCGGTCTTGAGCGCGATGCCCGGGCCGGACGACGAGGTAACGCCAAGTTGCCCGGCATAGCTCGCGCCGATCGCGGCGCAGACCGCGGCGATCTCATCCTCGGCCTGGAAAGTCGTGACGCCGAATTCCTTGAGCCGCGCGAGATGGTGCAGGATCGCGCTCGCCGGCGTGATCGGATAGCCGCCGAAGAACATCGGCAGTTCGGCAAGCTGCGCGCCCGCCACGAGGCCGAGCGAAACCGCCTCGGCGCCAGTGATCGTGCGGTAGAGGCCCGGCGCGCTCGGAACCGGCGCGACGTGAAGCTGCTTGAGGGGCCCCGACAGCTCCGCCGTCTCGCCATAGGCATGACCCGCATCGAGCGCCGCGATATTGGCGCCCGCAATGTCGGGCTTGGTCTTGAACTTGGCGCGCAGCCATTCGTGCAGCGGCTCGCGCGGACGGTCGAACATCCACAGCGCGAGGCCCAGCGTCCACATGTTCTTGGACCGCAGCGCGTCCTTGTTGCCGAGGCCGAACGGCTTGACCGCCTCGATCGTCAGCGCACTGATGTCGAAGGCGAGCACGTCGTACTTCGCGAGGCTGCCATCCTCGAGCGGATTGTTCTCGTACTTCGCCTTGTCGAGGTTACGCTTGGTGAACTCACCGGTGTCGGCGATGATCAGGCCGCCCGGCTTCAGTGCCGCCAGGTTCACCTTGAGTGCCGCCGGGTTCATCGCCACCAGCACGTCGGGCGCATCCCCCGCGGTGTTGATCTGGCGGCTGCCGAAGTTGATCTGGAACGCCGAGACGCCGAACAGCGTCCCCTGCGGCGCGCGGATTTCGGCCGGGAAGTCGGGAAACGTCGCGAGATCGTTGCCTGCAAGCGCGGTGGAGAGCGTAAACTGCCCGCCCGTGAGCTGCATGCCATCGCCGGAGTCTCCGGCGAAGCGCACAACGACGGCGTCGGGGTTTTCCGCTTCCAGCGGCGTGTCGGCGGCTTGGGTAGCCATCGGAATTCCTTTTCAGGCGCCGCACTTGGCGGTGCACTCGTCTACGCTGCGGCACCTATGTATCCGCCCTGGCGCCCGCAATGAAGTTTTTCTCCCCAGGGTGAAAAATGTCGAGTGGAAAAGAGCCGGTCGCGCGCTAGGATTGCGAAAAGCAACCGATAGCGGGAGGGGACATTGGCCGATACTCAACATTACGTGCGTGAAGACGTGCGCGGATTTCTCGATATGCTCGAGCAAATGGGCCGTCCCGGAGTCGAGGAACTGCCGGTCGAGGAAGGCCGGCAGGGAATGCGCATGCTCGGCACGCTGGCCGAGGCCGAACCGCGCCCCCTCGCCGTGATCCGAGATCTCGCCTGCCCGGGTCCGGCCGGTGAGATTCCACTGCGTTTCTACGACACGAAGGAATCGCGCGATCCCAGCCCTTGCGTCGTGTTCATCCACGGCGGCGGGTTCACGATCGGCGATCTCGAGGTCTATCATTCGCTCTGCACCGAGATCTGTCACCAGCTCGATCTGCCGGTGGTCTCGGTCGATTACCGCCTCGCGCCCGAGCACCCCTTTCCCGCCGCGCCTGACGACTGCGAGACGGCGGCGCGCTGGATCGCCTCCAGCCCGGCCGAACTGGGACGGCAGTTCACCGGTCTCGTCATTACCGGCGACAGTGCCGGCGGCAACCTGACGATCGTCACCGCGAACCAGCTCTGCACCCGGCCCGCCGATGTGCCCGTGATCGTTCAGGCACCGATCTATCCGGTGGCGGACGACGTGCGGCAGCATCAGAGCCTCAAGGACTTCTTCGAAGGCTTCTTCCTCACCGGCGCGGCGATGGCCTGGTTCACCGACAACTACGGCGGCGATCCCGGCGATCCGCGCCACACGCCGATGGCCGGCGACTGCGCTGGCGCTCCGCCGACCGTGCTGTGCACCGCCGGGCTCGATCCGCTGCGCGACTCGGGCCGGAGCTATGCTGCGCACCTGATCCGGCTGGGGACGGAAGTCTGCTATCTTGAGTTTCCCGGGATCATTCATGGCTTTACCACCTTGCGCAAGGCGATCCCGAGCGGGCAGAAGGACCTCGATTCCTTCCTCGCCGCGATCAGGCTGATGCTCGAGCGGCACGCAAGTTAAGGCACGAAAGCACATGGACGAACTCGGCTACCGCCCCTGCGTCGGAGTCATGCTGGTCAACGCCGACGGCAAGGTCTTCGTCGGCCGCCGGATCGACAACAAGGAAGGCGACTGGTGGCAGATGCCGCAGGGCGGGGTCGACGAGGGCGAAGACCTGGTGGCCGCCGCCCTGCGCGAACTGGCCGAGGAGACCGGTGCGAGGGCCGAACATGTCTCGATCCTCAAACGGATGGAGGAGCCGGTCCGCTACGACCTGCCGGAGGAGCTGATGGGCAAACTCTGGGGCGGCAAGTACCGCGGACAGGAGCAGGTCTGGTTCCTCGCCCGCTTCGGCGGTAGCGATGCCGACATCGATCTCGAAGCCCACGACCCGCCGGAATTCTGCGACTGGAAATGGGTTGAACCCGAACGGCTTCCCGAACTGATCGTGCCGTTCAAGAAGCGCGTCTATCGCACGGTCGTGGAAGCGTTCCGCGAGTTGGTG
Organism: Altererythrobacter sp. C41; assembly: GCF_016803135.1. Lineage (GTDB taxonomy): Bacteria > Pseudomonadota > Alphaproteobacteria > Sphingomonadales > Sphingomonadaceae > Pelagerythrobacter. The sequence continues at coordinate 645,427 of NZ_JAEVFE010000001.1, forward strand.
TAGTACGCCGCGCGAACTCCCGCGCGAGCGGCGCCCGCTAGACGATCAATTCTGCTGCGACACCTGCGCTTCGGGCATGACCGCTTCGGCCGTCAGCACCGGCGCAGTGGGCCCGCGCTGGATAGAGGCGGCGAGTTCGCGCGTTTCGGGGCAACCCTCGCCGCACATGCTCTTGAGCTTTGCGAGATTAGCCTTCGCCTTCTCGACCGCACCTTTCTCCAGCAAGGCTTCGCCTTCGCCGGAAATCGCCGCGAGATTGCCCGGATCGCGCGCGAGCGTTTCGCGGTAATAGTGGATCGCCTTACCCTGCAGCCCCTCGGCACGCGACGCCTGAGCAAGCTCGAGGAAGATCGGCGTGTAACCCGGATCGACGGCCAGTGCGGCTTCGAACGCGTCGATGGCGCGCTGCGGCTGTTCCGCAGCGAGCGCCGCGCGGCCTTCGGCGATCAGCGCCGCCGCGCGTGGATCGGCTTCGCGTTCCGCCCCCATCCCGACGCTTGCGGTAAGCGCAACGGCCAGCGAAAGGGCAACGGCTGCGGGGGCAAAACGCATGATCAACTCCTGGTAGGCCCGGCCACTTGCAGATGGTTCCTCTGCCATAGCGCCGCCGGTTAACACGGCAAGGCTGCACGCGCGATGAAAAATCCGTCCGTTTGGTCGTGGAACGGCGTCAGGCGCACGCCGCTCCCCCGCGTTCGGCCGAGCGGAAGATCGGGCGGTTCGGCCCGCCATTCCGGATGTTCGGCAAGGAAATGCGCGATGCGCTCCGCGCCCTCGATGTCGAGCAGCGAGCAGGTGACGTAGACGATCCGTCCGCCCGGCCGCACGAGCCTGGCAGCAAGGTCGAGCAGCCGGTCCTGCGTCTCCGCGAACCGGGCGAGTTGCGCCTGGTCGAGGCGCCAGCGCGCCTCCGGATTACGGCGCCATGTGCCGGTGCCGGAGCATGGCGCATCGACCAGCACCGCATCGGCCGCACCCACGAAGCGCTCCAGCGCCTCCATCTCGCGGCCCGGGTTCAGCAGCAGCGTCTCGATCATTCCCGCGCCGGCCCGCTCGGCCCGCGGCGCAAGGTTCGCCAGCCGCGCGCGGTCGGTGTCGCTTGCGATCAGCGTGCCGCGGTTCTGCATCGCGGCCGCCAGCGCCAGCGTCTTGCCGCCCGCCCCTGCGCAGAGATCGATCACCGTCTCGCCCGGCTGTGCGTCCACGGCCACGCAGGCGAGCTGGCTGCCGTGGTCCTGGATCTCGACCAGTCCCTCGCGGTACGCAGGCCACTGATCGACCGAAGTACCCGCAGGAAAGCGCAATGCGTTCGGTGCGGCGAGCGGCTCGCCATGGTCGGGCAGATCGATGCTTTCGCGGCCTGCCTTGAGCGTGTTGATCCGCAGATCGAGCGGGGCGCGATCCAGCAGGGCAGCGGCTTCCCCTCCCGCAATCCCGGAGCCGGCGAGCGCCTCGACCAGCCATCGCGGCGCGAGGCCGGGCTCGGCAGCGACTTCGCCGCTGGCAAGCGGCGCCGGGCCGTGGGGCGAACCGTCGAAAAGCTGCAGGATCGCTTGGTCCTCGGCGCCGAGCGCAATCATCGCTGCGCGACCGCCGGACGGGACCGGTCCGCAAACGCGGATCGCCCGATAGACCAGCTCACGCACCGCACGCCGGTCCTTGCTCCCGGCATACCGGCGCTGGCGGAAATAATCGGCAATCAGCCGGTCTGCAGGCGCGCCCTTGCCTTGCGCTGCGGCGATGACGGAATCGAGCAGTTCGATCGCGGCCTGCACCCTTGCCGCGGGGGTCATGTATGTGAGCCCCAGCGCAGGCTGGGGCCTCCCTTGAATGCCGAAGGCTTGGCCGCCCGACGCCGCAACCTTCGCGGAGGCTTACACGAGGAGCGCCACACCCTCATCGCGTCGGATAATTCGGCGCCTCGCGGGTGATGGCGACGTCGTGCACATGGCTCTCGCTGAGCCCCGCATTGGTGATGCGGACGAACTTCGCGCGCGTGCGCAGATCGTCGATCGTTGCGCTGCCGGTATAGCCCATCGCGGCCTTGATGCCGCCGACGAGCTGGTGGATCACGTCCGCCGCGGGGCCCTTGAAGGGCACCTGGCCCTCGATCCCCTCGGGCACCAGCTTCATCGCCGACACGTCCTGCTGGAAGTACCGGTCGGCACTGCCGCGCGCCATCGCGCCGACCGAGCCCATGCCGCGGTAGGCCTTGTAGCTGCGCCCTTGGTAAAGGAACGTCTCGCCGGGGCTCTCGGCAGTGCCGGCGAGCATCGAACCCACCATCACGGTCGAGGCGCCCGCCGCGAGCGCCTTGGCCGCATCGCCGCTCGTCCGCAGGCCGCCGTCGGCGATCACCGGAACGCCCGACTTCGCCGCTTCCTCAGCGCATTCCATGATTGCGGTGAGCTGCGGCACGCCGACGCCGGCGACGATCCGCGTGGTGCAGATCGAGCCCGGGCCAATGCCGATTTTCACCGCGTCCGCGCCCGCGTCGATCAAGGCACGAGTCGCTTCCGCCGTCGCGACGTTGCCGGCGACGATCTGCACGGAGTTCGAAAGGGTCTTCGCCTTCTCCACCGCGCGCGCGACGTCCCTGTTGTGGCCGTGCGCGGTATCGATGATGACCACGTCGACTTCGGCGTCGACCAGCGCCTGCGTCCGCTCGAAACCCTTGTCGCCGACGGTCGTCGCCGCGGCGACGCGCAGGCGCCCGCTGACGTCCTTGGTCGCGTCCGGATAGTTCACGGCTTTCTCGATATCCTTGACCGTGATCAGTCCGATGCAGCGGAAGGCGTCGTCGACCACCAGCAGCTTCTCGATCCGTCGCTGGTGCAGCAGGCGGCGCGCTTCGTCCTGCCCGGTGCCGAGCGGCACGGTGGCGAGATTTTCGGTCGTCATCAACTCGCGCACCGGCTGCTGCGGGTTCTCGGCAAAGCGCACGTCGCGATTGGTCAGAATACCGACCAGCGTGCCGCCGCGGTCCGTCACGGGAATGCCGCTGATCCGGTGCTGCGTCATCAGCGCCTGCGCCTCGCCCAGCGTCGCGTCGGGCGAGATGGTGATCGGGTTCACGACCATGCCGCTCTCGAACCGCTTGACCGCGCGCGCCGCGGTGCATTGCTGCTCGATGGTGAGGTTGCGGTGGAGCACGCCGATCCCGCCGAGCTGCGCCATGACGATCGCCATGTCCGCCTCCGTCACCGTGTCCATCGCCGCGGACAGCACGGGGATATTGAGCGCGATGTCGCGCGTCAGCCGCGTGCTCGTGTCCGCCATGGAAGGGAGGATGTCGCTTTCGGCCGGACGCAGAAGCACGTCGTCGAAGGTAAGGCCGAGGGGGATATCGATCGAAGCCACGTAAAATCTTTCGCCGGGAGAATCGTGGCGGCCCATGTAACCGCATGTACCGGCGCCCGCTAGGGGTGAGCGGGAATTTATGGCTGGGCGGCCTGGTAGCCGCCGAGGCTGGCGAAGTGCCGCACGAGCGCGAGATGCAGCAGCACGTCCTCCGCCGCACCGCCGAACTGGATCGCGTCGGTGACGTCTCCGGTGCGGTGGTAGCGGTCGCGCATATAGGCTTCCATCGCCGCGCGATCGGCAAAGGCGCTGGAGACCATCAGCGCGGGCACGTCGTGCTGCAGCAGCGCCCAACCGTCCTGCCTGCGCACGTACCGGTTGGCGTAGTCGTGATCGCCCAGCTTGCGGCCGAGGCTCGCAGCGATGCGCTCCACTTCGCCGTCCAGCGCAGTCATCCCGTGCCCGACGATGGCCACCGGGCCACCGCGCGGCGCTACGGCGATCGTGTCCACGTTGAATGCAGCGACGATGGTATCGAGCGGCATCGGCGGATCCTGCGCGAACGCCCGCGCGCCCAGCAAACCCCATTCTTCCGCGGTGGTCGCGACGAAATAGACGTCGCGGTCGAGCTGCGGCCCCTGCGCGAGACGCTTTGCCACCGCACCAAGCACGGCAAGCCCGCTGGCATTGTCGACCGCGCCGTTGCAGATCGCGTCGGCCCCCTGCCCTTCCGCGCAATGCCCGAAATGATCCCAGTGAGCGAGCAGCAGCACCGCGCCAGCGTTGGGCAGGCGGCCCGGCAGCCGCGCGATGAGATTGTGCGTGCGCACCTCGCGCGAGAGGGAGGTCGCCTCCAGGCGCGCTTCGATGTCGAGTGGAACGGGCCTGAAGCCGTCGCGCCCCGCAGCGGCAGAAAGTGTGGTGAAGCGCTCCTCACCCAGAAGCGCCTCTGCGCCTTCCCGCGACACGAGCCCGTCGAGCTGGGCGCCGTCCTCCGCGCTCGCCAGGCGGTAGGAACCCTTGCTCCGCAGATCGGTCAGTTCCGCCAGCTCTGCCGTATCGGGGACGATCGCCAGAACGGCCGCGGCGCCCTTCTCCAGCAGCGCCTCGCGTTGCTCCACCTTGCGCGGATGATCCCACAGCATGACCGCGATGCGTCCGGCGAGTTCGGCCTGATCGAGCGACCCTCCCCTGCGTCCGACGAACACCGCCGGGCTGCGTTCGAGCAGCGAGCGGCGCCCCGAGCTATAGAGGCGGACCGATCCTTCCGGCGGCACCAGCTTGCGGCGGCCGCGGAAGAATGCGGCTTCGAAGTGCTCCGGCGTGATGAGCTGCAACGCCACCGGCGCGAACCAGGGATTCGCCGGATCGTTCGTACCCGATTCGAGCCCGGCCGCCTGCCAGCGCTGCGCGAGATAGCGCAGAGTTTTCGCCTCGCCGTCCGTGCCGGGGCGGCGGCCTTCGAACCCGTCGCTCGCCAGCACGGCGACGTCGGCCGCCAGCTCGCTTTCGATCGTATCGAGGCTGTCGGCCGGCGCAGAATCCATTCGCGCAGGCGCGCAGCTCGCGGCCGCCACCGCGAGGAGGATCACCGCCCAGCGGTGCATCTGCGCCCCTGCCCGCACCGGCCGGCTACTCGGCGGTCCAGCCGCCATCGATGCTCCAGTTGGCACCGGTGACGTTGCCCGCATCCTCGCGGCACAGGAACACGGCGAGTGCGCCGATTTCCGCAGGCTGGACGAACTTCTTGGTCGGCTGCTTGGCCAGCAGCACGTCGTCGATCACTTCTTCGCGCGACAGCCCGCGCGCCTTCATCGTGTCGGGGATCTGGTTCTCGACCAGCGGCGTCCAGGCATAACCGGGGCTGACGCAGTTCGCCGTCACGCCGCTCCGCGCCAGTTCCAGCGCGATCGTCTTGGTGAAGCCGTCGAGCCCATGCTTGGCGGCGATATAGGCACTCTTGAAAGGCGATGCGGTCTTCGAATGCGCGCTGGCCACGTTGACGATCCGTCCCCAGCCCTGCGCCTTCATGTGTGGCACGGCGCGGCGCACGGTGTGGAACGCCGCGGTCAGGTTGAGCGCGACGATCGCGTCCCATTTCTCGACCGGAAAGGATTCGACGGGGGCGACGTGCTGCATCCCGGCATTGTTGACGAGGATATCGACCGGCCCGGCCGCATCCATCAGCGCGTCGCATCCTTCGCAGGTGGTGAGGTCCGCCCCCACGTGCCGTGCGCGGAATTCGTCGCGAAGCCGGGCGATATCGGCTTCCTCTCCGAAGCCGTTGAGTACGATCTCCGCCCCTTCCGCCGCCAGCGCGCGCGCGACCGCGAGGCCGATCCCGGAGGTCGACCCAGTGACGAGCGCACGCTTGCCTGAAAGGAACATTCCATACCCCCTGCAGATTTGATGAGCGAAGCCTTGCCTAAACGGCTTTTGCGGGCAAGTCTGTACCTGTCCAGATACTATCGGCGGCCGCGCCTTCGGGGAGATGAATTGATGAGGCTCAACCGGTTCGATCCGCGCAATATTCGCGTACGCCAGGGCGGCGGTGGTGGGGGCGGGTTTCCCGGCGGCGGTGGAGGCAAGGTCGGCTGCGGCACGCTGGTGATCGTGGTCGTCGCCGCGCTCGTGTTCGGAGTGGACCCGGGGCAGATGCTCGGCACGATCGACGGCGTGCAGCAGAGCGCGCCGGCCGGGCAGCGGCCGCAATCGGATCTTTCGGAAACCCAGGTCTGTGAGCAGAACGAATATGCGCTCGAGGCCTGCAACGCGCTCGATTCGCTGAACCGCACCTGGCAACCCGAGTTCGAGCGCGCGGGGATCGCGTTCAGGGATCCGGAGCTCGCGTTCTACACCGGGGGCACGAACTCCGGCTGCGGGGGCGCATCGAGCGCGATGGGCCCGTTCTACTGCCCCGCGGATCAGGGCATCTACATCGACACGAGCTTCTACGACACACTGGCGCGCGAGTTGGGCGCAGGCGGCGACTTTGCCCGCTACTACGTCATGGCCCACGAATACGGGCACCACATCCAGTATCTCACCGGGCTCGCCGGGCAGGTGCGCAGCGCGCAGTCGCAGAACCCCGGCCGCGCCAATGAGCTGCAGGTGCGGATGGAATTGCAGGCGGACTGCTATGCCGGCGTCTGGGCCGGCAAGAACCGCAACCTGATCGATCCGGGCGACATGGAGGAAGGGCTGCGCGCCGCGAGCGCGATCGGCGACGATACGCTCCAGCGGCAGGCCGGGCAGCAGGTCAGCCCCGAAAGCTTCACCCATGGGTCGAGCGCCCAGCGCTCGGAAGCGCTGCGGCGCGGAATGGAGCAGGCCGATGACAGTGTGTGCGATGCCTATTTCGACATGCGCTAGGGCGCTCGCCCTGGCCTCGGTTCTGGCCGGCGCGCCGCTCGCGGCGCGGGACCAGGCGAACATGCGCGACCGCGATCCCGATATGGAGGACATCGCCACGACGCCGCTCATCGATCTCAACCTCGCGAAGGATCCGATTCCCGAGATCCTGCTGGCCGCTACCCGGTCGCCCTACGCGAACGACGGCCTCGACGAATGCAGCGAAGTCGAAGGGGCGATCGCCCAGCTCGATGCGATGCTCGGCGCCGACCTCGATATCGCCGACGAGGATCGCGACGATATTTCCGTCGGCCGCATCGCCAAGAGCGCGGTGGGATCGTTCATCCCGTTCCGCAGCATCGTGCGTGAGATCACCGGCGCCGCCGACCACCAGCGCGAGTTCGAGGCGGCGATCGTCGCCGGATTGATCCGGCGCGGCTATCTGAAGGGATTGGGTCAGCAGATGGGCTGCGCCTATCCGGCCCGCCCCGCCTTCGCGAAGATCGACATAACGAAAGACGACCGCGTCGAATGGGCCGAAACCGAACTCGCGTTCGGCGCTGCCAGCGCGCAAGCCGCACCCGAGGTCGAGAAGCCGAAAACGGAAAACGAAGGCGCCCGAGGGATCACCTTCGTTTCCAAGGAAGTCGTGCAGCCAGTCGGCGGCTGAACCGCCGCCCGGGCTAGTTCTTCGCCGCCATCCGCGCGATCGATTCGTCCAGCGAACTCAGCACGCGCGCCCGCATCTCCGCAGAGATCGCTTGGTCACGGGCGATCTCGGCCCGGGCCTCGCGCAGGCCGCGCATGGCTTCGGCGTTGATCGCGGCGGTGCAGATGCGGATCACCTGCCGCCCATCCTCGGAACTCTCGTGAACCACCTCCGTGCCGCTGCAGCCCTCGATCACGCGCGGGACCTCCGGCATGTCGGCCAGAGCGACACGCACCTCGTGCCCGATACGCTCACCCAGGCTGCCAAGCTTGCCGAGTTCGCCAAGTTTACCGAGCTCGCCGAGCGCACGAAGCTCTTCGAGCGCCTTGAGGTGAGCCGCTCGCTGTTCAGGGGAGAAGCGCGGCGCACTGCCTTCCCAGGTCGCGCCGTCACCTCGCATCTTGACGACCATCGGCTCTCCCTCGTGGTCACCATCGAGCCGATGGACGACGATGTGGCGCCGCTCACCATCGGAGTGATCGCCGACGACCTGGAGCGGAAGCGGTGCCGGCGGTGCGGGAGGCGCAGGAGGAGCGGGCGGGGCCGGCGGCACGTCAGCAGGAACGGCCGGCGCAGCGGGCGGCTCGGGCGTCTTCGGCAGGTCCATGGTTTCCGCATAGCTGATCGAAGCGGTCAGCGGCAGGGCGAGAAGCCCGGCGGCGAGCAGCGCGCGCCCGGCCATGCGACGGCGCGGAGTGATCTCGGACATGTTCAGGCTCCTCAAACGGTGGATGATCGATTTGTCGCCCAGGACGGGGCAGGCCATCGGCGCTGCGAGCGCGACGCGCGGCCCGGCGGCGAAGCTGGCAATGACTTGGCCGTAGGCGGCACGCGTCTCGCGGTCGCTTCTCTCGACCACGCGAGCGTCGCAGGCCGCTTCCTGGTCACGGCGCATGGCCTGCCATCCGGCGTAGGCGAGCGGGTTGAACCAGTGCAGCGCAAACAGCGGCTGCGCGGCGAAGTTTGCCAGCAAATCCCCGCCGCGATGGTGGGCAAGCTCGTGCGCCAGTGCCAGGTCGCGCGCGGCGCGGTCGCGCTGGGCCATGAAGCCCGGCGGAAGCGCTACGACCTTGTCCAGCACGCCGAACGCGATCGGGGCGTTGGTCTCCGGGGTCTCGACCAGGCGGATCTTCCCCGCCTCGCCCACCGGAACCGCTTCGGCAAGCAGCACGCGGCGCATTCGGTGGTATCCGGAAAAGCGCAGCCAGAGGAACAGCGCCGCGCCCGCGAGCCACAGTGCAAGCAGCGCCGCCGCCCAGGGGACTGTCGGCGACGCTGCTTCCACCGCTGCACCCGTCCCGTCCAGGGCGGCAACTCGATCGATGATGAGATAAGTTGCTTCGGACGGCACCGCGACGGGCGCTGAAGGCACTTCAGGTGCGAGCGAGGCTGGCAGCGTGATCGGGGGCAACAGCAGGCGGAGGAAAGGCAGCAGCCATAGTCCGTAAGCCGCTTTCGCCCCGAAATGGCGCGCAACGGGCCGCCGCAGCACCAGGACCAGCGCGATCAACGCCGCGGTCCAGACGAGTGTGTCGAGAAGCCAGCTCATTGCTTCAGCTCCTTCAGCAGGGCCTCGATCTCCGCGATATCGGCGTCGGTCAACGCCTCATCCTGCGCGAGATGGGCGAAGAGCGGCGCCGCCCGGCCGCCGAACAGCCTATCCATGAGCCGGCGGGATTCTCCGCCCACATAGTCGTCGCGCGCGAGCAGCGGACTGTAGAGGAACCGCCGCCCGTCCGGCCTGGTCTCGACTGCCTGCTTGGTCACGAGCCGCGAGAGCAGCGTCTTGACCGTCGGCAGACTCCAGTCGCGCTCCGCGCAGACCGCCTCGCACACTTCGGCAGCGGTCAGCGGGCTCCTGGCCCAGAGCGTTTCCATCACGGCGTGCTCGGCATCGCTGATGCGTTCCGGCCGTTCGTCGTCTTCGGACTTCGCCACGAAAACCTCCCCGGTTTCGTTTACGTCTGTAGGCACAACGACTACGCTTGTAAACATTAAGCGTGGATGAACCGATTGGCGAGCTCCGATGCTGCTGGTAGAGCCCGGTCATGCGTCTGTCGGACTGCCATAACGTCGGCGATCTGCGCCTGCTCGCCAGACGCCGCCTGCCGTGGCCAGTGTTCGACTATATCGATGGCGCGGCGGACGACGAGATTACCCGGGCGCGCAACACGGCCGCATTCGACGAGGTGGACCTCGTGCCGAACGTGCTTGCGGGCGTGTCCGAGATCGACACGAGCTGCACGATCATGGGCCGCCGCAGCGCGCTGCCGCTGATGCTCAGCCCGACGGCGCTCCAGCGCGTGTTCCACTGGCAGGGCGAGCGCGCCGTCGCACGGGCGGCTGAGAGGTTCGGCCTGTGGTTCGGGATCTCCAGCCTCGCGACCGTGAGCATCGAAGAGATCGCGTCACTCGTGTCAACACCCAAGCTGTTCCAGCTCTACGTCCACAAGGACGCGGGGCTGAACACCTCGATGATCGAGCGCTGCAAGGCCGCCGGGTTCGATGCCATGGCGCTGACGGTCGACACGATCGTCGCCGGCAAGCGGGAGCGGTGCGCGCGCAGCGGCTTCACCACCCCGCCCCGCTTCACGCCGAGCGCGGTCTGGTCCTACGCCACGCGGCCGCGCTGGGCGCTCGACTACGTGTTCCGCGAGAAGTTCCGCCTGCCCAATCTCGATACCCACGTCAGCGAAGGCACGGGCCGCGCGGTTTCGATCGCCGAATACTTCAACACCATGCTCGACACGGCGATGGACTGGGACACCGCCGCACGCATCAAGCAGGACTGGGGCGGTACGTTCTGCCTCAAGGGCGTGATGAGCGTGGCCGATGCACGCCGCGCGGTCGAAATCGGGGCGGACGCGATCATGGTCTCCAACCACGGCGGCCGCCAGCTCGACGGCAGCCGCGCGCCGTTCGACCAGCTTGCGGAGATCGTCGATGCGGTAGGCGGCGAGATCGAGGTCATCTGCGACGGCGGCGTGCGGCGGGGGACGCACGTGCTCAAGGCGCTGGCGCAGGGGGCCACGGCGGCATCGGGCGGACGGCTCTACCTCTACGCCCTTGCCGCCGCCGGGCAGGCCGGGGTGGAGCGTGCGCTCACGCTGCTCAGGGACGAGATCGAGCGCGGCATGCGGCTGATGGGCGTGACCTCCATCGACCAGCTCGACCGCGACATGCTGCGGAGGCGGTGAAAGTCCGGCATAGTCGCGGCATGTTCAGACGATTCGCCGCGCTCGCCCTGCCCTTCGCGCTCGCCTCCGCCGCGTTTGCACAAGAGGCGCCTGCTCCTGTGCCTTCCCCGGAAGCCGAACCCGAAACCACGCTCGTAGTGCTCGAGACCACGATGGGCGACATCACCGCCGCGATCGAGACCGAGCGCGCGCCGATCACCGCCGCGAACTTCCTGCGCTATGTCGACGAGGGCCGTTTCGACGGCATCGTGTTCTATCGCGCGATGCGGCTCGACTGGGGCGAGCAGCCCAACGGACTGATCCAGGCCGGCACGCAGCACGATCCCGAGCGCGTCCTGCCCCCGATCGCGCATGAACCGACCAACGAAACGGGCGTGCTCCACACCGCCGGCGCACTTTCCATGGCGCGCAATGCGCCAGGTACCGCCACCGGGGACTTCTCGATCATGCTCCAGGAGCAGCCGGGAATGGATGCCGATCCGACTTCCGAAGACCCGGAGCTGCGCGCCGGCTACGCCGCCTTCGGCCATGTCGTCGAGGGAATGGACGTCGTCCGCGCGATCCACGCCGCGCCGGCCGATCCGAACAAGGGCGAAGGCTGGATGAAGGGCCAGATGCTGGCCGAGCCGGTCAAGATCATCGAGGCGCGGCGGGCCGAGCCGGGCGTGCCCGGCGAGTAGCGCCGCAAAGCCTGGCCGTCAGATATGCGGCAGGCCGGCCCCCGCTCGCGAACCCCCGATTCCTTCGCGGCGGATGGTTATTCCGGTGAGGAGGCTGTCGGCAATCGCACGCGCGCGTTCGCCGACCAGCGACGAGGCACCGGGATCGCCCTCCAGATCGCGGAGCGTGGCGTAGAACAGCGTCAGCCAGTGGGCGAAGTGCCGCTCCTCCAGACCGGGGATGACCACGTGCTTGACCATCGGATTCCCGGAGAACTCGCCGCTGTTGAACAGGATCGAGCGCCAGAAGCTCTTCATCCGCGCTAGGTGCTCGGGCCACGATTCGACCCGCTCCGCGAAGATCGGGCCGAGCAGGTCGTCCTCGCGAATGGCGGCGTAGAACCGCTCGACCAGCTCCGAAACGTAATGTTCGTCCACCCCGAGCGCCGCGGCCGCCGCACGCTTCGCTTCACGCGCCTGGCGAACCTCCTCGCGCGTTCTCTCGACTGGGGTAGACATGTTCATGATCTCGACTCGGCATCGGCTGGGCGGATTCACCCCCTTCTACAGGCATGGCCGGGAAAATCGACCGGAGCGCAGACCGCTCGCGCCGCAGAAAGGCGCTCAAACCCGAATCGCCAGACCCCCAGAGCGCAAACGCCTCCTAGGACTGACCTTCGCCTTCCCCGCTTTCCCCGTCTTCCCCGCTGGCTTCCTCTCCGTCGACCTCTGGCAAGACGAACTCGTTCAACCGATCGAACTTGAGTTCGGCGGCCTTCGCCAGCAATGCTTCGGGGTCGAGGGTTTCCTGCATTGTCTTGACGAGCTGGAGCGCGCTGTTTTCACCCAGGCTCTCCGCAGCGAACGCGGCCGGAGCGATAATCCTTCGGGCGCTCTCGACGTCGCCCTCACGCAGCAGCGCCACCGCGGCGCGAATTCTCAGCGTCGTGTCCTGCGGCACCAGCGTCACTGCACGGTACAGGCCAGTGACCGCATCGGAAGGCGGAGTTTGCCCCATGGCGCCGAAGCTGTCGTAATACAGCATAAACGGCAGTGCATGATCGGGGTCGATGCGGTTGGCCTTGAGAAACCAGCGCCGTGCCTCCTTTGCCAGCGCCGGCTCCTGCGCGGCCAGGGCGCGCTGCATCGCGACGCGCCCCTTGTACACCATGGCAAACAGGCTTTGCGGATCCATGGCCAGCACGCGGTCGGCTGCCGCCGCGGCGGCATCATAATTCTTCGCGTCGTATTCGATCTCGGCGAGCCAGGTCTGCACCGGCACGCTATCAGGGAAGCGCGCAGCCACCGGCCTTGCCTTCGCGGCCAGCGGGCCCGCCGTTTCCCCGGTCACGCCCAGCGTGCTGGTCATCCGGTAGTCCAGCATCGCCGCCTCCCCCTCCGAGAGGCGCCGGATGGCCACCTCGGCCGGCTTGCCGATCAGCTCGGGCCCGAAGCGGGCGAGCTTGTACTTGTGCATCCGGATGTAGCGGTCGAGCTCGCTGTCGAGCCTGTCGAGGTCGCCGAACACTTTCTTGCCGCTGGCGACCGGGTCCACGGTCCGATTGAGCTCGGCGATGAATTCCCCGTACTGGTTCGGCCGTTCGCCGCTCATCCAGAGGTAATGTGCGAGAGCCCACCCGCGCGAGTACTTCTCGATATTATCGTACGGGTTCTTCGGAGGTTCGAAGTCGCTCAGCAACATGCGCTCGACGCTCCAGCGATGTGCGCCGAACATTTCGTCGGCACGAGAATCGTTCTTGTCGCCGATCACCACACCGCCATCGTCCTCGATCTTCGCAGTGGCGAACATCTCGGCCAGGCCCTCCTGCGCCCATCCCGGCATGAATATCTCCACGTTGGTGAGCAGCATGTGGTGCGCGTATTCGTGGAAGAGTACGACGCGAGGATTGAAGTCCTCGCGATAGTAGCCGAGCCTCTCCGGCACGACGGCATTGGCACCCTGCGCGGTGGCCGAATAGAACCCGGCGGCATTGCGCGCTCCGCTGCCCAGCGCATCCTGCACGGCGCCGAGCCCGGAGACGATGAAAACGGTCACGGGGACCGCCTCCTCGGCATTAAGGACATAGCGCAGCATCGCATCGTATTGTTCGAGCGCAACTGTCCGCTCTCGCAATTCACGCTCCGACATGTCGCCAACGACAGTGAAGTGCGGTGACGTCGCTTCAAGCCATTCAGCATGCGCCGGGCCACTCACAAGTACGGCGATAAAGGCCGCAGCGGCCTTTAGAATCGAGAACTTCATGCGCCCCCCTTTTGAGCAAGTGTCGAGATTACCGGATCAACGCTACGGGTTTCAAGACTACGCATGACTTTCGAGCAGGCTCAACAAACCTGCTCCCTTCGGCGAGATATATGAATGACCCGGCGCCTCTCGTCCAAGCGCTTCGCGGCCGCCTCAGCACACCTCTGCGGTGTTTTCCGGGATCGGGCCTGGCGGTACGCGCGCGGGGTGGCGGTAGAATGGGTCTGCGGTGAGGCGGTGGCGTTCGCCGTAGGCCGTGCGCAGCGCTGCGGCGAGGCGCGGATCGTATGTTTCCAGATCGGCGTGGTTCAGGATCTGCTGGCCGTCGAAGACCGCCAGGCGGTTCGAGTTGAACCAGAATTGCGTTCCTTCCGCCCAGTATTCCTGCACGGTCGTGCTGGCATATTCGTCGCGCCAGAGGCCTTGCTCGAGCGCCCGGGCATAAGCGGCTTCGACCTCGGCATAGAGCTGCGGGTCAGCGGCGTGGATTGCATCGAGGAGGTTGTGCGCGAACTCGTGGACGAGGATCGTCTCGCCGAAATAGCGGCTCGTGCGCTTGCCCAGCACGTCCTCCTCCGCTCCGACCGTGTGGATGCCGCCAATGCCTCGGGCGCGGGCGTTCCAGTACTCACGGTCGGTGAGGCTTCCGATCCGCGCCTCATAATGCTTGCGCTCGCAGCGCGTCAGCCGCGGATCGTCGGGCGCAGGCTTGGTCCAGTGCGCGTTCTCCGGCAGGTCGGTGATCGCCTCCTCTTCCGCGAGGATTGCCACCCGATAGCCCTTGCGCGCGAGCACCGCGGCGAGATCGGGGCGGTGCGCCAGCATGTCCTCGACGATCGAGCGGGCGTTGACCAGAGCCTCGTCGGCAACGCGCGGAGAGCCGACGATGGGAATACCCTCCGCCTCGACGTACTTCGTGTAGAAGGGATCGAGCTCGAGGTCCTCGGGCGGTGATGGTAGCGCGGCGCAGGCGCTGGCCAGAAACACCGTCAGAGGAAGCAGGCGAATGGCCCTCATCGAACGCTGGACCGAATCGTCCTTCCGCTAGACCGCGACTGCAGCGCCGAGGAAGGGCCGCACCGCGGCCATGGCGCGATCGACGTAGACGTCCTTCTCGCCGACCGGCGCGACGTAGTGCAGCGCCTCTTCGGCTTGGCGCTCTCCGGCAAGACGCGCGATGATCCACGCGGCGAGGTACTGCGAGGCGAGGCAGCCGCCGGCCGTGGCGACGTTGCCGTGCGCCACGAACGGAGCGTCGATCACGTTCACACCCGCCTCGATCACCCATGGCTTGGTGGTCAGGTCGGTACAGGCGGGCAGGTCGCCGACCAGCCCCAGCTTGGCGAGGAGCAGCGTGCCCGAACATTGCGCGCCGATGAGCTGCCGCGCAGGATCGAGCTTGATCCGCGCCAGCATGGCCGGATCGGCCGCGATCTCGCGGGTGCGGATACCGCTGCCGATGATCACCGCATCCGCCTCGCGGGCGAATTCGATCGGCTTCTGACGCTCGACCGTCACGCCGTTCATCGACGTCACCAGCGGAGTGGGTGCCGCGATGTGCGCCTTCCACCCCGCCCCGTGCATGCGGTTGAGGATCGCGGCCGCGACGAACGAGTCGAGTTCATTGTACCCGTCGAACGTCAGGACCGCGATCTGCATGGCTAGTACACCCGTTTCTTCGGCTTGATGTATTCGATGTCGTCGGTGAGCGTGTATTCATGAACCGGGCGGTAATCGATCTTCACCGCGCCGCCGTTGCCACCCCACCCTTCGAACCAGGCGACGGTGTGCTTCATCCAGTTGGCATCGTCGCGCTCGGGGAAGTCCTCGTGTGCATGAGCGCCGCGGCTTTCCTTGCGGTTCTCGGCGGAAGCCATGGTGACGTTCGCCTGCGCCATCAGGTTGTCGAGCTCGAGAGTCTCGATGAGGTCCGAGTTCCAGATCAGCGAGCGGTCGGAAACGTGAATGTCCTCCATCCGCTTGTTCGCCTGCTTGAGCAGTTCGACGCCTTCGCTGAGCAGCTTGCTGTCGCGGAACACGGCTGCATGCTTCTGCATGTCCTTCTGCATTTCCGCGCGAACGGCCGCCGTGGGCGAACCGCCGCTGGCGTGGCGGAAATGGTCGAGACGGGTCAGCGCGAGATCGGCGCTGTCCTTCGGCAGCTCGTCGTGGCTGGTGCCGGGCTTGATGATTTCCTTGAGGCGATGGCCGGTCGCGCGGCCGAACACCACGAGATCGATCAGCGAGTTGGAGCCGAGGCGGTTCGCCCCGTGGACCGAGACGCAGGCCGCCTCACCCACCGCGAACAGGCCGGGCACGATGGTCTCCGGATTGCCGTCGGGGCCGATCGTCACGACCTCGCCGTGATAGTTACAGGGGATGCCGCCCATGTTGTAGTGGACGGTCGGCGTCACGGGGAGCGGCTGGCGCGTCAGGTCGACGCCGGCGAAGATCTTGCCGCTCTCGGTGATGCCCGGCAGGCGCTCGGCGAGCACCTTCGGGTCGATATGGTCGAGGTGGAGGTAGATGTGGTCCTTCTCCGGCCCGACGCCGCGCCCCTCACGCATCTCCAGCGCCATCGAGCGGCTGACGACGTCACGGCTGGCGAGATCCTTCGCGCTCGGTGCGTAGCGCTCCATGAAGCGCTCGCCTTCCGAGTTTGTGAGATAGCCGCCCTCACCGCGCGCGCCCTCGGTGATGAGCACGCCGGCGCCGTAGATGCCGGTCGGGTGGAACTGGACGAACTCCATGTCCTGGAGCGGCAAGCCGGCGCGCAGCACCATGCCGCCACCGTCGCCGGTACAGGTGTGCGCGCTCGTCGCGGTGTAGTAGCAGCGGCCGTAGCCGCCGGTCGCCAGCACCACGGCCTTGGCGCGGAAACGGTGGATCGTCCCGTCGTCGAGACACATCGCCATCACGCCGCGGCACGCGCCGTTCTCCATGATGAGGTCGAGCGCGAAATATTCGATGAAGAAGTCCGCGTCGTACTTCAGGCTCTGCTGGTAGAGCGCGTGAAGCATCGCGTGGCCCGTGCGGTCGGCTGCGGCACAGGTGCGCTGCACCGGCGGGCCTTCGCCCATGTTCTGCATGTGGCCGCCGAACGGACGCTGGTAGATCGTGCCGTTGTCGTTGCGGCTGAACGGCACGCCGGCGTGTTCGAGCTCGTAGACCGCCTGCGGCGCCTCGCGCACCATGTACTCGATCGCGTCCTGGTCGCCGAGCCAGTCGGAGCCCTTGACGGTGTCGTACATGTGCCACGACCAGTGATCGGGCGTGTTGTTGCCGAGGCTGGCGGCAATGCCGCCCTGCGCCGCGACGGTGTGCGAGCGGGTCGGGAAGACCTTGGTGATGCAGGCAGTCTTGAGGCCGGATTCGGCCGCGCCCATCGTCGCGCGCAGGCCGGAGCCGCCGGCGCCGACCACGACAACGTCGTAGGTGTGATCGACGATCGGATAGGCCGGGCTCTGCCCCGCCTTCTGGCTCGCCTGATTGTTGCTGGCGGTCTTGGGTGCCGGGTTGCCCATCAGGCGGCTCCTCCGAATACGATGCGGGCGACGCAGAACAGGCCGAACGCCGCGCCGCCGACGGTCGCGACATTGAGCAGCGCGATCGCCGCGAACTTGTTGCCGGGCGTGTGGACGTAGTCCTCGATCATCACCTGCAGGCCGAGGCGCGCGTGCCAGAACGGGCTGACGATCAGCAGCGCCATCGCCGTCGCTGCAAGCGGATGCGAGAGATAGCCGGTGACGGTGGCATAGGAGAGATCGGGCAGCAGCAGGATCGAGCCGACCAGCCACAGCACGAGGATCAGGTTGCCAATCGCGGTGAAGCGCTGGAGCAGCCAGTGGTGCACGCCCTCGTGCGCCGAGCCGAGCCCGCGCACGCGACCGATCGAGGTTCCGTTACCCATCGTTCAAGTCCTCAGAGAAGCAGCAGAGCGGCCCAGAACGCCGCCGTCAGCGCAATGCCGATGATTGGGGAAGCGACCGACCAGGCCTTGTTGATGCCGAGTTCATACCCCGCGCCGATGTCGAGCACGAAATGGCGCAGGCCCGAGGTCATGTGGTTGAAGAAGGCCCAGGAGAGACCGACGAGCACGACATAGCCGTACCAGGAGGTCGCGATCCCGGTGAAGGTCGCGTAAGCCTCCGGCCCGCTCGCCAGCGCGCCGAGCCACCACAGCAGCACGCCGAGACCCACGATCGCCATTCCGTCGCCGGTGACACGGTGCAGGATCGAGACCAGCATGTGCGGTCCCCATTTCCAGATGCTGAGATGCGGGGAGAGTGGTCTTTCGGCCATGGCGATCGTCCGGTTGCCCTTGAAATTTCGCCCTCCCCTTAGCGCAATCGACTGGCGAGACAAGGCGCGTGCGGGGCTCCCGCGCGATAATCGCTCTCCCGTCATTCCCCGCAGGCGGGCGCACTTCCGGCACGGGAAGCTGGATCCCCCCCTGCGCAGGGATGACGGACAGGTGACGGTGCGATAAGCGCGGACACATGCCCACGATCCTTCTCACCGGCTCCAGCCGCGGCATAGGCGCCGCGATCCGCACGCAGCTCGAAATGCGCAAGGCACGCGTGATCGGCCACGCCAGCGCACCGCATGATGCGCAGACCATCGGCGCCGATCTCGCCGAGCCGACAGCCCCTCACATGGTGTGGGAAGAGGCGCTGGACCGCGCCGGCGGCGAGATCGACGTGCTGATCAACAACGCCGGCCTGTTCCAGGCGAACCCACTCGACCGCTCCGACATCGAATGGCTCGACGGGTGGGAGGATACGCTGCGCATCAACCTCACCTCGGCCGCGCAGCTTTCGCGCTTCGCGGTGCGGCACTGGCTCGAGCGAGGCGTGCCCGGCCGCATCGTCCATGTCGCGAGCCGCGCCGGGCACCGCGGCGACTCGCCCGCGCATTGGCATTACGCCGCGGCCAAGGGCGGCATGCTCGCACTGCACAAGACGATCGCGCGCGCCTACCCCAAGGACGGTATTTTGAGCTTCGCGATCACGCCCGGCTTCACCGACACGGCCATGGCCGGCGACTACCTCGCCAGCCGGGGCGGTCCCGGCCTTCTAGCCGACATCCCCCTGGGCCGGGTTGCCGAGCCGGAGGAGATCGCCGCCATCGCCGTCTTCTGCGCGCTCGACGCCCCCGCGAGCATGACCGGAGCGACGGTGGACGTAAACGGGGCGAGTTACGTCCGGTAATCGCTGGCCGCGCGCCGCCGCTTCCGCCGGGCGAACGATCGGGCTACTGAGCGTCCATGCCCGATAGCTGGAAACTCACCGCGTTCGCCGACAAGACGGCGATCCAGGCCGCACTCGTCGCGCAGGAGGATGCGCTGGAGTGGGACGACGAGGTCGTGCTCACCGGCTGCGAGGTAGCGGAAGACCGGCCGCTGGAGTGGCGGCTCGACGCCTACTTTCCGCGCAAACCGCGCCGCGCCGACCGTGCCATGGTGGCCGCGCTGTTTGCCGGCGGCGCGCCGGAGCTGCACGCGGAGAAATTGCCTCCGACGGACTGGGTGACCGAGAGCCAGCTGGGCGTCGAACCGATCCGCGCGGGCCGGTTCTTCGTCCACACACCGGAGCACGCGCCCAGCAATACGAAGGGCGTGGTGAACCTGTCGATTCCCGCCAGTCAGGCGTTCGGCACCGGACAGCACGCGACGACCGCGGGGTGTCTCGCAATGCTCGATGGGATGAGGCGCGGGGGCGTCGCCCCACGCAACCTCGCCGACATCGGAACCGGCACTGGCCTGCTTGCCTTCGCCGCGCTCACGCTCTGGCCGCGCGCGCTGGCGACCGCGAGCGATATCGATCCGGCCTGCCTCGGCGTGGTCGAGGACAACGCGGCGGCGAACGGCTTTGAGGTTGGCGGGGGTCCTGGTGAATTGGCGATGATCGTCGCCGACGGGATGCATCACCCGCTGCTTCGGGCACGCGCGCCCTACGACCTGCTGATAGCGAACATTCTCGCCGGGCCGCTGGTGGAGCTGGCGCCCGATTTCGCGCGCGCCGTCACACCAGGCGGGAATCTGCTCCTGGCCGGACTCCTCCAAACGCAGGAGCCGCGAGTGCGGCGAGCGTATCGGCGCCAAGGCTTCCGCCTGGCGTCGCGGCTGGTGAACGGCAACTGGTCGATCCTCTGGCTACGGCGGCGGACCACGCGGTGACCTCCCCTTCCGCCTCTCCGTTCAGAGGGGCGAGGCTCCGCGACGGCCTGCGGCGGCTCGCGAACGGCAGGGTCTGGAGAATCACCGCAAAGATTCTCGCCTGGCTCGCGCTAGCCGTCGGTCTGTTCATGGCGTTTGCGTGGATCGGCTCCTCTATCCCGCGCAACGGAGACTGGAGGGAGCCGGAACGCGGCGTCGCCATCATGATCGAGACCAACGGCATCCACACCGCGATCGTCATGCCGCTGGTCAGCCCGCAGAAGGACTGGCGGGCAGACTTCCCGGCCTCGGACCTGCCGGCGGCAAACCGGCCCTATACGCACGTATCCGTCAGTTGGGGGGAACGCGAGGTGTTCCTCGACACGCCCACATGGGCGGACCTTTCGCTACCCACCGCGATCAACGCGGCTACGGGCGGCGACGGGCTGCTTCATGTTGCGCATTATGTCCGCCCGGCTCCGAGTGAGACCGCGCGGATACTGCGCCTGCGCCCCGCGGAATACGCGCGCCTCGTCCGCCGGATCGAGTCGCAAGTCGTCCCGCCCGGCACGCGCACCATCCACGCCGGGTACGAGGGCTGGGACGTATTCTACGACGCGCCCGGCACTTATCACCTCGGCAACACCTGCAACCAGTGGACCAGCGACACTTTGGCCGCGGCAGGGATCAAGACGGGCTGGTGGACGCCGTTCGCAGGCGGCGTGATGAAGTGGGTTCCGATGCGCTGATTTTTTGTTAAGCGAAATTGCGCTGAACCTGAACGTTACCCCTACACGCCGGTTCAGTTTCCGGTCATTCGGCCCACCGTAAAAGTGCCTCATCTTATCAGAGGGGCCGCTGGCGGTGGGCGCGGCGTTCTCGACGAACGGAGACCCACGAGATGACACTTGGACAATTTCTGAAGGGAAGCGCGATGGCGGCCGTGGCAGGCGCGATGGCGCTGACCGCCCTGCCCACCGAAGCCTTCGCCGCCTCTGCCGAAACCCAGCAGCGTGCCCGTGACCGCGACGACCGCCGCGGCAACGCTCGGCAGGGGAACGAGCGGATTCGCTGGGATGCGATGCGCCGCGCCGTACAACAGAGCGGTGCCCGAAGCGAACGCCGTGAGGACCGGCGGGAGCAGCGGCACGATCGGCGCGAGAACCGGCGCGAACGCAACCAGGACCGCCGTGAGAACTGGCGCGATCGCAATCAGGAACGCCGCGAGAACTGGCGGGACCGCCGCGACGACCGGCGAGATCGCTGGGAAGATCGTCGCGACAACCGCCGCGACCGGTGGGACGACCGGCGTGACAACCGTCGCGATCGCTGGGACGACCGGCGCGACCGGCGCGATCATCGCGCCTGGAACCGCCGCTGGCGCGACAACGACCGCTACGACTGGCATCGCTATCGCGCGTCGAACCGGAATGTCTACCGCATCGGCCGTTATTATTCGCCCTATCGCAACTACCGCTACAACCGGGTGAATATCGGGTTCCGGCTCGGCAATCTGTTCTACAGCAACCGCTACTGGATCAACGATCCGTGGCAGTACCGCCTGCCGCCGGCATACGGCCCCTATCGCTGGGTCCGCTATTACGACGACGTGCTGCTGGTGAACACCTACTCCGGCGAAGTGGTCGACGTGATCTACGACTTCTTCTGGTAAGCCGCTTTCCCCCGCTGCCGGGGTTTGTCAGCCCGGCAGCCCTTTGCAAGCCCCCGCTGGTGCGAACCGGCGGGGGTTCTTGCATGTGCCGTCAGGCCTTGGGCGTTCCGAACGGCAGCATGCGGAACAGATTGCCGTCGCGGTCGATCAGCGTGTGCTTGAGCGTGCCGAGAATATGGATCGCCGTAATCACCAGCAGGGTGACTCCCGCGGCCGCATGGATGTGGAATATCTCGCGCGCGCCTTCCGGATCGCTTTCGACCGGCATGGCGGGCAATGTGAAGATGCCGAACACGTCCACCCCATTTCCATACTTCGACATGGCGAGCCAGCCGGCCAAGGGCATGACGATCAGAAGAACATAGAACAGCGTGTGCGTGATCTTCGCCAGCCAGCGTTCCCATGTCGAAAGATGCGCCGCGAGCGGCGGGTTCGGCTGGATGAAGCGCCACACCAGGCGCACCAGGGCGAGCACGAGCAGAGTGGCGCCGAGCGAGAAGTGATTGGCCATGATCTCGCTGCCGGCTTCATCGGTGGGCGCGTTCTCCGCCGCGACCGCGATGCGCCACTGCGCAAACACGCCGATGGCCAGCAGCCAGTGCAGCAGCATGGCCACACCTGGATAGCGATGTCCCGAAGCTTCGTTCATGATCCATCTCCCTCTGATCCGATGATCTTCCATCGGCCTCCGGAACTCTTGAAGCATACGGAGGCGCTGGTAGGGAAGCGCGATATGACGAAGACCGCGACTATTCCCGACAAGGACGCGCTCAAGCGCGTCGGCGCAACCGTCCGCAAACGGCTCGAGGTCGACCCCCAAGCCTACAAGGTACCGACCGACAAGGCGGAGATTTTCGCCATCGGGGAATTCCTGAGCCCTGCGGAATGCCAACGGCTCATTTTGATGATCGACGCCGTCGCGCAGCCGAGCACGCTCTACGACACCGACTACTCGAGCGGATTCCGCACGTCCTATTCCGGCAATCTCGATCCGCGCGATCCCTTCGTGGCAGGCATCTCGCGGCGGATCGACGATCTGCTCGGCATGAAATCGGAAACGGGCGAGGCGATCCAGGGCCAGCGCTACATGCCCGGCCAGGAATTCAAGCCGCACAACGACTGGTTCTACACCACCGAAGACTACTGG
Organism: Altererythrobacter sp. C41; assembly: GCF_016803135.1. Lineage (GTDB taxonomy): Bacteria > Pseudomonadota > Alphaproteobacteria > Sphingomonadales > Sphingomonadaceae > Pelagerythrobacter. Next base: position 667,882 of record NZ_JAEVFE010000001.1, read on the forward strand.
AAGATGGAGCGCAAACGCGGCGGGCAGCGGAGCTGGACCGCGATGATCTTCCTCAACCAGGTCGAGGCCGGCGGAGAGACGCACTTCACCGAAGTCGAGATCAAGATCCCGCCCAAGCCCGGCGTGCTGCTGACTTGGAACAACGCCTTGCCCGACGGCACGCCGAACGAAGATACGATGCATGCCGGCACGCCGGTCGAGCGCGGCGTGAAATACGTCATCACCAAGTGGTATCGCACCCGCAAGTGGGGGTGAGAACAGGCGAAAGCCTCAGGCCCGCGCGAGGGCTTCGGCGATCAGGCGGCGGCTGTTCTCGATACCGTAAAGCGCGATGAAGCTGCCCATGCGCGGCCCCTGGCTCGACCCGAGAAGCGTCTCGTAGAGCGCCTTGAACCAATCGCGCAGCGACTCGAAGGCGAACTGCTCGTCCTTGCCGATCTCGTAGACGATGGTCTGCAGGTCTTCCGCGGAGCTCTCCGCCGCGATGCCCACCAGCGCTTCGTCGAGCTTGCGCAGCGCCGCCGCCTCGTTCGCCGCGGGCGCACGACGCTCCAGCGTCGGAGCGACGAAATCGCGGTTGTAGGCGAGCGCTGCGCCGACCAGGACGTCGAGCTCGGGATGCTTCGCCGGATCGGGATCGACGATGTAGTTGCCGAGGTACGACCAGACCTGCTCGCGCGTGGCGCCTGCGCCGAGCACGCCGACGAGATTGAGCAGCAGCCCGTAAGTGACCGGCAAGGCATCGCCGGCCCCCGGAGCCTCCGAATTTTCGAATCCGCCGTTTGCGCGGAGCAGGTGCCACGCCGGGTTGCCGAGCTGCTTGTCGAGTTCCTGCTCCGGCAACCGCGCGCGGAACTGCCAGTAATCGTCGACCGCGCGGGGAATCACCCCGACGTGGAGCTGCTTGGCGCTCTTCGGATTGGGAAAGATGTAGAAGCCCAGGCTCTCCTCGCTGCCGTAGGTGAGCCATTCCTCGATCGTCAGGCCGTTGCCCTTCGACTTGGAGATCTTCTCGCCATTGGCGTCGAGGAACAACTCGTAGATCAACCCTTCCGGCTTGCGGCCGCCGAGCACCTGGACGATCTTGCCCGACTGGGTGACGCTGTCGGTCAGATCCTTGCCGCACATCTCGTAATCGACGCCCAGCGCGTACCAGCGCATCGCCCAGTCGACCTTCCACTGCAGCTTGGCCATACCCCCGAACGCCGACTGCTCGACGACCGTACCGTCCTCGTCGGTGAAGCGGACGATTCCCTGGTCCGCGTCGACCACTTCGACCGGCACTTGCAGCACGACGCCCGTGGTGGGACTGACCGGCAGCACCGGCGAATAAGTCCTGCGCCGCTCCTCGCGCAGCGTGGGCAGCATGATGTCGAGGATCGCCTGATTGCTGCGCAGCACCTGCCGCAGCGCATCGTTGAATCCGCCCGAATTGTAGTGCTCGCTCGACGACATGAACTCGTATTCGAAACCGAAACGGTCGAGGAATTCGCGCAGCTTGGCGTTGTTGTGGTGGGCGAAGCTGTCGAACCCGGCGTTGAACGGATCGGGGATGCGCGTCAGCGGCTTCCCGAGATGCTCGGCAAGCATCTCGCGGTTCGGCACGTTGTCGGGCACCTTGCGCAGCCCGTCCATGTCGTCGGAGAAGGCGACGAGGCGCGTCTTCCCGTCTTCCGGCTTCGCGCCGATCAGCGCCTCATAGGCGCGGCGCACGAGCGTAGTGCGCAGCACTTCCTGGAATGTGCCGATATGCGGCAGACCCGAGGGGCCGTACCCGGTCTCGAACAGGACCGGCGCGCCGCCCGGCTTGCCGTCGGGATAGCGCTTGAGCAGCCGCTGCGCCTCCTGAAAAGGCCAGGCCTTGGACACGCGGGCGGCTTCGATCAGGGTCTGCTCGGTCATGGCTCGCCTCTCGCGCAAGGCAGCCAGTGTTGCAAGTGCGAAGGCACCTCATGCGAAAAGGGACGCCCCTTGCGGAACGCCCCTTCCCTGCGACCCTCCCGGGTCAGGCGTAACGCACGGGGCGCCGCGCCAGGGCTGGCCAGTTCGCGGTGTATTCGCTCAGGTCGATCCGCGGGCGGACGTTCTCGAACTTGCGGCCCAGCGACTGGAGGATGAGCCGCGCACGTCGGGCCCGCGCCTTGGTCGAGCGGAACGGGTTGGCGCGGTCGGGCTCGGCCGCGATCATCCGCTTGAGCAGGGCGTCCCGTTCTTCGAAGGTTTCCGGAAGCTTCGCCGGCAGAGCCACCGCCGCACCATCCGTGGGTTGGCCGCGATAGGCGCCGAGCGGATCGCGGACTTCGCTCACTCGCTCGGGCTGGGCGTCGCGTACTGCGGCCAGTTCGACGACCGGGGCAGACTCGTTCGTCGCCAGCGTCATCGCGACCGGTTCGGCCTGACGTTCCGCGGCAGCCATTTCGAGTTCGCCTGCCCGGCGAGACCGCCGGCGGAACCAGGCAAAGGCCATGATCGCTAGGCCGAGCGGGATCAGACCGACCAGCGCAAGAGCGATCAGGGCGATCCAGTCCGGATCCGTATCGGGCAAGGACTCCGGTGCCACACCTTCGGCGGCGCTGGCTGCGATCGGTGCCGGCGCAGCCGTCGCCTCGGCAGGGAGCGAGGCGTCTGCGGTCGAGACGTCTGGAGTTTCCACAGCCGAGACTGTTGCCGCAGCCGGTGCCAGCGCGCGGGCGGGCGTCGTTGCCCGCACGGGTGCGCTGCGCTCCGCCGCCGGTTCAGGCTCGACAGCCGCGGCGGCCGCCCGCGCCGGTGGGGCGCTCTCCGCCGCTTCAGGCGCAGCAGCGGGCGCCGGCGGCAAATCGAGCACGATGCTGGGCGGCTGCGTTGCCGGGGGCGCGGAGACGGTGGTGCTCGGGGTAGCGGTGGTCGGCGGCGTTGGCGCCGACGTTGGTGCGATCGGCAACTGCAAGACGATCGGATCCGCCGGGGCGGTCGGCTTGGGAGAGGCCGGTGCGGACTGCGCGAACGTCGAAGTGCTGCCTAGCGCAAGCATCGCGGCGATGGCGATGGGGGCGCTGCGAAGGTGATGTCTGGTTTTGGGCATAGTCCGTGAAAAACGCGGCACATTTCTGCCATGTTCCTGTTTATCTGCCGTTCAGAGAGGCGTGAGCCGTTGATTTTGCACCATTTGCCGACTTGATTTCGCGACGGGACGCGGTCTCCGCGCGTTCAAGCGTTGATCGTGCTTCCCCGCCCTGTTGCCCCATGTTTACTTTCCGTTCTCTCTCGCGCATCGTTCACCGATGCCCGAACCGGTGCCCCTTCCCGCGCTCCATGCCAGCCATGCCGGAACCTGGCTGCGCGACGCCAATGGCGCGACCCGCGGGTGCTCCAAGGGCGAGGCGATCATGGCCGCGGCAGATACGCCCGTGCTGCTGCTCAACGCGCCGCTGGTCGCGACCCGGCTGGGTTATCCCGACCTTTCGGGGCTCGACCTGCTGGAGCTGTTCGCCTTCGTCCACCCCGCCCGCTTCTGCGTTCCGACGCCCAAGGGGCTGGCTCACGCGCTGGGACTGAGAGAGCCGGAAAGCGACCACAAGGTACCCGAACTGCTCCAAGAGGCCGCAGGTGCGCTGCTGGAGACCTGCGCCAGTCCCGACTGGGCGGAGCGCGAAGGCGCATGGTCGGCGCTCCAGTCGCTCGTCCGGCTACGCTGGCCGTGGGCGCAAGTTCTGGCGCCGCATGTCGCGCGGCCGGAGCGGGCGGAGAAGTGGCTGTTCTCGCGCCTGCCCGAATGGGAGGAGGCGCCGGACCGCCCGCCGCCCGGACAAGTGCTGATCGAGGAGCCGGAGATCGAGGCGCAGCTTGCGCACCTCACCGGCGCGGGATCGGAACGGCGCGAGGGGCAGCGGCTCTATGCGCGCGAGGTGGGGAAGGTCTTCGCGCCGCGGGCGAAGCGCGCCGCGCCGCACCTGCTGCTGGCACAGGCCGGGACCGGCATCGGCAAGACCCTTGGTTACCTCGCCCCCGCTTCGCTCTGGGCCTCGGCGGCGCGGGGCACGGTATGGGTCTCGACCTATACCAAGAACCTCCAGCGCCAGCTCCGCGGGGAAAGCCGCCGTGCCTGGCCCGAACGACGGGCCGACGGCACGCAGCCCGTCGTCGTGCGCAAGGGGCGCGAGAACTATCTGTGCCTGCTCAATCTCGAGGACGCGCTGCAGGGCGGCTTCGGCGGGCGGGCGGCGATTCTTGCCCACCTGGTCGCGCGCTGGGCCGGCTATAGCCGCGATGGGGACATGATCGGCGGCGACTTGCCGGGTTGGCTCGGCACGCTGTTCCGCAAGCGCGGGATCGCGGCGCTGACCGATCAGCGGGGCGAATGCGTCTACGCCGGCTGCCCGCACTACCGCAAATGCTTCATCGAACGCGCCGCGCGCGCCTCGGCGCAGGCAGATCTCGTCATCGCCAACCATGCGCTGGTGATGATCAACGCGGCGCGCGGGCGGGACCATGCGCAGCGTCCGACGCGGATCGTGTTCGACGAGGGGCACCACGTCTTCGATGCCGCCGACAGCACGTTCGCCGCCGCCCTGACGGGGCAGGAGGCGATCGAGCTCCGCCGCTGGATCGTCGGGCCGGAACGCAAGAATAAGGGCCGCCGCCGCGGGCTGGCGGCACGCCTCGCCGACGTGGCAAGTTACGACGACGCGGGCGGGGAGGCGATCGAGGCGGCGCTGGAGGCGGCGCAGGCGCTGCCATCCGACGGCTGGCTCCAGCGCCTCAACGACGGCGAGCCTTACGGCCCGCTCGAAGCCCTCCTCGCGGCAGTGCGCGCCTGCACTTACGCGCGCGACGAAAGCGGCGGGCAGGAGGCCGGCTACGGCATCGAGACCGAAGCCGCGGGCCTGCCGGGCAACCTGATCGAACAGGCGCAGGCGGCGCGCGACGCACTCGCCGCCATCCGCCGCCCCTTGGTCAAGCTCGGTGTGCGGCTGGAAGCGGTGGTGGAGGAGGCGCCCGACTGGCTCGACGGCCAGGGCCGCGCCCGGATCGAAGGCGCGCGCCATTCGCTCGCCTGGCGAGTCGACCTGCTGCAGGCATGGGAAGCGCTGCTCGATCGGCTCGGCGGCCCGGCGGACCCGGAGTTCGTCGACTGGCTGGCGGTCGACCGCAGCGAGGCGCGCGAGTTCGACGTCGGCATCCACCGCCGCTGGCTCGACCCGATGAACCCCTTCGCCCGCGTCGTTCTCGAACCTGCGCACGGCGTGATGCTCACCAGCGCGACGCTACGCGATGGCGACGACTGGCAGAACGCGATCGCACGCTCGGGAGCGCCGCATATCGAGGTCGAGCCGATGCTCGCGCACGCGGAAAGCCCGTTCGACTACGCGGCGCGCGCGGAGGTGCTGATCGTGACCGACGTGAAGCGGGGCGATCTCCCTGCGCTCGCCGGCGCCTATGCGCGGCTGATCGAAGCGGCGGGCGGCGGGGTGCTCGGCCTGTTCACCGCGGTCCGGCGGCTGCGCGCGGTCCACGGACGGATCGCCGACCGGCTCGCACGCGCCGGCCTGCCGCTCTATGCGCAGCATGTCGATCCGATCGACACCGGCACGCTGGTCGACATCTTCCGCGACGACCCCGCCGCAAGCCTGCTCGGCACCGATGCCTTGCGCGATGGGGTGGACGTTCCCGGCCGCTCGCTGCGCTGCGTGGTCATGGAGCAGGTCCCCTGGCCCCGCCCCGACATCCTCCACCGCGCGCGCCGTGCGGCCAACGGCGGCAGCGCTTACGACGACCGCATCATCCGCGCGCGCCTGGCGCAGGCGTTCGGGCGCCTGATCCGCTCGAAGGACGACGCGGGCCATTTCGTCGTGCTCTCCTCCGCCTTCCCCAGCCGGCTTCTCGGCGCCTTCCCCGCCGGCACGCCTGTCATCAGGCTGACGCTGGCGGACGCTTTACAACGCGTGGCCGCCGGTGTTTCAGGGGCCGAAGCCGCACGGGAATCAGAGGACCGCCAGCCGTCGTGAAGAGTTTGGGATTGCTGCGCCACGCGAAGTCGGACTGGGACGACGTGGGCAAGCGCGACTTCGATCGCGGCCTCAACGCCCGCGGGCGCAAGGGTGCGCGGCTGATCGGCCGGCACATAATCGAGCATGGCTTCGAATGGGACCTGCTGCTCGCCAGTTCCGCCGAACGGGTGCGCCAGACGCTTGCTGCGGCGCTCCCCGGCGCCGAGCTGCGGTGGGACGAGCGCCTCTATCTCGCAAGCGCGGAGACCATTCTCGACGTCATTCGCGAGAATGCGGGGAGCGCGGATGCGGTGCTTGTCGCCGGGCACAATCCGGGCCTGCAGGAAGTGCTCTTCGCACTCGTCCCTCCCTCGGCCGAGAACGGCCTGTTCGACGAAGCGGCGACCAAATATCCGACCGCGACATTCGCGGTGTTCGAGCTCGACATCGACGACTGGGCCGACCTGGCGCCCGGCTGCGGGCGGCTGGTCCACTTCAAGCGCCCGCGCGATCTCGACCCCGCGCTGGGGCCGGAGGAGTAAGCAGTCCAGGAACCGAAGTCCGCCCATCAATCGTCATGCTGAACTTGTTTGTGCTTTGCACAACTTCGCTTCCAGCACCCGGCGCGCCTTCAGAACCGGCGGCGCGAGAGGAGAAATGGGCCCTGAAACGAGTTCAGGGTGACGGGGTTCAATGACGCGAACTTTTTCCGCCGTGAACTCTACGCCATCTCGCGCAGGACGCGCGGCCCCGGGCCCTGCTCGCCTGCCTTGTCGTCCGGATTGTACAACCTGCAATGCTTGAGGCTGAGACAGCCGCAACCGATGCAGCCGTCGAGATTGTCGCGCATCGCCTCGAGCTGCGCGATCCGGCGGTCGAGGCGATCGCGGATCGCCTCGCTGATCTTCCACCAGTCGAAGCTGGTCGGGGTGCGCCCTTCCGGCAGCCGCGTGAGCTGCTCGGCGATCTCCTCCAGCGTCAGCCCGAGCTTCTGCGCGATCAGGATGAAGCTGAGGCGGCGGATGTCCGAGCGGAGAAACCGCCGCTGATTGCCGCCGGTGCGGTGCGCCCGCAGCAACCCCTTGTCCTCGTAGAAGCGGATCGCCGAGGTCGAGAGGCCCGTGCGGCGGGCGAGCATGCCGATGGGCAGGAGGTCACTGGCTTTCATACGCATCCATTAACCGACAAACATGCTTGACCTCAAGTCAGCTTGAAGTTGCATGAATGCGAGCACCCGATTCGCCGATGCACGATGTACCGGCGGGACAACAAGGAGTGCCAATATGCCCAAGGGCCAACTCGAACACGCCAACCTCACCGTCACCGACCCGCAGCGCAGTGCCGCATTGCTGGAGAAGCTATGCGACTGGCACGAGCGATGGCGCGGCCCGGCGATGAACGGCGGGGAGACCATCCACGTCGGCAACGAGACGACCTACCTTGCCCTCTACACCAATCCGGATGCCACCGGTGGGTATCGCAAGGGCGTGCCGCTCAACCACGTCGGTCTGCTGGTCGATGATCTGGAGACCGCCGAAGAGATCGTCATCGAAGCGGGTCTGGAACCCTTCGGCCACGCCGATTACGCGCCCGGGCGGCGGTTCTATTTCTTCGACTGGGACGGGATCGAATTCGAAGTGCTCAGCTATCTCTGATCGACGTCGCCCCTCCCCGTTCTCTCGCGTCGCGAACGGGGAGGTGGCGCATTCGGCCCATGACGGCGACGAAGGGCGTTCAGGCGTTGCCGACCACGAAACAGGCGGCCGCCACCAGCGCCCCGGTCCATCGGTTCGCCCGGAACCGCTCGAGGGGGTTGGCCGGATCGGCCGGGTCGAGCGTCGCCACCTGCCAGCCGAGATGAATCGCCGCCGGGGCCAGTGCCAGCAGCGCCAGCCAGTCTTCGCGCAGGAGCCAGAACGCGAGCGCCCACAGCGCGACCGCGCCGCCGTAGAACAGCGCCACTCCCGGCTTCACGCGCCGCCCCAGCCGCAGCGCTGAGGAGCGGATGCCGACGAGTGCGTCGTCCTCCCGGTCCTGCAAGGCGTAGATCGTGTCGTAGCCGATCACCCACAGTACACACCCGGCGTAGAGTGCTGCGAGAACCTCCCAGTTGTCGGAGCGCAGCGCGATCCAGGCAACCGGCGCGCCCCAACTGAACACGAGCCCGAGCCATGCCTGCGGCCACCATGTAATGCGCTTCATGAAGGGATAGGCGGCGACCAGCGCCAGGCTCGTCAGCGCGACGAGCTGCGCCTGCCACCGCAATTGCAGCAGCACGACGAGGCCGACGAGGCACAAAGCCAGAAGCCAGGCCCAGGCGAGCTTCTTCGAAACGCGGCCACTCGCCACTGGGCGCAGCGCGGTACGGGCCACCTGCCGGTCGAGGTTCGCATCGACGATGTCGTTGTAGACGCATCCCGCCCCGCGCATCGCCACGCTGCCGAGGAGGAGCCACAGCAGCAGTTCCCACTGCCAACCCGCGCCGGCGAGCCAGAGGCCGTAGACGCAGGGCCAGAACAGCAGCCACCAGCCGATCGGCCGGTCGAAGCGGGCGAGCTGCGCGAGATCCCGCGGCATCTGCGGCAGGCGCGCGACTATCCCGCGGTGTTCGCTGTCGGGTACGATCTGCTCGGTCATCGCGTTCGCCCTACCGTGGCCGCGTCGGTGCGTCATCCATCGATGCGCGCCGAACGGCTACGACCCCGCCTGCCGCGCGAAGTAGATGCGGATCGCGCGCGCCATCACCTGGGCAAAGCGCTCCTGCCCCTCGGGAGTGGCGAGGCGCTCGGCATCTTCGGGATTGGTGATGAAACCGGATTCGTAGAGCACCGCCGGCACGTCGGGCGCGCGGAGCACGGCGAGCGCGGCCGAGCGGCGCGGCCGGGGATGAAACGTCAGCGTCCCTTCCCCTTCGCGCAGGACGAGGCTCGTGAACTCGGCCGATTCCGCCTGCACGCGGCGCTGCGACAGTTCCACGAGGATCGCACTGACCTGCTCGCTCTGCCCCTCGATCCGCACCCCGTTGAGCCGGTCGGCGTTGTTCTCCCGCTCCGCAAAGCGCGCAGCCGCTTCGCTCGATGCCTGCGCTGAGAGCGTATAGATACTCGCGCCGCTGGCTTCGCTCGCCGCGGCCGCTGAGTCCGCGTGGATCGAGAGGAACAGGTCGGCGCTCATCCTGCGCGCGATTTCCGGCCGTTCCTCGAGCACCAGAAAGCTGTCGTCCTCGCGAGTCAGCGCCACCCGGATGCCGCCATCCTGCACGAGCCGGTCGCGCAATGCGAGCGCGAGGCCGAGCGCGATATCCTTCTCACGGTATCCCTCGACGCTCGCTCCGGGATCCTTTCCGCCGTGCCCCGGATCGATCACCACGAGCGGCCGCGAGCGATCGGGCGGGCCATGGATCATCGGCAGGTCGACGGGTGCCCCGGCCTCGGGAAGCGGCAGGCGCACCACATAGTCCCGCCCGAGATGCGGCACCGGAATCGTCAGACCGAGCGCATAGAGCGCGGCCAGCAAAGCCAGCGGCGCGAGGAAAATCAGCCAGATCTGTAGCCGCATGGACATTGCGCGGCGTTGTTACGGCGTTGCGGGCGCAGAGCGCAACATGGTTGCCGAACTAGACCGGCAGTGCTAGCGCTGGCAGGCCGACATCCGGCCCGTCCAAGCCCGCCTTTCACACTTTCGTGCTGGCCGGCGGGAGAACGATCGGCAGGCTCGGAAGTCCCTTCCCGGGCTTTACGCAACAGGTTGATGCAAGACATGAGAAGCCCCTCCCAACCCCTGACGACGCTGCCCCTGGCATGCGTCGCGGCATGGGCGGACCGGGCGGCGCAAAGCAGGCGCATTCGCATGTCAGCAGACACATCATTCCGGCGCCTCTGGACGATCCAGAGCGACCGGTCCGACAATGCCGCCCATCGCAGTTCGATCGGCGGTTTCCACACATATGCGCGCGTTCTCCCGACAGGCCTCGGCCTGAGGGCACGCGCACGGAGAATTCTAAATGGCAACGCGCATGCTTATCGATGCGCGCCACCCGGAAGAAACGCGGGTGGCGGTGCTCAAAGGCAACCGGATTGAAGAGTTTGATTTCGAATCTGCCGAACACAAGCAGATCAAAGGCAATATCTACCTCGCCAAGGTCACCCGGGTAGAGCCCAGTCTTCAGGCGGCCTTCGTCGACTTCGGAGGCAACCGGCACGGGTTCCTCGCGTTCGGCGAGATCCATCCGGATTATTATCAGATCCCCAAGGAGGATCGCGAGCAGCTCCTCGCCGAAGAGGCCGAAGCAGCCGAGGAAGAGGCACGCCTGCGCGCCGAAGAGGAAGACCGCGGCGAAATCCCGGGCGACGAATACGACGCCGACGACGAGACCGGCGAATCGCTGGTCGAGGAGTTCGCCGAGGACGGGGTCGAGGAAATCGACACCTCCGAGAAGGGCGATGTTTCCACCATCGAGGAAGGCCAGGTCGAGAACGGCGAGGATGACGACGACGGCGACGAAGAAAACGGCGAAGACGCCGGGGATTCGCGCCGTGGCCGCCGCGGCCGCGCACGCCGTCAGGGCAAGGGCCGCGCCCGCACGAAGGAAGTCGACGAGGTTCGCGCCCGCCGCCAGGCGCTGCGCCGTCGCTACAAGATCCAGGACGTCATCCAGCGCCGCCAGGTGCTCCTGGTCCAGGTCGTCAAGGAAGAGCGCGGCAACAAGGGCGCGGCGCTGACCACCTACCTCAGCCTTGCCGGGCGCTACACGGTGCTGATGCCGAACAGCAGCCACGGCGGCGGCATCTCGCGCAAGATCTCCAGCGCGAGCGACCGCAAGCGGCTGAAGCAGATCGTCGGCGACCTGAGCTTGCCGAAGTCGATGGGTCTGATCGTGCGCACCGCGGGCCTCCAGCGCACCAAGACCGAGATCAAGCGCGACTTCGACTATCTCGCCCGCCTGTGGGACGAGATTCGCGAGAAGACGCTGGCCTCCGCCGCACCGACGCTGATCCACTCCGACAGCGACCTGATCAAGCGCGCGATCCGCGACATCTACAACCGCGAGATCGAGGAAGTCGTGGTCGAGGGCGAAGCGGGCTACCGTTCGGCCAAGGAATTCATGAAGCTGCTGATGCCCAGCCATGCGCGGCGGGTGAAGGCCTATTCCGATCCCGTGCCGCTGTTCCAGCGATACGGCGCGGAAGACCAGCTTCGCGCGATGTACGACCCCGTCGTGCAGCTCAAATCGGGCGGCTATCTGGTCATCAACCCGACCGAGGCGCTGGTCTCGATCGACATCAACTCGGGCCGTTCGACCAAGGAACACGGGATCGAGCAGACCGCGCTCGCGACCAATCTCGAGGCGGCGAAGGAAATCGCCCGCCAGCTTCGCCTGCGCGACATGGCCGGCCTGGTGGTGATCGACTTCATCGACATGGAGTACAGCTCCAACATCCGTAAGGTCGAGCGCGCGATGAAGGACGCGCTGAAGAACGACCGTGCGCGCATCCAGGTCGGCCGCATCTCGGGCTTCGGCCTGATGGAGATGAGCCGCCAGCGTCTGCGCACCGGCGTGCTCGAAGCGACCACCCGCGAATGCCCGCATTGCGACGGCACCGGCCTCGTCCGCACGGCATCGAGCGCAGGCCTGTCGGCGCTGCGCCTGATCGAGGACGAAGCGGCCAAGGGCAAGGGCACCGTGATCCGGCTCGCTGCGAGCACCGAAGCGGCGATCTACCTGCTCAACGCCAAGCGCGACGATCTGGTCGAGATCGAGCAGCGCTACGGCGTCAATGTCGAGGTCGTTCCGGAGGGTGAGGAAGAAGGCGCGAAGATGAGCGTCTCCAGCGCCGGCCCGCGCCCGACCCAGGCGCCGAAGTTCGAGCCGATCGTGGACGACGAAGAGGATGATCTCGACGTCGAAGCCGAGAGCGACGACGAGGAATACGAGACTCGCGACGAGGACGAAGGCGACTCCTCACGGAAGCGCAAGCGCCGCCGCCGCGGTGGACGCGGCCGCAACAAGAATCGGGGCGACGATCACGGCAACGGCGACGGCGACGGTGAGACGTCCGAAGACGGCGAGCATCGCGACGACACCCCTGCCCGCGACGAGCGCGATGGCGAGGACGAGGAAGGAAAGCCGAAGAAGCGTCGCCGGCGGGGCGGGCGGCGCCGGCGCGGTAAGGGCGGCGAAGCCGGCGACGAGACGGGCGGCGAGGTGAAGCCGCTCGAGGATCTGGCCGAACAGGTCGCCGAGGACATGGCTGTCGTGGCGGGCCCTGAGGATTCGCCGGAGACGGCCGAAGCAGCTGCCGAGGAAACACCTAAGCCGAAGCGGCGCACGCGCCGCAAGAAGGCAGAGGAACCAGCGGCCGAAGCCGAAGTCGCCGAGACCGCCGCGACCGAAGAAGCCTCAGCGGCCGAACCAGCGACGGAGGCGGAAGAAGCACCGAAGCCGAAGCGGCGCACGCGCCGCAAGAAGGCAGAGGATGCTCCTGCGGAAAACGCCGCGGCCCCTGCATCGGAACCGGCCGCGGAAGCGGAAGCGCCGGCCGAGAAGCCCAAGCGTACGCGGCGCAAGAAGAAGGAAGAACCGGCGGTTCAGGAAACCGCCCCGGCCGAGGAACTCTCATCGACAGAGGCCGCCGAACCGGCTCCGGCGAACGACGCGGGCGATACCGCAGCCGCAGCGCCTCAGCGGCGCGGCTGGTGGCAGCGCACCTTCGGCGAGTAATGCCGACAAGTCATGGCGAGGCGGCCTTCGGGCACCTCGCCATGACTTGCCGCACGGCAGATCTCTGCAGTCAGACCTTCACGCCCACGCCCCACTCCGTCCACACGAGCGGGCGCGGCATTCCCGGCAGATAACGCGCGCCGAGCGGTTCGACCGCGAAGCCGCCTGCAACGACCGCCGAAGTGATCGGGCGGGTCAGATGACAGCCGCCCATGACCGGCTTCCACCACGGTTCGATCCGGTCCTGCCATCGCGCGACCTCAGGTTCCGGTGCGCGCCCGTGCTCCAGAAACAGCAGCCGTCCACCCGGCCTGAGGATGCGGCGCATCTCGCGCACGACCTGCGCCTGATCGGCGACCGAACACATTGTGTAAGTGCACACTGCGGTATCGAAGCTGTCGTCGGGAAAAGGGATCGCTTCCCCCACGCCCTGGCGAATGTCGGCCCGCCAGCCCTTCCGCGTGGCTTCTGCCCGTGCATAATCGAGCAGCTTGCCGCCGGGATCGATCCCGGCATAGCGCGTGATGGCTGCCGGGTTGTAGAGCCGCTGGTTGATCCCGCCGCCGCAGCCGAGCTCGAACACTTCGCCGCGCGCCATCGGCACGACCTTCTCGCGCAGTTCCATGATCGGCTTCGCCCCGCACGCGAACTTGATCAGTCGGGGAGCGCCGTGTCTGTCCCAGAAGTCGCTGAGCGCCATCGTATTCCCCTGGGCGTGCCGCTGTGACCTTCGCAGCATAGGAGTTCCCGATGTGATTGTCATGGTGACGGCTCCGACGGCCGTCTGCAAAGATGGGCGCTAGCCAAACTGCCGCGCGTCGTCTCCGATGAGCCTGCGCACGTCCTCCAGATCGCGCGCGGTGTCGACGTCCACTGCGGCCAGTCCATTACTGGCGGGGACCAGAGCGGCCCTTACGCCGATGCCCTCCCCCAGCCGCGCGAGCCCTCTGGCGAGCGTCAGCCGGCCCAGTGCGTAGGACAGGAGCAGCCCGAACCCCAGCCGCGCAACGATCTTCCACGGGCGCTTGCGGTCCGCCTCGACCCGCGTCCATTCCTCGACCGCCGCGCGCGCCGCGGGGGTTCGCAGGAGGAACAGGTTGCAGCCCGACCAGTGCCCGTCCGCGAAGCGCAGATAGGTCCGCCGGCTGCCCGGCATCGCAGCCTCGATCCGCGCGCGTTCGGCCATCATCACCGCGAGATCGCATTCGGCCGGCGCGCCCTCGATCAGTTCGGCGACCCATTCCGGGCGCAGCAGGGCGTGATCGGCGGTCGTCACGAGCAGCGGGGTGCCACTCGTGTCCAGTGTGCGCAGCACGCTTCCGCTCGGCCCCGCCGCGGGCAGGACGATCTCTGCACCCAACGTCCGCGCAATATCCTCCACCGGCCCCGGCTCGCAGCAGACGAAGATTTTCCCGCATCCCGCATCACGCAGCGCGCCGACGACGCGGGTAAGGAGCGGTGCCCCCCCTATCTCTATCAGGGCCTTGTGCGGCACGCCGGCTTCCAGCGCGAGCGGGTCACCTCCCGGGCGGGAGCCGGCCAGCACAAGCGCGTTCGTCGCGGCGGTCACGCAGTCCGGTCCCGCCGGAGAACGATGAACACCGCAATGCTCATCGCGAGGTAGCTGCAGGCCATGCCCAGCGCGACCGCCCAGCCGATACCGACAGGGCCGAAGCCGGCGAATGCGACGATGCTGGCGATCAGCGCCACCGCGGCAAGGCTGCGCGCGATCAGCGGATAGGAGGGATGGCCGGTGGAATGGAGCACAGGTTCATACGATGCGCTCGCGAGGTCGAAAGCCGCGCCGATCGCGAGCGGTATCAGCACCACGCCGCCGCGCGCGAAGCCCTCGCCCCCGATCAGGCCGAGCAGATCCTCGCCGAACGCAAGCGCCGCAAGCGTCACGGTCACCCCGCCAATGCCCGCGATGACCGTCACTTGCGTCACCAGCCGCCGGAAATCGCCGATGTCGGAGGCCATGCGGGCATGAGCGAATTCCGGATAGATCGCCCGGCTGAGAAGCTGCGACAGCTTGCCGAAGCCCTGTGCAAGCTGGTCCGCCAGGCGATAGACACCCGCCGCGCTGGTGCCGAGGAAATAGCCGACCGCGAGCAGCGGCCCCTGCTTGTAGAGCGCATCCAGCGTCGAGCTCACGTAAGTGATTCCGAAAAACCTTCCGACCCCCGGATTCTCGCGCATCGCCTGACCGAGCGTGCCGAGATGCTCCTTGCGCATAGCTTGCGGCGCGAGCCGCCAGGCCGCGATCCAGTAGGCTGCGGCGGAGATCAGTTCGATCGCCGCCCAGGCGGCCAGGAAGCGCCCGACGTTGGCGCCCGCGAACATGATAGCGAACGCGGCCAGCAGGCGCCCTGTCGGGACGATGGCTTCGACATAAGTGGCGACATCGTATCGGCCGAGCACGCGCACGATGCCGATCGGCGTCGTGACACGCGCCCACAGGAGGGCGCAGTTGAAAGCGAACGCCATCGTCACGTAGCGCTCGTTGAGTTCGAGCAGCTCCGCGAACCCGAAATAGATCACGTAGGCGACCAGGCAGCCGAGCAGAGCCCCGCCCGCGTCGATCGCGCCGCAGAACCATGCGAGCCGGCCGAAGCGCTGCCAGTTCTGCTCGTGCACCGCCTGCGCGCCGAAGCGCACCATGGTCTGCCAGGTCTGGAAGCCCGCGACCGCCACCAGCGCCTGACCAGTACCGAAAATCAGCGAAAAGTGGCCGAAATCCTTGATTCCGAGTGAGCGTGACAGCACCGCGAGATAGACGATGCTGCACACGGCACCGAAGCCCTTGCCCCCCAAGAGCCACGCCAGGTTGCCCAGGATGGTCGACAGGCCCGTGCGTGAAGTGGGAGCGCGCGACGGCATGGCCGCGCTCTGGACGAGCTTGCTGGGGCGGTCAATGCCCCAGGCCGAGCGACATCGTCATGGCGCCGCGGCGGACTTTACGCTAGCGGCACGCCGGATGGCGCGTATCTGCTTCCTCTTCAACCACGACCAGCTCCACCAGCTCGCGCATAGCCTGCCGATTGCGCTGGAACTGGCGGCGAGCGGGCAGCATGAGGTCGTGCTGGCGACCGGCAGCGAACGACTGGAGCAGCGCGTCCGCGAACTGGCGGGAACCGCGCTCGAGCGGATGAGCCTCGTCCGGCTCGACCTCCGCGACGGCATCTCGCGTTTCGCGGCGGGCGTGCTGGAGCGGGTTGTGCCGGCGCGCAAGATCCTGCTTTACCGCGACAATCTCGATTTCTTCCGCGGGTTCGACGCGCTGGTGGTGTCCGAA
The DNA here is from genome assembly GCF_016803135.1 of Altererythrobacter sp. C41. Lineage (GTDB taxonomy): Bacteria > Pseudomonadota > Alphaproteobacteria > Sphingomonadales > Sphingomonadaceae > Pelagerythrobacter. Next base: position 683,867 of record NZ_JAEVFE010000001.1, read on the forward strand.
AAGACCTCGCTCCTGCTCAAGACTCGCTACGGCCTCGATGGACTGAAGATCATTCATACCCGGCACGGCGCCGGAGACCGCGCGATCGGCTTCGGCAAGGAAAGCGCCCGGTTCGATCTCGTGCTGGTGTCCGGCCCCAAGATTGCGCGGCGCCTGGAGGCAGAGGCGGGCGTCGATCCGGCGCGCATCCGCATCGTCGGCTATCCCAAGTTCGACCTGTTCGCGGATCGGCGCATTCCCAACCCGTTTCCCGATCCCTCACGGCCGATCGTCCTCTACACCCCGCATCCCTCGCCCCGCCTGTCCAGCTATTACCGGATGGGGCCGCGCGTACTCGCGGAGCTGGCGGCGAGCGACCGCTACAACGTGATCTTCGCCCCGCACGTCATGCTGTTCCAGAGGCGGTACACGGTCACCATCGCCCCGCCTGCGATCGAGCGCGTGCCATCGGTCGATCCCGCGGTGGAGGCATGTCCGCATATCCTGGTCGACCGCGGCAGTCCGGCGGCGACGGACATGAGCTACACCAACCTCGCCGACATCTACTGCGGCGATGTGAGCAGCCAGATCTACGAGTTCCTGCTGCGCCCTCGGCCGTGCCTGCACCTGAACGCCCACGGAGTGGAATGGCAGGGCAACCCCGATTACGCGCACTGGCAGACCGGGCCGGTGGCCGGGCCGGAGGCGAATATCATAGAGGCGCTCGACCAGGCCGTCGCCTCGCACCCGCCGTACGAGGCGCGGCAGAGGGAACTTTTCGCCGATACGTTCTCGACAGGCGCGCAGTCGGCCGCGATAAGGGCGGCGGCCGCCGTCACGTCTTTCATGGAAGAGAATTCGTCATTCAGCACGAAACGAGCCTGAAACCGGCGCGGCTCGACGGCCGCCGCATCTGGGTCATGGCGAAGGGTTATGCTGCCGAAGAAGGCGGTATGCAGACCTATGCCGAGGGCGTGGCCGAAGCCTATGCCGACGCCGGCGCGGATGTGACCGTGTTCACGCAAACGGCGCTGGGGCCCCGGCGCACGCGGGTCGGGCCCGTCGCGCTCGTCGACGTCGGCCGGCCCAAATCGCCGCTGATGCCGCTGCGCCTGCGTGCGGCCATGCGGCGCGAGAAGGCTCGGAGCGGCGCGCCTTTCCTGGTGCACGGCACCACCTGGCGCACCTCGATTCTGCCGATGCTGGCCGGCCTGCCCTACGTGACCACCTTTCACGGCCGGGAATTCATGTACGGCGGCACGCGTACGAAGCAGCTCATGCGGATGGTCGCACGCCGCGCGCGCGCGATCGTGACCGTCAGCGGCTACAGCGCGGCCAAGCTCCGCGCGCGGTTGGGCGAAGATCTGCCGGAACCGGTCGTCGCCTGGAACGGCCTCGGCGACAGCCCGAACGGCTGTGTCACACCGGAATCCTGTTCCCAGAACGATCCGCCGCTGATCTTCTCGCTATGCCGTCTGGAGCCGCGCAAGAACATCGCGGCATGCGTTCGCGCCTTGGCCGAACTGCGCGATCAGGGCCTGCCGTTCCGATACGTCATCGGCGGACGCGGCCCTGCCCTTGCCGAAGTGCAGCAGCTGGTCGAGGAGTTCGCGCTCGGCGACATGGTGGAAGTTGCGGGCTTCATGCCGGCGGAGCGCGTGGCGGCGCTCTACGCCCAGGCCGACATCTTCCTCCATCCGCAGATCGAGATCGACGACGGACGCGATTTCGAGGGGTTCGGCATTGCCATCGCCGATGCCATGGCGGCCGAAACCGCCGTCGTTCTCGGCAAGGCGGGCGGCGCGATCGAACTGATCGAATGCGACGTCAACGGCATTGCGGTCGACGGCACCGATCACGGCGAGCTGCGCGGCGCCCTGCACCGCCTGCTCTCGGGGCCGGACGAACGCCGCGCGATGGCCGGCGCCGCGCGCCTCCATGCGGAGCGCACGTTCCGCTGGGACCGCCACATAGCGCTGGTCCTGCGCGATATGGCAGTCGAACTCTCAGCGAGTGAAGTCGACCGGGCGCCAGCCCCGCTGCTCGGCACGCCTGGCGGCCTTGGGCCGCGCGGTCACGAACCAGCCCTCGTCCGCCCAGTCGAGTAACGGCCCGTCGGCGAAGCTGTCGCTGACGAACCGCAGATGCAGCTCTTCGCGCGCGATGCCGCGCTCCGCCAGCCACGCCTGTACGCGCGCCAGCTTCTCCGGCCCGTAGCAGTTGGGCTGCAACTCGCCTTCAAGCGCCCAGTGGCTGGCGATGATCTCCTCCACCTTGAGCAGCCGCGCGATGTGTTCGGCATAGAGCAGGTGGGCGGCGGTCGCGATCACGACCCGGCGGCCCTCGCGCACATCCGCCTCCATCGCCCGCCGCGCGCCCGGATGCAGCCGCGCGACGCGCGCATCGGCAAAGGCCTGCGCCACCGCGGCGAGTCGTTCCGCTCGAGGACGCCCCAGCATCAGTCGCATTCCGCGATGCTTGAGTGCCGTGCGATCAAGCAGGCCGAGCTTGTGCCCGATCATCAGCGCCACCCAGACCGGGAGCAACAGAAGCCGCCACGGAGCGAGCCGCCGCGCGCCGAAGATCAGGAAGGGCGTGAAAGTCGAACCGGACAGCAGCGTGCCGTCCAGATCGTAGATCGTCATGCGCAAGCCCAGCGGCTCCCGTTCTGCTGCGTTCGCGGGCCCACTAGCGCAACCAGCCGGGAAGTTCGCGCTTTTTCCCTGCACCCGGCGTGCCCGCTTTTTTCGCCAGCGCGTTTTCCGCGGGCCCGCTTCGCCTTGCTCTTGCCGCCGAACCGGTTAGATAGGCCCCGAAACGCAGCAGGACAGCGGACGCAATGGCGACCTTCACTCTCCCGAAGAATTCGAAGATCAGCGGCAAGGGCCGCGCCCACCATGCCGAGGGCGCCAGCCGGGTCCAGAAGTTCAAGATCTACCGCTACGACCCCGACAGCGGCGAGAACCCGCGTTACGACACGTTCGAGATCGACCTCGACGATTGCGGCCCGATGGTCCTCGACGCGCTGATCAAGATCAAGAACGAGATCGACCCGACGCTGACCTTCCGCCGCTCGTGCCGCGAGGGGATCTGCGGGTCGTGCTCGATGAACCTCAACGGCAAGAACGGCCTCGCCTGCACCACCGCGATCGAGGATCTGAAGGGCGAAATCCGCATCACGCCGCTGCCCCACATGGACGTGGTCAAGGATCTCGTCCCCGACTTCACCCACTTCTACGCGCAGTACGCTTCGATCCGGCCTTGGCTGCAGACCGTCTCGACCACGCCGAGCGGCAAGGAGCGCCTGCAGAGCCCCGAGCAGCGCGAGAAACTCGACGGCCTCTACGAGTGCATCCTGTGCGCCTGCTGCTCGACTGCGTGCCCGAGCTACTGGTGGAATTCCGACAAGTTCCTCGGCCCGGCGATCCTGCTCCAGGCCTATCGCTGGCTGGCCGACAGCCGCGACGAGATGACCGGCGAACGGCTCGACCAGCTCGAGGATCCGTTCCGGCTCTATCGCTGCCACACGATCATGAACTGCGCGAACGTGTGCCCCAAGGGCCTCAACCCGGCCAAGGCGATCGCCGAGACCAAGAAGATGCTGGCCGAGCGCCAGATCTGAGCGTGGAAGCGCAAGAACCGGCCTTCGACTATCGGGAGGATCCCGATCATCCCGGCTGGCATACCTGGAACCTGCGCGATCAGACCCGGTTCAACGCGGTGGTCATGGGCGACATGCTCGTGCGCACCGAGGGTGACAAGTGCCGGCTGCGCATGTTTCCCGAACGCAAACACACCAACCTCCAGGATATCGTCCACGGCGCGGTCACGCTGTCGCTCATCGACATTTCATTGTTCGCCGCCATGCGCACGCTGACCGGCGGCGATGCCGGTCCGGCGGTGACGCTGGAGCTTTCGACCCAGTTCATCGGCGCCGGCAAACCCGGCGAGCCACTCGATGCCGTAGTCGAAGTTCTGCGTGAGACCGGGCGGCTGCTGTTCCTGCGCGGCGAGGTCGTGCAGGGCGATCATCTGGTGGCGGGCTTCACCGGGCTGGTGCGCAAGGCAAGCCGCAAGTGAGCGGGATGCTTGCGCGCTACGAAGCGCTGATCGCCGCCGGCGAGCTGCGCCCTGACCCGGAACAGTGCGCCGCCGCAGAGGCGCTCGACCGACTCCAACAGGCGCTCGAGACGGTCGGCGGCAGCGGTTTTTTCGGTCGCATCTTCGGTGGCAAGCCCACCCGCCCGCGGGGTCTTTACCTGTGGGGCGGCGTCGGACGCGGCAAGTCGATGCTGATGGACCTGTTCGTGGAAACGCTGGCGATCGCCGAGAAGCGCCGGGTCCACTTCCACGCCTTCATGCTCGAAGTCGACGGCATGATCCGCGAGGAACGCGCGAAGGAGGCCGGCGACCCCGTAGCGCCCGTGGCGGCGCGCATCGCCCGGGAAGTCCGCTGTCTCGCGTTCGACGAGATGGTGGTGAACAACACTGCCGATGCCGCGATCATGAGTCGCCTCTTCACCGCGCTGATCCGCGACGAGGGCGTCACCGTCGTCACCACCAGCAACCGCCCGCCGCGCGATCTCTACAAGGACGGGCTCAACCGCTCGCTGTTCCTGCCGTTCATCGATCTGGTCGAGGCCGAACTGGACGTGATCGCGCTCAACGGCCCGGTCGATTACCGGCTCGACCGGCTCGGCGGGATCGACAACTGGCACACTCCGCTTGGGCCGGAAGCCACCGCGCAGGTGCGCGAAGCGTTCTTCCGCCTGACCGACTACAAGCCCGAAGATGCGGCGCACGTGCCGAGCGCCGATCTCGACCTTGGCGGCGGACGCACTCTGCATGTGCCGAAGAGTCTCAAGGGCGTCGCCGTGTTCAGTTTCAAGCGCCTGTGCGGCGAAAACCGCGGCGCGGCCGACTATCTCGCGATCGCGCGCGCCTACCACACGGTGATCGTCGTCGGCATCCCGGTCATGGGCCCCGACCGCCGCAACGAGGCGATCCGCTTCACCAAACTCGTCGACGCGCTTTACGAACTCAAGGTCAAGCTTTTCGCCACCGCCGACGCGGAGCCGGAGGGTCTCTATCCGGCGGGCGATGGCAGCTTCGAATTCGCCCGCACGGTCAGCCGGCTCGAGGAAATGCAGAGCGCCGACTACATGGCCCTTGGGCACGGCAGCGAGGGTTGAAAGGCTGTGGCCGAGCCCCACTTATCGGTTATTCCGGCGATAACATCCCGCCGAGGTGAGAATATCGATGATCGACGTGAGACCTTTCGCCACGCTGGGCGCGGCCGACCACGGCTGGCTGAACGCCCACCATCACTTCAGCTTCGCGGGCTATCATGATCCCGAACGCATGGGCTGGGGCGCGATCCGCGTGTGGAACGACGACACCATCGCGGCGAAGAGCGGCTTCCCCCCGCACCCGCACAACGACATGGAAATCGTGACGTTCGTGCGCACCGGCGCGATCACGCACAAGGACAGCCTCGGCAACCAGGGACGCACCGCCGCCGGCGACGTCCAGGTGATGAGTGCCGGGACTGGCATTACTCACGCCGAATACAACCTCGAGGACGAGGCGACGACGCTGTTCCAGATCTGGATCATCCCGGACCGGCGCGGCGAGCAGCCCTCATGGGGCCAGCGCGAGTTCCCCAAGGCCGCGCGCGAGGGCGGGTTCGAAATCGTCGCCAGCGGCACGCCCGAGGCGGATGACGCCCTGTCGATCCGCACCGACGCCAAGGTGGCCGCGGCGACGCTCGCGGCGGGCCAATCGGCGACCTGGCGCACTTCGGGCGAGCGGCACCAGTATCTCGTCGCGCCCGACGGCCGCATTCGCGTAAACGGCGTTGAAGCCGCTCCGCGCGACGGCATCGCGGTGACGGGCGAAGAGGAGATCGTCGTCGAGGCGATCGACGACGCGCAGGTTGTCCTGGTCGACGCGCGCTAACTTGATCCCTCCCCTCTCTCCCCTTCAAGGGAGAGATACGCAGGCTTGCGAGCTTGCTCGCTAGCCGAAGTTGAGAGGGGAACGAGGCCAGATCCGGACGCGAAGATCGCGCGACACCCCCTCTCCCAACCCTCTCCCCCGAAGGGGAGAGGGCTATCAGGCCGCCTTAGTGAGCCGTGCTTGCGCGGCCACTAGGCGGCCCATGACTTTCAGGTCCTGTTCGCGCAACTGGAGGGCGGAATCGGCCCATAGCTCGGTGATGCGGTTCAGTTCCGCCAGTTCGAGGTTCCAGGCGACCTTCATCGCGCGCCGCGAATTGACCAGCCCTGCGTGGCGGCGGTCGGACTTCTTGATGAATTCGCGGCAGGCGGCGAGCCCCTGCCCGTTCTCGGCGAGGTGATGCACGAGGCCGATCTCGTACATCTGCTCCGCACTATAGGTCTCGTTCGACACGATCAGCCGGTCAGCCATCGCGCTGCCGACCTTGCGGCTCAGCAGCGCGTGCGCACCCATCCCCGGGAACAGTCCGAACATGATCTCCGGCAAGCCGAACGTCGCACCGCGTTCGGCCACGATGTAGTCGAACGACAGCAGCGCCTCGAACCCGCCGCCCAACGCCGCGCCCTCTACCAGTCCGATCGTCAGCATCGGCAGGTCGAGCGAGGCGATGTTGCGGTGGAGAATCTTGCAGCAGCGATGGCCGTAGCGCACCAGTCCGTCACGATTGCGCTCGCGGATCAACCGCTGAAAGAGGTCGAGATCGCCGCCAAAGCAGAACACGCCCGGCGCCCTGCTACCGAGCACGAGGAAGCGCAGCGGCACTTTCTCCGGCCCGAAGCCCTGTTCGATATAGACCTGCCAGTTCTCGAAATCGCCGAGCATCGTGGGCGTGAAGCTCGGCCGCCCTTCGGGGTTCATGTAGGTCCAGAGCGTCTGCGTATCGTCCTCGTAAAGGACGTCGAGCTCGTGAAGCTGGAACAGGCCCTCGGGAATCGCCGCGTGCCGCGCGCTTTCCACCACCAGCGCCTCGTCGCTGGCGTCAAGCGGAATAGCTGGCCGATCCGAACCCATCTCGGGTTCGGTTTTCTCCATTCCGGAACTCATACGATCCATAAGGATCCCCCCGCTTTTCTGCGGCGCCCCCCGATTTTCGCGAAGCGTAATCGACACGCGAGTCAATTGGCAAACGATTAATTAACTTTGCTGACAGTCGGTCCCGATCCGGGGCAGGTCGCAAAATCGGGTCGGCTGCTAGCCAGATATGCCCAGGCGATCGAGCGAACGGTCGAGCATCAGGAGCTGCCACAAGAGGCGCGAATGGTCCGAGCGGCCGGCGATATGCGCCTCGGCGATCGTGCCGAGCCGGATCTCGTCGAACCAGCCGGTGTGGGCCAGCCGCGCCCCGCTCGCAATCGCGCGTGCCTCGCCGGCGAGCGGGCCGCGCAGCCACTGCGCGATGGGCGTTACGAAGCCCTGCTTGGGGCGGAACAGCACGTCGTCCGGCAGGTAGCGGCGCATCGTGTGCTTGAGCAGCCACTTGCCCTGGCGCCCCCTGATCCGCTCGCGCTGCGGCAGCTGCGCGGCGAACTCGATCAGCCGGTGGTCGAGCAGCGGTTCGCGCGCCTCGAGGCTCACGTCCATGCTCGTGCGGTCGACTTTGGTCAGGATGTCGCCGGGCAGCCAGAATTTGAGGTCGGCATATTGCGCACGGTCGAGCCCGCTGCGGGCGGGGGCCGAACGCATCATCTTCATCAGCGGATCTTCCGCGCGATAGCCATCGATCTCACGGGCGAAGCGGTCGGTGTAGAGCGCGTCGCGAAACTCTGGCGGAACGACGCCGAGCGCGCGGGCGTAGCCTGCAGCCCCGTCGTCGGCGAGCGACTGGAAGGTGGTCTTGGCGCGCAGCGGGCGCGGCGCCCAGTCGGCCTTGGGCCAGATCGCACCGAGAGCGCCGAACACCGGGCGCCGCAGCGCCGCCGGAAGCAGGGCGCGGGCCTGCTCCTCGCGGGCGTGGAAGATCTGGCGGCGGTAACCGGCGAAAGCTTCGTCCGCACCGTCGCCCGAAAGCGCCACGGTCACCGTTTCGCGCGCAAGCTGGCACACGCGCCAGGTCGGCAGCGCGGAAGCGTCGGCGAAGGGTTCGTCGAACATGGTTGCGAGCCGGTCGACCGCGGAAAAGTCGTCGGGATCGACCGTGCGGCTGCGGTGATCGGTGCCGAAGCGCAGCGCGACCTGCTCGGCGTAGGCGGTCTCGTCGAGGGCCGCGACGTCGAAGCCGATCGAGCAGGTCTTCACCGGATCGCGGCTCGATTCCGCCATCAACGCCACGACCGAGGATGAATCGACACCGCCAGACAAAAAGGCACCGAGCGGCACATCGGCGATCATGCGCGATGCCACCGCCTCGCGCATATGGTGAAGGAGCTCGGCCGAAAGATCCGCGCTCGAACCCGTCCGGCGGCAGGTGAAATCGACGTCCCACCACTGCACCGGCGGCGGCGGCGAGGTCTCGTGCCGGAGCACGCGGTAATGGCCGGCCGGCAGCTTCTCGACGCCTTTCAGGATCGAGCGGTGGTCGGGGACGTAGCCCCAGGTGAGGTAGTCCTCGACCGCCAACGGATCGGCCTCGCGCCGCAGCAGCGGGTGCGCGAGGAGGCCCTTGAGCTCAGAGGCGAAGGCCAGGCTTCCGTCGCTCAGGTGCGCCATGAACAGCGGCTTCACCCCCAGGCGGTCGCGCGCGAGCAGCAGTTCGCGCCGGTGCGCGTCGTAGAGCGCGAAGGCGAACATGCCGTGGAGGCGCGGCAGGCACTCGACGCCCCAGCGAGCCCAGGCGGCGAGGATCACTTCCGTGTCGCCGTCGGTGCGGAACTGCGCGCCTTCGCTCGCGAGCTCGCGGCGCAGCTCGCGGTAGTTGTAGATCTCGCCGTTGAAGACGATCGTCGCGCGCCCGTCGGCCGAATGCATCGGCTGCGGGGACCCTGCGACGTCGATGATCGAGAGGCGGCGATGGCCGAGGCCGACGCCCGGTCCGGTCCAGACGCCCGATCCGTCAGGGCCGCGGTGCGCGAGCGCGTCGGACATGCGGCCGACCCGCTCCGGATCGACCGGCTTGGGAATGCCGCAATGAAAGATTCCGGCGATGCCGCACATGGCGCGGCCTCTATCGCAGGCCGGCGACGCGGTCCATCCACGCGCCGCGCTCGCCGATGGCGGCGGTGAACCGATCGATGACCTGCGCGCCTTCGGCTGCCGGGCGACCCTCGACCGAGAGGATCAGCGTCGCGGTCGGGCCTCGGCGCAGCAGCAGGCGGTCGCGCATCGTCGCGAGCTTGAGCCGCGCCGCGCTGCCGGTGGTGAGATCGCCCTTCCGGTAGCTCGTCTCGGCGACCCGGACGAGCCGTCCGTAGGCGAGAAGCACATCGCCCGCCGCCTCCGGCGACGTCCGCCCCGGCTCCAGCCAGCGCCACGGCGTGTCGGGCACGAGCGCGCCCTCCCCGTACGCCGAAGCATCGCGCCTGTCGTCCTGCGCCGGATAGAGCGCGTAGAACACGTCGATCTCGTCCCCGGCGGCATTGCGGTAGCGGCCGATCAGCCGATGTGCAGCGCCGCTCGCGCGTGGCTGCCACGCGACCTCGGGCGCATAGGCGAGTTGCTGCCAGCCCGCGACCTCGGGCAAGGCGATCGCCGGCGGTATCTGCGCCTCCACTCGCGCGGCGAGCGTGGCCCAGAGGGCGAAGCCGAGCGCCATCGCAACGATCGCGCCGAGCGCCGTGCTGGCGCCGAGCGAGGCACGCTCAAGCCGGCCGAGGAAGGGCGAGCGGCGGAGCACCTCGGGATCGATCGCCGGCTCGTCCGGCTCGCGGTCGAACCAGCGCCACGACACGGCGAGCAGCACCGCGACGACGAAAGCGAAGAAGACCCAGCCGTAGACGATGTGGTCGAACCCTTCGGCGAACGCGATCCCCTGCGACTGCGCGATGTATATCGTCCCCCAGGCGCGCACCCCGTTGGCGAGAATTGGCAGTGCCAGCGCGAAGGCGAGGAAGGCCGTGCGGCGCGCCCAGCTCCGGAAGCAGGTCTGCGCGATCAGCACGCCGAGCGCGAGCATGGCGACGAGGAACCGCACGCCCGAGCAGGCCTCGGCCACTTCGAACAGGCCGACCGGGGTGTCGATGAAGACCCCCTCGATCACGGCGGGAATGCCGCTGGCATGCGTGAGCCAGATGACGATGTCCGCGGTCACCATCTGCAGGGTCGGGACGAGCTCGTCGCCGAACGGCACGAGGAACAGCATATAGGCGAGCGGGAAGACCAGCCCCACCGCGACCCGCGGGCCAAGCAGCGCGATCACCGCCGACGGAAGCGCAAGGACCGCGCCGAGCTGGCTCGCGCTGTTGAGCCCGGCAAGCGTGCCGAGCAGCCAGAGGAACAGCGATCCCGCGACCAGCATGAGCCCGGGCCACCAGGCGCGCGGCGTCAGTTCCGCCAGTTCGCGGCGGCGGTTCCACGCCAGCCATCCGATGATCAGGGGCACGAACAGCACGTGATTGTAAGTCGAAACGTTCCACCACTTGTCGGCCATCGCCAGCCAGTCGCGGCCAGTAAGGAGCACGAGCGCGAGCCAGGCGGTGGCGAGACGGGCCAGCGGGCCGCGCCACGCGGTCGGAAGGCGAGCGAACAGCCCCTCGCGCGCAAGCGGCAGGCTGGCCTCAGGCGGCATCGCGATGCGCCTCCGCGCGGCGGGCGCCGACGATCTTGTCCAGCGGGGCGAGCATGGCGGCCCAGCCTTGATGATCGACCACGTAGCGCCGCGCGGCGGCGCCCATTGCCCCGGCGGCGGCCGCGTCTTGCAACAGCGCGAGCGCGCGGTCGATCAACGCCGCATCGTCGGCCCCGACGGCGAAGTGCTCTCCATCGCGCGCGTCGATCCCGGTCGCGGCCTCGGGCGAGAGAACGACGGGCCGCGCCATGGCCATGGCCTCCAGCACCTTGTTCTGAATGCCGCGCGCGATCTCCAGCGGGGCGAGCACGGCATCGGCGGCAGCGAGGAAAGGCCGCACGTCGGGCACTTCCCCCCAGACCCGGACACCGTCCTGCCCGTCGAGCCGTCGCAGTTGCGCTGCAGGCGCACGGCCGACGACATGAAAGGTCGCGTCAGGATGAACCTGCCGGATCGCTGGAAGTAGCCGCTCCGCCGTGCGCAGCGCAGCGGCGACGTTGGGCGCGTAGTCCATCTGCCCGGTGAATACGAGGTGCGGCCCAGCCTGCGCCGCAAGCTCCGGGTGCGGCGTAGTCGCCAGCGGATCGAAGGCCGCCGTGTCGATCCCGTTGCGCAGCGCTTCGATGCGCGTGCCGGCCGGGTCATGCAGGCGGGAGCGGAACAGCGTCGCCTCGGCTTCGCTGACGAAAAGCGTGCAATGGGCGCGGTGCGCCAGACGTTCTTCCTCCCGCGCGACCAGGCGCGCCTCGCGCCGGTCGATCCATGCGCGCGGGCCGCTTTTCTCGCCGTAAGCTTCGAACTTGGCCGAATCGACGTCGCACAAGTCGATCACCACGCGGCCGCCAAAGTCCGACGGGACATACTGCCCCATCTGGCCGGAGAACACGAAGACGGTTCCAATAGGCCGCTCGGCCAGCGTGGCCGCGATCCAGCGGCGAAGGCCGGCATGGTCGAAGGCCGTGAGGCTGACCGGCAGGCCCTTAGCCAGCGCCTCGATACCCGCAAGCGGCAGCGGCTTTGCGCGGCGCGCGAGGAAATGGCTTGCGGCGATCCCCGCCAGCTCGCACTCCTGCGCCATATCGCCGTCGTTCTCTGCGAGACAGCCGACATGGACCGGCGCAATCTCGGCCAGCCGCTTCAGCAAATGGTGCGAGCGGATCTTGTCGCCCCGGTCGGGCGGAAACGGCACGCGGTGCGCGAGGAAGAGTATCTCGCTGGGCATCAGCCGAGCCCCCGCGCGATCGGCGGGCCCAGCCGGTTGGCGAGCGCGAGCGGCAGGCGCTTCCACAACGCGATCTTGGCCGAGTAGGCGTCGCTGTTCGGGTCGATGTCGCGCCTGGCGGTGCCCGGGGCGGTCCAGCTCGCATAGGCGAGCGGCTGCGGCTCGAAGCCCCAGTTCTTCTTGTAGGCGGCCGGCCCGCTGCCCGCCTTCGAACGGCCGAAGTCGAACCGCAGGCATCCGCGCCGGCGGGCATGCAGCATGAGTTCGAAATACATCCGCTCGTTCGCCCGTAGCGCGCGCGCCGCGAAAATACCGCCGCCCCAATAGGGAAGTACGGTGCCTGAATGATAGAACGACAGCACGCTCGCCGCGGGTTGCCCAGCGTGGAGCACGGTGAGCACGTCACCGTCGAGCTCGTCCAGCGCCGCGTCGAACAGCGCCCGCGGGAACACCGGCGTGCCGAGATTGCGGACGCTTTCGGCGTAGACCGCGTAGTGCGCCGCCCGGTCCGCCTCGTCGCGGCCGATACGGACCTCGAGATCGCCTTGCAGGCTCTTGCGCACTTCCGCGCGCTGCTTGCGCTGAACGGCGAGGAGCTGCGCCTCGTCGTCCGCCGCGAGATCGGCGACGAACCCGACGTGCGCGTCGTCGCGCACGTCCCAGCCGGCCGGGAGCGCCCCGCCCCGCAGCTCCACCGTCGCGCAGCTACGCCGCTGCGCCAGCTCCTCGACCGCGCGGGCGAGTGCAACCGCGCCGCGATCGTCCTCCGCCAGAATGCCGCCGCCGACCGCGAAGCCGCTCGATACGAGCGCGCGGCCGAAGATCGGGGAATGGATCTCGCTCAGCGGCAGCCACCCGACGAGGCTGCCGTGCCGCTCCGCCACGAGGCCCAGCGTCTGCTGGCCGGTGCCGCGCTCCACCGCGCGGAGCCAGGCCGGGCGATGGAACAGTGCCCCGCGCTGCTCCGCGACGAAGCGCTCGATCCGCACGCTTTCGCTCGCATCGCGCAAATCCGCGAGCGAAACCGTCGTCGCAGCCGGAGCGAAGGGCGCGTTCATGCCGCCAGCGGCACCGCACACGCGGTTTCGCGCTGCGCGACCTCGTCCATGCGCCCCCAGGCGAACTCGCGCACCAGCTCCCGCAGCTTGGGCGCCATGCGCTCGAGATTGGTGTAGTGGCGCAGACGCGACCTGAGGGGCGCACCGGGCACCCGCGGCTGGTCGGGATCGATCTCCCACGGGTGGAAGTAGAAGACGGCCGGGCGGCCGTCGCGGCGGTTCACCTGCCGGATCGCCCAGCGCGAGAAGCCGTAGGGCAGCACGCGGAAGAACCCGCCGCCGCCCGCCGCCAGACGCTTGCCGCCGAACGTCGCGGTGGTCACCGGGATTTCGACGAGATCGGATCCGGGGAGCGGATGGAACGCGAAGCGGGGCGCCTCGCGCCAGCCGTAGTGGTCGTGCGCAATCGGCGCGACGCTGGAGGAGTAGGCATAACCCTGCTCGGCCAGCTCGAGATAGGCCCAGGGAGTGCGCTGATCGATCGAGAAGCTTGGCGCGCGGTAGCCGGTCACCGCCACACCGCCCGCATCCTCGAGCGTCTCTCGCGCGCGCCGGATGTCCGCGGCGAACTGCTTGCGGTCGAAAGTGAACACCCGCGCATGGTCGTAGCCGTGGCTCGCGAGCTCGTGGCCGGCCTCGACGATCCGTCGCATCAGCGCGCCATTGCGCTCGGCCACCCAGCCCAGCGTGAAGAAGGTCGCCTTGACCCCGGCTTCGGCGAAGAGATCGAGGATGCGCAGCACATTGTCCTCGACGCGCAGCGCGAGATGGTCCCAATCGCCGCGCGCGATTACGTTCTCGAACGCGCCGACCTGGAACCAGTCCTCGACGTCGACCGACAGGCCGTTGACGATGCGGTGCCCCTCCACGCGCGCCTCCTCAGGCCGCGGCGCGCGGGAGCTGCCCGGTTTCGACCCACTCGATCAGCATGGTGAGAACCTCGCGCACCGAGCGCTCCTGCTCGTCCAGCCGGCGGCCGAAGGCATCGATGCGGGCGACGAGTTCCTCGCTTTGCGCGCTGTCGTCCTGCTCCGCCGCCTGCGACAGCTCGATCACCGCCTGCTGCAGTTCCGCGATCTGCGCGTCGCGTTCGGCGAGCATGGCCTCGAAATCTACGGCCGGCACCTGCACTGGCGTCACCGGCACGGCTTCGGGATAGACGGCATGCTTGACCGGGCCCGGCCCCGGCGCGGGGCCGAGCTTCGGCAGCGGGCCCGGCGCGGCTTCGGGAAAGGCGTTGTCGCTCTGCATTTCCTTGAGCACGGCACCAAGCATGGCGCTGTCGATCCGCGTGCGCTGCTCGACGGCGCCGAGCAACAGCAGCCGCGTCGCCACCTGGTTGACCTTGCGCGGGATGCCGCCGGCAGCCTGGTGCAGCTCGGCGAAGACGCGCTGGTCGAACTCGGGATTGCCCTGCCAGCCGACACATTCGAGGCGGTGCTTGATGTAGGGTTCGATCTCCGCCGGCTCCATCGGCTCGAGGTGATGGGCGGCGATTACGCGCTGGCGGAGCTGCTCGAGATCCTGATGCTCGGCGAGCACCTGGCGGAATTCCGGCTGACCCAGCAGCAGCGTCTGCAGCAGCGGGTGCGCGCCGAGCTGGAAGTTCGACAGCATCCGCAGCTCCTCCAGCGCCTCGACGCTGAGGTTCTGCGATTCGTCGACCACCAGCATGCAGCGCCTGCCCGCGCGCGCCTCCTCGTGCAGGAAGCTCTCGATCGCGCCGAGCGCGCTGGCCTTGTCATGCCCCTGGACGTCGAGGCCGAAGCTCTGTGCGACGACGTGGACCAGTTCCTCGCCATCGAGGTTGCTGGTGACCACCTGGCCGACCGTCATGTGGTTGCGGTCGATCTTCTGCATCAGGTGCGCGACCAGCGTCGACTTGCCCGCGCCGACCTCGCCGGTGATGACGATGAAGCCCTCGCCCTGCGCCATGCCATAGCCGAGGTAGGACAGCGCCTTGCGATGCGTCGTGCTCTCGAAATAGAAATTGGGGTCGGGGGTCAGCTGGAAGGGGCGACCCGTGAGCCCGTAAAAGTCGTCGAACATCGCTTCAAACCCCTCAGAAATCGTATCGCAGGCCGAGCAGTGCGGAGGCCGATGTGTAGTTCTCGATCGCGGCGTCGCTATCGAGATGGTCGATCGCCACGGCGGCGCGGGCCGACAGGCGGTCGGTGATCGCGCGGCGATAGGCGGCGGATGCACCGAGCGCGAGGACCTCGCCGCTGTCGACGAAGCCGCTGTCGATCCGGCTCGCATAGGCATTGGCGTCGAAACCCGCATCGCGGCCGAGCTGCGCGGACAGGTAGTAGCTGACCCAGTACGCCTCATCGACCACGCCATCGGCCGAGGCGAGTACGGTGCCCGGCGCGGCGATGAACTTGCGCCGCTGGTAGCCTGCGCCGACGCCGGTGTTGATCCGGCCGAGCTGCACGCCGTAGCTCGCCGCGACGCCGCGCGAACGGAACACGGCCGAGCGCACCGAACCGAGCACGCCGGCGAGGCAGCTCGCGCCCTCCTCGCCCCCGACGCAGCCGGTGAAGTCGCCGCTCAGCGCGTTGCGCGCCGCGGTGAATTGGGTCGGCAGATTGGCGAGCGCCGTGTTGAGCAGCCCGCCGAAGCCGGAGATCGTGTCGTACACGGCGACGTTGACGCTGCTGCGCGAGTTCGGCGCCCAGGCGAACGTGCCGTAGTAGGTGGTGGAATCGTAACGCCGGCCGACATGGGCCTCGAGCGCGGTGCGCGTGCTCGGGCGCCACATGACGCCAACGTCCCAGATCAGGCCGTTCGCTTCGTAGGCGATGCGGCGGGGCACGCTATCGTCGGTGACGAAGCGGCCGTCGCTGCCCACGATCGGAATGCCGTCCGCATCGCGCACCGCATCGCGGCTCGATACCTCGACATCCTCGTACCCGACGCCGCCGACGAGCGCGAGGTCGCGGGATACCGGCACCTGCACGTCGGCCCGCACGAAGCGATCCTGCACGCGCTGGTCGAGGTTGGAGACGTCCTCCTGCACCCAGCCCCCGCCGACGCCCAACCCGACCGGAAGCGGTTCGCCCGGGCGCGTTCCGACGTGGAAGCCTGCGGCGTGGACCACGCTCTCGTCGAACACGTCGACCGGCGCGGCGCCCGGCGTGACGACCACCGCATCGGGCGCTTCGACGCGGGTGTAACCCATGCGGTAATTGGCGTTGATCTCGACGTCGCCCGCGCGCGTGTGGAGGTTCGGGCCCGCGTAGGCGGAGTAGATGCGGCTCTCGCTGTCGTCGCCGACCAGCGGGTTGAGCGTCGCACCGCCGTTGCCGTCGACCCGCGTGCGGGCGGCGAGCGCCCCACCCTCGACCGTCAGGGCGCGCGGCACGATCGTCGCATACCCGCGGGCGACGCCGCTCAGCGTATCGGAATCGAGCGTTTCGTCGCCGTAGCCGATGTTACGCTCGTAGCGCAGCGAGACCGCGCCGCCGTTGTTGCGGCCCGTCACGCTGGCATCCACGCCCGCGGCAAGCTGGGTATACGTCACCGTGTCGTCGCCCGGCGAAAGTTCGGCGACGAGGACCTGCGAGGCCTCGATATAGGGATCGATGCTGACGCGCCGGTCGCCGCGCCCCTGGCTCGCTTCCTCGGTCGCGGTCTGCTGCGCACAGACCGGCGCCGCCAGGGCAAGCGCGGCTATCGCGCAGGCCGGGGCGAGGAAGGTGCGGGTCATCGCCTTACTCCCCGTAGCCATAGTAGGTGCCGAACTTGCGGCCGCTGGGGCTGAAGTGCGCAGCGTTGAGCACGAGCTTGACGTCCGGGCAGCCGGACAGGAGCTCGGCCGCGTCCTCCAGCGCGCTCTGCGCCGTCGAATCCGCGCGGGCCACGAGGATCGCCTGGCCGACCTGCTTCGCGAGCTCGGCCGCCGGGGAGGCCGCGAGCGCGGGCGGCGAATCGAAGATCAGGATGCGGTTGGGCGCGCCCATGCTCAGCCGGTCGAGCACCTCGGCGGTGCGGCGGCTGGCGAGGTATTCGCTGTCGGCATTGGTCTGATTGCCGGCGGGAAGCACCCACAGGCCCGGAATGTCGGTGCCGATCACCAGGTCTTCCGGCGGAACGTTGTCGTTCGCGAGGCAGTCCATGAAGCCTGGGCCCTTGGGCAGACCGAACGTCGAGAGGATCGAGGGCTTGGCGAAATCCGCATCGATCAGTAGGACCTCGCTGTCGCGTTCGGCGGCGAGCGCAATCGCGAGATTACTGGCGCAGAAGGTCTTGCCCTCGCCCGGATGCGGCGAACAGACGAGGATGCGGCGCGAGCGCGCGGTTCCCGTGGCATGCGCGCTTTCGAGCACGCGGCGCTTCACGATGCGGAATTCCTCGACCAAAGCGTTCACCGCGCCGTCGGGGACGATCAGGCCCTGCTCGCGCAGCAGCTCGCGGTCGACCGGGAAGCGTTTGCCCCGGAGGGCGACGGCGCCGACCTGCCGCTCGACCACCACCTGCGACGGCGCGATCGGCGCGGGAAGGCTCTCCGGCACGGCCTCTTCGACCGGCGGCTCGGCGGAGGCTTCGGGCGCGGGATCGACCGGGGCGGCGTCCGCGGCCTCGTCCGTCCGGCGCACCTTGGCGCGCTTCATCGGCGCGTCGGGCAGCCGGTGCGGCACGGGCGCGGCCTTGAACGGATCGAAGCCGAACGCGCCGCTTGCGCGCTCCAGCAGCGAGCTTTCCTTGGGCCCCTCGGGCGGGACGGGGATCTTCTTGTGTTCGGTCATGTCCCTCTCCTCACCCGACCATGCCGACCTGGACGAACTCGACCGCGAGCAGCAGTACGCAGAGCCCGCCCAGCGAGGCGCAGCCCGCGACGAACATCTTCATCCGCTTGCGCGCAATCGCCCGAGTCGCGTCGGTGAACGTGTGCGAGATCGTGCCGATCACCGGCAGGCCGAGCGATCGTTCGAGCTTGGCGCCGGTGGCGAAAGTCGAGCGTACCTGGCTGAGCGCGAAGGCAACACCGACGCCGGCCCCCACCCCCAGGATCAGCACCCCGATCAGCAGGATCGGGCGATTGGGCGCAGCGGGTGCGCGCGGCGTCGATGGCGGATCGACCACTTCGAAGCGGAACGAGCTGCGCTCGCTCTCGACCTGGCTGCGCAGCCGCATCTCTTCCCGGTTCTGCAGCAGCTCGTCGTACTTCTGCTTGAGCACCTCGTAGTCGCGGCTGATGCGGTTGGCTTCGGCAGCGACCGCGGGCTCGTCGGCCTGGATCGCCATCATGCCGGTGAGATCGGCCTGAAGCGCCGCCTTGCGCGCCATCAGCGCCTGGACGTTGGCCTCGCGCTCGGCGCGGATCGCGACCAGCGAGCTGTAGGCGGGGTTTACCGTCCCCGAAGCGTTCGGTCCTTCGCGCGCCGCCTGCCGTTCGAGCAGCTCGATCTGGCGCTTGAACGCGGCGACGTCGGGATGGTTGTCGGTCAGGCCGCGCGCCTGGAGACCTGCGAGCTGCGAGCGCGCCTGCATCAGCGCGCCGCGTGCGCCGCCGGCCTCGCCCGCCGTCACCAGCGTGCGCGGCGTGCCCGCGATCTGACCCTGGATCGCCGCCAGCGCGCTCTGCGCCGCGGCGAGGTCCGCATCGACGCCGCGCATCTCGGCGCGCAGGTTCTGGACCTTGGCTGAGAGCGATGTGGTGCCGCCGACCAGCTCCGGATGTTCTGCCTCGAAGGCGAGCCGCCGCTGCTCGGCCGCCTCGAGCTCGCGCTTGCGGTCCTCGAGCTGCTGCTCGATGAAGATCAGTGTCTCGGCCAGCTCGCCGCGGCTGCCGGCGATATTTTCCTCGCGGAAGATGTCGATCATCTTCTGCACGACATCCTGCGCCAGCGCGGCATTCTCCGCATCGGAGAGGCTGGACTTGCCGATCTGCGCGGTGATCTCGAACAAGTTGCCCTCGGTGCTCACCACCTTGATCTTCTCGGCCAGGCCGCCGACGGCGCGCTCCATCTGCGACGGGGTGGTGACCTCCTCGCCCAGCTTGGTCGAGCGCACGACTTTCTCGAGATTGACCGAGCTGAGGAGCGTCTTGCGCACGCGCTCGATCTCGTCCTTGCCGGCGCTGACGATGCCGATCTGCTGCGCCAGCACGTCGTCGAGCTGGACGAAGACCCGTGCTTTCGATTCGTAGGTGTTGGGGATCATGGCCACGGCGAGCCATCCCAGGATGCACACGCCCCAAGCGACCGCTAACACCAGCCAGCGCCGGTGCCACGCCGAATAGAGCGCCGCCTGCAGTTCCTCGAAGACCTCGTTCATGCGCCCGGCGCCTTTCTCAGAACATGCTTTCGGGGATGATGATCACGTCGCCCGGCTGGAGCATGACGTTGGCGCGGCTGTCGCCGTTCTTGAGCAGGTCCCCCAGCCGCAGCGCATATTCGCGCTGGCGCCCGGCCTGCTTGTCGAAGCGGATCAGCTTGGCGCGGTTGCCCGCGGCGAACTCGCTGAGACCCCCGACCGCGATCATCGCGTCGAGCACGGTCATGTTCGCGCGGTAGGGGATCGAGGCCGGCTGCTCGGTCGCGCCGACGATGCGGATCTGCTGGCTGAAGGTGCCTGCGAACTGTGTCACGATCACCGAGACCAGCGGTTCTTCGATATATTGCGAAAGCTGCAGGCGGATATCCTCGGCCAGCATCGCCGGCGTCTTGCCGACTGCCGGCATGTCCGCCACCAGCGGCGTGGTGATGCGCCCGTCGGGGCGGACCTGGATCTTCTCCGCGCCGAGCTCGGGGTTGCGCCAGACGTGGATCGTCAGCTCGTCGAGCGGCCCGATGACATATTCCTCGCCCGGGCCTTCCTGCATCGCGACGAACGAGGCGGGGGGCAACTGCGCGCCGCCACCGCCGGCGCAGCCCGCGAGCGAGAGGGCGGCCAGCGCGGTGCCGGCGAGCGCTTTGGAAAGTCGGGCGATGGGCATCGATGCACGTCCTTGCCTTGCGGGGCCTGTGTTGCGGGCGCGACATGCGGAGCGGAGGAGCGACCTCCCCTTCCGCACCCGCGGTTCAAGGGAGGCTTCCTCCCCAAAAAGGGTGAAAATACTATTAGCCTTCTTCGCCTTCTGACGGACGGTCCCGATACGGGACAGCCGGGGCGAAAAGGTTAAACGAGCATCTGCCGCGCGGGACCGTGGCCGAGGAAGTCCGCCGGCGATGCCGTCGCGCCGTAGGCTCCCGCGCAGAAGACGGCGACGAGATCGCCGACTTCCGCACGCGGCAGGTGCGCCTGATCGGCCAGCCGGTCGAGCGGCGTGCAGAGGCACCCGACCACGTTGGCCTCTTCCTCCGACGCGGCATCGAAGCGTGTCGCGATCGCCAGCGGATAGTTGCGGCGGACGACGGTGCCGAAATTGCCCGAGGCGGCAAGCTGGTGGTGCAGACCGCCATCGGTGATGAGGAAGGTCTGGCCGTGGCTGACCTTCCGGTCGATTATGCGGGTCAGATAGACTCCCGCCTCGCCCACGAGATAGCGGCCGAGCTCGATGCAGAGCTCGGTCGCGGCGAGGCTGTCGGGTAGCTGGACGAACCGCTCCGTCAGCGCCGCACCGACCGAGCGGATATCGAGCGGCGTGTCGCCATTGAAGTACGGGATGCCGAAGCCGCCGCCCATGTTGAGCTTGGGCAAGGCCGCGCCGATTTCGCCCGCCAGCCGGTCGGCCAGCGCGAGCACGTTGGCCTGGGTCTCGATGATCGCTTCGGCGTCGAGTGCCTGGCTGCCGGTGAAGATATGCAGCCCGCGCCATTCAGCACCCGCGGCGATGATCTCACGCCCGATGGCGGGCACGCGTTCCTCGTCGATCCCGAACTGTTTGGCGCCGCCGCCCATCTTCATGCCCGAGCCGCGCAGCTCGAACGAGGGGTTCACGCGGATCGCCAGACGGGGTTGAGCGCCGAGCCTCTCGGCGATCGCGAGCGCACGCTGCGCTTCTCCCTCGGACTCGAGATTGATCGTGCAACCGGCTGAAATTGCAGCTTCGAGTTCTTCGTCGCGCTTGCCGGGGCCGGCGAAGCTCACTCGTGCCGGATCGATGCCCGCCTCGCCAAGCCTCGCGAGTTCCCCCGCCGATGCGACGTCGAAACCATCGACCAGTCCAGCCATGAATTCCAGCACCGGCGCGTAAGGGTTGGCCTTGATCGCGTAGTTGATCCCGAGCCGTTCGGGCATGGCGTCCCGCAGTGCCGCCACCCGGGCGCGCAGCATGTCGCGCGAGTAGACGAACAGGGGCGTCGTCCCTGCCTCCGCGACCAGGTCGCTCGCCTTGCGCCCGCCGATGGCGAGTTCGCCGTCGAGCGCGGCAAAACCGGCGGGAATGGGACCGAGCGGCTTCATCCGGTGATCTCCCGTGCGATCGCAGTGCGATCGAGTTTGCCGTTGGGATTGGTCGGCAGCGCCTCGCGCCAGTGAATCACCTTGGGTTGCATGAAGTTGGGCAGGTCCTTCGCCAGTGCCCTGGGCAATCGCTCCTCGGCATCCGCCGCGCCGGCAGCCCCGCGCACGACCAGGTGCACCGCCTGTCCCAACCGCTCGTCGGACACGCCGAGCGCGACCGCTTCTGCCACCAATCCGGTTGCGATCGCCGCATCCTCGATCTCCTGCGGGCTGATCCGGTTGCCCGCGCTCTTTATCATCGCGTCGCGCCGGCCGACGAAATAGAGGAACCCGTTCTCATCCCGCCGGACACGGTCGCCCGACCATACGGCCGTACCGCCATACTCGGACTCTGCCGGAGCAGGTTTGAACCGCTCCGCCGTCCGCTCGGCATCCTGCCAATAACCCTGCGCGACGAGCGGGCCGCAATGCACCAGTTCGCCCTCTTCGCCGGCTTGGGTGACCTTGCCGTCGTCGCCCACGACCAGGATTTCTGCGAAGGGAATCGCGCGGCCCATCGAGGTCGGATGCGTGTCGACAAGGGCCGGATCGAGATAGGTGGAGCGGAAGGCTTCGGTCAGCCCGTACATCGGGAAAAGCCGTGCCTGCGGGAAGATACGGCGAAGATCTCGGACGAGATCGACGGTCAGCGCACCGCCGGTGTTGGTCAGGCGGCGGATCGGCGCTACCGCCTCCTCGGGCCAGTCGAGATCGGTCAGTTGCACCCATAGCGGTGGCACGGCGGCGAGTGTCGTGACGCCATGCCGGGCGCAGGCCTTGGCGACGTCGCGCGGGAAGAGATAGTCGAGCGGCACCACGCAGGCGCCCGCGTACCAGCTGTTGAGAAGCTGGTTCTGCCCATAGTCGAACGACAGCGGCAGGACCGCGAGCGTCACGTCGTCGCTCTCGATGCCGAGATAGTGCGACACGCTCACCGCCCCGAGCCACATGTTCGCATGGCTCAGCATCACGCCTTTGGGACGTCCGGTCGATCCGCTGGTGTAGAGGATGGCCGCGAGTTCGTCCGGATCGGCTTCGGAGGGTCCGAGAGAGCCGCCGAACTCCTCGATCGCCGCAACCGCGTCGTCCTCCGCCAAGGCGCGGCAATGTTCGGGCAGATCGCCCTGCTCCAGCGTGTTCAGCCGCGCTTCGGTCGCGAGCAGCAGGCGTGCGCCGCTGTCGGCGAGGATATGCGCGACTTGCGCATGCTTGAGCAGCGGGTTGATCGGGACATGGACCAGGCCGGCGCGCGCGCAGGCCAGCGGCAGCAGGCAGGTCAGCTCCCCCTTCGCGGCCCAGCTCGCCACGCGTTCGCCGCGCCCGGGCACCTGGCTCTGCAGCCATGCCGCCATGCGAGCGACACGGGTTCTTAAGTCCTTGTGGCTAAGCGTGCCCTCGCGCAGCACCAGCGCGGGTGCATCCGGCTCACCACGTTCGGCGAGATGGTCGAGCGGCCGGGGAACTGGATCTGGTGCGAGGGGCATGTGAACTTTCGAGGAACGCATAGGCTGTGATCGCCGCCAGCTATCACGATGAGGTTAACGTCTTGCAAGGGACGATCGAACGGGCGCCCTCGCCCTTCGAACGGCCCGAGTGGTTCGCCCTGCTGGCCGAGAGCGGGATCGCTCCCTTGATCGCGCTGGCGGAAGACAGTGAAGCAAAGGCCGCACTGGCACTGACCCGCGCCAATGGCCGGCTCGAGCCGCTGCGCAACTGGTACAGCTTCACCTGGCGCCAGCTCGCGCCGGAGGGACCGCAAGCGGAGCGACTGCTCGCAGGGCTCGCGCGCGATCTCAGGCGGCAGACGCACCGCGTCACGCTATGGCCAGTGCCGGACGAGGACGGTTCCGCCACCCGGCTCGAGCGGGCGTTCCGCAGCGCAGGCTGGCTCGTCGCGCGCGAGCAGTGCGACCACAATCACGTGCTCGAAGTGAACGGGCGCAGCTTCGCCGAATACTGGGCCTCGCGGCCGGGCCGGATGCGAACGACGCTCAAGCGCAAGGCAAAGAAAGTCGAGGTCACGATACGCGAGCGCTTCGACGCCGCCGACTGGGCGGCCTACGAGGCGATCTACGCGGAAAGCTGGAAGCCCGAGGAAGGCACGCCCGACCTGCTTCGCCGCTTTGCCGAGGCGGAAGGGAAAGCGAGCCGTATCCGCCTCGCGGTCGCACGGCACGAAGGGGAGCCGGTCGCCGCGCAGTTCTGGACGGCCGAGAACGGCACCGCCTACATCCACAAGCTCGCCCACCTCGAAAGCCGCAAGGAACTGTCGGCCGGCACCACGCTGACCGCTGCACTATTCGAGCATGTGATCGACCGCGATGGCGTCGCGCTGGTCGATTTCGGCACCGGCAACGATGGCTACAAGGCGGACTGGATGGAGATCGTGCGGCCGCGCTTTCGACTCGACTGCCTCGACCTCCGGCAGCCGCGTGCATGGCCTGCGCTGGCCAAGCGCTTCGCCCGCCGCCTTGCACCCGCTTCCGGGCGCGGCTAAGGGCGGCCCGCCGAATTGCAGGGCCAAACTGCATGGGCCAAATTTCAGGGGACGAGCCCGAACATGACCGAACTTGCGCCAAGCCGCAGCGATATCGACACAAAGTTGCGCGCGATCCTGCGCGACGTGCTCGGGCTCGATGCGGAGCGAGTCGAGCGCTTCGACGGCGACACCGGCCTGTTCGGCCATCTGCCCGAGCTCGACTCGATGGCCGTCGCCGGCCTGCTGACCGAGATGGAGGACCGTCTCGACATCATCATCGAGGATGACGACGTCGACGGCGAGATGCTGGAGACCTACGGCGGGCTGCTCGCCTTCGCCGAGGCGAAAGTCGTAGAAAACTGACGGGACGTGCTTTCACGACCTGGCCGTGCCCGACCGTCGGGGGCGGCACGCACGAGGAAATCGCGCTCACCTTCGGCGGCAAGCGCGCCGTGCGCGTGCTGGTGCTTCCCGCCTTGTTCGACGAGGCGAACAAGCTGCGGCGGCTGACCGTGGAAGTTATGCAGCGACTCGATGGCGCCGGGATCGACTCGGTGCTGCCCGACCTCCCCGGTTGCAACGAAAGCCGCCAGCCGCTCGAGGCGCAGTCGCTCGACCACTGGCGCCAGTGCGCCGCGGCGGCGGCAGCGCATTTCTCCGCGACCCATGTCCTGACCCTGCGCGGCGGGGTGCTGGCTGCCCCGCCCGAAATGCCCGGCTGGAACTACGCCCCCGTCGCCGGCCGGCAGGTGCTGCGCGCGATGCTGCGTGCCCGCACGATCGCCGCACGCGAGGCCGGCCGTGACGAGACCATCGAAGCGCTCCAGCAGACCGGCCGCAGCGAAGGCGTGGAGCTGGCCGGCTGGCCGCTCGGCCCCGACCTGTTCGCTCAGCTCGAGAGCGCCGCGCCGCAGCCGGACGCGGCTCAGGTCGAGATCGATCAGGGTGCGATCGGCGGAGGGGCCCTCTGGCTGCGCGCCGAACCCGACGAATCGCCCGAACAGGCGGATGCGCTGGCTGCCGCGATCGCAACGGGACTCGCCCCGGCATGAAGCGCCTGCCGCTCACGTTCGCATGCGAGGATTCCACGCTCGCCGGCACGCTCGACACCGCACCGGCGTCGGTCGGCCTGCTGATCGTCAGCGGCGGCAACGAGATCCGCGCGGGCGCGTTCTCCGGCCAGGCGCAGCTTGCCGCGCGCATCCAGAAGGCCGGTTTCCCGGTGTTCCGCTTCGACCGCCGCGGCGTCGGTGACAGCGAGGGCGAGAACCTCGGCTTTCGCAAGAGCCGCAAGGACATCGTCGCCGCGCTCGATGCTTTCCGCGCCATCACACCGCAAATGAACCGCGTGATCGGCTTCGGCAATTGCGATGCCGCGAGCGCGCTGATGCTGGCCAGAGGCGCAGGATGCGATGCGCTGGTCCTGTCGAACCCGTGGACGATCGAGGGCGATGACGACGCGATCCCGCCGCCCGAGGCCGTCCGCGCCCGCTATGCCGAGAAACTGAAGAACCCGAAGGAACTGGCGCGGCTCGTCACCGGCAAGGTCGACCTCGGCAAGCTCGCGCGCGGAATCGCCAAGGCGGCACTGCCTAAATCGGCACCCAGCTCGCTCGCGCAGGAGATCAAGACCGGGCTGGAGGCGTTCGGCGGACCGGCTCGGATCCTGCTGGCAGACGCCGACCGTACCGCCCAGGCCTTTGCCTCCGCCTGGGATCCGGCGGATCAGCGCGTCGCCTACTGCAAGGGCGCGACCCACGCCTATGTCGAACCAGACGCGCGCGAATGGCTTTACCAGCAGTTGCTCGCAGCGCTGCGCGCCTAGATCACGCTCATGTCCCGGCTCTCCACCGGGACGCGCACTTCCAGGCCGTCGAGTTCTTCGGAAAGCACGATCTGGCACGAAAGGCGGCTCGTGCGCTGAACACCCGCCGCGAGATCGAGCATGTCCTCTTCATCCTCGGTAGCTTCGGGCAAACGGGCGAACCATTCGGCGGCGACGATCACGTGGCAGGTCGAGCAGGCCATCTGCCCTTCGCACGTCCCCTCCAGCGGCATTCCCGCCGCCTGCGCCACTTCCAGCAAGGGGATGCCCGGTTCGCCCTCGGCCTCGACCACCCGGCCCTGCGGCGTGACGAAGCGGACGCGCACGCTCACGCGCCCTGCGCCTCCGCCGCGGCGTTGATGAGGCCGGCGGCTTCCTCGATCTCGGCGTGCGTGGTGTAACGGCCGAAGCCGAGGCGGATCGAGCTCTTCGCCTGGGCGTCGGTGAGGCCGATCGCGCGCAGCACGTGGCTCGGCGCGCCCGATCCGCTGGCGCAGGCCGATCCGGCGGAGAACATCACCTCGCGGCAGTCGCTCATCAGCCGCGCGACGTCGAGGCCATCCTTGCGGATATTGAGATTGCCGTGCCAGCGCGCCTCCGCACTGCCGTTGAGCGTCCAGTCGGCGAACAGTTCGCGCGCGCGACGCCAGAGCGCCTCGATATGCGCCGCATCCTCCGCCATGCGGGCCTTCGCAAGCTCCGCCGCCGCGCCAAAGGCAGCGCAGAGCGCGGGGCTCAGCGTGCCCGAGCGGATGCCTTCCTGCAGCCCGCCGGTGACCTGCGGATCGAGCTCCAGCCCGTCGCGCACCCACAACGCGCCGATGCCCTTGGGCCCGTGCATCTTGTGCGCGCTGATCGCGATCATGTCGGCGCCGGCGATCTCCCGCTTGCCGCAGGCCTGGACCGCGTCGCACAGGAACAGTGCGCCGCTTTCCTGCGCGCGGCGATACCACTCGCCGACCGGCTGAACCGTGCCGATTTCGTTGTTGACCGACATGACCGCGATGAGGCCGATGTCGTCCGGCAAATCGGCCGCAGGGTCGGTCAGGCCCTTCTGGTCGACCCGGATCTCCGTCACCTGGCCGAGAGCCCGGGCAGTGTCGCGGACCGAGGCATGCTCGATCGCGGAACAGGCGATGCCGGCCTTTCGGCGTGTCGCCGAACCGCGCATCGCGAGATTGACCGCCTCGCAGGCATTGCCGGTGAAGATCATCCGGCCGCCCGGCGGAAGGAGCGCCGCGACTCGCTCGCGCGCCACTTCGACCGCCGCGGCGGCCTGTCGGCCCATGCGGTGGGGACTGTGCGGGTTGGCGAACCCCATGCCGTCGGGCCCGTCGAGCCAGCGCAGCATGGCCTCGCGTGCTTCGGGCGCGAGCGGGGTGGTGGCTTGGTAGTCGAGATAGATCATGCGGCGCCCTTTGGCATCAATCGCGCGCTTTCGCTATCCTGTCACCGAGGTATTATGCGCTCGCCAGCCTCGCCCAGGCCTCGACAAAGCGGTCGAGTTCGCCCGGCGTCGTGCTCCAGCCGAGGCTGACGCGGATCGTTCGGGCAGCCGTCTCGTCGTCCACCCCGAAGGCCTCGAGCACGCGGCTTTTCTTCAGGGTGCCCGATGAGCAGGCGCTCCCGGCGGAAACCGCAAACCCGATCGCGTCGAGCCGGATCAGCAGCGCCTGCGCGCTGAGAGTGGGATGCGCGAGAGCGAGGATATGCGCGCACTGCACTGCACCGGGCGTGACCCGCCGGTCCGCCAGCGCGGCGGCAAACGATTGCCGCTGTGCCTCGGTCGTCGCCCAGCCCCCCGGCCCGCCCGCCTCAAGAGCGGCAGCGAAGCCGAGGATAGCAGGCAGATTCTCGGTCCCGGCACGATAGCCGCGTTCGTGCCCGCCGATCGGCTCGAGCATAGCGAAGTCGCGTGTCAGCAGAGCGCCGACGCCGACCGGCCCGCCGAGCTTGTGGGCCGAGACGACCGCCATGTCGGCATCCGGCAGCGGCAACTTGCCCACCGACTGCGAGCAATCCGCAAGGAGCAGACCGCCGGCCTCGCGCACGCGGCTCTGCAGCGTGTCGCCTTGCGCCGGCAGGACGAGCGTTCCCGTCTCGGGATTGACCTGCTGCACCGCCACGACTGCGTGGCCGGGCCGCTCCAGCGCGGCATCGAGCGCGCCAGGATCGATCTCGCCGGCCAGCACAGGCAGCACCTCGGCATCGGGCGCCGCGCGGAACACCGCGTCGTGCTCGACCGCCGAGACGATCCGCCGATCGGCCATCGCCCGCTGCAGGGCGATGGCCAGCGCCTCGCTCGCGCCCGAGGTGAAGATCACCTCCCCCTCCCAGCCCAGTGCCGCCTTGACCCGCGCCCGGGCATCCTCCAGCGCGGCCTTGGCCTTGCGCCCTTCCGCATGCGGGCTGGAGGGATTGGCCCAGATGCCGAAGCCCTCCTCCATCGCTGCGCGCGCCTCGGGGCGGAGCGGCGTGGTGGCGGCATGATCGAGATAGATGCGCTCAGGGATGGGGCGGTGCTCGAAAGAATTGCGATTTCGGGTCGCGGCACTATATAGCCACCGACTTCGCGCGCACCACCCGGTCCGCCGCGAAACCAACATCTCCGGCAGGATTTCCCCAATGCCCTCAGTGATCTTTCCCGGCCCCGAAGGCCGCCTCGAAGGCCGTTTCTCCCCTCCCCCGCGCCCGCGCGCGCCGGTGGCGATGATCCTCCACCCGCATCCGCAGGGCGGCGGGACGATGAACGAGCGGATCACGCAGCGGCTCTACAAGACGTTCGTGGACCGCGGTTTCGCCGTGCTGCGCTTCAATTTCCGCGGCGTCGGGCGGAGCCAGGGCAGCTTCGACAACGGCGTGGGCGAGCTGTCGGACGCGGCCGCCGCGCTCGACTGGGTGCAGTCGATCCATCAGGAGGCGCAGACCACCTGGGTCGCCGGCGTCAGCTTCGGCGCGCTGATCGGCATGCAGCTTCTCATGCGCCGGCCCGAGG
This sequence comes from Altererythrobacter sp. C41, assembly GCF_016803135.1. Lineage (GTDB taxonomy): Bacteria > Pseudomonadota > Alphaproteobacteria > Sphingomonadales > Sphingomonadaceae > Pelagerythrobacter. The sequence goes on from NZ_JAEVFE010000001.1 coordinate 712,491, forward strand.
TTCGCGGCTTCATCTCGATCGCGCCGCCGGCCAACATGTACGACTTCAGCTTCCTCGCGCCCTGCCCGGCCAGCGGCATCTTCATTCAGGGCGCTGCCGACACCGTGGTTCAGCCTGGCGCCGTGACCAAGCTGGTCGAGAAACTGCGCACGCAGAAGCACATCACGATCCATCACGAGGAAATCCCGCGCGCCAATCACTTCTTCGAGAACGAGATTGAGGATCTGATGGCGTCGGTCGACAACTACCTCGACTTCCGGCTCGATCCGGCCTGCTCGATCAAGTGAGCGCGATGCGGCGGCTTCCTGTCACGGCGACGGGCGGCTGCCAGTGCGGCGCGGTGCGATACCGCGCCTCGGCCATGCTCGACAATGCGCACCTGTGCCATTGCCGCATGTGCCAGAAGGCGACCGGCAACCTGTTCGCGGCGCTGGTCGCCGCGCCCGACGATGCCCTCGAATGGACGCGCGGTGCGCCCGCGACCTTCGAGAGCAGCGCCGGGGTCGAGCGCGGATTCTGCGCCCAGTGCGGCACGCCGCTGTTCTACCACGCCCACGCGAACGGGCGCACCAACCTGACCATCGGCTCGCTCGACGATCCGGCCGCCTTCGCCCCGCACTCGCAGATGGGCGCGGAAGCGCGCATGCCGTGGTTCGACACGCTCCCCGCACTCCGCGACGAGGGCGCGACCGAGGCGGGCGATAACGCCGAATGGGCCGCCGCGATCCGGCGTACGAACCGCCAGCACCCCGACCACGACTGACCGCCCGCGCGGCGTTCTCCCCTGTCAGATCGAAATCCGGTTGCGCTCCGCAACGCGAAAGCATTTGGCCGAAACAAAAGTTACGTTGTATCATTCTTCTTGGTGGAGGGAGTGCCTCCGTTCCTCGGAGGCGCATCGAGGAGAGGAGAACGACAATGGCCTATATCGACACGCGCACGCCGCGCGACCGGGCGAAGTCCATCGCCGGGGTGATCGTGGTTCACGGCGCAGCCGCCTATGCCCTGCTGGTGGGGCTGCAGGTCACCGGAATGATCGAGGACGTGCCGAAGCTGACCGGCGAAACGATCGTGGAAGTGCCGATCGAACCCCCGCCACCCACGCCCGAGGTTACGCCAGACAAGCCGTCGACCCCGCAAAGCTACGTCCATGTCCCGCCCAAACCGCTGGACTTGACCGCCGAGATGCCGCCGATCGAAGTGCGTGACGTCCCGCTGCCGCCGATCCCTGACGTGACCACGGACCTGTTCCCCAAGCCGGAGGTCACCCCCGCTGCCCAGGTCACTCCGGCGTTGGATCCGGTCGCGCCCCGCCCGCGCAACGATCCGGGGCAGTGGGTGACCACCGCGGACTATCGCACCATCTGGATCAACCGCGAACTCACCGGCGTCGCCCGTTTCCGGGTCGAAGTCGGCACGAACGGGCGGGTGAAGAGCTGCACGATCACCGGCTCCAGCGGACATTCCGAACTCGATCGCGCCACCTGCGATCTCGTCACCCGCCGCGCGCGGTTCGAGCCCGGCATCGACGCCGCGGGCGCGAAAGCCTCCGCGACCTGGTCCAGCGCGGTATCCTGGCAGTTGCCCGATTGACCTACCCGGCCTGGCTCTGCTCGACCCAGTCGAGCGGGGCCTCGCCTCCCGCGTCGGGCACCGTCCAGATCGCGATGTTGACGAAGCAGATCACCGCCAGCAGGACCATCAGCAGCACCTGCTTGCGCGAGCCGCCCCGGCGCCAGAGGGCGAACGCGCCGACCAGCAGCAGCAGGCCCGCCAGCATGACGATCGACAGCACGGTACCCATCATTCGCGCGATACTCCTCCGCTAACGCCGCCGGCCTAACCGCATCGCACGCCGGCCGCCAGCCGGTTTGACAGCCGGGCGAGCGCGCGTCAGACATTGCGCCATGACCCAAATCACCACCGAAATCACCCGCCGCCAGGCACTTGCAGGCCTCGGCGCCGGCGCCTCCCTGCTCGCACTGGGGGGATGCGAGCGCGTCCTGAGCCAGTCTGCCTCCGCGCAATCCGGCGAAGGCGCCGCGCTGCTGGAGGACGTCGCCTGGAACCTGCTGCGCCACGAACCCGAGCGCGCGACCAGCCTCGGCGTCGACACCGGCGCGCACGCCGCGCTGCGCGCACAGCTCGAAGACCAGTCGCCCGCGGGCCAGAAGGCCTATGCCGAGACGCTGCGCGCCGACCTCGCGCGGGTGCGGGCGTTCGACACCGCCTCGCTCGATGCCGACACGCGGACCAGCTTCGAGGTGGTCGAGAGCGCCTATTCGACCGCGCTGGAAGGGTTCGCCCTGCCCTACGGCGACGTCGCAGTGGGGAGCTGGCGCAATTCGCCCTACGTCGTGATCCAGAACGTCGGCACTTATCTCGACATGCCGCGGTTCATGGACACGAGCCATCCGGTGAAGACCGCCGAAGACGCGCAGGCCTATGTCGCGCGGCTCGAGGCGCTGCCCGCCGCCCTCGACGGCGAGCTCGCACGGATCAAGGAGGCGCGCGGCATGGGGCTCGTGCCGCCTGATTTCCTGCTCGACGCCGCGATCTCGCAGATGGAGCAGTCGATCGCCGAGACCTCCGGCGGGGGCACGATGGTCGATTCGCTGGTCACGCGCACGAAGGAAGCCGGGCTCGCCGGCGACTGGGAGGCGCAGGCGCGCTCGCTGGTGACGGGCCCCGTCACCGAAGCGCTCAAGCGCCAGCTCGAGGAGCTCGAGGCCGAGCGTGCGGTGGCCAAGCCCGAGGCGGGCATGTGGGCCCGGCCGCAGGGTGAGGAGTGGTACGCCTGGGGCCTGCGGGCGGCAACCACGACCACGCTCTCGCCCGACGAGATCCACCAGATCGGCCTCGACGAACTCGACGAGCTGCATGGCCGGATGGACCCGATCCTCAAGGAGATCGGTTACACCACCGGCTCCGTGGGCGAGCGGATGCGGGCGCTGGCGGAAGACCCGCGTTACAAGTTCGCCGAGGGCGATCCGGGCCGCAAGGAGATCATGGACTTCATCCACGAGCGGATCGCGTGGATCACCGCGCAGATGCCGCGCGCGTTCAACACGCTGGTCGATCCCAACCTCGAAGTCCGCCGCCTGCCTCCGGCCGAGGAACCCGGCGCGCCGGGCGCCTACGGCGGCGCGGGCAGCAAGGACGGAACGATTCCGGGGCGGATGTGGATCAACCTCCGTTCGACCGACATGCACCGCAAATACGACCTCGCCGACCTCACCTACCACGAGACGATCCCCGGCCACGTCTGGGAAGGCGAGTATTCGAACCGCCTGCCGCTGATCCGCTCGATCCTTTCGTTCAGCGCTTTCTCCGAAGGCTGGGGTCTCTATGCCGAGCAGATCGCGGACGAGCTCGGCGCTTACGACGAGTTCAAGGTCGGCCGCCTCGGCTACCTCCAGAGCCTCGCCTTCCGCGCCTGCCGCCTGGTGGTCGACACGGGCCTCCACCACAAGCGCTGGACGCGCGAGCAGGGCCGGCAGTTCTTCGTCGAGCGCAATGGCTCGCATCCCGACGAAGTGGCGAGCGAAGTCGATCGCTACTGCTCCTGGCCCGGGCAGGCGTGCGGCTACAAGATCGGCCACAGCGAGATCGTGCGACAGCGCACCCGTGCGCAGGAGGCGCTGGGCGATGCCTACGATTTCAAGGCTTTCAACGACGCAGTGGTGCTCGGCGGCAATGCGCCGCTCGACGTCATGGCGAAGAACGTCGGGCGCTATATCGAGCAGGCCAAGGCGGGCTGACCGCTCGCCCGAACGTCCAAAAAGAAACGCCGCGCTCGTCTTCTGACGGCGCGGCGTGTTCGTTGCGGGCCGCGAGGCGGGCGGCCCGGACGTCAGAGCGGAAGGTTCAGTTCACGCTGTCCTTGAGACCCTTGCCGGCCTTGAACTTGGGCTGATTGGAGGCCTTGATCGTCATCGGCTCGCCGGTACGCGGGTTGCGGCCGGTCGACGCCTTGCGCCGCGCGACCGAGAACGTTCCAAACCCGACCAGCCGCACTTCATCCCCCTTCGACAGGGCCTTCGTGATCGAATCGAAAACGCCCTCGACCGCGTTCGAGGCATCGCTCTTCGAAAGACCGCTGGAATCCGCGACGGCGCTGATCAGATCGTTCTTGTTCATTCTGGGAACCCCCTAAAGTCTCGATGAAAACCGGTTTCGGTGAATCGCCTCCCCGAAAGGGGCGATTTGAACGCGTTTTTGCCGGGGCTGTCAAAGGCAAATCCCGCCGAATACGGATACGTGACAACGATCCGGCACGATTCATCGCAAATCGTGCCGGATCGTCGTGCGGTCGCCGGCGGCGCCGCGTCCGCTTCCGCTCAGTGCGCGGTCGCGGGACGGTCGCCGAGCGGCTGCCCGGGATGGGCCGGCTGGCTGGCGATATCGTCGGCCTCGGTCCATTCGATCGGCGCGGGCACGGCGACGAGCGCCTTCTCCAGCACCTGATCGACATGGCTGACGGGCACGATCTCGAGCCCGTCCTTCACGTTGGCCGGAATTTCGGCGAGATCCTTCACGTTCTCTTCGGGGATCAGGACGGTCTTGATCCCGCCGCGCAGCGCGGCGAGCAGTTTCTCCTTGAGCCCGCCGATCGCCAGCACCCGCCCGCGCAGCGTGACCTCGCCGGTCATCGCCACGTCGGGGCGCACCGCGATCCCGCTCAGCGTCGAGACGATCGAGGTGACCATGCCGATGCCCGCACTCGGCCCGTCCTTCGGCACGGCGCCTTCGGGAAGGTGAATGTGGATGTTCTTGCGCTGGAAGATCGAGGGCTTGATGCCGTAAGCCGGCGCGCGCGCCTTCACGAAACTGAACGCGGCTGCGACGCTCTCGGTCATCACCTCGCCCAGCTTGCCGGTGGTCTTGATCTCGCCCTTGCCCGGCGTGGTCACGCTCTCGATCGTCAGCAGCTCGCCGCCGACTTCGGTCCAGGCGAGCCCGGTGACCGCGCCGACCTGCGGCTCGTCCTCCGAGACGCCGTGCTTGAACTTCCGCACCCCTGCGAACTCGCCGAGGTTGTCGGGCGTAATGGTTACGCTTTCCGCCTTCCCCTCGAGGATCCGGCGCAGCGACTTGCGCGCCAGCCGCGCGATCTCGCGCTCCAGCGTGCGCACGCCGGCCTCGCGAGTGTAGTGGCGGATCAGGTCCCGCAGGCCGTCCTCGGTCAGCTCGAACTCGCCTTCCGCCAGGCCGTGCGCCTCGATCTGCTTGGCGATCAGGTGGCGCTGGGCGATCTCGACCTTCTCGTCCTCCGTGTAGCCCTCGAGCCGGATGATCTCCATCCGGTCGAGCAGCGGCTGCGGCAGGTTGAGGCTGTTCGCGGTGGTCACGAACATCACGTCGCTGAGGTCGATATCGAGCTCCAGGTAGTGATCCTGGAACTTCGAGTTCTGCTCCGGATCGAGCACTTCGAGCAGCGCCGAGGCGGGATCGCCGCGGAAGTCCTGGCCGAGCTTGTCGATCTCGTCGAGCAGGAACAGCGGATTGCTCTTCCCCGCCTTCTTCAGATTGGTGACGATCTTGCCCGGCAGCGAGCCGATGTAGGTGCGCCGGTGGCCGCGGATCTCCGCCTCGTCGCGCACGCCGCCGAGGCTCTGGCGCACGAACTCGCGGCCCGTCGCGCGGGCGATCGACTTGCCGAGGCTGGTCTTGCCCACGCCCGGGGGGCCGACGAGGCACAGGATCGGGCCCTTCAGCTTCTGGGCCCGCGCCTGCACCGCGAGGTACTCGACGATGCGATCCTTGACCTTCTCCAGCGCGTAATGATCCTCGTCGAGGATCGCCTGCGCTTCGGCGATGTCCTTCTTCAGCTCGCTCGTCTTGCCCCAGGGAAGGCCGAGCAGCACGTCGAGGTAGTTGCGGATGACGGTCGCCTCGGCGCTCATCGGCTGCATCGACTTGAGCTTCTTGAGCTCGCTCTGCGCCTTGGCCTTGGCTTCGGCGGAGAGCTCGAGGGTGTCGATCTTCTCCTGCAGCTCGGCGATCTCGTCGCCTTCCTCGCCGTCGCCACCGCCGAGCTCGCTCTGGATCGCCTTGAGCTGCTCGTTGAGGTAGTATTCGCGCTGGGTCTTCTCCATCTGCCGCTTCACGCGGCCGCGGATCCGGCGCTCGACCTGCAGGACCGAGAGCTCGCCCTCCATGAACGAGAGGACCATCTCGAGCCGCTTGAGCGGGTCGCGCTCGGTCAGCACGGCCTGCTTGTCGGAAACCTTGGCGCTGATCGCGGCGGCGATCGTGTCGGCGAGCTGGCCAGCGTCGTCGATCTCCTCCAGATCGTCGCCGGCGCCCTCACCCAGCTTCTTGTTGAGCTTGGCGTACTCGCCGAACTGCTCGACCACCTGGCGCATCATGGCGACGACTTCGCTGCCCGAAGCGGTTTCCGGCTCCAGCACCGAGACCTCGGCGACCATGAAGTCGCCGTTCGGCCTGATCTCCTCCAGCCGCGCCCGCGCGGTGCCCTCGACCAGCACGCGGACCGTGCCGTCGGGCAGCTTGAGGAGCTGCAGCACCTGCGCGACCACGCCCACGTCGTAGAGATCGTCCGCGCCGGGATCGTCGCAACCGGGGTCGAGCTGCGAGAGCAGGAAGATGTCCTTGCTGCCCTCCATCGCCGCTTCCAGCGCCGCGACCGACATGTCGCGGCCGACGAAGAGCGGGACGACCATGCCGGGGAATACGACGATGTCGCGCAGGGGGAGAAGGGGGTGTTGCTGGTTCATGCTGTCAATCCGTCCGTGGAGCGCGGAAGGCGCGCTCCCTTTGGTCCCGGATATGGGAACCCGCCGCGCGGGCCGCAATGCCGGCGATGGCCGAAGCTGTTGACACATGTGACGCGGTGGCTGGGCAAAGTGTCACCTTGTGATGCGAGGTGCAGCGAGCCTGCTCGCGTAGCACGCGCGGGGGAAGGGCGGCGGGTGAGCGGGCGGGACCAAAGCGAGGCGGTGCGACTCGGGATCCGAAAGACGATGGCAAATCGAGGCGATGTAGGAAAATGGTTTTCGGCGGAACTATCCCTCCGTTTGCAACCGGCGCGGCAGACCCCTACTATTGCGGCATGACGTTCATGATCTTCCATCGCGCAGCGGCGTTTCCGCTCGTCTGAGCGGATCGCGATAGCGAACCTGCCGGCGCCGCGATGAGCGGGCGCGGCGAACTTCTGCACATTCGATGGAAAGCACCTCATGACCCCTGACACCACCGCTGCGCCCGATGCCGGCGCAATCGCCTCGTTCCTCTCCGACGGCTTCATCCGCATCGACCGCGCGTTTCCGAAAGCGCTGGCGGAGGAAGCGCGCGCGATCCTGTGGCGCGACACCGGCTGCGACCCGCACGACCGCGCGACCTGGGCCCGGCCCGTCGTCCGGCTCGGCCATTATGCGCAGCCTCCGTTCCGCGAGGCGGCAAACGGCCCGGCGCTCCACGCGGCTTTCGACGCGCTCGTCGGTCCCGGGCGCTGGCTGCCGCCGATGGCGCTGGGCACGTTTCCGGTCCGCTTCCCCTCGCCCGAAAATCCGGGCGACGACGGCTGGCACGTCGACGTCAGCTTCGGCGAGGAAAATCCGGACTTCATGGAATGGCGCGCCAACGTCCACAGCAGGGGCCGCGCGCTGCTCATGCTGTTCCTGTTCTCCGACGTCGGGCCGGAGGACGCTCCGACCCGCATCCGCGCCGGATCGCATATCGACATCGCCCGCCAGCTCGCCCCCGCGGGCGAGGCGGGCCTGACGCTGCGAGAACTCGCTGCCGACGGCTTCGCGGCGTCGGCCCACCGGCCCGAAGTGCTCGCCACCGGCGAGGCGGGTACCGTGTACCTGTGCCACCCGTTCCTGGTCCACGCGGCCCAGCCCCATCGCGGCACCGAACCCCGCTTCATGGCCCAGCCCCCGCTCCTCCCGCGCGAGCCGATCCGGCTAGAGCGGAAGGACGGCGCCTATTCGCCGGTCGAGCAGGCGATCCGGATGGCGATCGGGGCCTAGCGGGCGTCACGTCTTTCGGTCTCGTGTAAGAAATTCCCTCCGCCCTGCTACTAACGGCGCGAAGGTGGGGACGATGACCGACGCCGAACGCAACGGGATTTTCGAGAGCTGGATCGAGGCGCACAAGGCCATCCTGTTCAAGGTGGCGCGCGCCTACGGCGCCACGCACGCGGACCGCGAGGACCTGTTCCAGGAGATCGCGCTGCAGGTCTGGCACTCGCTCGCGGCGTTTCGCGGCGATTCCGCGATTGCGACCTGGATCTACCGTGTTGCGCTCAACACTGCGCTCGCATGGAGCCGGAAGGAGCGCAAGCACGGCCGCGGACGGCAGGACTTCGACGCGGCGACCGCGCTGCTGGTCGCCCCGCCCGAGCGCGACCCGCGGATCGAGTGGATCTACCGGCAAATCGCCGAGCTCGACGAAGTGAACCGGTCGCTCGCGCTGCTGATGCTCGACGGCTTCAGCTACCGCGACATGTCGCAGATCCTCGGCCTCGGCGAGAGCAACGTCGGGGTGAGGATCAACCGCATCAAGGCGGCGCTGGCCGCCCGGCTGGGGAAGGAGCAGACCGATGGACTTTGACCAGATGATGGAGGCCTGGAAGGCGCAGGACGAGCGGCCGCTCTACGGTGTCAACGGCGACCTGCTGCGCCTGGTTCTCCGGAACGAACAGGCCGGCATCCGCCGCGCGCTGCGCTGGGACCAGTGGACGACTTACGCGGTCGGGGGTGTCATGGCGGCGGTCGCACTCGCCTCGCTGTGGGCGTTCCTCCACTTTCGCGGCCTTTCGCTTCAGGCCGTCCTGGCGCTTTCGGCCGGGGTCGGCGCGACCGCGCTATGGATCGGCGCGCTGTGGCTGAGCCGCCGGCGCCAGAGCGTGCGGGAGCGCGAATTCGGCAGCACATTGCAGGACGAGGTCCGCCGCAATCTCTCGCTGATCGACTACCGGCTCTCGCAAGTCGGGCGCTGGAGCAATCTCCTGCTCTGGTCGGCACCGATCGTGGCGAGCGCGTCGCTGATCGTCTGGCTGATCATGGAGATCAACCGGACGGACGACATCTGGCTGACCGCCGGGACGGCCGCCTTCCTGATCATTTCGATCGCGTCGACCACCTATGACAGCAGCCGCGCCGCCCGGAAGGAGCTACTGCCGCGCAGACAGCGGCTGGCCGAGCTGCTGGAGATGCTGAATTCGCGGTGAGGCGGGAGGCCCTGGCGCCCGGCCCTCGGCCGGTCAATCCAGCGCGATGCCCGGATACCACCCGCTTTGTGCCAGGAGCACGCGGGCGTCGCGGGCCTCGATCAGGTCGCGGATCGCGGCACGCTTGTCGGGCGCTCGGCGGTAGTAGGCCTTGGCGATGCGGTAGCCGACCCAGTAGCCGAGCTGCCCGGGATCGTCCGCTGTCGTGTTGTCGAACCAGGCCGACAGGTCGGTCTTGCCGGCATCGGCTAGGAACCGGGTTTCGAGCTCGCGCTCGCGCCCTTCGGCCGAGGCATGGACGGCGACATTGGCGATGCCGCCCGAGATCAGCTCTCCCACGAACTCGGCCACGCCTTCCGCGATCGCGCGCTGGAGCACGGTCGGCTCGCCGGCCACGGGCGGCTGCTGCACGTGAATGTATTCGTGCGCGATCACGTTGACGAAGCGGTCGTCGGCATCGCCGCCGAGCACCTTTGCAGCCAGGTCGGAGCACATCCCTTCGAGCGCGACCTGCACGCCGCGCCCACGCTCGGCGATGGCGATCGGCTTGCCGCGGCTCACCAGGATCGTCACCGGGGGCTTGTCGGCCTCGGGATAGATCTCGAGCAGATTGCGGAATGTCCGCTCCAGCCGGTCGGCGACGCGCGGGAGCGAGGCAAGGCAGGTCCGCGCGTTGGTATAGAGCTCGGGCCTTTCCGCGAGCGCGCGGGCGATGTTCCCCGCATTGACGTTGCGCACCGCGAGCAGGTGGCGCAGACCGGTCGAGCCCCGGTCGAGATAGTCGTGCTGGATCTGTTCGGCGCTGGGCCGCCCGCCGGTGGCTTCGTAGACCTCGTAGAAGCGCGTGACGTCTTCGGTCTGCACCTCGATCGCCGCGGGCGCGGGCGGCGTGTGCGATGGCGGAGCGGGTGAAGCGCAAGCGGCCAGCAGGCACGCCGCGGCGCCCGCGAGGCTCGCGCTCGCGGCGAGTCTCACCCGCGTTCCCTGCGGGATCGCGCCCCGTGCCGCGCGATCACCCCATGCCCGGCAGGTTGAACCCGGGGGGCAGGCCGAGGCCGCCTTGCATCTTCTTCATTTCCTCGCCCGAGACGCGGTCGGCCTTGTCGCGGGCGTCGTTGAAAGCGGCGGTGACGAGGTCTTCGACCATCTGCTTCTCTTCCGGCTTCATCAAGCTCTCGTCGATCTCGACGCGCAGGATGCGGCCCTTGGCGCTGGCGCGGACCTTGACCAGGCCGCCGCCGGCAACGCCTTCGACCTCGATCGCATCGAGCTTGGCCTGCATCTCGCCCATCTGGGTCTGGATCGTCTCGGCGGCCTTCTGCGCGGCCTGGATCATCTCTTCCATCGATTGCATCGGGTAGTCCTCTTCGTCTCGTCAGCGGCCCCAGGCGGCACGGCCGGAGCTGTGGATTTCGGCTTCCTCGACCGGTTGGGCCTCGGGAAACGCGGCATAGGCGGCCTCGACCAGCGGGTGCGCGCGCACCTTCGCCTGTTCGGCGGCCCTGGCGGCCTCCTCCTGCTCAACGAGCGAGGGGACGCCTTGTTCTTCGCATTGTTCGACGATCCAGCGCTGGCCGGTCGCCGCCGTCAGGGCGTCGCGCAGTTGCGGGGCGATATCGTCGCGGAAATGGGCGGCGCGGGCGTAGCGCAGCGTGCCCGTCTCGAGCAGGACCACGCGGACCTGCAGTTCCATGATGCTGGCGGCGTGGTGGTGACCCGCGGCCCGGATCTTGTCGACGAGCTGCCGCCAGTCGAGCGCCGCCGCCGGGGCCGCGCCGCCCGCGCCCTGCCCGCCGCTCGCAGGTGCGGCGATGCCGTTCGCGGCCAGGTCCTCCAGCTTCTTCGCCAGCTTGCCCGGGTCGGGCAGGTCGGCGGCATGGAGCACGCGCAGCAGCGCCATCTGCGCCGAGACCAGCGGGTCCGGCGCCTGGCGCACTTCCTCGTGCCCCTTGAGCAGGAGCTGCCACAGGCGGTGGAGCTGCCCGGCGGACAGGCGGCCCGCCCATTCGGCCAGCGCCGCCCGCTCCTCGGCGCTCGGCGCCTCGGGCTCCCCGCCGCCGATCTGGGCGACGGTGATGCGGTGGACGAGATCCATCAGCCCGCGCATCAGCGCCAGCGGCTCGACTCCGAGCGCGTATTGATCCGCGACCCCTGCGAGAAGGCCCTTGGCGTCGCCTTCCAGAATCGTGCCGAGCAGGCGGCGCTGGGCGCCCTTGTCGGCGAGGCCGAGCATGTCGCGCACGCGGCCCGCGGTCACCTTGCCTTCCTCGCCCATGTCGGCATGGGCGATCGCCTGATCGAGGATCGAAAGCCCGTCGCGCACCGAACCTTCGGCGGCGGCGGCGACCATGTGCAGGGCTTCGGGCTCGGCCGCGACGCCCTCCTGCTCGCAGACCCAGGCGAAGTGCGCCTGGAGCAGTTCGGTCGGGATGCGGCGCAAGTCGAAGCGCTGGGTGCGGCTGAGCACGGTGACCGGCAGCTTGTCGACCTCGGTGGTCGCGAAGAGGAACTTCACATGGGCCGGAGGTTCCTCAAGTGTCTTCAGCAAGGCGTTGAAAGCATTGCGGGACAGCATGTGAACTTCGTCGATGATGTAGATCTTGTAGCGGGCGCTGACCGCGGCGTAGCGGACCGCCTCGATGATCTCGCGCACGTCGTCGACGCCGGTGTGGCTGGCGGCGTCCATCTCGATCACGTCGATGTGGCGACCCTCGGCGATCGCCTTGCAGGGCTCGCACACGCCGCAGGGATCGATCGTCGGGCCGCCTTCGCCATCGGGCCCGACGCAGTTGAGCGCCTTGGCGATCAGGCGCGCGGTGGAGGTCTTGCCGACCCCGCGCACGCCGGTCATCAGGAAGGCGTGGGCCAGCCGGTCGCGCGCGATCGCATTGGCGAGCGTGCGGACCATCGGCTCCTGCCCGATGAGCTGGGAGAAGGTCTGCGGCCGGTACTTGCGCGCGAGCACGCGGTAGGGCTGCGCGGATGCGTCCGGCTTGGCGGGGGGCGCAGGCGCGGGTTCGGGCGGCGGTGGCGGCGCATCGCCGAACATGGCGGACTGGCCCGCCGCCTCGAGCTCGGCGGCGCTCGGCTCGGTCTGGTCCTCCTCCCCGGTATCCCAGGGGAGATCGCCCGAAGTGTCCGGTGAATCACCCATGCGCGTTTAGGTAGGGGCAACCGCCGCCAATGTCATGCGCGGCGGCCCAAACCGGCGGTGAAAAGCGGGGTGAAAAAGGAGCCGAGCGACCCGCTGCCATCCGTTATGGCTGCTTCCTTCCGGACCTGACCAGGTTGGCGGACGCGAACGTCCACCCGACTCCCGCGGCGCATATGGCGAGGGTCGCGGCGGATTGCAACCGCGCAGGCCCACCCCGCTGCGACTAGCCAGCAAGCTGGCAAGTCTCGCGCCCCTCCCGCGGGCGGGAGGGGTCGGGCGCGAAGCGCAGCCACAGATCCTCCCCATTTTTGCGAAGCACAAATGGGGAGGTGGCGCGCGCCACAGGCGCGTGACGGAGGGGTAACCGGTACGCCTTGCCCCTCCACCACCAGCCTGCGGCTGGCGGTCCCCCTCCCCGTTTGCGCTGCGCGAAAACGGGGAGGATCTAAATCTGGTTACCGGAAATTATCCGCGTAGGCCTGGATCTTGAGGTGGCGCGGAGGGGTTGCGTGGGCGCGGGCGGGGATGCCGTATTTCGCGGCATAGGCCTGCGCCGCTTCCTTGTCCGGGAAGGTGAGCTGCACCTGCGACTGCGTGTCCGCGCTGCCGGTCCAACCCATCAGCGGGTCAGGACGCTGCGCTTCGGAGCGCTCGAATTCGAGCACCCATTCGGACGTGCGCGCCTTGCCGGACTGCATGGCGTTCTTCGGTCGCTGGTAGATTCGTGCAGACATGGGATCGCCTTTCCTCGGCGCCGCGCGAAAATCAAGTTCTTCGGTTGTGGTTTCGCGCAGAGACCGCAGAGGAGCGGAGTGCGCAGAGATTCAAAATGCGGCTTCGCCGCTCCAAATTTTCTCTGCGTCCTCTGCGAACTCTGCGCGAACCTCTGTTTTCTCAGCCCTTCCCCGCGCCGAACGCGTTCTTGGTCTTGAGACTGGGCTTCTCGGTCCACGGCTCCTCCGGCCAGCGATGTTTGGGGTAGCGGCCTTTCATGTCCTTGCGCACGTCGGCCCAGCTTCCGCGCCAGAAGCCGGGCAAGTCGCGGGTCGCCTGGATCGGGCGGCCGGCGGGGCTGGTGAGCTTGAGGAGGAGCGGCGTGGCACCGACCATGGGGTGCCGCTCGAGCCCGAACAGCGCCTGCACGCGCACCTCCACGCTCGGCGCGTCGTCGCCGGTGTAGTCGATCGGGTGATGCGTGCCGGCGGGCGACACGAATTCTCGCGGGGCGGCGCGGTCGAAACGCTGGCGGCTGTCCCAGTCGAGCTGGCCGAGCAGCGCGTCGACCAGCTTCCCGCGCGGCACCGCGAGGTCGCGGCGCCCCTCGAGCAGCGGCCGCAGCCAAAGGTCTGCCGTTTCCGCAAGCGCTGCGGGCGAAAGCGCGTCGATCCCGGCGTAGCGCGCACGGGCGATGAGCTCGGGTGGGAGCAAGGTACCCAACCCCTCCACAGCCTTTTCCACAAGGATATCCACAACCCCGGTTGGGTCCGGCGCGGGGTCAGGGCCACTGGCGAGCACGATGGCGCCGAGGCGGCGTTCGAGCCGCGCTTCCACCCTGCCTTCACGTTCGTTCCACCGCAGGACCGAGCGACGCTCGATCCGTTCGGGGAGCCAGCGTTCGAGATCCGCCTCCTCCAACGCGAGCGCGGCGGTGATCCGCGCGCCCCTCGCCTGCCCCTGCGCATCGCCGATCGCCAGCCATTCGGCGCGCGCGAGCGGGCTCGCCGGGTCGAGCACGAAGCCGCGCCCGCCGGCCGATAGCCAGTGCTCGCCCGAGGGATCGCGGCGGCGGGCCACGTTGTCGGACAGGCCCGCGGCGAGGAGGATGGCGGCAGGCACCTCGCTCCTTGCCGGGCCGGAAACTTGCCGCGCCGCCCGCTCCGCCCAGCGTGCCGCGAGCTTGCGGCTCGCCTCGGCACGTGGGGAGCGGTCGGCGCCCCAGCGCTGCAAGCGTGCCGCGATGTCCTCGCCGCGCCCGCCGAGGCCGCGTTCTTGCAACAGCAGCGCGATCTGCGCCGCCTCGCGCGCGGCGCCATGCTCCGCGCCAAAGAGCACCATCGCCCCGTGCGCCGGGTCAAGCGGCAGGGCTGCCAGTATCTCGCCGCGCGGCGTGATCCGCCCATCGCCGTCGAGCGCGCCGAGCCGCATCAATCGCTCGCGCGCGGAGGTGATCGAGGCGGCGGGCGGCGGATCGAGCCACGCGAGCGCAGCCGGGTCCGCCGTTCCCCAGCGCGCGAGGCTGAGCGCGAGCGGCGCGAGGTCCGCGGTGGCGATCTCCGGCAGGTCGAATTCGGGACGGCCGGGATGCGCCGCCTGTTCCCACAGGCGGTAGGCCACGCCGGGCCCCTGCCGCGCCGCGCGGCCCGCACGCTGGCCAGCCGAAGCTTGGCTCGCCCGGCGGGTGACGAGGTGCGTGGTGCCCGCCGCGCGGTCGAACTCGGCATGGCGGGCGAGGCCGCTGTCGACCACGACCGACACGCCGTCGAGCGTCAGCGAGGTCTCGGCAATGGCCGTGGCGAGGACGATGCGGCGGCGGCCCTGCGGATCGCGCCGGATGGCGGCGCGCTGCCCGGCGGGCTCGACCTGGCCGTGCAGGGGGAGGATCGGCACTTCGGGCAGGCGCTCCGCCAGCCGCTCGCGCGTGCGCTCGATCTCGCGCACGCCGGGGAGGAAGGCGAGCACGTCGCCGCTCTCCTCGCGCCAGGCGGTGAGCACGGCCTGCGCCATGGCATCTTCAACCCGCCTGTCGGGTGACGAGCCCAACCATCTGATTTCGAGGGGAAAGGCCCTGCCCTCACTCTCGATCACCGGTGCCTGTTCGCCCAGCAGGCGAGCGAAGCGCGCGCCGTCGATCGTCGCGGACATGACGCAGATGCGCAGGTCCTCGCGCAGCACTGCGCGGCTCTCTAGCGCGAGCGCCAGGCCGAGGTCGCTGTCGAGATGCCGCTCGTGCGCCTCGTCGAACAGCACGGCCGAGACGCCTGCGAGCTCGGGGTCCTCGACCACCCGGTTGACGAAGATCGCCTCGGTCATGACGAGCACCCGGGTCCGGGCGGAAGTTCGGCTGTCGAGGCGGGTCAGATAGCCGACCGTCTCGCCTGCTTTCTCCCCCAGCATCTCGGCCATCCGCTCGGCTGCGGCTCGTGCGGCGACCCGGCGCGGGCTGAGGAGGATCACCTGCCCGGTGCACCAGTCCTCGCCGAGCAGCGCGGGTGCCACGGCGGTGGTCTTGCCCGCGCCCGGTGGCGCGACCAGCACCGCCGCACCGGATGTGCGCAGGGCGGCGAGGAGGTCCGGCAGGACGGCGTGGATGGGGAGGTGGTCTGGCATTTCGTCCGCTCTACCGACCTCGCCAATCGGGGGGAAGCGGATCAACCTGACGATAGCCCTCCCCCCTTCAGGGGAGAGGGTTGGGGAGAGGGGAACTCGCGCAACATTCGCCGTCCGCTGCGGCTTCGCCCCTCTCAACTCCGGCTAGCGAGCAAGCTCGCAAGCCTGCGTATCTCTCCCCCGAAGGGGAGAGAGCAGGAACCCTCAATACCCCCGCGCCACCGCGAAGTGCGCCGCTTCGGCCATCGCGGCGCGGGCCTTGCCGTCGGGGAAGATCGAGATCGCGTCGACCGCGCGGGCGGCGAAGTGGCGGGCGCGTTCGCGGGTGGCCTCGACCGCGTCGTACTTGCCGATCAGCGCGATCGCTTCGGCGAGATCGTCGTCGGACGTGCGGTGGCCGGCGATCGCGGCCTGCCAGAACTTGCGTTCCTCCGGCGTCCCGCGGGCGTAGGCGAAGATCACCGGCAGCGTCATCTTGCCTTCGCGGAAGTCGTCGCCGCGGTCCTTGCCCATTTCGGCGGCGTCCGAATCGTAGTCGATCGCATCGTCGACGAGCTGGAAGGCGACGCCGAGGTTGCGACCGTAATCGTCGAGCGCCTGCTCCTCCCGCTCGCCGCATTCGGCGACCACGGCGCCGATCCGACTGGCGGCGGCGAACAGGGCGGCGGTCTTGGCGCCGATGATCTGGAGGTAGCGTTCCTCGCTCGTCTCGATCTGGCGCTGCGCGGTGAGCTGCGAGACTTCGCCCTCGGCGATGATCGCGCTCGCGCTGGAAAGGATCTTGAGGACCTTGAGACTGCCGTCCTCGGTCATCAGTTCGAACGCGCGGCTGAACAGGAAGTCGCCGACCAGCACGGTCGCCGGATTGCCGAAGATGATGTTCGCCGCGGCCTTGCCGCGCCTGAGCTCGCTGCCGTCGACGACGTCGTCGTGCAGCAGCGTGGCGGTGTGGATGAACTCGACCGCAGCGGCGAGCTTGTGATGACGCGCACCCTGGTAACCGACCAGATCCGCCCCCGCGAGCGTCAGCATCGGGCGCAGGCGCTTGCCTCCGCCCGAGATCAGGTGCCCGGCGAGCCGCGGGATCAGCGGAATGTCGCTCTGCATCCGCTCAAGAATCACGGCATTGACCGCGTTCATCCCGTGCGCCGTCAACGCGAGCATGGGATCGAGCGTGGGGCGGCGGCGCGGCAGGGGAACGACGTCGGCTGTCATGGCGCGCACGCATTGCTGCGGCGGACCGGGCTTGGCAAGCTTGGAATTGCGCGCCTGCGCGTGATAAGCCCCGCCGCGATGCCCGATTCCAACTCCGCAGGCGACGCGCAGCTCGCCGCCTTCCGCCGCAGCATCGACAATATCGACGCCGCCCTGATCCACATCCTGGCGGAGCGCTTCCGCATCACCCAGGCAGTGGGCGAATACAAGGCGGCCAATGCCCTCCCCCCGGCCGATCCGGGGCGGGAGGAGAAGCAGATCGCGCGCCTGCGCAAACTGGCCGAGGAAGCGCACCTCGACCCCGAATTCTCAGAAAAGTTCCTGCGCTTCATCATCGACGAGGTCATCCGCCACCACGAACGCGCGCGCGGCGGCTAAGCCGGCGCGTCAGTCGTCGCGGTCGCGCCGCCAACGGCGGTCATCGTCGTCCCGGTCACGGCCGCGCCAGCGGCGATCGTCGTCCCTGTCGCGCCAGCGCCGGTCGCGGTCCCAGCGGTCGCGATCGCCGCGCCGGTCCCGGCCGCGCCATTCATGCCGGTCGTCGTCGCGGCGATAGCGCGACCAGTTCTCGCGCCGATCACCCCGGTCGCGGTAGCGTTCGCGGCGCGATTCCCAATAGCGGCGCGTATCGTCGTCCCAGCGGTGGCGCTGGCCGCTGCGGTCATAGATGTAGTAGCCCGCACCCGGATAGTAGTAGTCATTGTACCAGCCGTAGTACGGATAGTAGCTGCTGCCATAGTACCCGTCGTAATAGTCGTCGTAGTACCCGCTGCCGTAGCCGACCGAGCCGCCGTAATATCCGTAGCCGTCACCGTAAGTGCTGCATGCGCCGAGACCCAGGGTCGCGGCGGCAAGAAGGGCGGATGCGATGATGCGCTGGGCCATGGCGGCCTCTCCCAGGTAACGAAGTTCGGCTAACCGATTTATGCGCGAGACGGCCTGCGGTTCCGAAGAACGCAGGCGATGCGCTCAGGCCGCCCGGGGCAGGATCAGGCGCACGAGCAGTCCGCCGAGGTCCTCGCTCTCGCCCAGATCCACGTTGCCGCCGTAGATCTCGGCCACGTCGCGCACGATGGCGAGGCCGAGGCCGGTGCCCGGCTTTCCGGTGTCGAGCCGCGCGCCGCGGTCGAAGATGCGGGTCCGCTCCTCCTCGGGAATGCCGGTGCCGTCGTCCTCGACCCAGATTACGCAGCGTTCGGCCTCGGGTTCGGCATCGATCGTCACGAACACGCTGCCGCCGCCGTACTTGGCGGCGTTCTCGATCAGGTTGCCGAGGATCTCGTCCAAGTCCTGCCGCTCGATCGCGACGCGCACCTCACGGTTGCCGTCGATGTCGAACCGGACGTCGGGATAGAGCCGTTCGACCGCACGGCGCACGGCCTCTGCACTGTCCCACACGGTCGTCCGGGCGTGACCGACCGAGCGGCGGCCGACGGCGCGCGCGCGGGCGAGATGGTGGTCGACATGGCGGCGCATCGCGCGCGCCTCACGGATCACCGTGTCGGCGAGGTCGGGGGCGTGTGCGGTGGCGGCGTTGTTGACCACCGTCAGCGGCGTCTTGAGCGCATGGGCGAGATTGCCCGCGTGGGTGCGGGCTTCCTCCGCCTGCCGCTCCGAATGGGCGAGGAGCATGTTGATCTCCTCCACCAGCGGCTGGACTTCGAGCGGCAGCGGGTCCGACACGCGGTTGCTGCCGGTCGTGCGGATGCGCTGGATTGCCGCGCGGATGCGGCGCAGCGGCAGCAGGCCGTAGTAGCTCTGCAGCACGGCCATCGCGAACAGGCCGAGGCCGAGCGCCGCGAAGCTCCACACCAGGATCGAGCGGATGCGCGCGATCTGCGCGTCGAGGTTCTCGCGCGCGGAGGCGACCATGAAGGTCCAGCGGGTGTCGCTTTCGGGCAGGATCACCGTGCGCTCGACCACGCGCAGCGGCTCCTCCGGAAACTGCATGTTGTCGTAGAAGTGCGGCTCGTGATCGACGTGGTCGCCCTGCGGCTGGAGCGTCCGGTCCCACAGCGACTGCGAGGGCTGCGCGCCGAGCGAGAACGATTCGAACCCTTCGCGCCCCTCGGCGGTGATCTGCCAGTACATGCCGCTGTTAGGCTCGAGGAAGCGCGGTTCGCCGATGGGACGGATAAAGTAGACCTCGCCGTCCGGGCCCACTTCGGAGATCACGATCATCGTGTTGAGCAGATAGCCGAGCTGCTCGTCGAAGCTGTTCTGGACCTGATTGGTCAGCGTGCGTTCGAGCGCGATTCCGCCGCCGACGAGGAGCACGAGGATCCAGCCCGCGGCGATGAGCAGCATGCGCCGCGCGAGGCTGCCCGTGTGCGGCGTCTGGCCGTCGCTGTCGCCGTCCGCAGCACCGCCGCCGGACGGAGCCTCCGGCTCGCCGGAGGCGGGCGCCGACTTCGGGGCGTCAGGCGCGCGGGGCGTCTGCGGGGTCGTCGAGGCTGTAACCGAGGCCACGGATGGTCGTGATGACTTCCGCACCCAGCTTCTTGCGGATGCGGGTGACGAAGACCTCGATCGTGTTCGAATCGCGGTCGAAATCCTGATCGTAGATGTGCTCGATCAGTTCGGTGCGGCTGACCACCTTGCCCTTGTGGTGCATGAGGTAGCTCAGCAGCTTGTATTCCTGCGCCGTCAGCTTGACCGGCTCGCCCTTGAGCGTGACCCGGCCCGAACGCGTGTCGAGCCGCACGTCGCCGGCGGTCAGTTCGCTGGAGGTATTGCCCGAGGCGCGGCGGATCAGCGCGCGCAGGCGGGCGATCAGTTCTTCGGTCTGGAACGGCTTGGCGAGATAGTCGTCCGCCCCGGCGTCGAGCCCGGCGACCTTGTCGGACCAGCTATCGCGCGCGGTCAGCACCAGCACGGGGAAGCCGCGCCCTTCGCGGCGCCACATGCCGAGCACGGTGAGCCCGTCGATCTCGGGCAGGCCGAGGTCGAGGATCACCGCATCGTAATCCTCGGTCGCGCCGAGGAAGTGGCCGTCCTCGCCGTCGGTCGAGAGATCGACGGCATATCCGTTCTGTTCGAGCGTGGACTTGAGCTGCTGGCCGAGCGTGGGTTCGTCCTCGACGATCAGGATGCGCATTGCTGGTTCGTTCCCCCTGGATCAGGCTGACGGTAAGTGGGCTTTCGGGGTGAACGCGTCAACAAGCGAGCGGGTTTCCCTCCCCGGCCCCGTCCCACCCCGCATCAGCGACTGCGGCGCACGACGCGGCCGGTGCGCGCGTCGATGTCGACGAAAGTCACGCGCCCGTCGCGGATGAACTTGAGCCGGTAGACCATCGCCCTCGAATCGTAAGCCGGGCCGAGATATTCCGAGCCCCTCATCTGCGGCAGCACGCGCCGTTCGATCTCGCGCAGAGGCAGCACGTTGCCCGCACGCATCTCCTTGCGCGCCTCGCCCTGATCGTTGCGCGACTGGGCAAGCGCCGGCGCGGCGGCAAGGCCGGACGCGACAAGCGTGGCAGCAAGGCAGGAGGCAATGAGCTTTCGCATAGTGCCAACCTGCCTAGACTGCACGGATTGAACAAGTTCTGAATGCACGCACGGCGTAGCGTTCAGCAAGAAAACCAGCGTTCTAGCGGGTCATCTCGTACTTGACCGTCACCGTCACGCCGGTGCCAACTTCGCCCGGCTCGATCTGCGTGCCCGCATCGGCGGCGGCCTCCGCGCTGGCGCGCATCATCACCGGCTGCGGCCCGTAGCTTTGGAAGGTTTCCGAGATTTCGAGCAGGCGCACGCCCGAATAGCCGGCCATGCGGGCATATTCCTGGGCCATGGCTTGTCCGCTCTGGTAGGCCTTGGTGCGCGCCTCGCGCTTCGCCGCCTCGTCCGCCTCGAGCATGAAGTTCGGGCCGTAGATATTGTTCGCTCCGGCCGAGACGAGCGCGTCGAGCACTTCGCCCGCCCGTTCGAGATCGCGCAGCTTGACCTGCACCTGGTTGTTCACGTCGTAGCCGACGAACGTGCGCGCGCCGCCGTTGCGGTCGTAATCGTATTGCGGGTTGAGATTGAAGTTGGAGGTCTGGATGTCGCGCGACGCGATGCCGAGCTCGCGCAGCTTCGCGATCACCTGCTCCATTGCCTGCGCGTTCTGCCGCACGGCTTCCTGCGCAGTCGGCGCACGGGTCGTGACGCCGGCGCCGATCTGCGCGACGTCGGGTGCGGAGTGGACGATCTCGTTCACGGTCAGCTCGACCACCGGCCCCTGGGCCTGGATCTGGACTTCGGCCGCGTGAGCGGCGGTTGCGGCCAGCGCGGTCATGGCAAGCACGGGAACGGCGTAACGGATCATTGGGATGCCTCCTTGGCGATTCTCGCCTTTTGTTGGGTCCGGCACGCTTACGCGTGGCTGAACCGGGTTGTTCCGAAGCGCCTTCACGGCAATAGGGGTGCGCAAAGGGAGGAAGGGTCAGAATGACGATCTTGCGCGCACTTACCATCACTTTCGCGCTGGCCTGGAGCGCCGCGGCCGCCGCGCAACCGGGGATGCAGCCGGTGCCCGACCGGCAGCCGGGCGAAGGAGAAGGCCCCTACACGACGCTGGTGATCCAGGGCGCGACGATGATCGACGGCACCGGCGCCCCGCCGATGGGACCGGTCGACATCGTGGTCGAGGGCGACCGCATCGCCGGCGTCCACCTGACCGGCGCACCGCAGGAGGTGCTCGACGGCGCCAGCCGGACGATCGACGCGAGCGGGATGTACGTGATGCCCGGCTTCGTCGACGTCCACGGGCACAACGGCGATCCGGCCAAGGCGCCGCAGCCGTCCTACGGCTACAAGCTGTGGCTGGCGCACGGGGTGACGACGGTGCGCGGCGTCTCGTTCTACTTCGGCCCCGACCAGCCCGACCTCAGCGACGCGGCGCGCAGCGAAGCGAATACGATCGTCGCCCCGCGCCTGATCCCCTACGCCGCGTTCGGCGACAAGTGGGACGGCGGCACGCCCGATACGCCGGAAAAGGCGCGCGCCTGGGTCCGCTGGATCAAGCAGGCCGGTTTCCACGGGGTGAAGTTCTTCAATTCCGAAACGCCCGAAGTGCTCGGCGCAGCGCTGGACGAGGCGGACAAGCTCGGCCTCGGCAGCGTGGCGCACCTCGCGCAAGTGGGCGTGGCGCAAGTCAACGCGCGCAAGGCGGTGGAGTTGGGGCTCGACGGCGTGACGCACTTCTACGGTCATTTCGAGAGCCTGCTGAAGGACGGCACCGTGCCCCGCTATCCGGCGGGCTACAACTACCTCGACGAGCAGGACCGCTTCGGCGAAGTCGCCGGTCTTGCCGACCAGATCGTCGCACCGGGTAGCGAGAAGTGGGACGAATACGTCGACTTCCTGGTCGAAAGCGGCGTGACGCTGAGCCCGACGTTCAACATCTACTCCGCCAGCCGCGATGTGATGCGCGCGCGCACGCTCGAGTGGCACGACAAGTACACCCTGCCCTCGCTGATGAACTTCTACGAGCCGAGCCTGACCAACCACGGCAGCTACTACCACGACTGGACGACCGAGGACGAAGTGGCCTGGCGCCATTTCTACCGCCCGTGGATGCGGCTCACCAACGAGTTCAAGAACGAGGGCGGCCGTGTCAGTGCAGGCTCCGATCCGGGCTATATCTACCAGACCTGGGGCTTCGCCTATGTCGCCGAGCTGGAGATGCTGCGCGAAGCCGGGCTGAGCCCGCTGGAGGTGATCCAGGCCGCGACGATCAACGGCGCGCGCGAGCTCTATGAATCGAAGGGAGGCGAGCCGCCAATCGGCAGCATTCGCGTCGGCAAGCTGGCCGACCTGGTGATCGTGCCGGAGAACCCGCTCGACAACCTCAAGGTGCTCTACGGCACCGGCCACAAGCGCCTGAACCGCGAGACGAACCAGCTCGAAACCGTCGGCGGTGTCCGTTGGACGATCAAGGACGGGATCGTCTACGACGCGCACCAGCTCCTCGAAAGCGTGGCGCGGATGGTGGAGGAGCAGCGCGCGGCCACGCCCTGACCCGTCATTGCGAGCCGCCGCAGGCGGCGCGGCAATCCATGGGATGACGTGCGATCAGCCACCGCCGGCTCGGAAGCAGTCGCCGGTCCATGGATTGCTGCGCTTCGCTCGCAATGACGTGGAGGTTACTTGCAGCGAAGTCCTCCCTCGCCTACCTCGCGCGCCTCATGGCACAACCACCGATCCTCTCCTGGGAAGGTCTCGGGCTGCAGCAGGGCGGCCGCTGGCTGTTCGGCGGGCCCGAGCAGGGCGACATCGACCTGCATATCGGCCCACGCGACCGGCTCGCGCTGATCGGCCGCAACGGCGCGGGCAAGACCACGCTGTTCCGCCTGATCGACGACCGGATTGAGGCCGATCGCGGCACGCGCAAGGTCAAGCCCGGCACCCGGATCGTGCTGCTGGAGCAGGAGCCCGATTTCTCGGGCTGCGACGCGCTGATGGACTTCGCCCTACGCGGTCCGCACGCGCCGGCCGAGCATGAAGTCGAAGCCATCGCGGGCCAGCTCGGCATCGACATGGCGACCCCGGCCAAGGGCGCGAGCGGCGGCGAGAAGCGCCGTGCGGCGATCGCGAAGGCGCTGGCGCAGGAGCCCGACCTGCTGCTGATGGACGAGCCGACCAACCACCTCGACCTGGCGGCGATCGACTGGCTCGAAGGCTGGCTCGACCGTTACAAGGGCGCGTTCGTCGTCATCAGCCACGACCGCACGTTCCTCAAGCGCCTGACCCGCGCGACCATCTGGCTCGACCGCGGAACGCTGCGACGCAAGGAAGTCGGCTTCGGCGGTTACGAGGCGTGGGAAGAGCAGGTCTATGCCGAGGAAGCGCGGGCTGCGGAAAAGCTCGACGCGAAACTGAAGATCGAGGCGCACTGGCTCGAACGCGGCGTCACCGCGCGGCGCAAACGCAACCAGGGGCGGCTCGAGAAACTCTGGCAGATGCGCGCCCAGCGCGCCGCGATGATCGCGCCCAAGGGCACCGCCAAGCTCGGCCTCGCGACCGAGGAGGAGTTCAAGTCCAAGTCGGTGATCGTCGCCGAGCATGTTTCGAAGAGCTACAGCGAGCGCAGGATCATCCGTGACTTCACGCTGCGCATCCAGCGCGGCGACCGGATCGGCGTCGTCGGAGCCAACGGCGCGGGCAAGACCACCCTGCTCAAGCTGCTGACCGGCGAGATCGCGCCCGACGAGGGCACGGTCGAGATTTCGAAGAAGCTGACCGGCGTGATGATCGACCAGCAGCGCAGCCTGCTGGAAGGCGACAAGACGGTGCGCCAGGTGCTCGCCGAGGGCGGCGACTGGATCGACGTGCGCGGGTCACGCAAGCATGTGCAGGGATACCTCAAGGAGTTCCTGTTCGACCCCAAGGTCGTCGACACCAAGGTCGGAATCATGTCGGGCGGCGAGCGCAGCCGCCTGCTGCTGGCGCGCGAGTTCGCCCGCAAGTCGAACCTGCTCGTGCTCGACGAGCCGACCAACGACCTCGACCTCGAAACGCTCGACCTGCTGCAGGAAGTGATCGCCGACTACGAAGGTACGGTGCTGATCGTCAGCCACGACCGCGACTTCCTCGACCGCACGGTGACGCTGACCCTGGGCCTCGATGGTAGCGGTGTCGTCGACATCGTCGCGGGCGGTTACGAGGATTGGGAGGCGAAGCGGAAGGAACGCAAGGGCCCACCCCCAACCCCTCCCGCAAGCGGGAGGGGAGAGGGTCGCGCAAAAAGCCCCCTCCCGCTTGCGGGAGGGGAGCGAGACTTGGCGGCGCAGCCGGCTAGTCGCAGCGGGGTCGGCAAGCCCAAACTCTCCTACAAGGACCAGCGAGATTACGAGCTTCTGCCGGCGCGGATCGAGGAACTCGAAGCGGCGATCGCCCGCGGCGAGGAAATCCTCGCGGACCCGGAACTCTACACGCGCGACCCGCAGAAGTTCGCCAACATCAGCAAGGGCATCGAAAACGCCCGCACCGAGAAGGACGCCGCGGAGGAACGCTGGCTGGCACTGGCGGAGATGGTCGAGGGCTGAGATCCTCCCCATTTTGCAAAGCCAAATGGGAGGGGGACCGCGAGACGCAAAGCGGCTCGGGGTGGAGGGGTTTTGCGTGACGATGCCCTTCCGTCAGCCGCCTGCGGCGTCTGCCACCTCCCCCATTTGCGCTATCGCGAAAATGGGGAGGATCTTTGCCGCCGGTGTCACGGAACGCGGTAGAAATCCGCCACCCGCTCCAGCGCGATCTTCAGCACGACCTTGCCGCTGCGGGCCGGCCAGGAAAGCGCGCGTTCGGCGTTGGGGAGGCTTTCGCAGCCGCAGACCACGCGCCACAGGATGTCGGCAAGGCCGCTGCCGGCCAGTGCGATGGCGCCGTCGAAGCGCTGCTTGGCGGCGATCTGGCTCTCGGTCGGTGAAAGGCCGGGTCCGCGGCCCTGCACTTTGATCCGGACCGGATCCCAGCGCATGGTCACGCTCGGCCCCAGGCGCGCGCGCTCGTAATCGGCGCGCAGGCACTCGCCGGCAGCGAACAGGCGGTCACTCAAGTGCCCGCGTGCGTGAAGCCAGGCGAGCGGCGATTCGGCGAGGTTGACGGTCACCGTCCGGCGGCTTTGCCCGGCCAGCGCCTTGCGGCCGGGGCCTTCGGGCGTGAGTTCACGTTCGGCGAGCTTGCGAGGCATGGTGGTCTCCGTGCGGGAATCAGTGAATCCACGCTTGCCAAAACGACACGCATGTAGGAAAGAGAAAACCAGATGGGTTAGATAGAGGGCGCCATGATCAACCGTATCCGCGACATTCGCAAAGAGAAGGGTCTGACCCTTGCCGATCTCGCCGCCGCCTGCGATCCGCCGACGACCGCGCAGACGATCGGCCGGCTCGAAACCGGCATGCGCAATCTCTCGACCAAATGGATGGACCGGATCGGCAATGCGCTCGGCGTCGATCCGGAGACGCTGGTTCGTTCGGACAAGTCGCAGCATCCGCAGGTCGTCGCAACGCTGGGCGCGAGCGGCGCGGAAGCCCTGCCCCGCCCGCGCGATGCGATCCCGCCGACCGAACTCGGCGGGGACGCCCCCCTCGTGGTGCTGGCGGTAGAAGCGTCGGCCGGGCCCTATCTCGCGGGCGACCAGCTCTGGATGCGCCAGCTCGACCCGGAGGAGGCGCCGCGCGCGATCAACCGCGACGTGCTCGTGCCGCGTAAGGGCGGGCGCTTCGCTTTCGGGCGGCTGATCGACCGGCAGGGCAGTCTCGTCGGCATCCTCCCGCCCGGTGCCGGGCAGAAGCAGCAGGTGGTCGAATCGCCGCCCTGGATCGCCGTAGCGGAGATGCTGGTGCGCCGGCTGTGACGGCCCCTCGCCGCCTGCTGTCGATTGCGACCCTCTATCCCAACGCGCATGCGCCGCAGTTCGGCACGTTCGTGGCGCGCTCGCTCGAAGCGCTGGCGGCGCGCGGCGACTGGCATGTCACCGCGATCAATCCGATCGGCATCCCGCCGCTCGCGCTCGGCCGCTATCGCGCGCTGGCCAAGGCGGCGGTCGATGGCGTCGAGAATGGCGTCGAGGTGCACCGGCCGAGCTACATGCTGGTCCCGCGCGTCGGCGCGCGTATCAATCCCAGCATGATCGCACGCGCGGTGCTCCCGCTCGCGCGTCGGCTGCACGAGGAGCGCCCGTTCGACCTGGTCGATGCGCAGTTCTTCTACCCGGACGGTCCCGCAGCCGGATGGATCGCGCGCCAGCTCGGCCTGCCTTATGCGATCAAGGCGCGGGGGTCCGACATCACCTACTGGGGCACCAAGGCCTTCGCCCGCGAGCAGATGCTCGAGGCGGCGGCCGGTGCGCGCGGCCTGCTCGCGGTGTCGGAGGCGCTGAAGGAGGACATGATCGCGCTCGGCATGCTTCCCGGCCGGATCGCGATCCATTACACGGGGCTCGACCGCAATCGTTTCCGCCCCCTCGCCCACTCGGGCCTGCGCACGAAACTGGGCGCTTCGCTCGGCATCCCGCTGGGCGAGAAGGAGAAGATCGTCGCGACGGTCGGCGCGCTGATCGACCGCAAGGGGCAGGACCTGGTGATCGGCGCCGTGGCGAGCATCCCCGGCGCGCGGCTGCTGCTGGTCGGCAAAGGGGAGGACGAGAAGTACCTGCGCGGCCTCGCGCGCGACCTGCGGGCCGAGGACCGGGTGCATTTCCTCGGCTCGGTCGACCACGACGTGCTGCCGGTCGTGCTTTCGGCCGCAGACGTGATGGCGCTGCCATCGAAGAAGGAAGGCCTCGCCAATGCCTGGGTCGAGGCGCTCGCCTGCGGGACGCCGATCGTGATCTCCGACGCGGGCGGCGCGCGCGAACTCGTGACCGGGCCTGAGGCCGGGTACGTCGTCCGCCGCGACATCGAATCGATTGCGGCGGCGCTGCGCAAGCTGTTCGCCGCCCCGCCGGCGCGCGAGCGCGTGGCGGGGACGGTCGAACGCTTCGGCTGGCCCGCGCACGCCGCGGAACTCGCGCGGCGTTACGAAGGTCTGATCTAGCTCAGACCTCGCCGCGTGCGACTTTCTCCTGCCGGTCGGCGGCCGATTCCTGAGGCACGAAGCTGTCGGAATCGACGCCGAGCCAGATCAGGATCGGCGCGGCCATGTAAACCGAGCTGTAGATGCCGACGAACATGCCGAGCGTAATCGCGGCGACCATCCCGAACAGGCTCGCGGGCCCGAACAGCAGCAGCGGGATCAGCGCCAGCAGCATCGAGAGCGAGGTCATCATGGTGCGTGCCAGCGTCTCGTTGACCGAGAGGTTCAGCAGCTCGGGCAGCGGCATCTTGCGGTACTTCTTCATGTTCTCGCGGATACGGTCGTAGATCACGATCGTATCGTTGAGCGAGTAGCCGATGATCGCGAGGATCGCCGCGATGATGTCGAGGCTGAATTCCATCTGGAACAGCGACAGCATGCCGAGCGTCAGCGAGACGTCGTGGAACAGCGCGAACAGGCCGCCGACGCCGAATTGCCATTCGAAGCGCACCCAGATGTAGAGCGCGACCGCGAGCATGGCGGCGATCAGCGCGAAGGTCGCATCCTGCCGGAATTCGTCCGACACCTTGCCGGAGACGTTCTCATTGCCGTCGATCCGCAGGTCGGCGAAGCCTTCTTCCAGATCCCCGACGATCTCGTTGGCGATCGCCTGCGCGGCTTCCGGATTGCCTTCCGCCGATTCGGGCAGCGGTACGCGGATCGAGACCTGGTTGTTCTCGCCGAAGCGCTGCACGATCGGGTCGCCGTAGCCGAGCTCCGCAACCCGCTCGCGCACGTCCTCTACCGGTGCGTCGGCACGCTCGGTGAAAGTCGCCGTGATGTTGAGGCCGCCGGCGAAGTCGACGCCGTAGTTGAGCCCCTTGGTCGCGACCAGCGCCCAGCTCGCGATGATCAGCAGAATGCTGACCACGTAGAACGGCATGCGCCAGCGCAGGAAGTTGATGTTGGTGTTGTCGGGGACGAGCTTGAGCAGTTTCATTTCCCGGGCCCCTTACAGATTGATGTCCTGCGGCCGCGCCTTGCGCAGCCACCCGGCGACCCACATGCGGGTCAGAGACACGGCGGTGAACACGCTGGTGAACAGCCCGATCACGAGCACGACGGCGAAGCCGCGCACCGGGCCGGTACCGAACATGAACAGCAGGACGCCGGCGATGAAGTTGGTGATGTTCGCGTCGAAGATCGCGCGGCTGGCTTCCTTGTAGCCGTTCTCCACCGCGGCGACCACGCGCCGCCCGCGCTTTCGCTCCTCGCGTATTCGCTCGTTGATGAGCACGTTGGCGTCCACCGCCGCGCCGATGGTGAGCACGAAGCCGGCAATGCCGGGCAAGGTGAGCGTCGTATTCATCGCGGCCATGATGCCGAGGATCATCAGCACGTTCAGTATCAGCGCGATCGTGGCGTAGATGCCGAAGCGGCCGTAGGTGACGACCATCAGCACGACGACCGCGACCGACCCGACGATCATCGCGATCACGCCGAGCCGGATCGATTCCGCGCCGAGGTCGGGGCCGACGGTGCGCTCCTCGACCACCTTGAGATCGACCGGGAGGGCACCCGACTGCAGCGAGATCGCGAGTTGCTGCGCGGTTTCGGGCGAGAAATTGCCCGAGATTTCCGACACGCCGCCGAGAATCTGGTCCTGGATCACCGGCGCGGAAATCACTTCGCCGTCGAGGATGATCGCGAACTGCTTGCCGACGTTCTCCGAGGTCAGCTTGGCGAAACGGTTGCCGCCTTGCTGGTCGAACTGGATGACGACGACGTCCTGATTTTCCTGGTTGCGGCTCGCCTGCGCGCGGATCAGCGTGCTGCCGTCGATCCCGCCCAGGCGGTAGACCGCGAGGCTCTGCCCGGCAAAGCCGCTGTCCGCGGCATAGGGGACGATCTGCTGCCCCGGCGGCGCAATGCCTTGCGCCAGATCCGAGGGAAGCGCGTTCTCGTTCACGAGCTTGAATTCGAGTTTGGCGGTGCGGCCGATCAGTTCCTTGACCTGCTCGGGATCCTCGAGCCCGGGCACCTGCACCACGATGCGGTTGTCACCTTGGCGGATAATGGTCGGCTCGCGCGTGCCGAGAGCGTTGATGCGCCGGTCGATCACGTCCTGCGACGAATCCATCGCCGCGTTGAGCGCCTGATCCAGCGCCGCCTGGGTCGGGGTGAGCACGATGCGCGTTTCGTCCTCGACCGAGAGATTCCATTCCCGCGTCAGCCCCTCGCCGTTGAGCAGGGGTTCGAGCACGCTGCGTGCGCGATCGATGTCGGCAACGCTCTCGACCATGAAGCTGAGCCGCCCCTCGGCGGCCGAAACGTCACCGATGCGGATCGGCGGGTCGGCGCGGCGCATGGCGGAGCGCACCGCTTCTTCCATGTTGCGGATCCGCTGTGCCGTCACCTGGGCAGGGTCGGCCTCGAGCAGGATGTGGCTGCCCCCGGCAAGGTCGAGCCCGAGGTTCACCATCGGGCTCGGCAGCGAGGCGGGCCAGCGCGCATTCGTCAGCGACACGAGCGAGGGAAGCGCGAGGATCGAAAGAGCCAGGGTCAGACCCCAGAACCAACCCCTCTTCCACAGCGGGAAATCGAGCATTCGCTA
Organism: Altererythrobacter sp. C41; assembly: GCF_016803135.1. Lineage (GTDB taxonomy): Bacteria > Pseudomonadota > Alphaproteobacteria > Sphingomonadales > Sphingomonadaceae > Pelagerythrobacter. The sequence continues at coordinate 742,497 of NZ_JAEVFE010000001.1, forward strand.
TCTCCCGCTCAGTCGTTGGCGGCCGAGCCGCCGGGCGGAACGATGTCGCCGATCGTGCTCTTCACCGCCTTGACGCGCACGCCCTGGGCCAGCTCGATTTCGGCATAGTGCTCGTCGACCTTGGTCACCTTGCCGACGAGGCCGCCGGCGGTGACGACCTGATCGCCTTTCTTGATTCCGGCGATCTTCTCGCGGTGCTGCTTTTGCTGGCGCATCTGAGGGCGGATGATCAGGAACCAGAAGATCGCGATCATGCCGACGATCGGCAGCCAGCTGATCCACGCAGGCGGCGCATCTGCGCTGGCTGCCGCGGCAAGGAAATCGAGCATGAAAATGAACCTATCGAGGTTGAGACCAGGAGCTTGGCGGGAACACGCGCGGCCCGATCGTTCCCCGGACCCCTCGCCTCCCGGCGATCAGGTGGGCGCGCCTAGCAGCATTGCAAGTGGAGGGCAACGAATCGCGCCGATGCCACACCTCGAAGATCGATGCTTGCCAGCTCCGAACCCTCGCCCTATAGGGCCGCCCTCCACTGGATCGGGACGTAGCGCAGCCTGGTAGCGCATCACACTGGGGGTGTGGGGGTCGGAGGTTCGAATCCTCTCGTCCCGACCAGTGGCCAGCTTTCATCCATCGTCGATATTGCACCTCCGCCGCATCGCACCTAGGGCGCCCGGCGCAGGAGGATTTGCCCGATGAACGCGTCAAGCACTCGCCCCCGCATGCGGTCGTGGCTGTTCGCCCCCGGCGACAGCGAGAAGAAGATGGCCAAGGCGGCCGACGGGCCCGCCGACATCGTGCTGCTCGACCTCGAGGACTCGGTCGCTCCCGAGCGCAAGCCCCTGGCGCGCGAGATGGTGCGCGACTTCCTGGCCGGGCGCGCCGACCGCGAGCGGCTGTGGGTGCGGATAAACCCGCGCACAAGCGGGGACGCCCTGCACGATCTGGAAGCGGTCATGTCCTCCGCGCCGGGCGGATTGCTCCTCCCCAAGGCGGAGGGCCCGGAGGATGTGGAGGCGCTCGACACCTTTCTCATCCGGTTGGAAAAAGCGCATGGGATCCCGCGCGGGTCTACCAGGGTCGCTGCGCTGGTGACCGAGACGCCGAAGGCGATGTTCCGCACCGGCGACTACGAAGGCGCCCCGCGCCTCGTCGCGATGAGCTGGGGTGCGGAAGACCTTTCCTCCGCACTCGGTGCGCGCATCCAGTTCCGGCCCGACGGCGGTTACATGCCGACTTACGAACTCGCCCGCAGCCTGTGCCTGCTGGGCGCCGCCGCCGCCGGCGTGGCGGCGATCGAGACGATCCAAGCAGACTTCCGCGATCTCGAAGGCCTGCGGGAACGTGCCATGATGGTTCGCAGCCAAGGCTACCGCGGGATGCTCGCGATCCACCCCGCGCAAGTCGACGTGATCAATGACGCATTCACCCCGGGCGAGGATGAAATCGCCCATGCCCGCGCGGTCATTGCCGCCTTCGCGGCGAATCCGGGCGCAGGAACGGTGGGCCTCGACGGCGCGATGCTCGACCGGCCGCACCTCGCGCTGGCGCAGGCGCTGCTCGCGGATGCGGGAGCGGACGCCTAGCTCGACAAACATCTTTCCTACACGAACCGATATGGTTACATGGACCAGCGAATCGCAATCAGCGGAGCGCAGTCATGTCCATCATCGAATCGCTAATCGGGCCGATCGCCTCGATCATCGACAAGGTCATTCCCGACAAGGAAGCCCGGACGAAGGCCAAGCTCGAACTGCTCGCCCTGGAAGGCACGCACGAGCTGAAGCAGATCGAGGCACGCCTCGCTGCCATCGTCGCCGAGGCCAATTCGCGCGATCCCTGGACCAGCCGCGCGCGGCCGAGCTTCCTCTACGTAATGTACGCGCTCATGCTCTTCGCGCTGCCGATGGGGGTGATCTCGGCCTTCGATCCGCAAGCCGCGCAGAACGTGAGCGCCGGCATGACCGCCTACCTGCGCGCCCTGCCGACCGAGCTCTACACCCTCTTCGGCACCGGCTATCTCGGCTACACCGCCGCCCGCCAGTGGGGGAAAGCGAAGGGCGTCGACAGTTGACGCCCCCTCGCGCTAAGCGAGCGGAATGAGCGTCCCCATCACCAATACCGTCTACGTCCTCAACGGGCCGAACCTCAACCTGCTCGGCATGCGCGAGCCCGACATCTATGGCGCCGACACGCTCGACGACATCGCCGCCATGCTCGATGATCGTGCGCGCGAGCTGGGCCTCGATATCGAGATGCGCCAGTCCAACCACGAAGGGCATCTGGTCGACTGGCTGCACGAGGCCCAGGCCGAAGGCGCGAAGGCGGTGCTGCTCAACGCGGCCGCCTATACCCACACCTCGATCGCCCTGCTCGATGCGATCAAGGCGATCCGCACGCCGGTAATCGAGGTGCACCTCTCTGATCCCTCGACCCGTGAGCCTTTCCGCCACCACTCCTACGTCGGGCTCGCCGCGGCGAAGACCGTGCAGGGCCTCGGCGCGCGCTCCTATCTGGTGGCGCTGGAGGCCGTCGCGGAATTGTAACTTCCGCGCCCTCGGCCCCTTGCCAGTCCGCCCCGACCCGCGCATAGGCGTCCGCCTGTAGCGAACAAGGGTTGTTTATGGCCGAAAACAAAGGCAGCGCCGGGCGCAAGTCCGGCATGGATGTCGATACGGGGCTGGTTCGCGAACTGGCCGAACTGCTCGCGGAAACCGGGCTGACCGAAATCGAAGTGGAAGACGGCGACCGCAAAGTCCGCGTCTCGCGCGGCGGTGGTATCGCCGCGGCGCCCGTCGCTTTCGCCGCCCCCGCGGCGGCCACCGCAGCGCCTGCGCCGGCCGCCGCGCCCGGTGAGCCCGCCCCCGCCCAAGACGATCACGCCGGCGCGCTCAAGTCGCCGATGGTCGGCACCGCCTATCTCGCGGCGGAGCCAGGCGCCGATCCCTTCGTCAAGGTCGGCGACAGCGTGAAGCAGGGCGATACCCTGCTGATCGTCGAGGCGATGAAGGTCATGAACCCGATCGCCGCCGACAAGTCCGGCACGATCAAGGCGATCCTGGTCGAGAACGCACAGCCGGTCGAGTTCGACCAGCCCCTGATCGTCATCGCCTGAACCATGGGTATTTCACGCATCCTGATCGCCAACCGCGGCGAGATCGCGCTGCGTATCCACCGCGCGGCGCACGAGATGGGGATCGAGACGGTCGCGGTTCACTCGACCGCGGACGCCGATGCCATGCACGTGCGGCTCGCCGACCACGCGGTTTGCATCGGCCCGCCCCCGGCGGCCGACAGCTACCTCAACGTCGCGGCGATCATCTCGGCTGCGGAAATCTCGCAGGCCGACGCGATTCATCCAGGCTACGGCTTCCTTTCGGAGAACGCCAAGTTCGCCGAGATCGTCGAGGCGCACGACATTGCCTGGATCGGGCCCAAGCCCGAGCATATCCGCACGATGGGCGACAAAGTCGAAGCGAAGCGCACCGCCGGCGCGCTGGGTCTCCCGCTGGTCCCCGGCTCCGATGGCGCGGTCTCCGACTATGACGAGGCGCGCCGGATCGCAGCCGAGATCGGCTATCCCGTCATCATCAAGGCGGCGAGCGGCGGCGGCGGGCGCGGAATGAAGGTCTGCGAAGCCGAGGACCAGCTCGAAACCCTGATGAAGCAGGCCGGGAACGAGGCCAAATCCGCATTCGGCGATGCGACCGTCTACATCGAGAAATACCTCGGCAACCCGCGTCACATCGAATTCCAGGTGTTCGGCGACGGACGCGGCAACGCGATCCATCTGGGCGAGCGCGACTGCTCGCTCCAGCGCCGCCACCAGAAGGTGCTCGAAGAAGCACCCTCGCCCGTCCTCACGCCCGAGGAGCGCGACCGCATGGGCATGATCTGCGCCGATGCCATGGCCCAGATGGGCTATCGCGGCGCGGGCACGATCGAGTTCCTGTGGGAAAACGGCGAGTTCTACTTCATCGAGATGAACACCCGCCTGCAGGTCGAGCATCCGGTGACCGAGATGATCACCGGCATCGATCTCGTGCGCGAGCAGATCCGCGTCGCCGACGGCAAGGACCTGTCGTGCCGCCAGGAAGACATCGAGTTCAAGGGCCACGCGATCGAGTGCCGCATCAACGCGGAAGACCCGTTCACCTTCGCCCCCTCGCCGGGCCGGGTGAACTACTATCACGCGGCGGGCGGCATGCACGTGCGTGTCGATAGCGGCCTCTACGCCGGCTATTCGATCCCGCCCTACTACGACAGCATGATCGCCAAGCTGATCGTCTACGGCCGCAACCGCGAACGCTGCATCATGCGCCTGCGCCGCGCGCTGGAGGAAATGGTCGTCGAAGGCGTGAAGACCTCGATTCCGCTCCATCAGGAACTGATCAAGCAGCCCGACGTGCTGAACGGCGACTACTCGATCAAATGGCTCGAGGAATGGCTGAAGGAGCGGGAGGCCGACTAGCCTGATAAAATCCTCCCCGTTTTCGCCGAAGGCGCAAATGGGGAGGTGGCAGTCGCCGCAGGCGACTGACGGAGAGGGGAAAGTGCCACGCGCGAAGCGCATTCGGAACGTCCGCAGGGCGCGTAAACTGCGCGCCGAGATGAGCTTGCCCGAAGCGCTTCTCTGGCAGGAATTGCGCCGGAAGGCCGGGGAGGTCAGATTTCGGCGGCAGCATCCTGTGGGCCGCTACATTCTCGACTTCTACGTAGCGTCGATCAGGCTCGCCATCGAGATTGATGGCGAAGCACACGATATGGGCGATCGGCCGGACCAGGATATCGCCCGCGACAAGTGGCTGCGTGTGCAAGGCATCGAAGTCATGCGCATTCCGGCGAGCGACGTGCTGCGCGACGCGAACGAAATTGCGGATTCGATCGTGCGCTACTGCAAAAGCAAATAGACCCCTCCGTCAGCCGCTGACGCGGCTGCCACCTCCCCATTTGCACTGCGTGAAAATGGGGAGGATTTCACTTCATCCTCCCCGTTTTTGCGAAGCACAAACGGGGAGGGGGACCGCCGCCCGAAGGGCGGTGGTGGAGGGGTCACTCCAACGGCACCCCAGGCTCATGCTTCGCAGTCCGGATCGTCAGCGAGGTCTTCACGCTGGCCACGTTCGGGGCCGGGGTCAGCTTGCTGGTCAGAAATTCCTGGAAGCTCTGCAGGTCGCGGCTGACGATCTTCAGGATGAAGTCGATCTCGCCGTTGAGCATGTGGCATTCGCGCACCTCGGGAAGGCCCCGCATGTGCTCCTCGAATTCGCGCAGTGCGTTCTCGGCCTGGCTCTTGAGGCTGACCATCGCGAACACGGTGATCGCGAAGCCCAGCTTCGATGCATCGAGCTCCGCGTGGTAGCCCTTGATGACGCCTTCTTCCTCGAGCGCGCGGACGCGGCGCAGGCAAGGCGGCGCAGTCAGGCCGACGCGGTGTGCGAGCTCGACGTTCGTGACGCGGCCCTCGTTCTGCAGCTCGGCCAGCAAGCGCCGGTCAATGTCGTCCAGATTCGCCATTGTGGGTGCCCCCAACGGACCCCGCGCGCACGAACGCGCGGTACGTAATGAACTAAACTGGCCCCATCGTCGCCAGTTGGCTAATTTTATTATCCTTGGCAGCAATTGTCCCGCTTTGCAACGCGCTCTTCGTGCTGCTCCCGCTGTTGGGGGAAAGTGCTAAACCGTGCGTTCCCGGAACGCCCTCGGGCGCTTATATGTTTGCCGTAGGATCCATGCAGTTCGACGATCGCCTTGCCACAGTGCTGCGCCACCGCGCGAGCGACGGGCGTGCCGCGCGCACGCAGTTTCGGCAATTGCTCGACCTGCTCGGCGCCCGGCGCGGCGCCTACGACCGCAACCTGCTCTCTGCCGCCTGGCTCCGCCTCGGCGCACTGGGGGAGACGATTCCCGCGCCGGACCGCGCTGCGATGATTCGCGATACCGGCTGGCGCTTCCGCAATCCGGAGCTGGCGGCGCATCTCGCGGAGGACGAGCCCGAAGTGGCCGCCGCCGCCCTCGCGCGGGCCGAGCTCGCCGAAGAGGACTGGGAGGCGTTGATCCCCCGCCTGCCGATCCGCGCGCGCGGATTCCTGCGCCTGCGCGCGGGCCTTCCACCGCGCGCGACGGACCTGCTCGACCGTCTGGGCATCCATGATCGCGGGCTTCCCGTCCCCGAACTCGCCGTGCAGCCTGCTAGCGAAAGCCGCAGCCAGCCGGACGACCCGCGCGCACGCGAACCGCTCGAGCTCACCATTCCGGCAAACGACAGCGGCGAGGAAAGCGCGATCGGCGCGCTCGTCCGCCGGATCGAGGCCTTCCAGCGCGCCCGCGCGAAGGGCCCCTCGGCCGACACTTCCCCTCGCCTGCCCCTCGGTGAGCAGGAGGAGACCGCGCGTCCGCCGCTGATGGGCTTCGCCTTCACCACCGACAGCGAGGGGCGGATCGACTGGGCCGAACCGCAGGTCGCGCCGATGGTCGTGGGCACGCTTCTGACGACCGACGACGTCCGCAGCGCGCTGAGAACGTGGCAGCGCGTCGAACGCGCACCGGTCGAGCTGCGCGGCGCACCGCAGATCGCTGGCGAGTGGATCGTCGATGCCGCACCGCGCTTCACCGTGCCCGGCGGGCGGTTCTACGGGCTCGCCGGCAAGTTCCGCCGCCCCGCGCCGCACCGGGTCGCCGGTGCCGTGCCCGATCCCGGGATCGAGGCAGATCGCATCCGCCAGCTGCTCCACGAGCTGCGCACCCCGGTCAACGCGATCCAGGGCTTCGCGGAGGTCATCCAGCAACAGGTCTTCGGCCCGGTGCCGCATGAATATCGCGCGCTCGCCGCCAACATCGCGGCCGACAGCGCGCGGATGCTGGCCGGGTTCGACGAGCTCGACCGCCTCGCGCGGCTGGAAACCGGTGCGGTCGAGCCGCTCGAGGGCGACTGCGATTTCGCGCTGCTGTGCCGCGGTCTGGCGAAGCAGCTCGAAGGCGTTCTCGCGCCGCGCATGGCGAAGTTCGAGGCGGACATTCCGCCCTCGCCGCTCGTGGTGCCGATGGCCCTGCGCGAGGGCGAGGCACTTGCCTGGCGCCTGTTCGCCACGCTGGCGACCGCGCTGGGCGCGGGCGAGGCGGTGGAAGTCGCGATGCGCGCGGAGGGCGGCGCGATGGCGCTGACGGCCACCCTGCCTGCCGTCCTCGCGGCGGAAGAGGACGTGTTCGCCGCCGCCCCGCGCCCCGCGCCGGGCGCTCTGAGCGCAGGCATGTTCGGCGCCGGCTTCGCCCTGCGCCTGGTCCGCGCCGAAGCGCGCGCGGCCGGCGGCGACCTCGAACATGTGGACGAGCGGCTGCGGCTCACGCTGCCGCTATTGACCGCCGCGAGGGGCGATCCTAGCCCCGGGTCGAACCGCCAAGAAAGGCGACGACCGCAAGCGCGCTGAACGATGCGGCCCTCGCATCCGGGAGTGCAGCGCATGAATCAGCCGACGACCGCCCTGCCGCCTCCCGGCCCGCGGGCGCGCTTCGTGGGTGGATTCGGGCGGCGCGTCCTCCTCACCGTCGACACCGAGGAGGAGTTCGACTGGAGCGGCCCTTTCACCCGCGACCGGCACGGGCTCGACCACCTGCCGCGCCTGCGCAACTTCCAGGAATTCTGCGAGGGCCTTGGCGTCGTGCCCAGCTATCTGGTCGACTGGCCCGTGGCCACGTCCTCGCTGGCAAAGGACATTCTCGCGGGGCCCGTCGCCCGGGGCACGGCGGAAGTCGGCATTCAGCTTCACCCCTGGGTCAATCCCCCGTTCGAGGAGGAGGTGAGTGAGCGCAACTCCTTCGCCGGCAATCTCGCACCCGACATCGAGCGTGCCAAGTTCCTGCGCCTGCGTGACGCGATCGCGGAGAACTTCGGCGCAAGCCCACAACTCTACCGCGCGGGCCGCTACGGCTTTGGCCCCGAGACCGCGGAGTTGCTGCGCGACGCAGGTGTCGGGGTCGATACCTCGTTCCGCCCGCTGTTCGATTACAGCCGCCGCTACGGCCCGGACTACAGCGGCTATCCGCTCGAACCGTTCTGGCTCGACCGCGAGCGGTCCGTACTCGAGCTGCCGCTGACGACGGTCTACTGGGGCATGCTGCGGCGACAGGGGCAGCTGTTGTACCCGATGATCGCGCGCATGCCGCGCATGAGCGGCCTGCTCGCAAAGCTCGGCCTGCTGGAGCGCATACCGCTCACCCCGGAAGGCACCACGATCGACGAGGCGATCCGCGCGCTCGACATGGCGCTCGACGACGGGCTGCCGCTGATCGTGCTGTCGTTCCACAGCCCCTCGCTCGCGCCCGGCTATACGCCCTATGTGGAAACCGACGCCGATCTCGACGCGCTCTACGATTGGTTTCGCGCGGTTTACGCCTATCTTGGCCAGCACGGCGTGCAGCCGACGAGCGTGGCGGAGATCATGCGATCGGTGGCGAAGTAGCAAGCCATCTTGCCACCTGCCGGGCCGCAAGCTAGGCGCGACACGCTGAACGGTATCCATGGGCCTGTAGCTCAGTTGGTTAGAGCTGGCCGCTCATAACGGCTAGGTCGCGGGTTCGAGTCCTGCCGGGCCCACCGGATACCTGCAACGGCCAGAACAGGTCGGGGAGTGGCGCAGTCCGGTAGCGCGCCTGCTTTGGGAGCAGGATGTCGCAGGTTCGAATCCTGTCTCCCCGACCAACCTCCAAAAATCGCAGTTTTCTGCGATTTCAGCTTTGGCCAGTGTGACACATCCCGTGACATGCCGCTGTGACACCAGCCGCGCGTTACCTGGTGACGACGACGATCGCGTTTACGCCGCATCGACTGGTTGACGCTGTCAACCAGGTGAAATTCTCGACTACGGTTGAAAACGGCAGATTTCCGCCAATCTCGCGAGACCCAGGTGTGGGTCAGAAAAATCGGGCCGATTTCGCTCAACAAACATACAACAAAACTCAACTTGAACGTGAGGCGACGACGTGGCGAATTTTGAAGTGGGGCGGACCTACACCCGCGAGCAGGTTGCCGATCGCATCGGCCTCCCAGAGCTGAAACGCAAAGGCGGGGCTTGGGCTACCGGCTATTCGCGCTGGGGAGATGAGGTCGTCATTTTCTGCAACGTGGGGACGGCGGGCAGAACCGGACACGACTACCCCAACCGATGGAATGGAAAGCTTCTCGATTGGACGGGCAAGACAGGCTCAACGGCACACCAGCCGCTTATCCGAGAAATGCTCAGCGGTAGCCTCACGATCCATGTGTTCTGGCGCGGCCGAGACCGGTCACCGTTCACCTACGCTGGGATCGCGTCGGCTGTATCTGTGCGCGAGACCGTGCCTGTGGCGGTAACCTGGGCATTCCAAGAGTCGGGCGACACTCTTGCAACGCAAGAGGGCACGGATGTCTTGGCTGAGGAACCGGCGACTAGCCGCTCCACAGCATTCCGTCGCGGCCCTCGTCCTTCCATGGGTGAGCGGACCCTGCTCACCGAAGATGGGCCGACCAGCGTCTATCTCATGCGCCTCGACGGTCCCGTTTCAGTTCTCATGCCACACATCCCCGCCGGCCATGCTGTCATCAAGGTCGGGATGTCCAACGCGCCCAGGCGACGAAGGGTGGAGCTGAACAACGGCTTCCCTCCTGGGTCTGCAATCAAATGGCGGCTCGCTGCGAGCAGGAAATACCCAAGCGCCATGGATGCTTTTGAAGCGGAAGGGGTTGTTCTTGAGGGTCTTCGGCTGAACCACCATTGGATTGGAGGAGAGTTCGCGTGCCTGCCTGAGTCGGAAATCCCTGAGATTTAGGCGATGTGATCCTTAGCCATGGCTATAGTTGCGCCGAAGCAAGTTACACGATGAGTCCAGCAATTGCCCGCTCCAGTGGATGGCAGGCGTCGAGTTGATGAGCCTGATAGGGGTCACCCGGGTCAGGTCGGTGTAGCCGGCCTAGGACTTCTTCTTGACGTTGACGCGAACAGATGCGGAGAGCACCTTCACCCCGCAAGGGCTCGGTAAACACTCGCGCGACCGATCCCGAGCTGCTTTGCGATCTCAGTCCCCCCAAGCCCCTGATCGCGCAGAGCGCGCACCTGAGCAACGTCAACGGTCGGTCGACGCCCCTTGTAGACACCCGCTGCTTTCGCTCGCTCGATACCCTCGCGCTGACGTTCGCGGCGGATGTCGGTCTCGAACTCCGCGATCGAGGCGAGCACTCCGAGGAGCAGTTTCCCCGTCGAGGTCCTCGTGTCGATCGACGACTGCTGGAGGCACTGGAACGCGACCCCTTTCTCGGTTAGCTGCGCCACAATGCTGTGAAGGTCGACCGCAGACCGAGCCAGACGGTCAAGGCGGGTCACGACCAGGGTGTCACCCTCTCGAACGTATGAGAGCGCGTCGACCAGCTCGCTCCGCCCGCTCGTCGTCGTGCCCGAGCGCTTCTCTGCGAACACCTTTTCGCATCCCGCGAGAGTCAACGCATCGAGTTGCACTTCGAGCGACTGACCTGATGACGACACGCGAGCATAACCGACCAGCTGCCCCACCATACAAACCCCTGTCTCACTAGCTTCTAGACCCGGAGACTATGATGTCCCACAAATGTCTAGTCAACCCTAATGAGACACCGATGCCAGATGGGATATGTCTCGCTGTCTCGCCTCGCGAGGGTATACCTCAGTGTGACAGGTCGGCGCGTGTTCTCTGCCCAATACGTGGCGCGCGTGCACGGTCGTCGCGATCGCATCTTTCATTCGACAGCAACGGCAAATGCTCCCAGATTGGATATAGAAGGCCGCAGCGCAGCACTCGCGTGGTCGATGAGAGGGGGGACTGTGACGTCGTTGCCGACAACCATCCGCGTAAGCGAGATCGGTGAGTTCATTCGGTTTCAATCGTGTGAGCGTCGATTCAAGCTGGGCCTCAACAACCGCGAACTCGCACGGTCGGTGCCGTTCTCGGAGCGGCTATTCAACAGCCTCGACCCGGTCCTTCAAGCGGTAGGCGAAGCCGCCGAGGACAAGTGGGAACAGGCACTCGCCCGACAGGGCGTCGGACCCCTTGGTGCGGCTCAGCATCCAGATACTGGCGTCGTCAGCTGGGATGACTTCCTAGCGGCCTTGAGAACTGCGGTTCCTGGTCGTGCAGTCTACTGTCGAGAGGTCGAGATCGGCGGCCCGATCGGGTGCTTCAACGTCGACGGACGCATGGACTTCGTCGTTTTGCTCTGGGACGACGTGGTCCCTCGGCTTCGAATTGTCGAGGGAAAGGCGAGCCGAAAGGATCGCACATATCACCGGATACAACTCGCGACCTACATGGTCCTTTTCCGCGCCCGCATCGCTGCTGAAGGGCTCACCGTCGCTGGCCAGCCGCTGGAGGCCGATGCAGTTGAGGGCACCGTCGTGCGGATTGACGAGGCGACCAACGAACCACAGGATATGCTTGCTCGTCAAGCACTGAACCTGGACACAGAGAGTGCCGACGTCGAGCGAATGCTGTCAAATGAGGGCCTTTTGGCCTCGGTAGCCGATAGGGATCTTGATACCCTCGATTTCCAGCTCGACTCGAAGTGCGATGGCTGCCTCTTCAGCGTTCACTGTTTGCCCGAAAGCGCCAGGCAGCGCCGGCTCGAACTCGTCGGACTTGCGCCAACCACCTGCCGCATTCTCCGATCTTCTGGGATCGGGACAATTGATGATCTGGCCGCTCTCGACCCCGCATCCCCTAGCGGAGAGCAAGTCCGCAGCGCGCCTGGCTTTGATGTCGACCTGCAGCAGGTGGTCGCGCTTGCCAAGGCGCGCCAGTCGACGCTGCCACAGGTGGGTGACGAACCTCGCGAATACCAGGTCCAGTCACTACCACATTCGGGTCAAGGCCAGCTGCCGTTGCATACGATGGGCGGTCAGCGCCTCGTGCGCATCTACCTGGAGGTCGACTACGACTACACGGAGAACCGCATCGGTGCGCTAGCCGCCCATGTCACCAATAGTGCTGGCAATGTCCGAACCCCATTCGGCGACGATCACCGTCCACTCCCCTTGATCGACGAGGTCACTGAGTCGCCGAGCGGAGAGGTGGTCGTGGGGGCCGTGAACGGCCGTGACGTGACGGCTTTCCAGACTGCGCCTTGGTCCGGCATTGCAGACCAAGACACAGGCGCCGAGCGTCAGATGATCCAGCAGTTCCTGTTCGAGGTCATCGAGGCAATCGCGGCGATCGCCGACGCGCCATCGGTTCCGATACACTTCTACGTCTACTCGCGCTCAGAAATGACCCAGCTCGTCGAAGCCTGCACTCGCGGTGGGTCAACATTGCTGTCTCATCTCCGCGAACTGCTGGGGTCGAGACAGAACCTCGAACAGTTGATCTTCTCCTGCCTTCAGGACGAGATTGACAACCGCTTCGCTCTCGGATGGACCGGTCGCGGCCTTTCCGTCGCCAGCTCCCTAACCTGGTTCGGACAGCGCTTCCATTGGAAGCGCACCGTGCTTGGAATGTCCACCGATCTCGACACGGTCTTTGAGCAGGACATCTTTGACTTTCGAAGTGCCCTCGACGTGGATGCCATGGGCAACTGGACCGCGCGCGATGCCCCAGGCTCCGTCCGTCAGCGCTTTGAGATACGCAGCCGGTTCCACGATACCCTGACCGCGCCGTATTTCCGGGCGGTCTGGAGAACGCTTCCGATAAACGTTGCGGACGCCCGCACTCGCGCCGCGATTGAACGATACCGTCGTGCCGAGGGTTCCGGCCTTCTTCGAGCCTATCTGAATGCACGGACACACGCGCTGCGGTGGCTAGACGAGCGCATACGGTTCAAAAACGAGGAGATCGTGAAACCGGCGCTGGCCATCTCCACTCTTCAGGAATTCGACTTGGGCATAGACTCGACGGCACGTGCCGGCGTCGATTTCCTCCGTCTAGATCATCATGTGGGAATGACGGACTGGCTCACCGCAAACATCAAACCTCTCTCGGCACGTGTCCAGTCAGGTCGAACCATCGCGGTTCGAAACGTGCGCACGGACGAGAACAAGACCATTGTTGCAGACTTCGATGTCGCATCGTTCGGCCTGACAGCGGGCGAAGTCTCGCAGCGAACGTCGATCGACGCGGGCTCCTTCGTTCGGCTGAGTCCGAGGTCGGGCGACGTAATGAGAGGTCAAACCCTTCGCCAACTCACCCTGGGTGGCTCGACCTGTAACGTCCAAAGCGTCGACTGGGATGCGGGAGTTATCCGCATGAAGGCGATCTACAGCGCGAACAGCACATACATTCTTGCGAGCAGATCACCTGACGCGAACGAGGACGTGTTCGACTTTGCTTCGGTAGACGAGAGCCCGAGCGACTTCGTCGCGGGAACCGTCGAGAACAAGCTGCTCACCGCCAGGGCGCGGCACGTCTTTGAGTGGTTCGAGCCGTCCCGACCGAGGATTCCTCCGATCCCACCGATCCCGCCTACTCGTCAGGAGCGGATCAGCGCGTTGTTGTCCTCCTGGCAGGTGCCGCACCCAGCGGGTTCATCATCACTCAATGAAGACCAGGCCGACGCGGTCCGCGAAGGCATCAGCACACGCGTGCAGTTGCTCAAAGGGCCGCCGGGGACCGGCAAAACAGTGACTACTGCAGCTTCTATCTACGCGCGGATCGCTGCGAGGTTGGGTCAAGGCGCGGTAATCCTGGTCTCGGCGCACACGAACCTCGCGGTCGACACACTCATGCAACGTCTGCTGCGGTATCGGGACTCATTTCGTGCCGAGGCAGCCCTCCAGGGAATCACAATGCCCGAGGTCACACTGGCGCGCGTCCACAGCAGCAATCGGCCGGTCGACACCGACCAGATCGTCAACTTCGTTTCCAATTCCTGCGCTCAACGGGTGAAGACCTGGCGCGCGGCCGGCGCTGTGGTGATCGGAGGCACAACGAATGCTGTCCTCAAGATGGCCAGAGAACTTTCTAGCAAGCAGCCTTACAACGCGCAGCCGATAGGATTTCTCGCAGACGCGCTCGTCGTCGACGAGGCCAGCATGATGGTTTTTCCTCACTTCCTTGCCCTGTCGTCGCTGGTGAAGCTGGAGGGCGAGATCATGCTCGCTGGTGACAACCGGCAGCTGTCTCCCATCATCGCGCACGACTGGGAAAACGAGGACCGCCCCCCTGCTCAATACTACCAACCCTTTAAGAGCGCCTACGAGGCGGTGCTCCGCATAATCGACGAGAGTCGACCGCTTCCTACGCAGTGTCTGCAGTCAGCTTTGACCTACACATTCCGGCTGCCACCGATCATTCGCGAGCTCATCTCGCGTGTGTATGGTGGGCTCGACAACATCGAGCTTGAAGGGCCGGACCACATGCCTCCCTCCGAGACCGCGCCGGTAGTCGGCAGCTGGGACGACATCTGGCAAGAGGGCGAGGGCCTGATTCTTGTCGTTCATGGCGAGCGCAATTCGCGTCAGAGCAATCCGCTCGAAGCGCATTTGATCGAGGAGATCCTTCGCTCTCGTGGCGAACTCGCAGCTGACTCTGTGGCCGTTATCACACCGCACCGAGCCCAGCGCGCGCTTCTAAAGGGGCGGCTGGAGCCGCTTTCTCACGCCGCCTCGATCATCGACACGGTCGAAAAGGTGCAAGGTGGCGAACGGCCGATCATCGTGGTCTCGGGAACGGAAAGTGATCCCCACGCGATAGGCGCTGCTGCGAGCTTCATTCTGAATCTCAACAGAGCCAACGTCGCGTTCTCACGCACCCAGGAACGACTGGTGGTGGTCTGCGCAGAGACGCTCCTTGATCACGTGCCGACGGAGCTGGAAGACTACGAGTCGGCGTTGCTGTGGAAGTCTTTGCGAAACCTATGCAGCCGCAGGCTCTTCACCACTATCGTCGATGGGGTCGGCGTCAAAGTGCTCGCTCCCTCCCTGCGGCAATGACGCTAAGGGCGCTGGACGTAACAGAGCGGCAGGTCCCTTGCCGGTTCCCGGATGTGCTTCGTGATGACCGGCGAGAATTCGGAACTGGTCGGCAACTTGCTTGACCTCTGCCGGTGCCGGCGGCGTGCCGCGCGAGGGGACCGCAAGGGTCAGACTTGAGCGATACGTCTGATGAAGGAGTATGGAGCTGATGCGGCGCGCCACCGCCTCGGCCAGCGCCGGCGGGACTGCGTTGCCGATCTGCCTTCGTGCCGCGCGGTAATCACCCGCAAAGCGGTAGCCGATAGGAAAGCTCTGAAGACGCGCCATCTCTTCGATGGAGAGCAATCGGCTATCCCAGTGGAATGGCCCGGTGGCAGGCCCAGGGTCAGCCTGAATCGTCCACGCGGGCCTGTCTTTGGCGAGCTTCAACAAAAACGACCAGTAGCGCGTTCTCCAGCCGAACAGCGGCAGACCCCCGCCCCTATCGGTATGCCAGAGATAGTTCTGCCCTTCCGGCACAGAAGGTAGGAGGCCGGCCCACTTGCCACGAGCCGCCAGTCGCTCGACCTGCGCGTCGTCGAGAACCAGATCACCGATTGCGTCCCACGCCGTGGGCGCCGTGTGGTTCGTGCTGACGCCGGTGATAGCCTCGGGGGCCTCAAAGGTTTGGCCGTCGCGGAACGAGACGAGGAAGGCACGTTCGCGCATCTGCGGAACGCCGAAGTCCGTCGCCTGCAGATAGGTAACCGTCGAAGTGTAGCGCGTCCCGTGACGTTCGTTGATCTGGCCTAAGCGCTGTTGGACCAGTGTCATCGCCTCGTCCTTCTCGCGATAAGCAATCCCGCGGACGTTCTCTATCACCAGGACGCGGGGCAAGATCGCCTCAGCTAGGTCAAGCATTGCCCCCAGCGTGCGAGCGCGCGGGTCGTCCAGTCGACGTGTCGTTCCGGCAGCCCAGAACGCGGACTTGGAGAAAGGCTGGCAAGGCGGGCCGCCAATCAGTGCGTCCACTTGCTGTCGTTGTAGGCCAGCAGTCGTGAGTAGGGCATCGGGGTCGATCTCGAGAGCGTTACCGTTCTCGGGCTGCACCCATTGCGGCCGGTTGTCCTCAAGTGTCATGCGCGCGTTGGCATCGAGCTCGACCGCCGCGCATGTGATGAAGCCTGCCGCCTCAAAGCCGAGGTCCAGCCCACCGGCCCCGGTATAGAGAGAAACTACGTTGAGCGGGGCCTGCCGCTTCGAGAACTTCTTCATCGACTGACTGATCCCCCCTCACCGCAGGACTAGCACACGCCTCTCGGCGGAGCTCGCATTTTCTCGCCGTCCAATGCCCGCGTAAACGACCTGCCAGGACGCTAGGCGTGAAAGTTGGCTGCCGTGCCCTAGGCCGAGCGCGTCGGCAACACCGCATACGGAAGGACCTTGCCTCCAACGGGGATACCATTTGGAGGCAAGGTCGGATGGTCCCTATGGCTCGATAGACCAGCCTCCCCCGCCGTGGCGATGTGCGACACCCGCTGCACCGCGCGAGAGCACGTCGTCAAGGTTGTGGCTCTACTTCAGCGCCCAGCCGCGCTCGGAGTTCCAGACATACTCGCCAACAGGCCCGACTTCTAACCGATTCTCCATTTCTGCACGCTGTTGCTCGTCCAGGTGATCGAGCCCTTGCGAGATACTCCAGAACGGGTGCGCACCGTCGTCCCCGAGGTCAAGCCCGCACAACCAGATCGCCGATGCGACGTCCGGGTTCTGTGCGATGATATGCACTGCTTCCTCGTTCTCGGGCTCGATCCGGTAAAGCTTGAGCCTTGGCTGCACCAGGGTGTGACCGAACCAGCCGAGCGGAGGGCATTCCGATGCGAACCCAATCGATGCGGTCTCCAGCAAGTCATCGAGCCCCCAACGGCGTCGGGAGGGTAGCTTGTCGTCGATGCGGGCTATGGTGATCTGCGAGACGTGTATTCCAGTCTCGTCATGATACTCCTTCGCGAACTGGGTCGCGGTCGCGCCGGATGGCGCGACGATGTGGCCGTTGACGATCCCGTCGGGGCGGACGAACTCTGCTTCATAAAGTCGCATTCGCATGGTGCTGCATATCCTGTGCTGTTGGTGATGCAGTCACCGTAGGTCGTCATGCGCTGGGATTCGGGTGGGCTCGTGCTGGGATGTGCACGCGGGAGAGATTGATTGATTCAATCTCGACGATCATGCCGCACATATGCGGAACGCGAGAATCACGCGCTTTCACGTGCACTTCAGTGCCGGGCAGATTCATCAGCTCTGTCGCGTTCTCAAGAATCCGCTGAACAAATTTGTAAGAATTTTCAACTGGCGATTGTCTGTCCCAATACCTTGATCATCCGGCCTAGCCAGCCGCCCCGAAGAGATCTTGCTCTCATGCGCCTGCTCTCGCTGATCATATCGCGGGGAGCGGCGCCAGGACGACATCCAGCGGCGCGCAAACGTAATTCGAGCAGCATGTTCAGGGCCACTGCGAGAGGGCCTCTTCACCGATCCTGATCAGGTTCCACAGTCGCCTCGATTCGGTCCGGAGCGATTGCGAGAATGCCAACCGATCGTCAGGGAGCGTTGGACTCACCTTGTCGATGTTCTTGAAGGCGTAAGTGACCCACTGGTCATTGAAGAAGGGACGCTTCGGGGTGCTCGTCCAGACGTTTCGACCTTGATGAACACCTTGAACGATCGTGGGGCGATCCGCTCTCCTGTTCCCTGACGCCACCCGCAGAAGATCCTTTGTAAGGGCCAACCCGCATATGCGTTCGGCATGCGCCTGTCCCATGCGCTCAGCCAAGCGTCGGTAACGCAGGTGGTGCCTTTCGCCCCTAGCAGGAAGTGTCGCAGGTCGAACCTCGATCGAGCCGTGAGCGTGCGGCCTGGTGGAATCACCGTCAGGAGACTGGTCTTCCATCACGAAGAAGAACCAGCGCGGACCACCGAATAATGCCCGTGCGCATCGAGCAATGCGGTCTCGCAAGTAGTCCTTGTGCCCACCTCCCGATGCGTCGATCTCGGCCCGGAGTTCGTCGTGCAGATGGATCTGGAACAGCATGTATCCTGGTTCCGCCAGGGCGACGGAGCCGATCTGCACCTTCATCCATGGTGACAATGATCGCCATCGGGGAAGTCGCTTGCCGTTCCCCTGGCGGATTGGGAATCTTGAGCCCCTCAACTTCCAATACAATGTAGGCGACGTTTGTAATAGGCCGCGAAGCTTCGGACTGACCGCGTTGCGCCTGTAGGCATCCTTCAGATCTTGCAGGACTTTTGCATCTCGATCGATCGCTGGATCATCCAGACGAAGATCCAGCAAGCGGTCGACTCTTTGCCGCTTGAACGGCTTGCGGTGGGGAGCTGACATAATGTTGAGATCGATGTGACGACACGCGGCGTGTCGACGGTATTGCAGGGGCGCTGCCGTCTATCTGGAGCCGACATGGAAATCAACACGGTGGCCAACCGACAATTGCTTCCCGCCACGGGCGTTGGGCAGGCTTAGCGGCTCCGCAGCGTGACCGCACCGAGATGCGCAGCGAGGAGATCACGACCTATTGGCGGAACCTCGTGAGACGGTTGAAATCGACCCCTTCGAACGTCACGGCCTTCATCCACCCGCTGAACTTGTTGACTGTGCCTTGGGTCAGCCGCCCATACCCCGATGTGGTCGATGAGATGCTGTGTCCAAGGCACACCGCGATCTCGGTATCGAGCAGCTCGGCCTCGTCACGCAATCGATCGGCAAGTGTGTGTCGGAAACTATGCGATCCGAAGCCATCTCCACCCTCGACGCTCGGGTCCTTCACCCCGATCGCTACGAGATAGTCACGCCACCATCGTGAGGGGGTTCCGCTGATCTGGCCGCGTGCGTTCGGGGCCAGTTCCGGGAATAGCGGCGCGGCAAGATCGTTACCTGCGCGTTCTAGCTCGCGCTCATGGAAGGCTAGGAAGCCAAGACTTTCGAGCATTGAGTGCAACGCGGCCGGGCGACTCTTCCCGCTCTTCGTCGCCAGGCCCTCCCCAGAATCATGCCGGATATGCACGAACCACACGCCTCGCTCTTGTCGAACATCCCCGAGCCGCAGCTGTGCGACCTCGCCGATGCGCGCGCCGGTGAA
Organism: Altererythrobacter sp. C41; assembly: GCF_016803135.1. Taxonomy (GTDB): domain Bacteria; phylum Pseudomonadota; class Alphaproteobacteria; order Sphingomonadales; family Sphingomonadaceae; genus Pelagerythrobacter. The sequence goes on from NZ_JAEVFE010000001.1 coordinate 761,536, forward strand.
CATCGCGACCAAAGGTATCCAGTAACGCCAATCATGCGCACGCTGTTCACCTGGCACATGCTCCTTTCCGTCAGCCTGAAAGCCGGTGAACAACGGCGACTGGAGGATCACATTGAGGTCGTCGGTCGTGAACGGCGGACGCGGATTCTTTCCTTTTACCTTGGGGTGGAACAGGCCCGTGCATGGATTTCCAAGCCCGGCCCACTTGGGTTGCCCGGCGAGCCACTTGAACAGCGGCGAAATCGTCGACAGGTGCTTGTTCACGTTGGTGAACGCGGTTCGGGGGAGCCCTAGCTCGCGAGCCTTGACCGCCGCAGCCCTCATGTCGAGATCGCGCAAGAGTTTCTTGCTCATCCACTTCGGGGGCAGCTTGCGCATGGTGTCGCGGTAGTCGGCGACTTCCAGCGGCGTGATCGAACGCACCTCCCGATCGAGCCCGACGAACGCCGCGAACTGTCGGATGACCTTTCGGTCCTGGTTCACGGTGTCGGGACGCTTCGCGCCCTTCGCCAGCATTTCTTCTGCCCACTGGTCGAACAGTTCCACCAGGCTCTCGCCTGCCTTCGCCTTCGCCGCGTCTCTAGCCTTGATCTGCCTGACGATTGAACTGCGCGGCGCCGCGTCGAGCTCCCCGCTGGTGCGGCGAACGAACACACTGACGGCATCGATGCTCATTTCGGCGATACCGCGGACGAACGCGGCGTATCCCTCGCTATCTTTTGTGATCGCTAGGCCGCGCGCTTCTATAATTCGGTCGGCGACCGCCTCCCACTGCGACAGGTCGCCGTCTTGAAGGCGTCGGGTCATCCGGCGCAGATCCGCCTCGCGTTCTGCGAGCCGTTCCGCGTATTCGGCGTCGTCGACCGGCCATTCGCGACGGCGACCTTCCATGGCGTCCAGCATGCCGTCGAAGGCAACATGCACCGCAACACTCGACGGGTCCAGCGCGGGTGTCGCTGCTGGAGCTTCGCCAGCAGCACGCCCCCAGGCCGCCAGCTTCTCCGCGACGACCTGCGGCGCGCGCATGTTGGCGGTGCGGCGATCTCCCGTCCCGAGCGAAAGCAGAACCTCGGTCTTACCGACGACATCCCGCCACGCGACGGGCACTTGAATGCGGACCTCGAAGTTCCGCAGCTCTCGACCATTGCGCTTGCGCTTTATGATCGAGTATCCATCCCCACGCGACATACCACCTGGATCCGTGACACAAACTGTGACATCCTCCGTGACACAACCGATCCGTAAACACTAGTAATATCGTAAGCGATTGTGTCCAGTGAACATTGCGGGGCAGAGGATTCGCATCCTGTCTCCCCGACCAAGTTCCCCCTTTCATCACCGCCGCCTGCAGTCGCGATCCGCGGCGGGCGGAGCGTGTGGAACCGGCCTTGGAGGTCTTTTCCGACGCATCCCCAAAGATGCTATTGCGAGCCAGTTGCAGCGCTGCTAGCGGACCCGCCACACAGTTCAGGGGGGTTCCCATGTCTATCCGCGTTTCGTTGCCCGCTCTCGCCGTCGCACTCGCCTGGTCGAGCGGCGCTGCCGCCCAGTCGGTCGGCGCCGAGGACGCGGAAGGCGAGGCGGAGATCATCGTCAGCGCCGCGCGCACCCAGCTCCCCCCGAGCGCGCTGCCGCTGACGATCGACGTGGTCGACACCGAGGCGCTGCAGCAGCAGGTGCAGATCTCGGGCTCGACGGTCGACGCGGTCTCCGCCCTGCTCCCCTCGTTCTCGCCGACGCGCGAGAAGCTCTCGGGATCGGGCGAGAGCCTGCGCGGGCGCTCGCCGCTCTACGCGATCAACGGCATCCCGCAGTCGACCCCGGTCCGCGACGGTTCGCGCGACGGGTACACGATCGATCCGTTCTTCATCGACCGGGTCGAGGTGATCTATGGCTCCAACGCGCTGCAGGGCATCGGCGGCACCGGCGGCGTGGTGAACCAGGTCACCGTCGGCGCGCCGGCGGAGGACGGCGTTGCCGCGCGCACGCTGCTGCAGGCCTCGGCCGCGGACGGCTTCGACGGCGCCGCGATGGGCGGCAAGATCGGCGCCCTCGTCGGCTACCGCGCGGGCGCGTTCGACGCGACGGTCGGCGCGACGTTCGAGCAGCGCGGTGCCTATCGGGACGGGCACGGCAACAACATCGGCGTCGACGGCACCCAGGGTGAGGTCCAGGACAGCGACTCCTGGTCGGTGTTCGGGCGCTTCGGCTACCAGCTCAGCCCGAGCGCGCGGCTGGACGTGGTCGCCAACCGGTTCGAGCTGCAGGGCAACGGCAACTACGTGCTCGTGCCCGGCAATCGCGCCGAAGGCATCCCCGCCAGCAGCGAGCGTGGGGTTATCCAGGGCGATCCGCCGACGAACCGTGCCGAGCTGCTCTCCGCCGCCCTGACCGACGATGATCTCGGCGGCGGCGCGTTCGCCGTGCAGGCCTTCTTCAGCCGCACGCGCGACGTGTTCGGCGGCCTCGTCACCGACACGTTCCAGGATCCGGCCATCGATCCGACCGGCAATCTGTTCGACCAGTCGGCGAACCTGTCGCGCAAGATCGGCGGCAAGATCAGCTACGAGCGCGCGGTGCCCGGTTTCGAGGATCTGACCGTGACCGCCGGCTTCGACGCGCTGTTCGACCGCACCGAGCAGTATCTGGCCCAGACGGGCCGCACCTGGGTGCCGGAGACAGACTTCCGCAGTCTCGCACCGTTCGCGCAGGCGAACCTCGCGCTGTTCGGCGGTGCCGTGCGCCTTGCGGGCGGTGCCCGCTACGAAGACGTGCAACTGAAGGTCGGCGACTTCGAAACATTGGCCTTCTACGGTCGCATTCCCGACCACGATGGCGACGGCCGCAACGACGAGGACGACAACGGCGATGGCGTCCCTGACAACCTCGGCACCTATCGGCCCGTCGCCGTCGGCGGCGGCAGCCCCTCGTTCAACGATGTCCTGTGGAACGGCGGCGTGATCGTGGAGCCGATTGCAGGCCTGCGCGCCTACGGCAGCTATGCCGAGGGCTACACGATCGCCGACGTCGGCCGCATCCTGCGCGGAATCGAGGAGGAAGGCGTCGATATCGACAACTACCTCGCGCTCGAACCGGTGATCTCGAACAACCGCGAGATCGGCCTTGAGTGGAAGCGCGGCGCGATCGACGCCGGCGTCAGCTACTTCTGGTCGTCGAGCGATCTCGGATCGATCCTGGTGCTCGGCCAGGACGGCATCTTCAGCGTCTCGCGCCAGCCGATCCAGATCGAGGGGCTGGAGGCGAACATCGCCTGGCGCACGCCGCTGCCCGGCCTCACGCTCAGCGCGGCTTACAGCGATATCGAGGGCCAGACCGACAGCAACGATGAAGACGAGCTGGTGAACAACGATCTGGACGGCGCCAACATTTCGCCCGACCGGCTCAATCTCTCCGCCGATTATCGCAGCGGCCCGTTCAGCGCCCGGCTGCAGTCGCGCTTCTATCTCTCGCGCACGTTCAACGACGCCAGCGTGGACACGGACTTCGAGGGCTACACGCTGCTCGACGCCTACGTGGCCTATCAGACCGGCGCCGGCGAATTCGCACTCGCGGTGCAGAACCTCGCCGACAAGTACTACCTGACCTACGACAGCGACACCGTGCGCACGTCGGACAACAACCGCTTCTACGCCGGCCGGGGGCGCACTTTCACTTTGAGCTGGCGCGGCGCCTTCTGATGCGCCTCCTCGCCCTCCTGCACGGCTGGGCCGGGGGCATTGTCGGCCTGCTGCTCGCGGTGATCGGCCTCAGCGGCACGGTGCTGGTGTGGGAGGAGAGCTGGATCGGCCTGCCGGGCGCGGACGATCCGCTGACGGCGGACCCGGCCCAGATCGGGCAGGCCGTGGCGGCGGCGATCGCGGAGGATCCGGCGCTCTCGCGCATCACCTTCGCCAACGACGATCTGGGTCTCCACCAGGCGATATACACCGACGGCGGCGGGGCCTATCTCACCCAGGCCGGCGTGGTCGTCGACCGGTGGGACAGCATGTGGGGCCGGCCGGAACTGTGGCTGTTCGACCTTCACCACTACCTGTTCATGGGCGAGATCGGCGAATACCTGACCGGCGCCCTCGGCCTGCTGCTGCTCGCCTTCGCGGTGACGGGCCTGATCCTGTGGTGGCGCACCCGCAGGTCCTTCGAATTCCGCCTGTGGCCGGCGCGCTTCACCAAGGGCGCGATCATCCGCCAGCACCGCGATATCGGCGCGGTCGCTTCGCCGGTGCTGATCCTGAGTGCGCTGACGGGCGCCTTCATGATATTCCCGGCCGTGTCGGAAGCGCTGCTGACGCCCTGGGCCGACCCCGCCGAGACGGCCGCGCCCATCCAGCCGGAGACGGATGGGCCGCATGCCTCCGCGACCGACTGGCCGACCGTCATGGCCAATGCGCAGGCCGCATTTCCCGAAGCCCTGCCGCGCCGCCTGACGCTCCCGCAGAAACCCGGCGCGCCGCTCACGCTGCGGATGAAGCAGAGCTTCGAGTGGACTCCCAATGGCCGGACCTACGTCTATCTCGATCCCGCCACCGGCACCGTTCTCGCGACCGACGACCCTGCGACCGGCGACACCGCTTCCGCGATCACCGAGAAATACTACCCGGTCCACGCCGGCAAGGTCGGCGGCGTGGCCTGGCGGCTGGTGCTGACATGCTCCGGCCTCGCACTCGTGCTGCTCGGCACGCTCGCGACCTGGAGCTTCTGGTTCGGCAGCAAGCGCAGGAAGTCGCGCAAGCGCCCGGGGGCCGCAACCGCGCGCGCCCTGGTGCCGCGTCAGGCGGACCTGCCCTGACGGCGCGGCCCCATAGCGCGGCGCCGGATTAGCCGTTACGGCTGGCGCGCTCCGGCCGGACCTGCGCCGGAGCCCGTGAGGAGCCAAGGCGATTTCCACCCCCTCCCCTGCCGCCGCGCTCGACACCCGGGTCATCTGGGCGATCGCCTTGCCCGCGATGGTCACCAATGTCGCGACGGCACTGATCGGGGTCGGCGACATGTGGATCGTCGGCCGGCTGGAGGACGCCGCGGCGCAAGGTGCGGTGGACGTCGGCGCGCGGCTGTTCGCGGTGCTGTTCACCGTGATGAACTTCCTCAAGACCGGCACGACCGGGCTCGTCGCGCAGGCGGGCACCCGCAGCGGGGCGCAGGAACAGGCGGCGATATTGCTACGCGGAGCGACGATCGGGATCGCGATCGCGGTCATGCTGCTGATCGCCAAGCCGGTACTGATGCCCGCGCTGCTCAGCGTTCTGGGCGCGGAGGGCGAAGTGCTCGCCGCCGCGCGAACTTATGCCGAGATCCGTTACTGGACCGCGCCGGGCGTCATGCTCAATCTCGCGCTGATCGGCTATCTCGTCGGGCGGCGGCGGATGGCGGCGGTGCTCGTGTTCGAGGTCGCCTACAACCTGCTCAACGTCGCGCTGGGGCTGTGGTTCGTGCTCGATCTCGACATGGGGATCGCGGGGGTCGGCTGGTCCAGTTTCGCCGCCGAATACGCCAAGCTCGCCGCGGTTGCCGCCTTCGTGCTGCGGGGCGAGCAGGGGCGCACGATCCTCGACGCCGCGCGCGAGCGCACGGTGCTGCGTTGGAACAGCCTGCGCCCGTTCCTCTCGCTCAACCGCGACCTGTTCCTGCGCACGGTGGTCCTGATGGTCGCCTTGGCCGCGCTGACCCGGCTGAGCGCCGAGCGCGGCGCCGTGGTGCTCGCGGCGAACGGCATCCTCTACCAGATGTTCGTCTTCACCGCGCTGCTGCTCGACGGGTTCGAGAACGCCGCGCAAGTACTGAACGGCGAACGGGCCGGCGCGCAGGACCGCGAGGGATTCGCGCGCTACATCAGGGCGATTCTGCTGCGCGGTTTCGGCGCGGCGGCGCTGGTCGCCCTCGCGTTCGCGCTGCTGGCCGACCCTATCCTCGCCAGCTTCGCCGCGACCGACGCTGTGGCGGACGCGGCGCGGCAGCAGGCGTTCTGGCTGGTGCTGATCCCCTTCGCCGGCGTCGCCGGTTTCGTATTCGACGGCGTGTTCGTGGGTGCGAGCTGGACGCGCGCGCTGCTACTCTCGATGCTCGGCGCGGCGGTGGTCTACGCCGGCGTGCTGTGGTTCGCCTGGCCGCACGGCAACTGGGGCCTGTGGCTCGCCTTCACGCTGTTCCTCGTCGCGCGTGCGAGCCTCCAGGCCATGATGCTGCCCGCGCTGATGCGGCGGGGGTTCGGGAGCTAGGGCCTACTCGCCCTTGATCGACCCTGGCTCGTTGGCGAGGATGCCGACGACCTGGGTCCAGACAGCGACGTTCTGGCGCAGCTGCACCGGATCGACCTTGTCGAGTGTGTCGTCGGGCGTGTGGTGCAGGTCGAAGTAGCGCGTGCCGTCCTGCGCGAGGTCGATGATCGCGCTGTTCTGGTCGCGCACGATGTTGATGTCCGCTCCGCCCGTCGCGACGCCGGTGCCGTTGGAGACGCCGAAGCGCGCGACGGCCGCCGCGATCTTCGCGTGAAGGTCGGGGTTGCTCTCGCGGAAGTTGCTCTCGAACTTCCAGATGCGGTCCGCGCCGAAGTCGCTTTCGAGGCCCACCGCGATCGGCTCGTCGATGTGCGCGGCGGAATAGGCCTTGGAGCCCCACAGCCCCGTCTCTTCCGCCCCTGCGAACAGCACGCGGATCGTGCGCAGCGGCTGGCCTGCGGCGGCGACGTGCTTCGCGGCCGCGGCTACGATGCCGCAGCCCGCGCCGTCGTCGATCGCGCCGGTGCCGAGGTCCCAGCTATCGATATGGCAGGCGACGAGCACCGGCGGCAGCGAAGGGTCGCGCCCGACGATCTCACCCACGACGTTGCCGCTGGTGGTCGTGCCGAGGTCGCGAGGTGTGAGCACGAGCTTCATCGTGACCGGCCCCTCGGCGCGGTCGAACATCCGCTCCAGGTTCGCCGCGTCGGGCAGCGACAGCGCGCCCGCCGGGATCGGCGCCACGCCTTCGGGGAACGAGGTGCCGCCCGCATGCGGGTTGCGGTGATAGTCGGTGCCAACCGACTTGATCACGCTCCCGACCGCCCCCTTGCTCGCGGCGATCCCCGCGCCGACCCAGCGCGCCGGGCCCGCGAAGCCGTATTGCGAGCCGTCCTGCGTCGGCGTCATGTCGTGGCTGATATAGGCGATCTTGCCCTTCAGGCTCCCCGCCGGCGCGGCCTGGAGCGCGGCGACGCTCTCGAACTCGACCACTTCGGCGGTGATCCCCTCCGGCCCGGTCGAGGCGCTGCCGCCCAGCGCCGTCACATGGAACGGCTGCGGATAAGGGCTGACGATCTCGGCGGTCTCGGTGCCGCGGACCCAGGTTTCCATCTGGAACGGCTCGTCCGCGACATTGACAAAGCCATTGGCCTTGAGCCATGCCACCGACCAGTCGCGCCCGCGCTTCTCCGCCTCGGTGCCGGCTTGGCGCGGCCCGACCTCGGTCGTGATCCCCTCGACGAAATCCCACGCGAGCGTGTCGCTTTCGAGCGCAGCATCGGCGCTGGCGGCAGCGGCGGGGGTTTCGGAAGCGACGGTCTGCGCGGCGGCGAGCGTCGGGAGCGATGCGGCGGCGAGCGCCAGTGCCAGAGTCCTCATGGGTGCGCTTGCTATCGGCGTCTTGCGGCCAAGTCCAGCTTGCCCGCGCCCGCCCCAACGCCTATCTGCGCGCCAACTCTCGAAACACCTGCTGATACCCGAAGGACGACTGATGGCCGCCCAATACGCATTCGTCATGAAGAACATGACCAAGACTTTCCCCGGCGCGCAGAAGCCGGTGCTGCAGAACATCAACCTGCAGTTCTACCAGGGCGCCAAGATCGGCATCGTCGGCCCCAACGGCGCGGGTAAGTCGACGCTGATGAAGATCATGGCCGGCATCGACACCGACTTCACCGGCGAGGCCTGGCCGGGCGAGAACATCACCGTCGGCTATCTCCCGCAGGAGCCGGAACTCGACCCGTCGAAGACCGTGCTCGAGAACGTCAAGGACGGCGCGCGCGACGTGGCCGACATGGTCGAGCGGTTCAACCAGATCGGCATCGAGATGGGCGAGGACGGCGCCGATTTCGACGCGCTCGGCGCCGAGATGGGCGAGCTACAGGAGAAGATCGACGCGGTCGACGGCTGGACGCTCGACAACCAGCTCGAAATCGCCATGGAGGCGCTGCGCTGCCCGCCGGGCGACTGGCCGGTCACCGACCTGTCGGGCGGCGAGAAGCGCCGCGTGGCGCTCACCCGTCTTCTGATTCAGAAGCCCTCGATCCTGCTGCTCGACGAGCCGACCAACCACCTCGACGCCGAGAGCGTCGAGTGGCTGGAGAACCACCTCAAGGAATATGCCGGCGCGGTGCTGATGATCACCCACGACCGCTACTTCCTCGACAACGTCGTCGGCTGGATCCTCGAGCTCGATCGCGGCAACTACTTCCCTTACGAGGGCAACTACTCGACCTACCTCGAGAAGAAGGCCAAGCGCCTCGAGCAGGAATCGCGCGAGGAGAGCGGGCGGCAGAAGGCGCTCAGCCGCGAGCTCGAATGGATTCGCCAGACTCCCGCCGCTCGCCAGACCAAGTCGAAGGCGCGTATCCGCAAGTTCGAACAGCTCCAGGAAGCGCAGAACGACCGCAAGCCCGGCAAGGCGCAGATCGTCATCCAGGTGCCCGAACGCCTCGGCGGCAAGGTGATCGAGGCCAAGGGTATCTCAAAGGCCTATGGCGACAAGCTGCTGTTCGAAGATCTGAGCTTCACCCTGCCCCCCGGCGGCATCGTCGGCGTGATCGGGCCGAACGGCGCGGGTAAGTCCACACTGTTCAAGATTCTCACCGGCAAGGAAGAACCCGACAGCGGCAGCGTGGAGATCGGCGACACCGTGCGCCTCGGCTACGTCGACCAGAGCCGCGACCACCTCGACCCCAGGCACAACGTCTGGGAAGAAATCTCGGACGGGCTCGACTACATGAAGGTCAACGGCCACGACATGAGCACGCGGGCCTATGTCGGCGCGTTCAACTTCAAGGGTCAGGACCAGCAGAAGAACGTCGGCAAGCTGTCCGGCGGCGAGCGCAACCGCGTCCACATGGCCAAGATGCTCAAGACCGGCGGCAACGTGCTGCTGCTGGACGAGCCGACCAACGACCTGGACGTCGAGACGCTCGGCGCGCTGGAAGAGGCGATCGAGAACTTCGCCGGCTGCGCCGTGGTCATCTCGCACGACCGCTTCTTCCTCGACCGCCTGGCGACGCATATCCTCGCTTTCGAGGGCAACAGCCACGTCGAATGGTTCGAAGGCAACTTCGAAGCCTACGAGGAAGACAAGCGCCGCCGCCTCGGCGACGCTGCCGACCGCCCGACGCGCCTCGCCTACAAGAAGCTGACGCGCTGACGCCCTCCTCCCCTCCCGCTCGCGGGAGGGGCCGGGGGAGGGCTTGTCCCGTACCCTCCACGCCCCTTGCGGCGGTTGGACCAGAAGAGGGTTCGCGCGGAGGCGCGGAGGGAAGGCGCGCTTAGGTCATAGCTTTGTCATCCCCGCGAAAGCGGGGACCCAGCTCCTGCCGTCCGAAGATGGGTCCCCGCTTTCGCGGGGATGACAGAGGGATAGTTTACGCGAAACCTCTCCGCGCCTCTGCGCCTCTGCGCGAACCAAAAAATCAATCTCTCGGACGCCGCGAAACCCAGCAGTTGGAAGACCGGCTTCACCGCCGCGCGAAACACTTCCCCAGCGCCGGCGTTCTTCCCGCGAGGAGGCAAGGATGCGCACGACCCGGGAAGTCATCGAAGATCACCTCGCGCTGCGGCGCGAGCACGCGCTCGGCGCGGACGTCGAGCGGAATTACACGGACGACCTGCTCGTGCTGTCGAAAGACGGCGTATTTCACGGCAAGGACGGCATTCGCGAGACCGCGCGGGTTCTGCGCGAGAATCTGCCCGACGCAACCTATCGATACGAACTGGTGCAAGTCGCCGAGGACTACGCGCTCCTCGGCTGGACCGCGAAGCCACCAACGGCGCGCGCACCCGGCATGGCGCGGACGCCTTCGTGGTGAAGGACGGCCTGATCGCCGTGCAGATCATCCACTACGACGTGGAGCCGGAGTAGCCCGTCTTCCTGAACCGCTCAGGCCACTTCCTCCGCGCTGCGCCAGAGATCGCGGATCGTCTCGGGCAGGATCGCCTTGACCTTTTCCACCTGCCCGGTGTCGATATTGCGCGAGAGCACGTCGAAGACCGCGCGGATCGCCTCCTCCGGGTCGACCGGGCGGGTGTCGGCGAGCCATTCGGTCACTTCGGCGACGAACTCCTCGCGGTTGCAGCGGATCGGCTGCCGCGCAGGCTGGTACTGGTCGTAGTAGACCCCGCGCACGAGTAGCGGGAGCTGTGCGCCGAGGTGCGCCGCCTCTTCCACCGGCAGGCGGTCGCGCAGCTTGTGGAGCACCGTGCTCAGCGCTTTCCATGCGACCTGTCGGTCGGGGCCGAGCCGTTCCATGATCTGGTCCAGCCAGATGTTGGTCGTCTGCAGGGTCTTGTCGAATACCTCGAGGCCGTTGGCGCTCATCGGTTTTCTCCTGGTTGGGGATCAGGTGGCGTGGAGGCCGCCTGGCTGTGCGATCTGGCTCAGCGCCTCGCCGGTGTCGCGCTCGTCCTTCTTGGCGAGGTCGCCGATCGAGACGATGCCGACCAGACGCTTGTCGCGGTCGACCACCGGCATGCGGCGAAGCTGCTGGTCGCCCATGTTCTCGAGCACGTCCTCGGCATCGTCGTCGGCGTAGCAGTACAGGACCTGGCTGCTCATCGCATCACCCACGGGCGTGTCGCATTCGCGGCCTTTCGCCACGGCACGGATGGCGATGTCGCGGTCGGTGATCATCCCGACGAGCCGGTCGCCCTGCCCGACCGGAAGGACGCCGGCGTCGATCCGTTCCATGATCTGTGCGGCGTGCTGGATCGTATCGTCCGGGCTCGCGACCTGGACGTCTCTCGTCATACATTCGCTGACTTGCATTGCTGGTCTCCGCTAGGCTGGGTCGGCTTGCCCGCGGCGACCCGCGGCCGGCGCGCGGAGCAAGGGCGCGGAAACATCCGCGTCTATCTGGCCAATGGATGGCCCCCCGGAATGTTGCGTAGGCCGTCGCAAGCAGGCCACGGTCTGGCCGGTGGGGCCATGTGTGGCGTGGTGGGGTGCCCGGTGAGTTGGCCCCCTCAGATTTCATCGTCGTCCCAGCGAAAGCTGGGATCGCGCGCCGCGCCGTCGGACCTTGCGGTTAGCGATCCGGATGAGGGAGGAAAGAGGGAGCAGCGGGAGCAAGGGAAACTCGCCGTCAACCGCCTCAACCCGCCGCTTTGACGATCTCCGCCCAGGCAGCCTCGTCGATCACCTCGATGCCGAGGTCCGCCGCCTTCTTAAGCTTGCTGCCCGCGCCGGGGCCGGCAACCACCAGATCGGTCTTCGCGCTGACCGATCCGGCGGCCTTGGCGCCAAGGCGCTCGGCCTGGGCCTTGGCCTCGTCGCGGCTCATGGTTTCGAGCTTGCCGGTGAACACGACCGTCTTGCCCGCAACCGCGCTGTCCTTCGTCTCCACCACATAGGGCGGCGGATCGACCACGCCTGCGCCGGGCCGGTCGCCGATCAGGTCGTTCCAGACGTCGCGGTTGTGCTCTTCATGGAAGAAGTCGGCCAGCGCGAAGCCGACCGCCGTGCCAATGCCGTCGGCGCGCACTTCGAGGATGTCCTTGATCGCCTCGACCATGCGCGCGTTGAACTTGCCCGCCGATTCATCCTCGCCGCGCGGGTTCTCCTCGCGATAGGCGTGAATCGCGGCAGCTTTCTCCCGCAGGCGGCGGATATCGCCGAGGCCCTTCATCAGATCGCGCGCGGTGACTGCGCCGACATGGCGGATGCCGAGGCCGAACAGCAGCCGCGCGGCGTCGGGCTCACGCTTGGCCGCGATGCTCGCCAACAGGTTGTCCACAGACTTGTCCTGCCAGCCCTCGAGCGCGAGGATCGCCTCGCGCCGGCCCTTGAGGCGGAAGATGTCGGCCGGGCTCTCCAGCCAGCCCAGGGCGAAGAACTGGTCGATGGTCTTCTCGCCCAACCCCTCGATGTCGAGCGCGCCGCGGCTGACGAAATGCTTGAGCCGTTCGGTCCGCTGCGCGGGGCAGATCAGCCCGCCGGTGCAGCGGACATCGACCTCGCCTTCCTCGGCAACGGCGTCGCTGCCGCAATCGGGGCAGGTCTCGGGGAAACGATAGGCCGGGCGCTCGGCATCCCGCGTCAGGTTCTCGACCACTTGCGGAATCACATCGCCCGCGCGCTGGACCTTGATCCGGTCGCCCGGCCGCACGCCCAGTCGCGCGATCTCGTCGCGGTTGTGCAGCGTGACGTTGGTCACCGTCACTCCGCCGACAAGCACCGGGGCGAGGCGGCCGACCGGCGTGAGCTTGCCCGTGCGCCCGACCTGAATGTCGATCGCCTCCAGCGTGGTCTCGGCCTGTTCAGCCGGAAACTTGTGCGCCAGCGCCCAGCGCGGCGCCTTGGCGACGAAGCCGAGCCGCTCCTGCCAGTCGAGCCGGTCGACCTTGTAGACCACGCCGTCGATTTCGTAGCCGAGCTTCCCGCGCCGCCGGCCGATCGCAGCGTAGTGCGCGAGCATCTCCTCCAGCGAGTGGCAGAGCTTGAGATCGGGGCTGATCGGCAGGCCCCATTCGCCGATCCGGCGCATGACCTCGTACTGCGTCTCGCCCGGCACCTCGGACGCGGCGCCCCACCCGTGCGCCCAGAAGCGCAGCGGTCGGCTGGCGGTGACGCTCGCATCCTTCTGCCGCAGCGAACCAGCGGCGGCATTGCGGGGATTGGCGAACTGGCGCACTTTCGCGGGATCGAATTCCTCCCCCTTCGCCTCGGCCTGCGCGCGCGCCTCCTCCATCAGCCGCCCGTTGAGCGCAAGGAAAGCCTCGCGCTCCATGTAGACCTCGCCGCGCACTTCGAACACGGCGGGGAAGGTGGAGGTACCACCCCCAACCCCCTCCTCTAAAGAGGAGGGGGCTTTTTCGGCGCGCCTTTTCTTCCCCCCCTCCTCTTTAGAGGAGGGGGCCGGGGGGTGGTGGAGGCGCTGCGGAATATCCGCGATGCAGGCCACGTTCGCCGTGACGTCCTCCCCCACCTGCCCGTCGCCGCGGGTGGCGGCGCGCACCAGCTCGCCATTTTCATAGCGCAGCGAACAAGACAGCCCATCGATCTTGTCCTCCGCGGTGAAGGCGAGCGGCGCGTCGTCCGCAAGCGCCAGATAGCGCCGCACACGCGCGACGAACTCGGCCACCTCCTCCTCCGCGAAAGCATTGTCGAGGCTCATCATGCGAACCTCGTGCGTCACCTTCGACAGCGGCGATCCCGCCACCGCATGGCCCACCGCGGTCGAGGGCGAGTCGGCCCGGACGAGGTGCGGAAACGCCGCCTCAAGCGCGGCATTGCGGCGCACGAGCGCGTCGTATTCCTGGTCGGTGACCTCCGGCGCATCCTCGGCATGATAGAGCCGGTTGTGCCGCGCGATCGTCTTCGCGAGCCGCATCAGCTCGTTGGCGGCCTCGGCCTCGGAGAGCGATTCAATATCCGTCATGCAGCGGCGTTTGCCACCGGCTTGAACTCTGCGCGAGTGCCGAATTCCGCGATCAGCGGACGGCCCCGGGCAATCGCGTCCTTGACCTGCGGCAGAGCCAGCGAGGCGGCGTGCGCCTCTTTATCGGCCCAGAGCTCCACGACCCACAGGGCATCCGGATTGCCCGCATCCTCGCCGACCAGATAGCCGAAGTTGCCCGGGATCCGGTCCGTGCCTTCGGCCAGGATCGCGGCGAGTTCGGCACGCTTGCCGGGCTGCGCGATGATCTGCCCGATCAGGCCATATTGCGGGTGTATCTCTTCCATGATCCTCTCCAGAGCCTTCACCTGCCGCGAGGGCAACACCGCTACCGCGAAAGCGGCCAGCGCCGCGAGATGCGTCCGCCGGTCCATCATCGCGTGGCCTCTCCGCCGCGCATCACCCTCAGCATCGCGGGTTCGCTGGCGGCATAGGCGTCGGCGCCCGGGGTGAGGACGGCGAAGTGGCTCGCGCCGGGATTCGCACGAATTTCGAGCTGCGTTCCCGCGCTGCGGATCGCGGCTTGCGCGCTCTCGGGCGGAGGCGGGAGGACGGCCTGGACGAACAGCAGCTCCTCCAGCTTCGGCGGGTGGCCCAGCGGGGAGATCGCGGCGTAGCGCGCGGGCGCAGCGCCCGGCTCGCCGCCCATGAACGGATCGACCGAGGAAAACTCGCACAGGGCGTCGAATGCCTCCCGCTCCGCCCCGACATCCGCCGGGCCGTCGAGGACGATCGCCGCGCGCACCGCCAGCGGCTCGCGCGCACCCAGCGGGCCGTCGATCCCCTGCGCCATCGCCAGCCACTGCGCCGGGAGCGCGCCTGCAGAATGCCCGACCAGCGTCACGCGCGCGCGGTCGATCGGGTGCACAGCCGTCACCCGCTCGATCAGCGCCGCCGAGGCCTGCCAGTCCTCGAAGCTGTCCGGCCAGCCGCCGCCATCGCCGACCTCGCGGTAGTCGACGTTGAGGGTCGCGATCCCCTGTGCCTGCCAACGCGTCGCGAGCGGCGCCATGTAGGCCTGGTTGGCGATACCGGTCTTCCAGCACCCTCCATGGAAGATCACCGCGAGCGGAAACGGCCCCTCCCCCTCCGGCAGCCGCAACTCCGCAAACCCGCGCGGATGATCGGCATAGCGCAGCACCGCGTCCGGCTCCGAAGGCGCGAGATGCGCATCGGTGCCGAACGTGTCGCCGGTGGCGGGCGGCGCCGGCGCAACCGTCTCGGCCGGGGACGAGCCCGCCACCATCAGCAGAGCCACCCCGAGCGCGGCACGCCTCACACCCCCTCCAGCAGCCGGTCCGCCTGCGCGCGTGCCTCCGGCGTCACTTCCGCCCCGCTGAGCATGCGGGCGATTTCCTCCTGCCGGCCGCCCTCGTCGAGCAGCAGGACAGAGGTCTTGGTCACGGTCCCCTCGCTCGACTTGGCGATCAGGTAGTGCGTGCCGCCCCGCGCCGCGACTTGCGGGCTGTGCGTCACGGCCAGCAACTGCCCACCTTCCGCCAGCCGCGCGAGGCGTTCGCCGATCGCGCTGGCGACTGCGCCGCCGACGCCGCGGTCGATCTCGTCGAAGATCACCGTCGCCGCACCGCCCTGCTCGGCGAGCGCGACCTTGAGCGCGAGGATGAAGCGCGACAGCTCCCCGCCGCTGGCGATCTTGGCGAGCGGGGCGAAATCCGCGCCCGGATTGGTCGCGATCAGGAACTCGACGCTGTCGAGCCCGTACGGCCCCCAGCGCTCCTCGGGCAATCGGGCGACCGCCGTGCGGAAGCGCGCGGCATCGAGCCTGAGCGGCGCTAGCTCCGCTGCCACCGCCTCGTCGAGCTTCGCCGCCGCCGCCGCGCGCGCCGTGTGCAAAGCGCCCGCCCGCTCGCGATAGCGCTCCCCCGCCTCGCGCGCGGCTGCTTCGAGCGCGTCGAGCTCGGCCTCCCCGCCCTCTATCGCGTCGAGCGCGGCGCGAAACGCGCGCATCTTCTCGGGCAGTTCGTCCACCTCGCAGCGGTGCTTGCGGGCCAGCGCGCGCAAGTCGAACAGGCGGGTCTCGGCCGCCTCCAACGCGGCCGGATCGTGCACCAGCGCCTCGGCCGCGGCTTCCAGCTTCTCCTCCGCCTCGCTCGCCTCGATCACCGCGCGGTCGAGCGCGGCCAGCGCCTCGGTCAGCAGCGGGTGCTCCGGCGCGATCCGGTCGAGCCGCCGCGCCGCCACCCGAAGCGAGGCAAGCGGCGAATCCGACCCGTCCCACACATGGCGCAGCTCCTCGAGATCGCCCGACAGCCGCTCGCCCTTCTGCATCGCCGCCCGCGTTTCGGCGAGCCGCGCCTCCTCGCCCGCCTGCGGCTCGAGCGCGGTCAGCTCCGCCAGATGCGCCAGCAGCAGGTCCTGGTCGGCCTTGGCCTGTTCGATCGCCGCGCGCGCACTCTCCAGCCGCTCGTCCGCCGCGCGCCACGCGTCCCATGCGGCTGCGAGGCCGGCGGTGTCGGCCCCGGCATAGCGGTCGAGCAGCGCCCGGTGGCCGCGCGGATTGACCAGCCCGCGGTCGTCGTGCTGCCCGTGCAGCTCGACCAGCGCTGGCGCGATCTGGCGCAGCAGCGCGACGCTGACCGGCTGGTCGTTGACGAAGGCCTTGCTGCCCCCGTCGGCGCGCACCTGACGGCGGATGATCAGCGGTTCGCCAGGCTCGATCGCGATCTCGGCATCATCGAGCGCTTCGGCGATCGCATCGGGCAGCCGCGCGAACTCGAAACTCGCGGTGACGCTCGCGCGGTCCTCGCCGGCGCGCACCAGCATGGTCTCCGCCCGGTTGCCGAGCACGAGGCCGAGCGCGTCGAGCAGGATCGACTTGCCTGCCCCGGTTTCGCCCGTGAGCACGCCGAGGCCGCGCCCGAAATCGAGATCGAGCGCTTCGATCAGCACGACGTTGCGGATGGACAGGCGGGTCAGCATGACTGGCCCGATTCTCTAGCCGGAATGAGAAAGCGCGTCACCAACCGGTGCGCGCTTGTTCCCGGCATTTGGAACCGGGGTTAATCATCCATCCCCGTCATGCTGAACTCGTTTCAGCATCCATCCCGCTCTCGAAGCGCCCGAAGGGCGCATGGAGGAGAACTGGGCCCTGGAAGCGAAGTTGTGCAAAGCACAAACAAGTTCAGGGTGACGCCGGCCCGGAAACGAGCTTCGCTTCCGCGACAATTAGCTCGCGGTGACGCCGGCCGCGTGATCCTGCACCAGATCGTAGGCCTTCTCGTACCACTCGTTGCCCGGATAGTTCGCGCCGAGCACGGCGGCGTACTTCACCGCTTCTTCGGGAATGCCGAGCGCCAGGCTGCTTTCCGCCAGACGGTAGAGCGCTTCCGGCGCGTGGCTGGTCGTCTGGAAATTGTCGACCACGTTCTGGAAACGGATCTGCGCCGCCAGCCAGTTGCCGCTGCGCTGGTAGAAGCGCCCGATCTCCATCTCCTTGCCGGCGAGGTGATCGTTGACGAGGTCCAGCTTCAGCCGCGCGTCGGCGGCGTATTCGGTCTGCGGGAAACGCCGCACGACTTCGTTCAGCGCGGTGCGCGCCTGTTCGGTGATCGCCTGGTCGCGGTGCACGTCGCTGATCTGCTCGTAATAGCTGAGCGCGATCAGGTAATAGGCGTAGGGGGCGTCCTTGTTGCCCGGGTGGATCGACAGGAAGCGCTGCGCGCTCTGGATCGCCTGGTTGTAATCCTTCGCCACGTAATAGCTGAACGCGCTCATCAACTGCGCACGGCGCGCCCAGGGGGAATAGGGGTGCTGACGCTCGACCTCGTCGAACAGTGCGGCGGCGAGCTTGGCGTTGCCGCTGTCGAGCCGCCGCTTCGCCTCGGCATAGAGTGTCTCCACGTCGCGGGCGACGTAAGCGAGCGAATCCTTCGGTCCGCCGCCACCGCCGGCGCAGCCTGCGGTGAAGACAGTGGCCGCGCAGGCAGTGGCGGCGAAAGCGAGCTTGAGCGGCGAACGCGGACGTGTGGTCATGGCTGCGGCCTATACCGCCGCACTCGCTGAACGCAAAGTGAAGTTGGGCGCAGCAGAGCCGTCGCGGTTCGCGTCATCCCGGCGAAAGCCGGGATCGCTCAGCGTGCGCCGGGATGACGAGGAGCTACTTGCCCCGCATCAAGAGGATGCAGTCATCCCCGCCGGCGCGTCCCACAGCAGGTGCCGGTTCTCCAGCATGACGAGGTTGTTCGCGCGGATGATCTCGCCCTTGGTCTTGTAGCCCAGCAGTTGCTCGGGCGGCGTCTCGGGGTTGACCAGCATCACCCGGATTTCTTCCGAAGTGAAATCGCTGAGGCCGCGCGCGCGCTCCACGCCGTCGCTATCATAGAGATGCAGCACGTCGCCGCGGGTGAAATCGCCGTCCATCGCCACGATGTCCTCGCGCCGGATCGGGCGCTTGTCCTGCGCCAGTTCGTCGGCGAGGTCCTTCGGCACCTCGAGGCTGCCGGCCATCTGCAGGCGATTGGCGATCCAGCCGTCCATGCCCGACATCGGGTTCGGATTGGGCAGGCAGCGCGTGCAGCGCCGCTCGCCGCTCAGCACGGCGGACAGCGGGCGCTCGTATTCGCCGTTGGCGATATAGGTCATGCAGCCCGCTTCCTGGGCCATGTTCGCGGCCTTGAGCTTGGTCGTCATCCCCCCGGTCCCGAGCGTGCTCGTGCCGGTGGTCGCCGCCATGTATTCGCCGACGTCGCGGACTTCCTCCACCAGCTCCGCGCCGGGCTCGTCGGGATTGCGGTCGTAGAGGCCGTCGACGCAGGTGAGGATGACGAAGTCCTTCGCGCCGACCATCTGCGCCACCTTGGCGGCCAGCCGGTCGTTGTCGCCGACGCGGATCTCTTCGGTCGTGATCGTGTCGTTCTCGTTGACGATCGGCACGACCCCCGCCTCCAGCAGGCGGTGCACGGTGTTGCGGGTGTTGAGGAACCGGCGGTGGTGCTCGAAGTCGCCCAGCGTCAGCAGGACCTGCGCGATCTCGAAGCCGTATTCGTGGCCGACCTGCTTGTAGGCGTTGAGCAGCAGCGGCATGCCGCAGGCAGCGGCCGCCTGCTTGTCGCTGACCCCCGCACTCTCGGGCGTTTCGCCGACGATCTTGAGGCCCAGCGCGACCGCGCCGGAGGAGCAGAGGATCACGTTGTAACCTTCGTTGCGAAGGCGGGCGACATCCTCCAGAAGCCGTTGAATGAAGCTGAAACGCGGGGTGAGGAGATCCGAATTCGCGAGCAGAGCGGAACCAATTTTGACGACGATGTTTCGATTCTCGGCCACGGCGATAAAAATCCACTCCTTGAAAAATCTCGTCCGTTACGTAGATTGCCATTGTGCAATGCACAACCGGGGATGCCGAAAAAGTTTCCATGCGGGGCAGCATCGGGTTTCGCCGATCGGGTTCGTCAGAACCGCTGCCACATCCATTGAACTATTCATTTATAGTTAGGGGCGACACTTGAAATTCAGTAATATAGTTATGATCGGCTGCGGCAAGATGGGTGATGCACTTCTCGGTCACTGGATGAGCGGTGGCGAGAACTTTACCGTTGTCGATCCGGCGCTCGATTCCGCACCCTCGCCCGCCCGGCTCGTCTCCGATCTCGCCGCGCTCGGCGAAGAGCAGTTCGACGTCGTGATCGTCGCGATCAAGCCGCAGATGATCGACGACGTGCTCCCCGATTATGCAAGCCGGCTGGCCGAGGGCGGCTACGTGCTGTCGATCGCGGCGGGTTGTTCCGCGCAGCGGATCGCCCACGCGATGAATGGCGCCCCGGTCGTGCGCGTCATGCCCAATCTGCCGGCCGCCGTCGGCCAGGGCGTCAGCGGGCTCTACGCCGGCCCGGAGGTCGGCGCCGACCAGCGCGCCCACGCCTCCGCGATGATGGAGCGCGCGGGCACGGTCGTCACCGTGGACGATGAGGACCGCCTAGACCGCGTGACCGCCGTCGCCGGCTCCGGCCCAGGCTACGTGTTCGAGATCGCTCGCGCCTATGTCGCCGCTGCCGAGGAGCAGGGCTTCAGCGCGGAAGAAGCACGCGCGATGGTGCTCGGCACGATGGCCGGCGCGCTCGCGATGGCGATGGAGGATGGCGCGCCCGATCTCGAAACGCTGCGCAATTCGGTGACCAGCAAGGGCGGCACCACCGCCGCCGGCCTTGCCGCGCTCAACGGCGACGAGACGCTCTCGCGCCTGATGCGCGTGACCTTGCAGGCGGCTTACGACCGGGCGGTCGAGCTGCGCTGACTTGCCGCGCGCTCCCGCTCATGACACGAACGACACGAGGACTTTCGATGAACGACCAGACGCTCGACCCGCAGATCCATATCCACGAACTCGGCCGCCGCGCACGCGATGCGGCGCGCGGGCTGCTCTCGGCCGCCACCGAGGCGAAGAACACCGCGTTGCGGGAGGCCGCCAAGGCGCTGCGCGAAGCCACGCCTGCGGTGCTTGAGGCGAATGCGGCGGATGTCGCGAGCGTCGAGGGCACGAAGCCTGGCAGCTTCGTCGACCGCCTGCGCCTGACGGAAGACCGGATCGAGGGCATGGCGAAAGCGCTCGAGGAAATCGCCGAGCTGCCCGACCCGGTCGGCCGCACGCTCGCGACCTTCGAGCGGCCCAACGGCCTCAAGATCGAGCGCGTCGCCGTTCCCATCGGGGTCATCGGCATGATCTACGAATCCCGCCCCAACGTCGGCGCCGACGCCTCGGCCCTGTGCCTCAAGTCGGGCAACGCGATCATTCTGCGCGGCGGTTCGGAGAGCCGCAACTCGACCCGCGAGATCGTCGCCGCCATGCGCAAGGGGCTCAAGGCCGCCGGCCTGCCGGAAGACGCGGTTCAGACGGTCCAGACCACGGACCGCGAGGCCGTGGCCGAGCTGCTGCGCGCGGTCGACTACGTCGATCTCGTCATCCCCCGCGGCGGCCGCGGGCTGGTCGAGCTGGTGCGCGACCAGGCCAAGGTCCCCACCCTCCTTCACCTTGACGGCAACTGCCACAGCTACGTCCACGCGGCGGCCGACGTCGACGAGGCGGTGCAGGTGATCCGCAACGCCAAGCTCCGCCGCACCGGCATCTGCGGCGCGACCGAGAGCATCGTCATCGACCGCGCGATTGCTGGCGAAGTCGTCCCCAAACTCGCCGACGCCATGGCCGCCGACTGCGAACTGCGCGGCGACGCCGAAGCCATCGCCCTCGACGACCGCATCAAGCCCGCGACCGAGGAAGACTGGGACACCGAGTACCTCGACCCCATCGCCAGCGTGAAGATCGTCGGCGGCCTCGACGAAGGCATCGCCTGGGTCGATGAACACTCCAGCCACCACACCGACGCGATCCTGACAGAGGACGCCGAAGCCGCCCGCCGCTTCATGACAGCGATCGACAGCGCCGTGGTGATGCACAACGCCTCCACCCAGTTCTCCGACGGCGGCGAATTCGGCATGGGCGCCGAAATCGGCATCGCCACCGGCAAGATGCACGCCCGCGGCCCCGTGGGCCTGGAGCAGCTTACGAGCTTCAAGTACCTGGTGTTCGGGGACGGGCAGACGCGCCCCTGACCAACACTCGATCCTCCCCTTTTTTGCGAAGCACAAATGGGGAGGTGGCAGACGCCGCAGGCGTCTGACGGAGGGGCACTGGGAGGAACGAGCCCCTCCACCACGAGCCGCTTGCGCGTCTCGCGGTCCCCCTCCCCATTTGGCTGACGGAAAATGGGGAGGATCTGAATCATCCCACACCCCTGGCCGGGAAAGCTCCGGTCGGCGACCAGCCGACCGCAAGCGCGACCGCGCGCCCGCAGCGACCGAAGGGAGCGAGGATAGCCAAGGCCGCGGATGCGGCCGCCGGCGCCTGAGGCGAAAACAAAGAATCCATTTTCCTACATCGCGATTTTTTGCTCCAAACTCGCAAATGACCCGCCGCACAGACAATCGCGAGGCCCGCCCGCCCGTCCCCGCAGGCGAACTGCCCGCCTTCGCCCCCGTCCCCCGCCAGTGCCAGCGCCACGACGGCTGGACCGACGAACGCCAGCGCGCCTTCATCGAGGCGCTGGCCGACACCGGCAGCGTCGAGGCCGCCTCCCGCGCCGTCAGCATGAGCCAGCGCGGCGCCTACCACCTGCGCCGCCAGCCGGGCGCGGAGAGCTTCCGCAAGGCGTGGGAGGCCGCGCTCCAGCTCGGCGTGCAGCGGATCGAGGACGTCGCGATGGAACGCGCGCTCCACGGCGTCGAGGTCCCGGTCTACTCCTACGGCAAGCTCGTCGGCCAGCGCACCGTCTACAACGACCGCCTGCTCATGTTCATGCTCCGCAACCGCGCGCCCGAGCGCTTCACGGAGGGCAAGGCGAAAGGCCTGAACGCGATCGGCAAGATGGACCTCGACCGCCTCAAGAAGCAGTGGCGCGAGGAATGGGAGGAGGAGCAGGCGCGCGAGGAGGAGGAGGCCGAGCAGCAGGCCGGCGATTTCATCGAGCGCATCGCCGGGATGCACGTCCGCTGGTGGGCCCACCTCAGCCCCCGCACCCGCGCCGCCTACCGCGAGTTCCGCCGCCTCGAAATCCTCGACCGCGACTGGCGCACCCGCAGCGCCACCCCCGAAGCGGACGCCGCCGCGGCCGAGGCCGAATACGCCGAAGTCTTCGCGGGCGACGGCCGCTCCCGAGCCGCCCTCTTCGGCGAAGCCTGCGCCATCGGCGACGACCGAACCTGCCCGGAGCTGACGAGCGGCGAGGCCGGCGACGCCCCGGAGGGGCCCCCACCCGCCCAAACCGCCGGCCCGCGCATCAGAACGCTGCGGGATGACGGGTGGTAACCTCCTCCCCTCCCGCTCGCGGGAGGGGCCGGGGGGTGGGCCTACTCCGCCGCCACACCTAACGCTTGGAATGCCCGGTCCGCGCCCAGCGGACCGCAAGGCCGACCGGCCGTCCGGAGCGCTTGCGCGGAAACCAAGGCGCGGATGCGCCGCGCCCGGCGTTTGAGGGCGCAAACAAAAGACTCAGAACTTGAAGCAATCGTCCCGATGCCGGGACAGTCCGCCGCCTCGACCGGAAACAGGCCGCAGAAGATGAAGGAGATGAGGATTAAGCCTTTGCTCCAGCCGCACTCTTCTGGCACTTCCGCGCGCATGGGGCTTACGGACGCGACGCTAGATTTGCTGCAAAACCTTGCCCGCAAGCCGGGTCATGACGAGGTAAAGGCGTATTTCAGCCAACTTCTCGTAGAAGAGTTTGATTCCGATCGCGCCTCGCTCCGGTTCGAGAAGCGCCAGCCCGAGATCTGCGGTCGGCTCGATGCACTCATCGGTCGCACTGTGCTGGAAGCTAAGCGCGATCTCGACCGGGAGTTGCCCGATGTCCAGCGGCGGATGCCCGACTACCTCGCCGATTGCGAACGCGAGCATGGGGAACCCTTCGTCGGCATCGCCTCGGACGGCAGGCGCTGGATCGTCTACGAGCTGGCCGGCGGCGAGTTGGTCCAGCTCAAGGAGACCACCCTCGATCCCGAGCGAGGCGAAGCCTTCCTCGCCTGGCTCGACGGCGTGCTCGCGCTCAAAGGTTCGCTCCCCCCAGACGCATTGACAATCCGCACGGAACTCGGCCCTGATTCAATCGCCTTCAAGCGCGTTGATCGCGAGCTGCGCGCGCTGTGGGAAGATGTCTCCACCCAGCCCGCCGAAGCCCTCAAGCGTCAGCTCTGGGCCGACATGCTCAAGCTGGTCTATGGCCGCGAGGTGGACGACCCCACGCTGTGGTTCCGCCACAGCTATCTCGTCATCGTCACGAAGTGCATTGCGCTCGCGGTAATGGACCTTCGCGAGGACGATCCGAAGCGCATGCTCTCAGGCGAGGCTTTCGCCTCAGCCGGCATCACAGGCGCGGTCGAAAGCGATTTCTTCGATTGGATGGCCGCCACTCCTCGCGGCGAGGACCTCGTCCGCAAGATTATGGCTCACGTCCGCCGCTTCCGCCTGCGCGAGGTCGAAAGCGACGTGCTCAAGATCCTTTATGAGAGCTTGATCGACGCCACCGAGCGCCACGGCCTCGGCGAATACTACACGCCTGACTGGCTCGCAGCGAAAGTTGTCCGCAATGCTGTCGACCGCCCGCTCGAACAGCGCGTGCTCGACCCCGCCTGTGGCTCTGGCACCTTCCTGTTCCACGCGGTGCGGTGCTTCCTGCGCGAAGCGGAGGACGCCGGGCTCGATCCGCGCAATCGCGCGGCCGAAGCCTGCAAGTACATCGCGGGCGTCGATATCCACCCGGTGGCGGTCATCATCGCCCGCGTGACATTTCTCCTCGCCCTTGCCCCGGCGCTCGGCAAGCGCGCCGGCGGATTTTCGATCCCTGTCTATCTCGGCGATTCGATGCAACTCTCGATCAAGCAGGACATGATCGAGAAGGAACTGGTCATCCAGGTGCCCCCGCCCAAGGCCGGCGAAGGCAAGCGCGAGCAATTGGGCTTCCCCGAGACCTTCTGCCGCGATCCCGGCCTGTTCGACAAGGCGATCGAGGCGATGCGCGCCGGCAGCCTCGCCCGCCGCAGCCGCGAGCAGGTCGAGGCGCAGATCGAGCGCGAAACGCGCCAGCACTACCAGCGCGAAACCAACGCGGAGGAAGACCAGTCGATCAGCGACCTTGGGGCGACTTACGAGACCTTCCACAAACTACGCCTGGAGGGGCGCGACACGATCTGGAGCTACGTCGCCCGCAACCTCTCACGCCCACTGGCGCTGGCGAGCGGCGGCGGCTGGGCCAACGTGCTCGTCGGCAATCCGCCATGGGTCGCCTACCGCCACATGAGCACGGACTTGCAGAAGCGGTTCAAGGAATTGGCGAAAGGCGAGCGTATCTATGTCGGCGACATTCCGTCGCACAACGATCTCTGCGCCCTGTTTGTGGCACGCAGCTCGCACCTCTATCTGCGCCCGAGCGGCACGCTCGCGTTCGTGCTGCCGCTGGCGGCTCTGACGCGCGCTCAGTTCGCCAAGTTCAGGACCGGCCAGTTCGCGTCCTACAATGTTGCGTGGAACGAGGCTTGGACAATGGACGACAGCGTGGTTCCGCTGTTCCCGGTTCCGTCCTGTGTTCTCTTCGGCCGCAAGCGGGCGATCGCGAAGGCCACGCCATCGAAGGTGAAGGCGTTCAGTGGAGCTTTGCCGATGCGAGACGCTTCGGAAAAGCTTGCGGACAGCTCTCTCACTGAGCGAGATGGTGTACCCGCCCCCGAGACGGCACAACGCAGCGGAGGCTCGCCATACCGGAACGCGTTCCGGCAAGGAGCCATTCTCATTCCCCGCGCATTCGTGCTCGTGGAACGGAAAGCTTCCGGTCGTCTCGGTAGCAATCCGGAAGCTCCCCTCGTGGTCAGCCGCCGCTCACCTCTCGAGAAGGCTCCGTGGAAGGATGTGCCGAGCCTAGAAAGCAACGTCGAGAAAGAGTTCATTCGACCTGTACTCCTAGGCGAATCGATACTGCCTTATCGGCTCTTCGCGATATTCGAAGGCGCGATTCCCACCACTGCCAAAGGCGAAATTCTGAGTTCGGCTTCGGCCGGGGATCAGGGGTATTCCCATTTAGCGAGCTGGCTAGCGTCGGCCGAACAAGCCTGGGCTCAGAATGGTAAGGGGAAGCGAAACTTTTCGGAACAGCTGGACTACATTGGCCAGCTCTCGGCCCAGTTTCCTCCCGCTCCGTTACGAGTGATTTACGCTAAGGCCGGCACGCAGCCCGCCGCATTTCTTCTGAAGGACGCGAAAGCGGTCATCGATCATATGCTCTATTGGATGCCCGTTTCAACAGCGGCCGAAGGCAATTACCTGTGCGCGATAATCAACTCTGAAAGGACAAGATCAAGCGCTGAGCACTTTCAGGCAAGAGGTCAGTTTGGGGCTCGCCATTTCGACAAGGTCATCTGGAATCTGCCAATTCCGCGCTTCAATCCGAAGGAAAGGCTTCACTCCGCCCTCGCCGCAGCCGGCGCCCGCGCCGAACAGGCCGCAGCCACGGTCGAACTAGTCGAAAGCGAGAAATTCCAGCGCGCCCGCCGCCGCGTTCGCGAGGCGCTCATCGCCGACGGGGTTGCCGGCGAGATCGACGAACTTGTCGAAAAGCTGCTCGACACCGCTGCCGGCGATTGATCGCTCGCCGCCCCTGTCGCTAGAATGGCGCCATGGCTGACAAAGCGATGGAAGACCTGTTCGGGCACGTTCCACAGAAGGGCGAACTGTTCGCCGAGCCCGTCGTCTATACCCCGCCGATCGAGCACACGCCCGAAACCATCCGCGCTCGCATGCACGAGCTCCTAGCCGAGGCGCGGGCGGCCAAGGTCATCCCGTGGACCCCACGCGACTTGCGCAGCCACACCGCGCTCTATCCCTACATGGCCGAATGGCTCAAGGGCGGCGAAGGCGACCGCCTGATGGCCGAATTCAAGGCCGAGATGGACCGCCTAAACGCGCCGCCGGATCAGGTGGCTCCGAATTGGCGCGAAATCTGGGGAATAGCCGCTTAGGTGGTGCGCCTTAGACCATTCCTGCAAGGGGCCACGAACCACTCTACCCTCAGTTGTCTTGAGCGAGCTATCGATTTTGTAGAACCTACTGAAGCGCTGTTTTGTTTCGCCTATTGCACGTCATCGGGATACACTGCGTTCCAGAACACGCTCGGCGGCAGAATCTGGAACCTTCCAACTCGATGGCTGCTAGGAATCGACTACGGTCGGTCGCAACCATCAGCGCTAAAGGAGATTAGCTCGAACCCCCGCACGACAGTCAGGATACATGACGGCGCGAACGTAGTCGCTCGCGCTGGCTTCTTTCCTCGGCAGGACTTTCATATGAAAGCTTGCTTTTTTCGCAACGCAAACACCGGCACGGCCAGCTTGTTGGCCGGCTCTGGAAATTTTTCGCTCAACGGTCTGTCGCGGAGTATCGAGTGTGGCGTAACGCTATCAACCACCACTCCGGCTGAGTATCAGAGGCATATCGAACCTCTGTTTCATGCTGCGGACGCGCTCTGGAATGCCGCGACCAATCTAAACGGCTTGCTGGCTCAATATCTGCAACTTTGGACTCCCGGGAGCGCGCCAAGATCGGGCCAAGCTCCGAGCCCGGCACAGCTTGCCCGCGGTGCCTATCAAAAATTTTGGATCGAGGTGGGCTATGTCACACGTAACCGTGGCGGTCGGGAAGGTAACCAATTCGATATGCCAAGAGGCGTGCACTCGTTCTTTGGCCTTCAGGCCGGGGCGAACCAAGCGCTCAACAGCACGATCGGGAATGTGACTTTCGTGGGAAATGGGCCGCCGCTTATCAGAGCTTTACGGCTTGGTAACAATTCGATGGAGAAGCTGACTTTGCCATTCCCCGAGGAGTACCCCTTTGGTACCTACAGTGGGAAGATCCTTGAGTTTACACGCCAGCCAGGCGGTTTCTCTATAGACGCTTATGAACTAGACGATTTCGAAAAGCTGCTTCGTCAGTCTCCTAGGGGCGTAACGTTGAAAATGGGAAGCGGCAGAACTTACGGATACCGTAACTAGCTACTCCTCCCCCATCCGCAGCGCCGCAATAAACGCCTCCTGCGGGATCGAGACATTCCCATACTCCCGCATCCGCGCCTTGCCCTTCTTCTGCTTCTCCAGCAGCTTCTTCTTGCGCGTGATGTCGCCGCCGTAGCACTTCGCCGTCACGTCCTTCCTCAGCGCGGCGATGGTCTCTCTCGCGATCACCTTGCCGCCGATCGCGGCCTGGATCGGGATCTTGAACAGGTGGCGCGGGATCAGGTCCTTCAGGCGCTCGCACATGCCGCGGCCGCGCTCTTCGGCGACCGAGCGGTGGACGATCAGGCTCAGCGCGTCGACCGGCTCGTTGTTGACCAGGATGTTCATCTTGACGAGGTCCCCCTCGCGCAGGCCGATCTGCTCGTAGTCGAAGCTGGCATAGCCGCGGCTGATCGATTTGAGGCGATCGTAGAAGTCGAACACGACCTCGTTCAGCGGCAGCTCGTAGGTCACCTGCGCGCGGCCGCCCACGTACGTGAGATCGGTCTGGATGCCGCGCCGGTCCTGGCACAGCTTGAGGATCGAGCCGAGGTATTCGTCGGGCGTGTAGATCGTCGCCTTGATCCACGGCTCCTCGATCCACTCGATCCGGTTGGGATCGGGATAGTCGGCCGGGTTGTGCAGCTCGATCGTCTTCGCCTCCTCGTTCTTCGTCTTGCCGAGGCGGATGCGGTAGACGACGCTGGGAGCGGTGGTGATGAGGTCGAGGTCGTATTCGCGGCTGAGGCGTTCCTGGATGATCTCCAGGTGCAGGAGGCCGAGGAACCCGCAGCGGAAGCCGAAGCCCAATGCGGCCGAGCTTTCCATCTCGTAGGAGAAGCTCGCGTCGTTGAGCCGCAGCTTGCCGATCGATTCGCGCAGCTTCTCGAAGTCCGCCGCGTCGACCGGGAACAGGCCGCAGAAGACGACCGGCTGGACTTCCTTGTAGCCGGGCAGCGCCTTGTCCGCCCCGCCCTTCACCGTGGTGATCGTGTCGCCGACGCGGGCCTGTTCGACTTCCTTGATCTGCGCGGTGATGAAGCCGATCTCGCCCGGGCCGATCTCGGGCAGGTCGACGCGCTTGGGGGTGAAGGCGCCGACGCGGTCGATCAGGTGCTGTGTGCCGCCCTGCATGAACTTGACCTGGAGGCCCTTTTTGATCGCGCCGTCGATCACGCGCACGAGGATGACGACGCCGAGGTAGGGGTCGTACCACGAGTCGACCAGCATGGCCTTGAGCGGGGCGTCGCGGTCGCCCTTCGGGGGCGGGATCTTGGCGACGATCGCTTCCAGCGTGTCCTCGATGCCGATGCCGGACTTGGCGCTGGTGAGCACCGCCTCGCTGGCGTCGATCCCGATGATGTCCTCGATCTCGGCGCGGACCTTTTCCGGTTCGGCGGCGGGGAGGTCGATCTTGTTGATGACGGGGACGATCTCGTGGTCGTGCTCGATCGACTGGTAGACGTTGGCGAGCGTCTGCGCCTCGACCCCCTGCGCGGCGTCGACCACCAGCAGCGCGCCCTCGCACGCGGCGAGGCTGCGGCTGACCTCGTAGGCGAAGTCGACGTGGCCGGGGGTGTCCATCAGGTTGAGCTCGTAGGTCTGCCCATCCTTCGCGGTGTAGTTCAGGCGCACGGTCTGGGCCTTGATGGTGATCCCGCGCTCGCGCTCAATGTCCATATTATCAAGGACTTGCTCGCTCATCTCGCGGTCGGTCAGGCCCCCGCAATGCTGGATCAGCCGATCGGCCAGCGTCGACTTGCCATGGTCGATATGTGCGATAATCGAGAAATTGCGAATATGGGCGAGATCAGTCATCCGGCGCCCTTAGCCGCGGCGGAGCGGCATGTCAGCTATCTGAATCGGGCCTTCGGGCTAGCCGGCGGCGGCGCGGCGTTCGTCCGTGCGGTCGGGCGGAAGGCGATCGTGGACGGCCAGGGTGGGCGGACCGCCGAGGTCGTCGAGGAGCGCCTGGTCGAACTCGACGCCCATGCGGTTGTCGAGGCACCAGCGGGCGGTCGCCTCGGCGGTCAGGGTGTCGGAAATGGCGATGCGGAAGCGGGTCCCCTCGGGCACGTTCCACAGCCCCTCGATCAGCGCGCCGCGGGCGGAGACGTTGCGGATCGTCCCGGCATAGTGCTGGCCCGCGTGCTCGAGCACGATCTTGCGCAGCATGGTCCGCCGCGGAGCGCGGGCGGAGCGCGGGCCCACGGCCTCCATCGCGAGGCCGGCGGCGAGGCGTTCGTCGGCATCCCGCGCGCTCAGCGGCTTGGAGTAGATGTACCCCTGGACATGCGTGCACCCATGCGCCCGCACCAGATCGAGCTCGTCGAGCGTCTCGACACCCTCGGCCGTGACGTCCATCCCCAGCGCCTGCGCCAGGCTGGTGATCGAGGCGATGATCGCGCCGTTGCGGCTGCCGGGCTGGGTCGCGCCGCGCACGAAGCTCTGGTCGATCTTGATCTTGTCGAATGGCGCCTTCTTCAGATAGCCGAGCGAGGAATAGCCGGTCCCGAAATCGTCGAGCGCCAGCCGCACCCCGATCCGCTTGAGCGCCGCGAACATCGCTTCGTTGTCGGCATCGTCGTCCAGGAACACGCTTTCGGTGATCTCCAGCTCGAGCCGCGAGGGCGCAATGCCGGCCTGGGCGACGGCATGGGTGATGATCGCCGGCAATTGCGGGTTGGCGAACTGGAGCGGCGAGACGTTGACTGCGCAGCGCACTTCCTCCGGCCATTGCGCGAGGGCACTGCAGACCGTGCGGATCGCCCATTCGCCGATCGTTCCGATCAGGCCGGTGTCCTCCGCGATCGGGACGAACTTCTCCGGCGAGAGCCACCCGCGCCGCGCATGGTTCCAGCGCAGCAGCGCTTCGAAACCCGCGATCTGCCCAGTCGCGGCATGGACGACCGGCTGATAGAACAGCTCCAGCCCGCCGTTGGCGATCGCATCGCGCAGATCCTGCTCCAGCGCACTGCGCTCCTCGGCGGCGGTGTGCAGATCGTTCGAATAGAAGTGATACCGCCCGCGCCCCGCATCCTTCGCAGCATAGAGCGACAGGTCGGCATTCCGGATCAGCGATTCGCTCGACAGCCCGTCGTCCGGGCAGATCGCAATTCCGATCGAGGAGCCGATCACCACCCGCTGCCCCTCGATCGAGTAGGGCTGCGAGAGCGCATGAATGATGTCCTGCGCCAGATGCGCCAGCCTCTCGCGCGCGACGCGGCCCGGCAGGATCACTTCGAACTCGTCGCCGCCGAGGCGCCCCACCTGGCCGCCCTGGCCGACGGTCCGCTCGAGCCGCTGCGCAACCTGCTTGAGCAGCGCATCGCCGGCGGGATGGCCGAGCGTGTCGTTGACGTGCTTGAAGCGGTCGAGATCGAGCAGGAGGATGGCGCACTCCCGTTCGCGCTCCTGCGGGCTGCCGAGGATCTTCTCCAGCGTCTGCGACATCTGGAACCGGTTCGCGAGGCCGGTGAGGGAGTCATAGCGTGCGAGGCGGGTGGCGTTCTCCTGGCTGCGCTTCTTCTCGGTCAGATCGGTGCCCGAACCGCGGAAGCCGCAGAAGTTGCGGAACCCGTCGTAGACCGGCCGGCCGTTGATCGACCACCAGCGCTCGCCGCCCGTCACTGCGGCTTTCACCGCGAGCTCCTGGAACGACGAGCGGGCGGACAGATGGAAGGTCAGCGTCCGCTCCCCTTCGCGATTCTCGTCGCCGAGGTCGAACAACTGCGAGAACGGGCGGCCGACAAGTTCCGCCTCGGCGCGCCCGAGCGTGAGCGCGACCGACGGGGAAAGGTAAGTCAGATTGCCGCGGCGGTCGGTTTCCCAAAACCAGCCCTGCCCGGTTTCCTCGTAGTCCTTGAGGATGCTTTGCGCACGGTCGCGGACGCGGGCCAGCGCCTCGCTTTCCTCCGCCTTCGCCCGCTCGAACCGGATCTGGTACGTCGCGACGATCGCACCAGCGAGCACGGCTATCGTAAACCCGGCATAGGCGAAGAACGAGCCGTCGACGATCGCCGCAGGCGCCCAGCAGCCGATCTTGCTGACGAAGGCGAGCACGATCCGGCCGCTCATCAGCGCGGCGAAAAGGATGTTGATCGTCACCAGCCCGGCCACCCCGATCCGCCAGTCGAGCCCGCCGTGGTACATCCAGTCCGCAAGTCCGAGCCCGACCCAGGCGGCGGAAAGGCCGACGAGCCCGATGCCGAGTGCCTGCTTGAGCCGCGGGGATCGTTCGGCGGCGTCGCCCCACACGTTGAGCGTCTTGCCGGCCGCGGCGCAGGCGACGGCGAAAACGGCGGAGATCGCCGTCAGCACGGGCGGCAGCGTCAGCGTGACCATGCCGGCGAGCACGAATGCGGAAGCGATCGCGACCGCCATCCAGGTCAGCGTGGGCGGAACGACCGGCGCCGGCGCCGCCAATGCGGATACTTTCGCTCGCTTGGTTTCGCGCCGGTCGCGTTCGACGCGGCGCTCGGGATCGAGCGAAGATGCCCCGCTCCCGGCAGCGCGCGATGCGCCGAGGGGCAAACGCCGCCGCGCGGCCCCTTCCGGTTCCGTCCCCCCCTTGACTGGCGCTCCACCCATGCGGGAAACCTACCCGCGATCCCTTGAAAAATCAGTTAACCCTGCACCTGCCGACGCTGGCGGATCAGGCGGCGGAGTCTCCTTGCCAACACAATGCGGGCCGGGCATGACTCTGCCGGCGAACATTGCTGCCGCGGAGAAGAGGATGGCAGAATCCAGAACCGCGCCCGGTCCCGGCTCTCCGCCGCTCGGGAACGCGGTCCGACGGCAACAGCTCCCCTTTCTTGCCGGAGTGCGACGCTGACATGCACCACATCGCGATTATCGGTTCGGGTCCCGCCGGGTACTACACCGCGGAAGCCGCGCAGAAGCATTGGGGCGACGACGTCCGCATCGACATCTTCGACACACTGCCCGTCCCCTATGGGCTGATCCGCACCGGCGTCGCACCCGATCACCAGTCGATCAAGGGCGTCAGCCGCCGCTACGAAGCGACCGCGCTGAACGAGAACGTGCGCTTCGTCGGCAATGTCACCGTCGGCAGCGACGTCAGCATGGACGAACTGCGCGAGCTCTATGATGCGGTCGTCCTTGCTACCGGCGCGCCGAACGATCGCCCGCTCGGGATCGAGGGGGAGGATCTCGGCAACATCTTCGGCAGCGCGGCCTTCGTGGGCTGGTACAACGGCCATCCGCAGTTCGCCGGGCTCGATCCAGACCTGTCGGGCAGGAGCGCCGTCGTCATAGGCATGGGCAACGTCGCGCTCGACGTCGCGCGTATTCTCGCCAAGACCGAGGCCGAGTTCGCAGGGGCCGACATCGTGGCGCATGCGCTCGATGCGTTGCGTATCTCCAGCTTGCACATGATCACGATCGTCGGGCGGCGCGGGCCGCACCAGATCATGATGACGCCCAAGGAACTGGGCGAGCTCATGCACCTCGACCGCGCCACGCCGCGCGTCGATCCCGGCGATCTTCCGGACGAGGCGGACGACGCGATCCTGGAGCCGGGGCTGCGCAAGTCGGTCGCGCATCTCAGGAGCTTCGCCGCCATTCCCGAGAGCGAACGCGCGGACAAGGCGATCGAGATCGACTTCGACATGTTCGCCTCACCGCTCCGCTTCCTCGGCGAAGGCAAAGTGACCGGGCTGGAGGTCGAACGCACCAGGGTCGAGGCCGGCCGGGCGACCGGCACGGGCGAGACATACGTGATCCCGGCCGATCTCGTGGTCAGTTGCATCGGTTATCGCAGTTCCCCGATCCCCGGCGTGCCCTTCGACGAGCGCGCCGGACGCTTCGCCAACGACGAAGGGCGCATCCTGCCGGGCATCTACTGCGTCGGCTGGGCCCGGCGCGGGCCGACCGGCACGATCGGCACCAACCGTCCCGACGGCTTCGGCGTGGTCGAGAAGATCGCCGAAGACCTGAGCTCCGGCGCGCTCGGCGCGGGAGGCAAGGAAGGGCGCACCGGATTCAATGCGCTCGCCGAACAGCGCGGGCTCGACATCGTCACCTTCCGCGACTGGAAGAAGATCGAGGAAGCCGAAGCAAGGGCCGCCCGCGAAGGCGCGCCGCGCGAGAAGTTCGTCGATATCGAGGCGATGATCCGGGCGAGAGGATAATTTCACGCGGCGATGTAGAGGGAGGCGGGTTCGCGCAGAGCCCGCAGGGGACGCAGAGAGACAAGCACCGCGTTCCCCGGTCGTGTCATCCGCGCGAAAGCCGGGATCCATCTTCACGCGGGAGGAGCTGGGTCCCCGCTTTCGCGGGATGACAAAAATGAGGTGCTTGGCGCTCCATCCTCTGCGCCCCCTGCGAGCTCTGCGCGAACAAAACCCTTCTTCTCCGCCTCTCCGCGTGAACCCAGGCCCACTGGACTCACCAGTTGCGATATGAGACCTTCCTCCCCGGAGAGAGGAGCCGCACAATGCCCGCATTCGACCTGATCATTCGCAACGGCACCATCGTCGACGGCACCGGCGCGGAGCGCTTCACCGGCGACGTCGCGATCAGGGACGGTCTGATCGTCCAGGTCGGCACCGTCCACGGCGACGCGGCAGAGGAGATCGACGCGGCCGGCAAGATCGTGACGCCCGGGTTCGTGGACATTCATACCCACTACGACGGGCAGGCGACGTGGGACCAGGAAATGGCTCCATCGAGCTGGCACGGCGTCACCACGGTCGTCATGGGCAACTGCGGCGTCGGCTTCGCGCCGGCGCACCCCGATCGCCACGAGTGGCTGATCGGACTGATGGAAGGGGTGGAGGACATTCCCGGCACTGCGCTCGCGGAGGGCATTACCTGGGACTGGGAGACCTTCCCCGAATATCTCGACGCGCTCGAAAAGCTGCCGCGCACGGTCGATGTGGGAACGCACGTGCCCCACGGCGCGGTGCGCGCCTACGTGCTCGGCGACCGGGAACAGCCGGGCGCTGTCCCGACCGAAGAGGACATCGCCGCGATGGGTCGTATCGTCGAAGACGGCGTGCGCGCGGGCGCGCTCGGCTTCTCGACGAGCCGCACGGTGATTCACAAGTCGGTCGACGGCGAGCTCGTCCCCGGCACGACCGCGACGCCCGAGGAGCTGGTCGCGATCGGGCGCGCGATGGGCCGTGCGGGCCACGGCGTGTTCGAGATGGCGAGCGATCTCAACCGCGAGTGGAACGAGTTCGACTGGATGGGGAAGCTGAGCCGCGAAACGGGCCTGCCGGTCACGTTCGCCGCGCTACAGTCGATCGCCAAGGAACTTCCGCTGGCAGAGCAGATCGCGACCATGCGCGCCGAGAACGACAACGGCGCCAACATCGTCGCGCAGATCGCCTTGCGCGGCAACGGCATCATCATGGCGTGGCGCGGCACCGTCCACCCGTTCCGTTTCCGCCCGAGCTGGCAGGCGATCATTGACCTGCCATGGGAGGAGCAGAAGGCCAGGCTGCTCGACCCGGCGTTCAAGGCGCAGCTATTGTCCGAGGCGAACGATTTCTCCGGCGCGCCGCAGGACATGCTCGGTCTGCTGATGATAGTGGTCGCCGGCTGGACGATGCAGTTCGAGATGGACGAGGACTTCGACTACGAGCCCGGCCCCGAGGCGAGCGTGCAGGCGCGCGCCGCCGCCGCCGGAATGAGCTGCG
Organism: Altererythrobacter sp. C41; assembly: GCF_016803135.1. Classification (GTDB taxonomy): domain Bacteria; phylum Pseudomonadota; class Alphaproteobacteria; order Sphingomonadales; family Sphingomonadaceae; genus Pelagerythrobacter. The sequence goes on from NZ_JAEVFE010000001.1 coordinate 796,387, forward strand.
AGGAATATGCCTACGACATGCTCTGCCGCGACGATGGCGCGGGCTTCATCTACCTGCCGATCCTCAACTACGCCGACGGCAATCTCGACTTCCTCGAGGCTCTGCAGCAGGCCGAGGACACGGTGAACTCGCTCTCCGATGGCGGGGCCCATTGCGGCACGATCTGCGACGCGGCGAGCCCGACCTTCATGCTCCAGCACTGGGTGCGCGACCGCAGGCAGGCCAATCATCGCTCGGGAGGGCGCATAGCGCTCGAACACGCGATCAAGCGCCAGTGCGCAGCTACAGCCCGTCTCTACGGCCTGGAGGATCGCGGCGTGATCGCCCCCGGCTATCTGGCGGACCTCAACGTGATCGACCTCGACCGGCTGAAACTCGGCAAGCCCTGGCTCGCCTTCGATCTGCCGGCGGGCGGCAGGCGCTTGCTACAGAAGGCGGAAGGCTACGTGGCGACGATCAAGAGCGGCGTGGTCACCTTCCGCGACGGCCAATGGACCGGCGCGACGCCGGGAGGCCTGATCCGCGGCCCGCAGCGCGCGGCAATGCTCGAAGCGGCGGAGTAGCCGAAGCTCCACCAAAAGGCTTCGTCATCCCAGCGAAAGCTGGGATCGCTCTCCGCCAGGTCGGACATTGCTGCACGCGATCCCAGCTTTCGCCGAGGTAACGCCCCTACACCCGCATCGGCATCAGCACGTAGAGCGCCGGGCTGTTCGCATCCTGCCGGATCAGCGTCGGCGCGCCGGCGTCGGCCAGGTGCAGTTCCACGGTGTCGCTGTCGATCTGGCTCAGGATGTCCTTAAGGTAGTTGGCATTGAAGCCGATCTCGAACCCCTCGGCCGCATAGTCCGCCGGCACTTCCTCGGCCGCGGTGCCGTTGTCGGGCGAAGTGACCGAGAGCGTGACCTTGTCGTTCTCCAGCCCCATCTTCACCGCGCGGGTCTTCTCGGTGGCGATCGTCGCGACGCGGTCGACGCCTTCGTAGAAGCTCCTCGGATCGAGCTTGAGCAGCTTGTCGTTGCCGGTCGGGATTACGCGGCTGTAATCGGGGAACGTGCCGTCGATCAGCTTGCTGGTCAGCACCACCCCGCCCTCGCCGCCGAGGGTGAAGCGGATCTTGCTCGCCGACAGGTCGACCTGAACATTGCCGTCGAGCGCTTCCTCGAGCAGCTTGCGCAGTTCCGCCACGGCTTTGCGCGGCACGATCACGTCCGGCATGCCCGCCGCGCCTTCGGGCTGCGCAATGGTGAAGCGCGCGAGCCGGTGGCCGTCGGTCGCCGCGGCCTTGAGCACCGGCTTGTCCTCGTCCGACACGTGCAGGAAAATGCCGTTGAGGTAGTAGCGCGTTTCCTCGGTCGAGATCGCGAAGCGGGTGCGGTCGATCAGCTCGGCCAGGGTCTTGGCCGGGATCTCGAAGCTCGTCGGCAAGTCGCCTTCGACGATCACCGGGAAGTCGTCGCGCGGCAGGGTAGGAAGCTGGAAACGGCTCCGCCCGGCCTTGACCGTCATGCGGTTATCGGCGGTCTCCAGGCTCACCTGGCTCCCGTCGGGCAACTTGCGCGCGATGTCGAACAGCAGGTGCGCCGAAACCGTGATTGCGCCCGGCGCATCGACCGAGGCCGCGGCCATGTTCTCCACCACCTGCAGGTCGAGGTCGGTCGCCATCACCTTGAGCGATCCGCTCTCCCCCGCCTCGATCAGCACGTTCGAGAGGATCGGGATCGTATTGCGCCGCTCCACCACGGACTGGACGTGGCTGAGGCACCTCAGGAGCGTGGCACGTTCGATAGTGGCCTTCATCGCGTATCAATTCCCCCATGCGCGCCCGCCGAAAGGTTCGGGGCCGGAATCGCCCGCGAGCGCCGGAAAGTGGCGATTATCCTTAGTGACGAGGCGTGACGGGGCAAGAACGAATGGCCCCGCGCGCCGATTCCTTGGGGATAAATCCGTGATCCGGGCCGACCCCGCGGTCAGGACATCATCGCCATGCCGCCATTCACATGCAGCGTCTGCCCCGTGACGTAAGCCGCCTCGTCCGACGCGAGGTAGGCGACCGCGGCACCGATGTCCTCGCCCTCGCCCATGCGTCCCATCGGAATGCGGGCGTTGAGCGCGTCCTTTTGCGCGTCGGGAAGCTGGTCGGTCATCGCGGTGCGGATGAAGCCGGGGGCGACGCAGTTGACCGTGATCCCGCGGCTCGCGAGCTCCTGCGCCAGGCTCTTCGACATGCCCACGAGCCCCGCCTTGGCCGCCGCGTAGTTCATCTGCCCCGGATTGCCGGTCGCACCGACCACGCTGGTGATGCTGACGATGCGGCCGTGCCGGGCCTTCATCATCGGCCGCGCGGCTGCGCGCATCAGGCGGAAGGCGGCTTCGAGATTGATCCGCATGACCGCGTCCCACTCATCGTCCTTCATCCGCATCGCGAGGTTGTCGCGCGTCACCCCGGCATTGTTGACCAGAATGTCGATCTTGCCGAGCGTGTCGACCGTGGCGGGGATCAGTTCCTCGACCTGCGTGGTGTTGGAAAGATCGCAGGTGATCTCGACATGGTCGCCGCCGACCTCCTCGTTGATCTGCTCGCGAAAACTGCGCAGCTTCGCACTGTTCGACCCGCTGAGCGCCAACCGCGCACCTTGCCGCGCCAGCGCATAAGCGATCGCCGAGCCGATCCCCCCGCTGGCGCCGGTAACGAGGGCGGTCTTTCCTTCGAGCGAAAACATCTTTTTCTCCGATTCGAGTTCGCGCAGAGGCGCAGAGGCGCAGAGGGTCACTGCGGAGATTTGTAATCGTTCACGAGGCGGCGAATTCCCTCCTTCATCGTCTCGTGAGAAAAGTTGAGAAGCAGCCCTACGGGCTGTCGCGTCAATCGCAAATAGGTAAGCAGTTGCTTGGCGTGGGCGCGATTGAAATTCTCGACCGATTTGATCTCGACCACCAGTCGATCCTCGACCAACAAATCGATTCGGAATGCAGCCGGAAAGCTCATCCCGTCGAATACTATGTCGACCGGCACCTGCCGGTCGACCTTATACCCGCTCCTCTCGAGAAACGCGGCCAAGACCGTTTCATACACCGACTCGAGCAAACCAGGACCAAGCTCCCGATGAATGCGAATGGCCGCATTCACCACATCGCCGCTCATCTCGTCGATTGATCTCATCGCCTTCCCCCTCCGCGCCTCTGCGCGAACCCCTAAATCTCCTTCGCGAGCGCTTCGATGTCGGCCATGGTGATGGCGCTGGTCGTTCCGGCTTCCTTGTCGATGCGGCCGATCATCGGGGCAAGGACCTTGCCGCCCAGTTCGACGAAATGCTCGATGCCGGCGCGGCGCATGGCGAGCACGCTTTCGCGCCAGCGGACCCGGCCGGTGACTTGCTCGACCAGCAGCCGCTGCTCCTCCGCCGGGTCTGTTACCTGCTCAGCGGTGACGTTGGCATAGAGCGGAAGGGTGAATGCGCCGGGCGGGGTCTTCGCCAGCGCCTCGGCCATGGCGTCCGCGGCTGGCTGCATTAGGTCGCAGTGGAACGGAGCGGAAACGGGCAGCAGCACGCCGCGCTTGATCTCGAACTCCTTCACCAAGGCGACCGCGCGCTCGATCGCGCCCTTGTGCCCGGAGAGCACGACCTGCCCCGGGTCGTTGTCGTTGGCGACCTGGCACACCTCGCCCTCGGCAGCGGCCTCGGCCAGCGCCTGCGCCTTCTCCAGATCGGCGCCGAGCAGCGCGCACATCGCGCCCTCACCCACCGGCACCGCCGCCTGCATCGCCTGCCCGCGCAGCTTGAGCAGTCGCGCCGTATCGGCGAGCGAGAACGCCCCGACGGCGCAGAGCGCGGTATATTCACCGAGCGAATGGCCAGCGACGCAATCGCCCTTGGCCGCCAGCGCGACGCCGAACTCGCGTTCCAGGACGCGCAAGGTGGCGATGGCATTCGCCATGATCGCCGGCTGCGCGTTCTCGGTCAGGGTCAGCGCGTCTTCCGGCCCCTCGCGCATGATCTTCGACAGGCCCTGCGACAGCGCCTCGTCGACTTCCTCGAACACCTCGCGCGCGGCGGCGCTGGCGTCGGCGAGCTCGGCGCCCATGCCGACTTTCTGGCTCCCCTGTCCGGGAAAAACGAATGCACGCATGTCAGTCTCCTTCGGCGGCGCGGCTTATGAGCGCGCGGCGCGGCCCGCAAGGCCGAACGGCACGATCTTGTTGTCCGCGTCGTGCCCGACATCGGCGAGGCCAAGGTACGGGATATCCGCTTTCGCGCACCAGTACTGCGCGATCTCCTCTGCACTCGCCCCGAAAGGCCGGTCGTTCTCCGGAACCTCCGAAACGCGCCCCAGGCGCAGGCCCGCGATTCCGCGCAAATGCTGGCTGACATGGAAGAACAGCCGGTCGACGGCATAGAGGTGCTCGGACACTTCCTCCACCATCACAACGTGCCCGGCGAGATCGGGCATCAGGTCGGTTCCGCAGAGCATCGCAAGCGTCATCAGGTTGAATGCCGCCGAGGGGCGCCCGTCGAGTGCTCCTTCGAGCCCCTCGCCGCCGCCGGCCAGCCAGTCCAGCGCGCGCCGCACCGCCGCCCCGCCGCCCTCCCGCCGCACATCGGCGACCATCGGGCCATGGGCCGGCCGTCCCACGCCGGCGCGATAGAGCGCCGCCAGCAGATAGCCGGTGTCGGAATAGCCGAGGAACGGCTTGCCCTGCGCAGCGGCCTCCATCCGCGAGACTGCTTCCGCCGCGATCCGGTTGGAGCCGTAGCCGCCGTGCGCAAACCATACCGCGTCCACCGCGGGATCGTTCGCGCAGTCGAGCACTGCAGCGAGCCGCGCCTGGTCGTCGCCGGCGAAGTGCCCGTGACGGGCAAAGCATTGCTCGTGGAACCGAAGCTCCACGCCTTCGAACTCATCCGCGATCGCGAGCACCGCATCGGCGTGCTCCCGCTGGAGCGGCTTCCCGGGCGCGCAAATGGCGATGCGTGTCATGCGTGAGACCTAGCGAGCTTGTATCGGCCTGCACAACTGAATACGCAGCGGGCAATGGACGATATCCCCACAGCCGACGAGCTTTTCGCCCGCCCGTTCTTCTTCTGCGGGATCGGAGGCTCCGGCATGCTGCCGCTGGCGCAGATCGCTAAGGGGCGCGGCGCCGAAGTTGCGGGGAGCGACCGCAGCCGCGATCAGGGCCGCACGCCGGAGAAGTTCGCCGCGCTCGAGGCCCAGGGCTTCGCGCTCCATCCGCAGGACGGCAGCGGGATCGTGTCAGCGGAGCAGATCCTCGTCGCCTCGGCCGCGATCGAGGATACGGTGCCCGAAGTGGTGCGCGCCAAGGAGCTCGGCTGCCTTAGGATGTCGCGGGCAGAGCTCAACTCGATCCTGTTCAACACCAGCGGCGCCGGCCTCGCGGTGGCGGGCACGAGCGGCAAATCGACGGTGACCGGCATGCTCGGCTGGATCATGCACGCCGCGGGCCGTGACCCGACGGTGATGAACGGCGCGGTGATGAAGAACTTCGTCACCCCCGAACGCCCGAACGCCAGCGCGCTCGTCGGCGGGCGCAGCATCTATGTCAGCGAAGTGGACGAGAGCGACGGGTCGATCGCGCTCTACCGCCCGGCGGTCGGCGTGCTGCTCAATGTCAGCCTCGACCACAAGGGCATGGACGAATTGCGCCAGCTCTTCGGCGACTTTCTCGCCCGTAGCCGCATCGCCGTGATCAATGCCGACGACGCCGAGGCGCTCGCGCTGCTCCCGCACGCGAACGAGGTCATCACGTTCGGCATCGATCAGGAGAAGGCGCAGATCGGCGTGGTGCCCGGCTCGATCGCCGAAGGGCCGCTGCGGCAGGCGGCCATGATCGTCGACCGGCACGATGGCAGCGAGCACCCGCTCACGCTGGCGATGCCCGGCAAGCACAACCTCTCGAACGCCCTCGCGGCCATCGCCGCCGCGGCCGCCGCTGGCGTGCCGGTCGCGGCGTCGGTTGCGGCGCTTGCGGAGTTCAAGGGGCTCGCGCGGCGGTTCGATCTCGTCGGCGTCAGCGCCGCGGGCATCGCCGTGATCGACGACTTCGGCCACAACCCCGAGAAATGCGCGGCGACCCTGCGCACCCTGAAGGCGCACGAAGGGCGCGTGATCGCCTTCTTCCAGCCGCACGGCTACGGCCCCCTGCGGCAGATGGGCGCCGAGCTGGCCGAAACCTTCGCGCGCGAGCTCGGGCCCGAGGACTGCACGATCCTGTGCGATCCCGTCTATTTCGGCGGAACGGTCGACCGGAGCGAAGGCAGCGAGCGGATCGTGCGGCTGATCGAGGCCGCCGGCGGTCATGCCGAATACATCCCCACGCGCAAGGCCTGCGGCGACCGCATCGTCTGCCTCGCCCGGCCGAACGACCGGATCGTGGTCATGGGCGCACGCGACGACACCCTGACGGCCTTCGCGCGCGAACTGCTGGAACGGCTGGGGTAGCTAGAGCGTCCGGAACATCACCAGGGCGTCAACGGGGCCGAGGCCCGGATGGTCGAACGCCAGCGGCAGGCGGCCGACGATGTCGAAGCCCAGCGTTTGCCACAGCCGCACCGCGCGTTCGTTGGAACTCACGACGAAGTTGAATTGCATCGCCCGGTAGCCTTGCGCCCGCGCATGATCGAGCGAGTGGAGGCACATCTGCCGCGCGACCCCTCGACCGGCCGCATCGGCCGCGGTCACGTAGCCACAGTTGCAGACATGGCTGCCGCCGCCCGCCTGGTTCGGGCGCATGTAGTACGTGCCGAGGATGCGGCCGTCGTCCTCGGCGACGAAGGCCTCCGTGCCCGCGCGCGTCCAGTAGGCGAGCGCGGCCCCTTCGCTCATGTCGCGGTCGAAAGCGTAGGTCTCGCCCGCGCGGATCACCGGCTCGAGCATGCTCCAAATGGCGGCGTGATCTTCCAGGCGGGCCCGGCGTATTTCGACTGAACGGGCGGACACATCCGCGCCGGCAACGGCACCCGTCACCGGAACGGCGGCTCGTTGAAGGCGCGCAGCTTGCGCGAGTGCAGGCGGTTGCCCTCCTCGCGCAGCAGGCGGCAGGTGGTAACGCCGATCTGCATGTGGGCGGCGATGGCCTCCTCGTAGAACTTGTTCGCCTGCCCCGGCAGCTTGATCTCGCCGTGCAGCGGCTTGTCGGAGACGCACAGCAGCGTGCCGTAGGGAACACGGAAGCGGTAACCCTGCGCGGCGATGGTCGCGCTTTCCATGTCGATCCCGACCGCCCTGCTGAGCGAGAGGCGGCGGGCGGACTGGGTATAGCGCAGCTCCCAGTTGCGGTCGTCGGTCGTGACCACTGTGCCGGTGCGCATGCGGCGCTTGAGATCGGCGCCGTGAGTGCCGCTGACTTCCTCGGCCGCCTTGGCGAGCGCCTGCTGCACCTCGGCGATCGCCGGCAGTGGGATCTCCGGCGGGAGCACGGGGTCGAGCACATGATCGTCGCGCAGGTAGGCGTGGGCGAGAACGTAGTCGCCGATCTTCTGGCTCGGGCGGAGGCCGCCGCAGTGACCGATCATCAGCCATGCCTCGGGCCGCAGGACGGCGAGGTGGTCGCAGATCGTCTTGGCGTTCGACGGGCCGACGCCGATGTTGACCAGCGTGATCCCGCCGCGGTCTTTCCCGATCAGATGGTAGGCCGGCATCTGGTGACGGCGCCAGGCGGTGTCCGATAGCTCGACGCGTGCATTCTCGCGCGGGGTTTCGAGGTAGAGCCCGCCGGCTCCCGCAAGCGCGGTGCACTCGTCGTTGCCGAGCTGCTCGCCCGCCCAGTCGACGAACTCGTCGACGTAGCGGTGGTAGTTGGTGAAGAGGATAAAGCGCTGGAAATGCGCCGGGTCGGTCCCGGTGTAATGCGCCAGCCGCGCGAGGCTGAAGTCGGTTCTGAGGCCGTCGAACAGCGAGAGCGGGATCGGATCGCGGGGCGCGCCGAGTTCGATCCCGTCGGCCAGCTCGTCGCCGATGTCGGCCAGTTCGGTCGAGGGGAAATGGCGCGCGAGTTCCTGCGGGCTGATGCCGGCAAGCTCCGCCCCCGCCTCCCCGTCGAGCACATAGGGGAAAGGGATTTCCTGCCGCGACGGCGCGACTTCCAGATCGACGTCGTAGTCGCTGGTGATCAGCCGCAACTGCTCGGCGAGGTAATCGGCGAACAGGCGCGGGCGGGTGACGGTGGTGGCGTAGGTGCCCGGCATATTGAGCCGTCCATAGGCGCGGCTGCGGTCTTCGGGGCGGGTGCCGCCGCGAAAACGCAGGCGCAGTTCGGGATAGGCGTAGCTGCCGTCGCTGCGCTTCTCCGGCTTGGGCAGCGTGCCCTCGCGCCCGAAGGCGATGATGTCGGCGCGCAGGCGCTCGACCGCTTCGTCATAGAGGCGGGTAAGGTCTTCGATGATCTTTTCAGGTGATTCCATCGATGGCCATTAGCGCCTGTTGCGTGACAATTCCAAGTCCTGCTGGGTGTCACACGGAGACGCGGAGGGAGTTGTTTTCGCGCAGAGTGTGCAGAGGACGCCGTGGTGGGGGGCGGAGGGGCGTCACATCCTTTAATCGTCATCCCAGCTTTCGCTGGGACGACGAGGGGTTTTTGGAAGCTGCTCCTCTGCCCCCTCTCCGCCGCCCCGCTCTCCGCGTCCTCCGCGGGCTCTGCGCGAAAATAACCTCGCGCCTCTGTGCCTCTGCGAACGCCCCTCTTCCTCAGCCCCCGGCGCGAATCCAAAGCAGGCACGAAAAAGGGCGCGACCTTCGCAGGCCGCGCCCTCTTTTGTCCTGTCGGTGCGGATCAGCCGTTGGCTTCGTCCGCAGCCTCGCCTTCGGCGGGGCCTTCCAGCATGTCGGCCGGAATCTCGCCCGGCTCGAGGGTCGGATCGATGGCGTTGGCCTGGGCCATTTCCTCGATCTCGGCCTGCTCGTCGGCGAAGAGCTGCGCGAGCACGTCGACGCCCTGGCGCTGCAGTTCGGCCTCGTCTTCCGAACGGGCGACGTTCGCCTTCACGGTGACGTGGACTTCCGGGTGCAGCGCGACGGTGACGTCGTGCATGCCGAGCGTCTTGATCGGGTGACCCATGATGACCTGGCGCTTGTCGATCTCGTGGCCCTGCTCGGCAAGGCCCGCAACGACGTCGCGCACGTTGACCGAGCCGTAGAGGTGGCCGGCGTTGGACGAGGCGCGGATCAGCACGATCTCGACGCCGTCGACCTTCTCGCCCTGCTTCTCGGCGTCGCCGCGGCGCTCCGCGTTTTCCTTTTCCAGGCGTTCGCGGTTGGCCTCGAAGACCTTCTTGTTCGCTTCGTTGGCGCGAAGGGCCTTCTTCTGCGGGAGCAGGAAGTTGCGGGCGTAGCCGTCCTTGACGGACACGACGTCGCCGATGTTGCCCAGGCTTCCGATGCGTTCGAGGAGGATGATATCCATGTTCAGTCTCCTCTTACTTCACGATGTAGGGCAGCAGGCCGATGTGGCGCGAACGCTTGATCGCCTTGGCGAGTTCGCGCTGCTTCTTGGCGCTGACGGCGGTGATGCGGCTGGGGACGATCTTGCCCCGCTCGGACATGAAACCCTGGAGCAGGCGCACGTCCTTGTAATCGATCTTCGGCGCGTTCTTGCCCGCGAACGGGCAGGACTTGCGGCGGCGGAAAAACGGACGGGCCATCAGTCGCGCTCCTCACGTTCGGAGCGACGCTTCCGGTCGCGTTCGTTCTTGCGCATCATCACGCTCGGGCCGCTCTCGTGCTCGTCGACACGGATGGTCATGTAGCGGATGACGTCTTCGTTGATGCGGGTCTGGCGCTCAAGCTCTTCCACCACGGCGCCGGGGCCTTCGATGTTGAGCAGCACGAAGTGCGCCTTGCGGTTGCGGTCGATCTTGTAGGCAAGGGACTTGAGACCCCAGGTCTCCGTCTTGGTGACCTTGCCGTCGTTCTTCTCGACGATTTCGGTGGCGGTTGCCGCCAGCGCGTCGACCTGAGCCTGGCTCAGATCCTGGCGCGCGAGAAAGACATGCTCGTAAAGAGCCATGCTTCGCTTCCTTCACTCTGTAATGCCGATCGCTGGCTGATCCGCGGGATTGCGGGGCCCCTCCGGCTTTCTTCCATTTCCCTGCCCGGAGACAGGAAGGCGCGCACATAGCGGCATCGGCGCGGAATGCAAGGCATAACTGGGGCTTGTGCGGCAGGAACGGAGGCGGCAGGGCAGCGTAAAGCTGCGAAACAGGAGATTCCATGCCCGGCGGATTGGTAGCGCTTCTCGACGACGTTTCCGTGATCGCGCGCGCCGCTGCGGGTTCCATCGACGATGTCAGCATCGCGGCCGGCAAGGCCGGATCGAAAGCCGCCGGCGTGGTGATCGACGACGCCGCGGTGACCCCGTCCTACGTCACCGGCCTGTCGCCTGCGCGCGAGTTGCCGATCATCTGGAAGATCACCAAGGGCAGCCTGAAGAACAAGCTGCTGATCCTGCTCCCCGGCGCCCTGCTGCTGAGCCAGTTCCTGCCGGCCGCGATCATCTTCATCCTCATGCTGGGCGGCGGCTTCCTCAGTTACGAGGGCGCCGAGAAGGTGATGGAGAAGCTGGGCGGCGAGAAGCACGGCAAGACGCTGGAGGATCCGATCGCGGATCCGGTGGCGTTCGAGCAGCAGCGCGTCTCCGGCGCGATCCGGACCGACCTGATCCTTTCCGCCGAGATCATGGCAATCACGCTCAACGAAGTCGCGGTCGAAACCTTCCTCGTCCGCGCGGGCGTTCTCGCACTCGTCGGCGTGGCGATCACGTTCGTGGTCTACGGTGCGGTGGCGCTGATCGTGAAGATGGACGACGTCGGCCTGCACTTGTCGGAGAAGAGCTCCGCGTTCGCGCAGGGCGTCGGCCGGTTCCTGCTGCGCGCGATGCCTCGATTGCTTACCGCCCTCTCGCTGATCGGCACGGTGGCGATGCTGTGGGTCGGCGGGGGGATCGTCCTCCATGGCCTCGCAGAGCTCGGCGTCGCGCAGCCCGAGCATCTGGTCGAGGACATCCGGCACGCCGTCGAAGCGGCCACGGGCGCTCTGGCCGGTGTGACGGGGTGGATCACCTTCGCCGGACTGTCCGCCCTGTTCGGCCTCGTCCTCGGCGCGGTGATCGCCTTCGTCCTGCACAAGGTGCTGCGGATCGGCGGGCACTAGAGCGGAAAAAACGCGCCCGCGCTGAGGCTCGCAAAAGCCAGCGCCCTCGGCAAATCACCCGCCCATCGCAGCGAGCATCTTGGAAATCTGGCGGATTTTCCCTCGCGGCAAGCCCGGCTCGCCGCATTACCGAACGTCGGCTACTCGGCCGTCTCGTCGGCGAAGGCCTCGCTTCGCGCCACGTCGATCGCGTCACTGAAGCCGAGCACGCTCGCGAGGAACACCGGGGCGGGAATGCCGTCGCCGGTGATCACGTCCCACTCGATGTAGGGATCGCCCTCGTCGTCCAGATAGGTGCTGCTGAAGCGGTAGGTGCGCGCCAGCGCCATCGCCTTCTCGGCGGTCCAGGGCTCCTTGCGGTCGAATCCCGCGGAGAACTGCACCGCGTCGCAGCCATCGTGGGACGTTTCGTCGCAGCCGTAGAAGTAGATTCGGGTCGACCAACCGGAAAGCTCGGTCACGACAAGTGGGTCGCCCGCGCCGTCCTCGGTGAGCTCGGCATCGTACCCGGCTGCCTTCAGGGTATCGACGATCCCCTGCGGGTTCTTGGCCGTCACCATGGCCTCGCCGGCCTGGGCGCCAAGCGGCGCGGCAAGGACGAGCGCGCTTGCTGCAAGCAGTCGTTTCATACGGTCGGTTACCCCCTGGAGTCGAACGCCGAGATTGGCGGGAATCGGTTGTCGAGGCAACGTCAAAGAAGCGGGCAACCTTCCGTTCCCGTCACCAGCGAAAGCCGGGATCGGGTGCGACGCGGTCGGAGTTTGCAGAAAGCGATCCCAGCTTCGCCGGGATAGACGTGCTCAGGGCCGCGAGCGGCCTCCCCCGCCCCCTCACCCCTTCCCCTTGGTCTTCGTTTTGCCCGCCTTCGCGTTGGCGGCGATGAAATCGATGATCATCCCTGCGATGTCCTTGCCGCTCGCCGCTTCGATGCCCTCGAGGCCCGGGGAGGAATTGACCTCCATGATCACCGGCCCGTGATTGCTCCGCAGCATGTCCACACCGCAAACGTTAAGCCCCATGCGCTTTGCCGCGCGCACGGCGGTCGAGCGTTCCTCGGGCGTGATCCGGACCAGCTCCGCGCTGCCGCCGCGGTGGAGGTTGCTGCGAAAATCGTCGGGCGCGCCGGTGCGTTTCATCGCAGCGACGACCTTGCCGCCGATCACCAGCGCACGGATGTCGGTGCCGCCGGCTTCCTTGATGAACTCCTGCACCAGGATGTTGACGTTGGCCCCGCGGAAGGCCTCGATCACCGACTTGGCGCTCGCCTCGGTCTCGGCGAGGACGACGCCGATCCCTTGCGTGCCTTCGAGCAGCTTGATCACCACCGGGGGTCCCTTGACCGCCTTGATGATCTCCTCGGTCTGTTTCGGATCGTGCGCGAAAGCCGTCAGCGGCAGGCCCAGGCCGTGCTTGGCGAGGATCTGCATCGAGCGCAGCTTGTCGCGGCTGCGGCCGATCGCGACGCTTTCGTTGAGCGGCCAGACGCCGCTCATCTCGAACTGGCGCAGGATCGCGAGGCCGTAATGGGTGATCGAGGCGCCGATGCGCGGGATCACCGCGTCGTAGCCGGTCAGCGTTTGCCCGTTGTAGGTTACCGTCGGCCGGTGGGAGGCGATCTGGACGTTGCAGCGCAGGGTGTTGAGCACGTCGAGCACGTGCCCGCGCGCCTCCGCCGCCTCCACCAGACGCCGGTGCGAGTAGAGGTTCGGGTTGCGGGCAAGCATGGCGATCTTCATGGCACGCGATCTTTCCTCGGCATGCGCCCTGGCGACTGGAGCCAAGAGCTGCCCGAATCAACGACGAACCGGCGGCGGAGTGCCGTGCGGCCGATAAGCAGGGGAAATTGCATGTCCGAGCGGTCGGCAAGACTGATCTCGGCACGGAATTCGACGGCGCCGATACGCATCGGCGTCTTCACGATCAAGCGCATTTGCGTCTCGCCGTTGGAACTGGTGATTCCGCGCCGGTCGACCTGGATCGCTTCGCACACCTGGCGCACGTGCTGGCGCCCGAAATCGACCGCGAAGCGCACGTAATCGGTCCCGTCCCGCTCGAACCGGTCGAGCACGGTCGCATGAAGCGACGAGGTGCGCGCGCCGGTGTCGATCTTGGCCGGAACGGCCGCGAGGCCCAGCTCGGGCAGCGCGACGAGCTCGCGCCAACCCACCGCCGGCAGCGGCTCCTTCTTCGCGCTCAACCGACGATCGCCAGCCCGTCGCCCCCGTCGCCGGTGGCCAGCCGCCGCAGCACCCTGCCGCTGGCGAAATCGACTTCGGCGATCGTGTCGCTGCCCGTCTCGGCGACGTAGATGCGCTCACCATCCTCCGACCAGACGATTGTGACCTGCTGGCGCGTCTTGGCCTCCTCGCGGCCCGAGACGGCGATCGTGCGCACCGCGCGAGCTGCGGCGAGATCGATGACCGTCAGCGAACCGTCGGCCATGTTGGAGGTCACCGCGACATCGCCCTGCGGCCGGATCGCCAGGCGCAGCGGGAAGTCCCCGGTCGCCACCTCGTGCCGCACCTCCAGCGTCTGCGGATCGAGCGCGAACGCCTTGTCCGAACCGCGGGCCGAGACCCACAGCGTCTTGCCGTCGGGCGCCAGATCGATCCCCTCCGGCTCCACGCCGACTTCCACCGAACGCGGCGCACGACGAGTCAGCAGGTCGACCAGCGTGACCGTTTTCGAGCCCATGTCGACCGTCCACGCATGCCGCGCATCGGGCGCGACGGCGAGCATGTGCGTGCCTTCCTGTCCGGTCGAGAATTCGAAGGTCTCGGCGCTTTCGCTCAGCGGATCGCGGACCCAGAGGATCGAACGGCGCCCCTCGGCGCTCGCATAGAGGTCGCCGTTCGCGTGCCAGACGATCCCGTGCGGCCGCGCGTTCTCGCCCAGCTCGATCCGCTTGACGCGCGAGAGGTCGCTCGCGCGGAACACGTCCACGCTCGTGCCGCCGTAGCAGGCGAGCGCGACGTGGGCGCCGTCGGGCGATGTCGCGAGCTCGTGCGGATTGGCGCAGCTATCGACCCGCGCGACCTCCTCGCCGCTCGCGAGGTCGATCTTCGAGAGCGAGTTGCCGAACTTGTTGGCGACGAACAGCGCGGCACCGTCGCCGGTCGGCGCGGCACCCGATCCCCCGGTAACCGGCGCGCAGGCCGCCGCAGCAGCCAGGCATAAAAGCGATAAAACCCGCATGATTCCTCCGAGCAGCCTTCTGCTGAGGGAGAGAATAGCCGACCTTGCCGCCTTCTCCGAGTCCCCGCGAAGGCGGGGACCTCAGGATATCAGCGCAGCGCCAATGGCGTGGGGTCCCCGCCTTCGCGGGGACTCACACCTGTCTCACCACCCGGTCGACTTGCCCTTGTTCTGCTCGTCGAGCCAGGCCTTCAGCGGCGCGAAGTATTCGAGCATCGGCTTGGCGCTCATTTCGCGGGTGCCGGTGAACGCCTCGAGCGCGTCGGGCCACGGTTCGCTCGCGCCCATCTCCAGCATCCGGGCCAGCTTCGCGCCGACTTCCTTGTTCCCGTAGAAGCTGCAGCGGTGGAGCGGCCCTTCCCAGCCGGCCTGGTCGCAGGCGGCCTTGTAAAACTGGAATTGCAGTATCCGCGCGAGGAAGTAGCGCATGTAGGGCGTGTTGCCCGGGATGTGGTACTTCGCGCCGGGATCGAACGCATCGGCCGGCCGCTCGACCGGAGGGGTGATGCCCTGATACTCGCGCCGCAGCTCGGTCCAGGCAGTGTTGTATTCGGCCGGGGTGATCGTGCCGTCGAACACGCCCCAGCGCCACTTGTCGACCATCAGGCCGAACGGCAGGAACGCGACCTTGTCCATCGCCTGGCGCAGCAGCAGGCCGATGTCCTTCTCCTCGCCCGGCACCTGGGCACGGTCGAGCAGGCCGATCTGGACCAGGTACTCAGGGGTGATCGAAAGCGCGACGAAATCGCCGATCGCCTCGTGGAATCCGTCGTTCGCGCCGTTGAGATAGAGATACGGCTGCTCGTTGTAGGCGCGCTGGTAATAGTTGTGGCCGAGCTCGTGGTGGATGGTGACGAAGTCGTCCGCATTCACCTTGATGCACATCTTGATGCGGATATCGTCGACGTTGTCGACGTTCCAGGCGCTCGCATGGCACACCACTTCGCGGTCCGCCGGCTTGGTGAACAGGCTTCGCTCCCAGAACGTCTCCGGCAGCGGCGTGAAGCCGAGCGAGGAATAGAAGCCCTCGCCGATCTTGACCATGTCGAGCGGCTTCTTGCCCTGCGCTTCCAGCAGCGCGCCGATGTCGTAGCCCAGATCGCCCGAACCTTCAGGCGCGACGATCGGGTAGATGTTGCCCCATTCCTGCGCCCACATATTGCCGAGCAGGTCGGCGCGGATCGGCCCGGTGGTCGGCTGCACCGCATTGCCGTACTTCTCGTTGAGCTGCGTGCGCACGTAAGTGTGCAGCGCCTCGTAGAGCGGCCGGGTTTCCTGCCACAGCCGCTCGGTCATGGCGGTGAATTCCTCCGGGCTCATGTCGTAGCCCGAACGCCACATCGCCCCCACGTCGTCGAACCCGAGCTCGGTCGCGCCCGCATTGGCGATCTCCACCATGCGGACGTATTCTTCCTTCATCGGCGCACCGACGTTGTTGTGCCAGCTCGCCCACATCTCGGCGAACTCCTCGGGCGTGTGCTCGAGGTTGCCCATTTCGGCCTCGATGTCGGAGCCCGAGATCTCCTGCCCGTTCAGCGTGCCGCGGCCCTTCCCGTACTGGCTCTGCAGGCTGGTCGCGATCTCGTTGAGCTCGGTCGCGGCGCCCTCGGTGGTCGGCGCGGGCAGGACGATGCCGTTGCGGAGGATGTTCAGCTTGCGCGCGACGTCGGGGTCGAGGCCCTGGACCTGCGCGTACTTCGCCGCCTCCAGCGCGTACTTGACCGACTTCTCGGTCCCTTCCGCGCCGGCCTGCGCGGCAAGCGCGTCGGTGTCGTCGGTGATATAGGTCGAGTTGACCCAATAGACCCGGCTCGCATCGACCGAGTAGTCGAACAGGTCCTTCTCCACCATTGCCACCCAGGCAGCCGCACCTTGCGGCGTCATCGGATATGCCTGCTGCGCGGTCTGCTCGCCGGCGGGCGGGCTGGTTTCCTGCGCATGAGCGGGAACGGCAAGCGAGACGGCAAGCGCGGCAAGCGCGACGGGTGCGAACTTCATGATCTGGGGCATCCTCTCATGCGGGAACCGGTTTCGGCAGATACCGGTTTCTGAACCTCCGCCGGACGCGAATCAAGCGGTTGCGCCGAGAAACTCCACCAGCGCATCGCCCAGCGCGCCTTCGGTGACCGAACTCATGTGCGTGCCGGGTATCTCCACATGACGCGCGTCGGGCAGCGCCTCCGCGAGTTTGGTCGCCGAGCCGTTGTCGTCGTCCTTGTCGCCGCACAGAACCAGGGTCGGCATGGTGATCTTCGCCAGCTCCTCGGGATCGGTGTCGTCCACAGCCTGGAGCAGCAGCCGCGCCGCCACGCGGTCGATCTTCATGGTCTTCATGAAGCTGACCGCCATGAATGCCGGGTCGCCGCGTTCGACCTCGTCGAAGCGATCGATGGCGTCGATGAAGAACGCCGCGCGCCGGTTCCAGCCGGCGAGCCCTTCGAGGCCCATCCCGCCCAGCACCAGCCGGCGCGGGCGAAGCCCGTCGATCACCGCCCGCGCCGAGGTCCGCGAGCCAAGCGAGAAGCCGACGAGGTCGTAGTCCTCCAGCCCCAGCGCCTCGACCAGCGCCGCCG
This sequence comes from Altererythrobacter sp. C41, assembly GCF_016803135.1. GTDB lineage: Bacteria > Pseudomonadota > Alphaproteobacteria > Sphingomonadales > Sphingomonadaceae > Pelagerythrobacter. The sequence goes on from NZ_JAEVFE010000001.1 coordinate 813,318, forward strand.
CATCCTTCGCCAGCACGCCCGGCGGATAGGCTTCGGCCTCGTGCGGCTTGGCGCTGTCGCCGTGCGCGCGCAGGTCGGGCATCACCGCCTCGAACCCCGCCTCGGCCAGCTTCCGCGCATGTCCGAAGCGAATCCAGTTCATTTCCGCGCTCGAGAACAGCCCGTGCAGCATCAGCACCGGCCTGCCGGCACCCATGCGGCGCACTGCCAGCCCCGCGCCGTCGAACGACGTCACACGCTCGCTTCTCACTTCGATGTCGGCGTTTTCCATCTCCGCCGCCTACCCGATCGACTGCGATACGCAAACCGCTTGAGTATATAAGCACGCTTATTATATGCGCGCGCATGGACACCAACGCAGGCTACCTACTTGCGGACAACTCCCGCCTGCTGCGCCGCGCTTTCGACGAGCGGGTGCGGGAAACAGGGGTGACGGCGCCGCAAGCCCGCCTGCTGCTCAATCTCGAGCGGCATCCAGGCCGCAATCAGGCGTTCTACGCCGAGCGGCTCGAGATCGAGCCGATCACGCTCTGCCGCATGGTCGACCGGATGGAGGAAGCCGGCCTCGTCGAGCGCCGGGCCGATCCGGACGACCGGCGTGCGCGCCTGCTGCACCTCACCAGTCATAGCCGCGGCAAGATCGCCCGCATCCGCACCGCGCTCGACGGTCTGATGGAAACCATGCTCGCCGGCTTCGACGCCGAGGAGGAGGCGGTTTTCATGGCCATGCTCGAACGCGTTTCCACCAACCTCTCGGCCCCGTCCAAGGAGCTTGCCGCCAATGGCTGACGCCGACCCCGCAACGCTGCCCGAGGCTGCGGACGAAGTCTCCGCGCCCGAACGAATTTCCCAGCAGCCCGAGCCCGAGGCTGCCAAGCCGCGCCGCTGGGGCCGGATCGCGCTGATGGCGGCCGTGCCGCTCGCGATGCTGATTGCGGGCGGCCTCTACTGGCTCAGCTTGCAGGGCAAGGTCTCGACCGACAACGCCTATGTCCAGCAGGACCGGGTGGCCGTCTCCGCCGAAGTCGGCGGTCAGATCGTCGAGGTCGCGGTCGAGGACGGGCAGCGGGTCGCGGCGGGCGCCCTGCTGTTCCGCATCGACCCGGAGCCTTACCGCCTCCAGATCGCGCAGGCCAATGCCACGATCGCGCAGGCGCAGGCGAACGTCACCGCGCTGAGCAACAGCAGTGACCTTTCGGGCGCATCGGTTTCAGCCGCACGCGAGGACATCGCCTTCGCCGAGACGAATTTTGCGCGCAAGGACGAGCTCTACAATCGCGGCTTCCTGACCAAGACCGAGCATGACGCGGCCGAGCACGCGGTCCAGCAGGCGCGCGAGGAGCTTCGCATCGCGCTGGCCCTCCAGGCCGAAGCACGGGCCAAGCTCGCGCGCGGCGCAGCCGTGCCGGGCAAGAACCCGCAGATCGCGGCGGGCGAAGCGCAGCGGGCGGCGGCGGAGCTCAACCTGCGGCGAACCGAAGTGCGCGCGCCGGCCGCCGGCGTCATCTCGCAGGCCGATCGCCTCCAGATCGGCCAGCAGGTCATGCAGGGCCTTCCGGTCGTGACCATCGTTCGCGAGGCGAGCTCCTACGTCGAGGCCAATTTCAAGGAAACCGAGCTGGACGATATGCGCGTCGGCCAGCCGGCCGAAATTCGCGTCGACGCCTATCCCGATCTCGTGCTGAAAGGCCATGTCTCGTCGATCGGGGCCGGCACCGGATCGGAATTCTCCGTCCTCCCCGCGCAAAACGCGACCGGCAACTGGGTCAAGGTGACCCAGCGGGTGCCGGTGCGCATCAAAATCGACGACGACAGCCCGCGCCAGCTCATCGCCGGCCTCTCGACCGAGGTGACCGTCTTCACCGACGGCCGCGAGCGCTAGGCCGGGCCGCAAGTTGGCCTCGGCCGCCCTTCCCGCCCGCCCGGGCGCGCCGCCCGCGGACGAAGCGCAGCTCCAGGTTCGCAACCCGGCGCTGCTGCTCGTCGGGATCATGGCCGCCTCGCTGCTGCAGGTGCTCGACACGACGATCGCCAACGTCGCGATCCCGCACATGCAGAGCACGCTGGGCGCGACGTCGGAAAGCATCACCTGGGTCCTGACGAGCTATATCGTTGCCTCCGCGGTCGCCATGCCGGTGACCGGCTGGCTGGCCGACCGGGTCGGCGGGCGGCGGCTGTTCATCCTCTCGGTCGCGGGTTTCATCGCCGCCTCGATGCTGTGCGGCATGGCGCAGAACCTGGAAGAGATGGTGCTGTTCCGCGCGCTCCAGGGCGTCGCGGGTGCCTTCATCCCGGCACTGAGCCAGAGCTTCATGCTCGATACCTCGCGTCCCAGCCGCCATGCGCAGGTGATGGCGATCTGGGGCATGGGGATCATGATCGGCCCGATCCTCGGGCCCATTCTCGGCGGCTGGCTGACCGAGAGCGCGAACTGGCGCTGGGTGTTCTACGTCAACCTGCCGGTCGGTATCCTCGCGCTGGCGATCCTGATGGCCGAGTTGCCGCACCGCGACGGCGCAGCGCGCCGCTTCGACCTGACCGGCTTCGCACTGCTGGGCCTTGCCCTCGCCTCGTTTCAGCTCCTGCTCGACCGCGGCGCCCACCTCGACTGGTTCGATTCGGGCGAGATCTGGCTCTACACGTTCCTCGCCGCCAGCGCCGGGTGGATGGCGATCGTCCACATGGCGACCGCGCGCAGTCCGCTGTTCGAGGGATCGATGTTCCGCGACCGGAACTTCACGCTGGCGCTCTGCTTCATGTTCGTGATTGGCGTCGTCATGTTCGCCAATATGGCGCTGCTGCCGCCGATGCTGCAGCACCTGTTCGGCTACGGCGTGATCGACACCGGGATCGTGCTGATGCCGCGCGGCGTCGGGGTGCTGATCTCGATGCAGCTTTCGGGCTTGCTGATCCGCCGCGGGCTCGACGCGCGCGTGGTGGTGGCGAGCGGCTTTGCGATCACCGCCTTGTCGCAGTGGCAGATGGCGCACTGGTCGCTCGCGGCCGATTCCTACCACTTCATCCTCTCGGGGCTGATCCAGGGGCTCGGCATGGGGCTGGTGTTCATCCCGCTCAACGTGACCGCCTTCTCCACGCTGGAGCCGCGCCTGCGCACCGAAGGGGCGAGCCTGCTCAATCTCGTGCGCTCGCTCGGCGCCTCGGTCGGGATCTCGGTCACGACGATCCTGCTCGCGCGCAATATCCAGATCAGCCATGAGGAGCTCGGCAGCCACGTGACCGCGCAGAGCCTCGGTTCGCTGGACCTCTCGGCGCTCGACCGCTTCCAGGCGCTCGGCCAGGCGGGCCTCGCGATGATCGATGCCGAGGTCAACCGCCAGGCGGCGATGATCGGTTATGTCGACGATTTCTGGCTGATGATGTGGATGGCGCTGGCCGCCGTCCCCTTCGCCTTCCTGATGCGACCGGCGAAGGGCCCCGCCGCGCCCGCTGCCGACGCGGCCGGGCACTAGACCTCAGCGCCGCACCGCCCAGCTCAGCGCGCGCTGGAGTTCAGCCGCACCATCGCGCTCATAGGGGCGGCCATGGGCCATCACCACTTTCTCGACCGGCCAGTCCAGTATCTCGCGCGCGGCCCCCGCGATCCGCCGACGACGCAGGAGATAGGTCGCCCGCATGTCGAGCGGCGTCGAACCGTCGGCTCCGCCCAGCCGGATGATCCAGCGCATCAGGCGGTTGGGGACGCGCGCCGGCTCGAAATTCTCGATCAGATCGGTCAGCACGCAGACGCTGGCGTGCCGGACGAAGAACACCGCCTCGTTCACCACCGCCCCCTGCATGACCACCCAGGCGATTTCGCCCTCCCACGCCATGCTCGTGCCGGGCGCCAGCGTCCGGTCGATGCGGAAGGGGCGCTTCGCCCGCTCCAGACCCGGCACGGCATGGCTGATGGCCTCGGGATAGCGCGCGAGCCAATCGCTCATGTACCAGTAGTGGAGCGAATTGGGCGCGATCAGGTGCCGTACTGGCCCCAGCGCCTCGATCCGCTCGAACAAGGCCGGATCGGGCGCGATCGGCGAGTGGATCCACAAGTCCCCCGACAGCAGGCGAACCACCGTCATCCGCGTCGGGAACGGCGCCTTGAACGGGCCGACGTCCATCCGGATCTCCGGCCCATCGACGATCCACACGCGCTCGGCAAAGGGCTGGGGCGTGTTGAGGGGATCGTAGGGGATGATGCCGCTCATAGGCGCGGCATGGTAAGGCGCGGTGGCCGCGCGCGCAAACGCTCAGGCGCGCGGGGCGAGCCCCTTCTGCTCCATCCGCCACTTCGCCATCTCGATCCGGTCCTGCCCGAAGAACGGTTCCCCCTCGAGCACCAGCGTCGGCACGCCCCAGTGCCCTGCATCCTCCAGCGCCTGCTGGTTGGCGGCGATCTCGGCGTCGAGTTCGTCCGCCTGTGCCGCCGCCTCGGCGTCGAGTTCCGCGAGGTCCAGCCCGGCTCGTTCGGCAGCACCCGCCAGGTGTTCGCCCTCGTGCCAGTTCCCGGCCCCTCCCCAGATTAGCATACCCGCCTCGTGCGCGAAGGCGAGGCCTTTCCCCCGCCGCGCCGCGGCCTGCCCCAGCCGCGTGATCCGGCGAATATAGGGCTGGTCGGTCGCGATCGTGCGCGTCGGGATGTCCTGCACGATCGGATCCGGCCGCGGCGGACCGAAAGGAATCCCGTGAAACTGCGCCACCCGCATCACGTCGACCAGCGTGTAACGCAGCCAGTTCGGATGGTTGCGCTCGAAGAAATCCGGCTGCCGGATCGCCAGCGGGTAGACCGGCCGCAGCGCGATCTCAACGTCGTGCGTCTCCGCCAGCTCGCGATACCGCCCCACCGCCAGATAGCTGTAGGGGCTGCGGAAGCTGAAGAAGAGATCGGCGGCGAGGGTCATGCGGACGTTGTGCCGCAAGCCCTCCCCCTCGTCACCCCTTCTTCAGGTGCCGCCGGCCGAGCAGTTCCGCGATCTGCACGGCGTTGAGCGCCGCGCCCTTGCGCAGGTTGTCGGAGACGCACCACAGGGTCAGGCCGTTCTCGATCGTCGGATCCTCGCGCACGCGGCTGATGTAAGTCGCGCCGTCGCCCGCGCTTTCGATCGGGGTGACGTACCCGCCGTCCTCGCGCTTGTCGACGAGCATCACGCCCGGGGCTTCGCGCAGGATGTCCTGCGCCGCTTCGGCCGAAAGCTCGTTCTCGAACTCGATGTTGACCGCTTCCGAGTGGCCGACGAACACCGGCACCCGCACGCAGGTGGCGTTGAGCTTGATCTTCGGGTCGAGGATCTTCTTGGTCTCGACCACCATCTTCCACTCTTCCTTGGTCGATCCGTCGTCGAGGAAGACGTCGATGTGCGGGATCACGTTGAAGGCGATCTGCTTGGTGAACTTCTTCGGCTCGACCGGATCGCCGACGAAGATCGCGCGGCTCTGCTCGAACAGCTCGTCCATCCCCGCCTTCCCGGCGCCGGACACGGACTGGTAGGTGCTCACCACCACGCGCTTGATCGTCGCGGCATCGTGCAGCGGCTTGAGCGCGACGACGAGCTGCGCGGTCGAGCAGTTCGGGTTGGCGATGATATTGCGCGCCTTGTAGCCGTCGATCGCGTCCGGATTCACCTCGGGCACGATCAGCGGCACGTCGGGCTCCATGCGGTAGAGCGAGGAGTTGTCGATCACCACGCAGCCGGCCGCCGCCGCCTTGGGCGCATATTCCTTGGCCGGGCCGCTACCGGCGGCGAACAGCGCGATGTCCCATCCGGCGAAGTCGAAATGTTCGATGTTCTTGCACTTGAGCATCTTGCCGGTGTCGCCGAATTCGACCTCGGTGCCGACCGAACGCGAGCTCGCGACCGCCGCGACCTCGTCACACGGGAACTCGCGCTCGGCGAGGATCTGCATCATCTCGCGTCCGACGTTGCCGGTCGCGCCGACGATTGCCACCCGATAACCCATCTATCACTCCTCGCTTGGTGCGCGGGGCTTAGCGCTCAGCGTCTCGCCCGCAACCGCAAATATCCTTGAACCCCCGATAGCGGGCCGAAACGCAAAAGGGGCGCCCCGACCCGTGCCGGAGCGCCCCTTGCTGTCTCTTTCCCGACTGGTGGCCGATCAGGCCTTTTCGGTCGGGCGGTTCTCGCGGCGCTCGGCGATGCGGGCCGATTTACCGGTGCGGCCGCGCAGGTAGTAGAGCTTCGCCCGGCGCACGACGCCGCGGCGAACCACGGTAATCGAGTCGACGATCGGCGAGTAGAGCGGGAACACGCGTTCCACGCCTTCGCCGAAGCTCATCTTGCGCACGGTGAAGTTCGAACCCATGCCGCGGTTCGAACGGGCGATCACCACACCTTCGAAATTCTGCACACGCTCGCGCGTGCCTTCGACGACTTTCACGCCGACGCGCACGGTGTCACCGGCGCGGAATTCGGGAACGTCCTTCCCGAGGTTCTCGATGGCTTCGGCCTCGAGCTGCTGAATCAGGTTCATGACCTGCATCCTTACCTTTTTCGCCGCGCATCAGAGGCAGACTGGTCCCGAGCGCCACTGTAGCGCTCCCAAAGGTCCGGCCTGCGTGACCGTGTGTCTTCCTCGCTGCGTTGCTTGCGCCACGCCGCGATTTTCGCATGATCCCCCGATCGCAGCACTTCAGGGATCGTGCGCCCTTCCCATTCCTGAGGTCGGGTATATTGCGGATACTCGAGAAGCCCTTCCTCGAAGGATTCCTCGGTCCCGCTCGAAGGCGCGCCCATTACGCCGGGAAGCAGGCGAATGCAAGCATCGAGAATGGCCAGCGCGGCGGGCTCTCCGCCGGAGAGGACCACGTCGCCGAGACTGACCTGCTCGATCTGCGGCCGCGCCTCGAACAGGCGCTCGTCGAACCCTTCGAACCGGCCGCAGAGGATGACGACGCCCGGCCCCGCCGCCAGCTCGCGAATCCGCGCCTGCGTGATCGGCGTACCGCGCGGCGTCATCGCGAGGATGGGCCTCTCCCCCTCCCCTTCAGGGGAGGGGGCCGGGGGGAGGGGGTCGCGTGCCACGGTCGCGGTTCGCCCTGCCCCCTCTCCCAACCCACTCCCCGGAAGGGGAGAGGGCTTCGCCAGCACCGAA
>NZ_JAEVFE010000002.1 GCF_016803135.1 Altererythrobacter sp. C41
CTGGGCGGTCCATGTCGGGCTTGCCATCGACGGGGAAGCCAAAGTCGGCGCGGTCGCGCTGCCCGGCCTGAACGGCGGCGTGGTGCTGCGCAGCGACCGGATCGCCGCCCTGCCCGAACCCGCCGCCACCCCGCGCCTCGTGGTCAGCCGCACCCGGCCGGCAAAGGAAGCACTCGCCGTAGCCGAGGCGATCGGCGGCGAGCTCATCGCGATGGGCTCCGCCGGCGCCAAGGCCATGGCCGTGGTCCGCGGACAGGCCGAGATCTACCTCCACTCGGGCGGACAATACCAGTGGGACAACTGCGCCCCCGTCGCCGTCGCCAAGGCACACGGCCTCCACTGCTCTCGCATCGACGGCTCACCACTCATCTACAACGCGCCCGATACCGAACTCCCAGACCTCCTCATCTGCAGAACACAATGGGCCGAACAGGTGCAGTCTGCTCTGCGGGCAATGGTACCCGGCTAACATGGAATTCGGCTACTCGCTGGCGGGGGCCTTCGTCGGGTTTCTCGTTGGGCTGACAGGGGTTGGGGGCGGATCTCTCATGGCTCCCCTGCTGATCATCCTGTTCGGTTTTTCGCCAGCAGTAGCCATCGGCACCGATCTGTGGTTCGCCTGCATGACGAAAGCTGCAGGCGGCCTCGTTCACCATCGATTGGGGTCGGCCAACTGGAAGATTGTTGGTCGGCTCGCGCTGGGAAGCCTGCCAGGGGCTGCGCTGACGCTAATATGGCTCGCCGTATTCCACGACGGAAGCCTCGAATCCGGCATGCTGCTAAAGTTGCTGGGCGCCGCACTGCTGCTCACTGCCACACTGATGCTGTTCAAGACCCAGATCACCCGCCCTCTGCAACGGATCCGTTCGAGGTTGGAGATGGCCGCAGGCCGCTTGCGCCGATGGCAGCTGATACTGACGCTCTGCGGTGGAGCGGCCGTGGGAAGTCTGGTGACCCTCACGTCCGTCGGTGCGGGCGCACTGGTCGCGGTTATGCTCGCCCTGATCTATCCTTTGCGTCTCAGTGCGAAAACGATCGTCGGCACCGATATCATTCACGCCATTCCTCTCACTTTGGTTGCTGCCCTGGGTCATAGCTGGCTTGGCAATGTCGATGCCTGGCTCCTCGGCAGCCTGCTACTTGGCTCCATTCCCGGGATCATCATCGGCTCGCTGGCAACGGGAAAGATCAACGACAACATCGTTCGCTATGCGCTTTGCGCCATGCTCTTTGTGTCCGGCATAAAGATGCTTCTCAGCTAGGCACTGCAGCCTTGATGCATGCGCTCGCCGCTACAGCGTAGGGTAGATCCAGCTTCAATCTCACACATTCTCCGCTCCGCCTCTTCAAGTCCTGACCGAACCCGAACCTCTGGAACCGCCCGGCGTTACGCGTCATTCTAAACGAATGGCGCACGACTTCGCATGGATCCGGCCCGAGCCGCATGGCATCCATGTCGTTCCCGCCGATTGCTGGATCGATCCCTCGGAGCCGGTGGATCATGCGCTGGTGACGCACGGGCATGCGGATCATGCGCGCGGCGGGCATGGGCGCACGGTCGCGACGCCCGAGACGCTGGCGATCATGAAGTTGCGCTACGCGACTTCCGGCGGTGCCGTGCCGGCAGGTTATAGCGAGACGATTCGCCTGCCGGGCGGTGTGGATGCGACGTTCGTTCCTGCGGGGCACGTGCTCGGGAGCGCGCAGATCCTGCTCGAGCATGCGGGCGAGCGCGTGGTCGTGACCGGCGATTACAAGCGCTGCCCCGATCCGACCTGCCCGCCGTTCGAAGTGACGCCGTGCGACGTGTTCATCACCGAGGCGACCTTCGGACTGCCGGTGTTCTGCCATCCCCCCATCGAGACCGAGATCGGCAAGCTGCTCGATCGCCTCGCCGCGTATCCCGAGCGCTGCGTGCTGGTCGGCGCCTATGCGCTGGGCAAGGCGCAGCGGGTGATCGCCGAGCTGCGCCGTGCCGGACATGACCGGCCGATCTACCTCCACGGCGCGCTGGAGCGGATGTGCCGGCTTTACGAGGACTGGGGCGTGGACCTGGGCGAGCTGCGCCTGGTGAGCGACGCGAAGAAGGAAGACATGCGCGGGCACATCGTCGTCTGCCCGCCGTCCGCGCTGAACGACCGCTGGAGCCGCCGCCTGCCCGACCCGATCACCGCCATGGCGTCAGGCTGGATGCGCGTGCGGCAGCGCGCCCGCCAGCGCAATGTGGAGCTGCCGCTGGTCATCTCCGACCATGCCGACTGGGGCGAGCTCACCCGCACGGTCGAGGAGGTCGATCCGCACGAGACCTGGATCACCCACGGACGCGAGGAGGCGCTGCTGCGCTGGCATCAGCTCCGCCAACGCCGCGCCCGCGCGCTGGCGCTGGTCGGGTACGAGGACGAGGATGACTGAGCGATCGGCATCGGCCCCTCCTCTTCAGAGGAGGGGCGGCGGGACTTGGGGCTGCGCAGCAGGCCCTAGTCGCAGCGGGGTGGTGCCAAAGCACGGCGCGACGCTGCGCGACGCGACACCACCCCCAACCCCCTCCTCTGAAGAGGAGGGGGCTTAGGTTGGAACGCTTTGCCGCCCTGATCGACGCGCTGGTCTATACGCGCAGCCGGAACGAGAAGCTGCAGTTGATCGCCGGCTATCTGCGGGCGACGCCCGACCCCGACCGCGGATGGGCGCTCGCGGCCCTGACGGGCGGGCTCGACTTTCCTGCGGTCAAGGCGAGCACGATCCGCAACCTGATGCACGAACGGGTCGATCCGGTCCTCTGGACCCTGAGCCGCGATTTCGTGGGCGATACGGCCGAGACCGCGAGCCTGCTGTGGCCGGCCGGCGAATCGCCGCCCGATCCGCCGAGCGTGTCGGAAACGGTCGAGGCGCTCGCCGCGATGACCCGCAGGAGCGTGTTCACCGAACTGCCGGCCCTGCTCGACCGCCTCGACGCCTCGGGCCGCTTCGCGCTGCTCAAGCTCGCCACCGGGGCGATGCGGATCGGGATCTCGGCGCGGCTCGCCAAGATCGCCTTTGCCCAGGCGTTCGACGTCGGGGTGGAGGAAGTCGAGGAATACTGGCACGGCCTCGCCCCGCCCTACCGCGCGCTCTTCGCCTGGGCCGCCGAGAGAGCGCCGCCGCCCGATACCGGCAGCCTGCCGCTGTTCCGCCCGTTCATGCTCGCCCACCCGCTCGACGACACGATCGTCGATCTCGAGGACTACGTGGCCGAGTGGAAGTGGGACGGCATCCGCGTCCAGCTCGTGCACGTCGGCGGCGAGCAGGGGGAGACGCGCCTCTACTCGCGTTCGGGCGACGACATTTCCGGCACCTTCCCCGAATTCCTCGACGCCCTGCCGATGGACGCGGTGCTCGACGGCGAACTGCTCGTGCGCGGCGTCCACCAGGGCGGCGAGAAAGGGGGCGCGGCGAGCTTCAACGCGCTGCAGCAGCGCCTCGGCCGCAAGACCGTCTCCAAGGCGATGCTGGCGGACTTCCCCGCCTTCATCCGGCTCTATGACGTCATGATCCTCGAGGACGACGATCTGCGCGGCTTGCCGTGGACGCAGCGCCGCGCTCGCCTCGAGGCGCTGATGCCGCGGCTGCCCGCGGATCGCTTCGACCTCAGCCCCGTGGTCGATGCCGAACACTTCGACCATCTCGCCGAGATTCGCGCCGGCGCCCGCGACGATGCGATCGAGGGGCTGATGCTCAAGCGCAAGGACAGCCCCTATATCGCAGGACGCAAGACGGGGCTGTGGTATAAGTGGAAGCGCGATCCACTGCTGGTCGACTGCGTGCTGATGTATGCCCAGCGCGGCAGCGGCAAACGGTCGAGCTTCTATTCGGACTATACCTTCGGCTGCTGGGACGGCGATCCCGACGCGGGCGCCGATCTGCTGCCCGTGGGCAAGGCCTACTTCGGCTTCACCGACGAGGAACTGCGCAAGATCGACCGCTACGTCCGCACGCACACCGTCAACCGCTTCGGTCCCGTGCGCGAAACCGACAGGAGCCTGGTGTTCGAAGTCGCCTTCGACTCGGTCCACGCGAGCAAACGCCACAAGTCCGGCCTCGCCATGCGCTTCCCCCGTATCCACCGCATCCGGTGGGACAAGCCCGCGCACGAAGCCGACCGCATCGACGCCCTGCGCGCGCTGGTGCGGGATTGAAATCGCGCCGCTCCGGCGGCAAGGCCAGCAGGCCATGCATCGCTACGACCTTCCGCGCCGCTCGCTCGCCTACGGCGTAGCGGGGCTGGCCGGGTTCGTGGACGCGGCGGGCTTTCTCGCAGCCGGCGGCTACTTCGTGTCGTTCATGTCGGGGAACACGACCCGGCTCGGCGTCGAAGCTGCGGCCCGGTCGCCGGCGGCATTGGTGCCGATCCTGCTGATCGTGTGCTTCGTGAGCGGAGTCGCGGCCGGCGCGGTGGTGGCGGAGCGCAGCGGGTCGCCGAAGCGATCGGTCCTCATGCTCTCGACCCTGCTGATCGCCGCGGGAGCGGTCAGCCATGCGTTGGGGCTGATCGCGCTGTTCGTGGGCGCCTCGGCGCTGGCCATGGGCTCGATCAACAACGCGTTTCGCCGGGAAGGCGAGGTCGCCGTCGGCGTGACTTACATGACGGGCGCGCTGGTGCGCTTCGGGCAGGGTCTGGCGGCGAGATTCATGGGCCGGCCGGCCCCCGGCGCCCTGGCGCATCTCCTGCTTTGGGCGAGCCTGGCCGCCGGCGCCGTGCTGGGTGCCTGGATTACGATCGCCTTGCCCGCTCTTGCGCCATGGATACCGCTCGCGTGGGCGGCAGGACTGTGCCTCGCGGCCAGCCGGATCGAGCGCGCCCGTACCTAAAGTCGGTGCGCATCCGGCAGCTGGACCAGCTTTTCCCGCGAAGTTGCGCCGCGCAACAGTTGCAGCCGCGAGGCGCCGATCCCCAAAGCCTTGCCGAGCAGCGCCAGAACCGCGGCGTTGGCCGCGCCGTCGGTGGGTTTCGCGCGCACTTTCACCTGCACGCGGCCATTCTCGATCATCACGCTCTCGCTCCGCGCGCCCGGCGTGACCCGTAGGGCCAGCCGGCCTTCTGCATCCGCAAGCGCACGGATCGCGTGGGCCGGCGGAAAGTCAGCCTTGGGACGTGCCATCGAGCGCCGCTGCGTGCGCCTTCGCGTTCTCGACATAGTGCGCGACGCCCGCGCGCATCCCGGCGATCGCGGCATCGTCGAGATCACGCATCTTGCGCGCCGGCCGCCCGCCCCAGAGCTCGCGCGCGCCCATGACCTTGCCTTCGGTGAGCATGGCGCCCGCGGCGAGCATGGCGTCGGTGCCGATCACCGCCTTGTTCATCGCGATCGCGCCGAGGCCGACGAAGCCGCGGTCCTCGATTGTGCAGCCGTGGACCATCGCCATGTGACCGATCAGCGCGTCGTCGCCGATGATCAGCGGCGAGCCTTCGGGATCGCCGGGACGCTCGGGGTCGCAGTGGAGCACGCTCCCGTCCTGCACGTTGGTGCGCTGCCCGATGACGATCCGGCTGACATCGGCGCGCAGCACGCAGTTGTACCAGACCGAACTGTCCGCGCCGATCTCGACCTCGCCGATCAGCACGCAGCCCGGCGCAACGAAGGCGCTGTCGTGGATCTTCGGCGTGCGGCCGTGGATCGGGATGATCCGGACTCCGGGGCGGTTTGCGCTCATGCCTTGTGCTCCTGCCATTGCTGGGCGGTGAGACTGTAGAGGATCGTCCGCCGATCCTCCGGCGGATAGGCGGGATCGTCGAAATCGAGATCGCGCCGGCGGACCATGCCGAGCTTTTCCATCAGCTTCCAGCTTCCGATGTTGGCTTCGCTGGTCAGCGCGACGACATGCGGCGCGCCGACCCGGCCGAAAGCCCAGTCGAGCACCGCGTGCATCGCCTCCTCCGCATAACCGCGCCGCCAGTGATCCTCGCGCACCAGCCAGCCCACCTCGTGATCGCCCTGATTTTTCGCCAGCGGGTTGTCGACCCGCTTGATGCCGCAGTGGCCGACCATCTCGCCGGTCGCCTTCTCGATCATGAACAGGAAGCTGAAGCCCTCCTGCGCATAGAGCGCCATGCCTTTGGCATGCTTCGCCTCGATCTCGTGCAGTTCCTTGACGCCGCCCAGCCGCGCCATGACCGCGGGCGTGTTGAGCAGGCGATGCTGGAGGGCGGCATCACCCTCCTCGATCGTGCGCAGGACCAGCCGCTCGGTCTCGGCGACGATGTCAGCCATCGCGGCTTTCCCATGCGGCGCGGTCGATCGAATAGACGATCGTGTCGCGCCACGGCGGATCGTAGCGATCGTCGGGATAGTCGAGCTCCTCGCGCCGGCGCATGCCGAGGCGGCGCATCAGGCCCCAGCTTCCCGCGTTGCCTTCCACGGTGAGCGCAATGACCTCCTCGGCGCCGAAACGGTTGAACGCGAGCCCGAGCGCGGCAGTTGCCGCTTCCTTCGCGTAGCCCTGCCCCCAGGCGTCCTCGCGCAAGCGCCAGCCGATCTCGACCGCGCCTGCAACCGTCGATCCCGGCGCGTCGGCGCGCTTCAGGCCGCAGAAGCCGAGCAGCGCGCGGTCGGCCTTGCGCTCGACCACCCAGAAGCAGAACCCGTTGCGCCGGGCGCTGCCTTCGACCCGTTCGCGCTGCGCCGCCATGCCCGCCTCGTCGAGCTCGCCGCCAAGCCAGCGCATGACCGCGGGCGTATTGGTCTGGCGGAAGAATTCGGCCCAGTCCTCCTCGCGCCAGTCGCGCAGGATGAGCCGTTCGGTTTCGTGCCGGAATCCAGCCATGTCTATGCCCCCAGCAGCCGGGCGGCGTGCGCCGCGTGGTAGGTCAGCACGCCGCTGCATCCGGCGCGCTTGAAGGCAGTGAGCGTCTCGAGCACGAGCGCGTCACGGTTCCCCGCGCCCGCAGCCGCCGCGGCCTCGATCATCGCGTATTCGCCGCTCACCTGATAGGCGAAGACCGGCACTTCGAACCGCTCCTTCACCCGGCGGACGATGTCGAGGTAGGGAAGCCCCGGCTTGACCATGACACTGTCCGCCCCTTCGGCGAGATCGAGCGCCACTTCGCGCAAGGCTTCCTCGCCGTTCGCCGGGTCCATCTGGTAGGACCGCTTGTCGCCCTTGAGCAGGCCGCCCGAACCCACCGCGTCGCGGAACGGTCCGTAGAACGCACTCGCGTACTTTGCAGCGTAGCTCATGATCTGGACGTTGTGGTGCCCGCCCATCTCAAGCGCCATGCGGATCGCCTTCACCCGTCCGTCCATCATGTCCGAAGGCGCGATGACGTCGGCCCCGGCCTCCGCCTGGTTGAGCGCCTGGTCCACGAGAACGGCGACCGTGTTGTCGTTCACGACGTAGCCTGCCCCATCGAGTAACCCGTCCTGACCGTGGCTGGTGTAGGGATCGAGCGCCACGTCGGTCAGGACGCCGATGTCGCTGCCGCAGGCGTCCTTGATCGCCTTGATCGCGCGGCACATCAGGTTGTCGGGGTTGAGCGCCTCGGCCCCGTCGTCCGAGCGGCGGCCGGGCTGGGTGTTCGGGAACAGCGCCAGGCATGGGATGCCGAGCCGGACGGCCTCTTTCGCGCGGGCGGCGATCCCGTCGACCGACCAGCGCGAGACGCCGGGCAGGCTCGCGACCGGCTCCTCCACCCCATTGCCGTCGGTGACGAACAGGGGCCAGATCAGGTCGGCGGGCGTCAGCGCGGTCTCGCGGTAAAGGGCGCGGCTCCACGAACTGGCCCGTGCGCGGCGCATTCGCAGGTTGGGATAGGAGGCGGTCATCCGCGCCTGTTGCCGGAATTGGGAAGGGGGTGCAATCTACCCGAGTCCCCGCGCAGGCGGGGACCTCATACCGCCGGCGCGACGCAAATATCCTGAGATCCCCGCCTGCGCGGGGATTCAGTCTGCCTCAGCCCACGCGCTTGGGCGTCTCGAGCCTGTCGATCTCGCGCACCGGCTCGGCGGCGGCGGCTTCGGTCGCGGTAGGGGCGAGGTCCTCCAGCGCGGTGCCGGCCTCGACCGTCTTGAGCGTGGCCAGCGCGGCACGGAAGCGGCGCAGCTCGGCACCCGAAAGCTGCGCCCGGGTGACGAATTCGACCGAGGCCGGGTTCACCGCGCGGCCGCCGCGATACATCTCGTAATGCAGGTGCGGGCCGGTCGAGAGGCCGGTCGAACCGACGTAGCCGATCACTTGCCCGCGGCGCACGCTCTGCCCGCTGCGCACGGCGACGCGGCTCATGTGGCAATAGCGCGTGGCGAGCCCGCCGCCGTGGCTGAGCTTGACCGCCTTGCCGCAGCCGCCCGCGCGCCCGGCGCTGGAAACGCGGCCGTCGGTCACCGCGACGATCGGCGTGCCGTAACTGGCGCGAAAATCCATGCCCGCATGCATGCGCTTGTAGCCGAGGATCGGGTGGCGGCGCATGCCGAAGTTGGACGAGATCCGGCCGGGCACCGGGGCAACGAGGCCGCTGCGCTGCTCGCCCACGCCGGATGCCTCGTAGAAGCGGCCCTCGTCGCCCCAGCGCATGAGCTGGGTCTTCGTCTCCCCGCCCCGCTCGATCCCGGCATAGAGCAATTGCCCCGCCTGGCGCTCCCCGGTGGCGGCGCGGCGGTACTGCACGATCATGTCGAACGTGTCGGTCGAGCGCACCGCGCGGTCGAGATCGACCTGCTCGCTGAGCGCCTTCAGGTACTGCTGCACCGCGCTCGCGGGAGCGCCCGCAGCGCGCATCGAGCGGTAGAGGCTGCTGCCCACGGTGCCGCGGATACGCAGCGGCGTCTCGTCGACGCGGATCGGCTTGCGCGTGAGTGACAGGTGCCCGGCATCGTCGCGCGTCACGGCCAGCGCGAGATCGAAGCGGGCGCGGAATTCGAGCGCGTCGAGCGGACGCGCCGCCCCGGGCTGCGGGCGGCGGCCGAGCGTGATGTCGACCTGCGTTCCCGGCTCGATCGCGTCCAGCGCGACCGAAGCGGAGACGAGTTCGGCGACCCTCTCCGCGTCGCCCGTGCCGACCCCGGCGCGGCGCAGCATCCGCTCGAAGCTGTCGCCCCGCGCCAGCGTGGCGAGCAGCTCGATCCGGGGACGTTCGGGCGCCGACTTGAGCGGCACGACCAGCGCCGTGGCGCCCATGCGCCGCCCGCTGTCGGAACCGAGCGCGAGCGGCATGATCATCTGGCTGCGGAATTCGTCGCGCGCCGGATCGTCCAGCCGCATCACGGGCGCGGCCTCGACCGGCGCGAAATCGGGCCACATCGCCAGCGCGAGCGCCGAGAGGCCCATCAGGGTGCCGAGCCCGCGGAACCAGCGGCGGCTGCCGATCTTTTCCGCCAGGTCCGGCGCGAGATCCATTCTCTCGAAAGCTTCGGAGAGGCCCGCCCGCCGCGCGTCGAAGCGTTCGGAGAAGCGCCGGGCGCGCTGAATCACATGGGGCTGCGGATCGGCAACGATCTGGGAGTGCGAAAGCGCGGCCGGGCGCCAGAGGTCGCCGCCCGAATCGGCGGAGACCTGACCGTCGCCAAAACCCTGCTTGTACACCGCGCCTCCTCCGCAGGTCGCGATGCATGGTCTCGCGACCCGACCCGAGCGTGCTCTATGCCGCAATCCCTGCCCGATTAAAGTAAAGACCGGCTTAAGCTGCGGCGGACCGAGTCGTTCGCGCGGCGGCCTGCGGGAACTCCGCCGCACGGCGCCGGCGCGGCTTGCCGCGCGCCCTCCCCGATGCCACATTCACCGAGTGACCGATGGCACCATCAAAGCGGTCCTCGGACCCACCAATACCGGGAAGACCCATCTGGCGATCGAGCGGATGTGTGCCCATTCATCGGGTGCGATCGGTTTTCCGCTGCGCCTGCTCGCGCGCGAGGTCTACGACCGCGTGGTAGCGATCAAGGGGGAGAGCCAGGTCGCCCTGATCACCGGCGAGGAACGGATCGAGCCGGCGAGCGCGCGCTATTTCTGCTGCACGGCCGAGGCCATGCCGCGAACCGGCGGCGGCCATGCCTTCGTCGCACTCGACGAGGCGCAGCTTTCCGCCGACCGCGAACGGGGGCACGTCTTCACCGATCGCCTGCTCCATGCCCGCGGGCGGGAGGAGACCATGCTGCTCGGCGCGGCGACGCTGGAGCCGGTCGTTGGGTCGCTGATCCCGCGCGCCGAGATCGTCGAGCGGCCGCGCTTCTCCACGCTGACGCATGCCGGCGCGCGCAAGCTCTCGCGCCTGCCGCCGCGGAGCGCGATCGTCGCCTTCTCCGTCGAGCAGGTCTACGCCGTCGCCGAAATGCTGCGCCGGTTTCGCGGCGGGGCGGCGGTGGTCATGGGCGCGCTGAGCCCCGAGACCCGCAACAAGCAGGTTGCGATGTTCCAGTCGGGCGAGGTCGACTACATCGTCGCGACCGACGCGATCGGCATGGGCCTGAACCTTGACGTCACCCACGTCGCCTTCGCCTCGCTGACCAAGTTCGACGGCGTGCGCCAGCGGCGGCTGACCCCGGCGGAGATGGCGCAGATCGCCGGGCGCGCGGGGCGCCACCAGAAGGACGGCACCTTCGGCACGCTCGCCGCCGGCAAGGGCCCGGTCCCCGAGTTCACCGACGAGGAAGTCTACGCGATCGAGGAGCATCGCTTCGCGCCCCTGACCAAGCTGTTCTGGCGCGAGGCCGAACCGCGCTTCGACAGCCTTCGCACGCTCATCGCCGATCTCGAGGCCCCCCCGGCCGAGCCCCAGCTCGTATCCGCGCCCGAGACGATCGATCTCGCGGTTCTCAAGCGGCTGGCGGACGAACCCATCGCCGCTGACGTCAAGGGTGCAGGGCTGGTGCGGCGGTTCTGGGAAGCCTGCTCGCTGCCCGATTTCCGCCAGCTCGGCCCGGACGTCCACGCCCGCTTCGTCGCGCGGCTGTGGCAGGATCTGGCGCGCGGGCATCTCGGCGCGGACTACGTCGCGGCACGCATTGCGGAACTCGACCGCGTGCAGGGCGACATCGACACACTGCAGGGCCGCATCGCGGCGATCCGCAGTTGGGCCTATATCTGCCAGCGGCCCGACTGGGTCCTGGCGCGCGACGAGATGGCCGCGCGTGCAAGAGCAGTGGAAGCGAGGCTGTCGGATGCGCTACACGCAAGGCTGACCGAACGTTTCGTCAACCGGAGGACCACGATCCTGATGAAGAGCCTGGGCACCGATCCTGCGCTGCTGCCCGTCACCCTGGCGGAAGACGGCGCGCTGCTGGTGGAGGACGAGCCGATCGGCCATGTCGAGGGTTTCCGCTTCAAGGTCGATCACACGGCCAGCCATGGCGACCGCAAGATGCTGCTTGCCGCGGGCGAGAAGGCCCTGCCCCGCATCCTGTCGGACCGCGCCGAGACGCTGATCGCCTCGCAGATGGAAGGCGCGGAGCTGACGGGCGGCGCGATCCGCTGGCAGGGACAGGATCTGGCGCGGCTGGAGCCGGGCCCCGACGCCGTTCACCCGCGCATCGTGCCCGCGCGCGAGCTCCACGCCCTTCCCGAAGCCGTGCGCGAGCGGCTGGTGCAGGCCATCGCGGACTGGCTCGCCGCGGCGCTGGCACCGCTCGAACCGCTCGCCCGGCTGGAGGAAGCGGCCAGGGACCCCGAGGCGGGCTCGCAGGCGCGCGCGCTGCTGCTGGGTCTGATCGGGGGACATGGGTTCGTCGCCCGCGAGAAAGCCGGGATCGAGCATCTGCCGAAGGACATGCGCCCGTTTCTGCGCCGGCTCGGCGTCACGTTCGGCGCGCTCGACGTCTTCGCTCCCGCCCTGCTGAAGCCCGCGCCGCGCGCGCTGCTCCATGCGCTCGGTTACGACCGGCGGCCGCTGCAGGAAGCCATGCAGCCGGTCATCGAAGGCGCGAAGGCCCTCCCCGCCGGCTACCGCCCGGCTGGCCGCCAGGCGGTGCGTGTCGACATGGCCGAGAAGATCCTGCGCGCTGCCCATCAGACGCGCGGCGAGGCGAAGGCGCGCCGCTTCGTGCTCGATCCGGCGCTGGCCGTCTCCACCGGGCTGACGCCGGAGAACTGGCACCGCCTGCTCGGCGCGGCAGGCTTCCGCCGTCTTCCCGCGCGCAAGCTGGTCGAGGGTGCCTTCGGCCCGCCCGCACCGGACGTGTGGGAATGGCGCCCTTCGCGCCGGCGGCCGGCGGAACGTCAGCCCGACCGCAAGCCGCCCGCGAACGGGGCCTTTGCGGCGCTGGCGGATCTCGTGCGGTGATGCGGATCGACCGGCTGCTGTGCCACTTGCGCTTCGTGAAGACGCGCGCGCGGGCACAGACGCTGGTCGAGGCGGGACACGTGCGGCGCAACGGCCAGCGGGTCACCCGCGCGAGCCAGCCGGTCGCACCGGGCGACGTGCTCACCTTTCCCATCGGAAAGGCGGTGCGTGTGATCGAACTGCTGGAACTGCCCGCGCGCCGCGGCCCGGCGTCCGAAGCGCAGGCATGTTATCGCGCGCTTGACCCGGACGGGCAAACCGCCATAGCAGCGGCTAAACCGTGAACCAGGGCCGAGCCCGCAAAGGAAGCGCTTCCCAATGACCTATGTCGTCACCGACGCCTGCATCAAGTGCAAGTATACCGACTGCGTCGAGGTCTGTCCGGTCGACTGTTTCTACGAGGGCGAGAACATGCTGGTGATCAACCCCAGCGAATGCATCGACTGTGGCGTGTGCGAGCCCGAGTGCCCGGCCGAAGCGATCCTGCCCGATACCGAGAGCGGCCTCGAACAGTGGCTCGAGCTCAACACCAAGTACTCCGCCGAATGGCCGAACATCACGAGCCAGAAGGAGCCGCCCGCCGACGCCGACGAGCACAAGGGCGAGGAAGGCAAGTTCGAGAAGTACTTCACGCCGGAGCCCGGCGAAGGCGACTAACAAGCCGGTCCGAAAGCGGCGCCCGGCGGCCCGATTCGGACACCTGCACTGCGGACTCGCAATTTTGTTGCTGTTATGCTATATAATGCAACAACTGCACCGGTCGTGGCCGGTCGCAGGCGTGACAGCAGGAAGGTCCGGACCACTCGCGACAGGACAATCGACCGTTCGACCGCGCCCGATGCGGCGCGGTGCAAGGGCGATTTGACTCTGCCTCCCGGGGCCCGACCGCAGAAAGGACTTTTGCATGGCTAGCAAGGCTCCCGCCTTCGATGTCGGCGACTACGTCGTCTATCCCAAGCACGGCGTCGGCCGTGTGATCGAGCTGCAGAACGAAGAAATCGCCGGGATGCAGCTCGAGCTCTACGTGCTTCGCTTCGAGAAGGAGCGGATGACGCTCCGCGTGCCCACCAACAAGGTCGAGGCGATCGGCATGCGCAAGCTGTCGAGCGACAAGACGCTGAAGGAAGCGATGGAGACGCTCAAGGGCAAGCCGAAGGTCAAGCGCACGATGTGGAGCCGCCGCGCGCAGGAATACGAAGCGAAGATCAACTCGGGCGACCTCGTCTCGATCGCCGAGGTGACCCGCGACCTGTTCCGCCCGGAGGATCAGCCAGAGCAGTCCTATTCCGAGCGGCAGATCTTCGAGGCCGCCTCGAGCCGCCTGGCCCGCGAGCTGGCGGCGATGGAGAAGACCGACGAGCCCGCCGCGCTCGAGAAGATCCTCAATGTCCTGCGCGAACATGCGCCGCAGTACTACGAGAACGCCGAAGAGGCCTGATTTCGACTAAGCGTCGTATCCGACCGACGAAAGGCCGCCCCCCGGGGCGGCCTTTTTCGTATCGCGGTTGAACGCACGATGCCGCTGTATTATGTCGGCAACACGGGCTGGGTCCATTTCGGACACGAGGAAGGGTTCACATGCTGCAGAAGATTCTCAAGGGGGTTGCCCCGGTTGTCGCGCTGATGATGGCCAGTGGCTGTAACGGAAGCTTCAACATCAACGGTTCCGACGGGGTTCCGCTTTCCGAGCTCGATCTCACCGGCAAGAGCCCGACGGAAGTGGTCGCGGCCGGGCCGGACAGCGTGATCGTGACCCGCGGCGAGACCCTCGCCATCGACGTCAGCGGCGACCAGGAAGCGGTCGACGCGCTGCGCTTCACACTCGACGAGGAAACGCTCGGCGTCATGCGCGAGAACGAGAACTGGAGCAGCACCGACGGCCGCGCCACGGTGCGCGTCACCCTGCCCCGGCTCGAGAAGCTCGTCGTCGCCGGCTCCGGCACGGTCGAGGCGGACGTGATCGACGGGAATGCGGAAGTGACGATCGCCGGCAGCGGATCGGCGAATACCACCCGGGTCGACGCCGAGGTGCTCGAAGTGAACATCGCCGGATCGGGCACTTACCGCGCAGCCGGCCGGGCGACCACGCTCGAGCTCAACATCGCCGGATCGGGCGAAGCCGAAATGGAACAGCTCAAGGTCGACAAGGCCGACATCACCATCGCCGGGTCGGGCGATGCGGCGTTCGCTTCCGACGGAACGGTCGAAGCGTCGATCATGGGTTCGGGCGACGTGTCGGTGACCGGCTCCGCCACCTGCACGATCAGCTCTATGGGTTCGGGCACGCTCAAGTGCACCCCGGCCGCCTCCGGCGCGAGCGCCGATGCCGCGCCGGAAGCGACGCCAACGCCCGAAGCGGAATAAATTCGTACACATTCATCGCCGCGACGCTTTCGACAGGCTATGCTGCGCTCAGGAGGAGTTCCCATGCGCGGCATAGTCTTGGCTTCCATCGTTCTGCCCAGCGCGTTCATGCTCGGCGGCTGTCTCGCGAAAGCAGCGGTCGGCGCAGTGACGGCGCCGGTGAGAATCGCCAGCGGGGCGGTCGATCTCGCCACCACGAGCCAATCCGAAGCGGACGAGAAACGCGGGCGCGAACTGCGCCAGCGCGAGGCGCAGCTCGGCCGGCTCGAGCGCCGCTATGCGGACGAGATGCGCGACTGCAGCGACGGCGACCGCCGTGCTTGCGACAAGGCGCGGCAGACCTACGGCGAGATCCAGGTCCTGCTGCCCAGCGTTCCGGCCGCCCCCGAGCCGCGCTAGCCCGCCTCAGGCCGCGGCGCGGCGTAGCCGGTCGTTGATCGCGACGCCGATCCCCGCTTCCGGGACCGCCGCGACCGCGACTCGCGGCAGATCGGACCGCGCCGCCTCGTGCAGACAGGCGTAGAGCCGCGCGGCAGCTTCGCCGAGATCGCCCCTGAGCGACAGGCTGCAGTGGCCCGTAACGTCGCCGAAACCGATCATGAACTCGTCCGGCGCAGCGGCGGCGGCGTTCAGGCGAACCGGCTTTCCCGGCGCGTAGTGGCTGGCGAGCTGGCCCGGCGCCTCGATCGCATCGCCCGCGCCGCCGCTCTCGCGCGGTGCGCCTAACAGCCGCTGGTGGAGCGCGTCGAGATCCACCGGTCCGGGGCGCAGCTCGTCCCAGCGGCCATCCTCGCGGATGGCGAGGATCGTCGATTCGACCCCCTCTTCGCAGGGCCCCGCATCGAGAATGAGGTCGATCCGGCCATCGAGCGAGGCGGAGACGTGTTCCGCCCGTGTCGGGCTGATGAAGCCGCTGCGGTTCGCCGAGGGCGCCGCGAGCGGAAAATCGCAGGCGGCAAGCAATGCCCGCATCGCCGGGTGCGCTGGCGCGCGCAGGGCCACGGTCGGCAGGCCGGCGGTAACCGCCGCCGCCAGGCCCGCGTCCTCGCGCCGGGACAGGACCAGCGTCAGCGGCCCGGGCCAGACGGACCGGGCGAGACGGTCCGCGTCACGTTCCAGCCGGGCGTACCGGGCGGCCTGTTCCGCGTCGCGGACGTGCACGATCAGCGGATTGAAGCTCGGCCGGCCCTTGGCTTGATAGATGCGCGCCACGGCGTGGTCGCTGTCGGCCCGTGCGGCTAGGCCGTAGACCGTCTCGGTAGGCACCGCGACCAGCCCGCCGCCGGCGAGAATATTCGCTGCGCGAGCAATTCCTTTCGCATCTGCAAAAACTGTTTCGGTCGCGTTCTTGCCGCTCATACCCGCGCGCTATATGCGCATCGGCGCAAAGCCAAGGGGAACCGCACGACGTGACCTATTCGCCCGCCACCCAGGACCAGTTGCTCGCCATCCGCGTCAATGCGGGAATCGCCGACCTCGCCGCCTCCGAACGCTTCGCCGCGGCCGAATCCGACATGGTCGAGGCGATCGTCGAAGGCATCGGCGCTTTCGCGGCAGGCGAATGGGCGCCGCTGAACCGCGCGGGCGACCTGGAAGGCGCGAAGCTGGAGAACGGCGTGGTCCGTCTGGCGGCCGGGTTCGCAGAGGCCTATGCCGACTATGTCGCGCAGGGCTGGAACGCGATCGCCGGCCCGGCGGAATTCGGTGGCCAGGGCCTGCCCTTTACGCTCGCCTGCAACGTGCTCGAGAACCTCGGCACCGCGAACATGGCTTTCAGCCTGCTGCCGATGCTCTCGGTCGGCGCGACCGAGGCGCTCGATCATCACGGGAGCGAGGCGCAGAAGGCGCTCTACCTGCCGAAGCTGGTCAGCGGCCAGTGGTCGGGTACGATGAACCTCACCGAGCCGCAGGCGGGCAGCGACCTCGGCGCGCTGCGCACGACCGCGACGCCGATCGAGGGCGGAGAGCACGCCGGCAAGTACCGGATCGCCGGGCAGAAGATCTTCATCACCTTCGGCGAGCACGATCTGGCCGAGAACATCATTCATCTCGTCCTCGCACGCCTGCCCGGCGCGCCCGAGGGCAGCCGCGGTATATCGCTGTTCCTCGTGCCCAAGTACCATATCAACGACGACGGCTCGCCCGGTCCGCGGAACGACGTGCGGTGCGTCAGCCTCGAGCACAAGCTCGGCATCCATGCCTCGCCGACCTGCGTGATGAGCTACGGCGACAACGGCGAATGCATCGGCGAGCTCGTCGGCGCCGAAAACCGCGGGCTCGCGGCGATGTTCACGATGATGAACAACGCGCGGATCAACGTCGGCAACCAGGGCGTGCAGATCGGTGAGCGCGCCACGCAGGCCGCGCTAGCCTATGCGCGCGAGCGCGTGCAGTCGGCGCGTGCCGGGTCGCCCGACAAGACGCCGGTCGCGATCGCCGAGCATCCCGACGTGCGCCGCATGCTGCTGCGGATGAAAGCGCTGACCGAAGGCGCGCGCGCGCTCCTCTACTACACCGCGGGCCAGGTCGATCGCGGCACGCTGGGCGACGAGGCCGCCGATGGGCGCGGCGACGTGCTCGTGCCGCTGATCAAGGCCTGGGGGACCGATGTCGGCGTGGAAGTCGCCAGCCTCGGCGTGCAGGTCCATGGCGGCATGGGCTTCATCGAGGAGACCGGCGCGGCGCAGCATTACCGCGACGCGCGCATCGCCCCGATCTACGAAGGCACCAACGGCATCCAGGCTGCCGACCTGGTCACGCGCAAGCTGGGGCTCGAGAACGGCGCGGTGTTCGCCGCATTGATGGCGGATATCGCGCGCGACGCGGCGGGCGACGAACCGGCCCTCGCCGCGCTCGCGAACGACTGCGCCGCGATCGGCGAATGGATGGGCGATACTGCGACGCTGGATGATCGGCTCGCGGGCAGTGTGCCGTTCTGCACGATGTCCGCCGTTGCGGTCGCCGGGTGGCAGTTGCTCCGGCAGCTCCGCGCGGTCGAGGCCGGCGAGGCGCCGGGCCCCGCCGCCAAGCGCGCGAGCGTGCGCTTCTTTCTCGACCGGATCGTGCCCGAGGCCACCGGTCTCAAGGCCTCGGCCATGGCGGGCGCAGAGCCGCTCTACGCGCTCACAAGCGAGCAACTCGCGGGATGACGCGGGGGACTTCGGCCGATCAGGGAGATCCCCTGGCGCGCATCGCCGAAGCGCTGGAAAGACTCGCGGGCGACGCCGCACCGGCGACCGACTGGCACGCAGCGCCCGCTTACGTGTGGGACGGGCGCTCGGCACGTCTGGTCGGCGCGATCGATGCGCCGCCGCTCACGCTGCTTCAGGGTATCGACGCCCAGCGCGACATCGTCGCCGCCAACGTCGTGCGGATCGCCCAGGGCCACGCCGCGCACGACATGCTGCTGTGGGGCGCGCGCGGCATGGGCAAATCGGCGCTGGTGCGTGCCTCGGTCGTCGCGGCGCAGGCCGCAGTGCCGCGCGGGCTGGCGCTTGTGCAGGTCGCGGCGGACGCCCTGCCCTCGCTCCCGCACCTGTTTGCGCAGCTCCGCGGGGCCGGGCGCAACTTCCTCGTCTACATCGACGACCTCGGCTTCGGCGAGGAGGATTCGGCCGGGCCGCGCCACTTGCGGAGCTGGCTGGAAGGCGGCGTCGAGGCGCGGCCGGCGAACGTGCGCCTCGCCGTCACGTCGAACCGCCGCGCGATCGTGCCGCGGCATTCGCGCGAGCAGGACGATCCGCTGAACCCGCGCGACGCGGTCGACGACACGCTTGCGCTCGCCGACCGGTTCGGCCTTTCGATCGGCTTCCACAACTGCACGCAGGACGACTACCTCGCCATCATCCGCGGCTATGCGGACGCCTACGGTCTCGACTGGAGCGAGGCCGACGCGCTCGAATGGGCGCGGCGGCGCGGTGCGCGTTCGGGGCGCACCGCATGGCATTACGTGAACGAGCTTGCCGGACGCGCCGGACGCGCGATCTGAGCCCTTACTGGATCACATCCTCGCGTGCATAGTCGTCGCCGAACGTCGCCGTGCTGCCACCCAGCTCGCGCTGCGGGGGCAGGGAATCACCCCGCATGCGCTCGATCGCCGGCAGGGGCTGGGCACCGGGAGCGGTCACGCGCCAGATAATGCCGGCGGTGTCGTCGCTGACCAGCAGCGCCCCGTCGCCGGCCCATTCGACCCAAGTCGGGCGGCCGCGCGTGGTGCCCTCGCCCGTCAGGAAGCCGGTCAGCACGGGAACCGGCTTGCCGAGCGGATTGCCGCGGTCGTCGAAAGCGACATAGACCACGTCGTACCCGGCCGGCGGCTTGCGGTTCCATGAGCCGTGGCGCGCGATGAAGGCGCCCTGGCCGAAACGCGGCCCCATCCGCGCCCCTTCCTCGCTGAATACCAGGCCGAGCGCGGCGACGTGCGGGCCGAGCGCATATTCGGGACGCCGGGCATATTCGATGAGGAACGCCGGCATCGGCGCTTCGACCCGCCGGTCGATGTTGTTCTTCCAGTAGACCCAGGGCCAGCCGTACTGCGCGCCGATCGGCACATTGGTGAGGTAGTCGGGCACGAGGTCCGAGCCGAGCATGTCGCGCTCGTTGACCGTGGTCCAGAGCTCGCCGCTCCAAGGATTCCAGTCGAGGCCGTTGGGATTGCGCAGGCCGGTTGCGAAGATCCGCTGCCGGTTATCCTCGAGATCGTATTCCCAGATTGCCGCCCGGCCTTCCTCCAGCTCGATACCCTTCTCGGCGATATTGGAGGCCGATCCGACCGCCACGTAGACGTGGGCGCCTTCCGGATCGAGCGCGATGTTGCGCATCCAGTGGTTGCCCGCGGCAGGGAGGTCCATCAGCTTGCGCGGCTCGGCGGTGATCTGCGTCGCGCCGAGTTCGTAGGGAAAGGCGAGCAGCGCATTATGGTTCGCGACGTAGAGCGTGCCGTCGGCCCAGGCGATGCCCGAGGGGGATGCGAGATCGTCGGTCAGCACGAAACGCTGCTCGGCGCCGCCGTTGCCGTCGGCATCGCGCAGCAGCACGAGCGTATCGGGCGATTCGCCCGTCGCCCCGGCGCGCGACATCAGCAAGCCGGCGACCCAGTCGGTAAACCCGCCACTGTCGTCATCGCTCTTGGGGGCGCGGGTCAGGGTCGCCAGGACGTCGCCGTTGGGCAGCGTGTAGATGACGCGCGGATGATCGAGCCCTTCGGCAAAGCGGGTGACGGCAAGCCCCTCGGCAGCTTGCGGTGCCTCGTCCGGCGCCCAGCCGACCGGCTTGGCGATGCGAACGGTCGGGATCGTCTGGGAATCGGGTTCCACCAGCGTGGGATCCGCGCCGGTGACCTCGGCCACGGCAAGCTCGGCCTCGTCGCCCCTGACCAGCCAGGCGGCCGCGAAGATGAGAACGAGGATCAGGACGAGGACCCAGATCAGGATCTTGCGCTTGGTGCTCATGAGCGGGAGGATTACGCGCTGCGGGCCTTTGCGGCAATGGCGCAGCGGTCCAGGGTCCGTACTTAACTGGAGCAAGGATCGTGATTGCCCATGGAGGTCCGCCGACAAGGAGCGTAGCGCAGACGCGTAGCGGCGCTACGCGCAAGCAAGCGACGCTGCTCGGCGGACCTCCATGGGCAACCGCTGCGCAGCGGGCGGATTTTGGCGCCAAGCGGCGTTGCGCGTCGGTCACGATGAATCATCATCGCTCCCTCCTTGCTTCTGGCCGGGCGCCAAAATCCGCTCCGTCACGGTCTTGCTCCAGTTAAGTACGGACCCTAGAGGTCGGTGCCATGTACGATTTCGCTGCCGATCCCGCGCTCCCCAAGCCCGAGCTTTACCGCCAGCTTTGCGCGGCCGCCGACGCGCTGACCGCCGGCGAGCGCGACGGTATCGCCAATATGGCCAACGTCGCGGCCCTGATCTGGGAACTCGTGCCGCGCCTCAACTGGTCGGGCTTCTACCGGATGGTCGAGGACGAACTCGTCCTCGGGCCCTTTGCCGGCCGGCCGGCCTGTATCCGCATTCCGCTCGGCCAGGGCGTGTGCGGCGCGGCGGCGCGAACGGGCGAGACGCAGCTCGTCGAGGACGTGCACGCCTTTCCGGGCCATATCGCCTGCGATGCCGCCAGCCGCTCCGAACTGGTCGTGCCCGTGTTCCGCGGCGGCGCGGTGATCGCAGTGATCGATCTCGACAGCCCCGAGCCGGCGCGCTTCGATCGGGAGGACGCTAACGGTCTGGAAGCGCTGGCGGCGATCCTCTCCGACCGGATCTGACCCCGCGGCGCCCCGTTTCGGGACATCGTGCGCGGCCGCGTGTGCCTCTGCGGGTTGCAATGGTAGCTTTTTCGTTAACGCCGGGAATCGACTCGGCCTAACGAAGGGGATCGACCATGACCGCCCGTCACTTGACCCTGCTCGGCGCCGCAGTGGGCGCGATCGGGGCCGCATCTCCTGCGATGGCGCAGCCGGAGATGCCGTACGAGTATGCCTATCCGCTGCCGCCCGGCGAAGTCGTCTACGAGCAGGCGCCCGTGGTCCAGCCGCTTCCGGCGCCCGCGCAGCCATCCCCGCCCCCGGCGGAAGTCTATCACGAGCCGGACTATTCCGACGATCCTGCGTATGACGAGTACGCCGACCGTTACGAATACGAGCGCAGCGAGCCGGTCTATCACGACGCCCCGCCGCCGCCCGCGGCCTATTACCCTGCGCCGCCTGCGCCGCCGCCCCATTTCGACGCCGAAGCATGGCTGGCGGACTGCCGGGCGCGCTATCGCGCCGGCGAGGGCCGCGAAGAAGGCGGTGTCGCCGGAGGACTGCTCGGCGCGGCCGCGGGCGGGCTGATCGGCAACCGCGTCGCCGATGGCGAGCGGCTTGCTGGCACGCTGATCGGGGCGGGAGTCGGCGGCCTCGCCGGCCTTGCCATCGGAACCGCGATCGGCGCGGCCGTGGATCGCGACCGGGCGGAGGATTACTGCGAAGCCATGCTCGAGCGCTATCCGCCCGGCTATGCCCATGCACCGGCACCGGCCTATCCGCCCCCCGCTCCTTACGGCTACGGCTATCCGGGCTACTACGGCCAGGGCTGCGCGTGCGCCCCGGCGGTGACCTACATGCCGGTCCTGATGGCCGTGCCGCAGCGCGCCGTCGTGCGCGAGTACGTGACCGAGGAATGGGTCGAGGTCGAACCGCGCGCCGAACGGCCCGTGTCGACCAAGCGCCGCGTGATCCGCACGCCCGCGCCCGCGCCCGACAAGCGGATCAAGTACACCAAGACGAGATGACTTGGGGCGAAGCCGCATTCTTGCGGCTTCGTAGGGGGAGGCGGCGGCCGCGGAGCCACCCGGTCGCCGCCTTTACGTGATACAACAGGCGTTTAGATGATATCTAGATATCGCCGCCGGTCAGGCGCTGGCAGATCAGATCGAGCTGATCGAGCGTGCGATAGCGGATCGTCACTGCACCCGACCGCGGATCGGCATCGGTCTTGATCCGCACGCCCAGCCCCAGAAACTCCTCCAGATGAGTCTGAACCGCGGCAATGTCCGCATCCTTCGCCGGATCGCGCGAACTGCGCGCCTTGCGCCGCGGTTCGCCCGCGGCGGGCTGCGCGGCCAGCTTTTCGACCTGCCGGACCGAGAGCTTCTGGGAGACCGCACGCTTCGCCAGTTCGACCGCGGCATCGTTTCCTATCAGCGCCCGCGCATGGCCCATGGACAGCGCGCCCTCGTCGACCAGGTCGAGCACCTCGTCCGGCAGATTGAGCAGGCGCTGCAGATTCGCGACGTGGCTGCGCGACTTGTCGACCAGTTGCGCGATCTCGCCCTGCGTCATGCCCTGCCGGTCCGCCAGCGCCTGATAGGCGCGCGCCTCCTCCACCGGATTGAGATCCTCGCGCTGGATGTTCTCGATCAGCGCGAGCGCCATGACCTCGGTTTCGTCGAGCTCGCGCACGATCGCGGGGATCTCGTGCAGCCGCGCCTTCTGCGCAGCGCGCCAGCGCCGCTCGCCGGCCACGAGCTGATAGCGCCCGCCCGCGAGCGGCCGAACGATCACCGGCTGGATCACGCCGCGCTGGGCGATCGACGCGGCGAGCTCCTCCAGCGCCGCCTCGTCGAAGCGGCGGCGCGGCTGACCGGGCAGCGGCTCGATCGCCGAGGTCGCGATAGAGGCCAAGCCCGATCGCGGTGAAGAGCTTGATTTTCCAGAGTTTTCTGCCGATCCACCGGCATCGCTGCGGACCAGCGGCTCTTCACGCTGGGTTTCGCCCAAGAGCGCGCCCAGCCCTCTGCCAAGCTTCCGCTTGCGGTCGGTCGCGCTGCGAACGGGGGCCGAGGCGGGGGTCGGTTCCGGGGAGTTGCTCATGCGGCTTTCCTCTTCTCGGGAATGCGCCCGATCAGTTCGCGTGCAAGCGCGATATAGGCCCGGCTGCCGGCGCAGGCGTGGTCGTAGACGAGCGCGGGGAGCCCGTGGCTCGGCGCCTCGGACAGGCGGACGTTGCGCGGGATGACCGCTTCGAACACCAGCTTGCCCAGGCAATCGCGCACGTCGTCCGCGACCTGGTCCGTCAGCCGATTGCGGCGATCGAACATGGTCAGGACGATGCCGATGATGCCCAGGTCGGGGTTGAAGCGCTGCTGCACCCGCTCGACCGTCTGCAAGAGCTGGCTCAAGCCCTCGAGCGCGAAGAACTCGCACTGAAGCGGAACCAGCAGGGTATCGGCCGCGCCCAGCGCGTTGAGCGTGAGCAGGCCGAGCGACGGCGGGCAGTCGATGAAGCAGATGTCGTGCGCATGGTGATGCGCGAGCGCCCGGCGGAGCCGCGCGGTGCGGTCCTCGACCGAGACGAGCTCTACCTCGGCACCGCTGAGATCGACTGTCGCGGGAACGATATCGAGCCCGGGAATGGCCGTCGGATGGACACATTCGGCGAGCGGTGCCTCGTCGACCAGAATGTCGTAGCTGGAACCCTCGCGGTCGGCACTGGCAATTCCCAGCCCGGTCGAGGCATTGCCCTGGGGATCAAGGTCGACCAGCAGCGTCTTCCAGCCGATGGCCGCCATCGCGGTCGCGATGTTGATGGCGGTCGTCGTCTTGCCGACCCCGCCCTTCTGATTCGCGATGGCGATCGTGATCATGCTTTTGTTCTCCCGGCCAGCTTACCGACGATAATGCCCGATGCGGGGTCCGTGCGTGATTGTTCCACGTGAAACAACGCGCGCTGCCGCTTTGGCAGCTCCTGCAATTCTTGCGCTGCCGAACGGCCCTTGGGCAACAGCCACAGGGTTTCGCTTGTGGAAAATCGTGCGGATAGCGCGAGGATACGTTCGAGCGGCGCGAAGGCTCGCGCCGAGATCACGCTCACCGGGGCACTGTCGACATTCTCAAGTCGTGCGCCCTCGATCCGACAGTGTTCGAGCCCAAGCTCGTCTCGCATGCGCTCCAGCCACTCGATCCGCTTCCTACGCGATTCCACGAGAACGACGGGCCATTCGGGCCGCATCGCAGCGACGACCAGACCGGGCAGCCCTGCCCCCGAACCCAAGTCCAGCCAAGGTCCTGTTTCACGTGGAACATATTCGAGAAGCTGCGCCGAATCTGCGATATGCCGCTGCCACACTGACGGCAGCGTTGCGCGTGCCACGAGATTCTGCCGTTCGTTCTCGTCGACGAGTGCGCAGATCAGTCGGTCGAGCCGATCCATGGCTACCGCATCGCACAGACCGGCCACATACGCGCGCGCCTGATCTTCGGTCGCGATCACGCCGCTTCTTGCCGCGCATCGCGCCGGCGCGCGTGGACGAGCACGGCCGATAGCGCCGCCGGAGTGATTCCCGGAACTCGCCCGGCCGCGGAGAGCGTCTCCGGCTGCGCCATCGTCAGTCGCTCCACCATTTCGTTGGAGAGCCCCGGCACATCCCCATAGGGGAACCCCGCCCCAAGCCGCACCGTCTCGCTGGCGCGCAGATCGCGCAGCTCGGCCTCCTGTCGTTCGAGATAGGGCGCGTAGATCGCATCCTCGGCAAGCTCCACCGCGATCTCTTCGGCCGGATCGAAACCCGGGTCGAGCCACGGCGCCAGTGCCGCAAGATCGACCCCATTATAGCGCAGCCACGCATCCAGCCTATGAACGCCTGAATCGCGCCGGATCGGCAGCCCCGCCTGCTCCAGTTCCGACGCGGGCACGTCCTTCGCCAACTGCTCGCCCCATTCCGTCCGCCGCTGCTCGCGCGAGTCGAACCATTGGCGGCGCGCGTCGCCGATGCAACCGGCCGCGATCGCCAGCGGCGTCAGGCGTGACGAGGCATTGTTGGCGCGTAGCCGCAAGCGATACTCGGCGCGCGCGGTCAGCATGCGGTAGGGTTCGCTGACACCCTGCAGCGTGAGATCGTCGACCATGACTGCGATGTAGGAATTGGCGCGGTCGAGCGCAGCCGGCTCCCGGCTTAGCACCGCGGCCGCCGCATGCATTCCGGCGACGAGCCCCTGCGCCGCGGCCTCCTCGTAGCCCGTCGTGCCGTTGATCTGCCCCGCGCAATAGAGCCCGCCGATGGCGCGCAGCTCGAGCGCCGGCGTGAGTGCGCGCGGATCGATATGGTCGTATTCGACGGCATAGCCCGGCACGACCATGTCGACGGCCTCAAGCCCTTCCATACTTCTGAGCATGGCGAGCTGGACGTCGACCGGAAGCGAGGTGCTGACGCCGTTGGGATAGACGAGGTGCGTGTCGAGCCCCTCGGGTTCGAGGAACACCTGGTGCCCCTCGCGGTCGCCGAAGCGGTGGATCTTGTCCTCGATCGACGGGCAGTAGCGCGGCCCCTGCGCACCGATCGCTCCGGTGAACAGCGGCGACCGGTCGAGCCCCGCGCGGATGATGTCGTGGCTGCGCACATTGGTGCGGGTAATGGCGCAGAAGACCTGCGGATTGGCGCGTTCCGGAGTGACGGCGGACATGGTCCATGTCCCGTCGTCGGACGGTTGCTCGGCCAGTCTCGCCCAGTCGATCGTCCGTCCGTCGAGGCGCGGCGGCGTGCCGGTCTTGAGCCGCGCCATCGGCAAATTCGCTTCGCGGAGCTGCGCCGCGAGGACGTGTGCAGCGTTCTCGTCGATCCGGCCCCCTTCGAACCGTTCCTCCCCGCGGAACAGGCGCCCGCCGAGGAAAGTGCCCGTGCAGAGGATCACCGTCGGCGCTTCGATGCGCGCGCCATCGGCGAGCGTGAGGCCTTTCGTCCGGCCGCCCTCCAGAATCAGGGCAGCCGCCTCCCCCGCGATCACGTCGAGATTCGCCTGCTGACCCAGCGCATGCTGGACGGCGGCCTTGAACAGCTTGCGGTCGGCCTGGATTCGCGGGCCCCACACAGCGCTGCCTTTCGACATGTTGAGCATGCGGTAATGGATCGCCGCTGCATCGGCCGCGCGGCCGATCACGCCGTCGAAAGCGTCGACCTCGCGCACGAGGTGGCCCTTCCCCAATCCGCCGATCGCCGGGTTGCAGCTCATCGCCCCGACCGTATCGGGATCAAAGGTCACCAGTCCGACGCGCGCGCCCATCCGCGCGGCGACTGCGGCCGCTTCGACCCCGGCGTGCCCGCCGCCGATGACGAGAATATCGTAGGAGCGCATGGGCACGCGCGATAGGCGATCTCGCGCAGACGGTCAAAGTGCTCGCGCTAGAGCGGATGCCGGATCGGGCCGAAGCGGGAATGTTCCACGTGAAACATTACTTGCCGATGCAGAAGCGCCCGAACAGTGCGTCGAGCATGTGCTCGGTCGATGCCTGGCCGGTCAGGCGGTCGAAAGCACTGCGGGCGAGACGCAGATGCTCGGCAGCGATCAACGGATCGCCAACCACGCCGATCCCGGAGAGCGCTTGCCGCGCCTCCTCGATCAGAGCGGACTGCCGCTCGGTCAGCGCGACTTCTCCCGGTGCAGGCATCGCGCCGAGCGCGCGGGCCATCAGGCGCTCGCGCAGACGATCGAGATTGAACCCGGTCCTGGCCGAAAGCGCGAGCGCGCTCTCGCCTTTCACCCGGCGAGCTTCGTCGTCCGCCTTGGCGTCGATCTCCCACGCGCCCACCGGCCCCTGCCCTTCCTCGCCGAGCCAGAGCACGAGATCGGCGCGCGCGAGCTGCTCCTGCGCCCGGGCGATGCCGATCTTCTCGATATCGTCACCACTCTCGTCCTCGCGCAGACCCGCCGTGTCGACGAAGGTGAAGGGAATCCCCGCGATCGCGACCGATCGTTCGAGAACATCACGCGTGGTTCCTGCGATGGGCGAGGTTATGGCCGCTTCGTTCTCTAGCAACGCATTGAAAAGAGTCGATTTTCCGGCGTTTGGCGGGCCAGCGAGGACGACCCGGTACCCCTCGCGCAGCACGGTCGCGCGCGGGCGGGCGAGCCACTGGTCGAGTTCCTCGGCAAGCCGCGCCCCATCTTCCGTGAACGATGCCGGCAAATCCGCCGCGTCCTCCTCGTCCGAGAAGTCGAGCACCGCCTCCACTTGCGCCGAAAGTGCGAGCACCCGGTCGCGCCATTCGCCGACCTGCTGCGACAGCGCGCCGCCTGCCAGCGCCATCGCCGAGCGCCGCTGCAATTCGGTCTCCGCCTCGAGCAGGCCGGCGAGCCCCTCGGCTTCGGCGAGGTCGATCCGGCCATTGGCGAAGGCGCGGCGGGTGAACTCGCCGGGCGTCGCGGCACGCAGGCCGGGCAGCTCCGCCAGCGCGCTCTCGACCGCGCTCACCACGGCCCGCCCGCCGTGCAGGTGAAGCTCGGCCACGTCCTCGCCCGTCGCGGTTCCCGGCCCCGGCAACCAGAGCACCAGCGCCTGATCGAGCATCTCGCCCCGGGCATCGCGCAGCGTCCGCGCCGCAGCCCGCCGCGCCGGCGGAAGCGCACCGCCCAGCACCTGCAGCGCGTCTCCCGCGCGCGGGCCGCTGACGCGCACGACCGCGATGCCGGCGGGCAACGCACCGCTCGACAGCGCGAAGATCGTTTCGGCCAGCGCCTTGCCGCTATCGTGAGGAATCGACGTAGGTTTCATAACCGGATCGCGCCCTGCGGCCGCTCCCAAACTCCCGTCATCCCGGCGAACGCTCGGACGACGGATCGATCGATGACGTCCTTCTCGAAGTCAGGGACAGCCTAGGACTTCCCCTCGTCCGTCGGCTTCTTCTCCGCATTGCGCGCGGCGCCTTCCATGAAGCTCTGGAACAGCTTCAGGCCCGCCTGCCCCATCGGGGCGAGCTGCCGCGCGTAGTCCTGCAACTGGTCGGGATTGCTGACCCCCTTCATCGCCTTGGCCATCATGTCGACGTAGACGTCGTTGGCCTTGCCGACGTCCGGAAGACCCATGAAGGTCCGGGCCTCCTCGGGCGTGCAGTCGATCTCGATATGGACCTTCATCGCGGTTCCTCCGTTGGTCGGGAAACAAACTGGGTTTGGCATTCGCCGCGCGCAAGCGTTAAGCCCGGCCTACGCAGGTGCAACCGCGAAAGGAAGGGACGACGAAATGAGCGAGACGGCGACCATCGAGACACTGTCGGCCGACCGGACCTTCGGCGCCTACGTCGCTCGGCCGGAGGGAACCCCGCGCGGGGCGATCGTCGTGATCCAGGAAATCTTCGGCGTGAACCCCGGCATCCGCCGCAAGTGCGACCGCCTGGCCAAGGACGGCTATCTCGCGGTCGCGCCAGACCTGTTCTGGCGGCTCGAACCGGACGTCGAGCTCGATCCCGACGTGGAGGCCGAATTCCAGCGTGCGCTCGGCCTGATGGGCAAGTTCGACCAGGACCAGGGCATCCGCGACATCGAGGCGACGATCCACTGGATCCGCCGCAGCGAAGGCGTCGCGAAAGTCGGCGCGGTCGGTTACTGCCTCGGCGGCCGGCTCGCCTACATGACCGCGGCGCGCACCGACGTGGATGCCTCGGTCGGCTACTACGCGGTCGGGATCGACAATCTGCTGCGCGAGAAGCACGCCATCGCCAACCCCCTCATGCTGCACATTGCCGGCGACGACGGGTTCGTCGACGAGGCCACGCAGCGGGCGATGCACGAGGGGCTGGACGACCATCCCAAGGTCACGCTCCACGACTATCCCGGCCTCGACCACGGCTTCGCCACCGAATTCGGCAAGCGCCGCGACGAGCAGGGGGCAGCGCTTGCCGACGAGCGCACCGCGGAGTTCTTCGCCCGGCACCTCGGCTGAAAGGCGGCAGGCGATGATCAACCGCGCGTCCTGGCGCTTCTCCGGGCATGTCGCCTCGCGCTTCGTCGTCCCGGCGCTGCTGATCGTCCTGACGGCGCTGTTCGCCTGGTGGGAGCCGCTGCGCTGGGGCCTCGTGCTCACCGTGCCCCTGCTGGCGATCGCCGTGTGGGACTTCTTCCAGAAGAAGCACACCCTGCGGCGCAACTACCCGCTGCTGGCGCGGGTGCGGTGGATCATGGAGGATCTGCGCCCCTACGCCCGCGCCTACGTGATCGAGGGCGATCTCGAAGGCCGCCCGTTCAACCATGACGAGCGCGCGCTGGTCTACGCCCGCTCGAAAGGCGAGCTCGACTCGCATCCCTTCGGCACCGAGCTCGACGTCTATTCGGACGAATACGAGTGGCTCGCCCATTCGATCGTGCCCAACGAGGCGGCGGCTTCGGACTGGCGGGTCGACGTCGGCGGGCCGCAGTGCGCGCGGCCCTACTCCGCCTCGCTGCTCAACATCTCGGCGATGAGCTTCGGGTCGCTCTCGGCCAACGCGATCCTCGCGCTCAACAAGGGCGCGGCGGCCGGGGGATTCTACCACGACACCGGCGAAGGCGGCATCTCGCGCTATCACCGCGAGCACGGCGGGGACCTCGTGTGGGAGATCGGCAGCGGCTATTTCGGCTGCCGCGACGGCGAGGGACGGTTCGATCCCGCGCGCTTTGCCGATGCGGCGCAGGACGATCAGGTCAAGATGATCGAGATCAAGCTCAGCCAGGGCGCAAAGCCGGGCCACGGCGGCGTCCTGCCCGCCGCGAAAGTGAGCGAGGAGATCGCCGCCGCACGCGGAATCCTGCCGCACAAGGACTGCATCTCCCCCGCCGCCCATTCGACCTTCTCGACCCCGGTCGGCCTGCTCGAATGGGCGGCGCAACTGCGCGACCTCTCGGGAGGAAAACCGATCGGGATCAAGCTCTGCGTCGGCAAGCCGCACGAGGTCTTCGCGGTGATGAAGGCCATGCGCGAGACGGGCATCCGGCTCGACTATATCGTGGTCGACGGCGCAGAGGGCGGCACCGGCGCGGCGCCGGTCGAGATGTCGAACCGGATCGGCATGCCCCTGCGCGAAGGCCTGATCCTGCTGCGCAACGCGCTGGTCGGCTGCGAGCTGAGGGACGACATCCGCCTCTCGGCCGCCGGCAAGGTCCATTCGGGCGCCGGCATGGCGATGAAATTCGCGCTCGGCGCCGACTGGTGCAACGCCGGACGCGCCTTCATGTTCGCGCTCGGCTGCGTCCAGTCGATGCGCTGCCACGACGACACCTGCCCCACCGGCGTCGCCACGCAGGATGCGACGCGCCAGCGCGGGCTGGTGGTGATGGACAAGTCCGAGCGGGTCGCGCGCTTCCACCGCCATACGCTCCATGCCCTGCGCGAGATGGTCGTTGCCATGGGGCTGGAGAATCCGTGGCAGATCGAACCGTGCGACTTGTCCGAACGGCAGAACAGCGCCCGCTCCGACGCGATCGACCACATCTACAACTTCCTCGAACCCGGGGAGCTGCTGGCGGAACCCGAAGGCACGCAATATGCGCGCGACTGGCGTCTCGCCCGCGCGGACAGCTTCGTGAAGGCGCTATGACGCGCGCCACGGGGAGCACGCCCGCGGGCCTCGCAGCATGGTACCGGGTGCTGGCGAACGGCAACCGGCCGGAGGAGCTGGCCGGGACCCTCGCGGACAATGCCGTGTTCCACTCGCCCGTCGTCCACACCCCGCAGGCCGGCAAGGCCACGGTCATCGCCTATCTCGCCGCGGCCGGCCAGGTGCTCGGCGGCGAGCAGTTCCGCTACGTGCGCGAGCTGGTGGAGGGGCACGACGTGCTGCTCGAATTCGAGACGCAGATCGACGGCATCCACATCAACGGCGTGGACCTCATCCGCTTCGACGAGAGCGGAAAGATCAGCGATTTCAAGGTGATGATCCGCCCGCTCAAGGCCATCAACAAAGTCTGGGAAGCGATGGCGGCCCAGCTCGGGCGCGCGTCAGGCTAGCCGTTCGAGGACGAAGTCCACGCGCTCCTCAGCGCTGACGAGCGGCAGGTCGACCGGCTCGTAGCCGTAGTCGCGCCACGCGCCCGTCACTGCCGCATCGCTTGCCAGCGCGGCCTCCCAGTCCTGGATGCGCTCCTCGTCGGGCCGGTAGATCGCCTGCCACGGCGGCGCGCGGAACACCGGGCCGTCGTAGCGCAGCTCGCGGCAGGCACGGTCGATGTCATCCGGCACCGGCAGCCCTTCGAGCCGCAGGAAGCCGGCGATGTCGGGAAAGCCGCGGTCGAACACGGTCGGGCCCGGCCGCCCCTCGGCTACGCGCCAGGCGGCGAGCTCCGCATCGAACATGGCGCGCGCGAAGCCCGAAGGGTCATCCGCCCGCAGCGCCATGCCGCCCGCTTCGCGCAGGATCGCGCGCGCCACCTCCGGTTCGGTCGCGATCCCGCGCCGGGCCAGCGCCTCGAGCAGCGTCGACTTGCCCGTGCCGGGACCGCCGGTGATAACTGCCCGCCTGGGCGTCGAAGCGGCAAGACCATTCACCGGTGGAGAGCTAACCGAACGCCAAAGTCCATCGGCCGTCGCGATACATCGAGAAATCGGTTTCTGAGAGAACATCCATGCCCAGAAGCACGTCAAAACCGCTCGCTTGGGAGATTTCGAAACCAAGCGTTTCGGCGAAAACGATGGGTAATGCTGTTGGCGGTTGATCGTCGCCCATCAAGCCCAAACGAAAGACATAAGCTGGCCGTTGTCTAATCTCGGTGGCAACTACGACCGGCTTCTTTCCGATCGAACGAAAGCCCAGCCGATTAACGACTTTGCTGCTGATCCAGCTTGCCGTCGCTCCCGTGTCTAGCAATCCGTCGAACGTCTCGTGGGTCAGGTCCGTCGGATGAGCCGAGGAGAATACTGATACCGGGAGGAGAATTCGTCGATGTTCGCGCCGACCGCTAATCGACCGCAAGACTGCTCAAACCCATCTCAGCCGGTCGGTCTTCCACCTCCTGAATCGAGAATATCTCATCCGGAAATCGATCCAAGCCGGCCCGATAAGCGTCACCTGGTCCATCGAAAAAGCCGACAATCTTCTTCGATCGGATGAGCGCGAATTCACCTCGATGCGACGGCAAAAGCGTGCTTAAGGCCCGCCGGAAGAAATCGTAATTCTGATCGATCTCGTGTTTCTGCATATGCGACATCGGACATTCCCCCCAGAGGAGAGTGACACAGCACACAACGAATCCAAAGAATCATGCGATGAAACGAATCTTGCGATCGTCGAATCGAGTCTGATTCCCCTACTGGTTCATCGTCGCGAAGAAGTCCTCGTTGGTCTTGGAATCCTTCATCTTGTCGAGGAGGAATTCCATCGCATCGATCGTGCCCATCTGCATGAGGATGCGCCGGAGGACCCACATCTTGGAGAGCTTGTCCTTCTCGACCAGCAGCTCTTCCTTGCGGGTGCCGGACTTGCCGACGTCGAGCGCCGGGAAGATGCGCTTGTCGGCGACCTTGCGGTCGAGCACGATCTCCGAATTGCCGGTGCCCTTGAACTCCTCGAAGATCACTTCGTCCATGCGGCTGCCGGTGTCGATCAGCGCGGTGGCGATGATCGAGAGGCTGCCGCCTTCCTCGATGTTGCGCGCCGCGCCGAAGAAGCGCTTGGGCCGCTGGAGCGCGTTGGCGTCGACGCCGCCGGTCAGGACTTTGCCCGAGCTCGGCACGACGGTGTTGTAGGCGCGGCCGAGGCGGGTGATCGAATCGAGCAGGATCACGACGTCCTTCTTGTGCTCGACCAGGCGCTTGGCCTTCTCGATCACCATTTCGGCGACCTGGACGTGGCGCGTCGCGGGCTCGTCGAAGGTCGAGGAAATGACCTCGCCGTTCACGCTGCGCTGCATGTCGGTCACTTCCTCCGGCCGCTCGTCGACGAGCAGGACCAGCAGGAAGACTTCCGGATGATTGTCGGTGATCGCCTTGGCGATGTTCTGCATCAGCACGGTCTTGCCGGTCCGCGGCGGGGCGACGATCAGCGCGCGCTGGCCCTTGCCCTGGGGGCTGATGATGTCGATCACCCGCGCGCTCTTGTCCTTCACGGTCGGGTCGAGCGTGTCGAGATTGAGCTTCTCGTCCGGATAGAGCGGCGTCAGGTTGTCGAAGTTGGTCCGGTGGCGGACCGCGTCGGGATCGTCGAAATTGACCTTGGTGAGGCTCGTGAGCGCGAAATAGCGTTCGCCGTCCTTCGGCGCGCGGATCTCGCCTTCGACCGTGTCACCGGTCCTCAGGCCCCATTTGCGGATCTGGTTGGGCGAGACGTAGATGTCGTCGGGCCCGGCGAGATAGTTCGCCTCGGGGCTGCGGAGGAAGCCGAAGCCGTCCTGCAGCACCTCGATCGTGCCCACGCCCATGATCTTCTCGTCGTACTCGTCGTCCTCCGCCAATTCGCGCAGGATGCAGAACATCAGGTCCTGCCGGCGCATGGTGGAGGCGCCCTCGACGCCGAGTTCCTCGGCCATCGACACCAGGTCGGCCGGGGCTTTCTGCTTCAGTTCTTTCAAGTGCATCGTGTGTTCCGTGGTGGGAATGGCCGGCAGGTCGTATGGGTCCTTCGCCTTCAATGGAGATCGGGGCTCAGGACATGCTTGGAGAAAGCGGACCCGGCACCGCTTGACCGCGGGGCCTCAGCCGGAAGAGAGGTTCGAAATAATCCTGCGCCGCCGCGCCGTCAATTCGCTTTGCGCAGATTCGCCGCCGGCCGGTCCGGCAATCAGAACGGGCGGACGATCACCAGCACGACGATCAGCGCCGCGGCGATCCCCGGCACTTCGTTGAGCAGCCGCAGCTTGCGCCCTTCGAGCGGGCGTTCGCCGCGCGCGAGCGTCTTCGCATAGGCCGCCATCCATCCGTGATAGCCCGACAGCGCGAGCACGAGCAGCAGCTTGGCGTGGAACCAGCCCTGGCTCCAGGCATCGACGGTCATGGCGAGCAGCAGGCCGAGCACCCAGACGACCACGATCGACGGCAGAAGGATGATCTTCAGCAGGCGCCGCTCCCGCTCCACCCAGGCGGCGTCCTCGGCCGATCCCGGCGCGGATTCCTGGTGGTAGACGAAGAAGCGCGGCAGCATGAACAGGCCGGCCATCCAGAAGATCACGAAGATCAGGTGACCAGCCTTGAGCCAGTAGTAGGTCATGCCGAGGATGTCCTGCATATGGGCGATGTAAGATCAGAGCTTGAACCTGGCAACGGCCCGAATCGCCGAAGGAGAGAAGCGCAAGCATAGCTTGCTCCCTCACCCTCTCTCCCGTTCTCTCCGTCAGGGTGACGAGTGTTCGGGCTGCGGGGACGGTGCAGCAAATATCGGGGGGTGCGCGTCACCTCCTCCATGCGCGAACGGTTTCGATCAGCGTCTCGACGTGGGCGATCGGCGTGTGCTGGCCGATCCCGTGACCAAGATTGAACACATGCGGGCGGTCCGCAAAGGCCTCGAGAATCGCCCGCGCGCCACTCGCCAACCGCTCCCCGCCCGCGAGCAGCAGCAGGGGGTCGAGATTGCCCTGGACCGGCACGCCAGCCGGCAGTTCGCGCGCAACCCAGGCGGGATCGAGCGTCTCGTCCGCCCCGACCGCGGCGATGCCGGTTTCCCGCGCATAGGCCGGCAGCTTCTCGCCCGATCCCTTGGGAAAGCCGATCACCGGCAAGCCGGGAAACCGCTCGGCCATGGCAGCGGTGATGGCAGCATTGGGGGCGATCACCCAGCGCTCGAATTCGCGCGGCGCGAGGCTGCCGGCCCAGCTGTCGAAAAGCTGCACCGCCTCCGCCCCGGCTTCGATCTGTCCGGCGAGATATTCGACGGTGACCGCGGCGATCGCGTCGATCAGCGCCTGGAACGCCGCCGGATCGCGGTAAGCCATCTCGCGCGCCGCATGCTGGTCGCGGCTGCCCTCGCCCGCCACCATGTAGGTCGCGACGGTCCACGGGCTGCCGGCGAAACCGAGCAGCGTCGTCTCGGGCGAAAGCCGCGCGCGGACCTGCCGCACCGTCTGGTAGATCGGCGCGAGGCGGCCCGGAACGGCCTCCAGGCTCGCCAGCGCGCTATCGACCAGCGGCGGCGAGAGCTTCGGCCCCTCGCCTGCCAGGAATGCGAGATCCTGCCCCATCGCATAGGGCACGATAAGGATATCGGAGAACAGGATCGCGCCATCGAAGCCGAACCGGTCGATCGGCTGCATGGTGATCTCGGCCGCGGCCTCGCTGTCATAAACCAGCTCGAGGAAACCGCCCTTCTCCGCCCGCAGCGCGCGGTATTCGGGCAGGTAGCGGCCCGCCTGACGCATGAGCCAAAGCGGCACGCGCTCGCCGCGTTTTCCGCGCAGGGTGTCGAGAAGAAGACCGGGCATTCGGGAAGGTCCAATCCAAATAATAAAGTATTTAAATAGGATGCTGGAGTCTGTTGGCCCTGTGGATATCGGGGACAGGCGCGCCCTGCCCGATTTCTCCCGGATTGAACAGGCCCAGAGGGTTCGCGACTCATCGGTCTGCCGCGTCAACCGATGCTTTTCCCCACTGTCCCCAGCCTGTCGAAAAGCCGCGCGCCATGTCCACAAGCGCGGGTGCGGAATGGCTGACAGCGGGAATGAAAACGGCCCCCGAACTTGTCGCCAGCTTTCTCCCGTGGTTTATGCCGGGCATTCTCCACAGCCGATCGCACACCCTTACGGATGAGCCGCCTCCACCTCCATCTCGTGTCGGATTCCACCGGTGAAACGCTGGAAATGGTGGCCAAGGCCGCGCTTGCCCAGTTCGACGCGGCGGAGATCGTGCGCCATTTCTGGCCGATGGTCCGCTCGCGCCAGCATCTCTCGCGCATTCTGCCCGATCTCGCCGACAATCCGGGGCTCGTGCTGTTCACGCTGGTCAATCCCGAGACGCGCGCGACGCTGGAGGAGCATTGCCGCCAGCTCGGCCTGCCGGCGGTGCCCGCGCTCGACGCGGTGACCGAAGCGCTCGAGGCGCAGCTCGGGCAGGAGGCGCACGGGCGGCCGGGCCGGCAGCATGCGATGGACGAGGCCTATTTCCGCCGGGTCGACGCGATCCACTTCACGATCGCGCACGACGACGGGCTCGGGTGGGAGGACTGGGAGGAAGCCGACATCGTGCTCGCCGGAGTCTCGCGCTCGTCGAAGACACCGACCAGCATCTATCTCGCCAACCGCGGATACAAGGTCGCCAACATCCCGCTGGTCATCGAAAGTCCGCCCCCGGCCGCCTTGTTCGAGTTGCGCCACCCGCTGGTCGTCGGCCTGACCACAGCGCCCGAGCGGCTGGTGCAGATCCGCCGCAACCGCCTGCTCACGCTCAACGAGACGGCCGAGACCTCCTATGTCGATGCCGAGCGGGTGCGCAGCGAAGTCCAGTTCGCCCGCCGCATGTTCGCCGACAACGGCTGGCCGGTGATCGACGTCACGCGCCGCTCGATCGAGGAGACCGCGGCGGCGATCATCCGCCTGCTGGGCGAACGGCCGAGCGATGGCGACGACATGCTCACCGGAT
The DNA here is from genome assembly GCF_016803135.1 of Altererythrobacter sp. C41. Classification (GTDB taxonomy): domain Bacteria; phylum Pseudomonadota; class Alphaproteobacteria; order Sphingomonadales; family Sphingomonadaceae; genus Pelagerythrobacter. Next base: position 36,388 of record NZ_JAEVFE010000002.1, read on the forward strand.
CGAAGCCCATATGACGCTGGTGCTCGCATCGAAGAGCGCCTCGCGCGCGGCCATGCTCGAAGCGGCGGGCGTCGCGTTCGAGGCGCGGCCGGCGCGCGTGGACGAGCGCGCGCTCGAAGCGCGGCTCGGCGCCGCCCCGCCCGATCAGGTCGCCCTGGCGCTGGCCGAGGCCAAGGCGCTTGCCGTCGCGGAGCCCGAGCGGCCCGTGCTCGGCAGCGATTCGCTGGTCGTCGTCGGCGAGCGGCGCTTCGACAAGCCCGCCAGCCGCGAGGAAGCGGCCGAGCACCTGCGGGCGTTCTCGGGCCGGGTCATGCACCTCCACTCCGCCGCGGCCATCGCCCGGAGCGGCTCGGTCGTCTGGCGCGAAACCTCACTCGCCATGCTTCACACGCGCGAATTTAGCGAAGATTTCATCCACACCTACCTCGACACCGAATGGCCCGCAGTAAGCCACTGCGTCGGGGTGTTCCGGATCGAAGGCCCCGGCGTGCAACTGTTCGAGCGGATCGAGGGCGACCAGTTCACCGTGCTCGGAATGCCGCTGCTCGCCGTGCTCGGCGCCTTGCGCGACATGGGGGAACTGCCGCGATGAGCATGGCCTATGCCGAAGTGATCGGCGATCCGATCGCGCAGTCGAAGTCGCCGCTCATCCACCGCTTCTGGATAGAGCGCGCCGGGCTCGACGCCGACTACCGCGCGCATCGCGTGGCTGAAGGAGCGCTCGCCGACTACCTCGCCGAGCGCCGGACAGACCCCGCCTGGCGCGGGTGCAACGTGACGATGCCGCACAAGCAGGCGATCATTCCCCTGCTCGACCGGATCGACCCGTTCGCGGCGCGAGTCGGCGCGGTCAACACCGTCGTGCGCGAGGGAGAAGCGCTGGCCGGCTACAATACCGACGTGGCGGGCTTTCTCGAACCGCTGGAAGGCCTGCTCGGCAAGCAGCACCTGTTTCGCATGGCGCGGGTGTTCGGCACCGGTGGGGCGACGCGTGCGGTGATCACCGCGCTCGCAGGCCACGGGTTCACGCTCGTCGTTGCCGGGCGCGATCCGGAGAAGGCGCGCGCGCTGCTCGAGGAGCTCGACCCGGGCGGCGAGCATCATGCGGTGGCGCTCGACCACTTCGCGCAGGCGACCGATTTCGCGTTCGACGACCGCGAGGGGTGCTGCGACCTGCTGGTCAACACCACGCCGCTGGGCATGCGCGGCCAGGCGCCGCTCGCGTTCGACTTCAGCCACGCACCGCCGGGATCGATCGCCTACGACATCGTGACCGATCCGGTGGAGACCGATTTCCTGCAGCGCGCGCAAGCCGCGGGCTTCGACACGATCGACGGTCTCTCGATGCTGATCGGGCAGGCAGCCGCCGCCTTCGTGCGCTTCTTCGGCGTCGCCGCGCCGCGCGAGCGCGATGACGAACTGCGCGAAAGGCTCGCGCAATGACCCGCCAGAAGATTGTCGGCCTGACCGGTTCGATCGGCATGGGCAAGTCGACCGTCGCCGCGATGTTCGAGCGCGCGGGCGTGCCGGTGTTCGACGCCGATGCCGAAGTGCGGCGCATGCAGGAGCCGGACGGTACGCTGATCCCGGCGATCGAGGCGGCCTTTCCCGGCTCCACCGGTCCCGAAGGCGTTCGGCGCGAGGCGCTCGGCGCGCAGGTTTTCGGCGACCCGGAGGCCTTGGCCCGGCTGGAGAGGATCGTCCATCCGGCAGTCGCGGTTCGGCGCAAGGAATTCCTGGCCGAGCATGCGGACGCGCCGCTGGTGGTGTTCGATATCCCGCTCCTGTTCGAAAAGGGCGGCTACGCGCAAGTCGACGCCATCGTCGTCGTCTCGGCGCCGGCCGACGTGCAGCGCGAGCGGGTGCTTCGGCGGCCCGGGATGACGGCAGAGAAGTTCGCGCAGATCCTCGCCCTGCAGGTGCCGGATGAGGAGAAGCGCGCGCGGGCCGATCACGTGATCGACACCGGCCGCCCGCTCGCCGAGACCGAGGCCGCGGTGCGCGCGCTTGCGGCCGAGCTGGCCCGTTAGGTTTACGCCCCGACCGGGTTAAAAAAGCGGCAGCCGCCCCTTGTCACTTGGCTGTCCGAGGCCGATAGATAAAGGGATGCGCGAGATCGTATTCGATACCGAAACCACCGGCCTTGACCCCCGCAGCGGGGACCGCCTGGTGGAAATCGGATGCGTCGAACTGATCAACCGCGTGCCCACCGGGCAGACCTTCCACGCCTACTTCAATCCGGAGCGGGACATGCCCGCTGGCGCCGAGGCCGTGCACGGGCTGTCGAGCGCCTTCCTGTCGGACAAGCCGCTGTTTCGCGACACGGTAGCCGCGGTGCTCGACTTCATCGCCGATTCGCCGCTCGTCGCACATAACGCTTCGTTCGATTTCGGCTTCCTCAACGCCGAGCTCGCGCTGTGCGAGCGCGAGGCGGTGTGCATGACCCGGATGATCGACACCGTGGCGCTCGCGCGCAAGCGGCATCCGGGCGCCAAGCTTTCGCTCGACGCGCTGTGCACGCGCTACGGCATCGATCGCAGCCACCGCGTGAAGCACGGCGCTCTGCTCGATGCGGAGTTGCTCGCGCAAGTCTATGTCGAGCTGACAGGCGGCCGGCAGATCGGGCTCGCGCTCACTGCGGAAACCGCCAGCGTCGGCATTGTCGCGATGCCGCGGCACATCCCCGCGGCGCGCGTGCGCCGCGAACCACGACCGCATGCTGCGAGCCAGGAGGAACTCGCACGTCACCAGGCGTTTATCGCCAGGATGACTTCGCCCCTCTGGGGTAGCTGATCGGGGCCGGGGGGTCTCGCCCAAGCAATGGAGAATGATCGCCGATGGATATCCGCATTTCTGGCCACCAGATGGAGACGGGCACTGCCCTGCAGGATCACGCCGCCGAGCGGCTGAACGCGATCGTCGAGAAGTATTTCAACCGAGCGCTCACCTCGCAGGTGACGTTCGGCAAGGCGCCTGCCGGCGCCTTCAGTTGCGATATCGTGACTCACGTGATGCAGGGCATGATCGTCAAGAGCCATGCCGAGGCGCAGGACGCGCACCAGGCGCTCGACCGCGCGGCGGAGAAGATCGACAAGCAGCTCCGCCGCTACAAGCGCCGCCTGCAGGACCGCCATTCCCAGGCCGTGCACGCGCTGCAGGAGGAAGAGGCTGCGTACACGATCTTCGCGCCCATCGGCGAGGACGTGGAGGAGATCGAGGGCGACGAACCGCCGATGATCGTTGCCGAGACCACTGCCGACATCCCCGAGACGAGCGTGGCCGACGCGGTCATGATGCTGGACTTGCGCGATACCAACGCGATGTTCTTCAAAAACGCTGGCACCGGCCGACATAATATGGTCTATCGCCGCCGAGATGGCTCGATCGGCTGGGTCGAGCCCCGTTGACACCGCGGCGCGCGGACAGGCGCTTGCCACGGAAATCCGCCGGATCGCAAAGGCTTGCTACGGTCGATCGCGCCTCCGGCGCGCGACCCGCTCGCCGGATCGCGGCATACTGAGCCGATTCGCAACCGAACGATGAACGCACATTTCAAGCTGATTCCCGAAGCATTCGTGCTGAGCGATGCCGGCACCAAGGCCGCGGTCCTGGGCGATCTCGCGCAGTGCTTCGCGCGCGCCTACGGCTTCGCGGCGCCCGATGTGCTGGAGGCGCTCGAGGAGCGCGAGAAGCTCGGCAGCACTGGCTTCGGCCGGGGCGTCGCCATCCCGCATGCGCGCCTCGCCGGGATCAACCGGCCGGTCGCGGCCGTGCTCAAGCTGTCCGCCCCGGTCGATTTCGAGGCGGCCGACGGCATGCCGGTGGAGCTCGCCTTCGGTCTGATCTCGCCCGAGAACGCAGGCGTCGCGCACCTTCACGCGCTCGCGGCCGTCTCGCGGCTGGTGCGCGACGAGGTGACCAACCGGATGCTGATCGAGGCGACCGACACCGAGGCGCTGATCGCATCGCTCACCAACGCCAGCGACCGTGACGTCGCCTGAGTCTCCGTCTGGCGCCGGTCCGCACTATCGAGCGCTGGAGGCGCTCTACCGCTCCGCGCCGGTCAATGCGCTGTTCGAATCGACGCTGGAAATCATCGCCGAAGGGCGCTCGCGCATCGAGTTCCTCGTGACCCCGGCCGCCTATCACGCAGCGGGCGCGGCGCACGGGACAATCTACTTCAAGATGCTGGACGACGCCGCCTTCTACGCCGCGAACACGCTGATCACCGACCGCTTCCTGCTGACGACCTCTTTCAACCTCCATTTCACCAAGCCCGTGCGTGAAGGCAAAGTGACGGCCGAAGGGCGCTGGATCAGCGGTCGGCGGCGGGTGCTGGTCGCCGAAGCGCGGCTGGTCGATGCCGAAGGCGAGGAGATCGGCCGCGGCACCGGCACGTTCATGCGCTCGCACATCGCGCTGTCGAGCCTGGCGGGCTACCGCCCCGACGCCGCCTGAGCGTGGACGGCCGACTGCCCGCGCACCTCGAAGTGGCGGCGATCCTGCGGCTGGCCGAATCGCTGGGCGGGTTCGCTGCGGTTATCGAAAAGGGTGAACGCGACTCGGGCACCATCCTTCTGGTAACGATGTTTCGCGGCCAGGCGGCGCGCCTTTACGAAAGAATGCCGCAGCTCGACGGAACCCGCCCTTTCGTGCTTTCGCGCGAACAATCAACTGATAACAAAGAGGAATTTTTTGCATATTTGACGCGGCGCAAGCGTCAGGACGACGATATCTGGATTCTGGAGGCAGATATCGCGGACCATGAACGGTTCGTCGCATCCCTGCCGCGTTAAGTTGACACCGAAACGCGGCAATCTATCTGGCCGCGCAACTACCGATGCGCAGGCGGCATGGGCGGCATTCGGCCGCGCGGCAGGCACGCAGACGGGGAACGGCCGGCAGGCCCACTCATCCGGACCCATCCTTTAACGCTTCAACGCGATTCAGGTCCCAGCCTGCGACTGCGCTCGTTCACCGCCGAGATATGACGGATTGATGAGTCGAAAGACCCGCCTCGCGGCATTCGCGGCCATTGCCGCAATGACCAGCTTTACGATTGCCAGAGCCGAAGGTTCCGGTGCCAATGCCCAAGTGGGCGAGAACCCCACGATTTCCGAACCGGTGCTGACCGAGGAGATCGTTCCGGTCTTCGTCGAGAAGGAAGTGGTCCAGCCGCTTCCCGCGCATGACGCGGCGGCGGCGCAGGATCTCACCAGTGCCGGCTCACTGCGCGAGCTCGTCGCGCGGATCCCCGATCGCGGGCAGCTTTCGCGCGAGATGGAATGCCTCGCCGGGGCGATCTACTTCGAATCGCGCGGCGAACCGCTCGCAGGCCAGCTTGCCGTGGCGCAAGTGGTGATCAATCGCGCCAATTCGGGCGTCTTCCCCTCGAGCTACTGCGGCGTGGTGTTCCAGCGCGCGCAGTTCTCCTTCGTGCGGGGCGGCGAGATGCCGCATATCCCGCGCGGATCGGCCGCATGGGAACGCGCCAAGGCCGTGGCGCACATCGCGCACGAAGGGCTGTGGGAAAGCGAAGCTGCCGACTCGCTCTATTTCCACGCGACGTATGTGAGTCCCTCGTGGAGCCGCAGCAAGCAGGCGCGGGCCACGATCGACACCCACGTCTTCTACCGCTGATCCGGCGTGCGCCGCTGAGGGCGTGCTTTGTCATCCCCGCGAAAGCGGGGTTTCAGGCGCGACCTTCCTCCATGGATTCCCGCGTGCGCGGGAATGACGAGGTGGCGAGAGTCCCCTCTTTTGAGATCGGGCAGCGCTGAAACCCGGCGTCAGGGCCGAACGTCGATGCGTCCTAGTCGGCGATGTCGACCCATACCGGGGTGTGGTCGCTGGCCTTCTCGCGGCCCCGGTATTCCTTGTCGACCCCCGCGGCGACCATGCGGTCGGCGAGTTCGGGGCTGAGCAGCAGGTGATCGATGCGAAAGCCGTGGTCGCGCTGCCAGGCGCCCGCCTGATAGTCCCAGAAAGTCCAGACCCCGCCGCGCGGGTTCAGCGTGTCCAGCGCGTCGGTCCACCCGGCCGCGAGCAGCCGGCGGTAGGCGGCGCGCGATTCGGGCTGCATCAGAGCGTCGTTCGCCATCGCGGCGGGCGACCAGACATCCTTGTCCTCGGGGATGACGTTGAAGTCGCCCACGACTGCGCAGGGGATCTCCAGCGCCCATAGCTCGGCCATGCGCGCGCGCAGCCGCTCCATCCAGGCGAGCTTGTAATCGAACTTGGGCCCCGGCTGCGGATTGCCGTTGGGCAGGTAGATGCAGGCGATCCGAACGCCGTTCACGTCGGCTTCGATGTAGCGGGCGTGCAGATCGTCCGGATCGCCGGGCAGCGTGCGCTGCGCTTCGATCGGCTGCACCCCGTCGGCGAGGATGGCGACGCCATTGAAACCCTTCTGGCCATGCCAGATCGCTTTGTAGCCGATCTTCTCGAACGCGTCGGCGGGGAAGCCCTCGTCCTGGCTCTTGATCTCCTGCAGGCAGGCCACGGTGGGGCGGGTTTCCTCGAGCCATTCGATCAGCCGCGGCAGGCGCGCCTTGATGCCGTTGATATTGAAGCTGGCGATTCTCAGAGCAACCTCCCGCAAACCGTTGGGGCGGAGCCTGCCCCGCCCCGCCCTTCAACGCTTCGCTAGAAGAAAATGCCGTGCTTCGAAAGCGCGGCGCGTGCCCGTGCGGGCCGCGGCGCTAGATTCCGAAGCTGGAGCCGCAGCCGCAACCGGCCGCGGCGTTGGGATTCTCGACCCGGAAGGCCGCGCCGCCCAGCGATTCCACGAAATCGACCGTGCTGCCCGCGACGAGATCGAGGCTGACGGGATCGACCACCAGACGCACGCCGTCGGTCTCGCTCACGCTGTCGTCCGTGTCGGGCGCATCGGCCAGGTCGAACTTGTACTGGAAGCCCGAGCAGCCGCCCCCTTCCACCGAAAGCCGCAGAACGGCGGGTTTCGCCTGACGTTCGGCGATCCATGCAATGCGCTTCGCGGCGGCGGGTGTGAGAGTCAGCGTGTCGGCCATGGCGGCGATATGGGGATGCGGCGGCGCCCGCTCAAGCGGTGCGAATATAGTCGCGCATCGCGGCTGCATCGCGCTCGACTTCGTCGATCCGCGACTTGACCAGATCCCCGATCGAAATGAAGCCGCACATGATCTCGCCGTCGAGCACGGGCAGGTGACGGACGCGCCGCCTGGTCATCAGCGCCATCGCCTCGTCGACCTTGGCCGAGGGGGAAACGGTGATCGCAGGCGCGGTCATCACCTCGCCCACCGTGCGGTCGAACGCCGCGGCCCCTTCCTTCGCCACGCAGTAGAGGACGTCGCGCTCGGAGAAGATGCCCGCGACCCTGCCGCCTTCCATGACCGGCATGGCACCGATCCGGCGTTCCGCGAGCAAGGCGACGGCATCGCCCATCCGGGTCGCTGCTTCGCATTGGACGATGTCGGCACGTGCCCGGCCGACGATCAGGCTGGCAATATCCATGGTATCCGGCCTCCTTCGCTGGGATGGGAGAATGCCATGAAACGCGCGCCATTGCCAATCGGGAGGGGAATGGCCAGTTGGGACGCGATGACATCCCGGTCGCCCCTCGACGATCCCGACAAGGCCGCTTTCGCGTGGGGTCGTTACAAGCGGCTGATGCGGGCGATGGTGCTTGTCACGCTGGTCGTGGTCGCGCTGGTCCTCGGCTATATCTACGTCACCGACAGTGCGCTCTCGATCCACTTCTACATCGCCACCGGGCTCGGCGTGGGCGTCACGATGATGCTGACCGCGGCGCTCATGGGGCTGGTGTTCCTGTCCAGCGGGACCGGCCACGACGAAAGCATCGGCGATCCGACGGACGACGCGTGGCGCGACTAGCCGCGCCGATCCCGCGCTCGCAGGCCGCGGGCCTCGGGCCGCGAATCCCGCTGCCGGGAAAAATCGCGAATTGGCGCGCGGCGCCCGACACGCTAGCGAGGAAGTGATGACAGCGCCCGCAGCCCAGACCGCCCCTCTCTCTTCGCGCTTCTTTGGCCTTTCGCCATGGTCGGTCTTCGCTCCGCTCGTCGCATTTGCGGCCGTCCTGCTGGGCAAACCCGAAGGTCTCGGCATCGCGGTCGTGGTCGGCATGCTGCTCTGCGCCGCCATCCTGGCTGCGGTCTACCATGCGGAGATACTCGCGCATTATCTGGGGGAGCCGTTCGGTACTCTCGTGCTCGCGCTGGCCGTCACGATCATCGAAAGCTCGCTGATCGTCTCGATCATGCTGAGCGAGGGCGCGCAGGCCCAGGCGCTGGCGCGCGACACGCTGATGGCGGCGATCATGATCACGATCAACGGCATCATCGGGATCTGCCTGCTTGCGGGCGGCCGTCGGCACCACGAGCAGCGCTATACCCAGTCGGGGGTGAGCGCGGGCCTCGCCATGCTGGCGACGCTATCGGTGCTGACGCTGATCCTGCCGAACTACACGATCAGCGCGAGCGGCGCGTTCTACAATTCGCAGCAGCTCGTGTTCGTGGCGATCATCTCGCTGCTGATCTACGCGACGTTCGTCGTCGCGCAGACGATCCGCCATCGCGACCACTTCCTGCACCACATTCCCGATGCCGACGACTATGCGCACGAAGCGCCCGTGCCGCGCCCGAAGGCGATAGCGGCAGGGGTCGTGATGCTGGTCGCGCTGGGAGCGGTCGTGCTCCTGGCGAAGAATCTCTCGCCCGTGATCGAAGTCGGCGTCGCCGCGATCGGTGCGCCGCGTGCGCTGGTCGGGATCATCATCGCCGCGCTGGTGCTCGCGCCAGAGGGCTTCGCCGCGCTGCGTGCCGCGCGCGCCAACCGCGTGCAGACCAGCCTCAACCTTGCGATCGGCTCCGCCCTCGCGTCGATCGGGCTGACGATCCCGGCGGTCGCGACGGTCGCGCTGGTCCTGGGTCTCGATCTCGAACTCGGCTTGTCGATGCCCTCGATCGTGATCCTCGCCCTCACCCTGCTGGTCGCAACGATGACGCTGAACCGCGGGCGTACCACCGTCGTCCAGGGCGTGATTCACCTGACGATCTTCGCCACCTTCCTGTTCATCACGATCGTGCCCTAGGCGGCGTCAGCCCCGATAGAGTGCGTCGAGCCGCGGCTGGTAGCGTTCGCGGATCTTGTGGCGGCGGATCTTCATCGAGGGGGTCATCTCCTCGTTCTCGATCGTGAACGGCTCGTCGGCGAAGGCGAACTGGCGGACCTTCTCGATCACCGAGAGATCCCTGTTCACTTCGTCGATCGCGGCGCGCACCGCGCTGCGGAAGGCGGGCAGGTCCTGCAGTGCCTTCATGTCGAACTTCACGTCGTTCGCACTGGCCCATTCGAGCGCCCATTCGGCATCGGGGACGATCAGGCCCACGACGTAGGGGCGCCGGTCGCCGCTGACCATCGCCTGGGCGATCTCCTGCCGCAGGGTCAGCATGCCCTCGATCTTCTGCGGGGCGACGTTGTCGCCCTTGTCGTTGACGATCATGTCCTTCTTGCGGTCGGTGATGACGATCCGGCCCTTCTCGTCGAGATGGCCGATGTCGCCCGTGTGCAGCCAGCCATCCTTGAGCGTGCGCCGTGTCTCGGCCTCGTTGCGCCAGTAGCCGTGCATCACGAGCTCGCCGCGGCAGAGGATTTCGCCATCCTCGGCGATCTCGATCTCGACCCCGCGCAGCGGCGGGCCGACGGTGTGCATGGCGATGCCAGCGCTTGGTCGATTGCAGCTTATCACCGGGCCCGCCTCGGTCTGGCCATAGCCCTGGAGCATCGTCAGCCCCATCGCCTGGAAGAATACCCCGACGTCGGGATTGAGCGGCGCGCCGCCGCTGACCATGGCCTTGATCCGGCCGCCGAAGCGCTGGCGGATCTTCGGCCGCAGCAACCGCTCGAGGACGAAATTCAGCGTCTTGTCGCCGAAGCGGTAGCGCCCTTCCGCCTGCCGTTCGCCGAGCGCGAGGGCGCGGTCCATCAGCGCCTTGGCCGCCCCGCCCTGCTTCTCCACCTGCTTCATGATCCGCTGGCGCAGGACCTCGAACAGGCGCGGGACGACGACCATGATCGTCGGCCGCGTTTCCTCGATATTGCTGGCGAGCTTCTCCAGCCCCTCGGCGTAATAGATCTCCGCGCCCGCCGCGATCGGCAGGAACTGGCCGCCGGTGTGCTCGTAGGCGTGGCTCAGCGGCAGGAACGAGAGGAAGCGCTCGTCGGCGTCGAGCCCGAAATCGTTCGCCAGGATGTCCGCCGCGCCGGCGACGTTGCACAGGATCGCACCGTGGTGCTGCAGCACGCCGCGCGGCGCGCCGCCGGTGCCGCTGGTGTAGATGATGCAGGCCGTGTCGCCCCGGCCGATCGCGGCGATCCGTTCCTCGACCGCCCTGCGCGCGGCGGCGGCGTCGCCTTCGACCATCTCCGACCAGTCGTGGCAGGCGAGATTGCCCTGCTGGTATTTGCGGATGCCGTCGATCGGGATGACGTGCTCGGCGATGCCGGTGCGCATGATCGCGGGGAGGAGCGGCTGCGAGAGCTTCTCGGTGGAGACGATCACCGCGCGGGCGCCGGAATTGTCGAGGATATGGACGTGGTCGCGCTCGGTATTGGTGGTGTAGGCGGGCACCGTCACGCAGCCCGCGGCCATGATCGCGAGATCCGCCAGGCACCATTCCGGACGGTTTTCGGAGACCAGCATCACCCGGTCGCCCTGCTCCAGACCCAGGGCGCGCAGATTCTCGGCCAGCAGGCAGACCGTTTCGGCCGCCGCGCGCCAGCTCGTCGTCTGCCAGGTGCCGCCGCGCTTCACGCCCAGCATCGGCGCATCGCCCTTGGCATCGGCACGCTTCAGGAAGAGTGCGACGAGGTTGTTCGCCGAATCGATATCGGAAAGCTGCAAGTCTCTGGGCTCCTGCTCCCACGTCCGGCTTCATCGCGGCCGGTCGCCCGGATTACGCCGCCGCCGCGGTAGCGGCAAGCGTGCGATCGCCGTCAGGGCAGGATCAGCTTGGCCTCCACCCGCGGATCGCGCGCGGGAACCCAGCGGTCGCCCCGGCGCAATACGGCGTTCGCCTTGACCCCTGCCTCGCGCACCGCAATCTCGTCGTGGCCGAGCGCCTTCAATTGCGGGATCGCGCCTTCGAGCCAGGTGCCGTCCTCCACCGTCACGTTGTCGCCGTACGCCATGACGAAGGGCATGCCGAGCGCGGCTTCCGCACCCAGCCCGAAGTCGATCACGCCGATGATGCTGCGGGCGGTCTGCACCGGGATCGTGCTCCCGCCGGCGGCGCCGATCGCGAGCACGGGGCGGCCCTGCGGGTCCCAGACGACCATCGGCGACATCGAGCTGCGCGGACGCTTGCCCGCCTCGACCCGATTGACGACCGGGCGGCCGTCGATGTCCGGCGAACGGCTGAAGTCGGTCAGCTCGTTGTTGAGGAAGAAGCCGCCGGTCATCAGGCCCGAGCCGAAGGCGCTCTCGATGGTCGAGGTATAGCTGATCATCGTGCCGTCGGCGTCGACGACGGCGAAGTGGGAGGTGCCCCTTTCCTCGGGCTCGTCACCATCCGCCAGTGCGGTCGACGCGCCTGCGGGGACGCCGGCGACGACCGCCTCGATCGTCGAATCGGGATCGATCAGCGCGCTGCGCCGCGCGAGGTAATCGGGCTCGAGCAAGCCCTGCACCGGGACCGACACGAAATCGCTGTCGGCGATGTAGAGCTCGCGGTCGGCGTAGGCGAGCCGCTGCGATTCGAGGAACAGATGCCAGGTGACGGGGTTCTCGGCTCCGAGCGCAGACAGGTCGAAACGTTCGAGCTGGCCGAGGATCTGCAGCACTGCGATCCCGCCCGAGCTCGGCGGGCCCATGCCGCAGATGCGGTAGGCGCGGTAGGTGCCGCAGACCGCCTCGCGTTCCTTGGCCTCGTAAGCGGCGAGATCGGCCGCGGTCATCGCACCCTTGCGCGGCGTTTCGGCAGCGACGGTCGCCGCGAGCGCCTCGGCTCGCGGCCCTTCGTAGAACGCCGCGGGCCCGGCGGCCGCGATCGCCTCGAACGTGCGGGCGAGCTCTTCGTTGACGACCAGATGCCCGGCGGGCTGAGGCCGGCCCGCGTCATCGAAGAACAGCGCCCGTCCCGTCTCGGTCCATCCGGCGCGCTCGGCGGTCGATGTCAGAGAGCCGTTGAGCCGCGGATTGATGCGGAAGCCCTTGCGCGCCAGCTCGATCGCCGGTTCGAACAGCGTGGCCCAGGGCAGCCGCCCGTGCTGGTCGTGCGCCAGCGCGGCGAGCGCGATATTGCCCGGAACGCCGACGCTAAGCCCACTCTTCACCGACTCGCCGAAAGGCGGCACGGTGCCGTCCGGGCTCAGAAACCAGTCGGGCATGGCGCCGGCCGGCGCCGTCTCGCGTCCGTCGAAGGTCTCGACCGTTCCGTCCGCGGCGCCGCGCACCATGAAGCCGCCGCCGCCGATGCCCGAGCTCTGCGGCTCGACCACCGTCAGCGCCAGCATCGTCGCGATCGCCGCGTCGGTGGCGCTGCCGCCCCGGCGCAACATGGCCATGCCCGCCTCCTGCGCCCGCGGATCGGCGGCGCTGACGGCGCCAACGGAATCGGTACCGGTCTCTGCTGGCGGGACGGTCGCGCATCCGGCGAGCGCGAGCAGGGCGGCGATGGGGGCGAGAACGTTGCGGAGCATGCCCTGTGGCTATTCGCTCCCGACCGCCTCGGCAAGCGTAGCGAAGCCGTCGCGCCGCATCAGCGCCGCCATGCCGCGCACGATTTGCCGCGCGAGGCCCGGCCCCTCGTAGACCAGCGCGCTGTAGAGCTGGACGAGGCTGGCGCCTGCGCGGATGCGCGCCCAGGCGTCCTCCGCGCTGCCGATTCCGCCCACGCCGATTAGCGGGATTGCCCCGCCGGTCGCAGCCCGGAAGTCGCGCAGTCGCTGCTGGGCCAGATCGCGCAAGGGCGCGCCCGATAGCCCGCCGGTCTCCCCGGAATGGGGCGAGATGAGCGGCGGGCGCGAAATGGTCGTGTTCGAGACTATCAGCGCGCCGAGCCGCTTGTCGAGCGCGATCCGGGCGATCGCGTCGATGTCGGCAGGCTCGAGATCGGGTGCGACCTTGAGGAATACCGGCGGTCCCTCCGCCGGGCGCGCATCGAGCACCGCGTCCAGCAGAGCGACCAGCGCGCCCTCGTCCTGCAGTGCCCGCAGGCCCGGAGTGTTGGGGCTCGAGATATTGACGGTCAGATAGCTCGCCAGCGGCGCGAAGCGGCGCGTGAGCAGCGCGTAGTCGGCGATCCTGTCGGCCGAATCCTTGTTCGCACCGATATTGACCCCGACGAGCCCGGCCCGGCCGGCGCGCCGGCGCAGCCGCGCCTCCGCCTCTGCCGCGCCCCCGTTGTTGAAGCCCATGCGGTTGATCACCGCGCGGTCCTCCGTCAGCCGGAACAGGCGCGGCCTGGGATTGCCGGGCTGCGGCAGCGGAGTGATCGAGCCGATCTCGACGAACCCGAAGCCGAGCCCGAGCACTGCGTCGGGGACTTCGCCGTCCTTGTCGAACCCGGCGGCCATGCCGAGCGGATTGGGGAAGCGCAGCCCTGCCACCTCGGTCGCGAGCGGGCCCGGCGCCGGTGGAGTCCGTGCGGGCGAGAGCTTGAGCGCCGCGATCGTCGTGCGATGGGCGGTTTCGGGGGCGAGCGCGAAAAGCGCAGGGCGGGCAAGGCGGAACAGCATCGCCGGCGCCTATGGCAAGCGCGCCGCGCCCTGTCGACTGTGGCGATCGGACCCGTTTCGAGCTCTACTCGCAAGGAAATTTCGCGAGCCGTTGTCGCATCCATACAATCGTGCACCGACGACTCGTCCTAGAGGGGCGCTGCGACCCGAAGGCGCTCGGTGCAATGGTGCGCCGGGTTCCTTGCCTTTGCAGGGCGGCGCTCCACCGGGAGCGCCGCCCTCTTTTTTCGCTGGTCTGGCCATGGCGGGCAAATCGCGCCACAAGCCGGCCGGTCATCGAAGAAAAGAGGGAGGTCGCTCATGGCGAAGAGGATTCTGGGAGTTTCGCTGCTGGCACTGGCGTTGGCGGGATGCGCTGCCACCGGAGAGGAGCCGCGCACGACGCAGGCGGCTGGCTCCGAGGCCGCGGCGACGCGGCCCGCGTCCGACATCGGGGCGCTGTTCGAGCGCTATGACGAGGCGCAACTGGCGCTTTCGCCGCTCGGCAAGGCCTACCGTGGCATTCGCGATGCGGACTATGACGACTGGGGCGACTTCACCGATGCGGCCGAAGTGCGCGAGCAGGAACTGCTCCAGCAGACCGCTGCGACGATGCGCGAGAGCTTCGATCCTGCCGCGCTGCCGGAACAGGATGCACTGAGTTACCGCCTGTTCGATGCCATGGCGAAGCGCAGCGCCTCGCTGTTCCCCTATCGCGAGTACGGCTACGTCTTCGACCAGATGAACGGCGCGCAGAGCGGGCTGCCTGCCTTCCTCATCAACATCCACTCGGTCGCCGACGAGGAGCAGGCGCGCGCCTACGTCAGCCGCATCGAAGGGCTCGGGCCCGTGCTCGATACCCTGATCGCCGAATCGCGCGAGCGGGCGGCGAACGGGGTGATGCCTCCCGACTGGGTCTATCCCTATGTCATCTCCGACATCGAGAACCTGCTGAATGCGGGTGAGGAGAATGCGATCCTGGTCGACTTCGCCGGCAAGGCGAAAGCGCTGGAACTCGATGCGGCGAAAGAGGCCGAGCTGATTTCGGCCGCGCAGCGCGCGTGGGAGAATTCGGCTGCGCCCGCCTATCAGCGGCTGCTCGACGAGATGAAGCGCCAGCAGGCCAACGCGCCGACCGACGACGGCATCTGGCGTTTCCCGGAAGGCGCGGCCTATTACGAAGCGCTGCTCAAGAGCTACACCACGACCGATCTCACCGCCGACCAGATCCACCAGATCGGCCTCGACAACGTCGCGCGCATCCATGGCGAGATGCGCGCGATCATGCAGCAGGTCGGGTTCGACGGCACACTGCAGGAATTCTTCGCGCACGTCCGCACCGATCTGCGGTTCTACTACGACACGCGCGAGGAATATCTCGCCGACGTGGAGAAGCACCGCGTGGCGATGGAAGCGGTGCTGCCGCAGTATTTCTCGACCCTGCCCGAAGATCCCTTGACGGTGAAGCCGGTCGAGGCGTTCCGCGAGAAGAGCGCGGGCAAGGCCTTCTACTCGCGCCCGGCGCCGGACGGCTCGCGCCCGGGCACCTACTACGTCAATCTCTACAACCTGAAGGACATGTCGAAGAACGAACTCGAGGCTCTGTTCTACCACGAGGGGCTGCCAGGCCATCACCTGCAGCTTTCGATCCAGACGCAGCTCGGTGACGTACCGCCGTTCCGCCGCTTCGGCGGGGTCACCGCCTATACCGAAGGCTGGGGCCTCTATGCCGAGGAACTGGGCAAGGACATGGGCTTCTACACCGATCCTTATTCGGACTTCGGCCGGCTGGGGATGGAGTTGTGGAGAGCCTGTCGACTGGTTGTGGATACAGGCATCCACCACAAGCGCTGGAGCCGCGAGCAGGCGATCCAGTACCTGACCGACAACACGCCCAACCCCGAGGGCGACATCCGCAAGGCGATCGAGCGCTATGTGGTCTATCCCGGCCAGGCGACCGCCTACATGATCGGCAAGCTCAAGATCATGGAATTGCGCGAGCGGGCGAAAACGGAACTGGGCGCGGAGTTCGACATTCGCGGCTTCCACGATGCGATCCTTCGCACCGGCCCCGTGCCGCTCTCGATCATGGAGGAGAACGTCGCGGCCTGGATTGCGGCGGAGAAGGCGAGCTAGCGAGCCTCCCCGCTCCGGGGAATGCTAACGACTCGCAACTGGCGGTTTTCGGTTGAAAGCCGGCGGTGCGGTGCATAGGTGCAAATCGGAACGAAATGGTCCGATTTGACGATGCGCCTCTCCAACCTTGCCGACTACGCGGTCGTGACGATGAGTGCCGCCGCACGCCATTGCGGCGGCGGGCGCACGAGCGCGGCCGAACTGGCGGCGGAGACGGGGCTGCCAGTCCCGACGGTGCAGAAGGTGGTCAGCAAGCTCTCCGCCGCGGGCCTGCTGCGCTCGGTGCGCGGCGCGGGCGGCGGGCTGCAGCTCGCGCGTCCGGCCGCGGCGATCACGCTGGCGGACATCGTCGAGGCCGTCGAAGGCCCGATCGCCCTGACCGCCTGCATCGAGGGGGGCGAATGTGCGATCGATCACACCTGCAGCGTCAAGCCGCACTGGCCGATCGTCAACGCCGCCCTGCGCGGCGCCCTCGCAGATATCCCCCTGACCCAGCTTTCGAAGGGCGCGCCGCGTGAATCGAATCCCACTGGAATTTCCGCATGACTGACGACATCGACATTCAGGACCGCGACGCCCGCGAAGCCGCTGCCCGCGCGGCCGAGTACGAATTCGGCTGGTCGAGCGACATCGAGCAGGAGTTCGCGCCCAAGGGCCTGAACGAGGATACGGTCCGCTTCATCAGCGCCAAGAAGCGCGAGCCCGAATGGATGCTCGACTGGCGCCTCAAGGCCTTCCGCATGTGGCAGGAGATGGAAGAGCCGAACTGGGCCAAGATCGGCTATCCGCCGATCGATTACCATGACGCCTACTACTACGCCGCGCCGAAGAAGAAGCCGCAGCTCGAATCGCTCGACGAGCTCGATCCCGAGATCAAGTCGGTCTACGACAAGCTCGGCATTCCCGTGGCGGAGCAGGAAGTGCTCGCCGGGGTCAAGGGAGCGCGCAAGGTCGCGGTCGACGCGGTGTTCGATTCGGTCTCGGTCGCGACGACCTTCCGCGAGGAGCTCAAGCGCGCCGGAGTCATCTTCCTCTCGATCAGCGAGGCGATCCGCGAGCATCCCGAACTGGTGAAGAAGTGGCTCGGCCGCGTGGTACCGCAGCGCGACAACTACTTCGCCACGCTCAACAGCGCGGTCTTTTCCGACGGCACGTTCGTCTACGTGCCCGAAGGTGTGCGCTGCCCGATGGAGCTCAGCACCTATTTCCGCATCAATGCCGAGAATACCGGCCAGTTCGAACGCACGCTGATCGTGGCCGAGAAGGGGAGCTACGTCAGCTACCTCGAAGGCTGCACGGCGCCGATGCGCGACGAGAACCAGCTCCACGCCGCGGTGGTGGAACTGGTCGCGCTCGACGATGCCGAGATCAAGTATTCGACCGTACAGAACTGGTATCCCGGCAACGCCGAGGGCAAGGGCGGGATCTACAACTTCGTCACCAAGCGCGGCCTGTGTCAGGGCGCGCGCTCGAAGATCTCGTGGACCCAGGTCGAGACCGGCAGCGCGGTGACCTGGAAGTACCCGAGCTGCGTGCTCAATGGCGAGGATTCGGTCGGCGAGTTCTACTCGGTCGCTGTCACCAACAACTTCCAGCAGGCCGACACCGGCACCAAGATGATCCACAACGGCCGCGGCAGCCGCTCGACGATCATCTCCAAGGGCATCAGCGCGGGCAAGAGCAACAACACCTATCGTGGCCTCGTTCGCGTTGGCCCGAACGCGGAAGGCGTGCGCAACTTCACCCAGTGCGACAGCCTGCTGCTCGGCGACAAGTGCGGCGCGCACACCGTGCCCTATATCGAGGTCAAGAACCCCTCGGCGCAGATCGAGCACGAGGCGACCACCAGCAAGATCAGCGACGACCAGCTCTTCTACGCCATGCAGCGCGGGCTCGATCAGGAGCAGGCCGTCGCCCTGATTGTCAACGGCTTCGCCCGCGAGGTGCTCAAGGAGCTGCCGATGGAATTCGCGGTGGAAGCGCAGAAGCTGCTGGCGATCTCGCTGGAAGGGAGCGTGGGGTGAATCATCTCGGCTATCCCCTTGGCCGTCATGCTGAACTCGTTTCAGCATCCATCGTGCCTTCGGAACCGGCAGCGCGAGCGGAGAAATGGACCCTGAAACAAGTTCAGGATGACGAAATTGTTGGGGCGGAGAATGACTGACAAGAAGACCCTCAAACTCCGCTCCCCGTCCGAGATAGACGCACCGCTTGCGCTCCAAAAGAAGGGCCGCGGGTGGAAGATTTCGGAGAAGCGGCTCGACGCACTGCATGAGCGGGCGCGCGAGCTGCGGCGGCATTCGAGCGAGGCGCACAAGGCACTGGCCGAGCGGTTCGCGAAGGCCGATCTCGGGCGTTACAAGTTCACCCGCCATGCGGTGGTCGGCAGCGCGATCGTCGACTTCAACTGCCACAATCTCGGCATGGCGATCATGATCGACGAATCGGGCGACGAAGGCGAACGGACCGCGCTCGACACACGTCGCGACAAGAGCCTGGAATCGGTCGGCATTCGTGTGATGCGGATCAAGGCGGCCGACATTCTGGAGAATATGGACGATGTGCTCGCGCGCATCACCGCCGGCATGCGCCTGCGCATCGCCGACAAGCAGCAGGCGCGACGCGAGCATCACCGCGCCAGCACGCCAAGGGATCGCCGCTGATGCCGGAGCCAGACCATCACTTTAGCCGTCATGCTGAACTCGTTTCAGCATCCATCGCTCCTTCCGCAACGGCGGAGCAACCGGCGCGACGGGCTCTGAAACAAGTTCAGGGTGACGTTCAAGAATTGAATGAGATCGAATGAAATGCTGAAAATCGACAATCTCCAGGCCGAAATCGGCGGCACGCGGATACTCAACGGCCTCTCGCTCGAAGTGAATGCGGGTGAGGTCCACGCGATCATGGGCCCGAACGGCGCGGGCAAGTCGACGCTCGCCTACGTGCTGGGTGGACGGCCCGGATACGAAGTGACCGGCGGCTCGGTGGAATTCATAGGCCGCGACCTGCTCGATATGGAGCCGCACGAGCGCGCGGCCGCGGGCATGTTCCTCGGCTTCCAGTATCCGGTCGAGATCCCGGGCGTATCGAACGTGCAGTTCCTGCGCGAGGCGCTCAATGCGCAGCGGCAGGTGCGGGGGGAAGAGCCGCTGTCGGGCGGCGATTTCCTCAGGCTGGCGAAGGAGAAGGCCGGGCTGCTGAAGCTCGACATGGACATGCTCAAGCGCCACGTGAACGTCGGCTTCTCGGGCGGCGAGAAGAAGCGCGCCGAGATGGTCCAGATGGGCATTCTCGATCCGCAGTTCGCCGTGCTCGACGAGACCGATTCCGGCCTCGACATCGATGCGCTGCGGATCGTCGGCGAAGGCATCAACGCGATCATGCGCGCGCCGGAGAAGGGCGTGCTGCTGATCACGCACTATCAACGGCTGCTCGACTACGTGAAGCCGGACTACGTCCACATTCTCAGCAAGGGCCGCATCGTGAAGACCGGCGGGCCCGATCTCGCGCTGCGGCTCGAGGAGGAAGGCTACGAGGCGGTCGCGGCATGAACGCACTGACCGCCCTCCCCACCCGCAAGGACGAGGCCTGGCGCTATTCAGCGGTCGAGGCGCTCGTGGGTGCGGATCTCGACGCCTGGCGCGCGATCGACGTGCCGGCGGGCGAGAGCTACCGCGAGTGCCTGACGATCGAGGATAGCGAGAGCACCGAGCTGCGCCGCCTGCGCGTCTCGATCGGCGAAAGTGCACGGTGCGAGCTGTTTGCGGTGATCGCTGCGGGACGTCTGGGGCGGATCGAGGTCGAAGTGCGGCTCGCCAAGGGCGCGCATTTCGAGCTGGGCGGCGTCACCCTCGGCGGGCGCGACACGGTGCGCGAGTTCGTCACCCGCGTGGTGCATGCCGAGCCCGAAGCTACGAGCAACCAGGTGATCCGCTCGGTCCACTGGGGCAAGGGCACTGGCAATTTCCTCGGCCAGATCGACGTGGTGCGCGACGCGCAGAAAACCGACGCGGCGCAGAGCTTCAAGGGCCTGCTGCTGGAGAAGGGCGCGAGCGTGAACGCGGTGCCGCAGCTCGAGATCTTCGCCGACGACGTGAAGTGCGCCCACGGCGCCAGCGTCGGCCAGCTCGACGAGACGGCGCGCTTCTACATGGCGGCGCGCGGGCTTTCGCCGGAGCTTGCGCGGCGGCTGCTGGTGCAGGCGTTCATCGGCGATGCGTTCGTGGCGCTCGACGACGAAGCCGAGCGCGAGCGGCTGATGGGCGTCGCCCTCGCCAAGCTGGATCTGCACCTGTGAGCGGCCGCGTCTCCCCGAGTCCCCGCGAAGGCGGGGACCTCAGGCCACCCGCCGGGCGCCAGCGGCCCGAGGCCCCGGCCTTCGCCGGGGCTCGCGATGTTCGCAGCGACTTCCCCGGCCTGGTGACCGCAGAGGGCAAGCCGTGGCACTATCTCGACACGGCCGCCACGGCGCAGAAGCCCAATCAGGTGATCGACGCCGTCTCCCGCGCGATCGGAGCCGACTACGCCACGGTCCATCGCGGGGTTTACACGCGCTCGGCCGAGATGACGCTCGGCTACGAAGCGGCGCGGCGGCGCGTCGCGGGCTTTATCGGCGGGCGCGAGGAGGAACTGGTCTTCACTCGCGGCGCGACCGAGGCGATCAACCTCGTCGCCTACAGCTACCCGCATAAGGGCCGCGTGCTGCTGTCCACGCTGGAGCATCACTCGAACATCGTTCCCTGGCAACTCGCGGGCTGGCAGGTCGACGTCTGCCCGCTGACCGAGGACGGCAGGATAGATCTCGACGCGGCCGAGCGCATGCTGACGAAGGACCACACGATGGTCGCCTTCGCGCATATCTCGAACGTGCTCGGCTCGGTGCTGGACGCGAAGCGCGCGGCGGAGCTGGCGCACGCGGTGGGCGCGAAGCTGCTGCTCGACGGGTGCCAGGCCGTTCCGCGCCTTCCGGTCGACGTGGCCGAGATCGGCTGCGACTTCTACGCTTTCAGCGCGCACAAGCTCTACGGCCCGACCGGCGTCGGCGCGCTCTGGGGCCGCGCCGAGCTGCTCGATGCCATGCCACCGTGGCAGGGCGGCGGCTCGATGATCGAGAAGGTGACTTTCGAGCGCACGACTTACGCGCCCCCGCCGCAGCGGTTCGAAGCCGGCACGCCCGCGATCGTCGAGGCGATCGGCTTCGCCGCAGCCTGCGACTATGTCGACAGCGTCGGGATCGAGCGCATCCATGCGCACGAGTGCGCGCTGGTCGGGCATCTGCGCGAGGCGCTTTACGGTATGAACGACGTGACGCTGTTCGGCCCTGCCGACAGCGCCGGAATCGTCAGTTTCGCGATGCGCGGGGTTCACCCGCACGATCTCGGCACCATATTGGACGAGGAACATGTGGCGATCCGCGCCGGACACCACTGCGCGCAGCCGTTGATGGCCCATCTCGGCGTCCCCGCCACCGCGCGGGCGAGCTTCGGGCTCTATTCGGACGAAAGCGATGTCGAGGCGCTGCTGCGCGGGATCGATCGCACCAGGAGGATCTTCGGATGACCGAAGCGAGCGAGAAGAAGAAGAAGGAATACGTGGCCGCGCCCGCGCCGAACGAGGGATTCGCGAAACCGCCGCGCGCGCGTGTGTCGGACGCGGTCGATCCCGAGGAAACGATGGGCGCGAAGCTGGAGCGCAAGCGCGACTATCTCGAAGGCTTTCTGCAGAAGAAGCCGGAGGGTGTGTCCGCCGGCGCGCCGGGCGGTGAGCTCTACGAGGCGGTGATCGCCGCGCTGAAGGAAATCTACGACCCCGAGATTCCGGTCAATATCTACGATCTCGGCCTGATCTACGGCGTCGACGTCGACGACGAGGGCGGCGTGACGATCACGATGACGCTGACCACGCCGCATTGCCCGGTCGCCGAATCGATGCCGGGCGAAGTGGAACTGCGCGCGGCCTCGGTGCCCGGCGTGCGCGATGCGGAGGTGAACCTGGTGTGGGACCCGCCGTGGGGTCCGGACAAGATGACCGACGAGGCGCGCCTCGAACTGGGCATGCTGTGATTTTCCCCCTCCTCTTCAGAGGAGGGGGTCAGGGGGTGGTGGCGACCCCGGCCCTGAGCCGGGGGGAGCGCCCGCACCATCCCGCTGCGACTTGGTTTTGGCTGGCGCCAAAACCAAGTCTCGCTCCCCTCCTCTAAAAAGGAGGGGGTTAGGAGAAGACGATGACCGAGACCAAAACCCGCCAACGCCCCGCCGCCGTCGCGCTGACGCCGGCCGCCGAGCAGCGTGTTGCCGAACTGATGGCCAAGGCGCCCGAAGGCGCGATCGGCGTCAAGCTCTCGACCCCGCGCCGGGGCTGCTCGGGCCTCGCCTATTCGGTCGACTACGTGACCGAGGAACAGGCGTTCGACGAGAAGATCGAAACGCCGGGCGGCACGTTCTACATCGACGGCGCGAGCGTGCTCTACCTCGTCGGCAGCGTGATGGACTGGCGCGAGGACGATTTCACCGCCGGCTTCGTGTTCGAAAACCCCAACGCCAAGGGCGCGTGCGGCTGCGGCGAGAGCTTCATGGTTTAACCTCGCCGGCGGGCGCGCCAGACCCGGAAGAGCACACCGGGCGCGGCGAGCACCGGGTGTCGTTCGCGCCAGGGGGTGATCGCCACGGGAACGCCCGTGTGCCGTTCGATCTTCCATGCCGCGTAGCGCGCGGCCCCGTCGAAGGTCGTGCTCGCCTTGACCAGCCGCGCGAGATTGAGAGGCTTGCCGAAACGCCGCCGGCGCGCCCACCAGCTCAGGATGCGCCGCCGCGCGGTGGTCGAGAGGCGCGGGGCGAGCCGCTCCCCGTCGCGCGCGAAGGGGATGCCCTGCGCCTCCCAGGCGAGTGGCAGCAGGCCCTCGAAATGGGCGGCGTTGACCGAGAGGATCGAATCCTCCCGCCCAGGCTTCTCGACCCGGAACTCGGCCTGATAGGTCGCGCGGAACAGCGCGCGCCAGTAATCCCCCGCGGTGCCGCTCTCCGGGCCGAGCGCCGCAGCAAGCCGTGCCGCGGTCTGCGCCGCGCCGGCGATTGCGGAAACGACGCGCGGGCGCCATTCCTCGGTCGCCAGCCAGACCAGCGCGCTCGGCTGCACGAAGCGGGCCCAGATCGTCGTATCCCGGCTCTCACCCTCGGCCGCCCGAACGAACGTCGCGAAGGCCATCCGCGCGACTTTCGCGCGCAGCACATGCCCTTCGTGCTCCCATTCGTGATAGCTCACGCGCGGCCAGATGCGCTCCGCCTGGCTGCCGGGTAGCAGGAGATAGAAGTCGAGCACGCCCTCGAGCTCGCCCGTACGCAGGTTCGATCCGTAGAACAGGGCCGCCGCAGCGTCGGCCTCCTCCGCCAAGCGGGCGGCGAAAGCAGCGACCGCGGGGTGAACTGCCGCCTCGAGCCCTTCCCCGATCCGCTGCTCCAGCGCTTCGATCACGGGACGACGAAGCGCAGCTCGGGGCCGCTCGTCAGCCGGTAGCGTCCGGCGGGGAAGGCCTCGCCGTCGAGGATGATCTCGTCGCCCACCGCGATCTCGATCGGATCGGCTGCGACGCGGTGGAAGCCCTGCTCGCGCAGCCGCTCCGATCCGTGCCCGCGGATGATCGCCGGCATCTGCAGCAGGAGCGCGCGCGCGGGGTGGTCGAGGACTGCGAGCTTGAGCCCTTCGCGCGGCTCGCCGAACGGGTTGAGACCGGCGGGAAACCGCTCGAGCGTGGAGGCGAGCACGAAATGGCGCCGTGCCGGGTCGCCGGCCGGAACATGCGGCAGCGCGCGGCCTTCAGGACCGATTGTCAGCTCCATCGGGACGCCGCGGCGCCAGCGGTTGTTGTCGCTGCCGAGCAGGGCCTGGAGAATGCCCCAGCCTGCGGTCACGCCCACAGCGAGGCTGTCGAACGCCCCCAACCGGTGCGCGTCCTGCCCCGCGCGGATGCCGAGTGTGTAGGCACCGGCGCCGAAGATGAAGCCGAGCATCGGCGGTGCGGCGCGGTCGAGCGCATCGACGCGGACCGGCCGGCGGGCCACGCGGCGCCCGGCGGCGAAGGCGGCGATCGCGGCCCCGATCGTCCACCGGGGCGGCGCGCCGAGGTCGACGTTGAGGGCATTCGTCTTGCCCTTGGGCAGAACGGCCACGTCCGGCCAGTTCTCCCCGAACACGTCCAGTCCGGCGGTAAGCACGTCGCGCACCGTGCCGTCACCGCCGTTGATCACGAGGTAATCGATCCCGCGTGCGGCGAAGCGGGCCAGCTCATCCTTCAGGCGGGCGGTGTCCGGCGGCTGGGCGACGAAGATGTTGGCCTTCACCCCGAGGTTCAGGTCCTGCCCCTTGTTGCGATGGCTGCGCGGGTTGTAGATCACGCCGACCGACGGCCCGGCCGCGGCAATGCGCACGTCGGGCGCGGGCAGTTTTGCGTCGACGGGAGTCATGGGGGCGCCTTAGCCGGATAGTGGGGCGCGGACCTAGACATTTTCGCTTCGTCGGGCCGATCCGCTCCTGTATCCTCGGCCCATGCTCCATCCCGACCTGCTCGACTCCGCCCGCGCGCTGTCCGACCGCATCGTCACCCTGCGCCGCGCGATCCATGCCGAGCCCGAGCTCGGGCTGCACACTCCGATGACGATGGCGAAAGTGCGCGCCGCGCTTGCCCATCTGCCGCTCGAATGGCGCGAGGGTTCGTCTACGACAGGGCAGGTCGCGGTGCTGAAGGGTGCGCAGGCCGGGCGGCGGGTGCTGCTGCGCGGCGACATGGACGCCCTGCCGATGCGCGAGGAGACCGGGCTCGACTTCGCTTCCGCCATCGACGGGCGGATGCACGCCTGCGGACACGACACGCACACCGCGATGCTCGCCGGCGCGGCCGAGTTGCTCGCGGCCCGGCAGGGCGAGCTGGCCGGCGAAGTGCTGTTCATGTTCCAGCCGGGCGAGGAAGGCTTCCACGGCGCGCGCTTCATGCTGGAGGACGGGCTGCTGGGCGGCAATGCGCACGGTCCGCTGCCCGAGGCGGCCTTCGCGCTCCATATCATGCCCAACGCGCCGCACGGGGTGCTCGCCGGCCGCGCGGGGCCGCTGATGGCCGCGGCGGACCAGTTCGACGTCGTGGTGACCGGCCAGGGCGGCCATGCCTCGATGCCGCACGACGCGCGCGATCCCGTGCCTGCCGCCTGCGAGATCGTCGGCGCGCTGCAGGCGATGGTTACGCGCCGCTTCAACGCCGCCGACGCGGTGGTCGTCACCGTGACCCAGCTCCAGGCCGGCACCGCGCACAACGTCATCCCCGACCACGCGAGTCTGCGGGGCACCATCCGCACGCTGTCGCCCCGCCATCGCGCGGCCGTGCGCGAGGCGATGGAAGCGGTCGTGCGCGGCGTGGCCCAGGCGCACGGGGTGGAGGCCGAGTTGACCGTGACCGAGGGCTTCCCCGTTACCGTCTGCGACGAACGTGCAGTCGCGCTCGGCCGCGAGCTCGTTCACGGAGCGCTGGGCGAGAGCTCGTGGCGCGAACTGCCGGCGCCGATCATGGGTGCGGAGGACTTCGCCTACGTGCTGGAGAAAGTGCCGGGCGCCATGTTCTTCCTCGGCGTCGCGCCCGAAGGGGAGGACTGGCGCCAGTGCTGCGGCATCCACTCACCGCGCATGATCGTCGACGAGAGCGCGCTGCCGCGCGGGACCGCGATGCTCGCCGGCTGTGCCCTGCGCTTCTTGGAACGCGGGTTCGCCTGAGCCAGACGGCTACCGGCCGCGAGGAACGTACGGCTTGGGCTGTGCCGGGGCATCGCTTTCGTTCGGCTGTTCCAGAACTTTTCGAAGTAGAGTGACCATCGCGGTTCGTCCGCGCTCGGACAGGCTCACGATGACGCGCCGATGATCGAGCGGATCGGGAAGCCGTTCGATCAGCGCTTCGTCTTCCAGCCGGTCGATCAGCCGCATCGCCGAGGTCGCCGTCGTACCGGAGACCAGCATGAGCTGCTTGACGTAGACGATGCCGCCCTCCTCGCCGTTGACGAACAGCTCGAGCAGTATGTCCCAGGCGTAGTCCTTCACCAGGCCGGGCGGAATGTGCTTGTCCACTTCCTTGCGGAGACGGATCATGTGACGGGCGCAATCGACGAGCTCTCGTTCGAAAATCGTCCGGCCCTGACCTGCCTGCGCAAGGGATTCGACCGTCCGCCGCGAGGTGGGTGTCGGGCCGGCATGAAGGGGGATGATCCTGCTCTTCGAACTTTTCATGATGATTTGTGTCAAATGCCCCGAAACAGTATTTAACAATTCGACTTCTAAGTGATCGATCCTTCTTTTGCCGATGCTATATCGGAAACCAACTTGTGCATAGCAGTGCTATGTGAACCTTTGAAAAGAACTGCGTCCCCATTTTTCAGATCATCTAGTAAAGAACTTCTTAAGCTTTGAAGATCCGAGGGGCGACTCGCGCGGATTTCTTCAGGGAGCTCCAACCAGAATTCGTCATACAGCGGACCGAGTGCATAGACCCGGTCGATGGGCTGCCGTGCCACGGCGGCGGCGAGCCGCGTGTGATACAAGCCGGCATCGGGGCCCAGTTCGGCCATTTCGCCCAGCACGGCGATGCGGCGTGCCGCGCCGGTCTTGGTGCCGAGCAGTGCCAGTGCGGCTTCCATTGAGCCGGGATTGGCGTTGTAGGCCTCGTCGAGGACGAGCACTCGCCGCCCCTCGATCTCGGCTTCGAATTCCCGGCCGCGGCCCTCCAGCGGGGCGAAGGTCGCCAGCCGCGACAGCGCCGGTTCGAGATCGCGGCCGAGCGCCCACAGCGCCGCGAGAACCGCCAGTGCGTTCAGCGCCATGTGTTCCCCCGCCGCGCTCAGCGCAAAGGCGACGTTGCGACGGCCGATGCGTGCCTCTGCGATGCGGGACGACGGGTCGTAGCCGATCAGCCTGACCTCGCATTCCGGCGTTCGGCCATAGTTGATCGCGCGCAGGCCGCGGCTTCGGGCGGCCATGTGGACCCGGGCCCATTCGGCCATCTCCCGGTTGAGAACCGCCACGCCGCCGGGGCGCATGCCTTCGAAGATCGCGCTCTTTCGCCGGGCGATCGTCGCGAGATCGCGGTGGTATTCGAGGTGCGCTGGCAGGATGTTGGTGAAGATCGCCACGTCCGGCCGGGTCAGCCGAGAATTCTGCGCCATCCGCCCGATCGCCAGCTCCAGCGCGACATGCGGCACATCCCAGGGGATCGACGCGAGGTTCCAGGCGATCCCGTGCGGCAGGTTGGCGTTGTGGCGCGTCGTCCCGACCGCGCCGTAGCCTTCCATGGCATGCGCCAGCATCGCGACCGTGCTCGTCTTCCCGGCACTGCCGGTGACGCCGACCACCTTCCCGCGCATCCGCTGGCGCGCGTACGCACCGAGATCCAGAATGGCCGTGCCGACATCATCCACCAGGAGCGAGGGGGCAGCAGTATGGCCGAGTTGCGCCGCATCGCTGCCGATGAACGCCGCGGCGCGGCTTTCGAGAGCAGGAACCTGTCTCTCCGGAACGCCGCGCTGCGCCCCCTCCGGCGGGCGAAGCGTGACCATGTCGCCTTCCCTGAACGTCGGCAGGAAGACGCACAGCCCGCCGGTCGACCAGTTTTCGGGCGGGCGCTTCAGCCATTTTCCGCCCGTGGCCTTCTCGACATCCGGCGCCGTCCAGTGACGCCGCCCTTTCTCCGCGGGAGGGCGATGGACGGCGCCGTCTTTCCCGTCGCGCGCCAGCAGGTAGCGGCGATAGGCGGCGAGGCCCGAAAGGTAGTGCTCCACATCGTCGATCCGGATGCGGAAGGCGTGGTGGCGGATGAAGAAGCTGCCCGCGATCTTTTCCGGCCGGGCGAAGAACATCGCCAGCTCGGGCCAGAAATGGCCGTTGAGCAGGTAATGCGCGCGGAAGTCGAGCGCCCGGTAGAAGCGCGCCAGGTCGATACCGTCGAGCAGGTGCTGCCGCTCGGGATCGGCGCGCAGCCGGGCGACCATGCTCTCGGCCGCGGTCATCAGTTCCAGCAGCGTCGGGAACGTCGTGATCCGCTCGAGGACGAAGCCGAGATGGCTGCGGAAGTTGTCGAGCCCGAAGCGGAAGTAGCGTTCCTCGGGCCGGTAGCGGGTCAGCTCGTTGACGGCGTAGCTGAGCCAGTGGTCGTGCGCCTTCCAGTGTTCCTGGTCGATGAAGTATGCGAACGCTCGCTCCACTGCAGACAGCCAGCGTTCCGCGCCCGTGGCCTCGTAGAGCCGCATGAGCGCGAAGGCCGCCTCGCCATCGTAGTAGATGATCCGGAAGCGCTCTTTCTCGTTCAGCGAGGGATAGGCGAGCACGTGGGAGAACGATCCGGCGGCCGGGTTCTGCATGTGCAGGATTCCCGCGCCCAGCCGCTCGGCAAGCGCGAGGCTTCCGGCGGTTCCCGTCAGCGCATGGTGCTTGAGCAGCGCGAGGATCGCCACCGCGTTCCCGCCTAGCTTGATCTCGCTCCCGACGTCGACGAGGAACGCCGCTTCCTCCCCGGACGGCAGCGGCGCAGTCCGAATGAGCTCGCCGGTCAGATAGCTCAGGGCCCGCCCAATCGCCTGTTCCAGGCCGTCGTCGTGCGTGACCTCCCACGCTTCGAGCATGGCGTAGACCGTGCTCGCATGGCGCAGCGCGTTGTAGGCCCGGATCGGGCGATCGAAGCACGGGTGCCAGCCGTAGTGAAAGCGCCCGTCGCGGAGAACCTGCGTGGCGAGATAGGCGCTGCCCGCATCGACGAGCTGCTCGCCATCCTCCGGCCGCAGAGCGCGCGCCGTGCGCCGCCCGGCATCGAGACCCGCGCCCGAAAGCTCGTGGACCTGCAGATCGTCGCCGACGAACGCGCCTCTGGTCGTGAACAGCCAGACCGGATCGTCGTCACCGAACGCAAGCTCCGTCAGCCCGTGGCGCTTTTCGGCATAGATGCGGAAGTTCTTCTCGTTGAGCACGGCCGCCGCATCCCGGTTTCCGCCGTAGAGCATCGCGTTGGCGTTGATTTCGGTCTCGAGGAACGCGTGCTCGAAGCCGGGATCGAGCGCGATACCGAGGCGGAAGTAATTGCGCTTGATGGTGCGTAGCGCGGCCTTGAGCTCGCTCCAGGTCCGGCGCTCCACCGCATCGACCCAGTCGAGCCGCAGCCAGCGAACCGCAGCCCCGCTTGCCGCGATCCGCTCGATACCGGCCCGCCAGGCCTCTTCGGCGGTGTCCCCGCTCGCGGTCACGGTCGCCGCTCGCCGGGTTCCGTCGGTGAAGGAAAAGAACAGGATCGTGCGCGCCTGCCCTTCGACCTGCACGGATGGGACCTGCACCAGACAGGGGCGGAGGCGATCGAGGCGGGTTTGCAGCCGGTCCGTCACCGTTCGCGCAGCGCCTCCTGCGCCCGGTTGATCGGCTTCATCAGATATTGCAGCACCGTCTTCTGTCCGGTGTGGACGTCGACGGTGGTGATCATCCCGGGCACGATCGGGAAGCTCTCGCCGGCATCGTTGACCAGCGCGTTGGACGTCGTGCGGATGAAGACCCGGTAGTAATAGACTTCCGGGTTCACCTCGTCCTGGATCGTGTCGGGCGAGATCGTCGCGACTTCGCCTTCGAGGCCGCCGTAGATCGAATAGTCGTAGGCGGTGACTTTCACCGTCGCCCTCTGCCCTGGGTGGATGAACGCAATGTCGCGCGGCGACATACGCGCCTCGATCATGAGCTGGTCCTCCAGCGGAATGATCTCCATCAGCCGCCCGTTGGGCGGGATCACGCCGCCCACGGTCGAGACCTCCATGCTCTTGACGATCCCCTTGACCGGGGAGCGGAGCGTCAGCCGACTCAGGGTGTCGGAACGCCCGCGCATAACCGGGGCAAGCGCCTCGACCTGCTCGTTCGCTTCGGAGAGCTGCTGGCGCGCCTCGACCAGATATTGCGAGCGCAGGTCCGCCTTCTTCAGCTCGAGCTCGGAGAGCTGGCGCCGCAGCCGGATCACCTCGACATTGCTCGCTGCGCCGACCTCGATCAGCGATTCGCCGATCGCGACTTCGCGGCGGATCAGCGCGATCGACTGGTCGATGAGCCGGACCGACTCGTTCAGGCTGCGACGCCGCGTCTCGTAGAGGCGGGTTTCCGTGCGGACGAGGTCCGGAAACTCGTCCAGCTCGCCTGGAAATGCGAGCGCCGTCTGATTGACTTCCGCCTGTAGGCGGGCCGACGCCGCCAAAGCCGCCCGGTACTTCGCAGCGCTTTCCTCGAACGTCGAGCTCGCCTGCGTCGGATCGAGCTGCGCCAGGATCTGCCCGGCCTCGACCAGATCGTCCTGCTTGACGTACAGCTTGGCGACGATCCCGCCTTCGAGCGATTCGATGACCTGCTCGCGCATCGTCGGTACGACCCGCCCGCTGCCGGTCGCCACTTCGTCGAGCGTGGCGAACCACGCCCAGAGGACGGCGGCGGCAAACAGTGCGCCGAGCGTCCAGACGAGACGGCTGGAGAGCTTCAGGCGGGGATCGGTCTCCTCCCCGAACAGCCAGTCCTCGCTTGCGGCCTGCGCGGTCATGCGGCCTTGCCCTTCCCTTGCATCGTCGCGAGCGCGGCATGCTTGGGCTGGTCCAGCTTGATCGCGCCGTTGTGGATCACGACGATCCGCTCGACCAGCTCCAGCACCCGCATGCGGTGCGTGGCGATAATCACGGTGCGGCCCTTGCTCCAGTCCGCGAAGCGCTCGATGAAATGCCGCTCGGTCGCCTCGTCCATCGCCGCGGTGGGCTCATCGAGCAGGACGACCGAGGGTTCGCGCAGCAGCAGCCGCGCGAGAAGCAGGGCCTGCGTCTGTCCGCCAGAAAGGCCCAGGCCCCCTTCCAGGATCATGTAGTCCAGCCCCGACTGCGTCCGGCGCACGAATTCGTCGGCGCCGACCATCTCCAGCATCGCTGCGATCTGCAGGTCGGACGCGTTCGGCGCGCCCATCGTCAGATTGTCACGCAAGGTCCCGTGAAACAGGCGGCTGTTCTGGCTGAGCAGACCGATGTCACGCCGTACGTCGGCCGGATCGATCTGCTGCAGTGCGAGATCGTCGACCAGCACTTCGCCCGCGTTCGGCGGCAGCAGCCCGGAAAGCGCCTGCAGCAGAGTCGACTTGCCGGCCCCGTTGCGGCCGAGCAGCGCGATCTTCTCGCCCGCGGCGATGTCCAGTTCCGGCACGGCCAGCGCGGGCGGCGCATTGGCGTCTCCGTAAGTGAAGACGGCCGAACGGAGGCTGAAAGTGCCCCGTATCGCCGGAATGTGGAGCCGCTGCCCGTGCTCGGGATTGTCGACCGGCAGCGCCATGATCTGATCGACGCCCTGAATACCGACTTTCGCCTGCTGCAGCCGGTTCAGAACCTGCGTCACCTGCGAGATCGGGGCCATCATGCGCGAGCCCAGGATCGACGCGCCGACGAGCGCGCCCGTGGTCATGTCGCCAGCGATCACCAGCGGCGCGCCGCAGAACACGATCGTGGCATAGACGCCGTTCTGCACGTTCTGCGCCCAGGCGGTCAGCCCGTTGGTGAGGCCACGGAGCTTGAGCTGCGCTTCGCCCGCCACGGCGTTGAAATGGTTCCATCGCTGCTGCAGCGGATCTTCGGCCTGGAGCGTCTTCACGTCCTCGATCCGCTGGACTGCCTCCACCAGCATCGCGTTGCGCAGGGAGGATTCGCGCATCGCCTCGGTCGCGTAGGCGCGCAGCTTCCGCTGGGCGAGCCAGCCGGGCACGAGCAGCAGCACCATCGCGCCGAGCGGGACCAGCGCGAGCGGCCCGGCAATGAACCAGAACGCCGCCAGGAACAGGATGAAGAATGGAATGTCGGCGATCGCGGCCACGGTCGTCGATGTCAGCAGTTCGCGCACCTGTTCGAGATCGCGGAGCTGGGCGATGAACGTGCCGGTGGAGGCGGGGCGGTCGCTGTTCCGCACCCGCAAGGCATGGCCGAACACGCGGTCGGAGATGCGTAGATCCGCCCGCCGCCCCAGCACGTCGATGATATTGGTGCGCAGCTTGGTCAGCAGGAAGCTGAAGCCGATCGCCAGCAGCACGCCGATGAACAGGACGTAGAGCGTCGGAAACGATTCCGCCGGCACGACGCGGTCGTAGACCTGCATCGAGAACAGCACGCCGGCCAGCGCGAGCGTGTTCGTCACCAGCGAGGCGACGATGACGCTGGCGTAGGAGCGGCGGTCCTTCAGCAGGATGCGCCGCAGCCAGTGCTCCCCGTAAGGCCGAATGTAGGTATCGACCCGCGCGTCCGGGATGGCGCCGGCGGGGCGCGGGACGACGAAGCTCTCGCTGGCCTCGACGAGCTCGGCCAGCTCCATGCGCTGCTGCAGGCCGGCTTCGCCTGCGACAGCCAGGCTGACCTCCCCGGAAGCTCCGACGGCGGTGATCACGGCGAGATCGCCGCCATGCATCCGAACGATGATCGGCAGGCGCCAGCTCGTCAGCGACAGCGAGGCCGGGTCGGCGAAGTGGACCTGCAATCCCGCATGCCGTGCGAGCACGCGGATGCGCTCCTCGTCGCCCCTGGCGTGCAGCCAGCGATCGGACAGCCGGGCCGTCTCGGTCGACACCGGCAGGCCGTATTGGCGGGCGACGAGATGAAAGGCCTCGATCCAGGCCTGCGGGCGGAAATCCGCATCGGGGGCGGCCCTGACCGTCACAGGACGGTCCCGCCGACCGTGGTTCCGGCGAGCCCGAAGGCCTCGCGCGCGGTTCCGGAATTGACCAGGCAGTCGACCTGCAGGCGGCGCAGGTCGTGCTGTGTGTTCGCCCTGTCGAAGCGGACCTGATGCAGTTCCTGCTCCGCGTTGAGCAGGTCGACCAGCGTCTTGGTGCCCATCTCCAGGTATTGCAGGCGGTAGAGCTTGCCGGTCTCGCGCATGCTCGCCTCGCGGAAGGCGAGCGTGTCGAGCACGCGGCCGAAGCTTGCCACCTGGCGCTGCGCCTCGCTCAGCGTGCGGCTCACGTCGTTGCGGATGCGCGCTTCCGCCGCGTCGGCGGCGCCCAGCGCGTGGGAAGCGCCGCGGATGCGCGCGCGGTTCGCCCCGCCGTTGTAGAGCGAGGTCGAGACGTTGATCCCGAAATTGTACTCTTCACGGCCCCCGAAGGGATCGTGGATGTCGGTCGCGCCGCCCGCGCCGAGCGAAACGGTGGGCATGCTTTCGGCCCGGCTGCGCTCCAGGTCGGCAAGCGCCTGGTCGCGCTCGGCCCGAACCTCGCGGATCGCCGGAATCGTTTCCCAGTCCGGCTCCCCTTGCGCGCAGGACTGCATGAAGCCTTCGGGCAGCTCGGACGACACCGCGGGCGCCTCCCCGCGGCCGAGCAGGTGGGCGAGGGTCGTCTGCCAGCGCAAGTGTTCGGCCTCGATCTCCTCGATCGTCGCGTGGGCCGCCTGCACGCGTGCGTCGGCCTGCAGCACATCGGCCTTCGTCGCCGCGCCTTCATTGAAGCGGTGCTGCACGAGATCGCTGATGCCGCGCACGCTTTCGAGCTGGTCGAGAGCGATCTGCCGTAGCGCTTCGGTGCGCTGGAGCTCGATGACGGAGTAGCTGGTGTCCCGGATCAGCCCATCTACCGCGAGCAGGAGCTGCGCTTCGCCGATCGCGACGCCGGCCTCGGCCGTGTCGACCGAGCTGCGCACTTTCCCGAAGTCGTAGAGCATCTGCGAGACCGAGACGTTGGCGCGAGGGCGCCAGCGGCTCTGGCCGATATTGTCGTAACCCGTGCCGACACCCGCGTTGATCTGCGGCAGATAGCCGGCTTCGGCGACGTCGATCTCCTCGGCCCGCGAATCGAGCCGCGCCTCCGCTTCGACCACGGAGGGGTGCCAGGCGACCGCCTCGCGCGCGACACGGTCGATCATGAGGGGCGCCGGACTGTCAGGAGGTGAAGCCGCCAGGTACGACGGTAGACAGAGTCCGCAGGCCCATCCGACTGCAACAAGCCACCCATTCCCCCGCTTCACCCGATCACACGTCACACATTCTCACTCGTACTGCGCCAACAAGGGCCCGCACCGATTCGGCGCGGGCCCCGTGAGAATACAGGCAGTTAGACAACCGAAAGGTTACTGCCGTCGAGCTCGTCCCGTGGATCGGCGCCGAGGTAGCCGAGCGGATCCTGCATGGGATCCGAGACCGCCTGCACGAGCGCGATCTCTTCCGCCGGCTCGGTGGCCGAGGGCATCGGCGCATCCTCGCCGCTTTCGGAGAGATAGCGGTTGAGCACTTCCTCGAGCGTGCCCTGCCCTTCGAGCAGGTCAAACTCGGGGAAGCCGGTCTCGCCGGTTGCCGCGAGGTTCTCGCTGCCATCGGCGCCCGCCAGATCCAGCGGGATGGCGTCGGCCGCGAACATGCTCATGAAGGCGGCCGCCCCCGCTTCGGGCACGCCGGCGCCCGAAGGCTCGACGGTTACTTCGAGCGTGCCCTCTTCCACCTCGCCCGACGGAAGCGTGACCTGATAGGCGAAGGTATCGACCCCCGGTTCGGTCAGATGCGCCGTCGTGTTGGGCGTGTAGGTGTAAGTGCCGTCGGCGTTGACCTCCAGCGATCCGTAGGTGCCCTGGATGGTCACCGGAGTGCCGCTGGCCACTTCGGTGAAGGTCACCCCATCGGCCGAGATCGACAGCGGCGGGTCCACGTCGCCGAGGAAGTCGTTCGCGAACAGATCGCCTTCGGCCGGGAAAGTCTGGCCGACGAGGAAGCTGTCCAGATGGGTGACCGTCGAGCTCACGTCGATGTTGACGCCGCCGGCCACCGCGACCGCGCCGAAGTTGACGTCGGCACGGATCCGGTACTCGCCCGCCGGAACGTCGGGAACGAGGATGTCGCCGGTACCGCCGCTGCCCAGCAGGCTCAGCAGTTGGTCGCCGCTGTAGCTCGCGTAGGTGGACCAGGTGTTGGTCGCCGTGTCGAGCATCTCGACGAAGACCGTGACGCCGCCGCCCACGCCGATGAGACTGCCGGCATTGACGGTGAGCGACAGGTCCTGCGTGGTGTCGGCAGCGACGAGGAAGCTGTCGCTGACGAGGTCGCCGGTCGCGCCGATGGGCGCACCCAGCAGCACGGCGGTCCACGCGTAGTCCACCGCATCGGGCATCGGATCGCCCGTGGTCACCTCGTACTCGTATTCGATCCCGGCTTGCGCGGTATCGTCGGCTACCCGTTCGCCGGCGACCTCGACCGTGAGGGTCGCTTCGACCGAACTGGTGCCGTCCGAGATGGTGTAGGTGAACACGTCGGACAGCCCGAGCGATGCAGGGTCGCCATTGGCCGTGTAGCTGTAGGAGCCGTCGGCATTGATGACGAGCGTGCCGTAGGCCCCCTCGATCGTCGCACTGCCGCCGGTGAGCGTCTGGACCTCGCCGGTACCGTTCTCGACCTGCGTGACGGTCGTGCCGGGAACCGCGCTGTCTTCGCCCGCTTCTCCGCCTGCGGCGCCGTCGGGATCGATGACATTCCCGGTGACCGGCGTGCCGGCACCCGAGAAGCTGTGCTCGGTAACGGTTGCCGTGACGGAGGTGTCCTGGATGACCGTCAGCGTGTTGCTGAGCAGCGCCTCCGTGACCGCGCCGAGGACCGCATCGAGGGATGCGCCCAGACCCAGAGCGTTGAGGCCGTCGGTCAGGACTTCCACCAGCTCACCCGCACCGAGGTCGGTGGTGGTCTGGAGCACCGGCTCCAGCAGGTTCCGCACGACCGTTCCCAGCGGAAGTCCGATCCCGGGCAGGATCTCGCCGTTCAGCGCCGTCTCGACCGCATCCAGAACGAGGGCCTCGTTCTCCGTCCCAAGGACCACGCCACCTTCGCCCAGTTCCTCGAGCGACAGGCCGTTGCCGTCGGTGTCGAGCAGGCTGCCCAAGGTGCTCTCGCCCTTGCGGACCACGATCGTGTAGTCGCCCGGCTCGAGCCCGGTCACATTGGCGACCAGCCGGTTGTCGCCGGTGACCCCGAGCACGCCCAGTCCGGCCACGTCGCCGAGCAGCGGATCGTTGCCGGTGGTCAGGACCCGGACCAGCTCGCCCGCCGCGTCGTAGATCTCGACGTTGAAGGCGTCCGCCACCGCGAGCAGCGCCGTCTGGCTGACCTCGATCGCGATCTCGCCCGACGATCCTTCGGCGATCGAGACCGCGATGCTGTTGGTATCGTTGCCATCGTCGAGCAGGCCGAGGACCTGCAGGTTCTCATCGCTCACGGGGGCCTGGGTGACCGAGTCCCTGGTTCCCAGGTCCGCGGTGGCCGTGTCGTTCACCGCCAGGAGAGCGGCGACCGTCACGGCACCGAGCTGGGCGCTGGGTCCGGTGTTGCCGGCCGCGTCGGTCTGGCGGACCTGCACCTCACCGGCGGCATATTCGCCGACCGGAAGCTCGAAGCTCGTGCCGGCGCCGGCCGTCCAGCTCGTGCCGCCGTCGATCGAGTATTCCCAGGCCGCGCCCGTCTCGACACCGCTGATCCCGACCGTGCCGTCGCTGGTGACGCCGTCGCCGTCGACACCGGTGTCGGTTTCGATAGCCACACCGAGCGCCGCCGGCGGCGTGAGGTCCGGTGCCCCGGCAGTGGCCGGCGCGGACTCGTTGCCGGCTTCGTCGGTGGCGGTGACCAGCAGGTCCTCTCCGCCGACCTGCGCCGGGATCGTCACGCTGTAGTTGCCGTCGGTTCCGACCGTTCCGGTCCCCAGCTCGGTCGTGCCGTCAGGGGCATAGACGGTGATCGTCGCTCCGACCTCGCCCGTGCCGGTCACGGTGGTGCCGGTCGCATCGTCCACGTCCGCGGTCGGAGCTGCGGGCGGCGTGTTGTCCGGTGCTCCGGCAGTGGCGGGTGCTGACTCGTTGCCGGCTTCATCGGTGGCGGTGACCAGCAGGTCCTCACCGTTGACCTGCGCCGGGATCGTCACGCTGTAGTTGCCGTCGGTTCCGACCGTTCCGGTCCCCAGCTCGGTCGTGCCGTCAGGGGCATAGACGGTGATCGTCGCGCCGACCTCGCCCGTACCTGTCACGGTGGTGCCGGTCGCATCGTCCACGTCCGCGGTCGGCGCGGCGGGCGGCGTAAGATCAGGTGCCTCGGCAGTGGTTGGCGCGGACTCGTTGCCGGCCTCGTCGGTGGCGGTGACCAGCAGGTCCTCGCCATTGATCTGCGCCGGGATCGTTACGCTGTAGTTGCCGTCGGTTCCGACCGTTCCGGTCCCCAGCTCGGTCGTGCCGTCGGGAGCGTAGACGGTGATCGTCGCCCCGACCTCACCCGTACCGGTGACGGTGGTGCCGGTCGCATCATCCACGTCCGCGGTCGGCGCAACAGGCGGCGTGGTGTCGGCTTCGACCAGGCCGATCGTCAGCGTAGCCGTATCGCTGCTTCCGTCGGGATTCACCAGACGGTAGGTGAACACCTCCGCCTCGCCCACACCCACAGCCTCGTCGTTCGGCGTGTAGGTGTAGCTTCCGTCCGCATTGATGACGAGCGTGCCGTATTCGCCGGCGACGACGAGACCGTCGGTCACGGCAGCGAAGGTACCGTCGCCGGTATCGATCTCCAGCACCGCCTCGCCCGCGTCCACGTCGTTCGCGAGCACGTTGCCGCTCACCGGATCGCCGTCGACCGTAGTGGTTTGGAACTCGGCGTCGAGGGTGAGTGTGATGCCCAGCGAGAGCAGGCCGCCCCCCTCGTAGACCACGCGATAGTTCCCGGGGGGAAGATCGTCGGCCGTGACCTGGACCTGGTTGTCGGCAAGGACGTCTAGCGTGAGCAGGTCGAGCAGGCCGCCGCCCGACGTGCTGGCGACATCCGCGAACGAGCCGTCGGGCTGCTCCACCTGTAGAGTGAACTCGATGTCGGAAAGCACGGTCGCGAGGCTGTCCGCGGTCAGTGTGAACACGGTATCGGTCTCCGCGCCGGCGGCGACCGTGAAGTCGTAGGTCTCGCTGAAGGTTCCGACCGCCAAGGCGTAGGTCGTGCTCTCGCTGTCGGTCGTCGTCTCGACGGTCAGCGGGAACTCTACGCTGGCCGTATCATCGATGGCGTCAGCGTCGGCATCCGCGTCGGCGTCCGCATCGGCATCAGCATCAGCATCCGCGTCGGCGTCGGCGTCGGCGTCTGCATCCGCATCCGCATCAGCGTCTGCATCCGCATCAGCGTCGGCATCCGCGTCGGCGTCCGCGTCTGCATCCGCGTCAGCGTCTGCATCCGCATCTGCGTCAGCGTCAGCGTCAGCGTCAGCGTCGGCATCTGCATCCGCGTCTGCATCGGCGTCAGCGTCGGCATCCGCGTCCGCATCGGCGTCTGCATCGGCGTCTGCATCCGCATCCGCATCAGCGTCCGCGTCTGCATCCGCATCAGCGTCGGCATCCGCGTCGGCGTCGGCATCTGCATCCGCATCAGCGTCAGCGTCGGCATCTGCATCCGCGTCTGCATCCGCGTCGGCATCCGCGTCTGCATCGGCGTCTGCATCGGCGTCAGCGTCTGCATCCGCGTCCGCATCGGCGTCTGCATCCGCATCAGCGTCGGCATCCGCGTCTGCGTCCGCATCGGCATCAGCATCCGCGTCGGCGTCGGCGTCGGCGTCGGCGTCTGCATCCGCGTCTGCGTCTGCATCAGCATCCGCGTCGGCGTCGGCGTCTGCATCCGCATCCGCATCAGCGTCAGCGTCGGCATCTGCATCCGCATCAGCATCTGCGTCCGCATCGGCATCAGCATCAGCATCAGCATCCGCGTCGGCGTCGGCGTCTGCATCCGCGTCTGCATCGGCGTCCGCATCAGCGTCGGCATCCGCGTCGGCGTCCGCATCGGCGTCAGCGTCGGCATCCGCGTCCGCATCCGTATCATCAGGGCCGTCGCTGCCACCGCCTCCTCCGGCAGCTGCTGCGATTCCAGCGGCTCCAAGCAGGCCGACCAGCGGCAGGATCATTCCGGCGCCGGCGCCCGATGCGCCGGCCGATTCCGCGGCGACCTGGGTGAACAGATCGCCCACTTCACCGAGTTCGTAGAACTGCACGCCGTCTCCGGGCCGGGCGACCCACATGGAGCCGTCGGCCTCTTCGAGCACGACTTCGCTGTAATCGTCGGTCAGCGCGTAGAAATTCGCGATGCGGATGACTTCGCCGGACTTGAGGCGGATCAGGAGGTCGTCGCCCTCGCGCTCTAGGCTGGCGATGTCGGCGCGTTCAAGCTGCAGCTTGACGATGCTCGGGCCGGTGAGGTCGATTGCGTCGAGTGAAACCGTGCGGCTCACGCCCGTAGCCTTGTCGTAAACTTCCGCGGCCATGTTCAACTCCCCTGTTTCCCCACTGGAGGCAGACTAAAAATAGTCATTTAAATGAAACGAGCGGTTAGCCGCGTAAAACTAACGTCTTACGCGCAACTATAGCCATTTCTTATAATTACGATCTATCTGTTGGGGATTATATAGGCAACTGGCGACGCCGAGGTCGTTCCGTTTCCGGAATAGTTACTTTCTTACACTCTGTGTGTCGTGGATTTTTCGTGCGGTGAAGTGTGGCGCACTGTCGATGAGCCGCTGTCCTACTGGGCACGAAAGATCATCGCCTGCCGGCTTGGACGCGGCGTTCCGGCGGGAATCGAAACCCGACCCATGCGCCGAGTCGGGGTTTTTCGGGGTCAGCCGGTTAGGTGGCTGCCTGCATCGCTCGCTCACTCCGCTGTCGGCGGCGAAAGAATTGCCGCGCGGGCGGTGGTGGTTTACCTCGGCTGGCTAGCGGCCAGGACGAGGGTTCCGGGGGCGAAGACCGGCTCGTCCCCCTCGACCAGAAGGCACTCGCCGGGCCGTGCGCGATCGGCGCCGCAGGTTATCTCCCCTTCGATCGGCACCATCCACACAGGGCCTCCGTTCAGAAGCGCCATGATGGCAGCCGCATCGGTGCCCTTGGCGACAGCGAAGTGGCCGCTCGTCGCGAGGACCTGGCAATCAGGCCGGCTGTCGCCGGTCCGCAGGAAGAGGTCGTCGGTATAAGGCTCGGCCCGGGACACGGCCACGCCGTCGTCCAGATGAAGCTCGCGGGGCCGGCCATAGTCGTAGAGCCGGTAGGTGACGTCGGAGTTCTGCTGCACTTCGACCAGCGATACGCCCGCTCCGATCGCGTGGACCGTGCCTGCGGGGATGAGGAAGAAGTCGCCCGGCTGGACCGGCTTCCAGTCCATCATCGCCTCGATGCCGCCGTCGAGCGCCAGCGCGCGCAGCTGTTCGCCGTCCAGCGCCTCGCGCGTGCCGATCCCCAGCACGGCGCCGGGCTCCGCGGCGGTGACGTACCAGCATTCGGTCTTGCCGGTGGCGAGTCCGCGGTCCCGCGCCTGCTCGTCGTCGGGGTGGACCTGGATCGAGAGACGCTCGCTGGTGAAGAGCAGCTTGACCAGCAGCGGCATCGGCTCCGCATCGTCCCGGGTGAACCAGATCTCGCCGATCCGCGCGCCGGTGTCGTGACCGTCGATCGGAATCGGCAACGTGGTGCGGCCCCATGGCTTTTCGACGTGGCGCGCAACGAGCTTCATCTCAATTCCTCCCAGACTGCGATCGGCTGCGAGTCGCACCGGCTACGATAATGATCTTACGGGCAGGCCGGCCTAGCGGCACGGGTCGAATAATCCAAATGATTTGGGATATTTTGCTGTGCAACGGCCGCAG
Source organism: Altererythrobacter sp. C41 (assembly GCF_016803135.1). Lineage (GTDB taxonomy): Bacteria > Pseudomonadota > Alphaproteobacteria > Sphingomonadales > Sphingomonadaceae > Pelagerythrobacter. The sequence continues at coordinate 76,925 of NZ_JAEVFE010000002.1, forward strand.
ACCGGGTAAACGCTGGTCTCTGCGGGCCGGGCGGGTTACGTCGGGATCGGCTCCGCAGGGGAAACAAGAATGCGCTGGTCTCGCGCGGCCGGCCAAAAAGCGACGAGGAGTGCGCCCTTTGACGTCATCACAGCGATCGACCCTGGGGGCCTTCCTCGCGGTCACGACCCTGTTCTTCGCCTGGGGGTTCATCACCTCGTTGATCGATCCGCTAGTCGCGGCGGTGAAGGGCGTCTTCACGCTCACCGACGTCGAAGCGCAGTTGTCGGCCTCGGCCTTCTTCATCGCCTACGGGCTCGTCTCGCTTCCGGCGGCCGTGCTGCTCCATCGGCGGCAGGCGGGCGCATCGATCCTGATTGCGCTGGCGACGATGCTTGCCGGGTGCCTGGTGATGCTCGTCGCCACCAATGCCGGCAGCTACGCGATCGTGCTGCTCGGGCTGTTCGTCGTCGCAAGCGGGATCACGATCCTGCAGGTCGCCGCCAATCCGCTGGCGGCGGCGCTAGGCAATCCCAGGTACAGCCACTTCCGGCTGACGCTCAGCCAGAGCTTCAACAGCGTTGGCACTTTCATCGGGCCCTATCTGGGGGCGACGCTATTCCTCGAAGGCGTCCATGTCGAAGGCGGCGCCGCGGTGACCGAGGCGGCGCGGCGTAACGCGCTCGCGGGAATCGATTCGGCGTTCTTCTGGATCGCGGGGATGATCGCGGCGCTGTTCCTGTTCTTCTTCCTGCAGCGCCGGCGGGTCGACCGTGCCGTGCCCGCCGCTGCCGCGGACGTGTCCACGAGCGTCGGCGCCACGCTTCGCGAGACGATGAAGTCGCCGTGGGCGATCTTCGGCGCCATTGCGATCTTCCTCTACGTCGGGGCGGAAGTCGCGATCGGGACGCAGATGGCGATGTTCCTGAACTCGCCGGACGTGTGGGGGCGGTCGGACGCCCCGGCCGAGATCGGGGCCCTCGCCCGTTTCATGCAGCTCGACGGCACGCCCGGCGTATCGCTGCAGGAAGCCGGGCGTGCGGTCTCGCTCTACTGGGGCGGCGCGATGGTCGGCCGGCTGGTCGGCTCCGCCCTCCTCGCCCGCTTCAACGCCGGGTGGCTGCTCGCGATCTTCTCGACCGTTGCCGCGGCGGCCTGCGCCTACGTCGCGCTGGTCGGCGGGGTGCAGGCAGGCTTCGTGGCGCTCGGCATCGGGCTGTTCAACTCGATCATGTTCCCGACGATCTTCACGCTGACGCTCGAGCGCTCCAGCGCGAGCCAGGCGGCGACTTCGGGGCTGCTGTGCACCGCTATCGTCGGCGGCGCTTTCATTCCGGTCCTGACGGGCAGCGTCTCGCAGCTGGCGGGGTATTCCTTCTCCTTCAGCGTCCCGATGGTGTGTTATGGGCTGATCTGCATTTTCGCGGTCGCGGCCGTGCGGGCGAAGTCGTCCTCGCGGGCGCCGGCCGCGGCCGTGCCTCATTGACGCAGCCCGAGAAGAGGTTGGTGCGTGATATTTAACTGCATTTACAAGTGCTTGCGCGCTCGCGGAGGCCGGTGATGACCGAGGCTCCGCGTCCCCGCATCGGCCTTTCCGGCACCAATCTCGAGCGCGCGGCCGACCATAACCAGCGCGTCACGCTTCACGCGATCCGCGTCAACGGGCCGCTCACCCGGGTCGACCTGGCGAACATTACAGGCCTCACACATGCGACAATCGCGAACATCACCAAACGCCTCCTCGCCGAAGGACTGATCGAAGAAGCGGGGCGTCTACGCGGCGGACGCGGACAGCCGCCGGCCAAGCTGATCGTCAACCCCAACGCCTGCTACGCGCTGGGCGTCAACATCGACCGCGACCACGTGACTATCGTGGTGGTGAACTTCCTCGGTCAGACGATCGCGCGCGTTTCCCGCGAAGTGGAGTTCGCGCTGCCCGAGGAGGTCAGGTCCTTCTACGTCCGCTCGGTCGACAAGCTGCTCAAGCAGGCGAAAGTCGACGTGTCGCAGCTCGTGGGTGTGGGCATCGCCCGGCCCGACGATCTCGGCCTCGTCGATCTCCCGGGGCGCCCTGCCGCCTATGCCGAGTGGGAGAACATGGACGTGGCGAGCCTGTTCGCCGAACCGCTCAATCTTCCAGTGTTCGTCGAGAACGACGCGGCGGCGGCGGCAATGGGCGAACTTCAGCTCGGCCTCGGCCAGGGCTTCTCCAGCTTCTTCTACATCCTGATATCGTCCGCGCTCGGCGGCGGCCTGGTGGTCGACGGGGCCTACTTCCGCGGCGCCAACGGGCGCAGCGGGGAGATGGGGTTCCTGATGAGCGACGATGGCCGCGGCGGGCGCAGCCAGATCCAGAACTTCGTGTCACTTTCCGGCCTGTCCCGGCCGCTGGAGGCGGTCGGGTTCAGCATCGTCGACATGCTGCAGTCGCAAGGCCGGAACGACCGGATCGAGCCGATCGTCGATGCCTGGATCGAGGAAGCCGTCGAACGGCTGACCGAGCCGCTGACCGCGATCAACTGCCTGATCAATCCTGCCGCCGTGTTGATCGGTGGGCGCCTGCCCGGCCCCTATGTCGATCGCCTGGCCGACCGCCTGAGCGCCCTGCTGCGGCAGCGCGCGACCAACGCGCCGGTCATCGCACCGATCAAGCGGGCGATGCTGGCCGAGGATGCCCCGGCAGTCGGTGCCGCGATCCTGCCGTTCAGCCACTTCTTGCTACCCAAGCCGAACGCCCTCTGGAAAGCGCCGGCGCGCGTCTAGCTCCGGCACGCGCCCTTCCCATCCCGCCAGAAGTTGCGCCGCTCCCTCGAGTCCGGCGAGTCCAAGTCGTGCGAATCCGCGTCCAAATTCGGCACGACCATTTTATTTGACAAAATGATTTAATTAATCGAAAGTCGTTCGCACAGGCCGGGAACGGAGCAAATCCGTCCGGGCGAGGGCTTGCCGCAAGCCCTTGGGAGAGGGAGCACCAATGAGGAACGATCAAGCACGCCCTGCGATTCGCGCGCAGCAGCTCGGGAACTGGTCGCGGACCGTCGCGCTGCTCATGGCGAGCGCCGGCTTCGTCGTCGCGCCGATCGCTGCGCAGACGCACGACAGCGCGCAATCCGACAGTCAGCCCGTCGAGCTGGCCGATCCGCTGGTCGGCACAGCTCCGCTCGACGATGGCGATCTGATCGGTAACGCGCCGCCGCCGGGCGAGCCGCTCTATTCCGGACAGACTTCGCCCGGTGCGCGGCTGCCGCACAGCTCGGTCGAAGCATCTCCCGTCAACGTCAACCTCGAGCTCACCTATCCCAACGGCGTTCCGGCGCCCTACCACTATCCGAACCCGACGATGATCGCCTTCACCGGCGGCGGCGGCGCGACGTACGGCGGCAACGCCAAGCCGTTCATCATGCCGGTGGTCGGCGACTGGACGGTGCCGCCGGCCTACACCCCCTCGTACTACGACAAGGCGCGCGAGAAGGCCTCGCCGGGGTACTATTCGGTCTATCTCGACACCTTCCGCACCCAGGCGGAGCTGACCGCGACGCAGTGGACCAGCATGATGCGGTTCACCTTCCCCGAAACCGACCGGGCGAACGTGATCGTCAATCTACCGCGCGAAGGCGGCGAGGTCGAAATCGTGGACGACCGAACCGTGCGCGGCGTCTCGGCCGAGAAGCGGAGCAGCGCCGACGGGCCCTATTTCGTCGCCGAATTTTCCAAGCCCTTCGCCGCACTCGGCACGTTCCGCGCGAACCTGGAAGACAAGGGCTGGGGCATCGGCACCAAGGACGTCGAGCCGGGCCGGCGCGAGATTTCGGGCAACTATGCCGGCGCCTACGTTACGTTCGCTACCGATCGGGGCGAGCAGGTGCTGATGAAGATCGCGCACGGCAATAGCTATGCCGAGGCCGAGCAGCGCCTGCGCGAGGAAAATCCCGGCTGGGACTTCCAGCGCGTCCACGATTCCGCGCGCGCAGAATGGGCGGAGCTGCTGAACCGCGTGCAGGTCACCGGCGGCACGCCCCAGCAGCGCAAGCTGTTCTACTCGACGCTGTTCCAGTCCTTCGCCAGTCCGCGCCTGCTCGCGGAGAAGGGCGACACCTTCACCGCCCGCGACGGGGAAGTGAAGACCGCGACCTACGACCGCTACAGCCCGGTTCCGTTCTGGGATACCGGCCGCAACCAGATCGTGCTGCTCGAACTGATGGAGCCCGAGCTGGTGCAGGACGTCATGCGCTCCGAGCTCGACATGGCGCGCGAGCGCGGGTTCATGAACACCTCGTTCCACGGCGACAACGCGGTGTTCCTCTACCTCGGCGCGATGGAGCGGGGCATCCCGTTCGACTACGAGGCGGCCTACGAATACCTCCGCAAGAACGCGACCGACCCGAAAGGGCCGCGCGGCTATATGGACGAGTATCTGACCAAGGGCTGGATCTCCGACATCGTGCCCGAGGGTAATCCCAGCCCGCCCTACGCAGGCGGCAAGGCGGGCGCCGACAAGACGCTCGAATATGCCTGGGACGACCACGCGCTTGCTCTGATGGCCAGGCGCCTCGGCAAGACGGACGACTACCGCATGTTCCTGCAGCGTGCGGGCAACTACCGGAACGTCTTCGACAGCTCGATCGGCTTCATGCGCGGGCGGACCGAGGACGGCAACTGGATTGCCCCCTTCGATCCGGGCGAGCCCTACTACAACTTCATGATGAAGGAGGCGTCCGGCTGGTCGACGCTGTGGCTCGTGCCGCACGACGTGCAGGGGCTCATCGATCTGCTGGGCGGGCGCGAGGCGTTCAACGCGAAGCTCGATGAGTTCTTCGAGACGCCCTACAACCCGAAGGGCATCTGCCGCGACTGCACCGGCATGCTCGGCCAGTACGTGCAGGGCAATCAGCCCGACCAGCACGCCCCCTATCTCTACGCGTGGAGCGGGCAGCCCTGGAAGACCCAGAAGCTTGTCCGCGAGATTCTCGGCACGCTCTACGGCAGCGACGCCGCGGGCTACGGCTATCCCGGCATGGACGACCAGGGCGCGACCTCGTCGTGGTACGCGATGAGCGCGATGGGCTTCTACCCGGTCGATCCCTCCACGCCGCACTACATCATCGGCAGCCCCGTGTTCGACACCGTCAGCCTGAGTATGGGCAACGGCAAGGCGCTGGAGATCGTCGCCGAGAACAATTCGGCCGAGAACATCTACATCCAGTCGGCGACGCTGAACGGCCGCCCCTGGAACAAGCCGTGGTTCAGCCATGACGACGTCAAGGACGGCGCGAAGCTGGTGCTGACGATGGGTCCGCAGCCCAATCCGAGCTGGGGCAGCGCTCCCAATGCAGCGCCGCCTTCCATGTCGGAGCCGGCACGGTGAAGCGAACGATCGGAGCCCTCGGCATGCGGACACTCCTGGCATTGTTCTGTGCGATCGCGGCATTCGGCACCGCGCCGGCGCTGCAGGCGCAGGAGCCGGACGACGACAAGGTCTTCACCGGTGAGGTCATGACCAGTTGGGGGCGGGAGGTCACGCCCGAGAACGCCTGGCGCAGCTATCCGCGCCCGCAGCTCAAGCGCGATGCCTGGCTCAATCTCAACGGCCTGTGGGATTATGCGATCACTTCGCCCGACGTAATGCGGCCGGAGCGGATGGATGGGCAGATCCTCGTTCCGTTCGCGGTCGAATCGCGCCTCTCCGGCGTTGCGCGCCGGGTCGGGCCCGAGGACCGCATCTGGTACCGCCGCAGCTTCACCGTTCCCGCCGATTGGGCCGGCCAGAATGTTATGTTGAACTTCGGGGCGGTCGATTACGAAGCGCATGTCTGGGTGAACGGCGCGATGGTCGGCTCGCACACAGGCGGTTTCGACGCCTTCGGCCTCGACATCACTCCCTATCTCCGCAGCGGTGAGAACGAGCTGCTGATCCAGGTGGCCGATCCGACGAGCGCGGGCACGCAGCCGCGCGGCAAGCAGATTCTCGAACCCGCAGGCATCTGGTACACCGCGGTCAGCGGCATCTGGCAGACGGTCTGGCTCGAACCGGTGCCCAAGCTGCACATCGCCGACGTGCGTGCCACGCCCGACATTGACCGCGGCGTGATCGAAGTCGACGTGGCGCTGAGCGGATGGGCCGACGACACCGACGCGGTGCGCCTGACTGCGAGCGCGGGCGGGAAGACGATCGCTTCCACCGTCATCCGGGCCAATCGCCACGCGAGGCTCGAAATCCCGGACGCGCGGCTCTGGTCGCCCGAGGACCCGTTCCTTTACGACCTGACCGCCGAACTGGTCACCGTGCGCGATCCCTATGCCGGAATGGAAGACCGCAACCGCGTTGCCTACGACGCGCGCTTCACCGAACGCGAGCAGAACACCTATGCGGCGGCTCAAGTCGTCGGTGGGCCGCGCGACCGCGTCGAGACCTACTTCGGCATGCGCAAGATCTCGGTCGGCCCCGGCCCGGTGCACGGCCAGCCCGTGATCCTGCTCAACAACGAGCCGTACTTCCAGCATGGCACGCTCGATCAGGGCTGGTGGCCGGACGGGCTCTACACCCCGCCTTCGGAAGAGGCGATGGTGAGCGACCTGGTCTTCCTGAAGAAGGCCGGCTTCAACATGGTCCGCAAGCACATCAAGACCGAGCCTGCGCGCTATTATTACGACGCGGACCGTCTCGGCATGCTGGTCTGGCAGGACATGCCCTCGGGCGGCGGCGAGGACCAGTTCGTCACCGGCACCAGCAAAAGCCAGGCCGTGCTCTCGTCCGATACGATGGCGCAGCATCAGGACGAACTCACCCGCATGATCGGCGACTTCCGTGCTTTCCCGTCGATCGTCATGTGGGTCATCAACAATGAGGGCTGGGGCCAGTACGACTCCGAGACTCTGACCGAGCTGGTAAAGGGCATCGATCCGAGCCGGCTGGTCAATGCCGACAGCGGCTGGCTCGACGTTGCGCCTGAAGTGTCGGACGTGTTCGACATCCATACGTACGAAGACGAGCCGAGGACGCCCGAGCGCAAGAGCAACCGCGCGATCGTGCTTGGCGAATATGGCGGCATCGGCCTGCCGGTCGAAGGGCATCTCTGGCGCAAGAGCGAGCGCAACTGGGGCTACCAGACGGCTACCGACGAAGCTGACTACGTGGCCCGCTACCGCCGCAAGCTCGAGGCGGTGATCCGCCAGGCGAAGGAGCACGGCCTCAGCGCCGCGGTCTATACCCAGACCACGGACGTCGAGGACGAGATCAACGGCCTGCTCACCTACGACCGGGCACGGCCGAAGGCGCCGCCGGAAACCCTCGCGGAGATTGCCGCTCCGCTCTGGGAAGAAGGAGGCGACCCCTAGGGAGTGGCGCGCATTCGCCACAGACCAAAGCGAATGCGGCAGCTCTCGGCGAATTCTATTGGAAATTTGATTTTTTTATTCTGAGATGAGGTTTCGCGCCGACTCGCGAAGGCACAGCCGACGAAGCGCCGCGGAAGGAACAGGAAGGGGAGCCTCGAGCTCCAACAGTAGGGAGGAACGACCACATGAAGAACGGCCAGATTTCGCGGCGCTACGGCAACGGGCGGCTCGCACGGGAATTGATGCTATCCGCGAGCATGATCGTCGGCTTTGCCGGTACCGCACATGCCCAAACGGCGGATGCGACGGCGCAGGACCAGGATGCGGCGCAGCCCGCCGGCACCTCGGGCGAGATCATCGTCACGGGCTATCGTGAATCGATCGAGGAAAGCTTGCGCCAGAAGCGCACCGCCGAATCCTTCGTCGACGTCATCACGGCCGAAGACATCGGTAAGTTCCCCGACAAGAACGTCGCGGACGCGCTGCAGCGCGTGCCGGGTGTGGTGATCACCCGCGATGGTGGCGAAGGCAGCCGGGTCAGCATCCGCGGTCTTCAGCCGGGCCTCACACTGACCCTGCTCAACGGCAACTTCCTCGCCGGTGCCGACAGCGGCGATCCGCAGCGCTCGTTCAACTACGTGATGCTGCCGTCGAACTTCATCGCCAGCACCGAAGTCTACAAGTCGCCCGAAGCGCGGCTCGAGGAAGGCGGTGTCGGCGGCACGATCATTCTCAACACGCGGCGTCCGCTCGATCTCGATGCATGGTCGGGCTTTGCTTCGGTCGAGGGCACGTATTCCGACACAACCGAAAAATTCGAACCGCAGCTCGCCGCGCAGGTTTCGTGGAAGAACGATGCCGAGACGCTCGGTTTTCTCGTGGGCGGCGTCTACCAGGAGCGTTCCAACCGCGAGCTGCGCGGATATACCGAGACCTGGCGCTGGTGGAGCGATCGCGACGAGGATGGTAACATCATCACGCCGGCCACTGACGTCAACGGCGATCCCTTCGCGAACGACGACGCCATCTCCTATTGGCCAGGTGAAGGCGTGACCGCGCGCGACGGCACGCACTATTCCGGCTACTGGGCGCCGCAGTCGGTGAACACCGAAGTGTTCGACCAGAAGCGCGAGCGCTACGGCATCCAGGCGACCATGCAGGTGCGGCCGTTCGACAACGTCACCGTTACCTCCAACTACTTCCGCTTCGAGTACAGCAGCGACTTCGTCAGCAACGTGCTGAAGATCCCGGAGTGGGGCTACGGCAATTTCTTCACCGGTCCGACCTTCGACCCGAGCGGAACGATTTTCCAGTCCGCAGCGTTCGAAGTGCCGGCGGCCGGAACGGAATGCCTCGCCAACACGCCGCCATGCACGATGGAAACCCCGCAGCTTGCGGGCACCTACAGCCGCGAGAAGCAGGTCTCGAACACCTTCGAAACCGAGGTCGCTTACGAAGGCGATCGCTTCGAGGCGGTGGCGAAGTTCGGCAAGACCCGCGCTACTGGTGGACCGTCGATGCGCTTCGGCGTTGCGGCCAAGCCGCGTCTCACCATCACCGGCGCGGAGCAGAACGGCAACTTCTACAGCGCCTGGGATATGACGGGCGGCAATCTGAGCATGGAGTTCTCGCCTGAGCTGCAGGAGAACATCAAGAACGGCATCGCGCAGATCGATATCGGTTCGACCGGTTCGGGCTTCACCAACAGCGAGCTCGAACAGCGCTATGCGCAGCTCGACCTGACGCGTCACTTCGACAACTTCCTGAGCTCGATCCAGGTCGGCGCGAAGTGGCGGGAGCTGAACATCCAGCGCGAGACCGGCCGCAACGAATGGTATGCCGATCCGGCAACCGAGCTACGCTATCAGGACACGCCGGAAGGCGCGATCGCACGGCCTGAATACTTCTACGATCAGCCGATGGGCAATATCGTCGGCGGCTTCAATGCGAACCTGTTCCCAGGCATCGATTTCAACCGCTATCTCGACTACATCAATTCGACCTATGGCCCGTCGGTGCGCGTGCCGGAGCCGAACAACCTCTACAACATCACCGAACGCGTGTGGGCCGGTTACGTTCAGGCGAACTTCGAAAGCGGCGGCCTGCGCGGTAATATCGGCCTAAGGGTCGCAAACACCAAGCAGTCGGGCGTGACTTCGGACCGCCTCGAATATCTCAACGAATACTGCGTTGACGGCCCCGGCGGCGACTTCGATGAAGACAAGCCGGTTGGACCGGACGGCAACTGCCAGGTGATCCCGCTCGAGGAGCGGCGTGAGATCGTCAATACGCGGGTCGAGGAGTCGAAAAATTACACCGACTGGCTCCCTAGCCTGAACCTCGTCTACGAAGTCACCGACACGCTGCTGGTTCGCGGTGCGGTCGCCAAGGTGATCGCGCGCCCCTCGTTCGGTGATCTCGCCGGCTCGCGCTCACTCACTTATCGCTCGGCCGCATATGCCTTCGACCGGAACGAGTTCGGCGAGTTCGAGGGCTGGTCCGGCGGCGGCGGCAACGCCGACCTGAAGCCGTTCTCCGCCTGGCAGTACGATCTCGGTATCGAATGGTACTTCCAGCCCGGATCGGTTGTGGGCGCGACGCTGTTCCGCAAGGACGTGTCTGACTTCATCGTGCCGCTGGTCCTCGACGTCGAGCGCGAGGTTGCCGGCGAAACGGTGCTGATTCAGCCCTATTCGACGGTTGCGAACGGGTCGAACGCAGTCTCGCAGGGTGTCGAGCTCTACGCCCAGCACACTCTGCCCTTCGGCCTCGGTGCGCAGGTGAACTTCACCTACAACGACACCTCGGTTGCCGACATCACCCTCGACGGCGAGAAAGTCGGCGAATCCGCGCTGGTCGGTAGCTCGAAGACGCAGCTTAACGCCTCGGTCTTCTACGAAACCGATCGCCTCCTCCTGCGCGCATCGTACAACCGCCGGGGTGAAGTTGTCGGCGGGCTCGCCTCGGGCCTGAACGTCTACACCGATCCGTATGAGCAGATCGACCTCAACGCGTCGTACGAGCTGTTCGACAACCTGCTCCTCACCGCCGCGGTCATCAATTTGACCAAGTCGGAAGAGAGTCAGCACCTCGGTAACGACACCAACGATCGTTTCTACCGGAACAACTACTTCGGCCGGCGCGCCTACATCGGATTGTCCTACAACTTCTGAGGCAGGCGCCTGTCATTATCTCCCCCCTGGGTGGCTCCGGACGGAGCCACCCCCCTTTTTCGGGGTAAGGGAGAGCAGGGATTTTCACTACGTCGCCCGCGCGGATCAGCGGGCAAGGAGAGGGTCGTGACGCGCGGTTGGTTGAAGTCGGTTCTGGTTGCGGCAACGCTTGCCTGGGGCGCCGCCGCAGCGGCTGAGAACCCGGTGGTTCCCGGGTGGTATGCCGATCCCGAGATCCGGGTCTTTGGCGATCGCTACTGGATCTATCCGACATACTCGGATCATACCGAAACGCCCGACGTGTCGGAGCATTTCAGCGAGAAGCAGCAGGAACTGCGCAAGCAGCAGATGGTGCGCCCGTCCTACGCCATCCAGACCTTCTTCAACGCGTTCTCCTCGCCCGATCTCGTCAACTGGACCAAGCACCCGCATGTGCTCGACGTCGAGAACGTCGAGTGGGCGGCCTACGCGGTCTGGGCGCCCTCGGCGATCGAGAAGGACGGCAAGTACTACCTCTTCTTTGGCGCCAACGACATCCAGTCGGACGACCAGCTCGGCGGGATCGGCGTCGCGGTCAGCGATAGCCCTGCGGGTCCGTTCAAGGACGCGATCGGCAAACCGCTCATCGGCAAGTTCCACAACGGCGCGCAGCCGATCGACCAGTTCGTGTTCCGCGACAAGGACGGTCAGCACTATCTCTATTATGGAGGCTGGAAGCACTGCAACGTCGTGCGCCTGGGTGACGACCTGACCTCGATCGTGCCGTTCGAGGACGGCACGATGTTCAAGGAGATCACCCCTCCCGGCTATGTTGAGGGGTCGTTCATGGTCGAGCGAAACGGCATCTACTACCTGATGTGGTCCGAAGGCGGCTGGACCGGCCCGGACTACCGCGTCGCCTATGCCATGGGACCGAGCCCGACGGGGCCGTTCGAGCCCAAGGGCGTCATTCTCGAGCAGGACTTCAGCATCGCGCGCGGCGCAGGCCACCACTCGGTGGTCAACGTACCGGGGACCGATGAGTGGTATATCGCCTACCACCGCCGTCCGCTGGATACCGATCGGGGCGAGCACCGGCAGATCGCGATCGATCGCATGTATTTCAACGAGGACGGGACGATCCGTCCGGTCGTGATGACCAACGAGGGTGTCGACCCGCGGCCGTTCGCGGCTGCAGGTACGAACTAACGATGATGGGGAGGGAAACCTTGAGAAACAGCCTGAGCCGCACGCTGCGCGGCGCGACCACGATGCTGCTGGCAGTCAGCCTGTCGCTGCCGATGCCTGCGCTGGCCCAGAGCACGCAAAGCGCGGGCGAAGGCGAGGCGCTGGTCGATCTCGTCAACCCGCTGATGGGTACCGACAGCGAGTTCGCGCTGTCCTACGGCAACACCTATCCTGCCGTGGCGGTGCCGTGGGGCATGAACTTCTGGACCCCGGTCACTGGCGAGATGGGCAGCGGCTGGGGCTACACCTACGACGCGCACAAGATCAGCGGCATCAAGCAGACCCACCAGCCCAGCCCGTGGATGAACGACTATGCCGCGTTCGAGCTGATGGCGGTCACCGGCCCGGTCCGCATCAAGCAGGAAGAGCGCGCCTCGTGGTTCAGCCACATGGCCGAGGTGAGCAAGCCCTACAAATACCAGGTCTACCTCGCCGATCACGACGTGACGGCGGAGGTCGTGCCGACCAGCCGCGCCGCGCAGTTCCGCTTCACGTTCCCCGAAAGCGACGACGCGCACATCGTTCTCGATGCCTACAACGAAGGCTCGATGGTGACGATCGACCCCGAGCGCCGCCGCATCACCGGCTATGTCCGCAACAACAGCGGCGGCGTGCCGGACAACTTTCACAACTACTTCGTGCTCGAGTTCGACCGCGATTTCACCGTCACCCGGACCTGGGACGAGAACTTCCAGCTCCACGACGACCTCAAGAGCGAAGGTGGGCACGTCGGCGCGGTCGTCAGCTTCAAGACCGAGAAAGGCGATCAGGTCGGCGTCAAGGTCGCCTCGTCCTTCATCAGCCCCGAGCAGGCGCTGCTCAACCTCGAACGTGAAGTGGGCGGCGAGAGCTTCGATCAGACCGAGGCCGCGGCGCGTGCCGAGTGGGAGAAGGAACTCTCGCGCATCCGCGTGACCGATTCCGACATCGACAATCGCAAGACGTTCTACTCGGCGCTCTACCGCATGCTGCTGTTCCCGCGGCCGCTGCACGAGATCACTGCCGACGGGAAGACCGTCCACTACAGCCCCTACAACGGCAAGGTCGAGGACGGCTATCTCTACACCGACAACGGCTTCTGGGACACCTGGCGCGCAGTCTTCCCCTTCTTCGCGCTGATGTATCCCGACTTCGACAGCAAGGTGATGCAGGGGCTGGTCAACACTTACGAGGAATCGGGCTGGCTTCCCGAGTGGGCGAGCCCGGGGCACCGCAACGTGATGATCGGTTCTAACTCGGCGATCCTCATCGCCGACGCCTACCTCAACGGCGTGCGCGGCTTCGATGTCGAGAAGCTCTACGAGGCGATGGTCAAGAACGCGACCACGTCCGAGGGGCGCCCGCGCGACGACAGCGGCCGCGTGATCAATGCGGTCGGACGCGAAGGCGTCGAATACTACAACCGCCTTGGCTACGTGCCCTACGACGTGGGCATCAAGGAGAATGCCGCGCGCACGCTCGAATATGCGACGGCCGACTTCGCACTGTCGCGGCTCGCCGCGGCACTCGGGAAGACCGAGGATGCCCAGAAGTACGCCAGGCAGGCGCAGAACTACCGCAAACTCTACGACGCGGAGAGCGGCTGGATGCGCGGCCGCAATCAGGACGGAAGCTGGGCCACGCCGTTCAATCCGTACAAGTGGGGCGACGCGTTCACCGAAGGCAATGCGCTGCATTACAGCTGGTCGGTGATGCAGGACGTTCAGGGCCTGATCGACCTGATGGGCGGCGACCAGAAGTTCGTCGAGCGGCTCGATTCGATCTTCACCACGCCGCCGATCTTCGACGACAGCTACTACGGCCAGACGATCCACGAGATCCGCGAGATGCAGATCGTCGACATGGGCCAGTATGCGCACGGCAACCAGCCGATCCAGCACATGATCTATCTCTACAACTGGGCCGGCGCGCCGTGGAAGGGGCAGTACCATGTGCGCAACGTGCTGGAGAAGCTCTACTCGCACGGGCCGATCGGTTACCCGGGCGATGAGGACAACGGCCAGACGTCGGCCTGGTACGTCTTCTCCGCGCTCGGCTTCTATCCGGTGACGCCGGCCGTCGGCGAGTACGCGATCGGCAGCCCGCTGTTCGACCGGGTCGATCTGACCATGCCCAATGGCAAGGCGCTGACGATCGTCGCGGAAAACAACAGCGACGAGAACGTCTACATCCAGTCGGTGACGTTCAACGGTCAGCCGCACGAGGTGACCTGGCTCGACCGTGAAGCGCTGCAGCAGGGCGGCACGCTCACTTTCGTGATGGGACCCAAACCCAACAAGCAATGGGGCGCCGGCAAGGATGCCGCGCCCTTCTCGATGAGCGCGCCCGCCGGTCAGTGACCGCGGCGTACCGGAAATCAGTGGGAGAGACCGTGATGAACCTCAGCCGCCGCGACATGCTGTCGAGTGCAGGTGCCCTTGCCGTGGCGGCGACGCTGCCAGGGGCCGCCATGGCTGCCCAGCGAGGGGTGTCGCAGCGCCCCCCGAAGGCCAAACGCCGCTTCACCAGCAAAGCGGTCGAGGCCGAAATTGCGCGGGTGAAGGCGAAGATCGGCGACCCCGAGCTCGCCTGGCTGTTCGAGAACTGCTATCCCAACACGCTCGACACCACCGTCTTCCCGAGCGAAGTCGGCGGCAAGCCCGATACGTTCGTCATCACCGGCGACATCAATGCGATGTGGCTGCGCGACAGCTCTGCCCAGCTCCAGACCTACGTGCATCTGACCGGCAAGGACCCCGAGCTTCGCCGGCTGTTCCATGGCGCGATCCAGCGCCAGGCGCGCTGCATCCTGATCGATCCCTACGCCAACGCCTACACGCACGATCCGAACGCGAAGTCGAACCTGCCGGCGATCAACGATCTGACCGACATGAAGCCGGGTGTGGCCGAGCGGAAGTGGGAGATCGATTCGCTCTGCTATCCGATGCGCCTCGCGCACGGTTACTGGACGAACACGCGCGACAAAGCGCCGTTCGACGACGTCTGGGCGGAAGCGATGCGCACCGCGGTCGACACACTGCGCGTCCAGCAGCGCAAGGATGGCCCCGGCCCCTACCACTTCCAGCGGGTCGACAAGTCGCCGACCGAGACGCTGATGTTCGGCGGCTACGGCGCGCCGACGCGCAAGGTCGGGCTGATCCATTCGGGCTTCCGCCCGTCGGACGATGCGTGCCGCTTCCCCTTCCTGATCCCCTCCAACCTGTTCGCGGTCTCGGCACTCCGCATGCTGGCGTCCGTGCTGCGCGATACGCGTAACGATTCCGCCTTCGCGCGCGACTGCGAAGCGCTGGCGAGCGAGGTCGAGACGGCGCTCAACGCGCACGGCAAGATGTCCGACGGTAACGGCGGTGAGGTCTGGGCCTACGAGGTCGACGGCTACGGCAACGCGATCTTCATGGACGACGCCAACGTCCCCAGTCTATCGGCCTTGCCGCTGCTTGGCTCGGCCGAGCGCAACGATCCGCTCTATCGCCGTACCGCGAACCTCGCCTGGTCCGAGCGCAATCCCTATTTCTTCAGGGGCACGGCGGCCGAGGGGATCGGCGGCCCGCACATCGGCATGGACATGGTCTGGCCGATGTCGATCATCACCCGCGGCCTGCTGAGCGACGACGACGCGGAAATCCGCCAGTGCCTCAAGTGGCTGACGACCACGCATGGCGGCACCGGCTTCATGCACGAATCCTTCCACAAGGACGATCCGGCCAACTTCACGCGCAGCTGGTTCGCCTGGGCGAACGGCCTGTTCGGCGACCTGATCCTCGATCTGGAACGCCGGAAGCCCGCGCTGATCGCCGGCCGTATCTGACGGGGAGGGGGAACCATGCTGCGCACCAGCCGACGCCAACTGCTCGCCGGAACCGGTTTCACCGCTTTGGCGGGCCTCGCGCCGCGCACCGCCTGGGCGCAGGGCCCGAGCGCGGGCAAGGCGAACGTGTTCGTCGGCACCGGCGGACATGGTCATACGTTCCCCGGCGCCTCGCTGCCGTTCGGCATGGCGCAGCTCAGCCCCGATACCGATAACGCGCGGTGGGATGCCTGCTCGGGCTATCACGATACCGACGGCTCGATCATGGGCTTCTCCCACACGCATCTGTCGGGCACCGGCATCGGCGACATGCTCGACGTGCTGGTGGTGCCGACGCGCGGCAAGCTGGAGCTGACGCCGGGCAAGCTCGGCAGCCCCGACATGGGCTATCGCCAGCGCTTCACCGACGAATTCGCGGAGCCCGGCTACTACCGCGTGCGCCTCGAATCGGGCGTTCAGGCGGAGCTGACGGTCACCGAGCGGTGCGGCCTCCATCGCTACCGCTTCCCCAACGGGCCGGGCCATATCCTGATCGACTTCGCGCACATGATCCTCGACGATTGGGACACCGGCGCGCTGATCGAGCAGGCCTCGCTCCTGCTCCAGCCCGACGGGATGCTGACCGGCCACCGCCAGGTCAATCGCTGGGCCAAAGGGCGCCACATCCATTTCGCGATGGAGCTGTCGCGCAAGCCCGACCGGGTCCAGTTCTTCGACGACGGTGACAAGCCAGCGATGGAAGGCTCGACCGGCGTGCAGGGTAGGACCCTCAAGGTCGCGCTGTTCTTCGACGATGCCGGCGGCGATCCGATCCTGATCAAGACCGGCCTCTCCGGCGTTTCTGTCGAGGGTGCGAAAGCGGCGCTGGCGGCCGAGGTGCCCGGCTGGGACTTCGACGGCGCGAGCAAGGCCGCGCGCGCCGCGTGGGCCCGCGAGCTCAATTGCGTGCGCGTCAAAGGCGGCACCGAGGCACAGCGCACGATCATGGCGAGCGCGCTCTACCACGCCTTCCTCGCCCCGACCCTCTTCACCGACCGCGACGGCCGCTACATCGGCCTCGACGGAGAGGAGCATCAGGCGCCCGAGGGTGAGGCGGCCTTCAGCACCTATTCGCTGTGGGACACGTATCGCACGCTCCACCCGCTGCTGACGCTGGTGCAGCCGGAGCGCGCGGCAGTGTTCACCCGTGACCTGATCCGGCAGACCGAGCAGAGCCCCTACGGTCCTCCGGTCTGGCCGCTCCAGGGCGTCGAGACCGGCACGATGATCGGCTGGCACTCGGTGGTCACGCTCGCCGAAGCGAAAGTTAAGGGCATCGAGGCGGACTATGCCGCCGCCTGGCCCAACATCCGCAAGCGCGCCTTCGATCGCGAGTTCAAGGACAGCCCGAGCTCGCTCGGCCGCGGATACTACTACGACCTCAACTACATTCCTGCCGACAAGGTGTGGGAATCTGTCAGCCGTACGCAGGAATATGCCTACGACGACTGGGCCATGGTCGTTCTCGCCGAAGCGGCCGGCGCGCACGACGATGCCGAGGCGCTGCGCAAGCGCAGCCTCAACTACCGCAACGTGCTCGACGCCTCGATCGGCTTCGCGCGGCCCAGGTTCTCCGACGGGACCTGGTGGGCGCCTTACGATCCGGTCCAGATCGGCCACATGCCCGAGCCGTGGTGGCGCGACTATACCGAGGCGAACGGCTGGCAGGCCACGTTCCTCAACCAGCACGACATCTACGGCCAGATCGAGCTGTTCGGCGGCGACGCGGCGTTCGAGAAGAAGCTCGACGACCTGTTCAACGCACCCTCGACGCTGCCCGACAATGCGCCCCCCGACATCTCCGGGCTGGTCGGCCAGTATGCCCACGGCAACGAGCCCAACCACCACGTCGCCTATCTCTACGCCTACGCCGGCGCGCCGCATAAGACGCAGGCGATGGTCCGCCGGCTGCTGACCGAGATGTACAAGGCCGATCCCGACGGCGTGATCGGCAACGACGATTGCGGTCAGATGAGCGCCTGGTTCATCATGTCCGCGCTCGGCTTCTACCCGGTAGATCCGGTGAGCGCGGTCTACGTCTTCGGCTCCCCGCTGTTCGACGAGGCGGAGATGGACCTTGGCGGCGGCAGGACCCTGCGCGTGCGCGCGCCGGGCAATGGGCCGAACGCGCCTTACGTCCAGTCGGTCCGCTGGAACGGCAAGCCCTGGACCCGCAACTGGATCGACCATGCCGATCTCGCCAAGGGCGGCGAGCTGGTGTTCGAGATGGGCGCGCGGCCCTCGCGCTTCGGTACGGCCCTGGCGGATCGTCCGCCGTCCTTCGGGCGAGCGGCCGGAAATCCATCATGATTGGCGCGGCGTTCGCACGCGAGGCGCGGCTTCGTTCGGCGCATTCGCGCACCAGATCGATTGACAAGGAGAAACTGATGCACTTCGACGCTCCGGGGGCATGCGAATGAGCGCGAGGGACGACGGGCAGATACGACAGTTACCGTTCGCAGGCGTCGAGCTTGGGGGCACGAAATGCATCGCCACCCTGGCGCACGGCCCCGGCGCCGTGCTCGATCAGCGGACGATTCCCACCACGCATCCGGACGAGACCCTGCCAGCGATCGCGGGCATCCTGCACAAGTGGCGGCTCGACGGCGGATTTCGCGCCCTGGGCATCGCCTCCTTCGGACCGATCGAGCTGCGGCCTGCTTCCGAGCGGTACGGGCAGATCCTGAGGACCAACAAGCCGGGCTGGTCCGGCACCGACGTGCTGCACTGCCTGTCGGCATCCTTCGACGTGCCGACTGGGTTCGATACTGACGTCAACGGCGCCGCTCTCGCCGAAATCCGCTGGGGCTGTGCGCAGGGGCTCGACGACTTCGCCTATGTCACCGTCGGCACGGGCGTCGGCGTCGGGCTGATCGTGCACGGACGCCCGACGCGCGGCATCGGCCACAGCGAGATCGGGCACCTGCGTGTGCCCCGCACTCCGGGCGACACTCACCGCAGCGTGTGCCGTTTCCACGAGGACTGCGTCGAGGGTCTGGCATCGGGCACGGCCTTGAAGGCGCGCCTGGGCGAGCAGCGGGTCCGCGACATCGCTCCCGACGACCCGGTCTGGACCGCGATCGTCGATGCGCTGGCGGCGATGTGCCACGACCTCGTCTGCACGACCGGCCCGCACCGCATCGCGATCGGCGGCGGGGTCGTGTCGAGCCAGGCCCACTTGCTCGGCCGGATCGAGGCGCGGCTGGTCGACAGCGTGAACGGCTATATCGATCTGCCGGATTCGGGCGATTTCATCGTCCAGCCCGAACTGGGTGTCCTCGCCGGGCCGCTCGGCTCGATCGCCCTCGCGGCCAATGCGGCGGAGCTGGCGGGCGCCTGACCCGCGCTATTCCGCCGGCTGCGGAGCGCGCTCGCTACGCAGTTCTTTTACGGCCTCGCGCATGATCTGCGCGCCGCCCGAAAGACCCAGCGCTGCGAGCACCGCCGCCACGACCAGATCGGGCCAGGCGGTGCCGGTGCCGAACACACCGGCGGCCGCGGCCACCACGGCGATATTGCCGATCGCGTCGTTGCGCGAGCAGATCCAGACGGAGCGCATGTTCGCATCGCCCGTGCGGAAGCGGTAGAGCAGCAGAGCGACGCCGGTGTTGGCGAGCAGGGCCAGCACGCCGATCGCGCCCATTGTGCCGGCGTGGGGGTTCGCCCCGGCGATCGCGGCGTAGATGCTGCTGCCCAGCACCCACAGCCCCAGCACGATCAGCGTCGCTCCCTTGAACAGCGCTGCGCGGGACCGCCAGGCCAGCGCGAGACCGGCAACGGCCAGGCTGATCGCGTAGTTGGCCGCGTCGCCGAAGAAATCCAGTGCGTCGGCCATCAGCGCGCGCGAGTCCGCGGCCGCGCCGGCGACGATCTCCGCCCCGAACATCCCGAAGTTTACCGCGAGCGCGATCCACAACGCGCGCCGCCAGCGCGGATCGTTGTTTCCGCCGGTGCTCAAACACGAGCTGCTGCAGCACCCGCCTGCCATATGCCGTCTCCTGGACAATTTCCGAGTCGGCACCCCATATGCACCCTGTAGCAGCTACAGGGTCAAGGGCATGGGTCTCAAAATCGGCGAACTGGCCAAGGCGACCGGTACCAAAGTCGAAACGGTGCGATACTACGAACGGATCGGCCTGCTGCCCGAAGCGGAACGGACCAGCGGCAACTATCGCAGTTACGCGCCGGCGCATCTCGATCAGTTGAACTTCATTCGCCACGCGCGCCGGCTCGGCTTCGACATCGCCGACATCCGCTCGCTTCTCGACCTTGCGGGCCAGCCCGAGCGCGACTGCGCCGAGGTCGACCGGATCGCGTCCGGCCATCTGCGGGCCGTCGAAGACAAGATCGCCCGCCTGGCTCTGCTGCGGGAGGAACTGAACCGCATGATCGGCCAGTGCCGCGGCGGGTCGGTCGGCAATTGCCGCATCATCGAAACGCTCGCCGATCACGGCCTGTGCGAGAGCGATCACGGAGGCGGCTGATCGAGAGTCGGTCGTCACTCCACGAGGATGCGCGACGGCTGCTGAGCGAACTTAAGAGCGATGGCGCACCCGACAGGATTCGAACCTGTGACCTCTGCCTTCGGAGGGCAGCGCTCTATCCAGCTGAGCTACGGGTGCGTGAGCGAGCGCGGCGCTTAGCAAAGGGGACGGCGGCTTGCCAGACGAATTTGCCGGTCCGTCGGTGGCCGGACGCGGCATTAGCGATTTGGCAAGTGCGCGGGTGCTAGGCGGGCGGCATGAATGCGCCGTTTCCTCCCGATCAGGCCCAGCGCGAGCTGCGCGGCGAAGCGTCGCTGAGCGCGCAGTGGTCGGCCATGCTCGATGCGGGCGCGGCGGTCGCGATGCTGGCCGGGGTTTCGGCGGAAAAGCCTTGTGCGGCGCAGCGCGGCTTCGTCGCTGCCGTCCGGGACGCCGGCGGCTGGCGGCTCGAACTGGCGCGCGACGGCATGGCCGATCTCAGCGCAATGCTCCAGCCCGGCCTTTCCGCGCTGCTCGCCGTGAAGGCGCGCGGGCACGATGCGAGCGGCGCCGCGCTTACGTTGTGGGAGGAATACCGCGCCGCGCGCGACGCCTTGCTCGCGCTCGCGCCGGAAGCCGGGATCATGGGCCCCCGCCGCAGCGCCTGATCGGCATGCATCCGGCGCAAACGGGTTGACCGGGTTCGCCGTTTGTTCCAGTCGTAAGGCATGAGTCGCGTTCTCAACTCCCAGCCTGCCGCCGTCCCCATTGCCGCCAGCGCGACCGCTGCCGATGTCGCGCGCGGTATCTGCCGTCTGTTCGCGCGCAACGACGTCTGGTGCCTGACCGAGATGCCGCTGCGCAACGGCCGCCGGGCCGATCTGATGGGAATCGATCCGAAAGGGCGGATCGTGATCGTAGAGATCAAGGTCAGCCGCGCAGACCTGCTCGGCGACGGCAAGTGGCCCGACTATCTCGACTTCTGCGACCGTTTCTACTGGGGGCTGCCCGTAGGGCTCGACCGCGGCCCGCTTGAGGGTGCCGATTACCGGCCCGACTGCTGCGGGGTGATCGTCGCTGACGGCTACGACGCGGAGATCGTCCGGCCAGCGCCCTCGCACCCGCTCGCCGCTGCGCGGCGCAAGGTCGAGATGGAGCGGCTCGCGCGCGCCGCGCTCAGGCGGAATCTCGTCGGCCTCGACCCCGAATGCATGCCCTGGGGCACGCAGGCCTAGCGCGCTACGAGTCTTCGGGACCCCGGAGACGGAACTCCTCGACCGGCTCGCCGCCGATCAGGTGCTGCTGGATGATCCGCTCGAGCACCGGCTCGCTGCACGAATGATACCAGACCCGGTCGGGCCAGACGAGCGCGATGGGGCCGGCCTCGCAGATCTGCAGGCAATCGGCCTTGGTCCGCTGCACGCCGCCCGAGCCGTCCGCGCGCCTGGGCCCGGCGAGGCCCAGCTCCTTCAGCCGCTTCTTGAGATACTTCCAGGCCCGCCCGCCTTCCTCGCGCCGGCAGCACTTCTGCTTCTCCGACAGCGCGCAGAGGAAGATGTGGCGCTCGACCGTCTCGCCGCCGATCTTGGCGAGCGCCGCCCGCGCCTTGGCGAGATCCTTCGCCCCGCTCATTCCTTCCCGAGCCAGCGATCGAGCCAGGCGAAAACCGTCTCATGCCACTGGAGCGAATTCTTCGCGCCCAGCACCCAGTGGTTCTCCTCCGGGAAGACGAGCAGCTGCGCCGGCACGTCCTGCTGTTGCAAGGCGGTGAAGGCGCCCAGCGCCTGGGTGTAGGGCAC
Source organism: Altererythrobacter sp. C41 (assembly GCF_016803135.1). Taxonomy (GTDB): domain Bacteria; phylum Pseudomonadota; class Alphaproteobacteria; order Sphingomonadales; family Sphingomonadaceae; genus Pelagerythrobacter. The sequence goes on from NZ_JAEVFE010000002.1 coordinate 98,748, forward strand.
GCGGAAGTCCTTCTGTCCGGTCACCACCAGCATCGGCGTCTTCCAGTTGCCGACGTGGTGGACCGGGTTCCACTTCTCGTAGAGCTCGGGGTTCTCGGCATAGGAGCCGCCGAAGTCCCAGCGGGGAAACCACAGTTCCTCGGTTGCATAGTAGAAACTGCGCATGTCGAACAGGCCGTCGTGCTGCACCAGGCAGTCGAACCGGTCGGGCCAGCGGCCGGCGATCCAGTTCATCATGTACCCGCCGTAGCTGGCGCCCATGGCGCAGGCGCGCGTGCCGTCGATCTGCGGATCCAGCGTGAGCGCGGCGGCGAGACCCTTCTGCAGGTCCTCGAGCGGCTTGCCGCCCCAGTCGCGGTTGATGGCGTCGGTGAAGGCCTGGCCGTAGCCGGTCGAGCCGTGGAAATCGATCGAGATCACCGCATAGCCCTGGCTGGCCACGACCCGGGGGTTCCAGCGCGAGGACCACGCATCGTTGAACGAGCCTTGCGGCCCGCCGTGAACGTAGAGGATCGCGGGCATGGCGCCCTCGTGCCCGTCGAGCTTGGTGATCTGGCCCCACACCGTATCGCCGCCGGCGCCGGTGAAGCTGAAGCGGCGGGTGACGATCGGCGCGAGCCGGCCGAGATGGCGCCCGGCCACTTCGGTCAGCGGCGCGGCCTGCTGCCAGCCTTGCGACAGGAACAGCTCGGGCGGGGCGCCGATCGAATCGCGGGTGAACAGCAGGCGCTCGCCGGCGAGCGGCACGACATTGCCGATGTGCGCCTCGTTACCCGCCATCAGGTCGAGTTCCTCGACCTTGCCACTCGCCGGGTCGATGCGGAAGGCGGGCGTGTCGAGCACGTCCTGCGCGGTGGCGACGATCCAGCGCGAATCGGGCGTCCAGGCGAGCAAGCCGAACGAACGGTCGAAGCTTTCGGTCAGCGCGCGGGTTTCCCCCGTCGCGAGATTCCGCAAGTGGATCACCAGCCTGTCGGCCTCGTAACCGGGGCGCGCCATCGCGGTGTAGGCGAGCCACTTGCCGTCGGGCGACGGCGTCGGCAGCGTGTCGGTCGCGGCGTTGGCCTGGGTGAGGTTGACCGGCGCACCGCCCGTCAGATCGTTCCACCAGATGTCGATGTTGGTCGAGGTCGGTTCGTCCGCGTTCGATCGCCGCGCGGCGAAGAACACGCCCGAGCCGTCGGGCGCCCAGGCGATTTCCTCCCCGCCGCCGAACGGCTTGGTCGGCGTGTCGCCCACGAGCGCACCTTCTCCGGACGGGCCGTCAAGTGGAACGCCGGCGCCGGCGGCCTTCCCGTCGACGAGGTCGAAGGCGAACACGCGGCCGAAAGTGCCGGGCGTTTCCCAGGTATCCCAGTGACGGACGAAGCCGTCTTCCGCATTGTAGAGGAGGCCGTTGCCCGGCCCGGGAAGATGCGCGGTGCCGTCGCCCTCGCAGCCGAAGGTCGGGCAGTCGCGTGCCACGTCGCCGAACAGGGCGATCCTGCGGCCGTCGGGCGAGACCTTGAATCCCGCGACATCGGCGGCGACATCGGTCACCTGAGCGGGGCTCCCCGCGATGCCGTTCGCGTCCAGCGCAGCACGCCACACCTGGCTCGTGCCGCCCGCACCGCGGTCGGACAGGAAGTAAAGCGCGCCGTCGGGCCCGAAGGCCGGACTGTTCGCGCTGCCGCCGAGATCGAGCGCGACCGCCTTCGCCTGGGGCGCAGCGAGATCGCGCAGATAGAGCGCGGTCGTCCGGGCATAGCTCTCGGGATCGGTCGTCGTGACGGAATAGATCGCGAAGCGGCCGTCGGCCGACGCGACCGGGGCGCCGAGGCGCGGCATGGTCACCAGGTCTTGCGCCGTCATCGGCGCGTCGTCCTGGGCAAGGGAAGGCGCGGCGGAGGCCAGCGCGGCGAGCGAGATTGCGAAACCCGTTCTTCTGATCATGCGCCACGGCCTAGCGGCTCGGCGAGCATCGGGGAAGCGGTTTAGGCCGCGCGTCAGCCGCGCTTGCCGGCAATCCGGGCGATTTCCGCCTTCACCAGCCGTTCGACCATTTCGGGCAGGTTCCGATCCAGCCATTCGGCCAGCATCGGGCGCAGCATGTCGCGCACCAATCCCTCGAGCGAGGTCTCGCCGGAGCGGACGATCTGCGGCGGCACGCCCGGCTCCGCCAGCATGGCGAGGGCGGCCAAGTTGTCGCGCAGCGAATCGCGCACGGCGTCGGTCGTCAGCGGCGAGCCATCGTCGTCCGCCTGTTCGACGAATTCGGCCGCGCCGAGATCGAGGACCTCTTCCGTGCCGGCGTCGCTCGCGGCGCCGTGGCCCGTCACGCCGTCTTCCTCGCGCCGCCGGCGCGTTTCGGTCGCGATCGTGCGATTGTCGCGCGCGATCACCTTCTTGATCGATTCGAGGATCTCCTCGACGGACGCTTCGCCCTGCTGACGCATGTTGCCGAGTACCCCGAGTTCCGCCCGCTCAGTCGGTTGCCGAGGCGGGCTGCGATTCACTGCCGGGAATCTCCGCATCCTGTGCGGGGATGTCAACGGTTCTCGTCGATTGCGGCACCGGGTCGGGATCGCGATCCCAGTCGAACCACTTGCCTTCGACCCTCTCGAAGTTGAGCTGCGGGTCGTAGAGCAGCCCCTCGCTCTCCAGCCCCAGGTCGCGCGCTTCGGCGCGGCCCATGGCGGCGAGCAGGCTGAACCCTGCGACGTAGGCGTTGCGCCGCGCGGTCACGAGTTCGACCTGGGCGTTCAGCAGTTCCTGCTCGGCATTGAGCACGTCGAGGATGGTGCGGTTGCCGATCGAGTTCTCCGCACGCACGCCTTCGAGGCTCAGATCGGCGGCGGAGACGGCGGCCTGCGAGCTTTCGATGATCGCCAGCGAGGCCTGCCAGCTCGAATAGGCGGCGCGGACCTGGGCGATCACGTCGCGCTCGGCAGCGATGATGTCCTCCAGCGCGGCCGAGGCGCGCGCCTGCGCCTGCCGCTGCAGCGCGGCCGGGCGCCCGCCCTGGAAGATCGGGATCGAGATAGAGACGCCCGCCTGCGCGCCGGACGACGACTGCGAGACGTCCTCGCTCGGAAGCGTCGGATCGTCCACGATCGCGCCGCCGAGCGTGCCGAGGTAGTTGTTGTAGCTATAGCCGGTGAACAGCGAGACGCGGGGCAGCCGGCCCGCACCGGCAACCTCGATGTCGTACCCGGCCGCTTCGGCACGCTCGCGCGCCGCAATGAGGTCGGGGTTGTTCTCGAGCGCCACGGTGACGGCTTCGTCCGGGGTGTTCGGCAGGCCCGGCAGCGGCGGGGGCGGCTGCAGATCGGTCGGCGCCTGGCCGACGAGCGCGATATAATCCTCACGCGCGGCGATCAGGTTCGCCTGTGCCGCCCGTAGGTCGCTTTGTGCGACCGCCAGGCGCGCTTCGGATTGCGCCACGTCGGTGCGCGTCAGATCGCCGATCTCGAACCGGTCGCTGGTCGCCTGCAGGTTGGTCGAAAGCACGTCGACCTGATTGGCCGCGAGCCCGACAATTGCCTCGTTGCGGATCACGTCCATGTAGGCGGCGACGACCAGGCTGAAGACGGCCGATTCCGTACCGCGGAGCTCGGCCTGGCCGGCCTGAACCCGCTCCTCGGCCGCGCGGACCGCGTTCTTCACCGCGCCGCCCGAATAGATCGGCACGCCGAGCTCGACGCCAAGATTCACTTCGCGTTCGGGTGCCGCAAAATTGGTCGAGCTTTGCTTGAGGTATTCGGTGTACCGCCCTGTCGCGCCGATATCTGGGCGCCCCGCGGACTTCTCGATCGGAACGTTCTCATCGGTCGCGCGCTGCTGCGCCCGGGCCGACTGGAGGGTCGGATTGCCGCGATATGCTTCGATCAGCGCCTCGCGCAGCGTATCGGCGCTTGCCGGTGCGGCAACGAGCGTCGCCCCGGCCAGCAAGGCCAGCTTTACCCCCCTCCCTCTCATTGTCAGAAGCTCCATCGTTTCGGCGCGTCGAACTGCCTCAGGCGCGGGATCCCTATTTCGGCGAGGCGGAGCCAGCCGATCCCGCCGCCCGCCGGGCGCCCCGCGGCAAGCCTGGTCAGGCCGTCCTCGAGCAGGCCGGCGACGACCCGCCCGTCCTCGGCCAGGCGCCGGGTGAGCGTGTCGGGAAACTGCTCGACCGCCCCGTCGATCAGGATCAGCGAGAATGTGCCGCGCAGTGAACCGAGCGCCTGTTCGGGCGTGATGGCCTTGACCGACTTCACCAGCGGTTCGACCAATGCGGGCAGATAACCGCTGCCCCCATCGACCACGAGAACCTCGTCGCTCGGTTCCGGGCGCGCTTCCTGCAGCGCCATGCCGTAGAACACCGGCGCGGCAATGTGGCGGCCATCGTCGAAGGCGATCCCGCGATCCATGTAGGCGACCCCGCGCGCACCGTCCGGAACGTGCGCCTCGCGCGCGACGGCTGCCATGCGCTGGAGCACGCCGGCGTCGTTGATGCCGCTGGTGCGAAGCTGGCTGTCGATCATCGCGCGACGAGCGGCGGCGAAGTCGGCCTGAGGGGCGCTAGTCTGTACGGTGCGGGTTTCGGCAAGTGTCATGTGGGCCTCGGCGCGCTGTATTACACGCTTAATACAGTTGGTCAATCGGGCATGGCTTTAGGCGTATCGCCCCGCCCGGCCAAGCGCTTTGACGCTAGGCACCGCCCGCGCCTATGGGATTCGCCAATCGATAGGAAGGAACCTGGCTTCGATGAGCGACTTTGATGGGCGGCCCCTCGTAACGATCCGCGAGGGGGACCTGATCGAGAGCGTGGCGGACGCGCTCCAGTATATCTCCTACTACCATCCGATGGACTATATCCGCGCGCTCGGCGCTGCCTACGAGGCGGAGCAGGGGCCGGCCGCGAAGGATGCGATCGCGCAGATCCTGACCAACAGCCGCATGTGCGCCGAAGGGCACCGGCCGATCTGCCAGGACACCGGAATCGTCAACGTCTTCATCAAGTGGGGACAGGACTGTCGCCTCGATTCGGCCAGGAGCCTGCAGGACGTCGTCGACGAAGGGGTGCGGCGGGCCTACACCCATCCCGATAACAAGCTGCGCGCTTCGATCCTCGCCGATCCGGCCTTCACCCGCCGCAACACGCGTGACAACACGCCCTGTGTCCTGTCGGTCGAGATGGTGCCCGGCGACAAAGTCGAGATCGACGTCGCGGCCAAGGGCGGAGGCAGCGAGAACAAGTCCAAGTTCAAGATGATGAACCCGAGCGACAACATCGTCGCCTGGGTGCTCGAGCAGATCCCCTCGATGGGCGCCGGCTGGTGCCCGCCGGGCATGCTCGGGATCGGGATCGGCGGTACGGCCGAGCACTGCGTCAAGCTCGCCAAGCAGAGCCTGATGGAGCCGATCGACATGGCGCAGCTCAAGGCGCGCGGACCGCAGACCGATATCGAGCGGCTGCGGATCGAGATCTACGACGCGGTCAACGCGCAAGGCGTCGGCGCGCAGGGGCTCGGCGGGCTTTCGACCGTGCTCGACGTGAAGATCCACGATGCTCCGTGCCACGCGGCGGGCAAGCCGGTGGCGATGATCCCGAACTGCGCGGCGACGCGCCACGCGCATTTCGTGCTCGACGGCTCGGGCCCGACATATCTCGAGCCGCCGAAGCTCGACGAATGGCCCGACGTTCACTGGAAGCCCGACGCCTCCGCCCGGCGCGTGAACCTCGACACGCTGACCAAGGACGAGGTCGAGAGCTGGCAGCACGGCGACCGGCTGCTGCTGTCCGGAAAGATGCTCACGGGGCGCGATGCGGCGCACAAGCGCATCCAGGACATGCTGGCGAAGGGCGGGGAGCTCCCGGTCGATTTCCGCGGCCGCGCGATCTACTACGTCGGCCCGGTCGATCCCGTCCTGGGCGAGGTCGTCGGCCCCGCCGGCCCGACCACGGCGACGCGGATGGACAAGTTCACCGAGATGATGCTCGACCTCGGCCTGCTCGCAATGATCGGCAAGGCCGAGCGCGGGCATAATGCGGTGGAGGTAATCAGCCGCTTCAAGGTCGCCTATCTGATGGCGACGGGCGGCGCAGCCTATCTCGTCGCGCGCGCGATCAAGGAAGCCAAGGTCGTCGGGTTCGAGGATCTCGGCATGGAGGCGATCTACGAGTTTACCGTGGAGGACATGCCGGTGACCGTCGCCGTCGATGCCCGGGGCAACAACGTGCATACGCTGGCGCCGGCACAGTGGAAGGAGCGGATTGCGCGCGAGGGATTGCTCGAGGGCGCGTAACGGCTGTTCGACGAAGCGCAGAAGCGTTCCGACGACCGCGCTGGTCGGGCGGGACCGTTCACGGCTAGAGCGAAAGTCCGGATCATGGCTCGACAGATACCTTCCGAAGACCGCACCCGCGTGCCGGTCGTCACCGTCCTCGCCTCGATGACCGGGTTGTGGCTGTGCTATCTCGTGCTCACCACCGTGCGCGGCACGATCCTGGGGTTCGAACCGCACGCCGAAATGCTCTGGCGCCGCGGCGTGGTCACGCTGGTCGGCATCGGCATGACGATATTGTTGTGGGCGATCCTGCGGCTGTTCGACGACCGCGCCCTGTGGATGAAGATCCTTGCCGCGGTGCTGGTGGCCATTCCGATCTCGATCCCGATCGCCCAGACCAACCAGTGGATCTTCGCCGATATCCAGCGCCAGGTGGAAAAGAACTACGGTGAGGAGCGCGGGATCAATATCCGCCGTGACGAGGCGGGCAACCTGCTGGTCGATATCCCGCCTGAACGGTTTCACGACTTGACCGGACTGGGCGTCAGCGACGAGGTCGCGGCAGGAGCTCCGACCACGGTGATGATCGCCCCGGCTCCGTCGAAGGTCGACCAGTGGCTGCAGGTCGTCGACATCGCGCTGGGTCGCTATTTCCTCCTGCTCGCCTGGGCGTCGCTCTACTTCGCGATGCTCGCCGGCGCGCAGGCGCGGGCGGCCGAGCGGCGCGAGGAGCGGTTCCGCAGCGCCGCCAAGGCCGCCGAACTGCGCTCGCTGCGCTATCAGGTCAATCCGCACTTCCTGTTCAACACGCTCAATTCGCTGTCTGCGCTGGTCATGACCGGCAAGACGGAACGCGCCGAAACGATGATCCAGACGATCTCGACCTTCTACCGCCACAGCCTCGCCGACGATCCGACCGGCGACGTCGCGTTGACCGACGAATTCGAGCTGCAGCGCCAGTATCTCGCGATCGAGGCGGTCCGCTTCCCCGATCGGCTTGCGGCCGTGTTCGATCTGCCCGAGGACCTCGCCGAAGCGCGGGTGCCGGGCATGATCCTGCAGCCGCTCGTCGAGAACTCGGTCAAGTATGCCGTCGCCCCGCACAAGGCGCCGGTGACGATCCGCATTGCCGCTCGGGAGGACTACGGCCGTCTGGCGATTACCGTCGAGGACGACGGACCCGGCGCCTCGCACGCCTGCGATTCGGGCTTCGGCATCGGCCTTGCGAACGTCCGCGACCGCCTCCACGCCCGCTTCGGCAACGAGGCGACGGTCACTTCCGGCCCGGTCGACGGCGGCTACCTCACCGAAATCCGCATCCCGCTGGTGAATCATGGCTGACGACAACGAAACCGAACCGCTGCGCACCCTGATCGTCGACGACGAGCCGCTCGCCGTCGAACGCATGCAGGTGATCTGCGCCAAGCTGCCGCAACTGGCCGTGGTCGGAACGGCGAGCGACGGAGCCGCCGCGCTGCGGCTGATCGACGCGCTGACACCCGACCTCGTGTTGCTCGACATGACGATGCCGGAGGTCGACGGGCTCGCCGTGGCGCGCAAGCTGGCGGAGCGGGACCGGCGGCCGGCGGTGATCTTCGTTACCGCGCACGACCACTTCGCGGTCGAGGCGTTCGATCTCGATGCGGTCGACTACGTCCTCAAGCCCGTCGCACACGACCGGCTGGCGCGCGCCATCGAACGCGCAGTCTCGCGCGGGGCACGCCCGTCGCGCGCCGAAAGCCGCTGGCTGAAGGAACTGTGGGTGCCGCACCGTTCCGAACTGCTGCGGGTCGACGTGGATCAGGTCCACCGGATCGACGCCGAGCGCGATTACGTGCGGCTTCATCTCGGCGATCGCAGCTATCTGCTGCTACAGACGATCGCGGGACTGGAAGAGCGGCTCGATCCGGCCGCATTCATCCGCATCCACCGATCCACGATCTTGCGCAAGGATCGCATCCGCGGGCTGCGTCACGACGGACTGGGGGTTTGGTCGGCCGAACTCGATGGCGGTGACGCCCTGCGGATCGGGCGGACCTATCTGCCGAAGGTCAAGGCGATGGCCGGCCGCTAGCCCAAGCCCGGACGCAAGTCGGCCCGAACCGGGGGACTGAACCGGTCCGGGCCGAGCGGCGGCTGTGGAGTGTTTCAGCCGCCGAGCCGATGCCGATCGACGATGGCGGCGAATTGCTCGTGCGCCTGCTTCTTCGTCTCGGCGTAACATTGCCGGGATTCGCCCGAGACGATGCGCGAGCCGGTCGTCGTCTCGTTCATTCCGCAAAATTTACGGACTGCGCTCTCGATACGAAGGTCGAGTGCCTTCTGCCCTTCGGCCGAGGCAAGGTTCAGATCCTTGTAGGGAATGGACAGGGTTTCCGCGACGGCCGGGGTCGCAGCCGCGCCGAGAACGGCGGCGGCGGTCATGGCGATAAGGTGGCGTTTCATCGTTCGTGTCCTCCATCTTGCGAGAGGGCCCGTGTGGGGGGAGAAGGCCCTCTCGCAAGATCGATGGATACGCCTGCCGGACCGCCCACGCGCGGGTTCATCGACTGCGTGCAGCCGCCGGTCGACAGGCGATGCGCCCTCCCGACCGATGCACCGAACCGCCCGACGAACCGCGTTTGGCAAGCGACCGGCGCTGGTGCATGGTGCGGCGATGGCCGTGATCCTCATCTTCATTCTCGGGATCGGGAACTTCGCCTTGCACAAGGCGGTGCTCGAAAGCGGCCATCCGCTCCTCGGCCGGATGCCGTGGTTCGTACACATGCTCGGCGGGCGGATCACGCTGGTGACGGAGTTCCTGGTGCTGCTCGCGGCGATGCTGCTGGTCGCGAACGGCTGGCCGGCGCTGGCCTGGGCCTATCTGCTCTACACCGTGCTCAACATGGCGTCCGCCTGGCTGATCCTGAGCGGCCGGGTCTGAGCGCCGGAACGCATGGCCGCTTTCCGCGCTATCGGGTCATGAAGGAAGCACGTCCGATCTGGTTGATCGCCAACCCTGCCAGCGGCAGCAACAGCCCTGCTGCGGTGGAGGCGCTGGAGACCTGCTGCGGCCACAACGGCTTTGTGCTCGAACGGCGCATCGCCTTTCCGGAAGAGCCGCTGCCCGACGCCGCCGCGCTCGACGCCGCGGGGGTCGAGACGCTGGCGATCTACGCCGGCGATGGAACGGTCAATGCCGCGGTGACGGGTCTTTACGGTTGGAGCGGCGCGATCCTGGTGCTGCCCGGCGGAACGATGAACCTGCTTGCCAAACGGCTCCATGGCGAATCCCCGACCGAGGAGATCGTCGCGCGCGCCGGCGCGCGCGCCGCGCGGCGGGTGCGGCCGATGGTTGCCCGGACCGCTCACGGCGATGCGCTGGCGGGCCTGCTCGCCGGGCCGGGCACGGCCTGGTATGCTGTTCGCGAGGCCTTGCGCGACGTGGACATCGCCGCAGCGGCCGAGAGTGCCGGGGAGGCGCTTGCGGAGACGACGGGCGGTTCGATGCTGCGCTGTGTGGAACCCGGCCTCGGCCGCGAGGACGGCTATCCGTTGCTCGAGATCACGCCCGGCCAGTGGGGCCTGCAGCTCGACGCCTACCATGCCGAGAACACCGGCGAGTTCCTCCAGCAGGGCTGGGCGCTCCTGCGCCGCCAGTTCCGCGAGGGGCCGCACGACCGGCTGGGGCTCATCGACCGTCTCGAAGTGGCCGACCGCGACGGCGAGCCGATCGGCCTCCTGATCGACGGTGAACACGCGCAAGGGGGAGCGCGCGAGGAATTCACCGTGGCCGCGTGCGAGGTCGATCTGCTAGCGACAGAGAATGGCTGCTGACACGACGCTCCTCTTCCACCTGAGCGACATTCACTTCGGGCTCGAGGACAACCGCGCGCTCGACTGGGTGAAGCAGGAGATCGCCGAGCAGCGGCCCGACGCGGTGGCGATCACCGGCGACCTGACGATGCGCGCCCGTACGCGCGAGTTCGACGCCGCGTGCCATTGGATCAAGTCGCTCGACGTGCCGGTGACGGTGGAAGTCGGTAACCATGACCTCCCCTACTTCAATCTGAGCGAGCGGTTCTTCCAGCCTTATCGCCGCATTCGCGGGATCGCGGACCGGATCGAGCGTGAGATCGACTTGCCGGGCCTCGCGATCGTGCCGCTCAAGACGGCAGTGCGCGCGCAGCCGCGCTTAAACTGGTCGAAGGGCTGGGTCAGCCGCCGGGCGCTCCGGAAATGCCTCGCCGCGATCGATGCACTGCCCAAAGGCGTGCAGGCGCTCGTCACCTGCCATCATCCGCTGCGTGAGGTCGGAACCGCCGGCACGGCGCTGACCCGCGGCGGAAGCAGGGCGCTCGCAGAGCTTGCCCGTCGCCCCGTCCTCGCCGTGCTGAGCGGCCACGTTCACGATGCCTTCGATATCGTGGAGGACACGCCCCGCGGTCCCGTTCGCATGATCGGCGCGGGGACGCTGTCGAAGCGGACCCGCTCGACCCCGCCGAGCTTCAACGAACTCACCTGGGACGGCACCACTCTGCACGTGCGCGTGCGCAATCTGGAAGACGTGCGCACGCGCGACATGCAGATCGACGACGTGCCCGAAGATGCGAAGCCGCCGCGCGAACCGGGCGAGCCGGTCGCGCCCGTGCGGCAGATCCCGCGCACCGATCCGCCGGTGCACTGAATCTGCCGTGCGGGCTCAACGCTCGCCGAGCGCCTCGAGCACGCTGTCCCAGCGCACGAGCTTGAAGTTCTGCGCCGCCGGTTCGTTCATCCCGTCCTGCGCGATGAAGAGTCCGGCGGGGAACTCCGGACCGAAGTCGCCCAGCTTGAGCTCGATGCCGTCGGTCTCCTCAGCGGTGCCGATCGTCCCTGCGGCGATGCGGAAGCGGCCGACCGGCTCCATGCCGGGCAGGCGGAACACGGCGTAGGCGTTGTCGCCCTGGCTCGAGGCGACCAGCAGCCCACCGCTTTCCCCTTCGGGTGCGATAGCGAGACCCTCCACGTCGGCGACGAGCATGGCGTTGTCGACCGTCGCGACGAGTTCACCCGGCGTTCCGTCCGTGCGGAAGCGCCAAATCCCGGCCATCTCCTCGCCGACATAGAGGGTGCCGTCGCGCGGATCGACCACGCAGCCTTCGGGCTGCGAAGCGAGCTTGTGCCGGAACACGGTCTCGACCGCCGGTTCGCCGCCGTTCCAGCGCAGCGCCTGGCCGTGCAGCGAGCCATCCTTGACCGGCGAATAGAGCATCACGTCCGCCCCGCCGCGGCCCGGCCCCATGCAGAAACCATAGCCTTCGCCGGGCCCCACATCGATCGTGCCCACCCGGCGCAGCTCGCCGCGCCCGGTGTCGAGCGTGAACAGCGCCACTTTGGCATTTGCCGGATCGGTCCGCTCGCTGGCGCCGACGAGTACGGTGCCGTCGGCAAGTTCGGCCAGATCGACGTTGTTGAGCAGGCCGCCGGGGAGGAAGTGGCGAACTTGGCCGTCGAGGCCGTAGACGTAAAGCCCGGCCTTCTTGTCCGTCGCGACGATCAGGCTCGCCGCAGGATTATCTGCATTGCGCCAGATCGCCGGATCGTCCGCCGCGTCTTCGTTCGCCGTGCCCACCGGACGGGTTTCGGCCGACGCCGTTACCTCGACCGCGGGATCGCCCATGATCGGCGCGGTCGCGCAGCCGCTTGCCGCCGCGATGATCGCAGCGAGCGGAAAGATCTTGAATACGTTTGCCATCAGAAGTTCACCCTCGCGCCGAATTTCATGGTCCAGCTATATTCTTCGTACTGGTAGAGATTCCTGCGCCCGTCGTAGTTGTTGTAGGCGAAGTACTTGGCGTTGTTGATGTTCACCCATTCGTAGAAGAGCTGGACATTGTCGCTGACGCGGTACTTGGCGCTGAGATCGAGCTGGAAGTGGTCGTCGACCAGGCGATCTTCCTGGGCCTCGTCGCCGAGCTCGTCGAGATAGGAGTCGCGGTAGGTGCCCGCGACGCGCAAGCTGATCGGGCCTTTCTCGTATCCCAGCGCGATATTGGCCGTGTGCTTCGATGTCGCGGGCAGCGTGATCTCGCGCAGGTCGGCCGGATCGCCGTCGATGGGAACCAGTCCGGTCGCATCGGTATAAGTGTAGTTCGCCTGCATCAGCAGCCCGTCGAGCGGCGCCGGCAGCATGTCGAACTTCTGCGCGACCGAAAGCTCGACGCCGTAGACTTCCGCGCTTTCGCCGTTGATCGGGATCGTCGCCTCGTCGAAGTCGATCCCCTGATAACTGCCTTCCTCGCGCACGGTATCGACGATGAAGTTCTTGATGTCCTTGTAGAACACCGCCGCGGTAATCGCGCCGTTGCCGGAGAAGTACCACTCGGCCGAAGCGTCGAGGTTCCATGCCTCGTAGGGCAGCAGATCGGGGTTGCCGAACTCGCCCTCGCGCTCGCCCTCGTCGTTCTCCTCCACCACGAAACGCGGGGCGAGCTTGGACAGCTTGGGCCGCACCAGACTGCGATAGCCGGCGGCGCGCAGCACCAGGTCGGGCGTCGGCTCGTAGCGGATGGTGAGGCTCGGCAGCCAGTGATCGTAATCGCGCGCGTAGGCGACCGGAGCGACGATCACGGTGTCCTCTGCGGCCTCTTCCCCGCCCGGCAGTTGGCCGCCTTCCTCCACCAGCAGGACGTTGTTGCCGGTGATGTCGTTCTTCGTCCCTTCGTAACGAACGCCGCCGATCAGGCGCAACGTCGCGCTATCCCACCGGCCGAGCAGGTAGCCGGCCATGACATCTTCGGTGACAGAGTAGTCCTCGACGCTGGAATCGAATGCGCTGTCGATTTCGTTGAACGCGAAGTCGTCCCTGTTGCCGAAGAAGATGTCGCGGGCACCTCCGTAGTTCGGCACCGGCGAGATATCGGTGAGGCCGTAGTTCTGCTCGCCGAGCACGTCGGCGAGGGTCAGCGCTTCGTTCTCCCAGTACTCGGCCTCGAGATTGTAGCTCTTGTCGCGCCAGCGGCCCTTCGCACCGGCCTGGACCGTGAAAGTGCCCGAATCCGTAGCGAATTCGCGCCCGATATCGAACTTGGCAGCGAACTCCTCGTCGATCGACTCCGACAGCGCCGTCAGGGTGATGTCATCGAGCGCATAGGCCTGCGGATCGTAGAAGTCGTCGGTCGGGCCGGTGACAGTGTAAAGCGGGATGCGCGGGTCGGAGAAATCGAACCCTACGCCCAGCCCGTTGTCGGCGAAAATTTGCTCGAAGTTCGCCGGGTCGATCGAGCCGTTGTCGTGCTCGGTGCTCTTGGCCCAACTGGCGGAGTAGCTCGCCTTCCAGGTGCCGGTGTCGGTTTCGCCGCCGAGCACGACCGAGCGGATCTTCTGGGTTTCGAAGCGGTCCTTGATCGACCGCTGGATCGAGATTTCGCCGTTATCCGCTTCCTCGGGATCGGTGTCGCTGAAATCCACGCTCGCTCCGCTGCCCGAAACCTGGCCGGCGTCCTCCAGCTTGAAACTCGTCTCGCGGCGGTATTCCTGGTCGTCGAACTGACTGTAGATGCCGCGCAGGTAGATTTCGGTCGTATCGCTCAGGCGCGCGTCGAAGTTGAGATTGGCGCTGATGCGCTCGCGCTCGACGTTGTAGTCGCGGTAATTGACCTCCTCGGGGAAGATCAGGCTATCGTCGTCGCCCCAGCCATCGGCCTCGACATTGTCGGTCTCGAACTTGCGCTTGTAGTAGGACACGCCGCCCGAAACACCGAAGTTATCGCTCAGCTTGGTGGCGAAGTCGATGCTGCCCTTGGGCGAGACGTTGTCCGCGTAATCGTTGTAGCTGCCTTCGATCTTCGCAGTGAGCAGATCCTTCTTGCGGTCGAAGGCGCTGGTCGTCTCGATCTCGATCGAGGCGCCGATCGTATCGGCGTCCATATCGGGCGTGAGCGACTTCTTGATCTCGATCGATTCGATGATGTCGCTCGAGATCACGTCGAGCGCGACCGAGCGCACGTCGGATTCCGGTGCCGGCAGGCGCACGCCGTTGAGCGAGGTCGCGTTAAGCTCCGGGTCGAGACCGCGGACCGAGACGAAGCGGCCTTCCCCCTGGTCGTTGAGCACGTTTACCCCGGGCAGGCGGCGCAGCGATTCGGCCACGTTCTGGTCAGGGAACTGGCCGATTGCGTCGCGCGTCAGCACGTCGCTCACGCCGTCGTTCGCGCGCTTGCGGGAAAGGGCGCTGGCGAGGTTGGCGCTCTGGCCGACGACCAGAATCTCGCGCGCGTCGTCGCCTCCGATCAGCACGTCGGTGCGGACATAGCCGTCGGCCGGAACGCTCACGGCCTGGCGCACGCTCGGCGCGCCGACGTAGTTGACTTCGAGCGTGTATTCGCCGGCCGGAACGTCGGAGAACAGGAAGCTGCCGTCGCGCTCGGTCGTCGCCACGCGGTCGAGCTCCACCAGCCGAACCTGTGCGGCCTGCAGAGCGATCGTCTCGCTCGCATCGTAGACGCTGCCGACGACGTCGCCCGCGACTGCCGGCGTTGCGATTGCGGCCGCCAGAACCGCGCTGGCGGATGAAAGCAGATAGCGCTTGCGGCTGAACATTTCCCGTTGCCCTCCTGAACCGTGTTGGAGGGGCCGCTAGGGGCCGGGCATTACGCGCGCGTGGCGATTGTGTGACAGAACGATGATTGCGGAAAGATCGCCCGCAAGGGGAGATCAGGCGGCAGGGCGGCTCGTCGCGGCGAGGCCCAGGATCGCGCGGGCGATCTCGCGCTCGCCCATGATCACGTGGTCGACGCCGAGCCGTTCGAGGTAGCCGACTTCCTCGTCCGAATGCGCGCGCGCGAAGATCACGATCTCGGGATTGAGCCGCCGCGCGTGCTCCGCGATCGCGCCGCCCTCGAAACCTTCGGGTATCGCGATGATGAGCTTGGAGGCATGCTGGATGCCTGCCTCGTCGAGGATGTGCGGATTGCTCGCATTTCCGACCACGACTTCGCGCCCGGCTTCCTCGGCCTGGCGCGCGAAGTCCGCCTGCTCCTCGATCACGACCAGCGCCCGCCCCCGGTGAGCGGCGCCTTCCGCGATCAGCCGCCCCACGCGGCCGTGGCCGACGAGGACCACGTGCTCGCGCCGTTCGCGCTGGCGAGCTTCTTCGCGTTCCTGCGCCTTCGCCTCGTCCTGCCGCTTCACGTCGCCCAGACGCCCCGCCGCCAGCGTGAAGATCAGCGGGTTGAAGAGAATGGAGAAGATCGCGCCGGCAAGAATGAGGTCGCGGCCCTCGGGCGGCAGGATGCCGAGCTGCATCCCGAGCCCCGCCAGGATAAACGAGAATTCGCCGATCTGTGCGAGGCTGCCGGCGACCGTCAGTGCGATCTCGTTGTCGTGCCCGAACGCGCGCACGATGGCGTAGGCGGCGAGCGATTTTCCGATGACGATGATTGCCACCGTCGCGAGCACCGGTCCGGGCTGCTCCACCACCACTGCCGGATCGAACAACATGCCGACCGAGACGAAGAATAGAACGGCGAAGGCGTCGCGCAGGGGCAGCGTTTCCTCCGCGGCGCGCCGGCTCAGCTGGGTTTCGCCCAGGATCATCCCGGCGAAGAACGCGCCGAGCGCGAGTGAAACGTCGAACACGTAAGCGGCGCCCAGCGCCACTCCCAGCGCGATCGATAGCACCGCCAGGCGGAAGAGCTCGCGCGAGCCGGTATGTGCGGTCCAGTGCAGCGCCGCGGGGATCACGCGCCGGGCCACGATCAGCATGAAGGCGAGGAAGCCGCCGACCTTGAGCACGGTGAGCGCAACGGCTGTCAGCAGGCTGCCGCCCCCGTCGCTGCCCGATCGCCCTTCCAGCATGCCCGCTATGGCGGGAAGCAGCACCAGCGCGAGGATCATCGCCAGATCCTCGACGATCAGCCAGCCGACGGCGATGCGCCCGCGTTCGGTGTCGATCAAATTGCGCGCCTGGAGGGCGCGGAGCAGGACGACGGTGCTCGCGACCGACAGCGCCAGCCCGAAGACCAGCCCGGCAGCGACCGACCACCCCAGGTAGAGCGCGAGGCCCACCCCCATCGCCGTCGCGACGGTGATCTGGATCACGGCCCCCGGCACGGCGATGTTCCTTACCGAGAGCAGATCGCGAAGCGAGAAATGCAGCCCGACGCCGAACATCAGCAGCATGACCCCGATTTCCGCCAGCTCGTTGGCGAGCGCGATGTCCGCGACGAAACCGGGGGTGAAGGGACCGACGATCACACCTGCGAACAGATAACCCGCCACCGGGGAAATGCGCAGCTTGTGCGCGAGCGCCCCCATCAGGAATGCAACGACGAACCCTGCGACGATCGTGCCCATGAGCGGCGTGTGATGCGGCATTCAGTCTCCTTAGTGTCCTTCGCCCACACTCTTGCAGGAGAAAGTGCCGGTCAATTCCCAACCTGCGGCCGGGGCACAAAAAAAGGGCGGCCCCTCGCGGGACCGCCCTTCCGTTTGTCCGGTGTGCGGAAACCTTAGCGCTTCGAGAACTGGAAGCTGCGGCGGGCCTTGGCGCGGCCGTACTTCTTGCGCTCGACCACGCGGCTGTCGCGGGTGAGGAAGCCGGCGGCCTTGACCGTGGCGCGCAGTGCCGGCTCGTACTTGGCAAGTGCCTGCGCGATGCCGTGCTTGACTGCGCCGGCCTGGCCCGAGAGCCCGCCGCCCTTGACGGTCGCGACGACATCGAACTGCTCCGCGCGATCGGTGATCGCGAAGGGCTGGTTGATGATCAGGCGCAGCGTCGGCCGTGCGAAGTAGGTTTCCTGGTCGCGGCCGTTGATGGTGATCGTGCCCTTGCCCGGCTTGATCCACACGCGGGCCACGGCGTCCTTGCGGCGGCCGGTGGCATAGGCGCGGCCTTGCTGATCGAGCTCCTGCTCGCGCAGCGGGGCAGTGCTTTCGGCGATCACCACCGCGTCACCCTCGGGGGCGTCGCCGGCGATGTTCTTGAGGTCCGACAGATCGGACACGGTGTTCTTGTCGTCAGCCATCAGGCGGTAACCTTGTTCTTGCGGTTCATGGAGGCGACGTCGAGCACTTCGGGCTGCTGCCCGTCGTGCGGGTGCTCGGTGCCGGCATAGAGGTGCAGCGCCTTCATCTGCTGGCGGCCCAGCGGGCCGCGCGGAATCATGCGCTCGACAGCCTTTTCGAGCACGCGCTCGGGGAAGCGGCCTTCGAGCACCTTCGCCGGGGTCGTTTCCTTGATCCCGCCGGCATAGCCGGTGTGCTTGTAGTACTTCTTGTCGCCCAGCTTGTTGCCGGTGAACCGCACCTTGTCGGCGTTGATCACGACAACGTGATCGCCGCAGTCGACGTGGGGGGTGTAGCTCGGCTTGTGCTTGCCGCGCAGGATGTTGGCGACGATCGTCGCGAGGCGGCCGACGACCAGACCCTCGGCATCGATCAGGTGCCACTTCTTCTCGACCTCGGCCGGCTTGATCGACCGGGTGCTCTTGTGGAGCGCCTTCATGGCTTCAATTCCTTCGAAATGTCTCTCGCCGCGAATCCGCATGAGAGCGGGCGCGGGAGCGGCGCATTTGTCGTCCGACCGCCCGAAAGTCAAGCAAATCCGGGGTTCTCGGAGGAGGTAAAATAATACCGCGCTACTCGAGCGGCTCCAGCCGCCATGTTTCCCGCGACGCGCGTACGCTGTCCTTCACGGTCGTCTCGATCCGCCGCTCCGCCGTAGCGAGATGGCGCCCGCCGGGGGCGAGTGTGCCTGCGAAACTGACGTCGATCGTGCCCGATCCGCCGTCCGGCAGCGGCAGTGTCTGCTGGTCGCGGCGAGGGGCGACCGGATAGAACAGATCCTCCGGCCATCGGCTGGTCATCGCGGCGCCGGCCTGCTGCACGGCCCGGACATACTGCATCGCGTCCGCCTGCCGCTCCGCCGTCGCGCCCTCGAGATACTTCCTCGCCGCTGCCTCGAGGCCGGGGATGGAGGTAGCGCCTGCTTGTTCCTCGCCGACGATCAGTCCGGCCTTGTCCAGCGCGACGGGGAAGGGGCCTGCATGCGGATTCTTCCGCTCGACATCGGCCAGCGCTGCAAGGGGCGGCGGTGCGTCGACCTCGACCGCGATCTGCTCGCCCTCGACCGTATATCCGGCCGCATGCGCGGCAAAGCGCACGCGCCAGGTCCGGGTGACCGTGACTTTGGCACCGTCACCCAGCTCGCGCTCGAGCACTCGCGTGAGTCGCATCGGTTCGCTTGGCGCTTTGAAGCCGGCCGCTTCGGCCACCTGAGCACCAACGCGCGCTCCACCGAGAACGGCGCCCATCGCGGCCCCCAACGCGGCAAGCGCGCCTCGGCGGTCGAAGGGCGCCGTCACCCGCGCGGCCCCACGAGCGCCCCAAGCCAGGCCTGCGTCACCGCGCCCGCGGCGTCGCAGTGCCAGCCGAGCACGGCGGGCTCGTCATAAGGATGCGTTTGTTCGAGCCGGGCGATGGCTTGCTCCAGCAGACGCACGTCGGTCTTCAGCAGGAGCCCGAACTCGCGCACTTCGTCGACTTCGCCCCGCCAGCAGAAGACCGAATGTATAGGGCCGATGACATTTCCGCACGCTGCGAGCTTCTCTTCGACCAGCGTGCGCGCGAGCGATCTGGCGGTATCCTCGTCCGGGCAGGGGCACCAGACGAGCGCGCTCACGGCCGCCGTCCCAGGACGTGCGCACCCCAGGCTACGGCAATCACCAGCAGCGCGCCGACGAACTGGTGGGCGGTCGCGATCCACAGCGATACGCCGGTCCAGACGGTGGCGATGCCGAGGATGATCTGTGTGCCGAAGGCCGCGTGAATCGCGATGGAGGCGCGGCGCTCGAACGGGCGAACCTTGCGCGCGAGCACGATCAGCGCCGCCACCGCCACCCAGGCCCACCAGCGGTGGAGGAAGTGGATCAGGAACGGATCGTGCGTCATGGCCCAGAACAGCCCGCGCGACGCGTCGAACTCGGGCACGAACCGCCCCTGCATCAGTGGCCAGGTATCGGACGCCAGTCCCGCATTGAGGCCCGCGACCCAGGCGCCGAGCAGGAGCTGCACGAACAGGATGAGCGCGGCGACCAGTGCAAGCCCGCCAAACCGCGCCGGCCGGGCGCCCGGAATCTGCGCGAGCCGGTGGAGATCGAACGCCGTCCATGCGAGGCCGCCGAGGGTGAACAGCGCCGTGAGCAGATGGATCGACAGCCAGAAGTGGCTGACGTCGGTCACTTCGCTCGACAGGCCGGAGCGCACCATGAACCAGCCGAACGCCCCCTGCAGGCCTCCGAGTGCGAGCAGCGCGAGCAGTCGCGGCTTGTACCCCTTGGGGATTGCGCCGCGAATCCAGTACCAGGCGAGCGGCAGGGCGAAGGCCAGGCCGATCAGGCGGCCGAGCAGGCGATGCGCCCATTCCCAGAAGTAGATGAACTTGTAATCTGCCAGCGTCATTCCGGCCGGGCCGGTGATCTGCTGGTACTCGCCGATCTGCTGATAGGCTTCGAACTCGGCTTGCCACTGCGCGTCCGTCAGCGGCGGGATCGCGCCCGTCACGGGCTTCCATTCGGTGATCGACAGGCCCGATTCGGTCAGCCGGGTGATGCCGCCAACCACGATCATCGCCACGACCATCCAGGCGACGATCCAGAGCCAGCGGGCGAGAGCGGCGGGGCGGGCTGTGGCGGGCGTCAGCACGGCTGTGCCCCCGCCGAAGTTCGTCGAGGAGACCATGGAGGCGCCTGATGCGTCGGCGTTCCGCAAATCGCAAGGGCTTTGCGATTTGGCCTTGCGCAATGATACATTATCACATACATGGACCTCGCCAATGAGTAATCCCCTCTCCTCGATTCGCGCACGGCTGGACCGTGCAGGCGTCGTCCTTTCCGGGCTGTGCCTGCTGCATTGCCTGGCTTCGATCGTCGTGGTCTCGGCGCTTGGAATAGGCGGTGAGTTCCTGCTTGCGCCCGCCTTTCACCGCGTCGGACTGGCGATAGCGCTCGTAATCGCCGCGGTCGCGATCGGCTGGGGCGCGCTGACGCATCGCCGTGCCGCGCCCTTCGTGACGGCCATGACCGGGCTCAGCTTCATGGGCGGCGCGCTCGCCATGCCGCACGGCACGGGCGAGGTGGTGCTGACCGTGATCGGCGTCTCGCTCGTTTCGATCGGACACTTCCTCAACTTGCGCCACGCGCATTGAACGCTATCTCGCGGGGCATGGCAGCCCCCCTTACCCTGACCGTCAACGGCGAGACCCGCCGTTCCTCCGCCCCGACTATTGCCGCGCTGGTGCGCGAGCTCGACCTCGTGCCCGAGAAAGTGGCGGTGGAGCGGAACGGCGAAATCGTTCCCCGCTCGACGCTCGCGGACGCGGCCCTGGCCGACGGCGACGTGCTCGAGATCGTGCACTTCGTCGGCGGCGGCGACCACCATGCGGCGGGAAGCGACGACACCTGGACGGTAGCGGGGCGCACGTTCCGGTCGCGGCTGATCGTCGGCACGGGCAAGTACAAGGATTTCGCACAGAACGCCGCTGCGCTGGAGGCTTCGGGCGCGGAGATCGTCACCGTCGCGGTCCGCCGCGTGAACGTCAGCGACCCCAAGGCGCCGATGCTGACCGACTTCATCGACCCCAAGAAAGTCACCTACCTGCCCAACACCGCCGGCTGCTTCACCGCAGAGGACGCGATCCGCACTCTGCGCCTTGCGCGCGAGGCCGGCGGCTGGGATCTGGTCAAGCTCGAGGTGCTGGGCGAAGCGCGCACGCTTTATCCGGACATGCGCGAGACGCTGCGCGCGACCGAGAGGCTGGCGAGCGAAGGCTTCCTGCCGATGGTCTACTGCGTCGATGATCCGATCGCGGCCAAGCAGCTCGAGGATGCGGGCGCGGTTGCGGTCATGCCGCTCGGCGCACCCATCGGCTCGGGGTTAGGCATCCAGAACCGCGTGACGATCCGCCTGATCGTGGAGGGCGCAAGCGTGCCGGTGCTGGTCGATGCCGGAGTCGGCACGGCGAGCGATGCCGCGGTCGCGATGGAGCTCGGCTGCGACGGCGTGCTGATGAACACCGCCATTGCCGAGGCGAAAGATCCGATCCGCATGGCCCGCGCGATGAAGCAGGCGGTGGAAGCCGGGCGCGACGCCTACCTCGCCGGGCGCATGGCGACTCGCAAATACGCGGACCCGTCGAGCCCCCTCGCCGGATTGATCTGATCTTCTGATCCTCCCCATTTTGCGTCAGCCAAATGGGGAGGTGGCAGACGCCGCAGGGTCTGACGGAGGGGCATCGTCAGGCATAGCCCCTCCACCACGAGCCGCTTCGCGTCTCGCGGTCCCCCTCCCCATTTGCGCTTCGCGAAAATGGGGAGGATTGGTCGGCTAACTCGAATTTAACCAAGTCCGGTGATGGTGCCCTTGCAACAGGGAACCTGCCCCATGGCCAAAACCGGAACCGCATCGCTGACGATCGCCGAGATGCGCGAGTTCGCGAGCTTCACGGCTGCCGAGCAGCGCTACATCCGCCGCAGCCTCGATATCGGACTTGGCCGGCAGGACGCTTTCAAGCTCTGGGCGCGCGATGCCGGGGAGAACGCCGCGATTCGCAGCCAATACGTCGCCTATCAGGATCTCAAGGCGCTCCGGGCGGCAATTCCCGCCGGCACCGCGCTCGACGGAATCGAAAGCTTCATCGGCAAGCTCGTGCGTGTGGCGGCGTTCGACCTCGCGCAGGAACGGATCGAGAGCTTTTCGGCCTTCCGCTTCCTCTACGAGCGACTGCTCGGTGCTGAGGCCCGACCGTGGCTGCCGAGCGCTTTCTGCGCCGCAAGCGCTCTGCCGCAGATCCAACCCGGGCGCCGCAAGGTCCTGCTCCAGTCGCTGAGCGAGGCCGCCGCTACCGCGCCCGGCTGGTCGGACCGCGCCCCCAGCTTCTACCCCGAATACATCGCGCGCGAAGTCGCCTGAACCGGCGCTCCGGCGACGCGCTTCATCTTTTCGACCATGCCGCGCTCGTCGGGGCGCAGGGTCAGCACCGAGACACCCGACGCCGTGACGGCAACCGTGTGCTCGAACTGCGCCGACAGCGAGCCGTCGCGGGTCACCACGGTCCACCCGTCCTTTTCGGTCCTCACGCCCCGGCGCCCGCGGTTGAGCATCGGTTCGATCGTGAAGACCATGCCTTCGCGCAGGACCAGCCCGGTTCCGGGTCTGCCGAAGTGCAGGATCTGCGGCTCCTCGTGCATCTCGCGGCCGATGCCGTGGCCGCAATACTCGCGCACGACAGAATAGCCGCCGCGCTTGGCATGGCGCTCGATCGCGAAGCCGATGTCGCCGAGCCGCGCGCCGGGGCGGACCGCGCGGATGCCCATCCACATGGCTTCGTAGGTCGTTCGGACCAGCCGCCTCGCGGCAGGCTCGACCTCGCCGATGAGGTAGGTCTTACTCGAATCCGCGATATAGCCGTTCTTCTCGAGCGTGATGTCGAGATTGACGATGTCCCCGTCCCGCAACACGTCCCCGGCCGACGGCACGCCGTGGCAGACGACGTGGTTGACCGAGGAATTCAGCACGAAGCCGTAGCCGTACTGCCCCTTGCTGGCGGGCCGGGCCGCGAGATCCTCGACGATGAAGCGCTCGACCATCCCGTCGATCTCGAGAGTCGCCATGCCGGCGAGCGGCACCCGGTCAAGCATCTCGAACACCGATGCGAGAAGCCGGCCGGATTCGGCCAGCAGCGCCAGCTCCTCAGGCCGCTTCGTCATGCCGTGTCTCGGCCAGGGGCGGCGCCGAAACGCCTGCGGAGCTGCGCTCGCGCTCGATGATCTGCGTGAAACTGAGCGCCGGATTGGTCTCGCACAGCATCCCGATCTTGATCCAGTAGGCCGCCTGCGCGTTGATCGAGCGGAACGACACCTTGCTGGCCCGGCGCACCTGCTCGTGCAGTTCGTCCTCGATGCTGACGATACCCATGCGGGGTTCTCCATATATGATTCGTATACGAACCGCATAGGGATCATATGGGGCGGCATCAAGGTATCGCGTACGCCCTGTCGCGCCGCATGCGGCTGCGGCATAATGCCGCCGCGATGACTCTCGCCATTATCCTCTCCGCACTGGCGATGACCGCGATCGTGGCCGTGCGCTACTTCGCCGCGAGCGGGCTGTTCGCCCTTGCCACGGCGCGCGTGCGGCCGGGGCTCTACGGCCACCTCGGCCCGCAGATCCGGCGCGAGATCGGCTGGTCGCTGCTCTCCGCCGCGATCTACGGCATTCCCGCGGGGATCGTCGCCTGGGGCTGGCAGGCACGCGGCTGGACGCTGATCTACACCGACTGGAGCGCCTACCCGCTCTGGTATTTGCCGCTGTCGCTGGTCCTCTACCTCTTCGCGCACGACACCTGGTTCTACTGGACGCATCGCTGGATGCACCGGCCGCGCCTGTTCCGCATCGCCCACGCGGTCCACCATTCCAGCCGCCCGCCGACCGCCTGGGCGGCGATGAGCTTCCACCCGGTCGAGGCGCTGACCGGCGCGGTGGTGATCCCCGCTCTGGTGTTCCTGATCCCGATCCACGTCGCAGTGCTGGGGCTGGTGCTGGCGATCATGACCGTGATGGGCGTGACCAATCACATGGGTTGGGAGATGTTTCCCCGCACCCTCGTCCGCTCGCGCCTGGGCGGCTGGCTGATCACCGCCAGCCACCACCAGCGCCATCACGAACACTACGCGTGCAATTACGGCCTCTATTTCCGCGTCTGGGACCGATTGTGCGGGACCGACCGCGGCCTGTCCGACGCTCTGGCACCTCCAGCCGGCGCGACTTAACCGTAACTTTACCACGTCGCGCCAGAACGGTCCCGAGATACGCATCGGGGGCTTCGACTAGGCGATGGATACACTGCGCGGCACTTTCGATTCGCCGGACTACGGCGAAGGCGATCGCGGTCTCGGCCATGCCGGGGACGATGGCACGCACGAGCCGCCCCCCGCCGCGATCGGCAGCGACGAGCGCCGCATGCAGGTGCGCGCCTACAACCACTGGGCGGGCCTGCTGGCCGACCGCAACTTCCCCTCGATCGAGGATCTCGATCCGGCCGCCTTGCCGGACTTCGGCCCCTACAGCGTCCTGCTCGACTTCACCGCGGGACTCGAGAACCCGGCGGTGCAATATCTCGGTGCCGAGCTTGGCGCTGAATGCGGCGCCGAGGGCGAGATCGGCGCGCTCACCGACGTGCCCGCCCGCTCTCTGCTGAGCCGGATCACCGACCACTACATGCAGATCCTCGCCAACCAGGCGCCGATCGGTTTCGAAGCCGAATTCGTGAACCAGCGCGGGGCGACGATCCTCTATCGCGGCATCCTGCTGCCGTTCTCGAGCGACGACGACACGATCGACTTCATCTACGGCGTGATCAACTGGAAGGAAATCGCCGACCAGCACACCACCGACGAGCTCATGCTGGAGATCGATCAGGCGCTAGATCCCGATGAGCCCGCGGATGGCGGGCCGCGCGATCCCGATCCGGTGACCGACTGGGCCGATGGTCCGGTCGACGAAGTCACTACGCTGCACGGGTCCTCGGCTGCCGGGGCACCCGCCAACGATTATCCCGCACCGGCGTTCGGCGAGGCCGGGCGCGATGATGGCGACGACGGACAGGGTGCCTGGCGCATGGCCGCGATGATCGCGCGCCAGTCGGCGCCGAAGAAGCCTTATGCCATTCCGCTCGTCTCCGACGACGATCCGGCCCCGGTGCCGCAGGGCGACGATCCTGCCGAACAGGGGCTCGTCGCAAGCCTTGCCGCGGCGCGCGCATGCGTCGAGGCCGCGCTGAGCTGCGAAGACCGCAGCCGCGGGGCGCTCTACGACGCGGTGGGCCGAGCTTACGACTTCAGCCTGGCCGCGGCGGCCGCGCCGGGAGAGTTCGAAGCGCTTGTGGCGCAGAACGGCCTGAAGGTGCAGGAACGCGCGCCGATGACGCCGGTGGTCAAGCTCGTCTTCGGCGCCGATTACGACAAGACGCGCCTGACCGAATATGCAGCGGTTCTCGGCCATGCCCACCGGCTGGGTCTCGCGCCCGGGATGCTCACCGGCTTCCTCGCGGCGGCCGAGGGCGGCCTCAAGGGCGTGGTCAAGGCCGAGCGCCAGTTGCGCCGGGAGGAGAGCGGCAAGGCGAACCGTTCCGACACGCCCGGCACCCGCCTCGCCAGCAAGCTGCGCGCCATCGAGCCGCGCGGGTTCGAGGCGATTGCGCCGGAAGGCGCGGAGTTCGGCCTCGTCGTGATCCGCCGCCTGGACGGCGACGTCGCGGTGATCGGCGAAGTCTCCGACGATCCCGCGCTGATCGAGCGCGTCGGGCGCAAGCTGGTCGCCTGAGAGCCGCGCAGGCTATCTTCGGTCGCCTGCGAGCGCTACCCCTTCGCGGGCGATGGATTTCTTCTCTGGCCAGCCCGTTCGCCTGCAGCCCTACTTCGGCTATCGGAGCGCCGGTCGCCTGGTGATCGCGGCGCGGGCGCTGCGGTCCGGCAAGCCGGGCTTCGAGAATGGCGGACGGCTCCAGGCGATGCGTACGATGCTTGCGCAGTTCGCCTCGCGCGAGGCGGCCGGGCTCGAGGTGCGGCTCGAGCTGAAGTCGCCCGAGGGCGAAACCTCGGATCATTTCGCGACCACCGACCGGGAAGGTTTCGTCCGTTTCGAGATCGCACTCGGCCAAGGCTGGCCGCTGCCGCGCGATCCGGCGTGGGAGATCGTGTGCCTGCACTGGCTGAACCGCGAAGGGCCACAGTGCGTCGAAGGGCACGTGCTGGTGCCGGGCAGCGCGACGCTGCTGGCGGTGATCTCCGACATCGACGACACGATCGTCGAGACCGGCATTACCGGCGGTTTCCGTCAGTTGATGCGCAACTGGCGCCGCGTGCTGGCCGAGCTGCCGGACGAGAGGATCGCCGTGCCCGGGGTGGATGCGTTCTACGGTGCGCTCGGCGGCGGTGCGGTATTGCCCGGCAAGGGCGGCGCGGGCGATGCGATCCCCGCCACGCACCGGCCGTTCTTCTACGTCTCGTCGAGCCCGTGGAACCTGTTTTCCTACCTCGTCGCCTTCCTGCGGGTCCGGAAACTCCCGCTCGGGCCGCTGCTGCTGCGCGACTGGGGCTTCGATCGGGCGACGCTGGGCAGTGCGAGCCATGGCGAACACAAGCGCGCGGCGATCGATACGGTCATGGCGATGTATCCCGACATCCGCTTCGCGCTGATCGGCGACGACACGCAGGGCGACCTGCCGGCCTATGCCGACGTGGTGAGCGGTAACTTGGGCCGGATCGCCGCGGTGTTCATCCGGACCGCAACCGACGAACCGCTCTCGCCCGAGGAACTCGCCGGCAAGGCGGCGATCGAGGCGGCGGGCGTTCCGCTGTGGCTGGGCGAGAGCTACGCGATCGGGCAGGAATTCCTGCGCGCGGCGGGGCTCAGGCCGCAAGGGGACGCGGCACGGATCGTGGAAACGGTCGAGCAGGCGCACGAGACGTCCTGAGCGTCGTTCGCCGCGCGATCTTCATTGGCGGTTCAGCCCCCGAACCGCTAGCAAGGGGCAATGCCGTTCCTCGCCCGATTCCTCGCGCTGATCGCGGTGCTCTCGCTAATGATCGCGCAGCCCGCGGCGGCGCAGTCGATCCTGCGCGATGCCGAGACCGAGGCGCTGCTCAACGACATGGCCGCGCCGCTGGTCGAGGCTGCCGGCCTCCAGCCCGGCAATGTCGAGATCGTGCTGATCAACGATCCTTCGATCAACGCCTTCGTCGCCGGCGGGCAGGCGGTCTACATCCACACCGGCCTGATCGATGCGGCGGAGACCGCCAACGAGGTCCAGGGCGTGATCGCCCACGAGCTCGGCCACATCACCGGCGGGCATATCATCCGCCATTCCGAAGGGGCGGGCGCGGCGACCAATATCTCGATCCTCTCGCTGCTGCTCGGCGTCGGCGCGGCGCTCGCCGGCGCGGGCGATGCGGCGATGGGCATGATCATGGCCGGACAGCGTGCGGCCCTGGGCAAGTATCTCGCTTTCAGCCGGGTGCAGGAATCCTCCGCCGATGCCGCCGGCGCGGAATATCTTTCCAAGGCGGGCATATCCGGCCGCGGCTCGCTGGCCTTCTTCGGCAAGTTGCAGAACCAGGAATTCCGCTACGGCTACAGTCAGGACGACGAAGTCGCCTTCGGCCGCACGCACCCGCTCTCCGGCGACCGGATCGCGCGTCTGCGCGAGGTCTATGTCAAGGACCCCGCGTGGGAAGCGCCGGACGATGCGGCCCTGCAGCAGCGTTTCGAGCGGGTGAAGGCCAAGCTGTCGGGTTATCAGGAGAAGCCCGAACGGACCCTGCAGGCCTATCCGGAAACGATGACGGGCGTGCCCGCGCGCTATGCCCGGGCTTATGCCTGGCACAAGGACGCGCAGATGGACAAGGCGCTGGCGGAGACCGACGCCCTGCTCGAGATCGCGCCGAACGATCCCTATTTCCTCGAACTCAAGGGTCAGGTCCTGCTCGAATCGGGCCGGCCGGAGGAGGCGATCGAGCCGCTGCGCCGTGCGACGGAGCTGACCCGCAACCAGCCGCTGATCGCCTCGATGTTCGGGCATGCCCTGATCGCCACCGAGGATCGGGCGAATTTCGAGGAGGCCGAGCGGGTGCTGCGCGCGGCCGTCGCGCGCGACCGGCTGAATCCCTTCGCCTGGTACCAGCTCGGCGTGGTCTATGCCGCGCAGGGCGACATGCCGCGGGCGCGCCTGGCAAGTGCGGAGCAGCAGGTGATGAACCGGCAGTTCGCACAGGCGATCCGCAGCGCGCAGGCGGCGGAGGCGGGCCTTCCCGAGGGATCGCCCGACTGGATCCGCGCGCAGGATATCGCGCTCCAGGCCCGCGCCGCGCTTGAACGCGAGCGGGAGCGCCGGTAGCGCTCGCAGCCCCATGACAATACGCCATTACCTTCTCGTCGCGCTTCTCGCGCTTGCGTTCGGCTTTGCCGGGGCCGCCGCATGGTCGCTGAGCGGGCTCGGCGACAAGCACACTCGTGCCTACCTGCTCGACAACCCCGAACTGCTCCCCGAAATGGCCGACCGCTATCAGGCGAAGCAGGCGGAGGAACGGCTGGCACAGGTTGCGGACGAGGTCGAGGTGCCGTTTCCCGGCGCCGTGCTGGGCAATCCCGAGGGCGCGGTGACGCTGGTCGAATTCACCGACTACGGCTGCACCTACTGCAAGATGAGCCAGCCCGAAGTCGCGCGTCTGGTCGAGGAAAACCCGGATCTTCGCGTCGTCATTCGCGAATGGCCGATCTTCCAGGGCAGCGAGGAAGCCGCGCGCATGGCGCTCGCTGCGGCCCGCCAGGGTAAGTACGAGGCGTTCCACGACGCGATGTTCGTGCTCGGCCCGCCCAATGCCGCGAGCATCGAGAAGGCGGCGCAGGCGGCGGCGCTCGACATGGTGGCGGCGCGGCGCTTCGCCGCATCGGACGAAGCCTCCCGCGAACTGGCGAAGAACATGGGGCTTGCCGACAAGCTCGGGTTCTCGGGCACGCCGAGCTGGGTGATCGGCGGCCGCGTGCTCCAGGGGGCGATCGGCTACGACGCGCTGCAGGACGCGGTCGCCGCAGCGCGCGGCTCGTGATCCGCGCCGCGCCGGTGCTCGCGCTGCTGCTGGCGTTGGCGCAGCCGGCGCTGGCCGAAACCCGCGAAGAGGCAGCGGCAGCTGCGCTTGCGGCGCTCCAGCAGAGTGACGCGCGCCTGCTCGCGGTCGGATGGCGGCTCGCCACCGGGAATGCCGCCTATTGCAGCGACGCGCGGCCCGCCGTCGGCCTGCTGTTGCAGGACATGGCCGGCTACGCGGAGCCCGAAGCGATGCGCAAGGCGGCCGGGATCGCCGGCCCGATCGCCGTCCAGGCCGTCGCGCCCGGCTCGCCGGCGGACGCCGCTGGCCTGCGCGCCAACGACGAGATCACGGCGATCGACGGCACGGCGGTCGCCGCTCTACCCGCTGAGGAGGAGGACTGGCGCCGCCTCGCGCGCCTGCACGATACGATCGACTCCTCGCTCGCGGCCGACGGCCTGGTAGGTCTGACGCTGCCGGATCGGGGCGAGGTCACGCTCGAAGGAGTGCCCGCCTGTGCCAGCCGCTTCGAGATCATAGGCGGCGACGGCGCGGCGGCGGAGGGCAGGCGGGTCGTGATCGGGCGCAAGTTCGTGGGTCTCTCCTATCCCGAAGACGAATTCGCCGCGGCTATCGCGCACGAGTTCGCGCACAATCTCCTGCGGCACCGCGTGTGGCTCGACAGGCACGGACGCAAGTGGAAGAACGTGCGCGCGACCGAGCGCGAGGCCGACCGCATGATGCCCTGGCTGCTGGCCAATGCCGGCTACGAGCCTGCGGCTGCGCTGCGTTTCATGCGCCGCTGGGGCCCCGACCACGGCGGCGGCCTGTTCCGCAAGCGCACGCACGAGGGATGGGACGAGCGCGCCGAGACGATCGAGGCCGAAATCGCGCTGGTGGAGGCCGTCCGCGCCCCGGATGGCAGCGCCGACTGGTCGCGCCATTTCGTGCGGGAGGTCGCCGACTAGGCCGGCGAACGGACCCGCCTATTCGGCGGCTTCGGCCTGCTCGTCGAGCTGGTAGAGGCTCGCCAGCGGCCTCGCCATCACCCGGCGCACCATCGGCTCGAAGAACGTGAGCGGCTCGCTCTCGTACTCGGGATCGAAGGCGGCCTGGTCGTACTTTTCGCAGAACTCGGCGCAGGCTTCGAAATGCTCGCTTCCGCGGAACGCCTCGCGCGCATCCTTGTCCATGCCGAGATAGTGGAAGTAGTAATACCCTTGGAAATGGCCGTGGTGCTGGCAGATCCAGTGCAGTTCCTCGCGCACGAAGGGCTTGATGATCGAGGCGGCGACTTCCGGATGGTTGTAGCTGCCCAGCGTATCGCCGATGTCGTGCAGCAGCGACATGACGACATATTGCTCGTCGCGTCCGTCGCGGTGGGCGCGCGTCGCGGTCTGCAGCGAGTGCTCGAGCCGGCAGACCGGAAAGCCGCCGAAATCGCCGTCGAGCAATCGCAGATGCTCGAGCACGCGGTCGGGCAGGCCCTTGGCGAACTGGCGATACTCGCCGCCGATGATCGCCCAGTCCTGCGCCGTGCCTTCCTTCATCTCGCGGAACTTCGCGCGCTCCGCAGCGCTGTGAAGCGTGTGATCGGTAGCGTTCATCACCAGCTCTCCCTTTGCGGACATCCTAGCGCGCCCCGGCGGGCACGCCAAAACAATCTGACGAATGCGGCGGAAATCGGCTAAAGCGCTGGTCATGGCCGTGCTGCCTTCACAACCCGCGCCGTTCTTCGCCAACAAGAACAGCGCCTTCTGGAACCTGCAGTTCGTCGGCTGGGGCGGGGCGATGGTGCTGCGCGCGGTCACGGCGATCGCGAACGGGCAGTCATTCGATTTCGTGGTTCCGGTGGTGATCGAGATCATCGCCGGCTTTTCGATCAGCCTCGTCCTCTCGGTCATCTATCGCAAGTTGATCAACCGCCGCCCGCTGGTGACCTGGGGATTGACCGCGATCGTGCTTGCGGTCGCGGTGTGCATCTACGCCGCGATCGACGGCTGGGTGTTCACGCTCTATCGCCCGCAGAGCGAATCGAGCTTCGCGACGCTCCTGCTCGGCATCTCGATCCTGCCGCTGACGCTGCTCTGCACCTGGTCAGCGCTCTATTACGCCATCAACTACTTCCTCCAGGTGGAGGAGCAGGCCGATCGGCTCGAACGGCTGGAGGCGCAGGCGACCAGTGCGCAGCTTGCCATGCTGCGCTACCAGCTCAACCCGCACTTCCTGTTCAACACGCTCAATTCGATCAGCACCCTGGTGCTGCTCAAGCAGACCGAGCCGGCCAATGCGATGCTGACCCGGCTGTCCTCGTTCCTGCGGCACACGCTGATCAGCCAGCCGGGCGGCAAGGTGACGCTGGCGCAGGAAGTCGAGACGCTCAAGCTCTACCTCGGGATCGAGCGCATGCGGTTCGAGGAACGGCTGCGGACCGAATTCAGCATCGAGCCCGCCGCGGCGCATGCCCGCCTGCCTTCGATGCTGCTCCAGCCGCTGGTCGAAAACGCGATCAAGTACGCGGTTTCGGCGCAGGAAGAAGGCGCGCGGATCAGCGTTGCGGCTCGACTCGTCGGAAACCGTCTGCGCGTCACCGTTTCCGACACCGGCCCGGGCTTGCAACAGGGCCCGCTGCGCCCCAGCCTCCCCGCTGCAATCACGGGCGAGGGACGAGCGGTTTCGACCGGGGTCGGTCTCGCCAATATCAGGAACCGGCTTGCACAGGCCTATGGCGACGACCACCTGTTCGAAATCCGCACGCCGCCCGAAGGCGGCTTCACCGTAATGATCGAGATCCCGCACGATTCCGCCGGGGCGGAGGAACCCGACGCCCCCCCACCGCGTATTTCCGGGAATTCTCCGCCTCCCCCTCCTGCCGCGCAGATCACCAAGCGGCCAATCGGAACCAAAGCATGACCATCCGCACCATCATCGTCGACGACGAGAAACTTGCCATACAGGGCCTTCAGGTCCGTCTCGAGGCGTTCGAGGACGTCGAAGTGATCGAGACTTGCGCCAACGGGCGCGAGGCGATCCGCAAGATCAAGACCGAGAAACCCGATCTGGTCTTCCTCGACATCCAGATGCCGGGCTTCGACGGGTTCTCGGTGGTCAAGGGCGTGATGGAGATCGAGCCGCCCCTGTTCGTCTTCGTCACCGCCTTCCAGGAACACGCCATCCGCGCGTTCGAGGCGAATGCGGTCAACTACCTGATGAAGCCGGTCGACCCGGACAAGCTGGCCGATACGATAGAGCGCGTACGCCAGCGCCTGGCGGAGAAGCGCTCGGCCGAAGACGCGGAAAAGCTGCTCAACGTGCTCAGCGAAGTGGCGCCCGACGCGGCCGAGGAATTCGCCGAGAGCGAGAGCGAGTCGAGCGACCGGTTCGAGAAGCTGATCAACGTGAAGGACCGCGGGCAGATCTTCCGCGTCGAAGTCGGCTCGATCGAGCACATCGAGGCTGCCGGCGACTACATGTGCATCTACACCGGCGACAATTCGCTGATCCTGCGCGAGACGATGAAGGATCTCGAACGGCGGCTGGACCCGCGCAAGTTCCAGCGCGTGCACCGTTCGACCATCGTTAATCTCGATCAGGTCCGCCAGGTGCGGCCGCACACGAACGGCGAATGCTTCCTCGTGCTCGACAGCGGCGCGGAAGTGAAGGTCAGCCGCAGCTACCGCGACGTCGTCGCGCGCTTCGTGCACTGATCCGCCCGGGGAGCATGCCCATGCTCCCCCGAAAGTGCGCCGGTCAGGCGGTCAGCCGCTCGTCCATCAGCTTCTGCAGGTCGGCTTCGGGCCGTGCGCCATAGTGGCTGATCACTTCGGCGGCGGCGATCGCGCCGCGGCGCAGGCAGGTTTCGAGCGGTTCGCCGTTGACATGCCCGTAGAGGAAGCCCGCGGCGAAGAGGTCGCCCGCGCCGGTGGTGTCGACGACCTGGTCGATCGGCTCGGCGGCGACCCGTGCCCGCTCGCCGCCGGAGAGCGCGATCGCACCGTCCGCGCTGCAGGTCACGATCAGCGTCGGCACTTTGTCCCTTAGCGCAGCGAGGCCGGCTTCGAGGTCGTTCTCGCCGGTCAGCGCGGCGAGTTCGAGGTGGTTGGCGAACAGGATGTCGATCAGCCCGTCGTCGATCAGCGTCCGGAAATCGTCGCCGTGGCGCTCGATCACGAAGACTTCCGACAGGGTGAAGGCGACCTTGCGGCCGGCGGCGCGGGCCGCCTCGATCGCGCGGCGCATGGCCGCGCGCGGCTCCTCAGGATCCCACAGGTAGCCTTCGAGATAGAGGATCTTTGCCGCGGCGACCGCTTCGGCGTCGAGCGTGGCCGGCGGCAGGTACTGGCTCGCCCCGAGGAAGGTGTTCATCGTGCGCTGCGCATCGGGCGTGACGAAGATCAGGCAGCGCGCGGTGGGCGGATCGCCCCGGCGCGGCGGCGTGTCGAAATCGATGCCCACCGCGCGGATGTCGTGCGCGAAGACGTCGCCGAGCTGGTCGTCGGCGACCTGGCCGATGAAGGCGCACTGCGCGCCCAGCGCGGAGAGACCCGCGAGCGTATTGGCCGCCGATCCGCCGGAGATCTCCCGCGCCGGCCCCATCGCGTCGTAGAGCTCCTGCGCGCGGGCGGTGTCGACGAGGGTCATCCCGCCCTTGTTCAGGCCGAGCTCCTCGATCAGCTCCTCGTTGCACGGGGCCATCACGTCGACGATGGCATTGCCGATGGCGATTACGTCGTAGCGCGGTTCGGGCGTCTGCTGAGTCACGGCGAATCCTGATTGTCCGGGAAAGCGCCGCGCCTAGCCGCTGCCGGTTCTCGCGCCAAGGCTTTGCGATTGACTTGGCCTGCCGGCCCGGCCCATTCCCTCGCGCGATGCTTTCGCTTCCCTCAGCTCTGGGCCGCGCGGCCGGTCAGTTGACCGATCCCGCCGTGCTGCGCGTGCTGGCCAAGTCGATCGCGGTGACGCTGGCGATCTTCCTTGCGCTGGGCATCGGAGCGGCGGCGGGGATCGAGGCGCTGCTCGCGCGGTGGGAGATCGCCAGCAGCGACGAGATCGGCGCGCTGGTGGGGCTGGTCCTGATGCTGGTCGGGGGCTGGCTGCTGTTCCGCATCGTCGCGCTGGCGGTGCTGCAGTTCTTCGCCGACGACGTCGTCCGCGCGGTGGAGCTGAAGCATTATCCGCAGGCGCGTGCGAGCGCGCGCGATCCGGGCTGGCGCGAGGAGCTGGGGATGAGCGCGCGGGCCACACTGCGCGCGGTGCTCGCCAATCTCGCGGCGCTGGTGCTCGCGATCCCGCTGCTGTTCACCGCGATCGGTCCTGCGGTGCTGTTCTGGACGGTCAACGCCTGGCTGCTCGGGCGCGAGCTGCAGGATCTCGCCTGGGCCCGGCATCGCCACACGCGGGGCGCAGAAGCGCCGATCCGGGCGCCCGAGCGGTTCCTGCTCGGCGGCGTGGTCGCGGGCCTGCTCGCAGTGCCTTTCGTCAACCTGCTCGCGCCGGTGATCGGCGCGGCCGCGGCCGTCCATCTCGTCCATCGCAGCAAGGAAGGTTCCGTTGCAGCATAGAATACTCGTTCTCGCGCTGCTGCCGCTGCTCGGCGCGTGCGTCTCCGCCATTCCTTCGGCACCTGCGCCTGGCGGCACCGCGCCGCCCTCCGCGCGCCCATCGGCGCCGCCGCCCACCCGGCCCGCGCCGCCGCAGGGCGGAGGAGGCTTCCGCGCGCCGCGCGTCATGAACATGGCGGGGCTGGAGGGTGTCATCGGCGCCGATGCGGAGGCGCTCCAGCGCACGTTCGGCATCGCGCGGCTCGACGTGCGCGAAGGCGACGTGCGCAAGCTGCAATACAACGGTGAAGCCTGCGTGCTCGACGTCTACCTCTATCCGCTGCGTCCAGGCGCGGAGCCGACGGCGACCTATGTCGACGCCCGCCGCTCCTCCGACGGGCTCGACGTCGACCGCGCGGCCTGCGTTGCGGCACTGCGCCGCAGGTGAGCGGCAGACCGAGCCCGATCGTAACCCGCTTTTAACCATCGGAGCCGGAAACTTGCCTCCTGAACCGGCAGGAGGGCGAGGCCATGACCATCCAGTTCGCCGATATCGCACGCGCCACCGCGGCCGACGGCGAAATCTCCGCTCCGCACTTGCTTGCGCTGCGCCAGCTCGAATGGGACGCGGGGCGGATCGGCCGCGAGGAAGCCGAGGAGATCCTCGCGCTCAACCGCACCTTGTCCCGCCCCAGCGGTGAATGGACCGACTTTTTCGTAGAGACGCTGAGCGCCTACCTGCTCGACGGCAGCGCCGCGCGCGACCGCTGCAGCGAGGATGCCGCGCGGTGGCTGACCGGCGCGCTGGACGCTCTCGGCGGGCTGGCGACGATGGCTGAGCTCGAACTGCTCGTGCGCGTCATCGAACGCGCCGAGCGGGCGCCCGAAAGCCTGCGATGCTATGCGCTGGCCGCGATCGAGACGGCGGTGCTGACCGGCGCGGGACCGACGCGGGTCGGCGGGCGACTTGGCGCGCCTCGCATCACCGGCGCCGAGTGCCGCCTCGCGCGGCGTATCCTCTTCGCCGGCCAAGGCCCGGTTTGCGCAAGCCCGCCGGCAGGGGCGTTCCTGTCGCGGATCGACCGCGCCACGCAGGGCGGCGACAACTCGCTCGAATGGCGGGCACTGCTCGATGCGCCGGGCGGCGTCAGCCCCAGTATTTCATGTTGATCGTGATCGACTTCACGCCGTCGCCGACCGGGAACGCCGTCTTCGTGTAGCTCGGCTTGCCGAGATTGAAGATGTTGATGCTCGGGTCGTTCGACATGCCGCCGCCGTCTTCGCGCAGGTCGGTGTCGCCGTTGCCGTTGAGATCATGGCGCACCGCAACGGCATAAGTGCCGGCAGAAGGCACCGGCAGGCAGAAGGTCATCGTGCCGCGCTGGGCCGGAGTTTCCACGCGGTGGAGCCACTTGCCCTTCTTGAGCCATTCGGAACTGGTGCCGCGATAGGTCTGCACGCGCATCGTGCCGCGGGAGGCTTTCACGCCCTTGACCGTCACCTTCACGGCCGGGCCGCTGCCGGCGCTGCACCGGCCGAGATCGTTGGAAATCTTCTGCTGATAGGCCTGCGCCGGCGCGGTCGCCAGCAGGCCGGCCGTGAGCATCGCGCCGGCGGCAATTCCGAGGGTTTTCCTGAGAGTCATCGTCTGCTGCGGTCCATCGTTGCTGCGGGGGAGGTGGAGCGGCAATCCATGCCGCCGGGTACGGCGATGGCCGACCCCTGTCTTGGCAATGCATCTGCGGTGCGCGGCCTTAATTGGCCCTGAATTCCCCGCCGGACAACCGTTCATCGCCGGAACGACTCGCCTCGTGCGCACGATGTGGAAAAGGTGGCGGTGCGCGCTTGTCGTGATTCCGCTCGCGATCTAGGCGGAGTTTCCCGCCGTTTGCAATGCGATCGACCATGGCCGCGCCGCTTATCTCCCCCTCCGTCCTGTCCGCCGACTTCGCCCGTCTGGGCGAGGAAGTGCGTGCGATCGACGCCGCCGGCGCCGACTGGATCCACATCGATGTGATGGACGGGCATTACGTCCCCAACATCACCATCGGCCCGGCGGTGGTGAAGGCGCTGCGCCCGCACACCGACAAGCCGTTCGACGTCCACCTGATGATCAGCCCGGTCGACGCCTATCTGGAGGCGTTCGCCGAAGCCGGCGCCGATATCATCACCGTTCATCCTGAGGCGGGCCCGCACGTGCACCGCACGCTGCAGGCGATCCGCGCGCTGGGCAAGAAGGCGGGGGTCGTGCTCAATCCCGGGACCCCGCCCGAGGCGCTCGAATACCTGCTCGACCTCGCCGACCTGGTGCTGGTGATGAGCGTCAATCCCGGGTTCGGCGGGCAGGGCTTCATCGACAGCCAGTTGCGCAAGACCGAGGCGATCCGCAGCATGATCGACGCCAGCGGGCGCGACATCCGGCTGGAGGTCGACGGCGGCGTGAACGAGGAGACCGCGCGGCTCTGCGTCGCTGCCGGTGCCGACGTGCTCGTCGCCGGCTCCGCCACTTTCAAGGGCGGGCCGGGGCGCTACGCCGCCAATATCGCCGCCCTGAGGGGGGAAGGCTGATGGACCGCGTGGCGCCGCTCGCCGATAGAGGCGCCCGCGACGCCGACGATCGCGACTGGGCGGAGCCCGCGCTGCCTCTGCACACGCACGCCGGCGACGATCTGGTCCGGCGGGAGAAGACCAGGCACGAAAGAGACAGGCGCGAAGTGCTCGAACCCGGCCGCTCGCTGGCCCTCTCCGATCTCGCGCCGCCCCCGCTCGGTGCCGGCGAGCGGCTGATCCGCCTCGCCTACAGCATGGGCGTCTCGGGGTCGACGCTCACCGCGCCGTTCGCCAAGCCGGCCAAGCCGCGGCTGCTCGGCACGGTCGAGAGCCCCTACGTGGGCGACCGGGCGGCCGGCGTCGCGCTGCGCGCCGGGCATTTCCTTATCTACGGAGTCAAGGCGCCGATCGCGCAGATGGAATTCGATTCGGTCGCGCGGCTGACCCCGCCGTTCGAGCGGACCGTTCACGGCTTCGGGTGGCTGCGCGATCTTGCCGCCAGCGCACCGCGCGAACAGTGCCTCGCCACGGCCGAGCGCCTGCTGCGTGCCTGGCTCGACGCCAATCCCGCGCCCGGGAAGGGAGCGGCGTGGCAGATCGAGCATGTCGGCAACCGCCTGCGCAACTGGCTGGTCTTCGCACCGCTGATCCTGTCCGGCGAAGGGACGCAGCTTCGCGGGCAGACGCTCGCCGCTATCGCGGAGACCGCGCGCTGGCTCGATCGCAAGGTCGGGAAGGCGGAGGACGGGCCCGGCGCGGTGGCCGGCTGGACGGCGCTCGCCGCCGCCGGGCTGCTGCTGCCCGACGGCAAGCCGCGCCGGCTCTATGCCGAGGCCGGGCTCGCGCGGGCGCTCGGCGAACTGGTGGCGGAGGACGGCGGTGTCCTCTCGCGCAGCCCGCTGGCGCAGATGGACGCGATCGCCGCGCTGGTGGATCTGCGCGCCTGCTACGAGGCGGTGAAGCGCAATCCCCCGCAAGTGCTGGAGACCATGTTGCAACTGCTCGTGCCGCCGCTGCTCTCGCTGCTGCACGGCGATGGGGGGCTCGGGAGCTGGCAGGGCGCGGGCGCGATCGGCGCGGATCGCGTTTCCGCGCTGGTCGAAGCGAGCCGCGTGCGCACGCGGCCGCTCAAGGAAGCACGCCAGTGGGGCTACCAGCGGGTCGCCGCGCACAAGTCGGTCCTGATCGTCGATACGGCGCCTCCGGCGCTGCCGCGTCACGCCCGCGCCGGCTGCGCCTCGACCCTGGCGTTCGAGTTCTCGGTCGACGGGCAGCGCATGGTCGTCAATTGCGGGGGGGCGGCGTTCGCGGGCGGGCAGGTGCCCGTGCGGATCGAGCAGGGCTTGCGCGCGACTGCGGCGCACTCGACATTGGTATTGGACGAGGCGAACTCGACCGCCGTGCTGCTGGGCGGCAAGCTCGGCAGTGGGGTCAACGAAGTCGAGGTCGATCGCCGCACGCTCGATCTCAACGGCGGCAGTGCGACCCGGATCGAGGCGAGCCACGATGGTTACGCCCCGCGCTACGGCCTCCTGCACCGCCGCATCCTGATCCTGCGCGACAACGGCCATGAACTGCGCGGTGAAGACGTGTTGCTGCCCGCGGGCAAGACTGGCAAGCGCGGAAAGATCGCGTTCGCGATTCGCTTCCACCTCGGTCCCGGGATCGAGGCGCGCCTGTCGGAAGACGGCAAGGGAGCCGGCCTCGCGCTGCCCGACGGCAGCTACTGGCAGTTCCGCTTGCCGCAGGGCGACGGGGCGGGCGATCTGGCGATCGAGGAAAGTCTGTGGATCGACGGACTGGGCAAGCCCCATCCGATCGAACAACTGGTCATTCAAGGGATGACATCGCGCAGCGGGGGAAGTTTCTCCTGGCTGCTCAAGAAGATGGGATAGAATTCGAGTGAGCGACGTGACGATCAGGCGGGCACTGCTTTCGGTGTCCGACAAGAGCGGTTTGGTGGATCTGGGTGCGAAGCTGGCCAAGGGCGGCGTCGAGCTCGTTTCCACCGGCGGCACGGCGCGCGCTCTGCGCGAGGCCGGATTGACCGTGCGCGACGTCTCCGACCTCACCGGCTTTCCCGAGATGATGGACGGGCGGGTCAAGACGCTGCACCCGATGGTCCACGGGGGTCTGTTGGCGGTGCGCGACAACCCCGAACATGCCGCGGCGATGGAAACCCACGAAATCGGCGCGATCGATTTGGTCGTGGTCAATCTCTACCCGTTCGAGGCGACCGTCGCACGCGGCGCCGAGCGCGAGGAGATCATCGAGAATATCGATATCGGCGGGCCCAGCATGGTCCGCTCCGCGGCGAAGAACCATCAGTTCGTGACCATCGTCACCGATCCGGCCGACTACGACGACCTGCTGGACGAACTCGCCGCGCACGATGGCGGCACCTCACTCGAGTTCCGCCGCAAGATGGCGGCCAAGGCCTTCGCCGCGACGGCCGCCTACGATTCGATGATCAGCCAGTGGTTCGCTTTCGCCGACCAGGGCGAGACCTTTCCCGAGATGCTGGCGGTCAACGGCCGCCGCGTGACCGAGCTGCGCTATGGCGAGAACCCGCACCAGCAGGCCGCGCTCTATACGCCCGTGGGCCCGCACGCGCGCGGCATCGCGCAGGCCGAGCAGCTCCAGGGCAAGGAGCTCAGCTACAACAACTACAGCGACGCCGACGCCGCGCTGGAGCTCTGCGCCGAGTTCGCGGGCGGCGATCCCGCCGTGGTGATCGTCAAGCATGCCAACCCCTGCGGCGTCGCCCAGCGCGGGTCCCTGCTGGACGCGTGGAACGAAGCGCTCGCCTGCGACAGCGTCTCGGCCTTCGGCGGGATCGTCGCGGTCAACACGGAGCTCGACGGGCCGACGGCGGAGGCGATCTGCGAGATCTTCACCGAAGTCGTGATTGCGCCCTCGGTGAGCGAGGAGGCGCGCGCCGCCTTCGCGAAGAAGAAGAACCTGCGCCTGCTCGTCACCGGCGAGCTGCCCGATCCGCGCCGCAGCGGCCTGTCGGTCAAGCCGATCACCGGCGGACTGCTGGTGCAGAGCCGCGACAATGGGGCGATCGCTCTGGCCGACCTCAAGGTCGTGACAGAGCGCGAGCCGACCGAGCAGGAGCTCAAGGACTGCCTGTTCGCCTGGACGGTGGCGCGCCACGTCAAGTCGAACGCGATCGTCTATGCGAAGGACGGCGCGACGGCGGGCATCGGTGCCGGGCAGATGAACCGCCGCGATTCGAGCCGCATCGCCGCGATGAAGGCGGCCGAAGCGGCGGAGGAATACGGCTGGGCAGCATCGCGCGCGGTGGGGAGCGCGGTCGCATCCGACGCCTTCTTCCCTTTCGCCGACGGTCTCCTCGCCGCGGCCGAAGCCGGCGCAACGGCCGTGATCCAGCCCGGCGGTTCGATCCGTGACGATGAAGTCATCGCCGCCGCCAACGCGGCGGGCCTGGCGATGGTCTTCACCGGGATGCGACACTTTCGCCACTAGGGCGTAAACGCAAAGTTGGCGCGGGCACTCGCGCCCGCCTCTTTCGTAAACCGATCCCGAACACCATGTTCAGTCACCCGCAAGCGCGGCCTGCTAGACCGCGTGGCAAGATATTTGCGAAAAAAGACGAATCCGATGAACCTGTTCAAGACCGACCTCTTTCGTAACTTTGCCATCGGCTTCGCCGCGGGCGCCGTGATCGTCGCCCTCCAGGCTTCGCCCGACATCGTCGGTGCGGTCCTGCCGCAGGCCGAGGCCGCCGTCTTGAAGTGAAGCCCGCTCTTGCGCCTCTCGGTGCATGTCTGCTGGCGCTGAGTGCCTGTCAGCAACCCGCCCATCTGGCGCAAAGCATCGTCCAGGCCCCGGCTCCAGAGCGTGTCGCGCGCGAAAGCCCCGGCCTGAAAACCGCGATCTTCGCCGGCGGTTGCTTCTGGGGCGTCGAAGGCGTTTTCAGCCATGTGAAAGGGGTGACCGGCGCGGTCTCCGGATATCACGGCGGCACCCGCCGGCAGGCGCGTTACGATCTCGTCGCCACCGGCCTGACCGACCATGCCGAAGCTGTCGCGGTCACCTACGATCCCGCGCAGGTTCGTTACGACGAACTGGTCCGCATCTTCTTCTCCGTCGTGGTCGATCCGACGCTCCGCAACCGCCAGGGCCCGGACGAAGGCACGCACTACCGCACCGCACTGATTCCCCTCGATGCGGAGCAGCGTGCGGTCGCCGCGGCCTATCTCGACCAGATGGAGGCCTCCCGCCTGTGGGACGCGCCGATCGTGGCCGCGATCGAACCCTATCGGGCATTCTATCCCGCGGAGGATCGCCATCAGGACTTCGCGGCCCGCAATCCGGGCCACGGATATGTCCTGCGCTGGGATCGGCCCCGGATCGCCGCCCTCGAGAGGCTTTATCCCCGCCTACACCGCGCCGCTTCCGCACGCGATTGAGTGGCGCGCGAGCGATGCAATCGCTATATCTGCAAGCATGGCGACCCAGCACGAACATTCACACCACGAACACCACGGCAGCGAGCTCATCACGGCAGCGCGCGACGCGCTCGTCGCGGCAGGCGAGCAGTGGACCGGAATGCGCGAGTCGGTGTTCGAGGAACTCGCACGCCACGAACGCCCCGCCTCCGCCTACGACATAGCCGACAACCTCTCAGCTGCACGCGGCAAGCGGGTGGCGCCCAACAGCGTCTACCGCATCCTCGACCTGTTCGTGGCGAACAACCTGGCCATGCGGGTCGAAAGCGCCAACGCCTATCTCGCCAACACCCACCCTGGGTGCGAGCACGACTGCATCTTCCTGGTCTGCGACGAATGCGGGGAAGCGACCCACGTCGACGACGACACCGTCTCGGGCGGCGTGCGCGGCGTCGCCAGGGCCAGCCGCTTCCAGACGCGGCGCCCGATCATCGAGGTGCGCGGCCTGTGCGAGACCTGCGCCGGCTGACGCGCACGGCAACGCGTTCATCGACAGTCACGCTTCGCCCGTGTAAAGCTTTGCCATGAGTCAACGCCCCGACACGCCTCTGCTCGACACCATCGCCACGCCGCAGGATCTTCGCCGGATCGACAGGAGCCGCCTGCGCCAGCTTTCCGACGAGCTCCGCACCGAAATGATCGACGCGGTCGGCAGCACCGGCGGGCATCTCGGCTCCGGCCTCGGCGTGGTCGAGCTGACCGTCGCGATCCACTACGTCTTCAACACGCCCGACGACAAGCTGATCTGGGATGTCGGCCACCAGGCCTATCCGCACAAGATCCTCACCGGCCGGCGCGACCGCATCCGCACCTTGCGCCAGGGCGGCGGCCTCTCGGGTTTCACCAAGCGCAGCGAGAGCGAGTACGACCCGTTCGGGGCGGCCCACTCCTCGACCTCGATCTCGGCCGGTCTCGGCTTCGCGGTGGCCAACAAGCTGAACGATCGCCCGGGCAAGGCGATCGCGGTGATCGGCGACGGGGCGATGAGCGCCGGCATGGCCTACGAGGCGATGAACAATGCCGAACAGGCGGGCAACCGGCTGATCGTGATCCTCAACGACAACGACATGTCGATCGCGCCGCCCGTGGGCGGGCTCTCGGCCTATCTCGCGCGCATGGTCTCCTCCAGCGAGTACATGGGTCTGCGCAGTCTCGCCTCGCGCATCTCGAAGAAACTCAGCCGGAGGGTTCACTCGGGGCTGGAGAAGGCCGAGGAATATACCCGCGGCATGGTCACCGGCGGCACGCTGTTCGAGGAGCTCGGCTTCTACTACGTCGGCCCGATCGACGGGCACGACCTCGACCATCTGATCCCGGTGCTCGAGAACGTGCGCGACAGCGAGCAGGGGCCGATCCTGGTTCATGTCGTGACCAAGAAGGGCAAGGGCTACGGTCCGGCCGAGGACAGCGCCGACAAGTACCATGGCGTCGCCAAGTTCGACGTCATCACCGGCGAGCAGAAGAAGTCGAGCGGCGGCCCGCCCGCCTATCAGAACGTGTTCGGCGACACGCTGGCGAAGCTCGCCGAAACCGATC
Organism: Altererythrobacter sp. C41; assembly: GCF_016803135.1. GTDB lineage: Bacteria > Pseudomonadota > Alphaproteobacteria > Sphingomonadales > Sphingomonadaceae > Pelagerythrobacter. Next base: position 141,708 of record NZ_JAEVFE010000002.1, read on the forward strand.
CGCGCATTTGCGCCATCACTGCCGCCATGCCGAGCGGTACGGGCGTCGACCGGTTCGCCAAGGCGCACCCGGAGCGCGCGTTCGACGTCGGCATTGCAGAGCAGCATGGGGTCACCTTTGCTGCCGGCCTTGCCGCGCAGGGCATGCGGCCCTTCGCCGCGATCTATTCGACCTTCCTCCAGCGCGCCTACGACCAGGTCGTTCACGACGTCGCGATCCAGAACCTGCCGGTGCGCTTTGCGATCGACCGAGCGGGGCTGGTCGGCGCCGACGGGGCGACGCATGCCGGCGCGTTCGACGTGACCTATCTCGCCAGCCTGCCCAACTTCGTCGTCATGGCTGCGGCGGACGAGGCCGAGCTGGTCCACATGACCTACACCGCCGCCGAGTATGACATGGGGCCGATCGCCTTTCGCTATCCGCGCGGCGCCGGCGTCGGCGTGCCGCTGCCGGAGACACCGGAGAAGCTCGAAATCGGCAAGGGCCGCGTGGTGCGCGAAGGCAGCAAGATCGCCCTGCTCAGCCTCGGCACGCGGCTGCACGAGGCGCTCAAGGCTGCCGACCAGCTCGAGGCCAAGGGCCTGTCGACCACCGTCGCCGACATGCGCTTCGCCAAGCCGCTCGATACCGCACTGATCGAGAAGCTCATGCGCACGCACGAAGTGGTCGTGACGATCGAGGAAGCCGCGATCGGCGGTCTCGGCGCCCACGTCCTCACCTTCGCCAGCGACGAAGGGCTGACCGACGCCGGGCTCAAGATCCGCACCATGCGCCTGCCCGACTTGTTCCAGGACCACGACGATCCGGCGAAGCAGTACGACGAGGCCCGCCTCAACGCGCCGCACATCGTCGAGACGGTGCTCAAGGCGCTACGCCACAACAGCGCCGGCGTGGCGGAAGCGCGAGCCTGAGGGCCTTCCTAGGGCTGAATCCATAGCCATACGCCGGCGGGGACGCCGGCCGCGTGGATGTGCGACCAGGTGATCACCAGCCACAGGACCAGCGCGGCGAGCCACAGCAGCAAGCCTGCGCGCGGGAGCGCCGTCCAGCGGGGCCAGTAGGTCGTCCGGATTTCCCACGCGCTCCAGGCCTCTCCCATCACGGAGCGCTTCTTGCGGTCCTGCATGTGTGCGCCGACGAGGGCGAGGAACAGCACGGCGCCCGCGACGATCAGCGTGCGCACGCTCCACCACAGCGCGATGTGCGACATGGCCCAGAGCGCGAAGCCCCACATCATCGGATGGCGCGTGACGGCGAAGACGCCGTCGGGCTCCCGGCTCGCCATCGCCTCCGCCCGCGGATCGGGCAGCGCCGGGTTCTTCCGCAGCGAGCCGAGGAACAGCACGAGTGCGGGGAGCGTGAGCACGGTGGCGACGATCCACCCGGTCTGCCCCGATCCGCCGAGGTCAGCCGGCGGTGCGGCGCGGAAGGCGAGCGCCATCCAGGCGAAGGTCGCCAATGCGACAAGCGAATAGAGGCCGAGGAACGGCCCCGTTCCCACCGCCCGTACCAGCGGCGCACGCAAGGGATGGGACAGCGCGAAATGCGTGCCGACGAAAGCGATCGCGGCGGCGCTCAGCGACAGAAGAGCTTCATTCACGACATTTCTCCCGAAACGCCATTTCAGTAGCAAATAAAAACCTATTCTGCAATCAGCCCGTTTCGCCGCCGATCGCGATCAGCTCGATCTTGAACAGCAGCGTCGCATTGCCGGGGATCGGGCCCTTGCCCCTGGGACCATAGGCGAGATCGGCCGGCGCGGCGATCTCGATCGTGTCGCCGACACCCATCTGGGGGATGGCCAGCTTCCACGCAGGGATCAGCTTGCCGAGCGGGAAGGTTGCCGGCTCGCCGCGGTCCCACGAGCTGTCGAAGGTCGTCCCGTCGGTCAGCGTCCCGGCATAGTGGACGGTCACCGTGTCCTCGACCGTCGGATGCGGTCCGGTGCCGTCGCCCGACACGCGCCGGATGCGCAGGCCGCCGGGCAGGGTGCCCCACCCGTCCTCCGGCTTGAGACGAGCCAGCGCGGCCTGCTGCTCGTTGTGCCAGGCGGCGTCTTGTGATCGGTCCGGCACCGGATCCTGCGCGAGCGCGGGGACGAGCGCGCAGGTCGCGACGGCCAGCGCCGCCGCACCGAGCGCACCCAGCGTGGCCGAAGCGCCTGCCGGGCGCGGCGGGACCTTACCAGTCATAGGCCTTCGGCAGTTCGCTCTCGTCCAGATCGCGGTAGCGGTTGCGCAGGCCGGTCTGGTGATTCTCGAGCGGCTGTTCGACGCCGTCGACATAGACCCGCACCGGGGCCGAGGTCACTTCGAGCGGGTCGCCGTCCCACACCACCACGTCGCCGGCCGCGCCGGGCTTCAGCACGCCGAGCCGGCCGCCGAAACCGCTGATCTCGGCCGGGATCGAGGTGATGCTCGCCAGCGCCTCGCCCCAGCTCAGCCCGGCAGCCCGGGGAATGGAGGCAAGAGCGACGAGATTGCCCGCGAAGTGCGGCAAATAGCGCGGCTGCTCCATCGCGGCGGCATTGATCGCCACTTTCACGCCGGCGTCCTGCATGCGGCCGATATTGCTCTGGGTGGAGGCAAGCTGCTCGAACCGTGCGGGCAGGTCCGTCAGCGCATCGGCGATCACCGGAACGCCTGCAGCAGCGATCTCGTCCGCCACCATCCAGCCCTCGCTGGCGCCGACGATCACCAGGTCGAGCCGCGGAAACTCCTGCCGCAGCGCCAGGACCGAGCGGATGTCGGCCGCGCGCTCGACATGGACGTAGAGCGGCTGGCGGCCCGCCACCACCGGCACCAGGGCCGCGGCGTCGAAACGCGTCAGCAGGACATCGGTCGCGCGCTCTGCATCGCTCTCGACCAGGCGCGGGTCGATCGGGATGTCGTCGCCCGTGCTCACTTCGGCCGGGCGGCTCGGGCCCCCGACGAGGCCGGATTCCTCGCCGAAGCGCGAGGCTTCGCGCAGCGCGTTGCGGAGAAGCGTGTGTGCCGCCGTGCGGCTGCCGCCGGCCAGGCGCCCGCCCGTTTCGCCGAGCTCGACGAACTGGAACGCACGCGGGCGGTCGATGGCCTGCGGATCGTCGCCCAGGTCGATCATCGCGCCCTGTCCGGCGAAGATCGAGCTGGCGGCGGACGGCGCGACCGCAGCGCGCGTGATCCCCGCCGCCCGGCTGACCAGGATATGCTGCGAGCGGCGGTTGATCGAGGTGGCGACATCGAGCGCCGCGCTGAACGGCGAACTGCGGGCCGCCGTGTCGTTGCTCTCGCCCACGGCGCCGACGTCTACCAGGCCGAGATCGGTCACGGTGGCGAAGATGCCGGGGGTGACCCAGGTACCGCTTCCGTCAGAAACCGGCACGCCCGCGGGCACCTGCACGTTCGCGCCGGCGGCGACGACCTTGCCCCCCCGTACGATCACGGTGGCGTTCTCGATCGGCGCGCTGCCGTCGCCGGTCGCGACGGTGGCGTTGGTGATGGCGAAATCCTGCGCTCCGGCGGGTGCTGCGAGAGCCAGAGCGGCGGAGGCGGCGAGAAGCGTGCGTCCGATCATTTCACGTCTCCTTCACCGGGCTGGCCGAGTTCGAAGTCGCTCACCGGCCGGCGCTGCGGGTCGTTGGCGTCGAACATCAGCGCGCCGTCGATCCAGACTTTCTCGGGCCGTGAATAGACCGACAGCGGATCGCCGTTCCACAGCACCACGTCGGCCATCTTGCCGGCCGCGAGGCTGCCGGTCACGTCGTCGATCCCCATCGCCTTGGCGGCGTTGAGCGTGAACCAGCCGACCACTTCCGCATCGGGGATCTGGATGCCCATGCGGGCGCCGGCGGCCTGGGCCTTGGCGGCGTCCTGATTGAGCCGCTGGATGCCGTTTTCGCTGTCGGAGTGGATCACCACGCAGGCGCCCGCCTGGTAGAGCAGCGCGGCGTTTTCGGGGATGCCGTCGTAGGCTTCCATCTTGAAGCCGTACCAGTCGGACCAGATCGCGCTGCACACGTCGTTCTCGCGCAACAGGTCGCCGATCTTGTAGGCTTCGACCGCGTGGTGGAAGGCCGTGACGCGGTAGCCCATCTCCTTGCCCATATCCATCACCAGCGCCATCTCGTCGGCGCGATAGCAGTGGTTGTGGATGAGGATCTCGCCGTCGAGCACGCCGGCGAGCGTTTCCTTGCCGAGATCGCGCTCGTCCCGGTCGCCTGCGGCATATTCGTGCGCGTCGATCCAGGTCTGCCGGTTGACGGCGAAGTTGCCCATGCGGGTCGAAGGCGTGCGGCCCTTGCTGCCGTAGACGCGCTTGGGGTTCTCGCCGCAGGCCATCTTGAGGCCGTAGGGCGCGCCGGGGAACTTCATGCCCTGGACGGTGCGGCTCGGCACGTTCTTGAGCGTGACCGAGCGGCCGCCCATCAGGTTGGCCGAGCCGGGCAGGATCTGCAGCGAGGTGACGCCGCCGTTGGCGAGCGCGCGGGTGAAGCCCGGATCCTGCGGCCAGACCGAATGCTCGGCCCAGACTTCGGGCGTGGTCGGGGCGGTCGCCTCGTTGCCGTCCGAATGGGCGTCGACCGAGGGGGTCGGATAGTCGCCCAGGTGGCTGTGGATGTCGATCACCCCGGGGGTGACAAACTTGCCGGTGCCGTCGATCCGCGTGTAGCCCGCCGGGATCGCGAGATCCGCGCCGCCTACGCCGACGACCTTGCCGTCGGCGAACAGCACCGTCCCGTTGTCGATCCGCCCACCGGCCCCGTCATAGACCGTCGCGCCGACCAGCGCGGTCGGCACGCCCGGGTAGGGCTGGTAGGTCGAGGGATAGGGCGTGTCGGGATAGTCGTAGGCGCTCGCGGACTTCGCGGAATCGCCGGACCCTTCGGTGGTTGCGCACGCGGCCAGCGCCGCCGTGGCGGTCGCCGCGAGAAGGACGCGGATGGCTGCTCTCATTCGGATGCCCCCCAGAACTGGATGAAGAAGGGCGCGGATCGCTCCGCGCCCCGGTTGTTTCGGTCGATCAGCCCCGCGGACGGGTCGTCGGGTGAATGCCGGCTTCCTGCGCCTCGATGCCCGCCTCGGTCTGGCCTTCCAGATCGTCGCCGACATTGTCGTCGCGAAGGGTGTCGAGATGCATGAGCCGCTTGATCAGTGGGCTGACGACGAGCACGGCCACACCGACGCCGACCGCCGTCCAGCCGACGGTGGAGTAGACGCCGAGCACCACTTCCTTGCCGGTTTCCTCGCCCACGCCTTCGGCGCCCGTGGCAGAAGCGATCAGACCGGCGACGTAGTTGCCGGTGGCGGAGGCGAAGAACCACACGCCCATGATCAGGCTCGCCATCTGTCGCGGCGCCAGCCGGTTCATCGCGCTGAGCCCCACCGGCGACAGGCAAAGCTCGCCGGTCGTGTGCAGCAGGTAGATCAGGAAGATGAAGATCACCGGCGTGGGCACGTCGACGCCGACCGAATTGGCGCCCAGGACGAGCACCAGGAAGCCGAGGCCGACCTGCACCACGCCGAGGCCGAATTTGAATGGTGTCGAAGGCTCCAGCCCCCGCCGGCCCAGCGCGGTCCAGATGGTGGCGAACACCGGTGCAAGCAGGATGATGTAGATCGCGTTGACCGACTGGAACATCGAAGCCGGAACGCCCGAGCGGTCGACGTGGCGGTCGGTGAACAGGTTGAGCGAGGAACCCGCCTGCTCAAACAGCGCCCAGAAGATGATCGAAACGATGATCATGAACATTGCGGCCAGGATGCGGTCGCGCACTTCGTCGGCACGGGTGATGCACTGCTGGATGATGATGGCGATCAGGCCGGCGACCCCGACCAGCATTACGATCTCGCCCAGGCCGGTGCCCGACGAAGCCAGGAACATGCCAGCGGTGAGAAGCGCCGCCAGGGCGATGAACGCGTTTGCGGCGATCGAGGGCGCCTTGGCGTAGCTCCCGTATGGCAGGCTGAACGTGGCGACGAACAGCACGTAGCTGACCAGGATCGCGCCGAACGTGCCGAGCAGGACCCCGACGAGCGCCTGGTTCTGGACCATGAACCAGCACAACGCGACCATCACCAGGCCAACGCCATAGAACAGGAACTCGCGGCGGATACCGCCGGCGCGCTCGCGCAGGTACTGCGGGTCCTTCGGCTCGCCCTGCCCCATGAGAAGCGGCTTGCCGAGAACGAAGAAGATCAGGCCGATCAGCATGCCGAAGCCGGCGAGCCCGAAACCGTAGGCCCAGCCATAGGTCTGACCGAGATAGCCGCAGATCAGCGAGGCGGTCGCGGCGCCGACGTTGATGCCCATGTAGAAGATCGTATAGGCGCCGTCGCGGCGCACGTCCGTGCGGGCGTAGAGCTGGCCGACGATCACCGAAATGTTGGCTTTCAGGAAGCCCGAGCCGACGATGATCAGCGCCAGCGCGAGCCAGAAGACGTTGATCATCGGGTTGGTCTGCCCCGAGGCGCCGTCGCCCTCGAATGCCATGAAGAAGTGGCCGAATGTTAGCAGCACGGCGCCGAACAGCACCGCCTTGCGCTGGCCCAGGTACTTGTCCGCCAGATAGCCGCCCACGACCGGGGTGATGTAGACCAGCGCGGTATAGGCGCCGTAGATGACGGAAGCTTCGCTGTCGGTGAAGAGCCAGTGCTGGACCAGATAGAAGATCAGCAGCGCACGCATGCCGTAGTAGGAGAAGCGCTCCCACATCTCGGCGAGGAACAGCAGGAACAGCCCTTTCGGGTGACCGGCGAATTCGGGTTGCGGGCGCGTCACGACATAGGTGCCGCCTAGCAGGAAGATCGCGAGTACGACCACCGCCCCCCAGAAAATAATGAGTTCGAAAGACATCGGCCTGCGGCCTCCCCATCAATTTTTTTGGCAGAGCATCCCGTGCTCCGATCAGGGCGCGCACACTAACGCCTCAATCCGGCTTGTGAAGCGCTAGTTTCACGGGAAACCGTTGCAACCATCGGGGGTTGCACGAACATCGGGAACCTTGCGCGCCGCGCTGTATTATGTCACTGATGCACCTTGAGCTGCGCCGCCGCGCGCGAGGACCGATTACGCAATGACCCAGCAGAGCCGTCCCGTCTATCTCAAGTTGCGCGACCAGATCGCCGCGGCGATCATCGAGGGTGTCTATGCCGAAGGGGAAATGCTGCCGTCCGTCCGGGCCTTCGCGGCGGAACAGGGCGCCAATCCGCTGACGGTCGCCAAGGCCTATCAGCAGTTCCAGACGGACGGTCTGGTCGAGGTGCAGCGCGGGGTCGGGATGTACGTCGTCCCCGGCGCCGCGGAAAAGCTGCGGCGCAGCGAGCGCGAGCAATTCCTCGCCACGGAATGGCCCGAGCTCAGGACCCGCATGAAGCGGCTCGGCATCGATCCGGCGGAGCTTCTCGCGCATAACTGATGCGGCGCACCCCTGTTAAGACGCGCGGATTCGCGTCGCGATTGCGCGAATGATGCACATCTGGCATTGGAAATTTCCCAGGGTCGCACTAGGCTGCCGCGACGGCGGCGTTGCAAATCAGGGCCTTGCACGCCCGCTGGATTAGCCGGGCCGCTGGCCGGGAGGGTTAGGAATGATACGATCCGAACTGCTGCAGGCTCTGGCCAAGGACAATCCCGAGCTGCGCGCCGAGGAGGTCGAGCAGGTGGTCGACATCTTCTTCGAAGAGATCGCCGCGCGCCTGGCGGAAGGCGGCCGGGTCGAGCTGCGTGGTTTCGGCGCCTTCTCCACCCGCGAGCGGCAGGCCCGGACCGGACGCAACCCGCGTACCGGCGCCCCGGTCGACGTGCCGGCCAAGCGGGTGCCGTACTTCAAGCCCGGCAAGGAAATGCGCGAGCGTCTCAACACCGATTGACGCCCCGCGCGCCGGGGCCGAGGTGACCGATGGCGGCCGAACCGGCCGCGGTGCGCGGGCGTGGCGGAATGGTAGACGCCGGGGACTTAAAATCCCCTGAGCTTTGCTCGTGCGGGTTCGAGTCCCGCCGCCCGCACCAGATCGTCCGCCGCGTCGTTTCCGCGCTCGGCGCATACCACCATTTGGTGAGTTACGCCCCGGTCCATGCCGGCGATGGTCCCCTCCCAGAGTTGGGGAGAGCCACATGACCGATGACCGCCTGAACGCCCTCGAAGCCCGCCTGGGTGCCGTGGAGGACGAACTGGCCATCCTCCGCCTGCTTGCTACGTACGGCCCCCTGGTCGACAGCGGCTGCGCGGAAGAGGCGGCGGAGCTGTGGACCGAGGACGGGGTCTACGAACCCGGTGGCGTCGGCGCGATGGCGGGGCGGCCAGCGATCGCTTCGCTCTACAGCATGGACCGACACCGCGAACTCGTCGGGCGCGGATCGATGCACCACACGGCCCTGCCGAAGATCGTGCTGGATGGCGATCGCGCCGAGGCCGTCGGCTATTCGTTCGTGGCGGAGAACGCGGGCGCCGGCTTCTCGCTCTGGCGCGCCTCGATCAACCGCTGGCTGCTGCGCCGCACGGCCGAAGGCTGGCGCATCGTCGAGCGCCGCAACCGCGTGCTCGACGGGTCGGACGAGGCGCTCGCACTTCTGAAAAGCGCGCGCTGACGGCCGGTCCGACGCCGGCTTTCCGAACCGGACCGGCCGTCCCGTGGTTAGCCCCGTCTTTACCCTTAGGCCGGTGGTAACCATTTACCGATAAAGGCCTGTCAGTCGGGCGGGGCGGCGGTTCGCGTGGGACCCTGCTTTCGAAAGGCAACGATGGAACAGTCGGCAGGCAACACTGCGATGAACGACGGCCCGATCGCGGAAGAGCGCGCTGCACCGCGCTTCACGCTGCTCATCCGTTCGGCCAAGCTCATTGCGCCCGAGGGCCAGTTCCTGTGCGTGATCCGCGACGTTTCGGCGACCGGCGTCAGCCTGCGCGGGTTCCATCCGCTTCCCGAGGGCGAGCCACTGCTGCTCGAACTCCAGACGGGCGACCGGCTGGGAATCGAGCGCGTGTGGAGCCGCGGGCTCGACTCAGGCTATCGTTTCGCCGCCCCGGTCGAAGTCAGCAACGTGATCGCCGAAACCGGCGAATATCCCAAGCGGCCGCTGCGGCTCGATCTCGATCTGCCGCTCGATCTCCAGTGGGGCGGGGAGCGGGTCGAGGCCGATCTCGTCAACCTGTCGCAGCAGGGCGCACGCATCGAATGCGCGCAGTTCCTGGCGATCGGCCAGCCGCTATGGCTGATGTCCGACCGCTTGCCCGAGATTGAGGCCAAGGTCCGCTGGCGCGATGGCGATCGCTACGGCCTGACATTCGACACCACGTTCAACTTGCGCGAATTCGCGCTGCTCGCGGCGCGGCTGCAATGCCCGCGCCTGCTCGCCGGGCAATCGCAGGGGTGACTGGCTAGAAGGTGGTGACTTCCACCTCCAGCTTGCGGAAGCCGTGAACGAAGTTCGCACGCACCCGCTCGACATCGCCGGCGACATGCACGCGCAGCCGGCGCTTGTGCATCTCCTCCAGCAGCACGCGTAGCTGCAGCTCGGCCAGACGCGCACCGACGCAGCGGTGGATGCCGTAGCCGAACGCAAGGTGCCGCCGGGCGTTCTCGCGCGTGATGTCGAGCTTGTCGGGATTCTCGAACACTTCCTCGTCGCGGTTGCCCGACAGATACCACAGCACCAGCTTGTCGCCGGCCTTCACCTGCTCGCCGAACAGCTCGGTATCTTCGGTGCAGGTGCGGCGCATGTGCGCCAGAGGGGTCTGGTAGCGGATGCATTCCTGGACCGCGTTGGGGATCAGGTCTGGGTTCTCCTCGAACAGCTTGCGCTGGTCGGGGAACTTGTCGAAGCCGTGGATGATTCCGCTCATCGTGTTGCGGGTGGTGTCGTTGCCGCCGACGATCAGCAGCACCAGATTGCCCATGAATTCCTGCGGGCTCATCTGGTTCATCGCCGGCGAGTGGATCATCATGGAGATCAGGTCGGGGCCGGGTTCCTTGTTCGCCCGCTCGGCCCAGAGCGTCTGGAAGTAGGCCGCCATCTCGCGCAGAATCTCGTGCCGCAGCTCGTCGAGATCGCGCACCATGGCGAGTTCGGTATCGCCCGCCCAATCGGACCAGAAGGTCAGCAGGCGGCGATCCTCCCACGGAAAGCCGAACAGGATCGCGAGCATTCCGGTGGTGAGCTCGATGGAGACCTTGTCGACCCAGTCGAACACTTCGCCGCGCGGCAGCGAATCGAGCAACTCGCCGGTGCGGTGGCGGATATCGTCGTCCAGCCGCTTCATCTCGGCCGGCGTGAAGGCGGGGGCGACGGTGCGGCGCTGGCCGGTGTGCTTGGGCCGGTCCATCGCGATGAACATCGGCAGTTCGAACCGCTCGCGGCCCTGCGCGGCGAGCTGCTCCTCGTCCAGCTTGTTGAGGATCGTTATCCCGCCATGTTCCCAGCTCGAGGAGAACAGCTCGGGCAGCGCCTCGACATGGCCGATCGCCTTGTGGCTGACGACGTTCCAGTACGGTCCTACCGGGCTTTCGTCGACCCAGTGCAGCGGCCCCTTGGCGCGCATCTCGGCGAAGATCGGCTGCCAGCGGTCCTCGAAATAGATGTCGCTACGGCTGACGTCATAGGGGTGCGTGTGGGTCCACTTGACCTCGGGATGCTCGGCGAGGTGCGCGCGCAGCGCGTCGACCGCGATCGGCGAACGGCGATAGGTTGCAGGCTGCTGGGCGATCTGCGTTGCCATGGGCTCTCTCTCCTCCGCCCGCATGTCTTTCGCGCATTTGCGTGGCGTCCGGGACATCCTGCCCTTGCTTACCGGGATGTCAATAGTGCGTTGCGATTTGCGACTTATCTCTGCGGCGGGCCGTCGAAGCCCGCGTGAGCACGGCGTTCTGCCTTGAAACCGTCATCCCAGCGAAAGCTGGGATCGCAGGCCGCCTGTCGGACTTTAGGTGCACACGATCCCAGCTTTCGCTGGGATGACGGTAGATCTCGGCCTAGCTTGCTCCAGGCTCGGCCACACGCTGCCAGAACCGCCGCTTCTTTGCCTGCGCCGGTCCCGACTTCATCACGCGCTTGCGGAAGAGCCGCGCGCCCAGGCGTACGAACAGCGCCACCGCCGCGATCTGCCAGACGATCGCGAGCGCGTGGGGCCAGAGCGCCGGTTCCTGTGCGGCGCGCGCGATCATCGCGTAGGGCGAGCTGAGCGGGAACGCGATCGCGAACAGCTCGACCGGCGATCCCGGGTCGGTCATCGCGTAGCTGGCGAGGAAGAACACCAGGAGCTGGAGGATCGTCGCCGGCATCGACAGGGTCTGCACGTCGCGCACCGTCGGTGCCATCGATCCGATTGCGAGGAAGATCGAGCCGATCAGCAGATAGGCCATCGCGAAATAGACGAGGAACAGCACGGCAAAGGCCGGCCAGCCGATCGCCGGCGCCGGCATCTGCTCCAGCAGGTTGCCGGCGAGCGCGATCGCGCCGCCGACGCCGCCCCACACCGCGATGCCGACGAAGCTCAGCGCGAGCATCGCGAACAGCTTGCCGAAGAAGACCGCGTCCATCGGCACGGCGGCGGCGAGGATCTCGATGATCTTGTTGGCCTTCTCCTCGACAAGGTTGGACATGACCATGCCCGCCAGCAGCATCGAGAGGAGGAACAGCAGCGTCACGGCGGCCGAGGCGGTGGCAGCGTTGGCGCTGCGTTCCTGCGCCACGCTCGTCGCCGTCGGCACGAGCGCGACTTGCGGATAGTCTGCCGCGCCCGCAGACCGGGCTTCGGCCGCGACCAGCGCGACCGGCCCCCGCCAGCGTTCGATACGGTCCTCCGTTCCGCTCAGGCGCGGGGCGGCCAGGGTGCCGCTCAGCACCGCGCCGAGGTTCCGCTCGCTGTCGCCGAGCAGCACGCCGGCGTCGTCCGCTGTGCCGGGTTCGACCGTCTCGATCTCGGGCAGGTCGACGAGATCGGCGAGATGCGCATGCGCCGCGGTGAAGGCCGCCGAGTCCGCAGGCGCCATCGCCACGGCCAGCCGCGGGTTGTCGGCGCTACGGATCGCCTGCGAGCTCAGCAGGCTGGCGACCCCGCCGATCGCGAGGAAGAACAGCGGGCCGAGCAGGAAGAACAGGAACGACTTGCTGAACAGGATCGCGGTGAAGTCGCGCCGCGCGACCACGAAAGCCGCGCGGGCCAGCGGAAGACGCGCTTTCTTCCGCGAATCGGCCGGGCTCATTGCACGGCCTCCGCCGGGCTCTGCTCTGCCAGCGCGCGCGCCGCGGCCTCGCCGGCGATGTCGACGAAGGCGTCGTGCAGCCCGGCGCGCTCGATCGAGAGCGACAGGATGCCCGCCTCGCCTTCGATCAGCGCGCGCAGCAGCGGCTCGATGCCCGTTTCGGGCAGGGCAAAGTACCAGTAATCGCCCTCGCGCCGCGCGTCGGCGGGGAGCGCGTCGCGCCAGCGGCCTTCGCGCGCGCGGGTTTCCAGGCGGACCTGCGCCGGGATGCGGTCGCGCGCGGCGTCGACCGATCCGGCGTAGGGGACCTTGCCGGCGGCGATGATCGCCACTTGCTCGCACAGGCGCTCGGCGTGGGCGATCACGTGGGTCGAGAAGATTACCGTCGTGCCCTCTGCCGCGAGATTGCGGATCAGGGCCTCCAGCTTGCCCTGGTTGATCGCGTCGAGACCGGAAAACGGCTCGTCGAGGACGACCAGCCGTGGGCGGTGGACCAGCGTGCCGAGGAGCTGGACGGTCTGCGCCATGCCTTTCGAAAGCTGGCGGATCTGCTTGTCGGCGGCATGGCCGAGGCCGTGACCGTCGAGCAGCTCGCGCCCGCGGCGGCGCCCTTCGGCGAGTGGCACGCCGCGCAGCGCGCCCATGAAGGCGATCGCCTCGACCGCTTTCATCGCCGGATAGAGCCCGCGCTCCTCGGGCAGGTAGCCGATCAGCCGCGCGATGTCGTGCGGATCGTCGCGGCCGAGCACGCGGCGCACGCCCTCGTCCGGGTCGATGATCCCCAGCAGCATGCGCAGCGTCGTCGTCTTGCCCGCGCCATTGGGGCCGAGAATGCCGTAGATCGCGCCTTCGGGCACGGTCAGGTCGATCCCGTCGACCGCGGTGGTGCCCTCGAACCGCTTGACCAGGCCGCGGGCCTCGATCGCCGGCGGCCGGCGGGCCCCCGCGGTATCGTTGCTCGCCGTGAGCGGATCGCCTAGCGCGGTGTCCATGCCCGGCAGGTAGCGTCCGGGCCTATGCAGGAGCAAGTCAAAGCGTGGCCGACGCGCGAGAAAACGACCCGCTGCGCGAGGACCTGATTGCCGAGGCCCAGCGGCTGGGCTTCGTCGCGGTCGGCATCGCGCCGGCCGTGGACGATCCGCTGCGCGCGCGGCGGCTCTCCGAATGGATCGCGGCCGGACATCACGGTTCGATGGGCTGGATGGAGGATCGCGCCGAGGTGCGGCAGGGGCCGCAGTCGATGTGGCCCGAGGCGAAGAGCGTGATCGCCCTCGGCATGAGTTACGCGCCGGAAGACGACCCGCTGGCGTTGGCAGAGGCGCATGATCGCGCGCGAATCTCGGTCTATGCGCAGGGGCGCGACTATCACGACACGGTCAAGAAGGCGGCCAAGGCGCTTGCGCGATGGCTGGTGGCGCGCGAGCCGGGGGCGGAGCTCAAGGTCTTCGTCGATACCGCGCCGGTGATGGAAAAGCCGCTCGGGCAGATGGCCGGGCTCGGCTGGCAAGGCAAGCACACCAATCTCGTCAGCCGCGAGCACGGCAACTGGCTGTTCCTCGCCGCGATTTACACCACCGTGGACCTCGCGCCCGACGCGCCGCACTCCGACCGCTGCGGCTCCTGCCGCGCCTGCCAGGATGCCTGCCCCACCGCGGCCTTCCCGGAGCCTTACCGGCTCGATGCGCGCAGGTGCATTTCGTACCTCACCATCGAGCACAAGGGGCCGATTCCGCACGAGTTCCGCAAGCCGCTGGGCAACCGCATCTACGGCTGCGACGATTGCCTGGCGGTGTGCCCGTGGAACAAGTTTGCCGATGCCGCCGCACGCAATCTCGCCTTTCTGCCGCGCGCCGAACTGATGGCGCCGCGGCTCGCCGAACTGCTTGCGCTCGACGATGCCGGATTCCGCCAGCTCTTCTCGGGCTCGCCGATCAAGCGCATCGGGCGCGACCGCTTCGTGCGCAACTGCCTGATCGCGGCCGGCAACAGCGGGGATGTCGGATTGATCGATCAGGTTGCCGAGTTGACCGGCGATCCCGATCCCGTCGTCGCCGAAGCCGCGGAATGGGCGCTGGCTGAACTCAGACCAGCGCCTTGAGCGAAATCTCGGTGTCGGCAAGTGCCTCGCGCTCGGGCTTGGTGCCCGCTTCGACCAGCTTGCGCCCTTGGACGTAGTCCTTGGTCGCGTTGACGCAGTCGAGCGCGATCACACGGCCTTCCTTGAGATAGACGATCGAGAACTTGCGCTCCGCCGGGTCGCCGCGCAGCACCGTCTCGTCGTGATCGATCGAGAGGCCGACGGTCTGCAGGCGCAGATCGTACTGGTTCGACCAGAACCACGGCACGGCGTCGTAGGGCTGCGGATTGCCGCAGATCGCCTTAGCCGCGGTGGTCGCCATGTCGTTGGCGTTCTGGACCGATTCGAGCCGGATCACGGCGCCAGCGGCATAGCGATTGGCATGCGCGGCGCAGTCGCCGATGGCATAGATGTCGGGCAGCGAGGTACGGCACAGTTCGTCCACGTCGACGCCGTTCGCACCTGCCGCACCTGCGGCGATCAGCGGTCCGACCGAGGGCACGATCCCGATCCCGACCACCACCAGGTCTGCGGGAATGACCTCGCCGCTCCCGAGAGCCACCCCGGTCACCCGTTCGCCGTCACCCTCGATCCGGTCGACCGCCGCTTCGAGGCGCACGTCCACGCCGTGCGCGCGGTGCTCCTTTTCGTAGAAGCGCGAAAGCTCCTCCCCCGCGACGCGCGCGAGGACGCGCGGCAGCGCTTCGACCAGCGTCACCTCGCAGCCGAGCTTGCGCAGCACGGCTGCCGCCTCGAGCCCGATGTAGCCGCCGCCGACCACCACCGCGCGGCGCGCCCCTGCCTCCAGTTCCGCCATCATCCGGTCGACGTCGGCGCGGGTGCGGACCGAGTGGACGCCGGCGAGATCGGCGCCCGGGCAGGAGAGCCGCCGCGGATCGCCGCCGGCCGCCCAGATGAGTTGGCCGTAACCGACACGGCTTTCGTCGGAGAGCACGATCTCGTGCGCCGCGGCGTCGACCGCTACGACAGCGGTACGCAGGTGCAGTGCGATGTCCTTGTCGGCCCAGAATTGCGGCGGGCGGATGCAGATCCGCTCGAACGGCTTCTCGCCGGCGAGGTACTCCTTCGACAGCGGCGGCCGTTCGTACGGCGTTTCGCTGTCGCGCCCGATCATCGCGATCGAGCCGGCAAATCCGTTCTGGCGCAGGGCAATGGCGGCTTGCGCGCCGCCATGCCCCGTACCGACGATCACTATGTCAGCGCGTTCCATGCCCGGCGGGATTTGGGCAAATACGCTGCCGGGTCAACCCTCGCCTGGGGGTATGCGGAGACGGATCCCGGCTAACGCCCGAGCAAATTGCGCGCCTGGCTCGCGATCTGGGCCAGCATCGCGGGGGAGACCTCGCCCAGCGTCTGAGCTCGCCCAATCATGGAACGGAACTGCCGGATCGCCCCAGAATGCTCGTCCGCCCAGTTGGCGACCGCGCCGAGCGGATCGTTCTTGATCCCTTTGCGGCGCGAAAGCCGACGCAGGAAGTCGAGCCGCATCTGCTGGAAATCGCGCGAAAGACCCGCCACGAGCAGCCGTTCCCAGACGTCCGACGGGTTCATCAGAGCCGAAGTGCTCTGCGCCCAGTCGAGACCGATGCGCGCGCCCAGATCGGTGAACGCCGCGGTCAGCGCGCGCGCGTCGATATCGGCGGTTCGGGACAGCGACGCGAGACCGATCGCACCGTCGAGATCGTAGAGATGCGTGACCTGCCCGGCGAGTTTTTCCGGAGCGCCCATTTCGACGAATTCGGCCTTGAGCCTGTCCGATTGCCTGCGCGACGCCTCGGTCAGCAATTCGTCGGTGCCGGTGGAGAGCTGCGCGACGCGCTTCTGCAGGCTTTCGATCAGTTCGCTCGGCGGCAAGGTGCTGGCGCCGACCCGGATGAGATCAGCCATCTGGCTCCGCAACGCGCCTGCGGTGTGGCGGAACAGGTAGAGCCGCGCGTCTTCGGGCATGCTCGCCGTTTCCAGCTCCGCCCACAACGCGCCGACGTTGAACAGCTTGGCGGCCACGACGAAGGATGCGGTGACGTCGGCGAGGCCGACGCCTTCTTCCTCCGACAGTTCGAAGGGATGAACGAGCCCCATCCGGTTGACGAACAGGTTGGCGAGCGAAGTCGCGATGATCTCGCGGCGCAACTGGTGACCCTCGATTTGGCGCTTGTAGGTCTTGCGCATGGCCGACGGGAAATAGTCGAACAGCAAATCGGTGAGACTGGGGTCGTCGGGCAGCGACGTCTGCTCGATCGCATCCTGTAGAACCAGCTTCGTGGACGACAGGAGCACGGCGAGTTCCGGCCGTGTCAAACCGATGCCTTCGCCCGCGCGCCGGGCCAGGCTTTCGTCCGTGGCCAGACCTTCGGTCTGCCGGTCGAGTGCGCCCCGGTCTTCCAAGGCCTCGATCAACTGCAACTGAGTGGCGACAGCGGGCGCCCCGCCAGCTTCGGCGATCGACAGTGCCAGCGCCTGAAGCCGATTGCTCTCCAGCACGAGACTGGCGACTTCGTCGGTCATCGATTCGAGCAGGGCATTGCGCTTCTTCGTGGACAATTTGCCCGTTCGCACCGCCGCAGCGAGCGCGATCTTGATGTTGACCTCGTTATCCGAGCAATTCACGCCTGCGGCGTTATCGATGAAGTCGGTATTGATCCGGCCTCCGCGGAGTGCGAATTCGATCCGCCCCGCCTGCGTCGTGCCGAGGTTGGCACCCTCGCCGATGACCTTGGCCCGCACTTCGGCGCCGTTAACACGCAAGCCGTCGTTGGAGGGGTCGCCCACCTGAACGTTGTTCTCGAGGCTGCTCTTCACGTAAGTGCCGATGCCGCCGAACCATATGAGATCGACCTCGGCCTTGAGGATCGCCGAGATCAGCGCCTCAGGCTCGAGCTCCTTTTCGTCGACCTCGAGCAGCTTGCGTATCGCCGCCGAAAGCGGGATGCGCTTCATCGAGCGCGAGAAGACGCCACCGCCCTTCGAGATCAGCGCCTTGTCGTAATCCTCCCAGCTCGAAGCCGGCAGATCGAACAAGCGCTTGCGCTCCTTCCAGCTCGCGGCCGGGTCGGGATCGGGATCGATGAAGATGTGGCGGTGGTCGAACGCGGCCACGAGTTTGATCGACTTGGACAGCAGCATGCCGTTGCCGAACACGTCGCCCGACATGTCCCCGCAGCCTGCGACCCGCACAGGCTCGCTCTGCACGTCGATGCCCATTTCACGGAAGTGCCGCTGGACCGAGACCCAGGCGCCGCGTGCGGTGATGCCCATCGCCTTGTGGTCGTAACCGTTCGAGCCGCCGCTGGCGAAGGCGTCGCCTAGCCAGAAGTCCCGCTTTTGGGCGATCGCATTGGCGACGTCGGAGAAGCGCGCCGTGCCCTTGTCGGCGGCGACCACGAAGTAGGGATCGTCCCCGTCTCGGACGACGACCGCTTCGGGATGGATCACCTTGTCGCCAACGATGTTGTCGGTCACCGACAGCAGCGTGCGGATGAAGATTTCGTAGCTTGCCTGGCCTTCCGCGGCCCATGCGGCGCGGTCCTTGTCGGGCGGAGGGAGCTGTTTGGGGTAGAATCCGCCCTTGGCGCCGGTGGGCACGATGACCGCGTTCTTGACCCGCTGCGCCTTCATCAGGCCGAGAATCTCGGTGCGGAAGTCGTCGCGCCGGTCCGACCAGCGCAGGCCGCCGCGGGCGATCGGCCCTGAGCGAAGGTGGATGCCTTCGACCCGGCGCGAGTAGACGAAGATCTCGCGCCACGGAATCGGCTTGGGCAGCGCCGGAACGAGCGCCGAATCGATCTTGAATGCCAGCGCTTCCTGCGCCGCGGGGGCGAAGGCATTGGTGCGCAGGATCGCGCGCACGAGCGCGTCGTAGAGACGCAGCAGGCGGTCGTCGTTGATCGCGGCAACGTTCGCGAGGCCCTGTTTGATCGCGGCGGCCGCGTCCTTCTCCGCGACTTCGCGGTCTCCGCCGAACGCAGGGTCGTGGCGCGCGGCGAAGAGTCTCGCGATCGCGCGAGTGACCGTGGGCGCCCGGTCGAGCGCGTCGACCACAGTGTAGATCGTGAAGCTGACGCCCGCCTGCCGCAGATAGCGATAGAACGCGCGCAGCAGGTTCGCCTCATCGGCACCCAGCCCGGCGCCGATCACGAGGCGGTTGAACGGATCGTCCTCCGCGCGGCCGTTGAGCACGGCGGCGATCGCCTGTTCGATCGCGTCCGCACGCGCGAGCAGCGGCGCGGCGGTGTCGCCTTCCGGCAATGCCAGCGTGAAATCGTGGATCGTGCCCAGCCGCCCCTCGTCGAGCGGGGTCGGGATCTCGGCGAGCACGCGGAAGCCGAAGTTCTCCAGCGCGGGCACGGCGTCGGACAGCGGCAGCGCACCTTCGTGCTCGTAGATCTTGAGCCGCAGGTGTCCCTCTGTATCGCCGTCGAGCGTGTAGAGGCGCGCATCGCGCTGCGCGGCGGTTCCGCCCGGCGCGTCGGCGTCGGTCACCGAAAGGTGCCGCATGCGCGCGATATCGCGCGCGGCCTCGGCCGCACCGTACTTGTTGCGATACGGCTGGGGAAACGCCTCGGCGAAGCGGGTCGCGACCGCGGCGGCACGACCGGCTTCCATCTGTTGGGCGAGCTCACTCTCGACCGCTTCGGCCCAGCCGCGCAGCATGATCTGGAGACGCGTCTCGAGCTCCCGCTCGGGCGTCGCGACTTCGCCGCCGCGCAAGTCGAGGACGAAGCGCAGCATGGCGAGATTGCCGCCTTCGACCTGCAGGCTCCAGTCGATCAGGGTCGCGCCCGCGCCTTCCTCGAGCAGTTCCTGGATGCGCAGCCGCACCTGGGTCGCGAGCATGTCGCGCGGCATCCATACGAAGGCGAAGAGATGCCGGGCGAGCGGCGCCTCGACCAGCGCGAGGCGCGGGCGAGGACGGTCGACGAGGCTCATCATCGCGGTTGCGACACGCTCGATATCCTGGTCCGGGAAACCGATCACGAGATCGTGCGGCAGCGCGGTCAGGGCGTGAACCAGCGCCTTGCCGGCGTGGCCGGCGGCGTCGAAGTCGAACTTCTCCATCAACTCGCTCACCCGCTCGCGCAGCCGCGGAACCTGAGTGGGCGCAGCGGCAAGCGCCGCGCTGGTCCAGACGCCGGCGTGAATCGAAAGCGCCACGAGCTTTCCGTTCTCGCGCAGCGGCACGATGAACAGGTCGAGCGGCACGCGGCGGTGAACGTTGGAAACCCGGTTGGCCTTGATGATGAGCAGCTCACGCCCGTCGTCGGCCGCGCCGAACCATTCGAACGCGCGTTCGTAGGAGGCATCGGCGAGGATCTGCTTGGCGCTCTTGCGGCAGATGCCGAGCAAGTCGGAATGGCTGCCGTCGCGATAGCGGGTGACATGGCCGAGCTGAGTCAGCATGCCGCTTTCGAGCCAGCGCAGGAGGTCGGCGCCCTCGGCATCCTCGATCCGGGCGGCGTCGGCGCGCATGGCTTCGCGCATTTTCGGCCAGTCTGCCACGGCGGCGCGGACGTCGGTCAGCGTCACGCGCAGCGCACGTTCCAGTTCGCGGCGCTGGCGCGCGTCGATGCGCACCGTTTCGACGTAGATCATCGACTCGCGGTGGGTGTCGTCCCCCCGCTCGCCCGCGATTTCCTTCAGCGCGCCTTCGGCATCGCGGCGGACATGGACCACCGGGTGCACCAGCCGGTCGATTGCGAGGCCTTGCGCCGCGATCGTCGCGGCGACCGAGTCGACCAGGAACGGCATGTCGTCGTTGATCAGCGCAATGCGCATGAAGCGGCGCCCGTCGGTGGCCGAGGCAAGCGCGATCGAGACTTCGCCCGGCGCGCGCCGGCTCGCGGTGAGCATGAAGGCGGCGGCTTCGCGCACCTTGTCGGTCGCGAACGGCGTATCGCCGGGCAGCAGCGACTCGCAAATTCGCGCGGTCAGCGCCTCCGTCAGGGCAGAATTGTCGGCCAGCCGGCGGCGGGGTGTGTCGGAAGACGCGGCTGCGTTGGAACCCATCGAAATCGCTCCATCGGGCATCTGTGCCCGGCCACTGCATGCCGCAACGTGCGGCAATAATATTGCGCGCCTACGCCCAAATCGTTCGCGCCGCAAGCCAGCTCGGGCAGCCCCTTTACCACAAGGCGCGCGTCCTCGGCTAACGCATGAGATCGCCCAGCAGTTCGAGCGATCTCACACGCGCTGCCGGGTCGTACGTGGCGCCCGACATCATGATCTCGTCGGCGCCGGTACGGGCCACGAACGCCTCGATCTTGGCCTTGGCCTGCTCGGGCGTTCCGATCGCGGACGCTTCCCCGATGTGATCGAGGATGGCGCGCGCCTGCGGGGGCAGGCTGTCGCGGTATCCGGGCACCGGCGGCGGGAGACGCCCGGGGTTGCCCGTGCGCAGCCGCACGAAGCTCTGCGCCTGGGAAGACGCGATCAGTTCGGCCTCTTCCTCGCTCTCGGCGACGAACACCGTCATCGCGGCCATGACGTGGGGCCGATCGAGCGCTTCGGACGGGCGGAAGTCGCGGCGATAGAGTTCCAGTGCGGCGTCGAGATGAGTCGGCGCGAAATGGCTGGCGAAGGCATATGGCAGGCCGAGCCGCGCGGCGAGCTGTGCACCGAACAGGCTCGATCCAAGCATCCACAGATCCACCTGCGCGCCGAACCCCGGCGTCGCTTTGATCGCCACTTCGGGATCGCCCGTCAGCAGTGCGCGCAGCTCTATCACGTCCTGCGGGAAGAGCTCGGCCGCGCGGTGCAGGTCCTTGCGCAGCGCGCGCTGCAGCTCCGGCCCGGCGCCGGGTGCGCGGCCCAGCCCGAGATCCACCCGCCCCGGAAACAGCGCCGCGAGCGTACCGAACTGCTCGGCGATCACGAACGGGTTGTGGTTGGGCAGCATGATGCCGCCCGCGCCGATGCGGATGGTCGAGGTCGCATGTCCGACATGGGCGATCACGACCGAGGTGGCGCCGCCGGCGATACCCTCCATCGCGTGATGCTCGGCAATCCAGAACCGCTTGCATCCGGCCGCCTCGGCCGCGCGGGCCAGGTCGGCGGTGGCGGCATAGGCCTCCTCCAGCGTTCCGCCTTCGCGCACCGGAACGAGATCGAGAACGGCAAAATCGGTCATGGCGTATCCAACTGGTCGAGATAGGTCTGTGCGGTCGCAGCCGCTTCGCTGCTGGGCGCGGCGTCGATCACCGAGCGCCAGCTCTTGCGCGCGGCGTCGTCGCGGCCGGACATGGCGGCTATGACGCCGGCTTCGAGCCCCACGGCCGCGTCGAGCGGCGCGAGTATGGCCGCACGCTCGATCCTCGCTTGCGCCTCATCGAGGTTCCCGATCCGCCGAGAGAGGGTCGCCGACAGCAGCCAGGCCTGGGCATTCTCGGGCAGCGCCGCGCGCGCCGTGTCGAGCGCGGCTCCGGCTTCGTCGACGCGATCGAGCGCCACCAGCGCAATCGCGCGGTCGATCGCGATCTGGCCGAGAATGGCGTCCTGTCCGGCAGCCCCCTCGCCGCCTGCGGCTTGTGCGTCGACCCGTGCCGCGTCGAGGAGGGCGAGCGCGCCCGCGGGGTCGCCCTGGGCCAGCAGAGCGCCGCCTGCAAGCCCGCCGCGCAGGGCGCGCGCACGGTGGTCTGCGCCCGGCGTGGCATCGCGTGCCAGCAGGAAGGTTTCTGCCGCTTCGCCCTGCTGGCCAAGCTGGGCCTGCGCCACGCCGAGGCACTGCGCCGCATCGCCGCGTTCCCCGCCGCTCGCCGCGGCCAGCCAGGCCTCCGCCTCGCTCGCCGCACCGCCCGGATCCTGCCGCGTGCGGGTGAGGCACTGGGCTAACCGGCTCGTCGGCGGAAGAACCTCGACATAGGCGTTCTGCCGGGCGCGCGTGCGCTCGCGCTGTTCGTAGAGCTCGTCGGGAATCGGCGAAATCGGCTCGGTGGTCGGCATGGGACCGACTTGCAGGAGGAGAACGATGAGTGGGGTCATGAGATGCGGGATCCGATCATTCGGCGGGAAACGAGGCGACCGTTTGCAACAGCAGCGCGATATCCTGCTCGCGGGACAGACGGTGGTCCCCGTCCTTTATCAGCGTCACCTGTACATCGTCGGAACGCAGGGCCTCAGCGGTGCGCAGGCTCACGTCCCACGGCACGTCCGCGTCGCGCTGGCCGTGGAGCAGGCGCACGGGGCAATCGATCGCGATCGTGCGATCGAGCACCCGCAGCGCCTCGGCATCCTGCCAGAACGCGCCATGGGTCGGGGTCGGCTCGGGGCCGTAAGGGTTCTCTTCGTGGATCGTGCGCCCGGCGCGCAGCTCCGCCTTCTGCGCGGCGTCGAAGCCCCAGTCGGAGAAGTCCGGCGCCGCCGCGATACCGACGATGCCCGCCAGCCGCCCGCCCAGCGCTTCGCCCGCAAGGAGCATCAGCCACCCGCCCATCGATGAACCGGCGAGGATCACCGGTTCCGAAATCTTCGTCCCGATCAGGGCGAGCACTTCCTCCCGCCAGCACGAGAGAGTGCCGTCCGCGAAGTCGCCGTCGCTTTCCCCGCAGCCCGAGTAATCGAGCAGCAGGCAGGCGCGTCCGTTGCGGCGGGCCCAGTCGAACACCGCGGTCGCCTTCCCGCCGGCCATGTCGGACATGTAGCCGGGAAGGAACACGATTGCCGGGCCCGCGCCGTCATGCAGGCGAAAGGCGATGCGGCGCCCGTCGGGCATGGCGTGATGCTGGATGTCGCTCATTTCCGAAGCCATGCCCCCTAGATGTGGAGCATGGCAACCGGATCAATAGAGTTCGGGCACGTCGAAAGGTGCAGGCGGCTCTTCGGCGCGGTCGCCGCACGCCGAAAGGACGAGACAGGCGAGCAGCAATGTGGCGATACGCATCATGGCGCCCTCTCAATCCGGCGCGAATATAGCTTCGATCGGCATGTCGAACAATGCCGCGATGCGGAACGCGAGCGGCAGGGAGGGATCGTAGCGGCCGGTTTCGATCGCATTCACGCTCTGGCGGGAGACCTCGAGACGCTGCGCGAGATCCTGCTGGCTCCAGTTGCGCTCGGCCCGCAGGACCTTGAGGCGGTTCTTCATGATTCGGTCCCGGCCCGGTCGCGCCAGCTCATCCAGCACTGTGCGATTCCCATACCGACGGCCCAGACGGGGAAGGTCCACCAGGCGTCGACATGCGGTACGACGCCGAAAGTCTCGAGAAAGCCCCAGAAACTGCCTGCTGCGAGCACAAGACCCAGACCGGCCAGCGAAGCTATGGTCGCGCGGTGGCGCAGGAACTCGTCGTCCTCCTCGATCAGATAGCGGGCCATGGTCCAGATCATCGCGAAGATCGGCAGCACCGGTAGCAGGGCGATCGCGAAGGCGCCCACGCCCGAGAGTTCCATTCGTTCGCTGAGCGTGATCGCGATACCGAGGCCGAGCATGTATCCCAGCGAGGCAATCATGAAACGGCGCGTGTAGCGCGCCACGGCGGGGCTGAGGTGTCCGGTGGTCCGCTGGTGCGCCAGGCCGGCGCGGGTGAGCGGAACGATCAGCAGCATGGCACATGCCATCAGGATGAACCCGGTGGCCTCTCCGATCGCATCGGTGATCCTAAGCGCGGCGATCACGCCGAAGGAGGCGAACATCAGCCCCGCCCAGAACCAGCGCGCGCGGCCGCCGCGCTGGGTGCCTTGGGCGGTCATCCGGCGTTTCCGGTACTGCCGCACCGATTGCCCGTCGTCGCGGCCATGAATGGGAGCGTCAGAACGGCGGCGATGGTGGTCCAGTCGGGCAGGACATCGAGAATGTTGAGAATCCCGACGGCGATCACCGCAAGGGCCCAGAGGTACGGTCGTAAAGTGGTCATGGTCAAGCTCCGTTGCTAGAATGTAAAGCAACCTAGACACTGCTGTGCCGAATGTCAAGCGTCCACGACAATATGGCGTGCAAGCTTGCCATAGCGGCAGCCGGTACACTTGCACGCCAGCGAGGACTTGAACCGTTAACCCTTCGCGGGTATCTCGGCCGCCATGAACGCGCTGCCGATCACGGCCACGACTACCACCACCCGGGCCCTCCGGGGGCGGTCGGTCGCGGTCTGACGCGATCTGTCGCCGCCCGGTTTCGGGCGGTGCGGCGTTCCTCCTGAAATCGTGATCAACATCAACGCCGCTCTTCAAGCGCGGGGCGCGCTGTGCCATGGCGCCCTCAACTGGGCGCCGCCGATAGCGCCGCGCCAAAGGAACGGTACGAAACGATGACGGAACTGCTCAAGATCAGCCTGCCCGACGGTTCGGTGCGCGAGGTCGAGCCCGGGACCACGCCGGCCGATATCGCCGCCGCGATCGGCCCGGGGTTGGCCAAGGCCGCGCTCGCTGCGCGGATAGACGGCGAAGTGCGGGACATCATGCGCCCCTTCGAAGGCGACGCGGAGCTAGCGCTGATCACCGCGCGCGACGAGGAAGACGCGCTCGAACTGGTCCGTCACGATTACGCCCACGTGCTGGCGGAGGCGGTGCAGGCGCTGTGGCCCGGAACGCAGATCACGTTCGGCCCGGCGACCGAGGACGGCTTTTACTACGACGTGAAGGCGCCCGACACGCGCGACCCCTTCTCGATGGACGACCTGCCGGCGATCGAGGAGAAGATGCGCGAGATCATCCGCGCCGACAAACCGTTGCGGCGCGAGGTCTGGAGCCGCCAGGCGCTGATCGAGAAGTGGGAAGCCGAAGGCGAGACCTTCAAGGCCGAATGGGCGAAGGAGCTGCCCGAGGATGAGGAACTGACGGTCTACTGGTCGGGCCCCCCTCACCAAGAAGGTTCCTGGCTCGACATGTGCCGCGGTCCGCACCTCGCCAGCACCGGCAAGCTCGATCCGCAGGCCTTCAAGCTGATGCGCGTCGCGGGCGCCTACTGGCGCGGCGACCAGCGCAACGCGCAGCTTACGCGCATCTACGGAACCGGCTGGCTCAACAAGAAGCAGCTCGACGCGCATCTCCACCGGCTGGAGGAAGCCGCCAAGCGCGACCACCGCAAGCTGGGCCGCGAGATGGACCTGTTCCACTTACAGGAAGAAGCGCACGGCAGCGTCTTCTGGCACCCGCAGGGCTACCGCGTGTGGCGCGAGCTCGAGGCTTACATGCGCCGCGCGATCGACGGCGCCGGCTACCGTGAGATCAAGACGCCGCAGGTGATGGACGCCCGCCAATGGGAGCAGTCCGGCCACTGGGGCAAGTACCGCGAGAACATGTTTGTCATTCCCGACGAGGTGCCGAACGTCGAGGACGAGGGCCCGCTGGTCTCCGACGCGGCGGACTGGATGGCGCTCAAGCCGATGAACTGCCCGGCGCACGTCCTCGTCTTCAAGCAGGGCATCAAGTCCTACCGCGACCTGCCGCTGCGCCTCTACGAGAACGGTTGCTGCCACCGCAACGAGCCGCACGGCGCGCTTCACGGCCTGATGCGCGTGCGCCAGTTCACGCAGGACGACGCGCACATCTTCTGCCGCGAGGACCAGATCGTCGAAGAAGTGCGCAAGTTCTGCGAGCTGGCCGACCGGGTCTACAAGGACTTCGGCTTCACTTACGAGATCAAGCTCGCGCTGCGGCCGGAAAAGCGCTTCGGCAGCGACGAAGTTTGGGACATTGCCGAGGCCGAGCTGCGCGATGCGGTGGAGAAGGCCGGCTTCGCCACCGAGGAATACGGCTGGGGCGAGCTGCCCGGCGAAGGTGCGTTCTATGCGCCCAAGCTCGAATGGCACCTGACCGACGCGATCGGGCGCGTGTGGCAGGTCGGCACGATCCAGTCCGATCGCGTGCTGCCCGACCGGCTCGACGCGAGCTATATCGGGGAGGATGGCGAGAAGCATCGCCCGATCATGCTCCACCGCGCGATCTTCGGGTCCTACGAGCGCTTCATCGGCATCCTGATCGAGCACTTCGCGGGTCGCCTGCCAGTATGGCTCGCGCCGACCCAGGCGGTCGTGGCGACGATCGTCTCCGATGCCGATGCCTACGCGGCGGATACGGTGCGCCGGCTCGAAACGGCCGGGATCCGGGTCGAGGCCGATCTTCGCAACGAGAAGATCAACTACAAGGTGCGCGAGCACAGTCTGGCCAAAGTCCCGCACCTGCTGGTGGTCGGCAAGCGTGAGGCCGATGAAGGCACTGTCGCGGTCCGCACGCTCGGCGAGCAGCAGCAGCAGGTCATGCCGCTCGACGAGGCGATCGCGATGCTTCACGAGGCCGCGACCCCGCCCGACCTGCGGTGAATATCCGCCAGGGATCGCTGGCCGACGTTCCGCGCGCGCTGGAAATCTGGCGCGCGGCGGTCGATGCGACGCATGGTTTTCTGACGCCCGAGGATCGCGTCGAGATCGACCGCATGGTGGCGGAGCAGTTCCTGCCTCAAGCCGATCTCTGGCTGGCCGAAGATGGCGAAGGACGTGTCCTCGGCTTCCTCGTGATGGAGGGTGACGAGATCGATGCGCTGTTCGTCGATCCGGCGGTGCACGGGCGGGGCTATGGCACGGCCCTGGTCGAGCATGCGCTCACCCTGTCGCCACGCGCGACGGTCGAGGCAAGCGAGCAGGCCAGCAATGCACTGCCGTTCTACGAGGCGCGGGGGTTCGTGCGGATCGGACGATCGGAAACCGATCCACAGGGCCGGCCCTATCCGCTGGTTCGGTTGCGCTATGCCGGAGGCAGCGACCGTGGGTCGAGCGACGGATGATCGCCGACTTCACCGTGCTGCAGATCGGAGTGGCGCTGGCGAGCGGGCTCGGCGCCGCGTTCGTGCGCGGCCTGACCGGGTTCGGCATGGCGATCCTGCTGGTGCCGGTGCTCGCGCTGGCACTTACGCCGGTCGAGGCGGTTCTGGTGACCAACACCGTCTCGCTGCTGCTCGGCCTCAGCGAGTTCAGGCGCCTGCGCCAACACGCCGAGCGTTCGGCCTGGATCATTGCGGGGCTGGTTCTTCTCGCGACGCTTCCGGGGCTGGCGGTGCTGTCCGCGACGCCCCCGCCGCTCGCGCGGCTGCTGATCGCACTGGTTGCGCTCTCGGCCTTCGCAGCCATCCTGCTCCCGTCTCGCCCGGCCGATCTTCCGGGTAGGACGACGACCGCGCTGACCGGGCTTTCGAGCGGCTTTCTGACCGGCTTTGCAGGCATGCCGGGGCCACCAGTCGTCCCGTACTACGTCGGGCGCGCGATACCGCGGGCGACCGCGAAAGCGTCGATGATCCTGATCTTCACCTTCGCTTCGGCCGCCGGGCTTGCCTCGGGCGCGCTTCTCGGTGAACTGCACTGGCGCCAGCTTGCGCTTGGCGCACTGCTTCTGCCGGTGGTGCTGCTCGGCAACTGGCTGGGCAGCCTCGCATTCGGCCGGATCGGCGATACCGCGTGGCGGACGTTCGTGGCCGTGGTCCTGGCGGCAGCGGCGATCGCCGCGCTGGTCAAGCTGTTACACGGATAAGCCGGGCAGCGCAGCGTCGGCCGCGATCAGCGCAAGCGCGCATCCCATCACCACGGCCGCCCGCAGCACATCGAGCGCGCGGTGTCCGTGCCTGCGGGCGAAGGCGATCGCATATGCCATGAAGCTCGACGTACGCCGGCGGCAGCTAAGGAAGCGTTAAAGGCGGGATCAAAGCCCCGGCATCTGCTGGCTGGCGCAGTGGAAGCCGCCGCCGCCCGCAAGCACTGCATCGGCGGGAAGGCCTATCGTCGCGCGATCGGGAAACAGCGCGGCGATGGCCGCGACGCCGTCCGCATCGTGGATCGAGCCGAACGTCGGCACCACGACGAGGTTCGTGGTGATCGCGAAGTTGGCGTAGCTGGCGGGCTCGACAAGATCGCCCCGGGTAATGAGCCCGGGCGACGGAATCTCGGCCACCTCGACGCCGAAGGCTTCGGCGCGGCGCTTCGCATCGGCGTAGATCGCGGTGTTGGGATCGTCGCTGCCTGTGGCGCGCGGTAGCGCAAGACGGCCCGGCGCGACAAACCGGGCGAGGTTGTCGACATGCCCGTCGGTATGATCGTTGATCAGCCCGTCGCCGAGCCACAGCACGCGGTCGAAGCCGAGATCGCGCGCGAGCCGTGCCTCGATCTCCTCGCGCGAAAGCTCGGGATTGCGGTTCGGGTTGAGCAGGCACTGTTCGGTCGTGACGACGAGGCCGGTCCCGTCCCCGTCGATCGCCCCGCCTTCGAGGATCCAGTCCGCTCCGACGACCGGGAGCCCCGCTTCGTTCGCGAGCTCGGCACCGATCGTCTGATCACCCTCCATCAGGTACTTGCCGCCCCAGCCGTTGAACAGGCAGCGCAGCGCCGAACCGTCGGTGCGGACGAGCGGCCCGGTATCGCGCAGCCATACGTCGCCGAAGCTGCGCCGCTCGAGCTTGACCGCGCCCGAGACGAGCGAACGTGCCCGCGCCTCGTTCGCCGCGTCGCGTACCAGCAGGCGCACCTCCTGCCCGCTTTCGGCCACCGCGTTGGCGAACGCGGCGATCTGCTCCTGTGCGCGGCCGAGATAGTCCGGCCACTCGTCCGCATCGTGCGGGAAGCCGATCCACAGCCACGCCTGCGGCGCCCATTCGGGCGGCATCGAGATAGCCATCGAAAGTCGCTCCGAATGGGCGTGCGGGGTCAGCAGCCGCCGTCCGCCGCGCAGGCTTCGTCGCGGATGCGGCGGAACTCGTCGCCTTCGCGCCAGTTGGGCCACGAGGTCGACATGCCCAGCATCCGGCCGAGGCGGTAGAACAGGCGCAGGTCCTGCTCGACGCCCGACCAGTCCCAGTTCTCGTCGTACTCGTCGCCGGCCGCATGGTAGGCCGTGTCGCGGTAGCGCGCCTCGTAGGCCGCGCCCGCCTCCGTGCCGCCCTCGACCAGATCCTGCCCGCCGTCGACGTAGAGCATCGGCAGGCCGCGCTTGGCCATGCTGAAGTGGTCGGAACGATAGTAGTAACCGGCCTCGGGCGACGGGTTCGGCGTGCCGACGCGCTCCTCGGCGGTCAGCGCCGCCGTCAGGAAGTCGTCGAGCTGCGACTTGTCGGGTCCCACCACTGTCACGTCCTTTGCCGGGCCCGCGAGGGACAGCGCGTCCATGTTCACCCCGCCCACCGTCTGTTCGAGCGGGAAGACCGGGTTCGCGCCGTAGTATTCGGAACCGAGCAGGCCCTGTTCCTCGGCGGTGACGGCAAGGAACACCAGGCTGCGATCGGCCGGGCCGGCCTTCGCGTGCGCTTCTGCGAGCGCGATAAGGGCTGCGGTGCCGGTCGCATTGTCGATCGCACCGTTGCAGATCTCGTCCTCCTCACCCGGAGCGCAGCGGCCGAGATGGTCCCAGTGCGCAGTGTGAAGCACGTATTCCTCGGGACGCTCGGCACCCGGCAGAACGCCGATCACGTTCTTCGAGGTGAAGGTGCGGGCGTCGTTCTCGAACGCGGTCGACACGGTTGCGCCGAGCGGCACGGGCTTGAAGCCTTTCTTCTTCGCAGCCGCCGAAAGCTCGGCGAGGCTATGTCCGGTCGCCTCGAGGATCTGCTCGGCAACCGCCTTCTGCACCCAGCCGTTCATCACGGTCTGGTCCGCACCGCCATCCGCACGCTGGGCATAGGCCTGCGGGCCCGACCAGCTGTTCTTGACCGTGGTCCAGGGATAGGACGCCGGATAGGTGTCGTGCACGATGATCGCGCCGGTCGCGCCCTGGCGGGCGGCTTCCTCATACTTGTAGGTCCAGCGGCCATAATAGGTCATCGCCTTGCCGTTGAAGGTGCCTTCCAGCGCTTCGGCCTCGTAGTCGGGATCGTTGATCAGGATGACTGCGGTCTTCCCGGTCATGTCGATCCCGGCATAGTCGTTCCAGTTCTTCTCCGGCGCATTGATGCCGTAGCCGACGAAGACGAGTTCGCTGTTCTCGACCTTCGTCGTCGGCGTTTCGCGATAGGAGACGCCGACCCAGTCCTCGCCGAAGTCGAAGTTCATCGTCTCGCCGTCGGCCTTCACCGTCAGCGGCGCGAAATCGCGCCCGGTGATCTCGACCAGCGGCACGTCCTGGAACCAGCTTCCGTTGTTGCCCGGCTCGAGCCCGGCCTTCTCGAACTGCTCGGCGATATAGGCGACCGTTTTTTCCTCGCCCGCGGTGCCGGGCAGGCGGCCTTCGAACTCGTCCGAAGAAAGGATACGGGTCGCTTCCTTCATCGTTTCGATGGAGATTTCGGGCACTTCGATCTCGGGGATGTCGAGCGCCGCGTCGCCCTCGGGCTCGCTTACGGCGACGTTGCACGCAGCGAGCGCCAGCACGGCAGTGGCGGCTAGGATTCGGCGGATCATTTGCAAAGCTCTCTCTCAAGACTGCGATTGCCGCAAAACTTGGCAGGTCGCGCGCGCCGCGGCAACCCGTGCTTGTGCATGGTGTGCACTCCGGGCAGGGAGCGGGCATGACGGGTGACTGGCAAGATGCGATCGCGCGGGCTCGTGTCAACGCACCATTCCTCGCGCGTGCGCTCGACCGGCAGCCGGAACTCGAAGCGCTGCTGCGGGCCGGCGATGGCGAGGGCGCGCTCGCCTGGGCGCGGGCGGCGGGCAGTGAAGCGCCGACTTGCGAGATCGCGCTGCGGCGCGAGCGGCTGGCGCTGGCGGCGGCGCTGGCGGTCGGCGACCTTGCCGGGGCCTTCCCCCTCGCCCAAGTCATGGCCGAACTGTCCGACCTCGCAGACCGCGCGCTCGATCGGGCGATAGCGGAAGCGATCGCCCGCCGCGTGGAGGGCGCCGCGCCGGCCGGTTTCATCGCCTTGGCGCTCGGCAAGCACGGTGCGGGCGAACTCAACTACAGTTCCGACATCGATCCGATCCTGCTCTACGATCCGGCGACGCTGCCCCGCCGCGCACGCGATGAACCCGGCGAGGCGGCGCAGCGCTATGCACGCGAGATCGTCCAGATGCTCTCTGCCAACAGCGCCGAAGGCTATGTCTTCCGGGTCGACCTGCGCCTGCGCCCGGCCTCCGAAGTGAGCCCGCTGGCGATTTCGTGCGATGCGGCGCTCAGCCACTACGAAAGTTCGGCGCTGGCGTGGGAGCGCGCCGCCTATATCCGCGCCCGCGCCGCTGCGGGAGACATCGGGCAGGGCGAGGATTTTCTCGCCGCGATCCGCCCCTTCGTCTGGCGGCGCAGCCTCGATTTCGGCGCGATCGAGGAGATCGGCCGACTGACCTCACGCATCCGCGACCGGTATTCGGGTCCCACCGAGCCCGCCCCGGGTTTCAACCTCAAGCAGGGTCGCGGCGGGATCCGCGAGATCGAGTTCTTTGCGCAGACGCACCAGCTGATTCATGGTGGCCGCGATCCTTCGCTGCGTGTCCGGCAGACGCGTGCCGCGCTCGATGCGCTGGCCGCAGCCGGCCTCATCGCATCCGAGGATGCCGAGCTTCTCGGCCGCAGCTACGACCGTCTGCGTGTCGTCGAGCACCGGCTGCAGATGCTCGAGGATCATCAGACACATACGCTTCCGTCCGGCGAAGCGCTCGACCGCGTTGCGCGGCTCGACGGCCTGGCCGACGGCGCGGCGCTACTGGCAGAACTGACCCCGCTCTGTGCCGAGGTCGCGGCGCGTTTCGACCGGCTGCTCGACCGCCCCGGGAGCGGCGGTGCATCGCAGGCCGAGGGCCTCCCCGCGCGGCTCGAACGGCTGGGCTTCGAGGAACCGGCGGGGCTTGCCGAACGGATCGCGAGCTGGAGCGACGGCCACATCCGCGCGTTGCGCAGCGAGGCGGCGCGCGCTTCGTTCGATGCCCTGCTCCCACGCCTGCTCGATGCGCTGGCCGAGGCGCCCGACCCGCGCCGCGCGCTGCTGCTGTGGGAGGAACTGATCGCCAAGGCGTCGAGCGCGATCAATCTGTTCCGCCTGCTCGATGCGCGGCCCGCCCTGCTCGACCAGCTCGTCGGCGTGCTGACGCTCGCGCCGCCGCTTGCCGAGCAGCTCGCGCGGCGGC
This sequence comes from Altererythrobacter sp. C41, assembly GCF_016803135.1. Taxonomy (GTDB): domain Bacteria; phylum Pseudomonadota; class Alphaproteobacteria; order Sphingomonadales; family Sphingomonadaceae; genus Pelagerythrobacter. The sequence goes on from NZ_JAEVFE010000002.1 coordinate 173,948, forward strand.
CGGAGCTGCTCGATGCGCTGATCGACAAGAGCGCGCTCGATCTGCCCGGCGAGGTTCCCGCGCTGGCGGAGCGCATGGCGCGGGGCGAGACCGGCGATGACTACGAGCGCGCGCTCGACCGAATTCGCGTGGTCACCGGCGAAACGCGTTTCGCTCTCGGCGTGCAGCTTATCCAGGGCGAGCACGATCCGCTCGATGTCGCCGCCGCGCTGTCGCGCACCGCCGAGGCTGCGCTGGCGATCGCGGCGCGCACGACGCAGGACGATTTCGCGGTCAAGCACGGCGTCGTGCCGGGCGGCGAGCTGCTGGTGCTCGGTCTCGGGCGGCTCGGCGGCGGCGCGCTGACGCATGCGTCCGACCTCGACATCGTCTATCTCTTCACCGGCGACCACGGCGCCGAATCCGACGGTGCGCGGCCCCTCGGCGCCACGCTCTATTTCAACCGGCTGGCGCAGCGCGTCAGCGGCGCGCTGAGCGTGCCGACGGCGCAAGGCGCGCTTTACGAGGTCGACACGCGCCTGCGCCCGCAGGGTGCGCAGGGACCGCTCGCGGTCAGCCTCGACAGCTTCGCCCGCTACCAGCGCGAGGACGCCTGGACCTGGGAGCACATGGCGCTCACCCGCGCCCGGCCGCTGTTCGGCTCGCCCGAGGCACGGTCGGCTCTCGAAAGCGCGATCGCGGACGTGCTGCTGCGCCCGCGCGATCCCGCGAGACTGCGCGCCGATGTACTGAAGATGCGCGGCGAAATGGCCGCCAACAAGCCGCCCCGCGGGCCGCTCGACGCCAAGCTGCTGCGCGGCGGGCTCGTCGATCTGGAATTCCTGATCCACTATCTGCAACTGCGCGACCAGGCCTGTATCGTGCCCGATCTGGGGCAGGCGATCGCCGGCCTGGCCGAGCGCGGGAGCTTGCCCGGCGAAATGGCTGAAGCCGAGCGGATGATGACACGCCTGCTCGTGGCGGGCCGCCTGCTCGCACCCGATCTCGACCAGCCCACGCCAGCCGCCGGTCGCGCGCTGGCCCGGGCTTGCCGGTGCGAAAGCCTCGACGAGGTCTTGCGCCGGCTGGAAGAGGCGCGGCAATGCGTCGCCGCCACCTGGCACGAGGTGTTCGAAGAAAAACTGGAGACCCAGCAATGAACGACTTTCCGAAAGCCGGCGACCCGATGCCCGACATCGCGATGGAGACGCCCGACGGCAGCACGGTGAAGCCGTCGGACTTTCGCGGGCGCAAGCTGGTCGTGTTCTTCTATCCGAAGGACAACACGCCGGGCTGCACGACCGAGGCGAAGGACTTCACTGCGCTCGCCGGCGAATTCGAGAAAGCCGGCGTCGCGCTGCTCGGGGTGAGCAAGGATTCGCCGCAGAAGCATCGCAACTTCATCGCCAAGCACGATCTGAAGGTCCCCCTCGCCACGGATGCCGAGGAAGGCGGCTTGTCCGATGCGCTCGGGATCTGGACCGAGAAGAAGCTCTACGGGAAGACCTTCATCGGCATGGTCCGCAGCACTTATCTCGTCGACGCGGAAGGGAAGATCGCCCGCGTCTGGGAGAAGGTGAAGGTCAAGGACCACGCCGAAGAGGTGCTCGAGGCGGCGAAGGCGCTTTGAGCGAAAGGCGCGAATCGATCGCCGCGGCGATCCACGGCGCGTTGCTGACCGGCGAGCCGACCGCCAAGGTCTTCGCCGCGCGCGATGTCGCGCGCCGCTGGCGCCTCGGACGGCTCGACTGGCGCTTTGATGCCGCGATGCCCGAGCGTCCCGCCGCGCCGGAACGGCCCGAACTGCTCCCGCCCAATCGTATGCCGAAGCGCGGCAAGGCCGGATCGGAGCGTGGGCGAATCGCGCTGTGGCACGCTCTCGCACACATCGAATTCGTCGCGATCGACCTCGCGCTCGACATGGCCGGCCGCTTCGGGGAGGCAATGGGCCGGGAATTCGTGAGCGATTTCCTTTCCGTAGCTGCCGACGAGGCGATGCATTTCGCTCTCCTCGACTGCAAGCTCCGCCGCCTCGGCAGCCATTACGGCGCGCTGCCGGCGCACGGAGGACTGTGGCAGGCGGCGCACGACACCCGGCACGACGTGCGCGCACGGCTCGCCGTCGTGCCGATGGTGCTGGAGGCGCGGGGTCTCGACGTCACGCCGGCTACGCGCGATCGGGTGCGTGCGCAGGGTGACGGGGACGGAGCGCGAATCCTCCAGCGAATCCTTGACGACGAAATTCGTCACGTCCGTTTCGGCACAAAGCACTTTGTCGCAAGCTGCGAAGAAGCGGGCGAAATACCTGAGAAGTGTTGGAAAACGCTGGTGGAAAGGCACTTTCGCGGCGCCTTGAAGCCACCGTTCAACGACTCGGCGCGTTCGGCAGCCGGTTTATCGCGAGAGTTCTACGCCGCTATTGCTTGTTAAACCCACCCCCGGTTAGGCCTTCAATCACTGAGACGGAGGAGGGTTCCCAGTCTCGCATAAAAATCTCGCGCCGGTGTCGTGTGTCCGGCGTGCACGGATCGCTGCGGCTTGAGGGTCGCAAACAAGAGGACGGGATCTTGGTCGCAACTCTCAGCACTCGGCGAATCGCCAAGGCCGCGGCAGCGGCAGGCGCCGCATTCCTCGCCATCGCCGCAACTCCGGCACTGGCGAATTCGAGCGCCGCAGCCGCAGCCGACATGACCGCGCCCGTGCAGGACGCCCAGAAGTCGGTCACCGGGGACGCGCAGTTCCGCGAACTCTTTGCAAGCTGGCGCTCGCTGGATGGCGACCGTGCCGCGCAGCCGATCGCAAGCACCGGCATTTCGGTTCCCTCGCGCATGCCGCTCGACGATGCGCGGCTCTCCAGCGACTACGGCATGCGCACCCATCCGGTGCTCGGCGGCCGCCGTTCGCACAAGGGCGTCGATCTTGCTGCGCCGACCGGCACTCCGGTCTATGCGACGGCTGACGGTATCGTCGGCCGCGCCAACTGGTTCAGCAGCTACGGCCTCTATGTCCAGATCGAACACGGTGCGAAGCTCCAGACGCGATTCGCGCACTTGTCGAAGCTCGCCGTGGCAGATGGTCAGCGGGTCAAGAAGGGCGACCTGATCGGCTACGTCGGCTCGACCGGCCGCTCGACCGGTCCGCACCTGCACTACGAAATCCGCATCGACGGCGAGGCGGTCAATCCGATCCCCTACATGGTCGAAACCGAAGCGCAGCAGGCTTTCGCACTGGCGACCGGCCGCGGCGGTATGGGCGGCGGCGAGGAATAGATTTCGCGCCTCGTGCGAGGGGCGGGAGGCAGGCATGGGAGAGGATGCCTGACAAAAGGGCGGCGGGAGCGATCCCGCCGCCTTTTTTCTTGCTGCCGCGGCGCGCGCAGCTAGGTTTCGAATCACAACGAGATGCCCAAAGGGCGCCGTGAGTGGAGAGAAACCGACCATGCATCCCATCACCCACGCGGAAACGCGCGCCGACCGCCCCGCGATCGTGGTCGCCGGCTCCGGCGAGACGGTCACTTATGCGGAGCTCGATCGCACTGCCAATCGCTTCGCGCATTTCCTGCGCGCGCAGGGTCTGGGGCGCGACGATGCATTCGGGCTGCTGATGGAGAACAACGCGCTCTATCTCCAGCTCGTATGGGGGTCGCAGCGCGCCGGCACGATGCTGGTCCCGGTCTCGACCCGCCTCACCGCGCCGGAAATCGCCTATATTCTGAAAGACAGCGGCGCGAAGCTGCTGATCACCTCGACGCAGTTTACCGAGGTAACGGAAGACATTCGCCGCGAATGCCCCGATCTGCCGGTGTTCGTGCTCGGCGGACAGGGGAGCGCCGACTTCGAAGCCGCGATCGCGGTGCAACCCGCCGAACCGATCGCCGACCCCTGCCCTGGGCTCTACATGCTCTATTCCTCGGGCACGACCGGGCGGCCGAAGGGCATTCGCCCCCCGCGACCGCAGGACGACGACGTCCAGGCGGCGCATGCACTCGTGATGCTGGCGGTGATGGGGCCCGGCATGCCGGCGGACGGGGAGATGGTCTACCTTTCGCCCGCGCCGCTCTATCACGCCGCGCCGCTCGCCTGGTGCTGCACCGTCCACCGGCTCGGCGGCACCGTGGTGATCATGGAGAAGTTCGATCCCGAGGCTGCATTGGCCGCGATCGAGCGATACCGGGTGACCGACAGTCAGTGGGTGCCGACCCATTTCGTGCGCATGCTCAAGCTCGATGACGCGGTGCGCACGCGCTACGACCTTTCGAGCCACGAGCGCGCCATCCATGCCGCGGCGCCCTGCCCGATTCCAGTCAAGCAGGCGATGATCGCGTGGTGGGGCCCGATCCTGGTCGAATACTACGCCGGGTCGGAAGGCATCGGGATGACGCTGATCCGCAGCGATGCCTGGCTTGCGCACCCGGGCTCGGTCGGCCCGGCGCTCCATGGCAAGGTCCATGTCTGCGGACCCGAGGGCGAGGAACTGCCGCCCGGCGCGGACGGGCTGATCTATTTCGAGAACGATACGATCCCGACCTATCACAACGATCCGGCCAAGACCGCGGAGGCGATGCATCCCGAAGGCTGGATGACGCTCGGCGACATCGGCCATCTGGATGACGACGGCTTTCTCTACCTGACCGATCGCAAGAGCCACATGATCATATCGGGCGGGGTCAATATCTATCCGCAGGAGATCGAGAACCTGCTCGTCACCCACGACAAGGTGATGGATGCGGCAGTGATCGGTGTGCCCGATCCCGATCTCGGGGAGAAAGTCGTGGCCGTGATCCAGCCGCGCGACATGGCCGATGCGGGCGAAGCGCTCGCAGCCGAGCTACGCGAATTTCTCGCGCCTCAGCTTGCCCGGATCAAGATGCCCAAGCAGTTCGACTTCCGCCCCGACCTCCCGCGGGAGGCGAACGGCAAGCTCTACAAGCGCGAACTGCGCGACGAATACGCCGCGATGGCGCGCGAGGACGCCTAGCCCAGCAGCCGCCGGGCCATCGCGCGGACTTCCTCGCCCATGTCCTCGCGGTCGAGCGCGAGGGCGAGCGTGGCCTCGACGAACCCGGTCTTGCTGCCGCAATCGAAGCGGCGACCGGCGAAAGTCACCGCGTGGAACGGCTGGTCGCCGATCATCCGCGCCATGGCGTCGGTGAGCTGGATCTCCCCGCCCGCACCCTTCTCCTGATCCTCCAGCGTGCGCATGACTTCCGGCTGCAGGATGTAACGCCCCGACACGATCTTGTTCGAGGGCGCCTCGCTGACCGGCGGCTTCTCGACGAGGCCGCGCACTTCGGTCAGTGCGCCGCGCTCTTCGCCCGGATCGATCACGCCGTAACTGGAAACTTCCTCGCGCGGGATTTCCAGCACGCTGATGAGGTTGCCCCCGACGTCTTGGTAGGCCTCGACCATCTGTTTCATGCAGCCCGGCTCGCCGACCATCAGTTCGTCGGGAAGAAGGATCGCGAAGGGCTCGTCGCCGACGATCGCGCGGGCGCACCAGATCGCGTGGCCGAGCCCGAGCGGGACCTGCTGGCGCACGGTGATGATGTCGCCGGGCGGAAAGCGCGTGGGTTCGAGGATGTCGAGGCTCTTGCCCCGCTCGGCCATCGTCGTCTCGAGCTCGAAAGCGGTGTCGAAATGTTCGACGATCGCCGTCTTGCCTCGCCCGGTCACGAAGATCATCTGCTCGATCCCGGCCTCGCGCGCCTCGTCCACCGCGTACTGGATCAGCGGCCGGTCCACGATCGGCAGCAGTTCCTTCGGAATCGCCTTGGTCGCGGGGAGGAAGCGGGTGCCGAGGCCGGCAACGGGAAACACGGCCTTCCGGATCGGTTTGCGTTCGCTCATGCCGATTGGATAGGTAGATACAGGGACCGGCGCAACCGGCGACTTGCGGGAGCATCGATTCACGCTAAACGCTCGACCATGGACAAGATCATCATCGAAGGCGGCAAGCGGCTCTCGGGCACGATCCCGATCTCTGGCGCCAAGAACGCCGCGCTTACGCTCATTCCCTGCGCGCTGCTGACCGAAGAACCGCTGACGCTGCGCAACCTGCCGCGGCTGGCCGATATCGACGGCTTCCAGCACCTGATGAACCAGTTCGGGATCACGACCTCGATCCAGGGCACTCGGCCCGAGGACTTCGGCCGCGTGATGACGCTGGAAGCGCCGCGGATCACCTCCACGGTCGCGCCGTACGAGCTCGTACGCAAGATGCGCGCTTCGATCCTCGTACTCGGCCCGATGCTGGCGCGCATGGGCGAGGCGACCGTCTCGCTCCCGGGCGGCTGCGCGATCGGCAACCGCCCGATCGACCTGCATCTCAAGGCGATCGAGGCATTCGGCGCGGAAATCGAGCTCGCGCAGGGCTACGTCCGCGCACGCGCGCCGGATGGCGGGCTGCCCGGCGGAGAGTTCGACTTCCCGGTCGTCTCGGTCGGCGCGACCGAGAACGCGCTGATGGCGGCGGTCCTCGCCAACGGCACCTCGCGTCTGTTCAACGCCGCGCGCGAGCCCGAGATCGTCGATCTGTGCAACCTGCTGGTGGCGATGGGCGCCCAGATCGAGGGCATCGGTACCTCCGACCTGACGATCCACGGCGTGCGGCGGCTGCACGGGGCGACCTACCGGGTGATGGCGGACCGGATCGAGGCCGGCTCCTACGCCTGTGCGGCGGCGATCACCGGGGGCGAGGTCCTGCTCGAAGGCGCGAAGGCCGAAGAGATGCAGGCGACTCTTCACGCGCTGCGCAACATCGGCATCCATGCCGAAAGCGAGGCGAAAGGCGTGCGCATCGGGGCGAACGGGCGGTTGAAGGCGGCCAACCTCTCGACAGCGCCCTACCCCGGTCTGGCAACCGATATGCAGGCGCAGCTCATGGCGCTGCTCACCCGCGCCGAAGGCACGAGTGTGCTGACCGAAACGATCTTCGAAAACCGCTACATGCACGTGCCGGAGCTCAACCGCATGGGCGCGAACATCGAGACCTCGGGTCGTACCGCGATCGTCCATGGGGTCGAGCGGCTGACCGGCGCCGAAGTCATGGCGACGGACCTGCGCGCTTCGATGAGCCTGGTCATCGCCGGGCTCGCCGCGGAAGGACAGACGCAGGTGCGGCGTCTCTATCACCTGGACCGGGGTTACGAACGGCTGGAGGAGAAGCTCGCTCTGGTCGGCGCGCAAGTCGAACGTATCGGCGACGAGTAGCTTCGAAGCCGCGGACCTTTCCGCCCGATGCCGCGTTGGCGAGGGGAAAGGAGTCGATCATGGCATTGCTCAAGCTGGCGGCGCTCGGAGCGCTCGGATATGTCGGGTACAAGTACTACGAGAAGAACAAGGGCGGCGATCGCGCGGCGGCGTTCGCCGGGAACCAGAGCCACGGTGACGTGCGTGACGCGGGGCCGGAGTCGATGCGCGACAAGCCGAAGCGCAGCTGGAGCAAGGCTGACGAGGCGAGCGACGAGAGCTTCCCCGCCAGCGACCCGCCCGCAACCTATTGATTTTTCTCTAGGTCGCGTTTGCGACGAGCCAGAGGCGAATGGCGCCCGCCAGGCCGGGCGGGTGCTCGGCCTGGATACGCTCCTCGTCGATCCGCGCGACCAGCGCGTTGAGCGGCACCGCCTCGCGCTCTGCCGCTGCGCGCAGCATGTCCCAGAATAGCGGTTCGAGGCTGATCGAGGTCTTGTGCCCGGCGATTTCGACCGAGCGCTTGACCGGCGGGTGGTAAGGCGCAGGCATCGTGCAGGCCTAGCAGGTCTGCGCAGGCTTGGCGCGCCTTCACGAACATGCCCAACTGTGGAACTCCTGGTTGCAGGCCGCCGCCTTCGGGATTGACCGGTCCTCCCTCCACCCTAAATAACCCGCGCGAGGCCACGTCCTCGCCCCAGCACGGGATGGTGAAGACCGGGACGCCCCGGCAGCTTGTGAATGGAGGCTGCCGTGGCTTGGCTGGTACTTATCGTCGCTGGATTGCTGGAGGTCGTCTGGGCCTTTTCGATGAAGCTTTCGGAAGGCTTCTCCCGCCTCGGGCCTTCGCTCGTTACGCTGGTTGCCATGGCAGCCAGTTTCGCGCTCCTCGCATGGTCGATGCGCAGCTTGCCGCTCGGGACTGCCTATACCGTGTGGACCGGCATCGGCGCGCTCGGTGCCTTCGTGGTCGGTATCGTCTTCCTGGGGGAGAGCGTGACCGCCCTCCGCCTCCTCGCAGCGGCACTCATCCTGAGCGGCCTCGTCCTGATGAAACTGTCCAGCGCATGACACTCATTCTCGGCCAAAAATAATGAGGCTGAGGCTGTCGTTCGCCGCTAAAAACTTTTGACCGAGGGATTTCGACGGGGGCAATGATGAAAAGCAAGCTGCGGCTACACGCCGAAGTCGCCGCCGTGATCACTTATGCCATAGCGCTTTGGTGGGGTGCACGCTCGATCAGCAAGGTCGCAGCCGGAATCTTTCCTCATTCCGATCACCTCGTGTTTGCGCTTGTCGTGGTCAGCGGCGTAATGCTGGCGCTTGCTTGGCTGAGCGGCGGGCGGGCGGCGTCATTCCAGTTTCGTCCAGCCGCGCTGCTGGCCTCCGCAGCCGGCTTCGCAGGCTATACCATCACCGCCGTCATCACGCTGGGGGCGGCGGCCTTGATAGGCGTTGTTTCGCTTTCCTTCCCCGGAGAGCCATCCAATGTCTTTGCAGGCGCGGCTGCCTTGCTTGTCTTGGTGCTGCTGTCGGAAGCGCTGCCAGAGGAGCTGCTGTTCCGTGGATGGCTGAGCGAACGCCTCCGCGGCCTGGTCGGGGGACCTTGGTTGACCATCATGGCGCAAGCGGGGCTTTTCACCTTTTTCGCGGTGGCCGTTGGTGCAGCCGCTTCGGCAAGCGACGCGGGGTTCATCGCGACCTTCGGAGTCGTTTTGGGAATGCTTCGAGCCGTGACCGGGACGGTCTGGGTGCCGGTCGGTTTCCATCTCGCCTTCATGACGGCGCAGCAATCTTCCGCTCCGAAATGGAGCCTCATCATGTCGAACGAGCCGCAACTTGTCCAAGTCGTCCTGCTGACGATGATTCCGTTCACGGTAGTCATCGCCCTTCTGTTCGACCGGGTGAAGAGGGCGCCGCGCACAGCAACACTGGCGTAATCAGCCGGACAGGTTGGGCCACCTGAAGCCTGCACCGCCGGAGGAACCGCTCGCGCCATCGGTCCGTTCTGCCTCTACAATGATGATGCGGAACTGCGACAGGGCTTCGCATGGCTAGCCAGGCGGCGAACGAGCACTCCAACAGGCGATACGCCGTCGGCCTCGCCCGCGCGTTCGGCGGGGCGATCATCTTTGGCTTGCCGAATCTGATGACCATGGAGATGTGGTTCCTGGGCTTCTATCTCGATCGCCCGCGCCTGCTGCTCTTCCTGATCGTCAATTTCGGCATCCTGGTGGGCCTCTCGCGCTTCTCCGGCTTCGAGGAGACGGCGAGTTTCAAGGAGGATCTGCTGGACGCGCTGGCCGCCTACGGCGTGGGCGTGATCGCCTCGGCCGCCGTTCTTTCCATCTGCGGAATCCTGACGCCGGACATGTCGACCAGCGAGATCATGGGCAAGATCGCCGTGCAGAGCGTGCCGACGAGCTTCGGCGCGATGATCGCGCGCAAGCAGATGGGCGGCACGGAGGACCAGGAGGAGCAGGATGTCGCCGAGCGCCGCGCCGGCTATGCCTGGCAACTGTTCCTGATGGTCGCCGGCGCGCTGTTCCTGGCCTTCAACCTCGCGCCGACCGAGGAGATGATCCTGATCGGCTTCAAGATGACGCCTCGGCACAGCATAGCGCTGGTGCTTGCGTCGATCGTGATCCTGCACGCCTTCGTCTACGGTGTGGGATTCGCCGGACAGGAGCAAGCGCCCGAGGGAAGCGGCTTCTGGCGCCTCTTCGTCTTCTACACCATCGCCGGCTATGGCGTGGCCCTGCTCGTCAGCGTCTACGTTCTGTGGACCTTCGGCCGGATGGAAGGCGCGGACCTGGGCCAGATCGTGTCGATGACCGCGGTACTCGCGTTTCCCGCGGCCGTCGGCGCCGCGATCGCGCGGCTCGTGGTTTGAAAGGGGAGAGGCGATGGCGGAGAAGGCGCGTAGGAGGGAGAGCCGGAGACGGGCGCGAACCGGCCAGCCGCTGCTCGAATGGATCGCTGCGGCGATCGGGCTCCTGCTGACCCTGGCCGTGCTGGGCGCACTGGGGTGGGAAAGCGTGAAAGGTTCGGGCGCCAGGCCGCCTGCGATCGAAGCCAGCATCGGGGCAATCACGCCCACGCCGGCGGGCTACGTCGTCGAAGTCGAACTCCGCAATCGCTCCTCCGCCACTGCCGCGGCCGTTGAGGTGGAGGGCGAACTGACCAAGGCGGACGGGACGGTGGCGACCAGCACCACCACGGTCGATTACGTGCCCGGGGATTCGACCCGGAAAGCCGGACTGTTCTTCCAGGACGATCCGCGCCGCCACCGAGTCGACGTCCGCGCCCTGGGCTTTGCGGAGCCGTGAGCCGGCGGCCAACCTTCGGGCTGACCTCATGATCGCCAACCAGCTCCTCTTCCTCGCCGGCGGGGCGGTGCTCTTCGCAGTGCTCGGAGCCTTCCATATGGGCGGTTTGCGGGTGATCGGCTGGGGCAAGCGGGAGCGTCGCCGCCATCCGCACTTGAGCGTGATCGTGACATTCTGGAGCCTCGGCCTTCTTCACCTCATCGAAATTGCGATCGGGGCGTGGGTGTTCTGGCTTCTGCTCCTGCTGCCGGGCTCCGGTTCGCTGGGCGCGACATTCGGCGGGGCACCGGCGGACTATCTCTACGTCGCAGGCATATCGTTCGTCACGCTGGGGTTCGCGGAAGTGGAGGCCCACGGCGCGATCCGCATGGTGGTGATGCTGTTCTCGCTCGCGGGGTTCATGCTCATCACTTGGTCGGCCACTTTCATCTACACGATCTGGGGCGAGAGCTTCCACGAAAAGCCGTGAGGCGTTTCGCGGGCGTCCTCAGCCACGACGCGAGCGTCTACGAATTTTTTGGGGTGGTTCGCACGCCGGCCGCCGCTAGGATTCCCGCTCGATCAGGTACACCAACGCGGGTGAGCGAATGTCGGAAGGATATCAGGCTCTCACCGAAAAAGAGAAGCAGACGCTGCGGCTGATCGTCCGGGGCTACGATGCGAAATCGCTGGCGCGGCGCCTGGGAATTTCCGTGCACACGGTGAACGAGCGGCTGCGCCACGCGCGGCGGAAGATGGAAGTTTCGAGCAGCCGCGAGGCGGCGCGAATGCTTCTCGACAAGGAGGGCGAGGGCCCCGATTTTCTTGCGGGCAAGCAAATGGGGGCAGCCGGGCCCGCCCCCGGCATGGGACATGGTGGAGCAGTGGCGGACGGTCTCGACGCGGGCCCCCGCCGCTTCTGGCTAATCGGAGGAATGCTCATGTCTCTCGTTCTCGCAGCGCTCGCGCTCACGTCCCTGTCGCATGTCGCCGAACCCGCGGCGAGGAGCAGCCAGAAAGCCCCGGTAGATGCCGGCGCTCCTGCTGCCGAAGTCGGAGGGGAAGTCGTGGAAGCGGCAAAGCAATGGCTGAGCCTCGTCGACCAGGGGCGCTGGGACGAAAGCTGGAACGCGACCGGTCAGGCGTTCAAGGAACTGAACACCAGCGAAAAATGGGCCTCGGTTTCCGAGCAGGTCCGCCCTCCGCTGGGCGAGGTGCTTTCGCGAACGGCGATCAGCCAGGAAGGCGTGCCGGCGCCGCCTTACGGCTACGAGATGATCAAGTTCCGCACCAGCTTCGCCAATAAGGCCGACGTCACCGAAACCGTGACGCTGGTGCGGGAAGGTTCGGGCTGGCGGGTGGTCGGCTACTGGCTCTCCTGACGGCGATGGCAGCCACCGTTCGGCGAAGCCGGGTGGCTGCCGCGTGGCTCAGTACATGTGCTGGCCGCCGTTGATGCTCATCGTGGAGCCGGTGACGAAGCCGGCTTCGTCGCTGGTGAGGAAGGCGACGCCGCGGGCAATTTCGTCCGCCTGGCCCAGGCGCCCGACCGGGATCTTGGCGACGATCTTCTCCAGCACCGGTTCCGGGACGGCGGCGACCATATCGGTGTCGATATAGCCGGGCGCGATCGCGTTGACGGTGACGCCTGAGCGCGCGCCTTCCTGTGCCAGGGCTTTGGTAAAGCCGTGGATGCCGCTCTTGGCCGCGGCGTAGTTGACCTGGCCGTACTGGCCCGCCTGACCGTTGATCGAGCCGATATTGACGATGCGGCCCCAGCCGCGCTCGCGCATCCCGGGGAAGCAGGCCTTGGCCATGTTGAAGCACCCGCCGAGGTTGATTCGCATGACCTCGTTCCAGTCGTCGAAGGTCATCTTGTGCAGTGTGCCGTCGCGGGTGATGCCGGCGTTGTTGACCACGATGTCGACCGCGCCCACCTCCTCGGTCACCCGCCTGCAGCCGTCCTGGCAGGCCTCGTGATCGCCCACGTCCCATTTGTAGACCGGAATGCCGTGCGCGGCGGAGAAGCGCTGCGCCCGCTCGTCGTTGCCGGCATAGTTGGCGACCACGGTGCGCCCCTGCGCCTTGAGCGCGAGGCTGATCGCCTCGCCGATACCGCGGGTTCCGCCGGTGACGATTGCAACGCGAGCCATGGACTTGTCTCCGCCTGATTTTTGTGGGTCCCGCAGGTCTACGCGAAGGCTGCGCGACACAAAAGAAAAACCCCGCCGGAGCGGGGCCTTGCAGACGAATTCAGGCCTCGATGACGGTCAGAAGCGGAACTGCGTGCCGACATAGACCGCCTGGCTGTCCTGCTCCATGTCAGTGAGCGGCGCGAGCCGGTCGCGATCCTGCGAAAGCCGCACGCCGGCGGTGACGTCGAGATTGCGGGTGACGCGGTAGGCGCCGCCGAGATCGACCGACTGATCGCCCAGCCCTTCCAGCGTGCGCGGCGAGCGGCCGACGCTGCGGTCCCGTTCGAACGCAATGCGCGGCTGGAACCGGCTTGGTTCCTCCTCACGGCCCTGGGCGGGTTCGAAGCTGGCGAGATCGGGAACGTCCATCTCGCGCACGCCCTCTGGCAGCGAGGTCGCCTTGGCGAAGGTCTGGTAACCGCGGGCAATGCCTAGATTGTAGCGGGTCGATGCGATCGTCGCAGCGCCGGTTCCCGGCTCCCCGGCGATCGAGGCCAGGGTCGAGCGGAACGAGATCGCGCGTGCGGTCTGCTCGTCGACGCGGACGGCTACGGTCACGGTGCGGTCGAGCGGCTTGGCGGGGCCGGCGGGTGTGAAACGAAGCGTCTGGCCGCTCGCGGCGACCTGTTGCGCGACTCGCCGGGCGAGCTGCGGGTCGACCGATGCGGGCGTGAAGGGGGCGAACTGTGCGGTCGCGGGGGCGGCGGCTTCCCCATTCTCCAGCCCGACGAGCGCCAGGCCGGCCGAAGGGATCGCGAGCGCAAGGCACGCAGCCGACAGCAGCGTGGGCGCAAACCCACCCTTGCGTGTCATCTTGCGTGACCCAGACATTGCAGCGCGTCCTTCCCCTTGTTCCCCCGCCATCCAAGCCGATCGGCCCTGAACGGTTCCTGACTCTTCACGCACCATCCCCTGTCGGGACTCGGGCGCAGAAGAGTCGAAAGGAAAGTTAGAATCGATCCAATGCCTTGACCAGCATTTTCCACAGGACGGAGTCCGTGATTCGGCGCAGGTGTTGCACCATGCACACAGCCCCGGCGATTAAGGCGCGGTTCAAACGCTGGCCGGTCAATCGCGGGCTCCGAACAAGGAGTCCACGCTGTGCTTGCCGCTCGCGCCGTGGGGGTTATAGAGACGAACGAGCACACTGACAGGATACGACCCGATCATATGAACGCGACCCGCCTTACCTCGACCGTTTCCCGCGGCCTGCTCGTCTCGCTGGCGCTTGCCGGTCTCACGGCGTGCGGCGGCGGTGGCCGCCCCGCCTCGGATCTCGCCGCGAGCCAGGTGACCACGATCGGCGTCAACTCCTACCTCTGGCGCGCCGCGCTGGAGACGGTGAGCTTCGCACCCCTGCTCCAGGCCGACAGTGCTGGCGGGGTGATCGTGACCGACTGGTACACGAATCCCGAAAACCCGGGCGAACGCGTCAAGCTGACGGTCTCGATCCTCGACCAGGACCTGCGCGCCGACGCCGTGCGCGTCGCTGCCAGCCGCCAGGTTGCGCAGGGCGGAACCTGGGTCGATGCGCCGGTTCAGGCGGCGACCGTGCAGAAGCTCGAAGGCATCATCCTCACCAAGGCGCGCGACCTGCGTCGCCAGGCGGTGGTTTCCTAGTTCAATTCGCCCTAACGGGGTTTCCATGACCGAGAACCGTTTCGATCCGTCGCAGGCCGACGGGCGCTGGCAGCGCGCGTGGGAAGAAGCGCGCTGTTTCGAAGCCGACAGCAATTCCGCCAAGCCCAAGAGCTACGTGCTCGAGATGTTTCCCTATCCCTCGGGCCGCATCCATATCGGGCATGTCCGCAACTACACGATGGGTGACGTGCTCGCGCGCTACAAGCGGATGACCGGGCACGAGGTGCTGCATCCGATGGGGTGGGACGCCTTCGGCATGCCGGCCGAGAACGCCGCGATGGAGAAAGGCGTCCACCCGGGCGGTTGGACCCGCGACAATATCGCCAACATGAAGGCCCAGTTGAAGCGCATCGGCTTCGCGCTCGACTGGAGCCGCGAGCTCGCGACCTGCGACGCCGACTACTACGGGCACGAGCAGGCGCTGTTCCTCGATCTCTACGAGGCCGGGCTGGTCTATCGGAAGGAGAGCGAGGTCAACTGGGACCCGGTCGACATGACCGTGCTCGCCAACGAGCAGGTGATCGACGGCAAGGGCTGGCGCTCCGGCGCCGAGGTCGAGAAGCGCAAGCTCAACCAGTGGTTCCTCAGGATCACGCAGTTCGCCGGGGAACTGCTCGACGGGCTGGGCGAGCTCGAGAACTGGCCCGACAAAGTCCGTCTGATGCAGGAGAACTGGATCGGCCGGAGTCGCGGACTGGAGTTCTCGTTCGAACTGTCGGACGGGGACAGCCTGGCGGTCTATACCACGCGGCCCGACACGATCTTCGGCGCGAGCTTCGTCGCCGTCGCGCCCGACCATCCGGTCGCCCAGCGCGTGGCGATGATCAACTGCGATGCGGCCAAGTTCGTCGAACTCTGCAAACGCGGCGGGACGACCGCGGCCGAGCTCGAGACGGCGGAGAAGCTCGGCTTCGATACTGGCATCGGCGCGCGCCATCCGTTCACTGGTGAATACCTGCCGGTCTACATCGCGAACTTCGTGCTGATGGACTACGGCACCGGCGCGATCATGGCGGTGCCCGGACACGACCAGCGCGACTTCGAATTCGCGACCAAGTACGGCCTGCCGATCCCGCGCGTCGTTGCGGCGAGTGCGGAAGAGGCGGACAAGCCCTTCGCCGGCGAGGCCGAGTCTGGCGACGGCATGCTGGTCAACTCGCAGTTCCTCGACGGCATGGAAGTCGAGGCGGCCAAGCGCGAGGTGATCGCGCGCGCCGAGGCCGGCGACTGGGGCCAAGGCACGACCGTGTGGCGCCTGCGCGACTGGGGTGTCTCCCGCCAACGCTACTGGGGCACGCCGATTCCGTTCATCCACTGCGCCGCCTGCGGTGTGGTGCCGGTGCCGAAGGACCAGCTCCCCGTCGTCCTGCCCGAGGACGTCGATTTCAAGACGCCCGGCAATCCGCTGCTGCGTCATCCGACCTGGAAGCACGTCAACTGCCCCAAATGCGGCGGAAAAGCGGAGCGGGAGACCGATACGCTCGACACGTTCGTCGATTCGAGCTGGTACTTCCTGCGCTTCGCCAGCCGGCCGGCCGACAAGCCGTTCGACCGCGAGGAAGTCGCCAAGTGGCTGCCGGTCGAGCAGTATATCGGGGGGATCGAGCATGCGATCCTGCACCTGCTCTACGCCCGCTTCTGGACTCGCGCGCTGCAGCACATCGGCCAGCTCGACTTCGCCGAGCCTTTCGCCAGCCTGTTCACGCAAGGCATGGTGACGCACGAGACCTACAGCCGCGAGATCGACGGGCGCACCGTCTACTACGCGCCGAACGAGGTCAGCCGCGAGGCGGAGCGGGCGCTGCTCAAGGACGACGGCGGCGAGGTCGCGATCGGCCGCGTGATCAAGATGTCCAAGTCGAAGAAGAACACGGTCGACCCGGATGAGATCGTCGCCAAATACGGTGCCGACGCGGTGCGCTGGTTCATGCTCTCAGACAGCCCGCCCGAGCGCGACCTGCCGTGGTCGGAAGCCGGGATCGAGGGCTGCTGGCGCTTCGTCCAGCGCCTCTGGCGGTTGTTCGGCCAGCACGACGCCGCAGCGAGCGGCGAGGACAAGGCGCTGCTGCGCAAGACGCACCAGACGATCGCCGCGGTGGCCGAGGATATCGAGGCGCTCTCGTTCAACAAGGCCGTCGCGCGGCTCTACGAGCTGACTGGCGCGATCGAAAAGGCGCAGCCTTCGGCCACGCGCAGCGAAGCGATCCGCACCGTGCTGCTGCTGGCCAGCCCGATGATGCCGCACCTGGCCGAGGAAGGCTGGGCCACGATCGGGGGTGAAGGCCTGATCGCGAACGCGTCCTGGCCGCCGGTCGACCCGGCGCTGCTGGTCGAGGATGAGGTGACGATCGCTATCCAGCACATGGGCAAGCTGCGCGACACGCTTACCGCGCCGAAGGGCGCGGCGAAGGAAGACCTGGAAGCGCTTGCCTTGGCGAGCGAGAAGGTCCAGCGTTCGATCGATGGAGCAACCGTGCGCAAGGTGATCGTCGTGCCCGATCGGCTGGTGAACATCGTCACGTGATCCGTGCGGCCGCCCTCGCTGCGGCTCTGGCCGCGCTGTCCGGCTGCTCGCTGCAACCGATGTATGCGGGCGGCGGGAACGGCGCGGTGGCGCGCGGGCTCGCCGCGGTCGACGTGCCGCCGATCGAAGGGCGTGCGGGCTGGCTGGTGCGCAACGCGCTGCAGGATCGCCTGGGTGCGGCGGGTGAGGCCAATCCGCGCTACCGCCTCGACGTTCGGCTCGATGACCGACTCGAAGGGCTCGGCGTGCTGAGCGATGACACGATCGGGCGCGAACGCCGCACGCTGCGGGCGCGCTACCAGCTCGTCGACACCGCCGACGGTTCGATCCTGCTCGATGCGACCGCCGGGTCGGACGCGGGGATCGACGTCGTCTCCAGCGAATATGCCACCATCGCCGCGGAGCAGACCGCGCTTGAGAATCTCGCGCAGGAGGTCGCCGACCGTATCGTGACGCAGCTCTCGCTCACGCTGCGCGAAGCGCGGTGAAGGCGACCCAGCGCGATTTCGCCGCTGCCGCCCGGCGGGCGGCGCAGCAGTGCCGGGTGTTCTTCTTCTGCGGACCCGACGAAGCCGGCGCCGCGGCCGCGGCGGACAGGATCGTCGAACTGCTCGACGATCCGGGCGAACGCATCGAGATGTCGGGCGCGGCCTTACGCAAGGATCCCGTCCTCCTCGGCGACGAGGCCCGCTCGGGCTCGCTGTTCGGCGATGCGCGCCACATTTACGTTCGCACGAGCGGCGACGAGGCGCTCGACGCGATCGGCAATCTGCTGCTCGGCACGGGCGAGGCCTGCCCGGTGCTGATCGTCGCCACCTCCGCCACCGACAAGTCCCGCACCGCCAAGCTGCTCGAGAAGCGCGATGACGCGCTGGTGGCCATGTTCTGGCCGCCCGATCTCGCCTCCGTTACCGCCAGCGTGCGTGGGATGGCGGATGCGGCCGGCCTGCGTCTCAACGGCGATCTTGCCGAACGGATCGCGCGTGCCGCCGGGCTCGACGTGCGGCTCGCGCAGTCCGAGGTGGACAAGCTCGCGCTCTATCTCGACGCCTCGCCGGCGGCGCCCAGGAACGCCGATGCCGCCGCGCTCGACGCCATCGGTGCCTCGAGCGAGGAAGACGGCTTCATGCCCCTAGTCAACGCAGTGCTCGCGGGCGAGACGCGCAAGATCCCGGCCGAGCTTCACCGGCTGCGTGAATTGTCGCTCAACCCGGTCGGCGTGCTGCTCGCGATCGAGCGGCGCGCGGCCCAGCTCGCGCAGATCGCGGCGAAGATCGGGCCGCGCGGCAACGTGGCGGCGGCGCTGGAGGCGGAGAAACGCGCTCGCCGTATCTTCTGGAAGGACGAGCGCGACATTGCCGCCCAGCTCAAGCACTGGCGCGGGCGCGAGCTCGACCGGCTGGTGGCCAAGCTGGTGGCGCTCCACCGCGCGCTGCTCGCCAACAGCCAGTCGGCCGAACTGCTGCTGTCGCAGGGTCTTGCCGAAATCGCCCGCCGCGCCGCGGCCCGGCGGTGTCGAATCCGATAGTGAGGCAGCCTAGTTTTCGGGAACCTGGAAGGTGCCCGATACGCGCCCGTCCGACGTGGTCGATGTGCCCGAGGCGCTTCCGTCGACGCTCGACACGCCGGTCCGCAGGTCGATCACCAGCCGCCCGCCGTTGAGCGTGTCGGTGCCGCGGCGCAGGCGGACGTTGCCGGCCATCGTGATGATCCGGCGGTTGAAGTCGTAGACCGCGACGTCGCCGGTCGCAGATTCGCTCCCGCGTGTCACCCGCACACCGCCCGTCGCGGTGATGCGCTGGATGCTCAGCGAACCTGCGTCGCTGTAGTTGACCAGCGTACGCGCGGCGCGCAGGCGCAGGTCGGCCTGGGTGATGTCGACGTTGCCCGACAGGACGACGCGGTTCTGCCGGTCCTGCAACTCGATCCGGTCGGCGGCGTAGTTGACCGGCGCGTTCGAATTGTGCCCGGCGATCGCCTGGGCGTTGATCTGCATGCCCGCGAACACGGCGAGGGCGCCGACGAAGCCGGCGATGGCCCAACGCAATGCGGTGGAAATGTGCGACGCGGTGGAAAGGTGCGATGTCATGAGGGCATCCTCAGTTCGCCCGGAATCATCCGCAGGCGGGCGTTGCCGTCAAGCGTGACCGTGCGTTCGGTCATGTCGGCGATCAGGCGGTCGGCGGAGAACGTGCCGGCCGGGATCTCCCCTTCGACCCCGCCGCGCCCGACCATGCGCTTCGCCGCGAGATCGACCGAAACCCCGCGCGCGACCATGCGATAGCCGTCCGCCGCGGTCAGGCGGACCGGGCCGAAAACGGACACGACTTCCTCGTCGATATCGTAGGCGCCGGCCTGCGCGCCGAGCCGGGCCGGGCCCTCGGGCAGTGCGATCCGGGCGACGAGGTCGTTCATTCGCACGATTCCTTCCGCGCTCGACCGCTGCACGGCCTCGCCGGCGGTCAGCGAGAACGGCCGTCCCTTGTCGTCCTGCCCGCGGTACATCGCGTTGTCGACGCGCAGGCGCTCGTCGATCATGGCGACTTCGTTGCGATCCAGCAGGAAGCTGACCTCGCCGCGCGGGCTGAGCGGCGTGATCACCATCAGGGCCGCGACCACGCCTATACCCATCGGCAGGACTTTGGCGAGAAACGCGACGAGCCGGTCGTGCGACCCGCCGGGCGCGGCGAAGTGCTGCCGCTCGCTCCTCAGCCGGGCTGCCTCCTGCGTCTCGATGCGCCGCTTCGTCACCATGATCTGCGTCTACCCTGTGAAGGACTACGCGTGGCTGAAAATATCGTTCTCGGCCCATCCGGCAAGGTCGAGCCGTGCGCGAGTGGGCAGGAAATCGAAGCAGGCCTGGGCTATCTCGGTGCGACCCTCGCGCGCGAGCCGCTCGACGAAGATGGCGTGCATGCGGTGGAGGAAGCGCACGTCGGACGCCGCGTATTCGCGCTGTGCCTCGGTGATCTCGGGTGCGCCCCAGTCGGAGCTCTGCTGTGCCTTCGAGATCTCGCCGCCGAGCAGTTCCTGAACCAGGTTCTTGAGCCCGTGCCGGTCGGTATAGGTCCGTGTCAGCTTGCTCGCGATCTTGGTGCAGAAGACCGGCGCGGCAGTGACGCCAAGATAATGTTCGATCGCCGCGAGGTCGAAGCGCGCGAAGTGGTAGAGCTTGAGCCGCGCAGGGTCGGCGAGCACGGCCTTGAGGTTGGGCGCATCGTAAGGGCTGCCGACGCGGAAGCGCACGAGGTGCTCGTCGCCGTGGCCGTCGCTGAGCTGGACGACGCAGAGCCGGTCGCGCGGCGTGACGAGACCCATCGTTTCGGTGTCGACCGCGATCGGCCCGTCGGCGAGAACGCCGGCGGGCAGGTCTTCTTCGTGAAAATGCACTGCCATAAGGCGCGGCTCTTAGGCGCATTGGGGATTGAGGGAAAGGGCTGCTGGAACGCGGCGCGCGCGCCGCCTATCCTGCCGCCCATGAGCGACACTCTACCCCAGAGCTGGCGGCCGGTGCTCGATCCGGTCCTTGCCGCCCCCGAAGCGAGGCGGCTGGGCGGCTGGCTTCGCGCCGAGGAAGCTGCCGGGCGGACGATCTACCCCCCGCGCGGCACGCGCCTCGCCGCGCTCGACCTGACGCCGCTGGAGGACGTGAAAGTCGTGATCCTCGGACAGGATCCCTACCACGGGCCGGATCAGGCGATGGGCCTGTGCTTCGCCGTGCCCGAAGGCGTCCGTGTGCCGCCGAGCCTGGTCAACATCTACAAGGAACTGGAAAGCGATCTCGGCCTGCCCCCACCGGGGCACGGCGATCTGAGCGCCTGGGCGCGGCAGGGCGTGCTCCTGCTCAACAATTCGCTGACCGTGGAGGCGGGGCGCGCGGGCAGCCATGCCGGCAAGGGGTGGGAGACGATCACCGATGCCTGCGTCGCGGCGGTCGCCGCGCGGCCCGAGCCGAGCGTGTTCATCCTCTGGGGTAGCCACGCGCAAGGGAAGGCCGCGCGCATTCCCGAACTCGCGCAGAGCGACCGACATCTCGTGCTGCGCTCGCCGCACCCGAGCCCACTCTCCGCCCACCGCGGCTTCTTCGGCTCGCGCCCCTTCAGCAAGGCCAACGCCTTCCTCGAGGCGCAGGGCCGCGGCGCGATCAACTGGCGGGTTTAGACGCGCCCTAGCGCGGCAGTTCGCTCGTGCCCATCAGCGCTTCGTCGACGGCCCGGGCAGCCTGGCGGCCTTCGCGGATCGCCCAGACGACGAGGCTTTGCCCGCGGCGCATGTCGCCGCAGGAGAAGACGTTCGGCTCGCTCGTGGCGTAGCTCCGCGTGTCGGCGGCGACATTGCCGCGTCCGTCCAGTTCGACGCCCGCGCGGTCGAGCAGACCGCGGCGCTTGGGGCCGGTGAAGCCCATCGCGAGCAGGATCAGGTCGGCCCGCAGCGTGAATTCGCTGCCTTCGACCTCGTGCATGCGTCCGTCACGCCATTCGACGCGCACGCATTCGAGGCCGGCGACTTCGCCGTTCTCGGCAACCACGCGCTTCGCCAGCACGGCCCAGTCGCGGTCCACGCCTTCCTGGTGGCTGGAGGACGTGCGCAGCTTGAGCGGCCAGTCGGGCCAGGTCAGCGCCTTGTCTTCCTTCTCCGGCGGCTTGGGCATGATCTCGAGCTGGGTCACGCTTGCGGCGCCCTGGCGGTTGGAGGTGCCGACACAGTCGCTGCCGGTGTCGCCGCCGCCGATCACGATCACGTGCTTGCCCGTCGCCGTCAGCGAGCCGCGCGGGGCGGCGCGCACTTCGTCGTCGCCCGCGTTGCGCTTGTTCTGCTGGGTCAGGAATTCCATCGCCAGCCGCACGCCCGGAAGCTCGGCGCCCGGAATGTCGAGCTGGCGCGCCTTCTCCGCGCCCCCGGCCAGCACGATGGCGTCGAAATTCTCCTTCAGCGCGCTGAACGAAACCTCGACGCCGACTTCGCTGTTGGTGCGGAACTGGACCCCTTCGGCCTCCATCTGCACCGCACGGCGGTTGATGAGGTGCTTCTCCATCTTGAAGTCGGGAATGCCATAGCGCAGCAGGCCGCCGATCCGGTCGGCCTTCTCGAACACCGTGACTGCATGGCCCGCGCGGGCGAGCTGCTGAGCGCAGGCGAGACCGGCCGGGCCCGATCCGATCACCGCGACCGATTTGCCGGTCGGCTTTTCCGCGATCTGCGGCTTGATCCAGCCTTCCTGCCAGCCGCGGTCGACGATCGCGCATTCGATCGACTTGATCGTCACCGGGGTGTCGACGATGTTCAGCGTGCAGGCCGCTTCGCACGGGGCCGGGCAGACGCGGCCGGTGAACTCGGGGAAATTGTTGGTCGAATGGAGCGTGTCGAGCGCGCGCTTCCAGTCCGCTTCGTAGACGAGATGGTTCCAGTCCGGGATCAGGTTGTTCACCGGGCAGCCGGTGTGACAGTACGGAATTCCGCAGTTCATGCAGCGCGCCGCCTGGTTGCGCAGCTTGTCGTCCGGCAGGGGGACGACGAATTCCTTGTAATGCGCGAGGCGCTCGGCGGGATCGGCATAGCCGCGATCCTCGCGCTCGAATTCGAGGAAGCCTGTTTCCTTGCCCATGACGGTCAAGTCTCCGATTTGGCCGTCACCCCTGCGCAGGCAGGGGTCCAGTCGACGCCGCCGATATCGACGGACGGTATCTGGATCCCCGCCTTCGCGGGGATGACGAAAAGAAAATGAAAAGTCACTCCGCCGCCACGCTTTCGGCCTCGATCCGCTCGCTCTCGAGCTGTTCGAGCGCGCGGGCATAGTCGCGCGGCATGACCTTGACGAAGCGCGTCAGCGCCGCGTCCCAGTTCTCGAGCAGCGCGGCGGCCTTGGCCGAACCCGTGTGCAGCTTGTGCCGCTCGACCAGGATGCGCAGGCGCTCTGCGTCGTGGCGCAGCATGTCGCCCATGCCGAGGTCGTGGACCGAGCGTGCGCGCTGCTGCGGGCGGCCCGTGCCTTCCTCGGCGTCGGGCGCGGCCGATACCGGCAGCAGATCGACCTGCGCCGGATTGCACAAGTGCTCGAAGTCGCCGTCCTCGTCGTAGACGTAAGCGACGCCCCCGCTCATTCCCGCGGCGAAGTTGCGCCCGGTGCGGCCGAGCACGCAGACGACGCCGCCAGTCATGTATTCGCAGCCATGGTCGCCCGTGCCCTCGACCACCGCGACTGCGCCCGAATTGCGCACCGCGAAACGCTCGCCCGCGACGCCGGCGAAGTAGGCCTCGCCCGAGATCGCGCCATAGAGCACGGTGTTGCCGACGATGATGTTCTCGCCCGGATCGCGTGCCACGTGGGCCGGCTGGCGCACGACGATGCGGCCGCCCGACAGGCCCTTGCCGACGTAGTCGTTCGCATCGCCCGTCAGGTCCAGCGTAACCCCGTGTGCCAGCCACGCGCCGAAGCTCTGGCCGGCGACACCGGTCAGGTTGATGCGAATCGTCTCGGGCTTGAGGCCGGCATGCCCGTGGCGGCGGGCAACCTCGCCCGACAGCATCGCGCCGAAGGTGCGGTTGACGTTGCGGATCTCGCGCTCGATCTGGATCGGGGCCCCGCTGTCGATCGCGGCGCGGCAAGCTTCGATCACCTCGTTGTCCATCGCGGCGGCGAGGCCGTGCTCCTGCACCTGGGTGTGATGCAGTGCGCCGCTGCCCTGGGGGGCGGCCACCTGGAGCACGCGGGACAGATCGACGCCGTGCGCCTTCCAGTGGCGCTCGACCCGGCGCGTGTCGATCCGGTCCACCCGGCCGATCATCTCCTCGATCGTACGGAAGCCCATCTCGGCCATGATCTGGCGCAGTTCCTCGGCGACGAAGAAGAAGTAGTTGATCACATGCTCGGGGGTGCCGGTGAAGCGCTTCCTCAACACCGGATCCTGCGTCGCCACGCCGACCGGGCAGGTGTTGAGGTGGCACTTGCGCATCATGATGCAGCCCGCCGCGATCAGCGGCGCAGTGGCGAAGCCGAACTCGTCGGCGCCGAGCAGCGCGCCGATCGCCACGTCGCGCCCGGTGCGCAGGCCGCCGTCGACCTGCACCGCGATGCGGCTGCGAAGGTCGTTGAGCAGCAGCGTCTGCTGCGTTTCGGCCAAGCCGATTTCCCACGGCGATCCGGCATGCGTCAGGCTGGTCAGCGGCGATGCGCCGGTGCCGCCTTCGTAACCCGAGATGGTGACGTGGTCGGCCTTGCTCTTGGACACGCCCGCGGCGACCGTGCCGACGCCGACTTCGCTCACCAGCTTGACCGAGATGCGCGCGCTCGGCTGCACGTTCTTGAGATCGTGGATGAGCTGCGCCAGATCCTCGATCGAATAAATATCGTGATGCGGCGGCGGGCTGATCAGGCCGACACCCGGGGTCGAGTGGCGCACCGCACCGATCGTCTTGTCGACCTTGTGGCCGGGGAGCTGACCGCCCTCGCCGGGCTTGGCGCCCTGGGCCATCTTGATCTGGATGTCGTCGGAATTGACCAGGTACTCGGTCGTCACGCCGAAACGGCCCGAGGCGACCTGCTTGATGCGGCTGCGCATCGAATCGCCGTTGTCCAGCGGCGTGAAGCGATCGGGTTCCTCGCCGCCTTCGCCGGTGTTCGAGCGGCCGCCGATGCGGTTCATCGCGATCGCGAGCGTGGTGTGCGCTTCGCGGCTGATCGAACCGAAGCTCATCGCGCCGGTGCTGAAGCGCTTGACGATCTCGCTTGCCGGCTCGACCTCGTCGATCGGCACCGGCGTCTCGGCCGGCTTCAGGTCCATCAGCCCGCGGATCGTCAGCAGCCGTTCGGACTGCTCGTTGATTTCGCGCGCGAAGTCCTCGTAGCGCTCCCGCGAGTTGCCGCGCACCGCGTGCTGCAGGCTGGCGACGCTGCCCGGCGTCCAGGCGTGGTCCTCGCCGCGCAGACGGTACTGGTAGATGCCGCCCGCGTCGAGCATGCCGCGGTAGAGCGGATTGTCGCCGTGCGCGAGCGCGTGGCGGCGGACCGCCTCTTCCGCCACTTCGGCAAGGCCGATGCCTTCGATCGTCGTCGCCGTGCCGGTGAAGTACTTCTCGATGAAGGCGCTCGACAGACCGACCGCATCGAAGATCTGCGCCCCGCAATAGGACTGGTAGGTCGAGATGCCCATCTTGGACATGACCTTGAGCATGCCCTTGCCGATGGCCTTGATGTAGTTCTTTCGCGCGTCGGCCGGCGCGATCTCGGGGAAACGCTCGGCGCGCAGGGCCTCGATCGTCTCGAACGCGACGTAGGGGTTGATCGCCTCCGCGCCATACCCGGCGAGCACGCAGTAGTGATGCACCTCGCGCGCTTCGCCGGTCTCGACCACCAGGCCGGTCTGCATTCTGAGACCTTGGCGCACGAGGTGGTGGTGGACCGCCGCGGTGGCGAGCAAGGCCGGGATGGGGATGCGATCCGGGCCCTGTGCACGGTCCGACAGGATCAGGATGTTGTGATCGAGCAGAACGGCCTCGGTCGCGGCCCAGCAGAGCTCCTTGAGGGCCATTTCGAGCCCGTCTGCGCCGCTGTGTGCATCCCAGGAAATGTCCAGCGTGTGGGTGCGGAAGGCGCCGTCGAGCGCGGCCTCGACAGAGCGGATCTTGGCCAGATCCTCGTTGGTCAGGATCGGCTGGCTGACCTCGAGCCGCTTGTGTGTGCCCGCGTCGCGCCCGAGCAGGTTGGGGCGCGGGCCGACCATCGACAGCAGGCTCATGACCAGCTCCTCGCGGATCGGATCGATCGGCGGGTTGGTCACCTGGGCGAAGTTCTGCTTGAAGTAATCGTAGAGCAGGCGCGGCCGCTGGCTCAGCACGGCGAGCGGCGTGTCGGTGCCCATCGAGCCGATCGGGTCGTCGCCGGTCAGCGCCATGGGCTCGAGGAAGCGTCCGATATCCTCCTGCGTGTACCCGAAGGCCTGCTGGCGTTCGAGCAGCGCCGTCGTATGATCGGGGATCGCGGCCAGCTCGGGCTCGATCGTGTCGAGGTCCTCGAGCTTGTACTGCGTCTGCGCCAGCCACTTCTCGTAGGGGTGCGCGGCGGCGAGCTCGGCTTTGAGCTCGGCATCCTCGACGATGCGGCCCTGTTCGAGATCGATCAGCAGCATCTTGCCCGGCTGGAGCCGCCACTTGCGCACGATGTCGGCTTCCGCGAACGGCAGCACGCCGCTTTCCGAGGCGAGGCAGACGAGATCGTCCTTGGTCACGCAGTAGCGCGCGGGCCGGAGGCCATTGCGGTCGAGCGTCGCGCCGATCTGGCGCCCGTCGGTGAAGGCGACAGCGGCGGGCCCGTCCCAGGGTTCCATCAGCGCAGCGTGATATTCGTAGAACGCGCGCCGCGCCGGATCCATCAGCGGGTTCTTCGCCCATGCTTCGGGCATGAGCATCATCATCGCGTGGGCGAGGCTGTATCCGCCCGCGAGCAGCAGTTCGAGCGCGTTGTCGAGGCAAGCGGTATCCGACTGGCCGTGCGGGATCAGCGGCCACATCTTGTCGAGATCGGCGCCGAGCAGCTCGCTCTCCATCGTCCGCCGGCGCGCTTCCATCCAGTTCACGTTGCCGCGGACGGTGTTGATCTCGCCGTTGTGCGCCATGAAGCGGTAGGGGTGCGCGAGCCGCCAGCTCGGGAAAGTGTTGGTCGAGAAGCGCTGGTGCACGAGGCCGAGCGCGGAGACGCAGCGCGGATCGCGCAGATCGTCGTAGAAACTGCCGACCTGATTCGCGAGCAGCAGGCCCTTGTAGACGATCGTGCGGCTGGAGAAGCTCGGGATGTAAGTTTCGGTCAGTCCGGGCAGGCCGTGCTTCTCGGCCAGCTTGCGCAGCGGATTCAGCGTCTGCTTGCGGATGACGATCAGCTTGCGCTCGAACGCGTCGCGATCGGCGCAGTTGTCGCCGCGCGCGACCACGCACTGCCGCATGACCGGCATCGATTCGATCACCGCCTTGCCGAGCCCGTCGAGCGTGACCGGCACGTCGCGCCAGCCGACGAGCCGCTGACCTTCCTTGGCGACGAACTTTTCGAGTTGTTCGGCGACGAAGGTGCGTGCCGCCTCGTCCTGCGGCAGGAAGCATTGCGCGACGGCATAGTCCCCGGCGGCCGGCAGGTCGTAGCCTGCCTCCGCCGCCCAGTCGCGCAGCAATGGATCGGGAACCTGCAGCAGGATGCCCGCGCCGTCGCCCAGCAGCGGGTCGGCGCCGACGGCGCCGCGGTGGTCGAGGTTGGCGAGAATCTCGAGCGCCTGCGCAACGATCGCGTGGCTTTTCTGGCCTCTGATGTGCGCTACGAAACCGACACCGCACGAATCGTGTTCGTTGCGTGGATCATACAGACCTGTCGGCGTGGGAAATCCCATCCAGAAACCTCGTCATGTCAGGTGCCGAAGCGCGTGCCTCCCCCACGCTCCGGCAATGAAGCGCTTTCCGTGGCGCGCAATCGCGCACGAAAATTATCGCGAAGGCGCTTCATGACGATACGAACGGATTTTTGCAACTGCGAAGGCAGCGCATAGGTATTAGTAATTCTTGCGCGCGCAAAAGCGCCCCGGGGCCTCAGGCGGTGCCGCTGAGGCGCTGAAGCTTGTGCAGGGCCTCGCGCAGGGCGCGTTCGGCCTGTGCCTGATCGACTGGCGGCAACTCGCCTGCCGGCGGCGCGGCGCGCACGCCGCGAGGCGCGTCGAAGGGGCGCTCCAGCGCCATGAGCGGCGACGCCGCCGGCGCGACACGGCGCTCCTCCTGTCCGGGAAAGACCACGACCGGCTCGAACGCTTCGTTTTCACCGTCCTCCGGATCGTCTTCGATGCGCACGAACTCGCGCTCGCGTTCCGGCCGCCGGATGCTGAGCAGCGAGCTGTAGGTACCGTCGACAGGCGAGTCGTCGCTCTCGTCCTCCCCGGGGTCGGACGGGGGCGCGGCGAACGGACGCGTCTCAGGCGTCAGCGACAAGGTGAGCGCGAGATCGTCCTGCTCCTCGTCGATGAAATCGTCGTCCAGCGCGAGCGGGCGCAGCGCGGCGGGAATCGCTTCCGCCGGTGCTGCGCCTTCGGCCGACGACACCGGTTTCGGCGCAGGCTTCGGCTCGAGGCGCGGCGCTTCCTCCGCCTCCACACCGAGGTCGGGCACGTAGCGGGCCGGCATCTCGACGGGAGGAAGTTCCGTCTGGGCCCGTTCGGCCGCACGCTGGAGCGAGATCGCGAATCGATCGACGAGCTCGGCGATGGACAGTTCGCGCAGTGGCCGGTCTTCCGCGCCGATGGGCCCGCCAGCGGGCGCCGGCGATGGCTCGCCTGCTTCGCCGTCAGTGGCCATCAACGGGTGGCCGAACGGTGCGGGCGTTGCCGCGGGGTCAAATTCGTCGCGCAGGGCATCGACGGGCGTTTCCGCGCCGAGCGGCACGTCGATCGGGTCGATTTCCGGCGCGGCGAAGGCGGATGGCACGTCGAAGGGACGCGTCGGCTCGGCTGCGACCGGCGTCGACGCGACCACAGGGTCTTCGATTCGGTGCACAGGTGCTTCCGCGGTTTCGGGTTCCTCGACCGGTTCGGGCGAGTGGTCCGCAAACGCCGTGAGATCGAGCGCCTCGTCTTCCAGCGCTGGCGGTTCTTCCTCGGCGAGCATCACGATCTCGGCATCCGCACCCGGCAGGGGCGCGTAGTCGAGCAGTTCACTCGGCCCGCTTTCCTCGGTCAGCGAAAGCGCGCGGCGGCGCCCGGGGATCGGCGCGGAACGCAAATCCTCGACCGGCTCGTCGAAGCCGTCGGCACCGAGTTCCTCGTGCGCCGAGATCGGACGCTTCGCGGGCTCGGCGCTTTTCGGCTCGCGTCGCACGGATACAGGTACGAAGCGCGGCGCAGCCTGAGCGGCAGCGACCTTGCGCGCGATGTAGAGCCCGGCGAGGGCGCCGAGGCCCGCACCGACCAGCGCGATCAGGATGCGGGCGGCAACCCCCAGCGGCGGTTCCGCGGCCGAAACGACCGTGTGCAGGCCCGTCGCGATTACGAGACTCTCGAACAGGGCCACGGGCAGGACGAGGCTGCCGATGCCGAGCAGCGCGGCGAACCATAGCGCCACGATGGCGGGAAACGCCGGATGCTGGCTGATGGGCGGCTTGCTGGCGATCGTGCCGATGTGCGTGGCTGCCACTTCGTTCTTCCCCGTTGCGCGGGCGATGCGCGCCTTATGCGGCGGCGGGCACGGCCCCATTCGGCATGGGGGCTAACAGGCGATGGTAAACGTCTTGATAACGACGAACGTTGCGCGCCCAGTCATGGTGTTCCGCCACGTGAGCCCGCGCCTGCGCGCGCATTGCATCCCAAGCGCCGCGGTTCCGCAGGAGGTTGGCCAGCGTGGCGGCGCAGGCGGCCGGATCGTCGGCGGCGAACAGGGCGCCGGTCTTCCCGTCCGGGATCAGCTCCCGGTGACCGCCGACGTCGGACGCCGCGACGAGCCTGTGCTGCGCCATGGCCTCGAGCGGCTTGAGCGGCGTCACGAGGTCCGTCAGGCGGCTGCGCTTGCGCGGATAGGCGAGCACGTCGATCAGCGAATAGTATCGCTCGACCACTTGGTGCGGCACCCGCCCGGTAAAGCGAATCGCCTCGCCAGCGGGGCTCGCGTGGGCTTGCGCGCGCAGCGCATCGTCCATCGGTCCGCCCCCGACCAGAAGAAGCTGCGCACCCGGTATCTCGGCGCGCAGAAGGGGCATGGCGGCGATCAGATCGTCCAGCCCTTCGTAGTCGTAGAAGCTGCCGATGAAGCCGATCACAGGGCCGCTCCCGAGATCCAGCTCCTGGACCAGCGCCTCGTCGCGAGCGACGGGTTCGCCGAACAGCGACAGATCGACGCCATTGGGGGAGAGGCCAATCTTGCCCGGCGCGAAGCCGCGCACGACGAGATCGTCCTTCAACCCCCAGCAGATCGTGAACACTGCGTCCGCCCCCGCGACCACGCGGTTCTCCAGTGCGCGTGTCAGCCGGTACTTGAGCGAGCCTTCGCGCCCGGTGCCGTTGCCGACCGCCGCGTCCTCCCAGAAAGCGCGGATCTCGTAGACCAGGGGAATGCCATGGCGGCGCGCGACCTTCATCGCCGCGGCGCCGCACAAAGCGGGGGAGTGCGCGTGGAGCACGTCGGGCCGCCATTCGCGCGCGACTCGCTCGATCGATTCCGCGAAACGCGCGATCTCGCGCCATTCGCGCAGGCCAGCCGGCCCCGATGCCGAACCGGACGCGCGGTGGAAGGTGAGCCCGTCCACCGTCTCCACGGGCGGGCCGTCCGCCGCATGGCGCAGGCCGGTCACGCCGCGCACCTCCAGCCCCGCGGCTTCCTGGCTCTTCAGGATTGCGCGCGTGCGGAAGGTGTAGCCGCTGTGCAGCGGCAGCGAGTGGTCTAGGACGTGCAGCACCCGGGTCATCGCGCCGCGTGGTGCCACGGCAACCTTAACGGCGCGTCAACCGCCGGGTGCTAGTCGGCCTCGACGCGCCAATCGAAAGCACTTTTCCGGTTTGATCGACTACTTCGCCCTCGGTTTGATCCACGCGCTGATCGCGATCGCACTGCTGCGGCTCGCGGGGCGCGACGCGACCGACCGCGATCCGGCTCTCGAGGAGGCGCGCGGCGACAGCGGCGACAGCGGGCAGGCGCCCGATGCTTGACCTCGCGCTGTTCTGCTTCGTCATGGCGTTCCTCGTGGTCGGCCTGCGCCGCCCGTTCCTCTGGGTGCTTGCCTACTGCTACATCGACATCCTCGCGCCGCAGAAGATCGGCTGGTCGATCACCTCGGCGCTGCCGATCTCGCTGATCGCCTTCTGCGCCGCCTTCGCCGGATGGCTGCTGACCGACAGCAAGAAGGACCTGGGCTTCACTTTCCGCCAGTTCCTGTTGGCGGTGCTGCTGCTCTACTGCTTCTGGACCACGCAGATAGCCGATTTCCCGGTCGAGGCGCAGGTGAAGTGGGACTGGGTGTGGAAGGCGCTGGTCTTCGCGATCTTCCTGCCGTTCACGCTTACCACGCGCCTGCGCATCGAAGGCGTCGCGCTGATCATGGTGCTGACCGCAGGCGCGATCATCATCAGCGCAGGGATGAAGACCGCGCTGGGCGGCGGCGGCTATGCCTCGCTCTATTTCTTCGTCAACGACAACAGCGGGATGTACGAAAGCTCGACGCTGGCGACGGTGGCGATCGCGATCATACCGCTGATCGTCTGGTTCACGCGCCACGGCACCGTGTTCCCTCCCGACTGGCGGGTGAAGGCGTTCGGCTACGCGCTGATCTTCGCCTGCCTGCTCATCCCGGTTGGGACGGAGGCGCGCACCGGCCTCCTGTGCCTTGCCGTACTGGCCGTGATCTCGCTGCGCGACGTCAAGCGGCGCTTTACCTACATCGTCGCGGGCGCCGCGCTGGGGCTGATGGCGCTGCCGTTCCTGCCGCAGAGTTACTACGAGCGCATGGCGACGATCGGCACACACGACCAGAATCAGTCCGCCTCCACCCGCGTCGCAGTGTGGCGCTGGACATACGATTACGCGAAGGAGAATCCCTTCGGCGGCGGGTTCGATGCCTATCGCGGCAACAGCTTCACCTACAAGCTGCCGGTCCTCGTCGAGCAGCGCGGCACGACCGCGATCGAATACAAGGACGTCGTCGACAAGGCGCGGGCCTACCACTCCGCGATATTCGAGATGCTGGGCGAGCAGGGCTGGCCTGGCCTTGGGCTGTGGCTCTGGATCCACGCGCTCGGCCTGTGGCAGATGGAGCGAATCCGTCGCCGGTGGCGCGGCCGGACCGGCGCGGCAGAGCAATGGCAGGCGCCGCTCGCCAGCGCCTTGCAGGTGGCGCAGATCATCTACCTCGTCGGATCGCTGTTCCAGGGCATCGCCTATCAGCCGTTCGTGCTCATGCTGATCGGCCTCCAGATCGGCCTCTGGTCCTATTGCAAACGGCTCGATTCGCGGGCCCGGGAGGCCCGCCGCGTCCGTCGGCCGCAGGCCCCGCCGATCTCCGGCGGCGATGCCGTAGCGGCAGGCGCGGGCGCGTTGCGCTAGCTCCGGCGATGCGTCATGAAGCCGCGGTTTCTAGTCAGACTCGCGGCAAAGGAGAGGCGCAGTGACCCCGCAGGAAATCGCAGAAAAGGTCGGCCAGCAGATCGGCACCAGCGAATGGGTCGAAATGAGCCAGGAGCGGATCAACCAGTTCGCCGAAGCGACGGGCGATCACCAGTTCATCCATGTCGACGAGGAAAAGGCGAAGATGACGCCCTTCGGCGGCACGATCGCCCACGGCTTCCTGACGCTGTCGATGATCCCTTATCTTGGCGCCAAGTCGGACCTGCCGCGGCCCGAGGGCGTGAAGATGGGCGTCAACTACGGCGGCAACAAGACGCGCTTCATCAACCCGGTCCGCTCGGGCAAGCGCATCCGCGGGCACTGGAAGCTGATCGAAATGGTCGAGAAGCGCCCGGGCCAGTGGCAGCAGACGCACGAGATCACGATCGAGATCGAAGGCGAGGAGAAGCCTGCCCTCATCGCCGAGTGGATCACGCAGCTTTTCGTCTGAACGAGCACCCCCCATTTGGGGAGGGAAGGCGGCGGCGGGTGCCGCTACCGGTGGTGCGAGGCCTTTCCCGATCCGCTCTCCGAAGGGCGGATCTGATTTTCGAAGGAGTTTGTTTCCATGTCACGCGACGCAGTCATCGTATCCACCGCCCGCACTGCCATCGGCCGCGCCTACAAGGGCGGGTTCAACGACACCAGGGGCGCCACGCTCGGCTCCTATTCGCTTGCGCCCGCCATCGAGCGCGCCGGGATCGAGCCGGGTGAGATCGACGATGTGCTCTGGGGCTCGGCGCTCCAGCAGGGCACGCAGGCGGGCAATCTCGCGCGCCAGGTCGCGCTGCGTGCCGGGTGCCCGATCGGCACCTCGGGCATGACGATCGACCGCCAGTGCTCGTCCGGCCTGATGTCGATCGCCACGGCGGCCAAGCAGATCATCATCGACAACATGGACGTCGTCGCCGCCGGCGGGCAGGAATCGATCAGCCTCGTGCAGACCAAGGAAATGCGCGTGATGCCCGATCCCGAACTCATCAACATGCACGGCGCGATCTACATGCCGATGCTGCAGACCGCGGAGACGGTCGCCCAGCGCTACGGCATCACTCGCGAGGCGCAGGACGAATACGCCCTGCAATCGCAGCAGCGCACGGCTGCGGCGCAGGCCGCTGGCAAGTTCGACGGCGAGATCGTGCCGGTCACCACGACGATGAAGGTGACGAACAAGGAAACCGGCGAGGTTTCCGACCGCGAAGTCACCATCGCCAAGGACGAAGGCAACCGGCCCGAGACCACGCTAGAAGGCCTCGCCGCCCTGCAGCCGGTCATGGGCCCGGGCACCACGATCACCGCGGGCAACGCCAGCCAGCTCAGCGACGGCTCCTCGGCCAGCGTACTGATGGAAGCCAGGCTCGCCGAGAAGCGCGGCCTCACCCCGCTCGGCCGCTATGTCGGCATGGCGGTCGCGGGTACCGAGCCCGACGAGATGGGCATCGGCCCGATCTTCGCGATCCCCAAGCTGCTCGAGCGCACCGGCATCAAGCTCGAGGACGTCGGCCTGTGGGAACTCAACGAAGCGTTCGCGGTCCAGGTGCTTTATTGCCGCGACAAGCTGGGCATTCCGAACGAACTGCTCAACGTCAACGGCGGCTCGATTTCGATCGGCCATCCCTATGGCATGACCGGCGCGCGCTGCGTCGGCCACGCGCTGATCGAAGGCAAGCGGCGCGGCGCGAAATATGTCGTCGTGACGATGTGCGTGGGCGGCGGCATGGGCGCGGCGGGGATGTTCGAAGTCCTCTGATTCATCCGCATTTGAACGGGCGGGCGGTTCATGCGTTCTTCTTCGTGCGTCTTGCCGAAGGAGAACCGCATGCGCCGCCCTTTCGTTTGGCTATGGCTTGCAGCCGTGCTGCCGCTCGCCGGGTGCTCGCAGGAAGCCCCGGAGCGTGAGCCGGTGGAGGCGCCGCCCTCGCCTGCTGCGCGGGACGCCGGAACCCCCGCCGCGGAGCGAGCGCCCGATCCTGCAGCCGAAGAACCCGCCCGCGCGGACGGCTACTCGTCCGCCTATACCGCGTTCGACCTCGAAGCCTGCCGTCTAACCGGCGAATCGAGCGAGGGCGCGAGCGCCGACTATGCGTGCCCCGGCCGCGGGGATGTCCCGATCTTCGTCCATCTCGGCGACGGGCGGCTCGATATCGATGCAGGCATCGACGGCGAGGAATTCACGACCATCGGCGCCTTCAACGAACTCGGGGAGGGGCTCGAATGGCGAATGAAGGACGGGACGCCGTTCGCGGTGATCTTCCGCTACCGCGACGTCGCCCCGCAAAGCGAGGGCCGCACGGTGATCGGAATCGAGAAGATCGGACAGGCGGGCGAACCGGGCTGCCGCGTGGCGCAGATCGGCGGTGAAACGCCGGGCGCGAACCGCGTCGCGCGCGAAATCGCCGACACGCGCGCGGAAGACTTCCGCTGCGGCGCCGACGAGATGCGGGTGGTGGGCAACGCACGCTAGCGCTTGCCGTGCCTCCGTTTGCGGCGCATTCTCGCGGCGAAGGAGAGTGCGATGGGCGTGATGGAGATCATCGGCATCGCAGGCAGCGTCAGTCTGCTTGCCGGATGGCGCCTCTACCTGTGCGTCTTCGCCACCGGGCTCGCCATGCGGCTCGACGCGATCCCGGTGCCCGAGCATCTGGCGAGTCTCGCCGTGCTCGAAAACCCGTGGGTCATGGGTATCGCGGCGGTGGCTGCGCTGTGCGAGTTCTTTGCCGACAAGATCATGTGGCTCGATTCGGTGTGGGACGCGGTGCACACCTTCGTCCGCCCCGTTGGCGGCGCGCTGCTGGCGCTGGCGATCGTCGATCCGTCCGACCCGGCGACCCAGGTGATCGCCTTCCTCCTGGGCGGCAGCGCGGCTTTCGCGGCACATGCCGGGAAGGCCGGCGCGCGCGGCGTGGTCAACACCAGCCCCGAGCCCGTCTCCAACATCGCCGTGTCGACCGTGGAGGACGTCGCGACCGCGGGCCTGCTCTGGGCGGCGTACGAGTATCCCTACGTGGCCGGCGCGATCGCGCTGGTGCTGCTGGCACTGACCGTGTGGCTCCTGCTGCTGGCGCGCCGGATGGTGCGGCGGTTCTTCGGCCAGAGGGACAGGACGGGTTAGATCCTCCCCCATTTTCGCGTAGCGCAAATGGGGAGGTGGCAGACGCCGAAGGCGGCTGACGGAGGGGCAAGCGCGGCGCGAGGCCCCCTCCACCACGAGCCGCTTGCGCGCCTCGCGGTCCCCCTCCCCATTTGGCTGACGCAAAATGGGGAGGATCTTGGCTCAGGCCGTCGCTCCGCGGTGCTTCGCCATGAAAGCCTCGACCGCGGGCGCGATCTTCGTGCGCCAGCGGCTGCCGTTGAAGATGCCGTAGTGGCCGGCGCCCTCGGCGAGCTGGTATTGCTTCCTGGTCTTCGCAAGGCCCGTAGCGAGCGTAAGCGCGGCTTTCGTCTGCCCGATGCCGGAAATGTCGTCCCGCTCGCCTTCGATCGCGAGCAGCGCGGTGTCGCGGATCGCCCCTAGATCGACCGGCGCGCCGCGGTGGGTGAAGGTACCGGTCGCCAGCGAATGCTTCTGGAATACCTCCTCCACTGTCTGGAGGTAGAATTCGGCGGTCATGTCGCAGACCGAGCGGTATTCGTCGTAGAAATCCTTGGTCGCCTGCGCGCTATCCTCGTCGCCCACCGTGAGATGCTTGAACATCTCGTAGTGGCTGAGGATGTGCTGGCCGAGATTCATGCTCATGAACCCTGCGAGCTGAAGGAAGCCCGGATAGACCCGCCGCCCCGCGCCGCGGTGCTGCATCGGCACGGTGGCGATCACCGTGTTGCGGAACCATTCGATCGGGCGGTCCATGGCGACGTCGTTGACCGAGGTCGGGCTCTCGCGCGTATCGATCGGCCCGCCCATCATGGTCAGCGTCGCGGGGCGGCAGGGATGCTCCTGCGCCCCCATGATCGCGGTAGCTGCGAGCGCGGGCACCGATGGCTGGCACACCGCCATCATGTGCGTGCCCGATCCGTCTTTCTGGGGCCCGATGTGTTCGAGGAACTCGATCAGGTAGTCGATGTAGTCGTCGAGGTCGAAGCGGCCTTCCGACAGCGGCACCGTCTTCGCGTCGGCCCAGTCGGTCACATAGACCTCGCAGCTCTCGACCATCCGCCGCACGGTGCCGCGCAGCAGGGTAGCATAGTGCCCGCTCATCGGCGCGACGATCAGCAGCTTGGGCGCGCCTTCGGGCAGCCCTTCGCGGGTGAAGCGCTTGAGATCGCCGAACGGGCGGTTGACGACGGTGGCTTCCTCCACCGCGCGCGGTTCGCCGGCGATCTCCACGAACTCGATCCCGAACGCCGGCTTGTCGCGCGGCGCGGTGGCGTGGGCGAAGACCTCGAGCGCACTGGCGCCGATCTGGCCGGCGCCCAGATAGCTCGCCGGCAGATAGGGGCTCGAAAGCGCCTCGGCGCCGATCGAGGCGAGCGCGCTCGCGCCGCTGAGCCAGGCGCGCTGCAGTTCGTAGGCGTGATAAAGCAAGTCGCGGGTTCCTTGCCGGGCGTCTCTTCATGGACGCTTTCCGTCGTCGTTGTGCACTGCACAGTGACGGGTCGCGGCCAATTGTGCAATGCATCATTTGCGGATTCGTGCCGGTCCCGCGCGGGATGAGTGGATTTTGCCGCGCTGCATCGCTACCTGCCCTGGCATGGACGCGGACACCCCCCAGCCCGACGCGCCGCCCGCGCGCCGGGGCTTTTTCCGCCGGAGCGCGGCGATCGAGGGCGAGGCGAAGCCGGCGCGCACGCTCGGCCCGCTGAAGATGATCTTTCGCGAGGCGGCGAACTATCCGGGCCGGGTCGCGATGGCGCTGGTTGCGCTGATCGTCACCGCCGCGGCGACACTGGCGATTCCGAACGGCTTCAAGCTCATCATCGACCGCGGCTTTGCGCAGGGCGACCCGGGCGACGTGGCCCGCTGGTTCCAGTACTTGCTGATGATCGTCGGCGTGCTCGCGATCGGAACCGCGCTGCGGTTCTATTTCGTGAGCTGGCTCGGGGAGCGGGTGGTCGCCGATATCCGCTTGAAAGTGCAGAACAACCTGCTGCGCCTCGCACCGGGCTTCTACGAGGAGAACAGCCCGAAGGAGATCGCGAGCCGGATGACGGCCGACACCGCGCTGATCGAGCAGGTGGTCGGCACGACGATCTCGACCGCGCTGCGCAACGCGCTGATGGCCGTGGGCGGCACGGCCTATCTGTTCTGGCTCGCCCCGCAGCTCACCGTGGGGCTGGTGATCGGCATTCCGGTCGTGATCCTGCCGATCATGTTCTTCGGCCGCCGCATCCGCAACGTCTCGCGCTCGAGCCAGGACCGGATCGCCGACGTCGGGGCGATGGTCGCGGAAGTGCTCGCGGCGATGAAGATCGTCCAGGCGTTCAATCAGGAAAGGCGCGAGGGCGAGCGCTTTGCCGTCGCAGTCGAACGCACGTTCGCCACTGCGAAACGCCGCATCCTGCTGCGCGCGGTGATGACGGCGACGATCATCTTCGTCGTCTTCGGCGCGATCACGCTGGTCATGTGGCGCGGCGCGATCGCGGTGACGAGCGGTGAGATCAGCGGCGGCACGATCGCCGCCTTCGTCATCACCGGCATTCTGGTGGCGGGAGCCTTCGGCGCGCTCACCGAAGTCTACGGCGAGCTCCTGCGCGGCGCGGGCGCGGCCAGCCGGCTCGAGGAATTGCTGGAGGAAAAGCCTGCGATCGCCCCTCCGGCGCGCCCGCTCGCGCTGCCCGAGCCGCCGCGCGGCAGCCTTTCGTTCCGCGGCGTCTCCTTCCGCTATCCGACGCGGCTCGAGACCCCGGCGCTCAAGGAATTCACGCTCGAGATCGAGCCCGGCGAAACGGTCGCGCTGGTCGGCCCCTCGGGTGCGGGCAAGTCGACCGTGTTCCAGCTCGCCGAGCGGTTCTACGATCCGCAAGCGGGCACGATCCGGCTCGACGGGATCCCACTCACCAGTGCCGATCCGGCGGAGGTTCGCAAGCGCATCGCGCTCGTCCCGCAGGACGGCGTGCTGTTCTCGGCCAATGCGCGCGACAACCTGCGCTACGGTGCCTGGGATGCGAGCGACGAGGATATCTGGGAAGCGGCCCGCGCGGCCAATGCCGAGCGGTTCCTGCGCGAGCTTCCCGAGGGGCTCGACACTTATCTCGGCGAGAGCGGCACGCGGCTGTCCGGCGGGCAGCAGCAGCGCCTCGCCATCGCCCGCGCGCTGTTGCGCGATGCGCCGATCCTGTTGCTCGACGAAGCGACCAGTGCGCTCGACGCGGAGAGCGAGCGGCTGGTGCAGCAGGCGCTCGACCGGCTGATGGCGCAGCGCACGACGCTCGTCATCGCGCACCGCCTTGCCACCGTTCGCGCGGCCGACCGGATCGTGGTGATGGACGAGGGGCGGATCGTGGAGCAGGGCACGCATGCCCAGCTTGCCGAAGCGGGCGGGCTCTACAGCCGACTCGCTGCACTCCAGTTCGCCCCCAGCGAAGCCGCCTGAACCGATGGCCATGCGTTCAGCCCAGACACAGGCTGGACAATCTATGAAGTTGCAACTGAAACCGACGAACGGCGACGCGCCGGGCGCGCCGTCGCCTATGCTGGGGGCAGAGGATCTCTGCATCCTTGGGGCTGACTGAAATTTCCGGGAGTATTCCG
Source organism: Altererythrobacter sp. C41 (assembly GCF_016803135.1). Classification (GTDB taxonomy): domain Bacteria; phylum Pseudomonadota; class Alphaproteobacteria; order Sphingomonadales; family Sphingomonadaceae; genus Pelagerythrobacter. The sequence goes on from NZ_JAEVFE010000002.1 coordinate 212,581, forward strand.
ACATGATCCGCACCATGCTTGCCGCGGGGGCCAGCGCTCTCGCCTTGACCTTTGCCGTTCCGGCGCTGGCGCAGGACGCCGGCGCCGCGGCGCCGGCCGCCAAGGCGGAGGAAACTCCGCTGCCGACGATGAGCTTCGGCGAATGGGGCTTCGATCCCGCCTATCTCGACAAGACCGTCGATCCGGGCGACGACTTCTTCGCCTACGCGAACGAGAAGTGGCTCGAAGCCAACCCGCTGCCGCCCGAGTTCTCGCGCTTCGGCGCGTTCAACCTGCTGCGTGAGAAATCGACCAGCGACGTGAAGACTCTGGTCGACGAACTCGTGGCGAAGGACCCGGCGAGCCTCTCGGCCGACGAGAAGCGCATCGTCGATGCCTACAACGCCTTCCTCGATACCGCCGCGATCGATGCCGCCGGCCTCGCGCCGGCCAAGCCTTACCTCGACCGGATCGAAAGCGCCGGGACCCTGGCGGACCTCGCGACGCTGTGGGGCACGCCCGGCTACTCCTCGCCCGTCGGCGGCTTCGTGACGGTCGATGCCAAGGAACCGACGCGTTACTCGGTCTATGTCGCCTCCGGCGGCCTCGGCCTGCCCGACCGCGACTACTATCTCGACAAGACCGAGAAGGGCCGCGAGATTCAGGCCAAGTACCGCGAATACCTCGCCTTCCTGTTCCAGCAGGCCGGCTACGCCGATCCTGCCGCGACCGCGCAGCAGGTCTACGCGCTCGAAGACGCGATCGCGCGCAACATCGCGTGGGACCGCGCGACGCGCCGCAACCGCGACCTGACCTACAATCCCGTGACGCCGGCTGAGCTTGGCGATCTGGCCGGCGGCTTCCCGCTGACCGCAATGCTCGAGGCGAGTGGGTTCGGCGAGACCGACCGCTTCGTCATCTACGACCTTCCGCCGACCGAGCAGGAAGCGGCTGCACTCGGCCTCGCCGAAGATACGCTCGCCAAGATCGGTGGCGGCACGCCGGCGATGCTGGCGCTGCTGGCGAAAACGCCGGTCGAGGTGCTGCAGGCGTGGACCGTCAAGGAATTCCTCGTCGCCAATGCCGCCGTCCTGCCAAGCGCGATCGACGAGGCGGACTTCGCCTTCTACGGCCAGACGCTCACCGGCACGCCCGAGCAGCGCGCGCGCTGGAAGCGGGCGACCGCGGAAACCGAGGGTCTGCTCGGCGAACTGGTCGGCGCCTCCTACGTCGAGCGCTACTTCCCGCCCGAGAACAAGGCGGCGATGGAGGACCTGGTCGTCAACCTGCGCAAGGCGCTGGCGATCAGCATCGAAGAGAACGACTGGATGAGCGCGGCGACCAAGCAGGAAGCCGTCGCCAAGCTCGACAGCTTCGATCCCAAGATCGGCTACCGCGAAAACCTCGAGACGTATCCCGGCCTCGCGATCGATGCCGGCGCGCCGCTCGCCAACCGCATGGCCGCGGCCGCGTGGCAGTGGAACGACATGCTCTCGAAGCTCGGCGGGCCGATCGACCGCACCGAGTGGGGCATGCTGCCGCAGACGGTGAACGCCTACTACAACTCGACCAAGAACGAGATCGTCTTCCCGGCCGCGATCCTGCAGCCGCCGTTCTACAACGTGTCCGCGGATCCGGCGGTGAACTACGGCGGCATCGGCGCGGTGATCGGGCACGAGATGGGTCACGGCTTCGACGACCAGGGCTCCAAGTCCGACGGCACCGGCATGCTGCGCAACTGGTGGACCGAGGCGGACCGCGCCGCGTTCGACAAGCTCGGCAATGCGCTGGTCGAGCAGTACGGCGAGTTCTGCCCGCTCGACGACGGCACGACCTGCGTCAACGGACGCCTGACGCTGGGCGAGAATATCGGTGACGTGGGCGGTCTCAGCCTCGCCTACCGCGCCTACAAGCTCTCGCTGAACGGCAAGGAAGCGCCGGTGATCGACGGCCTGACCGGCGACCAGCGCTTCTTCCTCGCCTGGGCGCAGGTCTGGCGCTCGCAGCAGCGCGAGGACGCCGCGCGCCAGCGGCTGCGGACCGATCCGCACAGCCCCGAGCAGTACCGCACCAACGGCGCGGTACGGCAGATGGACGCATGGTACGAGGCGTTCAACGTGACCGCCGACGATGCGCTCTACCTGCCGCCCGAGGAGCGCGTGCATATCTGGTAAGGCACTATTGCTGTCGCCAAAGATTGCCCCCGGCCACGCGGTCGGGGGCAATTTTTATGTGCGGCGGCCGATTTGCGTTTGACACGCCGCGCACCATCGCCATGACCCGCAGGCAATGAGCCTTACCCTGACCGCGATCCTGCTCGGCATCCTCGAAGGGCTGACCGAGTTCCTCCCCGTCTCCTCGACCGGCCACCTGATCCTCGCGCAGGCCTTCTTCGGCTATGACCCGGCGCAGTGGCGGCAGTTCAACATCGTCATCCAGCTCGGCGCGATCCTCGCGGTCGTGGTGACGTACTGGAAGACGTTCTGGACCATGGGCATGGGCTTTCTCCGCCTCGAGCCGGAAGCCCTGCGGTTCGTGCGCAACATCCTGCTCGGCTTCCTTCCGGCGGCGGTGATTGGACTGCTGGCGAAGGATGCGATCGACGTGATGCTGGGAACGCCGATGATCGTGGCCGTCGCCCTGGTGATCGGCGGCATCGCGATCCTCGCGCTCGAGAAGACGATCCCGGTGCGCGAGGACGTGGGCGTGGCGGGCCTCTCGTGGAAGACGGCGATCGCGGTCGGCTTCGCCCAGTGCCTGGCGATGATCCCGGGCACGAGCCGTTCGGCGGCGACCATTCTCGGCGCGCTCGCCATGGGCGTGGGGCGCAAGACGGCGGCCGAATTCTCGTTCTTCCTAGCGGTCCCGACGATGCTGGGCGCGGCGACGGTCAAGATCCTCGACGAACCCGCGCTGCTGGCGGGCGAGGCGGCCGTCGGCTGGGGTGAGATCGCGCTCGGCTTCTTTTCCGCCTTCCTGGTTGCGCTGGTCGTGATTCGGGCGTTCGTCGCCTACGTCAGCCGCCACGGTTTCGCGCCGTTCGCCTGGTACCGTATCGTGCTCGGCGCGGGTGCGATCGCCTGGCTCGCTCTCGGCTGATCCATCCTGGCGGATCGTTGCCCGCGTGCAACTATCCTACTCGACCGGTCGCAAGCTCCGGAACGTTTGGCGACCAACCCGGGTTGTATCGGGAAGGATGGTTCACAGACGATAACACGATGGGTTTGATCTTTTTTCTAGCGGGTGGCGCGGTTCTCGGCTGGCTCGCGGCAATCGTGCTGCGCGTCGAGAACGGGCGCGGCATCATGGCCAACGTCGCCGCGGGCAGCCTCGGGGCCGTCATCGGCGGTGTGGTCGGCAATCGCGGGTCGATACTTTCCGGCCTCAGCGCGATCTCGATACCCGTCGCCGCCGTTGGCGCGCTGGTCCTCATCGGTGCCCTGGCCCTGTTTCGAAACCGGCTCGACGGGCGCCGCAGGTAAACGCTATTCACGCCGGGTCGACATAGTGTACAGGTCGGCCCACCCAACAGCAAAGGGGAAAGACTGAGATGAAGAGCATTTTCAAGAGCGCGATGGTTGCTTCCGTTGCCGCAATGGGCCTCAGCCTCGCTGCCTGCGATAGCGCGCAGGAGAACGCGGCCGAGGATGCCGGCGAGCAGAACGCCGAGATGGTGAACGAGCAGGCCGAAGCGATGGAAGACACCGGCCAGATCACCGACGCCGAAGCCGATGCGATGACCGACGCGGCCGAAGATCAGGCGGACGCGATGGAAGAGCAGGCCGAAGCCGCTGCCGAGGGCGATGCCGCCACCGACGCCGCGACGCCGCCGGCCGAGTAAGCTTCGCTTCTCGAATTCGGGAGAGCCGGTCCGGGTCACCCCGGGCCGGCTTTTCTTTTGCCGCCGGTCAGACCGGCGCCGCACCGCTCCCGCGGCCGCCGCGCAGGAGGTATTCCTGGGTGCCGCGGTGGATCACGTTGTCGACGTCGATCACGGCCGAGTTGGCGTACGTGAAGGCGGGCGGCAGGTTGCGGTAGAGGCGGTCGAAGTCGCGCTCCACCGTCTGGCGGTAGAGATCCTCGAAGCTCTCGATGACGAAGTAGGTCGGCTGCAGGTCGCTGATCACGTAATCGGTGCGCATCACCCGGTCGACGTTGAGCATGATCCGGTTGGGGCTCTTGCCCTCGACCGCGAAGACCACCTCGGTCGGGCCCGAGAGAATGCCCGCGCCGTAGGCCCGCACTTCGCCGTGTTCGAGCATCAGGCCGAATTCCACCGTGTACCAGTAGAGCGCGCCGAGCGCCTTCAGCCGGTTGTAGCGCATCGCCTTCCACCCGGCCTTGCCGTATTCCTGCATGTAGTCGGCATAGACCTGGTCGGTCAGCATCGGGACGTGGCCGAAGACGTCGTGGAACACGTCGGGTTCCTGGATGTAGTCGAACGTCTCGCGGGTGCGGATGAAGTTGCCGGCAGGGAAGCGGCGGTTGGCGAGATGCCAGAAAAACACGTGATCGGGGATCAGCATCGGCACCGGCACGACGCTCCACCCGGTCAGCTTGCCAAGATCCTCCGACAGCCGCCCGAACTCGGGCACGCCGCCCTGGCCGAGGTCGAGCTTGTCCAGCCCCTCCAGGAAAGCGCTCGCCGCGTGGCCGGGCAGGACCGCCATCTGCCGGGCGAAGAGATCGTTCCAGATCGCATCGTCCTCGGCCGTATAGTCGGTCTGCTTCGGCTCCAGCCAGTCGTCGCCGACATGGGCCGGCTTCCTGAGCGGGGCGGTGAAGACGTCCGCCGGCATCTCGGGGAGAGCCGTGAAGTCGTGTTCCTGAGGTGCGATCGTTGCCATGGTTTCTCCTGTAACCAATAACACCGCCGCGGGTGACTGACAAACGGCGTGCGGCCCGCCGTCAGTCGAAGATATCCTCGAGCCAGCTCTTGCGCCGCTTGTAGGGCTTGCCGTGATGGCCGTGGCCGTAGCCCGCGTGCGCCTGCCCGCCGTGGCGCGCGTAGTCGGGCGCGGGGCGCTGCGGGGCGGCCTGGGGCGCGCTGCGCTCCACGATCTTGTCGAGCTCCCCGCGGTCGAGCCAGACGCCGCGGCACTGCGGGCAATAGTCGATCTCGATCCCCTGCCGGTCGCTCATGGCGAGGGGCACGCGGCAGACGGGGCATTGCATGGCGGCGACTTCGGCTTCGGTGCGCATCGGCGGATCGGTCCTCTCTCTAGCCTGGTATCTCTAGCAGATGGGGGCGGCGGCGCCGCGATCAAGCGGGCGGCCGGTGTTGACGCTCCGCCAAGTTTTACGCCGTGTCACCTTGTGGCGGAAGCGGGGGTCCGGCGCCCCAGCCGGTCCAGCCGCGCGAGATGCTGAAGCAGCGCATTCATGTCGGGTTTCCAATACCTTGCGGCATAGTGCCCGCGGCCCATGACGATCTGGATCATCCCGTGCTCGGCGCGGTAACCGGCATCGAGGCCTGTGGACTTCGCCGAGGCCAAGTTGACAGGCGAGTGTAACCTTCCGAGCGCCGCGTCCCAGGCGGCGGCGAAACCCGCCGCGCCCGGGCGCTTGCGCAGGCGGTAGGCGCTTTCCCGCCCCATGCCGACCGCCCGCGCTGCGGCGAGGACCGAACGCGTTTCGGCGAGGTAGCCGATGAAGGCCGCCTGCCGTTCGGGCACCCAGCCGTCGCGGCGCGGGCCGACCGGCACCGGATGAAAGGCGGGGATACGGCGGCGGGTGCGCCGCGGCTCGGATGCCGGCTCGGGGGCCGGCTGACGGGAGGAATTGCGCTTCATTCGGCATGATGAACCACATTTGTTCCATGTAGGAAAATGGTTTCTGCCGCGACGGCCGGGCGGTTCGGTCAGCCGCCGTCGACGATCCCGGCGATCAACTTTCGCTCCAGCGCGTCCTCGGCGGTGAGGTACCAGTTGTGCAGCGCCTTCTCGAGCAGTTCGTCGATCGTGATCTCGCTGCCGGCGATCAGGCGCTCGAACCCGTCGATCTCCATCTCGCAGCCCAGCTTGAGCTGGCGGCACAGCGCCTCCACCAGCGGCAGGCTGCCGCGCATCGGGCCGGAGAGCTCGACCGTCTTCTGAAGCTGGCGGCAATGGATCAGGAACACGCCGTCCGCCGTGACGAAGCGGTCGCCGCGGGGGAAGGCGCTCATGATCGTCACCCCGGCGGAATAGACGGTCGTCTTGCCGATGAAGACCAGGCGCCGGCCCTTCAGCCGCTCGCGCGCGAGGCCGATCTCCAGCACCATGCGGCGCCCCACTTCGGCATCGCCGCCGAGCGTGCAGACCTCGATCGCGACCGGGCCCTCGCCCCCTTCGGCGGAGGCAAAGCCGTCAAGCAGTGTGTCGAGCATCGGGTGGCCGACCTCGCCGTGGAGGCGGATGGTCGGGTGGTGCAGCAATTCGCGCGCCGGGGCGTCAACGCCCGGGCGGCGCGGTTCCTCGTCGGCCATGGCCGATCTCCCCTGTCGCACAGCGCAGCGGCCGCCCCCGGCACGAGAGCGGCCACTGTCTGCATTTTGCGTGCGTCGGGCGCCTTAGCGCTGCTGGTCGTCGCGGTCCTGCTGGCCGCGCTGACGGTTCTGCTGGCCGCCCTGCTGCTGGCGCTGGTTGCCACCCTGCTGCTCGCGCTGGCGTTCCTGCTGACCACCGCCCTGCTGGCGCTGATCGCCACCCTTGTTGTTGTTGTTCTGATTCACGGTTCGTCTCCTTCTCCAACGGTCCGCTCGTCGCGGGACCTGTTCTATCAAGGCGCGGCCGGCCCGGCGGTTCCGTGCTTGCGCCCAAGCGATGATCGGGAGCGTCAAGTTGCTGAATTCCGGTAGAAAATTCACTTATGTTTGATTCGTGGCGGAGGCGATGTCAGGCGGCGTCCTCGCGGCTCTCGTCCCAGCCCGGCAGGCGCTCGAAGCGGTAGCGGTCGCGGATCGCGCGGTTGAAGTAACCGCCCTTCGATCCCGACCGGGCGAACGCCTGCGCGACCTGCTCCGGCATGTCGAAGTAACGATAGACCCGCCCGCCGACGAACTGCACGTCGAGCGCCCCGAGCGCGGGGCGATAGGCCAAGCGTGCGATCGCGGTCGACGGCATGCCGGGACAACGCGCAGGGCGGGCGGAGGGGGCCGGGGGATTCCTGTCACGCAAGGGCGCCTTGCGTGAAAAAACCCTCTAGCGAACGCTGCGGACGATCACTCGTCCTCGATCTCGCGCCGCATGACCTCATGCCCGGTCGGGTTCGGCCCTTCGATCTGGCGCGCGATATCGGCCGCCATGAGCTGCGCCACCGGATCCTCCGCGAGAGCGGCAAGGCGCGCCCGCTCGGCTTCGAGCAGGGCCGTCCGCTCACCCTCGGGCGCGGCGGCGACTTCGGCATAGAACCGGGTGAGCCGCAGCCACGGCGCATCCTCGACCAGCACGTCCTCCGCCCAGCGCGAGAACGGCCTGCCCGACGGCCGCCAGCCCTCGCCGTCCGGCGCGCGCTCGAGGAAGAACAGCGCCGTGGTGCCGGCAGGGAAAGCGCGGCGGATGCAGGCGCCGGACAGGCTCTCCGGATGCGGTTCGGCCAACTCATAGGGATTGCTGAGCGTCACGCTGCGTCGCTCGCCCGGATGCAGCAGCCCGACGCCGGTGATCCATACGGCGCTGTCGGGCATGGTTCCCTTGACTGCTAGCACCGGCGCGACCCGCAGCGAAGTATGCCAAGGCTTCACCCCGGCCGCCTCGTCGACCACCCGCCCCAACAGGATCAACTCGGCATCCGCGGCAAGTTCAAGATTGGTGGGCGCGCGATAATCGGCCGTGACGGAGCACGCGACGGCGGGGGTGGCGAGGGTGAGGGTGAAAGTGAGGGCGGCGATGCCAAGAGGCAGGAAGAATCGCATAGTTATTCCAGTCAGGAATTGGCTTCGGTCCATCTTTCGATATGTCGCATCAGCCGCGCCAAGCTATCCGCTCGATCAGAGGCACGTACCGCGTCCCAATGTGAGGTGACGAACTTCTGTAGAATGGCGTTATACTCGGGGCCTACCCTCGCTCCCGACCCTTCGCGTGGGATCAAGCCCTCTCGCAAACGGCGATGCCTTGAGTGAGCCGCCAAGGCCATCAGAGTTTGCTTTGGTTTTTCCACGCTTTCCGGTTGAGCCGGAATATGAACTTGCGAGATTCCGAGAAAATTTGCAAAGACTGCGCGATCAGCGAGTATCCAAGACTCGATCTCTCGAACGACGACTCTGAACAATAAATTTTGGTAGTTATGCCTATTCGGAATTAGTTGATCGGCTAAGCTGACAGGACACTCGGCCGCATCCATATCTCTCAAGACCAGCCAAGGGCACTGCTGTGAAGCATTCGCGTACCCTGGAAGATTAGCATCCAATTTGGCATGCCCACCTTTGTTAAAAGATCCATAGACTTCATAGCCAAAATGACTGAGAATTTTATGGGCTACGGAGAGATCAAGTTCGCTCTCGCCTGCAATCATGAATGCCATTATTCTGCTATGGCATCGAACAATGAGAGCTGATTGCTACGCGATGGACGGACGAGGGGGAATACCGCGTCCGCTACAGTAATGCCGCCCTCGAGGAGAAGCCGGACCTGTGACACGTTAACAGCGGTTTGGACTCTCGTCCCTTCATGAGCACTCGCGAGGAGATGTACCTCATCAAGGCCAACCCCGCGGTCAGCGAGAAGAGCCTCAGAATGAGTAGTGACCAAAATTTGCCTACCGCTTCGACGTGACACTCGGCTGAAAACGGAGGGAAGGTGCTGAACCACCGCCGGATGAAGCGACAACTCGGGTTCTTCTAAAAGCAGCGCGCCTCCAGACTCCATCAGTGCCCATAGGAGGCCCATGAGTCGGAGAGTGCCGTCGCTAAACTGGTCCTCTGTCTGCCACGCTCCGGTGGCACGCCAGTGCTCATATCTGCCCTTAAGGTGCCAAAAGCCTTTTGTGTCTTGTTCCAGCGTAAGCTCGCTCAACTGCGGAACAGCAAACTTGATACTCTCTGCGATGCGCCGCAATCGCGAATCCCGAGTTCTCTTGGGAGTATTCGCAACAGTCTCTAGAAAATCTCCACCAAACGGATCCTCCAAGCGACCGAACGATCTGTCTGGCTCCCTTACAATTTGTGGTACAATGTGTCGATAATTTATAGAAGAAAAAAAGGAAACAAGCTGGCGAAATTCTTTATTAGCACTAATTTGCTCTAAATGCGTTTGGCTTAAGAGGGCTTCGTCGTTCTTATCATCTTGGTCCGGACGATTCCGAATCAGGACGCCTGATCGCCATATCTTTTCTTCAATGATAAATGGATTGCGGTTGTTATCTTGCGAGAAGGCTAATCGGTAGCGCCAAATTTCTGGACTGCCGTCAGTTCCAATCGCCACTTCAATTACAACGTCACTCTTCTTGCGCGAGAAGAGGCTTCTTATGGCGGATACCCCCCCCCGGCTCTCGACGGCCTCTCGGAATCCTCCGCCCGTGCGAGCCAAATCCCTTAGGAATCGGAATATATCTAGGATGTTTGACTTGCCTGCAGCGTTTGCTCCCACAAAGAATGCTCTTCTCTGAAGCGAGATCGTGAAATCGCTAAAGTTCTTCCAGCGCGCGGCATGAAGCTGCGTGAAGTATAAGTTGGTGTGAGGGGTATCAGCCATCACTCCGCCGCCACGCTCCCGCTCTCGCCGCCGTCGCCGAACAGCCCCGGCCCCTCGTCGCCGAGGTCGTTCGCTTCCTCGCCCTTCTTGGCCTTCTGGCGCTTGTCGAAGCTCGACCAGACGTCCTGCCAGTTGCCCTTGGTCGCGCCCTTCGAATACTCGGTCGCGCGGGTTTCGAAGAAGTTGGCGTGCTCCACGCCGTTGAGCAGCGGGGCGAGCCAGGGGAGGGGGTGGTCCTCGACCATGTAGATCGCGGGCAGGCCGAGCTGGCCCAGGCGCCAGTCGGCGATGTAGCGGATGTAGTGCTTGATCTCCTTCGCCGTCATCCCCGGGACCGGGCCCTGCTCGAACGCGAGGTCGATGAAGGCATCCTCCAGCCGCACCGTCTTCTGGCACATGTCCATGATGTCTTCCTTGACCGCCTTGGTCAGGCAGTCGCGCTCCTGCACGAAAGCGTGGAACAGGCGGGTGATGCCTTCGCAGTGCAGGCTCTCGTCGCGGACCGACCAGCTCACGATCTGACCCATGCCCTTCATCTTGTTGAAGCGCGGGAAGTTCATCAGCATGGCGAAGCTGGCGAAGAGCTGCAGCCCCTCGGTGAAGCCGCCGAACATCGCCAGCGTGCGGGCGATGTCCTCGTCGCTGTCGACGCCGAACTGCTGCAGGTAGTCGTGCTTGGCCTTCATCTCCTCGTACTCGAGGAACATGCCGTATTCGCTTTCCGGCATGCCGATCGTGTCGAGCAGGTGCGAATAGGCGGCGATGTGCACCGTCTCCATGTTGGAGAAGGCGGCGAGCATCATCTTGATCTCGGTCGGCTTGAACACGCGGCCGTATTTCTCGTGGTAGCAGTCCTGCACCTCGACGTCGGCCTGGGTGAAGAAGCGGAAGATCTGGGTGAGCAGGTTGCGCTCGTGGTCGGAGAGCTTCTGCGCCCAGTCGCGGCAGTCCTCGCCCAGCGGCACTTCCTCGGGCATCCAGTGGATCTGCTGCTGGCGCTTCCAGAAGTCGTAGGCCCACGGATATTCGAAGGGTTTGTAGGTCTTGCGGGCTTCGAGAAGGGACATCTGGCGTCTCCGGTTGGCGTTGGCCCCAATATATAGCGTATCGGGGGGCATATGTGAATCGGTTTGCGGCGCCGGGGGAGACATTGGTGGGAGGTTGAGTCGCGCGGGCCGCAGCCCGCACCCGCCCGCGAATCGCTCCCCCGGCGCCCGCGTCAGGCCGGCAAGTCTATGCCCGCCGCCCGGCGCGCCAAAACGGGCGCTGGCGATAGAGTGGGGATAACCGGGGGCGGCCGCGGAACGCCCGGGCGCGGCCGGCCGTTGGTCGCTCGCGAAAGGAGAATTTCCATGGGCGAATACGAACCGGACGACAGCCGCAACGTCACTCTGAAGCCGGGGCCCGAGCCGGGCGGCATCGAGCGCACCGGCCCGCGCGAGCATGAGACGCGGCCCGGCGACAAGGGCAAGCCCGAAGGCGGCAAGGTGCAGGACCTCAACACCGGCGCGATCGGCGAGCGGCAGGCGCAGGCGGGGGAGCCGGTGGTCGGCGAGACCTCCGGCGATCCGGCGCGCCGGGCCCGGGCCGACGCCGAGCGGCCGGCCTGATCCCGCGGCATCTCGAACGAGCCGTTCCTCGCGTGCGCCCAGTCACGGAACGGGCGCCCGCCGGCCTCCGTTGGTTTCGCGTGGGGCAAGCGAAAGGACCGGAATCATGTTCGAGAAAATGCGCATCAAGGAACACATGGAAGTGGCCGACAGCAACGGCCAGCACGTCGGCACGGTCGACGAAGTGGACGGCGACGCGATCAAGCTGACGCGGTCGGACAGTGCGGACGAGATGCACCACTTCCTCGCGATCGACGACATTGAATCGATCGACGACAACCGCATCTATCTGAAAGCGGGCGCGCGGGTCCCGAGCGGCCTCGGCACCAGCGCCACGCGGGCCTGAACTCGCGGGGCAGGAGTCCCGGCGTCCGTGGGCGCCGGGGCCTCGCCTAGCTACGCTTGCGCGAACCGAACCAGGATCCGCCGCCGAGCACGGTGATCCCGAGGAAGAACCCGAAGTCGTACCATCCGCCGCGGTTGGGCACGGCATAGACCGCGATGTCCGGATCGAACAGCGAACCGATCCAGGCGAACGGGAAGACGAATCCGTGCCACAGGCCCCAGAGGAAGCCGGGCGCGCTCGCCTCCTGCGAGACACCCGCGTCGACTTGCGACGCGCAACTTGCGAGCAGCACAATGGCAAGCGCGCCAAAGATCAGACGTGAATAGTTCATGGAAACTCTCCCCGGTGAAGGCGCTTTTAGCGGGTTCTTCAGTTCGAGTCACCGAGCGCCCGTGAAGGGGGGATTCCAGTTCCTGTACTCGACAGGCGGTCAGGAGAGCGGCATTCTGGATTCGCCCCAAGCGTGACGAAGAATAAAGACAGCCGCCATATCGGGTAAAATCTTCCATCGGCTGCGGGCAGCCAACATCACGCTTTGCGGCGCTGCTCTATCTTCATAATTGCTCGAGAAAAGTTCTCGAAATTGTCTTCGACCAATCTGATCCGCAACTTGGATATCCTTATACTGGTGGCATGCGAAATATCGCTTCCCCGACTCGCAGCCGCACCATTCATCCGGTTTGAACTCTTGGCGACGATAATAGGCACACGCTCCGACCTGCGGGCCGGGCCAAAGATCGAGATGCGTTCTGTGCCAGCTCTTGATGATCCAGAGGGAATAATGATCGAGTAGTGCTGTGAGACCATCCTTAGGCTCCCATGCACCGCTCTCTTTAGTAAACGCGCAAACCGAGGCATCCGGGAAATTCGTATGCTTGAGCGGAAACAACTCTGCTTGGTTTCCAATGGCCTCAAACGCCCATGTACGGGGCGATATTGTCTCTTCAAACGGTAATGCCACCAGAAGGTGTACTTGTGGGCCGCCTCGACCTAGCGGTCGGGTTTTTACGGCGACCCACAAGCCATTTGGATCTTCGAAAGCTAGCGCTTCGTAATGGTGTGCCAGAATTCGAAACTGATCTCCGAAAGCGGTCTCGTGGGCAACGGAGCGGAGGGACTCGGCTTGACGGGCCGGCCCTGGCCGTGTCCGTGCTCGTTGTCCTTTCCGCGGTCCGGCTTCGGATCGGTGCCCGGCGTATGATTGGGAGGCATCCTTCACTTTACCTTTCTGGCCATTGTCTCGGCCGACGAAGCCACCGTCAAAGACGAGCGGTTGCCGCTCAGCATCGATATCGATGCCAAGGTCGCGCAAATGATTGAAAGCACTCTGGGAAAATTTAGTTTTTCCACAGGCTTTGCCCATCTTGCGCACGGCTCCATCCACCCCGCTTGGGGTGGCTTTCGGTTGACCCGAACATCAGCGCGTGCGAGGCAAAGAGTGCACCGTGAGCCTCGAACGCACCAACGTTCAGCTTACGAGGGGGCCAGCCATCGGCTGGTCCCCATTTTTCACATCACACGCGATTCGCATGATGCGATTCATGTAAATAATCGTTCACCTGAACGAATCCGAATCACAGAGCATCGCCGCAGGCGTTTATCCACATTTTCCGCCTTCCTCACTGGCAGGCCAGGCATTCCTCGTAGTCGGTCTGCTCGCCGCCGGCGGTGAGTTCGTACTTGGCCGCGTCGGGGGTGTTGTCGGCCTCGACGCCGCCGGCGAAGCCGGCGCGCTGCACGGACTTCGACCGCAGGTAGTAGAGCGACTTGATGCCCTTCTCCCACGCCTGGAAGTGGAGCATCATCAGGTCCCACTTGTCGACGTCGGCCGGGATGAACAGGTTCAGGCTCTGCGCCTGGTCGATATAGGGCGTGCGGTCGGCCGCGAATTCGAGCAGCCAGCGCTGGTCGATCTCGAAACTGGTCTTGAAGGTCGCTTTCTCCTCCGCCGTCAGGAAGTCGAGGTGCTGGACCGAGCCGCCGCGCTCGAGGATCGAGTTCCACACGTTGGTCGAATCCTTCGACTTCTCGCGCAGAACCTTCTCGAGGTAAGGGTTCTTGACCACGAACGAGCCCGACAGGGTCTTGTGCGTGTAGATGTTCGCCGGGATCGGCTCGATGCACGCGCTGGTGCCGCCGCAGATGATCGAGATCGACGCGGTCGGCGCGATCGCCATCTTGCAGGAGAAGCGCTCCATCGCGCCCATGTCCTCGGCATCGGGGCAGGGGCCGCGCTCTTTCGCCAGCATCATCGAGGCCTCGTTGGCCTTGGCGTTGACGTGCTTGAACATCTTGAGGTTCCACACTTTCGCCATCGGGCTTTCGAAGCCGATGCCCTTCGACTGAAGGAAGGAGTGGAAGCCCATCACGCCCATGCCGACGCTGCGTTCGCGCATGGCCGAATACTTCGCCCGCGCCATTTCCGGCGGCGCGCGGTCGATATAGTCCTGCAGCACGTTGTCGAGGAAGCGCATCACGTCCTCGATGAACAGCTTGTCGCCTTCCCACTCTTCCCACTTTTCCAAGTTGAGCGAGGACAGGCAGCAGACCGCCGTGCGATCGTTGCCGAGGTGGTCGCGGCCGGTCGGCAGGGTGATTTCCGAGCACAGGTTCGAGGTCGAGACCTTGAGACCCAGATCGCGGTGATGCTTGGGCATCATCCGGTTCACCGTGTCGGAGAAAACGATGTAGGGCTCGCCGGTGGCAAGCCGCGTCTCGACCAGCTTCTGGAACAGGCTGCGCGCGTCGATCGTCTTGCGCACACTGCCGTCGCGCGGGGAGACGAGATCGAAGGTCTCGCCGGCGCGCACCGCTTCCATGAAGGTGTCGCTCACCAGCACGCCGTGGTGCAGGTTGAGCGCCTTGCGGTTGAAGTCGCCCGAAGGTTTGCGGATCTCGAGGAATTCCTCGATCTCGGGGTGCGAGATGTCGATGTAGCAGGCGGCCGAGCCGCGCCGCAGCGAGCCCTGGCTGATCGCCAGCGTCAGGCTGTCCATCACGCGCACGAAGGGGATGATGCCGCTGGTCTTGCCGTTGAGGCCGACGGGTTCCCCGATCCCGCGCACCTGGCCCCAGTAGGTGCCGATGCCGCCGCCGCGGCTGGCGAGCCAGACGTTCTCGTTCCAGGTGCCGACGATCCCTTCGAGGCTGTCCTCGACCGAGTTGAGGTAGCAGGAGATCGGCAGGCCGCGGTTGGTGCCGCCATTCGACAGCACCGGCGTCGCGGGCATGAACCACAGCTTGGAGATATAGTCGTAGAGCCGCTGCGCGTGGTCCTGGTCGTCGGCATAGGCGTCGGCGACGCGGGCGAAGAGGTCCTGGAACTTCTCGCCGGGCAGCAGGTAGCGGTCGACCAGGGTTTCCTTGCCGAATTCGGTCAGCAGCGCGTCGCGCGATTCGTCGATCGCGATGTCGAACCGGCGGTCGAGGATCTTCTTCGAATCATGCTGCTCGGCAGACGCCTTGGCCGCTTCGGCCATGGCGCCGGCGATCGCCTCGCCCGCCTTTTCCGCGACGAGCTGCTCGCTGCCCTTGTCCGTCTTGTCCATCTTCATCGCCGCCTTCCCGGGCTTGGCGTCCGCCAGGGTTTCATCACCCTCGAGCGTCATGCCATCCGTCTGATCGAGTCCCATCGCCGCATCGTCCCCGGTTCTGAAATCCATGTTCGCCCCACCCGTTCTCGCGCTATTCGGACAACCGCGCCGCCGGCACGATGTTCCGTTTCCGTTCGATTCGGCGGAAGCCTGCTCCCGCCTAGCATTTCCCGGCGGAAGGGGGGCAATTACTTATCCCCCGATCCGCCCCGGCCCGGCTCTTGCGAGGGTGTTTCCGAGACCGCTCGTCGCCTGCGCCCCAGAGAGACATTGGCTCGGCGGCAACACGATCTAGTGGGTCCCCCCGCGTTCCAGACCACTAGATACTGAATCACCGGCGAGTCGGGTGCAAGGGGGTAAATGCCCCGAAACCGCTACCGGGCGAGGTGTTCTATCCGCCTGCCACACCGCGACGCGTGGGAACTCCTTGGGTCTGCGCGGGTGCAAGCCCCAAAATGAATCCGTGAAAAAATTTATATGCGGAAAGTGGGTATCGCCGGCCTTTGAATCAATCGAATCGGGCCGCGCAATTTCGTGGCGCTGCGCGGCCCTCCGGCGTCATGCCGCGGCGGCCATGCGGGTATGTCCGGCGATGGCGTCTGCGATCGGCTCGACCAGTTCGAGCGGCAGGTCGTGGCCCATGCCGGGGAAGCTCCGCAGCGTCGCACCGGCGATCGATGCCGCGGTGTCCCGCCCGCCCGGGAAGGGGACCAGCGGATCGTCCTCCCCGTGTATCACCAGGGTCGGGGCGGTCACGCCTTTGAGTCGCGCGCGCCGGTCGCCATCGGCGAGGATTGCCGCGAGCTGCCGCGACAGCCCCTCGGGATAATAGCTGCGCCGCACGCCGGCGGTGACATTCGCGCGCAGCCGCGCCTCGTCGGCCGGGTAGCCGGGGCTGCCGATCGTGCGTGCGATCGTCATACCGTGCGCGACCAGCACTTCCTCGTCGCCCGACACGGGGCGCTTGGTCAGGACCTCGATCGCCTGCTTCTGCGCGGACGGCAGACGGCGGTTGCCGGTGGTCGACATGATCGAGGTGAGCGAGAGCACGCGTTCGGGATGGGTGAAGGCGATGTGCTGCGCGATCATCCCGCCCATGCTCGCGCCGACCACGTGCGCCTTGCCGATCCCGAGCGCATCGAGCAGCCCGACGCCGTCCGCCGCCATGTCGGCCAGCGTATAGGGCACGCGCGGGGTCAGGCCGAGGCGGCCGAGCAGCATGAGCTTGAGAATACCGGGCGCCTTCACCCCGTGGAACTTGTGGCTGAGACCGATGTCGCGGTTGTCGTAGCGGATCACCCGGAAACCCCGCGCCACCAGAGCCTCGACCAGCTCCATCGGCCACAAGGTCAATTGCGCGCCGAGCCCCATGACCAGCAGCACCGGCGGATCGCCTGGGTTGCCGTAATCCTCGTATTCCAGCGTGATGCCGTTGGCGGTGATCTGTGTCATTTGTCCCCCTCCTCCCCTTCCGTTCGCGGAAGGTGTGAGGGGGACATAGCGCGCCGGCGCCGAGCTTCAAACTGTGGCGTGGCGCGAGCCCACCCCGCTGCGACTAGGTTCGCTGCGCTCACCAAGTCTCGCTCCCCTCCCGCTTGCGGGAGGGGTTGGCGGTGGGTCTGGAACGTTAGTTACGGCACCAGCACCGTGTCGCGCGCCTCCGTCAGTGTCTCCGGGTAGTCCAGCGTGAAGTGCAGGCCGCGGCTTTCGTGGCGCTTGAGGGCGCTGCGGACGATCAGGTCGGCGCACTGGTGGAGGTTGCGCAGCTCGATCAGGTCGGTCGTGACGCGGAAGGAGCCGTAATAGTCCTCGATCTCCTGCGCGAGCAGTTCGATCCGGTGCTGCGCGCGCTCGAGGCGCTTGGTGGTGCGCACGATGCCGACGTAGTTCCACATCATCCGCCGGATCTCGGTCCAGTTCTGCTTGATGACGACTTCCTCGTCGGAATCGGTCACGCGGCTCTCGTCCCACTCGCGGATCGGTGGCGGGTCGTCGAGCCGGTCCCAGCAGTCCGCGATGTCGCGCGCGGCCGCCTCGCCGAAGACGAAGCATTCGAGCAGGCTGTTGGAGGCGAGGCGATTGGCGCCGTGGAGGCCGGATTCGGTGCATTCGCCCGCGGCCCACAGGCCCGGCAGGTCGGTGCGCGCGTCGAGGCCGACCGGAATGCCGCCGCAAGTGTAGTGCTGCGCGGGCACGACCGGGATCGGCTCCTTCGTCATGTCGATGCCGAGGCCGAGCAGCTTCTCGTGGATCGTCGGGAAGTGCTGGCGGACGAATTCGGGCGGCTTGTGGCTGATGTCGAGGTGCACGCAGTCGAGGCCGTAGCGCTTGATCTGGTCGTCGTTGGCGCGGGCGACGATGTCGCGCGGGGCGAGCTCGGCACGCGGGTCGTAGTCCGGCATGTAGCGGTGGCCGGTCTCCGGGTGGAGCAGATGCCCGCCTTCACCGCGCACGGCCTCGGTGATGAGGAAGTTCTTGACCTCGAGATTGTAGAGGCAGGTCGGGTGGAACTGCATCATCTCCATGTTGGCGACCCGGCACCCCGCGCGCCAGGCCATGGCGATGCCGTCGCCGGTCGCGCCGCGCGGGGCGGTCGAGAACTGGTAGACGCGGCCCGCCCCGCCGGTCGCGAGCACGGTCGCGCGGGCGACATGGGCGACGACCTTGCCGCTGGCCTCGTCCAGCGCGTAGGCGCCCCAGACGCGGCCCGAGCCGGAAAAGGTCTGCTGGTTGCGACCGGTGATCAGGTCGATGCAGGCCTGGCCGGGCACGAGCGTGATGTTGGGATGCGCCTCGGCCGCCTTGAGCAGAGCTTCCTGCACCGCCCAGCCGGTCGCGTCGTCGACGTGGACGATGCGGCGGTGCGAGTGGCCGCCCTCGCGGGTCAGGTGCAGGTCCCCGCTCTCGCGGTTGAAGGGGACGCCCAGTTCGACCAGCCGGTCGATCGCGTGCGGCGCGCGTTCGATCACGAACTCGACCGTCTCGCGCCGGTTGAGGCCAGCACCGGCGACCATCGTGTCGTGGATGTGGTTCTCGAAAGTGTCGCCCGCGTCGAGCACTGCGGCGATCCCGCCCTGCGCCCAGGCGGTGCTGCCGCCGGTCAGCGAACCCTTGGCGAGCACGCGCACTTTCCTGGTTTCCGCCAGCGCGAGTGCGGCGCTGAGCCCGGCCGCGCCCGAGCCGATGACGAGGATATCGGTATCGTTCATGGCACTTCTGTTGCACAGCGCGCCGCGGGGCGACAGAGAGGATTCGATGAGGGTCGCGAAGAGGAATCATCGCCATGGGTGACGCAGGATACGGCCGCCGCGCGGTGCTCGCCGGGATGGCCGCGCTTCCGCTCGCCGCCTGCGCGTCGGGTCTCGCGGCCGGAGCGAAGGGGACCCTGCGCGCCGCGACCTTCAACATCTGGCACGACGCGGGCGGCAACTGGCGGGTACGGCTGGGGCTGCTCGCCGATGCCCTGCGCGCGGCCGATCCCGACGTGATCGCGCTGCAGGAAGTGCTCGAGGATGCAGGCAAGGGGCTGCCCAATCAGGCCGACGCGATCGCAGCGGAACTCGGCTATCCCGAAGTGCATTTCGTCGCCGTCGAGCCCGAGGGGGCGCCCAAGCGCTACGGCAATGCGATCCTCACGCGCTTGCCGGTGATCGAGGTCGCGCGGCGCAAGCTGGAGCCGCTGTCCGACTACCGCACTGCGATCCGCGTCCGGGTGCAGACCGGCGCCGGGCCGGTCGACGTGGTCGGCACGCATCTGGCGTGGAAGCCGGATCAGGGCCCGGTGCGCGCGCAGCAGCTTGCCGACCTGCTCGCCTGGTTGCCCGACGACGGCGTGCCGCTGATCGTGATGGGCGATTTCAACGCGCCGCTCGACGATCCGGGGCTGAAGGCGATGGGGCCGCCGCGGTTCGAGACGGCGCTCCCGCCGGGCGCGGCCGAGACGACGCTGAATCCGGCGCGCGGGCACGAGCCGCGGGTGATCGACCATATTTTCGCCGAACGCGCCGCCTTCGCCGTTGCCGACGCCCATGTGATCGGCGCCCAGCCGGTGGACGGCGAGTATCCTTCCGACCACTTCGGCGTTGCCGCCACCCTGACGAGGCGCTGATCCGATGACGCTTGTCCGCTTTACCGCCTGCCTCGCCTTCCTCCTCGGCCTCGCCGCTCTTGCGCAGCCCGCCGCCGCCGCGCCCGTGTGCGCGATCGGTGCGCCGGGCACGACCCAGCGCGTCGCGATAGGCGAGACGGGCCGGTCCATGCTGATCCACATCCCCGTCGGCGTGGAGCGCGTACGCGAGCTGCCGCTGGTGTTCCTGCTCCACGGCAGCGGCGGCACGGGCGCGGCGATGCTCGACAGTTCGGGGCTGGCCGCGACCTCCGACCATCATGGCTTCCTGCTCGCCGCGCCCGACGCGGGCATTCCGGTGGGCGAGGGCTTCGTATGGAACATCCCCGGCGTGCCGACGATCACCGGCGAAATCCCGACCGCGGAGGATCCCGACGACGTCGCTTTCCTCACCGCCGCGATCGACTGGCTCGCGGAAAGCGGCTGCATCGATCCCGAGCGGGTCTACGCGACCGGTCTTTCGGGCGGCGGGCGGATGACGTCGTGGCTGGGCTGCGTCGCGTCGGATCGTTTCGCGGCGATCGCGCCGGTCGTGGGCCTGCGCGCGGGCAATCCGCTCGCCTCCGATCCGCAGCGCCCCGATCCGGCGACGTGCCAGCCCGAACACCCGATGCCGGTGCTGGCGTTTGCGGGTGAGACCGACACGGTCAATCCGGTCGCCGGCGGCGGCGCGGGATACTGGCAGTATTCGATGGACGCGGCGCTCACCCGCTGGGCCGAGCTCGGCGATTGCCGCGCCGGGCCCGAGACGGCTGCCCTGTCGGAAACGGTCGAGGAGCAGCGCTACGGCCGATGCCGCGACCGAGTGCGGGTGATCGGCCGGGTGACCGAGGGACGGGGCCACGAATGGGTCGCCGACAACGAGGCGATGTGGTATTTCTTCTGGCGTCATCGCCGCTGAGGCACGGCCCGAATCGCGGCAAAGGGGCAGGGGACATGGAAAATTCGAATTCGAAGGCGGAACGGCTTCGCAAGGAACGCGATGAGGCCGAGCATGACAAGGCGATCATGCAGCGCCTGCTGAATCGTGCCGCAGCGGAAATCGAGGAGCTCGCCGACGCCGATTGCGACGAGGATGCGAAGGATCAGGCGCTGGCGGCCGCCAAGCGCTTCCGCCGCGCGGCGACGCCCTGACCGCCCTCAGGGCGCGGCGGTGAGCTGGACGAACACGTCCTCCAGGTCCGGCTCGCGCGTGGTCACGTCCTCGATCGCATAGCCGTGCGACTGGATGCGCGCGAGCACTTGCCCGGCGCTCGCCTTGTCGCGGTCGTAAGTGATCTCCAGCGTGCGCGGATCGAGCGCCTCGGCCTTGACGAAGCCCTCCTCCATCGGCGGTCCGGCGAGATCCTTGTCGAGCGTCACCCGCACGATCTTCTCGCGCGCCATGCCGACCAGTTCGCGAGTCGGCTTGTTGGCGATCAGCTTGCCGCGGTTGATGATCGCGATCCGGTCGCAAAGCTGCTCGGCTTCCTCGAGGTAGTGGGTCGTCAGCACCACGGTGACGCCCTGGCGGTTCAGATCGGTGACGAGTTCCCACAACTGCCGCCGCAGTTCCACGTCGACCCCGGCAGTCGGCTCGTCGAGCACCAGGATCGGCGGCGAATGGACCATCGCCTTGGCGATCAGCAGGCGCCGCTTCATTCCGCCCGACAGGGTGCGCGCATAGGCGTCGCGCTTGTCCGCCAGGTGCACCGCGGCGAGCAGTTCCTCGCTGCGCCGGTCGCGCTTGCCGATGCCGTAGAAGCCGCCCTGGTTCTCGAGCACCTCGAACGGGGTAAAGAACGGGTCGAAGACGATTTCCTGCGGGACGATGCCGATCATCCGCTTGGCGTTGCGCGGATTGCGGTCGATGTCGAAGCCCCAGATCTCGGCGCTGCCACCGGTCTTGGTCACCAGCCCGGCGAGGATGTTGATCAGCGTCGACTTGCCCGCCCCGTTGGGGCCGAGAAGGCCGAAGATCTGCCCCTGCGGCACGTCGAAGCTGACTCCGTCGAGCGCGAGCTTGCCCGGTTTGCCCTTCTCCCCGGCGTAGCGCTTGGTCAGGTCGCGGATGGCGATTGCGGGTTCGGCAGCGGGGGAGGTCGTCATGGCGCCTCACTTGGCGTCCGGCGGGCGATCCGTAAAGGGTGTGACGCTGTGCAGGCCCAGTTGCACGCGGGCGCGCTTCGGATTATCGGCGGGCCCATGGACATTCCACCGCCCGAAGTGACCCTGGTCGACCATCGCCGCGTCAAGTGCGACGGCGCGCAAGCGATCCGCGGCGGCGACCGCTATCGCCCCTCCGCCCTCGGCCATCCCCGCGTCTGGCTCGAGATCGACGAGCACGGCTACGTCGACTGCGGCTATTGCGACCGCCGCTTCGTGCTGCGCGGCGGACCGGCCGACGGCGCGGCGCAGGCCGCGCTGGAGGACATCTCCGCCGGCAGCGATCCCGGGCATCGCTGACGGGTCACGGCTGACATTCGCGCGGGCATGCCTATATCGCATGCCATGACCCCATCGGATCCCCGCGCCTTCCTCTACGGTGAAGGCAAGCTCGACCCCGAACGCGCGCCCGCGCTCGCGGCCGAGATGCTCAAGCGCTGCGACGACGGCGAGCTCTACCTGCAATATACCGCGCGCGAGGCGCTCGCGTTCGAGGACGGCCGGCTCAGGACCGCCGACTACGCGCGCGATTCGGGCTTCGGCCTGCGCGGCGTTTCGGGCGAGACGACCGGCTTCGCCCATGCCAACGAGATCAGCGACGCGGCGATCCGCCGCGCGGGCGAGACGCTGCAACTGCTCGACCCGGCGGCCCGCGCGCTTGCCGCGCCGCCGCGCCGGAGCAACCGCCACCTCTACACCGCCGACAATCCGCTCGATGCAGTGCCCTTCGCGGAAAAGGTCCGGCTGCTGCAGGCGATCGACGCCGCCGCCCGCGCGCGCGATCCGCGAGTCGTGCAGGTCAACGTCAGCCTGCTGGCGAGCTGGAGCGTGGTCGAGATCGTGCGGCCCGACGGCTTCATCGCCACCGACGTGCGGCCGCTGGTGCGGCTCAACGTCGGCGTGGTCGCCGAAGCAAACGGCCGGCGCGAGCGCGGCAGCTTCGGCTTCGGTGGGCGCTACCTCTACGATCCGCTGTTCGAGCCTGCCGGTTGGAGCCGCGCGGTCGACGAAGCGGTGCGCCAGGCGCTGGTCAACCTCGACAGCGTGGACGCCCCGGCGGGCGAGATGACCGTGCTGCTCGGCCCCGGCTGGCCCGGCGTGCTGCTGCACGAGGCGGTCGGCCACGGGCTCGAGGGCGATTTCAATCGCAAGGGCACCAGCGCCTTTTCCGGCCGGATCGGCGAGCGCGTCGCCGCGCCCGGCGTGACGGTGGTCGACGACGGATCGATCCGCGATCGGCGCGGGTCGCTCTCCATCGACGACGAGGGCACGCCGACGGCCGAGACGGTGCTGATCGAGGACGGCATCCTCAAGGGCTACATGCAGGATCGGCTCAACGCGCGGCTGATGGGCGTTGAGGCGACCGGCAACGGCCGCCGCGAAAGCTATCAGCACGCGCCGATGCCGCGCATGACCAATACGTTCATGCGCGCGGGGAACGACGATCCGGCCGAACTGCTCGGGCGGGTGAAGAACGGCATCTACGCCAAGAGCTTCGGTGGCGGACAGGTCGATATCGTCTCGGGCAAGTTCGTGTTCTCGTGCACCGAGGCCTACAAGGTCGAGAACGGCGTGATCGGCGCGCCGATCAAGGGTGCAACGCTGATCGGCGACGGGCCGAGCGTGCTGACGCGCGTCTCGGGCATCGGCAACGATCTCGCGCTCGACGAAGGTGTGGGCGTGTGCGGCAAGGCCGGGCAGAGCGTGCCCGCCGGTGTGGGCCAGCCCACGCTGCTGGTCGACCGGCTTACCGTGGGCGGAACGGCCTGACGCGGCTGCGCCGCCGCTCATCGCGCATTCACCCCCGTTGTGCTATAGGGGCGGGCATGATCGGTACGAAGTCCATCTCTGTCCTGCTGGCCTCGCTCACGCTCGCCGGCGCGGTGTCCGCTTCCGCGGAGGAGCCGCCGCGCGGCGAGGCGAAGCTCGCCGAAATGCTGGAAGGGCGCGTGGCCGGCGAGCCGGCCGAATGCCTGAGCGAGTCGCAGCGCGATTCGATCCAGATCGTCGACGGCACCGCGATCGTGTTCCGCGACGGCGGCACGCTGTGGGTGAACCGCCCGGCCGGCGCGCAGTTTCTCTCGCGCGGCGACCTGCCGGTGTTCCACCAGTTCAGCTCGCAGCTTTGCCGCCTCGATCAGGTCGAACTGCGCGATCGGATCGGCAGCGGCACGATGCCCGGACCAAGGCTGGCGCTCGGTGACTTCGTCCCATACACGAAGGCGGACCATCAGGAGGCCGCCGAAGGAGGCTGACCGATGAAAACAGCAACCCTCATTGCCGCAATCGCCGCGGGCGCCGTGTTCGCAGCGCCGGCCGCGGCCGAGGAAGCCAAGCCCAAGGGTGAGGCCGAGCTCGCCAAGCTGCTCGAAGGCCGCGTCGCCGGCGAACCGCAGAGCTGCGTCCCGACTTTTCCGAACACGCACATGCGCATCATCGACGGCACGGCGCTCGTGATCGAGCGGGGCAGCACGCTCTACGTGAACATCCCGCAGGATCCCGAATCGCTCGACGAGAGCGACGCGATGACGATCCGCCGGACCAGCAACCAGCTCTGCCGGACCGATATCGTGACGACCTTCGATCGCACGGGCGGGTTCTACACCGGCAATATCTTCCTCGGCGATTTCGTCCCGTACAAGAAGGTCGAAGGCTAAGACCGAAGCATGACCGCCGCCCCGCGCCGCTGGGCGGCGGACCTGCTGCATCTCTGGTTCCACACGCTCGGCCCGGCCGACTGGTTCGGCGGCGGCGCCGAAGTCGACGCACTGCTGCGCCGCCGCTTCGCGCGTGGATGGCAGGCGTTGCGGCACCGGCATGCGCGTGAGTTCCTGAGCGACCCGTTGACGGCCCAGGCGGCGGTGCTGCTGTTCGACCAGGTGCCGCGCAATCTCTTCCGCGGCGATCCGCGCGCTTTCGCCTCAGACCGGCTCGCGCTCGCCATCGCCAAAGGCATGATCGCGCGCGGCTGGCACGAGCGACTGCCGCGGCGGATGCGCGCCTTCGCCGGCATGCCGCTGATGCACAGCGAGGCGATCGCGGATCAGCTCGCCTCGCTCGCATTCTTCGCGCGCGAGCCGGGAAATCGCGCTTTCGCGGTGAGCCACCACCGAATGATCGCCCGCTTCGGCCGCTTCCCGCACCGTAATCCGGTGCTCGGCCGGCGCTCGACCCCGGCGGAGGAGCGCGCAGTGGCGCAGGGCTTCGCCTGGTAGCGCCTCAGGCGCGGCGCAGCGTGTCCATCCGGTCGATGATCTCGCTCGCCTGGCGCATGATCCTCTCGATCAGCTCCCGGCAGGTCGGGATATCGTAGACCAGCCCGGCGACCATGCCGCAGCTCCATGCGCCGCGGTCCATCTCGCCCTCGCGCATGATCGAGGGATAGACGCCGGCGACTTCCTCGATGATGTCCTCGAACTTGAGGTCCGCGCCGAGTTCCCGCTCCTTCTCCAGCAGGCGCTCGACCGCAGCGTTGTTGAGCACGCGTTCGGTGTTGCGCAGCGGGCGCATGACGAGCCGCGTGTCGAGCTCGCTCGCGGCGAGGATCGCCTGCTTCACGTTGTCGTGCACCGGCGCTTCCTTCGTGGCGATGAAGCGCGTGCCCATGTTCATGCCCGCCGCGCCGAACGCCAGGCTGGCGACGAGGCTGCGCCCGTCGGCCATGCCGCCGCTGGAGACGAACGGGATCTCAAGCTCGTCCGCCGCGCGGGGCAGGAGGATGAAGTTCGGCACGTCGTCCTCGCCCGGATGGCCGCCGCATTCGAACCCGTCGACCGAGACCGCGTCGCAGCCGATCGACTGTGCCTTCAGCGCGTGGCGCACGCTGGTGCACTTGTGGATCACCCTGATCCCCGCGTCCTTCAGATATGGAAGCACCGCCTGCGGATTGTTGCCGGCGGTCTCGACCACCTTGACCCCGCCCTCGATGATCGCGCGGACGTAGCCCGGATAGTCGGGCGCGTTGACCGTGGGCAGGAAGGTCAGGTTCACGCCGAAGGGCTTGTCGGTCATGTCCCGGCAGCGCGCGATCTCGTTGGCAAGGTCGCCCGGCGTCTTCTGCGTGAGCCCGGTGATGATCCCCAGTCCGCCCGCGTTCGACACCGCCGCGGCCATTTCGGCCAGTCCGACGAAGTGCATCCCGCCCTGGATGATCGGATGCTCGATCCCGAACATTTCGGTAATCGCGGTCTTCATGGTGTCCCTTCCTGCGGATCGTGCCGAGGGGACTGTCGCAATTCGCCGCGGGTGGCAAGTCAGGCGGCGGGCTTCAGCCCCTTGCCGGTCAGGCGGTGACGCAGGGCCATCAGGAGGCCGAACACGGGGCCGAGCCAGCAGAACACCGCCCATGGTGCGTAGGCGAGGGTCGCGACGCCGAGGGTGGAGGCCATGAACAGGCCGGAGACGGTCCACGGCATCAGCGGCTCGGTGATCGTGACCGAATCGGCCAGCGCGCGGCCGAGGTTTTCGGGGGCGAGATCGCGTTCGGCATAGGACGGGCGAAACAGGCCGCCGACGACTAGCGAGGTGACGCCGCCGTGGCTCGTCATCCCGACCATCGTCGCGCCCGCGGCCATGGTCGCGGCCACCAGCCCGAAGGCACCGCGCACCGCGCCCAGCAGCCGCGCCAGCAGCGTGTCGAGCGCACCCGAGACTTCCATGCCGGCGGCCAGCAGGAAGGCGGCGAGGATGAAGACCAGCGTCGGCGCCATGGCATAGAGGCCGCCTCGCTCGACGAGGCCGGTCAGTTGCTCGCTCACGGCCCCGCCCGGCGCCACCTGATCGAGCGTGAAGCCGGCAACGAAGGCGTGGACCGCGGCGGTGGCGGGAAAGCCGTTGACGGTCACCCCGATGACCAGTGCCACCAGCGCGGAGCCGATGATCACCGGCGCCGGCGGCCAGCGCAGCGCGATCCCGCCGATGGCGACGGCGAGCGGCAGCGCGGCCCAGAGGCCCGGCGCGAAGAGGCCGACGAGCTCGGCCCGGATCGCGTCCGCCGGGTTCGCCCCGGTCAGCGCCGCGCCAGGCGCGAGCAGCGCGAAGGCGGCGAGCGCGAGCAGCGCGGGCGGCAGGCTGGTCGGCAGCATGTGGCGGATATGCGCATAGAGCTCCGCCCCCGCGCCGATCGCGGTGATATTGGTCATGTCGGAGATCGGCGAAAGCTTGTCCCCGAAATAGGCGCCCGAAACGACTGCGCCGGCGATCGGCGCGAGCGGCAGGCCCATGGCCTCGGCCGCACCCATCAGCGCCACGCCGATCGTGCCCGCCGAGCCCCACGAGGTGCCCGAGACGACCGACATCACCGCCGTCGCGAGAAAGGCGGTCAGCGCCATCCACTGCGGGCTGATGAGGTCGATCCCGAGCACGACCAGCAGCGGGATGGTGCCCGCGAACATCCAGCTCCCCAGCAGCGCGCCGATGCTGAGCAGGATCAGCACCGCCGGCAGCGCCTCGGCCAGCAGCCGCCCGGCCGCGACCTGGACCTCTGCCCAGCCGTGCCCGCGCATGCGCGCGATCCCGGCAGCGACCGCCGCCGCGAAGAGCAGCGCGAGCAGCAGGGGCTCACCCCCGAAGCCGAAGACGGCCGCGGAGGCGACCACGCCGAGGAACAGCGCGGCGATCGGCGCCAGCGCGAGCAGGAGCGGCAGCGGCGCGCGTTCGGTCTGTTCGATCTCACTCATGCCAGGGCCTGCTCCAGATCGGCGATCAGGGCGTCCGCGCCTTCGAGCCCGACTGAGAAGCGCAACAGCGTGCGCGGCATGCGGCCGTCGTGATCCGGCCCGGGATCGGTCCGGTGCGCGCTCGACACGAGGCTTTCAACGCCGCCCCAGCTTATCGCCTTGCCAAACAGACGCAGGCGGTTGCCGAACGTGAGCGCCGCGGCATGGTCGGGAAAGTCGAACTCGGCGGAGAGGAGCCCGGAATGGCCGCGCATCTGCTTCGCGAACAAGGCCGCCTGCTCCCCTTCGGCCAGCGCCGGATGGAACACGCGGCAGACCTTGGGGTGATCGGCGAGGAAACGCGCCACGGCGAGCGCGTCGGCCTGCTGCCGTGCAAGCCGCGCGGGCAAGGTCGCCAGCCCGCGCAGCAGCAGCCAGGCGTCGAACGGCGCCATCGCCGCGCCCATCAGCATGTAGCCGCGCCGGAACACGCGCTCGACCAGCTCGGCCGAGCCCATGACCGCGCCGCCGAGCGTGTCCGAATGGCCACCGATATACTTGGTCAGCGAATGGAGCACGAGATCGCAGCCCATCGCGAGCGGCTTCTGCAGCAGCGGCGTCGCCACCGTGTTGTCGACCGCGGTCAGAATGCCGCGCCGCTTGGCGAGCGTGCAGATCTCCGCGATCGGCAGAAGCTCGAACCGCATCGAGCCGGGGCTCTCGAAGTAGATCATCTTCGTAGTGGGCGTCAGCGCCGCCTCGATCTCCTCGATACTGGCGGCAAAGCAGCGGCTGTGCGTGACGCCGTAATCCTCCAGCCGCTGGGCGAACTCGATCGTGGGGCCGTAGATGTCGCCGCAGAACAGCAGGTGATCGCCCTGGGCCAGCAGCGCGAAGAGCGTCGCGGAGATCGCGCCCATGCCGCTGGCGAAGCACTTGGCGGCTTCGGCACATTCGAGCCGCGCCAGCGTCTCCTCCAGCTCGCGCACGGTCGGGTTGGTGCCGCGCGAATAGACGCAGATCTCGTTCTCGCGCGCCTGCGCGCCGTGCAGCTCCTCGAGCGTTTCGAAGCGGAACAGCGAGGCCTGCACGATCGGCGGCATGACCGGCCCCGCGGCATCGCCGGCGCGCAGGCAGGTCAGCGCATCCTCCGCATCGATCGGATTCATCGGCGCCAAACTCCCCCTCACCTCGTGCAACGTCGGTCGCGCGACATCGACGAGATCGCGCCGCCATGCAACCCCGACCCGCGGGTCCGTCAATGCCGCCTGATCGCGTCGAGGAAGCGTTCGCCGTAAGCCTGGAGCTTCTTCGCGCCGACGCCGCCGATCTCGCCCAGTTCTGCGAGGGAGGACGGGCGCCGCGCCGCCATCTCGCGCAAGGTCGCATCGTGGAAGATGACGTAGGGGGGCACCTGCGCCTCTATCGCGAGCTCGCGGCGCAGTTCGCGCAGCGCGTCGAACAGCGGATCGCCGACCGGGTTCGGTCCACTGTCGCGGCGGCGACGCTGGCGTTCGCTGCGGGGAGGAACGACGATCTCGACCGTCTGCTCGCCTTTCAGGATTGCGCGTGCATCGCCGGCGAGCGCGAGTCCGCCGTGCTCGGTCGAGACCAGGGCTCCGCGCGCCTGCAACGCGCGGGAAAGCGGCTGGAGCAGGCGCGCCTCCTCGCCATCGACGATCCCGAACACGCTCAACCGGTCGTGGCCCCGCTGGAGCACGCGCTCGTCCTCCGCGCCGGTGAGCACTTTCTGCAAGTGGCCGAAGCCGAAGCTCTGCCCGGTGCGGTAGGCGGCCGAGAGCAGCTTGCGTGCGGTTTCGGTGGCATCGGTGACGCCAGGCGGGGAGAGACAGTTATCGCAGTTGCCGCAGCTCTCGGGCGGGCTTTCGCCGAAGTGGCGCAGCAAAACCGCGCGGCGGCAGCCGGCGGTCTCGACCAGGCCGGCGAGTGCATCGAGCCGTGCGCGTTCGCCGGCGCGCCTCGCCTCGTCCACTTCGCTCAGCCGCTGGCGCGCCTGCGCGAAGTCGCCCGCACCCCACAGCATGACCGCGCGTGCCGGATCGCCGTCGCGCCCGGCGCGGCCGGTTTCCTGATAATAGCCCTCGATCGACTTGGGGATGCCCGCATGGGCGACGAAACGGACATCGGGCTTGTCGATCCCCATGCCGAAAGCGACCGTGGCGACGATCACCATGTCCTCGCTGGCGACGAAAGCGGCCTGGTTGGCGGACCGCACGGCGGGATCGAGACCGGCGTGGTAGGGCAGCACCGCCCGCCCGGTCGTCGCCGCCAGCTTGTCGGCCAGGTCCTCCACTTTGCGGCGGGTCGGGGCGTAGACGATCCCGGGGCCCTGCTCCTCCGCCATCAGCGCGGCGAGCTGGCGCACGGAATTGTCGCGGTGGCGCATCACGTAGCGGATGTTGGGCCGGTCGAACCCGGCCAGCACCAGCCCCTCGGCCGGAATGCCGAGCTGTTCGAGGATATCCGCTCGCGTATGCGCGTCCGCCGTCGCGGTGAGCGCGAGGCGCGGCACCTGCGGAAAGGCGTCCATCAGGGAGCGCAACTGGCGGTAATCGGGGCGGAAATCGTGACCCCATTCGGACACGCAGTGCGCCTCGTCCACCGCGAACAGCGCGAGGCGGGCGGAGGCAAGCAGCTCGCGGAAACCGGGCTGGCTGGCGCGTTCGGGCGCGACGTAGAGCAGGTCGAGTGCACCGGCCCGGAAGCGGTCGAGGGTCTCGCGCCAGTCGGCATCGACGCTGGTGAGCGTCGCCGCCTCGATCCCGTTCGCGCGCGCGGCGCGGAGCTGGTCGTGCATCAGCGCGATCAGCGGCGAGACGACGACGCAAGTGCCCGGCAGCATCGTCGCGGGGAGCTGATAGGTCAGCGACTTGCCCGCGCCGGTCGGCATCACGGCCAGCGTCGATTCGCCGCCGAGCACGCGTTCGACCACGCGCGCCTGAACGCCGCGGAA
Organism: Altererythrobacter sp. C41; assembly: GCF_016803135.1. GTDB lineage: Bacteria > Pseudomonadota > Alphaproteobacteria > Sphingomonadales > Sphingomonadaceae > Pelagerythrobacter. The sequence goes on from NZ_JAEVFE010000002.1 coordinate 242,682, forward strand.
GTCGTCGTGCCCGAACAGACGGCGCAGTTCCGCGCGCGCCGTGTCGAGCGGCTGAATCCTGTCGTGCCCCGCGTCCATCGCCAAAGGGCATGGCAGATGCGGCGCGGCAGGTGAACGGCCAATCGGATCAATTGCCGTTTGCCGGAGGACTTGTGCGCCGCTAGCGTGCGCGCGCCCTGGCCGTGCCGGGGCGGAAATTCACAGGAGAACAATCGATGAGGAAGATCCTTGCCAGCGCGTTCGCGGCCTCGGCGGCGCTTGCGCTCGCCGCTTGCGGCAGCACCGAAGATGCGTCGGCCGATGCCGAGGCGGACACGGTCGAAATGCCGGCCGACGAGGCGCTCGCGCCCGTGACCGAAGAGCCGGTCGAAGCGCCGGTGGCCGAGCCGACCGCCGAGGAAACGGCGGCCGTCGACGCCAACGCCGCCGCCGACGAAGCGGGTGAAGCCGCCGCCGCCGCGGCCGCCGACGTTGCAGCCGAAGCTGCCGCCGCTTCGGCAGAGACGACCGAGTAAGCCTGTTTGCGCGCCCCTTCGCGGGGTCCCGCAGCAACCGGTGAAGCGGGCGGATCGTTCAGGCGATTCGCCCGCTTTTCCTTTGTCCGCCGTTCGCTATGGTGCGCGGCGATGACGCGCCTCGCCTTTCTCGCCTTCCCGCTCCTGCTCGCCGCCTGCGAGCCGGCCGACAACGAGCCCGGCCCGGGCGGGGTCACGGTGGGCGAGGCCAGGGCGCTCGACGACGCGGCCGAGATGCTCGATCAGCAGCGACTGCGGCCCGCCGCGCTCGACGAGAGCGCCGAAACCCCATCCTCCCCAGCCGCGACCCCGCGGGCGGAGCCGGCACCCGCCGGATAACTCCGCCCGATTCATCACAGCGAGAGGACAAGACACAGATGGTTCAAAGCGGCATGGATGCGGAACTCTTCGAGCAGTTCATCGACCAACTCGAACGCTACGTCCGCGAACGGCTGATCCCGGCCGAACTCGAGGTGATCGAGAACGATTCCATTCCCGAGCCGATCCTGACCGAGATGCGCGACATGGGGTTGTTCGGCCTCACAGTGCCGGAGGAGTACGGCGGCGCCGGCCTCAACACCAGCCAATATGCCCGTGTCGTCAGGACGATGGCCTATGCCGCGCCCGCCTTCCGCTCGATCTTCTCGATCAACGTCGGCATGTTCAATTCGGCGATCAAGAACGGCGCGACCGAGGCGCAGAAGGCGGAATGGTGGCCGCGCATCGCCGCCGGCGAGATCGCCTGTTTCGGCCTGACCGAGCCCGGTTCGGGCAGCGACAGCGCCGCCATGCAGACGACCGCCCGGCCCGATCCCGAGGGCAACGGCTGGATACTCAACGGCACCAAGCGCTACATAACCAATGCACCGCAGGCCAATGTCGGCCTTATCATGGCCCGCACCGAGAAGGAGGCGCTGCCCAAGAACGCGCACGTCTCCGCCTTCATCGTGCCGATGGATGCACCCGGGGTCTCGGTCGGCAGCGCGGACAGGAAGATGGGTCAGTCGGGGGCCCAGATCGCCGACATCATTCTGGAGGATGTGCACGTGCCGGGCGACGCGCTGCTCGGCGGGGAGACCGGCAAGGGCTTCGTGTTCGCGATGAAGAGCCTCGACAACGGGCGTATCTCGGTCGGCGCGGCGTCGACCGGCTACGCGCGGCGGGCGCTCGATTCGGCGCTGCGCTATGCGACCGAGCGCAAGGCGTTCGGCGAGCCGATCGCCAACTTCCAGCTCATCCAGCAGATGCTCGCCGAAAGCGAGACCGAGATCTATGCCGCCGAATGCATGATGGCCGACGTCACCGCGCGCGCCGACCGCGGCGAGAACATCCTGAGGAAAGCGGCCGCGTTCAAGGTCTTCGCGAGCGAGATGTGCGGCCGGGTGGTCGACCGCGTGGTGCAGATCCACGGCGGCGCGGGCTACCTCGCCGAATACGACGCCGAGCGCTTCTTCCGCGATGCGCGGATCTACCGCATCTACGAGGGGACCACGCAGATCCTCCAGCTCCAGATCGCCAAGCACATGCTGCGCGATTTCGCAGCGGGGGTGTGACGAGAGTGCGGGGCAGACCCACCCCATTGCAGCCAGGCTCGCCTGCGGCTCGCCAAGCTTCTTTCCCCTCCCGCATGCGGGAGGGGAGCGAGACTTGCCGCCGGCCGGCTAGTCGCAGCGGGGTGGGCACAGCGCCCGACCTGACTTTATTCGGTTGCTAGACCGACCGGGATTCGGAGATTTGCAGATGACCAAACGCCGCGCCGCCATCGTCAGTCCCTTGCGTACGCCGGTCGGACGCTTTCTCGGCACGCTTGCGCCGCTGACGGCGGGAGATCTCGGGGCGGCGATTCTGAAGGCGCTGATCGAACGCAGCGGGATCGATCCGGCGCGGGTGGACGATGTCGTGTTCAGCCAAGGCTACGGCAACGGCGAGGCGCCGGCGATCGGGCACTGGGCGTGGCTCGCAGCGGGGCTGCCTCTGGAGGTTCCCGGCTATCAGCTCGACCGGCGCTGCGGGTCGGGGCTGCAGGCGGTGGTCAATGCGGCGATGATGATCGAGGCTGGACATGCCGACGTGGTGGTGGCGGGTGGGTGCGAATCGATGTCCAACGTCGAGCATTACACCACGGCGCTGCGCGGCGGGGTCAAGGCGGGCAATGTCGAGCTGTGGGACCGGCTGACGCGCGGGCGGCTGATGAGCCAGCCGGTCGAGCGCTTCGGCGTGATCAGCGGGATGATCGAGACCGCGGAGAACCTCGCAAAAGATTACGGGATCACGCGCGAGGCGGCCGATGCCTTCGCGGTTCGCTCGCACGGGAATGCGGCGGCGGCGTGGGATGCGGGGCGGTTCGACGCGCAGCTCGTTCCGCTCGAGGTGCCGCAGCGCAAGGGTGACCCGATCGTGTTCGACCGCGACGAGGGTTTCCGCGCCGATGCGAGCATGGAGACGCTGGCCAAGCTGCGGCCGATCGAAGGCGGCGTGGTCACCGCCGGCAATGCCAGCCAGCAGAACGACGCGGCGGCCGCGTGCCTGGTCGTGGCCGAGGACAAGCTGGAGGAACTGGGGCTCGAACCGATGCTGTGGTTCGCCGGCTATGCCGCGGCGGGCTGCGACCCGAGCCGGATGGGCATCGGCCCGGTTCCAGCGGTCGAACGCCTGTTCGCGCGCACCGGCAAAGGCTGGGACGACGTCGGCCTGGTCGAACTCAACGAGGCGTTCGCACCGCAAGTGCTGGCCGTGCTCAAGGGCTGGGGCTGGTCGGAGGACGACAGCCGGCGGGAGATTCTCAACGTCAACGGCTCGGGCATCTCGCTCGGCCACCCGATCGGCGCGACGGGCGGGCGTATCCTGGCCGACATGGCCCACGAGATGCACCGGCGCGAGGCGCGCTACGGACTCGAGACCATGTGCGTCGGCGGCGGCCAGGGCCTCGCGGCGCTGTTCGAGCGGGCGGCGTGAGGCGCACGGGCCTTCGTCCGTCATCCCGGCGAAAGCCGGGATCGCGCGCCGCACCGTACGACCTAGCGGACGGCGATCCCAGCTTTCGCTGGGATGACGAATGCAGGAGTGCAGCATGACCGAATGGAACGCCTGGATCGGCCGCGAGCAGCGGAGCACCGACCGGCTCGATCCCTCGTTGGCGGCGCGGTGGTGCGCGACGTTCGACCTGCCGGCGCCCTCGGACGAGGCCATGCCGCAGGGGATTCACTTCTGCCTCTGCACGCCAGAGGCGCCGACGGCGCAGCTCGGCGAGGACGGGCATCCGCGGCGCGATGACAGTGCCGCGAGTTTCCTGCCGCCCGTGTCGCTGCCGCGCCGGATGTGGGCCGCGAGCGAGATCGAGTTTCTCGGCCCCATCGCGGTCGGGGCGGCGGTCGAGCGCGTCTCGCGCGTGGCCGCGATCGCGGCGAAGGACGGGCGCAGCGGGCCGATGACCTTCGTCGAGGTCGTTCATGAGACGTCGGCAGACGGCGCGCTTGCCGTGCGCGAGACGCAGACGCTGGTCTACCGCGAGGCGGCGGCTGGGGACGCGCCGCTCGCGCCGCCGCCCGTCGGTGAAAGCAGGTTCGCCCCGGCGGGCTGGGATGCGCACCGCGTCGTCCACCCCGATCCGCGGCTGCTGTTCCGCTACTCGGCCGTGACCTTCAACACGCACCGCATTCACTACGACGCGCCGTACGCGCGCGAGGTCGAGCGCTATCGCGGGCTGGTGGTCCACGGGCCGCTGACCGCGAGCCTGCTGCTGCAGCTCGCCGCTCGCGAACTCGGCGACAACGTGCTGAAACGTTTCGCCTTCCGCGGCCTTAGCCCGGCGATCGCCGGCGAGCCGCTGCATCTTGTCATGCGCGGAACGGGCGACGCAATCGAGCTTGCCGCCTTCGCGGACGACGGGCGGCAGGTGACCGGGGCCAGCGCGGCCGCATAAGAAAAGGGCGGCAAAATCGCCGCCCTTCCCTTTATTCCAGATCCTGAAACCTTACGCTTCGGGATCGGCGTCCGCGTTGGGATCCGCCTCTACTTCGGCATCCGCCGAGGCATCGGCATCGGCGCTTGCGTCGGCCGCGTCGTCGGCAGCATGCTCGGTGTGGTCGATCGTCTCGTCCACTGCGTCACTGGCCGTGTTCACCGGACCGGTCACGTCGGTCTGCGCTTCGACGCTGGCGTCGACTTCGCCGGTCACCGGGTCGGCCGGATCGGCCGATTGGGCGTAGGCCGCCGAACCGGCAGCACCAAGCGCGAGAGCGAGCGAAAGCGAAATCATCTTCTTCATCGAGTCCATCCTTAATCCCGTTGGCTGGGACCCCTAGGACGCGCTAGCTCTCGCGAAGCTCCCGAATTTGCGGCAATCCGCGCCGCAGGGCCGCCGAGGTGAGCCCGTTAATCGGAGGTTTAGCTTCCGCGGCTCCCCGTCGATCACGCTTTCCAGCGCGCGGCGCAGCGGCTAAGCGTGCCGGGCTTGCGCCAGGCAGGAGGTTTTCGAATGAGCGGCAGCGACGAGACGGCGACGATCGCCAAGGCCCAGGTGCTGATCGAGGCGCTGCCCTATTTCCAGCGATATGCCGGGCGGACCTTCGTGGTCAAATACGGCGGACACGCGATGGGCGATCCCGCTGCCGCGCGCGATTTCGCGGAAGACATCGTGCTGCTGAAGGCGGTCGGGATCAACCCGGTGGTGGTCCATGGCGGCGGGCCGCAGATCGGGGCCATGCTCAAGAAGCTCGGGGTCGAGAGCACTTTCGTCGACGGCCTGCGGGTGACCGACGCGCAGACGGCGCAAGTCGCCGAAATGGTCCTGTCGGGCGCGATCAACAAGGAACTGGTCGGCTGGATCAACCAGGCCGGCGGCAAGGGGCTGGGCATCTCGGGCAAGGACGGGCGGCTCGTCACCGCGAGGAAGGTCCAGCGCACGGTCAAGGATCCGGACAGCAACATCGAGCAGGCGATCGATCTCGGCTTCGTCGGCGAGCCCTCGGCGGTCGACACCGGCGTGATCGACACCGCGGTCGCGGCCGGGATGATCCCGATCGTCGCCCCGATCGGCGCGGGCGAGGACGGGCAGACCTACAACATCAATGCCGACACCATGGCCGGCGCGATCGCCGCCGCGCTGGGCGCGGCCCGCCTGCTGCTGCTGACCGACGTTCCCGGCGTGCTCGACAAGCAGGGCGAACTGCTGACCGACCTCAAGCCGAGCGACATCGAGCGGCTGCGCGAGGACGGGACGATCGGCGGCGGGATGATCCCCAAGCTGGAGACCTGCGTCCACGCGGTCGAGGCGGGCTGCGAAGCGGCGGTCGTGCTCGACGGGCGCGTGCCGCATGCCATGCTGCTCGAATTTTTCACCGCGCGTGGGGCAGGCACGCTGATCCATGCGGAATGAGCCGTCTTAGGCGGTTGATACAGCCGCCACGAAGCGGGTAGGAAGGCGGCCGAACCGCAACGCGGCCAGGAAAGGACAATACGTGGGTCTCATCATCGACATCCTCGGCATGCTGATCAACGTGATCGTGATGCTGGTGATCATCCAGTTCATCATCGGCCTGCTGTTCGCGTTCAACGTGATCAACCAGCGCAACGAGTTCCTCTGGCAGGTCTACAACTCGATCAACTCGCTGCTGGAGCCGGTGCTGGCGCCGATCCGCCGCATCCTGCCGCGGACCGGGACGATCGACTTCTCGCCGCTGGTGCTGATCATCGGCCTGCAGATCTTCATGCGCATCCTGATCTACGTGGTCTACGGCCAGTAATGGCGGCCGAGATCATCGACGGGAAGGCGTTCGCCGCCACCCTGCGCGAGAAAGTCGGCGCACTGGCGGCCGTGTTCGAGGCGCAGGCCGGGCGCAAGGCGGGCCTCGCGGTCGTGCTGGTGGGCGAGGACCCGGCGAGCCAGGTCTATGTCGGCAGCAAGGGCAAGGCGACGCTCGCCGCCAACATGGCGAGCTTCGAGCACCGCCTTCCGGCCGAGACGAGCGCGGCGGAACTGCTGGCGCTGGTCGACCGGCTGAACCGCGATCCGGCCGTCGACGGCATCCTGGTGCAGCTTCCGCTGCCCGGCCACCTCGACGAACAGGCGGTGATCGCGGCGATCGATCCGAGCAAGGACGTCGACGGCTTCCACGTCATCAATGCCGGTCGGCTCGCGGTCGGCCAGCCGGGGTTCGTGCCCTGCACGCCGCTCGGCTGCATCATGCTGCTCGCCGATCGGCTGGGCGATCTCTCGGGGCTTGAGGCGGTCGTGATCGGCCGCTCGAACATCGTCGGCAAGCCGATGGCGCAGCTCCTGCTGGGCGCCAACGCGACCGTTACCATGGCGCACAGCCGCACGAAGAACCTGGCCGATGTGGTGCGGCGGGCGGACATCGTCGTCGCAGCGGTCGGGCGCGCGGAAATGGTGAAGGGCGACTGGCTCAAGCCCGGCGCGACCGTGATCGATGTGGGCATCAACCGGCTGGAGCCGGAGCCGGGCGCGGCGAAAGGCCGCCTGGTGGGCGACGTTGCGTTCGGCGAAGCGAGCCAAGTCGCCGGCGCGATCACCCCGGTGCCCGGCGGGGTCGGGCCGATGACGATCGCGGTCCTGCTCAGGAACACGCTCGTCGCCGCGCACCGCAATGCGGGAATCGCGCTGGCGGAGGACGCGATATGAAGCGCGCGATCGGCGCTGTGCTCCTCGCCAGCCTGCTCGCCTCGTGCGCATCGGGCAGCAGCGATCCGCGCGAACGCTTCTACCGCTCGCTCGCGCCGCGGGCGAACCCGAGCGCGGTGATCGCCACCGAGCTAGCCTTCGCGCGCGAGGCGCGGGAGGAAGGGCAGTGGACCGCCTTCCGCGAATTCGCCGCCGAGGACGCGGTGATGTTCGTCCCCGAAGCGGTGGAGGCGCGCGCCTGGCTGGCGAACCGCGCCGATCCGCCGCAGCCGGTGCAGTGGCAGCCCCATCAGGTCTGGTCGAGCTGCGACGGTTCGCTCTCGGTCACCAGGGGGGCTTGGCAGGGGGCCGATGGCAGCTCCGGCTATTTCACGACCGTGTGGCGCCGCGAGGGCCGCCGGGGCGACGAGGAGTACCGCTGGGTGCTCGACCAGGGGGATACGCTGGCCGAGCCGCTGGCGGAGCCGGACATCATCCGGACGACGGTGGCGGACTGCGGTGGCGACGCGCTGCCGGTCGCAGCCGCAGCCGGGGCCGGCGCCACTGCCGGATCCGGCAGCTCCCGTGACCGCACGCTCACTTATGCATGGGATGTCGCGCCCGATCTCTCGCGGACCATTACCGTGACCATGCTGATCGACGGCGAGGCCGAGGATGTCCTGACGGTCGCGGTCGCCGCGCCGGGCGGTGGCTGAATGGTCGAACTCTTCGTCTCCGCCTTCGTCACGCTGTTCGTGGTGATCGACCCGCCGGGATGCGCGCCGATCTACGCCGGGCTGACCAAGGACGCGAGCGCTGCGCAGCGCCGCAACATGGCGATCCGCGCCACGCTGATCGCGGGCGCGATCCTGCTGTCCTTCGCCTTCTTCGGCGAGGCGCTGCTCGGCGCGTTGCACATCGATCTCGACAGCTTCCGCATCGCGGGCGGCATCATGCTGTTCCTGATCGCGCTCGAAATGGTGTTCGAGAAACGCACCCAGCGGCGCGAGGACCGGGCCGAGAAGATCATCGCGCAGAACGAGGCCACGCCCGAGATCGAGGACGTCTCGGTCTTCCCCATGGCCATGCCGATGCTCGCGGGGCCGGGCGCGATCGCCTCGATCATGCTGCTTACCAGCGGCACCGACATCGACGGCACGCTGACCGTGCTCGCCGCGCTTCTCAGCGTGCTGCTGCTGACGATGCTGGCGCTGATCGCTGCGGGGCCGCTGATGCGGCTGTTCGGCGACCGGGTTGAGGCGGTCATCACGCGCCTGCTCGGCGTGCTCCTCGCCGCCCTGGCATCACAATACGTGATCGACGGGCTGCGCGGCAGCTTCGGGTTCTAGATTTCGCCACCTTGGCAGGCCGCTCGGCATAGCTGAGCGCAAGCGCGACCGCACGCCCGAGCTTATGCGAGGATAGCCAAGCGGGCCGGACGGCCCGCGCCCGGCGCTTGAGGGCCCCTACTGGAGCGTCACCCGGTCCTCATCGCCGTCGCGGCGGCCATAGAACTGCATCAACTGGATCAGCAGCTCGCAGCGTTCGCGCAGCGTATCGACTTCGAGCAGGGCCTGCTTCGATGCGGGATCGAATGGCGCGATCTGCGACACGCCGTTGATCAGCGACATGTCGTCGAGCCGCGCGACCGATTCCCAGTCGACGCTATAGCCCTGGGCGTCGGCGAAGCGGCGCGCCTCGCGCTCGAAACCGGCACGTTCGATGCTGCTCAACACCTCGTCGGCATCGTCGCCGATCAGTTCGGCCTCGACCTTGCGGAACGGCGTGGCGCTCTCGACTTCGCGCACGACGCGAAACCGGGCCTCGCCGTCGAGCACGATGTTGTAACGCCCGTCCTCCAGCGCCTCGACCTCGCCGATCCGGCCGATGCAGCCGATGGCGAACAGCGGTGCGCCTTCCGCGGCGCGATGCGGCTGGATCATCCCGATCCGCCGGTCGCGCGCCAGCGCGTCGCTGACCAGCGCGCGGTAGCGCGGCTCGAAGATGTGGAGCGGCAGTTGCAGCCCCGGGAACAGGATCACGCCCGGCAGCGGGAAGATCGAAAGGCGGGTGGTCATCGGCTCGACCGTTCCGCGCTCCACCGGGCCCGGCATCGCCTCATCCGAACAGGATCCTCGACAATCGCCGCCGCACCACGACGACCCAGGGATCCTCCAGCCCGACCGCCTCGAAGATTTGCAGCAGCTTGGCACGCGCGGCACCATCGTTCCATTCGCGGTCGTGTTCGATCATCGCCAGCAGCGTGTCCACCGCCTCGTCGCGCTGGTTTGCCGCGAATGCCGCCTCGGCGAAGGCGAGCTGCTTGTCCATGTCCGCCGGCGCCTCGGCCGCCGCGGCGCGCAGCGCCTGCAGCTCGCCCTCGTCGACCTGCGTTCCGGCAAGCTCGAGCGCGCTCTTCGCGGTGCGGATCACCGGATCCTCGGCCAGCACCGGATCGAGCGCATCGAGCGTCGCCTGCGCTTCGTCCGGCCGCCCGGCGGCGACCAGCGCGCGGATCAGCCCGGCCTGCGCTGCGGCGTTGTCCGGCATCATCTCGGTCACCTGGGCGAAGATGCCCGCAGCGCGTTCCCCGTCGCCGTCGGCGAGGATCTGCTCGCCCATGGCGACGAACTGCGCGACGTCCTGCTCCTGCCGCTGCGCAGCGCCGCCATCCCCGCCGCTGACCGGAAGCTGCTCCAGCAACTGGTCGAGCATCTGCTTCAGCTGCGATTCGCTGCGGGCATTGGTGAGGTCCGCCACCGGCTGACCCTGGAACATCGCATAGACCGTCGGGATCGAGCGGACCTGGAACTGGCTCGCGATGAACTGCTCCTCGTCGACGTTGAGCTTGGCGAGCACCACGCCCTTGTCCGCATATTCGGCCGCGACTTTCTCCAGCACCGGCGCAAGCGCCTTGCACGGCCCGCACCACTCGGCCCAGAAATCGAGGATGACGAGGTTGGACATCGAGGGTTCGACGACGTCCTTGCGGAACCGGTCGACCGCCTTCTGCTCGTCGAGATTGAGGCCCATGCTAGCCAAGGCGCGCTCCCATTCGTTAGGTGTTCGAACAAGCCGCCAATGTGGGTGTTTTGCCCGAATTGTGAAGGAAAAAGCGCCGCGCGATTTTCCCCTTGCGGCCCCCGGTCACCACTGCTAATCGCGCCGCCTCCAGCCGGAACGCGAGGCGTCCGGCAGCGCCAGTGAGCGGGCGTAGCTCAGGGGTAGAGCACAACCTTGCCAAGGTTGGGGTCGAGAGTTCGAATCTCTTCGCCCGCTCCATTTTCAGCATTCGCGAACCAGATGTAGGGCAGGCTGCGCGCGCGACCCGTCGCCGATCAAGGACGCCACTTCGCGTTCAGCCCGAAGGCCGAACGGTCGGCGGCGCGCGAAGGGGCTCACGCACGGCTAAACGAGGCGAGTCAGCCTCCGCCGGGCCCTCAATCTCGAGCTATGCTGTCGATTCGCGGTATTCCGATCGAGGCCGGATCGCCGATGTCGATCGGGATCAGGCCGAAGTGCATGCGCCAGGGCGCCGTCGGATCGTTGCCGAACATTGTGTACCAGTAGCGCCCTTCCTTGTCCCGGAACGGCGTGCCGTGGCCGCCATGGGGGGCGCCCATCCGCCGCTGGCTGTAGGGGCCGAACAGGGTCTTCGACGTGCCGTACATCATGTCGTAGGTGCCGTGCGTGCGCAGCGGGCCATGCCATTCGGCGCCGGTGAGAAAGTAGACGCCGTTCACCTTGATCAGCGCGTTGCCTTCGTAGCCGACGTGGTCGCCGTCGGTGTCCACCAGCTTCCGCACCGGGCCCTCGAAACCGTCGCGTGCGGCATTGAGCTTGCCGATGCTGCCCCCGCCCCAGAGGAAATAGAGGCCGTCGTCGTCCTCGAACGGGAAGCCGTCGATACCCTCGACGAAATGGCCGTCGGTCACGTTCTCGTACGGACCGGCGGCGGTGCCGCTGGTGGAGCGGTAGAGCCAGGTCTTGCCCCCGACCCCGCGCTCCATGACCGAGAACGCGAGGTAGTAGGTCCGGTCGGCCTCGACCCAGCGGATCTCGGGCGCCCAGAGCTCGGCGACGCGGCCGCCGAAGTCGTAGCCCATGTCCTGCCACTGCCAGACGAAGCCGCGATCCTCCCAGGTTTCCAGGTCGCGCGACCGCCACAGCTTCACCCCGCCCTCGGGCCGGTGATAGCCGTAGCCGTCGAGCGTGCCGACGAGGTAGTAATAGCCGTCGTGGCCCAGCGTGACCGAGGGGTCGCGCATCGTCTCGCTGGTGACGAGCGGGCTGCGTGCCGCGACGGCGCTGTCCTCGGTCAGGATCGATGCTGCCTGACGCAACCGCCCGTCGGGCGCCGTTTCGAGCGGGATGAGACCGACCTGTTCGCAGAACAGCGCGAAGGCGTCGTCGCAATCGGGGTTGTAGCTGGCCGCGAGGCGCCCGTCGGCAAGAGTTACGATCGAACTCTGCCCGGCATGGGGCACCGCCAGCATCCGCATGGAGAACGGCCCGTAGGGCGTCGGGGCGGAGGCGAGGAAGAGGTCGTCGGTCGCGGTCCGCAGCCGGCCGGTGACGTCGCTGGCGGCGAGCCAGTAACGGCCGTCGTGCTTGAACATCGCCGCGCCGCTGCGCCCGACGTGGGTGCGCACCGGCCAGTCCTTGCCGATCGGCGGCGATTTGGCGAACAGTGCCTGATCGGGTTTCAGGAAGCGCGGGGCTTCGGCCAGGCGCGACAGGTCGGGCGCCAGCTTGGCGATCCAGCCGCCGCCCCACAGCAGGTAGCGGGCACCGCCATCGACGAACAGCGAGACGTCGCTTGCGCCGTCGATCAGGCATGGGCTCGCGGCGAAGGCGCCGCCCGGCGATGCGGCCTTGCCCACCGCGACGCGCGCGCAGCCCGTCTTGTCGGAGAATGCGAGGTAGAGCGTGTCGCCCGCCACTGTGACCGAGGGTGCCAGGTAGCGTTCGGATGTGTCGCCGACGCGGATGCCATGGCCCGAGATCTTCGCCGGTCCGTGCGCGGTCCAGTCGCGCCCGTCACTGGACGTCCATAACGAAACGCCGTGCCGCTGGCCGGTGCGGAGCGTCGTGCCGGTCAGGAACCAGCGGCCGTCCTCGGCCCTGGCGAGCGCGGCATCACCGAGCGCGCGGCCGGCGAAGACCGGCGCCACGGGCTGCGCCTCCGGCCGGGGCATGACCGTGGCATTGCGGTCCATCGAGGGGTGGTCGAGGAAGATGTCGTCGGCAACGGTGGGCTTCGCCGCGTCCTGCGCGGCGAGCGGCGCCGCCGCGGCGGTCAGCAACAACGTGGCAAGGGCGGTGCGGCGCATCAGTCTTTCTCCGCCTGGGTCTGCAGGGCACGGAAGGAGTCGATCCAGGCATAATTCGCGGCGGCCGACCCGTCGGGGTTGGGGCGTATGGTGGCCGGGGCGAACACGCTGTTGAGCAGCCACGGCGTCTTGTCCGGGCCGAAACGGCTGCTCATCGAGCTGCCCTGCTTGAAGCCGTAAGTCGCGACGGCCAGCCGCCCGGTGTCGCGGAAGCGCTGCATCTGGTTGGCGACATAGCCCTTGCGGGTTTCGAACCACGGGCTCGACCGCAGGAAATCGTCCCAATGCTCCTTCGCGAATGGCTCCTCGATCGCGGCGCGGATCACCTGCCAGTTGCGGGCGCCGCGCGGCAGGCCGTAGCGCTCGGCGAAAGCAGGAGCCACAGGCTCCCGCATGTGCTGCTTCCACCAGTGGACCAGCGAGAATTCCGTCGCCAGGAACGTCTGATCGGGCCGCAGGCGCGGGAGGACGTAGTCGAGGAACGGCTGCGACGCCTCGATCGAGGGCAGGTGCGGATGGATGTCCACGCCGTCCAGTTCCGGCGTTTCCTGCACGAAGGCCATCCAGCGATCGGTGGACTCGGTGATGTTACGCTTGAGGTCCAGGCGGTTGAGCGCGCCCATGTACAGCCGCGTCGGGCATTCGGCGCCGCAATGCTCGCGCCGCCAGTCTATGACGTGGCGTGCCATCCCCTCGTAGAACCGGTTGAGGTCGAGATCGCGGTCGCGCTCGCGGCTTTCGATGTAGGGCTCGTTGCCGATCACGAGGATGTCGACTTTACCCATGACCGCCGGCAGGAGCTCGTCGAGACGGGCGATCTCGCGCGCGTATGCCGCGCTGCCGGCCTCGGGGAAGTCGCTGTCGTGGTAGGGCCATTTGAGCGACAGGATCGTGCGATAGCCACGCGCCTTTGCCTCGAGCAGCGTTCGCGTGGCGCCGTGCCCCGCGGCGGTATCGCGGTCGATCTGCGGCATGGGCAGGAAGATGCGCAGCCATTCGGCATCCGCTTTTTCGAGATCGCGGTAATCGACGTCCTCGAAATGCTCGTTGAAGTTCGCCCCGAGCGCGCCCTGCGCCGCAAGCGGTGCGGGCAGGATCGCAGCGGCCAGCGCGGCCGGCGTCAGCAGTCGTCCGATCATTGCCCGTTCCCCTTGTGCTGGTGCCGCAGGTCGACCGACTTCGGCTCCGGCTGTGCATCGAGAATCGCCGCCAGCCGCGCCTCCACCTCGGGCATGGTCCCGGCCAGATTGCGCGTCTCGCCCGGATCGGCCTCCAGATCGTAGAATTCGGTGTCGACCTTGCCGGTCTTCTCGTGCGTCCAGCGGACCAGTCGGTAGCGCTCGGTCCGGATCGCCTGACCGATGCGGTCGGGCCGGTTGAAGCTGTGATAGGCGAAATTCTCGAGCCCGGCGGGCTGGCCGCGCAGCACCGGGACGATGCTTTCGCCGTCCACGTGCTGCGCACCGTTCGGCATCGAAATGCCGGCGAGCTCGAGCAGCGTGGGATAGAGATCGACCGTCTCGACCACGTGGTCCGGCGCCCGCGCGGCACCGCCCGTTCCCGGCCCGGCGAGGATCATGGCCTGGCGGACTGCCTGCTCGTAATTGGTGTGCTTGGTCCACAGACCGTGGTCGCCCAGGTGATAGCCATGGTCACCCCACAGCACGACTATCGTATCGTCCCGTAGCCCCTGAGCCTCGAGCGCGTCGAGCAGATAGCCGATCTGCGCATCGACATAGCTGACCCCGGCGTAATAGCCGTGCATGAGACGCCGCTTCAGCGCTTCGGGATAGTCCTTGCCAGGTCCCTCGGGCACCGGCTTGTAAGCCACGATCTCGCCGCCGATCTTGCCCGCGAACTTCGGTGCGCCCTCCGGCAGCACCTCCCGGTCGGGCAGCGGCAGGTGCTGCGGATCGTAGAGGTCCCAGTACTTCTTCGGGACCGAGAACGGGAGGTGCGGACGGGCGAATCCGACCGCGAGGAAGAAGGGCTCCTCCGCATCCTTCAGCCGGGCGAGCCGGTCGGCGGCGTAACGCGCGACGCGGCCATCGGCATAGGCGTCGTCCGGAACGTCCGGCGCCTCGAACGCCGCGCCGCGCTGCAGCGTGCGGGCATAGGCGAAGACATCCTGCCCGTCGGGGATCGGCACTTCGTAAAACAGCGCTTCCTCGCGCGTCGGCTGACCGCCGGTGCTTTCGCGCAGCAGGTATTCGACCACCTTGTCCTTGTGCGAGGGGATCGACCAGCTTGCCGGGTCGTCGTTCGATCCGTGGCCGACATGATAGACCTTGCCGATCGCTTCGGTGTGATAACCGGCCTGCTTGAACCGCTCGGGCAGCGTCACCGCGTTGGGGATGTAGTCGCGCAGGTCCATTCCGAAGTGATAGATGCCGGTCGAGGTCGAGCGCGTGCCCGTCATCAGATTGATCCGGCTGGGGGCGCAGACGGCCTGGTTGGCATAGGCATGCTCGAACCGCGTGCCGCGAGCCGCGAGCGCGTCGATATTGGGGCTGATCGCGTAGGGATCGCCGAACGCACCCAGCGCCGGCTTGAGGTCGTCCACGAGGATGAAGAGCACGTTGGGCCGCTCCGCCGCCGCCTGGGCCGGCGTCGCGCCTGCCGCCTGCGGCAGCGTGGTCTGTGCGCAGCCGGCGAGGGCCGTGGCGGCCATCAGTCCGAACATCCGCTTCGCAAGCTTGGGCAAGTGCATCAGATCTCCCTCCTGCATTTCAGTCTTGGGCGTCCGAGACGCCAGTAAAGCTTCACGGCCGCGTTCGCCCGGCCTGTTCGATTCGATCGAGCATTGCGGCAAGCTCGCGTGTCCGATCGGGCATGTCGGACGCCAGATCGTTCCGCTCTCCCGGGTCGCTGGCCAGGTCGTAGAGCTGGTGGTGCGGCTGAGTGCCGATGACGTTGCCGTGAAATTCGTGCGGTTCGGTGCTCGCCCGGATCAGCTTCCAGTCGCCCGCGCGAAGCGCCAGAACGCGCTCCCCGCTGCTTGCCACCGATTTTCCTGTGGTCACCATGAGTTTGGTGTCCTCGACCACGAAAGCGCGGCCTCGATCGGTCCGGCCCATGAACGCGGGAAGCAGGTTCAGGCTGTCTACCGCGCTGTCATGCGGAAGCGCCTCTCCCACCAGCGCGGCCAGCGAGGCGAGGAGATCGACGTGATCCACCAGTGCGTCCGACACGCGGTCCGCAGGGATCTGTCCCGGCCAGCAGGTGATCATCGGAACGCGGGTGCCGCCTTCGAAGATGCTGTACTTGCCGCTGCGGTAGGGGCCGGAGGGGCGATGCTCGCCCGCCAGTTCGACCGCCTGGTCCTCGTATCCGTCGAACAGCACGGGTCCGTTGTCGCTGCTGAAGACGACCAGCGTATCGTCCGCGATGCCGAGTTCCTCGAGCGTGCGCATCAATTCGCCGACGGTCCAGTCGAGCTGGAGGATCGCATCGCCGCGAGGTCCCATGCCGGATTTGCCGGCGAACCGCGGATGCGGCGCGCGCGGCACATGCGGCTCGTTCATCGCGAAATAGAGGAAGAAGGGGGCATCCCTCCGAGCCGATACGAACGCTTTCGCCTTGCCGAGCAGCTGGTCCGTCAGCTCCTCGTCTTCCCAGCGTGCGGCCCGCCCGCCGGTCATATAGCCGATGCGGCTGATGCCGTTCACGATGGTGTCGGAATGTTCGGGGTCGGCGCCGAACTTCAGCAGTTCCGGATTCGCCACGCCGGTCGGTTCGTCGCCGATCCGGGTCTTGTAGTTCACCTCAATGGGGTCGGCCGGGTCGAGGTTCACGACATGGCGCCCATCGATCAGGACGGTGGGCACGCGATCGAGTGTCGCCGGGATGAAGAACGCCTGGTCGAAACCGACGTCGAGCGGCCCGGGGGCGATCCGGCCGTTCCAGTCGACCTCGCCGTCCCCCAGACCCAGGTGCCATTTGCCGACCAGGCCGGTTGCGTAACCGGCCGCCTTCAGCATGGCTGGCAAGGTGAACTGCCCGGGCCGGATGAGCGCCGGTGCGTCGCCCGGCAGGATCTGTGTGCCCGACGCCCGCCAGGCGTAGTCGCCGGTCAGCAGCGCGTAGCGCGACGGCGTGCATGTCGCCGACGGCGAATGCGCATCCGTGAAGCGCGTGCCCCGCGCTGCCAGCCGATCGATATTGGGCGTGCGGATCCCGGCCGCGCCGTAGCAGCCGAGATCGCCGTAGCCGAGATCGTCGGCATAGATCACGACGATGTTCGGTCGGCGCGGCGACGCTGCCGCCGGCAGCGAGACGGCGCATACCGCCGCCGCGCTGCCGCGCAGCATTCCGCGCCGCGTGATCCTGCTCATGCGGCTCTCTGCCCATTCGGACGGCGAGGGGCACCCACCATCACGTCAGAACTGCACGCGCAGCCCGAGCGTGAAGTTGCGCCCGCGATTGCCGTAGAACTGCAGGATGCGATCGTTGCTGGGATCGCGGCTGTCCTCGGTCAGGCGGTAGAGGCCGCTGCCCAGCACATTGGTCACGGTTCCGATCAGCCGAACGTCCTCCGCAATCCGGGCCCCGAAGTTGAAATCGAGCTGCCCGCCCGGCTGGAGCTGGTACCCGCTGGCGAAGCGCCGCGAATATTCGCTGTAGTAGCGATAGGCGAGCCGCATGTTGAACGGACGCGAATCGTAATAGAGGATCGCGTTGAGCACATGCTTGGAGAGGTTGATCGGCAGAACCTCGACCGTCGTGGAAACGGCCGCCGGCCCGGAGAGCGAGGTGAACACCTCGCGTGCGTCGGTGTCGTTGAAGTTGTAGTTCGCCTGCACACCGAAGTTCGAAAGGAGGCCCGGCAGGAAATCGAAATCCTTGCGAAGCTGCACTTCGACGCCGGCAAAATAGCGCTTCTCCGGGTCGTTCACGAATTCGGTGATGTTCGCCGTTACCGGCGTGCCGTCCGGCAGCACGATGGTGCCGGTGCGCTGTTCGTTGGTGGTGAAGTTGGTGACCGACTTGTAATAGCCCGCGACCGCGATCGACGTGGCGGAGTCGGGATACCATTCCAGACCGAGATCGACGCCGTCGGCGGTGAACGGCGCCAGTTCCGGGTTGCCCCGGACCACGTTGACGGTTCCCGTCTCGAGTTCCTCGACGTTGATCGCGGTGCCGATCCGCATCTGCTCGAACAAGGGACGCGACAGGGTGCGCGCCGCGCCCAGTCTGGCGATGAGATTGGGCGTCAGCTCGTAGCGCAGGTTGAGCGAGGGCAGCAGATAGGAATAGCTGTTGTGCACGCTCTGATCGGCGACATCCGCGGGCGTCGTGCCCACTTGCCCGCGCGAATCGATGTCCGTCAGGACGTAGCGCAGGCCGACGTTGCCCGACAGGCCTCCGGCCTCCAGGTTCGCCTGGCTATAGAGAGCGAACGTGTCCTCCTCGATCTCGAAGCTTGCCCCGAGCTGGTTCTCGAACATGTCGTCGACGATGACGTTGTCCGCCCCGATGCCGAGGGCGTAGATCGCGTCGAAATCGTAGTAAGGGAACGCGACCGCGCTCTGCCCGCCGAACAGGTCCGCTTTCGAAGCGAACGGGTTCGACGAAAGCCCGAGATGGGAATCGTCCAGATCGGGCCGTGCATCGAGATTGGCGAACGTATAGCGCGTCTGATCGACCAGTTGGGCGTGGCGGCGATTGTCGTAGCGCAGCCCGAAGTCGATCGAACGAAGGAGGCCTGCTCCCAACTCGTAGTTGAAGTCGAGCCGCCCCGCCTTGATCGTATCGCTGGATTGCTGGGCGGTGGTGTTCACCTGCTGAATCGCGAAGTCGCCGGCGGCGACGGGTTCGAACCCGAACTGGACATTGCTGCGGTCGCGGATGTCGTAGGAGAAGCCGCGACGCTGGGACGGGGGTGTCGTCCCGTCGGTGTCGAAGGTGACGACGGGCGTGAAGCGGTCGCGGCTCGCCCGGAAGTAGGAAAAGTCCGCGTTCAACGTCAGCGGGCCGCCATCGTCGACCTCGAAATTGATCCCGCCGCCATAAGTGCTGTCGTTGATCGCATTGCCGTTGGCGACGCCGCGATAGAGGGCGGTCTGCCCCTCGAACGCCGTCACGGTGCCGTTCTCGACGGTCGCGTTCGTGGGCGCGCCCAGTTCGCCCCCGAACAGGTTGAAGGCGAAGAACCGGCGGGACTGCACGTCGTTCTTCTCGTCGGAATAGAGGCCGTCGATGCTGACGAGGATCGCGGGGCTCGCCTGCCACTGGATCATGCCCATCCCGGTGTGGCGTTCGGTGTTGAAGAAGCTGGCGATCGGCCCGGCGTTGGAGGGCAGCACGTCGGCCTCGCCATCCCCGTCGACGTCGGTGCGCGGCCCGGTACCCGTGCGCCAGTTCTCGAGCTGAACCCCGCTCAGGACGTTGTCGTCCTTGAGGCCGGCATAGGTAAGCGAGACTGCGAGCGTATCGGTGATGTTGCCGACGAACGTCGCTTCGCCGCGAACGCCGAACGGCTGCGACTCTTCCGCGTCGCTGTAGGCGTCGGTCATGTCGTCGTAGAGGCCCCGCACCACGAGCGTCAGGCCCTTGCGCCGGCTCTCCAGAGGGCGAATCGATTCCAGCGAGAGGATGCCCGCGACTCCGCCTTCGATGGATTCGGCGTCGGGGGTCTTCTGGACGAAGGCGCCGCGCAGACCCTCCGACGGAAGTCCGCCAAGCCCGACACGGCGATTGACGCCGTCCGCCGTCGGCAGGATGCGCCCGTTGTACTCGGTTGAAACGAGATCCGGGCCGAGGCCGCGGATCGCGACCTGATCGGCACCCCGCGGCGTGTCGTTGGCGGTCACGCCACTGATGCGGGTCAGCGATTCCGAGATGGAGACATCCGGGAGCAGGCCGATGTCGTCCGCACTGATTCCGTCGACGACCACATCGGCAGTGCGCTTGCGCTCTTCCGCGCTCCGCAATGCCGCGCGGATGCCGGTGACGACAATCTCCTGCCCCGCATCAGCGGAGTCGGCGGTGGGCTGTTGCTGCGCCGGAGTGTCCGACTGCGCCTGCGCCGGCAAGGCCGCTGCCAGAGCGGCGGCGGACGTGCCCCAGCCGATGAATTTCGTGATCTGCAAAATTGCCTCCCCAATACTTTTTCGTACACCGCCGCGAAGACGAGGCGGTCGATCTGATCTTCCGTGAGGATCCGCCGGCGCGAGAAAATCGGCCGGCGCCGCGAGTGATTCGATGCCGGGCATCGCACCGCGTCCCCTGATGCGCCCCGGGGCGCGTCGCGTTGCCTAGCTTCGAACCTCTCTCGTGACAATATAAATCATACTTATATCATTTAGAGGTATTCGCGGAAAGGCCATCCGGCTGTCGTCTCGAGGCGGAAAATTGGCGCGACTGGAGGCGGTCTGTGAAAGGGGATTGCCCCCGACGCCGGACGCTTGCGCAGTGGCAAATAATCATATTAATATGCAGAAAAATTTAAGCGGGGAGTCGAGATATGTACCGGGCATTCGTCGTCGGAATGATGCTGCTGTTCGCCTCGATGTCGCAGCGCGTTCATGCTCAGGCCGCAGAGCGCCCCAACGTCGTAATCATCCTCGCGGACGACATGGGTTTTTCCGATTTCTCGAGCTACGGGGGAGAAATACCGACCCCCAACATCGATGCACTCGCCGCGGACGGCATCCGCTTCACGCAATTCTACAACAATGCCCGCTGCAGCCCGACCCGCGCAGCGCTGCTAACCGGGCTCAACCCGCATCAAGCGGGCATGGGCTATCTGTCAGGCAAACGCGAACCGCGATCACGGGGCACGTTCGGCCGACTGCACGAGCGTAGCGTGACGATCGCGCAAGTGCTGCGCGATGCCGGCTATCTGACCGCGATGGCGGGCAAGTGGCACCTGGGCAATGCGCCGGGCACGACGCCCGCGACCCGCGGTTTCGACCGGTCCCTGTCTGCGGTCGCGGGCGGCATCTATTTCGCGGATCAGCAGTTCCGCACCCCGAACGGGCGGCGCGACGATCGCCATCTTCTGCTCGATGGCAGGCGGGTCGAACTCGATGATCCGATCCTCGGTCCGGCGGGCTGGTACGGCACCGATCTCTGGACGAACTGGGGCGTTCGTTTCATCGAAGAAGCGCGGACGCAGAACAAACCGTTCTTCCTCTATCTGGCTCATGTCGCGCCGCACTTTCCGCTGATGGCGCCGAAAGCGGACATCGACCGCTTCGTGGGCAGCTATCGCACCGGATGGGAAGCGCTGCGCCGGGCGCGTTTTGCACGGCAGCAGGAAATGGGCCTGATCGGCCCCAACAAGGGACTACCCGAAGAACTCGAATCCGGCGATGACTGGGATGGGCTGAGCGCGAAGGAGAAGGTGCGGTTCGACCGGATGATGGCGGTCTATGCGGCCACCATCCACCGGCTCGACCAATCGGTCGGCCGGCTCGTGACGCACCTGAAATCGACCGGCCAGTTCGACAATACGCTGATCCTGATCCTGTCCGACAATGGCGGAAATGCGGAGTCCGGGCCGCAGGGCCGCACGGGGCGCGAGCCATGGGGCGGTCCGACCAGCAACGTATGGGCGGGCATGAACTGGGCTCAGCTCCAGAATACGCCCTTCCGCTACTTCAAGCATTTTACGCAGGAAGGGGGGATCGCAACTCCGCTGATCGCGCACTGGCCCCAGGGTATCGCCGCGCAGCGCCGGGGGGATCTCGAACGAACGCCGGGCCACGTCATCGACATCATGCCCACCGTGCTTGCGGCTGCCGGTGCGACATATCCGGCTCGATACGACGGTCATGCCATCCTGCCGGTGGAAGGCATCAGCCTCTTCCCGCTGCTCCGCGGCCAGAGCGTGGCGCGCGGGAAGCCGCTGTTCTGGGCACACGAAGGCAACCGCGCGATCCGCGACGGGCAGTGGAAGGCGGTCAAGCGCCTGGGACACCCGTGGCAGCTGTTTGATATTGCGACCGACCGCACGGAAATGGTCGACTTGGCCGCTTCCCAGCCCGATCGGATGCGGACCCTGGCGGCGGCCTGGGACCGCTGGGCCGAACGCACCTTCGTCGATCCCTGGACGGACGACCTGCGACGCACCGACTGGGGAAGCCCGCTCGCGATGGAACGCGAGGAATCCCGGCCAACGAGAGCGCGGACACGCGAGCGTCGGCGCAGCCGTGGCATCGCGGAGTAGTCCCGGGTTCCTTGCCGGACCACGGCCGCGCAGCCGCCTGCGCCCTGCTCAGCGCCTCTTCTTTCAATCACTCCAGGAGCAATTGAGATGGCCGATCTTTCCCGCCGCATGGCGCTTCTCGGGTCTCTGGCGCTGACCCTTGGCCTCGCCGGAACATCGCCGGCAGCCGCGCGGAACAGCGAAGCAGCTAACCGGCCCGACATGGTGATCTTCCTGGCCGATGACCTCAGCCAGGCCGACGTGTCGATCGGCGGCGACAGCAACGTCCGCACCCCGGCGCTCGATCGACTGGCTTCGCAGGGCATGACCTTCGATCGAGCCTTTGTCGCATCGCCCGCCTGCGCACCGAGCCGCGCGGCGCTGCTGACCGGGCTGATGCCGGCGCGCAACGGCGCGGAGGCCAATCACGACCGCGCCGACGCGGCGATCCGCAAGCTTCCGTCCTATCTGCAGGAGCTGGGTTACCAGGTTGTCGCGTTCGGCAAGGTCGCTCACTACGAACATACGGGAGCCTACGGGTTCGACTTCTATGCCAACGACACCTTCCACGATCACAAGGCGATCCCGGCCGCGGTCGAATGGCTGAAGGCGCGCAAGGACAAG
Organism: Altererythrobacter sp. C41; assembly: GCF_016803135.1. Lineage (GTDB taxonomy): Bacteria > Pseudomonadota > Alphaproteobacteria > Sphingomonadales > Sphingomonadaceae > Pelagerythrobacter. The sequence continues at coordinate 264,924 of NZ_JAEVFE010000002.1, forward strand.
CGGCCGCTGGCGATGTTTGTCGGCACCAACTGGCCGCACGTTCCCTGGCCCAGGACGACGGAGGGCTACGATCCCGATGCCCTCGATCTGCCGCCGAAGACGGTCGATACGCCCATCACCCGCGACGCTCGCGCGCGCTTCTACGCGGCGGTCACGCGAATGGATCAGGATCTGGCCGCAACGATGGATGCGGTCGACTCGGTTCTCGGGGACGACACCTTCGTCCTGTATTCGGCCGATCACGGAACACAGTGGCCTTTCGGCAAGTGGAATCTCTACGACACCGGGACGCGCGTGCCGATGGTCGTTCGCTGGAACGGCCATGTGACGGCTGGCGCGCGAACCGACGCGATGGTCAGCTGGATCGATATTCTGCCGACGATGATGCAGATCGCAGGCGGCACGCCACCCGAGAACATCGACGGGCGATCCTTCTCCAGCCTGTTCGGCGTCGGCGGGCAGCCGGCCGGGAGGGAGGAGATCTTCACCACCCACAACAATGACGGCCGGGTCAACGTCTATCCGATGCGCAGCATCCGCACCGATCGATGGAAGTACATCCACAATCTGCATCCCGACTGGACCTATACGACGCATGTCGACCTGAAGGTCATGCGGACCGATTCAGGAGCCTACTTCCCATCGTGGCGCGAGGCCGCCGCTCGCGATCCCGCAGCCAAGGCCATCGTCGACAGCTACTACAGGCGGCCGCCCGAAGAATTATACGATCTTCAGGCCGACCCGGCCGAGAAGGTGAACCTGGCAAACGACCCGCGCTATGCCGGCACGCTGCGCGAACTGCGTGAGAGGCTGGCGAACTGGCGCAAGGAGCAGGGCGACAGCGGTGCGGTGCCGGTCAAGCCGCGCTTCGAGCGCGGCCCCATGGAAGGCGAAGGAAGCTGATATGGCTGCTTCGCTTCCGGCTCCTCGTCCGTTTGCGCGCCGCGCGATGACCGCGGCCGCGATGGCGCTCGCCGCGGCCGCCATGCTGCCGGTGGGCGCCTCGGCGCAAACCCCGCCCAAGGCGCCGGTCTCCGCCGAAGCCGGAAAGCGGCCCAATATCCTGTTTGTCCTGGTCGACGACATGGGCTTCGGGGACTTGTCGGTGATGGGCAACACGAAGGTCGATACGCCTCATCTCGACAAGCTGGCGCGCGAGGGTGTGCTGCTCAACCAATTCTATGATCCCGCCCCGATCTGTTCCTCATCCCGGGCGGGCTTCCTGACCGGCCGCTATCCCGCGAGCGTCGGCTTCGTCGCCATAACCGCCAGCCGCGCGCGCAATGCCGAGCTCGGCCAGGCCGACTGGCTCGACCCTGACCTGCCGACCATCGCGCGCCTGCTCGACGATGCCGGCTACAGCACGGCGCATATCGGCAAGTGGCACCTCGGCGGCGGTCGCGACGTCGGCGATGCACCCCGCCCGACGGCTTACGGCTTCGACCAGAGCTTCACCACTTTCGAGGGGCTCGGCCCGCGCGTACTCGTTTCCGACGAAGAGCGCTTCCTCGCCGAACAATCGGACGCGCTCGGCAACGGGCCGCGCTTCTGGGAGATCAAGACCCGGCTGACCGATCTCTACTGCGACATGACGGTCGATTTCGTCGCGCAGCATGCGGACGAACCCTGGTTCGTGAACCTCTGGCTCAACGACATCCACGACCCCTGGGCGCCCGACGATGAATCGCTGGCGGAGGTCATGGGACGAGGCGAATCCTCGGATGACGATCGCATGCTCGCCTCGCTGGTCAAGATGGACCGCACGCTCGGAAGGCTTTTCGACCGCCTCGACCAGATGGGCGAACTCGACAACACGTTGATCCTCTTCACCTCCGACAACGGCCCCTCGTCGCTCGATCGCTACTATGGTGGCGGCAAGAGCGCGCCGGGCAGCACCACGGGTCTGCGCGGCCGCAAGTTCAGTCTCTACGAGGGCGGCATCCGGCAGCCGCTGATCCTCCATTGGCGCGGGCATATGAAGGGCGGCACCCGCGACCAGACGACGATCGGCCATGGGGTCGACTTCCTGCCGACGATCGCGAGCATCATCGGCGTGAAGGCGCCGGCCGGCAGCGTCGGCATCGACCTTTCGCCCGTGCTGGAGGGCCGGCCTGTGACCGAGCGTCCGCCCGTCTTCTGGAGCTTCGGCCGCGAGGGCTATCCGGCCGTGGCAAAGCCGAGCGAGCCGCATGACGTTTCGCCGCGCTTCGCAGTGCGCGACGGCGACTGGAAGCTGCTTGCGAACGACGGCGGCGCCGATGCCGAGCTCTACAACATCGCGCGGGACCCGGCCGAGTCGACGGACCTGGCGGCAACCGAGCCCGGCCGGCATGCGCGGCTGTTGGCAAAGCTCAAGGCATGGCTCGCGCGCCTGCCCTCGTATCACCGCGCGATGGAAAAGCTCCCGCCCGCCGACTAGAGGCATGGCCGCCGCTCTTCCCCGACAAGGAGTGAACCAAATGCCTGCCCAGTCGCGCCACCGCGCCTTTCGAGCATCCCGGCCCTCGCTCGCCGGCATGCGGCTGATCGAGGGCGGCAGTTTTGCGATGGGTTCAGACCGCTTCTATCCCGAAGAGGCGCCGGTCCGGCGGGTCAAGGTCGACAGCTTCTGGATCGACGAGGCGCCGGTGACCAATGCGGCGTTTGCCGCGTTCGTCGCCGCGACCGGCCATCGCACCTTTGTCGAACGGCCCCCCGATCCCAAGCTCTATCCCGGTGCCGACCTCGATGGCGTGGCGCCGGGATCGCTCGTCTTTCGCCCGCCGGCGGCACTCGTTCCGCTCGACGATCCGTCATGGTGGTGGGACTTCGTCGAAGGCGCGGACTGGCGCCATCCGACCGGGCCCGACAGTTCGATCGAGGGGCTGGACGACCACCCCGTGGTTCACGTCGCCTATGAGGATGCCGCGGCCTATGCCAAGTGGGCCGGCAAAGCGCTGCCGACCGAAGCGGAATGGGAATATGCCGCACGCGGGGGCAGCGACGGACTGGACTATGCCTGGGGCGACGAGCTCGCACCCGGCGGAGCGATTCTCGCCAATTACTGGCAGGGCATGTTTCCCGTCGCGACGACCAAGGCCGACGGCAATTATCGCACCACGCCGGTCGGCCGCTTCCCGGCGAACGATTACGGTCTGGTCGACATGATCGGGAACGTCTGGGAATGGACGCGCGACTGGTACGCCGCGCCGCAGGCGGCGAACACGAAGTCGCCTTGCTGTGCCATTCCCAACCCGCGCGGAGCGACGCGCGCCCAAAGCTATGACAGTGCGATGCCCGAGGTGCGAATAGGCCGCAAGGTGCTGAAGGGCGGGTCGCACCTGTGCGCCGCGAACTATTGCCAGCGCTACCGGCCGGCTGCGCGTCACGCACAGCAGATCGACAGCGCGACGAGCCATATAGGCTTTCGCTGCGTCGTGCGCCGCGGCGCGAGCGGCGCTTCAGGGCGCTGATTTACGCGGCCGGCAGCGTGCTGCCGTGTGCGAGCCCGACGTGCATGCGGCGGAAAGTGGTGCGGGCGCGCCGGAGCGTTGTAGTCTGCTCGCCCGGATTCCCGCGAGGCGGCATGATCGGGCCGGAAGCTGGTTCGGATCGGGCCGGCGGGAGGAGGCGCTCATCATGCGGTATCTGACCCTTTTCCTGGCTTTCGCCTGGATGGCGGCGCTGCTCGGCTACATGGAACTCCAGCACGAGGTCGAACACGTCGCGCCGCGGACCGCGCTCGTCACCGATCATTTCACGGGCGAAGTTCGGCAATGTCGCACGTATCCGAACAGTGACTGGAGCTGCCAGGCGGTCGAGATCGAGCCGCGATCCTGGGTATTCGCGCTGATCCCGTTCTGGCCGGCGCGCGACGATCTGGGCGAGGTGCTGTCGCTGCCCGAACCTTCGGTCGAGCCGGTGCCCTTTACCGAGACCCAGCTTTTCTCCGATCTCGTTTCCAACGGTATCATGGTGGTCGTGATGCTGGTCGTCGGCGTCATCATCATGCGCGCCAGGGATGATGGCGAGGGCGGCAGCGCGGACGGCGGCAGCGACGGGGGAGGCGCCGGCGGGGATGGCGGCCAATGACGGAGCTGCCACATGCATGAGATGGCCGGCCGCCAATCGGCCCCTTCGCTCGCCGAACGCGCCGGCCGGGCCGCCGATGGCGCGCAGCTCATCGCGCGGCGCTGGGGTCTCGCCGAACCGCGCGTCGTTCCGCGGGACCCGGTGACCCCGCTGCTCTGGTGATACGGCGGGCGGCGGTTTTGCCATTTGCCCTGAAAAGCGGCTGTGGACATGGCGGCGGGAATCGTTATGAAGCGCCCGATATGTTGTATCGTCATCTAATCGCGGCGCGGCCGCTCGTCCTTCCGCTCGGCCTCGCTCTCTGCGCCATGGCTGTACCCGTTCACGCTCAGGACCGCGCGCAGGATGCGCGCGAGACGCCCGAGCCCGACGACTTTCACGACCGGCGCGTGGCCCCGAGCGGGGAAATCGTGGTCACCGCCGCGGGCCTCGAGCAGCTCGACGTGCTCGCGGGCACCTCGGTCGTGGAAGGCGTGGAACTGCAGCGCAATCTCGACGGGCAGCTCGGGGAAGTGCTGGCCAAGGTCCCGGGCGTCTCGGCGACGAGCTTCTCGCCCGGCGCCTCGCGCCCGGTTCTGCGCGGCTTCTCGGGCGAGCGGGTCAAGGTGCTGATCGACGGGATCGGCGCGATCGACGTGTCCAACACCTCGGCCGATCATGCGACCTCGATCGACCCGCTGACGGCCGAGCGGATCGAGGTCCTGCGCGGGCCCGCGGTGCTGCTCTACGGCAGCCAGGCGATCGGCGGCGCGGTCAACGTGATCGACAAGCGCATCCCGCTGCGCCGGCTGAACGAGCCGTTCCACATCGATGCCCTCGCCGGCATCGACACCGCGTCCGACTTGCGCGAGGGCGGCGCGTCGCTCGACGTGCCGCTGGGCGACCGTTTCGTCGTCCACGTCGACGGGGCCTACCGCAAGACCGACGATCTCGAGATCGCCGGCTATGCCGCCGCGCCCGGCCTGCGTGAGGACCTGCTCCACGATGCGGAGCACGAGGAGGAAGAGGGCCATCTCGACGAGGCCGAGGAGCTGCGCGAGCTTGCCGGCCAGCGCGGCGTGCTGCCGAACAGCGGGACCGAGACCTGGAGCGTCAACACCGGCTTCGCCTTCTTCGAGGGCGACAGCAATCTCGGCGCGGCGATCGGCTGGTACGACACGACCTACGGCGTGCCCATGCGCCCGGGCACCAGCCACCATCACGGCGAGGAAGAGCACGGCCACGAGGAAGAGCATGAGCACGAGGAAGGCGGGGAGCACGAGCATGGTGACGAGCTCGTCACCATCGGCCTCAGGCAGTTTCGTGCCGACATGCGCGGCCGGCTCGCGCTCGGCGACGGATTCTTCTCTGCGCTGAACACGCGCGTCGGTTTCAGCGACTATACGCACACCGAATTCGAAGGCGACGCGGTCGGGACCGTGTTCGACGTGAAGGGCCTCGAAGCCCGCGCCGAGCTGGAGCAGAACGACCGCGGCGGCTGGGGCGGCTCGACCGGCGTGCAGTACTACTTCCGCGATTTCGACGCCTACGGGGCGGAGGCGTACGTACCGAAGAACCGCACCGACCAGTTCGCCGTGTTCACCCTGCAGGAGATCGCGCTCGATCCGCTCCAGCTCGAGCTGGCGGGACGCTACGAGGCGACCGACGTCGAATCGCAGGTGCTCGGTTTCCAGCGCTCGTTCGACACGTTCTCGGGCGCGCTCGGCCTGGTCTACGAGACCGATGGAGGCTTGCGCTTCGGCGTGACCGGCAGCCGCGCGGAACGCGCGCCGAGCGCCGAGGAGCTGCTGTCGAACGGCCCGCACATCGCGACCCAGGCATTCGAGATCGGCGACCCGAACCTCGAAGTCGAAGGCGCCTGGGGCGTCGAGGCTTTCGCGCGCGGCCCGATCGGCGACGGCACGGTCAGCCTCGCGGTCTTCAACAACTGGTTCGACAACTACATCTACCTCTCCGAGACCGGCCTGGAGGAAGACGGGCTACCGGTGTTCGAATACCTGCAGGGCGACGCGCGCTACTTCGGGGTCGAGGGCGAGGTCAGCTACCCTGTCTATGAAGCCGACGGCTTCACGCTGCTCGCCGACCTGCGCGGCGACTACATCCGCGCCGAGCTGAGCGACGGCACGCCGCTGCCGCGCATCCCCCCGCTGCGGTTGCTCGGCGCGCTGGAGGCGCAGACCGGGCCGTTCGACGCGCGGGTCGAAGCGCAGTGGTTCGGCAAGCAGGACCGTATCGCGCCGTTCGAGACCGAGACCGACAGCTTCACCCACGTCAACGCCTCGCTCGCGTGGAAGCCGATGCGCGGAAACGACAACCTCACGGTCCTGCTGCAGGCGGACAACATCTTCGACGTTGAGGGCCGCCGCCATGCGAGCTTCACGAAGGATTTCGTGCCGCTCGCCGGCCGCAACTTCAAGCTGAGCGTGCGGACGAGTTTCTAGGAATAGCCGCCCGCACGCCGCCGGTCAGTCGGCGGTGGTGTGGGTGGCCAGCCCCTCGGCCTTGCCTTCGGCATGCGCGGCGCGCAGCTCGGCTTTGCGCGTGCGGTTGCGTTCGCGCATGTAATCGAAGCTGCCACGCATCTGGCCGTAGGCGAAAACCAGCAGTAGACCGCCGGCCATGGCGAGGTTCTTGAGCGCAGCGGTGAGCTGGGCCTGGTCGCCCAGCTCGTTATGGAAGAAGAACGCCGCGAGCAGCGTGAAGCCTGCCAGCAGGATCGAGGCGATCCGCGTCATCAGGCCGACCGCGAGCATCAGCCCCAGGACCAGCTCGAACACGCCGGTCGGCAGGGCGAGGCTGCCCGGCAGCGTCGTCGCGCTTTCGATATATTCGGCCGTCCCCGCCGGATCGACGATCTTCCCGATCCCCGACAGGATGAAGATGACGGCCAGCATGATGCGGCCGATGATAGCGGCAATGGCAGACATTGGTTGCTCTCCTCTTCCCCGTGATTTCCTGCCGGGCCAACGCTCGGCACTGGAAAATGGCCATCGCGCCGCGAGCCCGCGGCGCCGTCAATCCTCGGGCGCGAAGGCGATCTCGGCATGCTCCTCCAGCCGCTTCACCAGCGCTTCGCCGAGGAAGTAGCCGGGGGTGCCCACACCGCCCGGCACCTCGCTGCCCGGCAGCGCCATGCCGGTTTCCGCCAGCATGCGGCTGGTCGAGCCGTAGCCCGGATCGTATCTGCCCTTCACGCCGAAGTGGAGCCGCTCCCCGCCGGGCATCTCGCCGATGAAGAGCACGTCGTAGAAGCCGTTCTCCCGCTCTTCCCGGCTCGGGCCTTCCCCCGGCTTCGGGGGTTTGGCGCCGAACGGGTTCTTGAGCATCTCGGCCACCGCGTTCGCGGCGGCCTGGCCGGCCTCGCCCGGGCTGGTCAGCATCATCTCGTCGTAGCGGAAATCCTCGCCATAAGGGAAACCGGCGAGGAAGTTCGTGCGGTGGACATTCTTGGTGTTGATCGTCGCCATGATGAACGGTGCCGCCCATTTGCCGAGATCGTCCTCGTAATGCGGCACGAGGCCCATCGGCTGGTCCGGACCGTCGAAGCCCGGCGTCAACCCGAAGGGGCTCTGCAGAATGGGAACGAGCCTGGGATTCTCCGCCACCGCCTTGACCGTGGCGGAGAGACTGGCGGCGGTGCCGCCCGAGAATGTGCCCTTCATCGCCCGCACGCGGCCGCGCACGCGCGGGGCGGGCCTGCCGAAGCGCTTCACGGCCTCCTTCTGCAGCATCAGCACGCCGAGATCGAAGGGGATCGAATCGAAGCCGCTGGAAAAGCAGATCCGCGCGCCGTTCGCCTTCGCCGCCTCGTGATGCAGGTCGATCTGCTCGCGCATCCAGCCCGGCTCGCCGCACAGGTCGGCATAGTCGGTGCCGGTGCGGACGCAGGCGGCGACCAGCGCATCGCCGTAGAGCTGGTAGGGGCCGACCGTGGTCAGCACCACGCGTGTGCGGCGGCACATGGCATCCAGGCTCGCCGGGTCGTCGGCGTCCGCGACGATCAGCGGCGTATCGGCCGGAGCGCCGATCGCGGCGCGCACGTCCTGCAGCTTGGTCAGGCTTCGCCCGGCCATGGCCCATTTCGGCGCATCCGGCGTGCCGCCATATTCGCGGACGAAATGTTCGGCGACGAGCCGCCCGGTGTAGCCGGTCGCCCCGTAGACGACGATGTCGAATTCCCTGTCGGCCATTCCTGCTCTCCAGCCGCATTCAGCGGGAGCAGGATGCGCCATTTCCGCGAGCGATGCCAGTGCCGGCGCTACAGCCGCGGCAGCGTCACCCCGAGCTGACCCATGTATTTGCCCGCCCGGTCCCGGTAGCTCGTCTCGCAGCGCTCGTTGCCCTGGAGGAAGAGGAACTGGCAGGCGCCTTCGTTGGCGTAGATTTTCGCCGGCAACGGTGTGGTGTTGGAGAATTCCAGCGTCACGTGGCCCTCCCAGCCCGGCTCGAGCGGGGTGACGTTCACGATGATCCCGCAGCGCGCATAGGTGCTCTTGCCGAGGCAGATGACCAGCACGTCCTCCGGCACGCGGAAGTATTCGACCGTGCGGGCAAGGGCGAAGGAGTTGGGCGGGATCACGCAGACATCGGTCTTGCGGTCGACGAAGGAATTGGCGGCGAAATCCTTGGGGTCGACCACCGCGCTGTCGACGTTGGTGAAGATCTTGAACTCGTCCGCCACGCGCGCGTCGTAGCCATAGCTCGACAGGCCGTAGGAGATGCAGCCTTCGCGCCGCTGCGCTTCGACGAAAGGCTCGATCATGCCCTTCTCGGTCGCTTGTTGCCGGATCCACCGGTCGGAAAGAATCGCCATGCGCCGGTGATTCCCGAGCAGAGCGGAGGGGGCAAGGGAATGCATCATCTTTTCCCCCTCCTCTTTAGAGGAGGGGGGCAGGGGGTGGTGGCGACGCGCCAGCGTCGCGCCTGGGGCAAGCACCACCCCCGCTGCGCGACTAGGCTCAGCTTCGCTTCACCAAGTCTCGCTGCCCCTCCTCCGAAGAGGAGGGGGGCGAATGCTAGTCGATCGGTTCGGCGCCGAGCTGCGGGTTCAGCCGGGTAATGTGATTGAGCCACTTCTTCGGCCGACGCAGCATGTCCTCGGGATAGTCCACCCGCAGCCCGGCAATCTGCGCCATGGCGCCGACGAAGTGGATGCAGTTGCGCCTGTCGAGGTCGTAGTACTTGCCCGGCGCATCGCGCCATTTCGCCACTTCGGCGCGCACCTGCCAGTATTGCGCGTCGGTGAGAGTCACCGTGAAATGGCGATTGGTTTCGCGGATGTACTTGTCTTCCTCGGCCAGCACGGCGTGCTCGACCGGCTCGTTGAGAAGGCGCGTCGAGATCGTCTTCGCGGTGAAGCCGTAGTTCTCGTCGATCGGCTGGCCGGTCTTGTCGAGAGTCCCTTCCAGCACGATGAAGGTATGCGGGAAGCGGCCGAAGACGACCGAGCCGTTGAAGCTGTGGAAGCTCATCCGAACCTCGGCCGCCGCCCCGACCGACCAGGCGAGCGCGACGAGCGAGAGGATCAGGGCGGCGAAGCGGCGCATCGCGTCCGCTCTAGCAAACGGGCGCGACGCGCTGCAACACAATGCCTCCGCCTCAGCTTGCCAGCAGGCTCGCGTTGCCGCCGGCCGCGGTGGTGTCGATGCAGACCACGCGCTCGGTCGCGAAGCGCGCGACGTAGTGCGGGCCGCCCGCCTTGGGGCCGGTGCCGGACATGCCCTCGCCGCCGAACGGCTGGCTTTCGACTACCGCGCCGATCTGGTTGCGGTTGACGTAGAAATTGCCGACCCGCGCGCGCGCCTCGACGAAGCGGCGGGTCGCCTCGATCCGGCTGTGGAGGCCGAGCGTGAGGCCGTAGCCGGTGGCGTTGATGTCCTCGATCACCCGGCCGAGCTCGCTCGCCTTGAAGCGCACGACGTGGAGCACCGGGCCGAAGTTCTCGCGCCTGAGGTCGAGGATCGAATCGATCTCGATGATGGTCGGCGCGACGAAGCATCCGGCCGCCGTGCTGCGCGGCATCTTGCGCCGCCAGACCATGCGGCCGTGCTTCTTGCGCCGCGCGACGTGGCGTTCGAGCGCGGCCTTGGCGTCGGGGTCGATCACCGGACCCACGTCGGTCGGCAGTTCTTCGGGATCGCCGATCGTCAGCGCCTCGAACGCGCCCTTGATCATCGCCAGCGTCTCGTCGGCGACATCTTCCTGCAGGTAGAGCACGCGTAGCGCGCTGCAGCGCTGGCCGGCGCTCTGGAAGGCGCTGTTGACCACGTCGCGCGTCACCTGCTCGGGCAGGGCCGAACTGTCGACGATCATCGCGTTCTGCCCGCCGGTCTCGGCGATCAGCGTCGCGATCGGCCCCTCGCGCGCGGCGAGCGTGCGGTTGATCGCCTGCGCGGTCTGGGTCGAGCCGGTGAAGGCGACGCCTGCGAGGCGCGGATCGGAGGTGATGAACTGGCCCACCTCCCCCGCGCCGGGGAGAAGCTGGAAAACGTCCTCGGGAATGCCCGCCTCGTGGCACAGCTTGACCGCCAGCGCGGCGATCAGCGGCGTCTGCTCGGCCGGCTTGGCGATCACCGTGTTGCCGGCGGCCAGCGCCGCGGCGGCTGGGCCGATGAAGATCGCGAGCGGGAAGTTCCACGGGCTGATCGTCGCGAACACGCCGCGCCCGTGCAGGCTCAGCCGGTTCTCCTCGCCGGTCGGGCCGGGTAGGGGGATCGGCGCGGAGAACAGCCGCCGCGCCTCGTTGGCGTAGTAGCGCAGGAAGTCGACCGCTTCGCGCAGTTCGAGAATGGCGTCCATCAGCGTCTTGCCCGCTTCGCGCTGGCACAGGCTGAGGATCTCGTCGGTATGTGCCTCGAACCGGTCCGCGGCGGCTTCGAGCAGCAGCGCGCGCTTCTCGCCGCCGAGCGAGTCCCAGCCGGGCTGGATCGCCATGGCACGGGTGATCGCGACGTCGATCTCCTCCGGCAGCGCATCGCGCCGCGTCCCGACCTCGTGGGTCAGATCCTGCGGCTCGGTGATCGGCGCGACTTCGCCCTGCTCGGGCGAGCGGAAGGTCGGCTCGGCATGCCAGCGGCGTGCGTCGAGCACCGCCAGCCGTTCGAGCAGCGGCTCGCGCACCAGCGGATCCGAGATGTCGATCCCGGCGCTGTTGCGGCGACCGGGGAAGATGTCGGCGGGCAGAGGAATGGCGGGATTGCGGCGGGGTTCGGTCGCGGCGAGTTCGGCTACCGGGTCGCCGGTCAGCTCCTCCACCGGCACTTCCGCGTCGGCCATGCGGTTGACGAAGCTGGAGTTCGCCCCGTTCTCGAGCAGGCGGCGCACAAGATAGGCCAGCAGGTCCTTGTGCGTGCCGACCGGGGCGTAGATCCGCACCGGGGTGCGGCGGTTGCCCTCGACCGCGGCGAGCTCGGCGTAGACTTCCTCGCCCATGCCGTGCAGCCGCTGGAACTCGAACTCGCCTTCACCCCTGCCCGCCAGCGCCTTGACCGCGCCGATCGTGTAGGCGTTGTGCGTAGCGAAAGCCGGATAGAGCACGTCGCGCGCTTCGAGCAGCTTGGCGGCGCAGGCGAGGTAGGACACGTCGGTCGCGACCTTGCGCGTGAAGACCGGGAAATCCTTGAATCCGCCGACCTGGCTCAGCTTGATCTCGGTGTCCCAATAAGCGCCCTTGACCAAGCGCACCATCAGCCGCCGGCCGTGGCGCCGGGCGAGCTTGGCGATCCAGTCGCACAGCGGCACGCCGCGCTTCTGGTAGGCCTGGATGGCGAGGCCGAAGCCCTCCCATGCGCTGCCGTCGCGGCGCGCGAAGAGCGCGTCGTCGGCCACCAGCGCCTCGATGATGTCGAGCGACAGCTCGAGCCGCTCGGCTTCCTCTGCGTCGATCGTGAAATGCATGTCCGCATCGCGCGCCTTGGCCGCGAGATCCTTCAGCATGGGCACGAGCGCCTGCGTCGCCGCCTCGGCATGGAAGTAGTCGTACTTCGGGTAGAGCGCCGAGAGCTTGACCGAGATGCCGGGCGAGCCCGCCATGCCGCCCTCGGTCTCGCGCGACAGCCGCTCGATCGCGCGCTCGTAGGCCAGACGGTAGCGTTCGGCGTCGTGGAAGGTCATCGCCGCTTCGCCGAGCATGTCGAAGCTGTGCGTCAGCCCCTTCGCCCGCTCGGGCGCGGCGCGCTTGAGCGCCTCGTCGATCGTACGGCCGAAGACGAACTGCCCGCCGAGGATGCGCATGGCCTGCAAGGTCGCCTTGCGGATCACCGGCTCCCCCAGGCGGCCGATCGCGCGCCTCACCGTCGCGCCCATGCCCTTCTGGTGCTCCTCGGGCCGTTCGAGCACTTCGCCCGTCAGCATCAGCGAGAAGGTCGCGGCGTTGACGAAAGTGGAGCTCGATTCGCCCAGATGCTCCGACCAGTCGATGTCGCCGATCTTGTCGCGGATCAGCGCATCGGCGGTAGCGTTGTCGGGCACGCGCAGCAGCGCTTCGGCAAGGCACATCAGCGCGATGCCTTCCTCTGTCGCGAGGCCGAACTGCTGCAGGAAGGCGTCGATCCCGCTTGCCTTGCGTCCCCGCGCGCCCTTGATCAGCCGCCCGGCAAGCGCCGCAGCCTCGCCGTGGAGCGCGCCGGCAGGCGCAGCCTGTCGCAGCCGCTCGGCGATGCATGCGCCCTCCTCCTGCCGGTAGGCGACGCGGATGGCGGTACGTTCAAGCGGGGCGGAAACGGGCATTTTCGTGCGACTCGGCTGAAAGGGGAGGGGTTCGAGCGCCCCTTGGACGCGGCGCCCGCGGCAATCAAGCGAAGTCGCTTCAGCGCGCTGCCGCCACGATTTCAGGGGCTTCCGCAGCCATATGTAAGCCGAGTTTGCTGCGCCGCCAGAGCAGGTCCTCGGCCGTGTGCGCAAACTCCTCGCGGCGCAGATAGTCCGCCTCCGCTTCGGTCATCCCGCCGCCGAGATCGCGCCCCAGGTCGGCGAGCGATTGCGCGCGCCCGATGATGCGCTCGATCCGCGTTCCATAGGCGCGGGCGAAGCGTAGCGCGGTCTCTTCCGGGAGCCACGGCCAAATCGCGCGAACCTCCGCCACGAACGCGTCGAAGCCGTGCTCGAAGTCGCCCCCGGGGAGCGCGGCGTCGGCGGTCCACGGCGCGTCGGGCAGGGCGAGGTGCTCTCCGAGCCGTTCCAGCGCATGCTCCGCGAGCTTGCGGTAGGTCGTGATCTTCCCGCCATAGACGCTGAGCAGCGGCGGAGCCCCACCCGTCTCGCTGGCAGGTGCGTCGATGGCGAAGACGTAGTCGCGCGTCACGGTCGCGTTGCTCGCGGCATTGTCTTCGTAGAGCGGACGGATTCCGGCGTAGGTGAAGACGACGTCGCCAGCCTCGACCGGCTCGCGGAAATACTCGCTCGCCGCGGCGCAGAGGTAGTCGCGCTCCTCTTCCGAAATCGCCACCGCATCGGGGTCGCCTTCGAACAGCTGGTCGGTCGTCCCGATCAGCGTGAAGTCGCGCTCGTAGGGAATGGCGAAGACGATCCGGCCGTCCCCGTTCTGGAAGATATAGGCGTGCGGCCCGTCGAACTTGCGGCGGATCACGATATGGCTGCCCTTGACCAGCCGCAGGTGCGCCTCCGCCCGGCCGCCGGTCGCCATGGCCGCCACGCTGTCCACCCAGGGCCCCGCGGCGTTCACCACCGCCCGCGCCCGGACGGTCTTACCCGCGCCGCCGGCGCGCAGCGTCGCGCGCCAGTGCTCGCCGACCCGGTCGAGGGCGATGCATTCGGTGCGGGTCATCACCTCGGCGCCGCGTTCGCGCGCGTCCACGGCGTTCAGAGCCACCAGCCGTGCATCGTCCACCCAGCAGTCGGAGTACTCGAACCCGCGCCGGAAACGGTCCTGCAGGATCGCCTCGTGCGGCGGCTTGCGCAGGTCTATCCCGCGACTGCCCGGCAGGGTTCGCCGCCCGCCGATATGGTCGTAGAGGAACAGCCCGAGCCGCAGCATCCACTTGGGCCGCAGCCCTCTGTCGTGCGGCAGGACGAAGCGCATCGGACGCACGAGATGCGGGGCGATCCTGAGCAGAACCTCCCGCTCGTGCAGTGCCTCGCGCACGAGGCGGAACTCGTAGTGTTCGAGATAGCGCAGGCCGCCGTGAACCAGCTTGGTGCTGGCCGAGGACGTGTGGCTGGCGAGATCGTCCTTCTCGACCAGCGCGACTTTCATCCCCCGCCCGGCGGCGTCGCGTGCGATCCCGGCGCCGTTGATGCCGCCGCCGATAACGAGAAGGTCGAACATGCACGCCGGCCCTATCGGCCCGTGCCGCGCGAGGCGAGCGATTTGCGCCACGTTGTTTGCCTGGCGCTGCCGGGCGGCTATGGCGCTGCCGACGAAGACTTGGGAGCGCAGAGGATGGCAGGCCGCTATTTCGACGAATGGCAGGTGGGCGACCGGATCGAGCACGAGATCCGCCGCACCGTGACCGAGACCGACAATCTGCTGTTCACGACGATGACCCACAACCCGCAGCCGCTCCATCTCGATGCCGAGGCGGCGCGCGAGTCCGAGTTCGGCCAGATCCTCGTCAACGGCACTTTCACCTTTGCGCTGATGGTCGGCGTGAGCGTCGGCGAGACGACGCTGGGCACGCTCGTCGCCAATCTCGGCTACGACAAAGTCGCGATGCCCAAGCCGGTCGCGATCGGCGACACGCTGCGCGCGACCAGCGAGGTCACCGCGCTGCGCGAATCGAAATCGCGGCCCGGCGCTGGAATCGTCACCTTCACCCACGAGATGCTCAACCAGCGCGGCGAGGTCGTCTGCCGCTGCGAGCGCACCGCCCTTCTGAAGAAGAAGCCCGGCTGACGGCGGCGGGAGCCGAACGGCGACCTGCCCGTTCCTGACGGCAGGCCTATGAACCAGGAACCGCACAGCATCGAGGAAGTGCTCGAAGGGATCGAGGATCTCGGCGAGCGGCGCGACGAGGTCTGCGTCGGCGACGCGCTCGACGAGTTCGGGCGGCGCAGCTTCGGCCCGATCCTGCTGCTGCTGCCGCTGATCGAGCTGTCCCCGATCGGCGGGATTCCCGGTGTCCCGAGCCTGCTCGCGCTGTCGATCGGACTGATCGCAGGCCAGCTCCTGCTCGGGCGTGACCATGTCTGGCTGCCGCCGTTCATCGAGCGCAGGGCGGTCAACGGCGACCGGCTGGCGCGGGCGGCGCATCATCTCGACGGCGCAGCGGCGGCGATCGACCGCTGGTTCAGGGGCCGGCTCAAGTGGCTCACCAAAGGGCTCTGGCCCCGGGCTGCCGCTGCGGTGATCCTGCTGCTGTGCTGCATGGTTCCGCCGCTCGAACTGCTGCCCTTCGCGAGCTCGGCGCCGATGATCGCGATCGCCGCCTTCGGCCTCGCGCTCATGGTGCGCGACGGGCTGCTGATGCTGATCGCGTTCACGCTCTCGCTCGGCGCGCTCGGGGTCGTGATCGCGCTCGTCGCCTCGGGCAGCCTCGCCGGCTGATCTCCCCTGCGCTTGACGGCGCGCCCCGCTGTGTCATTGTACCCCCGGGCCGCAGGACGACGCATATCCGGGGGGAGGATGCGATGGCGGGATCGAGGATGGTGGCGACGGGCCTGGCACTGGCGGCGTCGCTGGCGCTGGCCGGATGCGACGGTGCCGAGCGCGAGGCGCAGCGCGCGGCCGACGCGGAGGCGGCGGTCGAGATTGCGGAGTTTCCGCAGCAGGTCCTCTGGGGCGACACCCACCTTCACACCGACAATTCCATCGACGCCTTCGGCTTCGGCACGCGGCTGGGGCCGGAAGAGGCGCTCAAGTTCGCGCGCGGGGACGAGGTGACCTCGAGCACGGGGACCAAGGCCAGGCTTTCGCGTCCGCTCGACTTCCTCGTCATCGCCGACCATTCGGACGGGCTCGGCGCCATGCGCCGGCTCTACGACGCGCCGCGCCTGCTGATCCGCGATCCCACGCTGCGGCGCTGGCACGACATGATGCACGAGAGCCCCGAGCAGTCGCAGCGCGCCGTCGCCGAGCTGATCGACGCCGCGGCGACCGACTCGCTGCCCGAGGCGTTCCGCGATCCCGAAGGCCGCGAGGAGAACATGCGCGAGATCTGGGACGCGCACTTGCGGCTGATCGACCGCTACTATCAGCCCGGCGAGTTCACGCCGCTCGCCGGCTTCGAATACACGCTGATGCCCGGCGGCAACAATCTCCACCGCGTGGTCATGTTCCGCGACGGCTATGCGCGGACCAGTCAGGTCCTGCCCTATCCGGGCCTGCAGGGGCCGGTCGACGACTTGTGGGACTACATGGATGCCTACGAGGAGGCGACCGGCGGCAGGACGCTCGCGATACCGCACAACTCCAACCTCTCGAACGGCCTGATGTTCGAGCTGACCGATTCGCAGGGCGGGCCGATGAGCGCCGACTACGCCCGGCGCCGCGCGATGCGCGAGCCGGTGGTCGAGGCGACGCAGATCAAGGGCGACAGCGAATCGCACCCGTTCCTCTCGCCCAACGACGAGTTCGCCAGCTTCGGCGACGCCGGGTGGGAACTCGGCAACCTGCCGCTGACCGAGCGCAAGGCCGATACGATGCTGGCTGGCGAATACTTGCGCGAGGCGCTCAAACGCGGCCTCTCGATCGAGCAGCGCACGGGGGTTAATCCGTATGCCTTCGGCATGATCGGCTCGACCGACAGCCACACCTCGCTCGCGACTGCGGACGAGGACAACTTCTTCGGCAAGCACACCGGCAACGAACCGGCGATCGAGGACCGCGCGCTGGAGCCGCAGGACCTCGGCACCGAAGTGGGCCGGTTCGGCTGGCACTACATGGCGGGCGGCTATGCCGCGGTCTGGGCGAAGGCGAACACGCGGGCCGAGATCTTCGACGCGATGATGCGGCGAGAGGTCTACGCCACCACCGGTCCGCGCATGACCGTGCGCCTGTTCGGCGGGTTCGACTTCACAGAGGAGGATTGGAAAGGCGACTGGGTCCGCGCCGGCTACACCCGCGGCGTGCCGATGGGCGGCAAGCTGGTCGACGAAGGCAAGGCGCCGACCTTCATGGTCTCCGCGCTCAAGGACCCGGAAGGCGCGCACCTCGACCGGGTGCAGATCGTGAAGGGCTGGATCACCGCCGATGGCGTGCTGCACGAGAAGGTCCACGACGTCGTCTGGTCGGACATGGGCGAGCGGCCGATGGCGGGCGGCAAGGTGCCCGCGGTCGGCGATACGGTCGACCGCGAGACGGGGACCTATGCCAACACGATCGGCGCGCCGGAACTGCGCGCGGTCTGGACCGATCCCGATTACCGCGAGGGCGAGAGCGCGTTCTACTACGTCCGCGTGCTCGCGATCCCGACACCGCGCTGGACGCTCTACGACGCGGTGCGCTTCGGGATCGAGCTTCTGCCCGAAGCAATGGCGGACGCGGTGGCGCAGGAGCGCGCCTATACCTCGCCGATCTGGCTCGGCCCGGCAGACCCGGCACCCCGCGCCGAGCGGCAGGCCGGCTGGTTCGCGCGCGCGGGGCTTCGCGGATGACCCTGCCGCGCTGGACCCGCGAACCGATGGTGCATTTCCTCGCCGCCGGAGCGGCGCTCTTCGCCCTGTTCGCCTGGCAGGGCGAGCCCGCCGATCCGGCGAGCCGCACGATCGACGTCGGTCTGGAAGACCGCGCCCGGCTCGCGCTGCAGTACGAGCGGACCATGAAGCGCCCGCCGACCGACGCCGAGCTCGATACGCTGACCGAGCAATACGTGCGTGAGGAAGTGCTTTACCGCGAGGCGCTGCGGCTCGGGCTCGACCGCGACGATGCCGTGGTGCGCAAGCGGATGGCGAACAAGATGGACTTCCTCGCGCAGAGCATGGCCGAGACCGTCGAACCTTCGGATGAGGTGCTGGCCAAGTGGCTGACGGATCATCCCGAGCGCTTCGCGCGCGAGGTCCGCTACGGTTTCGACCAGCGCTTCTTCGCCGATCGCGCCGCGGCGGAGGCGGCGCTGGGCCGCTTGCGGGCGGGCGATGTGGTGGAGGGCGAGCCGATCTCGCTCCCGCTCTCGGTCGAAGGCGCCTCGCGAAGCCGCGCGGCCGAGCAATTCGGCGAAGCCTTCGTCGGCGCGCTCGATGCGGTGGAGCCCGGCGACGGCTGGTCGGGCCCGGTGGCCTCGGGCTTTGGCTGGCACGTGGTCCGCCTGCGCACGCGGGAGGCCGGCGAAGTGCCGCCGCTGGCGGAGATCCGCGAGCGGGTCGAGAACGACTGGCGCGCGGAAACGATCGCGCGGCGCCGCGACGAGGCTTATGCGCTGCTGCGCGGCGCCTACCAGGTTACGATCGCGCGGTGAGGTGGCTCGCCGCCCTGCTGCTGGCGCTCTCGGCGCTGATCGCCGCGCCAGCCAGTGCGGACGAGCTGCGTCCCGGCTACCTCGAGTTCACCGAGACCGCTCCCGGCGAGTGGCGCCTCGCGTGGAAGGAGCCGTTCACGGCGCCGCCGCTCGAAGCACCGCCGCCGCCCAACCTGCCTGCGAACTGCGGTTATTCCGGCGCGGTGGCGCAGGGTGTCGCCGGCCTCGCCATCGTCGGTACGGCGGAGGCGCGCTGCGACGGCACGGTGCGCGGCGGCATGATCGGTATGCCGGGGCTGATCGGGCAGGCCGACATGCTCGTGCGCGTCGCCCCGCTCGGCGATCCCGTTCAGGCGCTGCGCCTCACATCGGCCGAACCGCGCGCGACAATCCCCGCGCGGCCCGACCGGATGCAGGTGCTCGAGAGCTATTTCGTGATCGGGGTCGAGCACATCCTGCTCGGCTGGGATCATCTGCTGTTCGTGATCGCGCTGGTCCTGCTGCTGCGCCGCTGGCGGCCGGTGGTCTTCGCCGCGACCGCCTTCACCGTGGCGCATTCGATCACGCTCGCGGGCGCCTCGCTCGGGCTGCTCGGCATGCCGCAGCGCCCGGTCGAGGCGCTGATCGCGCTGTCGATCGTGTTCCTCGCGCTCGAGATCGTGCGGCTGCGCAAGGGGGAGGAAAGCTGGACGCTGCGCTACCCCTGGGCGATCGCGTTCGCTTTCGGGCTGCTGCACGGTTTCGGCTTCGCCGGCGCGCTTGCCTCGATCGGCTTGCCGGAGGGGGAGATCGCCGCTGCGCTGCTCGCTTTCAACCTCGGGGTCGAGGCCGGGCAACTGCTCGTCGTCGCGGCCCTGATGGCGCTGCTCGCCGCGCTCGACCGCCTTGCGCAGCCCGCCATGGCGACCGGTTTGCGAGTCGCCGTCTACGGCATCGGCATCACCGGATCCTACTGGCTGATCGACAGAGTGATCGGCTGACGCGCCGCCCTGCGGCAGACGGGCTCCCGTTATCTTGCCATTCACCCGCCCGCCCCTACATTGTGCGGCGAAAGGATTCCTGTTCCGATGAACGACGACAAGCAGCCTGGCGACCCGGAAGGCAACGGTCCCAATCCCTGGATCAAGAGCCTCATGGTCTGGGGCGGGATTTTCCTCGCGCTCGTGCTCCTGGTGTCGATGTTCGGCAATGCCGGGCAGCCGGCCGGCACGGAGATGGGCTATTCGACCTTCCGCGAGAACGTGGAGGCGGGCCTGGTCAAGAACGTCACGATCTCGCCCGAGCAGATCACCGGCACGCTCGACAACGGCGAGACGTTCAGCACCGTGCCCGTCACCAACGACACGCGGCTGACCGAGCTGCTCGACGCGAACGGCGTCGAATATACCGGCACCGCGCCCGAGCGGATGAACATCCTGCTCGCGGTGCTGATCCAGTCGCTGCCGTTCATCCTGATCCTCGGCATCGCCTTCTTCGCGCTGCGCCAGGTGCAGAAGGGCGGCGGCGGCGGCGCGATGGGCTTCGGCAAGTCGAAGGCCAAGATGCTGACCGAGCGGCAGGGCAAGGTGACCTTCGACGACGTTGCCGGCATCGACGAGGCGCGCGAGGAGCTGGAGGAGATCGTCGAGTTCCTCAAGGATCCGCAGCGCTTTTCCAAGCTCGGCGGCCAGATCCCCAAGGGTGCGCTGCTGGTCGGCTCGCCCGGCACCGGCAAGACCCTGCTCGCCCGCGCCATCGCGGGCGAGGCGGGCGTGCCGTTCTTCACCATCTCCGGCTCCGACTTCGTCGAGATGTTCGTCGGCGTCGGCGCCAGCCGCGTGCGCGACATGTTCGAACAGGCGAAGAAGAACGCGCCGTGCATCGTGTTCATCGACGAGATCGACGCCGTCGGCCGCCATCGCGGCCACGGCCTCGGCAACTCGAACGACGAGCGCGAGCAGACGCTGAACCAGCTCCTCGTCGAGATGGACGGGTTCGAGGCGAACGAGGGCATCATCATCATCGCGGCGACCAACCGCCCCGACGTGCTCGACCCGGCGCTGCTGCGCCCGGGCCGCTTCGACCGGCAGGTCGTGGTGCCGGTGCCCGACGTCGACGGGCGTGAGAAGATCCTCGCCGTGCACATGAAGAAGGTGCCGCTGGCGCCCGACGTCAACCCGCGCACGATCGCGCGCGGCACGCCCGGCTTCTCCGGCGCGGACCTCGCCAACCTCGTCAACGAGGCCGCGCTTCTGGCGGCCCGGCGCAACAAGCG
Organism: Altererythrobacter sp. C41; assembly: GCF_016803135.1. Lineage (GTDB taxonomy): Bacteria > Pseudomonadota > Alphaproteobacteria > Sphingomonadales > Sphingomonadaceae > Pelagerythrobacter. Next base: position 285,600 of record NZ_JAEVFE010000002.1, read on the forward strand.
CCTGGTCGCAATGCAGGAGTTCGAGGACGCCAAGGACAAGGTCATGATGGGGAGCGAGCGCCGCTCGATGGTCATGACCGACGACGAGAAGAAGATGACCGCCTATCACGAGGCCGGTCACGCGCTCGTCAGCCTCAACGAGCCGGCGTCGGACCCGATCCACAAGGCCACGATCATCCCGCGCGGCCGCGCGCTGGGCATGGTCATGCGCTTGCCGGAGCGGGACAACTACTCGTATCACCGCGACAAGATGCACGCCGACCTCGCGGTCGCGATGGGCGGGCGCGTGGCGGAGGAGATCATCTTCGGCCACGACAAGGTCTCGAGCGGCGCCTCGTCCGACATCCAGTATGCGACCAAGCTGGCGCGCAACATGGTCACCAAGTGGGGCATGTCCGACAAGCTCGGTCCCTTGCAGTACGAGGAGAGCCAGGAAGGCTATCTCGGCATGGGCCAGACCGCGCGCACGATGGGTTCGAGCGAGACCAACAAGCTGATCGATGCCGAGATCCGCCAGTTGATCGAAGGCGCGCACAACCGCGCGACCGAGATCCTCAAGACGCAGGAGGACAAGCTCCACCTGCTCGCCCAGGCCATGCTCGAATACGAGACGTTGACCGGCGACGAGATTCGCGAACTGCTCGACAGTGGCAAGATCGACCGCCCCGACCAGCCGGTCGGCCGGACCGTTCGGCCGGTCACCGGCTCGGCGATCCCGAAGGCGGGCAAGCGCTTCGGCGGCAACGAGGGCGCCCCGCAAGGCGCCTGACCGTCAGGACTGTCGGATAGCTGGCCGGCCTCGCTCGAGGCCGGTCAGTGTCCGGCCATCCAGCCGATCGCCATCAGGAAGAAGCTGATCGCGATCCAGGCGAACAGGCTCAGCGCCAGCATCCGCCACAGGGCGCCGAAGCGGCTGGTGCCGTAGGCGCCGCGGATCTGCCGGTACATATGGTAGGGCGCGTAGAACAGCAGCAGCCCGCCGATGCCCGGCATGCCGAAATAGAACAGCAGGCTCGACAGCGCGGCCAGGGCGATCATGAAAGCGATCGAATAGGTGGTGAAGACCGTGTGATCGTAGCCCTTGAAGCGGCGCGCAAACGGGAACAGCAGCCAGACGAAGGGCACGCTCAGCGGAATGAGCATCCAGCTGAACTTGTAGGCGTTGGTCTGCAGCTTGTAGATCGTGAGCTGCGGGTTCTCGGTCGCCTTCTTCCACGCGGCGGTGAGGGCGTTGCCTTCGGGAAGCGGGTTGTTCTCGAACCCTTTCCTGAAATTGGTCTCGAACTCGCTGCCGACCCCGCCGATGACCATTTCCAGGCCCTGCTGGTCCTCCTTGAGCTCGGCAATGCGCTCGTCGATCTCGGCCAGGTCGGCTGGGTCGTCCAGGTTCCGCTCGCGCTTCCCCTGCAGTTCGGCGAGCTCTTTCTGATTGGTGGCGTAGGCCGACTTGACCTGCTCCATCCCGCTGACGTCGGGCGCGAACGCGGTCGATCCGCCGAGCGCGCTGAACAGGGCATAGCTCAGGAACACGACGAACAGGAACAGCGCGATCGGGCTGACGTAGCTGGCGCGTTTGCCGTCGATATATTCGCGGGTCAGCTTGCCCGGCTGCCACACGAGCAGCGGCAGGGTGCGCCAGGTCTTGCCTTCGAAGTGGAGCACGCCGTGCAGCAGATCGTGGAAGAAGGCCCGCAGCGTGCGGTGGACGTGCGCCCGCTGGCCGCAGTTGTGGCAGTGCGGCCCGGCCAGCGCTGCGCCGCAGTTGAGACAGGCGCTCTCGTGCGTATGGCCGTTCGCTCCGGGCGACGCCTCCCCGCGGTTCGGTTCGACCGCGCGCGCCGCCAGAGCCCCCGTGGCGATCTCCGCCATCCCCTCGCCGATATCCCCTGTCATGCGCGCGTTCTAGTCCTGCGCGGGCGGTGATGGAAGAGGTCAGTCCAGCTGCCCGATCGCGGCGTCCAGCCATTCCAGGGCCCGGTCGAAGCAAGCGCCGTAGCGTTCTTCGATGAATTCGTCCGCGCGCGCATGGATCGCGGGCTGGAACGGGCTGGACGGGTCCTTCGTGTGACGCTTCATCAGGATGGCGGCGCGTTCCGGCTCGGGCGGGAGCACGGGCAGGCCGAGTTGCTCCTGCGCCTGCTGCACGATGCCTTCGGGATTGGCGACGATGCTCTCGAAATCGATCCGCACGGCATCCGGCCAGCCATTGCGCGCTATGGCATCGTCGAACAGCGTTTCCTGAAGCCAGTGAAGCAGTGCCATGATCCGCGCCATCCGCTCGAACGGATCGGGCGTGTTCCCCATCGCGGATTGCATCAGCGCATTGCCGCCCCTTACGACCGGCGCGATCTGGCTGGCGAGACGAGCGCAGAATGCCAGCCGATCATTGCCGCCGCGGAATGTCGCGCCGAGGTAGCGCCGCCGTTTCATCGAGACGAACACGGCATGCTCGATCCGGCCGGGCGCGCAGAGCTCGGGCAGCAGCGAATTGACCCAGTTGGTCGGCTTGACCACGACCGATATCCCGTTGCCGCCGACTTTACCGAGTTCCGACAGCGCGTAATCCAGCAGGGGTTCGAGCGGGGCGATCGCCTTGCCCGCGGCGATCAGTTCGCGCTGTCCGGCGATGTCGGCGAGGCACTGCGGTTCCTTGAGCGCAGTGACCTGACCTGGCCAGTCGAGCAGCCGCGCCAGCAGCGTCGAGCCGGCAAAGCCGACGTGGAACACGAACCGGGTCGCCTTCTCCGCGCTGGTCGGCCGCAAGTCGAGCGGGCGCAGGGCCTGTTCTCGCCAGAAGGTCTCCCGCCCGTCGAGAAAGCTCGCGCTGGCGAGCCGCGACCGGTCGGTCGACACCACGATCGCTTCGCCTTCGACGCTGTCCATGCGATGGAGAAACGCGATCTCCTCGCCCACGGGCGCTCCGTCGATTCGATGCGAGCTCATGGTTGGGCGCTTGGCAAATCGGCGTCGGCGCGCGAGAGATAATCGTCCAACGGCATTGCAATCCGTCGAAGCCCGTGAGCGAATCGACTAACGACTTCGGCGACCGATTCGCGTTCAGGGACTCGGCGCATACGAAAAGGGCCGCCCCTGCGGACGGCCCTTTCGAAGGTTTCGGGAGAGCGGGTCAGCCCTCGTAGTCGGAGCCGATCGAGGTCGAGCGGGTCGGGGCGGACGCGGTGATGCGCAGCGCCTCGGCCGACTGGCTCAGCGAGCCGATCTCGTCAGCCTCGTCCTCGTCGTCGGGCAGGATTTTCTGCAGGCCGGTGACGAGCGATTCCTTGAGTTCCTTCGGCCGGATCGACTGGTCGGCGATTTCGCGCAGGGCGACGACCGGATTCTTGTCGCGGTCGCGGTCGACGGTCAGCTCCGCACCGCCGGAAATCTCGCGCGCGCGCTGCGCCGACAGCAGTACGAGATCGAAACGGTTGGGGATCTTGTCGACACAATCTTCGACAGTAACGCGCGCCATGTGGCACTCCGATGTTTGCGAATGGGTTGTTCGGAAAGCGCGCGAGCTAGGCGGTTGGGGCGCGAAAGTCAAGGATTTGCGCCCGGGCGCGGCTCGCCCTAAGGCTGGGCGATGGCCGATGCGCAGACCTCGGGCGATATCGCGGATCGTGCCGCTTTCACCGATCCCGATCCCTTCTCGATCCATGCCGGCGGCCAGGACCTGACGTTCTACCCGGCCGGCAAGGACCGGCGCGAGGCGCTGTTCGCGATGGTTCGCACGGCGCGGCGCTCGCTCAAGCTGTGCTTCTACATCTATGCCGAGGACGAGGTCGGAACCGCACTGCGCGACGCGCTCGTCGAAGCCGCGGGGCGCGGGGTCGCCGTCACGCTGATCCTCGACAGTTTCGGCGCGGCGGCGAGCGACGCGTTTCTCGCCCCGCTCCGCGCCGCGGGCGGCACCGTCTATTGTTTCAGCCCGCGCTGGACGCAGCGCTATCTGATCCGCAACCACCAGAAGATCGTCATCGCCGATGACCAATGCGGGATGATCGGCGGCTTCAATATCGAGGATTCCTATTTCGCTCCGCCCGGCGAGGACGGCTGGAACGACCTCGCCATCCGCATCGAGGGACCGGCCGTGCGGGGGCTGGCCGACTGGTTCGCACGCCTGAGCGGCTGGTGCGACGTCGACGACCACAAGTTCCGCTCCATCCGCCGTGCGGTGCGAAGCTGGGACTGGGCGGAGGGCGGCGCGCGCTGGCTGGTGGGCGGGCCGACCAACGGGCTTTCGACCTGGGCGCGCTGCGTCAGCGAGGACCTGCTGGAAGGGCAGCGGCTAGACATGCTGATGGCCTATTTCTCCCCGCCCACGCGGCTGCAGCGGCGCATCGGCCGGATTGCGGCGAAGGGCCAGACGCGGCTGGTCATGGCCGGCAGGAGCGACAATGCCGCCACCGTCGGCGCGACGCGCTCGCTCTACAGCTATCTGCTGCGCAAGGGCGCGCGGATCTGGGAGTTCAAGCCGTGCAAGCTGCACACCAAGCTGATCGTGCTCGACGACGTGGTCTATCTCGGCAGCGCCAACTTCGACATGCGCAGCCTCTATCTCAACCTCGAGCTGATGCTCCAGATCGAGGATGCCGCGCTGGCGGAGCGGATGCGGGACTATATCACCCACCACATCGAAGCTTCGGAGGCGATTACCCCGGCGCTCCACCGCAAGCGCGCGACGCTGTGGAACCGCGTGCGCTGGAACGTCGGCTGGCTGCTCGTCTCGGTGCTCGACTACACGGTAACGCGGCGATTGAACCTCGGTCTCTGACGGCGGTTCGGACCCGCACGACACTCCGGCGCGTTGGTGCGCAAAAGGAGAATCCTCGATGCGAATTGCGATCCTCGCCACCGCGCTCGCGCTGACGGCCTGCGGCGATACCGGCGAACCGGCGGGCGAACCGGCCGCCACCGGGCAGGCGGCGGCGGTCGAGCGGGCCCCGACGCTCGAGGAACTGGGCGAAGCCGACCTCGCGGATACCGCTCTCGAGGGAGAACTCGCCTGCGCCTTCCGCCGCACGGAGGGTGCCGCGCCGATCTTTCTCGGGCGCGGCAACGTGCTCGAAGACGCCGGTGCCGAGGCGGCAGTGAAATATGGCGGTTCGGTGCGGCGGCTCGCGATGGAGGGCACGGGCGGCTACGACGCGATGGCGGATGGCGCGCGCTTCTCCGGCGAAGGCCTGACGCTGACGATCGCCAGGACCGGCGATGCGCCGATCGCGGAAGAACCTCAGGTGGCCATGGAATCGCCGGTTTACCCGGCGACGCTGACCGTCACCGTCCCGGGCGAGACCGGACAGGTGATCGAAGGTCTGTTCGAATGCGGGCCGTAAAGCCCTGGAGCGGAAAGTGCTCTAGTCGTATTCGCCGGTGCGCCGGTCTTCCTCGGCAAGGTCGGAGAAGCGCGTGATCCGCGGCTCGAAGCGCAGGCGCACTTTGCCGGTGGCGCCGTGGCGCTGCTTCGCGACGATCAGCTCGGCGAGGCCGAAGACGCGCTCCATTTCCGCCGCCCAGGCGCTGTGCGCCTCATGCACTTTGGCATCGTCACTCTCGACCGGCCGCTTCGGCTCGCGCGAGGCGACATAGTAGTCCTCGCGGTAGATGAACCAGACCATGTCGGCGTCCTGCTCGATCGAGCCCGATTCGCGCAGGTCGGACAGCATCGGTCGCTTGTCGTCGCGCTGCTCGACCGCGCGGCTGAGCTGCGAGAGCGCGATGACCGGCACGTCGAGTTCCTTGGCCAGCGTCTTGAGGCCGCGGCTGATCTCCGAAATCTCGTTCACGCGGTTGTCGTTTGCGCGCCCGCTGCCTTGCAAGAGCTGCAGGTAGTCGACGATCACCAGCCCGATATCGTGCTTGCGCTTGAGCCGCCGGGCGCGCGTGCGCAGAGCCGCGATGGTGAGCGCCGGCGTGTCGTCGATGAACAGCGGCAGTTCGGCGAGGCGCTGGCTGGCGAAGCTCAGCTTCTGGAAGTCGTCGCGGCTGATCTTGCCCATGCGCAGCGCTTCGGAGCTGATGCTGGCCTGCTCCGCCAGGATACGCGTGGCGAGCTGGTCGGCGCTCATCTCGAGGCTGAACAGCGCTACGCCGGCACCCACCGACTTGCCTTCCCCGATCTCGTCGCGCCGGTCGCGCAGCAGGCGGTCGGCGCAGTTGAAGGCGATGTTGGTCGCGAGCGACGACTTGCCCATGCCGGGGCGCCCGGCGAGGATGATGAGGTCGGAGTTGTGCAGGCCGCCGCACTTGTCGTTGATCGAGGTGAAGCCGGTGGTCTTGCCGGAGATATGCCCGCCCGAGTTGATCGCCAGTTCGATCATGCCGAGCGCCTTGTTGGTCGCCATGCCGAAGCTGGAGGCTTCGCTGGTGCTGGAAGCCCCTTCGGCGACGCGGAACAGGTCGGCCTCGGCCTGCGCGATGCGGTCCATCGGAGCGACGTCCTCGCTCGTGTCGAGCGCGCCTTCGACGAGCGTGCGGCCGACGCTGACCAGCTCGCGCAGCAGCGCCAGATCGTAGATCTGCTGCGCCAGTTCGCGGGGGGCAAGCAGGCCCTGCCCGTCGGCGGTAAGCTGCGCGAGATAAGTGATGCCGCCGAGTTCCTTCAGCGCCTCGTCGGCCTCGAAATAGGGCTTGAGCGTGACCGGCGTGACCACCGCATTGCGGTCGAGCAGGGTCAGCACGCGCTCGTAGATGCGCTGATGGACGGGCTCGAAGAAATGCTCGGGCCGGACCGCGACGGGGAGCTCCTCGATCACCCGATTGTCGATCAGGACCGCGCCGAGGAACGCCGCCTCCGCCTCGATATTGGCCGGCAGCGCACGGCCTTGCGCGGTTTCGGATTCGGGGCGGGTCAGGAGGTCTTGGTCGGCCATCGGCGGCCTTGTGCGCAGGGGTGCGCGGCGATGGCAAGAGCAGCAGTGGCGCGGCCGCTTGTGGATAGCGGGGATGAAGCTCGTAAAGGCGCCCGGTTTCGCGAATCCTTGATGCCTTCGCCCTCTCCGCATCTCGGCGGCCGCCATATTCGATGCTTGCCCCGGCCCCTTCGCATCTGCGAAAGCAGCGCGGATCATGTCTGCTCCCGACAATCCATGGCGCATCGCCCACATCGCGCTCGATCAGGAGACGATCCTGTGGCGCAATGCCGATGTCGAGCAGGAACGGCGCGTCGCGATCTACGATCTGATCGAGGAGAACAGGTTCAAGCCCGTGCGCGCGGCGGCCCGGGGTCACGAAGGGCCCTGGCGCCTCAGGCTCTCGGTGCAGGACGGGCGGCTCGCGCTGGACATTCGCGACATGGGCGAAGCCCCGGTGGAGACGATCGTTCTCGGCCTCGCGCGTTTCCGCCGGCCGATCCGCGAGTACTTCGCGATCTGCGACAGCTATTATCAGGCGATCCGCAAGGCGACGCCGGCTGAGATCGAGACGATCGACATGGCCCGCCGCGGCATCCACAACAACGCGGCCGAGCTTCTGCTCGAGCGGCTCGACGGCAAAGTCGAAACCGATTTTCCCACCGCACGGCGGCTGTTTACCTTGATCTGCGTCCTCCATATCAAGGGGTGACGGGGGGCTAATGGCACGCAAGGCGAGACGAATCGGATGGCGCGCGCGCGCGCTCGGACTGCTGCTGCTCGCGGCGCTGGCGGGCGGCGCGTGGCTGTGGTGGGACCTGCAGCGCTGGCGACCGGATGAAACCGCGTTCCCCGATCAGGGCGCGCGGGTGGGTGCGGGGGACGGCGCGGTCAATTTTCGCACCTTGCGGGCGCTGGGCGCGAGTTTCGTCTACGTCGACGCGAGCGACGGCGCCAAAGGGCGCAGCTCGCGCTTCGGGAGCCAACTTGCCGAAGCGCGCGCGGCGGGGCTGCAGGTCGGAGCGGTCCACCGATTCGATCCCTGCACCATGGCGGACGGGCAGTCTGCCAACTTCGTTACCATGGTGCCGCGCGATCCGGCGCTCCTGCCGCCAGCGATCGAGCTTTCGCGAACCGCCGACGACTGCGCCGATCGCGTGAGCGACGCCGCGGTCGAAAGCGAGCTTATGACGCTGATCAACCAGATCGAGATGCACGCGGGCAAGGCGGTGATCCTCAAGGTCGATCCCGGCTTCGAGAAACGCTACCACCTTGCGGGCATGCTCGAGCGCCACCTCTGGCTCACCCGCACGCGCTTCCAGCCCGAATACGCCGGCCGGCCGTGGCTGCTGTGGACCGCAAGCACCTCATTGCAGACCGAAGCTGCGGAAGGGCCGCTGCGGTGGGTGGTGGTGCAGCCTTGACGCTTTACTGTCGCCCCTGCGAAGGCAGGGGTCTATCCGCGGTGGCGGGACCGCAAGACAACCGTTTTGCCGCGCCGCCGGCCGTATCTGGACCGCTGCTTTCGCAGGGGCGACGATGCTAGGATTCTCGAGATGACAATGACCGACGAAGACCTCATCGCCGCCGCCCGTGCCGCGGCGGACAATGCCTATGCGCCTTATTCGCGCTTTCCGGTGGGCGCTGCGTTGCGCTTTGCCGACGGGAGCGTGGTGACGGGGGCGAATGTCGAGAATGCGAGCTACGGCCTTGCGCTTTGCGCGGAGACGGTTGCGGTGGCGAAGGCGATGGCGGAGGGTGTACGCGGAGGGCTGGTGGCGGTGGCGGTGACCGGGCCGGGCCGCGAGCCGCTTACGCCCTGCGGGCGCTGCCGGCAGGTCCTCAACGAACTCGCGGCGCTCGGCGGGACGGACCCGGAGGTATTGTGCGTCGGCCCGGAAGATGTTCGCCGGACCACGCTCAGCGCGCTTCTGCCCGACGCGTTTGGGCCGGCGAGCCTGGGCTAGTATCGGGAAGAAGAGGCCGCCCGTCGGCGGGCGGCCTCCCGTTTGCGTCAGAAGCGGACGCCGAGGCTTGCCACGGCCTGGTCGGTCGTCGCGTCGCCATAAGTGCCGTCGGCAATGTCCTTGTAGCGCGAGCGGCGATATTCGAGGCGCCCTTCGAACGGGCCGGGCAATTGCACCTGCACGCCGCCGCCGAAGCGCAGGCCGCCGGCATTGTCGTCGAGTTCATCGAGCGAGCCCGAGGAAGTGAACGCCGTCGTGTCGAGCGAGGTGTAGCCGATCTTGCCGTAGGCGGCGATACCCGGCGTCAGGGCGACGCCGGCGCGGGCGCCGATGTAGTACTGGCCGTCGGCATCGAGGCCGTCGCGCGCGCCCGAGAAGCTGTCGGGGAAGGTCGTCGAGCCGCCGCTGGTCGAAAGCTCGCCCTCGACCCCGACGAAGGCGCTGCCGAGGCTGATATCGTAACCCGCCGTGATCCCGTAGACCGCCGAATCCGCGTCGGCGCTGACCGAACCGTCGGCCGCTTCGACGTCGATCCCCTCGTAACCGGCGATGGCGCCGACATAGAGGCCGCCGGGTGCGGTGTTGTCCTGCGCCATTGCGGGGGCGGCGGCAAAGCCGGCCCCGAGGGCGGCGAGGGCGAAAACTCTTTTCATTGCTCGTCCTTTCGCGTGCGTTGAAATGCACGCCGCCGGTTCAGCCCGCGCATCTTGCCCGGGCATGAACCGGCGGACGGCATGAGTGCGCGGCGCGACGGATCGCGGCCGCTCTTTCGGTCAGTCGGCGCCTTCGAGCCACTCCAGCAGAGCGCCCAGACAGTCGCGGCCGAGTTGCTTGCACCGCTCGGGCGACCAGTTCTGATCGGGATCGGGCAGGTCGTCGTTGTCCTTGTAGGGCATCTCCAGCGTCATCGCGGTGCAGCCGAAGCGGTGCGCGACCTGGGTCGTGCTCATGCTCATGTTCGCCTCGCCCGGGCGGGAGACGACATAGCCCTTCTCGGTCTGGAAATCCGGCGTGCGGCGCTCGAGGATCGTGCGGTAGCGGGTAAAGCCGGCGAGGTGCTCGTCGGTCAGGCCCGGAATGCCTTCGTAACCCGCGACGAAGACCGCCGGGATCGCCTCGTCCCCATGCACGTCCATCGCGAAGTCGACCCCGGTCTCGTCCATCGCATTGCGGATGGCGAGCACTTCGGGCGAGTTCTCCGCAGTCGGGTTGTCCCACTCGCGGTTGAGGTTCACGCCCTTGGCATTGGTCCGCAGATGGCCGCGGCGCGATCCGTCGGGGTTGCAGTTGGGCACGACGTGGAACCGGCAGCGAGCACGCAGCGCGCGGGCGATGGGGTCTGCGGGGTCGGTCAGACGTTCGAGCGCGCCTTCCATCCACCATTCGGCCTGGGTCTCGCCGGGGTGCTGACGGGCATAGAGCCACACCTGCTTCTCGCCTTCGCCCAGTTCGAGGCAGTCGATCGGCTGTCCGTCGAGGCTGGTGCCGAGACAGCGGTAGGAGACGCCCTCGCTCACCGCGCATTCGGCGACGAGATCGTGATGCCGCTCCATCGAATAGGGCGCGAAGTAGGCGAACCAGGCAAGGTCGCTGGCGGGCGCATGGCGGATCGTGAGCGTGCCGCCGTCGGCCTGCCTGTCGTAGCTGGTCGAGGCGGTCGCCCAGTAATCGCGGTCCTCGCTCACCCGGCAGTTGTAGTCGGGCCAGCCGAGCGGATAGGCCGAGCCTTCGAGCCCGGTGATCTTCAGCACCAGCTCGCGCCCCGCCGCCCCGCTGACACGGAAATGGAACCACTGCCGGAATTCCGACATGTGATCCTGGCGGATCGTCAGAGTGGCTTCGGCGCCGCCGACCGACAGCACCTCGATGTTGCCGCTGTCGAAATTGCTGTCGATCCGGATGTCGTTCACTCGCTGACCCTTACTTCTATCGTTTCGCCGTTGTTGCCCGGGAAGCCCCGGAACAGCGCGTCGGCAATTGCCGAGGCATTGGCACTGGTATCAGCATAGGGCGAATTGTCACTTACTGAAAATTGCGCGCGACCTTCCCAAAGTGTCGTGCCGCTTTGCTTGTCTTTTATCATGACCCCGATCTGGGTATCGAGCATCTCGCGCGGCCCGCCCCCGCCGAGATTGATGCCCACGCCAAGCCCGACCCCCGAGCCGTAGCTGCCGGTCGAACCGCCGACACCGACGTTGACCGGAGATCGCTCGCGCCCGCCCCGGCCGGTAACGAAGCGCTCCACGCGCACTTGCGCGATGTGCGCCGCTGCAGCGCGCGAGGCTTCGCGGTAGCCGAGTTCCTCCAGCTCGCGTGCGACCGCCTCCTTGTAGGGCGACAGCGCCAGCGAATCGCCTTCGACCCCGGGCGCTCTCTCGACGAAGACGGTGCCCTGCCCGAGCCGCGCCTGTGCGGCGGGGTCGAGGAAACGGGTCACTTCGACCGGACTGGTGACGGCCGGGGTGGCGCATGCGGAAAGCGTCGCCAGCGCGGCAGCGGCGGCGATCGCGGTGGGAAGGGTTCTCATCGGCGGGGCTCCTTCATCGGTCGCGCCATCAACGCGCGGATGCGCCCATCTGTGCCCGGCGCGCGGCAGAAGCAAACGGTTCGTTTACCGTGCATGGCCTAGCACGGTTCGATGGAATCCAAGCCCCCCGTCCTGGTGACCGGCGGCGCCGGCTATATCGGCAGCCACGCGGTGCTCGCGCTGCTCGATGCCGGCTGGCCGGTCGCGGTGATCGACGACCTTTCGACCGGGTTTCGCTTCGCCGTGCCCCCGTCGGTGCCGTTCTACCACGGCGATGTGGCCGACGGTGCGCTGCTGGCGCGCATTTTTGCGGAGCAAGGGACCCGGGCAGTCATGCACTTCGCCGGTTCGGTCGTGGTGCCCGAATCGGTCACCGATCCGCTCAAGTACTACGACAACAACACCGCCCGCAGCCGCGCTCTGATCGCCGCGGCGGTCGCGGCGGGCGTGCCGCACATGATCTTCTCCAGCACCGCGGCGACTTATGGCATGCCCGACATCTCGCCGGTCACCGAGACGACGCCGCAGAACCCCATCAACCCCTACGGCTGGTCGAAGCTGATGACCGAGCGCATGCTCGCCGACGTCGCCGCCGCGCACCCGATCAACTACAGCGCGCTGCGCTATTTCAACGTCGCCGGCGCCGATCCGCAGGCGCGCGCCGGCCAGTCGACCGCCGGCGCCACGCACCTGCTCAAGGTCGCCTGCGAGGCGGCCACCGGCAAGCGCAGCCATGTCGACGTGTTCGGCACCGACTACGCCACGGCCGATGGCACCGGCGTGCGCGACTACATCCATGTCAGCGACCTCGCTGCGGCTCACGTCCTCGCACTGGAGGCGCTGATCGCGCAGCCCGGGCGCTCGCTGGCGATGAATTGCGGCTACGGCCGCGGCTTCTCGGTGTTAGAGGTGCTCGACGCGGTCGACCGGGTCACCGGCGGCGCGATCGAGCGGCGCTTCGGCCCCCGCCGCGCGGGCGACCCGGGCGCGCTGGTCGCCGACCCGACTCTGATCCGCGCCACGCTGGCGTGGGAACCGAAATATGCCGATCTCGAACAGATCGTGTTCCACGCGCTGCAGTGGGAGCGGATGCTGGACGAGGTGCACCGGGAAACGCGCGATGCCGCTCCTCTGCGCGTCATGCCCGCGGCCTGAGCGTGCTTGACTTTGCCGCCTGCCGCCCTTAGGTGCGCGGCTTGATTTTCCGGCATCGGGGGACGATCTCCGGTGCCGATTTCATTCCCGGGAAAGACCAATGAAGATCCGCAACAGCCTCAAGTCGCTCAAGGACCGCCACCGCGATTGCCGCGTCATTCGCCGCCGCGGGCGCACCTATGTGATCAACAAGACCAACCGCCGCTTCAAGGCCCGCCAGGGCTGATGCCGGCCGCGCCGCGAGTCGCTCGCGGCCGCGATGGAGCGAGAGGCCTCCGCGAAAGCGGGGGCTTTTTGCATGTCCGCTAGGCAGGCGAATCGGGTCGACGCCGTCGTGTTCGACGTCGGGCGCGTGCTGATCGAGTGGGATCTGCGCGCGCTGTTCGCCAAGCTGATCGAGGATGCCGAGGAACTCGACTGGTTTCTCGCCAACGTCGTGACCCAGGAATGGCACTTCCAGCACGACGCCGGCCGCCCGCTGGCGGAGATGGTGCCAGAGCGGAAGGCCGAGTTCCCGGAGCATGCCGCGCTGCTCGACGCCTATGCCACGCGCTTCCTCGAAACGATCCCCGGCCGTGTTCCTGGTACCGACGCACTGGTCGAGCGGCTGGCGGAGCGCGGCGTGCCGCTGTTCGCGATAACCAATTTCGGCGCCGAGTTCTGGGCGCAGTTCCGCCCGACCGAAGCCCTGCTCGACCGGTTCGCCGACATCGTGGTCTCGGGCGACGAGCGTATCGCCAAGCCCGAGCCTGCGATTTTCGCGCTCGCGGCCGAGCGCTTCGGCCATGCCCCCGAACGCATGCTGTTCATCGACGACAACCGCGCGAACGTGGATGCGGCCGCGGCGCTCGGCTGGCAGGTCCACCACTTCACCGATGCCGGCAAGCTCGAGCGCGACCTTGCGGCGCGGGGCCTGATCTGAAAAAGGGCCCCCGGCGCGTGCCGGAGGCCCTTGCAGTTGCCACCCTGTGATGGAGAGGACGGGGTGGAGGATTACTTGTTGCAGCGGGCGAGGTCTTCGGCGTCAAGCGCTTCGCCCTTGGCCGTGAAGCCGGTCACTTCGCCGAGCTCGCGCGCGACGCGCTGGCATACGACGAGGGCACGCGAGTTGCTCTTGGCCGCGGCGCAGTTCGTGCCTTCGCACTGCCAGGCGACGCCGCTGATGATGTTGGTCTGCTTGGCCGCGGGTGCCGCGAGCTCGGCAGTGTAGAACGCGGCGCCGTTGGCCTGGGCAGGCACCGGCGTCACGGCGACGCCGAGGGCCAGCGCGCTGCAGACGAGCGCAAGCGAGGCGGTGCCGATGTTGCGGAGGAGGGGAGAGGAGAGATTCATCGATCTTGTCCTTTGCGCGAGGGGCTTTCAAACTGGTTCAGTTTCGATTAGCAACCTAACGAATCGCAAATTAGGTTGCAAGAGAAAACTTAGTTTCAATTTTGTGACGGCGCCCCTTCGCGTTACACAGGGCGCCGGGAGAATGATGCGATGGGCGACCTCAGAGAACCGCTACGCGAACTGACCTCTTGCGGGTTGCCCGAGGCGCTGGAAGTGATGGGTGAGCGCTGGAGTTTCATGATCCTGCGCGCCAGCTTCAACGGCCTGCATCATTTCGAGGAGTTCCTTAGCGAACTCGGCATCGCGCGCAACATCCTCTCCAACCGCCTCGCCAAGCTGGTCGAGCACGGCATCCTCGACCGCCAGCCCTGCCCCGACGACCGTCGGCGGATCGAATATCGCCTGACGGAAAAGGGCTACGACCTGCTCCCCGCGATGGTCGCCCTGCGCCAGTGGGGGCAGAAGTACGGCTCCGAAGTGGTCGAGGACCCGATCCTCGTTGACGCCCTCGACCGCTTGCCGATCGGCCCGACCTCGATCCTCTCCCACGACGGCCGCATTCTCGGCCCGCAGGACCTCCGCCTCGTCAAACCCGACCGCCTCGGCCAACGCGAAGACGGCACCCGCGCGAAGCCGGGCGAGACGCTGGGCCGCGGCGACCTAGCCTACGGCGACCGGGTGCAGGCGGCGGAATAGGGCTGCCGGAAGCACGAAGGCGGCGGTGCCACCGGCGCGGCCCGGGCAGATTGCATCCCCGGGGCAGATTACGTCATTGAGGGCTACCATGAGCCCGACTCGGTCCAATCGCCTCAGGCGCGAACTCGGCCTCGGCGGCGCCACGATGATGGGCCTCGGCTCGATGATCGGCACCGGGGTGTTCGTCAGCATTGGCATCGCTGCCGGTGTGGCCGGGACGGCCCTGGTCCCTGCCATCGTCCTCGCTGCGCTGGTCGCGGCGTGCAACGCGCTATCGAGCGCCCAACTTGCCGCCAGTCACGCCGTCAGCGGCGGGACTTACGAGTACGGCTATCGTTACCTCAACCCGACGCTTGGCTTCACGGCCGGCTGGATGTTCCTTTGCGCGAAGTCGGCATCGGCCGCGACCGCCGCGCTGGGCTTTGCCGGCTACTTCCTAAGGCTGATCGGCGGCAGCCTCGATGCGATGCCGTTCGTGGCAGCCGGAGCGGCGGCGTTGTTCACGCTGCTGATTCTGGGGGGAACCAGGCGGTCGAGCCGGGCCAACGTCGCCATTGTCTCCGTCACCCTGTTGGCCCTCGTTGCCTTTATACTGATCGGCGCGTCGAGAACGTTTGCCGAGGGCGCGGCGAATCCGCTGCTTTCCTTTCTGCCTCGGGAAACGAGTGCTTCGGCTTTCCTCTATGCGACGGCGCTGATGTTTGTCGCGTTCACCGGCTATGCGCGCATCGCGACGCTCGGCGAGGAGGTCCGGGACCCGGAAAGAACGATTCCGAAGGCGATCATCGTCACGCTCATCGTTGCGGCGATACTCTATGTCGGCGTCGGGGCGGTCGCGATTACCGGCATCGGGGTGGATCGGTTCGCGAACGCTCCGGGCGCGAAGGTGACCCCGCTGGAACTCGCGGCACGGGCGATGGAAGCCCCGCTGCTCGCCAGGATCGTGGCCGTCGGCGCGATCACAGCGATGCTCGGGGTTCTACTCAACCTGATTCTCGGCCTCTCGCGCGTCGCTCTCGCCATGGGACGGCAAGGCGATCTCCCGCCGATGTTCGGCCGCGTAACGACGAGCCGAACGACGCCGGCGGCCGCCGTCATCGCGGTCGGCATTCTGATTGCCGGACTTGCCTCTATCGGAAGCATCGAAACAACCTGGGCATTCAGCGCGTTCACGGTCCTGATCTACTACGGGATCACCAACCTCGCTGCCCTGCGTTTGCCGGACGATCAGCGGCTCTATCCAAAGTGGATCGCCATCGCGGGGCTGGGCGCGTGCATCTTCCTCGCCTTCTGGGTTCCGATCCCGATTTGGGGGGCGGGACTGGGGTTGATCCTGGTCGGACTTGTGTGGAAGCGCTTCGCGCCGGTCCTGTGGCGCTAAGGGCCCTTCGCGTTCAGGCGCGCGGGGGCTGGCGTCGATAGGAAAGGGCTTCGGCCACATGAATGCGGCCGATCTGCTCGGCGCCCGACAGGTCCGCGATCGTCCGCGCGACGCGCAGCATTCGTGTGTAGCCGCGCGCCGATAGCCGCATGGCTTCGGCGGCCTGCATCAGCAGCTTTCGGCCCGCCTCGTCCGGCGTGGCGAAGCGTTCGAGGGGATCCCCGTCGAGCTCGGCATTGGTGCGGGCGCCGGTGTCCTTCGCCCGCGCGGTCTGGATGGCGCGGGCGCGGGCGACGCGTGCGGCGACTTCGGCCGAGCCTTCGGACGGGGGCGGAAGCGCGAGGTCGGCTGTGAATCACGAAAGTACACGGGAATTTTGAGCCCCTTATTAGGCCATAATCCGACAAGCTAGATGGAATATCAGCAAAGCTAGCGAGACTAGTTGACATCAAAGGACAAGCTTATGCGACCACTTACACGTGGCGGTAGAGCTGTAATCTATTCTAAGGTCGGACTTATGGTCCTGCGAGAACACTTCCAGCAGCGAAAAATCGAGTCCACCTTCGGATCATTCCGCAGCCTCGTTCCTCTCAACACCCCGTCCGGCCCACAGGAAACGGAATCCGAACTCGAAAGCGAACTGCTCGATCAGCTCGCCTTCGCACCAGGCGTGTACGACCTGCTCACCCAGCCGATCATCGAGTACGAGGTCGACGGCAAGCGGCGCACCTACACGCCAGACATCATCGTCCAGCTTCACGCGTCGGGAGACCTGTCAGCGGCGAGATACATCATCGAGGTGAAGCGGCGCGCCGATCTTATCGCTAATGCGTCCAACTATGCGGCGAAATTCGAGGCCGCTCGCCGAGCTGCCGACAATCTGGGCGCGGCATTCCGTATCATGGACGATATTCGGATCAGGACACCATACCTACGTAATGCCCGAATGCTCAGCCAGCACCTCGAAACAGATCCGGAAATGGTGAGCGTCGACATCCTGCAGGACGCTGTCGGCCATGAGGCGATCAAAGTCGCTGACGCGATTGCACTCATGCGTCAGAACTGCGTCGAGGAGCCCGATGCCAGGGCGAGCATCGAGCAGTGCGTCGCCTGGCGCAGGCTGACCTGTGACCTCTCACTCGAATTCGGTGATCATTCGGTCATCCGGGTCCGCGATCTGGGTGAACGGGTCCTACGTCTCGATGACCCGATCCTGCGGTCCCTGGATGAAGCAGATGCAGCGTGATCGGTAGCTCCGACCAATAGTCGCTGTTTGCCGCCTCCAATAGAACCGTTCGGCGCGTCGAGCGCAGGTGTCCCCCATGGAGATTCTTCGTAAACATTTAGGGAACAAATGCTATAGACTCGGGTCCAGCACGATTTACTGGAGCCGCATCGCTTGCTTATTGGGACGAGAAAAGGGGACAAGGTCAGTTACGGTGGTGCACCGATGCGGGTCATCGGGGCACGCGACATGGACACGCTCGTCGTCGCCAGCGTGGAAGGCGAGATCTTCAACGCGCCGATCAAGGAACTCGAAGCGGAGGCAGCCAACGCGAAGGTGAAGGACGGAGTGACCGTCGATCCCATCCGCGCTTCCAAGATCGACGCCTATCTCTCCGCATTCGGTCCGCTGCTCGACAAGGACCGCAACACGAAAGCATCCGTTCAGCAGGCTGCCGACAGCCTCGGCATATCTATCTCGTCGGCCTACAAGGCGCTGGCGCGCTATCGCGAGACCGGCAGGACCGATCATCTCCCTCCGCCCACCAGGCCGGGAGGCAGGGGCAAGCCACGCATCAATCATCGGGCGCAGCAGATCATCGAGGAGGTGATCGAAAAGGTGGTGCTGACAAGGCAAGGCGCCTCGCCCCGCAAATTCTATCGCGAGGTGAAGCGCCGGCTCGAAAATGCCGGGCTGCAGGTATCGCAATCGACGCTAGCGGACCGCTTGTCCCGGATACCCGAATACAGGTTCACGAAGGCGCGCAAGGGCTATAACGAGACGCGGAAGACCCACGATCCCATCCTCGACCACTACCCGGACGTCCGGCGTCCGCTGGAAGTCGTCCAGATCGACCACTGGAAGGCCGACATCGAAATCCTGTCCGAGGACCGCACCGAGGTCATCGGGCGGGTGTGGATAACACTCGCGATCGATGTCTTCTCGCGGATGGTCTTCGGCATGCATGTCGGACTCGACGCGCCGAGCACGATGACCTTCGGCATGGCCATGATAAACGGCATGACAAGCAAGGACGCGGTCGCGAGCGAACATGGGATCGAGTGGGACAATCCCATCCGAGGAAAACCCGTCAGGCTGGAGGCCGACAACGCCGGTGAATTCACCGGCAAGTCCGCGCGGGCCTCGGCCAAGCACTTCGGCATTCGTCTCAAATGGAGGCCCATCGGCCAACCGCAGTACGGCGCGCACATCGAGCGCCTGAACGGAACCCTCGCGACGAGGTTCAAGGATCTCCCCGGTGCGACAGGAGCGACCGCCGACCAGCGCAAGCAACTCCGTCCCGAGATGACCGCCGCGTTCACCCTGCAGGACGTGACCAAGCACGCCTGGCTCATGGTCGACGAGTATCACAACGAGGTTCACACGGGCATCGGCAAGACGCCGCTGGAGAAGTTCAAGGGCTACTACTTCGGCCCCCACGGTCAGCGTCACCGGCTCCCGCCGGTCTTCGTCGACAATCTCCAGTTCCGGATGCATTGGTTCCCGCTCGTGACCCGGACCATCCAGCGATACGGCATCCGTATCGATCACTTGGACTACTACAGTCCGGCACTTCGGTGGCTGGTGCGGAACCGCAAGAACTACGGCCCCGTCGAAGTCAGGCGGCATCCATTCGACGTGCGAGTCATCTATGTCCGGCATCCCGACCGGAAGACCGAGAGCCCGGACAGCGACGATAGCGACGAGTGGATCGCGGTTCACATCCGCCAATTGAGCTTCCCGCTCGCCAGCATTTACGAACTGCAGCAGGCGCGCCGCGAGGCCCTGAGACGGTCGCGCGAACGCACGCCCGAAGTGCTGGCCAAGATCATTACCGAACAGCAGAAGCACATCGAAGAGGCCAAGAAGAAGACCAAGACCGCCCAACGCGAAGCTGCACGGAAGATGCATCATGACCGGATGAGGGAAGGTGCCTCCACTCCTTCTGTGCCTGTGGTGGACACGGCTACAGGGAGGGATTCCATCCAGACCCCGCCAGACCCGAAACATCTGGGTCCAGCCGCACAGCCGGTTGCCCCGAAATCTGACGAGGGCAGCCTAGCGGCAATCCTCGCCGACATCAGCGATGAGGAACTCGACGAGGTATTCGAATGAGTGGCTACTACGAGAACGGGGCTCTCAGGCCCGAGATGCAGGAATTCCTGGACATCGACGGGCGGGAGCGCCTCTATCGTTGCTGGGACAGGGTATGGGTGCCCACGCCGTCGACGAAGGAGGCGTTCCTCGCTCTCCAGGACTGCATGAACGCGGCTCCGTCGACGAAGCCACGGGGGCTGATCATCGCGGGCGAAGCTGATACGGGCAAGAGCAGAACCCTGACCGCGTTCCGGGATCTCCACCCGCCGCAGATCGATCTGCGAACGGAATATGCCGAGTTCCCGGCAATCTACTTGACCGCACCCGACAACCCGGATCCAGTCATCCTGCTCAAGAAGATCCTGATCGAGCTCGGACATCCCCTGCGCTACAATCCATCTCCTGCCGATCTGCGCAGCCACGTCATCATGATGCTGAAGTCTTGCCGTGTGGGCACGGTGATGATCGACGAGGTCCACGACATCCAGCGTGACAACCGGATGAACTCGAAGCTCGTCGACTTCCTCACGTTCATGAAGAGCCTGATCAACGAAACCGGGCGGCCCTTCGTCGTCGGCGGAACGCATGAGGTCCGCGACCTGATGGCGAGCGACGACCAGATCGCGGGGAGGCTGAATAGGGTCGTGAAGCTGAAACCGTTCACTCTTGCGGAATTCGTGAAGGTGCTACTTTCGTTCGAGCGCATGCTGCCATTGCGCCGAGCATCCGTCTTCCGGTCCAGCGAAGACGTGATCCAGGCCCTCTATTCGCTTTCACAGGGCTACATCGGTCGGCTCAACTACCTGCTGCACGATGCCTGTCAGGTGGCCATCGAAAGCGGTGAGGAGCGGATCACCGCCTTCACGATCGACAAGATAAAGGACCGCAGCATCGTATCAGTCGGTCGCCGGGCCGCCTGATGGTTTCGGAAAGGCTCACTCCACGGCGCAGACATCTCGAGTTGCCGCCCTGGCCATACCAGCCGAAACCGCAACCCGACGAGCTGCTCTCGTCCTATCTCTGCCGTCTCGCGGCCGGTATGGACCTGAAGCCGATCACGTTCCTCAACACGATTTTCGGATCGAGGAAGAACCTGCTCGCCCAAGACCTCGACAACTACGCTCCGGATCGGATCATCGAACGGATCTCGATCGGCACGCAACGCTCGCCGGACGAGATCGCCGCCTGCACGCTGCCATCATTGGTCGGCACCCTGCTCACCACGCACAATCCGAAGGGGAGGAACCCTTGGCTGCTGCCGACCACCATCGACAACAACCTCAGGCACCGTTTTGGCCTCCAGTACTGCGCAGACTGCCTGACCGAGGACGATCGCCCACACTACCGCAAGGTCTGGCGGCTGGCGTTCGTCACGACCTGCACAAGGCACGGAAAGATGCTTCGCGACAGGTGTCCCGAATGCGAATCGCCGCTGCACCCCCATGCTGCCGCTACGGCGATGCACTGCTTCAGGTGCGGAAGCGACGTGCGGGAAGGGAAACAGGCATGGACGAGGCCGGATCACGTTGTATGGCAGTCCCGTCTAGAGCGCAGCCTCCGCACGGGCTGGTTGCAGCTCGGGGACGAAACGCTGAGGTCGCACGTGGGCTTCGCGATCGTCCGGCAGGTCGCCACGCTCTTCGTGAACGGCAGGAAGGCGGATGCATTTCGCAACGCCGTCGCACGCGACTGGGACGGGGATCCGGTTCCGTATGCGAAACCGACTGCCCGTCAGCCGATCGAATACCTCTCGATCGAGGAACGTCATCGCCTGTTCGATCTGGTGGAACGCGTCATGGCCGGTTGGCCCTTCAGGTTCGTCCACTCCTGCGCGGAAGCCGGCATCCAGCGTTCCCATGCCATCAAGGACATGCGTTCACCGCCCTTCGCCTACGAGACCATCCTGCGATCGTATCTGGATTCCAGGCCCTACTACCCTAGCGAGCCCGAAGTCGCCGCCGCTGCCGGTTGGTTGCGGCGGACCAAAGGCAAAGCGACGTACCGTGACCTCAAGATGATCTGCGGCGAGAGCCGCGCGGCGATCTACCGGCACATGGACTACGAGAGGAAGCAGGCCAGACCGTCCAGGTGGCGGGTCGAAGCCATGGCGGATGCGCCGAACTAACGTCGGGCCTTTTCCAGCACCGTTTCCAGCCGACGAATCATCGCGTCCCTGAACGCTCCGGCATCGCCCCACAAATTTTGAGCTCGGTTGACGGACACGATATCAAACACGTCGGACCTACATCTCGGCGAACGCCAACGCCCGCCGATGGCATCGCTGGCCTTGCGAGCGGCATTGGCTAGCACTCGGTCTGGCGTCGAGCCATCTCGTGGGATCAGAATGCCCAAGCTCACCTCATCACCCGACGGAGAGCCGCGATCGACCACCAACAGCCTGATGCCGTCCGAGCGGATCTTGGCCACGAGTGGCTCCCGTTCGAAATCTAGGCCGCCGTAGGGAGAGCTTGCCCCGACAGGATCATGACGTGGCAAGGCAATCATGTTCCAACCCTGCTGTTCGCAAGCGGCTTCGAGGGCCGTCCATGTCTTTCGCAATGCTTCCACCATAGAACGCGATGGCTGATTGTCTTCGATCATCTCACCGCGCCGGGTAACGGCGGACCCGATCTCGGGATCGGCTCCTGGCTGTCGACCACCCGTGCCGAATAGCGCGTCCACACGACGCTGCTCACCGATGATGTTCTCGGTTCCCCGACTTCCGCCACCCACATCAATGTGGGCCACTTGGATTCCAGTAGCGTCGATCTTCCCACTTGTACCGGTCTGGACGGTCAGAGGATGACGGGAAGGAGACGCGGCCCTTCCGGTGGCGAGAGCTGGGCGCATCGCATTCGAGAGGCGCATGCGGCCACCGGCGGCGGGTTGCGAGACATCCGTCACGCGGGATGATCCCGGATAGCGGACCTCGATCCGTTCGAAATCGAAAGGAACCGTTATCTCGTCGATGTGCGACACGACGAACCGTCTCAACCCGTTTGTTCGCCGGATCCACCTGCCCGAGACCCTCATCGGGATTGGGTCCTTCCAAGGCCAGGCCACATTCACGTGAACCGCTTGCGCATCCCTCCATGCAGGATTCACGCTCAGCTGCTGATAGACCTGACGATGCAAGGTGCGCATGGCCTCGTCGAACAGCACCGCCGCAACGACGAGCGCCCTGTCATCCGTCATGTCCTTACTCGACGCGATGATGGCCGTACCGTTCGTATCGATGAACGATCGACCTCGGTCGATCGGGGAGCGGTCGGGCGCAGCCGGCCCTCCGTGCAAACCGTCGAAGAGTTCGAGGAGCACGTCGTTGCCGACGCCGAAGAGGCAGCGGATGAGCTCCATTTTGGGCAGAAGAATCACGCGCCGCTTCGCTACGCGGCCGTCCGCGCCGGCGGCTTCGAGGAGAAAGCAGGGTGCATCGGCGATGCCGAGGGTTGGAAAAGGTCGGCAACCCGGTGGCTGAACACGATCGCCCAAACCGAGGGTCTCGTCCCTAATCTTATGGAACTGACCAGCTTCGGCCCTGGTCGGGCCGCTGCCAGCGTATGCTCCATTCTCCCACCTAGTGCCCGGCACCAGAAGATCTAGCTGTCCACAGCCGACCCATTTCGAGACCGCATCCATATCAGGGTCGAAAGATGGTCGGTCCATATCGATAGCCAGCATCACTTGGCACTCGACTTCCTGGGCACCACCGGTTGGTTGCCGAACACGCCCGAGGCCTACAATCTCACCTACTCCGCCGATATCTTTGAACTCGCCGATCCTCGGCGTCCGAATCGTCATCGGATAACCGTAGCAAAGTCATGGTAAACATTTCGGGGCCGGCATACGCGTCGTAGAAACAGTTGCTTTGCAGGATGGTCGCAAGACGCCCATACGCGATCGGGATCGTCAGCACGTACCTGATCGTCCACGGCACGGCGGACCACGGAAAGGCCAAGCCCAACACCGAAGCGGAAACATCTTCTCGCCGGTCGCTCCGGCATGGTCATCCTCGGCGAGGGGCACAAGACACGGGGGCGCAACCGCCAGGCGCGTCCGAACGCAGCCCCAACAACCTGCTATCCTTCATGACCCACATCGCTGAAGGCACTCGGTACGCGCTGATCGATCAAAGCGAGATACGCCAATGCCCGGGTCGACGACGACACGAACTGGAGCGAGGCGTCGTTCGTCCTCGGATCACGTTGAGAAATTCCTCTCCCGGGGCTGGACGGAAAGATAGAGCGGCAACGTTCGTTACGACCAAGTAATCATATGGTCTCCGGGGATATCTCACCTCGCGCAGCTTGAGACGATCCTTGTTCGCTCTATGTTCAGGTCCGCGGGGTGTTTTCTCTCCCGGGAAGCGTAGTTCTATCCTGAAGCCTCCCGCACCAATGGACGGACCCCCATAAAATGCGCATGGACAGGGGGCTGGATTAGTGGAGGAAAACGTAGATCAGGGCGCCGTAATCGCAGGCAGCGGTGGGAAGAACATCATCATCTTCTCGGACGGCACCGGGCAGTACGGCGGCGTCATGCCCGACCAACGATTGTCCAACATCTACAAGATGTATCGGGCCATGCGACCCGGCACCCAGACCGGCATCAACCCTGCGGAGCAGGTAGCCTACTATGACCCTGGGCTGGGGTCGGGAGAGCTGGGCGGACGCATCCGCAACATCCTTGCCGCCGCGTTCGGAACAGGAATCAGCGAGAACATAGTCGACTGTTACGAGGCGATCCTGCGACACTACGACGAAGGAGACCGGGTCTTCATTTTCGGCTTCAGCCGCGGCGCCTACACCGCGCGCTGCGTGGCCAACGTCATGAATCTCTGCGGCATCCCTCGTCAGAATGCCGATGGAGGACCGCTGCCTGCAGGCGGTGTCGCACTGCGCAGGATCGCCGAAGAAGCGGTCTACAGCGTCTACGAGCACGGATCAGGCCACGACCGCGCCGAATACGAACTCGAACGCGAGGAGAAAGCTAGGCGATTTCGGGCCAAGCACCGCAGCGAGGGCACCGGGACGCGCGGTGAGGCGCAGGGGAATGTCGCACCGACCTTCATCGGCGTATTCGACACCGTGGCTGCCCTCGGCACGGTAATCGTTCGACGGATCCTCGCAGCTCTCGCCGCAATAAGCATCTTCCTGGGCCTCGTCTCGGTCTGGGCGGGCTGGGATGCGCCGTGGTCATTCCTTGCCTGGCTGCCGGGCGGCCTGCTTGTCGCCAGCTTCCTGTGGGCGACCAAGAAGCAGTTCAAGTGCATCACGGACCCGCCACAGGGAGGACGGTTCAGCTGGCATTTCGCCGCGTGGAATCTGAAGAACTACGACCGCTTCCTCGACAGCAGCGTGGGCTATGCGCGGCATGCGATATCGATCGACGAAAACCGCAAACGGTTTCCACGCGTGGGCTGGGGCCACAGCGACGACACGAGCCAACAGAATCGTGGTGATCTGGCATGGCTCAAGCAGGAATGGTTCGCGGGCAACCATTCCGACATCGGCGGAAGTTACCCGGAGAGCGAGTCCCGTCTGTCGGACATAGCACTGCGGTGGATGGTCGACGAACTCATGACCATTCCCGATCCGCCAAAAATCGACGAACGGTTCGCGCGGACCTTCCCTGACCCGCTCGGGCTGCAACACGATGAAGTGAAGGCGAGCCTGGAGCTGTGGCCGAGATGGTGGCCGAAATGGGCGAGGTTCGGATGGGCCGAAACAAGCCGTTCGATCAAACCCGACGCCGAACTGCACGACACGGTCTATCAGCGGCTGTCCGCCTCACGTGTGCCGCAATTCGACAAGCAGAGCCCTTACAGACCGGTCGGCCTTTGCTCGCATTACAAGGCTCAAGCACTTGCCGGCCCGTTCGCAGATGGGAAGGACGTCGACTGATGATTGAAATTGATTTCGGTGAGGCCGCTGACCACAGGCCGTCGCCCAGCCACGTCTGGGTAGGGCGGATCTCGTAGACCACGTCAGGTTCGGTCGCCCCGGACCTCGGATCAGCGCTACACCCGCCACGATGGGATAGCTTCCATGCTCTCGCCACGGCTTTTCAGCCCAGTATGTTATTCAGTCGAGAATCGTGGCGGCCGCTGAGTGCACATGATTGTGGCCCGGAGATCAAAACGGGGCATTCGAGCGTGCTCTTGGCCGTTAGCCGCTAGGCGCCTGCTGGCTAAGCAGCCTGCGTGAGCATGTAAAGCAGCGCGAGTGCGAGCCCGGGCAGGCCAAACCAGATCGATTTTTTGAGAGAAGCGTACTTCTTGGAGCAGACGCTGGACACGTCATAGCAGTGCTTGAGGCGAGCTGCGGTTAAGTCCGCCGGCTTGCGCTGGGCGACCTCGCCAACATAAAGAGCGGCGCTGCCTTTTTCGGCAACCGCACCGAAGAAAACGATGCCTTCGGCCGAGGGCGACGATAGTCGTGGCGCGACAACGCGGAACGCGAAGAAGGCAGATAGACACAATGACAGCACGCTTGCGGCGAGCAGGGCGTAGTCAAGGGACAATGCCGGCGACAACAGCCCTCTGCGTACGTTGGATTGCCCGAAGAGATAGACGAGGACGCCGGATGCGATAGCGAAGGTCCATGCGGCCTTGGTGTCCGCCAAGCCGATGTAATGGCGCACGTAGGATTCCTGGAACTCAGCAAAATTCGCGTGATGCCCATCGAGCGTCATCGCGCCTACCGCGGTCACTTCGGCATGGCCTTTTTCCATCACGCCGATTGTCGGCGCAGCTTTCACGTCGGCAGGGACTGGGCTGAGTACTGTCTCATCGGCTTGGTGGCTGGTATCGTTCATAGGCCTGGAAGGATCCACCTGCCATTATACTGCCAGAACGCATAAGGCATTCCAGTATCCGCGTAGATCCACCCCGTATCGGCAGTCTTTAGTGCGGTGAATTTGGTCTGCCAAGCCAAGGGAAGCCCGGTAACCCCTTTGCTGCCGATCAGGATGGTGTTCGGTTCGGCAAATGCAAGCATCTTGCAAGCTATGTTGGCAGTAGCGCCGATCGCCACTATCCCGTTGAACCCGCGCGCGACACCGACCTGAGCAACGGTGATCGGTCCATGATCTAGACAAACTCGGAAGTCGATAGGTTCAAGGTTCGAGTTGATGATGAGCGGATTTATGATGTTCTGGGCGGCCGCAAACATAGTGAGGGCCGCGGCGATCGCGCGCTGTTGGGGCGATGCGTCATTGCCAGCCTGCTTGGTGAAATAGGCCATCAAGCCATCGCCGGTGTTCTTCTCCACGGCGCCCCCGTAGTCTTCAACAATCCGGATCATCTCTGTAAAGAACAGCGATAAGATCTGGAGTAGATTCTCCTGCTCCGTCTCTGTCCATGAGGGTCTGGCTGAAAACTTGCAGATGTCGAGGAACATGACCGTGGCTTCGATGCGCCTACCGGCATGGATCGGCAGATCTCCGCTAGAAGGGATTACACGCCCCGTGGCGAGCGCACTGCGGGTCCGGATCTTGTCAACGACAGATAAGTTCCGCTCGATCTGCTTCTTGAAATAAGACGAGGTTAGTTGGTCCACGTTCGCCATCAATTTACCTTGTATACTTGGTATCCAAGGATGCCGACTTCCTCGCCATTGAACGCTGTTTCTTTGCAGCGCTCGAGCCATTGCACATGCACAAGCTCGTATAGCCCCCGTCCGATGCGCAACTCGCCGGGCTTAGCACATTGCTCAATCTTGACGGCGCGATTGAGTGCGTCACTTGCGATCTCCACCTGTTCGAACCCCGTGGCCGGAACGGAAATGCGACGGATCGTGGCAGCCCCGCAGTCTGCCCCAACGCGGATCTGCAACTGCGGCAGACCCGCGTTCTCCAGCTCAGGGTTAACGGAGCGGTTCAAGACGGCGAGGAACGTCAGTCCCAGGTCAACCGTGTTGTCGCACTGTGTTGTGAAGCCCTCGCTGTCGATGTACGCAATAAATCCGTCGCCTGTGGTTTTAAGGATGCGGCCATGGAAATGCCCCACCGATGTCGCCAGTTCGCGAAGGAAGATTCCGTAAGCCTTCTCGAAGCCGGCCGGCTCCTTTCGGCGAAGCGCACTGCTCGCGCAGATGTCGACGGAAAGAAAGGTTAAGAAGCGGGTGCCGCCGGCTTCGTTCAAGGGGGCGTGCGGCTTGGCTCTCTCTGCGGGGGGCCGATAGGCCTCGCCGGAAAATTCCGCGTTGAGGGCTTTCTGCCTAGTCTCCGTATATTCATAGGCTGAGCTGATCGAAGGCGGATTGTAGATGATCGGCACGGCTTGCTGTTGCTCCACCATCATCTTGATGATCTCCGCTTCGGGAATGATCTCACTAAGATAACGATCGCGATAGTGGCGCTCGCCCTTCACGGTAATCAAGTCGTATCGCCTGGAGTGCGGCGTGGTTCGGACCACAATCGCCCCTGCCTGCTCATCCGACATCATCGTCTCGAATTCGAAGTCGAACCGGCGGCGCACCTTCCCGTGCTCGTCCTTATCGCGCCAGTCCTGCTGTGCCGGTGCTACCATAGATCAATCTCCGAACCCACAATAGCAGCATGGCCTCGTTCCGCATATGTTCGTCGACTCTATCTCGGCCAGCTTTTCCACATCGATGTGACGCTAAGGGAACGGACAGTTGTAGGAGCAACGATCCGCTGACGGGATGACAACAATTGGCACGAAGCAGCCGAAGGGTGCCTGGTTGGCCTATGTCTGCTTACCGCAATTTCGTTCCGAATTCGGACTGTCACAAAGGTTCAACGAAGTAGTCGTTCGTTGCGCTCAGAGAGTTGGTTTGAACGAAGGGCAGCTTCAGCCACCTGGCAGGTGATTCCGGTCAGTCCCCCTCGTCGGAGACTCCGGAACGTCTCCTCTCAGAACCGCGGCTTGGAATAGCGGACGTTCCTAGCCGGAGTTGGCGAGTCAGCTTCGCGCCCTCATCTCAGCCGTTCATATCAGTTCGATGAAATCCCGAAAGCCGCCGTTCGATTGGGCCGGCGATATGCTCAGGCGCGCTCGGTTTTATCGGAATCGCGCCAATAGGGCCTAGCAAGCGAGGTACGAAACTGCCGTATTAGCCGCTTAGCCTCGGCGTCCTCGACATGAAGGCGAATGCAATGCGAGGTTGAAACATCGATCTCGGCCTTGGTGCCACGCAGTCCTGCCAGGATCGGGGCTTTCGCGGTCGCGAGCGTATTCGCCTTGCCGAACAATTTATGGCCTTCGATGTGCGCGAGATAGGCTTCGATACTCTCGTCCAGGCCGCGTCCGAAGAGCGTGGGCAGCCCCTCAAGAGTTTGCAGCGCGGCGTCGCCCGAGAACTCCGAACCAAGATGTTCAAGGTCCTCGAAAACTTCGTTGGGATCGACCGCAACATGCATCGCCTCGAAGAGCAACTGGTCGAGCCGGGCGACGGCCTTCGTGACCTGGACATTCGACGCATCGGGGCGTTGCCGAACCTCATGATAATAGAGGCCGGCGCCGGCGAACCCGTCGCCCATTGCCGGCTCGTAACGGACCAGGTCCATGAGTTTGGGCACCACGACGCTCCAGACCCCACTGACCGCTGGTCCCTGGTCCTCGGTGAAGAGCGAGGGCACCTTGATCAGCGTTGCCCGACCTGCTGCTGCGAGGGCATGGATTCGTGCCGCATAGGGCTGACGCATGGCAGCGCCATTTTCATCGAGCAGCAGAATATAATGGATCTGGTCTAGGCCTTCGGCCTCGAATCCCTCAACGATCTCGCAGACCGCGCGACCGGAGACGACCGTGTCGATGAACAGGAAGCGCTCACTCTCCATCCGCCATTCGAGCGAGTCATGATGGCCGACCTGACACACCTCATCGCGCACGAAGCGGAAGAAACGGTAGTGCGGATTGTCGACCTGTCGCCGCACGATCGCCGCGACAACGCGCGCCCAAAACCGCCGGATATGCGCGGATTTTAAGCCCTCGACACCGATCCGCCCTGCGTCGGCTGTGAAAGGTACGTCGAGTGCGAGTGTCAGGGGACCAAAGCGTGCCTGCATGCCTTTGGTGAGACGGTCGTCCTGCGGCATGCAGGAGATGACGAGTTGGCGGTAGTATGATTTGGCAACCCGCAGAAAGGGCACCGCGCCGCGGCTCGGCACGATCATGCACTTATAGCCGTCGTCGCTCAGGCGCTGTGCCGCGCGGGCGACGTCGATCCCGGCCTTGGCGTACGCCAGCACGTTCGGCTTGTTGATGATGTCCCGCAATCCCATGACAGGCTTATAGCAAACCGCGTATGGTTGGGCACTACCGGGCGCCGCGTCAGCGGCGGCTATCCAGGCTATGATGTCTTCTTAGCTCCGAGCGAAAGCCCTCGCACCCGCGCAGCGCAAGCGTTCGCCACGCCAACCGTGACTGTGCGCTGAGCGGCCAGGTCGGTTAGAAAGGGGCGGAAGCAGGCGCCCCCTCAGTCATCGGGCGCGGTACCTATGGAAAAGTCGATCAACCCCTTATCAGATTGCAAGAAGAGCCTACGGCATCACCTCGACCGAGGTTGCCGAGCAGACGGACACGATGCCCAACAATACGTCGGTGCACCTGTCGGTCCTGCGCAATGCCGGTCTGGTTTCGTCAACGAAGGAGGGGCGCTCGGTGACCTACAGGGCGGAACGCGGAGCGCTCCGGAACCTGGCCACCTTCCTGTCGGAGGCCGCCAAATAGCACCGCGTAGACAGGATTGCGATCGGTAGCTCTCGGTTCAATCTTATCCCTAGCGAACCTGAGGGGCGATCAGCCTTGGACTTTGTCCGGCGGTCGTCTGGCCAAGGGCTTCCATCGGGGATGTGGAAGGTGAGAAATACTCTCTCGTTTGCTCGTGTCCGCGCACGTCGCGGGTCGGTAGCTCCGGGCGTGATGAGCAACCTTCGGTCAGCCGGACCAGTTGGCAGCCCAGTGCACTGGGCGAAGAGCGCAATCGCCTTGTCGCAGACTGCGCAATGTCCCTCGCAGCAATCGCGCATAAGAAACGCGACGAGACCCCCTGCTCTGAAGCGCGGGATATCGCCGCTTCACATCTGCGATCGGTCCGGTCGAAATTGGCAGAATTGCAAGCACTCGAAGCGTCGCTTGCGGCGTTCGTTGCGACTTGCTCCACCACATGCGCGAGCGGAACCGTCGACGATTGCACCCTCTTCGACGATTTGGACCGAGGGCCGATAGCGAACCGCTGCGGGTGAGGACGCTTCAGCAGCAAAGTTGTGGGGCGGCGCATTCAATTCCGTGCCGAACGTCAGCTTCAGTCTTCGGCGAGAGAAGTGGAGGCGGCTCGCTTGCGGCCAAGCTCACGCGCCATGGATGTACGGCAGCTATCGGCGAGGCAATTTATGCCTGTAAACGGCCGCTTTGTCAGCGAAGCTGGTCGGCAGAAGTGCGCCCTTGAAGCGGCCGTGAGCAGCTGTCGGAAAGCGGACGGCGCTGGGCCTAGTTCAGCGCCAAAACTCATCGCCTCTCTCGTGCTCGGTGCCTTCCTCGTCATGGATGTCCATGTGGGCATCACGCAGGATCTGGATGCCGCCGTAGAAGGCGATACAGGCCACCGCGATGCCCACGAGAAGGTCGGGCCAGTTTGCGCCCGTCAGCATCACGATCATGCCCGCGACGATGATGCCGCCATTGGCGATGAAATCGTTGAAGCTGAAGGTCGTCGCCGCGCGCATGCTGACGTCCTTCTCCTTCGTCCGCTGGAGCATCCGGAGGCAGACCAGATTCACGACTGCGGCGACCGCAGCCATGGCCAGCATCATGAAGCCGCCCGGATCCGACCCTTCCAGGAACCGGCGCACGGCATCGGCGATGACACCCGCGGCGAAGACCAGGAGCATGATGCCGGAGAATCGTGCAGCACCCCGCTGCCAGACGCGCGAGCGGGTCAGCGCCAACAGGCTCAGCGCATAGACGATCGCGTCAGATGAGTTGTCGAGCCCATTCGCCAGAAGCGCATTCGAATCCGCAAAGTAACCGACCACGAAGAACCCGATCGCGATGGCGACGTTCAGCCAGAGGACGATCCACAGTGTCCGGCGCTTACCGGCCGAGCCGAGATCGATGTCGTGGTCCCCGCTCATGTCGTTCCCCTACTGGCCCGGGCCCACTCTTCGGCGTTACGAAGCTCAGAGGACTGGAAGAACTTCATTTCGGCCCGAAAGAGCGGATCGGAGAGTTTGGTGCCCCATTCCTCCCACTTCGCATCGCCGACGATGGAGATCCGGCCGAAGCTGTCCGGGTGACGCGCGTCGAACTTGAGATCGCGCCAGAGTCCGGCGAGATCCCAGCCCGCGAAATCGGGCGCGAGCTCGATTACCATCGGCAGCTTGCCGGGCTCTCGCCCGACAAGCTGTTCGAATCGAGGCACGAAGGCGTCGTAGTCCGACCTTTCGAGTTTGCCACCGGCGCGTATCCGCGCCAGTCCGTCCTCTTCATCTATCTTCAGCATCGTGTTCTCCTTTCCCTGACCATCATGCGATGTCCGTCAGCTCGCGTCGCTCGTCGCTGGTCGCGTTCCGGCGCAGGCGATCCCACCACTTCTCGCGCCAGCCGCGCTCGTCATCCGATCGATGGAGCACGAGCCGCGCAATTGCGGGCAGGACGAAGAGCGTGAGCGCGGTCGCGGTGATCAATCCGCCGATCACGACCGTTGCCAGCGGACGCTGGACCTCGGCGCCGGTGCCGGTGGCGATCGCCATCGGAACAAAGCCGAGCGAGGCGACCAACGCTGTCATCAGCACCGGCCGCAGCCTGGCCAACGCACCGTCGGAGATCGCTTCGTCGAGGGACATGCCCTGGTCCAGCCGCTGGCGTATCGCGGTCATCATCACGAGCCCGTTCAACACGGCGACACCCGAAAGGGCGATGAAGCCCACCGCAGCGGAAACCGAGAACGGCATCCCCCTAAGGGCGAGGGCGAAGACACCGCCCGCCAGCGCCATTGGGATGGCGCTGAATACCGCGAGAGCCGGAACCCAACCGCCGAGCGCCATGAACAGGAGCAGCAGCACCAGCGCGAAACAGACCGGCACGACGAGGGCGAGCCTCGCCTGTGCAGCCTGGAGGTTCTGGTATTGCCCGCCCCATTCGATGAAGGAGGCAGGTGGCAACTCGATGCTCTCGGCGACGCCTGTGCGCGCCTCCTCGACGAACGAACCGAGATCGCGTTCGCGGACGTTCGCCGATACGATCACCAGCCGGCGACCCTGTTCGCGCCGAACCTCGGCGAGACCATCGACGACCCGGAAATCAGCCAGCGTTCGAAGCGGAACCGTGACCCCGCCGTCCAGAACGATGGGAAGGGCGCCGAGCTGATCGAAATCGTTCCGGTTCGCATCCGCGAGCCGGACGACCACTTCGAAACGGCGGTCACCCTCGAACACCAGTCCCGCCGGGCGACCGCCCAGCGCGATGGCCACGGACTGTGCAACGTCCTCTACGGTCAGGCCATAACGTGCGATCGTCGGACGATCGAACGCGATGTCCAATGTGGGGAAGCCCGTAACCTGCTGGACCTTGACGTCCGCAGCGCCCTCGACCCCGCGAAGCACTTCCGCCACTTCTCCGGCAGACCGGGTCAGCGCGGTGAGATCGTCGCCGTAGAGCTTGACCGCGACATCGCCGCGGACACCCGCGATCAGCTCGTTGAAACGAAGTTCGATCGGCTGGCTGAACTCGTAGACGTTCCCGACCAAGCCGCTGAGAGACTCCTCCATCTGCGCGACGAGTTCGTCCTTCGGCAGATCGGGATCAGGCCATTCCGCCCGCGGCTTCAGGATCACGTAGGCGTCGGACGCGTTCGGCGGCATCGGATCGCTCGCGACCTCCGCCGTGCCGGTGCGCGAGAACACCAGTTCGACCTGCGGGAAGGTCTCGAGCCGGTCCTCCACCCGTCTCTGCATGGCGAGCGAGCGTTCGAGCGAAGTCGAGGGTATCCGCAGCGATTGCACCGCAATGTCCTGCTCGTCCAGCTGCGGCGTGAACTCGCTTCCGAGGAAGGTGAACACGAAGGCGGCGATGGCGAAGATGCCGGCACCCGCCCCGATCACCGGCCATGGGCGTGCGATGGCGCGGCGCACTGCCGGGCCATAGCGTTCCTTCGCCATGCGGACAGGCTTGACCTCCTTCTCGGTCAGCTTCCGATTGAGTAGCACCGCGATCATCGCCGGGACGAAGGTCAGCGACAGCACGAAGGCGGAGGCGAGCGCCAGCATGACCGTGATGGCCATCGGCGAGAACGTCTTCCCCTCGACGCCCGTGAAGGTGAGAAGCGGAGCGTAGACCAGCAGGATTATGGCCTGGCCATAGACGGTCGGCTTGATCATTTCCTGCGCGGCCAGGCGGGTCTCTGTCAGCCGCTCACCGAGGCTGAGCAGTCTTCCCTCGCGGTGCTGTCTGGCGGCGAGCCGCGCGACGCTGTTCTCGACGATGATGACCGCGCCATCGACGATAAGCCCGAAGTCCAGCGCCCCCAGGCTCATCAGGTTGCCGGACACACCGAGCCTGTTCATGCCCACGGCCGCCATCAGCATGGATATCGGAATGACCAGCGCTGCGATAATCGCTGCACGGACGTTGCCCAGCATGAAGAACAGGACTGCGATAACGAGGAGCGCACCCTCGACTAGGTTCTTCTCCACCGTCGCGATAGTCGCGTCGACTAGAGACGAGCGGTTGTAGACGATCTCGGCGACCACGCCGGCAGGTAGCGAGGCGCGCACCTCGTCCAGCCGCTCCGCCGCGGCTGCCGCCACGGTGCGACTGTTCTCCCCGCTACGCATCAGAACGGTGCCGACGACCGCCTCCTCACCATTGAGCGAGGCGGCGCCGGTCCGCAGATCGCCGCCGATGCGCACCGAGGCGACATCTCCGGTCCGGATCGGAACGCCCTCGCGGGTCGTGACGACGGCCTGCTCGATGTCCTGCGTGCCACCGAGGCGCGCATCCACGCGAACGAGAAGGGCCTCCCCGGCACGGTCGACGAAGTTGGCACCCTCGGCGAGGTTCGCCGCCTCCAATGCCTCGATCAGGGAGTCGAACGACAGGCCGTAGCCGGT
Source organism: Altererythrobacter sp. C41 (assembly GCF_016803135.1). Taxonomy (GTDB): domain Bacteria; phylum Pseudomonadota; class Alphaproteobacteria; order Sphingomonadales; family Sphingomonadaceae; genus Pelagerythrobacter. Next base: position 319,906 of record NZ_JAEVFE010000002.1, read on the forward strand.
GAGGCGGGCGGGGTCGGGCTGCACGAGGAACTGCTTCTCGTAACCGCCGATCGAATCTACGCCTGCCACGCCATCGATCGAACGCATCAACGGGGCGACGACCCAATCCTGGACCGTGCGCAGGTAGGCTGCCTTGGCGACCTCGGTGTCGAGGCGGTCACCTTGCTCGGTGATGAAGCTCCCGTCCGACTGCCAGCCGGTCCTGCCGCCTACGGGTGCGCCGCGACCTCCAGGATACTCGTATTCGATCGTATACATCAGCACTTCGCCGAGACCGGTCGAGATCGGCCCCATCGCGGGCTCCGCCCCTTCCGGCAGGCTTGCGCCGATCGGGGCAAGCCGTTCGTTCACTTGGCTGCGCGCGAAGTAGATGTCGGTGCCTTCCTCGAAGATCGCGGTGACCTGACTGAAGCCGTTGCGCGAGATTGAGCGCGTCATCTCGAGCCCCTCGATCCCCGCCAGACCCGTCTCGATGGGGAAGGTCACCTGCGTCTCGACCTGCGAGGGCGAGAGCGCCGGGGCGCTGGTGTTGATCTGCACCTGCGTGTTGGTGATGTCCGGCACCGCGTCGATCGGCAGGCGCAGGAGGTTCATGGCCCCGTAGATCGCGGCGCAGACGGTGAGGACGATCACCGCCCAGCGGAACCGCACGGCGATGTCGAGGATCGCCCCGATCAGGCCGTGGCGATGGCTGCCCGTATCGGAGTGGGTCTCCACATGAGGCGTCGGCTCTGTCTTAGTGTCCATGCGACGCGCCCTCCTTCTCGAGTTCCGCCTTGAGCAGGAAGGCGTTGCCAACGGCGATGCGCCATCCCTCCTCGAGACCGGAGAGGATCGTCACCTGCCCGGCGGACCGGGTCCCGACCTCGACCTCGCGAGCCTGGAAACCGCTCTTTGTGCGGACGAACACGACGTCGCGTCCTTCGAGAACCTGGACGGCGTCCTCGGGCACGGTGATGCGGTTGCGATCCACCTCGCCAAAGGGTCTGATCCGTGCTTGGAGGAAGGCGCCGGGCTGGAGGCCCGGAACACCGCGCGAGAGCGACAGAACCGCAGTGGCACTGCGGCTCTCCGGATCGAGCGAGGGAGTGACCGAACGCACCCGAGCTCCGATTTCGCGGCCGTCGCCGACGATCAGCACGGCCTCGTCGCCAGGTTGGATGCGAGAAGCTTCGGCCGAAGGCAGCGCCACCTCGATTTGAAGCCCGTTCGGATCGACGACGCGATAGAGTTCCTCGCCGGCATCCACGAAGGACCCGAGCACGATCGGTGCGGCGGTGACCCTGCCCGACAGGGGTGAGGTGACGGCCAGCGACCGTCCGTCGCCGCTGACGCCGGCCGCTGCGACCGCGGCCTGCGCCCGTTGCAGCTCTGATCGCGCCACACTGAGATTTGCCTGCGCGGCCTCCAGATCCTGCCGGGCCGTCACATTCGCCTCGAACAAGCGCCGTTCGCGATCGTAGGCGGCGGACAGCTCCGTCACCCGGGCGCGCGCCGCGCTGAGCTGCGATGCGAGAGCAGCTGCATCCGCGCTCTCGATGCGGGCGACGGTCTCGCCGCGCGAAACGTGGTCGCCCAGCGTCTTGCCCACCGAGCGGACCACCCCCGAGGCGCGGGCGTCGATACGAGCGGAAGCCGTCGGGCTGGCCGCGACCGTTGCCGGAAAGACGAGTTCCACAGCAGCTCCGGCCCGCACAGCTGCCAGCTGTATCTCGGACTGCCTGATCTGCTCATCGCTCAGCGTGACCGCCCCCTCAGGTGTTTCCGCCTCGGCTTCCTCCTGCGCATGGGTGTCGACCTCGGAGGTCGGCCAGAAGATCAGGGCCAAAGCACCGATCGCGATCACGATACCGACGAGGATCGCCAGCTTTCTGCGTGTCATGGATATGTCCTTCATTGTGCGGCCAGCCCGATGAGTTCGGCGGCGGCCCGGCCCCGTTCCTCGCGGGCGGCGATGAGCGCCTCGCGGATTGTGTCGCGTGCCTCGGCGGCAGCGAGCACCTCGATCAGGGGAAAGCGTCCATTGCGATATCCGATGCGGACGAGGCGCAGCGCCTCCTCCGCCTGCGGGAGCGATGTCTGCGAGAGTGTCTCGACCCGGGCCTCGGCCCCGAGATATCTCGCGCGAGCCGTGGCTACCGATTGCTCGTAATCCGCGAGCGCGACGGCTTCGCGCGCGTTCGCCGCCCGAAGTCGGGCTTCGGCGGCGGCAATGTTGCCCTGGTTCCGGTCGCGAAAGGGCAGAGGGATCGACACCCCGACGAGGAATGCGTTGTCACCGCTCTCCTCGAAGCGCCGCACGCCGGCGGAGACCGTCGGATCCGGTATACGCAGGCTTCGCTGCCGCTCGATCTCCGCCGCTGCGGCCGTGCTCTCGGCGCGTGCGACCCGATAGGTCAGGCTCTCGGTTGCCTGGGACATCAACGACGCGGGCGGGACGATGTTCGGGAACTCGGCCGGAACGAGCGGTGCTTCGCCTCCGGCCCACAACGAGGCGAGCGCCGTGCGAGCTGACAGACTCTCCGCCTCGACCTCCACCAGACGCGCACGCGCCTCGGCGAGGGCCGCATCCGCACGCAACGCCCGCAGAGGCGGCTCGCGGCCGACCTCGACCAGGACACCGGCTATGCGGGCGAGTTCCTCATTGCGCGCGACCACGTCCTGCGCGAGTTCGACCCGGGCGGCTGCGGCAACAGCAAGCAGGTAGCGCTCGCGCACCAATTGGCCGAGTTCGACCGCAGTCAGATCGGCTCTAAGGGAAGCCAGATCCGCCTGGGCCTGGGCCGCACCAACCCGTGCGGAACGCTTTCCGCCCAGCTCCAAGCGCTGGCCGACAGAGAGCGTATACTCGGTCGACTCGAGGCCGGAGAACGCGCCGCTGCCGGCGACGTTCTCGACTTCGAAGGACACCTCCGGATTAGGACTCAGGCGAGCCTGGTCGACCAGAGCCGCAGCCGCGTCGGTTTCCGCGCGGGGTCCCACGAGGCGGGGGTTGGTGACGGGGGTGTCGGCTTGCTCGGCGACCCCGCTGAGTTCGAGCGCATCATCGAGCGTGACGATACGCGGGTCCTGCGCGCTGGCAGGTCCCGAGGACAGGGCGAGTATCAGCCCCCAGAAGGGGGCCGCTCGCCACGATATGGCGAACATGGATGGGAATTCCTCTGCTGACGTTCAGTTCGGCGTCGGAAAAGGGTTCCGACGCGCGGCGAACGTCAGGCGCGAGGAGGGGGTGTGATCAATTCCGCTGGACCGGAGGCGAACCAGGGCTGGTCTGCGGCGTGAAGCACGCTCACAACCGATCTCGGGGCAAAGGGCTCCGAAGACCTGCCAACGGCCTGCGATGCATGATGGCAATGGCCATGAGCACAGGCACCGTGCTTCTCCGGCCCCCTGTCATCATCGCCCGGATCGTCATGCTGCTCGAGCTGGGAGGCTACCGGAGGCTCGTCCGAACATTCGGCCGCTTCCGCCACCGGTGCCCAAAGGAAACCGAGAGCAGTGCACAGCGTGACGAGCTGCAGCACAAGGCAGCGGGCGAAGAGCCGGGTCATCGGCCGTCCGCTAGCAGCAGAAGCTTCGCGGCGAAAGAACAATCTTGAGTAGACGAAATGTGATTTCATAACAAGAAGATCGATCTATGCGACGGTGTTCTTTGACGAGCGATCACTTCGACTTGCCGATAGGCCGAGCACGCGTTTGATCTCCGGCTCTATTTCCATCCGAGCGAAGGCGCTCACATTCGAACGACCGTTGTTTCCAATCGGGAGCCGGCCCGTGACATTGCCCAAGGGGGCGAGGACAAGCCTGAAGATCTGGCCTCGAATCTCCCGCCAGTTCTGCAGTCGCCAGGCAAGCCGAAGCATCCGCAGATGGGAGCCGCAGTGCGGTCCCAAGCGGACCTGTGCCACGATGTGGGCTCGCTCGAGGTGATGCCATGCGCTACCGATATTCCCGGCACGTCTCGCAGCTTCTGACCGATGATATTCCTCGGCAAGGAAGGCGTCCATTCGGGCGATGGCGTCGCTATTCATGAGCCAGCTCCTGACGCGCCTGCCCGAATACCTCGATGCTGCCCCAGAACGCGAGGCCGGCCATGACCGAGGCGACTAGCAGGTCGGGCCAAGCCTGTCCCGTGCCGAAGACGCCGAGAGCAGCCCCCAACACCGCGAGGTTGCCGATCGCGTCGTTGCGCGAGCAGATCCAGACCGATCGCATGTTCGCGTCGCCCTCGCGGAAGCTGAACAGCATCAGTGCGACGATAACATTGGTCGCCAAGGCCAGGACGCCGACCATACCCATCGTCGCCGGCTCCGGATCGGCACCCGCTATCAGGCCATAGACGGCATAGCCGATCACCCAGACACCGAAGGCGAGCATGGTCGCGGCTTTCACCAGGGCAGCTCTGGCTCGCCAGGCGAGCGCCATTCCTGCAACGCCCAAGCTGATCGCGTAGTTCGCGGCATCGCCGAAGAAGTCGAGCGCATCGGCTTGGAGCGAACGGGAATCGGCAGCGACACCGGCCACCATCTCCACCATGAACATGGCCGCATTTGCGCTAAGCGCGATCCAAAGGACGCGGCGCCAGCGCAGATCGTTGTGCGCGGTGGTGTCGGGTTCCGGTGTCTGGCAGCAGGACTTCGCCATGCCACTCTCCTTGCAACGTTCGAGTCGCAGCTACATATGCACCTTGTAGCAACTACAGGGTCAAGCGGTGCGTATCGGAGAGTTGGCGAGAGCCACCGGCATCAAGGCGGAGACGATCCGCTATTACGAGCGTGAAGGGATACTGCCGGCTGCGGATCGCACCGACAGCAACTATCGCGACTATTCGGACAGCCACTTGGCAACACTGACCTTCATTCGTCGCGCCCGCCAGCTAGGGTTCGGCATGGCACAGGTGCAGGAGCTCCTCGCTCTGTCCGATCGTGCCGACAAGCCATGTCAGAATGTCGATGAACTGGTCCGTGACCAGCTGGAGGAGGTGGAACGCAAGATCCTAGACCTTTCGTCACTTCGGGACGAACTGCGGCTCATGCTGCGCTCGTGCGAAGCCAATCGCATAGGCGAGTGCCGAATTGTGGAGAGCCTTGCGCGCCCGCTTATATAGAAATCGATCCGGTCCTGTCAGAAAAGCTCGTATTCGCGCGTTTAGCGATACGGATCAGGCCCCTTCAGCGTGGATAAGTCCCTGCATCCGGTGGGATCGTTGCTCGGTATGCGGGGCCATCGACTTGACGTCGAGTCCACGCCGTAGGAACGTGGCCCCCGGGGGGAGACGTTTCCTGAAATGTGGTCAGATAATGAAACCATTCGCGACCTGGTAAACTTCTCGCAGGTCGCCGACATCGCGGCCGAGAGAATCGTGGGCGCTCGCGGTGAACCCCTGTCCATGGGGATCTCCGGTGACTGGGGCGTCGGCAAGTCCTCGATGATGAAGTTACTGCGAAACTCCCTCGAGGAACGTGACGAAATCGATGTTCGGTTCGTCGAGTTCAACGCTTGGCTCTATCAGAACTACGACGACGCACGCGCCGCGCTCATGGAGGCCATTACGGCAGCGGTCGTCGAGCAGGCGATCGAAAAAAAGGACACTCTGGCCAAGCCAGTGCTGGAAAAAGCCAAGGGGCTGCTCAAGCGCGTGAAAAAGTTGCGACTGCTGGGCCTCGCTGGCTCCGCAGCGGTCGACTATTTCACCATGGGGACGATGACACCCCTGGTAGCTGGCGGCATGGCTGCGTTGAGCGGCTTCACGGACGGAAACGTGACCGGTGAGGACATCAAGCAAGCAAAGGATTTCGTTGCAGAGGGTATCTCAGGCGGGAAATCCCTCATCGATGAGGAAAAAGACGAGGAAGGGGCCGAGCCAGCCGAAGAAACACCACGAAAGGCCATTCAGGCGTTTCGCGATGACCTTGAAGCGACCCTCGAAGAGCTCGGCATCACCTTGGTCGTCCTCATCGACGATCTCGATCGCTGTCTGCCGAAGACCGCCATCGCGACGCTCGAAGCCATGCGGCTGTTCCTGTTCCTCAAGCACACCGCTTTCGTCATAGCGGCCGACGAGGGGATGATCCGCCAGGCTGTGCGCTCCCATTTCGACGGGGCCGACCTCAATGATGATCTGGTCACCAATTATTTCGACAAGCTGATCCAACTCCCCATTCGCGTTCCTCCCCTCGGCACGCAGGAGGTGCGGGCGTACCTGATGATGCTGTTCGTGGAGAACGATACCGAGCTCGATAACGCTAAAAAGGATGAGTTGCGGGCGGCTGTCTGCAAGCGATTGGGGCGATCCTGGGAAGGACAGCGCGTCGACAAGGCCTTCATGGTCAAACAGATCGGCGAATGCCCGACGGGTCTGCTCAATCGGCTGGCGCTCGCCGAGCGAATTGCCCCGATCCTTACGACGTCGCCCAAGATCCAAGGCAATCCAAGGCTGATCAAGCGCTTCCTCAACACGCTCTCGATGCGGATGTCCATGGCTCGTATCCAGGACGTGAACGTCGATGAGGAGGTCCTGGTCAAGCTCCTCCTATTTGAACGGTGCGGTGACAAGGAGGCCTACAGCGAACTGCTACGCGCGGTAAACGAAGCGGAAGACGGTCACCCCATGCTGCTCGCCGACAAGGAGAGGCGGGTGCGAGGTGACGATGAGGTTCCGCCGCTGGAGAAGCCGTGGAGCGATCCCTTCCACTCGAACTGGCTCGCTCTGGACCCGCCTTTAGCCGATCGCGATCTGCGCGGTGCCCTCTACGTCAGCAGGGAAACCCACCCAATCATATCCCGGGCAGACGAATTGTCTTCGGACGCGAAGAACGTGCTCGACATGCTTCTCAAGATGACTTCGGCCAGCACCACCGTCAACGAGGAGGTCGCCAAGCTCTCGACGCAGGAACTAGCCCACGTCACCGATGCTGTCGTCTCGAAAGCGCGTCAGGAGACCGCGTGGGGAACGCCGAATATCCTCAATGCCCTCCAGTCGCTCGCGGGCGCCTCCGCTGCTTCCGCCTCACTCGTGGTGGCGTTTTTCGCCGAGGTACCCACGAGCCAGATCAAGGCGTCGCTCGTGCCACGCCTTGCCAATGCAGAATGGGGGAAGCAGGTCCTTGTCTCGCTCAACGCACGCGACGACCTGAAAGGCCCCCCGCGCAAAGCGATCCAGGCCGCGATGAAGGGAGACGACTGATGGGAACGTCCGCCTCGAGCAAGGGGCCGGGTTCGGGACCCGATATTCCCATCGTTCCGCCTTGGGTGGATGATCCGCCGAAACCAGCGCCTCAACCGGCGGCACCGAATATGCAGCCCACCTCCCCCTTCGGTCCGGGCGGTCCGGGCTCGCCTTCACAACCGGGAACGCCGAACGCTCCTCAGGTTCCACAGCAGCAGCCGCAATCAGATCCATCACCACCAGGGCGCTGGCGCGGCACTCGAACTTCGCTTGGCAAATTCGCCGGCGGTGGCTCCGATCGGGAGCGCCACCTCAAGCGGGGTTTGGGTCACTACTCGAAAGGCGGAATGGGCGGGAGCCGGAATGCCGCGCGGCGTCTACGTGGATCCTCCCGATCAGCCGGCACCCTCCACGCTGCACTGACCTCGCTTTCGTCCGGCGCCCCGCTGCCTCCAGATCTAGGGATCGATGCCCAAGCTCTTGCCGCACTGCCACCGGACCAAGCCGTCGATGCGCTGGTCGATGCCATCAGGCCAATCGATGGCACGCAGGACGCGGAGGCCACACGGGATTCCGCAGCCCGCGCCCTTTCCGAAATACTTGATCAGAACCCGGATCTCACCAACCTCACACCTGCACAGATCGACCAGGTGACGGCCTCACTTCTCGGCCACGATGTCGCACACAGGATCGAGCTCGATGTCGGCAAAGCGGTCATCGACAAGGCGCCCACCAAGGGAGAGGGTCTGGAGAGGCTGCAGGAGATGAAGGACTACGTGCGCGAGGTAGTCGCCGCCGAATACACTGCCGAGCGCGCCAAGGCCGGAACGGTCGGCAAGGCAGCTATCGAGCGCATCTCGAACAATGCCGTCCAGCAGACCTTCGAGGTGTTCGAAGACGAGGCCGAACTATGACAGCCATCGCATGCCTGCCCGAAGACGTGGCAGACCTCCCCGGTTCGGATATCCGGTTCGACCTCTATTCGAATTCGCGCCGCGGTATGCGTGGCCGCGTCGGAGACTTGGTGCCGGCTCACCTGCGACGGCAAGGGCTGCGTCCTTCGGCGCGTGCGTGGGATTTCACCTCCTTCGCGCTTGCCGCCGTAGCGGCAGACGAAGCGGTATCACGCGAACGGAGCCCAGATGGTTGGACGCGAGAGATCGAGCTTACTGTAGCGGTCACGGATCCCGATCTCTGGGATACGCAGCGCGGGCGCCTCATCAATGCGCTTCGGTTCCTGTCGGGTGACATCTGGACCCTCGATTTTGTGGGACACGGCATCGTGCCACCTGGCCGCGGGAAAGAGAGGGTGCGCTCGGAAGATCTCGTCTGCCTCCTCTCCGGGGGCATGGACAGTCTGGTGGGAGCAATCGACGTCGCGGGTGAAGGACGCACGCCGTTGTTTGTCAGTCAGATCGCCAAAGGCGACTCTCCCACGCAGAAGTGGTTCGCGCAGTCGATCTCGCCGACGAGCCTCCATCTCCAGATGAATCATCATGCCCGGCCGCCCGGACCATCGGAGCGATCACAGCGGGCGCGCTCGCTCGCGTTCCTCGGTTTCGGCGTGCTGGCCGCCAGCTGCCTGGCGAAGCACCGCGACGGTAGCCTCGCCGAACTGCGAATTCCCGAGAACGGCTTCATAAGCCAGAACGTCCCCCTGACCCCCATGCGCACCGGAACGCTCAGCACAAGGACAACCCATCCGTATTTCCTGCGCCTGATCCAGGAGACACTCGATGATGTCGGACTGCGGGTTCAGCTCAACAATCCGTACGAGGTCGCCACGAAAGGCGAAATGCTCGGCGGTTGCACGGATCAAGGCCTTCTGTCCCGGTTGGCCGGGGCCTCCACGAGTTGCGGGCGCTTTTCACGCACGGGTTTCCAGCATTGCGGACGCTGCGTGCCTTGTCAGGTGCGACGCGGTGCATACCTCGCCTGGGGCAAACCCGATGATACGACGAAGGGATACAAATACGACGACCTGAGCCTGAGCGACAGGAAACATGCAAGGTTCGATGACGTGCGCTCAGTGGCCATCGCGATCGAAACTGTCCGTGCCGGCGGGATCGACGAGTTAATCGGGGGCGCTATGAACGGTCGCCTCCTTGGCGATGTCCAGCCCTACCGCGACGTTGTCGAGCGTGGCATCGCGGAACTTGCCGCCCTTCACGCTGATCTGCGCGTCCCATGATTGATTTCCATTGTCACCTCGATCTCTATCCGGACCCTCAAGAGGTCCTTCGCGGGATCGATGCCCGCGGCACCTATGTGCTCGCCGTCACTACCACGCCGAAAGCCTGGCGCGGTACCAAGAAGCTCGTCGGTGAACGCAAGCGGGTCAGGGTGGCGCTTGGACTGCACCCGGAGGTCGTGGGGCAACGACACCAGGAAGTAGCGCTGCTCTGCGGCCTGATGCCGGAGAGTCGCTACGTCGGCGAGATCGGTCTCGACGGCAGTCTGCAACACAAGTCGACGCTGGATCTGCAACAGAAGGTGTTCACGCGAATTCTTGCGGAGAGCGCGCGTCTGGGCGGACGCATCATGACGATCCACTCCCGGGGCGCCGCTACCGCAGTGCTCGACGCACTCGAAAGCGAGCCACGCGCCGGGGTCCCGATCCTGCACTGGTTCAGCGGGACAAAGAGCGAGCTCGACCGAGCCATCGCCTTGGGATGCTGGTTTTCCGTGGGCCCGGCCATGATGCGATCGAGCAAGGGGCGGGAGCTTGCGTCGCTCATGCCTCTGGACCGAATGCTCACCGAAACCGACGCGCCATTCACAAAATCCGGTCCGGCTCCCCTGATGCCGTGGCAGGCGTATGACTGCCTTTCCGCAGTCGCAGCGGCAAGAGAGATTGCCGAGCATGACCTCGGCGGGATCATCCGACGCAACCTGCGACGGATCACGCAGATGAACTCTCCGTTCGAATTGTTACACCATGACAAACCCGTTCTCACCCCAAACTATTGACGCTCTCGTTGCGGTGATCTCAGGTGGGAGCGCGAATAGTAGCGAGCCGCCCATCGGTCACCGAGAAATGCCCCGTCCACCGTACTCTCCATACGGGAGCGACGATTGAGACGAAGGGACTCTGCCGCAATCAATCCCTTTACCGGATATCGAAGGCTGGCAGGCCCGCGCTTCGGCAGGTAACCTCGCTGGAGAGGGAAATGGATGATGGCCAAGGCTGACACCACTAGGTTCGGCGCCGCGGATTACCTCAACACCGCCGAGCATGTCGTCGCATACCTCGATGCCCTACCTCGAGGACGGATCGCCTGAGGAAATTCGTGCCGCGCTCGACACTGCCGTCCGTTCGCGTGGCATTTCAGAATTGGCCAAGCGGATCGACATGTCGCGCGCCGGCCTTTCCAAAGCCCTTGGCGCGAACGGAGGTCCGTCCTTCGAAACTGTGCGGAGCATGCTGCACGCGCTTGGTCTGCTGTTGACGGTCAAAGCTATGAAGCAGGCTAGCCGAGTCCCTAGTCTATTCTTCGAACATTCACTCTCGCTAGATAGCTGAACGTCTTCGCGAGAGGTATCAAGAGACTCCCGCGCATCGGTTGTCGAGGAGCGCGAGGCAAGTCCGTCTTCTCAGTTATGAATGCGCCCCAGGAGATACCTCGCGACGCGTTCAAGATCTTCAAGCTCGCCGCTGGTTATCAGGGCCAGCGGAGTTCTGCGCCGGAATGTCGAACCTGTGTTCGGCGCACGCAGCCAAACGGTAGCCTGTTCATCCGGAAAGAGCGTTGCAAGGGATGCGTAGATCGACAGAACGCAGCCGATCCGCACAATCACATCCATCGGGATCGCAAAGGCCTCGTGCGCTCGCACGCGAACTTTCCAATCGGCGAAGGTCACCGGGTCGTGAATACCGAGAACTCGCATCTGCTCCTCGTTGCTCAAGCTCCATTGCTCGGCGATATTGAGAAATGTGCGGAGGCCCGCGCCGCCATGTAGAACAGGGTCCGGTTGGAAAGTGGGTTCCATTGTCAGATGTACACACCAGCTTCGATCGAGCCGATCATGTTGAGGACGAGTTCCAGACCTTCATCGGACTCCTCGGCGCGCTCGATCGGGCTCTGCCCCTCCAGGCACTGATGCGGGCGGTTCATGAAGTAGGCCGTGTCAAGAAGATCGCCTGCGTAAAGGCGGGCGGCTGCCTCGAGCGCAGCTTTCGTGGAGCGGGAGCCCACCGCGGCGGCCAGATGGAAGCCTTCCGCCAACAAATTGACGGCTTCATCTTCCCGGCCTGCGTCGATCAACGCTAGAATATTGCGACGCTCAGTCACACGTCCGCGCCTCCGTCGTGATGCTCTTGCTGCTTCTGCGAGATCGGAGCTCACCATCGCGACCACCTGCGGGATGTCGCTCCACTCGATCACCGATGACGATGTTCGAATTGCCGTCCGCTCGAATTCGGCGCCTGCAACTGTTTGCATTTTCGGACATACTTGACCGAACCATCACCATTCCGACGAATTGGGAGCGAGGATCGCCAATTTCAGCGCCTCAGTGCCCATAAGCTCCAGCATTTCTCGCGGAACGTCGGCGACACCGAAGATCGTGAGAGCTTCTTCCGTCAGGTCAACGGGATAGTAGCCTTCAGCTAAGCTCTGTACGTGTTGATTGCAGTCGAGCCCGAACTCATTGAGCATGCGTCTGTAAGCGAGCAATTGGTCGAAGAGCGCATGGACGGCGCCTACGTTGCTGTGCGCCATGCTTCTCGCGATCGTGTGCGCAATGTCGGCGCCGTCTTCAGATACTGGCAACCGCTTTAGGACGAGGCGCTTGGCTTCCTGCCAGATGCCGCCTGTCTCATGTCTCGTGAAGGTCCATTCCTCCAACTCAGGGATGGGCGGAATGGCATGGGTGAAGGACAGTACCAAACAGCAATCCGCAGGAGGCTTGCAGGCCGCGCCTTTGATGCTCGAATTCCAATCGGCGAGCGAGTTTACCGCGAAGTTCGGCCAGCCAAGCCTGTGCAGGTCGACCGAGGGAACGAAACATTGTTCGGGCACCATGGCGATCGGGATTGGCGCACTTGGCAGTGTGTGGAGGTCGACCAAACGTGAACTGTCCAGCTTAGCAGAGTCCTTGTGCATCCCAATTTCTCCAATAGCGAATCAGGAACAGAAGAAGAACATATTTCAAATGTTCAGTCAAGCAGAATAGATTTCAGGATACGACGCCATAAACAACTGAGTTGTACGAAACTAATCTCAAATGAACCAACCGATTCAGTTTCAGAGCACCCAAATCCTTTATAGAATCGGTGCCGCACGTGGTCGTCGCATATGCGTCTTATCTAATGTCTAATCGATATCTATAGATAGGCATAAATGCCACTTATTCAGCTCTAATGCCGCCACTAATACTGGGGCGTTGGCCGATCGAGGCGTGGCTTCGTGTAGCGAGAGCAGTACAGATGCCATTACGTAGTATTTCGGGTGGCGAACGGTACGCCAGCAGGCGGCAAGCCCCGATTCCGTGCAGATCGCGATGGACAGACTGGCATCGGGGCCCGTCATGCCGAACCCGCCGGACCGGACGTGCGTGGCGTTGGGGCCGAGTGTAGCCGCATGACCGAAAATCTACCCGTCCTCCTACGCCGCCGTTTCAAGAGCTGATCGGGGTCGATCACCAGTCGGAGGTGAGTCAGTGGGCCTGCGCCACCTACAGGCTCGCAGCCTGTTTCGCTCCTGAGCTTTGTAAACCCAGAATCAGTCGAAAAGGCTGGTCACCCAATCGAGCGTAGTCCAGCCCATCGCAATGTAACCTGCGCCTAACACGATCACCACGGCGCATACTTCCAGCCGAAACCCGATTGACTCTTCGTCCTCGTCGTTCGCATTCCAATCGCGCATCGGCACTGATTAGCTTGCATCACATATTCAGGCTACGCCGGATTGGGATGCGGCCATCGCTCCGGAGGCCACGCGCCAGGTTCACCCATTGCAGAACCGCACTGCGAGCAGATGGGCGGTCAGCGCCGGGGTCAGCCTTGTGTGCGGTGCAGATGGATTGATTCTCACTAGCTTCCGCTATTCTCACTAGCTTACGTGTTTGACATCGGCGGCGCTGACGGGATCGACTTCGACGTGGAGGTCGATCCGGTCCAGCATCGGGCCAGAGACTTTCGACTGATAGTCCGCCGCGCAGCGCGGTGCACGGCTGCAGGCGAGGGCCGGATCGCCGAGATGCCCGCAGCGGCAGGGGTTCATCGCGGCGACGAGTTGTACCCGTGCCGGAAAGGTGACGTGCGCATTGGCGCGGGCGACGTCCACCTTGCCCGTCTCGAGCGGCTGGCGCAGCGAATCGAGCACCGCGCGCTGGAACTCGGGCAGTTCGTCGAGGAACAGCACGCCCAGATGCGCCAGGCTGACCTCGCCCGGCTTGACCTTCAACCCGCCTCCGGTGAGCGCGGCCATGCTTGCCGAATGGTGCGGTGCGCGAAACGGACGGGTGCGACTGATCCGTCCGCCCTCAAGCGTGCCCGCGACCGACTGGACCATCGACACCTCGAGCGCCTCGGCCGAAGTGAGCTCCGGCAGCACGCCCGGAAGGCACGAGGCGAGCAGGCTCTTGCCCGCGCCCGGCGGCCCGATCATCAACAGGTTGTGCCCGCCCGCGGCGGCGATCTCGAGCGCGCGCTTGGCGGTTTCCTGTCCCTTCACCTGCTTCAGGTCGGGCCCATGCGGCGCCTGCTCGACGTCGCCCTGAGGCGGGTCAGGTAGCCGCTGCGTGCCTTTCAGGTGATTGAGCAGGCTGATCAAGTCGGGCGCGGCGACCACCGGGACCTCGCTCGCCCAGCGCGCCTCGGAGCCTTGCGCCGCCGGGCAGATCAGCCCGATTTCCTCCTCGCTCGCATGAAGCGCGGCGAGCAGCACGCCGGGCGAGGGAACCACCCGCCCGTCGAGCGCCAGTTCGCCCACGGCGATGAAGTCGGTCAGATGCTCGGCATCGGTCACGCCCATGACGGCCAGCAGCGCGAGCGCGATCGGCAGGTCGTAGTGCGAGCCTTCCTTGGGCAAGTCGGCCGGCGAAAGGTTGATCGTGATCCGCTTGGGCGGCAACGCGAGTCCCATGGCCGAGAGCGCCGCGCGCACCCGCTCCTTGCTCTCGCCCACCGCCTTGTCCGCGAGACCGACGATGTTGAATTTCGGCAGGCCGGGCGCGATCGAGCACTGCACCTCCACCGCGCGCGCCTCCAGCCCGAGATAGGCCACCGTCCTCACCAGTGCGACCACGAAGTCCCCCTGTTCCCCGGGAGGTGTTGTGGCGCGAACGGGTCCGGCTGTCGAGACGGAGGCGAGTGAATGCTCGGAGATGGAGCGAACAAGGTGAATCGCGCGGCAAGCATCTTGCTTCCGATTCGGGCAAGGCCGCCGGCCGCATACCGGCAGGATGCGAAAAGCGCTCCTTGCCCTTGCGAGCCTCCTGACCGCGCTCACCGCGCCGGCGCATGCGCGCGAGCCCGCTGTCGTGGCGGCATCCGAGGCCGGCTCGACGCGGTTCGTTCCATCGCGGATCGCAGCGGAGCGATCGGCGATCGCCAGCTACGGTCCGTTCCGGGTCCTCGACACCGGCCGCGTCGCACTGGTCGGCGTGACCGATTCGGCGACGCCCGCGCAGTTCGCCGCCATGTTGCGCGACTATCCCGCGCTGGCCACGCTCGAACTGGTCGAATGCCCGGGGACCGAGGACGACCGCGCCAACCTGGAGCTCGGGCGCCTCATTCGTGCCGCCGGCCTGGCGACGCATGTTCCGCGCGGCGGCTCGGTGCGCTCGGGCGCGGTCGAGTTGTTCCTGGCCGGCACGACGCGCCGTATCGACGAAGGCGCCGAGTTCGCGGTTCATTCGTGGATCGATGAGGACGGACGCGAGGCGAAGGATTTCGCGCCGGACGCTGCCATCCACCAGCCTTATCTTGTCTATTATCGCGAGATGGGCATGGACGAGGCGCAGGCGCGGGCGTTCTACACCATGACCAATTCCGCCCCCTTCGCTGCGGCGAAATGGCTCGATGCTGCGGAGATGCGCCGCTGGATCGGCGGGGGCGAGGCACGGTCCGCGCCGCGCATCGCCTATCTTGACTTGCAGGGCGCGCTGCCCTAACCGCGCGGCCCATACGGGAGGTCGCCTCACGGGGGCGGCCCTTTTTATTTCGACCCAGAGGTTATCATGAAGCGCACTTTTCAGCCCAGCAACCTGGTCCGCGCCCGCCGCCATGGCTTCTTCGCGCGCAAGGCGACCCCGGGCGGCCGCAAGGTGCTGCGCGCCCGCCGCAAGCGTGGCCGCAAGTCGCTCTGCGCGTAATTTGTTTGCGCACGCCCATCCGAGCGTGCGATTTCCTCGCGCCTGACGGCGCTGCGGGCGGCCGGTCGGCCTTGCGGGCTCCCTTCGGGAGCCCGTTTTCGTGCGTGCTTATCAATGCCCCCGTTTGATCCTATTTCTTCTGCCATGACCATCGGGACGATCCGCAAGCGGGCCGACTTCCTGGCGGCGAATCGCGGGCTGCGTGTGGCGCGGCCAGGGTTCGTGCTGCTGGCGCATCCCAACGGCGGGCAGGGCAAGCGGTTCGGGGTCACGGTAACCAAGAAGATCGGCAACGCGGTGGTGCGCAACCGGATGAAGCGCCGGTTCCGCGAACTGCTGCGCGCCGCACTCCCGGAGGCCGGCCTGGCCGATCACGATCACGTTCTGATCGGACGCGAAGGCGGGATCGAGCGCGATTTCGCCAAGATGCAGGTCGAACTGGCGGAGGCGCTGAGCCGCGCCGCGCAGGGCAAGGCCGATCCGCCTCGCCGCCGCCGAAGCCGCCCGAGATGAAGCGGATCCTGATCCTCGTCGCCCGCGCCTGGCAGCTCGGCCCGTCGCGGATACTTCCGCCGACGTGCCGCTATGCCCCGAGCTGCTCCGAATATGCGATCGAGGCGCTCGGCAAATACGGGGCAATCAAGGGTGGATGGATGGCGGCTAAGCGTATAATGCGCTGCCACCCATGGGGCGGGCACGGCTATGATCCGGTGCCGTAATGCCTATATAACACACCGACTGCGTCAGATTACGGGATCCAAGCCTTGCAAAACCAGCGCAACCTCCTGCTCGCCGTCCTGCTGAGCGGCCTGCTGATTCTCGGCTGGGACGCCGGGATGAGCTGGCTCTACCCCCAGACCGAGAGCACCGCGGTGGAAGGCAAGGTCGATACCCCGACCGAAGTGGCGGAGGTGCGCCACACCCGCGAGGGCGGACTGTCCGATCCGGGCGAGATCGCGCAGGAGAAAGCGGATCTCGCGACCTCGCTCGCGGCGCCGGGCCGCGTGGCGATCGATGCGCCGGACCTCGCCGGATCGATCAACCCCGTGGGCGCGCGCGTCGACGACGTCACGCTCAGGAGCCAGCGCGAATCGGTGAAGGAAGACAGCGGCCCGGTCCGCCTGTTCTCGCCGCAGGGCACCCCTGCGCAGCACTTCGCGCAGTTCGGCTGGGTCGGTGAAGGCATCCAGGTGCCCGGCGCGGACACCGTCTGGCAGGTCGAAGGCGGTCCGCTGGCGCCCGAAACTCCCGTCACCATGCGGTGGGACAACGGCGAGGGGCAGCTCTTCTCGATCCGCCTGACGGTGGACGACAACTTCATGATCACCGCCGAGCAGACCATCGCCAACACCGGGGACGGCGCGGTAATCGTGCGGCCCTTCGCGCTGCTCAACCGGACCAGCCGCACCGCCAGCCAGAGCACCTGGACGCTCCATTCGGGCCCGATCGGCTACTTCGGCGACGGTGTGCAGTTCGGCCCCGACTATGACGAGCTCGACGAGGACGGCGTCGCCGCCCCCGAAGGCCGCGCGGGCTGGATCGGGTTTACCGACATCTACTGGCTCTCCGCACTCGCGCCCGAAGCCGGCAGCAAGCCCGAAGCTGAGTTCCGCCCGCTGGGGGGCGAGCATTACCGTGCCTCGCTGGTCTACCAGCCGGTGAGCGTCGCTTCGGGTAGGCAGGTCACGCGCACGACGCAGCTCTTCGTCGGTGCCAAGGACAGTGCGATCCTCAACGACTACGAAGAAGCGGGCATCCCCGGTTTCGGCAACGCGATCGACTGGGGCTGGTTCGGCGTGATCGAGAAACCGATCCTGTGGCTGCTCAAGCAACTCTACGATCTGGCCGGCAACTTCGGCGTCGCTATCATCCTGCTCACCGTGATCGTGCGCCTGCTGATGTTCCCGATCGCGCAGAAGCAGTTTGCCTCGATGGCGGCGATGAAGGCTGTCCAGCCGAAGATGAAGGCGATCCAGGAACGCTACAAGGACGACCGCCAGAAGCAGCAGCAGGAAATCATGGCGCTCTACAAGGAAGAAGGCGTCAATCCGCTCGCCGGGTGCCTTCCCCTGCTGCTCCAGATCCCGATCTTCTTCGGTCTCTACAAGGTGCTGATGCTCTCGATCGAGATGCGCCACAAGCCGTTCGCGCTGTGGATCGAAGACCTTTCCGCACCCGATCCGGCCCATATCCTGAACCTCTTCGGCATGCTGCCGTTCGAGGTGCCGAGCCTGATCGCGATCGGCCCGCTGGCGGTGCTGCTCGGCATCACGATGTGGCTGACCTTCAAGCTCAACCCGAGCTCGATGGACCCGATGCAGCAGCAGATCTTCAACATCATGCCCTGGGTGCTGATGTTCGTCATGGCACCGTTCGCCGCCGGCCTGCTGCTCTACTGGATCACCAACAACGTGCTGACGCTGGCGCAGCAGAGCTACCTCTATTCGCGGAACCCGCAGCTCAAGGCGCAGGCGGAGAAGGAAAAGGCCGACCGCCAGCAGGCGGCCGAGCGCGAGAAGAAGGGCCAGGCGTGAGCGAGCCTTCCGACACGTCGGAGCTGGAGGAACGCGCGGCGAAGCTCTTCTCGGGCCGGGTCGAGTTCCTGCTCTCGGCCCCCGAGCTCAAGTTCCTGCCCGAACCGACGGTGCCGGAAATCGCCTTCTGCGGCCGCAGCAACGTGGGCAAGAGCTCGCTGCTCAACGCGCTCACCGGCCGCCGGGCGATCGCGCGCACCTCCGTCACCCCCGGCCGCACGCAGGAGCTGAACTTCTTCGAGGTCGGCGATCCGACACTGTTCCGCCTGGTCGACATGCCCGGCTACGGTTTCGCCAAGGCGCCGGTGAAAGTGGTCGAGCGCTGGAGGCAGCTCGTGCGGACCTACCTCAAGGGACGGCAGGTGCTCCACCGCACGCTGGTGCTGATCGATTCGCGGCACGGCCTGAAGGATGTCGACCGCGAGATGATGAAGATGCTCGATCAGACCGCGGTGGGCTACCGCTTGGTTCTGACCAAGGCCGACAAGATCAAGGCGAGCGAGCTTGCCGCGGTGCGCGAGGCGACCGCGACCGAAGCGCGCAAGCACCCCGCCGCGCACCCCACGCTCCACGTCACCAGTTCGGAGAAGGGCATGGGCATCGCCGAGCTGCGCGCGGCGGTGCTCGAGGACGCGCGGGTATAGCCTCGACAGCTTCCCGGTCAGCCCTTAGGGCCGGCCCTGCATAAAGCGGTGGGCATGCGATGAAGCTGATTATCGGCAACAAGAACTATTCGAGCTGGAGCCTGCGGGCCTGGCTCGCGCTCAAGCAGTCGGGCCTCTCGTTCGAGGAGCTGATCGTCAACATCGGCGGCGAGGAATGGGCCTCGGTCCGGCGCGAATCGGGCGAGATCATGCCCTCCGGCAAAGTCCCCGTGCTGTGGGACGGCGAGACGGTGATCTGGGACAGCTTCGCCATTCTCGAATACCTGGCCGACAAGGTCGGGCGCGAGCGGTTCTGGCCGAAGGACGACACCGCGCGCGGCATGGCGCTGTCGATGGTCGCGGAGGTGCACAGTTCCTACCAGGCGCTGCGCAGCGAGTGCCCGATGAACGTGCGCAAGCGCTTTGAAGGTGTGCGGATCTCCGACGAGGCGAAGGCGGACATCGTGCGCGTGCTTCAGCTCTGGGCCGAGGCGCGGGCGCGCTTCGGCAAGGGCGGGCCGTTCCTGTTCGGCACTTTCGGCGCGGCGGACGTGTTCTATGCTCCGGTCGTCAGCCGTTTCGTCACCTACGGCGTCGGCGTGCCCGGTTTCGCGCAGGCTTACATGGAAGCGGTGTGGGAACACGAATGGATGCAGGCCTGGATCGAGGGCGCGGAAGAAGAACGATGGGTCATCGAGCAATACGAAACCGCGCCGCGCACCTGATCGGCGCCCTGGCGCTGCTGCTCGCGTCGCTGCTTCCGGCTTCCGCCAATGCCTGGGGTTACTACGGCCATCAGACGACCGCGCAGATCGCGCTTGCCAATGTGAAGCCGGAAACCCGCACTGCGATCGCGCGGCTGATCGCGCACGAGAGCGAACTCGGCACACCCGAATGCCGCATGGACGATCTCGCCGGCGCGGCGACCTGGCCGGACTGTCTTCGCGGCAGCTACTGGCGGTGGGCCTATACCTTCGCCTGGCACTACCGCACGGCGCCGGTGTGCGAGGCCTATGACGCGAAGAAGCATTGCTCGGGCGGCAACTGCGTGACCGCGCAGATAGAGCGCAACTTCCGCATCCTGTCCGACGAGAGCCTGCCCGCAAACGTGCGGCTGGAGGCGCTCGCGTTCATGGTCCACTTCGCGGGCGACGTGCACATGCCGCTCCACTCGGGCGACAAGGACGACCGCGGGGGCAACGACCGGGTGACCGATTACGGCATCGCGCCCGATCGCAATCTCCATTCGATCTGGGACACCGCGCTCGCCGAACGCGCGATCACCGCGGCGGAGCCACCACTGGTGCGGCACTATTCCGCGCAGGAGAAGGCGGCGTTCACCGGCGGCGATCCCGCGGAATGGGGCCGCGAAAGCTGGCAGATCGCGCGCGATTTCGTCTACCCCAACGCCTTCGACCGCGATGCGTGCGAGGGCGACCTGCCCGGCGAGACGGCACTGACGCAGGAGGACATCGTCGCCGCCGTCCCGGTGGTCGAACGCCGGGTGACGCAGGCGGGCCTCCGGATCGCAGATCTCCTCGACGCGGCGTTCGCGCCGGGCGCGGCGAGCGAGCTGCCCTAGGCGTCCAGAAACGGCGCCACGATTTCGCGCCGCACCCGCGCCAGCCGACCACTCTCCCGGTCGAGCATCGCCCAGGTCGTCGCGGCGGCGACGATGACCTTCCCGGCCGCGTCGCGGAATTCGACCCGACGCACCGACGTCGCGCCGCGGGGCTCGCCGTCGATCCAGGTTTCGGCGGTCACGCTCTCTCCCTCGGAGATATTACCGCGATAGTCGATCTCGTGCCGCGTCACGACCCAGACGTAATCGCGCACATGCTCCGGTGCGGCCGCCGCTTCCCAGTGCGCGCCGGCGAGATCCTGCACCCACTGCACCCAGACCGCGTTGTTCACGTGGCCCATCACGTCGATGTGCTCGGGCCGGGCGGTGAAAGTGCGGCGGAATATCATAGCCCCCTCCTCTTCAGAGGAGGGGGTTGGGGGTGGTGGCGCGGCGCGGAGCGTCGCGCTTGCGGCAGGCACCGCCCCGCTGCGACTAGGCTCGCCTGCGGCTCGCCAAGTCTCGCTGCCCCTCCTCTGAAGAGGAGGGGCCTGAGGGCGATCCGTCTCATTCCACCATGCCCATTTGCCAGAGGATGAAGGCGAACTCCTCGGCGGTTTCCTCAAGGCTCTCGAACCGCCCGGACTTGCCGCCGTGGCCCGCACCCATGTTGGTCTTGAGCAGCAGCTCATTGTCGTCGGTCTTGAGCTCGCGTAGCCGGGCGACCCACTTGGCCGGTTCCCAATACGTCACACGCGGATCGTTGAGCCCGGCGGTCACCAGCATCGGCGGATATGCCTGCGCGCGCACGTTGTCGTAAGGGCTGTAGCTGCGGATCAGTTCGAACGCCGCTTGGTTCTCGATCGGATTGCCCCATTCGGGCCATTCGCCCGGCGTCAGCGGCAGGCTCGCATCGAGCATGGTGTTGAGCACGTCGACGAACGGCACATGCGCGACGACCGCGCCCCACAGGCCGGGGTCGGAATTGACCACCGCGCCCATCAGCTCGCCGCCGGCCGAGCCGCCCGAAATGCTGATCCTGCCCGCTTCGGTGTAGCCGCGCGCGATCAGCCCCTTCGCCGCATCGACGAAGTCGGTGAACGCGTTGGTCCGCCGTTCCAGCTTGCCCGCCTTGTACCACGCACGGCCGAGATCGTCGCCGCCGCGGATATGCGCGATGGCGTAGGCGAAACCGCGGTCGACGAGGCTCAGCCGCGTGGTCGAGAAGCCCGGCGGAATGGCGATCCCATAGGCGCCGTAGCCGTAGAGGTGCAGCGGCCCCGCGCCCTGGCGGTCGGCGCGATAGACGATCGAGACCGGGATCGGCGTTCCGTCACGTGCGGGTATCTCAAGCCGCTCGGTGCGATAGAGCGACGCGTCGTAGCCGGACGGGATCTCCTGCACTTTCAGCGTTTCGAGCCGTCGTTCGGCCACGTGATAATCGTAGACCGTCGAGGGACTGACCATGCTTTCGTACGACAGCCGCAGCGCGTCGGTCGCGAATTCGGGATTGTTGCCAAGCCCGGCGGTATAGCTTTCCTCGGGGAAGGCGATCGGCTCCACCCGCCCGGGATCGTCGTAGTAGCGCAGCTCGATCGTATCGAGACCCGCCTGCCGCCCCTCGACCACGTAGAAATCGCGAAACAGCGCGAAGCCGGTGAGGTAGAATTCGTCCGAACCCTCGATCAGCGTCGCCCAGTCGGACGGTTCGGCGAGCGGCGCGGTCGCGAGGCGGAAGTTCTCGTGCGTATCGTTGGCGTGGATGAACAGCGTCTCGCCGTTCGTGTCGACGTCGTATTCGACGCCCTTGCGCCGGGCGCGGACCAGTAGCGGCTCGGCCAGCGGATCGGCGGCCGGGATCAGGCGAACTTCGCTGGTCTCGTGATCGCTGGCGCCGACGATCAGCCACTTGTCGTCGGCCGAGAGCGTGGAGCCGACGCGGAAGCCCTCGTCGTCCTCGTGATAGAGCTCGACGTCCTCCTCGACCGGCTTGCCGAGCCAGTGGAGCCGCGCATTGTCGGTCCGCCACTGCTCGTTGGCGAGCGAGTAGACGATCCCCGTATCGCCTGCGACCCAGATCAGCGCGGAAAGCGTGCCGGGGATCTCGTCGGAGAGCATCTGGCCGGTCGCCAGATCCTTGATCCGCACGGTGAAGCGTTCGGAGCCGTTGTCGTCGATCGAATAGGCGAGCTTGCTCCCATCCTGGCTGACCGACAGCGCCCCGACGCGGAAGTATTCCTTGCCCTCGGCCAGCGCGGGTTCGTCCAGGATCAGCACGTCGGCGCTGCCGTCATCGGGCGCGCCGACCGGGCGGCGCCACCATTTCTTGTACTCGGCGCCTTCCTCGAACTCGATCCAGTAGAGCCAGTCGCCGTCCTTCTGCGGGACCGACTTGTCCGCCTCCTTGATCCGCGCGCGCATCTCCTTGAACAGCGTGTCCACGAGCGGCCGGTAAGGCTTCATCCGCGCTGCGAACCAGGCGTTCTCCGCCGCGAGGTGCGCGAGCACTTCGGCATCGTCGACCACCGGATAGCCGGGATCGCGCAGCCAGGCGTAATCGTCGGAAATCTCAAGCCCGTGATGCGTTGCTTTCACGGGCCGCTTCGCCGCGATCGGCGGCCCGGATACGGATTGTTCGGTGGCATGATCCATCCTGCGCCTCTATGTGGGCCACGAAAGGACCGCAACCATGCTGATGCAAACCCACGAAGCCCGTCTCGCCGCACTGCGCGAGGAATTGAAGCGACGGGGCCTGGATGGTTTCGTCGTTCCGATCTCCGACGAGCATATGAGCGAGTACATCGGCGGCTATGCCCAGCGCCTCGCCTGGCTGACCGGATTCGGCGGCTCGGCCGGCAGCGCGGCGGTGCTGAAGGATCGCGCGGCCATGTTCGTCGATGGCCGCTACACCATCCAGGTGCGCGAGCAGGTCGACGGCAAGCTCTACGACTATTGCCAGGTGCCGCAGGAATCGATCGGCAAGTGGCTTGCGGCCAACGCTCCCGAGGGGGCGAAGATCGGGTTCGACCCGTGGCTCCATACCAAGGGCTGGGCCGATCAGGTCGGCAAGGCGCTTGCGAAGAAAGGCGGCGAGCTGATCGCGGTCGAAAGCAATCCGGTCGACGCCGTGTGGGCCGATCAGCCCGAGCCCTCGACCGCTGCTGCGCTGGTCCATGCCGACGAGCACGCCGGCCGTTCCAGCGCGGAGAAACGCGCCGAAGTCGCCGACTGGCTCAAAGCCGAAGGTTACGACGCGGCGGTCGTCTCGGCGCTCGATTCGATCGCCTGGCTGCTCAACATCCGCGGAGCAGATGTCGAGCGCACGCCGGTCGCGCTGTCGTATCTCATAGCGCATAGCGACGGCACGGCGGACCTGTTCATCGCACCGGAGAAAGTCACCCCCGAGCTGGAGAAACATCTCGGCAATGCAGTGACGATCCGCCCGCGCAGCGAATTCGAGAGTGCGCTGGGCGCGATGGAGGGCAAGACCGTTTCGGTCGATCCCGACTACGGCGTGGCGGCGATCTTCCGCGTGCTCGAGGATGCCGGCGCGAAGCCGGTGGCCGAGCGCGATCCGGCGATCCTGCCCAAGGCGATCAAGAACCCGGTCGAACAGCAGGGCCATCGCAACGCGCAGGAACGCGACGGCGCGGCAGTCGCGCGATTCCTCCACTGGCTCTCGGTCGAAGCGCCCAAGGGCGGAGAAACCGAGCTTTCCGCCGCGGCCAGGCTGCAGGAATTTCGCCTCGCCACCGGGGCACTGAAGGACAACAGCTTCGACACGATCTCCGCCGCCGGTCCGCATGCGGCAATCCCCCATTACCGGGTCGACGAGGAATCGAACCTTCCGATCGAGCCGGGCAGCGTGTTCCTGTGCGATTCGGGCGGGCAGTATCTCGACGGCACGACCGACATCACGCGCACCGTCTGGATCGGCCCGGGTGAGCCGAGCGCGGAGCAGAAGGATCGCTTCACGCGTGTCCTCAAGGGCCATATCGCGATCGACCGCGCAACCTTCCCGCAAGGAACCAACGGCAGCCAGCTCGATGCTTTCGCGCGCCAGTTCCTGTGGCAGGCCGGGGTCGACTACGGCCATGGCACCGGCCACGGGGTCGGGAGCTATCTCGGCGTTCACGAGGGGCCGCAACGCATCGCCAAGGCGAGCGGCGGGCAGGCCGGCACCGGGCAGGAGCTCCACGCCGGCATGATCCTCTCGAACGAGCCCGGCTACTACAAGGGCGGCGAGTACGGCATCCGGATCGAGAACCTGATCCTGACCGTCACGCGAGACATTCCGGGCGGCGAAGGCGACTGGCTCGGCTTCGAGACGCTCACCTTCGTGCCGATCGACCGCACGCTGGTGGACCGCTCCCTGCTGACGGACGAGGAGATCGCCTGGTGGAATGCCTACCACGCGAAGACCCGCGCAATCCTCGCGCCGCAGCTCGAGGGCGAGGCGCTCGCCTGGCTCGAGGAGGCTTGCCGGCCGCTCTGAAGGGTCTTTCCGACGGGAATTTGTTCATGTAATGTTCCGACGGTGGCGAGTCGCAGATGGGAGAGATGCGATGATCGGTTACGTAACGCTGGGGACGAACGACCTGCAGGGCAACGCCGGGTTCTACGATGCGCTGGCCGCAGAGCTGGGTGTCGGCAGGATCATGGATTTCGACACGTTCGTCGTCTGGGGCGAACTGGGCGGCAGCGGCGCGGGCATCTCGCTGGTCAAGCCTTACGACGGCAACACGGCGACGGTCGGCAACGGGACCATGGCCGCACTTCAGGCCAAGGACCCCGAGCAGGTCCGGCGGCTGCACGAGATCGCGCTGGCCAACGGCGGCAGCGATGAGGGCGCACCGGGGCCGCGCGGCGAGCCGGACGAGCAGGGGAACACCTTCTACGCCGCCTATTTCCGCGATCGCGAGGGCAACAAGCTCAACGCCTTCTGCATGCTGCAGGGCTGATGGCCGGCACGCCGATCGAGCGGTTCCCGATTCACCTCGGGCTCGGCGCCACGGCGGTGAGCGAGCCCGAGTTCACCGGCATGGAATGGTACGGCGACTATGTCGCGCGCCATGCCGCCGACGGGAAGGAGGGGCGGCTGGTGGGCTTCCACCGCTTCACCCAGTCATGGGACAGCTGGGAGATGCATCCGGCCGGCGACGAGGTCGTGCTGTGCCTCGAAGGCGCTATGACGCTGCATCAGGAACACGCCGACGGCTCGACGGCGACGGTGACGCTCGGGGCCGGGGAATATGCGATCAATCCCCCGGGAACCTGGCATACGGCGGATATCGAGGGTGAGGCGGCCGCGCTGTTCATCACCGCGGGCGAAGGGACCGAGCACCGGCCCCGCTAGGCGCACCGCGGCTCCGGATTCTTGCACGCGGTTGAACGTGGTCGCGGCGCTGCGACAAACCGCGACACTTCTGCCGTTTCGCGCGATAATCCTGCGACAATCGCGGACTAGAAGGGCACTCTGAGCTGCGAGAGCCGCCTCCTACCTCCCCCCTTCCGGGCGGTCTCGCAGTTCAACCTTTCCCGAACGGAGGTTCGACGATGAAGAAGGTTGCCCTTTCCCTTTCTGCAGCCGCGCTCGTCCTGGGCGGTGCCACCACGGCGCTCGCCCAGCATAAGGGCGGCCGGCACAGTCCCGATGCTGACCGCGACGGCAACGTCACCCGCGCCGAAATGACCGCGCACGCCGGCGCGATGTTCCAGCGGCTCGACACCAATGGCGACGGCAGGTTCGATACCGCCGACCGCGAGGCCCGCAAGGCGCAGCGCTTCGCGCGCCTCGACGCCGACGGCGACGGCGAGGTGACGCAGGCCGAGATGGACGCGCGTCGCGCCGAGCGCCGCGCGCGAACGGCCGAACGCCGTGCGGAGCGCGCCGAGAAGCGTGAGGAGCGCCGCACGCAGCGCTTCGCCCGGCTCGACACGGATGGCAGTGGCGGCGTTTCGCAGGCCGAGATGCAGGCGGCGCGCGAGGCGCGTAGCGAAGCGCGCGGCAAACGCGGCACCCGCCCCATGTCCCATGGCCGCCGCGGCGGCCGTGCGATGGGCATTGCGATGCTGCGCGGGGCCGACGCCGATGGCGACAAGGCGATCACCCGTGCCGAATTCGACGCCGCGCTCGAGCGCCGTTTCGCCCGCTCGGATGCCGACGGCGACGGCACGATCACGGCCGCGGAACGCAAGGCCGCCCGCGACGCCATGCGTGAACGGATGAAGGAACGCCGCGCCGCGCGTCAGGCCGGCTGAGCGCAGCGCGCTTGATCGCCGGCAGACCGAGGGCCTAGGCGGGAGACGATGGACGAAACCGCGCCCACACGGCTGCTGCTGGTCGACGACGAGGCCAGCCTGCGCGAACCCCTGGCGGAATATCTGGCCCGCCAGGGGTTCGTCGTGCGGCAGGCATCCAGCGGTGCCGCGGCGCGCAGTGCGCTGATCGACGACGTCCCCGACCTCGTGCTGCTCGACATCATGATGCCGGGCGAGGACGGGCTGTCGCTCTGCCGCCATCTGGTCGAAGCGCGCGACCTGCCGGTGATCTTCCTGACCGCAAAGGGCGAAGCGACCGACCGGATCGTCGGGCTGGAGATCGGCGCCGACGACTATGTCGTAAAGCCGTTCGAGCCGCGCGAGCTGGTCGCCCGCATCCGCTCCGTCCTGCGCCGCGCCGGGCGTGCCGCCGCGCCGGCCGAGAGCGACGCGCACTACCTGTTCGAAGGCTGGCGGCTCGACCCGCTCAAGCGCAAGCTGACCGATCCCGAGGGCGCAGTCGTGCCGATCTCCACCGCCGAGTTCCGCCTGCTGCGCGCCTTCCTCGACCACGCGCGCCAGGTGCTCGACCGCGACAAGCTGCTCGACATGGTCCAGGGACGCGAGGCGCATCTGTTCGACCGGGCGGTCGACAATCAGGTCAGCCGCCTGCGCCGCAAGATCGAGGAAGACAGTCGCAGCCCCCATTTCATCCAGACCGTCCGCGGGGGCGGCTATAGCTTCGCCGCCGAGGTGCGCCGCGCCGCGCCGGAACGCGGCTGATCATGCGCATGTGGCCCCGAAGCCTGCTCGGCCAGATGCTGCTGGCGGTCGCGGTGGTGCTGCTGCTCGCGCAGGCGATCTCCGCCGCGCTTCTATGGCAGGCGGCCGAAGCGCGTCGCGAGGCCTCGGTCCTCAATGCCGCGGCGTTCGCCTTCATTGTGCGCGGAGAGCCGCACAGCGAAGGCGGCGAGCGCTGGCGCGTCCCCGGCCCCTACCGGCATCTGATCGACCGCTTCACGCGTCCGCTACGCATCGAACACGTCGAGAGCTTCGCCCCTCTGCCGAACGACGAGATCGACGCCCGCCGCGCAGAGGCGTTGCGCGCGGTCGTAGTCGATCAGGGCATCTCCGTCGCCGAACTGATCGTGATCGAGCGCCCGATGTCGCGCGATCCCTATATCCTGGACCGGCCCAGGCTGCACGCGCGGCTGACGCCCGGCGGCGACGAGGACCGCCGCGTGCTGGTCGCCGCGCTGAAACGGAGCGACGCAGAGGACTGGATGATCGCGCGCGTTCCGATCCCGCCGCGTCAGGGCGGCGTGATGGGATCGATCCTGCTCCAGACGCTGGTGATCTACGTCCTGCTGGTAGGCCTGCATTTCCTGCTGCTGCGGCAGATCACGCGCCCGCTCGCGGCGCTGACCGCGCGGACCGAGACGTTCGCCCGCACGCAGAGCGCCGACGGCCAACTCACCCCCGACGGGCCGCACGACGTGCGGCGCCTGATTTCCGCGCACAACGCGATGGAAGCGCGCATCGCCGCGCTGCTCGACGAGAAGGATGTCATGCTCGGTGCGATCGGCCATGACCTGAAGACTCCGCTTACCGCGCTGCGCGTGCGGATCGAATCGGTCGAGGATGAAAGCGAGCGCGCCAAGATGGCGGCGACGATCGAGGACATCACCCGCTCGCTCGACGACATCCTCTCGCTCGCCCGGGTCGGCCGTGCGAGCGAGCCGCCCGAGCGCGTCGACCTCGCCGCCCTGACCGCCGCCGTGGTCGAGGAATTCGAGGACATGGGCGATCCGGTAACACTCGGCTCGACGACTCGCATAGCGCTGCCCGTCCACATCACCTGGCTGCGCCGGGCCCTGCGCAATCTGATCGCCAACGCGGTGCGCTATGGCGGCGGGGCCGAAGTGACGCTGCTGGGCGAAGGCGGTCACGCGATTCTGCGGGTCGACGATGAAGGACCGGGGATTCCCGACGGGCGCATCGCTGAGATGACCGAGCCCTTCACGCGCGGCGAAGCCTCGCGCAACCGCGAGACTGGCGGTGCGGGCCTCGGCCTTACGCTCGCCCGCGCGATTGCCGAACAGCATGGCGGCGAACTGGCTCTTGCCAACCGCGCGGGCGGCGGCCTGCGTGCCGAAATCCGGCTGCCGCCCGCTTCCGGCGTGGACGGAAAAGGTGCCGGCTAGAGGGCGATGCGCCCGGCTACGCCGCGACAGTAACGCGCAGATCAGTGGGCGAGCTTCTCGCACGAGAGGCGCAATGTGACCGCAAGGCCTTCCTTGCGCCAGTCGCGCTCGATCTTGCCGTCGAGCTGCGCGGTCACGCTCATGTCGATCAGCCGGGTGCCGAACCCTCGTCCTTCTTGCGCGACGGGCTCGGGGCCGCCGGTTTCGACCCAGCGAAGGACCACATCCTTGCTCTCGGCCTCCAGCGCGACCGCGACCCGCCCGCTTTCCGCCGAGAGGGCGCCGTACTTGACCGAGTTGGTCGCCAGTTCGTGGAGGACGAGCGCGAGCGGCGTGGCCGAACGCGCGCCGATCGGCGCGGTGTCGCCTTCCACCGAGATATGCGCCGGCTCCTCGCCGGAGAACGGCTCGAGCACGCCGCGAACCAGCTTGCGCAGGTCGCCCGATCCTTCCCCGCCGGAAAGCTGGACGAAATCCTGCGCTTTGCCCAAGGCGGCGATCGTCCCGACGAGATCTTCGCCGAACTCGCGCAGGTCGGCGCGGCCCCGCGTGCGGACCGAGACCAGGCCGGATATGAGCGCGAAGATGTTCTTGATCCGGTGCGCCATCTCATGCGCGACGGCGCCGCTGCTGTCGGCCTGGCGTCGCTTCTCGTCGATATCCGTCAGCGTGCCGAACCACCGCATGACCGTGCCGCGCTCGTCCCTGACCGGCAGGGCCCGGGCCATCGTCCAGCGCCAGCCACCGTCGGCCTGGCGGAGGCGGTACTCGGCCTCGTAAGTGTCACCGCGCGCGGAACACTCGGCCCAGCCGGCATATGTCGCATCCCAGTCGTCCGCGTGGATGAACGGCCGCCAGCCTTCGATGTCGATGGGCGGCTTGCTCCCGGTCACTGTCTCCCACCGGCCGCTGTAGTAATCGAACCGGCCCTCGCCGTCGGACGACCAGATGATGTCGGGCAGCCAGTCGCCCAGCGTGCGAAACTGGGCGTTGCGACGGGCATGTTCGGCCTCGCTCTCGCGCGATTCGCGGCGCGCCTGGATGCGCCGCTTGACCGCCTGCGCAAGTACCGTGAGCCCGTGTTGCTGCAGGTCGGTCAGTCCGTTCGGGCGGGGCGCGGTATCGATCACGCACAGCGCTCCGATCGGTGCACCTTCGGCCGAGACGAGCGGCGCGCCGGCGTAGAAGCGCAGCCCGAATTCGCCGGTCACCAGCTCGAAATCGGCGAAGCGCGGGTCCTTCGTCGCGTCGGGCACGACCAGCATGCCGCCCTGCATCATTGCGTGGGCGCAGAAACTGGTCGACCGCGGCGTCTCGTCGATGTCGACGCCGGTTCGGGCGAGGAACCGCTGGCGCTCCGATTCGACCAGCGTCACCAGCGAAACCGGCGCGTCGCACAGTCGTGCCGCGAAGCTCGTGATTTCCGCCAGTTCGGGGTCGCCGCCCAGCGAGTTGAAATCGTGCGTCCCGAAGATCTTTGCGCGCTCGTCCTCACCGCAAAACGCGGGCGCGGGAGCCGCGTGATCCGGCCAGAGGGTCGACTCGTTCAATTTCATTCCGATCGGCCTCACGGTATCAAAAAATTGCCGGAATTCCAGATACTTTCGCTAGCCGGCTTAACATGTGCGGTGTTCGGCCGCTCACGCGCGTTTGCCGCGCTTTGCGCGCTCGGCTATGCGCGTGACCGCAGACAGGAGTTCCCATGCGCGCCACCCCCGATTTCGATTTCCAGCTCGGCGAAACCGCGGAAATGATCCGCGAGAGCGCGGGCCGCTTCGCGGACGAGCAGATCGCCCCGCTGGCCGAGAAGGCCGACCGCGAGGACTGGTTTCCGCGCGAGCTGTGGCCGGCGATGGGCGCGCTCGGGCTGCACGGGATCACGGTGGAGGAGGAGTTCGGCGGGCTCGGCCTCGGCTACCTCGAGCACGTGATCGCGGTCGAGGAAGTCAGCCGCGCCTCGGCCTCGGTCGGCCTGTCCTACGGCGCGCACTCGAACCTCTGCGTCAACCAGATCCGCCGGTGGGGCAGCGAGGAGCAGAAGGCGAAGTATCTGCCGAAGTTGATCTCGGGCGAGCATGTCGGCTCCTTGGCGATGAGCGAGGCGCAGGCGGGCTCCGATGTGGTCTCGATGAAGCTCAAGGCCGATGCGGTGGACGGTGGCTACGTGCTCAACGGCACCAAGTTCTGGATCACCAATGCGACCCATGCCGACACGCTGGTCGTCTACGCCAAGACCGCGCCCGAGGCGGGCAGCCGCGGGATCACCGCCTTCATCATCGAGAAGGACATGCCCGGCTTCTCGATCGGACAGAAGATCGACAAGATGGGCATGCGCGGCAGCCCCACGGCCGAACTCGTGTTCGACGATTGCCGAGTGCCGGAAGAGAACGTCATGGGCCCGCTGCACGGCGGCGTCGGCGTGCTGATGAGCGGGCTCGACTACGAGCGCGTCGTGCTCGCGGGGCTGCAACTCGGCATCATGCAGGCCTGTCTCGACTGCGTGATCCCCTACGTCCGCGAGCGCAAGCAGTTCGGAAAGCCGATCGGCGCGTTCCAGCTCATCCAGGCCAAAATCGCCGACATGTACGTCGCGCTGCAGTCGGCGCGTGCTTATACCTACGCCGTGGCCAAGGCCTGCGGCGCCGGCCAGACCACGCGCTTTGACGCGGCGGGCGCGATCCTGCTCGCGAGCGAGAATGCCTTCCGCGTCGCCGGCGAGGCGGTGCAGGCCCTGGGCGGTGCGGGCTACACCAAGGACTGGCCGGTCGAACGCTACCTGCGCGACGCCAAGCTGCTCGACATCGGCGCGGGAACGAATGAGATCCGCCGCATGCTGATCGGCCGCGAGCTGATCGGGGCTGCCGGGTGAGCAACCCACCTTCGGACGGGGAGGAGCGGTTCAGCACCTCGCCCAGCGCGATTCCGCAGGTCGCAATGCTGATCTGGACCGTGGGCTTCCTGCTCGGCGCGGCCAGCCATGCCGCCGACGTCTTCACTTATGGCTGGTTGCCCTACGAATTCATGCCGCTGGGCTTCAACCTCTACTGGACCAGCCTGCTGTTCCTGGATCCGGTCGCCGCCCTGCTGATCTGGTGGCGGCCCGCACCGGCGCTGGTTCTCGGCTGCCTGATCATGGCGTCGGACGTGCTGGTGAACGCCTGGACGGCATTCGTCGCCGGCTACACCGAGCTGCTACCCAGCCTTGCGCTGCAGTGCGCCTTTGCCGCCTTTGTCTTTTACCTTGCGATACGCCAGAAGCGCTCGTCGCAACGCCATTCGGATAACCCATGACCGCACCCGTCCTCACCACCCAGCTCGATCGCGAAAGCCCCGAGGCGAAGGCGCGCTTCGCGCACAACAAGGCGCTCGCCGACGAGTTGCGGGCACGCGTGGCGGAGGCAGCGCTGGGCGGGCCGGAGAAGCACCGGGAGCGGCACGTCAGCCGCGGCAAGCTGCTGCCCCGCGAGCGGGTCGAGCGGCTGCTCGATCCGGGTTCGCCGTTTCTCGAGATCGGCCAGCTCGCGGCGAACGGGATGTACGAAGGCGACGTCAACGGCGCCTCGATCATCGCCGGGATCGGCCGCGTTTCGGGTCGGCAGGTGATGATCGCCGCCAACGACGCCACGGTGAAGGGCGGCAGCTACTATCCGATGACCGTCAAGAAGCACCTGCGCGCGCAGGAGATCGCGCAGGAGAACCGCCTGCCGTGCGTCTACCTGGTCGACAGCGGCGGCGCGAACCTGCCCTACCAGGCCGAGGTCTTCCCCGACCGCGACCACTTCGGCCGCATCTTCTTCAACCAGGCGAACATGAGTGCGCTGGGCATTCCCCAGATCGCCTGCGTCATGGGATCGTGCACCGCGGGCGGCGCCTATGTGCCGGCGATGAGCGACGAGACGGTGATCGTGCGCAATCAGGGCACGATCTTCCTCGCCGGCCCGCCGCTGGTGAAGGCGGCGACGGGCGAGGAGATCAGCGCCGAGGATCTCGGCGGCGGCGACCTCCACGCGAAGAAATCGGGCGTGGTCGATCACCTGGCCGAAAACGACGAGCACGCGCTGACGATCGTGCGCGACATCGTCAGCCATCTCGGCGAAAATCCGAACGGTGCCGAGAGCGTACAACGGCGCGAGCCGCGCCCGCCGAAGTTCGACGCCGAGGATCTCTACGCGATCGTGCCGGAAGACGTTCGCGCGCCCTACGACGTGCACGAAGTGATCGCCCGTGTGGTCGACGGCAGCGAGTTCCACGAGTTCAAGCAGCACTACGGCTCCACGCTCGTCTGCGGCTTCGCGCATATCTGGGGCATGCCGGTGGCGATCCTCGCCAACAACGGCGTGCTGTTCTCCGAAAGCGCGCAGAAGGGCGCGCATTTCATCGAACTCGCCTGCCAGCGCCGTATCCCGCTGCTGTTCCTGCAGAACATCTCGGGCTTCATGGTCGGCGGCAAGTACGAGGCGGAAGGGATCGCCAAGCACGGCGCCAAGCTGGTGACCGCCGTCGCTACCGCCACCGTGCCCAAGATCACCGTTGTGATCGGCGGCAGCTTCGGCGCGGGAAACTACGGCATGTGCGGCCGCGCCTACCAGCCGCGCTTCCTGTTCACCTGGCCCAATGCCCGCATCAGCGTGATGGGCGGGGAGCAGGCCGCAAGCGTGCTGGCCACCGTCCACCGCGACGCCGACAGCTGGAGCGCGGAACAGGCCGAGGCGTTCAAGGCGCCGATCCGGCAGAAGTACGAGGACGAAGGCAACCCCTACTATGCCACGGCGCGCCTGTGGGACGACGGGGTGATCGACCCGGTCCAGACCCGCGACGTCCTCGGCCTCGCCTTCGCCGCAGCGCTCGAGGCGCCGATACCCAAGCGTCCGGCGTTCGGCGTGTTCCGGATGTAACGCCAGCGGTGGGGGCCGACTTTCTCGAAACTCCGCCACCGCTCGTGCATTGAACGAGCGAATGCAGACGGAGGAGAGAACCGATGAACACGCCCGCCCGCCTTGCTCTGGCCGTCCCGCTCGCTCTGGCGCTCGCCGCCTGCGGCGACACGACCGAGGTCGACGATCGCGTGGTCGAAACCGACGATGTCGAGGCGCCGGTCGACGTGACGCTGCCCACGGTCGAGGTTGAATATCCCGAGGTCCCGGTCGATGCGCGCAGCACGGTCGAGTACGCAGGCACGTACGAACTGCACAGCCGGGACGGCGCGATCGACCGCATCACGCTCGAAGACGGGGGCACGTACACCTGGGTCGCGCCCGACGGCACGGAGACCACCGGCGAGTTCGCCTGGGGTGAGGACAACAGCCGCATCCTGATCACGCGCAACGGAGAAATCAACGCCTTCGCCGTCGCGGAGGACGTGCTTTACCGGCTCCCGGAAGAAAACGCGCCGCTTGCCGGGGAGCGCGTCGAGGAGACGACGTGGCGCCGCAGCGATCCGACCCCGACGGACGGCAATCAGGCCGACCGCCCCGGCGAGTAGCCGCCCCCGCAAAATTCGCGCCGCGCGGACTTTAACCGGCGCGGGTCTGTCCCTAGATTGCGAAAAATCAGGGAACGGACCTTTACCCATGACTTCGCCCAGCGATGTGGACAGCGAACGCGCCCGGCTCGTCACTCTCGCAATGCGGGTGATCGAGCGCGCGGGCGAGAACATCACGCGCGCCGCATTAGCCAAGGAGGCGCGGATGCCGCGCGCCCGGATCGACGCGATCTTCGACACGGAAGATGCACTGTTCGATGCGATCCTGGAGAAATGGTACGCACCCGACATCGCGATCATGGAGGAAGTCGTTGCCTCCGATCTGCCGATCCGCCGCAAGTTCTACGAGTTCTTCGCCCGCCGCTTCGCCCGTCAACGTGCCCGCTTCCGCAAGGATCCGGCCGCCTTCGCCGTCTATTGCGAGGTCGGAACGGACAACTTCGAGAACGTGAGCGGTTATATCGACCTGGCCGATCACTATCTCGCCGAGCTGATCGCCCAGGCGCAGGAGGAAGGCCATTTCGCCGGGCTCGGGATCAATCGCGCGCTCTCGCTGATCAATCAGATGGTGGTCTGCTACACCCTGCCGCAGATGCTGATGATCCTGGACGAGGACAAGCTGGAGGACGGCAAGCTCGCGACGATCATCGACACGCTGTTCGACGGCCTTTCGGGCGAGGCGCGAGGCGCCGCGCCCGTGGTGGGATTGCGGATCGCCTGATTTACCCTTTCAGTCCCGCGTGAGGGCTGTCACCCGCCCCACCGCGGGCAGGTGCCGCATCTCCGCCGCGCTCAAGTATTCCTCCATCGCGTCGAGATCGGTCGGACCGGTCACGGCATCGGCTCCGTCGGCGAAAACGGTGAACGTGTCGCCGCCCGCCGCGAGGAAGCTGTTCATCGTCACGCGGTAGGTCGCGGCCGGATCGATCGGCTCGCCTTCGAGTGTCGCGGAGACCACGCGGCGCCCGGCCGGGCGGCCCATGTCGTAGGAGAAGGCAAAGCCTTCGGAGACCGAGAAGGTCTGGACGAAACCGTCCTCGTCGAACTGCTGTTCGAGCAGCGCAAGAAGCTGCGCACCGGTGTAGCTCTTGGTCACTAGCGCATTACCGAAGGGCTGCGCCGCATAGATGTCGCCGAACGTCACCGTGCCGTCCGCATCGGGGACGATCGGCGCGCGGACGCCCGAATTGTTCATCAGCGCGATCTGCGCGCCGGCGTCACGCGTGGCGAAGAGCTGCGCGTCCGCGATCAGATTGCCGAGTGCCGTTTCCTCCGTCGCAGGGCCCGGATCGGGGGCGGGGCCGGAAATCCGGCCGACCGGCCGCATCTCCGCCGCCTGCGCAGCCTGCGCGTAGCGCGCGACGTATGCGACGAGCTCGGGGTCGGGCTGGAACACGTCGAACGAGGGATCGGGCGTTATGCCTTCAATGCCGCCGTTCTGGACCACGACGTTGCGCGCCGTGACGTCGGTGACCTCGCCGACCGCCGGATCGATCGTCAGCGCGATGTCGGTCAACAGCGTGCCGCCATAGCCTGCGCTGCTGACGGTGAACGCGCGTGCAGGATCCACAGTGGCGAAATCGCAGACGTAAGTCCGGTGCGTGTGACCGGAGATCACCAGATCCACCCGCGGGTCGAGCCGTTCGAGGATCGCACGCAGCGGCCCGGCGATCGCGCCGCAGCCCGAGAGCGGTGTGCCGGGCTCCGGCTGGAGCCCCTGGTGGATCGCGACCACGATCGCATCGGCGCCCTGCCGCTCGATCTCCGGCACGAGTGCATTGATCGCCTCGGCCTCGTCGCCGAAGGTGAGACCTGCCACGCCGCTGGGCGTGACGAGGGTCGGCGTTTCCTCGAGCGTCAGGCCGATCACCCCAACGGCGATTTCGCGCGCGCCGGCGCCGAAGCGGCGAATCGCGTAACCGGGGAACAACGTCGTGCCGCCTTCGGTCAGCACGTTGGCGGCCAGGAACGAGAAATCGGCGCCGCCGAAATCGCGCTCGACGGCGCAGGGGTTGCGCAGCCCGTGCTTGTCGCAGCCGCCGTCCTGCATGCGCTTGAGTTCTCGCCAGCCGCGATCGAACTCGTGGTTGCCGACCGCGTTGAAGTCGAGCCCGATGCGGTTCATCGCACCGATCGCCGGTTCGTCGAGAAACAGCGAGGAGACGAGCGGGCTGCCGCCGATCAGGTCGCCCGCGGCGATGACCAGAGAATAGTCCCCGCCGGTACGGTACTTCGCCACTGCCGAGGCGAGATACGCCGCGCCGCCCGCCCGGACCGCGTGCTGCGCGCCCGCGTCGTCGGTCAGCCCGATCGGGCGGGAGAGCGGCTCGAGGTTGCCGTGAAAGTCGTTGAGCCCGACGATCTTGACCGTGACCGGCCCTGCCGGAGTGTCGGGCACCTCCGGCACGCTGACGCAGGCGCCGAGCGCGATCACCGCCGCGAGAGGGAGAAGGTTGCGAAAGATCATGGCTCGGCCCCTGGCTGAAGCGGATGTCCGGCAGATGACAGACCGCCTGTACGTGCCCTGCCGTGCCGGGGACGGGCGCGAGACTCAACTCGAAATCGTGCAACCGCACGCGCACGCGCGGCCTTTCCGAAATCTGTCATCTAAGCGTCGTAACCGGCTCGCACCACGAATCGACAGGAGCCGACACACATGCACCGCCGCCACGCCGCGATGGCCTTCATCCTTGCCGCCCCTCTCGCGCTCGCCGCCTGCGGGCAGCAGCCGAAAGGCGAAAGCGCGGAGGATTTCGCCGCGCGTGTCAACGGAGCCGACGCCGCCACGGGGCAGACGGCGCGCGGCCGCCCGCAACCGGACGGTCCACGCGACCCCTCGCTGCCCCGTGTCGCGGCGGACGGGCGCCAGGCGCTGCAACAGGCGGCGGCCTACACCCGGGCCAACCTCGACGGCACGGCCGACAGCCTCTCGATCGCGAACGACGGAACCTTCACGCTCGTCGAAGGCGGCCGCACGCAGACCGGCACCTGGGAATGGCTGCCTGACGGCAAGCGCCTGCGCCTCCAGGGCGTCGTACGCCAGCCGGTCGTCCTCGTCGCCGACGGTGCGCTGTACCGGATGCAGAACGAGAACGTGCCGTTCGACGACGTCACACCCGACCGCACCTATCGGCTCACACCGCCAGCGGAGTAGCCCCGGTTAGATATCGAGGTTGGCGACGTTCAGCGCGTTGTCCTGGATGAACTCGCGGCGCGGCTCGACGACGTCGCCCATCAGGCGGGTGAAGATCTCGTCGGTTACGTCGGCATCCTCGACCTTGACCTGCAGCAGGGCGCGGTTCTCGGGATCGAGCGTGGTCTCCCACAACTGCTCCGCGTTCATCTCGCCGAGGCCCTTGTAGCGCTGGATCGAGAGCCCCTTGCGCCCGGCGGCGAGGACCGCGTCGAGCAGCTCTGTCGGCCGGGTGATCGCCGCATCGGGCGACACGACGACTTCGGTTTCCTCGCCCTCGGCGCTTTCCTCGGCCGCCTCGCTTTCGGCGCCGATCCGGGCAAACCGGGCAGGACGCGCGTAGACTTCCGCGTTCTCGCTCGCGAGACTGTGGAGCTTGCGCGCCTCGGCGCTGGTGAGGAACGCGGCCTCGACATCATGGACGTCGGTCACCCCGCGCCACAGCCGTTCGAACCGCACGCTGCCGTCCGCGCGCAGCTCCGCCCGCCACTCGGCTTCGGGATCGGACATGCCGAGCCGGTCCGCGGCGAGCGCCAGCGCCTGGCGCCGCGTGTCGCCGCCGAGCGACGGATCGAACACGCCCGAAAGCGCCATCTGCTCGACGATCGCCGGATCGTACTTGCGCGGAATGAAGCCCATCAGGTTGCGGAGGCGCAGGCCGTGCTCGACGAGATCGCGCAAATCGGCATCGCCGCGCGTGCCGCTCGCGGTCTCGAGCATTCGGCCCTGCAGGCCGGCATCGACGAGGTAACGGTCGAGAGCCGCCTGGTCCTTCAGATAGACCTCGCTGCGCCCCTTGCTCACTTTGTAGAGCGGCGGCTGGGCGATGAAGAGGTGCCCCGCCTTGATGATCTCGGGCATCTGGCGGTGGAAGAACGTGAGCAGCAGCGTGCGGATATGCGCGCCGTCGACGTCGGCGTCGGTCATGATCACGATCTTGTGATAGCGCAGCTTCTCCAGGTTGAAGTCGTCGCGGATGCCGGTGCCCATCGCCTGGATCAGCGTGCCGACTTCCTTCGACCCGATGATCCGGTCGAACCGCGCGCGCTCGACGTTGAGGATCTTGCCCTTGAGCGGCAGGATCGCCTGCGTCTTGCGGTCGCGGCCCTGCTTGGCCGAGCCGCCTGCGGAGTCGCCCTCGACCAGGAACAGTTCGCTCTTGGCCGGATCGCGCTCCTGGCAATCGGCGAGCTTGCCGGGCAGGCTGGCGACGCTCATCGCGCCCTTGCGGCTCATTTCGCGCGCCCTGCGCGCCGCTTCGCGTGCGGCGGCGGCGTCGACGATCTTCTGGACGACTTCGGCGGCGAGCTTCGGATTCTCCTCCAGCCATTCGGTCATCTTGTCGCCCATCAGCGACTCGAGCGGCTGACGCACTTCGGAGCTGACCAGCTTGTCCTTGGTCTGCGATGAGAACTTGGGGTCCGGCAGCTTGACCGAGACGATCGCGGTCAGCCCCTCGCGCATGTCCTCGCCCGAAAGCTGCACCTTCTCCTTCTTGAGCAGGCCGGAGGACGAGGCGTAGTTGTTCAGCGTCCGCGTCAGCGCCGCGCGGAACGCTGCAAGGTGCGTACCACCATCGCGCTGCGGGATGTTGTTCGTGAACGTCAGCACGTTCTCGTAGTACGAATCGTTCCATTCGAGCGCGACGTCGATGCCGATACCGTCCTTCTCGGCGGAAACGGAGATCGGCTCGGGCAGGATCGCCTGCTTGTTGCGGTCGAGATACTTCACGAATGCCGCGATCCCGCCTTCGTAGAACAGGTCGTGCTCCGCCGTGTCCTCGTGCCGCAAGTCGCGCAGCAGGATGCGCACGCCCGAGTTGAGGAAGGCGAGCTCGCGGTAGCGGTGCTCGAGCTTCTCGAAATCGAATTCGGTCACGTTCTTGAACGTCCCGGTCGAGGGCAGAAACGTCACGCGCGTGCCCTTCTTCAATCCGTTCTCGTCGCCATTGGAGGCCACCGGCGGTGCGTCGCCGACGACTTTCAGCGGCGCGACCGCATCGCCGTGCTCGAAGCGCATCCAGTGTTCCTGGCCGTCGCGCCAGATGGTCAGCTCGAGCCATTCGGAAAGCGCGTTTACCACCGAGACGCCGACGCCGTGGAGACCGCCGGAAACCTTGTAGGCGTTGTCGTCGCTGGTGTTCTCGAACTTGCCCCCGGCGTGGAGCTGGGTCATGATGACCTCGGCCGCGGAAACGCCTTCTTCCTTGTGCATCCCCACGGGAATGCCGCGGCCGTTGTCCTCGACCGAGACCGAACCGTCGGCGTTGAGCTCGATCAGCACGAGATCGCAGTGGCCGGCGAGCGCTTCGTCGATCGCGTTGTCGGACACCTCGAACACCATGTGGTGGAGGCCCGATCCATCGTCCGTATCGCCGATGTACATGCCCGGCCGCTTGCGCACCGCATCAAGGCCCTTGAGGACCTTGATCGAATCTGCGCCGTAGTCGTTCGTCTTCGCCGCTGCCGGCGGGGTGGTTTCAGGGGTTTCGTCCATGGGCATCATATAGGCACACGGGGGGCATTTCGGAAGGCGAGAACACCCATTCCATCCACAGGCGAATCGCAGGCGGGGAACGCCGGATCGGCCTGCGGCGTTGCCCCTGCATGGGCATCAAGGGGAACGCGTTCCTGCGCCCTGCGGGGACGATCGCATCAGCCGCAATCCTTATTGCAGCGCTCGCCGCATGTGCGGAGCTGCCGCGCGATCCCGACGGCACAACCGAGCGCGTCCGGCGCACGCACGAAATCGTGCTGGGAGACATTGCCGGCGCTCCGCGCTCTCCCGAAGCCGAGCGAGTGCTCGATCGGGTCGCCGCCCGGCTCGGAGCGCGGGTCACGCGAACGGAAGGGCACGGCGAGGAGCTCCTGAATCGGCTCGAGAAGGGCAAGGTGGATCTGGTCTACGGCCATTTCGCGGAAGCGTCGCCGTGGGCCGGCAAGGTACACTTCGGCAGTCCGCTCGGATGGCGAACGGATGTGGGCAAGGAGGAGCATGTGCCGCGTTTCGCCTTCCGGAACGGAGAGAACGGCTGGATCGCGCTGGTCGAAGGGGAAGCGCGGTGAACCGCCTGCCCGCATCGATCCGCGAGGATTTCGCCCGCGCCAGGCGGCTCGAATGGCAGACGCTGTTCTGGATGAGCACCGTCGTCGCCGCGATGTTCTTCACGATGGGCGGCAGTCAGGCGATGCGCTCCGCCCTCATCGAGGACGTGCTGAGCCTCGTCCCGGCCGTCACCTTTCTCATAGCGGCTCGGTTCGAGCCGCAGGACCCGACCGAGAAATACCCTTTCGGTTTCGTGCGCGTGAACAGCCTCGCGTTCCTCGTCGCCGCGGTCGCGCTCACCGCGGTCGGCGGCTTCCTGATGTACGAGAGCGCGATGACGCTGATCATGGCCGAACATCCCACGGTCGCCCCGGTCGAGGTCTTCGGGCACACGGTCTGGCTCGGCTGGCTGATGATCGCCGCGCTCGGCTGGTCGGTGGTCGTGCCAATGTGGCTCGGGCGGATAAAGCTGCCGGTAGCCGAAAGGCTGCGCGACAAGGTGCTCCACACCGACGCGCTGATGCAGAAGGCGGACTGGCAAACGGGCCTCGCCGGCATCGTCGGCATTCTGGGTATCTATTTCGGCTACTGGTGGGCGGACAGCGCGGCGGCGCTGTTCATCGCTTTCTCGATCCTGCGCGACGGGCTGTCGAACATGGGCATTGCGGCGGCGGAACTGCTCGACGGCGCACCGCGCGAACTGGACAGTTCGAACATCTCCGCCGAGGCGCAGCGCCTGCAAGCCCGACTCGAAGAGCTCTGGCCGCAGGGCGAGGTGCGGCTCCGCGAATCGGGCCGCTATATCGTGGGCACGATCGAAGGCGTGCATCCGCCCGCCGATCTGCCGAAGCTGGACGATCTGATGGGCGACGATCCGGCCTGGCGCCTCGCGCGCCTGTCGTTTTCACCGCCCGAGGCTCTGCGCCGTGAGGATGTGGGCTGACGCCTTCGGTCGCGAACCTCTCGACAAGTTCGCCGGTGCAAATAGAAAGGCGGGTATGCCGATCACCGATCCCGCTGCCGCGCTCGCCGAACCTTATGGTTCGTTCTCCGACATTCTCGCCGCCTGGGCCGACAACCAGCCCGAGGCAGTGGCGCTGCGCGACGAGCGGGGCACGCTGACGTGGAGCGAGCTTGCCGACCGGGTCGAGCGGATTGCCGCCCGCCTCCAGGCCGATGGGCTGGAGCGCGGTCAGTCGGTCGCCATCCTCGGGCTATCGAGCATTCCCTATGCGCTGGTCTTTCTCGCCGCGGTGCGCGCGGGCGGAGTCGCCGCGCCGCTGACGACGAGCGCCAGCCGCGAACAGCTCGAGGGCATGGCGCGCGACAGCGGCGCCCGCCACCTGTTCGTCGATCGCGCCCGGCTGACCGACCTCGGCGATGATTTCCTGCCCCAGCTCGACCGGATCGTTCTCGACGAGGAACTCGATGCCTGGATGGCCGCGCCCGGGACGCGTGCCGACCCGTTCGAGCCCCGGCCGGACGAGCCGTTCAACATCATCTATTCCAGCGGCACCACGGGCATTCCGAAGGGGATCGTCCATTCGCACCAGATGCGCTGGCGGCAGTTCGCCGCCATGGCCGCCTCCTACCGCGCGAGTGGGCTCGAGATACGTTCGCTTGCCTCGACGCCGCTCTATTCCAACACCACGATGGTGGCATTCCTCCCCGCCTTGCTGGCGGGCGGCAGTGTGCGGGTCATGGGCAAGTTCTCGGCCCTCGGCTGGCTCGAGGGCGCCGAGGCCGATCGAACGACAATCACCATGCTCGTGCCGGTGCAGTATCAGCGACTGATGGACGAGCCGCGGTTCGACCAGTTCGATCTCTCCTCACTGGCCATGAAGTACTGCACGTCCGCTCCCTTTCCGGCCCCGCTCAAGCGGGAAGTGCTGCAGCGGATGCCCGGCGCGCTGATCGAGATCTATTCGATGACCGAGGGCGGGGTGGTGTGCATGCTCGCGTGTCACGAGTTCCCGGACAAGCTCCACACCGTGGGCCGTCCGACGCCGGGGGGCGAGCTCAAGGTACTGGACGACGACGACAACGAAGTGCCGCCCGGAACCGCCGGCAATCTCGTGGGGCGGAGCCCGACGATGATGAGCGGCTACAAGAATCAGCCGGACAAGACCCGCGAAGGCTACTGGACCGACCCCGCCACGGGCGATGTGTGGCAGCGCATGGGCGACATCGGGCGGATCGACGCCG
Source organism: Altererythrobacter sp. C41 (assembly GCF_016803135.1). Lineage (GTDB taxonomy): Bacteria > Pseudomonadota > Alphaproteobacteria > Sphingomonadales > Sphingomonadaceae > Pelagerythrobacter. The sequence continues at coordinate 362,522 of NZ_JAEVFE010000002.1, forward strand.
ACGGATTCGTCGAACTCGTCGGGCGGGCGAAGGATATGATCATCTCGGGCGGGTTCAATATCTACCCCTCCGACCTCGAGACGGAGCTGGAGAAGGAGCCGGGAGTCGCCGAAGCGGCGGTGGTGGGCGTGCCGAGCCGGCGCTGGGGCGAGACACCGGTCGGCTTCGTTCGGCTTGCAGGTGGTGCGACCTCGACCGGCGACATTCTCGCCGCGGTCAACGCGCGGCTCGGCAAGACACAGCGCCTCGCCGCGCTCCATCCCATCGACGAGATGCCCCGCAGTCACATAGGCAAGTTGCTGAAGACGGATCTTCGGACGATGGCGGAGGAGATGGGCGGCATCGACTGATCCGCCTCAAGCGAGCGGTTGAGACGCGGCCACCAGTTGGGGGGGAGAGGACTGAGTGGCGGCCGCGTCTCGTTCGCTGCCTTTCGGCTCAGGCGATCGCTGCGCCGAGCATGAGGCTGCTGATTGAAGCAGCCACGACGAAGGCAAGGAAATGCGAAGCTGTCGTGCGCATGGCCTGTCTCCTGTCAAAGAAGCCGGGGGAAGGGGGAGAGAGGAGAGGAGCCTTCCGCCCGGCTCGCAGTGGGAAATAATCTTTCGTGGGACTTTTCACAAATGAGAAAACTGCGCCATCCGTTGCAAAAGGCGCAACTGATAGCCGGCAAGGCTTCCTTGTTTCTCCTAAAGTTTGCATTCTGACGGATGCAAAACATGCAGCAGCGGAGCACCGAGACGGGCCAGAAGCTGATCGAGACCGCCCGCCCCGACGTCACCACCCGCTGGACAGCCCGCCGCCCCCGCGCCTAACGGAGCTTGCCATGGACCCGCAGCATCTCCCCGATTCCATCCTCATCGTCGATTTCGGCAGCCAGGTGACCCAGCTGATCGCGCGCCGCGTGCGCGAGGCGGGCGTCTATTCCGAGATCGCGCCCTTCACGCAGGCGGAAGAAGCCTTCGAGCGGCTGAAGCCCAAGGGCGTGATCCTCTCCGGCGGTCCCGCCAGCGTTCCCGACGAGGGCAGCCCGCGCGCCCCGCAGGTGCTGTTCGACAGCGGCGTCCCGATCCTCGGCATCTGCTACGGCCAGCAGGTCATGACCCAGCAGCTCGGCGGCGAGGTCCGCCCCGGGCACGAGACCGGCGAAGGCGGCGAATTCGGCCGCGCCTATTGCACCGTAAGCGAGGAATGCGTGCTGTTCGACGGCCTGTGGCAGCCAGGCGAGCGGCACCAGGTGTGGATGAGCCACGGCGACAAGGTCACCCGGCTCGCCCCCGGCTTCCGCATCGTCGCGGTCAGCGACGGCGCCCCCTTCGCACTGATCGCCGACGACGAGCGCCGCTATTACGGCACGCAGTTCCACCCCGAGGTGGTCCACACGCCCGACGGGGCCCGCCTGCTGGCCAACTTCGTCCGTCACGTCTGCGGCCTCGCCGGCGACTGGACCATGGCCGAGTTCCGCAAGACCAAGATCGAGGAAATCCGCGCCCAGGTCGGCGACGGCAAGGTCATCTGCGGCCTTTCCGGCGGTGTCGACAGCGCAGTCGCCGCGGTGCTGATCCACGAGGCGATCGGCGAACAGCTCACCTGCGTCTTCGTCGATCACGGCCTGATGCGGATGAACGAGGCGGAGCAGGTCGTCACGCTGTTCCGCGACCACTACAACATCCCGCTGGTCCACGTCGACGCGGAGGAGATGTTCCTCTCGGGCCTCGCCGGCGTCACCGACCCCGAAGCCAAGCGCAAGTTCATCGGCAAGGCCTTCATCGACCTGTTCGAGGCCGAGGCCAGGAAGATCGGCGGCGCCGACTTCCTCGCGCAAGGCACGCTCTATCCCGACGTGATCGAAAGCGTCAGCTTCACCGGCGGGCCGTCGGTGACGATCAAGAGCCACCACAACGTCGGCGGCCTGCCCGAACGGATGAACATGGCGCTGGTCGAGCCGCTGCGTGAGCTGTTCAAGGACGAGGTCCGCGCATTGGGCCGTGAGCTCGGCCTGCCGGAAGTCTTCGTCGGCCGCCACCCCTTCCCCGGGCCGGGCCTCGCCATCCGCATCCCGGGCGAGGTGACCAAGGAACGCTGCGACATCCTGCGCAAGGCCGACGCGGTCTATCTCGAGGAAATCCGCGCCGCCGGCCTCTACGACGCGATCTGGCAGGCCTTCGCCGTGTTGCTGCCGGTCAAGACCGTCGGCGTGATGGGCGACGGTCGCACGTACGACAGCGTCTGCGGCCTGCGCGCGGTGACCAGCACCGACGGCATGACCGCCGACGTCTACCCGTTCGACGCCAGCTTCCTCACCCGCGTCGCCACCCGCATCGTCAACGAAGTGAAGGGCATCAACCGCGTGGTCTACGACTACACGTCGAAGCCCCCCGGCACGATCGAGTGGGAGTGACGGCTTCGCCCAGGTAGCCCGGGAGGAGAACCTGCAGCTCCCCCTCGGCCCCGACCCGCGCACGGATGTTCTGCGCAGGATGCAGCCGGCGCTGATCGCGCGGTTCGGGCGGATCGTGCGCCCGCCGGAGAAGCGGCGCGACGCGCTCTGGGTGCTGGTGCAGGGCGTGATCGGCGCGCGGACCAAGACGCGCGTGTCGAACGAGGCGACCGACCGCCTGCTGGCCGACTTCGGCACCTGGGAGGCGGTCGCGCAGGCTCCGGTCGAGGCATTGGAGACCCGCCTCGCCAACCAGACCTTTCCCGACATCGCGGCGCAGCGGCTCAAGGACTGCCTCCTCGCCGTGATCGACCGGCGCGGTGCGGCCGATCTGGGCCATCTCGCCGAGATGTCCACCGCCGAAGCCATGGCCTGGCTCGAGACGCTCCCCGGCGTTGCGCGCAAGGTCAGCGCCAGCGTGATGAACACCTCGCGCTTCGAGCGCCCCGCGCTGGTGATCGACAGCCACCATCGCCGCATCGTCCAGCGCATGGGGCTCGTGCCGCCGAGTGCCGACACCGCGCGCGCCTACGACGCGCTGATGCCGGTCTTGCCCGAGGAGTGGTCCGCCGCCGACATCGACGAGCACCATCTGCTGGTGAAGCGGCTCGGACAGACAATGTGCCGGCCCGCGCATCCAAAATGTGCGGACTGCCCCGTGCGCAGCGACTGCCGCACAGGCGGGCGAGGACGGATCGGTCGCCCTTAGCCGGCCGTTAACCCATCCGGGCTAACCCGGGCGCCATGGATACTTGCGCCCGCACGACGCCCGTTCGCCCTTCGCTCAGGACCACCGTGGTGATCGCCGCGCTGGCCGTGGGCGCGATCCCCGCAGCCGCGCTGATCGCGCAGCCCGCAGGAACGCCGTTTACGGTGGTCGAGACCGGCGAAAGCTACGCCTCGCTCCAGCAGGCGGTCGACGCCATCGGCAGCGGCGAGGGCAGCATTGCGATCGCCAGCGGGACCTACCGCGAATGCGCGGTGCAGGAGGGTGGTTCGGTCTCGTACCTCGCTGCCGACCCGGGCAAGGCAGTGTTCGACGGCGTCACCTGCGAAGGCAAGGCCGCGCTGGTGCTGCGCGGACGCGCGGCAACGGTGTCCGGCCTCGTCTTCCGCCGCATGACGGTGCCCGACTACAATGGTGCGGGCATCCGGCTGGAGCAGGGCGACCTCACCGTGGCGCAGTCCTGGTTCGCCGACAGCCAGCAGGGCATCCTGACCGCCGACGATCCTTCGAGCCGCCTCGTCATCGACAAGTCGACCTTCTCCGGCCTCGGGACCTGCGAGGGCTCGGGCGGCTGCGCGCATTCGATCTACATCGGCGATTACGGCCACCTGCGCGTGACCCGCAGCCGCTTCGAGCGCGGCACGGGCGGGCACTACGTCAAGGCGCGCGCGGCGCGGGTCGAGATCGCCGCATCGAGCTTCGACGATTCGGCCGGGCGCGGCACGAACTACATGATCGACCTGCCCGAAGGGGCGACCGGCCAGATCACCAACAACTGGTTCGTCCAGGGCCGCGACAAGGAGAACTACTCCGCCTTCATCGCGGTCGGCGCCGAGGATATCAGCCACAGCTCCGACGGGCTGCAGATCGCCGGCAACGACGCGCGCTTCGTGCCCGCGCTCAGCCGCAGCTCGGCCTTCGTCGCCGACTGGACCGGCGCGAACCTCGCCATCGGCGACAACCGGCTGGGAGCCGGGATCGCGCGCTTCGACGCGCGCTGACGCGGAACCCGCCTGCCTGCTTGCGGGTTGGTGGCGCGAAGGAGCACTTCGCATGGCAGGCGGCTGGACCCGCGACGGGGCCGTTCAGGACCAGATCGACGATACCGTGAGCGACGCGGTGCAGGCCGCGCGCACCCGTATGCCGCGCGGCGAGAGCGCCCGCTTCTGCGACGTATGCGGCGAGGAGATCCCCGAAAAACGGCGCCAGGCCCTGCCCGGCGTCCGCACCTGCGTCGCCTGCCAGTCGGAGCGGGACGCCGCCGTCCGCTCCACCGGCATCAACCGGCGCGGGAGCAAGGACAGCCAGTTGCGGTAGGGCTGCGAGGAGTCGCCAATAAGTTCCGAATGCTGGCGAGGTCGCCGCTTGCATGGCGAAGCCGAGATTCAATGTCTACTGGTGTTAGCGGACATGGGTGGGTCAGCCGTAAAGGAGACCTACGACAGCAGCGAAGGCAACGATCAGGGCCGGGATGAAGAAGAAAACGATGTTGGTGCCCCGGTAAGACGAGAAGGTGGTCCGACGCTCCACAGGCACTCTTCGCGCCCACGGCCATATGTTAACGAAGACGTTGAAGAGCCCTGCGAAAGGGCCGAGGAGGAGCAAGCCGAGTGCGGGAGCTTCAGGGTCGGACAAACTCGCAGTCCAGCCGAGTAGGCCGAACAACACGATAGTCCAAAGATAGCAGATAAGTAGATATCGGCGCAGCGTCATGCTCAGCACCTGACCCTAAAGTGGCAAAGCCTGCAATGTGTCGTTCTCCGTCTGATCGAATTCGTCTGCTCTGCCGAGACGCGCGGATCAGCCGAATGCGGGTGCGTAGCTCACCACGCCGCCCGCGCCTGAGCCTTCCATGACGAGACGCTGAAAGTATTCGGGCGGCGGGCCGGGATAGGTGAGGGCCGGATCGTGCGCGAAGCCGAACCGTCCGTAGTAGGCCGGATCACCGAGCACCACGCAGCCTGCTGTGTCGCGCTCGCGCAGCAGAGCCAGTCCTTGCTCGATCAGCGCCGCGCCAATGCCCTCGCGCTGGTGCTGCGGTGCGACCGCGACGGGGCCGAGGCCGAACCAGCCTTTGCTTCCGTCCGAAATCGTGACGGGCGAGAACGCGACGTGGCCGAGGATTTCTCCGCCGTCCTCCGCAACCAGCGAAATGGTGAGATCGCCGTCGGCGCGCAGGCGGTCGACGATGGCGGGTTCGCTGCCGTCGCTGTGCGGGTGACCGTCGAAGGCCGCGTGCACGACGCCGTGGATCGCGCGTTCGTCGCCGGCGCGCTCGGGGCGGATCGTTATGCTCATGTCAGCAGATGGCCCGAGCGGTCGCGCTTGGTCGAGAGATAGCGCGCGTTGTGCGGATTGGCGGGGAGCTGGTGGGGAACGCGCTCGGCCACGGCGATGCCGCTGGCCGCGAGGGCCTCGACCTTGGCCGGGTTGTTGGTCATCAGCCGCACCTCGCCTACGCCGAGCAGTTCGAGCATGCGGGCGGCCACGGGGAAGTCGCGCGCCTCGTCGGGCAGGCCGAGCCGGCGGTTGGCGTCGACGGTGTCGAAGCCCTGATCCTGCAGGCGGTAGGCGCGCAGCTTGTTGACGAGGCCGATTCCCCGCCCTTCCTGCCGCAGATAGAGCAGCACGCCCCAGCCGCCGCTTGCCGCCTCGTGGGCCATCGCGTGGAGCGCGGCGTCGAGTTGCGGGCCGCAGTCGCACTTCAGGCTGCCGAGGATGTCGCCGGTCAGGCATTCGGAATGGAGCCGCACGAGCGGCGCCACGTCCGACCGCTGCTCGCCGATCACCAGTGCGACATGTTCACGCAAGTCGTCGGCGCTGCGGAAGGCGACGATCTCGGCATCCTCGCTTGCCGAAACCGGAAGGCGTGCGCGGGTGGCGATGGCGAGCGCGGCGGCATCGGCCCATGCGGCGAGATCGGACGCGGCGACCGGCTGCGCCTCGCCCGCATCGGCCGGATCGACGAGGAAGGCGGGGAGGATGCCCGCGATCCGCGCCAGTTCGAGCGCCGCCGCCGCCTGCTCCGGCCGGCCGATCGTCTCGGCCCGGAACGGCCCTTTGAGCGGGGCGGTAAGATCGAGCGCCGGGTCGGCGACGGGCAGCGCGGCGGCGAGGTCGAACGGCTCCGCGCCGTGGATCAGCACCGGCGCATGCGGCTCGGCCGCCTCGCGCTGGTTGGCGAGCTTGAGCGTTTCGGCGCGCGCGGCGGAGATGAGCATCCGGTCGGCGCTCGCCTGCCGCGCCACCGCCGTCTCGACCGGCAGCAGCACCGGGCCGCCCTCCATCGCCAGCGGCCAGCCATGGCGCAGCGCGTCGATCGCCTGCGCCGCGCGGCGGGCCGGGGATGGCGCGGAAGCCGTCAGAGCTCGAACTCCGTCACCAGCGGCACATGGTCGCTCGGGCTTTCCCAGCGCCGCGTTTCCTCCACGAAGCGGTGGCTGCGCGCCTGCCTGGCGAGGTCGGGGCTGGCCCACATATGGTCGAGCCGCCGCCCCTGGTCCTTCTGCCGCCAAAAGCTGCGGTAGGACCACCAAGAATAGTTGCGCTCCGGCGCGGGGATGAATTCGCGGCCGAGATCGACCCAGCCGTGCGCGTCGCGGAAGCGGCCAAGCGTCTCGACCTCGATCGGCGTGTGGCTGACGACCTTGAGCAGCGCCTTGTGGTCGTAGACGTCGCATTCGAGCGGCGCGACGTTGAAGTCGCCGACGATCAGCGTCGGCCGGTCGAGCGCATCGGCCCAGCGGGTCATCCGCTCGAGGAAGTCGAGCTTCTGGCCGAACTTCAGGTTCACCTCGCGGTCGGGCACGTCGCCGCCGGCGGGGATGTAGACGTTCTCCAGCACCATGCCCTGCCCCGGGCCAAGCAGCTCGACACCGACGTGCCGCGCCTCGCCATTGTCCTGCCAGTCGTGGCGGGAGAACTCGCGGAAGGGAATGCGGCTGACGGTGGCGACGCCGTGGTAGCCCTTCTGCCCATGCACCGCCTGATGGACGTAGCCCATCTCCGCCAGCGCCTTGGCCGGGAACTGGCTCTCCTGGCACTTGATCTCCTGCAGGCAGAGCACGTCGGGCGACTGTTCGCGCAAGACGCGCTCCACCTGGGGGAGGCGCAGGCGGACGGAATTGATGTTCCAGGTGGCGACAGAAAGCATCGTGGCGGGATAGGGAGCGCCGCAGGGCGCCGCAAGCCGACGTGCAACAAAAAACCCTCGTGCCGGGGGCATTGGCACGAGGGTTCCATGTTAGCGTTCGTCACGCTTGTACAAGGCGGCTCTTGAGCGAGGTCAGGGCAACAGGGGGGAAACCCGCCTCGCACCGCCTTGTGACTTGCAAGATAAGGGGGATGGCCTTGCTTGCCAATGAACGACCCGCAGCGCCTCGTCGCAATCGCCCCACGCGCTGCCGCCGAAGCGTTTACCGCGGGCGACGGGTGGATCGGCGCGGATCCTTGTAAGTGAAGGCGCTGTCGGGCACCGAGATGCCGTAGCGGTGGTTGCGCAGCCGCACGGTGGTGCGATTGTTCTGCGCATCGAGCGCGACCCAGTTGGTCAACTGGAGCCCGCCAGGCGCCGACGAATCGCGGGTGAAGATCAGGGTAATCACGCCGAACTGCGGCTTGTTCGGGTCGCGGACTTCGACGCTGATGACGTCGGAATGACCGGTCGAAACCAGCTTGCCGTACTTCTTCACGTCGCGGCTGGGATCGAGCAGTGCGCCGAGCGGCGATTCGGAGATCGGCCAGCGTTCGACCTGATTGACCTCGTAGTCGATCATCGTGAACGACTGGCCGTTCGACACCAGCAGCAGCGGCACGCCGTCTTCGTACTGGAAGCGGATCTTGCCGGGGCGCTTCAGCGTCATCTCGCCGGAAACGGTCTGGCCCTTCCGGTCGGTCTGCGTGAAGTCGGCCTTCATCGTCGAGATCCCGCGCAGCGCGGCAACCGCGCGGTCGAGATCGCCTTCGGCCGCAGCGACCGGAATCGGCACCGCGACGAGCGCCGCAGGCGCGGCAATAGCCAGCGCGCCGGCCATGGCCGCACGCAGGGGGGTGACAGTAAGCTTGTGCACTATGGTCATGCTCCGTGAACTAGGATCGGAGCATTGAACCGATGCTGAATTCATCCGGTTCCGGAAATTCAGCTTACTTGATCTTCGCTTCCTTGAACTCGACGTGCTTGCGCGCGACGGGGTCGTACTTGCGGAAGGTCATCTTCTCGGTGATGTTCCGGGGATTCTTCTTGGTCACGTAGTAGAAGCCCGTATCGGCGGTCGAGACGAGCTTGATCTTGACGGTTGCGGGCTTCGCCATTGCGTGTTCCTAAGATCGGTCTGAGGCCCCAAACACCAGTGTAAGCGGCCGAAAAAATACAGGCGGCGCGCGCGGCACCGCCATTCCGGCGCGGCCATTGAGCGATTCACGCGCGAAAGTCAAGCTGGCTACCAGTCGACCTTGCCGCGGTTGGCCTTGACCTCCCCGCGGGACTTCTTGGCTTTCAGCCGCTTGACCTTGCCCACCCGGTTGACGCGGCTCTTGGCGCGCTTCTTCGGTTGCTTGTGCGCCTCCTCGATCAACTCGGCGAGGCGCCGCCGCGCTTCCTCGCGATTCGCCTCCTGCGTACGGTGGGTGCGCGCGGTAAGGACGATCTCGCCGCGCGCCGTCATCCGGCTGCCCGCGAGCGTCTTCAGCCGCGCGAAGACCGGCGGCGGCAGGCGCAGGGCGAACACGTCGAGCCGAAGCTGCACCGCGGTCGCGACCTTGTTGACGTTCTGTCCGCCCGGGCCGGAGGAGGCGATGAAACTCTCCTCCGCCAGCGCCAGCGCGCGCTCCACCGGTGAGGGCGGCTCGTCATCCATCGGCGAACCCGAGCGCTGCGAAATCGGCGGGGAGAGGCGCCGCGGCCTCGACCGGCGGCTTGTCCGCGCGCGGCACGACGAGCCCTGCCGCATGGAGCATCGTGCGCGGCGCACCCTTGCCGCTGCCATAGACCGGATCGCCGAGCAGCGGCACGCCGAGCCCGCTCGCGGCATGGACGCGGATCTGGTGCGTGCGCCCGGTCTCGGGCCGGAACTCGACCAGCGTACGGCCCTCGTGCCGCGCGACCACGCGCCAGTGCGTAGCCGAGGGTTTGCCCTTCCTGGCGGCGATCATCCGCCAGCCTTTTTCCGCGCTGCTGATCTTGCTCAGCGACAGCGCGATCGTGCCTTCGTCCTCCACCGGCTCCCCGTCGAGAATGCCGAGATAGCGCTTCTCGACCAGGCGCTCCTCGAATGCCATCGCGAAGCGCTTCAAGGCCTTGGGATTACGCGCGAGCAGCAGGCAGCCCGAGGTGTCGGTGTCGAGCCGGTGGACGGGCATCGGCGCACGCTGGAAGCCGAGCTTCAGATCATCGAGCTGATCCTCCAGCGACCGGCCGCCCTTGCGCGGACGTTCGATCGGCAACCCGCCCGGTTTGTCGATGACCAGCGCTTCGCCGTCTTCGAAGAGGATATCCAGAGCGCTCATTGCCAACCTTCCGTTCGCCCCCGAGCTTGTCGAAGGGCTGTTCCTGTGTCCAGCGCGCCCGCTAGAGGAAAGGAAGGGCGTTGGCCAAGGTCGTCTCCCGGCGCTTGGACCAACGAGGGCGCTAGAGCGCGAGTTCCGCCCGCATCACGCCGCGCAGGGCATTGCCGACCAGGAAACCGCCTTCGAGATCGGCGAGCGTGAGTTCGGCCTCGCGGGCCTCGCCCCGCTCGATCAGCGCCCGCCGCGCCACTCCCGGCAACAGCCCGAGCCGTGCGGGCGGCGTCAGCAGGATGCCGCCGCGCTCGACGTAGAGGTTGGTGAAGCTGCCTTCCGTCGCAAGGCCGTCGTCGCGCACGAACAGCGTTTCGACTGCGCCGGCATCGCGGGCTACGGCCAGCGCGTCCTCGTAGAAGCCGCGGTCGCTGGTCTTGTGCCGGAGGCGCCAGTCGCCCGGGTCGACCGGCAGCGGCAGCGCGATGCAGCGCACCGGCTCGCCCAGCAGCGGCGGCAAATCGCGCGCCTCGACGGCAATCGCACCGCTGCGGGCGCAGAGCAGGCGCACGCAGGAAGGGCGCTCGAGCTCGAAGCACAGCGCATGGATCCGGTTGCGTGCCACATGGCGGTCGAAGGCGAAGCCGAGCGCCGCGGCGCTTGCCTTCATCCGCTCCAGATGCCCCTCGATCAGCGCTATGCCCTCTTCGGGCGTGAAGCGCATGGTCTCGATCAGGTCGAACGCGGGCGCCGTGTGACCCGGCGAACTGCGCCTGGCGAAGCCGCCCTTGAGCACCGCCTCGCGCCACTCGGTCAGCGGCTCGCTGTCGGCGACGATCGCCGAGCCGACGCCGAGCGTGGCGGAGCCTTGCGCGTTCTCGACCGGCGTCAGCCGCAGCGTGCGGATGGCGACATTGAAGGCCGCATCGCCATCAGGGCCGATCCGGCCGATGGCGCCGCAATAGGGGCCGCGGGCATCGCGTTCGACTTCGGCGATCAGTTCCATCGCGCGGATCTTGGGGGCGCCGGTGATCGAGCCGCAGGGGAAGATCGCGCGCACGAGGTCCGCCGCGCCCTTCCCCTCGGCCAGTGCGGCGCGCACGGTGGTGACCATCTGGTGGACGGTCGGATAGCTTTCGACCGCGAACGGTGCGTCGACGCGCACGCTGCCCGGCGCGGCCACGCGCGACAGGTCGTTGCGCATCAGGTCGACGATCATCAGATTCTCGGCCCGGTCCTTGGCCGAGGCGGCGAGATCGTCTGCCAGCGCGCGGTCCTCTGCCGGATCGTCCGAGCGCGGCCGCGTGCCCTTCATCGGCTTGGCTTTGGCCTCGCGTCCCTTGAGCGAGACGAACAGTTCGGGCGAGAGGCTGAGCAGCCAGTGTGCGCCGTCGAACACGGTCCCGCCATAGCCTGCCTGCGCCGCCGGGCGCAGCGCCGCGTAGAGCGCGAGCGGATCCCCGCGGTACGATCCCGCGAGCGGGAAGGTGAGATTTGCCTGATAGATATCGCCGCCGCGGATCGCCTCCTGCAGCCGGGCGAAGGCCTCGACATAGGCGCCCGGCGAAACCTGCGGATCGAGCGGCCCGAGCGAGGCATCGCCCTCGGCGCGCGCGGCGAGCCAGGCGGGCACGTCCGCGGCGGGAATGACCGTTTCCGTCTCGAACAGACCGAGCCAGACCAGCGGCCCTGCCGCTCCGGTCCTCGCCTCCGCCAGCGCGCGGAGCCTGGGTTCGAGCGCCAGCCCCGCCTCGTAAGCCAAGAAACCCGCCAGCCAGCCCCCGCGCTCGGCCCGCGCTGCATCGGCCGCGGCAAGCACGGCTTCGACCTCGCCCGGCTGGCGCGCGACGAAGATCTCCGCCGCGTTCTCGTAGAAATGCGCGTCGGCCGCGCTCTCGGCGCGCGCATCGTCGAGCAGCACGAAGGGTGTTCGCTCTCCCATCGCCCCCGCCTTAGGGTCCGGAGCCCTATCCGCCAAGCCGGGAACTTGCGGCGCGCGAACGCCTGCGCCATGCCTGATCCGATCGTGGCGGGAGAATCATACGTGAGCGAAATCTTTCTCGGGCTGGCCGGCAATGGCGAGAAGCAGTTCCTCAACCTTCGGCGCGCCAACCGCCACGGGCTCATTGCCGGTGCGACCGGCACCGGCAAGACGGTCACCCTCCAAGGGCTGGCCGAGAGCTTTTCCGCCCAGGGCGTGCCGGTCTTCGTCGCGGACGTGAAGGGCGATCTCTCCGGCATCGCCATGGCCGGCTCCCCGACCTTCAAGAACGCCGACAAGCTGGAGGAGCGGGCGAAGGAACTGGGCATGGAAGACTATGCCTATTCCGACAACCCGGCGATTTTCTGGGATCTCTACGGCGAGCAGGGGCATCCGATCCGGACGACGATCTCGGAGATGGGGCCACTGCTCCTCGCCCGGCTGCTCGATCTCAACGAGACGCAGGAGGGTGTGCTGCAGATCGTCTTCCGTCACGCCGACGACCACGGGCTGCTGCTGCTCGACCTCGGCGACCTGCAGGCGATGCTCGCCTGGTGTGCGGAGAATTCCAAGGAGCTCAGCGCCAGGTACGGCAACGTCACCAAGGCCAGCGTCGGCACGATCCAGCGCCAGCTCCTGAGCTTCGAAAGCCAGGGCGCGGACCGGTTCTTCGGCGAACCGGCGCTGGAGATCGACGATTTCCTGAAGGTCGACGAGCAGGGGCGCGGCTTCATCAACGTCCTCGCCGCCGACAAGCTCATGCGCAGCCCGAAGCTCTACGCGACCTTCCTGCTCTGGCTACTGGCCGAACTGTTCGAGAGCCTGCCCGAAGTCGGCGACCCCGAGAAACCCAAACTGGTGTTCTTCTTCGACGAGGCTCACCTGCTGTTCGACGACGCGCCCAAGGCCCTGCAGGACAAGATCGAGCAGGTTGTGCGGCTGATCCGCTCGAAAGGGGTGGGCGTCTATTTCGTCACCCAGAACCCGATCGACATTCCCGAGGAAGTCGCCGGGCAGCTCGGCAACCGTGTGCAGCACGCGCTGCGCGCCTTCACCCCGCGCGACCAGAAGGCGATCCGCGCCGCGGCCGAGACATTCCGCATCAACCCCGAGCTCGATGTCGAGACGGCGATCACCGAGCTCAAGGTCGGCGAGGCGCTCGTCTCCACGCTGCTCGAGGACGGCGCCCCCTCGATCGTTCAGCGCACACTGATCAAGCCGCCACGCAGCCGCCTGGGTCCGGTGACCGAGAAGGAACGGGCGATCGTGCAGTCGGTCAGCCCGGTGGCGGGCAAGTACGACACCGCTATCGACCGCGAGAGCGCGGAGGAAGTGCTCGCGCAGAAAGCCGCCGATGCCGTCGCGACGGCCGAGGAAGTCGAGGAGAAGGGACGCGACGAGGTCGAGAAGCGTCCGCGCAAGAGCACCTCGATCTGGGGCAAGGCGTTGAAGCGCGCGCTGGGCGCGGCGACCGGCTCGGGCGCGTCGATCGCGGCGAGCACGATCACGGGGCGCAAGTCGCGCGCGAACCCGATGAAGACCGCCGCATCCTCGGGCCTCGGCTCGCTGGCGACTGATCTTGCCGGTCCGCTCGCCGGCCGCTTCGTCCGCAACCTGATCGGCGGGCTGATGCGCTAGGGCGCCCGCTTGGCGGGGTAACGCGTGCCGTCCTTGTGCGCATAGCCCTCGGCATCGAACTTCAGATCGATGTCGGGATATTCGCCGTGGTCGGCCGAGCGGTCGCCTGCGCTGATCGCGACGAACACGCAGTCGCTTCCGCTGCGGTTCTGCAGGTGATGTCCGTCGCGCACCCCTTTGGGCCAGGCGGCGAGGTCGCCCGCGCGCAGTACGGTCTCGCCGCCGTCCTCCACCAGCACGGCCTCTCCCGAGATCATCACCAGCAACTCGTCCTCCGCCGCGTGCCAGTGGCGCTGCGACGACCAGCCGCCGGGCTTCAGCACGACATGGCTCGCGCCCATTTCGGTAAGGCCCGCGCCGGGGGCGAGGCGGCGATACCAACGACCCTGCACCTCGTGATCGTAGGGCGCGGGATAGCCGGTGGCGTTGGTCTGCGCGATGGCGTCGAGTTCGAGCTTGGGCATGGAACGACTCCGATGGGTGGTAAGCGGCGATTTGCTCGTCTAACCCCCGCGCGATGACCGACGCCAGCCTGCTTGCCGAAAAGCTGATCGCCGCGCCCAGCGTGACCCCGGCGACCGGCCAAGTGTTCGACGTGCTGGAGGCGATGCTGGCGCCCCTCGGCTTCGAGGTACACCGCTTCGTGCGCGGTGAGGTGCCGGACGGGCCGGTCGAGAACCTCTTCGCGATCCGCGCGGGTCCCGCGGGATCGAAGCACTTCGCATTCGCGGGTCACCTCGATGTCGTCCCTCCGGGAGAAGGCTGGACCAGCGCGCCTTTCGCGCCCGAGCGGCGGGGCGATCTGCTCTACGGCCGCGGGGCGGTCGATATGAAGGGCGCGATCGCGGCGATGGTCGCTGCCGTGGCCGAGGTGCCCCGTGATGCCGGCACGATCAGCTTCATCGTCACCGGCGACGAGGAAGGCCCGGCCGTCCATGGCACCCGCGCGCTGATCGACTTCATGCAGGAACGCGGCGACCGGCCCGACCTGTGCCTCGTCGGCGAACCGACCAGCGTGAACCGTCTTGGCGACATGATGAAGATCGGCCGCCGCGGCTCGGTCAATATCTGGCTCGAGGTCGAGGGCACGCAGGGCCACGTCGCCTATCCGCACAACGCCGACAATCCGATCCCGAAGCTGGTTGCGATCCTGGCGGAGCTCGATGCGCTGGTGCTCGACGAAGGGACCGAGTGGTTCCAGCCGTCGAACCTGGAGATCACCGATCTCGAAGTCGGCAATCCTGCGCATAACGTGATCCCGGCCAAGGCGACGGCACGCATCTCGATCCGCTTCAACGACCGGCACAGCGGCGCCTCGCTGTCCGAAATGGTCGCCGCGGTCGCCGCGAAGCACGGCGGAACCGCGCTTCCGATCATCTCGGGTGAGCCGTTCCTGACGCCGCCGGGCGAATTCTCGCAGATGATCGCAGATGCGGTCGAGGCCGAGGCCGGTCTCGTGCCCGAAGCCTCGACCACCGGCGGTACGTCGGACGCGCGGTTCCTGCGCGCCGTCTGCCCGGTGATCGAGTTCGGGCTGTGCAACGCCACGATGCACAAGCGCGACGAGGCGGTGGCGCTGGCGGACCTCGATGCGCTAGGCCGCATCTACGCGCGCATCGCCGCAGCGGCGCTGGGCAAACGATAAGACGATACCGGAGGGGAAGCGAGACATGGCAAGCCAGGACGCAGCGGAGATCGCCGCAGGCGCCGCACCGACGGGACAGGGCAAGCTGCAGTGGCGGATCCTCGTCGGCTTCGTCGCCGGCCTGATCGCGGGCCTGCTCGCCTATACCTTCGCGCGCGACGCGGCCTGGGTCGAATCGATCGTGACCTACGTCACCAATCCGATCGGGCAGATCTTCCTGCGCCTGCTGTTCATGCTCGTGATCCCGCTGCTGTTCAGCGCGCTGGTGGTCGGCATTGCCGAAATGGGCGAGGTCAGATCGCTGGGAAGAGTCGGCCTGAGGACGCTACTCTACACCGTCGTCGTCTCGTCGATCGCGGTCGCGATCTCGATCGCGCTGGTCAATCTGATCAAACCGGGCGAGGGGATCGATCCGGCGGCCGCCGCCGAGCTGCTGGCCGAAGGGGCGGAGGGCGCCTCCAGCATCGTCCGCGCGAGCGCCGAGAGTCAGGCGGGCGTCAACCAGGTCATCGCCATCGTGCCGAGCAACGTGGTCGCCGCGATGTCGTCCAACGACATTCTCGCGGTCATGTTCTTCGCACTGTTCTTCGGCATCGGCCTGCTGCTCGTCCAGACGCGCCGGACCGAAACGCTCAAGGACGCGATCGAGGGCGTGTTCGAAGTGGCGATGAAGCTGATTGGTTTCGTCATCCAGCTCGCGCCGATCGCCATCTTCTGTTTCATGTTCAACCTGACCGCGCAGTTCGGGTGGGATCTGCTGTTCAAGCTCGCCGCGTTCGTGGGCGTCGTGCTGCTGGCGCTCGGCATCCAGATGTTCGGCGTCTTCCCCGCGATCCTGAAGTTCGTCGCCAGGAAGAGCCCGGTCGCGTTCTTCCGCGAGACGCGCGAGGCGAGCGTCATGGCGTTCTCGACCGCCAGTTCGAACGCGACGCTGCCCACGGCGCTGCGCGTCGCCGACACGGAGCTGGGTCTGCCGCGCCGCATCGCGCGCTTCGTGCTGACCATCGGCGCGACCGCCAACCAGAACGGCACCGCGATGTTTGAAGGCGTGACGGTACTGTTCCTTGCCCAGTTCTTCGGCGTCGAGCTCTCGCTGATGGATCAGGCCTTCGTCATGCTGATCTGCATCCTCGCCGGTATCGGCACCGCCGGCGTGCCGGGCGGCTCGCTGCCGGTGATCGCGCTGATCCTGGCGGGCGTGGGCGTCGACCCGGCCGGCATCGGGCTGATTCTCGGCGTCGACCGCTTCCTCGACATGTGCCGCACGACGCTTAACGTCGTCGGCGACCTTGTTGCGGCGCAGACTATCTCGACGCTTTCGCCCGACTTGCCGGCGGAGAAGGCCGGGGCGGCTTAGACTTCCAGGTTCTCTCCAATCGTCATGCTGAACTTGTTTCAGCATCCATCGTGCTCTCTGCGCGACCTACGCAGGTGGAGAAATGGGCCCTGAACCAAGTTCAGAGTGACGGGTCGGACAGGTTCACCGCCCTTTCGGCTTCTCCAGCACCTTCTGCTTGAAGGCGCACAAATCCACCACCGGGCAGCGCCAGCATTCGGGCAGCCGCGCCTTGCAGATGTAGCGGCCGTGCAGGATCAGCCAGTGGTGCGCGTGCAGGCGGAACGGCTGCGGGACGCGCTTCTCCAGCTTGGCCTCGACTTGTTCGGGCGTCTTGCCCCTGGCCAGACCCGCGCGGTTGCCGACGCGGAAGATGTGGGTGTCGACCGCGAAGGTTTCCTGCCCGAACCAGCAGTTGAGCACGACGTTCGCGGTCTTGCGGCCGACGCCGGGGAGCCTGACGAGTTCCTCCCGCGTATCGGGCACTTCGCCGCCGAATTCGTCGATCAGCATCTGTGAGAGCGCGATGACGTTCTTGGCCTTCGAGTTGAACAGGCCGATCGTCTTGATGTGCTCTTTCAGTCCCTCCTCGCCGAGCGCGACCATCTGCTCCGGCGTCTCGACTTCGGCGAAGAGCCTGCGCGTCGCCTTGTTGACGCCGACGTCGGTCGCCTGCGCCGACAGCGCGACCGCGACGACGAGCTGATAGGCATTGCCGTATTCGAGCTCGGTCTCGGGCGCTAGGTTGTCCTCCGCCAGGCGGCGGAAGAACTCGAATATCTCGTCCTTGGTCATCGTGCGGTGGGGTCGAGCACGTCGTCCATGGTGTAGCGGCCCGGCGCGCGGCCGATCAGCCATTCGGCTGCCCTGATCGCGCCGCGTGCGAAGATCATCCGGTTCTCGGCGCCATGCGAGAGGATCAGGCGCTCCTCCTCGCCCGCAAGGATCACGCTGTGCTCACCCGCGATCGTGCCGCCGCGCAGGGCCGCGAAGCCGATCGCGCCCTGCCGGCGCTCGCCGGTATGGCCGTCGCGGCCGCTCTCGCGATGGGCGGCAAGCTCGATCCCGCGCCCCTGCGCCGCCGCTTCGCCCAGCAGGAGGGCGGTGCCGGAGGGGGCGTCGACCTTGCGGCGGTGGTGCATCTCGACGATCTCGATGTCCCATTCGGGCCCGAGCCTCGCCGCCGCCTCGCGCACGAGCTGCGCCAGCACAGTCACGCCGAGCGAAGTGTTGCCGGTCTGGAGAACGGCGATGGCGCGCGCGACATTGTCGATCGCGGTGTGATGGCGCTCCTCGAGGCCTGTCGTACCGATGAGGATCGGAATGCCGGCGCCGATCGCCGCATGGACGTTCGCCTCCAGTGCCACGGGGGCCGAAAAGTCGACCAGCACGTCGCTGCGGTCGGCGAGCGCGGCCGGATCACCCCCGCGATCGACCCCGCCAGCATATTCGTGCCCGGCATCCGCGATCGCGCGAACGAGCGCCTGTCCCATGCGTCCTTCGCTGCCGATGATGCCGATGCGTGCCATTGCGCTTCCCCGAAACCGCGTGCTTCATGGCGGCCATGGCAGACATTCGCAACATCGTCATCCTCACCGGGGCCGGCGTGAGCGCCGAAAGCGGCATCGACACCTTCCGCGATGCCGGCGGGCTGTGGGAGCAGCACCGGGTGGAGGACGTCGCCACGCCCGAGGCTTTCGCGCGCGATCCGAACCTCGTGCTGCGGTTCTACGACATGCGCCGCGCGGCCATTCAGGAGAAACAGCCCAATGCCGCGCACGAGGCGCTCGGGCAGCTCGACCGCGAATGGCCGGGCGAATTGCTGATCGTCACGCAGAACGTCGACGACCTGCACGAACGCGGCGGCGCGCGGCGCGTGCTCCATATGCACGGCACGCACCTCAAGGCCTGGTGCACGGTCTGCGACCGGCGCTCGCCCTGGACGGCGCCGCTGATCGACCGCCCGCCGTGTCCGGGCTGCGGCGAGCGGGCGCTGCGACCCGACGTCGTCTGGTTCGGCGAGATGCCGTACGAGATGGAGCGCATCTACGCCGCGCTGCGGCAGGCGGACCTGTTCGTCTCGATCGGCACCTCGGGCGCGGTCTATCCTGCGGCCGGTTTCGTCCGCGATGCGCGCGACCTCGGCATGCGGACGCTCGAACTCAATCTCGAGCGCAGCCAAGGTTCCGCCTGGTTTCACGAATCACGGCTCGGCCCTGCGAGCGAATTGGTGCCGGAGTGGGTTGAGGAGATGCTGGTGCGGTAGAATCAATCGGTTGCCGCCTGTCCGCACGTGCGGCACTCCGGATCCTTCGCGATGCGGAAGCTGCGCATTTCCGCCTTGAGGCCGTCGAGGACGTGTAGGCGGCTCCACCGCGGATCGCCGAATGCCGCCTTGCCGGCGAGGAGGACGCGGATCGCGTGCATCGCGGCGAAGGTGCCGGTCCAGCCCGACATGGCGCCGAGCATGCCGTCCTCGGCGCAAGTGTCGCAATCGTCGGCATCGAAGGCGTCGCCGACGAAGCAGCGGTAGCAGGCCTCGTCTGGCAGGTGCCCCGCGAAGGCACCGATCTGGCCCTGAAAGCGACCCACGGCGGCCGAGAGGAGCGGGGTGCCGGATGCAACGCAGGCGTCCGACACCGCGAGGCGGGTGGCGAAGTTGTCGGTCCCGTCGAGCACCAGATCGGCGCCCGTGATCGCAGCGCCGGCGTTGTCGCGGGTCAGGCGCCGGTCGACCAGTTCGACCGCGAGCTCGCCGTCGAAGTTCGCCAGCCAGCGGCGTGCCGACACCGCCTTGCCGTACCCCACGTCGCGCTCGGAGTAGATCGTCTGGCGCTGGAGATTGGAGAGCTCCACTCGCCCGTCGTCGATCAGCGTGAATCGCCCCACGCCGGCGCCGGCAAGGTATTGCAGGACCGGGCTGCCGATCCCGCCCAGCCCGACCAGTGCGACATGCGCCGCGGCGAGCGCCACCTGTCCCGCGCCGCCGATCTCGGGCAGCACGATATGGCGCGCGAAGCGGTCGATGCGTTCTGGGGGAAGGGCCATGGGCAAGCTGTTGGCAGGCTGTGTCCAAGGTGTCGATATCTTGTGAGTCCCCGCGCAGGCGGGGACCTCAGGCAACTTACGGACGACCAAGGGGCCTGAGGCCCCCGCCTGCGCGGGGGCTCGCATCAGGCAATCAGCTCTCGAGCTGCCGCAGCAAGCTGCGCACGTCGCCGTCCATGTCGGCGTCGCGCTGGCGCAGGTCCTCGATCAGGCGCACGGCGTGGATCACGGTCGAATGGTCGCGGCCGCCGAACTTGCGCCCGATCTCGGGGTAGGAGCGCGGGGTCAGCACTTTGGAGAGATACATCGCCACCTGCCGCGGACGGACCACGGCGCGCGCGCGGCGCTTGCTCGACATTTCGGCACGGTCGATGCGGTAGAACTGGCACACCGTGCGCTGGATCTCGTCGATCGTGATCCGGCGGCGGTTGGCCGAGAGGATGTCGGTCAGCTGCTCCTCGGCGAGCTGGAGCGAGACTTCCTGACCGGTGAGCTGGGCATAGGCGATCAGCTTGTTGAGCCCGCCGACCAGCTCGCGCACGTTGCGCGTGATCGTGCGCGCGAGGAAGTCGATCACGTCTTCGGGCACCGAGAGCGGCGCGAACCGGGTCAGCTTCGATTCGAGGATCGAACGGCGCAGTTCGATGTCGGCCGCGGCGATGTCGGCGACGAGGCCCATCGACAGACGGCTGAGCAACCGCGGTTCCACGCCGTCCAGCGCCTGCGGCGCGCGGTCGGCGGCGAAGACCAGCCGCTTGCCCTCGGCCAGCAGCGCGTCGATCGTGTAGAGCAGTTCCTCCTGCGCGCTGGCCTTGCCGATGATGAACTGGATGTCGTCGACCAGCAGCAGATCGAAGCTGCGCAGGCGCGCCTTGAACTCGATCATCTGGTTCTGCTTCAGCGCCTGGACGAACTCGACCATGAAGCGCTCGGCGCTGCAGTAGAAAATTCGCGCGCGGGGATGCGTCGAGAGATAGGCGTGCCCGATCGCGTGCAGCAGGTGCGTCTTGCCCTGGCCGGTCGCGGCCTTGAGGTAGAGCGGCGAGAACTGCGGCTGCTCGCTCGCCGCCATGCGCTGCGCGGCGTTGCAGGCGAGCACGTTCGATTCGCCGGTGACGAAAGCTGCGAAGGTCAGCGAAGGGTCGAGCCCGACCGAGGAGGTGAAACCCTGTTCCCCGATCGTGCCGGCGGCGACCGCGATCATCGAGGAATCGGCGTCGTTCGCGGGGCGCCGCCCGTCGCCGGCCAGGCTCAGCTCGGGCAGCTTGCGGCGGCCCGGATGGACCGAGATGCGCACGTTGCGCACTTCGCTGCGCGCGATCTTCCATGCGAGCGAGAGCCGGTCGGCGAAGCGGTCCTGCACCCAGTTGGCGGAGAATTCGGTCGGCAGGTAGAGATCGAGCGTGCCGGTATCCTCGCAGAAACCGCCGAGCTGGATCGGCTTGATCCACTGGCTGTGGAGCTGGTGCCCCAGATCCTTCCGCAGGCCCTGGCTGATATCCGCCCAATCCGCAGCCAGGTTTACCGCTTCCAGATCTTCCATCGATTCCTCTTGCCCTTTGCCCAGTGCCGCGCGTGCTTCGCCGTTCCTGCTTTTCATTTTCGAACCGCTCCTGTCGCGCCCGGTCTGCCCCCCGGACATCCTCATGAACCCCACAGACGGCACGCACAGCCCGGTCCTGCCCGGAATCGGGGATTCCAGACCGAACGCGACCGTCCAATTTCCAGGAGCACCAGCCGTCCCGCCTCGTGCCGCAGACCTTTTAGGAAGCGCTTCGCTTGAGTCGCAAGAGGCCCGCCTGCAAAAAAACTGAAATAAAGGATATTGACTCGTCGCAACCCCGCAGCCGTCCGTTCAAGTTGCTGTTTGCGTTCGAAAATCACGTGCCGTGCCACGCGAATCGCGGAACTTCCTAGCTTTTCTCAAACGGGGTTCGGGGAAGGGTGGCAAAACGAAACGGGCCAGCGCTCATCGCGCCGGCCCGTTCGGCATCCAATGCTGCGGTTGCCCCGATCAGGGGCCCGCGAATCAGAGCGCCGCGACTCGCTTGGAGAGGCGCGACATCTTGCGCGCTGCGGTGTTCTTGTGGAGCACGCCGCGCGCGACGCCGCGAGCGAGCTCGGGCTGCGCGGTCTTGAGCGCTTCGGCAGCCGCCGTCTTGTCGCCGCCGGCAATCGCGGTTTCGACCTTCTTCAGGAAGCTGCGGATGCGGCTGATGCGCGCACCGTTGATCTCGGCGCGGTTGGCGTTGCGACGGATGCGCTTCTTGGCTTGCGGCGTATTGGCCATGTTCGTCCTTGTCTCGGGCCGTCTCGCGAACGGCCGGATTTCGTTCGTAAACCTGCAGAAAACGGCGGTATGCCCGCCGGAAAGCGCGCGCCTTAGCGGCGAAGGCCCGAATCGTCAAGCATAGCGCTCACCTGCAAGCAGCCGCGCGTTGACGAAGGCTGCTCGGCCCGCCGTTCACGTGGACCGGACCGGATTGCGCGCATGCGTAGGCAGGTCGTCGGGAAGCTGCAACCAGTGATGCTTCTCTTCGGCCCAGACGGCCTGCTCCGGCCTCGGGAAATCGCGATCGGCAAATGCTCCGGCCGCCACACCGACGAGATCCGGCAGGCGGTCGGCGTGCCACCAGAGATTCGAGCCGCATTCGGGGCAGAAGTGAAACGTTACGTCGAATCCGCTGGCGGACGGCCGGCGAAAGGCGGCTGGCTCGCCCGCCGCGAGCTCCACGCTGGCGCGCGGATAAAAGGCGGCCACGCTGAACAGCGAGCCGGTCCGCCTCTGGCAGTCGAAGCAGTGGCAGAGCGAGATCTTGGAGGGTTCGCCGTTGCAACGGAGCCTAATCTTCCCGCAGTGACATCGCGCTTCCCGGATCATGCGGAGAAACTGAACCTTTGCCCCGCGATCCGCAAGCGCGGCATCGAGCCCGCCGAACCGCGCACGACGGTATCGTCCTTATCGCTGGCAGCGCGGGCAGAACCATGTGCTGCGCCCGCCCTGCGCAATGCGGCGGATCGTGCCGCCATCCTCGCGGCGGCAGGGCTCGCCTTCGCGGCCGTAGACATTGAAGCGGGTGGCGAAATAGCCGAGCTCGCCGTCCGGCCGCGCGTAGTCGCGCAAGGTGGAGCCGCCGTCAGCGATCGACTGTTCGAGCACTTCGCGAATCGCGGGGACGAGCCGTCCGAGCGCCGCCCGCGAAACACCGCCGCCTGCCTTGCGCGGATCGATCCGCGCGCGGAACAGCGCCTCGCAGACGTAGATGTTGCCGAGCCCGGCGACGATCCGCTGGTCGAGCAGGAGGAGCTTGATCGCCTGCCTGCGGCCTTCCAGCGCCGCGTGGAGATAGGCGGCCGTCAACTCGTTCCCCAGCGGCTCGGGCCCCATGCCTACGAAGGAGGGCCATTCGTCGAGGCTTTCGGTCGGCACGAGATCGACCCAGCCGAACCGCCGCGGATCGCATAGCGCGAAGCGGTGGTCCCCGGTTTCGATGACGAGATGGTCGTGCCGGTCCTCCGTCGCCGGATCGATCCGCCAGCGTCCGCTCATGCCGAGGTGGAACACCAGCGTCTGCTCGCGGTCGGTGTGGATCAGCCCGAACTTGGCGCGCCGGCCGAGCCCCGTCACCCGCGCGCCTGTAAGCATCTGCGCCAGCTCGGGCGGAAAGGGCCGGCGCATGTCGGGCCGGTTCACCCTCGCACGGACGATCCGCTCGCCATCGAGAAATCGCGCGAGGCCGCGCACGGTGGTTTCGACTTCCGGAAGCTCGGGCATGTCCCTGCCCTCTAACACCCTTTGCCGGGGCGGCAATTCCTCCTAAGGCCCGGGCCATGAACGACAAGGTATCCTTCGGCTACGAAGACGTGGCTCCCGAGGAGAAGACCGAGCGCGTCGGCGCGGTGTTCTCCAGCGTCGCGGCGAAGTACGACGTGATGAACGACGCCATGTCGGGCGGGCTTCACCGGCTGTGGAAGGACCGCTTCGTCCGCCGGGTGAAGCCGCAGCCGGGCGAGGCGATCCTCGACATGGCGGGCGGCACCGGCGACATCGCCTTCCGCATCGCCGCGCGCGGTGCCGAAGTGACGGTCGCCGACATCAACCAGGACATGCTCGACGTGGGCATCGAGCGTGCGGTCGAGCGGGGGATCATTGGCCTCACCTGGTCCTGCCAGAACGCGGAGGAGCTCGGCTATCCGCGCCGGATGTTCGACGCCTATACGATCGCCTTCGGCATCCGCAACGTGACCCGGATCGACAAGGCGCTGGCCGAGGCGCACCGGGTGCTCAGGCACGGCGGGCGGTTCTACTGTCTCGAGTTCTCGACCACCGAGTGGCCTGGCTTCAAGGAAGTCTACGACCTCTATTCGCACAAGCTCGTGCCCCGGATCGGCAAGGCGATCGCGGGCGACGAGGACAGCTATCGCTATCTGATCGAATCGATCCGCCGCTTCCCGCCGATGCCCGAGTTCGAGGCGATGATCCGCGCAGCCGGCTTCGCGAATACGCGGGTCGAGCCGATCATGGGCGGGCTCGTGGCGATCCATTCGGGGTGGAAGGTGTGATGAGCTTAAGCGCGCTGGGGGCTCGTCCGCTACTATGACCCAGCCCGCCACGCATATCTTCCGGCTGCTCAAATGGGGCCGCACGCTGGCGCGGCACGGGGCG
This sequence comes from Altererythrobacter sp. C41, assembly GCF_016803135.1. Taxonomy (GTDB): domain Bacteria; phylum Pseudomonadota; class Alphaproteobacteria; order Sphingomonadales; family Sphingomonadaceae; genus Pelagerythrobacter. The sequence continues at coordinate 386,498 of NZ_JAEVFE010000002.1, forward strand.
CTGCGCGGGATCGAGAACGATCCGAACACGCCCGATCCGGTCAAGCGGCTCGCGCGGGTGGCGCGCTTCGGCACGTTCCAGCCGGCGCAGCCCGATTACGCAGGGGCCTTTCGCGAGATCGGCCCCGCGGCGATCAAGCTCGGCCAGTCGCTCGCGACCCGGCCGGACCTCGTCGGCGAGGACGCGGCGCGCAATCTCCTCTCGCTGCAGGACAGTCTGCCGCCCGTCGCCTATCCTGAGATCGAGCGCGCGATCGCTGCGAGCTTTGGCCAGCCGGTCGACACGTTGTTCGCCGAGATCGATCCGGTGCCGGTCGGCGCCGCCTCGATCGCGCAGGTGCACCGCGCGGTGACGACCGACGGGCGGCAGGTCGCGGTCAAGGTGCTGCGGCCCGGCATCCGCGAACGCTTTGCGCGCGACATCGCGACCTACGAATGGGCGGCGGCGCACCTGGAGGCGCTCGGCGGCGAGGCCCAGCGGCTGCGCCCGCGGCTGACGATCGCCAACTTCAAGCGCTGGACCAACCGCGAGCTCGACCTGCGGCGCGAGGCCGCCTCGGCCAGCGAGCTCGCCGAGGCCATGCGCGGGGTCGAGCGGTACTGCATTCCCTCGATCGACTGGGACCGCACCAATGGCCGCGTGATGACGATCGAGTGGATCGACGGCATCAAGATCTCCGAGCGCGAGGCGCTCGTCGCCGCAGGGCACGACCTGCCCGAGCTCGCGCGGCGACTGGTGCTCGCCTTCCTGCGCCAGGCGATCAGCGCCGGATTCTTCCATGCGGACATGCACCAGGGGAACCTGTTCGTGCAGGCCGACGGAACGATCGTCGCAATCGACTTCGGCATCATGGGCCGGATCGACCGGCAGGCGCGGCAATGGCTGGCGGAGATCCTCTACGGCCTCACCACCGGAAATTACCGCCGTGTGGCGGAGATTCATTTCGAGGCGCAGTACGTGCCGAGCTACCACTCGGTGGACGAGTTCGCGACGGCCTTGCGCGCCGTCGGGGAGCCGATGCGCGGCAAGCCGGTGAGCGAGCTGTCGGTCGGGCAGATGCTCGACGGCCTGTTCGCGATCACCCGCGACTTCGACATGCAGACCCAGCCGCACCTGCTGCTGCTGCAGAAGACGATGGTCATGGTCGAGGGGATCGCGACCCAGCTCGATCCCGAGATCAACATGTGGGACGTATCGGCACCGTTCGTACGAAGCTGGGTCCGCGACGAACTCGGGCCCGAGGCTGCGCTCGCCAACCGGCTGCGCGAGGATACCGAGACCCTGCTGCGCATCCCGGCGCTGATCCGGCGCCTGGAAGAGAAGTTCCCGCCCCGCGGCGGTGCGCCCGAGCCGCCTCCGCTGCCGCGGATCGAGTTGATGTGGCAGCGCCGCAAGCGCACGCGGCGCACCTGGCCGGGCTACCTGCTCGCCGCGCTGGCCGGCGGTGGCGCGGTCGCAGCGGCTGCGCTGCTCGGTTGGATCGGCTGAGCGCGCTCAGGTCGTCGGGTGCGGCAGGACGCGGCTGGCGACGAGGAGCACGATCACGGTCACGGCCTCCACCACCATCGGCATCCAGAAGCCGGGCTCGGTTCCGTCGGCCGCGATGCTGACGAAGCGGCCGATCAGTGCGACGCCGAACAGGCCGGCGGGCACGAGCAGGATGTCGCCATTGCGGCGCCAGGCGCCGACCAGCATGCATATTGCCGCGATGACGAAGAACGCGGTCATGTCCGCGCGCATCGTCGCCAGGCCGTCGGCATCGATCGCGCGCAGGCCGAACGTCTCGCCGGAATTCACCGGATCGGCCAGGAAGCCCATCCCGGTCACCAGAAAGAACAGCCCGCCCACGAAAATGAGCGCCTTCAGTATGATCCGCATTGGTCCCCCTCCTCCATTTTTGCGTTCGGAGCCGGTCTACAGGCGTGGACGGGTGGACGGCCAGCCGAATCTTTACACGGCCGGGCAGGGCTGGCACGCGGCGGCGCGCCGGGCTAGGCTCGCGCACAGTGAAAACGGGGACGATCTGCCATGACCGTTGACAGTCGCTCGGGCGCTCCCCGCATTCTGCTCATCGTCGGCGGCGGCATAGCGGCCTACAAGGCGTGCGAGCTGGTGCGGCTGATCCGCAAGGCGGGCGGGTCGGTCACCTGCGTGATCACCGGAGGCGGGCAGCAGTTCGTCACCCCGATGACGCTGGCGGCGCTGTCGGAAAATCCCGTCTACACCACACTGTGGGACCTCAAGAACGAGGCGGAGATGGGCCACATCCAGCTCAGCCGCGAGGCCGACCTGGTGGTCGTGTGCCCGGCTACGGCGGATCTGCTGGCGAAGATGACCGCGGGCCTGGCCGACGATCTCGCGACCACGCTGCTCCTCGCGACCGACAAGCCGGTCCTGGCGGTGCCCGCCATGAACGTGCGCATGTGGCAGCACGCGGCGACGCAGCGCAACGTCGCATGGCTGCGCCAGGCGGGCGTCGAGGTGATGGAGCCCGACGAGGGGCCCATGGCTTGCGGCGAATACGGACCGGGCCGCCTGCCCGAGCCGGAGGCGATCTGGTCGGCGATCGCGGTGCGGCTGGGGCTTGTCCAGCGGCTCGCGGCCGACCCGCTTTCCGGCCAGCCCGACTTCGATGCCGCGCCAGCGCATCGTCCGCTCTACGGGCGGCACGTCCTCGTCACCGCCGGGCCGACGCACGAGCCAATCGATCCGGTGCGCTATATCGCCAACCGGTCGAGCGGGAAGCAGGGCTTCGCTATCGCCGCCGCGGCCGCCGCCGCGGGGGCGCGAGTGACCTTGATCGCGGGACCCGTCACGCTCGAAACGCCGCCGGGAGTGGAGCGGATCGACGTCGAATCGGCGCGCGAGATGGCGGCGGCGGTGCAGGACGCGCTGCCGGCCGATGTCGCGGTGATGGTCGCTGCGGTCGCCGACTGGCGCAGCAAGGATCTCGCCGCACAGAAGATCAAGAAGAACGGCGCCGCCCCGGCCGCGTTAGAGCTGGCCGAGAACCCCGACATCCTCGCCGCGCTCGCCCGCGACGCGCGGCGGCCCGGCCTGATCATCGGCTTCGCGGCCGAAACCGAGAACGTGGTCGCGAATGCCACCGCGAAGCGCGAGCGCAAGGGCGCCGACTGGATCGTCGCCAACGATGTCTCGGGCCCGAGAGAAGAAAGCGTGATGGGCGGGGAGAGCAATGCGGTGCACGTGATCACCGCCGAGGGCGTGGAAACGCTCGAGCAGATGCCCAAAGATGCCGTGGCCCGCGCGCTGGTCGAGCGGATCGCGCGAGAACTGGAGTCCGAAGACGAATGACCGATGCGATACCCGTCCGGATCAAGCGCCTGCCGCACGGCGAGGGGCTCGACCTGCCGCGCTATGCCACCGAAGGCGCCGCGGGCATGGACGTGCTGTCCGCCGAGGACGTGACGATCGCATCCGGCGCGCGTCACGCAGTCGCGACCGGCCTCGCGGTAGCCATTCCAGCAGGTTACGAGATTCAGGTCCGGCCGCGGTCCGGCCTCGCGCTCAAGCACGGGATCAGCGTGCCCAATGCGCCGGGGACGATCGATTCGGATTATCGCGGCGAGCTCAAGGTGATCCTGATCAACCACGGCGCCGAACCTTTCGCCATCGCGCGAGGCGACCGGGTGGCGCAGCTCGTGCTTGCGCCGGTCACGCAGGCAGCCTGGGATGAAGTCGCCGACCTCGACGAAACCGCGCGCGGAGCGGGCGGTTTCGGGTCGACGGGAGGGCATGCCCAGCTCGCATGATTCGGGCCAGTGGGCGGAGCGGCTCGTTGTCAGGCCGCCCCGCCCGGCTTGTCAGAGCATGATCGCCAAGGCCGCGAGGCCGGCGATCAGCAGAACGCCGATCACTGTGGCGATTCCCTTCTCGAGCGCGGACAGGCGGTCGAGGTGGTCCTTGCGGAACTGCTGGTAGGCACCGCCGAGCCGTTCGTCGCCCGCGAGTATCGCGGTTTCGAGCGCCGTCGCCTCCTTGCCGAACCACCGGCGAAGGTCGTCGATCTCGCTCTGCGAGAGCTCGGGGTAACGCGCGAGCAGGGCTTCGGCCTGCGTGCGCCGTTCGTCACCGGGCGAAGCCGCCCGGCTGGTCTGGATGGTCATGATTCACCTGAAATTGTCCGTTGTCGTCGTCGGCCGCGTGGCCGAGGCGGGAGGATTCAGGCGAAAGGCGGAGCGCGCGGGGCCAGCGAGAGGCTCGTCAACTCGCGCGCGAGCGGCGGGCCGGTCGGCGCCGGCAATGCGGCTGGTGCATAAGCAGCCGCCGGCGCGGCGGCCGGGACGGTGATGCGCGCGGCCGGGATCGGCGGCGGCGGTGTGGGCGGTTCCAGCCGCTGGACCTCGCCGCCACTCGCCATGCGCAGCGCGGGCGCGGTGGCGACGTCGACCGCGGAAATATCGAACGCGGAGCCGTGATGGCGCTCGATCCCGACCGCCTGCACGGGCACGGCCTGAAGGCCAATGACTGCCAGCAGGAGCGCGGCAAGTGCGCGAATCGCAAGGAAGGTCGGTGGCAGGCTCATGACGATACGGCCGGATGTAGCGCCGAACGCCGGGGCGGCAAGGTGCGGGCGGCGCGGCACCCAGCGAAAAGGGCGGACCCGCTTGCGCAGGCCCGCCCCCTTGGTGATCGCTGGGCGTGTGGTCGGATCAGTCGATCCGGCGCACCGAGGTCTCGCCCTCGGGCTTGATCGAGATGCGCACCGTCTCGCCCGAATTGCCCGGGAAATCGGTGAACATGGCGTCGACCAGGTTCGGCACGAGATACTGCAGCCGGTTCGAGGTGGAGACGGCTTCCGCCGTGCCTTCGAACAGGCGCGCGCCGTCCGCCGCGCGGTCGATCTTCAGCTCGATCCCGCTGGTGTAGACGGTGTAGCTGCGGATATCGGGCGCGCTGAACCACGGATCGTAGAACCCGTAGCCCCACGAACGCGTCGGCACGTAGGCGACGCGGTAGCCGTCGGGCGTGCGGACGTAGACCGGGCGGCGCGAAAAGCCGTACCACGGATCGTAGAACGGATCGCGGAAGCCCGGGGTCGAGCGAACCCGCTCGCGCCCGCCGTCGACGCCGTAATCGAACCGGACGAGAAGCGTCGCGTTCTCCGGCGAGGCCTGGGCGTAGCCGAGCTGCGCCATCTCCGCTTCGACGTAGTCGGCGTAGCGGGCGAACTCGAGACCGCCGGCGAGCGCCGGATCGTCCGCCACGACGGCGAAGGTCTGGCCCTGCGGCGCAGGAAGCTGCGACTGGAAGCGCGACACGTCGGCCTTGAACGGCGTGGCGCAGGCGGCGAGGCCGGCGAGCAGCACCGGCACGGCGGCGAGCTTGAGGGTGCGGCCCCAGCCTTTCTTGCGGGTGTTCATCGTATCATCCCCTTAGGAAGCAGTAACGCATAGCGCGACCGTCCCTCACGCCGGCTCTACGCTGTCATCGATAGAGCGTGTTGTAAAGGAGGCGGGCTGAATGGGAATTGAATGAGAACAGGGTGAAAACATAATGAAATCAGTGACGTCCAGCCCGTAACGCCCCTGTTTCGATCTTCGATCAATGCCCGTCACCCCCGCACGAGGCCAAGTGCCTCGTACGTCGCGGCGAGTGTCGGCGCGGCGCGCTTGCGCGCTTTGGCCGCGCCCTTGGCGAGAATCGCGTCGAGCGCCTCGCGGTCTTCCAGCAGCGCGCGGAACCGTGTGGTGATCGGCGCGATTGCCTCGACCATCAGTTCGCCCAACGCCGGTTTGAACGCACCGAAGCCCTGTCCGCCGAACTCGGCCAGCACTGCGTCGACCGAGGTGCCGGCTAGCCCGCCGTAGATCGATACGAGGTTGAGCGCTTCCGGCCGTCCCGCGAGCCCGGCCGCTTCGGACGGCAGCGGTTCGGGATCGGTCTTGGCCTTCTTGACCTTCTTCATGATCGCGTCGGCATCGTCGGTCAGGTTGATGCGCGCCATGTCGCTGGGATCGGACTTGCTCATCTTGGCCGTTCCGTCGCGCAGGCTCATGATCCGCGCCGCATCCGGCGGAGTGATCGGATCGGGCAGAGTGAAGACGGGCGCATCCTCGCTGGCGAAGTCGTTGTTGAACTTCTGCGCCACGTCGCGCGCGAATTCGAGGTGCTGCTTCTGATCCTCGCCCACCGGCACATGGGTTGCCTGGTAGAGCAGCACGTCGGCCGCCTGCAGCACCGGGTAGGTGAACAGTGCGGCGCTGGCGCCCTCGCGGTTCTTGCCGCTCTTGTCCTTGAACTGCGTCATGCGGTTCAGCCAGCCGATGCGGGCCGTGCCGTTGAGCAGCCATTGCATCTCGGCATGGGCGGGGACCTGCGCCTGGTTGAACAGGATCGAGCGGTCGGGGTCGATCCCGCAGGCGACCAACGCGGCGGCCATCTCCAGCGTCGCGCGGCGCAGTTCCGCCGGGTCGTGTGGCATCGAGATCGCGTGCAGGTCCGCCAGGAAGAACAGGCATTGGTTTTCGTCTGCGCTACCGCCTGCGGCTGCTTGAGCGCGGTTGGCGTCCTCCAGCTCGTCCTGCATGCGCACCCAATTGCGAATCGCCCCCAGGTAGTTGCCGAGGTGGAGATTGCCCGTGGGCTGGATGCCGGAAACGACGCGCATGACGGTCCTGTTGTTTGGGGTGAAGGAGGGGGAGCGCTTCCGGCCCCGGCCCCGCGATGTCAACCCTCGCGGCGCATCAGCCGGGCGATGGCCGCGCGGTCGAGCACGCCCAGCAGCGCCGCAAGCACGAAGTAGATCGCCCCGCCGATCGCGACCAGAGCGGCGATCGATCCCACGCGCTCAAGCACGCCGCCGGCATAGTAGTCCGCGCCCCAGGGCATGGCGAACCACAGCGCCGCGCCCATCAGCGCGGCCGCGAACGCAATCCGTGCGATACGCCAGGCGACTCGCCCCGTCATGCGGAAGTGCCCCTTGCGCGCCAGCAGGGCATAGAGCAGCGCGACGTTGGTCCAGGCTCCGGCGGATCCTGCCAGCGCGAGCCCGACGACGCCGAAGTGAGGCACGAGGACGAAGTTGAGCGCGATGTTGAGCAGGAGCCCGGCCATCGCGGTATAGACCGGCGTACGCGTGTCCTTGCGGGCGAAGTAGTTAGGCACCAGCACCTTGATCAGCACGTAGGCGGGCAGGCCCACCACCAGCGCCGAGGTCACCGCGCCGGTCGCCATCGCGTCGGACAGGGTGAACGCGCCGCCGGTGTAGAACGCGCGGGTGAAGGCGCTGCCGGTAACGAACAGAGCAACCGCCGCCGGCACGGTGAGCAGCATCGCTAGCTCGATCGCGTTCGACTGCAGGCGCTGGGCCGCGTCGTGGTCGGCGCCCGCGATATGGCGCGAGAGCGAGGGCAGGATCGCGGTGCCGAGCGCGATGCCGACGATCCCCAGCGGCAACTGGTTCAGCCGGTCGCCCATCGCGAGGAAGGTGTAGGCCCCGTCGGGCAGGGTGGCGAGGAAGAACAGGTCGATGAAGCGGCTGATCTGGTAGACGCCCGCGCCGAAGACCGCCGGGAGGATGAGAATCCCCAGTTCCTTCACCCCGTGCGTGATCCGCGGGCGGCCCAGGCGCATGCGGAAGCCCGCCTTGCGCGCCCAGACCCATAGCCAGACGAGCTGGAGCAGGCCCGACACCGTGACCGCGACCGCGAGCAGCTCGCCGGTCGCGCGCCGGGCCTCCACGCCTTCGCCGAGCGTCATGCCTGCGATCAGCGCGACGATCATGCACAAGTTGAGCAGGATCGGTGCTGCCGCGGCGGCGGCGAAGCGCGAGAGCGAGTTGAGAATCGCAGCGAACAACGTCGCGAGGCTCATGAAGGCGAGGTAGGGGAAAGTGATCCGCGCCATCAGCACGGCGAGGTCGAACAGCTCGGGATCGCCCTCGATCCCCTCGTTGGCGAAGAGACCGGCGATCCACGGCATGGCGATCAGCGCGAGCGCGCCGAACACGATCAGCACCGGGATCAGGAAGGCGAGCACTTCCTCGGCGAAGCGGCGCGCTTCGGAAAGGTCGTCGCGATTCGCCATGCGCCGATTGAACAGCGGCACGAAGGCGCTCGCGAAGGCGCCCTCGGCGAACAGCCGGCGGAAAATGTTCGGGAGCTGGAAGGCGAGCTGCCAGGCGTCGGCCACGCCGCCCGCACCGAGCGCGCGGGCAAGCAGCATGTCGCGCGCGAAGCCGAACAGGCGGCTGACCATGGTCAGCCCCCCGATCGTCCCGACGTTCTTGAGCAGGCTCATGCTACCCGTACCCTTCCCGCTACGTCTTTGGGAGGGGCGCGGAAGCTCAGGCTTCGCCCGCCGGAACGCCGCCCGCGGCGGCTTCTTCCTGCCGCTTCTGCTGCAGGCGCTGCGTGTAGAGGCCGTTGAAGTCGATCGGGTCGATCATCAGCGGCTGCTGGCCCGCGTCGCGGCTCGCATCGGCGAGGATGCGGCGGGCGAAGGGGAACAGCAGGCGCGGCGCTTCCGAATAGAGGAAGGCGTGCGCCTGATCCTCGGGCAGATTGCGCATGCCGAGTAGGCCGCAATAGGCGACTTCGACCAGGAACACGTTGCCCTTCTCCGCCTTCGCGGTGGCGTTGATCTTGAGCTCGACCTCGTGCACCTCGTCGCTGATCTGGCGCGCGGCGATGTTGAACTGCACGTCGACCTGCGGCGCGTCCTTCCACTGGAAGCACTCTGGCGCGTTGGGCACTTCGACCGACATGTCCTTGACGTACTGCGCGATGATCCCCGCGGCCGGCAGCGTGTCCGCGCCGTTGCCGCCGGTTGCGGGATCGAGATCGAGATCGGTAAGGACGTCGCCTTCGTCGGCCATGATGGAATACGCTTTCGTCGAGAATGGTACGGAGCGCCCGCCCGGCAGGGGCGAGCCTTGGCCCGCGCGCCTAGCACCGCGCGCCCGGTGCCGCAACTCGTGCTTGCGGCACGAGGCAGGCCGGATCGCAGACGGGGCGATACGCGTTGTCCATTTGTATTTTGCCACTATCTAGGGCACGATTGAACCGGATGCGGCGCCTGGCCGGTCCGCCATGCAAACGGACAGCTTCCTGTGATCTACGAAATCGTCATCCTCGCCATGATCGCCGCCTTCCTTGGCATGCGACTCTACTCGGTCCTCGGCCGCCGTGCCGAGCACGAGGAGGAGCCGATTCCGACGCGGTTCGACAAGGGCAAGCAGGCCGCGCCGCATGCCGCGGCGCCGGTGCAGCGCCAGAACGCGCCGCTGCCGCGCCCCGCGGGCGTCGTCCCGGCGGTGGAGCGCGGGGTGCAGGAGATTGCGGCGGCCGACCGCTATTTCGACCTCACAGCCTTCCTTGAAGGGGCCAAGGGCGCCTATGCCATGGTGCTCGAGGCGTTCTGGAAGGGTGACCGCGAGACGCTGCGGGAACTGTGCGACGACGACGTCTACGCCGGCTTCGACGCCGCTATCGCCGCACGCGAGGAAGCGGGCGAGACGCTCGACAACCGCCTCATCCGGATCGAGGATGCGACGATCCACAGCGCATCGCTCGACGGCGGGCGTGCGCGGATCGCGGTGAAGTTCGTCTCCGACATCGCCGCGGTGACGCGCGACAGCGAGGGCAACATGATCGCCGGCTCGCTCGACGATGCGATCGTGAGCCGCGACGTGTGGACCTTCAGCCGCATGGTCGACTCGCCCGGTCCGGACTGGCTGCTCGACGAGACCGACGAGGGCTGACTTCAGCATAAAGGGGAGGGACCGGCCATGCGTCGCTGGGGGATACTGGCCGCGCTGGCCCTGACGACCGGCTGCACGATCGTGCCTCCGGGCACCGGACCGCGTCCCTCCGCCCCGGTTGCGCCGCCCGCCGGCGTGACGAGCGCCGCCCTTGCTGGCGTGAGCGCCGGCCCGAACCTCGGCTCCCTCGGTCTCCGTGCGGCCGATGCCGACACTGCGCTCGCCTCGTTCCGCGAAAGCTGCCGCTGGCTGCTGACGCGCCCGGATGCGAGCGGGCTGACTCGCCCCGAAGACTGGCGCCCGGCTTGTGGCGCGGCGAGCACTTGGCCGCAGGGCCGCGGACACGATTTCTTCCAGCAGCATTTCGAAACCGCCCGCGTCGGCGATGGCGCGGCCTTCGCCACCGGCTACTTCGAGCCGGAGATCCGCGGCAGCCGCACCCGCATCCCCGGCTACGACGTTCCGGTCTACGCCATGCCGAGCGATCTGGTCCGCGCCTGGGCCGACGACGTGCCCGAAAGCGAGCGCACCGGTCGTCCGCCCCTCGGCCGCTACGACGAGAACGGCGATTTCATACTCTACTACGACCGCACGCAGATCGAGCAAGGCGCGCTCGCCGGCCGCGGGCTGGAGATCGCCTGGGTGGCGGATCCGGTCGAGTTCTTCTTCCTCCAGATCCAGGGTTCCGGCCGCCTCGTCGCGCCCGACGGCAGTGTCATGCGCATCGGCTATGCCGGGCAGAACGGGCGCGAATATGTCGGCGTGGGCCGTGTCATGCGCGAGCGCGGGCTGATCGGCGACGGGCCGGGCCAGTACTCGGGCTCGATGCAGGGCATCATGGCCTATATCCGGGAGAACCCGGAGGAAGGCCGCGAGCTGATGCGGCTCAACAAGAGCTGGATCTTCTTCCAGGAACTGAAGGGCGACGGCCCGCTCGGCTCTCTCGGCGTGCCGGTGCGGCGCGAAAGCTCGGTTGCGGTCGATCCCGCCTTCGTCCCCTACGGCGCGCCGGTCTGGCTCGAAGTGGACCGGCCCGAGGCCGATGGTCTGTGGGTGGCGCAGGACACCGGGGGCGCGATCAAGGGCGCCAACCGCTTCGACACGTTCTGGGGCGCGGGCGAGGATGCCCGGCGCATCGCCGGCGGCATGAGCGCGCGCGGCCAAGCGCTGGTGCTGCTGCCGAAGGGAACCGTCGCGCGCCTCAACGGGCGATGAGCGCCCCGCGCGGATTGAGCGAGGCGGAGAAGGCGGCGTGGGAGCGCCTTGCCTCCACGGTGACGCCGCTGCACCTTCCCCGTGTCCGGGCGGGCGCAGCGTCCACCGATCCGAAGCCTCCGGCCAAAGCGCCCCCGAAACCGCCTGCCAAATCCGCCAAGCCGCCGGTGCCCGGAACGCGGCCCGTGCCTCTCCAGCAACCTCCGGCGAGGGTTCCTCCCGCCAAGGTGGAGGATGGGCTCGACTCCCATTGGGAGCGGCGCTTCAAGGCGGGCAGCGTGGCGCCCGATTTCACGCTCGACCTGCACGGCCACTCGCTGGATGCGGCGCACGCGCGGCTGGAGAGCGGGCTGTTCCAGGCCAAGGCCATGGGCGCGCGGGTGATCCTGCTGATCGCCGGCAAGCCGCGCCCCGTCGATGCTGCCGATCGCGGCAGCCGTCGCGGCGCGATCCGGGCGAAAATCCTCGACTGGCTCGCCGCCGGCCCGCACGGCCCCGACATCGCCGCCATACGAAAAGCGCACCGCCGCCACGGAGGCGAAGGTGCGCTTTATCTGGTGCTGAAACGGCGAAGGTGACACAGGGAGTGCCACCCGCTCGGGGCGGCAGTTTTTCGCGCAGAGGCCGTGGAGGGCGCTTCGCTTCGTTACAGATCTTCACCATCCCAAGCGACACCGGAATCGAGATTCAGACCTCCGACCATGGATTCCCGCTTTCGCGGGAAGGACAATAGGGGGTGGGAGGGACGATTGCCCGCAGGCGCCAGCCCTTACCTACTTCCCGTCATCCCAGCTTTCGCTGGGATGACGAAGAGGAGGCGAGCAGCGCCCGCCCCTCTTACTCTCCGCGTTCTCCGCGGGCTCTGCGCGAACCAAATCTGTTAGCGGCTCAAGCCGCCTCCGCCACCTCGACCGGTTCCGTGCGGATCAGGTAGTCGAACGCGCTCAGCGCCGCCTTGGAGCCTTCGCCCATGGCGATCACGATCTGCTTGTAGGGCACGGTCGTGCAGTCGCCCGCGGCGAACACGCCGGGGAGGTTGGTGGCCGCGTTGCCGTCGATTTCGATCTCGCCGAACTTGCTGAGCGCGAGGCCGCTGTCTTTCAACCATTCGGTGTTGGGCACCAGGCCGATCTGGACGAACACGCCGGCCAGCTCGACGCGGTGCTCCTCGCCGCTCGCGCGATCCTTGTAGACGAGGCCGTTCACGCGGTTGCCGTCGCCGGTGATCTCGGTCGTCTGCGCGTTGGTGAGCACTTCGACGTTGCCCATGCTGCGCAGCTTGGCTTGCAGCACCTCGTCGGCGCGGAGCTTGGTGTCGAACTCGATCACGGTGACGTGGTCGACGATCTTGGCAAGGTCGATCGCCGCCTCGACGCCCGAGTTGCCGCCGCCGATCACCGCGATGCGCTTGCCCTTGAACAGCGGGCCGTCGCAGTGCGGGCAGTAGGCCACGCCCTTGTTGCGGTATTCGGCCTCGCCCGGCACGCCGAGGTTGCGCCAACGCGCGCCGGTCGCGAGGATCAGCGAGCGCGTCTTGAGCGAGGCGCCGTTGGCGAACACGACTTCGTGCAGACCGCCCGGCTTCGAGGCGGGGATCAGCTTCTCCGCCTGCAGGCGGTCCATCAGGTCGATCTCGTACTCGCCGACGTGGCTCTCGAGCTGCGCCGCCAGCTTCGGTCCTTCGGTGTAGGTCGTGCCGGTCAGGTTCTCGATCCCGAGCGTGTCGTGAAGCTGGCCGCCGAAGCGCTCGGCGGCGATGCCGGTGGAGAAGCCCTTGCGCGCGGTGTAGATCGCGGCCGAGGCGCCAGCGGGGCCGCCGCCGACCACGAGCACTTCGAACGGCTCCTTCTCGGCCAGCTTGGCCGCCTGGCGCTCGCCGGCGCCGGTGTCGAGCCTGGCCAGCACGTCCTCCAGGCTCATCTTGCCGTTGAAGAACGGCTCGCCGTTCAGGAACGTCGCGGGCACGGCCATCACGTCGCGCGCCTCGACCTCGTCCTTGAAGGTGCCGCCTTCGATCAGGGTCGCGGTGATGCGCGGGTTGAGCAGCGCCATCAGCGTCAGCGCCTGCACCACGTCGGGGCAGTTGTGGCAGCTCAGCGAGAAATACATCTCGAAGTTGTAGTCGCCCTCGAGCCGCTCGATTGCCTCGATGGTCTCGGGATCGGCCTTGGGCGGATGGCCGCCGGCCCAGAGCAGCGCGAGCACCAGCGAGGTGAACTCGTGCCCCATCGGCAGGCCCGCGAAGCGGACCCACTTCTCGGCGTCGGACGCGCGGCGGATGATGAAGCTCGGCTTGCGTTCGTCCGTTCCGTCGAACTGGGCGGAGACATGTTCGTGCAGCTCGGCAATCTCGGTCAGGAGCGCGCGCGTTTCGCCCGACTTCGCGTCGTCGCCCAGCGAGGCGACGAGCTCGATCGGCTCGCGCAGATTGGCGAGGTATTGCTTGAGCTGCTGCTTCATCGCGGTGTCGAGCATCGGGTGAACTCCTGGAAAATGGGTCGCCATTGCAGGCGCGCCGATCGCGCGCGAACGATCTGCGGACGAGTCCGCACGGATCGGTCCTCGCTGGTCCCCTCGCAATGGCGACGGGAGGGGCAGCGGAATAAGTGATGAAGGCCCGGGGCGGGGGGAGGGGGAGGGTGCCCCGGACCTTCCACGTGACCCGGGCCGAAGCCCGGGTTCCTGTGTTCGGTGGCTAAGCCTTAGAGCTTGCCGACGAGGTCGAGCGACGGAGCCAGCGTCTCGCCGCCTTCTTCCCACGCCGCCGGGCAGACCTGGCCCGGGTTCGCGCGGACATACTGCGCGGCCTTGATCTTGCGGGTCAGCTCGTTGGCATTGCGGCCGACGCCTTCGCAGGTGATCTCCATGATCTGGATCACACCGTCGGGATCGACCACGAACGTCGCACGGTCCGCGAGGCCGGCGCCTTCGCGCAGCACACCGAAGTTGTTGGCGAGGATGTGGTTCTGGTCGCCGAGGAAGGCGTATTCGAGCTTGCCGATCTTCTCCGACGTGTCATGCCAGGCCTTGTGGCTGAAATGCGTGTCGGTGCTGACGGCATAGACGTCGACGCCCATCTGCTGGAGCAGATGATACTTTTCGCCGAGGTCTTCGAGCTCGGTCGGGCAGACGAACGTGAAGTCGGCCGGATAGAAGAAGAACACGGCCCACTTGCCCTTCAGGTCCTCGTCGGAAACCTCGAAGAAGTCCTTGCCCTTCTGGAAGGCGGTCGCCTTGAACGGCTGGATCGTGCTGCCAATGATACCCATGTTTGAATCCTCTTTCTGGGGTGAAACTCGAGGCTTCAGATAAGAGGTTGTACGATCAACAAAAGCGTTTTTGTGCGATTGCGAACATCGATATAATCGATCACAACGCTGGAACTTTCGAAAAGCGCAACAGACTCCTCATGAGCATTGCGCGTGGTGCAACATCTTGTGATCGGCAAGCACGAGTGCCATCATCGCCGCGACCACCGGCGTCCCCCGGATGCCGACGCATGGGTCGTGACGGCCCTTGGTGCGGATCTGGGTTGCCTCGCCCTCTCTCGTGATCGAATCGACCGGGGTCAGGATCGAGCTGGTCGGCTTGAAGGCGATGCGGCAGACGACCGGCTGGCCGGTCGCGATGCCGCCGGCGATGCCGCCCGCGTGATTGGCCGTGAACTCGGGACCGTTCACGCCGGGGCGCATCGGGTCGGCATTCTCCTCGCCGCGCAAGGCGGCGGCGCCGAAGCCGTCGCCGATCTCGACGCCCTTGACCGCGTTGATCCCCATCATGGCCGAGGCGAGGTCGGCGTCGAGCTTGGCGTAGATGGGCGCGCCCCAGCCGGCCGGCACACCCTCGGCCACGCATTCGACGACTGCGCCAAGGCTGGAGCCGTCCTTGCGCGCCGCGTCGATCAGGTTTTCCCAGCGCTTGGCCGCCCAGCTATCGGGGCAGAAGAACGGGTTGTCGCCGATCGTGTCGAGGTTCATCGCCTCGCGGTCGATGGCGTCGCTGCCGATCTGGACGACGTAGGCGGTGATCGTCACCTCGGGGATCACCAGCCGCGCGACGGCGCCGGCCGCGACCCGCGCCGCCGTCTCGCGCGCCGAGCTGCGCCCCCCGCCGCGATAATCGCGCAGGCCGTATTTCGCGTCGTAGGCGTAGTCGGCATGGCCGGGACGGTAGGCGGCGGCGATTTCCGAATAGTCCTTCGATCGCTGATCGGTGTTCTCGATCATCAGCGAGATGGGCGTTCCGGTCGTGCGACCCTCGAACGTGCCGGAGAGGATCTTCACCCGGTCCGGCTCCTGCCGTTGGGTGGTGAACTTCGACTGCCCGGGCCGCCGTGCATCGAGGAACGGCTGGATCTGCTGTTCAGAAAGCTCCAGCCCCGGCGGACATCCGTCGACCACCGCGCCCAGCGCCGGCCCGTGGCTCTCCCCCCAGGTCGTCATGCGGAAAACCCGCCCGAATGTGTTCCAGCTCATGCGGGAGGGATGTGGCGCAAGATTTCGGGCCTGTCCAATGCCGGAGAGGAAGGAATTTTTGTTTCGCGCAAAGACGCGAAGAAGGTCGCTGCGAGGCACTGCGGACAAAACAACGCCGGCACTGGCCAAACCGCCCGCGCTCGGGCAGGAACAAAGCATGATTGCGAAGCTGAAGGGCCTGCTCGACGAAACCGGTGCGGACTGGGCGGTGATCGACGTCGCGGGCGTCGGCTACCTCGTCCACTGTTCGTCGAAGACGCTCGCCGCGCTGGGCGATGTGGGCGAGGCGTGCACGATCTACACCGACCTGCAGGTGAGTGAGAACGACATGCGCCTGCTCGGTTTCGCGGAAGCAGCCGAGCGGGACTGGTTCCGGCTGCTGACGCAGGTGCAGGGCGTGGGCGGCAAGGTCGCACTGGCAATCCTTTCCGCGCTCTCGCCGGGCGAGCTGCAGGCGGCCTGCGCGGGAGGCGACGCGGCGATGGTGGCGCGCGCGCAGGGTGTCGGCCCGAAGCTGGCGAGCCGCATCGTCAACGAGCTGAGGGACAAGGCCGGGGCGCTACCAGGCGGAGGTGCGGGCGCGGTGCCAGCCACCCCCGCCGGCGGTGCCAGCGCCGACGCGGTCTCTGCCCTCGAGAACCTGGGTTTCAAGCCTGCGGTGGCAGCTCGCGCCGTCGCCGCGGCGCAGGGCGAACTTGGCGAAGGCGCCAGCGAGAGCGACCTGATCCGCGTCGCGCTGAAGAGGGCAGCGGGGTGAGGCTGGCACTCGGCCATCTCTCCCGCTGGAGCGATCTTACGCTGTTCGGCCTGCGCGCGCTGACCGGCGGCTTCCTGATCCACGAGACCTGGGACAACGTGACCAGCCGCGCGCGGATGAACGAGTTCGTGCAGTTCCTCGACCAGTTCGGGTTCCCCCTGCCGTGGCTGCTCGCGCCGTTCTCAGTCGCGGTCCAGTTCGGGTGCGGCGCCCTGCTGATCGCGGGTCTGTTGACCCGCTGGGCCGGGCTGCTGATCGCCGCCAACTTCACTGTCGCGATCGTCATGGTGCATTGGAACGAGCCGTTCCGCGGCTGGTGGCCGGCGATCGTGCTGGTGTTCCTGGGCCTTCATTTCGCTGCGTCGGGATCGGGCAAGTTCGGCGTCGACCGGTTCTTCGGGAGAGGCCGGTGAACCTCGACGATCCCGACCGGCTGACCGCACCCGATCGTCAGAGCGGCGATGTCGACGCCGCGCTGCGCCCGAAGTCCCTGGGCGAGTTCATCGGGCAGGAGGCGGCGCGCGAGAACCTGCGCGTGTTCATCGAGAGCGCACGGTCGCGCGGGGAGGCGATGGACCATGTGCTGTTCTTCGGGCCCCCCGGCCTCGGCAAGACGACGCTGGCGCAGATCGTCGCCAAGGAGCTCGGGGTCGGCTTTCGCGCCACCAGCGGGCCGGTGATCGCCAAGGCGGGCGATCTGGCAGCGCTGCTGACCAATCTCGAACCGCACGACGTGCTGTTCATCGACGAGATCCATCGGCTCAATCCGGTGGTCGAGGAAGTGCTGTATCCGGCGATGGAGGACCGCGCGCTCGACCTCATCATCGGCGAAGGCCCCTCGGCGCGCAGCGTGCGGATCGACCTGCCGCCCTTCACGCTGGTCGGCGCGACCACGCGGCAGGGCCTGCTGACGACGCCGCTGCGCGACCGGTTCGGCATTCCGGTGCGGCTCAACTTTTACACCCACGAGGAACTCGATCTCGTCGTCAGCCGCGGCGCGCGGCTGCTGGGGATGGAGATCGACCCTGCGGGCGCGCGCGAGATCGCGCGCCGCAGCCGGGGCACGCCGCGCGTCGCCGGGCGGCTGCTGCGCCGGGTGCGCGACTTCGCGCATGTCGCGGGCATAGGTGGGTCTCAGGGGGGCACGGTGACGCGCAAGGTCGCGGACGAGGCGCTGACCCGGCTGGAGATCGATCGCCTCGGCCTCGATGCGATGGACCGGCGCTATCTCACCATGATCGCGACCACCTATCGGGGCGGCCCTGTGGGCGTGGAAACGCTTGCCGCCGGGCTCTCGGAGCCGCGCGACACGGTCGAGGAAGTGATCGAGCCCTACCTGATCCAGCTCGGCCTGGTGGCCCGCACGGCACGCGGGCGGTGCCTCAACGAATCGGGCTGGACCCACCTCGAGATGACGCCGCCCAAAGGCGCGCAGTCGGGCTTGTTCGACGAAAATCCCTAACGGGAAGGCAAGGAATTCCGCGGTTTTCGCCCCAACGCGGGACAAGTCGCGCCAGCACGCGGTTTTCGGCCGGTTTTCTTCGGCCGGGGCCTCCGAAAAGTGGTTAAAACGATTGCCGCGTTAGCTGCGTTGCGTTCCCATGGCATGACAAGGAGCCATCCGTGACCGGGTTCGCCGGCCGCCGGGCTCCGCGCAACGAGAGAACTTGTCATGTCGGTAAAGATGGCTCTGGCGAAACTGTCCGTGACTGCGGTCGGCGGCGCGCTGCTCGCAGGCGGCGCGGTCCACGTGGCCGAGAAGCAGATCACCGACACGCCTTCGTACAAGTCGGACAAGATTCAGCCGGTCCGCTACATCAAGGAATCGCCCAAGATCGTAAGGCGCGCGGTGCCCGAGGAACGGCGCAAGCGGCGCGTGGTCGAGCGCGAGGTCGAATGCGTGCCGGCGGGGCCGGCGGCACCCGCGCACGCACTGCCCGCACCCGCCTACGACGAGGAGTGCCCTCCGGCCTACCAGGTCGCGATGGTGCCGGTGCCGCTGCCTCCTGCGCCCCCGATTTCGGGCGGTAGCAGCGGCGGTGTGACGGTGATCGGCGGCAGCGGCGGCTTCGGCGGTTTCGGCGGAGGGTTCTTCGGCGGCTTCTTCGGTGGCGGGAGCAGCAGCGGCGGCAACGTCGTGGTAACCTCGACCACGTCGGGCAGCTCCACCTCGACCTCCACCGGCGGCAGCTCCACCTCGTCGGGGGGTAGCTCCACCTCCACCTCTTCGGGTGGTAGCTCGACCTCGACTTCGACCGGAGGCAGTTCGACCTCGACCTCCACGGGCGGGAGCTCGACCTCGACCTCGGGCAACGTGTCGACCAGCACCTCGACTTCGGGCAACGTCACCAGCAGCACGAGCACTAGCAGTTCCACCAGCACGTCGAGCAGCACCAGTTCGAGCACGAGCAGCTCGACCAGCTCGAGCACGTCGTCCTCGACCAGCACGTCCTCCAGCACCGGCGGTACCACCAGCGGCACGCAGGTGCCGGCCCCGCCGATGACGATCCTCTTCGGCCTCGCCGTCGCAGCGGTGCTCGGCCGGCGCAAGTTCAAGGCGGCGAAGGCGGCTTAGACCCGCCCTTCGCCACTCCCACGAGAAAGGGCGGCCCCCGCGAGGGAGCCGCCCTTTTTTTGCGTCCGCGATGCCTGCGCGTTACGCGGCCAGCTTGCGCAGCACGTAGTGGAGGATGCCGCCGTTGCGGTAGTATTCCATCTCGTTGGCGGTATCGATCCGGCACTTGGCGGTGAAGGTGAAGCTCTCGCCGTTCGCACGGGTCACTTCGACCTCCACATCCTGCGCCGGCTTGAGATCGGCCAGACCCTTGATCGTGAAGCTGTCGTCGCCCGTCAAGCCCAGCGTCTCGCGCGTGTCGCCGCCGCTGAACTGCAGCGGCAGCACGCCCATGCCGACGAGGTTCGAGCGGTGGATACGCTCGAAACTCTCGACGATCACCGCGCGCACGCCCAGCAGGATCGTGCCCTTTGCGGCCCAGTCGCGGCTGGAGCCGGTGCCGTATTCCTTGCCCGCGACCACGACCAGCGGCGTGCCGTCGGCCTTGTGCTTCATCGCCGCGTCGTAGATCGCCATCTGCTCGCCGTCGTAAGCGGTGAAGCCGCCTTCGACGCCGGGGACCATCTCGTTGCGGATGCGGATGTTGGCGAAGGTGCCGCGCATCATGACTTCGTGGTTGCCGCGGCGCGAGCCGTAGGAGTTGAAGTCCGCCTTCGCGACCTGGTTCTCGATCAGGTACTTGCCTGCCGGGCTGTCTTCCTTGATCGAGCCGGCCGGGCTGATGTGGTCGGTGGTGACGCTGTCGCCGAGGATCGCGAGCGGCTTCGCATCGATGATATCGGTCACCGGCGCCGGCGTCATGCTCATGCCCTCGAAATAGGGCGGATTGGCGACATAGGTGCTGCCCGGACGCCACTGGTAGGTGTCCGATCCGGTGACGTCGATCGCCTGCCAGTGCGCGTCGCCCTTGTAGACGTCGGCATAGCGCGCCTCGAACATGGCGCGGTCGATCGCGCCCGAGCGGATCTGGGCGACTTCGTCGTTGCTCGGCCAGACGTCCTTGAGGAAGACATCGTTGCCCGCCTGGTCGGTCCCGAGCGGGGTCGTGGTGATGTCCTGCGTCACCGTGCCCTTGAGCGCGTAGGCGACCACCAGCGGCGGGCTGGCGAGGAAGTTCGCCCGCACGTCGGGGCTGACGCGGCCTTCGAAGTTGCGGTTGCCCGAAAGGACCGAGGCGGCGACGATGTCGTTGCCGTTGATCGCCTTGCTGATCGGCGGCGCAAGCGGGCCCGAGTTGCCGATGCAGGTCGTGCAGCCGTAGCCGACGAGATCGAAGCCGAGCGCGTCGAGATGGTCCTGCAGGCCCGCCTTCTCGAGATAGTCGGTGACGACCTGCGACCCGGGCGCAAGGCTGGTCTTGACCCACGGCTTCGGCTTCAACCCGCGCTCGTTCGCCTTCTTGGCGACGAGACCGGCGGCGATCAGCACGTCGGGGTTGGAGGTGTTGGTGCAGCTCGTGATCGCGGCGATCACCACGTCGCCGTCGCCGATGTCGTGTTCCTTGCCCTCGACCGCGACGCGCGCGGGCTCGCTCTTGCCGTAGAGCTTCTTCAGGTCCGAGTTGAACAGCTCGTCGACCTCGGGGAGAATGACCTTGTCCTGCGGGCGCTTGGGGCCGGCGAGGCTGGGGACGACCGCGCCGATGTCCAGCTCGAGCGTCTTGGTGAAGATGGGCTCGTTGTCCGGCTCGAACCACATGCCCTGCTCGCGGCTGTAGGCCTCGACGAGTGCGATCGTCTCCTCGCTGCGACCGGTCAGGCGCATGTAGTCGAGCGTCTTGCCGTCGATGCCGAAGAAGCCGCAGGTCGCGCCGTATTCGGGCGCCATGTTGGCGATCGTCGCGCGATCGGCGAGGCTCAGCGTCGAGACGCCCGGGCCGTAGAATTCGACGAAGCGGCCGACCACGCCCACCTCACGCAGCATCTGCACGCAGGTGAGCACGAGGTCGGTCGCGGTCACACCCTCCGCGAGCGAGCCGGTCAGCTTGAAGCCGACGACTTCGGGGATCAGCATCGAAACCGGCTGGCCGAGCATGGCCGCCTCGGCCTCGATCCCGCCGACGCCCCAGCCCAGCACGCCGAGACCGTTGACCATCGTGGTGTGGCTGTCGGTGCCGACGCAGGTGTCGGGATAGGCGACCATCTGGCCGCCTTCGTCCTGGCTCGACCACACGCCCTGCGCGATGTGCTCGAGGTTCACCTGGTGGCAGATGCCGGTGCCCGGCGGCACGGCGGAGAAGTTGCGGAAGCTCTTGGAGCCCCACTTGAGGAAGTCGTAGCGCTCGGCATTGCGCGCGTATTCGAGCTCGACGTTCTTCTCGAACGCCTTGGGGTGGCCGAACTCGTCGACCATGACCGAGTGGTCGATCACGAGGTTGACCGGCACCTGCGGGTTGATCTTGGCGGTGTCGCCGCCGAGCTTGGCGATCGCGTCGCGCATCGCGGCGAGGTCGACCACGCAGGGCACGCCGGTGAAGTCCTGCAGCAGCACGCGGGCCGGGCGGTACTGGATTTCCTCGCCGGTAACCGGGTTCTTCTGCCAGTCGGCGATCGCGCGGACGTGTTCCTCGCCGACGGTGAAGCCGCCGTCCTCGAACCGCAGCATGTTCTCCAGCAGGACCTTGAGCGAGAAGGGGAGACGCGAGACGTCGCCGACTTTCTCCGCCGCCTTGGCGAAGGAGTAATAGGCGTAGTCCTTGCCGTTCACGGTGAGGGTGGAGCGGGTCTTGAGGCTGTCCTTGCCGACCTGGGTCATGCTGTGCGTCGTCCTTTCGTGAATGGCGTCCGCCGCCTGCGCTCCGGCGGAAGAGTCGCGATTTTGCCGCGGCACCTGCGCGTTCGCGCGCGAGGCGTCAAGGGCGCGCGCCCGGAACCGTGCGGTGCGCCGGGGCATTGGTTCTGCGAAACGGGCCGCCAGCCGAGCGCGCGGCCGAGTGGAGAGACACGATGATCGACCATGCGAAAACGGATTCCGATCCGCGCGATGCCGTGCGCGCTGCGGTTCTCGCCGGGG
This sequence comes from Altererythrobacter sp. C41, assembly GCF_016803135.1. Classification (GTDB taxonomy): domain Bacteria; phylum Pseudomonadota; class Alphaproteobacteria; order Sphingomonadales; family Sphingomonadaceae; genus Pelagerythrobacter. The sequence goes on from NZ_JAEVFE010000002.1 coordinate 408,256, forward strand.
CGCTTGCCGTCGCCGCCTGCTTCGGTGCCGCGGCGACCTTCGCCGGCCAGCCGGCCGAAGCGGCCGAAGCGGCGCAGGTGCACCAGCCGGAGCAGCGGCGCTAGAGCGCGCTTTGCTCGGGCCGGCGGCGCGCGGCGATCCAGCAGCCGACTACGATCAGCGCCGCGCCAGCGACCGTGCCGGGGCCGAGTTCCTCGCGGAAGAACAGCCAGCCGAACAGCGCGGCCCAGAGGAAGGCCGAATACTCGATCGGCAGGAGCACCTGCGTCTCGGCCCGCGCATAGGCCCAGGCCAGCGCGATTGCGGCGCCCGTGGCGAGCAGCGCGGCCGCGCCGATGTCGCGCCAGGCGGCCGGGTCCGGCACGATGAACAACAGCGGGGCGAGCGGCAGCAGAGTGAGCGTGACCACGCCGTTCTGGAATGTCGCGACTTCGAGGGGCCGGGCGACGAGCGCCTGCTCGCGCTGGATCACCAGATTCCAGGCGTAGAGCAGCGTCGAGAATGCCATCGCCGACAGGCCCAGCACGGCATCGCGGTCGAGCTCCTGGGTTCCGAGCTTGCCGGTGACGATCACCACCACGCCCGCCAGGCCGAGCAGTGCGGCGATCACCGCTCGCCGCTCGATCGTCTCCCCCAGCAGGATCGCGGCAAGATAGAGCGCGATCAGCGGCGCCACGAAAGAGAGTGCGATCGCTTCCGCCAGCGGCAGGCGCACGAGCGCGAAGAAGAAGGTGAGCGCCATGAAGGCAACGACGATCCCGCGCTTCAGGTGAATGCGCAGCACGTGCCGTGCCGGCCAGCGCCCGCCGAGCCCGAGCCAGAAGGGAGCGACGACCGCGAACCCGATCGCCGTGCGCAGCACCAGCGCGCTATAGGCACCGACCGCGATCGCGGCCGACTTCATGAACGCATCCATCGCTGCGAACAGCGCGATTCCCGCCACGGTGACGAGGATGGGCAACTGGCGGTGCTCGGGAAGCATCGCAGCGGCCATAGGCCGGGTGTTGCGGCGCGTCATCAGCCATCTGAATTCAGCCGCCAGTCAGCCGCGGTGCTTGATGCGCATGTTTCGTTAAGGCAAATTCGCACCGGCCCTCGCTGCGACCAGAGGTGCCGGGGGTTAGAGACAGAGACAATGACCAGCAAACTTTCGCCAATCTTCCTTGCCGCCGCATCGCTGACGGTGCTCCACCCCGCCGCCGTCGCGGCGCAGCAGCAGGCGCCGGAGAACCTCCTGCCGGAATCGCAGGCGGTCGGCCAGTATCCGGTCAGGCCGGACAACGACGTTGTCGCCAGCGAGCCGGCGCGGCCCGTTCGCCCGGTGCCGCCGGCGCCGGTCGCTGCGCCCGGCGATCCGGTCCGCACGATCGCCAAGGAAGTGGTCCAGCAGTTCGAACCGGCGGTCCAGCCCTGGACGGTCGCGAACGCGGAGCAGCTGGCGACCGTCATCGCCGGGATCGGCACCGAAGGGCTCGACCCTGCCGACTATGACGAGCTGGCCCTGCGCCAGGCGATCGCGGGTGGCCCGGGCGAGCAGCTCGACCAGGTGGCGAGCCGCGCCTTCGCCTGGCTGGTAGAGGACATGCGCGATGGGCGCACGCCGATGGAGGCGCGCAAGCAGTGGTTCGTGGTCGATCCCGATCCCGACCGCTACCGCACCGGCGACGTGATGGCCGGGGCGCTTGCCAGCGGCGACATCGCGGGCGCACTGCAGAATCTTGCGCCGCTCCACCCGGATTACGCCAAGCTCAAGGCCGAACTCGCCGCGACCCCGGCGGGGGAGGCCTCCAAGCGCAAGCTGATCCGCGCCAACATGGACCGCTGGCGCTGGCTCGCGCGTGATCTCGGCAACCAGTACCTGATGACCAACGTGCCCGAGTTCCAATTGCGGCTGACGGTCAACGACAAGATCCTGCGGACCTACAAGACGATCGTCGGCAAGCCGGGCCGCACCGCGACCCCGCAGCTCGCCGAGACGGTGGAAGGGGTGATCTTCAACCCCAACTGGACGGTGCCGCAGTCGATCGTGAAGGGCGAAGGGCTCGGCGCGCGGGTGCTCGGCAATCCCGGGTGGGCGCGGGCCAACGGTTACAAGGGCTGGCGCGACAAGGAGACCGGTTTCGTCACCGTCGTCCAGCAGCCCGGGCCGGGCAACTCGCTCGGGCTGATGAAGCTCGACATGCCCAATCCGCATGCGATCTTCCTGCACGACACGCCTTCGCGCCACTTGTTCAACAACGCCAACCGCGCGCTCAGCCACGGGTGCATCCGAACCGAGCGGGCGAGCGAACTGGCGATCACGCTGGCGATCCTCGCGCAGGCTCCCAAGACCGACGAGGAGCGCAAGGTGGCGGCCGGGGAAGCGGTCGAGATCCTGAAGTCGGGCGAATACACGAAGGTCCCGTTCACCACGCGGATGCCGGTCTACATCACCTATTTCACGATGGGCACCGATATCGACGGCGAGATGCGCAGCTTCAAGGATATCTACGGCCGGGACGCTCCGGTCCTCGCCGCACTCGACCAGCCCCGCCAGGAGAACCGGGCGCGGCGCACGAGCGAGGAAGCGGTCGAGATCATCGACGACATGAAGACCACCTGAGAGGTCTCGCTTTCCGTCATCCCGGCTTTCGCTGGGATGACGAAGAGTGGTCAGTAGACGCCCGGGTTCAGGATGTCCTCGCCGCGGGGCGGCTGCGGCGTCAGCGGCGTGATCTGGCCTGCACCCTGGGCGGGGCGCGGGACGGTGGTGCCGTCCGCCGCCAGGCCCAGGCGATCGGCGAAGAGTACGCGGCCGCCGCCGAGCTGGAGCAAGGCCAGCTTGAAGTCCGCGTCGCCCATCGCGAAACAGCCGTTGGAACGGCCGAGGCGGCCCCAGCGGGCGAGGTGCTCGGGCTCCGCATAGGCGGCGCGGTGCATCACGATCGCGCGGTCGAGCGCGTTCGAATTGTCCGCCTCCAGCCCCTCCAGCCGGATCGAAGTGCCGAACTGCCCGGTGTACCAGCCGTAGGTCATGTAGGCGCCGCGGCTGGTGCAAAGCGATTCGGGCACATTGGAGAACCAGTTGAGCCATCCGTCGTGCTCCGGATCGGAGCCGCTGCCGTGCGTGACGAGGTACGAATCGACCCGCCCCGCCTCGAGATTGACGAAGTGGAAGCGCGGCTCCGAACTGCGCAGCCCGAAGTCGGCGATGCCGACGATGTCGGTGCGCCAGAGGATCGATCCCGCCTTCTGCTGTTCCCGCTTCGCGATCTCCGCCAGGATCGCGTCGCGCGGGTTTCCACCCCGCACTTGCGCCGGGAGGCGGGAGGGGAGAGCCATGGTTGCGCCCAGCGCCAGGGCGCCCTTGATGATACCGCGTCTGTTCATTGTCGGACCCTAGCATAGCAAGCGGTAACGGGAGCGTGAACGGGGAACGGCCCCCGTCATCCACGCGTTTGGCGGAACATGAAGCAAATCTTCCTTCCGATGCTGCTCGCGCTCGGCGCCTGCACCGGCGCGCCGCCGCCCGAAGCCGCTCCGCCGCCGTCGGTAGAGGAGAGCACGCCGGAAGGTCCCACCGCCACCCGCATCCTCAGTCAGGACGCCGCGCATCGGCTGCGCAACAACAGCGGTATGACATTGCAATGGATCACCTGGGACCGGCGTGGCGACGTGGAGGTGACGGTCGACGCGAACGGCGTCTGGCATCTGTTGGGGTCGCAAAGCGCGCAGGACGGGCCGGGGCGCGTGACGGTGGAGGGCGTGGTGACCGAGATCGGCGCCGACTACTTCCTTCTTGATGGACGCGTGACGATCACCGACACGCCCGATCCCGGCCGCCAGTGCGCTGCCGACAAGGTCTGGCGCTTCGGTGTGACGCAGGGTCGCCAGTACTGGCGGCTGCGCGAATTCGAATGGTGCGACGGCCTGACGGATTACATCGACATATATTTCTGAGCGGTTGAACGGGGGCGCACTCCCCGCTCTCTCCCTCTCCGTCATCCTGAACTCGTTTCAGGATCCATGCCGCCTCCCTTGGAAGGAGCACCCCGGCGGAAATTAATCCGAACCCGACCTTCTTCTGTCATGCTGAACTTGGTTCAGCACCCATTCCCCGGCACTTTCCGTCCATGCCTATCGAGCGCGATCCGTGCGTCTATATCCTCGCCAGCGGGCGCTATGGCACGCTCTACATCGGTGTCACCAGCGACCTGATGCAGCGGCTTTATGAGCACCGCGAAGCCGTCACCGGGGGATTCACAAGCCGATACAAGGTCCACCGGCTCGTCCGCTACGAGATGTTCGACGACATGGAAGGGGCGATCCTGCGCGAGAAGCAGCTCAAGCGCTGGCATCGGCAGTGGAAGATCAACCTGATCGAAAGCGAGAACCCGCATTGGGCGGACCTGGCGGTGGGGTTGGGCCTTGAACCGCTGGCGCCGCGTGGGCGGCGGCATGGATCCTGAAAGGAGTTCAGGATGACGGAGAGGACGGAGAGAAAAGGCCCGCTACTCCGCCGCCTCGGGCACCGCGTCCGCCTGACCGGCGTCGCTCATGTCCGCTTCGATTTCGGCGGCCTTCTTCTCGACCAGCTCGACGATGTGGTCGAGCATGTCGGCGTCGGCGACGTGGTGGTCGGTCACGCCCGAGAGGTAGACCATGTGCTTGCCCTTGCCGCCGCCGGTGATGCCGATGTCGGTTTCGCGCGCCTCGCCCGGGCCGTTGACGACGCAGCCGAGGACCGAGAGCGAGAGCGGGGTCTTGATGTGCGAGAGCCGCTCCTCCAGCGCCTGGACGGTGCGGATCACGTCGAAGCCCTGCCGCGCGCAGGACGGGCACGAGACGACGCGCACGCCGCGGGTGCGCAGGCCGAGGGCCTTGAGGATCTCGAACCCGACGCGCACTTCGTCTTCCGGTTCGGCCGAAAGCGAGACGCGGATCGTGTCGCCGATCCCGGCCCAGAGCAGGTTGCCGATGCCGATGCTGGACTTGACCGTACCGCCGATCAGCCCGCCGGCTTCGGTGATTCCGAGGTGCAGCGGGCAGTCGACCGCTTCGGCGAGACCCATGTAGGCGGCGACCGCGAGAAACACGTCGCTCGCCTTCACCGCAACCTTGTATTCGTGGAAGTCGTGGTCCTGCAGCAGCTTGATATGGTCGAGCGCGCTCTCGACCAGCGCCTCGGGGCACGGCTCGCCGTATTTCTCCAGAAGGTCTTTCTCGAGGCTGCCGGCATTGACCCCGATGCGGATCGCGCAGCCGTTGGCCTTGGCCGCGCGGACGACTTCGGCCACACGCTGGTCACTGCCGATATTGCCGGGGTTGATCCGCAAGCAGGCCGCGCCCGCATCCGCCGCTTCGAGCGCGCGCTTGTAGTGGAAATGGATGTCGGCGACGATCGGAATGTTCGACGCGCGCACGATCAGCGGCAGCGCGGCGGTCGCGTCCTCGGTCGGGCAGGAGACGCGGATGATGTCGGCCCCGGCGTCCTCGCAGCGGCGAATCTGATCGATCGTCGCTGCCGCGTCCTCGGTCGGCGTGTTGGTCATCGTCTGCACGGTGATCGGCGCATCACCGCCCACCGGCACTTTGCCGACCATGATCTGACGGGACTGGCGGCGCGCGATCGTGCGCCACGGGCGTATCTCGGACATGGCCCGGCATATAGGCGCGTGCCGATGAAGGAGCAATGACAGCGCCCGGCGTTTGCGGCATGGAAGGGGCAATGAACGATCTGGCCGATCCGACCGACGAGAACGAAGACGAAACCGCGATGCTGTTCGGCCGCGTGCTCGACGGCAGGGGCGCGGCGCGGTCGATCGACTGGGGCGAGGCCCAAGGCTGGCGGCCGGCCGCGGCGGGCGAGGTGCTGTGGCTTCACTTGCGGCGCACGCATGCCGGCGTTTGCGACTGGCTCCAGGCCGAACTCGGCATTCCGGAGCCGACCGCCCGGCTGCTGACCAGCGATGCGACCCGCCCGCGCGGGTTCCGCGAGGGCGAAACGCTGGTCGCGATGCTGCGCGGGATCAACTTCAACCCCGGTGCCGCCCCGGAGGACATGGTCTCGATGCAGTTGTGGAGCGACGGCACGCGACTGGTCACCCTGCGCCGGGCGCCGCTGCAGACGCCGCAGGATACGCTGCTGGAATTCGAAGCGGGCACGGGCCCGGTCGACGCAGGCTCGCTGGTCACGTCGCTGACCGGTCACATGGTGCAACGGATGAACGCCGCGATCGTCGACATGAACGACGAGATCGACCGGCTGGAAGACCTCGATATGGAGGAGGAGAGCAACGAGGAGGTGCTCTCCAACGCCGTGGCGATCCGCCGGAACTGCCTTGCACTCCAGCGCCACATGGGGCCGCAGCACGTCGCGCTGGAGGCGATCGCGCGCGATGCGCCGGCCTGGTTCGAAGCGCACGACCGGCGCGAGATCGCGGAGACCATCGCGCTGCTGCGCCGCTTCCTCGACGATATCGACATCAGCAAGGAAAGCGCGGTCGTTCTGATGGACGAGCTGCGCGCCCGCTCGCTCGCGGGATCGGAACGCACCAATTACCTGCTGACGATCGTGGCGGCGATCTTCCTGCCGCTGACGTTCCTCACCGGACTGCTCGGGATCAACGTCGGCGGAATACCCGGGGCGGACGATGGCGCGGCCTTCTGGATCGTGGTCGGCCTGTGCGCGGCGATCATGCTGACCCAGCTCGCGCTGTTCCGGAAATGGAAGTGGCTCTGATCGCGCCCGGATGCGAACACTGCCCCGCGATGGGACAGGAGGCGCAGCAGGCAAGGGTTAAGCATAACCGTTAACCGCGGTCTCCGCGCGGGATCGCTATGATCGCGCGTTTCCGCTCGGGTGCGGAACCCATCGGAGAACATGCAATGCAGCCCAGGGCTCTCTTTCGCGAGGCCGTCGCGGTCCTGACCGAGATCGCCTTCTCGCGCAGCCTGCGCACGGCGGCACTGTTCCTGCTTCCCTATGCAGGCGTGCTCGTCGGGCTCGACGTCGCAGCACACTACGGCGAGCTGACCGAAGCGCACCTGCCGGTGCAGTTCTTCCTCGCCAGCGACGGCGGCTTCGGAGAATGGCTGGAATACTCGCTGACTTTCGCGGTGGCGGCGATGCTGTTCGTGATGTGGCGGTGGGACGGGGCGAGCGTCTATCTCGCCAACGCGCTGCTGTTCGCCTGGCTGACGCTCGACAACAGCATCGAGATTCACGAGCGTTTCGGGCACGCCTTTGCCGGGGCCTTCGCCGGCTGGCCGTTACCTGTGAAACCCAACGATATCGGCGAGGCGAGCCTGTTTCTCGCGATCGGCGCCTTCTGGCTGGTCGCGCTGTTCGTCAGCCTGCGCCACGCGCGCCTGCGGGCGGCGGTGGAATCGTTGATCCTGGCCGGTTGTGTCGCGGTGGCGGCATTCTTCGGCGTAGTGGTCGACATGATCGTCGTCTGGGGCCCGCATACGCAAGCCATGATCGAGATCGAGACCTTCATCGAGGACGGCGGCGAGTTCGCGATGCTCTGCGTGGCCTTCCTGATCGCGGTCGCGCTGTTCGACGCCGCCCGGCGGCGGCGTGGCTGGGATTCGCGTCCGGCCGAGATCGCCGCACCGGGCTGAACGCGCCGCAACTTCACCCTTGCCCTCGGCCGAAGCCGCGCTAGCCTCCCCGGCCATGATCAAGCTTTCCGCGCTGCTCGCACTTCTCGCTCTCGCCCCGATGGGCTCGCTTTCCGCGCAGGAGGCGGAGGAGACGCCTGGCTGGTCGCTCGCCATTCACGGCGGGGCGGGTACGCTCAAACGCGAGAACATGAGCGCCGAGCAGGAGGCGGAATATCGCGCCGCCATGCAGGCCGCGCTCGACGCGGGCGCGAAAGTGCTCGGCGAAGGCGGCAGCGCCATGGACGCAGTCGAAGCGGTGATCGTGCTGCTGGAGGACGATCCCAAGTTCAATGCCGGACGCGGCGCCGTGTTCACCTGGGACGGGAAGAACGAGCTCGACTCCTCGATCATGGACGGCAGCACGCGCGCGGCGGGGGCGGTCGCGGGGGTTACCACCGTGCGTCATCCGATCCGCCTCGCGCGCGCGGTCATGGAAGACGGTCGCCACGTCTTCCTCTCCGGCCCGGGCGCCGAGCAGTTTGCGGCGGAGAAGGGTCTCGAGATCGTGCCGCCCGAATGGTTCGCGACCGAGCATCGCCGCAAGCAACTGGAGAAGATGAAGGCGGAGAACCTCGCCGCGCTCGACGTGGAGTTCAAGTTCGGCACCGTGGGCGCGGTGGCGCGCGATTCCGCGGGGCACCTCGCCGCCGGCACCTCGACCGGGGGGATGACGGGTAAGCGCTGGGGCCGGATCGGCGATTCGCCGGTGATCGGCGCGGGCACCTGGGCCGACGACCGCGCCTGCGCTGTCTCGGCCACCGGCTCGGGCGAATACTTCATCCGCGCCGGTGTCGCGCACGCGATCTGCGCGCGCATGCTGCTTGCGGGCGAAGGCGTGCAGCAGGCCGCCGACGCGGTGATCGCCGACGTCGGGGAACTGGGCGGAGACGGCGGGGTGATCGTCGTATCGAAGGACGGTGAGGCCGTGTTCAGCTTCAACACCCCCGGCATGTACCGCGGCCGCGCGACCAGTAAGGGTGTGAACGAAGTCGCGATCTTCGCGGGGGAATAGTTTCGGGGCTCCCTCATTCGGGTGGGGTTCAGCCCGCCCCGGCATACCTCGCAATAACGCGCCCGACTTCTGCGAGCACGGCTTCGGACGCGGGATCGGCTGCCGTGTGCTGGCGCGCGGCGCGGAAGTAGGCGGCGAAAGTCAGCGGCGCGCGGTTCGGCGGCTCGACATAGCCGACATCGACATAGACGCTGCCCATGCCCGGCGCGAGCGAAGTGCCGGTCTTGTCGCCCGAGGGCCATGCGGTCGGAAGCCCGGCCCGCACCCGCTTCGTGCCCGTGCTGGTCTCGGCCATCCATAGCTTGAGCGCGGCGCGCGCCGCCTCGCCCAGCGCATCGCCGTAGAGCAGCTTGCCCAAGGTGCGCGCCATGGCGGCGGGGGTGGTGGTGTCCTTGATCTCGCCGGGCGGCACCAGGTTGAGCTCGGGTTCGTAGCGGTCGAGACGGCTCGTCTCGTCGCCGATCGAGCGCCAGAACGCGGTCAGCCGCTCGGGCCCGCCGATCCTCCGCAGAAGGACGTTCGCCGCCGTGTTGTCGCTCAGCTTCTGGGTGAACTCGGCCAGCTCGCGCAGCGTCGCGCCTTCCTCCAGCCGCTCCTTCGCGAACGGCGCGTAGGCGAGCAGGTCGTCCTCGGTCCAGGTGACGTGCTCGCCCGCGTCGATCGCGCCGGTCTCGTCGAGGTGCAGCACGAGCGCGGCGAGCGAGAGCTTGAACGAGGACAAGTGCGGGAAGCGCGCATAGTCTGCGTGGCCCCAGACACGGCCCGTGCCGGTATCGAGCGCCGCGACGCCGAGCGTGCCGTTGCCCTGCGCCTCGACGATCCGCAGCAGCGCGCCGAAACGCCCGGCGAGGTCGCGCTCGATCGGCACGCAGGCGCCCGCCGCCAGCGCGAGTCCGCTCGCGAGCGCGGTTCTGCGGTCGATCGTCACAGCCACTTCTCCATGCACAGGCTGAACTCGTCGGAGACATAGTCGCCGAACGCCGGGCATTCGGCAAACCCGTGCTTTTCGTATAGCCGCAAGGCCGGCCGGAACGCTTCGGGCCGTCCGGTCTCCAGCCCGACCCAGCGGTAGCCCCGCGCCCGCGCCTCGCCCAGCAGGTGGAGCAGGACCGCCTCGCCCGCACCCTTGCCGCGGTATGCCGGGGCTGCGCGCATCGACTTGAGCTCGCCGCGGTCGGCCGCCAGTTCCTTCAGCGCGCCGACGGCCGCCAAGGCCGCGCCGTCGCGCACGACGTAGAACGTCATGTCCGGCGCGCGCAGCCGCTCGGCCGGCAGCGCGTGGACCTTGCAGGCTGGCGACCAGCGGTGCATTTCGTCGAGGTGGAGCTGGAGCAGCGCGAGCACCTCGGCGTCCTCCAGCGGGTCCTGCGCGATCCGGTATTCCATCGCGGCCCTTGTGCGCCGCCCGGCACCGACGGGCAAGTGGCCTAGCTGAACTTGTCCGCCTTGCGCTTGCCGAAGCGCATGTCGCTTTCGAGCCGGGCGCGGAGCTGGGCGTAGAACGCTTCCAGGAACGCCCGCTCGTCGCCGTTGCCGGGGTTCCAGCCGATCTTGCGGCAGATTGCCTGATGGACCGATTCGAGCGCTTCGGGCCTGCCGTCGCGCAGCACGCGTTCGAGCGTCTGTAACTCGTACTCGCCGTAGATCGAAAGCTCGGCCTCCCCGAAGCGGTACTCGGCGCCGGTAAGCGCGCTTGCCCCCTCGCGCGCGGCGCCTTCGGTCGAAAGCGTCTCGGCCAGCGCGGCGCGCGGCGCCTCGACCACCCAGGTCCCGGCGATCAGGTCGCCCGCGCGCAGGGCGTCGCGATTGAAGAACGGAAACAGCAGGAAGACGAGGAACCATGCGGCGGCGGCGATGCCGGCCGCGCCGGTCTCGCCGCTCGGCGCGCTCATCAGGAACACGATCGGCAGGAACAGTTCGATGTCGCGCAGCAGATTGCGTGCGACGACCGCCTCGGGCGTCAACCGCCCGCCTTCGCGCGACGCGACCCGGATGCCGGTGGCGCGCTTGCCGAACGTCGCTCCGCGGGGGCCCATTTCCATGATCATGAAATAGCCGTTCCACAGCAGGAACCAGAACAGGGTCCAGAACACCGCGATGAATTCGACCGCGCCGCTCGTCTCGCCGCTGCCGCCGATGGCTTCGAAAAGCCCGCCGGCAATCCAGATCAGCGCCAGCGTGACGACGATGCTGGTGACGAACATCAGCGTCAGGTCGAGCAGCAGCGCCCCGGCACGCGCGCCGCGGCTGGCGACGGTGAAGGGCAGCGCGATCCCTTCGGGCGTGACGACGTCGCGGCGGCGCTTCGCGCGGTGCGCGAGATGCGGGGCGGCCCCGGCCGTCATGCCTTTCTCTCCTGCCCGAAGGCGAAGAAGTAGGCGAGCCAGAACAGCAGCATGACGCAGCCGATGATCAGGCGCCCCTCCGTCCCGAGCAGTTGACGCGGAAAGGCCTCCAGCAGGGCGGCGGCGACGAGCATCAGCACCACCCCGACCATGACCTGCGCCCCGCGGCGCCCGCTCTCGGCCGCGGCGGCGAGGATCGAGCGGTTACCGGGGAAGGCCATCGAACGGCCGATGTGCATGCCCGCCGCACCTGCAAGCAGAATCGCGAAGAGCTCGGTCGTCCCGTGCACGCTCAGCCAGGCGGCGAATTCGAGCGTCAGGCCGGCGTCCGCGTAGAGCCACAGCATCGCGCCGAGTATCGCCATGTTGTGCACCAGCAGCATCAGCGAAGGGATGCCGAAGGCGAAGCCGAGCGCGAAGGCGAGGATCGATACCCCAGCATTGTTGCTGAACAGGAAGGCTGCGAAGGTGGACATGCCCTGCGCGTCCTTCTCCACTTGCAGGCTTTCGAGCAACACCTCGCGGCTCGCGCCGGGCACGCGCGTATCGGCGAACTGGACCGGGACGAAGGCGTAATACCACTCGCGGTCCTGCGCGACGAGCAGCCAGCCCGTGATCGTGCCGGCCACCATCACCGCCAGCGCGATGCAGATGTCGAGCCAGATCGCGCGGATTGCGCGGCTGAGCCCCCCGCCGAGAAATCCGCGCAGCCAGGCGACGAAGCCGTGGCGCGGCCCGTAGACCTGGAACCAGGCGCGCTGAACCAGCGAATCGAGATATTCGAGCGTCGCCGCGTCGAGCGAAGTCTCGCGCGCCACCGCGAGGCTCGAGGCGGCGGTGCGGTAAAGTGCCGGCAGCGCCAGCACGTCGTCATCCGATAGACCGCGCAGCCGCCCCTTCTCCATTCGCCCGACGATGTCCTCCAGCCGCCGCCAGTCGTGCTCGCGCTCCAGCCGGAAGCGATCGGAGCGCAGCGCGGCTGCTTCGATGTCGGGCGGCGAGGCGACTTCGGCCTTGCCGAACAGCGTTTTGAGAATGGGGGCTTTCACCCGATCGCCTCCGCGCGCTTGATCTCGAGATAGCGGTCGATCAGGCGGTAGCCGATCCGGTCCCACGGCGCCTCGATGATGTCGACGCCCATCTGCCGCAGCCGCTGGAGCACCAGCGCGCGCTGGCGTAGCAGGGTATCGGCGGTGACCGCGGTCGCGAGCGCGTCGAGCGTCTCCGGTTCCGCGGCGGACATCGCGGCGAGGTCCTCGTCCTCCATGGTCACGAACAGCACCAGGTGCCTGTCGACCAGCCGACCGACGCTCTCGATCATCAGTTCGGCGCCGGTCGGGTCGGTGAAGTCGGAGAACAGCACGATCAGCGAGCGGCGCTGGAGCCGAGCGGAGAGCGTCGCCAGCGCAAGCGTGAAGTTCGGCTCCTCCGCGTGATAGTCGAGCCCGGCGGCGGCGCGCTGGAGGCGGTGGAAATTGCGCGAATCGCCGACGAACGGCGTCGACAGCTCGGGCCGCCGGGCGAAACCGAACAGCGCCACCCGGTCGCCGCCCTTGAGTGCCACGTAGGACGCCGTGAGCGCCGCGGTGACCGCGCGGTCGATCCGCGGCAGGCCGCCGACCGGCTCGCACATCGCCTGGCCGCAATCGAAGGCGAAGACGATCTGGTTGTTGCGCTCGCTCTCGTTCTCACGCGCGTAGAGCCGCGTGTGGCGCGCGCTGGCCTTCCAGTCGATCCGGCGGCGGTCCATGCCGGGCTCGTACTCGCTCAGCGCCTCGAACTGGGTGCCTTCGCCGCGAATGCGGCGGGCGATCAGGCCGAACTGGGCATCGCGCAGGAAGGTCTGCAACTCGGGGCTGCGGACCGGGGCGAGATCGGGCCAGATGCGGATCGTCCGGCCGAGTTCGTGGCTGACCTGCCGCGCACCGAGACCGAGTGGTCCGGTCCAGCGGAGCCAGACGCGTTCGATGGGAGCGGTGCCCCGGCGCGAGGGTGTGACCTCGGCCGTTCCGTGCCAGGTGCCGGTCGCAGGGTCGAACGGAGCGGCAAACTGCGCGCCGCCGCTCGGATCGAGCCGCGGATCGACGGCGAGGGCAACCTCGACCGGCGCACGCGCGGCGCGCCCGGCGATTTCGGCCAGGACCGCGACAGTCAACGGCTCGCCGACTTCGGCATCGGCAGGCGCATGAAGCCGCCAGTCGGTCATCCGCCCGGCAAGTGCGCCGTCGAGCAGCGCCAGCACGAGCAGCGCCACCCCGACCGCTGGCGCGATCACCCATGCCCCCGGCGCGGCCGCCGCGATCACCAGCGCCAGCGGCGCCGCCAGAGCGGCGAGCCACGCGGTGCGGGCGGTGGGGACGATGGGGAAGGCTTTCACCGATCCTCCCCATTTTTCCGCAGGACAAATGGGGAGAGGGACCACGAGAGGCGTAGCGGCTCGTGGTGGAGGGGCAATGCGTGACGTGGCCCCTCCGTCACCCGCCTGCGGCGGGCGCTACCTCCCCATTTGCGCCTTGCGGCGAAAATGGGGAGGATCGGATTTCCTGCGTTCACCGCGGGGCCTCGGTGCTTTCGACGAGATCGGCGACCAGCGTCTCGATCTCGCGGCCTTCGATCTCGGCGGCCGGGCTCAGGACGAGGCGGTGGCGGAGGACGGCGGTCGCGAGGGCCTTCACATCGTCGGGGATCACGTAGTCACGTCCCTCCAGCGCAGCGCGGGCGCGGGCGGCATTGGCGAGCAGCACGGCCGCTCGCGGGCTGGCGCCGCTCGACAGGTCGGTGCTCTCGCGCGTGGCGCGCACCAGCCGCACGACGTAGTCGACGATCTCCTTCGCTACGGTCACGCCGCCGAGCGCCGCGCTCGCCTCGGCCAGCCGCGCAGCGTCGGTGACGGCGGTCACGCCCAACTCCGCCGGCCGCGGCGGGCCCTGCCGTTCGCCGAAGCGGGTGACGATCGCGGCTTCCTCTTCCTCGCTCGGATAGGGAACGAGCAGCTTGAACAGGAACCGGTCGAGCTGCGCCTCAGGTAGCGGGTAGACGCCCTGGTTCTCGATCGGATTCTGCGTCGCCACGACCATGAAGCGGTCGGGCAGCGCGTGCGTCTCCCCGTCCAGCGTCACGCGCCGTTCCTGCATCGCTTCGAGCAGCGCGGCCTGCGTCTTGGGCGGCGTGCGGTTGATCTCGTCGGCCAGCAGCAGCTCGCAGAAGATCGGCCCGCGCGTCAGCGTGAACTGGCTGGTCTGGAAGTTGAACAGGTTGGAGCCGAGGATGTCGCCCGGCAGCAGGTCCGGGGTGAACTGGATGCGGCCGTAGTCGAGCCCGAGCGCGCAGGCGAAGCACTGCGCGAGGAAGGTCTTGGCCGTGCCGGGCGGCCCTTCGAGCAGCACGTGCCCTTCGCTCACCAGCGCGACGAGCAGGTGGTCGATCGTCGCGTCCTGACCGACGATCGCCTTGCCCACTTCGCCGCGGATCGCCTGCGCCATCGCGCGGACATCGTCGAGCGTCATCGTCATCGGATCAGCTTCCTTTCGAGGGATTTGAGCGCGCTCGCGGCGCGCAGGATCTCATTCGGGCGGGCCGCCTCGCGCAGCGCTGCGGCGCTCTCGGCGAAGCCCGGTGCATCGGGCAGGCGTGTGGAGATCGCGCGGTCGAGCGTCTCGTCGTCGGACCCGCGCAGGCGCAGGGCAGCGGCAAGACGCTGGCGCATCGTCTCGATGTAGGGCCCGGTCAGCAGATGCAGGCGCCGCGTGCGCAGAATGAACGCCGCGCCGTTCGCGACCAGCCGACGCTTGCCGAAAGCGATCGCGCGCGCCTCCGCGAGCGGCGGGCCGAAGCGGCGGAAGGCGCGCCAGGCGACCACGATCATCGCCAGCGCGAGGCACAGCGTGGCGGCGAGAAAGGGCGGCGCAAAGGCGAGCGTGAGCAGGTTCTGCGTCCGCCCGAGGCCGTTCAGTGTCAGATCGAACACGATGGGCAGGTCTTCCCCCTCCATCGCCAGATCGATGATCTCGTGCGCCAGCGCCGCACGCTCGCGGTCGGCCATGCCGTAGTTGTCGAACAGATCGGGCTCGGCCACGACCATGAAGTTCCACCGGCCGGTGTCGAGATCCTCCTCATCGGCCGGCTGTAGCCCCGCCGCCTCGTCGAGCACCGGGTAATACCCGCCGTCGTCGTAGTACCCGACGAGGATGTTGCCGTTGCTCGTGGTCACCAGCGGAATCATCGTCGCATCGGCGATCGTCTGGACCTGCGTGGGATCGGGCAGCGCGCCGCGCCGGGTGCCCGATTGCCAGTGCGGCCCTTGCGCCGGATCGAGCGGACCCAGCGCGAGCTTGGTCGCAAATTGCCCTTCGAACGCCTCGACCCACGATGGCATGCCGGCACCGCCGAGAAAGACCCAGCCCTCCTCCTTCTCGACCGGGACGACATCGGGGATCTCCATCGCGTACCACTTGGGCAGGATCAGGAGCGTGGGGCCGGCGTAGCGGCGATTGCCGATCAGCTCGGCGATCTCCTCTCCGTCGGCGAAGGCGGGCGGCGTCAGGATCAGCAGAGCCTCGCCATCGAGCGCTCCGGGACTGCGCGAAAGCGAGACCTCGTGCCCCTCGGCCTCGAGGATCTCGGCGATGGCGGCATACCCGGTCAGACCTTTCGCAGCGGCATGGCTGCCGCCGTCGTTGGGGCCGCGCGAAGTCTCCCCGGCACCGATGAAATAGAGCGTCGCTGCGAACGCGATGGCACCGAACAGCAACAGGCCGAGCACGACCCTTGGATTGAATGCCGGGGTGCCCTGGCCGGTCATACCGTGCGGCCCGGAAGGCGCTGGAGCGCAAACTCGGCGTAAGCGGCGCGCGCAGCCTGCCAGTCGTCGGCGCCCAGGCTGCGCAAGGCGAACAGGCTGCGCTCGACCCGCTCGGCGATCGCGGCGAAGGCCTCGCGCGCCGCTTCGGGCAGGGCGGCCAGCGAAGCGAGTTCGCGCGCCGTGCTCGAGGGTTCGACCCAGTCCGGGCGGACGGCAGCGATCTGGCCGACGCTGCGCTGGAGCAGCAGGCGCGTCGCCTCGTCGTATCGGCCCTCTGCGGCGAGCCTATCCGCGTCCTCGAGCAGAGCGAGCGCTTCGGTGCGGTCGGGGATCCATTCCGGCTCTTCCCCCGCGCGCCCCTGCGGCCTGCCGAAGAGGGGGGCGAGCAGCCGCCAGAGCAGGTAGCCAGCCAGCAGCACGCCGATGCCCAGCAGGACCCATTTGAACACCGGCCACGACATTCCGAGCGCGCGGCCGATCGGTGCGAAGAAATCGCCCAGCGCTTCGAGCAGGGCCATCAGCCAGCCGGGAGGCTCCTGTCGTTCGGGCAAATCGATCGGGGTGAACTGGATGGTGTCATCCGCACGAACGGCGTCCCAGCCGGTCCCGGCCGGTTCCGTTCCACCCTCCGCGATGTCCCCAGCGCCCCGTGCCACAGGGATGAGTGGTGGCAGGTCGCCGGGCGCTGCGCAAGCGCGATCGGCCCCGTGCCGGGCCGCGTCAGGGCCTGGCGCGCGCCTGGCGGTAGCTGCCGAGCAGGCGCAAGTCCTTGCAATGGAAGGCCAGCTCCTCGAACGCGCTGTCGACCCGCGGATCGCCCGGCGCGCCGACGATATCGGCGTAGAACATTGTCGCCGCGAAGCTCGCGCCCTGCTGATAGCTTTCGAGCTTGGTCATGTTGACGCCGTTGGTCGCGAAGCAGCCGAGCGCCTTGTAGAGCGCGGCGGGCACGTTCTTCACTTCGAACACGAAAGTCGTCATGGCCGTGTCGCCATCGAGGCTCGCCGGATCCAGCGGTTCGCGCGCGAGTACCACGAAGCGCGTGGTGTTGTCGGCGGCGTCCTCGACCCGGTCCTCCACCACCTCCAGCCCGTAGAGCTCGGCGGCGAGTTTCGGCGCGATCGCAGCCAGCCGGGGGTCGCCTTTCTCCGCCACGAAGGCGGCCGAGCCGGCGGTGTCGGCATGGCTCAGCGGCACGATCCCGCGCTCGCGCAGGAACATCCGCGACTGGCCAAGCGCCTGCGGGTGGCTGTAGGCCGCCTCGAACGGGCCGAAGCTTCCGTCGGCGTGGGGAATCGCCATCAGCGCGTGGGTGATCGGCATGAAATGCTCGCCCACGATCGACAGGCCGCTCTGGGGCAGCAGGAAATGGATGTCGGCGACGCGGCCATGCTGGCTGTTCTCGATCGGGATGATCGCGCAGCCGGCGCGCCCGTCCTTCACCGCGTCGAGCGCATCCTCGAATCCGAAGCATGGCAGCGGCAGGTAATCGGGCGCGGCCTCGCCCGCGGCGCGGTGCGAGTTGGCGCCCGGCGCGCCCTGAAAGGCGATCGCGCGCATCGGATTCTGCGCGGCTGCGGCGCGCATCCGCTCGACCATGGCGAGCGCGGGGGCGGGGAAGCTTTGCATCGAAGCCGGGCCCTAAGCGCGCCCCGCGCGACGGGCAAGAACTATGGCTTGCGCTTGCGAGGGGTGCCGATTAGAGCGGCGCGCGAAACAGCCACAATCGTCTTCCTCGGAACTCTTTGCGCATGAACGACCGTTTCAACACCGCCGCCGGATGGCTTCTTTTCGCGGGGATCGTCGGCCTCGGCCTGTCGAGCGTGAGTTCGCGCTATTTCGCAAGCCACGCGCCGGAAGAAGGCGGCTACCCGATCGAAGGCGCGATCGAAGAGGGCGGCGGCGAGGAAGCGCTGAACATCGGCATGCTGCTCGCGAATGCCGATCCGGCAGCGGGCGAAGCGGCCGCCACGGCGCGCTGCGGTACCTGCCACACCTTCAACCAGGGCGGCGCAGCCGGCCAGGGTCCGAATCTCTACGCGATCATGGGCACGACGATCGGCGCGCATGCTCCGGGCTTCGCCTACAGCGATGCGCTTTCCGGCCACGGCGGCAACTGGACTTACGAGAACATGTTCGCGTGGCTCGAAAGCCCGCGCTCGTTCGCGCCCGGCACCAAGATGAGCTTTGCCGGCCTCTCGAGCCCCGAAGACCGCGCGAACATCATCCGCTTTATGTACGAGAACGGCGGCGGCCCGGCACTTCCCGAAGCCGCTCCGGTGGAAGAAGCCGAAGCGGCCGCCGGCGACGAAGCCGAGACGCCCGAAGCCGAAGAGATCGCGCCCGGCGCCGATCAGACCAACCCGGTCGGCGAAGGCGCCTAAGACGACTATTGGTGTCCCGGCCGAGGCCGGGATCGCTCCCGCAGTCTCGTTGCCGGCCGCTAGTCGCGGCCCTTGAAGCCCTGCGCCACGACATACCATTCCGACGAACCCTTGCGGCTCGCGGGGGGCTTGGCGTGCTTGACAGTGCGGAAGTGCTTCTTGAGCAGCGCAAGCAGCTCGGTATCGGTGCCTCCGGCCAGAACTTTGGCCAGGAAAGTGCCGCCTTCGGCCAGGTTCTCGACCGCGAACCAGGCCGCGGCTTCGACCAGGCCCATGGTGCGCAAGTGGTCGGTCTGCTTGTGACCCACGGTGTTCGCCGCCATGTCCGACATGACGAGATCGGGCGGACCGTCCAGCGCGGCTTCGAGTGCGGCCGGCGCGGCGTCCGCCATGAAGTCCATCTGCAGGATCGTGACGCCCTCGATCGGTTCCACTTCGAGCAGGTCGATGCCGACGGTCGCCGCCTTGGGCACCTGCTTGCGCACGACCTGGCTCCACCCTCCGGGCGCGATGCCGAGGTCGACGACGCGGCGCACGCCCTTGAGCAGCCCGAACTTCTCATCGAGCTCGATCAGCTTGTAAGCCGCGCGGCTGCGGTAACCCTCCGCCTTCGCCTGCTTGACGTAGGGGTCGTTGAGCTGGCGTTCGAGCCAGCGAGTGGACGAGGCGGTACGCCCGCGCGCGCTGCGCACGCGCTTGTCGGGATTGCGGCCAGAGCGTGCCATCAGACCCTCTTCGATGCTTGCGCCGCGCGGCCGGGCGCGGGCGTGACGCCGGCCGCCATCAGGCTGCGCAATATGCCCTCGCGAATGCCGCGGTCGGCGACCCCGAGCCGCTCGGCCGGCCAGATGTCGAGGATCGCCTCCAGAATCGCGCAGCCGGCGACGACCAGCTCTGCCCGGTCGTTGCCGATGCACGGCAGCCGCCCGCGCTCCTCCGCGCTCATGGCGGCGAGGCGAGCGCTGATGGTGCGCATGTCATCCGAGGGAACGATCAGGCCGTCCACCGCGCGGCGGTCGTATTGCGGCAGCTCGAGATGGACGCTGGCGAGCGTCGTCACCGTGCCGCTGGTCCCGAGAAGCCGAATCTCGCGTTTCGTCCGCGCCGCCTCGGCAATCCGCTCGGCGAACGGGGCGAAGCTTTCCGAAACGACGCGCCGCATTTCCGCGTAGCGGGCGAGGCGCCCCTCGGTCGTCCGCTCGCCCCTCGCGACCATGTCGGACAGCGAGACGACGCCCCAGGGCACGCTCTGCCAATCGAGAATGCGGGGCACGGGGCCTTCGGGCTCGATCAGGACGAGTTCGGTCGAGCCGCCGCCGATATCGAAGATCACCGCCGGACCTTCTCCGCGCTCGAGCAGAATATGGCAGCCGAGCACGGCGAGCCGCGCTTCCTCCTGCGCCGAGATGACGTCGAGCACTATGCCGGTTTCCTGCCTGACGCGTTCGATGAATTCCGCGCCGTTGGCCGCGCGGCGGCAGGCTTCGGTCGCCACCGAGCGCGCGAGATAGACATGGCGCCGACGCAGCTTTTCGGCGCAGACCCGCAGCGCGCCGAGCGCGCGGTCCATCGCCGCGTCGCTGAGCCGCCCCGACATGGCGAGCCCCTCGCCGAGGCGCACGACACGGCTGAAAGCGTCGATCACGGTGAAGTTCTCACCCGCGGGCCGCGCGATCAGCAGGCGGCAGTTGTTGGTGCCGAGGTCGAGCGCGGCATAAGCCTGTCCCCGGTGCGGCGGCGCGCCGCGCGGCTCGCCCCCCCCTCTTCCATTCGAGTGGGCATCCGAGCGTGCGTCCGAGCGGCGGGCCGGACGGCTTCCGGGCTTGGTCTTGTCGATAGGCGCGGGGCGCTTGTAGCGGAAATCGGCTACTTTGCCGGACGTCTTGCCCCCTCGTGCGCCTTGTCTCCTGTCGCTGTCCGGCGGAGAAAAATCCGCCATACTTCAATACTTTCACTTCCACCCGCACGTGCTTGCGCGGGGACCTGGCACCGATGCTAGCGCGCGGAGCAGGCGGGGGCAAGCGCGCAGGCCAGAGCGGGCTTGACCTGGGCCGCGCGCAAAACTAGATGCGCCCCCTCGCGACCACACTCGCGCATTGCCCCGTCGTCTAATGGTAAGACTACGGACTCTGACTCCGTCAATCGAGGTTCGAATCCTCGCGGGGCATCCAGCGACAGCATCGAGATCTCGCGCGATCGCGAGGACTGGCGCGCCGCGAGAGGGGCGCGTAGCGTGCGCGCGTGTTCCCGATGGTGCGCGGATCTACTGGCGGTCCGGTGGCCCCGGGGCAGGAGAGTGGTCATGAAGAGTCCCGCGCTGTTCATCGGACACGGCAGTCCGATGAATACTCTGGAGACGAACCGGTATACGCAGGGTTGGCGCACGCTCGGCGCAGCCTTGCCCCGGCCGCGCGCCATTCTGATGGTCTCGGCCCACTGGTTCTTTGGCGCGACCGCAGTGACTGCGATGCGCATGCCGCGCACCATCCATGACTTCTACGGCTTTCCGCAACCGCTGTTCGACTTCCAGTACCCGGCACCGGGCGCACCCGATGTGGCGCAGGAGATCGTGGAGGCCGTGAAGCCCGAATGGGTCGGGCTGGACCGGGATCAATGGGGGCTCGACCACGGTGCGTGGAGCGTGCTGGCGCATCTCTATCCGGAGGCCGACATTCCGGTGGTGCAGCTCTCGATCAACGCGCTGAAGCCGCTCGACTACCACTTGGCGCTCGCCGCCCGGCTCGCGCCGCTGCGGGAGCGCGGCGTGATGATCGTGGGAAGCGGCAATGTAGTGCACAATCTCCGCCAGGTGCAGTGGAAGAGCCCGGAGATGGCGTTCGACTGGGCCGAGCGGTTCGACGACGCGGCGCTGGAGCTGATGACCGGCGATCCCGGCGCGATCCTCAAGCTCACCGAGCACCCGGACTACGCGCTTGCCGTGCCGACGCCGGATCATTTCGTCCCGCTGCTCTACGCGGCCGGCCTCGCTGCCGAGGGCGAGGGCCGTGCCGACGCCTTGCTGCGCGGCTACAGCATGGGGTCGCTGTCGATGACATGCTACGGCATCGGAACGGCGCTCCGCCTCGATGAGCACGGTGGCGCGGCGGCCCCGATTCCCCGCAAGCCGCCGCCCGAGCAGACCAACACCTAAGACCGCCGCCGGTCAGGCCGCGGCAAGCTGCGCGCGGGTCTGCTTGCGCGAGGCGGCGAGGATCGAAGCGGCGATGTAGAGCGCGAGGCCGATCCAGAAGATCGCCACGAACGGCGCCTCGTTGCCGATCGTGAAGCGAGCCAAGACCGTCGCCGCCAGTGCGACCGGGCTGCCGACGATCACCCCTGTCCAGGCTGCGCGCAGGCGGGGCTCCTCGATTCCGCGCCGGCGGCGCTTGCCGAGCCAGATATAGGTGCCGGTGGCGCAGATCGCGGTCAGCGCCGCGCCGAAGATTACGTAAGCGATCTTGACCCAGAACCCGCCGAAGTTGCCGAAATGGAGTTTGTAGGTCGACGCCGCGGCCTGCTGACCCAGTGCGCCGTCGGAAAGGCCTGCGGTGCCTTCGAAGCGACCCTCGCTGTCGAACGTGTAGTATTCGCCGAAGATCAGCCGCTGCTCGTGCTCGCCGACCATCTGCACGTGCTGGCCGGCGGTCAGCGGATCGTGGAGCACGGCATAGGTCAGCCGCACGTCGGGATATTCGGCGGTCATGTGGCGCAGCGCGGCGGCGATATCGGGCGCGGGTGCGGGGCTCGCGTCGTGCGCGCCTTCTTCGCCGAAGATCGGTCCGTAGACCGCCTCGACGTCGCCGTCGTAGGCGGTCCCGGCGACGCCGTAGGCCGTCACGACCGCGAGCCCGATCAGCGCGCCGGTCAGCGCGATTGCGACCGTGAAGGGGAGGGTCCAGACGCTCAACCGGTTGTGCCAGTCGACGAGGCCGACGCCGCCCTTGTCGCGGGCACGCAGCCGAAACGCGTCGCGGAAAATGCGCGGATGCGCGATCACGCCCGAGAGCGCCAGCGCCAGCATCATCACGCCCAGAACGCCGACGATCGTCAGCCCGACGAGGCTCGGCAGATTGAGCGTGTAGTGGAGCTGGACCAGGAAATCGTTCCACGCGATCTCCTCGGGCATGGCGAGATTGCCCTGCGCATCGAGGTGGAACGCCTGCGTGTCTGTGGTGACGGTAGCGCGCGGCAGTTCCTCGACCGGGATATGGACGTAGAGGTGGGTGGTCGTCGGCAGCCCGGCCGCGTCTTCGACTGCCAGCACGCGCTCCACGCCGCGCTGGACCGCGTCCGGTGCGATCGAGGTCATCTCGGGCGCGCCGGGCTGTTCGAACCGCTGGAGCTCGACGTAGAACACCGCGATCGTGCCGGTCAGCGAGAGGATATAGAGCAGGGCCCCGGCGATCAGACCGATGGCGGCATGGGCGGACAGCGCACGCTTGACGGTGCCCGGTTCGATGGTTGCGCTCATCATGCGGCTCCCACAAGAAACGCGGGCAGAGCCGCGCTGGCAGTGACGGCGAGGTAGACGATCTGGCGCTTCCGGCTCGCGGTCATGAGTAGCATGAAGGCGAGCACCGTCCAGATCACCGGCGTCGCAAAGAGCGCGAGGACGTTCGCATTCGCCTCACCCGCGCCCATTACCGCTGCGAGCCATCGCACGCCCAGGGCGAACGCGATCGAGCTCAGCAAGGCGACGATCACGACCAGCAGGAACGTCGTCAGCCGCGCTCCGATGCGGAGCGGCGCGGGCCCTTCGGGCATCATGCCCGCACGGCGGTTCGATGCCTTGGCGCGGCTCGCCGGCGCGCGGAAGCCCTCCCAGGCGAGGATCGCGCAAGCGGCGCCCATGGCCCAGAGCGAGACCACGCTGGCTCCCCAGGCCCCGGCGGCCGCCCATCCGAGGATGAGGGCGGCGAGGCAGAAGCCCCATCCGGCCGCGTTGAGTGCCGCGGAACGCCCCTTCTGTCCCCATGAGACACGCAAGACAGCGACTGCCACGATCGCGAGCGCCGATCCGGCGATGATGTTCCCCCCGGCACCCATCAGAAGCGGTAGCTCACGGTGCCGAACACGTTGCGCTCGCTGCCCATGAAGCAGTCGCCGCGCGCGAGGCAGGCGGAGTAATAGCGCTTGTCGAACAGGTTCGTCGCGTTGATCGCGAAGCTCCAGCGGTTCCAGCTCAGTTCGGCGAAAGCGTCGGCCAGCGTGAAGGCCGGGGTGACGAGTCCGTCGGGGAAAGCCGGGCCATACGACCGGTTCTTGCCCACATGCCGCACACCGCCGCCGAGCAGAAGCGAAGCCTCGTCGGACAGCGCGAACCGCTTGGTGCTCCAGAGCGAGGCGTTGAACTTCGGCACATTGTCGAGCTGCCGGTGCGTGCCGTCGATCTCCGCCTCGTTGTAGCTGGCGTTGGCGATCAGGTTCAGATCGCCAGGCAGCGTGGCGTTGGCTTCGAACTCGACGCCCTTCGACGTCATCGAGCCGATCTGGATCTGGTCGAAGGGATCGGGTGTGCTGTCGTCGGAGACCGGGCGATTGGTTTCCTCGATGTGATAGCCGGTCAGGGTTACCAGCACCGAATCAGCCGGGTGGAACTTGATCCCCGCTTCGTATTGACGGCCCTGCTTGGGGACGAAGGGAGCGCCGTTGCTTGATGTGCCGGCGGTCGGTTCGAAGCTTTCGGTGTAGCTGAGAAACGGCGACACGCCGGGAATGATTTCCGCGATCACGCCCGCGCGGAAGGTGGTGGCGGCATCTTCCTGTCGGGCACCGTTGAAACTGCGCGAGCCGGTCCAGTCGCGCCGCGCGCCCAGCACGAGGGAGACCCGGTCGAAGAAGCGAATCTGGTCCTGCAGGTAAATGCCGAGCTGATCCTGCTTCACGTCTTCCGAGGGATCGGATGGCTGCGGCAACCCTCCGCCGAAGTCGGACAGCGCATCGTAATCGATGTCGTAGATATCGATGTACTCCATCCCGAAGCCGCCGACTTTGCGGACGCGGTTGAAGCTGAAGTCGACCCCGGCGAGCACCACATGCTCGATATTGGCGCCCGTGTTGAAATTGAACTGGGCGTTGTTGTCGGTCGAGAAGATTTCCATTCGCGCCCGGCTGCCGTCGGCATAGAGGCCGATCGTGCGCTGGTCCGGATCGGGAACGGGCACGCCGTCCGCGTCGAGAACCGGCTGCCCCGTCACCGGGTCGAGCAGGACGTACGGGTTCGTCGGGTTGGAATAGCTATTCGCATAATGTGTCAGGTAAGTCAGGTCGCTGTCGATGTAGCGCGCCTTGAGGTTGAGCCGGGCGCCCTCTCCGAAACGGTGCTCGAACAGCGCGGTGCCTTGCAGCAGACGCCCATCGTAGCGGTCCCAGCCGGGCTTGCCGACGAACAGGTCGTGCGGAAGCGTGCCATTTGGGTTGGGCAGGATCGTGCCGACGAGCGGTAGGAACTGCGCGGTCGAGCCGCCGTCGTCCTCCTGATAGAGACCGATCAGCGTGAAGTCCGTGCCGGGCGAGGGCTTGAAGGTCAGCGACGGCGAGATCATCACCCGGTCGTCCGGCACGAAGTCGGTTTGCGTATCGGAATCGCGCGCACGGGCGACGATGCGGGCGGCGAGGTTGTCCGTCAGTGGCCCCGTCAGGTCGGCGAGTGCCTCCTTGCGGTCGTACGAGCCGTAGCGGACCGAGACTTCGCCGCTGGTCTCGAACTCGGGCCGCTTGGAGACGAGATTCATGATCCCGCCCAGCGCGCCCTGGCCGAACAGGACCGAGGCGGGCCCGCGCACCAGCTCGACCTGGTCGAAGTTGTACGGATCGGCGCGAATCGTAGCGTAGTAGCTGAAGACGTCGCGCATCCCATCGCGGAACTGCAGCGCGTTGATACCTCGTACGAAGGCACCGTCGACACGACTGTCGGGGCCGTAGGGATTGGCGGTCACGCCCGAAACGTAGTTGAGCGTATCGCTGACCGAGATGGCGCCCTGCGCGAGGTAGAGTTCATCATCGATGATCGTGATCGGCTGCGGCGTCTCGATGATCGGGGTGTCGGTCTTGGTCGCGGTGCTGCTTTCCTGGCGCGCGCCGGTGACGACGATCTGGCGCTGCTCGTCGGCGGTGTAGGCTGTCTCCGCCGCGGCATCGTCCGCCGCGAGCGCGGGGACCGGAACCAGCGCAGTCGCGCAGAGAATGGAAAGCCGGAAAAGTCGCATGAATACCCCTCGAACCTGAACTCGGCGGGGACGGCTAATGCGAGTCACTCGCACTTGCAAGAGATATTGTTTTTCTTGGCATGGCGTTGGATGGTGTCTGTGGCTGCTGTGCCGGCCAATGCAAAAGGGGCGGCGCAAGGACGCCGCCCCTCCAGCCCGCCCCTCCCGGGGCGATTTCCGTCTGGTCAAAGTGTGGCGGTATGCGTCTCGATCAGACCGGTTGCCTCGGCGATGGCGTCACTCGTGGCGATCGTGCCGTCCTGGATTTCGTTCGCTAGTTCGAGCAGGCGGCCGCTGACGACGGTCCCGGTGTTGGCCTCTTCCTCGATGGCGATCCCGCCCTTCGCTGCCGCGATCTCGTTCCACTTGGCGCGCACCGCGGCCCAGTAGTCTTTCGTCGCGGACCAGTACGCGTCGGCGGCCGAGACTTCGTAGCCATCGAACTTGGTATAGGTGTTGAGCACGTATTCCTGCACCACCGGTTGCAGACCGCCCACACCGCTTTCGGCGGGCATCATCTTGGTATTGTCCTGCCAGTGGATCCAGCCGGTCGGGGTGAGCTGGTGGCGGTTGATCGCGGCGTAGCGGTCGTAGATCGGATCCCGCACCGCATCCCGCCGGGCGAGCGGGCGCCAGGTCCAGTTGGAGCGCCAGCGGCGGATGCCGTGGGTCGTCTCCCATTCGCCCCAGCCGGCATAGCGCGGGCTGTCGTCGACCTGATAGACCGTCTGCGACCAGCGGCCGTTGCGCATCCGCTCGGGCACGTCGGTCCATTCCCAGCGGCCGGGGCCGACATAGGCGAGGATCCTCGTCGGCTCGTACTCCCAGTCCTGCCGCCAGTGCTTGATGACGAACGTCTCGCCCTCGTGCTCGGCCACGAGCAGGTGCTGGAGCACGATCTTGGTGCCGGTGTCCTCGATCACGCGGACCGACTCGCGGCCGCCCGAGATCTTCCGATCGAGCGGCTGGTAGCTCCCCATCCACGGCGTCGATTCCTGCATGTCGAAGCGCACCTTGTAGTCGCCCGCCATCGCGAGGATCGTCGCCCGGTCCTGTTCGAACATCGCGCTCTCCACCGCTTCGCCGCGGTCGGCGATCGGGCCGTCGGCGAGCGCCGGCGTGGCCGCGAGCGCGATGGCGAGCAGCGCGGAGCCGAAGAAAGTCCTGGTCTTGGTCATGGTCGTTTCCCCTCTTAGAATCGGAAGCTGAGCGAGACGCTCGCGTTGCGGCCGGGCCGTGTGTAGGCATCGATGGCAGGCGCATCGGCCGCCAGCCCGCGCACGTCGGACCAGTAGGCGTAAGTCTCGTCGGTCAGATTGAAGACGCCGGCGCGCAGCTTGATCGCTTCGGTCAGCGCGACGAAGGCGGTTGCGTCGAGAATGGTGAAGGCACCGGGCCGGTAGCATGCCGTCGTGCACGCACCGGCGGTGTCGTCGAGCGACTTGCGCGCATGATGCGTCGCGATCAGCTCCGCGCCGAAGCGGCCTGCCGGCTCGCGATAGCCAACACCGGCGACGAGATTGAGTGGGTCGATCGTATCGAGCGGCCGCGGTGCCTCGCCCGGCGAGAGGATGTCGCCGTCGGCGTAAGCGATCGCGAACCGGCCGTAGAAGCCGTCCATCCTGTAGGTGGCCTTGGCCTCGAGCCCCTCGATCTCGACCCGATCGTAATTGACGAACTGGTAGATCGCCGGATCGGCTGGCGTGAACAATCCGCTCACCACCTGCTGGCTGATGAAGTCGTCGTAGTCCGCATGAAATGCGACCAGCGAGAGCGAGACCGCATCGCCGGTGAAGCGGATGCCGCCTTCCCAGCTTTCACTGCGCTCGGGCCCAAGATCCGGGTTCGGCGCGGAGATGTAGCCGTGGGCGAGATTGCCGAAGAAGTTGTTCACCTGGCTCGGGGTCGGCGCGCGGAAGCCTTGCGCATAATTGCCGAACAGCAGCACCTCGTCGGACAGGCGCGCGGTCACGCCGAGCTTGGGCGAGAGGCGGCTGTCCTTCTGCCCGGCGCCCTGGAAATCGGGCAGCAGCGGGTCGTCGGTCGGGTCGAGTTCATAGAAATCGAAGCGAAGCGCCGGGAAAATCGTCAGCGCGCCATCGAACAGCGCGATCTCGTCGGCGAGGAAGACGCCGCCCAGCGTGAAGTCGGTGACGGGGAAAGCACGGGTCGGAAACACTTCGCCGGCGGGCGGCACGGTGCCGTCGCGCAAGCCCTCCTGCCGGGTGAAGCTGACGTCACCCCCGAAGGCCAGCGTGTGTGTGATCGGCCCGGTCGCAAAGGTGCTGCGCGCCTCGGCAGCAGCGCCGTGGACACGGTTCTCGAACGTGTTGAGGCGCTCGCGATCGGGTACCGGCGTGCGGACTTCGCGGGTGAACTGCACGTCCTCGCCGTTCTGGAAATAGACCGCGGCATGGGCGTAGTCGATCGCGCCCGTGCCTTCGTCGGTGAAAGTCCAGTCGAGGGAAACACGGGTGCGGTCGGTCGTGTCGTGCGCGTTGAGATCGTCGACGTTCCACACCGGCGTGGGCCCGAAGAGATAAGCCGGACCTTCGCCGGAGAGGATGTCGCTGGAGAGCTCGCTCTCGAGATATTCGCCCGTCAGCCGCACGCGGTGCGGTCCGCTTTCCCACACAAGCTTGCCGAGCAGCGCGTTCGAGTGGCCATCCTGCAGATTGGGAAGGGTTCGCTCCTCCCCGATACCACCGACGGTGCCCTTGTTGTCGAGCTCCTCGAAGTCGCGGCGGGTGTAGGCGATGAGCGCCGACCAGTCGCCGGTGCGGCCTGCCACCGCGGCAGTTTCGGCGAATTCGTCGTCGGCGCTCGAATAAGAGGCGCGCACGAAGCCGCCGACCGACTTGCCGGCGTCGATCAGATCTGCCGGGTCGCTGGTGGTGAAGCTGACCGCGCCGGCCAGTCCGTCGCTGCCGTACAGCGCGGAGGCGGGGCCGCGCAGGATCTCGACCGATTTGACCAGCGAAACGTCGGTATAGCCGCCGCGCCCGGCCTCCTGCGCGCCGAAGGTGAAGCCTTGCGGGCTGCGGACGCCGTCGACCTGGATCAGCACGCGGTTGCCGCCGATCCCGCGGATCACGAAGTCCTCGTTGCGAGCGCGGCCGGTGGTGCCAAGCGCGGCGCCGAAGCGGGCTGGCGCGCGGCGCACCGAGACGCCGGGTTCGTAGCGAACGAGATCCTTGATATCGGTTGCGATCGTGTCCGCGATCTCCTCGTCGGTGATGACGGTAACCGTCGCCGGCACGTCGTCGATCGAGACCGGCGTGCGGGTCGCGGTGACGACGATGTGCGGATCGCGCTCGGCACTGGCGGCGCCATCTGCCGCGTCCTCGGCCTGCGCCGTGCCCGTGCTGAGCACTGCTAACGCGATCCCCGTCGATGTGCACAGCCACCGGCCGGATCCTAGCGCGATCCGCAGCCTGCCCCTCATATCGTCACTCATCTGAGCCCCTGTTTGGCCATTATTGATAATGATTCGCATTAGAATCACTGAGGGTATGCGTCAAGCGGGATCGCCGAATTAAGGCGGCCCGTCCATACGTGCCGGGAGGCTCGCTCAGGGAAAGCGTATTTCCTCCATAGGTTTAATGGCGCGGAGTCGCGGCCATCGTTCTGAGGAGCGTGGGTGAGTTGGTCGGGTTTTGCAGGACCTTTCTACCAGAAGCCTATTGCCATATCTCAGCTAATGAGAATAACTCGCAATTATGAATCGAAGGAGAGCGATGTGGCGATAGGCAGGGACACGTTCGCGCAAGGCGTCGTCATCAGGCTCTTCCGCGCCTGGTCGGCGCAGGTCGACGCCGGTCATGCACCGATGGAGCGCCTGCAGGAGATCGTCGCGCCGCTCGACTTGCCGGATGAGACCGCGATCGCCTGTGCAAGCCTGTTCGAACTGATCGAGGGGCATCTGGGGCGCCGGCTCATCCGCGAATCCTGCTGCAGCCGGCGACTGTCGCCCGACGAAAGCGCGCTGCTCGGCGTGCTTCGCGTAGCACCCTCGCTATCCACCGTCGCGGGCACGGCGGCGGTCCCTCACGGGCTACCGGGCGCGATCGTCTGGGCGGTGATCGCCGTGCGCCACGCACTAGGCATGGTCGAGCCGGACGATAGCCCCGACGAAGAGTCGCACGGGCCCGTCCCTGCCTGCCCGTTCTCCCCGCGAATCCGCACGGAGGCGCTTCATGGCCTTTGATCTCGCCGCGCTGACCAGCACCCCCGACTTGCGCGAAGTCTCGCCGATCCACGCACGGCTCGTGGGGGCGATGCGCTATACCCACATCGCGCGGCGGGTTGAGACCTACTCGCATGCGGACCTCGCCCGTTGGCTCGGCACGCCATGCGCGGTGCAGAGCTTTCACGTCTTCCTCGACGAGGCCGGCCGCGCCTGGCCCGATCCGATCGCGCTCAATCCGCCGTGCCAGCCGCTCTTCAGCTACGACGAAATGCTGCTCGTCGATCTCGCGACCGCAGCCGCGCGCAACGACCGGTGTGCGTTCGACGACTTCGTCCGCGACATGGTCGGATTGAGCGGGCGCAATGCTCTCTGGAGCGCGGCGCGGCGCCTGATGCGCTACCTCACGACGGTGGTCGGCTGATCGCGCACCGTACCGGCGCATCGTGCTTGCCCGCCGGGGGCGGTGGGCCTAGGGCGCTGGCAATGGCAGACGAAGAAACGAAGAAGAGTGAACGCGATCTCGCCGATCGCAAGTTCTACCCCGCCGACCAGGAAGCCGCTTTCTCCGACCGGGCCTCGCCCGACACGCCGCAGACGCGCCATCCGGCCTATCGCCTGGCGTTCCGCGATACGGACTTCCTGCTGCGCGACGAACTCCGGCCAGTGCGCTTCCAGCTCGAGTTGCTGAAGCCCGAGATGCTGCTCGACGAGGCCGGAGTGGGGTCCACTCTGGTCATGTACGGCTCCGCCCGCATCCCCCCGCCCGAGTCGGTGGCTGAGGCAATGGAGGGGGCGGTGAAGCTGCCTGAGGCCGAGCGGCGCGTGGTCGAGAACCTCGCCAAAAAGGCGAAGTACTACGGCGAGGCCTACAAGCTGGCCAAGCTGGCCTCGGAAAAGTCGATCATCGAGGATGGCAAGCGCCAGTTCGTGATCTGCTCGGGCGGCGGTCCGTCGATCATGGAAGCCGCGAACAAGGGCGCGAGCGACGCCGGGGCCGAATCGATCGGGCTCAACATCGTGCTGCCGCACGAGCAGGCGCCCAATTCCTACGTCACGCCCTATCTCTCGTTCCAGTTCCACTACTTCGCGCTGCGCAAGATGCACTTCCTGCTGCGGGCGAAGGCGGTGGCGGTGTTCCCCGGCGGGTTCGGCACGTTCGACGAGTTCTTTGAACTGCTGACGCTGATCCAGACCGGCAAGATGAAGCCGATGCCGATCTTGCTGTTCGGCAAGGACTTCTGGAACCGCGTGGTCGATTTCGAGGCACTGGCGGACGAGGGCACGATCAACCACAAGGACCTCGAGCTGTTCCGCTGGTGCGAGACGGCCGAGGAAGCGTGGGAGAAGATCGCCGGGTTCTACCAGCTCGACGACTACGGTTCTCCCGGGGACGAAGCGGTCTAACTTCCTCCGCGCACCGCCTGATGGCCGAGCGGGCCGCTGCCCGCGCCGAAGCCGGGCGCCTTGTGCAGCGCCTCGATGACGAACCGCCGCGCGAGGCGGATGGCATGGTCGAGCGGCTGGCCGTGGCCGAGCAGCGTCGCGATCGCCGATGCGAGCGTGCAGCCGGTGCCGTGGGTGTGGCGGGTATCGATGCGCGCATCGTCGAACGACGCGAAATCTCCGCTGGCGTAGACGAGGCGGTCGACCACCCGCTCGCCGCTCGCGTGGCCGCCCTTGGCGAGCACGGCGCAGCCATGCGCGGCCGCCAGACTGTGCGCGGCGGCCGCGATCTCGTCCGGCGTCTCGCAGGGCATGCCGGTGAGGGCGGCGAGTTCGGGCAAGTTCGGGGTCGCCAGCGTCGCGCGCTTCATCAGTTCCGCGAAGGCGGCGATCGTTTCGTCGCTCGCGAGCACCGCGCCGCTGGTCGAGACCATCACCGGGTCGAACACCACGTGCCCGTCGAATCCGGCGAGCCGCTCGGCAACGGCGTGGGCGATCTCGGGCGAGCCGAGCATGCCGATCTTGATCGCATCGGCGCCGATGTCGGACAGGCAGCTTTCGATCTGCTGCTCGACGAAGGCAACGGGGAGCAGTTCGACGCCCTGCACGCCGGTCGTGTTCTGCGCGGTGATCGCGGTGATCGCGGTCATGGCATAGCCGCCGAGCATGGTGATCGTCTTGATGTCGGCCTGGATGCCGGCGCCGCCCGAGCTGTCGGACCCGGCGATGGCGAGAATGCGGGGAGGTGTGGTCATGCGCCACGCCTTGCCCCCGGCGCAGGACGAAGTCGAGATGCGACCGTTTACAGGCGCGCGGTTAGGTCTTGAACTTGCGCTCCCCGCTCGGCGGATACTTCGCTTGCAGTGCCTTCGCGCGGGTCGGGCGGTCCATCAACTCGCCGCCGCAGTTCGGGCAGGCATCGTCGAGCGCCTCGGCGCAAGGAGCACAGAAGGTGCACTCGAAGCTGCAGATGAACGCGCCCGGCGTTTCGGCCGGCAGGTCCGCGCCGCAGCGTTCGCAGTCGGGCCGCATCTCGAGCATCAGGCTGCTTCCTGCACCGCGGCGCAGATGCGGTCGACCACTCGTTCGACCTGCTGCCCGTCGTCGCCTTCGGCCATGACGCGGATCAGCGGCTCGGTGCCAGAGGCGCGGATGACCAGCCGCCCCTTGCCCGCGAGCTCCGCCTCGGCCTCGGCGATGCAGGCCTTCACCCGCTCCGCATCGAGCGGGGCGCCGCCGTTGTAGCGCACGTTCTTGAGCAGTTGCGGCACTGGATCGAACAGATGCAACAGCTCGCTCGCGCGCTTGCCCGAACGCACGAGCCCGGCGAGCACCCGGAGCGCGGCGAGGGTGCCGTCCCCCGTCGTCGCGTGGTCGAGCAGGATCATGTGCCCCGATTGCTCGCCGCCCACGTTGAACCCGCCCGACTGCATCCGTGCGAGCACGTGGCGGTCGCCGACCTTGGTCCGCTCGAGCGAGAGGCCCTTGCTCGCAAGGTAACGCTCGAGTCCGAGATTCGACATGACCGTCGCCACGACCCCGCCGCCGCGCAGCGCGCCTTTCTCCGCCATGCGCGTGGCGATCAGCGCCATGATCTGGTCGCCATCAACGGTGCGGCCTTTCTCGTCGACGACGATCAGGCGATCCGCATCGCCATCCAGTGCGATGCCGATGTCGGCGCCTTCGCGCACGACCGCTTCACAGATCGCCTCGAGCGAGGTCGAGCCAACCCCGTCGTTGATGTTGGTGCCGTTGGGCGCATCGCCGAGCGTGATCACTTCGGCGCCCAGCTCCCAGATCGCAGAAGGGGCGACCTGATAGGCGGCGCCGTTCGCGCAATCGACCACGACCTTGAGCCCGTCAAAGCGGGTTTCGTTCGATACCGATTGCTTCACGGCGTGGATGTAGCGCCCGCGTGCATCCTCGATCCGGCGGGCGCGGCCGATCATTGCCGGTTGCGCCAGCGGCGGGTCGCATTCGAGCAGCGCCTCGATCGCCAGCTCGTCCTCGTCGGAGAGCTTGAAACCGTCCGGGCCGAACAGCTTGATCCCGTTGTCCTCGAACTTGTTGTGGCTGGCCGAGATCATCACGCCGAGATCCGCCCGCATCTCGCGCGTGAGCAGCGCGATCGCCGGCGTGGGCAGGGGGCCGGTCGTCACCACGTCCATGCCGACGCTGGTGAAGCCCGCGACCAGCGCGCTTTCCATCATGTAGCCCGAAAGCCGCGTATCCTTGCCGATCACCACGCGGTGGCGATGGTCGCCGCGCAGGAAATGGCGGCCCGCCGCCTGGCCCACGCGCATCGCGGTGGCGGCCGTCATGACGCCATCGTTGGTGCGGCCGCGGATGCCGTCGGTGCCGAAAAACTTGCGTGTCATGTTCGAAATCTATCCCGATGCGATTTGCCACGCAGTTCTGGCGCGGTTAGGCGACGAATGGAAGGGACCCGCGATCGGATGGCCGTCGAAAAGGCAGAATCGAACGAACTCCTGGCGATCCGCCTGCCGGTCTGGTGGACCTTCGGCGGGCTTGTCGCCGGTTTGCTGGCGGGGCTGGTGCTCGCCGGCACCGATGCGCTTGCGCCGGTTCTCGCGGTAACGGAGCCCGCGGGCACCCTGTGGCTGCGCGCATTGCAGATGACGATCATCCCGCTCGTCGCCGCGCTGCTGGTGATCGGCATCGCCCAGATGGTTCGCGCGGCGCGCGCCGGCAGGGCGGCGCGGCGGATGCTCGGGTGGGTCTTCGCGGTGCTGGTCTTCTCCGGGATCGTCTCTGCGGTTTTCATGCCGCTGCTGTTGAGCATCTTTCCGATCCCCGCGGCGGCCGACACGCTGCTGGAGACCGGCGGTATCGCGCCGCAGGAGGTGCCGGGCGTCAGCGAGTTCGTCACCTCGCTGATTGCTCCCAATGTGATCGCTGCCGCGGCGGAAACGACGATGCTGCCGCTGACGATCTTCTTCGCGCTGTTCGCGGTCGCGGTTGCGCGCTTGCCGGAGACGCAGCGCGCGACCCTGCTCGGTGTGTTTCAGGCGCTCGCCAATGCGATGCTGACGATCATCGGCTGGGTGCTGTGGATCGCGCCGGCGGGCGTGTTCGCGCTCGCTCTCGGCGTCGCGGCCCGGGCGGGCGGGGGCGCCTTCACCACGCTGGTGCACTACATCCTCGTCGTTTCGGCGATGGGCGGCGTGGTGCTCGTTGCCGGCTACTTTCTTGCCTGGTTCGCCGGCGGCATCAGCCCGGTGCGCTTCGCCAAGGCGATGATACCCGCGCAGGCCGTCGCCGTCTCGACACAGAGCTCACTGGCGAGCCTGCCCGCCATGCTCGCCAGCGCGCGGCGACTTGCCATTCGCGAGAGCACCGCCGATTTCGTGCTGCCGCTTGCAGTAGCGATCTTCCGTTCCACCAGCCCCGCGATGAACATGGCGGTCGCGATCTACGTGGCCACGCTGGTCGGAGTCGAGCTGACGCCGATGCTGCTCGCTACCGGAGTGGCGGTTGCGCTGGTGATCAGCGTCGGCACGGTCAGCCTCCCGGGCTCGATCAGTTTCGTCGTCTCGATCGGGCCGATCGCGCTCGCGATGGGCGTCCCGGTCGAGCCGCTCGCGCTGCTGGTGGCAGTTGAGATGCTGCCCGATCTCATGCGCACTCTCGCCAATGTCACGATGGATGTGGCAGTGACCGCCGCGACCGATCATACGGACGAGGAGTCGGACTGAAACATGCAACGTATCGGCCGCCTGCGCGTTGATCGGGCGAGCCGGGAACCCTTCACCACTGAACCTTAGAGGAGCCAACTCATGGCATTCAGACTGATCGACCTGCCCTATCCCAGCGACGGCCTCGCGCCTGCGGTCTCGGCCGAGACGCTGTCCTACCACCACGGCAAGCATCACCAGGCCTATCTCGACAAGACCAACGCCGCAATCGCCGGCACCGACCTCGACGGGCAGCCGCTCGAAGCAGTCGTCGCCTCGGCGCGCGGCAGCAACCAGGGGCTGTTCAACAACGCGGCGCAGAGCTGGAACCACGGGTTCTACTGGCACTCGATGGCGCCCGACGGCGGCGAGCCTTCGGCCGAGCTGACGCAGATGATCGATGCCGCCTTCGGCTCGCTCGATGATCTCAAGACCAAGCTGGCCGAGCGCGGCGCAGGCCACTTCGCGAGCGGCTGGGTCTGGCTGGCGGAGAAGGGCGGCAAGCTCTCGATCGAGGAAACGCACGACGGCGACACGTTGGCCGACCTCGATTTCAACCCGCTGCTGACGGTCGACGTGTGGGAGCACGCCTATTACCTCGACCACCAGAACCGGCGCCCCGATTACCTCGACAAGGTGATCAACGAGAAGCTGAACTGGAAGTTCGCTTCGGAGAACCTGGCGCGCGGGGAGACCTGGAAATATCCGGCCTGATCAACCACAAGGCATGACAGAGGCCCGTTCCGCATCGCGCGGGGCGGGCCTTTTCTATGGCATATGCCGCTTGATGCGGAGCGATCGATTCCCTTCCCCGTCATGCTGAACTTGTTTCAGCATCCATCGGTCCTCGGGGGCCGGCAATTGGGGAGGAGAAATGGGCCCTGAAACAAGTTCAGGGTGACGAGGAGCGAACTCCGCCTTCTGCTTAGAAGTGGATGTTTGCGGACCTTTTCTATACCGGCTCTTCCTCGTGCCCCATTTCCATCAGGTTGGCCGCGAACAGCGGTTCGCCGAAAATGAAGCCGACCAGATTGGGCCGCCCGACATGGTCGAAAAAGGCGGTCAGCATGAGCAGGATCGGCACCGAGAGCAGCGCACCGAACACGCCCCAGACCCATGAGAAATAGCTGAGCGCGATCAGGATCAGCACCGGATTCATGGTGAACCGCGCGCCGAGGATCGACGGGGTGACGATGTTCGACTCGATCGTGTGCAGGCCGAGATAGGCGGCGGCGGGAATTATCCCCACGAGGACCGTTTCCGCCGTGCCGATGCCGAACAGCGCGAGCAGCGCGGTCATCGCCAGCGGCCCGATATAGGGCAGGAAGTTGAGGATCGCGGCAAGGCCGCCCCACATGACCGGCGCCTCCACGCCCAGCGCCCAGGCGCCGAGGGCGACGATCACGCCGACCCCTGCGTTGATCCAGGCGACGGTGAGGATGTAGGCGGCGACCCGGTCCTGCACCTCGCGCATCACGCGCGCGGCCTTGATGCTGGTGCCGAAGCTCGCCCGGTCGAACAGCAAGTGGCGGCGCAACCGCACGCGGGCCTCGATCATGAAGAAGGTCATCAGGAACGTCAGCAGGACTTCCAGCACGACGCTCGGCGTGGCGAAGGCGAGCTGCTCGATGACCGATGGGCTGGCGAGCACGACTTCGCGGCCCGAGCGGCCCATGAGCCCGGCGAGCCGCTCGTTCGCCAGCGCGATCCAGGCGAACTGGTCGCGCAATTCCGAAAACCGCGCGCCGACCTGATCGGCCATGCGCGGGAGCGAATCGAAGAGGGTGATCGCCGGCTGCAGGATCAGCGCGAGCGCGAGCAGCAGAACGGCGAAGAACGCCGCCAGCGCAATCAGCGATGCGAGCACGTTGGGAAGCCCCCAACCCGCGAGCTTGTCGGCCAGCGGGGCGAGAATGATCGTCAGCACCAGCGCCGTCACCAGCGGCAGGAACACGACCGAGCCGATCGAGAGCACGAAGGGCAGGGCGAGGAACAGCCCGAGGCCGATCAGTAGGACGAGCGTGGAGATCAGCCGCAGTTCCTGCTCGGCAAAGGCCGTGCGCCGCAACCGCCGCACGGGCGGCACGTCGCTCCCGGCGCGAGTGTCAGGTGGCACCTCGGTCATGCGGCTGTCGGATCCCGTCATTGGCTGCTGCGGAGCTTTGCCGCTGCGGGGCCGCGCAATCAAGCGCTCACCGCGTCGGCGAGGTCTCGCCGCGGCCGGCCGCCACGTCGTCGAGTTCCTCGAGAATCGCACGATGCGCGACCTGGTCCTCGATCGAACGCTGCGGGATCGAGCCGTCCTCGAGCATGGTGTTGAGCGCGGCGCGCGCGCGGCCAACGCGGCTCTTGATCGTGCCGACCGCGCAGCCGCAGATCGTCGCCGCCTCTTCGTAGGAGAAACCGCCCGCACCGACGAGCAGCAGCGCTTCGCGTCGTTCGGGCGGCAGGGTCAGCAGTGCGCGGTGCATGTCGGACAGGTGGATCGGCTCCTCCTGTCCGGCCGGCTGGGTCAGCAGCCTTTCCGCGACGTTCTCGTCGTATTCGCCGCGGAAGCGGTTGCGCCGCATGTCCGTGAGATAGGCGTTGCGCAGGATGACGAAGGTCCAGGCGCGCATGCTGGTGCCGGGCTCGAACCGCTCTTGCGCGGCCCATGCCTTCAGAAGCGTTTCCTGCACGAGATCGTCGGCCATGTCGGGACGGCCGCACAAACCTCTGGCGAACGCCCGCAGATGCGGCACGACCTCGGTCAGTTCACGTTTGAAATCGGCCTTCTGCGAGGCCGTACGCTCGTTTCGCGCCATCAGGATTTATCGTCCAGCTTGGCCAGAAGATCCTTGAAACTATCCGGAAGGGGTTCATCGACCACCGAATCGTAGAGCTGGCGCAGGCCCTGGGCCCACCCCGGATTCTCGCCGCTTTTCGATTTTGCGTCGCCCCCCCGGGCCGCCCCCGTGCCTCGATCCCTGTCAGTGTGCATGCAGGTTCACAAATCCTTTAATGAAAGTCATACAACGCACTTAACCGTAGTTCGCGTTGCCGAAATTTTCCAGTTTCGATGTCTGGGGAACGAAGGCGGCTTTTCTTGGTTCCCGCAAGGCAATGGGGGTCCACGCGATCATGATACAAAAAACATCGATCGGGGGTAACGGCGCGGGTTGATGCGGATTCAAGGGCCTCGAAGGACCAGAACGCGCCGGTGGTTGGTTGAATATCCTCGCGCAGCTCCGGTCGGAATATTTCTCCTCGTCGCAGCGATCACCGCGCTCAGCGTCTTCGCGATCGAGCGCGGAGAAGCGGAGCGCGAATCCGCCACGCTCAACGAGCGAGCGCGCGCGGTCGCCTCCGCGCTCGAGCGGCGGGGCAATGCGAGCGCCGCTTACTTGCGCGCCGGATCGGCCATGTTCGCCGCGGTCGACCGGGTGGACGAGAATCTGTTCGACCGGTTCGTTTCCGAACTGCAGCTCGATTTCGACTATCGCGGCGCGGAAGGGATCG
Source organism: Altererythrobacter sp. C41 (assembly GCF_016803135.1). Taxonomy (GTDB): domain Bacteria; phylum Pseudomonadota; class Alphaproteobacteria; order Sphingomonadales; family Sphingomonadaceae; genus Pelagerythrobacter. The sequence continues at coordinate 446,478 of NZ_JAEVFE010000002.1, forward strand.
GCTGGGCGCAGAGCCTCCGGACATTCGAGCTCGAACAGTTCCGCCTGGGCGCTGACGAAGGCGTGTCGAGTACGGTCCGGATCCGACCCACCCCGACGGGCGTGACCGGACGCGTCGTGCCCGTCACCTTTCTCCGCCCGCTGACCGAGCGCAACCACCGTATGCTCGGCTACGACATGTATTCGGAGCCGGTCCGCCGGACGGCGATGGAAGAAGCAGAGAAATCGGCTCAACCGACGGCGAGCGGCAAGCTCGTTCTGCCCCGCGGCGGGAAGGACACGCCGGGCTTCGTCATCTACATGCCGGTGTTCCAGGGCGGCCAGGGCGTGGGCCGCCGGGTGCGCGGCTTCGTTTTCAGCCCGTTCGATGCGGAGGACTTCCTGACCTCCGCGCTCGAGCTGGCCGATGCGGGCGAGCGCGGCGTCCGGCTCTACGACGGCGAGGCGACGCCCGACCGGCTGCTTGCGCAGATCGAGCCCGTCACCGGTTCCGGCATCGTCGCGCAGAAGCAGATCACGATCGCCGATCGCCCGATGGTGGTCGAGGTGGAATCGGCCGGCTCCTACTCGCTTTCGACCCTGTCGATGCTGACCCTGCTGTTCGGGCTGCTCGTGGCAAGCCTGCTGCTGGTGGTGGCGCGGCTGGTAACCCAGCAGGCGCGCGAGGACCAGCTCAAGCTCGAGTGGCTGGAGGAGCAGGATTCGATCCGCAATTCGCTGACCCGCGAGCTCAACCACCGGGTCAAGAACACGCTCGCCAACGTGCTGTCGATCGTCGCGCTCACCCGGAGGCGCTCGGAAACGCTGGACGAATTCGCCGACGGGCTCGACGGACGCATCAGGGCGATCTCGGCGACGCACGACCTGCTCACGCAGTCGGAATGGGGCACCACCCCGGTACGCGCCGTCGTCGCGGCCGAACTGGCGCCCCACGTCAGCGACAGCGGCCAGGATTTCGTCATCGCCGGGCCCGAAGTCGAGCTTGCGCCCAACGACGCGTTGACGCTCGGGCTCGCGATCCACGAACTCGCGACCAATGCCTCGAAGTTCGGCGCCCTGAGCGAGCCTGAAGGGCGCGTCTCGGTCACCTGGGAGCTGGAGGGCAAGGACATCGTGCGGATGGAGTGGGTCGAGACCGGTGGACCGCGGCTTGCCGGCCGGCCCCAGGGCCGCGGCTTCGGCCTGGATCTGATCGAGAAGATCGTCGCGCACGAGCTCAACGAGAAGGTCGAGCTCGACTTCCCGCCCGAAGGCGTGCGCTGCACCTTGCGCATTCCGGTGCGCCGGCCGAGCGAATTCGCCATCCGCGCAGCGCGGCGGCGGAGCGTGATCGAAGGGTGACGCCGCGCCGGCGGTCGCAGCTGGCTGCCAACCACCGTCATCCCAGTGCAAGCTGGGATCGCATGCAGCACCGTAAAACCGGTGGAGAACGATCCCAGCTTTCGCTGGGATGACGGATTGGAATGATCCCGAGATTGCCAGGCGGCTGGCTCGCCGGCCGCCCGCAACTTGCCCGATCAGGCGATCGGGCGGCTCGAGTTGAAGAACAGCGCCTGGCTGATCGCCGTGCGGACCGTGGCTTCCTTGAACGGCTTGGTGACCAAGTAGGTCGGCTCGGGCCGGTCGCCCGTCAGCAGCCGTTCGGGGTAGGCGGTGATGAAGATCACCGGCACGCTGTCGATCGCGAGAATGTCGTCGACCGCATCGAGCCCCGACGAACCGTCCGCGAGCTGGATGTCCGCGAGAACGAGCCCCGGGGTGCGCTGGGCGACCACTTCCTGCGCTTGCGTGCGCGTCGCGGCGGTCCCGCAGATCTCGTGACCGAGCGAGGTCACCAGATCCTCGAGCTGCATCGAGATGAGCGGCTCGTCCTCGATGATCAGGACGCTCGTTGCCGATTCACGATCGATTTCCTCGACCGCTTCCTGCACCAGCTTCTGCACCGAGTCGCTGTCCAGATCCATGATCTCGGCCGCCTGATCGACGCTGAAATCCTCCAGCGTCGTCAGCAGCAGCGCCTGCCGGTTGAGCGGCGTGATCGTGCTCAGGCGGTCGTGCGCGGCGGCCTCGTGATCGCTCGCGCCGGTGCCGGCACCCGCCACTTCCATATGCGCGCTGGCCCAGATCTTGTTGAACGCGCGATAGAGCGGCACCCGCCCTTCGGCGAGCGAGGCCTTCAGGTCGTCGTCGGCAAGCGCGGCTTCGAGCGTCTGGCGCACGAACGCGTCTCCGGTCGATTGCGATCCCGTCAGCGCGCGGGCGTAACGGCGCAGATAAGGCAGGTTGTTGGCGACTTGCTCTCCAAGCGGCATGAATTCCCTTCCCTAGATAGGCGTCGCTAGAACGCATGCGTGCGGGCATGGTTCCGAAGAGCCCGTCTGGTGGACGATAAGCGCTTGTTGCGCAACCATTATGCTCTGCGCCGAAGCATGATAAAAATTTTCGAAATTTTTTCATGAGCGCAGGGAACCGGATTTGGGGCCGAACATTATCCCAGTGTCACCGCCGAGACCCCCCTCCCGTCCAAGCGGCTGGTGATACGATCCCGAAGGGCCTCCGTTCGAATTTCGAGCGGAGGCCTTTTTTCTTGCCCTAGGCGCGTGCACGCGGTGCCGTCTCGCACCGGATCCTGGGCCGCCTCGAACTAGCGGGCGATAAGGCGGAAGCGGGAGAGCAGCCCGCGCGGATGCTGCTCCCGAACGGCACGGACGAGCGCGGCTGGCTCGTATGGTTTCACCAGGACCGGGCCCAGCGCCGCGATCTCGGGTGGAATGCGCTCCGGCGCTCCGGTCGAAAAGACGATCCCCGGCGGCTTGGGGCCAAGGCCGCCGACCAGCTCGGCGACTGCCCAGCCATCGTCGCGATCCGCCAGATGGACATCGAGCACGATCACGTCGGGCCGGGCGCTGCGCAGAGCCGCGAGCGCCGCGTCGGTGGTATGGCAGATCTCCACTTCCGCCGCGCCCGCATCGATCAGCGCCCCTTCCATGCTGAGCGCGACCAGTGCGTCGTCCTCGACGATCAGAATGCGCCCGAGCTTGCTGGTCGACTCCATGGTGCTGGCATAATCCGTTCGGCCCGGCCCCTTGCCGTGCGCTTGCTGGTCAACGGCAGGAGAGATGGCGCGGTTCCCGCCCCGCCTGCCGATCCGGCGGGGTTGAGCCGCGGATTACAATGCCTTGCGGTAGATCGCGTACTCGCGGTTGATCCTGCTCTCGATCGTGTCGGCGATCGCGATCATTCCCTGGTTGTCGTCGAGAATCCAGCCGATCTCGCCGCGCGTGGTTCCGTTCACGCGCGTCGTGTCCTCCCGGATCTCGCTGATCATCATGAAGGCGAGTTGGCTGGCGAGCCGCGAATTGTGGAATTCCTTGAGCACGCCCATCAGCGGCACGCGCGCGGTTCGCGCCCGCGGTTTGCGCAGCCAGCGCAGCATGGTGATCCAGCCGAAGGGGAACAGTTTTCCGCCGATCCGTGCCAGCGGTTCGTTCACGTCGGGCAGCGCGAGCATGAAGGCGACCGGCTTCCCGTCCAGCTCGGCGATGCGGGTCAGTTCCTCGCGCACCAGCGGCTGCAGCTTCTTGGCGCCGTATTCGATCTCGCGCTCGGTGAACGGGACGAAGCCCCAGTTGTTCGACCAGGCGTCGTTGAGGATGTGCAGCACGGTGCGCACGTCCTGCGTGTAGTTGGCATGGTCGACCGGGCGAATGCGGATGCGCGGGTTGCGCTGGCCGGATTGCACGATGCGCCGCACGAGCGGAGGGAAGTCCTCGCTCACGTCGAGCTCGTAGGTGTAGAGGTGCTTGACGACCTCGTATCCCGCGCCCTCGATATAGCCCTGGTAACGCGCCGGGTGGTGGCCCATCAGCACCGTCGGCGAGTGATCGTGCCCTGCGATGAGCAGACCCGGTTCCTCCCACATCGACAGCGAGATGGGGCCGAGCGCCCGAGTCATCCCGCGGTCGCGCAGCCAATTCTCGGCCGCCTCGAGCAATCCGCGAGCGACGAAATCGTCTTCGGCGTCGAAATAGCCGAAGATGCCGGTGCCGGGGCCGAATCCCTGCTCCGGCCGCATCTCCAGCATTATCCGGTCGACGCAGGCCGCGATCCGGCCGACGGGCTTGCCGCCGCGCCGGGCGATGAAGAGCTGGACGTCGGCATGCTCGAACAGCGGATTGCGCTCGGGATCGAGCAGTTCGAGCTGTTCGGAGCGCAGTTGCGGCACCGAATGCGGCGTCTCGGCAGCGAACCGCCGGCCGACGTCGACGAAGGCCGCGCGCCCCGCCTTGGTCTTGCCGTCAACTGGTTCGATTACTACGTGGGCGTCGATCACGGGGTGTCCTGTTCAGCTTGGGTTAGCCCTGTGTTCGCTTGTTGCAGATTGTCAAGCGACAGCGCCAAAGGCGTGCCGGCCGGGACGGGATTGTTCCGCAAGGCGGATTTTTGCTGTAGAGCGCGGTTTCCGGGAAATATGGCCATGAACATGCATCAGAGCATAGATTCCATTGCCCTCGCGCGCGCGGCAGCGTCCGTGCCGCCGAAGCAGGCGATCGCGGACGACAAGGCCATGCTGCGTGCCGCCCGCGACCTGACCAAGGATCTGATCGTCGCCAGGCCGGCGATCTACTGGACCGACATGCTGCTATCGGCAGGGCTCGGCTATGCCGCGCTGGCCGGGGCCATCCTGGTCGGCAGCGTGCCGCTGGCCGTGGTCCTGGGCGTCGTCGCCGCGCTCTCGCTCTACCGCGCACTGCTGTTCATCCACGAGCTCTCGCACATCCACCGCGACGCGCTGCCGGGCTTCCGGCTGGCGTGGAACCTGCTCGTCGGCATTCCGATGCTCACGCCCTCGTTCATGTACGAAGGCGTGCACACGCTGCACCACGCACGCACGCGCTACGGCACGGCGGACGATCCAGAGTATCTGCCGCTGGCGCTGATGAAGCCGTGGTCGCTGCCGCTGTTCGTTCTCATCGCGCTGCTCCTGCCCTTCGCACTCCTGTTCCGTTTCGCGGTACTGGTGCCGCTGGGTGCGGTGATCCCGCCCATCCGTACGATCGTGTGGCAGCGCTTCTCCTCGCTTTCGATCAATCCGCAGTTCCGCCGCCGCCCGCCCGAGGGCGAGCTCCGCCCGCGGGTGTTCTGGCAGGAACTGGGCGGCAGCGTCTGGGCCCTGGCCCTGCTTGGCAGCACCTTCCTGATCGGCTGGCAGCCGCTGCTGATCGCGCTCGCGGTGTTCTCGGCCGCGGCGGTGCTCAACCAGTTGCGCACGCTGGTGGCGCACTTGTGGGAGAACGACGGCGAACCGATGACGGTGACCGCGCAATTCCTCGATTCGGTGAACGTGCCCCCGCCGGGCCGGATCGCGGAGATCTGGGCGCCGGTCGGCCTGCGCTACCACGCGCTGCATCACCTGCTGCCGAGCATGCCCTACCACTCGCTGGGCGAGGCGCACCGGCGGCTCGCGGCGCATCTCGGCACGGGTTCGACTTACGACGGCGCAAACCACGCCGGCATGGTCCCGCTGGTCCTGCGCATCGCCCGCAGCACGATGCGCCCGCGCTAAACTGCGTCACGGCAAAGAAGAAGGGCCGCTCCCGGTGGAGAGCGGCCCTTCGCATTTTCCACCCTGTGTGGGGCTTATTCGTCCTCGACCGTCAGCGACGGATCGCCATCGACGTCGGCGCGCACGCGCGTGTCCTCGTCGCCGACATTCGCCTCGATGCCGTCCTCGTTGACGGTGACGCTGTCGCCGTCGTCCGCCGGAGTGGTGGCGTCGCCTTCGGTCACGACGGTGGTCGTCTCGGGCACCGGCACCACGGTTTCCTCGACCACAGTCTCGGTCTCGGTCGGCTCGGGCGCATTCGCTTCGCTGCAGGCGCCGAGCGCAAGGGCGGCGGCCAGAACGGGCAGGGCGGCGGGAACAGCGGAAATCTTCATGCCGGGTCTCCTTTGTGACGACATTGTGGCATAGACTCGCCGCGCGGCAGGCGGTTCCCCGGCGTCGCTATTCTTCGGTGCGGATCAGTACCGTCTCGCCGATCAGCAGAAACAGGAAGAACGGCGCCCAGGCCGCCAGGAAAGGGGGATAGCCGCCGAAGCTGCCCATCGCGAGCGCCGCGTTGTCGATCACGAAATAGGCGAAGCCGAGCGCCATCGCGATGATTGCGCGCAGGAAGAGCTGCCCCGAACGCGCGAGGCCGAAGGCGGCGATCGCGCCGAGCAGCGGCATGAGGAAGGCCGACAGCGGGCCGGAAAGCTTGTGCCACCAGGTGGCGCGCAGTTCCGCCGTCCGTCGCCCTGCCTCCTCGTAGGCGCCGATCGACTGGAACAGTTCGACGAAATCCTGCGTGTCGGGGTCGACGCTTTCGAGCTCGATCTGCGCCGGAGTCAGCCCTTCGGCCACCACCAGTTCGGGCAGGCGGGCGGTGTCGGCGGTCGCGACGTCGAACCGCGCCGGGTTCTCGAGCCGCCAGCCCGGACCGGCGTAGGAGGCCGTTTCCGCCCGGACCTGCTCCACCAGCATCCCGCCGTCGCCTCGCCGATACCAGGTCACGCCGCGCATCGTGATGTCCTCCCCCTCGCCGGCAAGCGAGGCCGCGGTGAGGATGTCGTTGCCGTCGGTCAGATAGACGTTGGAGCGGACGCTCGATTCTTGCGGTATCGGGCCGAAATCGTTGGCCTCCCACGCCTTGAGCGTCGCGGTCGCGCGGGTGACGACCACTTCGTTGAAGGTGAAGCTGATCACGGAGACCGCGGCCGCGGTGAGCAGCAGCGGTGCGAGCACCTGATGCGCGGAAAGCCCGGCGGCTTTCATCGCGATCACTTCGCTGTTCTGGTTGAGCGTCACGAGCGCGATAATCGTCGCCAGCAGCACCGAATAGGGCAGGAACCGCGCCACGAGCTGCGGCACGCGAAGCGTGACGTAGGTCCACAGCTCGCCCTGCCCGTTGCCCGGCGCGGCGAGGATCTCGCCGCTGGTGCTGAGGAGGTCGAGCATCATCAGCACGAGCACGAGGATCGCGAGCATCGCCACGATACGCACCGCGAACATCTTTGCGAGATAGAGCGTCAGCGTGCGCGAGGGGAAGAAATCGAATTGCATGGGTCAGGGGCTACTCGGCAGGCGCGAGTTCCGGGCTGCGCTGCCGCCGCCAGCCGAACAGCTTGCGGATGCGCTTGGCCAGTTTGTCGAACGCCGTCTCCAGCGCACCGATCGGCTGCCCGCCGGGCACGACCGCGACCTTGTAGTACATCCACAGGATCAATGCGGCGAACAGCGCGAAGGGAACCCACAGCGCCAGCACCGGCTCGAAGCGTCCGAGCGCGGCAAAGTCCTCCCCGTACTGGTTCACCTTGTGATAGGCGACGACCATCACGACGGAGAGGAACACGCCCAGCGCGCTGGTGGATCGCTTGGGCGGTATCGCCAACGCGACGGCGAGCAGCGGCATCAGCGCCATCATCACGACCTCGACCATGCGGAAGTTGAAGCTCGCCTGGCTCGCGTCGCGCTTGGCCTGGGTGGTCGTGTCGCTCCAGCCGATCTTGAGCAGCTCGGGCAGGATGTACTCGCGCTCGGCGTCGCCGCGTTCGCGAAACTGCTCCACTTGCGGCAGGTCGATCGGCAGGTCGTGGCGGGTGAAGCTGAGCACGCGCGGGGTGTTGCTGCCGGTGTCCTGCACGATCGTGCCGTCGGTCAGCCGCAGGATGATCGTGTCGGGGCTGTCGGTAGTGGCGAGGAAAGCCCCCTCGCGGGCCGAGATCGAAAGCACCTGGCCCTTGTCGTTGGCGACGCGGGCGAAGATGCCTTGGAGCCGCCGGCCCTGGTCCTCGCTCTCCTCGATCCGTAGCGCCATCCGGTCGGCGAGCGTGGTGAACTCGCCGACCTTGATCGAAGCGCCGAGCGCGCCCGAGCGCAGCTCGTACTCGAGCTGCTCGTAATAATAGCGGCTGACCGGCTGGACGTAGAACACCAGCGCGACGTTCACCGCCATCAGCAGGGCGGTGACGATGTAGGGCACGCGCAGCAGCCGCCAGTAGCTGAGGCCCACTGCGCGCATCACGTCGAGCTCGCTCGAGATCGCGAGCTTGCGGAAGGCGAGCAGGATGCCGAGCAGCAGGCCGAGTGGAATGGCGAGGCTGGCGTATTCCGGGATCAGCGCGCCGAGCATCTTGAACACGACGCCGACCGGACCGCCTTCGACCGCCACGAAATCGAACAGCCGCAGCATCTTGTCGAGCAGAAGCAGCGAAGCCGCAATCGCGAACACCCCCAGCATCGGCAGGGTCACCAGCCGGAAGATATAGCGGTCGAGAGAGGGGATGGAATTGAGCACGGGTCCCGAACGGCAGCTAGGTTTCAAGCGCTCTAGCGCGAATTTGCCGCCCGGTCATGCCTCCGATGCGCCGAATGCGACGGTCAGGCCTTCTCCAGCGTGCACTGCAGCGGATGCTGGTTCTGGCGGGCGAAGTCCATCACCTGGTTCACCTTGGTTTCGGCAACCTCGTACGGGAAGATGCCGCAGACGCCCACGCCGCGCTGGTGGACGTGCAGCATCACCCGCGTCGCCTGCTCCAGATCCATGCGGAAGAAGCGCTTGAGCACCATGACCACGAACTCCATCGGCGTGTAGTCGTCGTTCAGCATCAGCACCTTGTACTGGCTCGGCTTCTTCGGCTTGGCCTTGGTCTTGGTGGCGATGCCGAGCTGGCCATCGCCCGCGCGGTCCGAATCATCGTCGCCTGCGCCGCGCGGGCGCAAGTCGAGAACGTGGTCAGTGGAGCGGGGGGTCGTCATGCGTCGGCAATATCGTATGGCGGGGGCGCATTCGCAAGATGGCGCGGGGCGGTTGCACGCCGGTTAACGGTGCGGCGAAACGAAAAAGGAGCCGGCCAGCGCATTGCTGACCGGCTCCCATATCAAGGCTCCGACGCTTAGGGAGAGGAGGTGTCGGAGCCTCGTGAAGTTCGTGGGATCAGGCGGCCTTGCGGGCCTTGTCCATCGCCAGGCTCACGCGGCTCGAAAGCGGCGCGGCGACGTCGTTGGCGAGCTTGACCCAGGCTTCGGTCGCCTTCGAAAGCTGCGCGATGGCGGCGTCGAAGTTGCGGCTGGCGATCTTGCCCTGAAGCTGTACGAACTCGGTCGGCGACTTCACGCCGGCGATCTCGCGGGCGTCGGTGGTCAGGGTCTCGACCGCGGCCTTGCCATCTTCCGCAGCCGTCTTGGTCAGGTCCTGCAGGGCAGCGGAGAAGATCCGGCCCGATTCGACGAACGCGTCGAAGTTGCCCTTGGTCAACTCGCGCATCTCGGCGGCATATTCGGCGCCCTGCTCGTAGGCGCTCTTGGCGCGGGCCTGAAGCTCGGCCAGGCCTTCGGTCATCTGGGCGGCGTAGTCGGTGGTCTTGGTCATGGCGGGTTCCTTGGAAATCGGTTTGCTGGCGGATTTCGCCGCAGGCTTGCGCGCGGGCGCGGCCTTTTTCGCGGCGGCTTTGGTCACGGTCTTCTTCGGCTTCGGCGCCTTGGCCGCTGAAGCAGCCGCGGCAGGTACCGCTTTGTCGTTCTTCACCTCGGCCTTCGCGGCGGAGGCTTCGGCGTAGGCCTTCTCGGCCGCTGCATCGGTCTTCGCTTCGGGCTCGGTAGCCATCGCGGTCGTCCTGTGCCTGCGGGCGCAATGCCCTTCATGTTGCAGTGCACAAAATAGCCATTGCAAGTGCGAAGTCAAGGAATTTTTGTGCAGCGCACAATTACGTGATTACCGCGTCTTCACATACCGCCCCGGGGCATCTTCGATCACCCGATCGCCCCTGCTGCCGGGCTTGCGCTTGCCGCTCGCCGGCACGCGCGCCTCCTCGTGCCGCTCCAGCCATGCTATCCAGTGCGGCCACCAGCTTCCCGGGCGTTCGGTTGCGCCTTCGACGAACTCCTCCAGTGACCCGGCCGCGCTATCGCCGGTCCAGTACTGGTACTTGTTCGCCGCGGGCGGGTTGACGACGCCGGCGATATGACCCGAGCCCGCGAGGACGAACGTGGTGTCGCCGCGAAAGTGGCGCGTGGCGCGCCAGACGCTCTCGGCGGGCGCGATATGGTCCTCGCGTCCCGCCTGGATATAGGCCGGCGTCTCGATCCGCGTGAGGTCGATCGGGGTGCCGTCGGCCACGAGCGCGTCGGGCACGACCAGCTTGTTGTCGCGGTAAAGGTCGCGCAGATAGGCGCCGTGCCAGGCCGCGGGCAGGTTGGTGACGTCGCCGTTCCAGTGGAGCAGGTCGAACGCCGGGTAATCCTCGCCCAGCAGGTAGTTGCTGACGACGTAGTTCCAGATCAGGTCGCGGCTGCGCAGCGCGTTGAAGGTCGCGGCGAGATAACGCCCATCGAGGTAGCCTTCGGGCGCGAGCTTGCCGATCATCTCGATCTGCCGATCGCCGACGAAGTTGAGCAGCTCGCCCGCCTTCTCGAAATCGACTTGCGCGGTGAAGAAGGTCGCGCTCCTGACCTTCTCAGCCTCTCCACGCCGGGCGAGCACTGCCAGCGTCGCGGCAAGCGTCGTGCCGGCGACGCAGTAGCCGATCGTGTGCACCGCCGGCACATCGAGCCGGGTACGCACATGGTCGATCGCGTCGATCTGCGCGCGGACATAGTCGTCCCAGGTGACGTCCTTCATGCTCGCGTCGGCCGATTTCCAGCTTACCACGAACACGCTGAGACCCTGGTCGACGGCCCACTTGATGAAGCTTTTCTTCGGCGTGAGGTCGAGGATGTAGAAGCGGTTGATCCACGGCGGGAAGATCACCAGCGGTACCGCCAGGACCCGCTCGGTCGCCGGGCTGTACTGGATGAGCTGATAGAGAGGGGTCTCGTAGACCACCTTCCCCGGCGTCGTGGCGATGTTCTCCCCCAGCGCGAAGGCGCTCGAATCGGTATGGGTTAGCTGACCGCGCCGGAGATCGTCGATCAGGTGGCGCATGCCCGTGACGAGGTTCTGCCCGCCCGTCTCGATCGTGCGCCGGAGAACCACGGGATTGGTCGCCAGGAAATTGTCGGGGCTCATCGCCTCGAGCAGCGTGCGCGTGGCGAATTCGAGCTGCGCTCGCTGCTCCTCAGGCACGCCCTGCACGCTTCGGGCGGCATGAACGACATAGTCGGCGAGCATGAGATAGGTTTGGTGCAGCAGCAGGTAGGCCGGATGCTCCTGCCATGCGGGGTCCGCGAAGCGCCGGTCCTTCCGCGGCAACTCGGGCGCGTGGCCCGCGCCGTCGGGACCTGGTCCGAGCATCGCCTGGGCCACGCCCTGCCAGAGCTGGAACCCCTCGGTCATGAGCTTCTGCGCGGCTGCCGGATCGGGCGGGGGAGCGGCGTTCGCCCATCCCTGCGCCAGTAGCGCCCACTGCGCGGGATCGAAGGGATTCGCCGGGTCCGGGCCTTTCGCGAGCCGTTCCTCGGCAAAGTCGAGCCACATTGTGCGCAGTTGCTCGGCCGCTTCGGCCCATTGTCCCGTCGCGCCCGCTTGCTGCGCCTCGGGCGCGAACCGGCCGAACATTTCGCGCATCATCTCGCCCTGCATGTCGAAGAAGGCGGCGAAAGGATCCTGCCGATCGGCCATCGATACGCTCCTGAAGGTCGGCCTTGGCTGGTGATAGCGAAAAGCGCTTTCCACTGCGACTGCTATTCCGTTAGGTTCGCGGCGTCGCGAGAAAGGCTCGCGCCCACCATCAGAGACGAGGTCGATGCATACCGATTTCTACCGCATGAAGCGCCTGCCGCCTTACGTGATCGCCGAAGTCAACGCGATGCGGCACGAGGCGCGGCGAGCGGGGCGCGACATCATCGATCTTGGCATGGGCAATCCCGACCAGCCGCCGCCGCAGCATGTGATCGACAAGCTGTGCGAAGTTGCGGGCAAGCCCGACGCGCACGGCTATTCGCAGTCGAAGGGCATTCCGGGGCTGCGCCGCGCGCAGGCGAATTACTACGGCCGCCGGTTCGGGGTCGATCTCGATCCTGAAACCGAAGTGGTGGTGACGATGGGTTCGAAGGAAGGTCTCGCCAGCCTCGCCACCGCGATCACCGCCCCGGGCGACGTGGTACTCGCGCCCAACCCGAGCTATCCGATCCACACCTTCGGCTTCATCATCGCCGGGGCGACGATCCGCAGCGTGCCGACCACGCCGGACGAGAACTATTTCCGCAGCCTCGAGAAGGCGATGCACTTCACCGTGCCGCGCCCGAGCGTGCTGGTGGTCAACTACCCCTCGAATCCGACCGCCGAAGTGGTCGATCTCGCGTTCTACGAGCGGCTGGTCGCCTGGGCGAAGGACAACAAAGTCTGGATCCTGTCCGACCTCGCCTATTCCGAGCTCTATTTCGACGGCAATCCCACGCCTTCGATCATGCAGGTCAAGGGCGCGAAGGACGTCGCGGTCGAGTTCACATCGATGTCGAAGACCTATTCGATGGCCGGCTGGCGCATGGGTTTCGCGGTCGGCAACCGGCACCTCATCGCGGCAATGTCGCGGGTGAAATCGTATCTCGATTACGGTGCGTTCACGCCGATCCAGGCCGCGGCCTGCGCCGCGCTCAATGGTCCGCAGGACATCGTCGAAACCAACCGGCAGCTCTACCACAAGCGCCGCGACGTGATGGTCGAGGCGTTCGGCCGTGCGGGTTGGGACATTCCGCCGCCGCCCGCCTCGATGTTCGCCTGGGCTCCGCTGCCGCCAGCGCTCCAGGAGATGGGCAGCCTGGAATTCTCCAAGCAGTTGCTGATCCATGCCGACGTCGCCGTGGCGCCGGGCGTCGGCTACGGCGAGGAGGGCGAGGGCTACGTCCGCATCGCGATGGTCGAGAACGAGCAGCGCCTGCGCCAGGCGGCGCGCAACGTGAAGCGCTACTTCGCCTCGCTGGGCCTCAACACGGTTGCCCGCACCGGCTGACTTTTCGCGCGGCAATGCCGCCGAATTGGACCGACTGCACGTTGACGGTCCAAGCTGCCCCTCCCTAGTTTCCTCCCGAAAAACAACGGGTCGGGGGGATGCATGGGTAGCGCTGGAACGGCTGGTTCGTGATGTGGTGCACGCAGGACATCGAGCGCCCGGTGCTGCCGCGCCGCTTCGCTGCGGGGCCGGTCATGCTGGATCTGTTTCACCGCGATGGGCTCGTACGCGGGCAGTGGCTGCGCCTCCATCCGCGCGAGTTCGAGGTGCTCTGGCACTTGGCCGAATGCGCGCCCGAACCCGTGTCGGAAGATCGCCTGCTGCGCGAGGTCTGGCGGCTCGACTTCGATCCGGAAACCAATCGCGTCGCGGTGGCGATCTGCCGCATCCGCGCCAAGATGCGCGCCGCGGGCCTCCGCGGGCTGATCGCGACGATCCCCGAGCGCGGCTACCTCCTGCGCGCGGGCGCGGAAGCGCTGGACAGCCTCTCGCGCTTGGGCGACGATGGCGCAACTCAATCGGCGGCAGGTGACGGCAATGGGATTTCGGGAAAACGATCGGATTTCGATCGATCTGGGTAGCGACGGCGTGGCGCAGGTCCGCCTGACGCGGCCCGACAAGATGAACGCGCTCGATCCCGAGATGTTCGCCCGCTTGATCGAAGCCGGGCGGGCGCTGCACGAGATGAAGGGGCTGCGCGTCGTCGTCCTTTCGGGCGAAGGGCGCGCCTTCTGCGCCGGGCTCGACTTGTCGAACTTCGCCAAGGCGCCCGATCCCGACGCGCCGCGGATCACCGACCGCACGCACGGCAACGCCAACCTGTTCCAGCAGGTCGCCATGCAGTGGCGCAAGCTGCCGGTGCCGGTGATCGCGGCGGTCCACGGCGTCTGCTTCGGCGGCGGGCTGCAGATCGCCAGCGGGGCCGACATCCGCGTCGCTGCATCGGACACGCGCATGGCGGTGATGGAGATGAAGTGGGGCCTCGTGCCCGACATGGGCGGTTACGCGCTCTGGCGCGGCCTGGTGCGCGACGACGTGCTGCGCGAGCTCGTCTACACCAACCGTGAGTTCACCGGGGAGGAAGCGCTCGCCCTCGGCTTCGCCACCCACGTCGATCCCGACCCGCTCGCCCGCGCTACCGCGATCGCCACGGAAATTGCCAACCGCAATCCCCACGCGATCCGCGCGGCCAAACGGCTCGCCGCGGCCATGGTAGAACGCACGACCGACGACATCCTGCTCGAGGAAAGCATGGAGCAGCACAAGATCATGCGCACGCCCAACCAGGTCGAGGCGGTCATGGCCGGAATGGAAAAGCGCCCGCCGAACTTTGCCGACGTTTGAGCGAACCAGCTCTGATCCTCCCCATTTTGCGTCAGCCAAATGGGGAGGGGGACCGCGAGACGCGAAGCGGCTCGTGGTGGAGGGGCTATGCCTGACGATACCCCTCCGTCAGCCGCTTGCGGCGTCGCCCACCTCCCCATTTATGCTGCGCAAAAATTGGGAGGACCGGAGCTACCCGAAGATCGCCGCGGCCTGCATCCCCTCGAGCATCTGCCGGCCGCCCGCGTTCCACAACCGCAACCGCTCCGACGAATAGCCGTGGTCGGCATGCTGGCTGGCGTTCTCCGACAGCCACCAGCCGTCGCGGGTCGCGGGCGCGGCGTCCAGCACGTTGAACGACCAGTTGATCGAGCTGACCGGCCCCTGCCGCTGCATCGCGCGCATGGCGCCGGGGGGCAGCACGTCGCCCATCAGGATCAGCTCGGAAATCGGATCGAGCACCCCCTGCTCGGTCAGCCGCGCCCAGCGCCGCACGACCGGCGCGCCTGGGCCCCGCTCGTCCTGCGCGCGGCGGAGGTCGAAGTTGCGGATGAAGGACGGGCCCTTGTCGGTCGGGACCGGCTCGGCGTCCTCGGGCGCACCGGGCCAGTCGTTCGGCTCGGCCGCGGGGTGGATGGCGTTCGGTTCGCGAGCGGTACCGAACAGCCAGAACGCGGTGAGCGCGCAGGCGTCCTCGCACCAGATCTCGCTCCGCACCTGCGCGACGTTGCGCCCCTGCCGCACGATCTCGCGCTTCAGCTCGATCTCTCCGCCGACCGGCGCAACGAACGCGACTTGCCCCGCGCGCAGCGGCGGCAGCTCGGGGAACGCGCGAATGGCAGCGGTATAGGCGACCAGCGCCGAGGCCCCGCCGTAGAGCGTGCGCCCCTGCATCCACGCTTCGGCTTGCGAGAGGTTGGCGGGGCCGCCGGCGGCGGTGACGGGATCGATCAGGCTGGCAATGCTCATGCCGGAAAGCATTTACGGCTTCGCCGGGCCGGGTCCAGACTGACGTTACGGAAGGCGAGTCACCTAACCGATTGCCTTGGCGCGGCCGACTCGCTAGGGGGCCGCTTCCGTCCGCATCGACGATGCGGAAGGGCGAGGCCCGATGGCGGAGTGGTTACGCAGAGGACTGCAAATCCTTGCACGCCGGTTCGATTCCGGCTCGGGCCTCCACTCTTCGCGAAGCAAGGCATTGCGGCCCGCCCGCCGTGCCGATAAAGGCCCGCGATCAGTGCCGCTTTAGCTCAGTTGGTAGAGCACATCATTCGTAATGATGGGGTCACGTGTTCGAGTCACGTAAGCGGCACCACTACCTTTTCCGCCGTTTTCGGCGGATAGCAGTCACCCCAAATTTACGGTCAGAATAGGCGCTAGCAATCACCTAGCTAGCACCGAGTGGACTATCGGTGACGCTTCCCAGCAACTCCTAGCTGCTGAATTGCCGCGATGAGACGATAATTTCGATCTTGCGACTCGACTCCGAGACATTTTCGCGGAATCAAGTCGCGGGCTCAGTGTCCTGCAATCCGGCGCTCCTTTGACAACGCGAGGCGCGCACGGTGCCTCAGGGCGGACGGCCCATCCGTCCGGCTTGTCAAAGGAGAGATCCAATGAGCAAGTTCGGAAAGCGCGGGCGTGATGCTGGCAGTGGCCAGTTCATTCCCGTGAAGGAAGCGGAGCGTCGCAAGAAATCTGCGATCGTCGAGCGCTTCAAGAAGGACAAGAACGGCCGGCCTGCTAACTGAGCCGATCTGGTCTGACGGGGTCGCTGAGAGTTATTCTGACTCTCAGCGGCTTCGCAGTCGAGTCCATCCGACTCGAATTTTGCACGCTTGGACTCGTTAGGGCGGGCAGTAGGCTGAAGGTCGGCGTGCAACGCAGTTGCCCTTGCTAATGACTCGGGCGCCAAAGAGCGCCTTCTCTAGCTGCGAAACCTTGATGTTCTCGAGCTCCACTCCGAGGATCTGAATGTCACGATGATGGGAGCGGCGAGGGGGCGCAACGCAAACGACAGGCTTCTCAGGGAACGCTTCTTTCATGATGCGAAAGGCCGGCACCATATCGGTGTCGAGGGACACGACTAAAGCTCGGTCAAATAGGCCACAATGCGCATCGTGAACGAGGTGAACAGCGATGCCCACGTCAGTTTGTTTCTCTTCATAGCGGCGCCACTTAGCGCGGTACCGCGGCCCCCCTGCGTACATCAAATCTCGTTTTGCAAAGTTCCCTAGCCGGACATCAACTCCCTTCGCTTCAAGGGCCCTGATGTACTCGCGGTGCCGAATGAGGCGGTGTACCTTCGGGGTTCCGGAGAAATGATTTCCGAGGGCGGAAAAATATCGCACTGCGACTAGCTGCTGCGTTTTCGGCTTTAGCAACAATGCAGCAAGCTTGCGTACGTTCACCCACTTTAGGTGAGGTTTATCAAGCTCGTCGATTGCATGGTACAGATTAAATCCGTCGATGTAGACGGCAACCCGCTCCCTCCCCATACAGGCAACCTCTTGACAACCTATGCGTTGTACAACACATCGCGAGTACAGAATCTACCCCTACGGTTTACCGTAGGCACCCCCGGTGGCCTCGGCCCCGGGGGTTTGTTCTTTGGGCTTGCTTACTCCGGCATGCTCGACCCGAAGCGGGGTAATCTGGCTTAAGGCGCGGCCGAACCCGCTATGCGAACTATCAGATGCTCTAGCATGTGAGACCGATACCAGCCGCTGAAGGATTTTCTCCGAATCCTCTTGCGCCACTCTCCAAAGGCATAGCACTCTCGGCCTATGCATCACTTCATCTATCACGGGTCGATCTCCGAGCACGGCACTCGCAACGCCATGATCCTTCTCAGCAAGGCTCTGAGGAATGGATCTGAGGCAATCACTCTTCACATTGGATCGCATGGTGGCGACGTGAACGCAGGCATCACCCTGTACAACTTCGTTAGGATGCTGCCGATTGAGACGCACGTCCATGCCTTTGGGGTTTGCGAGTCAATCGCTGCCACCGTCCTCCTCGCGGGGAAGCGTCGAACGGCGGCCCCTGCCGCCAGGATTACAGTTCATGCTCCGAAATACAGCGAAGGCCCTAACGCGGGAAAGCCGACGGCAGATGTCGATCTAATATCGGCACCATTCCGAACCGTCTGCAACTGGTCAGACGCGGATATAGCAGAGCGATTTTCCGAGGTTGGAGAATTTCGAATGACCCCGGAGAGCGCAGTTGAGCTCGCGGTGATTAACGACATTTGGGAGCCACTTCTCAGCCCAGCGGACGAGGTGACAGTCATTAGCGTGGGATAGAACGCCCACGCGTGCGTCGCGAGCTCTGTCTGCAGGGTGCCAAGCCCGGGCCGGCCACGATGTAGGCCCGTGCCAAAGCTCCTGATGCGGCCTCACCATGTCGGCAACTTGGCGCTCGTGAACGTCCTGTCCCACTCGTCTTGGACGAACAGCCGCACGTCGCCAGCAAAGTTCGCTTCTGCGGTCGCGTGGATTGCATTCCCCGGAAGCCAGACAATCATCTGACGGCCTGGTTCAATCGTGCCGGGAAGTTTCGGTTCAACGATGGTCTCCTCGGGCAAGGATGACCCCAAGTACCACCAATTTCGGCACCATCTCTTGTGCCGAATGACGCCCCGCCAGCCAAGGATTCCGAGATCGGGGCGGCGAAGTCGGGTGTAGATACCTGCCATGCGGACGTGAACCGGCGTAAACCCACGATTCTGCAGCGCAACTCGGATCCACTTTCCTTCGGGGCTGTGCTCCACGTTGAGCGCGGGTGCTGCCGATATTTTTAGAACGCGACGATCCTTGCGCAGGGTTCGCCACGCCAACAGCGTGCTAAGTGCAGCCCCGTAAATCGCTAGCCACTGGCCCCATTCCATGCACAAAGTCTAGCACCGCGCGGAGCCTGGGCGATAGGGACGTGAGAGGTCCTCGAAGAAGGTGAGAAGTTCCGCGCCCAGGTGAGGGCGCTGCCTGCGGAACGGCGGTCGTCCGCTATGGAAGAGGCGCACGTAGTATCGCAGCGGGTTGCGGCGGCTTCCCGCATCGCATCGCAAGACGACGCCTGGCTTGCGGCCATGCTTGCGCATCGTGACGGGCAGAGTGCGATTCGATAGGATCCGGGTCGGAATGTTGCGATGCTGGAGGACATTCGATGAAGATTGGCTACGTTGTCCAGATAAGATTGCTTTCGGCAGCGGTCGCGCTGGTCACGGGACCCGCAATCGCAGATGATGGTGGCTCCCCTATAGGTCGGACAGTAGACGCCCGTGGAGTTGGCGCAACGACATGCGTCACCGCCCTTATGCCGGACAATCGTGTTGCCGCTGAAAATTGGATCGCGGGATTCTGGGCGGCGTGGGATATGTCCCAAATCACCACAGCAGAGCCGTTGGCGCCAAACTCGGACCTAAACGGGATCGTGGGCGAGGTGGAAAAGGTCTGTCGTGAGAAACCGTCGATCAGCCTGTTATTCGCTACGCTGGAGGCAAGATCGATCGTCAAGACCAGAGAAGAAGCCGGCGTCTAGCGACCGCTGGGCAAGGAATGCCTCTCGATCTTGGCAAGACATCGGCCAAGGTGCATATAGCCGAACAGAGGCTCTGCTCACGCCATCCTCGTTAAGACCCTACCAAGGGCCTCTGGCAGCAGTAATGTTTTCGCCAGAGTCGTAGCTCACTACTGCCGGGCGCTCCAACGAGCGAGATCGACTGATTTAGTGCCCTGCAGGCAGCAGAGACTACGGTGTGACGGATATTCTTGGGCGGGACCGAATTGTTTCCGCCAGAGACTTGTGAGCCTTGGCTCGCTGCCACCAAAGATAGCCGGTAGCGAGAGACACAAATAAGGATCCTGCCGCGAGTCCAAATATCGCCAGTGACCATCCGTTCATGGCCGAAGGCGTGGCGGCCTCCTGCAAAGCCGGAACGACTGCACCGAAGAACACGCCGCTGGAGGCAAGGCACATTTCCATCACTGGCTCTTTGCGCATCTCGCTCAACTTTTCTAACTCCGCATCAGTGATGTAATGGCAAAGATTATCCGTAGGAACGGTGCAGGTCGTGTTCTGGGGTGCGTTCTGGAACACGACGGCGGCGGGGGCGCTAGCCATTTTCGGTGTCCCTGGCAGCGAAAATATCGAAGCCTAGATGATGTAGGGAGTGCAGCTTCGTGTTGCCGCAGTGCGCACAATGAATCATTGCGCAGGGGTGCAGATCCGTCATCGGCGCACCGACTTGTCTGTTCTCGAAATCGATAGATAAAAGCAGTGGTGACGCGAGCGACGGGTTGACGCTCCATCCCGCATGCCCGCACATTTCGCAGGGATGTTCGCCGATCTTCTCTCTTAGAAACTCTGTGAGGGCCTGGCCTTCTTTGGCCGAAAGGTGCCGTTCCCAGTTCGCCGATGGCTGCCCCTGCGCCAAAAGCACAGCGATCTCTTCGTCGCCCATATCCCCCCCTGTGTCGAAGGGTTGAGACTACGAGCTCGGGCAGCAAAGAGCAACGTGGCGTGCCCTCCGGAGAGGAGAATTTTAGATCTGCTGGGGCTGCTTCTGTCCTCCCATCAGGTATAACCATTGCGGTCGGGCCGTCGATCGGCGGGGCGGCAACAGCATCTATCCGCGGCACACGGCGGCTCAAGCTACGCATGCAGCCGGCCTGGGGTTCGGCTTACGAACGATGACCCACAACATGCTACCATCATCAGGGCCGATCGGCCCGTGATCCGCCTCGTAGGCGGCGACAGCCTCCTCCTCCGTCTGACCCGCGCGCCGAATTATGACGTGCCACTTCTTTGCGCCGCAGGTCTGGCGCTCTAGCTCTTTCATGCGCCGCGCGAGGGATCGTGCCACCATGCGTCGAACTCCTTCTTCTCTGCTTCGGTCATCGGCTGGAGCGGGTTGGCTTCGATCCATTCCCGCTCTTCGTTGGTCAGCTGAATGCCCAAATATTGCCGGGCGTGGGGAGAGGCGATGGTCCCTCCTGCCGCTTCCAGCCGTTCCAATCGTTTCGAAAGACCGCTCATTTTTTTGCCTCCAGTGCCGTGATCCGGGCTTCCAGATCACAGGTTTCGACCAGAGCCTTGTGGGCGGTGAGCAGGGACATGACCCGGCCCGCCTCGTCCGGCGTCACCTCACCCGCAGCGACGGCAGCAAGAACCGCAGACGAGGCCGTCACGGCATCCTCCGCAGTCTTGATGGGGGGCAGGTCGAATGAGACGGGTGAATCCTTCCGGGGAGGCGCCAGGCGATCGAGGCACAACCGCAGCGCTGTGGTATCCCCCTCCAACGCCTTGCCGATCGCAGCGCGCGTCAGTGCTTCGTGCTCGCCCTCAAGCAGCGCCTCGATCGCCAACGTGGTTTTGTTGCGGGAGCCGGGTGGTCGACCGCCTAGCGTGTTCCCAGGGGCGAAGGTTCCATCCGATTTCCGCCCGGTATCTTTCGGTTTGCTCATGATGCGGGCGCCCCGGGACTATTTGCAACCGGCGTGCCGGGCCACTGCTCACCGCCACCTTCAGGCTCTACGATCGTCCCCGGCCAATCAGCGCCCTCAGATGCTGGTGCGCCGGTCAGAATTTGCGCCTTCGCGTTGTCGCGGGCCTCGCGGAACACCTTATCAACCGCTTTACGCTTGGCGTCATCGTCCATGGACTGCCACGATGGCGACGCAACCAATTCCATCACACCGGAATGGGCGGCTGGTCCAGAAAGGGCCTGCAGTCTGTCGTATTGCTCGGGCGTCCATTCGTTCTTCACGCCGTCGACGGTGTAGTAGCGCGACGGAGGACCGTTGCGTGCGTCGATCGCGAGCATTTCCTGATTGACCGGATCGTTCCGTTCCGTGGACTGCCAGATCGGCGAAAGCCAATCCGGCCCCACGCCGCCTTCATTCGTGATCGGGCTGCCCCAGATGTCTCGACGCGGCAGGAGCTTAGCGGACAAGCCGGGAATGCGGGCCTGTAGCTCCTCGCCGAAGGTATCGCGCTCGCGCGCCACGGGATCGATGGTGCGTGCCGTCTGGAACGAGAGGTTCGGCACTGCAAAGGATGCGCCCAGCCGGCGCAGGTACGAGCCCATATAGCGCTGAGGATCGGACAGGGCGTTCGTGAAGTCGGAGATCCCCGAAAGCCAGACCTTATCACCGAGCGAAGACATGATCGAAGCGACCAGCAGTCCGGAATAGTTCTCGAGCTGGCGGTCGGTCATGCCCTCGGCTTTGGTTGCCAGGTCCGCTGCAACGCTGATCGTTGTGGAGAACGGATCGAGGCGCGCATAGCTGATCCACTTGTCGCCCACCTTCACGCTGTACGGTTGCCAGCCATTCGCGCGCAGATAGCGGTTCTTCGCCGGGTCGGACGGAGCAGAACCAGTGATAAGACCGTTCTTTGCAGCCTCGAACATGGTGTAGGCGAAACCGGTGCCGAGCAGCGCACGGGCCATCGCCATATCGCGGCGCGCACCACCGGCCTTGAAGTCGGCGCGCCACTCCTTGAGAATCGGTGCGGCTGGCGAACGCTCGGCGGCGAACTTGAGCAGGTTCGTGGGTGTGCGGATGAACGTGATGATCGGCCGAAACTCGGGGTGATCGCGCACCATTCGGGAGATGTTCTGCGACACACCACTGAGCGGACGCTGGAACGTCATGTAGCGGGCGAAGTCGAGCGCCTGTAGCTCCATATCCTCGGTGGGGTTCGCGGAAAGCTGCGCGATACGGTCGCGAAGCGCCTGTCCCTTCAGCCCCTCCTTGTGGGCATTGCGATAGGCGAGGGCGTTAAGCTCTGCCCGGCGACTCATTCCCTTGAACAGTTCGTCGGCTGAATTGAGCAGGCGGCCGGGTACACGGATGACCTCACCCTTGAGGCCAGAGATAGCGCGCATGTCGTGGCCAGCGATCTTCGAGAACGTGTCCGAGGTCTCACCGGTTTTCAGTGCTTGCGCCGCAAACCGAGCACCTTCTTTCGTCCCTTGTACCAGCCCGAACAGGCGCGCTCCAACCTCCCCGGCCATCACGCGGTCGATTTCCTCCCGCGCTGCTGCACGTCGGGCGCCGCCGATGGCTGACGCAACGACATTCTCGGGAAGCTGCCCGAGCGCTGTCAGGGTGTTGCCGATCGCATTGACGACATGCGTTTGCGGCCCGGACAGAATTTGATTGATGAACAGTTCGGCCAGCTTGTCGCGGAAGCGGGGATCATTGACCTTCCGGGCAACGGTGTTGAACCGGCCCGGGCCGTCCTCGACAGCATCGAGCAACATGTCGGCGGCATTCTTGATGTGCTTTTCGCCACCACCGAGGTCCGCCATTGACGATAGGACTTCGCCCGGCACAGCGCGGCTATTCGCCAGCATGCGGAATTGCTGCAGTGTGCGTCCGGCTTCCGCCGTCATTCCCGCCACCTGCTCCTGGATAGCAGCGTGACGGGTCAGAGCACGCTTGAAAGCAGCGGCTTCCGCATCACCGGGGCGTTCGAGCCGCTGGATACGACGGGCGAAATTGACGAGTTCATTGCCCGACTTCGCGAGGATCTGACGCGCTGCAAGAGCCTCTTCCGCATTGAACGCATCACCTTTGCGGCGGGAAAGAAGCTGATCGGCGGTCATCCCCATTTCGGACGCCAGCCGCTCGGTCTCGGCCTGGGTGATGCGCCCACGGGTAGCGGCATCGAAGCCACCGAGCATATCGCTGGAGGTCTTCAGCGCTCGACGAATGTCCTGCGGCGTATCGAGCTTTGTAACGTCGATGTTGCCCACGCGCTGGATCGCTTCATCCGACCATTCTTCATGAGGTTGCACCACAGGAAGCGCCTGTTCAGGAGCGTTGGGTAACACGTCTTGCGGTTGAACAGTCTCAGCAGCGGCCGTGCGCTGCGCGTCGTCGAGCGGATCAGCGAGCCGCGTTGGGCGCACCGGCTGTAAGTCTATGTAATCCCGCTGACGAACGGGAGCGGATAGGGAAGGGTCCGGCGCTGCATCCATTGCCATGGCCCGCTCATCGATGACGCGGCCGGGCCAATCGCCCACATCGCCAGCCGTCTCAGCAGCAGCAATCACCGTCGGGGAAGTCTCACGACCGAGACGGCCACGCACAGCGCTCGCAGCGCGACCGAGCAGCGGCGCAGCAGCTTCGAGGGCCTTGCCGCCCGCCGCATTGATGATTGCCCCCGCTGGTGCTCCTATGGCTGCTCCAGTGAGGCGCTGCGGCATGGTGCCATCGGTCCCCATGAAGCCCTCAGTGCCACCATAGACTGCACCCACGCGGGCAAGCTGGGGCACAGTGCGAGCGCCCTGACCGTAGGGGATGAGAAAGCCCGAGGTGAGAGCACCGCCGATTTCGCCAACAAGTGAAGCGGTCGGGTGCGCGTTCTCATCACCCCGGAGGATCGCTGCATTCTGATACTCGTTGTTCGCCCAGATATCGGCGAGGCGTCGATCGCTGTTCCAGATGTTCTCGCGGCCTTCGGTGCCACCAAGCGTATCAGCCACCGCGCCCAGCTCGCCCAGAGCGCCAGCCACGAAGCCTTCCCCGTAACCACGCACACCCGCTCCGATCGCACCGTCGCCGAGTTCCTGCGTAGCGAGCGGAGTTTCGCTGTATCGAGCCGCCACAGTGTAGGGCAGCCCTTTGGCCTTCCGCTCGTCGCGATCCTCAACCCATGATGCGAGATATTCGGGATCGAGGCTCAGCCCCTGCGATTCCGCGAAGGCCGCAATCTCGGCAGCGGGCGCACTTTCGAGCAGCTGGAGATATTGCTTTTCGGCTTCCGGTCGCATCCCCTGAAACGGCGTGGGTGTATCCCAGAACTGCGCGACCGTCTGCCGAGGCGCAATGCCCTTGCGGAAATCCGCCGGGTTCTGCGCCATCGTGTCATTCATCGGGCCGAGCTGGTTCACACGCGCCAGCCGTTCGGCCTGCATGTAATCGAACCGGCGGCCGGGATCGCTCTCCAAGTAGTCAGGCGCGGCAAGCGCGTTGCCCGACCGGATCGAACCAAGGCCCGCGTCCCTGCCATCGAGCGAGACAGGACCGACAGGGCGGCCCCAAGACATACCCGCAACATCATCAAGGCGCGCCGTGCGGGCATCAGAGATCTGGCCTTGGAGGTAGTCGCGTGATGCTTGACCGATCGACACCGCGTTGCCCTGCCGGTCGAAGCCCGGTTGATTGAGTTCAGGTGCATCAACGCCCCACAGGCGCACACGCAAATCGCCCGAGCGGATCGTGTCGCCATCGGTCGCTGTCGCGCTATCCAGCGGTGCAGGCGTGCGGGGGCGTGCACCGAAGATCGTGCGACGGCGGCGCGGAGAAGCTGTTGGGGTGGGCGCTACGACCGTGCCGGACCACCTCGACTCGGGGGCATCGACCACGCGACCCGGCCACGGTTCGCTCATCGTTCGCGCACCACCCCATCGGGGCCACGATACCGCGTCCCCTTGGGAAGCCTCTCAGCCTCCGCAGGAGTCTTGACCGTCACCACCGAATTAGAACTCGCCTTCCTTCGCGACCGGGGCGGGGCCGGATTGGCATTGCGGTAATCGACCATGCCTCGGCGATTGGTCTGACGTAGCTGTTCGAGACCCACACGGAAGCCATTGCGGATGCGCTCAAGCTCGGCATCGTTGCCGGTTCGGTGATCGTCCAACTGCACATCGCGCTCGTAAGCCGATGGCCCAGCGGAGCGGAGAACATAGTCCTCGACGGCCTTGAAATACTCCTCGCTGCCCGGCTCAAGGCCAAGCTCATCGGCATAGGTCTGGAAGTCCTCGGCACCATCGTAGATGATGCGCGACTGCCCGGTGGCCGGATCGAACTGCACCCGATCCCGACCGCTGGAGAACGGGGCTGCCGCCCGAAGGTCCGCCTCCTGGTTGCGAGCGTAGTCGTTATACTGCCAGCCGAGGACTTGCGCCGCAGCCTCGCGCTGGCGCTGAGCCTGCTCGTTGCGCGCGGCGGTGAGGTTCTGAACCGCATACGGTCGGTAGCCGCTGTTCATCGCCAGAGCATCGCCCACAGCGGCAAGCGCGTATTGCCACGCCTTCGGCTTGCGCTGATCGCCCCTGAGGACTTCAAGCGCCCGTTCGTAGTCGAACGGCTGGCGCATCGAACCGCCGAGCGGGCCAGTGCTCGGTGCCGGGTTGTCCATTCCGAAGTTGCCGGCGTTTTGTGACGGCTGTGCACTCGGCTGCGCCATGGCCGACGCACCATCGGGCGCGGTGGCCTGGCTGCCATCGAGATTCCACGTTCCACCACCGAAACCGCTAATCGGACCTGGGACTACCGGCTGGCCGTCCTGCCCTTTAGGCAACTCAAGGTATTTGCTGGGGCTCTTCCTCCTGGAGCCGAAAAGGCCAGGCTTGGCCCTGCGAAAGGGCGCTGCAAGCATGGGATCGGGTTGGGCACTCTGCGCTAACTGGTACATTATTCCCCCTTGTCGAGCATCGCGGCTCGCAGATGTTTGGAAAGCTCGACAGCGGTGGGCGTGGAATGCTCCGCTATGCTGAGCAGAAATTGATCGGCGCATTCCTCGCCGTCGTCGGCAAGGAGCGAGATTAGGGCGAGCGATTCAGCAGCGAGACTTTCGCGCAGGTCGACCTCATCCTCAGTTGCAAGATCACCCACGATAGCCAGGATCGAGAGCAAGCGCCCCTGATCGTCCCGCATCCCATGAGCCGCAGCCAGCCGAGCGAAAACCGCCGCGTCCATCGCGGCAAGCACGTCGCAATGTTCGACGGCGTGCGCAATTCCTCGCTCCGCGATTGTCCGCTGTGCCTCGATGTCTCCCGCTGCAGCAGCCGAGAGATAGCGGAACGGATTGAAGCTGCCGGAGCGCTCACCTGTGTTTGCACGCGTGGTCATCTGCACCGCCTCCACACGTAGAAGGCAGTTGACGCGCTGCTGAGGACCGAAAGGGCCAGCATGGCTATGAGGGTGATGGAGCGGCGATCCGTCACCGCTTCTTCCCCTCGTAGTAGAAGGTGCCAGCGGCTAGCGTGACTTCCGCCCCCGTCTCGTTCTGTATTCGGATGCCAACGCTATCGGCAGCACGAACTGCCGCAGTAACCGTCAGGTTCTGGAGGTTCTGGCTATAGCAAAGGGCCGTTACAAAATCGCCGAGGACTGCGCCAGTGAGGGTAGCGATGACATTCGCACCCGCGCCATCGGCCAAGGTGATTCCTCCGTAGGCATGAGAACCCGACAGACTACCCGGAACGTCCTCAGGTGTCGGCGCGACAGGTTTAATCGAAGCGGTGACAGCGCCATCGTTCGCATAGGCGCCCATGTTCTTTGCTGCGACAGCAGCCATAGCAATATCGTAGGTGCCGGAGGAAGCGTCGAACCGAACGCGAATGCTGCTGCTTGCGTAATTCGCTACGAACGCGACGTTCACCAACGCCCACTTGCCCGCCAGCACCTTCGCCACATTGGATGATCCCCAAGAGCGAATAATGTTGGTTGCGGTGCTGTCGTAAGCTTGAAACGAAAGGTTTCCTGCAACTACTTCTTCGGCGCGCATAAGTATGTTGAGGCTAACGAGGTCACCAACTGCAACCGACACAGGAACGGTGATGAATGAACCTTCGGGGGCGGCGAAGCGAGGACCGTAAGGGGTCGCCACTTCTGAATAAACGGATGGTGCCCAGACGTGGGTGTGGTCACCGTCATCATCCGTAAGCCCGAACCAGTCGGAAATGACGATTTCCGCCGACTTGGAAGGGATGGTGCGGATGCTGTAGGCCCGCTGCTGGCGACATAGAATGTCAGACCCATAGGCCAGCGTGCAGGGCGAGTTGTCGAACATGACCGGGAAGTTGTCCCGCATCACCAGTTTGCCGTAGGACGAACACCCCTCGATCAGGAGGTAGTCCGTAGCGGTGATCGCCTGCGTGTAATTGGGGCCGATCTCACACACCCACGGTGCGTTGGCGCGGAAGCGGTAAACGTAATCTCCCGTGTTCGCCTCGAAATAATTGCCCCTGCTGGAGAACGTAGGGCTGGATCCGGTCATCGCGAAGATATCGAGACTGATCGCGTTGGGTTGCCCTTCCAGCATATTCCCATCGATGGTCACCGGGCCGTCAAAGCAGCCACGAATAACACCCTCGCCACCTGTCCCACCCGCATTCTGTTCGCATTCGTTACCCACAAAGCGGAAGCCAAACACACGGCCCTTCGCGTGGACCGCGCTCGCGTTGCGGGTGAACACGCAGCCCTCGATGTTCATGGTCCCGGCTGTCACCGAGATATCCGTGTTCTCGATTGTAATCGCGTCCTTCAAGCCGATAAAGGCGCACGAACGAATGCCGATTCCCCGGTCAGGCCCATTCGTGCGCGAGGTGAAGGCAATGCCATCAATCTCGCGAAGGTCGTTCGTGATATCTGCGGGCTTGAAGCCGAGGTGTTCGACTGTCCACGTATCTGCGGGATTGTCGCCAGCGATCCGCGAGTTACCCAGGTCCATGATCCGGGTGAGGCCCGTGGCCCCCGTCAGCCAACCAAGCTTCCCGCCCCCACGATCATACGTGGCACCAAAATCGCCGTAAATGCGTGTGCCGGGTTGCTCAAATATGATCGGGTCGGTGATTTCTACGTCGGCGTTCCAGGTGGGAATGTAGCCAGAACTTAGGCGGTCAGCGTCAAGTGACGCCGCCATTGCCTGAAGACCCGTGGTATTCAGAAGCGCAATTTTCGAAGCGCGAACACCCGCTACCGTGCCGCCCTGCGGCATCCCCACCAGCGCCGCACCCTTACCGGTATCGGTAGAGGCGAGGTCGGCAGTGGGCACCTTGGTGGCGAGGTTGGTGTCAACATAAGTGGTATCAGCCTTCGCCGCGAGCGTATCGTCCAGTCCGTCAATCGCGGTCGTGGGGAGGTCGCCCGAGAGGTTGCCCAGCACGTAGTTATCGCCGAACCCGATGATCGGAGGGCGTGCTAGTTCGCCGCTGCTATCGGTGATCTGGAGGATATGTCCGGTCGCCGCGTTCCAGTAGAACTCGGCCATGCCGGTATCCGAACTGGCCTCGGCATAGTTGACGATATTACCGCTGGCATCCGTGAACCGCGTGCCGCTGCGGTCGCGGTAAATGTCCACCGATGCGCCGGTTTCATCGACCACCTGCACACGATACCCGAACAGCACGTCACCGCGCAGATTGGTCAGCGTCTCATAGAACTTGTTCATAGCAGCCCCCGATGTTCGTGAGCATCGGGGACATCGGTGCAAATGAAGCGCGGCTCATTGGAGCCCCACCTTCTCGCGCACTACGGCGCGCAGGTACTCAGACACTGAGCAGCCCGCCTTCTCGGCGCGCCGAGCCAACTCCGCCACTACAGCGGAATTGGCCCGAAAACTTAGGTGAACGTCCTGCATCACTTACACCTCTGTCATCCCGACGATGTGTGATGCGTCCGTAGCACATGTTCCTGCAAAAGTCAATGAATGTTTGGTGTTCTACCCCGATTTGATCCTTATATGTTCGTAAGCTGGGGACCGCGTTTCCTCAGAGATGAGCCTGCGGTAGATTGTGGCCAGGGAGACACCGACGACGCACGTTGTGGCGCAGGAGGAGGCTCGTGAACATCGTCGATCGACAGACATTTCTCTTGCTGCCTGCCGGCACGGTCTACGCGAAAGGCACGGACGCACAGGCTGGAGGGCTTGGCGCAGTCTGCATCAAGGGCGAGACGGTTGGGACAGACTGGTATGAGCAGCGACTGATCGGCGAGTTTACTGAGGTGGACAGCGAAGAAAGTCGCATCGAGGCCATGGTCGCCATGCGACGCGGCGAGAGCAGGACGCTCGACTTCGAAACCCCACGTCGGGACGGCCTGTTTAAGGCCGATCAGCTATTCGCGGCGACGCGCGTAAGGGGCGCGGCGAAGATCGACGCGATCCGCAAGCATGATATCGAGGCACAGGCGGCTGTCTCAAGCGGTTGAAGTTGCGCTGCGGCGTGTAACGATGGACATGTCTGGTTGATCCCAAGAAGATAGTCCGGCAAGCTCGCGTTGCTCCGACCAATAGCGGGGCAGCTCTAAATCAGAATGGGAGAGTCGCATGAAGAAAGTTCTGTTCGCCACGTCATCAGTCATTCTGGCCCTCGCGCCGTTTGGCGTTTCGGCGATGCCTTTCACATCTCCGCCAGCCCCGAGCCAAATGAGCAGCACAGCTTATGCAAGCGACGGCACTTATTGTGACCCCTATGGCCATTGCTGCCCTGAGTGGTTGGTCGATAGCGCAGGCTACTGCATGGACGCGCCCATTGGAGTGCGCCCCTAAAAGGCTGCCGTGCAACGCTGTGCCGTAGGCGGTGGTCGCATCGCAAAGTAACGGGCGGGGCCGAAGCCCCGCCCGTCAGATTGACTAGGCGCGCCTCCACGAATCCGCCGTCCGCTCGATCGCAACTTCGCCGGCGTAGGGCACGCACAGCGCCTTCGCCTCTTCCGGCGACGCGTGCTGCCACCTCTCGTAGTTCTCCGGCCGCAGGATCACGGGCATACGGTCATGCACCTCTGCCGCGACCCCGGCCGCATCGGTCATGACCATCGAATAGCAGTCGCCCCACTCGTCGCTGCCGCGCCAGATCCCGGCGCAGGCAAAGATCGGCTGATCGGGCAGGCTTAGCCAGGTGCGCGTCATGGCGCCCTTGGGGCCCTCCGCTTCGGCCCATGCGGTCAGCGGGATCAGGCAGCGCTGTTCCTGAAAGCTGTAGCGCCACATGAAGCCGTCGAGCTTGTCGGTGCGCGCATTGTTCACCGGGCGGGGTTTGAGGGGTAGCCCGGTCCTTGCGCTCTTCTGCACCAGCGGAAAGCCCCAGACCATCGTTCGCAGCGCGCCACCGGCCACGACAATGCCGGGATATCCGGGATAGACTTCCTCAGCCGCGTTGCCGATTGTGCTCTCGACGCGGAAGAGGCGGGCGATCTCGTCGTTCGCCTTCGTCATGCGGTACAAGTTGCAGATGGCGGGCCTCCCCTACCGGAACGAATATAGAACAAACCGCTTGCGTCGAATCGGACGGCCGGTGTTCCAGTGAGGCATGTGGCCGCCCCCGAAGCAAGAGCGATTGCAGCGAAAGACAGGTGCACCTCCACGGCGCTTCCCGCTGCCGTGGACGGTGCGTAGCAGCGAGGAATGCTACTGGATCGAGGACGCGAACGGGAAGAGGTTCGCGCACACGTATTTCGTAGATCGCGATCTTCCCATCGGACCCGATTATGAGAGGCGGCTGACTCGACGCGAAGCGCTGATGATCGTGCGCAACCTCGCAAAGCTGCCGGACTTACTCCGGAAGTCCTGACGGGCAGTTCTTCAGCTCCAGCCCCTGCTCTCGCGGGCCGATCAAGTGGCAGGTGATCAGGCTAGACGGAACAGCGAGACCAGCACGACGGCGAAGGAAACCGCCACTAGCGCGCCGAACACGCCTTGTTCGATGCGGTGCAGGATGCTCGGCCGCTCTTCGTCGTCGTCCCAGGGTCTCATTCGCACCACTCTTCCCGGCGACCGCTCCACGTCCGCGCGAGCCCTTCAGCAACGAGCTGGTCACCCACAGAGCCGCGGCCGTTCGTGACGATCGCTAGCGTGCGCCCGTAGCGATCCTTGCCGGCACGGCGGATCTCGAACGGCGCGGCGTTGAGCAGTGCGAGCAGCCGATCCCGTGCCTGGCGCGCGCGGGCCGTCTCGCTCGGACATTCACCGTTGATCTCGGGAGTGTCGATGTCAGCAATCCGCACCTTCTCGCCAGCAAGCCAGAAGGTGTCACCATCGACCACGCAATTATCGCGTGGACCCGGAGCGCAAAGGGTTAAGGCGATCGCGCTTAAAATCATCCGGCTTCCGTCAGTTCTCGCCGGCAGTAGGATCAACGACTGGTGTTGATGCTTGGGTTACCACGGGCTCGCTGGCTACCACAGGAGTAACCGCTACGGCCTGGACTGGCACAGGCGCAAGGGTGGCGCCCGCCGGTAGCGCCACGGGTAGATCAGACTCCAGCGTCGCCATGAGTTCCCGGCCCTGCGGGATCACGCCGCTGCGCCCGGTGATGAATCCAGCGAATATGCCTGCTGCGATAACGCCCCCGACGGTGGCGAGTGTCGCGCCATTACCTTCCTGCCGATAGGTGCCATCGACGTTGATGCGGCGGCCGGCGAGTTCCAGATACTCGAGTTCGACATCCATCTTGCCGGACTTGCCAAAGGCGCCTCGGCTGGTTAGCCAGGTTATCCGACCGATGGCTTTCGTACCCTCGGGGATCACCACGAAGTCGCCCAGCATGACAGGGGCGGCGACGGTGAGATTGAATTGATCTCCTTCCTCCCAGCCGTTGCCCTTGGTGGTAACTTCCTGCGTCATCTT
This sequence comes from Altererythrobacter sp. C41, assembly GCF_016803135.1. Taxonomy (GTDB): domain Bacteria; phylum Pseudomonadota; class Alphaproteobacteria; order Sphingomonadales; family Sphingomonadaceae; genus Pelagerythrobacter. The sequence goes on from NZ_JAEVFE010000002.1 coordinate 478,091, forward strand.
CAGCGCGATTTCCGTTCCCGCTGGCAGTACCGTCGCAGGCTGCGGAGCGGCACGAACAGCCTGGATCGGCAGCGATGATTGAGCGTCCTGCGCAGCAAGCGGCACGGCAACGAATGCGGCAGACGCCGCCAAAAGAGCGAATTTCATATTTCCCCCCAAGCAACGGGAGCGCTTCCCCAAGCGCTCCTCATCGAGAGGATGCAAAGAAACTGAGTAAAGTTCCAGCTAAATTTGTTTTGGTGAGGGAGGGGCGGGCCGGCTGTCACATAGACTGAGAGACTTTACTTCAAACATCTTCAATCCACGCTCGCGGAGTCAGTTGACGCTCAAAACTCGCCCGTGAATCGCCCGAAGAGAAAGCCGCCACACATCAGAAACAGGCACACGCCAGTGAGGATGGCAGCAACGGAAAGGTCGCGCACGTCCGGTCCTTTAATCACGTCGCCTGAGGTATCGACTGATCGCGCAACCTTCAGCCAATATGATGCTGCGAGCAGCCCAGCGATCGCGCCCAGGCTCACCAGCACAATAGCCGGGTTCGCAACGAGGGCAGGGAAGCGCTCATCCATACTCGGAGGATAGCGTAGAAGGACGCCACCCGGCAAGCGAGACCAGCGTCTACTCGGGAACCGTCACGCCTATACGTCCTGAGCGCCGTGGGAACTGCGCCCCCGCATCGACCAGAGCGGCTTCGATCTTCTCTCGCGTCTCGGCTGCCACCGCCTCGCCGTCTTCGAACCGCACGACAGTTGCGCGGCCCACTCCCGCCATCTCGGCCAGCTTGTGAGTAGACCACCCGAGGGCAGCTCTGGCCATCTTCGATTGTACCCCGTTCATCGCGAGACATTTTATCTCACAAAGGGGGTTGACGCAACTGCGCGCCGTGTGAGACAAATTGTATCGCCGAGGTCGGAAGCCGAGGCGACCGAGCAATGGGGCGGCTACCCCAAACGCCCGGTCTGATCGAAGCCCTTGCTGAAGAAGGGATACGACTATGAATGCACCTATCACCACACCCGTGGCGGGGAAAGTCGCGCCTGCGCCGGGCAATTTGGCCGGCACCAATCCGGCGAACGAAATCTACAGACACTCCACTGACGTGCAGATCCTCTGCACGCGCGCCCGGAGCCTAGCCCGCGCGATCGATACGGCTGCGGATGAAGCGTTCGGAGAGGAGAGTCCGGAAGTTCGGCGAAGGGCACTCAACTTGATCGTAGATTTCGCCTCCATGCTCGAACGCGAGGCCGAGGACGCGATCGCAAAGGCGGAACGTATTGAAATTCTGTCGAGGGCAATCAAGCTGGTCGCCGAGGAGGAGCAATGATGGGGGTGGTCGTTGACCTTGCCGAAGCCCGCCAGCGCCGCCACGAGCGGCAACGGCAGGAGAGCGACGCGCCCGAATGGGCGCAAGACATCCAGCATTGCTGCCTTTATGCGCAGATGCTGAAGGCAGAGCACGACGCCGAAACGGCAAGACTCCGATTTGAAAAACATCGGGACGGCATCAGTGCCTGGTGGGAGGCGCCTTCAGATGTGCAGGATCGGGTGCACGCCAATAATCGCGAGTGGGAACGGTACCGTGCGCTGATGCAGCACATCGCCGCATTGCCTGCCCAGACTCGCTCGCAGGCGCAGATGAAGCGCAATACAATCGGTAGCCTCTGGCTCCGGCCCAATCGTGACGAATGGTATGCAAGATTGCGCGCTGGATGTGAGCAAGACGACCACCTTTTCCCGGCGAGCGCTAAGCTAGCGCGAACTAGCCGAAGCTGACGTTGGCCTTTCAGGAATCCCAGCCCCCAGATTGCGCCCCGGCCTCACCGCCGGGGCGTTTCCCTGTGGGGCCGAAAACGCACGACTTCCACGCCAGCCTCGCGCTCTCCAACCACTACTCCGACGCGCCGTGGTGGATGGATATCTACCGGCGCGCCTTTCCGACGCTCGTCAGCGCTGTGTCCGTGCGCGATGATGGGTGGGCGCAGCGCGGAGGTATTGATCGCATCCTGACACTCGCCTGCGGACGTGTTTTCACCGTCGATGAGAAGGTTCGAACGAACGACTGGCCCGATATCCTGTTGGAACGGTGGAGCGACGAGGAACGGCGCAAGGCCGGCTGGATCCAGAAGCCACTCGCATGCGACTTCATCGCCTATGCGTTCGCCCCGAGCCGGCGCTGCTATCTTCTGCCCGTGGCACCCCTGCAGCGTGCTTGGCGCATGAACGGCCGGCACTGGATTGAGCAGTACGGGCAGCGTCCGGCATTCAATCCGGGGTATCGCTCAACGAGCGTGCCGGTACCGATCTCGACGCTGATGGACGCGATATCGGCAGCGATGGTGCTCTAAGAGATAACGGGAACCACCACGAATTTGGCCGGTTTCATCCGTCAACGGCGAGCAAAGGGGGATCGCCGTGCTGCACTCCCACAACCAAATGCCATCAGAGCACATCAGCCAGCCGCCCCCGACCCCTTGGCTGGCTTCCTCGACCCCGCTTCGGCGGGGTTCTTTGTGCCTTCTTGACCGCCAGTCGCTTCTCGCGTCATTCTGCCACGAGGGGAGGGGCTACATGATCGATTTCCAGAATGGCTCGGTATTTAAGCTGAAGCAGAACAACGAGTACGCCACACGTGTCGGCGATCTGTTGCTGCCGGGGGAGAAGATTATCGGTGCCTTCAAGGCGCTGAGAGACGGCGTTGTCTTCACCGACAAACGCATCATTGCCGTGAATGTGCAGGGCATCACCGGCAAGAAGAAGGACTTCACTTCGCTACCCTACAGCAAGATCGTGGTGTTCTCGGTAGAGACCGCGGGATCATTCGATCTCGACTCTGAGCTCGAGATGTATTTCTCCGGCTTAGGGCGCGTGAAATTCGAGTTCACAGGCCAAACCAACGTGGTCGAGATTGCACGGCTGATCGCGGGGTTTGTGCTTTAGTGTTCGCCACTGCGCCCTCTATCGGCGTCGGGATGTTGCCTCGCTGCGGCACCTACATGTTGTCCGCGAGACGCTGATCAGTTTATTTCGACGAGGCCTCTAACCGATATTGTGTTCCTGGAGGGAGGAAGCGCAATGAACGGATCGAGCAAGTTCGGCGTCCAACTCTGCCGCTCGGGTAGAGCGGCGGGCCTTTGCGGCGGGCTGATGGCTGTCGCGCTGATAGCAGGCTGTGGAGACGCTGAGGACCGGGACGGTGATTACGAGCGATCTACCGATCCGGTCATACCGGCGCCAGCAATTGCCCCGGAGCCAACCGCGTCTCCAGTTCATTATGAGCCGCCCCGACCCTCGCACAACTATGACGAGCGAGATGGCGTCTTCTATTCCTACATCGCAGCGGTTTCGGAGGAGGACCGCAAAGCTGGAAAAGTTGCCGGTGATGTGGTGACCTTTGCCTATCTTGGCGAACGCGATGGCAGACATATACTGGCTCGCGTTATGCCGAACGGCACCATCACAGGGCGCTCAAGTTGCCGCAGCCCATGCCGCGTGATCACCTATGAAGATGGAACGCAGGTCGGCTACAATGAAGGCTCAATTATCGGTGCTGCATTTGCTGACGCCCTCAACGGTGAGCTAGAGATCGCACGCCTAGTGAGGCCGACGCCACTGCCTCCGGCGGAGTTGCCGCCAAGCCCTATCCCGGCAGCCAGCCGCACTGATGAATGGACGGCTTCCGAGTTAGCCCTGATCAGCGAGTGGCAAGCGCTGAACCAGCGATGCCGGGGTGGAACCGACGCGAACGCTGTTGCTGCCGCCTGCGAAAGACGAGACAGTGTGATTGCGCCGGCACTTGCGGAAGCGGATATCTGCTACGGGCGCGCTTACGAGGCTGCTGCCGATCAGACCCTGCATCGATGCACAGGAGATTCGCTGCACCTCACGCCGTGACTTTAGCCAGGGTTCAAGCCGCCCGCGCCAGAGACCGGCGTTGGCCGATGGCGGTCAGCAGGAGGATCTGGGAAACCAGCCGGGCTTCACGGTTCGTTGCCCACCATCCGATGCACGCACTGCCCATGGTAACATCTATATAGGGGGTGGATTTCACACCGACGAGAAACGGCGGATTTGCGTCATTCTCAGATTTAGCGGGTGTGGATTTCACACCCGGTTTGACCGCTTTTTGCATAGGAATCGCCTCCATCGGTGTGGATTTCACACCCGGCAAATGACCGCGAGCCTTGGCATTCCGGTGCTTCGCGAGCGCCCGCAGACGCTTGTCAGCGCGCTTGCTCGCCGACGTATTGCCGGCCGCCCGAAACTGCTCCCAGCCGTTCGTCGGAGCCCTCTTCGATCGCACAGGGCATTCAGGCCACGCGTGCCAGGTGAGCCGCCAGCAACGTGCCCTCGACGCATCGGCGGCTTTGATGGAGAAATGAGCATCCTTCGCCAGGACGATGAAGCCGCGTTCCTGAAGATCCTCAAATGCACGAAGTGCGGGACGCTTATCGGACAAGCCGAGCCGTGCCGTTGCATCCTGTGCTGACAAGTAGATCGAGCCGTTGTTGTCACCGTTGAAGAGCATGACCAGCTCCGTCAGCAGCGAGCGCGCGACAAGGTCTAGGCTGGCGTAGGCAGCGGATTCGAGGATCCGGTGCGGAAGCATGACGAACCGCCCGCTTTTGTCATTCCGGCCGGTGTGGTTGGGCTTGGCTGGCCGTTGCCTATGCCGCCTTCCCATCCTCGCCTCCCGTGCTGTCCACCTTTCTGCGCCCGGTGACGAGGCGTATGCCGCCCGCCGCGCCGCGCGCCGCGCGAAGGGTTGGGAACCATTGTTCGGGAAACGCCGGATCGGGAGGCTGGAGGCGGACCCAGAAGCCCGCCTCCTCACTACCGGTTATCTCCACCACGCCGGGCATCACGGCGCCTCGCTGGCAGCGGAGGGCTTTACGATCGAGTACGCCATAACGCGGCACCCAAGGAGGCCGGGACGCTTCCCGACTTCGAACATCATGCCGCGCTTGACCAACTCCCCGGCACGCGGGCGCACGACATGGACTGGTAATCCGAGATCACCCGCGACCTCTTCCGGGGTTGCTCCGTAAGACCCGTATGGTGCCCACGCTTCCATCATCTGCCGGTGACGGCGGTTAAGCGTCTCAGTGACGTTCTTGGCAGCCTCCTTGCCCGTCTCCCGAGCCTCCGCGCTGTTGCCCTTGAAGCCTGCGGCTGTTCCATCGCGATAATGCGGTGTCGATGTGTGCGTCATGTCACGCCTCCACCGTCAGCCCGGCCTTCTCGGCCAATTGTTTGAACCATTCTCGCTGCCGTTCTGTCAGGGACGACGGATCGACAGCACATTGCCCGAGAAACGATCCAGCCTTCCTCGTCAGAGTCGTGCCGCTATTCAGGATCGCGAGCGCCAGGGCTCGACGTGCATGGAAGTCATCCATGGGCTGCCTCCTGATCTGTAAACTGGGAAAAAAGCCGCTCGGCTTCGTCCTTGGAGAGTCGCCGTGCTCCGAACAGTCCCGCTCTACGGCGGGCAATTTGATATCGCCCGGCAGCGGTGGCCATCACCTTGGCAAAACGTCGCAGTTCGTGTAGGAGTTCGCCCTCGACACCAAGCCCCACCACAAGGCGTTCGAATCGAGGGTCGCACACCGTAAGGACCGTGCGGCCCTTTCGCTTTTCAGGGGTAGCGTTCCCCGTTCTGATTGGGGCCATTATTCACGCAGCCTCCGCCTCGGAGGTGGATTGAAAGCGGTTGGCTTCCTTCCAGGCTTCGATGTCGGCGGGGTCATAAAGAACCTTGCCGCGCCGGCCAGGCGACTTGATGAACTTCGGCCCTCGTCCGGCAACTCGCCAGTTTTCAAGCGTGCCAGGCGACACTCCAATGCGAGGAGCCGCCGCCTTCGTGTCGAGCAGGTCGTGCATTGCCTGTTCCCATCTGTTGGCCAGCGCGGGAGTGCGGGGCCTTCGATGGGTCAGAGTAATTAACAGTGAAAACGGGGGTGGCTACAAGATGGGTGACATCTATTCGGTCGGTTTCGTCGCCCGGCGAGCGGACGCTTCAAAAGAGTCTCGAATTGCCTCCAATTCCCGCGCGCGCTTTTCTCTCCGGTAGAACTGCCGATCGCTTCGGTTTGCTTCAGAATCCAACCGGTCCAACAGATGAGGTCTGCCACGCCGGGCTTTAGCGACCTGATCGCAGCGGGTCGCAAATGTGATCGCCGGCCGCCATTTGCTGCCGATCACGCTCCGTCGTGATGAGCCGAACAATCCGGTGCGGGGGGCAAAAGCGGCCGCATACCGGACCATCTCAATCGGCATCTCGAGTTTGATGCGTTGGCCCGGCTTGCCGGCAATCCTCTTCTCTCCGCGACCTGCCCCCCTAGTCAATCGCCGGTAAAGGAACGCGATCGTCATAGCGCGCCAGCGCTCCATCTCCGCTGTTGGTCGCGTATCGTAACCGCTAAGCAAGTCGCCCAGTACGGGGCGGTGGCTGTGCCCGCATAGAAAGAGTGCGAAGTCAGCCGCCTCCAGCCGCGTGGGTCGGATTGTACGGTGCGCTCCTCTAGGCATGAGCGCGGGCAGAAATCGCAACGATGTTTGTCTCGTCCGCCCCATCCAAGAGGGTGCTGATATGCCGCGACCACGCATCCAGGGCCGCTTTCTTCTCCGGCCCCCAGTGGTGGCGCTGATAGATGCCTGCCACCCCAGCCCGGGAGCCGGACCTGTGGTTCAGAATGGCCTCGGTGACTTCGAACCGTACGCCCAGCCGCTGCATACCCGTGGCCAGAGTTCGGCGAAGATCGTGCAGCGTCCAATGGGGCAGGGCGGTGCCGTGGTTTGCTTTCTCGCACGCTGCATCCAGCCGTCTCTTCGCGCGAGAGTACCCTGAAACAGGCGTGTCGCCGGTAGTGCTGAACACGAAACCACGTCGCGGCCACGCCCCGGACTTCCCCGCCCTCTTCGCCAGCGCCTCAAGTTCGGCGAATGCGAGTTCCGAGATATGGTAGCTCACCGCCTCGCCGTTCTTGGCGCGGCTGGCAGGCAGCGACCAAAGCCTCTCAGCCCGCGACAGCTCTGCCCATGGCAGGCCGGCCACCTCGTTGCGCCTGGCGCCCCAGAGCACGAGCAGTCGGACCATGGGGCCGAAGGGGTAGCCAATCGTCTCGCTTGCCCGCCAGATTGTGACCAGCTCGTCGTCGCCCAGCGTTCGATCCCGCGACTTGGGCGGGGTCGGCGCTTCCATCGCGGCCATCGGTGAGGTTTCCAGATCACCTTCGCTGATCGCCCAGCGAAACAGGCGACGAAGCACCGCGAACAGCTTGCTCGCGCTCGCTGGTTTGTCTCGAAGAGGCCGGAGCACCGCAGATATGTCGCCTCGACGAATGTCCGGAAGCGGCTTGTTGCCGATCTCCGGCAGCGCATAGGCGCGCAGCATCGCCTCCACTTCGTCCGCCGAGGCCTTCCATGACACCTTCAGGCAGTCCGAAACGAAGCGATCGAGATAGCTGGAGAACGCCAGATCGACGACAACTCGGCGCCGCTCCTTCTTCTCCGTCTGGGGGTCGATGCCCTGCGTCACCAGCATCGCCAGCCGCTTCGCTTCCTTGCGAGCTTGATCCGGTGTGAGCGAACCATGCTTTCCGATGGTGTAGCGCCGGACCTTCGAGCCGCGCCCACCCATGCGATATTGGTACAGGTAGATCCGCGACCCGGCTGGAGTCACCTTCAGCCCGAAACCACGCAGCTTCTCATCCCACAAGAGCTTGTCCTTCGCCCCTGGGTGGAGCGCGGTAACGGACGTGATCGTGATATTGCCAGTCGCCATGTGATTGCTAGCTCCGATTCCAGCAATCACCGTAGCGGGAACTGCCGTGAACATCAATGGAACGCCGGGAACTCAATCGACAGGTTTCTCAGGTGCAGGGGCGTTGCTGCCGAGAGGAGGAGCATCTAATTCGTAATGATGGGGTCAGGTGTTCGAGTCACCTAAGCGGCACCATTTTCCAAAAATCGTTGTTGGCAGGCGGACCGGCAGTCACTCAGCCCGTGTCACCCGCTCGCCGGCGGCGTGGTCGACGGTGACCGCGCGGCCGTAAGAGCCGTCCGCCGTGAGCGCGGAGCGCAATTCGATCGTGCCGTCCTGTCCGGGCTCGCAGCTCTCCAGGTCCGTCCACCCCGTTCCGCCGTCGCAGTGGATCACCAGGCCGGGAATCGCGACTCTGGTCTGCAACGCGCCGTCGGCCCGCACCACGCCCACCGTCGGCAGCCGGAAGCTCCAGTCCGAGGCGGCGAGCTTGGGGAGTTCCTTTGCGCCGACGATGCTGGCGAAACGGTTCCAGTCGGCGGCCATCGCGGCGCGGCGATCGGCGCCGATCATCGGGTCGCCGAAACCGACCCGTGCGCCCGAATGGTCGTAGGGCACTTCCCAGGACGGGCGATGCCAGGCGCGTTCGGCCAATGCAAACATGCGAGGGAAGAGCTGGTATCCCAGCGTCTCGCGATCGCGGATCGTCTCGGTCCAGAGATGGCCCTGGATGCCGGCGAATGCGCGGCCTTCTTCGAGCGGGCGGTACGAGGCATCGCCGCCGCCCGGCCGGTCGTCGATCGTCAGCGCGCGCTCGCCATTGTCGCGCCAGTAGGCGGCGAGCCCGGGCAGGTTTTCCGGCATCATGGAGAACAGCTTGCGCGTCGGCGCGCGGCGGATCGCCCAGTAGTATCCGCCCTCCTCGGGATGGGCCGAGTAAGGCATGTCGAAATAGAGCGCGTCGGGAATCGAGAGGATTACGTCCCACCCCAGATTCGCATGCCGGTGCGCGGTCTGCGCGCCCCCGCCGGCCAGCGTGCCCCAGACGTTGGACTGGACGCGGTCGGGCAGCTTGGCGGGATCGACGTGCGACAGCCCGTCGCTCCATGCCGCGGGAATCACGCCGCGATCGGCCACCATCTTCGCCACGCGCGCGATGAAGTAGCCGCCGAGATCCTCGATCTCCGACGGGCCTTCGCCGCTGGCGAGGAATTCCCGGCAGATCGGTGATTCGACCCAGGCGCCCGCGGTTTCGTCGGCGCCGATGTGATAGCGCTCCAGCGGCGTTCCGGCCTTTTCGTGCATCGCGATCAGCCGGTCCAGGACGTGCCCGACGAACCGGTAGGTCGACGGACGGCAGACGTTGATCGTGTTGTCCGAATAATGCTGGATCGAGCGATAGCGGGTGGTGTCGGCCGGATCGGACAGGAGGAACCGCGCCGCCTCTTCTTCCGGCCGCCCGGCGGCGATCAGTCTGCGGTAGCGCGCATCCATCGCCCGGACTGCCGCGCGCGAGTGGCCCGGCATGTCGAGCGAAGGGATGACCTTCACCTGCCGCGCGGCAGCGTAGCGGAGCAGGCCCACGTAGTCCTCGGCGGAGAGGAAGCCGCTTCCCGATCCCTCGGCGAACGGGCCGCTGCCGAGTTGGGGCAGCAGGCACTCGTCTTCCTCCAGGTCGTGGCACCGCCGGGCGCCGACTTCGGTCAGTTCGGGCAAGCCCTCGATGGCGAGCCGCCATCCCTCGTCGTCGGCGAGATGGAGATGGAGGCGGTTGAGCTTGTAGGCGGCCATCTGGTCGATCAGCGCGCGGATCGTCTCGGGCCCGTGGAAATTGCGCGCGATGTCGAGATGCAGCCCGCGAAAGCCGAAGCGCGGGGAATCGTCGATCGCGAGCGCCGGGACATCGCTATGGCCGGGGCGCACCAGCGCCGCGAGGCTCTGCACCGCATAGAACGCGCCTGCGGCGTCACCCGCGGCGACAGAGATGGTCTCGCCGGTAATCCGCAACCGATAGGCTTCGGGGCCCAGTGCCGGATCGGTTTCGACGATGAGCGGAATACCGGCGGGCGCCTGCGGAACGCCGAGTGCCTCAAGGTGCGCCATGGCCGGCGCCATCGCGGCGGTCAGCCGGGCGTCGCCCCGGAGCGTCAGACCGCGCGCGAGATCGAGCCGTGCGCCTTCCGGGTCGCGCTCGACGTGGTTCGGCGTGGGAATGATCCCGCCATCCACCGCTTCGGCGACGAACGAGACGTCGCGATTTTCCGCACCGACCAGTTCGGGCGTCTCGAGCGGCGTCAGGTCGCGGCTCGATTGGCGGAGCGGGCCGGGCAGCGGCGCAAGATGCGGCAGAGCCTTCCGCCCCTGATAGTCGCTCGCGACCTCGCGCGTGCTGTCGATGATCGCCGCGTCGCCTTGCGGATCGACGACGTAGTAATTGGGCATGACCTTGGCCCGGGTGAGGATCACACCGCCGACGACGAAGGGTATTCTGCGGTTCTCGCCCGGCTGCAACGGGGGCGCATCCGAAGCGAAACGCAGGACGTGGAGATCGCCGTTGATATGCTCGACATGCGCGTCGCCATTGGGCGTGAGCGCCACCGGATCGACCTGGCTGAAGTAGATTTCGCGCCCGGCAAGCGCGAGCGGGCGTGAGGTGCTGAGGACGATCTCCGCCTCGGCGCAGGGCTGATCTCCGCTGACCCGGCCGTCGGGAAGCCGGCACGATCCCTCGCCGCGATTGGCGCGCACGCGATAGGTGAGATCGAGCGCGGCGCCGATCGCTTCGGCGTCGCCTGCCGGCCTCCGGGGCGCTTCGGCCACGGCCGGCGACAGCGCCCCGGCTCCGGCGATCAGCGCAAGCAGCGCGGTCCCAATCCCTGGTCTTCTCACGTCAGCCATGAACCTTGCGCCCTCCGATCCAGGTCGAGTGCAGTTGCAATCCGGCGCCCAGCACCACGAAATCGGCACGCGCGCCCTCGCGCAACGCGCCGTGGTCGTGTTCGCGCCCGAGGAAGGCCGCGGGATGGGTCGAGGCCATCGCCGCCGCCTGCGCCAGGTCAACGCCGAGCGTCTCGACCGTGTTGCGCAGCGCGCGGGCCATATCGAGATCGGAGCCGGCGAGTGTGCCGTCGTCGGCGCGGCAGGTGCCCGCCTCGACATGGATGCGGCGACCCTGGAGATAGAAGCAGCCGTCCTCCATCCCGACCGAGGGCATGGCGTCGGTCACCAGCATGAAGCGATCGAGCGGCTTGCATCGCAGCGCGAGGCGCAAGGTGACGGGCGAGACGTGGTGCCCGTCGACGATCAGCCCGCACCAGCTTTCCAGATCCTCCAGCGCGGCGCCGACGACGCCGGGCTCGCGGCTGGTCAGCGGCGACATCGCGTTGAACAGATGGGTGAAGCCCATGACCCCCGCGTCGAGCGCCGCGCGCATCGCGGCGTAAGTGGCGTTGGTGTGGCCGGCGCAGACGCGCACGCCGCGATCGCGCAGCGCGCGGATCACCGGCGGGCCGGCCTGCTCGGGCGAGAGCGTCACGACCGTGGTTCCACCGCGCAGGCGCGACATCAGTTCGACATGTTCTTCGAGGAACGGGCGGAACTTGGTCTCGTCGTGGACGCCCTTGCGGTCGGTGCTGAGGAAGGGGCCCTCCAGATGGATGCCGACCACGCCGGGGATGCCCTCGGCGATCGCGCGTTCGACCGCGTCGATCGCCGCGGCGACTTTGTCGAGTTCGTCGCTGATCAGCGTCGGCAGCAGCGCGGTCGTGCCGAAGCGCGCGTGGGTTTCGGCAATCGCGCGGATCGCCGCGACCGAGGGATCGTCGTTGAACAGCACCCCGCCGCCGCCGTTGACCTGAATGTCGACGAAGCCGGGCAGGAGGTGCGCACCATCGAGTTCGATCCGCTCGGCATTCCCGGGAAGGCCCGATTCGTCGACGACCGCGGCGATCCGGTCGCCTTCGACCAGCACGGCGCGCCCCTCCAGGAAGCGCCCGCCGACGAGGATCCGGCCGCCAACGAAAGCCTTCGCAGTCATGTCGTCTCCGTGATCTTGCTGAGGTGCGGCGGGGAATCCGGGTTCTCGCCCAGCGCGACCGCCCGCCGGTTGACGAGGCGATAGAAGGATTGGGCGAGCAGGATCGGCTGCAGGCGCGGATCGCCGGCCAGCGTCGGCAGCGTCAGGCATCCGCGCGCCGTGGCACCGGCGATGACGACTTCGGCGCCCATCTCGGCGAGCTTCTCGGCGGTGTCGACGACGTTGCCGGCGGTCGCATCGTCCTGCGCCAGCGCGAGGACTGGGAAGCCGGGGCGGACGATCGCCGCCGGGCCGTGCAGGACTTCGGCGGCGCTGTAGGCTTCGGCGTGGATGCGGCAGGTCTCCTTGAACTTGAGCGCCGCTTCCTGCGCCACGCAGAGGCCGATGCCGCGGCCGATAACGAACAGGCTCTGCGCGCCGGCCAGCTTCTCGTCGGCCGCGCTCCAGTCGAGCTCCCAGGCTTCGGTCATCCGCTCGGGCAGCGCCGCGAGCGCGCCCGTCAACTCCTCGTCCTCCGTCCAGGCGGCTACGATCCGGGCGATCATCGCGAGCGAGGCCAGGTACGACTTGGTCGCGGCGACCGACGTCTCGGGAACGGCATGCAGCGGCGCGACGTGGTCGGCCAGTTCGGCGAGCGGCGACGAGGTCTGGTTCACCAATGCGACCAGCCGGGCGCCGCCCTCGCGCGCGCTGCGCGCCGCGGCGACGATGTCGGGGCTACGGCCGGACTGCGATATCGCCAGACAGGCCGCTCGCTCGAGCGCGCTCTCGGCGTCGTAGATCGAGCTCACCGAAGGGGCCCAGGAAACCACCGGCACCTTTGCCGCCGTCTCGATCAGATACTTGGCGTACGTCGCAGCGTGATCCGAGCTTCCGCGCGCGACGGTGGCGATCAATCGCGGCTCGAGCGTGCGTAAGGCCGCGCCGATCTCCGCGATCGCTTCGCCCGAATCGGCGGCCTGCCGCGCGACGCATCCGTGCGCCTCGCCGGCTTCGGCGAACATCAGCGTGGCGCTTTCGCGGGCGGTCCGGGTCATGTCAGTGGCCGAGATTGAGTTCGGCGACGAAGTCGTAGGCATCGCCGCGATAGTAGGAGCGCGTCCACTCGACCGCGGCGCCGGCGGCGTTGAAGCCGATGCGCTCGATGAACAGTCCGGCGCTGCCGGGTTCGACCAGCATCAGCTCCGCCTGTTCCTCGGTAAAGAGCACGGCGCGCAGGCGCTGGAGTGCGCGGACCGGGCGCTGGTTGCGGATGCGCAGCGCCTCGTAGAGCGAATCCTCCACCGCGTGTTCGGACGGCAGGCAGGCGGCGGGAACGGTGGCGTACTCGATCGCCATGGGGACGTTGTCGGCGCAGCGGAGGCGGTGGAACCGCAGCACCGCCGTGCCCGGGCTGAGCGACAGGCTGAGCGATTCCTCGGGCGTGACCAACCCGCGCTCGCGCATCAGCCAGTCGCTGCGGACCTTGCGCCCGCGCGAAACCATGTCCTCGGTGAACGAGGTCAGCGTGGCGAAGCTCTTCTCCACGCGGCCGGCGACGAACGTGCCCGATCCGCGCTTGCGGACCAGCAGGCCGTCCTCGACCAGCCCGTCGATCGCCTTGCGCACCGTCACGCGCGAGATTTCCAGCGTCTCGGCGATATCCCGTTCGGACGGGAGCGGATCGTCGGCATCCCACAGGTTCGACTCGATCGCGCCCCGCAGAACCTTGGTGAGCCGCTGGTATAGCGGTGTGCCGGTCGTGGTATTGAAGGTGCTCTTGAGGCCCTGAAGTGCGTTCACCCGCTCAAATCCCTGAAAGTTGCCGCTTATTGCCGTTCCAGCACGAAACCACCGACAAAGCCATATAAGACCAATATTACCAATTCACTTCAAAAACAACCATTGGTTATAGTTTGGTATTGCAATTGGCAACAAGGTTGTCCTACATCACGCTGCAGAAGAACCGACCGCCAGCTCCGGAGTGGAAAGGGCTCCCGCGGCAGAGTCGGACAAAGGGGAGAAGGCCATGAGGAAGTCCGTAGCATGGGTGCTTGGTGTTTCGACGTTCGCGCTGAGCGGCGGCGCCGCTCTGGCGCAGGAGGCCGACCCCGCGCCGCCTGAGGGCACGACCGGCGAGCCGATCGTGGTCACCGGCATCAGGGCCTCGCTCGCCGATGCGGTCGCCACCAAGCGCAACGCCGGCGCCATCGTCGATGCGATCGCCGCCGAGGACATCGGCAAGTTCCCCGATCGCAACGTCGCCGAATCGCTCCAGCGCGTCCCCGGCGTGGTGACCAACCGCGAATACGGCGAGGGCGAGCGCGTCTCCCTGCGCGGCCTCGCGCCCAACCAGACGCGCACGCTGGTCAACGGCCACGCGGTGGCCACTGCCGACTGGTTCATCCTCGATCAGCAGACGGCCACCCGCAACTTCAACTATCTGGTGCTGCCCTCGGACGTCGTCGGCGAGGTACAGGTGTTCAAGAGCCCGACTGCCGACATCGAGGAAGGCGGCATCGGCGGCACGATCAACGTGCTGACGCGCAAGCCGCTCGACCTCGATCCCTTCGTCGCCGCGCTCTCGGTCGAGGGCGCCTATACCGAGAAGGCCGATTCGCTCGATCCGCAGATCTCGGGCGTGGTGAGCTGGTCGAACGAGGCGGGGACGTTCGGCATCCTCGCCGCCGGTGTCTTCCAGCAGCGCGATGTGCGCCGCGACGGCGTCGAGGTGCTCGGCTACGACCCCGGGCTCGATCCGACCGGACAGGGCCGTCAGGTGCCGGTGCTGATCGGCTCGGCGCTGTTCCTCCAGAAGCGCGAGCGCCTCGGCGGCAATCTCGAGATCCAGTTCCGCCCGAGCGACAATCTGGAGTTCGGCATCAGCGGGCTGTGGACGCGCTTCAACGCCAACAACACCAACTACAACTTCCTTGCCTGGCCCTCGCGCTCGGGTCTCGGGGGCGGGACCACCGAACTGACCGACGAGACCGTGATCGGCGACACCATCGTCGCGGGCACGATCCGTAACGTCGGAGAAGCTGGCGGTTTCGGGCAGGTCTACGACATCATCGATCGCGAGGCCTATGCCGAATCGCGCTATATCGCGGGCAATTTCTCCTACGAGACCGACGGCGGCCTCACGCTCAGCGGGCAGCTCGGCTATACCGACGCCGACGGCGACACCGTGCGCCAGCCGTTCGTGGAATTCCTCGGTTCGAGCGATTTCAGCTACGACCTGACCGGCGACGCGCCGACCGTATCGTTCGACAGCGTCGACCCGACCAACCCGGACGACTTCGCCTTCGAATTCGCCTCGAACCACTCGATCGGCAACGACGACAGCGAGTTCTTCGCCTACTTCGATGCCGAACAGGAGGTCGCGCTCGGGGTGCTCGAGGCGATCAAGGTCGGCGTCAAGTACACCGACCACAGCCGCAAGACCGATTTCCAGGCGACCACATTCGGCGACTTCTTCGTGCCGTTCCGCGACACCGGCTGCAACGGCGGCGTGTGCACCGCGGCCTCGTTCGGCGGCGGGCTGACCCCCGACGACTATCTCGACAATATCGCGATCTCGGGCACGCTGACCGACTACTTCCTGCCCGATCCCGCGCGCATTCGCGACCTGATCGGCAGCTTCCCGGCCTCCACCGACCGGATCCCGCTCTACTCGGACATCTTCTCGGTCGATGAGAAGACCTACGGCGGCTACGTCATGGGGCGCCTCGCCGGCGAAGGGTGGCGCGGCAATCTCGGGGTGCGCGTGGTGCGCACCGATCAGGTTTCGCGCGGCTACGTTCAGGGCGCCGAGGGGCCGGGTCAGGTCTCGAATGCGTTCGGCGACTTCCTCCCGGTGACCGAGGAGCGCAGCTACACCGACATCCTGCCGAGCCTGAACGTCACATTCGATCTGACCGACGATCTGGTGCTGCGCGCGGCGGCGGCGCGGACAATTACCCGGCCCGACTACACCGATATCGCTCCGCGCGTGGCGCTCAATCCGGGCGCGCTGACGGGCTCTGGGGGTAATGCCGACGTTCAACCTTACCGGGCGAACCAGTTCGACCTGTCGCTCGAATACTACGCGCCGAATAACGCGCTGTTCGCGATCGCGCTCTACTACAAGGACGTGCAGAACTTCGTCACCGACCGCATCGTCAACGAAGTCTTCTCGATCGAAACCAGCGCGCCCGATCTGACCCGCTGCATATCGACGCCGGGCTCGACCAATCCCGATCTCTACGATTGCGAGTTCGCGATCAACCGGCGCACCAATGGCGGCACCGCGCAGGTGAAGGGGGTCGAGCTGATCGCGCAGACCCCGCTGTTCGGTAACTTCGGCATCAACGCCAACTACAGCTTCTCCGATGCCGAGACAGACAGCGGCGATCCGATCCCCGGCAATTCGAAGCACGCGTTCCAGGTCGGGGGCTATTACGAAGACGAACGGTTGAGCGCGCGGCTGACCTACAACTGGCGCGACGACTTCTTCATCACCTTCGACCGCGCCTCGCCGCTCAACCAGAAAGGCTTCGGATCGCTCGACGCCTCGCTCGATTTCAGGCTGATCGATCAGGTGAGCTTGACCTTCGATGCGGTGAACCTCACCAACGAGAAAATCGTTCAGTTCGCGGGCGAATCCTTCCGCCCGCGCGCGATCTACGACAACGGCCGCTACTTCTTCTTCGGCGCCCGTTTCGAGTATTGACGGGCAGGATTTCCCGCGGCTCGCACGGGTTCGCGGGAATCTACCGGGGTCGAGGACGATGGAGGCAGGTGTGGCGCGTGGCGGGTCGGCGGCCCAGTTCGTGAGGCTGCGGGTCCATGCACCGGCGAAGGGCTGGCTGCTGCCGCTGGAGGCGACGCCCGACCCGGCCTTTGCCGGCGGCGCGCTCGGCCCGGGGGTAACGCTCGAACTGCTCGACGATCTGATCCGCGCCCCCTGCGCCGGCGAAGTGGCGGCGGTCGCGGGGGAGCGCCATGCGGTCACGCTCGATTGCGGCAACGGGGCGCAGATCCTGATCCATTGCGGGATCGACACCGTCTCCCTGAAGGGCGAGCCGTTCGAGCCGCTGGTCGCCGTGGGCGACCGGGTGGAGACGGGCGATCCTCTGTTGCGGGTCGATCTGGAGGCCCTGATCGCCGCCGGGAAGAGTGCCGCTACGCCCATCGTGCTGGTCGAGACGGGCGGGTGCTCGCTCAGCCTGCGCTCGGATCCCGACGGCCTGGTCGAACCCGGGGCCGAGCTGTTCGAGCTTCACCGCGAGGGAGCCGGCAGCGCGAACGGCGATCCGCCGGTCGAGAACGGGCCCGTGGCGAGGCGCGAGGTGATCCTGCCGCTCCCGCACGGCCTCCACGCGCGGCCCTGCGCGGCGATCGCCGGGGAGGCGCGTCGCTGGCGCGCCACGGTCACGCTCCGGATCGACGGGCGCAGCGCGGCCGCGGCAAGCACCGTGGGTCTGATGAAGCTCGGCGCGACTCTGGGCGCGCGGGTCGAGATCGAGGCGCGCGGCGAGCAAGCCGAAGCCGCGGCCGAGGCCATTGCCGCGCTGATCGAACGCGGGGCGGGGGACGAGATCGCCGAACCACGCGCGGCTTCGCAAGCGCCGCGGCAACCCGTCGTCCTGCGCCGCACCGATCCTGACGGACCCGCCGAACCGGGCCTGCTGTCCGGCGTTGCCGCCGCTCCGGGCAAGGCGATCGGCCCGGCCTACTACGTCCATCGCTCGCGCATCGAAGTCACCGGCAATGCCGAGAGTCCGCCGGCCGAGAAGGCGCGGCTTCGCGATGCCCTATCTGTGCTTCGCGGCCGGCTCGCCGACGAGGACGAGGGCGCTGGTGCGGCCATCGCCGCAGCGCAACTTGCGATCCTCGAAGACGAGGAGCTGGTTGCCGCCGCGGAGGCGCGGATCGACGCCGGGGCGAGCGCCGCCGGTGCTTGGCAGACCGTCATGCGGCGCGAAGCCGACGCGCTCCGCGCCCTGTCCGACGCGCGCCTTGCCGAGCGTGCCGACGATCTCCTCGACCTCGAACAGCGCGTGCTGCGGATCATGCTCGGCAAGGACGGCGAGGCCGCCGCGCCGGCCGGCGCGGTGGTGATCGCGAGCGACCTCTATCCGTCCGATCTCAAGCCGCTCAAGGCCGCCGGCGTGGCCGGGATCGCCACGCTCGCCGGCGGGCCGACTTCGCACCTGGCGATCCTTGCGGCATCGGCCGGCATTCCGATGGCGGTCGCGTTCGGCGAACCGCTGTGCGGGGTCGAGGAAGGCGAACTCGTCTATCTCGATGGCGACGCGGGAACGCTGCGTCATGCCATGGCGGAAGGGGCAGCCGAGGAGCTGCGGGAGCATCTGGCACGACGCGAGGCGAGCTACCGCGCGGCGCTGGCGACGGCGCAGCGCGAAGCCCGGCTTGCCAGCGGCGAGCGGATAGAGGTCCTGGCCAATATCGGCAGCGTTGCCGATGCGGAGGAGGCCGTTCGGCTGGGCGCCGAAGGCTCCGGCCTCGTGCGCACCGAATTCCTGTTCCTCGACCGCACCGAGCCTCCCGGCGAGGCGGAGCAGGCTGAAGTCTACGCCGCGATCATCGAGCGCTTCGGCGACCGGCCGGTCATCATCCGCACGCTCGACATCGGGGCCGACAAGCCCGCGCCCTACCTGCCGCTCGCGAAGGAAGACAACCCGGCGCTCGGCGTGCGCGGAATACGCGTGGGGCTGCGCTATCCCGAGCTGCTCGCCGGGCAGATACGCGCGATCCTGCGCGCGTCGGGCGGGCGCACCGCGCACATCATGGCGCCGATGGTGTCCTCGGCCGGCGAGTTCGCGCGGTTGCGCGCCATGCTCGATCGCGTTCTCGCGGAGACCGGGCATGCGGCGCCGGTCAGGCTGGGGGCTATGGTCGAAACGCCGGCCTCGGCGCTCATCGCCGGCACGCTCGCGCGGGAGGCCGACTTCCTGTCGGTCGGCACCAACGACCTCACGCAATATACGCTCGCGGCGGACCGCACCAATTCCGACCTCGCGCGCGATCTCGACGCGCTGCATCCCGCCGTGACTCGTCTCGTCGGGCTCGCGGCCGAGGGCTGCCGGGCGCACGGCCGCATGCTCGGCATCTGCGGCGGCGCTGCCGGCGACCCGCTGGCGGCGGCGGTGCTCGTCGGCCTCGGCGCGCGCGAGCTGTCGGTCAGCGCCGCGCGCGTGCCCGAAATCAAGCAGTGGCTCGCGGCACTTACGCTCGACCAGTGTCATGCCGCTGCCGAGGCAGCGCTGGTCGCCGCCTCGGCGGAAGAGGCGCGCGGCGAGCTTGGCCGGCTGTTGAAGGGGGCGGCATGAGGCGGCTGTTCGCAGGCATCCAGCAGCTAGGGCGGTCGCTGATGCTGCCGATCGCGGTGCTGCCCATCGCCGGGCTGCTGCTGCGCCTCGGCCAGCCCGACTTGCTCGACATCGGCTTCATTTCCGCCGCCGGGGAGGCGATCTTCGCGCATCTGGGGATCATCTTCGCAGTTGGCGTCGCGATCGGTTTCGCGCGCGACAACCACGGCGCCGCGGGGCTTGCCGGGCTGGTCGCCTTCCTCGTCGCCACCAACAGCGCGAAGATGCTGATCGACCTGCCGCCAGGGACGCTCGACGGAGGAACGGCCGAGGAGGTCGCCCGCGCCCTCGCCGATTACCGCGACGCGGCCATGGCCAAGCTCGGCGTCCCCATCGGGATCCTGTGCGGCATCCTCTCGGGCGTGCTGTTCAACCGCTATGCCGACATCCGCCTGCCCGAATTCCTCGCCTTCTTCGGCGGCCGCCGCTTCGTTCCCATCGTCAGCGGCGCGGCCGGTCTCGCGCTCGGCTTCCTGTTCGGCGAATTCTGGCAGGAAACCGAAAGCGCGATGGACCATGCCAGCCGCGCGATCGTCGGCGCGGGCGAGATCGGCCTGTTCCTCTACGGTGCGCTCAACCGGCTGCTGATCGTCACCGGGCTGCACCACATCCTCAACAACGTCGCCTGGTTCGTGATCGGCGATTTCGAAGGCACGACCGGCGATCTCAGGCGGTTCTTCGCCGGCGATCCCACTGCCGGCGGCTTCATGGCCGGGTTCTTCCCGGTGATGATGTTCGGCATGCCCGCCGCCTGCCTCGCGATGTACCGCGCCGCCTTGCCGGTGCGGCGCAAGGAGGTCGCAGGCCTCTATTTCTCGATGGCGCTGACTTCCGCGCTGACCGGCATCACCGAGCCGATCGAGTTCACCTTCATCTTCCTCGCCCCGCTCCTCTACCTCGTCCACGCGGTGCTGACCGGGCTGTCGATGGTCGTGATGGACCTGCTCGAGGTCAAGCTCGGCTTCGGCTTCTCCGCCGGGCTGATCGACTATGTCCTCAACTACGGCATCGCCACCAACCCGCTGCTGCTCCTGCCGGTCGGGCTGGCCTATTTCGCGATCTACTACTTCACCTTCAGCTTCGTGATCCGGCGCTTCGATCTGGCAACGCCGGGGCGCGGCACAGAGGGAGTTCCCGCGCAAGGGGACACGCAAGGCGGCGAGAGCGACAAGGGCGGCGCCTGGCTGGACGCGCTCGGCGGGGCCGGGAACATCGTTCAGCTCCGCGCGTGCACTACGCGCCTGCGGCTGATCCTCCGCGATCCCCAGCGCGTCGACGAAGCCGCGCTCACCGCGCTCGGGGCCAGAGGGACGATCCGGCCGACCGCCGACACGCTCCAGGTGATCGTCGGGCCGACAGCCGAACTGCTCTGCGCCGAGATCGGCAGCGCGCGGCATCGCATCCCGGAGGATGCAGAGGCACCGTCGCCGGTACGTGCATCCCGTCCCGTCCCGCCGGATCTTTACGAGTTTCTCGGCGGGCCGGACAACGTCGTGAGCATGGCACAGGCTCCCGGGCGCGTCATGGTCCGCTTTGCCGAACCCGCCGCGATCGACCTCCCGGCGTTGCGCTCAAGGCCCGAGATCCGCCACGTCCACGACGCGGGCGACGGCCTGTTCCACATTCTCGTCGCCGAAGGCCCCCCGGCAACCTAGGGCGCCGCTTCGTCGCCGATGCGGCACCGTTTCCGACCCACTTTCCCTGACATGCCGGCCGCCCTGGCGTAAGTCCGCTGCGGGCATTGCAGAGCGCGTCCGCGATGCGGCGTCATCAGGGCGCACTGGGGATTCAGATCGCCGGGAAAGTCACACGCGAACGGACCACCACGGGCGGAATTGCCGCCGAAATGGATCAAGCTGCAGGTATGAATGTTCGTTAACATTGACATCAATGTCAGTTACGTTAGAAGCGATCGAATTCGAGCGACGGGTCATCAAGATCCGCGACAAAAGGGGAGAGGGAAATGGGGATCGCCCGTAGTTGTCTTTGCGCGTGCAGCACCTTGGCCTTGGTCGCAGCGGGCGTATCGCCGGCCCTGGCGCAGGATGTGGATGACGAAGGGGAGACCCCCGAGGCCGCGAGCGGGGTGACGGGCGACGGGGCAGTGATCATCGTCACCGCGCAGAAGCGCGAGGAATCGATCCAGGACGTGCCGATCGCCGTCACCGCGATCTCCGCCGAGGGGCTCGACGACTACAAGATCGAAACCGGCGGCGAACTCCTGCGCGCCGTGCCGAACGTGAACTTCTCCAAGAGCAATTTCAGCATGTACAACTTCTCGATCCGCGGGGTCGGGACCAAGGCGATTTCGGCGGCGAGCGACCCCGCGGTCGCGGTCAGCTTCAACAACACCGCCCTGGCCCGCAACCGCCTGTTCGAATCCGAATTCTTCGACATGGCGCGGATCGAGGTGCTGCGCGGACCGCAGGGCACGCTCTACGGCCGCAATGCCACGGCAGGCGTGGTCAACCTGATCCCCGCATTGCCGACCGACGAGTTCGAGGGATCGGTCAAGGCCGAGGTCGGAAGCTATTCCACGCGCCGCCTGAACGGCATGCTCAACGTGCCGCTCGGCGACACCTTCGGCGTGCGTGTCGCCGGCCAGTGGACCAAGCGCGACGGGTTCGACTACAACACCTTCACCCAGAGCCGCGTGAACGGCCGCGACCTGTGGTCGACCCGCGCGATCGCGGAATGGGAACCGAGCGACCGCTTCCGCGCCAACGTGATCTGGCAGCATTTCGAGGAAGACGACAACCGCTCGCGCACCGGCAAACAGCTTTGCCACACCGATCCGGGGCCCGAGATGGTCGGCGACGTGGAGATCACCGACCCGCTGGTTCGCGGCCGCATGAGCCAGGGCTGCGTGCCCGGCTCGCTCTATGAGGATGCCGCGTTCGGCGTGCCGAACGGATACAGCCTGGCCTATACCTATGTTCCGCGACTGATCTCGATCGGCCGCGAACTGCTCCCCGATGGCAGCGCGGGCGAGACAGTCTATGTCACCAACACCGGAAATCCTTACGAGGGTCTGACGCAGTCGCGCGACCTGCGCGAGATCGCGACCAGCTACGATCCGAAGTTCCGCGCCAAGAACGACGTCGTGCAGCTCAATCTCGAGTTCGAGCCGGCGGACGGTCTGACGCTGGTGTCGCAGACGGCCTATTCGCGCGACCGCTACTTCTCGACGCAGGATTACGGCCGCTTCATCAGCAATCCGATCTTCAATGACTCCACCGGGGCGCTGGCCGACCGCCGCGGCAATCCGCTCGATACCGTGACCTATCCCGGTCCGACGCCCGGGGGCATCTTCTGCGACCCGCAACTGGGCTGTTCGGACCGCATGGTCTCGGCGGACCTCAACCGTTCGCGCAACCGCCAATGGTCGCAGGAAATACGCCTTCAATCGGATTTCGACGGCCCGGTGAATTTCAACGTCGGCGCCAACTACTTGGATTTCAAATCCAAGGACGATTACTACGTGTTCAACAACACGTTCACGCTAATTGCGGAATGGTTCTACAGCGCGGTGCCCACCTTCGGGCATCCCGCCTCGGGGCAGAACGCTACGCTTCCCTGCGAACTCGGCTTCGAAGAGCGGGAATGCGTCTATATCGACCCGAACCCGATCGGCAGCCTGAACGATCAGGGCCACAACTACTTCCTCAGCCAGAACGGGGTCCGCACCAAGAGCTGGGCCGCGTTCGGCGAGCTGTATTGGAACATTGCCGACGATCTCAAGCTGACGCTCGGTCTGCGCTACACGCGAGACAAGAAGGTTTCAGATCAGATCCCAAGCCAACTCCTGCTCGGCGGGGGCACCGAGACAGATTTCCCCGGAGGCAGCACTGGCGGGCAAGTGAATAGCGGCTATCCCGCGCTGCCCGATATCGAGCAGAAGTGGGGCGAATTCACCGGGCGCGCGGTGCTCGATTGGCAGCCGGTGTTGGACTTCACCGATGAAACGCTTGTCTATCTCTCCGCCGCACGGGGCTACAAGGGTGGTGGGAGCAACCCTCCCCGCGTCGACTTCAACCCCGCCGTCGTCCAGTACCAGTTCCTGCCGCAGACGTTCCGGCCCGAATTCCTCAACGCGTTCGAGATCGGCATGAAGAACACCTTTGCCGATGGCCGCCTGATCCTCAATGCGGCGGCGTTCTACTACGACTACGACGACTACCAAATCTCGCAGATCGTCGACCGGATCGCCTACAACGAGAACTTCGATGCGACGACCTGGGGGCTCGAGCTCGAAGCGGCCTGGCGCCCGTCGCGCAACTTCCGGGTCGATGCCAACTTTGGATATCTCCAGACCAAGCTCGCCGAGGGATCGCAGTCGATCGACGTGATGAACCGCACCCAGGGCGACGAGGACTGGATGGTGCTCCGCCCCTGGCTTCAGGTGCCGTCCAATTGCATCGCGCCGACCGACTTCGTGGAGCGGATCGTCGGAAGCCCCTTCGGTGAAGACATCCAATGGCTCGCGCTCTCGGCGCTCTGCCCGGGATCGAACCGCATCGGCACGTATAATCCGGATGCTCCCGGGCAAGTACCCTATTGGGCCCTCTTCGGGTTCACCTACGATCCCTTCGCCGCCTACAATCCGGATACGGTGGGCCTGAGTATCGCCGATGGCGGCAGCGGCGCCCCCAATGGCGGACGCGGGTTCTATGCCGATCTGTCCGGCAACGAGCTGCCCAACGCCCCGCGCTGGACGATGAATCTGGGCGCCCAGTACACCTTCTTCCTGGAAGACGACGACTGGGAGCTGACCTTCCGCGGCGATTACTACCGCCAGGCGAAGAGCTATGCCCGGATCTACAACACCGAATACGATCGGCTGAAGGCGTGGGACAACCTGAACCTCGCAGTGACGCTCGAACGTCCCGAATCCCAGCTAGCTTTCCAGCTCTACGTGAAGAACGTGTTCAACGATGCGCCGATCACCGACTTCTTCACCAACAGCGACGACACGGGGCTGACGAGCAACGTCTTCACCCTCGATCCGCGCATCATCGGCTTCAGCGTGACCAAGGGGTTCTGAGCCCCCTCTTATATGCAAGCCACGAGTTCGAATAAGGGAGAGTAGGCGATGAGAAGGCCTGTGCTAAATATCGCGATTGCAGCGCTGCTCGCGGTTCCGCAAGCAGCTGCTGCGTCGGAAGACTACATCTCGCCTGAAGCGCCGTGGACCTTTGAAGGGGGCATCGACTATTCCAAAGGTCTGAATTTTTCCTGCGAAGGAGTGGTGGCAATAACTGGGCCCAACGATATGGCCGACGCGACCCCGCCGTTCGACCATTCTGATGTTTCCAACTTAAGCGCGACGATTACCCTCAGTGGGGGCGGCGGTTTTTGCCATGCAATAGTTTTCTCCCCAGTCCCCGCGGGCAGTATATCTTATGATTCCACCGGGCCTTCTACTGGGGTTTTCACCTTTCATGATGTCTTCGTCGACGCCCATCTAGGCAGCTGCGGAGGCGATATGAACTTCATGTGGGATGAGGCGACTCAAACGTTTGATCTGTTTGGGGCGCTGCCGGGGATAAGCGGGCCCGAGTGCGGGTTCGCGGGGCGGCTGAACCTATCTTCACCATCTTCGGGAGATGCGAATGAAGCGGGCGATACTGATCATAGCCCAAGTCATTAGTGGCTCCGACTCGCAAACCACTGCTCATGGCGGTGCGAAGAATCGGCAACAGCGATCGGGCAGGTGAGATGTGGACGACGTCACAGATCGGCCAGATAGATTACGAGCAGGCCCTCGCGATCAGTCCGCTTACTCCTGATTGGTGCTTATCGGCTTCAGCGTGCCAAGGGGTTCTAAGGGGGGGTACGCTGTCGGTGAAGCCTTCCGGGCCGGCTCACCCGGTCCCGGAAGGCTTCAATACCAGCCCAATTACATGGGACGATTGCAGACGCGCCGTCCGCTCACTCCGTGCCTGGCGATCGGGTGCGGTGACGCTCGCCAGGATCTCCGCGTCCTGCGTTCTACCCGTCGATCGCCTCGTGACGGGCCACGGATCGTCCGTCCGGCGCCACCGATAGCGCGAGCCGCGCGCCGAAGGGTTCGCCCGCCTCGAACATCGAACGTGTGGGCGCGTGGGCGAGATCGGCGTTCGCGGCCACGCGTTCACCCGCTTCGTTGCGCCCGAGCACCACGGCGGCCGGGCCCGATCGGCCCTCCATCAAGGTATAGGTTTCGACCGTCAGCCATGCGGCGGGCGCCTCCGCTTTCCGCACGGTTTCGGCCGCCGTTGGAACCGCGACCCAGCGGTCGGCGCCGGACCAGTCGGCTGGCTCGGTCGAGTAGATGCCGGTCGAATACTTGCTCATGAACCCGCCGTTCGCGCCGACCAGTGCATGGCTGCCCCGCCGTTCCCGCAGGCGCTGCACCGCCTCCGCAACGGCATGGGCCGAATAGTTGTTGCCCGCGCCGCCGAAGAACGGCAGCCCGCCGGTCAGCGTCAGCCCGCGCGGATCGTCGATCGCCAGTCCGAAGTGGTCGGTCACGTTGAACACCGGAATGGCGAAGCAGCTATAGAGGTCGAGCAGGGCCATGTCGCCGAGCGTGCGGCCGCTGCGTTCCAGCGCGGTCTCGATCGAGGCGATCGAGGCAGGGCTGCGCGCAAGATCGGGCCGCTCCATCACCGACAGCTCCTTCGCATCGGCGACAGCGTGGACATGAACCCATCGCTCCTCCGGAATCCCCAAGGCGCGCGCCTTGCCGGCCGATGCGATCACGATCGCGGCGGCCTGGTTCACCTGGTCGCGTGCGACCGTCATCCGGGCGTAGGGCTCGGCCACGATCCGGTTGCGCGGGGTCACCCGCGCCAGTTCGGCAGCGCTATGCACCTCGCGCGAGGCAGCGTGTGGATTAGCCGCGGCCACTTCGGTGAACGGCGCGAAGAGCTCGCCGATCGCCGCCCGGTAGTCCGCGAGCGAGCATCCCAGCCGCGCGCGCCGGGCATTCTCGAACAGCGCGTAGTGCGCGATCGCGCTGGTCGCGCCGTGCCGGAGCAGTTCGGCATCGAACATGCCATCCAGCCCGAAGCCGCGATCCTCCAGTTCGCCGCCGACCTTCTCCGACCAGTCGCGCGTCTCGCCGGCGCCCAGCAGCGCGCGCACGGTCGAGATCGCCTCCGCGCCGACGATTGTCGCCATCTCGCTCTCGCCGCGGGCGATGGCGGCGGCGAACTCGCCGAGCAGCTTCTGGTTGGTCTGCCCGCCGGTGGTTTCGAGAATCGCGCGCCGCGGGTCGGCACCGACCCGGCGCCCGATCGCGCGCGGCGGATTGTCCGCCCGGCCGAACGGGGTCTTGGCGTCGGGACGCGAGATTTCGAATTGGCGAATTGCGCCGATCGTATCGATCGCGCGCGCGGCGTCGCCGGCCGCGTGGGTGTCGGCAAGCGCGGCTTTCAGCGCTTCTCCGGCCAGATCCATGTGGGACAGCGCGCGATAGCCCGGGTCCTGGGGACGTTCGGAGACTTGCCCGACCCCGACGATAACGGGCGTCAGCTCATGGATTTCGGACATCGCGGTTGCTCTTCCTCCCCAGCGAGATTAGCGACGGACGCGTGTTCGACAAGGCCGCTTTCCGCAACGCGCTCGGCAGCTTCGTGACCGGCGTGACGATCGTCACCACCCGCGACGCGTCGGGGCATCCGGTGGGCCTCACCGCCAACAGCTTCAACTCGGTCTCGCTCGACCCGCCGATGGTGCTGTGGAGCCTGTCGCTCGACAGCGGCAATCTCGCGGCCTTCCGCGACGCGCAGAGCTGGGCGGTCCATGTCCTCGCCTCGGGGCAGCAGGAAATGTCGGACCGGTTCGCGCGGCGGGGGGCGGACAAGTTCGCCGGCCTCGAGGTGACCGACGGGCCCGAGGGCGCGCCGCTGATCGAAGGCTGCGCGGCGCGCTTCGGCTGCTGCGCGCGCTTCGAGTACGAGGGCGGCGATCATGCGATCTTCCTCGGCGAAGTGGTCGATTTCGACCGCAGCGAGGCCGATCCGCTGATCTATCACGGCGGCCGCTACGGCCGGGTCATGCCGCCCGCGCGGGCGGAACTCGATCCGCAGGACCACGCGCAGCTCGTCGCCTCCGGCCTCCTGCGCGAGAGCGGCGGGAAATGGGTCCTGACCGGGCAGGGCGAAGCGCAGCTCGCGCTGCTGCAGCGGATCGCGCGCGACAGCCCTGCCTGAGCCCCCGGATCTCTACCCGCTTGCACATATAACAATATCTTTATATGTAGGTCCGCATGCGGATCGAAACGATCATGCGGGCGCTTGCCGACCCCACCAGGCTGCGGATCATGCGGCTGCTCGCTGCCATGGAACTGGCGGTGGGCGAACTGGCGCAGGTCCTCGGGCAGAGTCAGCCGCGCGTCTCGCGCCATGTCGGCATCCTGTGCGACGCGGGTCTGGCCGAGCGGCACCGGGAGGGGAGCTGGGTGTTCCTGCGCGCGAGCATCGGCAAGGAGCGCGGCACGCCGGTCGGCGAAGCGGTCGCGCGTCTGCTCGCCACCGCCGAGCGCGAGGATGCGGATTTCGCCGCCGCCTGCGCCGAGGACCGGCGCCAGCTCGCCGCGATCCGCGCCGCACGCGAAAGCAGCGCGGAGACCTATTTCGCACGCCACGCCGAAGTCTGGGACGAGCTGCGCCAGCTCCACAGCCCCGACGAGCAGGTCGAGGCGAAGCTCGCCGAGGCGCTGGGCGACGAGCCGCTCGGCCACGTGCTCGACATCGGCACCGGCACCGGCCGCATGGCCGAACTCTTCGCCGCCCGCGCCGAGCGCGTCGTCGCCCTCGACAAGAGCCTCGACATGCTACGCTTCGCACGTGCGAAATTGCAGAACTTGCCGTCGGGCGCAGTAGAACTCGTCCAGGGCGATTTTGCCGCGCTGCCCTTCCCGGCGCGCGGGTTCGACACGGTGCTGCTGCATCAGGTGCTCCACTTCGCGCAGGACCCGGCTGCTCCGCTGGCAGAGGCGGCGCGGGTCACGCGGCCGGGCGGGCGGATTGCGATCGTCGATTTCGACGCGCATCAGCGCGAGGAGCTTCGCGACCGCCATGCGCATGCGCGGCTCGGCTTTACCGACGCCGCTATCGCGGGCCTGCTGACGGAGGCCGGGTTCACCCCCGCACCGCCGATCGCGCTCGAAGGCGGCGAGCTGGTGGTCAAGATCTGGCTCGGCACGCGGCAGGGTGCTCCCGCCAGGGCGGGAAGGAAAGCAACGCGATGAGCCCGACGTTCGATCAGATGCAGGAAGCGCGCACCGCGCTCGACGCGCCGCTGTTCTCCGGCCTGCCGGGAGACATTGACGTATCGTTCGAGTTCTTCCCGCCGCGGACCGAGAAGATGGCGCAGACGCTGTGGGAAAGCGTGAAGACGCTCGAACCGCTGGGCCCGCGCTTCGTCTCGGTGACCTACGGCGCGGGCGGTTCGACGCGCGAGCGTACACACGAGCAGGTCGTCCGGATCAACCGCGAGACGAACATCCCGGCCGCCGCGCACCTCACCTGCGTCCAGGCCACGCGCGAGGAGATCGACGAGATCGCGCGGCATTACTGGGACAGCGGCATCCGCCATGTCGTCGCCCTGCGCGGCGATCCGCCGGACGGGCAATCGCGCTACACGCCGCATCCCGGCGGCTATGCCAATGCGGCTGAGCTGATCGCCGGGCTGAAGGCGGTGGCGCCGTTCGAGATTTCGGTCGCCGCCTATCCCGAGGTTCACCCCGATGCGGCGGATGCCCAGGCCGACCTCGACAACCTGAAGCGCAAGTTCGACGCGGGCGCCACTCGGGCGATCACGCAGTTCTTCTTCGAGCCCGAATGCTTCTTCCGCTTCCGCGACAAGGTGGCCGCCGCGGGGATCGAGGGAGAGATCGTGCCCGGGATCATGCCGGTGATGAGCTTCGCCAGCGTGCAGCGCATGGCCGGGCTGTGCGGCACTGCGATCCCGGCATGGATGGAGGGCCTGTTCGCCGGCCTCGACGAGCACCCCGCCGCGCGCCAGCTCGTTTCCGCGACGATCGCGGCCGAGCTGTCGCGCCGCCTCTACGCCGGCGGCGTGCGGCAGTTCCACTTCTACACACTCAACCGCGCGGAGCTGAGCTACGCTATCTGCCACATGCTCGGCGTGCGGCCCAGGGGAGACGCAAGATGAACGCCCGCGAACGCCTGCGGGCCGAGGCTTCGAAACGCATTCTGATCAAGGACGGGCCTTATGGTACGGCGATCCAGGCGGCGAAGCTTTCGGCGGCCGAGTACGCGGGCGATACCGGATTGCCGCAGGATCAGAAGGGCAACAACGACCTCGTCAACCTGACGCAGCCGGGCGTGATCCGCCGCATCTGCGACAGCTATATCGAGGCGGGCGCACATGTCCTCGCGACCAATACCTTCAACGCCAATCGCATCAGCCAGGCCGATTACGGCGCGCAGAATCTCGTGCGTGACATCAACCTCGCCGCCGCGCGCGTCATCCGCGAGGCGATCGACGAGGCGACCGCGCGTGATGGAATCGTCCGCTTCGTCGCGGGGGCGGTCGGGCCGACGAACAAGACCCTGTCGCTCAGCCCCGATGTCGAAGATCCGGGCTATCGCGAAGTCACGTTCGATGAAGTGAAGGACGTTTATCGCGAACAGGCGGCTGCGCTGGTCGAAGGCGGGGTCGACTTCATCCTCGTCGAAACCGTGTTCGACACGCTCAACTGCAAGGCCGCGATCATGGCGGTGAAGGAGCTGGAGCGCGAGCTGGGCCGCGAGGTGCCGCTGATGCTCTCGCTCACGCTGACCGACCTGTCGGGTCGCAACCTGTCCGGGCACACGGTCGATGCGTTCTGGTACACGGTGCGCCATGCCCGCCCGGTCACCATCGGGCTGAACTGCAGCTTCGGTGCGGAGCAGCTTCGCCCACACGTGCAACTGCTGTCGGGCATCGCCGATACTTTGCTGATGGCCTACCCCAACGCGGGCCTGCCTAACGAGCTTGGCGAGTACGACGAGGCGCCGGAAGAGACGGCGGCACTGGTCAAGACCTGGGCGGAAAGCGGCCGCGCCAATATCCTCGGCGGCTGCTGCGGCTCGACCCCCGCGCATATCGCCGCCATTGCCCAGGCGGTCGAAGGCGTGGCACCGCGCGCCATTCCCAAGGCGCCCGAAGGCACGCGGCTCGCGGGGCTCGAACCGTTCACGATGGCGGCCTGAGGCCGTGGCTACCGACGTTTCATGGCGCATCCGCCAGGCGACGCGCGAGGATGCCGGCGCACTCGCGCTGATCGGCGCGGCAACCTTTCTGGAGACCTTTGCCGACGTGCTGGATGGCGCGGCGATCGTCGCGCACTGCGAGCAGGCGCACAGCCGCGCGACCTATGAAGCCTATCTCGACGCCGGCGCACAGGCCTGGCTCGCCGAAGTCGAGCCTGGCCAGGCTCCGGTCGGCTATGCGCTTTCGGCCGAGCCCGATCTGCCTGGTGCGCGTGAGGGCGACCGGGAGCTGAAGCGCATCTATTCGCTGTCGCGCTTCCACGGCAGCGGGCTCGGGGCAGCGCTGATGGCAGCGGCGGTCGAGGCAGCAACGGGCCACGAACGGCTCCTGCTCGGCGTCTATGCCCGCAACGCGCGCGCCATCGCCTTCTATCGCAAACAGGGCTTCGAACCGATCGGCGAACGCCGCTTCGACGTGGGCGGCAAGCTCTACGACGACGCCGTGCTCGCGCGCCCTCTGCGCTGAGCCACCGGCAAAAACGGACCCCTCGATGACTGAAAATCTCTCCTCCGCCCGCTTCGTCAATATCGGCGAGCGCACCAACGTCACCGGATCGGCCCGCTTCAAGAAGCTGGTCATGGCCGGAGACTATGCCGCTGCCGTCGAAGTCGCGCGCCAGCAGGTCGAGAACGGCGCGCAGGTGATCGACGTCAATATGGACGAAGGCCTGCTCGACGCGGTCGAGGCGATGACGACCTTCCTCAAGCTGATCGCCGCGGAGCCCGATATCGCGCGGGTGCCGGTGATGATCGACAGCTCCAAGTGGAATGTGATCGAGGCGGGGCTCAAGTGCGTCTCGGGCAAGCCGATCGTCAACTCGATCTCGATGAAGGAAGGCGAGCAGGAATTCCTCGATCACGCGCGCAAGTGCATGGACTATGGCGCGGCCGTGGTCGTCATGGCGTTCGACGAGACCGGGCAGGCCGACACGAAAGAGCGCAAGGTCGCGATCTGCAAGCGCGCTTACGAGCTGCTGACCGGCATCGGCTTTCCGCCCGAGGACGTGATCTTCGACCCCAACATCTTCGCGGTGGCGACGGGGATCGAGGAGCACGACCGCTACGGGCTCGACTTCATTGAGGCGGCGCGCGAGATCAAGGCCGCCTGCCCCCACGCGCATATCAGCGGCGGTCTGTCGAACCTGAGCTTCAGCTTCCGCGGCAACGAGACCGTGCGCCGTGCGATGCATTCGGTGTTCCTCTATCACGCGATTCCCGCCGGGCTCGACATGGCGATCGTCAATGCCGGCCAGCTAGACGTCTACGACGCGATCGATCCCGAACTGTGCGACGCGTGCGAGGACGTGATCCTGATGCGCCGCCCGGATGCGACCGAGCGGCTGATCACGCTCGCCGAAAGCTACAAGGGCAAGGATGCCAAGGCCGATAAGGAAGCCGCCGAATGGCGCGGCTGGCCGGTCGAGAAGCGGCTGGAGCATGCACTGGTCAAGGGCATCGACGCGGACGTGGTCGCTGATACGGAAGAGGCGCGATCGGCCTTCGCCGCGGAGGGCCGCCGCCCGATCGAGGTGATCGAAGGGCCGCTGATGGACGGGATGAACGTCGTCGGCGACCTGTTCGGCAGCGGCAAGATGTTTCTGCCGCAGGTGGTCAAGTCCGCCCGCGTGATGAAGAAGGCTGTGGCGCATCTCATCCCGTTCATCGAGGCGGAGAAGGAGGAAGGCGCCAAGGCCAAGGGCAAGATCGTGATGGCGACCGTGAAGGGCGACGTCCACGATATCGGCAAGAACATCGTCGGCGTCGTGCTCCAGTGCAACGGCTACGAGGTGATCGACCTCGGCGTCATGGTGCCCTGGGACCGGATCCTCCAGACGGCGAACGACAACGGCGCGGATATGATCGGGCTTTCGGGCCTCATCACCCCCTCGCTAGACGAGATGGTCACCGTCGCGGAGGAGATGCAGCGCGCGGGCATGACCATGCCGTTGCTGATCGGCGGGGCGACGACGAGCAAGGTTCACACCGCGCTCAAGATCGATCCGGCTTACGAAGGACCGGTGATCCATGTGCTCGATGCGAGCCGGGCCGTCGGCGTGGCGAGCCGTCTGCTGTCGGACACGCAGTGCGAGCCGTTCGTCGCGGAAACGGCGGCGGACTACGCCCATGTCCGCGATGTGCGCGCGGGCAAGACCGCCAGCGTGCTCCTCAGTCTCGAGGACGCGCGTGCGAACGCGCCCGCGATCGACTACAGCGACAAGCCCGCGCCGCCATTGCAGCCTGGCGTGCACAGTTTCGACGACTGGCCGCTCGCCAACCTCGTCGAGTTCTTCGACTGGACTCCGTTCTTCCGCGCCTGGGAACTGGCCGGCACCTATCCCTCGATCCTCGACGATGAGGTAGTCGGTGAAAGCGCGCGCCAGCTCTTCGCCGATGCGCAGGCGATGCTGGACAGGATCGTCTCGGAGAAATGGCTGACCGCCAAGGGCGTCTGCGGTTTCTGGCCCTGCGCCCGGGACGGCGACGATATCGAGATTCATCTCGCGGAAGAGGAACGCCATGTCCGCCTGCCGTTCCTGCGCCAGCAGGTGCGCAAGAGCCGCGACCGGGCGAATTTCTGCCTCGCCGACTTCATCGACCCGGCGGGCGACTGGATCGGCGGGTTTGCGGTCGGCATTCACGGGATCGAACCGCATTCGGAACGCTTCCGCGCCGCGCACGACGACTATTCCGATATCCTCCTCAAAGCGCTCGCCGATCGCTTCGCCGAGGCGTTCGCCGAAGCGCTGCACCGGCATGTGCGCACGACGCTGTGGGGTTATGCCGAAGGCGAGCAGCTCACCAACGAGGCGCTGATCAAGGAGCAGTATCGCGGCATCCGGCCCGCGCCGGGCTATCCCGCATGCCCCGACCACAGCCTCAAGCCGATCCTGTTCGATCTGCTTGGCGCGACCGAGACAGCCGGGATCGAACTGACCGAGAGCTTCGCGATGCTGCCGACGGCGGCGGTCAGCGGGTTCTATTTCGGGCATCCGGAAAGCGAGTACTTCGGCGTTGCGCGGATCGGCCGCGATCAGCTCGAAGACTACGCGGCGCGGTGCGATATCGATCTGTCCACGGCCGAGCGCAGGCTGCGGCCCAATCTCGATTGACCGGGCGCAAGTAATCGCGCAGGAATTCGCATGTCATCCGGAGGAGCGATTCTCCGGAAGCGTCGCGCGGGAGAGATCGCGGGCTTTCGGGCTCGCGGCGCCGAAGGAGCAACCGCCCCGGAAACTCTCAGGCCACCGGACCGCGCGGTGAAGACACTCTGGAAAGCGTCGGGGCTTCGGCCCGGACCACCGAAGGGGTAAGCCCAAGCCTTCGCGCATGCGGGGTGCGGACCAAGCTCTCAGGTTTCCCGACAGAGGGGGCAGGTGGAACGGCGCTTCATGGCGAAGCGTTGCCGGCCAGTCGGGACAATTGATGAGCGACGATCACGAAACCGCGGAACTGCAAACACTCCCGCTCGATGCATGGCATCGCGCCCAGGGCGCACGCATGGTGCCCTTTGCGGGCTACTGGATGCCGATCCAGTACGAGGGGATCGTCGCCGAGCACGAGTGGACGCGCACCCACGCCGGGCTGTTCGACGTCAGCCATATGGGCCAGCTCCTCGTCTCGGGAGAAGGTGCGGCCGAGGCGCTGGAGGCGCTGCTGCCCGGCGACATCCTATCACTGAAGCCGGGGCGCATCCGCTATTCCATGCTGCTCGACGAGAACGGCGGCATTCTCGACGACCTGATGGTCACCAACGTCACGCCCGAGGGGGGCACGCCCACCTATTATATCGTGGTCAACGGCGCGACCAAGTGGGACGACATCGCCCATCTGCGCGAGTATCTGCCGGACGAGATCACGCTGACCCATCTCGAGGATCAGGCGCTGCTCGCCGTGCAGGGGCCCGAAGCGGCGAACGCGCTGCGCCGGGTGTTCCGCGACGCGATGGGCGACCTCAAGTTCATGCAGGGCACCGCGTTCCGCTTCGGCGAGATCGAGATCGGCATCGGCCGCTCGGGCTATACTGGCGAGGACGGGTTCGAGCTTTCGGTTCCGGCCGAGCACGCGGAGACGATCGCCGGTCGCCTCTGTGCCGAGATCGAGATCAAGCCGATCGGCCTCGGCGCGCGCGATTCGTTGCGGCTGGAGGCGGGGCTGCCGCTTTACGGGCACGATCTTTCGCCCGACACCGACCCGATCTCCGCCGGCCTGGGCTTCGCGATCGGCAAGCGTCGCCGCGCCGATGGCGGCTTTCCGGGCGCCGAGCGCATCCTCGGCCTGATCGAAAGCGGGACCGAGACGAAGCGCGTCGGCCTCACGCTCGACGGCCGCCTGCCCGCGCGCGAGGGCGCACTGGTCTATGCTGGCGACGAGGAAGTCGGCCGCGTCACCAGCGGCGGCTTCGCGCCGACGCTCGGCCACCCGATCGCGATGGCCTACGTCGCCAGCGGGCATGCCGCCGAGGGCACCGAACTGGAAATCGAAGTCAGGGGCAAGCGTCTTCCCGCCCGGGTCGCGCCGATGCCTTTCGTCCCCCATCGCTACTACCGAGGAAACTGAACATGGCCCGCTATTTCACCGAGGAACACGAATGGATCGATGTCGAGGGCGAGACCGCCACCGTCGGCATCACCGATTATGCGCAAAGCCAGCTCGGCGACATCGTCTTCGTCGAGCTGCCCGGCGTCGGCAGTGCGGTCGAGAAGGGCAAGGATGCCGCGGTGGTCGAGAGCGTCAAGGCCGCCAGCGATGTCTACGCCCCGATCAGCGGGGAAGTGACCGACGCCAACGCGGCGCTCGAGGACGATCCGGCCCTCGTCAATTCCAGCGCCGAGGAAGACGGCTGGTTTTTCAAGCTGACCATCGCCGACAAGACGCAGCTCGAAGGGCTGATGGACGAAGCGGGCTACAAGAGCTTCGTCGACGGCCTTTGACGTGAGTCCCCGCGCAGGCGGGGACCGCAGGCCACCGGCGCTCTGCCCAAAGGCATGAGGCCCCCGCCTTCGCGGGGGCGCAGGAAAGCAAGACTATGCGCTACCTACCCCTGACCGATGCCGACCGCGGCGCGATGCTCGCGAAGATCGGTGCCTCGTCGATCGACGACCTGTTCGTGGACGTTCCGCAAGAAGCGCGGCTGTCCGGCCCGATCGAGGGCCTGCCGCTCCACGCCAGCGAAATGGCGGTCGAGCAGCACATGCGGCGGCTTTCCAAGAAGAACCTCGCCGCGGCCGATGCGCCGTTCTTCCTCGGCGCGGGGGCCTATCGTCATCACGTCCCCGCTTCGGTCGACCATGTGATCCAGCGCGGCGAGTTTCTGACCGCCTACACGCCCTACCAGCCCGAAATCGCGCAGGGTACGCTGCAGATGCTGTTTGAGTTCCAGAGCCAGGTCGCGCGGCTCTACGGCTGCGCGGTGGCGAACGCCTCGATGTACGACGGCTCGACCGCCTGCTGGGAAGCGGTGGCGATGGCCGGGCGGGTCACCCGGCGCAAGCGAGCGGTCCTCTCCGGCGCGCTGCACCCGCACTACGCCGAAGTCGTGCGGACGATGGCCAAGTTCACCGAGGACGAGATCGCCGACGCGCTTCCCTCGCTACAGGGCACGCCCGATAACGCGGGCCTGATCGCCCGGATCGACGACGAGACGAGCTGCGTGGTCGTGCAGTATCCCGACATTCTCGGCCGCATCCCCGATCTCGCCGTGATCGCCGAGGCGGCGCATGCCAAGGGTGCGCTGCTGATCGCGGTGAACACCGAGCCTGTGGCGCTCGGCGCGATCAAGGCGCCGGGCGAGCTGGGCGCGGACATCGTGGTCGGCGAGGGTCAGGCGATCGGCGTCGGCCTGCAGTTCGGCGGGCCCTACCTTGGCCTGTTCGCGGTGCGCGATCCCAAGCATGTGCGCCAGATGCCGGGCCGCCTCTGCGGCGAGACCGTCGATGCCGAGGGCAAGCGGGGCTTCGTGCTCACGCTCTCGACCCGCGAGCAGCACATCCGCCGCGAGAAGGCGACCAGCAACATCTGCACCAATTCGGGGCTCTGCGCGCTGGCCTTCTCGGTCCATATGACCCTGCTCGGGGAAGAGGGGCTGCGCCGGCTTGCGGCCTGGAACCATGCGCTCGCCTGCAAGGCGGCGGATCGACTGGCGCAGGTGCCGGGCGTGCGGGTGCTCAACGACAGCTTCTTCAACGAATTCACGCTCGTGATCGATGGCGACGCGCGCGAGATCGTGCGCAAGCTTGCCGACGGCGGGATCCTCGCCGGCGTCTCGCTGGGTCGTCTCTATCCCGCGGAAGACGCGCTCAAGGGCGGCCTGCTCGTCGCGGTCACCGAAACCACCACGGAGGAGGACGTCGAAACGCTTGCCTCCGCCCTGCAGGAGGCGCTGGCATGAACGCCCCCAACAAGTCCGGCTGGAAGCCCGAGATGACCGCTGCCGACGATGGCATGCACAGCGGCCCGCAGACCGTCACCGGCAACCGCGCGCTGATGCTCGAAGAGCCGCTGATATTCGAACTGGCGGGCACCGACACCACCGGCGTCGACCTGCCGGAGATCGAAAATGGCGCGAACCGCCTCGGCGGGATGGAACGAACGGCGCCGGTCGGCTTGCCCGGCCTTTCGGAGCCCGAGACGGTGCGCCACTACACCCGCCTCAGCCGCCAGAACTACGCGATCGACCTCGGCCTCTTTCCGCTCGGCAGTTGCACGATGAAGCACAATCCGCGGCTCAACGAGAAAGTCGCGCGCATGCCCGGCTTCGCCGACGTGCACCCGTTGCAGCCGGTCTCGACCGTGCGCGGGGCGCTGGAGGTGATCAACGAACTGGCGTTCTGGCTGATCGATCTCACCGGTATGCACGGCGTCGCGATGAGCCCCAAGGCGGGCGCGCACGGCGAGCTCTGCGGCATCCTGTGCATCCGCGCCGCGCTCGAGGCGCGCGGCGACCCGCGTGAGGTGATCCTCGTGCCCGAAAGCGCGCACGGCACCAATCCCGCGACCGCAGCCTTTGCCGGCTACCGTGTCGAGAACATCCCCGCCAATGCCGACGGCCGGGTCGATCTTGAGGCGCTCAAGGCCCGCCTCGGGCCCGACGTGGCGGCGGTGATGATCACCAATCCGAACACCTGCGGTTTGTTCGAGCGCGACATGAAGGCGATCTCCGACGCGGTCCATGCCGCCGGCGGCTTCGTCTATTGCGACGGGGCGAACTTCAACGCCATCGTCGGCAAGGTCCGTCCTGGCGACCTCGGCGTCGATGCGATGCACATCAACCTGCACAAGACCTTCTCCACCCCGCACGGCGGCGGCGGACCGGGCTCCGGGCCGGTAGTGCTGAGCGAGGCGCTGAGCCCCTACGGCCCGCTGCCGTTCACCGCGCGCACCGCCGACGGCGTGGTCCATCTCGTCGAGGAGGAGAACGCGGCGGAGTTCGACCACACGCGGGCGTTCGGCCGCATGACTGCATTCCACGGGCAGATGGGCATGTTCACCCGCGCGCTCGCCTATATCCTCAGTCACGGCGCGGACGGGCTTCGTCAGGTGGCGGAGGATGCGGTGCTCAATGCCAACTACATTCTGCGTAGTCTTGATGACCTGCTCGAAGCGCCGTTCGGCGAGAGCGGCCCGTGCATGCACGAGGCGCTGTTCGGCGATCGCGGCTTCGGCGAAGGGCTGTCGACGCTCGATCTCGCCAAGTCGCTGATCGACGAGGGCTATCATCCGATGACGATGTATTTTCCGCTGGTCGTCCACGGCGCCATGCTGATCGAACCGACCGAGACCGAGAGCAAGGCGGGCCTCGATCAGTTCATCGCCGCGCTGCGCAACGTGGCCGAGCGTGCCAGGGCGAGCGATGCGTCGATGAAGCAGGCGCCCTACTACGCACCGCGCCGCCGCCTCGACGAAACGCTAGCGGCGAGGAAGCCGGTGCTGGCCTGGAGCGATCCCAACTCCGCCTGATGCGGATCGTCCTGAGCAGGAAAGGCTTCGACAGCACTTCGGGTGGCGGCCCGTCGCCGATCGTCGACGGAAGGCCGCTCAGCTTGCCGATTCCGGCAGCCGGGCATTCGCGCACGACTTACGGTGCGCTGGGCTTGGGCGAACATGCCGCGTGCGCCAGCAAGGGCCGGTTG
The DNA here is from genome assembly GCF_016803135.1 of Altererythrobacter sp. C41. Classification (GTDB taxonomy): domain Bacteria; phylum Pseudomonadota; class Alphaproteobacteria; order Sphingomonadales; family Sphingomonadaceae; genus Pelagerythrobacter. Next base: position 516,634 of record NZ_JAEVFE010000002.1, read on the forward strand.
GGCGCCGACGATCTGTGCCATCACGATCCGATGTTCCTGGCGAACGGCACCTGCCTGTTCGGCCAGTGCGGCGCGGCGCAGACGCATCTGGCCAACCGCGGCGTCAGGGCGGGTGATGTATTCCTGTTCTTCGGCTTGTTCCGCGAGGACGACACGGGCGAGCCGCATCACCGGATCTTCGGCTATCTCGAGGTCGAACGGCGGATCGATCTCACGGGTTGCGACGCGGCCGCGCTCGCCGGCTTGCGCGATCAGGGGCATCCCCACGCCATCGCCATGCACGGGCGCAACGATGCGATCTACCGCGGCCGCGGAAGGGAGGCGACTGGCGCGCCCGATGCGCTGCGGCTGACCGTTCCGGGCGGCCCGCCGAGCCTTTGGCGGCGGCCCGCATGGCTGCGGCGAGGCGGACTCTCCTATCATGACCGGGCGGACCGCTGGCTCCGCGGCGGCCGACTTCGCGCCGTTGCGCGCGGTCAGGAGTTCGTCGCCGAGATCGGCCGCCGAAAGGCTCCGCGCGAATGGCTCGCGCGGGTGATCGCGGCTATCGAAGCGTCTTGATGATCGCGGAGAAGTCGAGGCCGCCGTTCTCGGTAGCGAAGGCCTCGTAAAGCTCTTTTGCGTGGGCGCCGAGCGGAGTAGGGCTGCCTGCCGTCTCTGCCGCTTCCATCGCGAGCCGCAAATCCTTGAGCATCAGTGCAGTGGCGAAGCCGCCCTGGTAGCCGTTGTCGGACGGGCTCTGCGGCCCGACGCCGGGCACTGGGCAGTAGCTTGTCATCGACCAGCATTGGCCCGAGGAAACCGAGGAAATGTCGTAGAAGGTTTGCGGATCGAGCCCAAGCTTCTGCGCCATCGTGAAAGCTTCGCAGGTGCCGATCATCTGGATGGCGAGCAGCATGTTGTTGCAGATCTTCGCCGCCTGGCCATTGCCCGCGTCGCCGGCATGAATCACGGCCTTGCCCATCGCCTGAAGGATCGGCTCGGCGCGCTGGAACGCCTGCTCGCTGCCGCCGACCATGAAGGTCAGCGTGCCGCCCGCGGCCGCCGCGATGCCGCCGGAAACGGGCGCGTCGACCATGGCATAGCCCGCTTCTTCAGCCGCCGCGATCACCTCGCGCGCGGTGGCGACATCGATGGTCGAGCAGTCGAGCAGGATCGCGCCTTCAGGGGCGTGGCCGATCACGTCGTTCTCGAACACCACCTTCACGATTCCGCCGTTGGGCAGCATCGAGACGACGGCCTCGGCGCCAGCGACCGCTTCCTTCGCGTCGGTGAAAGTCTCGCACCCGTTCTCGCGCGCCGCGGCAAGTGCCGGTTCGGCCAGATCGAAGGCGCGGACTTCATGCCCCGCCTTGACGAGGTTCGTGGCCATCCCGCCACCCATGTTGCCGAGGCCGATGAAGGCGATTTTCATGTCTCTCTCCGATTCTTCGTCATCCCAGCGAAAGCTGGGATCGCTATCCGCGTAGTCGGGCCTAGCCGCACCCGATCCCAGCTTTCGCTGGGATGACGGTTACCTGCCCTTCCACTCACCCTCACGCTTCTCGATGAAGGCTGCCATGCCTTCGGCCTTGTCCTCGGTCGCGGCGAGGATCTGGAACAGGCGCCGTTCGTGGAGCAGGCCCTGGTCGAGCGTCATCTCGTAGGCCGCGTTGACCATTTCCTTGTTCACGATCGCGGCCATCGGGGGCATTCCCGCGATCGTGGCGGCGGTTTTCAGCGCCTCGTCGAGCAGGCTGTCATGCGGCACGACGCGCGCGACGAGGCCGCTGCGCTCCGCCTCTTCGGCGTCCATCATCCGGCCGGTCAGACACATCTCCATCGCCTTGGCCTTGCCGACCGCGCGGGTCAGGCGCTGGCTGCCGCCCATGCCGGGCGCGACGCCGAGTTTGATCTCGGGCTGGCCGAACTTCGCCTTGTCGCTCGCGATGATGAAGTCCGCCATCATCGCGAGCTCGCACCCGCCGCCGAGCGCGAAGCCGTTGACCGCGGCGATCCACGGCTTGCGGGTCGCCTTGACCAGATGGCTGGTCCAGCGGGCGAAGAAATCCTGAAGGAAGAAATCGGCCGCGGGCTTGTCGGCCATTTCCTTGATGTCGGCGCCTGCGGCGAAGGCCTTGTCCCCCGCGCCGGTCAGCACCGCGCAGCGCTGGCTGTCGTCGGTCTCGAACGCGGTGAAGGCCGCGATCAGGTCCTCGAGCACCTGCGAGTTGAGCGCGTTCAGCGCCTGCGGGCGGTTGAGCGTGATCAGCGTGACGGCGCCGCGCTGTTCGACGGTGATCGTTTCGTAATCGGCCATGGGCCTCCCTCCAATCGTCACCCTGAACTCGTTTCAGGGTCCATTTCTAGAATCCCACCTCCATCGCCGGTGGCGCGACGGGTGCTGAAACAAGTTCAGCATGACGGTGCCGGTTAGATCCGGGTTCGCGGCATCCACTCTTCCCCTTCGGGGAGGGGCGCGAAGATGCTGTCGAGCAGATCCTCGGTCACACCCTCGGGAGTCGCCGGGTCCCACTTGGGATCGCCGGTCTTGTCGATGATCACCGCGCGCACGCCTTCGGCGAAGTCGGGACGGACGATGACGCGGCTGGCGATCCGGTATTCGTTGCGCATGTTGTCGGCGAAGTCGGTGAAGTCCTTCGCCTCGGCGAGCTGGCGCAATGCGACTTTGCAGGTCTGCGGACTCTTGGCGCGCAGCGTGTCGAGTTCCTTCTGCGCCCATTCGCCGCCATCTTTCTCCAGGCTGGCCAGGATGTCCTCGAACTGGTCGGAGGCGAAATGCTTGGCGATCCGGTCGGCATTCTCCGCCACGCGCGCGGCGGGCGGGGTGATCGAAAGTTCGGCGAGAATCCCTGCGATCCGGTCGGGATGCTCCGCGATGCGCGCCTTGGCTTCGGGCAACTTCGCGGCCGGGAGATAGTGCGTCGCAAGCCCGGCCCAAAGGCATTCCGCGCCGTCGAGCCGCGCGCCCGTCAGCGCGAGAAACTGGCCGAGCCGCCCGCCGAGGCGCGCAAGATACCAGCCCCCTCCCACATCGGGGAACAGGCCGATCCCGGTCTCCGGCATGGCGAAACGCGTGTTCTCCGTCGCGACGCGGTACTTCGCAGGCTGGCTGATACCGACGCCGCCGCCCATCGTGATGCCGTCCATGAAGGCGACGATGGGCTTCGGGTAGGTGAACATCTGGTGGTTGAGCTGATATTCGTCGTGGAAGAACTTCCGTCCGCTCACGCCATGATCGTTCAGCGCCGAGTTGCGCAGGAAGGCGATATCGCCGCCCGCGCAGAACCCGCGCCCTTCGGCATGATCGACGATCACCGCCGCGATCGCATCGTCATTTTCCCACTTGCCGAGCGCGTCGCTCATCGCATGGCACATCTCCAGCGTCAGCGCGTGGAGCGCCTTTGGCCGGTTGAGCGAGATGTGGCCGGCCTTGCCATGGGTGTGGATGTTCACGTCTTCGGTCATCGGTTCGCTACTCACTGGCGCAACAGGTCCCGGCCGACGATCATGCGCATGACCTGGTTCGTGCCTTCGAGGATCGAATGCACCCGCAGGTCACGCCAGAAGCGCTCGATCGGATAGTCCTTCAGATAGCCATAGCCGCCGAAGAGCTGCAGTGCGTTGTTGACCACATTGCTCCCGCTGTCGGTCGCGAGACGCTTGGCCATGGCGGAAAAGCGCGTCTTGTCGGGCGCGTTGTCGGTCACCTTGACCGCCGCGAGATAGAGCAGCGCGCGCGCCGCCTCGAGCTCGGTCGCCATGTCCGCGAGCATGAACTGCGTGTTCTGGAAATCGGCGATCGGCTGGTCGAACTGCTGGCGGTCCTTGGTGTAGGCGATAGCCTCGTCGAGACAGCGCTGCGCGCCGCCCAGCGAGCAGGCGCCGATATTGAGGCGTCCGCCGTCGAGCCCGGCCATGGCGAAGCGAAACCCGTCGCCTTCCGCGCCGACGCGGTTTTCGACCGGCACGCGCGCATCCTCGAAGATCACCTGTGCGGTCGGCGAAGCGTTCCAGCCGAGCTTCTTCTCCGGTGCGCCGAAGCTGACGCCGGGGGTGTCCTTCTCGACCACCAGGCAGGTAATGCCGCGGCTCTTGTGCTCGCCGGTGCGGACCATGCAGACGTAGATGTCGTTGAACCCGCCGCCGGAGATGAACTGCTTTGTGCCGTTGAGCACGTAGTGGTCGCCGTCGAGCCGCGCGGTCGTCTTCAGTCCCGCCGCGTCGGACCCGCTGCCCGGCTCGGTGAGGGCGTAGCTGGCGATGTGTTCCATCGTCACCATTCGCGGCAGAAACTTCGCCTTGACCTCGTCCCCGCCGAACCGGTCGATCATCCACGCGGCCATGTTGTGGATCGAGACATAGGCGCTGGTCGCGGGGCAGCCATAGGCCATCGCTTCCATGATCAGCGCCGCTTCCAGCCGGCCGAGCGCGATCCCGCCGCTTTCCTCCGAGACGTAGATCGCGCCGAAGCCGAGCTCGCCCGTCTTCTGGATCACCTCCCGCGGAAAGTGGTGCTTCTCGTCCCACTCGGCGGCGAAAGGCGTGATGTGGTCGGCCGTGAAGCGCCGCGCCATCTCCTGGATCGCGAGCTGATCATCGGTAAGCTGGAATTGTCCTGTCATTGGCCCTGTTCAGTCTGTGGCAGTTTCGATCCGTGTGTTCTGGTCGTGCACCAGTCGCCACTGGCCGTCCTCGAGCTGGAAGCCAAGCGAGAGATAGGCGGGGCGTCCGGCCGTCGGCCCCGCGCCATCGGGGTCGTAGCTGGTGCGATAGAGCGCGTAGCCGTAGTCGCGCCCCTCCCGCACCCTCACCGGCGCCAGCACCATCACCCACGCGGGATCGGCAAACCATTCGCGGTGAAAGGCGAGGAATTGTTCGCGCGTGTCGTAGCGCTCACCGTTCGGGAAGATCAGTACGAGCGTGTCGCCCTTGGTGATCGTGTCGACGATCCCCTGATAATCGCGCGACTGGATCGCGGCGACGTGGCGAGCCAGCGTTTCACGGAAGCTTTCCGATGCGGGGGCGGGCACGCTCTGGCATGCACCGAGCGCGAACGGGGCGAGAAGGAAGGGCAGCGCGTATCTCACGCGTCACCCCTCCGCTCGAGCCTGGCCCCCGACCTGCGCATCGTTCACCCGCAGGTGATCTGGGTGATGGTCATCGCATCGTCGTACATGACGTTGACCCGGTCCTGCCGGAAATCCATCGTGAAGGCGGCGCGGGGCGGGCCCCAGCGAAGCTGGCGTGCGCCGGTCGCGTCGAGGATCTGCTCGCCGACCTGCGCGGTTGCCTTCTGGCCGACATAGGACTGCGCGGCTGCCGGATCGCACATGGCGGTCTCCCCATTTCCGGTGTCGGGCGTGCCGGGCTCATTGGCGGACGTCGTGGCGCATGCCGCAAGCGCAGCGGCAGGCAAGAGGGCGAACAGCTTTCCAGTGTGAATCATCATGCGTCTCCTTGGGAGCACCGGCCATAGCGCAGTGGATCGGCCATGGCGTCCTCGCCGTATTCGGTGCGGACGAGCTCCTCGCCGCCGTCCTGTGCGGCGAGCGCCATGTCGCGGGTCCAGGTCATGCCTTCCCCGGTAAACGAGAAAATGGCGCGGATGCTGTCGTCGCTGCGCTCGGCGATGTCGCCCAGCGTGGCGCGCGATTCGTAGAACGTGATCGTATCGCCGGTGATCTCGATCAGCCCCTTGGCGTCCCCCCGCGTGGAGGTGCAGTCGGCCGCGACGAGGCCCCAGCGGCCCTGTAGCGCGGCCGGAATCGAGGCTGTGTCGCCATCGGGGCCGGCGGCCCCGTCGTCGGCCGGCGCCGTGCTGTCCGGTTCGACCGGCGCGGGCGTTTCGGTGGTATCGGCATCGGTCGCGGTATCGTCGGTCGGCGCCGCATCGCAGGCCGCCAGCGCGAGCGCCGGAAGGGCGGCAAGAGCAATCGTCAGTCGCAAGGAATCCTCCTGTCTTCGCTGCGCACCCTAAACTCGCGAACCGCGCGGATTATCCCGCATCACCCCATCGTCGGGATGAGGAAGGCGTTCGAACCGTCACCGCCGCCGTCGGGCCAGCGCTGGGTGACGGTCTTGACCTTGGTCCAGAACTTGAGCCCCTCGGTGCCGTACTGGTTGGTATCGCCGAAGCCGGACCGCTTCCAGCCGCCGAACGAGTGATAGCTGACGGGCACCGGGATCGGGACGTTCACGCCGACCATGCCGACATTGACCCGGCTGGCGAATTCCCGCGCGGCATGGCCGTTGCGGGTGAAAATGGCGACGCCGTTGCCGTACTGGTGCTCGCTCGGCAGGCGCACGGCTTCCTCGAAGTCCGCAGCACGCACGATCTGGAGCACCGGGCCGAAGATCTCCTCCTGATAGGACTTCATCTTCGGCGTCACGCGGTCGATCAGCGTGGGGCCGACGAAGAATCCTTTCTCGTGCCCCTGCAGGCTGAACCCGCGTCCGTCGATCACGATCTCGGCACCTTCCTGCTCGGCGGTATCGATCCACTGCTCGATCCGCGCCTTGTGCTCGGGGGTGACGACCGGGCCGTAATGCGCGTCGGGATCCGTCGAGACGCCGACGCGCAAGGCGTTGATGGCCGGGATCAGCTTCTCCTTGAGCCGCTCGGCGGTGTCCTCGCCCACGGGGACGACGACGGGCAGGGCCATGCAGCGCTCGCCCGCCGACCCGAAGGCAGCGCCGGCCAGATCGTTCACCACCTGATCGAGGTCGGCGTCGGGCATGACGATGCCGTGGTTCTTCGCGCCGCCCATGGCCTGGACGCGCTTTCCGTTCTCCACCCCGCGCTTGTAGACGTAGTGCGCGATATCGCTGCTGCCGACGAAGCTCACGCCCGCGATGTCGGGATGATCGAGGATCGCGTCGACCATCTCCTTGTCGCCGTGAACGACCTGCAGGAGCCCTTCTGGCGCGCCGGCCTCGAGGAACAGCTCGGCGAGGCGCACGGGCACGCTCGGATCGCGCTCGCTCGGCTTGAGGATGAAGGCATTGCCCGCCGCGATCGCCATGCCGAACATCCACATCGGGATCATCGCGGGGAAGTTGAACGGCGTGATGCCCGCGCCGATGCCGATCGGCTGGCGCATCGAGTAGACGTCGATGCCAGGGCCGGCGCCGAGCGTGTACTCACCCTTCAGCACCTGCGGGATGCCGCAGGCGTATTCGATCACTTCCAGTCCGCGCTGGACGTCGCCTTTCGCGTCGTCGACCACCTTGCCGTGCTCACTCGCCAGCAGTTCGGCGAGTTCCTGCCTGTTCGCCTCGACCAGTTCCTTGAACGCGAACATGACGCGCGCCCGGCGCTGCGGATTGGTCGCCGCCCAATCGGGCTGAACCTTCTTTGCCGCCTCGATCGCGCGGTCGAGCAGCGCGGCGTCGCCCAGCGCGACTTCGGCCTGGACTTCGCCGGTCGAGGGATTCCACACCTTGTGCGTGCGCCCGGTGCTGCCGCCTGCGCCCCCTGCGATGAAATGATCGACCTGGCGCATGACGTATCTCCTCTACCAACGGTGAGCGCGGATCGTGCCGATTGCAAGCTTGCAGACAACTGCCAACTTTGCAGGTAGTGACTGCAAATATGCAGGATCTGAACTGGAACGACATCCGCGTGTTCCTCGCGGTGGCGGAAGCGGGCCAGATCGGCCGTGCCGCGCGTGCGCTCCGGCTCGATCCGACCACCCTCGGCCGCCGGTTGCGGAGGCTGGAACGACAGCTCGAGATCACGCTGTTCGAACGCACACGCGAAGGCCAGACGCTGACCGAAGCCGGCGAGGGCCTGCTCGCCAAGGCCGAGGCCATGGCCCAGGCCGCACGCTCGATCGATGCGGTGCAGAGCCGCCAGACGGGCCTCGGAGGAAACCTGCGTCTCAGCGTTTCGGAAGGTTTCGGCAGCCAGTTCCTGACTCTCTATCTTGCCGAATTCGCCCGCGCCCATCCGAACCTTTCGATCGAACTGGTCGCCAACAGCGGGTTCCTGAGTCCCTCGAAGCGCGAAGCGGACATCGCCGTCATGCTCTCGCGGCCCAAGGCCGGGCCGGTCATCTGCCGCAAGCTCTCGGACTACAGCCTGATGCTCTACGCCAGTCGCCGCTACCTGGCCGTGCACGGGACGCCGCAACGCCCGCGCGATCTCGCGCAGGGACATACGCTGGTGAGCTACATCCCCGACCTGCTCTACGCGCCGGAACTCAACTACCTCGACGACTTCCACGCCGGGCTTACCGCGCACATCCGCTCGTCCAGCATCAATGCGCAGAACCGCCTGATCGAGGAGGGCGTGGGGATCGGCGTCCTGCCGCGCTTCATCGGCGAGCGCGGCGCGGACCTCGTCCCCGTCTGCCCGGACCGCTCGATCCGCCGCAGCTTCTGGATCGTAACCCACCGCGACACCCAGAACCTCGCCCGCGTACGCCTCGCCAAGGAATGGCTGCTCGACTGCGTACGGATGGGCCGCAAGGTGCTGATGCCCGATTGAGGCCTCGCGGCTTCGACAATCATTCGATGGCGCGCTCGGTCGTCAGCGCCCGCGCGATCAGGTCTTGATATTGGCGTAGTACGGGATCGGCACGTCGTCCTCTCCGGCGCTGTCGCCGACCATCATCTTCGTACGCGGGTGCATGACCGCCGGATCGGTTATGATATTGAGGCAATACGGCTTGCCCGAGGCAAACGCCTCTTCGATGGCGCTGGTGATGTCTTCGTACCGGTCGATCCGCCGGGCCTCGACGCCGAAGCCGCCGGCGACGAGATCGTAGCGCGTATCCTCGAGCGCGACGATCACTTCGCGATCCTTGCCGTACAGGAGGTTCTGCGCGTTACGCGACATGCCCCATTCGGAGTTGTTCAGGACCACGGTGACGATCGGCAGTCCGTGCCGGACCATCGTATCGAACTCCTGTATGTTGAAGCCGACCCCGCCGTCGCCGGCAAAGCAGACCACCGGGCGGTCCGGATTGGCACGCGCTGCGCCTATTGCAAAGCCGGGCGAGATGCCGAGGCAGCCGAGATAGCCGCACCGCAGATGCTGCCCCGCGCCCGGAGAGCGGACGAGGTCCCCGACCCAGTTGCCGGCTTCACCGCCGTCGGCGATCACCGCGGTTCCTTCGGGCAAGGCATCCATGATCGCGGCAACGGCGTGGCCCGGATGAATCTTGCCGGGGCTCGACTCCTTCGGTGCACTGGCAAAGCCGTTGCGTGCCATGGAGCGGAAGCTGCGCAGCTTTTCGGCCCAGTTTGTCCGTTCGGGCCAGCTCCCGCCTTGCCCGGCTTCGATGAGTGCATCGATCGTGGTGCCTGCGTCGGCGACGATGGGCAGGTCTGCCATTCGGACACGGCCGATTTCTTCCGGATTGACCTCGACCTGCGCAACATAGGCGTCTTGCGGAATGATCGCGCCCATTGCGCCGCCGAGAAACATGCCCATGCGGGCGCCGATCAGCAGAACGGCGTCAGCCGCTGTGCCCGAAGCGGCTGCCGCAGCCAGCCCGGCCGCGGCGCCGGCGTAGAGCGGGTGATCGTCGGGAAGGACGCCGAGTGCCTTCTGGCTGGCGATAACGGGAACGCCGACGAGTTCGGCCAGCCGGCGCAGGCGCTCGCCTGAATCGGTCAGCATCACACCGCCGCCTGCGATGATCACCGGCCGTTCGGCCTTGCGAAGCATGTCGAGAACCTTGGCGACGGCGTCGGGCCGGGGGGCCGGAGGTACGGGCCGCTCCCATGAGTCGGTCTCGGGCGGCGCCTGGTCGGTTGGCCAGAACATGACGTCGATCGGGATTTCGAGAAAGACGGGTCCTGGAGGACCGCTGAGCGCGATCTCGCCGGCGCGGCGGACGAACTCGACGATGCGTTCGGGTTCGGCGATGCGCTGCGCCCATTTGGTGACCGGGCGGGCCATGGCCACGGCGTCGAAGCCGCCCTGCAGCGTATTGGCCTCGGCCTCGCGCAGCGGCGCGGCACCGGCGATGAAGAGGGTCGGGATCCGGTCGAGATGCGCATTCGCCATAGCGGTCAGCGCGTTGGTGAAACCCGGGCCGGCCGTGACAGCGCAGACACCCAGCTTTCCGTTGGAAGAACGCGCGTAGGCGTCGGCGGCATGCCCGGCCGAGGCTTCGTGACGCGTGTCGGTGAGCCTGATGCCGAATTCTTCGCAAGCCATGTAAAGCGGATCGAGATGGCTGCCGTGCAGAGCAAAGATCTCGCTCACGCCCAGGCCGGCCAAAGTTGCAGCGACCAGCTCGCCGGCAGCGCGCTTCTTCGTCATCGGATTCTCCCAAAAGCCGTCATGCTTATGGGCGTGCCTATGTCAGTACTCTCACCAATACAAGGCAATTGTATGCAATGGGCGGCCGGCCTGCAGAGTCGACAGGCAGTCTTATGGGGAGGTCTTCTGGCCCAATCAGTCCCTTCCCAAGACAAGATGCCGTGTAGCAAATCATCGGGCCGCCAATCGTGACCGCTGCAAAAATTATCGGTTGAACGGGTAATGATTGGATGCAATATCACGCCAAAGACGGTGCCGACACGGACGGACCCGTTCGAGAATCAGGAGTCTTGGAAGAGTCGATGGCCGAAAGCGAGCAGCACCGAACAGGTCCAGACGGGCGCCGCGGACGTCCATTGCTGCGCGTGGCGGTGATCGGTGCGGGTATGGCCGGTATCCTGGCTGCGATCAAGCTGCAGGACCGCGGCATCGAATGCGATGTCTTCGAGAAGGGCGACAGCGTCGGCGGCACTTGGCGGGAGAATACCTATCCGGGCCTCGCTTGCGACGTGTCGGCGCACTGGTACACCTACACCTTCGCCCGTAACCCGGAATGGGACTCGCTGATGGCCGAAGGCAAGGACATTCGCGCCTACTTCGAGCGTGTCGCGCGGGACTTCGGCGTGCTCGAACGCACGCGCTTCAACAGCGAGGTCACGCAGCTCCGCTATCGCGAGGGTGCCTGGGACCTCAAGTGCGCGGATGGGCACGAAGGCAGGTACGATTTCGTCATCGCCGCCACCGGCGTGCTGCATCACGTGAACGTCCCCCGGTTCGAGGGTATCGAGACGTTCGAAGGTGCCGTCTTCCACTCGGCCCGCTGGGATCACGGCGTCGCGCTCGACGGCAAGCGCATCGGCGTCATCGGCACGGGATCGACCGCGGCGCAGCTTGCGTCCGCGCTGGTGCCGCGCGCGGAACGATTCGACCTGTTCCAGCGCACTGCGCAATGGGTCCTGCCGCGCGACAACGTGCCATACAGCGAAGAAGAAAAGGCCCGTTTCCGCGAGGATCCGGAAGCGCTCGAGCAACTGATCGCCGAGCTGCGGGCCAAGACGCTGGAAGGATACGCTACCGCGGTGATCGACGCCGACTCGCCTGAACTGGCCGCGATCGCACGGATTTGTCACGAGAATCTGGAGACCGTGAAAGACCCCGAGCTGCGGCGCAAGCTGACGCCGGACTATCGCGTCGGTTGCAAGCGGCTGGTCATCTCCAGCACGTTCTACGACGCCATCCAGCAGCCCAATGCCGAACTCGTCACATCGCCGATCCAGCGGATCGAGCCGGAGGGGGTGCGCACCGCCGACGGTGTGCTGCACGACCTCGATGTCCTCGTGCTTGCCACCGGTTTCCTGGTCGACCGGTTCATTCGTCCGACGCGAGTGATCGGGCGCGACGGGATCGACCTCGACGAAGTCTGGGCGGACGGACCACTGGCCTATCTGTCGATGAGCGTCGCGGACTTTCCCAACTTCTTCCTGCTCAACGGGCCCAACAGTCCGGTCGGCAACTTCTCGCTGGTCGAGGTCGCGCAGCACCAGATCGAATATATCATGCAGCTCGTGGAGGGCATCTGCCGCGGCGACTATTCCGAAGTGAGCGCAACGCCGGGGGCGATGCGCAGGTTCGAAGCCGAACGCTGCGAAGCCGCGCGCAAGACGATCTGGGTGACCGGCTGCGATAGCTGGTATCTCGACAAGAACGGCGTGCCGGCATCGTGGACCTTTTCCTACGACCGCTTCGTCGACGAAACCGCCGCACCGCGGATGGAGGACTTCGAGGTCCGATGAACGGCCATGCAACGGCTCGGACGCCAGACCGGTCCGCGCCAACCACCGCATAAGGAGAGCGACATGATCACCCGTGAGGCCATTGCGAAGGCGCTTCGCGCTTTGAACGAGACCGAGAACGCCCGGCCGCATACCAGCGTCGAGGAAGTAAGCGCCGGTATCGACAAGATCATGGCGCCCGATGTCGAAGGCTGGCGCAACGGAGCCCACGTGCCCGACCGCGCAGGTGAGCGCGAAGTGGAACGCCGGGCTTTCGGCGCTCTTGCCGACTATCACCGCGTGGTCGAGCGGACGATCATCGACCCACCCTTCGCCGCCACCGGCTGGACGATCCACGGATCGTTCGACGGACAGCCGGTGAGCGCGCCCGGCTCCTCTCAATTCGAGTTCAATGAGGAAGGACGGGTCAAACGCTACTGGATGAACTTCAATCCCGAGGATTTCTTCTACCGGAAGGGCTGACCCTTCCAGGCGCACATTGATAACGGAGACGAATTGCATGGCAGTCAGCGTTGAGCTTCCCAGCATCAGCATGGGCGTGACGGAAGCGACGATCGTCAGTTGGCTCAAGAACGTCGGCGACCGGGTCGAGGCCGGCGAGGTCATCGCCGAAGTCGAGACGGCGAAGTCGACGGTGGAAGTCGAATCCCCCGCGTCCGGCACTTTGGCGTCGATCGTGGTGCAGGTCGACGAGACCGTCGACGTCGGCACCGAGATCGCCACGATCGAGGAAGGCTGACATGTCACTGGACCGTGCCCGGCAGCTCGAGATGTTCCGGCGGATGCTGCGCATTCGCCTGTTCGAGGAAGCGCTGATCGCGCACTACCCCGTCGGCCACCTGAGCATCGGGCAGGAAGGTGCGATCGCCGGTGCGTGCATGGCGCTGCGCGACGACGACTACGTCACCGGCACGCACCGTTCGCACGGCCATCCGATCGGCAAGGGCGCAGAGATCGCGCCGTTGATGGCGGAGATCTTCGGCAAGCGGACCGGCATCTGCAAGGGACTCGGCGGGTCGATGCACCTGACCGACACCAAGCTGGGTCTGATCTGTGAATCCGCGATCGTCGGCGGCGGTTTCCCGCTCGCAACCGGCGCGGGGCTGAGCGCGCAGGTGCGCGGCAGCGACCAGGTCAGCCTGTGCTTCTTCGGCGACGGCGCGGTCAACCAGGGCACCTTCAGCGAGAGCGTGAATATGGGTGCGGTGTGGAAGCTGCCGGTCATCTATTTCTGCGAGAACAACGGCTATGCCGTGACCACGCCGGTTGAGAAGTCGCACGGTCAGCCGGAGATCGCCCGCCGCGCCGACGGATACGGAATTCCGGGTGTGGTCGTCGACGGACAGGACGCCGAAGCCGTCCACGCCGTGACGCTGGAAGCGGTCGAACGTGCCCGTGCCGGCGAAGGGCCGACGCTGATCGAGGCCAAGACCTATCGGTTCGACGAACACTCGAACCGCCTCGCCATTCCCATCGAATACCGCAGCAAGGAAGAGATCGAGCACCATCGCAAGGAGCGCGATCCCATCACCCTCTACCGCGCCGTGCTGCAAGCGCGCGACCTGCTCTCCGAAGTCGAAGCGATCGAGGAGGAAGTGCGCAAGACTATCGACGATGCGGTGGAATTCGCCAAGGCCAGCCCCGAGCCCGAGATGAGCGATCTGTGGGACAGCATGTACGTCAACCCGATCGGCGCGCCGGTCGGGGGGGAGGGGTTATGACCATGCGCAACGCCACCCAGAAACTGTCCTATCTCCAGGCCATCGTCGAAGCGCAGCGCGAGGAGATGCGCCGCGACGAACGCGTGATCCTGATGGGTGAGGACATCGCCGTTTATGGCGCCCAGACGCTGTTCGACGAATTCGACGAGAAGCGGCTGCGCAACACGCCGATCTCTGAAAACAGCTTCGTCGGCGTCGGTGTCGGCGCCGCGCTGACGGGCCTGCGCCCCATCGTCGATCTGACCATTGCGAGCTTCTGCTATCTCGCCTCGGATCAGATCATCAACCAGGCGGCGAAGCTGCGATTCATGACCGGCGCGCAGCTGGCCGTGCCGCTCGTGGTGCGCACAAGCACGTTCTACAACAACCGCACTGCCGCCCAGCACGCCGACCGCCCCTATCCGCTGTTCATGAACACGCCAGGGCTGAAGGTTCTGGCGCCGTCGAATGCGACCGATGCCAAAGGCCTGCTCAAGTCGGCGATCCGCGACGACGACCCAGTGGTGGTGTTCGAGGACATCAACCTCTGGGGAAAGAAGGAGGAGGTCCCGACCGACGAGGATTTCCTCGTACCGATCGGCAAGGCCGCAGTCCGGCGCGAAGGCGGAGATGTCACGATCGTCTCGATCGCCGGCTGTCTGCCGCATGCCCTGTCGGCGGCGGACGCGCTGGCGAAGGACGGCGTTGAGGCCGAAGTGATCGACCTGCGCACGATCGTCCCGCTCGACAAGGAGACGATCCTCGCGTCCGTCGCCAAGACTGGCCGGCTCGTCGTCGCGGATAACTCGCACAAAGTGGGCAGCGTCGCGTCGGAGATCGCGGCTGTCGTGTCGGAGGAGGGCTTCGAGAGCCTGAAGAAGCCGATCCAGCGCGTTGCCGCGCCGCAAGTCCACGTTCCTTACAACGCCGCGCTCGAAAAACAGCTTTTCGTCAGCAAGGACCGCATCATCGAGGCCGTCCGCGCAATCGCCTGACCCCACACGATCCTTTTGCATTCCAATCAAATCTCAACGGAGAATCCTCATGGCCAACAGCATCGAAAAACGCTCCATCACGCAGGAAGCCAGCGACAAGCTGATCGCCGCCGCGACCGCCAAGGCGGAAGAGATGGGAGTGCCGATGTGCATCTCGATCGTCGACGAGTCGGGCAACCTCAAGGCTTTTCGCCGGATGGACGGCGCGGCGCTGCTCTCGGTCGATATCGCGACCAACAAGGCGTACACGGCGATCAGCTTCGGCATGCCGAGCCATGGCTGGCACGAATTCATCAAGAACGATCCGCCGCTGCTCCACGGCATTGTCCATACTCCGCGCCTGGTCGTGTTCGGCGGCGGCTATCCGGTGAAAGAAGGTGGTCACATCATCGGCGGAATCGGCGTCAGCGGCGGCCATTACGAGCAGGACATGGCGGTTGCGGAAGCCGGCCTTGCCGCACTCGCCGACTGAATCTGCCTTGACCCCACCGGCAGCGCTGCGGCCTGGCTCGGATACGTCGCATGGATGACATCTCTTCGATACTCTACGAGTCCGCGCAGCGCTTGCTGGGCGATCTGTCGGAACGCGTCCTGGCGGGACAGGCGCTGACCGACAAGGACCGCGCGGATGGCTGGCGGCGGATCGAGGAGATGGGCCTGCCCGTCGCGCTCGTGAGCGAGGAGGCAGGAGGGTTCGGCTTTTCCGATGCCGATGCCTTCGGGCTGGTGCGTATCTGCGGGCGCCACATCGTGGCCTGGCCGCTGGTGGAAACGATGCTGGCCAATCGCTTCGCGGTGGAGAACGGCTCCGAGCCGCTCGAAGGCCCGGTCGAGACGCTGGGCGAGTTGACGCCCGAACAACGCGAGGCTGCGGCGCTGACGCGGGCCGTGCAGATGGCGGGCGCACTCGATGCGATCCTCGCCATGACCATTTCCCATGTGCAGGAACGCCAGCAATTCGGCCGTGCATTGGCGAAGTTCCAGGCCGTCCAGCACTCGCTTGCCATCCTCGCGAGCGAGGTCGCTGCCGGGCAGGCCGCCGCCGACCACGCGGTCGCCCGGCGGGCACAAGGCGGAGACGGGGCGACCCTCGCCATCGGCATCGCCCGCGCCCGTATCGGGGAGGCGTGCTCGAAAGCTGCCGCCATCGCCCATCAGTTGCACGGAGCCATCGGCTATGCGCAGGAGCATCGGCTGCATCTTTATACGACCTCGCTCTGGAAATGGCGCGACGAGTTCGGGACTCAGGCCTGGTGGACCCAGCAGGTCGGCCGCGAGGTTCTCGCCTCCGGTCGCGATGCGTTCTGGCCGATGGTGACGGCAGCATGACTCTCCTGACCTTTCCTCCTCCGGTCGAGAACGAGGCGACGGAGGCCCTGCGCACGGAGGTACGCGCCTTTCTCGCCGAAGCCATTGCGACGCGAACGCCGCTCGAGCGCGCCGAGAGCTGGAACGGGTTCGACCGGGAATTCAGCCGTGCAATGGGTGCGCGCGGCTGGCTCGGCATGACCTGGCCGAAGGAATACGGCGGGCACGAGCGCAGCGCCTTCGAACGCTACGTGGTGGTCGAGGAGACGCTTGCGGCCGGCGCGCCCGTCGCCGCGCACTGGATCGCCGACCGGCAGAGCGGCCCCTCCCTTTTACGCTATGGCACCGAGGCGCAGAAGCGCACGATCCTGCCGCGCATCGCGGCGGGGGACTGCGTGTTCTGCATCGGCATGAGCGAACCCGATTCCGGCTCCGACCTCGCCGCGACGCGCACCCGCGCGGAACGGCAGGTTGACGGATCGTGGACGGTCAACGGCACCAAGCTGTGGACCACCTACGGCCACGAAGCCGATTACATGATCCTCTTCTGCCGCACCTCGGGCACACCGGCGGACCGCCACAAGGGAACAAGCCAGTTGCTCGTCGACATGAAGGCGACTCCGGGCGTCACGGTCCGGCCGATCTACGACGTGATGGGCCAGCACCACTTCAACGAGGTCCATTTCGAAGACGCCGTGCTGCCGCCTGACGCGATTCTCGGCACGGAGGGCCAGGGATGGGCGCAGGTCATGGGCGAACTGGCCTATGAACGATCCGGGCCCGAGCGATTCCTGTCGTCGATCCAGCTCCTGCTCGAACTGATCGGCACGCTGCAGGGGAGCGAGAGCGTCGCGGCGCAAACGGCGGTAGGACGCCTGTTCTCGCACCTCGTCACCTTGCGGCATATGTCGCGCGGCGTCGCCGCCTTGCTCGAGGCGGGCGAGGACCCGACGGTCCATGCCGCGATCGTGAAGGATCTCGGCGCCACCTTCGAACAGGATCTGCCCGATATCGCGCGCAGCCTTGTCGACGAGGAGCCGGACCTGCAGAGCACAAGCGATTTCGCCGCCGTGCTCGCCTATACCACGATGGCCGCGCCGGCCTTTTCCCTGCGGGGCGGCACGCGCGAGATCCTGCGTGGTATCATCGCGCGGCAACTGGGCCTGCGCTGAGGAGATCGCGATGATCGAACTGGTCGAGGTTTCGCCCCGGGACGGCCTGCAGAACGAGCCGACGATCCTGCCGGTCGATACCAAAGTCGCGCTGATCGAGCGCGCCATCGCCGCCGGCGCGCGCCGGCTCGAGGTCGTCAGCTTCGTGCGGCCCGATGCGGTGCCGCAAATGGCGGGCGCGGAGGAAGTCGTCGCACGGCTGCGGCCCGGCGCGGCGCGCTATATCGGTCTCGTGCTGAACAAGCGGGGCGCCTTGCGGGCGCTCGAAACGAACGTCGACGAGATCGGATTCGTCTGTATCGCGAGCGACACCTTCGGGATGCGCAATCAGCGTCAGACCAGCGAGCAGTCGCTTGCCGAAGCGCGCGACGTGCTGAGTCTGGCGCGATCGGAGAAGCGCGACGCGCAGGCGATGATCGCCGCCGCATGGGGCTGCCCTTTCGAGGGGCCGACGCCGCAGGACAGGGTCGTCGCCATGGCCAGCGCCTTGGCGGAAGCGGGAAGTCTCGAGATCGGCCTCGCCGACACCATCGGGATCGCCCGGCCCAGCGAAGTCGAAGCGCTGACACGCCGCGTCAAGGAAGCGGTGGCGCCGCTGCCTGTTCGCGTGCACCTGCACGACACGCGCGGAATGGGCGTTGCCAACGCGCTCGCCGCGATCCGCGCCGGAGCCAGTACGATCGATGCCGCGATCGGAGGGACCGGTGGCTGTCCTTTCGCCCCCGGGGCCGCCGGGAACCTCGCCACCGAAGACCTCGCCTATGCGCTCGGCGCGGATCTGGAGGTCGACCTGGACGCGCTGATCGACACTGCGATCTGGTTGAACGGTGAGCTATCGCGCGATCGGGTCAGCGCCCTCGTCCGGGCGCACACGTCGGGCGGCTGCTGAACCGGTAGCCCACCGAGTACCGCCGGATGCGGCGAGCCGGCGAGCCGCATTCATTCGCCCAGCCAGCGCCGCCTGATCTCGTCGGTATCCTGTCCGACTTCGCGCGGGGCGCTGCGGCGCACGCCGGAAGGGGTGCGCGACAGTTTGGGGAAGGCGCTTTGCATCGGGGTCGGGCCGAGCTCGGGATCGTCCACCGTCACGATCGCCTCGCGCGCGGCAAAATGCGGGTCGGAGAGCATGTCCTCTGCATCGAGGATGCGCCCGGCGGGCACGCCGTGTTCGATCATCTTGGCTTCAAGATCATCGACCGTGAGCTGCTCGGTCCACGCGTTGACCAGTTCGTCGAGCTCCTCCTGATGACGGCCGCGCGCGACATGGTCGGCATAGCGCGGATCCTTCGCCAACTCGGGCCGTCCCATCGCTTCGCACAGGCGGGCGAACACGCCATCGTGGTTCGCGCCGATCAGGAACTCGCCGTCGCTGCAGCGATAGACGTTCGACGGTGCAATGCCGGGCAGCCGAGAGCCCGTACGCTCGCGTTTGTGTCCAGCGACCGCCCACTCGGGGATCAGCCCCTCCATGACTTGCAGCACCGATTCATACAGCGCCACGTCGACGATCTGGCCCTTCCCGCTCGTTTCACGCTCGTGCAGCGCGGCGAGCGCACCCAGGCAGCCGTTGGTCGCCGCAAGGCTGTCGCCGATGGAGATGCCCATGCGCGAGGGAGCGCGATCGGGCTCACCGACGATCTTGCGCCAGCCGCCCATCGCCTCGGCAATGCCGCCGAAGCCCGCGCGCTGGGCGTAAGGGCCGGTCTGGCCGTATCCCGAAACCCGGACGACGATCAGCCGTTCGTTGAGCTTGATCAACTCCTGGGGATCGAGCGACCAGCGCTCGAGCGTGCCCGGCCTGAAATTCTCGATCAGGATGTCTGCCTTCAGGATCAGCTTGCGAACGAACTCCTGCCCCTCGGGTGTCCTGAGATCGGCGGCGACCGAATACTTGTTGCGCCCGATCACGCGCCACCACGTCGGTCTGTGCCCTTGGCCCCATGCGCGCATGGGATCGCCCGTTTCGGGCGGTTCGATCTTCACCACCTCGGCACCCATGTCGCCAAGCAACTGCCCGCAGAAGGGCCCGGCGATGAGTTGCCCGACTTCGACGACCCTGATGCCGCCGAGCGCGCCCTGCTTTTCCGTCTGTTCCGTCAATTTCTATGTACCGCCTTTATCACCATGTACGCCGGTGCCGCGGGCACGCCGGCTCGATCATCAGCTTGCCAAATCGCATGCGCCGCCGTGGCTACCATCGGTTTCATTCAAAATCGGATGCAGTTTCATGCGAGAGGCCCTCGCGCATAGGCGTGATCCCAAGGCCCACAGGAGTTCGTAACCATTCCCGTTCTCCTCGCGCGGCCATCGGGCAACTTGGGGAGATGAGGCCATTTTTGCAGAACCAGACAAGGCATCCCCCTTCATCGTGGCCGCACCCAATCCAGGCACCTGCGAACTCGCGACCATCATCGATGCATAGAAGCTTTGACTAGATTGCATGCAAATGGCAAGAGTGTTCTTCGTCCATGAGGTTGAACGCGACCCAGTCCGAGGTTTGCCGGAGAGAGGAAATGCATGTCATCGAATCCTGCTGATGCGCAGCCGGTCTCGCGAATAGGCGACATCGACTCCCAGGCTGCGAGCCACCTGGAACAATGGATGGCACGGCACATCGATGACCATGAGGGGCCGATTACAGTCGAGAGGTTCGCCGGGGGGCAGTCGAATCCGACCTTTCGTGTCGGCACGTCACTGCGGGACTACGTGCTCCGCCGCAAACCTCCCGGCGTGCTCCTGCGCTCCGCACATGCGATAGAGCGGGAGTATACCGTGATGTCGGCACTCGGCCCGCATGGATTTCCAGTGCCGCGGACCTTTGGGCTCTGCGAAGACGAGTCGATCATCGGATCGGCGTTCTTCCTGATGGAACTGGTGGAGGGTCGGATATTGTGGGATCCCAAACTCCCCGGCGAACATCCTGCGGATCGACGGGCGATCTACGACGCGCAGATCGACGCATTGGCGGCGCTGCACGAATTCGATCCGGCCGCCATCGGCCTGGCCGCCTTCGGCAAGCCGGGGAACTATTTCGCCCGTCAACTCGCCCGCTGGACAAAACAGTATCGTGCCTCCGATGCGCCGCACGATGAGCACATGGAAAAGCTGATCAACTGGCTTCCGGAGACTGTGCCGCCGGAGGCGCCCGCGCGAATCGTGCATGGCGACTATCGCATCGACAACATGGTGCTGAAGCCGGATCGCCCGGAAATTTCCGCACTGCTCGACTGGGAGCTGTGTACGCTCGGCGATCCCGTTGCCGACCTGACTTACTATCTGATGATGTGGCGCATGCCGCCGGGCGAGCGCATCGCCATGGACACGGTCGATTTCGCGGCGACGGGCATTCCAACGATGGAAGAAGCGCTCGACCGCTATCTCGCCGTGAGCGGGCGAGTACTCGACCGGCCGATCGACTGGTACATCGCATTCAACCTCTTCCGCCTTGCCGCTATCTTGCAGGGCGTTGCGGGGCGCGCTGCGCGGGGGCAGGCCAACAACGACAGGGCGCTCTCGGCGCAGGGCCGCGTTGCGCCGCTGGCTCGCGCAGGCTGGGAGAACGCTCGTCGGGCAGGAGCTCCGGCGTGAGCTGGCCTGTATGCTCGGTCGACGAGGCGCGCGCGGCTCTCACGGCGCCTGGTGCGCCGTTTGAAATGCGTGCGGAAACGATCGCCGGTCGAACGGTACGGACGTACGTAAACGCGCCTGCAGACATGCGACAGGTCCTGGACGACAGCCGCCGCTTCGGCGATGCCGAGTTTCTCGTCTACGAGGGGGAGCGCATCAGCTTCGAAGCGCACTGGCGCGCCGCGAGTGCGTTCGGCAGGGCCCTTGCCGAACGCTACGGGATCGAAAAAGGCGACCGTGTGGCCGTTGCCATGCGCAACTTTCCCGAATGGTCCGTCTGCGCTTTCGCGACAATGGCGATCGGCGCGGTCTTCGTGCCGCTGAATGCCTGGGAAACCGCCGAAAATCTCGCACGCATGATCCGCAAGAGCGGTGCAAAAGTCACCGTGGTTGATGGTGAGCGGTGGGAGCGCCTGTCGGACGCGGATCACGGATCGGTGCTCGTCACCGCTCGTCGGGGTGGGGGGGCGGACACGTTCGAGGCGTTGATCGGAACAACCGAAAGCTGGTCCGCGCTGCCCGATCGCCCCGCTCCCGACCGCCGTCTCGCGCCCGACGATCTGGCCATGATCTCGTTCACCTCCGGAACCACGGGTGACGCAAAAGGCGCGCTCGGCACGCATCGCGCTGCCCTGACCAATCTCGTCAACACGCAGTATCGCGCGGCGCGCGCTGCCTTGCGTCGCGGAGAGGATTGGCCTCCGCCGCCTGCTGCCGTGCAGCAGGTCGTCCTGCTGCCCCTGCCGCTGTTTCACGCAACGGGCATGCATTCGGCGCTGGTCCCGGCCCTGGCGCGAGGCAATCGGCTGCTCTTGATGTATCGCTGGGACATCGAGCAGGCGCTCCGCTTGATCGAGCAGGAAGGGGCGCATGTTCTCATCCTGGTTCCGACTCTGGTCGTGCAGCTTCTGGAGCGGCTGCCCGATGGAGGAATGCCGGACCTCGAGACGGTGCACACGGTCACCTACGGCGGTTCGCCTGCTCCGCGAGATCTCGCGGCGGGCGTGCAGTCCCGTTTCCCCGGTGCGGTGCCGGCACAAGGTTACGGCGCGACCGAGACATCCTCGCTCGTCGCCTCGAACAGTCATGAGGACTTGCTTTCCCGGCCGGGGAGCGTCGGAACCGCGGTGCCGTGCTGCGATGTCCGCATAGTCGACGACGACGGCAACGACGTATCACAGGGCGAACCGGGCGAACTATGGGTTCACGGGCCGCAAGTGTTTCGGGGCTATTGGGACAACGACGAGGCCACCGATGCGGTGCTTCGCAACGGCTGGTACCGGACGGGCGACGTCGTGACCATGGACGAAGAGGGGTTTCTCTACGTCATGGACCGGAAGAAGGACATGGTGATCCGCGGCGGCGAGAACGTCTACTGCGCCGAAGTGGAAGAGGCGATCGCGCGGATTCCGGGGGTCGCCGAATGTGCGGTTTTCGGCCTGCCCGATCGCGTCATGGGCGAGATCGTCGCATCAGTGATCGTGGAGCAGGCGGGAGCCACTCTCGCCGCCGAGACAGTGCGCGAGCGGCTTGCGGCCGATCTTCCCCCCTTCAAGGTGCCGGAACGGATCGAAGTGCGGAGCATCCCGCTGCCGCGCAACGCAGCCGGCAAGGTGGTCAAACGCCAACTGCGCGAAGCGATGACGGCAATATCGGACTGACCGCCGCCAGATGCAGCTATGAAGACGGAGAATCGCCATGGTTGAGAATGATGCCGCGCTCGCGGCGGGGCAACGTCTGTTCGAGACCGTCGAACATGGCGATCTGGAAACGCTGTTCGAGATCTTCGCGCCCGGCGCGCTCGTGTGGCACAACACCGACGACGCATTCACCGATATTCCGACCACCGTCCGCAATCTCGATGCGATCCGAACCAGCGCTGCAGAGTTCCGCTATGTGGATATCCGCCGGAGCCCGACACCCGAGGGATTCGTGCAGCAGCATACGCTGATCGTGGTCATGCCCGACGGGCGGTCGATTCGCGATATGTGCTGCTGCATCTGCACCGTCGCAGACGGCCGCATCACGCGAATGGATGCCTATCACGATTCCGCTGCGACCGGAGCGATGGCGCACAAGAGCGGCAATCCGGAGGGTTGAGCCTTAGCCCTCGTCGTCCTCATCGGGCGCGTTCTCGTCCGCCGGTGAAGGCGGATATTCGCTCGCATCCGTCTTCGACATGAGCGTTTGACGCGCCGAGCGAATGTGCGCGGTCATGATCGCGGCCGCCCAATCCGGCTCGCGCGCCGCGAAGGCATCCGTGAGTTCGAGGTGCTGGGCTGACGAGCGTCGGATCTGCCCGAGCGAATACGACCGGAACGTGTTGAGGACGAGCGGGATCTCCACGATGCTGCCGAGCAGATTGCGCAACCGTACGTTTCCGCTCGCATCGAGCACGAGCTTGTGAAACTCGTCGTTCAGTTCGGTCACTTTCTCGACGTCGGGCGTGTTCTTCTGTGTGATCGCCTGCATCTGTTGGGCGATTTCCCGCAGGCGTGCGAGCTGCTCGTCTGAAATGTGCAGCGCCGCCTCGCGCGCGGCGAAGCTCTCGAGCAGGATGCGCAGGTCGTAGATCTGCTCGATCTCGCGCCTGCTCCAGGTCGCGACGAATGCACCGCGGTTGGGGATGAACTGGATGAGCGCTTCGGCATGGAGCCGGCGCATTGCCTCGCGCACCGGCGTTCGGCTGAAGCCGGACGCCTCGGCCAGCGCTTGCGCGGTAAGGTGCGATCCGGGAGGATAGGTGCCGTTCCGGATTCCGTCACGGATGGTTTCGTAGGCGATGTCGACCGCTTTGACCAAAAACTGCGTCCTTACCCTGTTGTACCGGCGCTGCGACGATGCCGCCCAGACCCCCTCAGTCGACCCACCAGTCGTGCCTGCCTGGCGGAACGCGATAGGCGCCGTCCAGCCGGATCACTGTTCCGTTCAGCATCCGATTGCGTCCGATATGCGCTACCATTTCTGCGAATTCAACAGCGTCGCCGGGGCGATCCGGATAGACCACTTGATCGCGCAGCCAATCCACCATGGGGCCACGCGCCTGCGAGAACATCGGCGTCTCGAAAATTCCGGGGGCGATGGTGACTACTCTGATCCCGTACCGTCCGAACTCGCGGGCGAGGGGCAAGGTCATCGCATTGATGCCGCCTTTCGCCGCGGCGTATGCGGCAGTGCCGATCTGCCCCTCGAATGCCACGATTGAGGAGGTGTTGATGATGACGCCCCGTTCGCCGTGCTCGTCCGGTTCGGATGCGATCATGCGCTCGGCCGCCGCCTGCGCCAGGATAAAGCTGCCGAGCGTATTGACGTCGAGCACGCGGCGGAAACCATCGGCGGTCACCTTGCGGCCCGGGCCGGCGGACAGGCCGGAATGCCCGATGCCTGTGGTGTTGAGAAGGCCGCGAAGCTGACCAATTTCGCTCACAAGCGCATCTAGCGCCTGCTCAACCCCGGCTTCGTCGGCGACGTCGGCATTTGCGAACGCTCCGTCCCACTCGCCTTGTTTCAGATCGAGCACTCCCACGCGGGCGCCCGCGTCCCGCAAGCTGCGGGCGGTTGTCAGTCCCAGTCCCGATCCGCCTCCGGCGACGACGAAGCCGCTTCCCTCGATCCTCATTCCGTGACTCCCTCGACATCTGCGATCTCTGCGGCGATCGAGCGGCTTGCCAGCCAATAGAGCACGCCCGATGCCAGGCCGGCGACCAGCCCGAGGAGGATGCCAGCGCGAAGCCCTTCGCCTTCGCCCATGCTGGGGGTGAGCAGGTCGCTCGCGAATCCGATCAGCAAGGGGCCGAAACTCAGCCCGACGGCACTGTTGATGAACAAGGCTACCGCAAGAGCAGTGGCCTTTGCGTCTGCGCCTGCCAGCCGCTGCATCGCCAGCGTACCCGGACCGTACCAAACGCTCGTGAAGAATGCGGCGATGGCGAATACCGCCAGCGACATGGCTGCGCTGGGTACGGTGAACATCGCCGCATAGCTGATCGTGCCGAGTATGGAGCCGGCGGCCGGGATCAGCACCAGAGCGCGCAGATTGCCGGCACCGAACCGGTCGCCCAGCCGGCCGCCGACCAATGCGCCGAGCGCGCCGCCGGTGGCCCCGAAGATCCCGAGTCCCAGCCCGATTACGCCGAGCGGTTCCTGCCCCACCAGTGCGCCGATTTCGGCGAGCTCCGGTGAATGGAGGCGAAGATAGTAGGAACCGGCGAACGCCATCGCACCGTAATTGCAGAAGCTCAGCAGTGCGCTCGCGAACGCGATGAGCGTGAACGTCCGACGCGAAAGCAACAGCTTCAGCGCGGCGACGAGACTCGGTGTCTCCGCAGCCGCCTTCGCCCTGCCGCCGCCGGCTGCACGGGTGTCGCGTAACGTCAACAGGACAAGTGCGCCGATGATGAGCCCCGGGACCCCGGCGCACACCATGGTCCAACGCCACCCGATCACACCTTCGAGAAGTCCGCCGCCGATCAGACCGATGGCGGCGCCCACCGGGGCCCCAAGGGCGAAGACCGCAAGCGCGCCCGAACGCCGGTTGGGCGGGAAGCGATCGGCTATTAGCGACTGGGAAGGCGGGGCCCCGCCGGCTTCCCCTACGCCCACGCCCAGCCGAAAGAGCAGCATTTGCACGAAGCTGCCGGCCATGGCCGTCGCGGCAGTGAAGAAGCTCCACGTCAGGATCGCCAGGCCGACCACGCGGACCCTGTTGGACCTGTCCGCGTAGCGGGCAATGGGCAGCGCGGCCACGCTGTAGAGCAGAGCAAAGGACAGGCCGCTCAGAGCCCCGAGCTGCCAGTCGGCCAGGCCGAGATCGCGCTTGATCGGTTCCGACAGGATGTTGATGATCTGCCGGTCGAGCAGGTTGAGCCCGTAGCCCGTCGTCAGCAGGCCCAGCATCCATCCGGCGCTGCGCCTTGCCGTATCACCGGCCGTTCCGGTGTGCGGAACGGCCGGCGGCACTCTCGCTTCAATTCCCAAAGGAATAGCTGAACTTGATGCCCACGGTCCGGCTCGAATCCAGCGCCGGAATGTTGGCGTATCCGATCGTCGAGAGCGGCGTCGAACCGCTCGTCCCGGAATCGAGCGGCGTACGGTAGATTCCGGCGACGAAGTACTTGTCGAGAAGGTTACGCGCGAACAGCGCCACCTCCCAGCGGTCATCCGCGTCGCCGATGCTCAACTGGCCGTTCAGCAGGCCGTAGCCGGGATTGATGCTGTTCGGGTCGGCGACGGCGCCATAGGCGCTGCTCCGGTAGTTGTACGATGCACTGGCATTGAAGATCAGATCGTCGCCGACGGGCGTCTCGTAATTGCCCCGTACCCCCCAGGTCCACTTCGGCGAGTAGATCAGCGGATAGCCGGCAGCGTTGAACTGCGCCGGCGATCCCTCCGGCATTCCCGGCTGGACGTAGTTGCATTCGCCCGGCGTCGTCGCGGGATTGGTGTAGAGATCGTAGCATTGCACCGCGAACTCGGTGAACTTCGTCGGGATGTACGCGACGTTGCCAGCCAATGTCAGGCCTGGGGCCGCGCGCCAGGTCAGATCGGCTTCCACGCCCTTGGTCTGCAGACCGCCCGCATTCGTGGTGGTGTAGAAATATGTGGTCTCGTCGACGACGACACGCTGCTGGCCCTGGAAGTCGTCGTAATCGACCTTGAACAGCGCCAGGTTGAAAGCGAGCGCCCTCGCGAACAGCTCTGCCTTGAGCCCGACCTCGTAGGACTTCGAAAGCTCTGGGCGAAGCAGCAGTTGCGGCTGGTTCGCGGGGTGCGAGATCATCGGCCCCTTATAGCCCGTTGCGTAGGAGGCATAGATGTTGACCGACGGCGTGATGTCGTACTTCGCAGTGAACTTGTAGGTGAACTTGTCCGCTTTCACCCGCGCCTCGCCGGACGAAAGCGGCAGATCCATGCCATGGCACGATTGGCCCGCAGCATAGGCCGCGCGGCACAGCCATGGCACATCGAAATAGTCGATCGTCTGGCGGACATCGTCCTTGGTATAGCGGCCGCCGGCAATCAGGGTCAGGCCGGGGACGACCTCGGCCTCGAGCTGCCCGAACAGCGCATAGCTCTTGAGCTTCGCCTTGACCCACGATGCGTATCCCTGCGAGGCGTAGGGGCCGATCGCAACGAAGGAGAGGAGCTTTTCGGAGTCCTCCGGGATACGGCCCATCGTGCCGCCGTTCATGCCCTTCTGATACGGGCGCGCGTCATAATAGAAGCCGCCGAGGGTATAGTTGAGAATGCCCGCCTCTCCGTTGAGCCGCAGTTCCTGGGTGAACTGCGTACCGCCCGAGATATTCTCGTTCCGCGAGTAGACCTTGGCAGGGGAGGTATCCGTATCGAGCGCAATGGGCTGCAGGAGATCGCGATAGGCGGTGATCGACGTCAGCGTGGCGTTGCCGATATCGTAATCGATGCGGCCGCTGAACGAATAGACCTTCTGCTTGGTGCTGCTCCTGCCGTCGGTCGCGACCTGGAGGTTCTCCGGCCCCGGCTCGATGCCGTAGGGCGCAACGGCCTCGCAGGGGTTGAACGCCCCGAAGCCGCTGCCGCAAACCCGGAAAGTCCCGATGCCGTTCGCGTTGTCGGTCAGGTGACGATATTCGCCGTTCAGGAGGATGCTGAGATCATCCGTCGGCTCCCACAGGAGCTTGCCGCGCAGCGAGTAGCGCTCGTAGGCCCAGCGGTCCGTGCCGCTGTAAAGATCGGGCACGAAGCCGTCGCGGCGCTGAAGCCCGCCGGCGATGCGCAGAGCCGCTGTGTTGCCGAGCGGCAGATTCAGGACCTGCTCCGCATTCAGCTCGTTCTTCGTGCCGTAGGACAGCGAGCCTTCGAGCGAGCGTACGCCGATCTCCGGATTCGCAGTGATGATCTGGATGACGCCCGCCGAGCTGTTCTTCCCGAACAGAGTGCCCTGCGGCCCCTTGAGAACCTCGATCCGCTCAATGTCGACCAGGGACTGATAGCTCGGGCCCGCAAAGGACACTTCGGGGAGGCCCTGGATCACATCATCGATGACGAGGGCCACCGATTGCTCCGCCGACATCAGCAGCGATTGGGTGCCCACGCCGCGAATGTTGAACCCGCCGCCGAAGTTGGCGTTGTAGTTCACCCCGGGTGCAAGGAACTGGACGTCCGCGATGGTGGTGAGGTTGCTCTGTTCGAGAGCTTGCGAGGAGACGACCGAGATCGAGATCGGCACGTCCTGCTGCGACTGTTCGCGGCGCTGGGCGGTGACGATGATCTCGCCGGGAATGGGATCGGCGGCTTCGGTCGTCGCCGGTCCGGTATCGGCATCCTGCGCCAGTGCCGGCGCCGAGATGCCCGCCAGACTCACTCCGACCAGAAGGGTGCCGTAAAATCCTGTTTTCATTTTCAATCCTCCCATCCTTGAAGGCATTGCCGTTACCTCCGATGAACTCGAAAAATGTTCGCTGCGCTCAAACCCGCATGCCGCCGTCGACGAACAGGGTCTGACCGGTCATGAAGCTTGCGTCGGCGCTGCCCAGGAAGGCTGCGACCGATGCCATCTCCATCGGCTCGGCCGCGCGGCCCAGAGGGATGCGGGACGATACGAAACGGTCCATCATCTCTTCCGGAGTCGTTCCCGGATTCTGCGCCGCGATCGCTTCGTAACGCTGGCGCACGTACGGGGTCAGCGTGATGCCCGGTGCGAACGCGTTGACGCGAATCCCGTCGCCGGCCAGTTCGAGCGCAAGATCGCGGGTGAGGGCGGTCACCGCGTATTTCGCGGATGCATAGGCGGAGAGGCCGGGAACGCCGTGATAGGCGCTGATCGAGGTGGTGCTGACGATCGCGCCACCGCCGCGTTCGCGAATGGCCGGGATCGCGTGCTTCGCGCACAGGAAGACCGACGTCAGGCTGATCTCGACCGTATAGTCCCAGGCGGACCGGTCCAGTTCGCTAACCGGTGTCTGATCGACCGGTCCCGCTCCCGTCCCGCCGCCGGCATTCGCAAAGAGCAGGTCGATGCCGCCGAGCACGTCGCGTATCTGCGACATCGCATCCGCGACCTGATTTTCATCGGTGACATCGCAGCGCACTGCGAACCCCTTCTCGCCGACTTCGCCAAGCGAGCCGGCAACCGATTGAAGAGATTCGAAGCTGCCGAAGCTCTCCCGGGGCACCTCGGGCTTGTCGCGGCATAGATCGAGAACAGCTACGCGGCCGCCTTCGCCGGCGACCCGGCGCGCGATAGCCTCGCCAATGCCTCCGGGGCGCCCGGCACCGGTGACGACGGCTACCTTTCCTTCGTAGCGGCGCATCAGGCCCGCATTCCGGAGAAGAAGGGCACATGCACTCTCACCGGGCTTCGGCTGGGAGAAGCGAGCGAGCGCGAGCCCATCGCGAAGGTGGATGCCCGTAGTTGCCAAAAGAACATCTTAGACTCATCCCAATTCGCCCGCCGCTCTTTTGACGGCCATATCTGCGCAACCTATCTCACGGATAGATTGCATGCAAGATAGTTTGCATGCATTTCCCGCCACCAGATATTTCATATAAAAATCAAATAAAATCATATGTTAGATGACGGGGCGGTGGAATTTGGAGCGCAAAGGCACTCTTCCGACTGTGAATATCGCATGCAATAAAATGACGTCTGGAGGAATCCCGCGACGTGCAGCGTTGCAGACGCTGACGCCCTCCCTTCGTGGGGGGCGCTTTTAATTCAAACGGGACCCTTGCGGCGGTAAGGCTTCAGTTCGGCGCGCGCGATGACGCGTGTGTGCACCTCGTCCGGGCCGTCCACGATTCGCATCGTTCGGGTCTTGGCGTAGAGCCGCGCCAGGTCGAAATCGCTGCAAACGCCGCCTCCGCCATGCGCCTGGATCGCGTCGTCGATCACTTTCAATGCGGCGCGCGGCACGGCCAGTTTGATCTTGGAAATGTCCGCGCGCACGTTCCTGGCGTCGTTTTCGTCGAGCAGTTGCGCGGTCCGCAGCGTGAGGAGACGCGCCATGTCGATTTCCGTCCGAGCCCAGGCGATCCGCTCCTGCCAGACCGAGCGTTCCGCCAATGTCTTGCCGAAGGTCGTCCGCCCGCTCAGCCGCGCGCACATCAGGTCCAGCGCTTCTTCGGCCGCGCCGATCGTGCGCATGCAGTGATGGATGCGCCCCGGGCCGAGTCGCCCCTGCGCGATCTCGAAACCGCGCCCTTCGCCGAGGATCAGATTTTCTGCGGGAACGCGCACGTTCTCCAGCAGAACTTCGCCATGACCGGCGGGCCGGTCTTCGTAGCCAAAGACTCCGAGCATGCGTTTGACGGTCACCCCGGGTGTGTCGATCGGTACCAGGATCTGGCTTTGCTGGGCGTGGGTCGGCGCATCGGGAGCGGACTTGCCCATTACGATCAGGACCTTGCAATCGGCGTCACCGGTGCCTGTCGACCACCATTTGCGGCCGTTGATGATCCAGTGATCGCCGTCGCGTTCGATCCGGGTCTCTATATTCGTGGCGTCGGAACTGGCGACGTCCGGTTCGGTCATCAGGAAGGCCGATCGTATCGTTCCCTCCATTAGCGGCACCAGCCACCGCTCCTGCTGTTCCGCAGAACCGTAGCGCAGCAGCAGTTCCATGTTGCCGGTATCGGGCGGCGAGCAGTTGAAGATGCGCGAGGCGAATTCGTATCGCCCCATCATCTCGGCAAGGGGGGCGTAGACGAGATTGCTCAGGCCGGGGCTATCGAACGCGAAGCCGTTCGCCGCATGCGCCTGTGCGGCGGGGGGCAGGAACAGGTTCCACAGGCCCGCCGCCTTGGCCTTGGCTTGGAGCTCGGCGAGGACCGGCGGACTTTTCCACGGCCAATCGGACCCCGTCTCGCCGGTGTGGGCGAAGGCCTCCTTCGCGGGCAACACATGGTCTGCGAAGAAGGTCGCGAGGCGGTCGAGCCAATGGCGCTGCTCGGCGGAGTAATTGAAGTCCATGATGGATCCGTGTTTTTTCGGGAGAGAGGATCAGTAGAATTTCGGGTGGGCGCCGTCGGACCAGATGTCCGGCAGATCGTCCGACACTTTGCCTTTGAAGTTGGCTTGGCGCTTCTCGAGAAACGCGGCGACCGCCTCCATCGTATCGGGCGAGGCCCGCAGCGCGGCGATCGCACGGCTGTCGACGCGGTGCGCCTCCATCGGATGGGCTGCGCCGGCCATGCGCCACATCATCTGCCGGGTCAGGGCCGCCGCGACGCGCGAGCCGGACAGGAAACGTCCGGCGATCTCGTGAGCGCGGGGGACGAGTTCGTCACGCGCGCAGATCTCGCGAACCAGACCCGCTTCCAGCGCCTCCTCTGCGGACACCATGCAGGCGCCCATCGTCCATTCGAGCGCGCGTGAAAGGCCGACGATGCGCGGCAGGAACCACGACGAGGCGGCCTCCGGCACCAGCCCGCGCTGCGTGAAGACATAGCCGAAGCGCGCCGTGTCGCTGGCAATCCGCACGTCGCAGGCGAGAATCATCGTCGCGCCCACGCCGATTGCCGGGCCGTTGATCGCCGCAACCACCGGCTTCAAGCTCTCGAAAATGCGCAAGGAAGCGACGCCGCCGCCGTCACGCCACAAATCCCCATGACGTAGAGCGGCCCGTTCGGGATCGTCCCTGAGCTGCGCAAAGGTGCCGGCGCCGCCCGAGAGATCGGCACCGGCGCAGAACACGTCGCCGCTGGCGGTGAGGATGACCGCGCCGACATCGTCGTCCGCATCCGACCTGTCGAACGCGGCGACCAGCTCGTTCATCATCCGGGTGTTGTAGGCGTTCCTCTTTTCAGGCCGGTTCAACCGGATCGTCGCGATGCCGCCACTCGCTTCGTATTCGATCGTTTCGAACACGTCAGTCTCCACGTAATTGCATGCAAACATATGCTGTGCGCGAGCCGGCTTGTCGAGTCAGGTGTGCATCGATCCCCGACATATGCGCGGCCATAGCTACAATTTCCTTGATATACCTCGCCATTTCGCACCCTGAAGTGTAACTTGTCCGCGTCTCTCTTGCCTTGGCTATTTGCATGCAATAGACGATAGGAAACGATCGGACGAGGAAAGTACCGGGATGTCGAAGCAACTACTCACGGAGCGGGATGGTGCGGTCGTGACCATCACGCTCAATCTGCCGGAGGCGCGCAATCCGATCTCCGACAACACGATGGTCGACGCTCTCGTCGATGCGCTGCAGGCCGCGGATGGCGATCCTTCGGTTCGCGCCGTCATTCTGACCGGTGCCGGCTCGGCCTTCTCCTCGGGCGGAGATCTGTCCAAGATGAAGCCGGGCCTCGGCTTACGCGGGGAGCAGCCGGTCGCCACCGTGCGCAACTATCGCGACGGCATCCAGCGCCTGCCGCTCGCCTTTCAGCAGCTCGAAGTGCCGGTCATCGCCGCCGTCAACGGTCCGGCGGTCGGAGCGGGCTGCGACCTCGCTTGCATGTGCGACATCCGCATTGCGTCCCAGACGGCGCGCTTTGCGGAAAGCTTCGTGCGGGTCGGCCTCGTCCCCGGCGACGGCGGGGCCTGGCTCCTGCCGCGGGTGATCGGCTGGCCCCGCGCCACCGAACTCGCACTGACCGGGCGGATGATCGATGCGGCGGCCGCGCTCGACTGGGGGCTGGTGACCAAGGTGGTCGAGCCCGACGAACTGATGCCCGCCGCGCGCGCGCTGGCCGACGAAATCGCGGCCAATCCGCCGCGTGCCGTGCGCCTGACCAAGCGACTGCTGCGCGAGGCGCAGGACGCGTCGCTAGGTACCGTGCTCAACCTCTCGGCTGCGCTGCAGGCCGTGGTCCACGAGACGCGGGATCACGAGGAGGCGGTCGATGCCTTCCTCGAACGGCGCAAGCCGAACTTCACCGGCAACTGATTTCACGAACGGGAAAGCGATAATGGGAATTCTGGAAGGCCGCGTCGTCGCGGTGACCGGCGCGGGGCGCGGGATCGGGCGCGAGCTGGCCCTGCTCTGCGCGCGCGAGGGCGCGAGTGTGATCGTCAACGACTACGGCGTCTCCGCCGCGGGCGAAGGCAACGACGAGGGGCCGGCATCCGAAGTCGTGGACGAAATCGCGAAGGCCGGCGGAACCGCCTATGCCAACCTCGCCAGCGTGACCGATCCGGCCGGTGCCACCAGCATCGTAGAGGATGCCGTGCAGAAATTCGGCCGTATCGACGCGGTGGTCAACAACGCCGGCTTCCTGCGCGACCGGATCTGGCACAAGATGAGCCTCGAGGATTGGCGCGCCGTCGTCGATGTGCATCTCAACGGGGCGTTCAACGTGTCGAAAGCGGCGACGCCTTATTTCCGCGAGCAGGGTTCGGGCAGCTTCATCCACTTCACCTCGACCTCCGGCCTGATCGGCAATCTGGGGCAGGCGAACTATTCGGCGGCCAAGATGGCGATCGTCGGCCTGTCGCAGTCGATCGCGCTCGACATGCAGCGCTTCGGCGTGCGGTCGAACTGCATCGCGCCGTTCGCGTGGAGCCGGATGATCGCGACGATTCCGTCCGACAATCCCGACGAGCAGAAGCGCTTGGAGCGCATGCAGGCGATGAGCGCGGACAAGATCGCGCCGCTGGTGGCGTTCCTCGCGTCCGACCTGTCGAAGGATGTGACCAACCAGATATTCGCCGTCCGCAAGAACGAGATCTTCCTGTTCTCGAAACCGCGCCCCGTCCGCGCCATGCACCGGTCGGATGGGTGGACGGCGCAGTCGATCGCCGACGAGTTCATACCCGCCGTCCGCTCCGACTTCGCGTCGATGATCCGCTCGCCCGAGCTGTTCAGCTGGGACCCGGTCTGACCATGGCGGGGGCGGAATTCGAATGAGCGATTTCGGCATCCTGTCGTGCGGCGTCTACCTGCCGCGCGGCCGCCTCGATCGGTCCGCGATCTATAACGCGAACCGATGGTTTGCGCCGGGTCTAAAGAGCCTGGCGCGAGGGCATCGCGCCATCGCCAACTGGGACGAGGATGCCGTGACCATGGCGGTCGAGGCCGCACGCACTTGCCTCGACGGACGCGATCGCGCGGCAGTCGAGGGGCTGACGCTGGCCAGTGTGACCCATCCTTTCGCCGACAGGGCGAATGCCGGCATCGTCAAGGAAGCGCTGAACCTGTCCGACGGGATCGTCGCGCTCGATGCGGGCGGCAGCATGCGGGCGGCGACGAGCGCCTTGCGCGATGCGTTGGAAGGATCGCGCACGCGGCTGTGCATCGGATCGGACTTGCGCAAGGCCCGCCCGGCGTCCGAAGCGGAACTGGTTCAGGGCGACGGCGCGGCGGCGATCCTCGTCGGCCGCGGCACGCCCATTGCCAGACTGGTGGCCAGCCATTCGGTGACGGTCGATTTCGTCGATCACTTCCGCGCCAGCGGCGAGAGCTTCGATTACCAATGGGAAAGCCGCTGGGTGCGCGAGGAAGGCCATCTCGCTATCCTGGCCGATGCGGTGCAGGCCCTGCTAGCGGAGGGCAAGGTCGCGGCGGGTGATATCGACCATGTCGTCCTGCCGATCGCGGCCGGCGGAACGGTCAAGGCGATCGCCCGCAAACTGGGGTTGAAGGACGGGGCCGTGGTCGACACCCTGTCCGCCGAGATCGGAGACACCGGCACAGGGCATCCCCTGCTGCTGCTGGCCAGCGCGCTCGAACGCGCTTCGCTGGGCGAGCGAATTCTGGTTACCGGGTTCGGGCAGGGCGCGGACGTTCTGCTGTTCGAGGCCACGGAGGCCATCGCGGACCACAGGCCCCAACGCACGGTCGCCGCCTGCGTCGAAGACGGTGTGGCCGACGACAACTACATGCGTTTCCTGTTCCACCGCGGGCTGATCGATCTCGAGCGCGGCATTCGCGCCGAGCTGGACCAGAAGCAGCCGGGCACGACACTCTACCGCAAGCGCACGGCGGTACTCGGCCTGGTCGGCTCTCGCTGTACCGTGACCGGCACCGTCCAGTTCCCGCCGAGCGCGATCTCGGTCGATCCCAATGGGCGCAAGCAGGGGACGCAGGAGGATTATCCGCTGGCGGACCGCACCGCGCGGATCGTCTCCTACACCGCCGACGCGCTCGGCTATTCGCCCGATCCGCCGACATATTACGGCACGCTCGATTTCGATGGCGGCGGGCGGCTCGTCACCGAATTCGCCGAAGTCGGGCCCGACGATGTCGAGGTTGGCCGCGCGATGCGCATGGTTTTCCGCATCAAGGCCGAGGACGAGCAGCGCCATTTCACCAAATACTTCTGGAAGGCCGTGCCGCTGAACGAGGGAGAAGCCTGATGGCCCGCGGAATCAAGGACAGGGTCGCGATCGTCGGCATGGGCTGCTCGCGGTTCGGCGAACGGTGGAACGACGATGCCGAAACGCTGATGGTCGAGGCGTTCGACGAATGTATCGCCGATGCCGGGATCGACGTCTCGCGGATCGACGCGGCCTGGCTCGGCGTCGGGTTCGAGGCGCAGAACATCGGCCCTTCGGGCATTCCGCTGGCAACGGCGCTGCGGCTCCCGGACATCGGCGTGACCAAGGTCGAGAACTATTGCGCGACCGGCACCGACTCGTTCCGCGGCGCGGTCTATGCGGTGGCCTCCGGCGCGGCGGACATCGCGCTGGCCATGGGCGTCGAGAAGCTGAAGG
This sequence comes from Altererythrobacter sp. C41, assembly GCF_016803135.1. Lineage (GTDB taxonomy): Bacteria > Pseudomonadota > Alphaproteobacteria > Sphingomonadales > Sphingomonadaceae > Pelagerythrobacter. Next base: position 552,137 of record NZ_JAEVFE010000002.1, read on the forward strand.
ACACCGGCTACGGCGGCCTCCCGGCACGCAGCCGCGGGCTCAACTTCGACATGTACGGCGTCACCGGGTCGGCCCCCGGCAACTTCGCGCAGATCGCCGCGCCCTATCGCGCCAAGCACGGGGTTTCGCGCGACGACCTCAAGCGGGCGATGGCGCACGTCTCGGTCAAGAGCCACGCCAACGGGGCCAGGAACCCCAAGGCGCATCTGCGCAAGGCGATCGATATCGAGACGGTGCTGAATGCCCCGATGATCGCCGAGCCGCTCGGCCTGTTCGACTGCTGCGGCGTGTCCGACGGCGCGGCCTGCGCGATCGTCACCACGCCGGAAATCGCGCGCGAGCTCGGCAGGACCGATCCGGTCCTGGTCAAGTCGATCCAGCTCGTCACCTCCAACGGCTGGGAGCTGCAGCACGCCGGCGGCTGGGACGGGACGTACTTTCACACCACCCGCAAGGCCGCGGCCCGCGCCTATGCCGAGGCCGGCGTCACCGATCCCCGCGCGGAGATCGACCTCCTCGAAGTGCACGACTGCTTCTCGATCACCGAACTGGTCACGATGGAAGACCTCTTCATTTCCAAAGAGGGCCAGGCCTGGAAGGACATTCTCGACGGTTTCTACGATGCGGACGGCCACACGCCCTGCCAGATCGACGGCGGCCTGAAGTGTTTCGGTCATCCCATCGGCGCGTCGGGACTGCGCATGATCTACGAGAACTATCTGCAATTGCAGGGCCGCGCCGGCGAGCGCCAGCGCGCGGACGGGCCGAAGCTCGCGCTGAGCCACAATCTCGGCGGCGCGCCGATCCAGAATGTCTCGGCGATCACGATCGTCGGACTTGAAGGTGCGTGACGCACCGGCGATGCAGTTCCGGAACGCTCGAAGGATGAGAACCGATGTATACGCTGCTTGACGGACTGCGGGTGGTGGAGGCGTCCTCGTTCGTCGCTTGTCCGACGGCTGGCCTCTATCTTGCTCAGATGGGCGCGGAGGTCATTCGCGTCGATCAGATCGGCGGCGGGCCGGACTTCCGCCGCTGGCCGCAGGCGGAGAATGGCGACAGCTTCTATTGGGAAGGGCTGAACAAGGGCAAGCTCTCCGTTGCGCTCGACCTGTCCAGCGGGGAAGGGCGCGAGCTTCTGGCGGAAATCGCAGCCGCGCCGGGAGAGAAAGCGGGAGTCTTCCTCACCAACTTCCCGGTCGGCGGGTTCCTTTCCTGGGAGCGGCTGTCGGCTCGCCGCGAGGATCTGATCCTGACGCGCATCATGGGCCGCGCGGACGGCAGCCCGGCGCTCGACTATACCGTGGCGTCCGCCCTCGGCATTCCGTTCATCACCGGGCCGGAAAGCCTTGGCGATGAGCCGGTGAACGCCGTTCTGCCCGCATGGGATCTGCTGACCGGGGCCTATGCCGCTTTCGCCACGATGGCGGCGCTCCACCACCGGTCGGAAACTGGCGAGGGGCAGGAGATCCGGATTCCGCTGGCCGACGTCGGCATCGCCACGATCGCGAACCTGGGCCAGTTGGCCGAAACGCTCCACGGCGGCGATCGCAAGCGCTACGGCAACGACGTCTTCGGCGCATTCGGCCGCGATTTCAAAACGCGCGACGGCGAACGCATCATGCTCATGGCGATCACCCCGCGGCAGTGGCGCGGGCTCGTCGCGGTGCTGGGTATCGCGGACGAGGTGGCGCGCATCGAGGAGGAGCGCGGGACATCGTTCGCACGCGACGAAAGCGAACGGTTCGTGCACCGCGATGCGCTCTATCCTCTGGTAGAACGGGCCGTGGCTGCACGCGAGAGCGGCGAGCTGGGGGCGGCGCTCGACAGTGAAGGATGCTGCTGGGGGCCTTACCAACGGATGGAGCAGGCCGTGCGCGACCCGGCTCTGGTGACCGGCAATCCGCTATTCTCCGCCATCACGCACCCAAGCGGCGCGCACTACGCAGCGCCCGGCGCCATGGCGACTCTGCCTTCTCAGGCGCGGGTTCCCGTGCGTCCGGCGCGACGTCTCGGCAGCGACACCGAGAAGGTGCTGACCGAGATCGTCGGCCTTGGCGCGGGACAGTTTGGCGCGCTGATGGACAAAGGCATTGTAGGCGTCCCGAAGCCATAGAGTGCATACAAAGCATCGCTCAAACCCGTTGCAGCGATACGTCCTTGGTCCGATTTCTGCGAAATCTCGGAATTGCGTCTGGACGCCGTACGAATCGTCAGCCATTATTGCATGCAATAATGGCGAGGTAGAACCTCGGCAAAACCATTGGGAGAATGGCGTGTCGATGCTTCAATGGGCAAGCCTGCAGAACGCAGGTGTAGGTTCGCTAATGGAAGGCTTCTGGGCGGCGGAAGGCTGATGCCGCGCCTTCCGCTCGTCAGCCGCGCCGATATCGACGATCCGCTCGTCCAGTTCATGTACGACCGCAAGTTCCCGGGCCGCGATCCGGCGACACAACCGGGTCAGACCGCATCGGGCGCGCCGGGCAACTACGAGGCGGTGCTCGCCCATTCGCCCGACGTGCTCGAGCACGCGGTGCGCGGATTTTATCTGAAGCAGACGAAAAAGCGGAAGCTGCCGCTCCAATACATGGAGCTTGCCATTGCCCGCATCGGTTGGGCCTGTTCGTGCCGCTGGATGTATTCCGAACACAGCAAGATCCTGCGCGGCCTCGGCTATTCGGAGGAGGCGCTGGCCGACATACCCGCCTGGCAGACCAGCGACCGGTTCGACCATGCGGAGCGCGCGGTGCTCGCCTACGCGGACTGCATCGCGCTCGATCACGGGCGGGTGCCGGACGTGCTCTTCGCCCGTCTGGAAGCGCAATTCGATGCCGAGCAGATCATCGAACTGACCTATGTCGCGAGCATGTTCATGATGAACGCCGGCATGATCCGCGCGCTCCGGCTTGAGCACGACGACTACGACGAACGCGTGCGCGAAATGCCGTCGCCGCCCGAGTATCGTTTCGTCGACGTCGAGCCTGCACCGCTCCCAAGCAGGGACTGACCTTCCCATGTCGATGCGCGCCGCCTATCCCTATTACGTCGTCTTCTGCCTGATGGTGGCGAGCGCCCTGTCGTTCCTCGATCGGCTCGCGCTCAGCATGCTGATCGAGCCGATCAAGGCCGATCTCGCGCTTAGCGATACCGAGGTCAGCATTCTCGCCGGTGCCGCCTTCGCCGGTTCCTACGTGATCTTCGCGTTCGTTTTCGGCCGGTGGGTCGATACGCACGGGCGGCGGAACGCCATGGTCCTCGGCATATCGTTGTGGAGCCTCGCCACTGCAGCGGGCGGCCTTGCCCGCAATTTCGGCAGCCTGTTCGCTGCGCGCTCGTTGATCGGCGTGGGCGAGGCGAGCCTCAATCCCGCCGCCTATTCGATGATCGCCGATTACTTCCGGCCGTCGCGGCGCGGCATCGCAACCGCCATTTTCGCCTGCGGCGCCACGGTCGGCGGCGGTCTCGCCATCATGCTGGGCGGTCAGCTCGTGGACTGGGTCTACGCGACCGGGGCTACGCTGCCGCTGATGCCCGACGCGGCCCCGTGGCAGATCGTCTTCGTCGTGATCGGTCTGCCAGGCCTGCTCGTGGCCCTGCTCATCGCGCTGACCGTGCGCGAGCCGGAGCGGCAACTGGCGGGCGGCGAGACACAGGACATCCCGGGCATCCGCGACGCGCTCGTGTTCATCGGCAGCAATGCCCGCGCGCTGGTGCCGCTCTTTGCCGGCTATTCGTGCATTGCGATCATCGGCTACTCCTTCATGGTCTGGGGGCCGGTCCATTTCATGCGATTGCATGGCCTCGGTGCGGGCGACGTCGGCCTTCTCCTCGGCCTCGGTTACGGCATCGGCGGCACGATCGGGCTGCTCGCGGGCGGTGTCGTCTCGGACATGCTCGTCGCGCGCGGCCGGATCGAGGCGCCCGTGCTCGTCTCACTTGCGGCCGTCGCGATCGACACGCCGCTTTTCATCGGAGCCTATCTGGCCGGGGACTTCATGACCGCGGCGGTGCTGTTCTGCCTGGGCATGGCGGCGGCCAGTGTCGTCGGCGGACTGCAGATCTCGATGGTGCAATCGCTTGCGCCCAATCGCCTGCGCGGAATCATGGCTGCCGTCTTCGGCGCATGCGTGAACCTGGCAGGTTTCGGCATCGCGCCGACGATCACCGCCATGCTGGCCGAGAACCTGTTCGGAGGCGAAATGGGCATCGGCAAGGCGCTTGCGACGATGACGGCCCTCGCCGGGATTGGTGCGGCGGTGCTCATCCTGATCGGGATGAAGCCCGGGCGCCTCCTCGCGCAGCGGTTGGCCGGAGAAGGTGCGCAACCGGCCGCGTGACCCCGGTCGCCCCAAGTCGCAGAACAATGTGCAATCATGCGTCATTGCATCCAAACTTAGCGGAGTTCACGTCAAGCTTCCCAGTTCTTGACGTAATTGCGCTTGCGCAGAGCCGCAAAATTGATAAACTGCATGCAATAATAGCGAGCAGGCCGCATCGGCGGCGATGTCGAAAGAGGAGGGGATTATGAAGAGTTCGGCTCATCTGAAAGCCGCGGCAGCCCGCGCTGCCGTCGCTGCGGCATTGCTGTCCGGCGCCGCCGCACAAGCGCAGGATCAGGACGCCCCGGCGCCAACCGCCCCGACTACCGACAATCGCCCGCGGTCGATCGGCGAAATCGTCGTTACCGCGCAGAAACGTGAGCAGAGGCTACAGGACGTTCCGGTTTCGATCACCGCGGTCACCGGTGAGGCGATCGAGGATCTCAAGATCACCGATCTGCGCAGCGTGCAGAGCTACGTGCCCAACATGGCGGTGCTCAACTCCGGCGTGAACCCGGTTGTCTTCATCCGCGGGTTTGGGTCGGGTCCGAACAACGTCGCCTTCGATCAGGAAGTGTCGGTCTATCTCGACGGCATCTACGGCGGCCGCGGCGCGCAGTTCAGCGCCCCGTTCTTCGACCTCGAACGCATGGAAGTCCTGCGCGGGCCGCAAGGCGCGCTGTTCGGACGCAACACCGCCGCCGGTGCGATCAGCCTGATCTCCGCGAAGCCGGGTCCGGCGTTCGAAGGCTATGTTTCTGCCGGTTACGATTTCGAGCGTCAGGGCGTCGACCTGACCGGCGTCGTCAGTGCGCCGCTTTCCGATACGCTCGGCGTGCGCATCGCGGGCAAGCTCGTCCATCAGGACGGCTATATCCGCAATCTCTACAACGACCGCGACGAGCCGCTTCTGCGCGACGAGATGGCGCGCGTCACGCTGCGCTGGCAGCCTTCGGCCGATATCGACGTCTCGCTCAAGAACGAATACGGCAGCCACGCCCTCAAAGGGGGCGTGACGGTGACCGGTTCGCTGACCGAGGACGTCTACGACAACGATTTCGGCGACGAGCGCTACATCTCCGACAACTACGCCGGCGCCGGCCTCGACGAGGGGAGCGGCATCAAGACCTGGAACACTGCGCTCAACGCCGACATCAGCCTCGGCGATCACACATTGACGCTGATTGGCGGCTATTCGCACTATAAGACGAGCCGGTTCACGGCTTACGACGAGATCGCACCGGACGGCAGCATTCCGGCCAACGGCGGCAATGCGCGGTTCGGCAACGGCTTTCCTGAGGACTTCGACCAATGGTCGGTGGAGGCGCGCATTGCTTCACCTCTCGGCCAGTTCCTCGAATATGTCCTGGGCGTCTATTACGACACCTCGGAATATCACCTGCACCAGGATACCTACTATCGGGACATACCCGGCCTGACCGGCCATCAGACGACCGACTTCTACCAGGATAGCGACGCCTGGTCGGCCTATGGCCAGGGCACTTTCAACTTCACGCCGGACCTGCGTCTGATTGCAGGTCTGCGGTATTCGGAAGTGAAGAAGTCGGCCGAGTTCACGCAGCGCTCGGTATCGGGCGTGATTGGCCCGGATCGGGAGGGTCGCCTCTCGGAAGACTACTTCGACCCCTCGGGTACTCTGCAGTTCGACGTCACGCCGGACGTGATGGTCTATGCCACCGTCGCGCGCGGCTCGAAGTCCGGCGGCTTCGTGTCGAACACCTTCAACGTCTCCGAAGACGGGTTCCAGTTCGCTGCCGAACGGTCGATGAATTACGAGTTCGGCATGAAGTCGACTTTGGGCAACGGCCTCGCCACCGTGAACCTGGCGATATTCCGCATGGACTTCGAGGATCTGCAACAGTCCGCCTACGATCCGGATCTCCGCACATTCTTCACCCGCAACGCAGCCAGCGCGCGGTCGGAAGGCGTGGAACTGGAAGTGCAGATCATCCCGACCGACAGCCTCTCGCTCAACGCCAACGTCGCCTATCTCGATGCGAGGTTCGAAGACTATCCGGGCGCGCCGTGCCTCGTCTACGAAACGATCGAGCAGTGCGATTCCTCTGATCCCGACAGCCTTGAGCAGCACAACATCGCCGGTCTGCCGCTGATGTTCGCGCCGAAGTGGAGCGGCAACGTCGGCTTCCAGCACGAGGCGGACCTCGGCTCGCTCAAGCTGACGACCGGAGGCAATGCCCAGTTCCGCTCGAAATACTACATTGCCGATGGTTACAGCCCGATCTGGGGGCTTCAGGACGGCTGGGCCAAGTTCGACGCGCGCATCGAGCTCGGCGCTCAGGACGATAGCTGGAGCATCGCGCTGGTCGGCCGCAACCTGACGGACGTGCATTCCCGCGGCGCCGCGATCCGCCTGCCTGGCTCGATCACCGCGACCCAGCGCACGCTGAACTGGATGGACGAGTATCGTTCGATCTCGCTCAACGGTACCGTGCGCTTCTGAGGCTGGGAAAGGGGCGGCCGGGCGCTCGCCCTGAAGGTGCGATGGAAAGAGGATGAATTGATGAGCAACAATGGCGGCGGCGAGGCGGACCTCGATGTCGAGGCGCTGGCCCGCCGCTACGCAGAGGAACGCGAGAAGCGCCTTCGGGCCGATGCCGTAACGCAGTACCAGTCGCTCAAGGGCAGATTCGCGGCCTTTGACGTCGATCCAAACTCCGTCCCGGATTTCCAACGCGAGCGGGTAGAGCGCGAAGCCGACGTGGTCATAATCGGCGGCGGCTTCGGCGGATTGCTGACCGCGGTGCAATTGCGCAAGCGCGGCGTCGAGAACATCGTCATCATCGAAAAAGGCGCCGACTTCGGCGGGACCTGGTACTGGAATCGCTATCCGGGCATCCGCTGCGACGTCGAATCCTATATCTACCTGCCGCTGCTGGAAGAGACCGGGTACGTCCCGAGCGAAAAGTACGCCAAAGGCGCGGAAATTTACGAGCAGTGCCGCCTGATCGCGGAGAAGTTCGGCCTCTATGCCGACGCCTTGTTCCAAACTCTCGCAGAGACATTGACCTGGGATAATGACGTTCAGCGCTGGATCGTCACCACCAACCGCGGCGATCGAATTTCTGCGCGTTTCACCGTGGCTGCCACTGGTCTCTACAGCAGTCCCAAGCTGCCTGGCATCCCCGGTATTGAAACTTTTGAGGGCCCGAGCTTTCATACCAGCCGCTGGGACTATGCTTTCACCGGCGGGGATGCGGATGGCAACCTGACGGGCTTGCAGGGTAAGACGGTCGGCATCATCGGCACGGGATCGACCGGCATCCAATGTGTGCCGCCCGTCGCGCAATGGGCCCAGCAGCTTTACCTGTTCCAGCGAACCCCGGCGTCGGTCGACGTGCGCGGCAACGGTCCTACCGACGTCGAATGGTTTCGCTCGCTCGAACCGGGCTGGCAGCGCGAGCGCATGCTCAACTTTACCCAGTGGACGTCGGGTCTGCCCCAGGCGATCGATATGGTCGGTGACAGCATGACCGACCTCTTCCGTGAGAAGACGACCTCGGCGGGCGTCGAGATGAGCCCCGAAGAGCGGGAGAAAGCCGAGATCCTCAAGATGGAGCGCGTGCGGCGACGCATCGACGAGATCGTCGAGGACAAGGCCACGGCCGAGGCGCTCAAGCCCTACTTCCATTACTTCTGCAAGCGACCGGGCTTCAGCGATCATTACCTGCAGGTCTTCAACCGCCCGAACGTGACCCTCGTCGATACCGCCGGCAAGGGCGTTGAAAGGGTGACCCCTCAAGGCCTTGTGGTGGATGGCAGGGAATACGAGCTCGATTGCCTCATCTACGCGACCGGCTTCGACTTCATGACCAGCTACACGCGTGAATCCGGCCTTTCGATCACAGGCCGCGACGGTGTTTCCCTTGAAGAGCACTGGAAGAACGGTGCGCACACGCTGTTCGGAATGCAGACGCGCGGTTTCCCGAACTTCTTCGTCCTCACGATCGTTCAGGCCGGGACCTCGATCAATTATCTCCACACGGCCGACGTCCAGTCGATCTACATGGCCGATCTCATCGCTCACTGCCTCGATAACCGGTTAGGAACCGTCGAGCCGACGCAAGAGGCCGAGGATGAGTGGGTCGACCTCTGTATCCAGCTCTCGGCCGAGCGACACGCCTTCTTCGAGAAGTGCACGCCGAGCTACTTCAACTTCGAAGGGGCAAGGCCGCGCGAATTCGAACTGAACTCACCTTTCGGCGGCGGTCCGCTCGCCTATTTCGAGTACCTGGCGAAGATGTCCGAAGAGAAGTTTGCCCACCGCCTCGAGTTCGGATGAAACTCCTCGGGCCGTTCGACAGACGCCGGTACCCGACATGCTCCCGGCGATAATTGTGACCGGTGCCGCCTCCGGCATCGGCCTGGAGGCGGCGATCGCATTGGGCGAGCAGGGGCGTACCGTCGCATTGTGCGATATCGACGAGCCCATGCTCGCCGTTGCGGCGGCGCAGGTTCGCGCCGTGGGAGGCGAGCCGATAGCCCTTCCGACCGATCTGAGAGACGAACGTGCCATAATCGAGCTCGTGCGGACCGCCGGGGCCCGCCATCGTCTGGGCGGTATCGTGCACAGTGCGGGCCTGTTTCCTCAGTTGAGCTTCGCCGAAAGCGAACTGACAGATCTTGATCAGGTGATGGCGGTGAACTTCCGGGCTGCCTTCGCGCTGGCCAAGGCTGGCGTGGAGGCCATGGGCGGCGCCGGCGGTGCACTCGTCTTCCTGACCTCGGGTGCAGGCCTGCTCGAAATGGCCTCGGATCCGTTCCAGCAGCGTTTCTCGCTCTACGGTGCATCGAAAGCTGCGCTCGATCGCTGGGCGCTCGGTATCGCACGCGAGCTGATCGCGGCCCATGTCGCGGTTTCGACGGTCACACCAGGTGCGTTCGTCCGCACGTCGGGCACCTCGCGCGTCGACCTGGAGAAGATGCCGGATCCGAAGGAGATCGATGCGAGTGCCATAGGCAAGGCCGTGGCGTGGCTGGCCTCCGAACCCCGGATGCATCTTGCCGGACACCGGCTTAATGCTGCCGAGTACGGCCATACCTGGGGCGGGTGACGCCGATGCACTCTGGCCTGAGTGGCTTTATCGCATCAGCAGACCGCCATCGACCGGCAGTACGATTCCCGTGACATAGGCTGCCTCATCGCTCGCCAGATAGACCGCGGCATGGGCGACATCCTCCGGCTGCCCCGCGCGGCCCAGCGGGACGAGACGGGCTGCGGTTGCGATCGGATCGCTGGCCGCAGCGTCCACGCCTTCCATGCGGTCGAAGATGGGTGTCGCGATTACGCCCGGGGCGATCGCGTTTACGCGCACATTATCGCCGGCGGCAGCACTCGCCTGAGCCGCGGATCGTGCCAGGGCGATAACGCCGGCCTTGCTCGCGGCGTAGGGCGCGAAGACCGCCGAACCGCGGATTCCCGTAACCGACGCGATCAGCGTGAGCGATCCTCCCCCGCTTGCGCGAAGCAGGGGCAGCATGTGCTTGACCGCGAGAAAGGCACCATCGAGATTCACGGCCTGCTGACGTCGCCAGTTCTCGAGCGGCAAAGTCGTCAGGTCACCGCCCACACCAATTCCGGCTGAGTGGACGAGCGCGTCCAGACCGCCGAACCTTCGGGAGACCTCCGCCGCGGCGGCGGCCCAGTCATGTTCCTCAGCCACGTCCAGCGGCATGGTTGCCGCCATGCCTGCCTCGTCGGCCACCGCGGCCAACGCCGAACCATCGATATCGCTGCCGATCACACGCGCTCCGTGCGAAACCATGACCTGCGCGCAGGCAAGGCCGATACCACTTGCGGCTCCGGTGATGAGCACGCGTTTGTTCTCAAGTCGCATGTTTTCTCCCGTCGGGTGTTCTCTCACAGCGATTATTCGCGATGTCCATGGAGGTCGGATAAAGCGGGGAGGAGGGCAGATGGGAACGCGGACGGAAAAGTCTGTGTTGACGGCCGCCGGGTTGCCATGGCAATCGCGCGAGCGCGTCGCCGCAAGACCAGCCGCGCGATCACGCTAAAGTGCCGAGTGCGGGTGTAGCTCAATGGTAGAGCAGCAGCTTCCCAAGCTGACGACGAGGGTTCGATTCCCTTCACCCGCTCCAGCAGGACTCCCCGGAAATGCCAGAGCGTTCTTTCGGGCGCCCGTCGAGGGCTTCAATAACATCATCGAAGCATAGCGGCCGTGCGATCTCCGATGTACGTATTGTTGAGGGGACCGGCCAGCCGGTGCGTATGATCAGGGAGGCAGGAAAGAAGGTGCGATGGAAGAACGAGTTCGTATCCTGAACACTGCCGAGCTGCCCGCGCAACTCGACACGATCGACCAGCCGATCCTGGATCGGCTTGCGGCGCGCCGGCAAGAGGCGGCTCTCACGCGGCGGCTGGTACTGGTGGCGGCGTTCGCCTCGCTCGGCGGCGGGATTCTGGCGAGCACGGCCATGCCGGAACCCGCCATCGCAGCCAGTTCGTTCAGCCCGCTGGTGCCGGACGGCCCGCTGGCATGTTGTGCATCGGCGGATTCGCGCGGATGACGTCCCTTCAACGCGTACTGGTCATCGGACTCGTTGCCTTCGTGTCGGCGGTGGCCGGCGTGTTCATCGGCCAGCTGATCGTCGACGAGCCGCGGGCGAGCGAAACCGAGCTTCACGCGCAGTTGCACGAACGGCTCGATCTGACGGCCGAGCAACAGGCGCGGCTCGAGCAAGTCGAAGCCGACTTTGCGGCGCGTCACCAGGCCCTCGAACAGGAAATGCGTGCGGCCAACGTGCTGCTTGCGAAGGCAATACAGGCCGAGCATGGCTATGGCCCCGAAGTCACCCTGGCGATCGACCATTCGCACCAGGTCATGGGCTCGCTGCAGAAGGAAACGCTGCAGCACCTCTTCGCCATGCGCGAGGTGCTCGGCCCCGAGCAGGCGGAAGTGTTCGACAGCATCGTGGTCAAGGCGCTGACCGCCGATGCGCGGTGAACCGCACCCTCGACCAGCTTAGCGATGGGGAACTTGCTGCGCGGGCGAAATCCCACGATCAGCTCGCCTATCGGGAGTTTCTCCGCCGCTACAAGGCGCCCGTCTTCCGGCTGATCCGCAGCACCGTCGGCAGCGAGACGGAAGCGCTCGATCTGACGCAGGAAACCTTCGTCGCGGCATTCCAGGCGATCGGTCGTTACGATGGGGTGCGACCGTTCCGCGTGTGGATTGCGCGGATCGCGCTCAACAAATGCCGCGACTGGGCGCGCCGCCGCAAGGTTCGCGCCTTCTTCGCCTCGGCCTTGCCGCTCGAAAGTGCGAACCACGTCGCAAGCGACACGCCTGCACCGGACCGGAGCGTGATCGAGGCGGACGAACTGTCGCGCGTCCGGACGGCGATCGCGGCGTTGCCCGTAAAGCTGCGCGAAGCGATCGTGTTGTGCGGCGTGGAGGAAATGTCGCAGCAGGAAGCCGCAAACGTGCTCGGCGTTACGGTGAAGACGGTCGAGACACGGCTATACCGCGCCCGCCAGCGGTTACGCGCAGTACTGGGTGGGAGCGAGTGAGACCCATCTCGGCTCACGTCAGGGCGGATGCGGCCGCTTTGAATCAAGCCTAACGCGAGCCGGAAATCGTCCCGAGGCCTCCGTCTGTTCGGGCGCGTGAGCGCCTCCCGATTAGCGCGCTCCGCATGGCAAGGCCCCAGATGCCTGCGGCCGGGCTTCGACGAGATACTTCCCAGTTCTTCGGACATAATATTTGGTGCGACGCCGGTCCGGCAAGCGCTGCCAGCCGGCCGCGCCGGGATGCGAGAAAAAATATTTCATCTCGGATGAGGGGGCTGCTCATTCGGTGCGTATCTCCAATGCCGATAGTATCAGCATTCAATCCATCTAAAACAATGTAATTAAACGAAATTTTCTGTTGACCTGTATATACAACTCGTGTTGTTTTGCGGGCCGACCGAGGAATCAGGAGGGGCTTGCGTGACCATGAGGACTTATTTGCTCGCAGGTGCGGCCGTGACGGCAGCCATTGCGCCCCCGGCGCTCGCCCAGGCCCAGCCGGAAAGCGAGTCCACCGCCGAAGACGCGGCCGCCGCCGAAATCGTAGTGACCGGGTCGCGTATCCGCAGGCAGGATCTGGCTGGCGTCGGTCCTGCCACGGTGGTTTCCGCGGAGCAGATCGAGAACACCGGCATCGTCAATATCGAAACCGTGCTCCAGCGTCTGCCGGCCAACGCAGGCTTCGCAGGCAACCAAACGGCGGCCTACTGGGCGGATAACGGCTGGGGTACGGCGCAAGTCAATCTGCGCGGACTGGGCATCAAGCGTACGCTGGTGCTGCTCAACGGGCGGCGACTGGTGGCGGGCGGTACCGGCGCCAATTCCTCGCCCGATCTCAACATGATCCCTGTCGCCGCTCTTCAGAGAACCGATGTCCTCAAGGACGGTGCGTCGGCCATCTATGGCGCCGATGCCATGGCCGGTGTCGTAAACCTGGTCACGCGCACCGACTACGAAGGCCTCGGGCTCAGCGCGCGCATGGGCATCAACGAGGAAGGCGACGGCTCGGATTTCACGGCCGACCTCATCTGGGGCATTCGCGGCGATCGCGGTGGCTTCATGGCGGCGGTGACCTACCAGAAGACCGATCCGGTCAACATGGCGAGCCGTGCGCCGTGCTCGCTGGCCGAAACTGTGCCCGGGCAACTCAGCTGCATCAACAGCTCCTCCACCATCGGCGGCCGGGCCGTTCTGCCTGACGGGAGCCAGATCAATTTCAACCAGGATCCGGGCGGCGACGGCGACTTCTTCGAGCCGTATGATCCGGCAAAACACAATATCAACTTCAACCGCTTCCTCAATGCGGTCAGCCCGGTCGAGCGTGTCAGCACCGCTTTCTTTGCCGATTATGATGTGACCGACGACGTCCAGGCATTCGGCGAGTTTCTCTACACGCTCCGCAAGTCGAACCAGATCGCCACCCCGGGCACGTTGCGCAATCTCGAGATTGCGGCAGGTCATCCGACCAATCCGACGGGGCAGGACATTGTCCTCGTCCGGCGCAATGTCGCCGAAGCCGGCCCGCGCCAGTTCTTTCAGGAAACCGACACCTGGCAGGGGACGCTAGGCCTGCGGGGCACGCTGGCGAACGACTGGGCATGGGAAATCGCCGGAAGCTTCGGGCGCAACACCGCGATCGACGGTGCTACCAATATCGCCAATCTCGAGCGGGTCGCGGCATCGCTCGACACCGCCGAATGCAGCGCGGCGCCGGGCGCGGCGATCCCGTGCGGTGATTACCTGGGGTATGGCGACCTGACGCCCGAGACGCTCGACTATATCCTGTTCACCATGCGCGACCACGGCGGTAACCAACTCGCCACCGCGACTGCCGACCTCACCGGAGACCTGTTCGATCTGCCAGCGGGGCCGGTCGCGTTCGCTGCGGGTGCGGTCTACCGCAAGGAGAAGGGCTGGCGGGATCCCGACCCGCTGACGGTCCTCGGCGTCGCGAACACCAACCAGCAGGACCCGATCTCGGGATCGAGCACGGCCAAGGAGGGCTATCTCGAACTGTCGGTGCCGCTGCTTGCCGGCCAACCTTTCTTTCAGTCGCTGACGGTCGATGGTGCGGCCCGCTATTCCGACTACGATCTGTTCGGCAGCGACTGGAACTACAAAGTCGCGCTCGACTGGGTGATAAGCGACAGCTTCCGCCTGCGGGGTACGTACGGCACGGGCTTCCGCGTGCCTAACGTGCCCGAGTTGTTCGGCGGCGTTTCCGAAGGCAACCTGACGACCACCGATCCATGTTCGAATTATTCGAGCAGCGGCAATGCGACACTCATCGCCAATTGCCAGGCATCGGGGGTGCCGGCCGGCTACGTCCAGCTCGGCTCCACCATCCTGACCACCGTTGGCGGGAACGAAGACCTGCAGCCGGAGAGCTCCACCAGCTGGACGATCGGTACGGTCGTCTCTCCGCGCGGGCTGGTCGACGGCCTTTCACTGACGGCGGACTGGTTCGATATCCGGATCAAGGATGCGATCCGAGCCATTCCGGGTTCGACCAAGCTCGCCGTCTGTTATGCCAGCAGCGGCCTGTCGCACCCGTTCTGCGATGACTTTACCCGCAGCACCCTGACGGGCGAGGTTACCTATCTGTCGGCGCAGCCGATCAATACCGGGCGCGAGGACATGAGCGGCCTCGACCTGGGCCTGGTCTACGCCCGGACCATCAGCGACATCGCCGTGTCGCTCGACGTCAACGTGACCTGGCTCAACGAGTATACCATCTATCCATTCCCGGGCGGCGCGCCGATCGTGTTCGATGGTCACATCGGCGGGGGCAACGGGGGCTTCCCCAAGTGGCGGGGCTATGGTGTGCTGACGCTGGAGAAGGATGGTGTCGCCGCTACATGGTCAAGTCAGTGGATCGGCAAGGCGACCGACTTCAATGCCGCGCCGGGCGATATCGGCTATCGCACGCCGAACGTATTCTATCATAATCTGCAGCTGGCATTCGAGGTCAACGAGAAGATGCGGTTCCAGCTGGGTGTCGACAATCTGTTCGATCGCAAGGCGCCCTTCATCCAGAGCTACACCGATGCGAACACGGATACGATGACTTACGACCTTCTGGGACGGCGGTTCTATGCCGGTGTCCGGACGACGTTCTGAGGGGACGCATGAAAGTCCGCTGGCCCCTCGTCGTACGGCGAACCCACAAGTGGCTCGCGCTGCTGGTCGGCGTCCAGGTCGTGATCTGGACGATGACCGGCTTTTACATGGTGGCTGTCCATATCAGTATCATCCACGGCGACCATCTGGTCCGCGCGCCGAAGGTCGCAGCGTTCGACCTGGATGATGTCGTGCCCGTTTCCCGCGTCCTCGCGGCCGCGCCCGGCACCTCGGAGGTGCGTCTGCAACGATTGTTCGGCGAGCCGGTGTGGCGCGCGCAGACAGCGGAAGGGCCGCGCCTGTTCGACGCTCGCACAGGCCGCCCGTTACCGCCCCTCGATGAGACGCAAATTCGCGCGCAGGCGCAGCGCATCTTCACCGGCGAGGCGCCCATCGTTTCGGCCCGTCTGCTCACCGAAATCCCCCCCGAGATAAAGGCCTACGAGCCGCCGCTGTGGCAAGTCGAGTTTGACGGCTGGAATCGCCCCACGCTCTATCTCTCGCCGACGACCGGAGAGTTGATGTCGCGCCGGCATCAGCTGTGGCGGATCTTCGATTTCGCATGGATGCTTCACATCATGGATTACGACGAGCGTACCGACGTCAATAATCCGCTGCTCCGCGTCGCGACCTGGACTGCGCTCGCCATGATCGCGACGGGTGCCTGGCTCCTGATCTGGGCATTCCCCCGGCGTCGCAGGAAGAAGAAAGCATGAAGCGCATCCGATTTTCGCCGCTGCTGTTCCGGCGCATTCACAAATGGATGGGCCTGATCCTGGGCATCCAGTTCGTCATCTGGGCGCTGAGCGGGTCGGTCATGGCTCTGCTGGATATGGAGAAGGTTGGTGGGCACTCGCCGAGTGCGGCCGATACTCCGGCGCTCGACGCAACCGGCTATGCCGCTGTCGCATCGCTCGCGAGTGGTGCCGACGTTACCGGCGTCACGTTGCGCAGCCTGGGTTCGCAGCCGATCTACGAACTGCATACCCCCGCGGGCGTGCGCTTGTTCGACGCGGCGACCGGTGCGCCCCTTGCCATCGACGCGGCTGCCGCGCGGCGCATCGCCGCACAAGCCAACGATGCGCCAGTCACCCGGGCACGGCTGCTGCCCGGGCCCAACCTCGAATCGCGCGACTTCGCCGGTCCCGTGTGGCGGATCGATTTCGCAGACGAGGAGAACAACAGCGCCTACGTTTCGGCGGAAACGGGGCGGTTCCTCATCATGCGCGGGGATACCTGGCGTACGTGGGACTTCTTCTGGATGCTCCACAACATGGACTATCTCAACCGGACGAGCTTCAACCACCCGCTCATCGTCTTCGTGGCGTTCGGGACGTTGTGGATTTCGGGAACCGGGTTCTACCTGCTGTTCAAGAGCTTCAGCCGGGCAGATTTCCGATGGCTGAGGCGCCGGCGCCGAGGCGCGAGGTCCTGATCCGGGGGTCTCTACGATCTCAGCAATGATCGTCGATCGCGAACGCGGCTGACAGCTCGAACCTGTTGCCGGGATGTGTCAGCCAGGCATGCGAAACGAGCCGGCCGCGGCTCCAGGTCCGCCGCGTCATTCGCAGCGCCGGCTCGCCTTCCGCGAGGGCGAGCAGCGCGCGCGTGCGCTCGTCCGGCATCATCGCCGAAACTCGGTGCTCGACACGTTCGAGCGGGGCGATCCGTGTCAGGTATTCGTTGGGCGTCGTTTGGGTGAAATCGCACTGGCCATAGTCGGGTGCGATCGAAGCGAGAACAAAGCGTTCCTCGAGCTGGATCGGCATGTCATCCTCGTAATGCACGATCACCGAATGGAAAAGCCGCGTGCCGAGTGCGACCTGGAGCAACGCGGCCGTTTCGGCGTCGGCGCGCTCCTCGTCGTTACCGACGACACGCGCGCGCCAGACATGGCCGCGTTCGCGCACCTCGTCGGCGATATTGCGGATTTCGATGAGCTGCCCGATCGGCGCGGGCTCGGCGATAAACGATCCCTTGCCGGCGTGGCGGACGATGATTCCTGCCGCCTGAAGCTCGCGGAGTGCGCGGTTGGCGGTCATTCGCGAGACGTTGAACTGCGCGACGAGCTCGGATTCCGATGGAATCCGATCGCCCGCCTTCAGATCACCCTTCTTCACCGCATCGCTGATGCTGCGCTTTATGACCTTATAGTGCGGGATCGCTTGCTTCGGCGCGTCGTCGTCGGGTGCATCGTGACGCTGCAATTTCATGAATCGTTTGATCTTTCCGCGCCGCCTGCACCCCACAGCGATCAGTTGACTATACAACCTCGAGGCAAACGTCGGCAATGGTCTTGCGGAAAATTCCTGCCGGCGCGGCAGTCCGGCATTCGCTGCGCCGATGCGGTACGAGTTGCCGATACCGCCGCCGCTCTTGATCGCCCCAAAAGCGGCTTGCGGCAAATCACGTTTGAGGGGGAAACGCCGCCCCCGCGTATGATTGGAAGGATATGAGTTCTTTCCACTTTTTTCCGGAGAATTACGAATGAGGATGATGCTTGCCGCGATCGCGATGACGGTCGCTTCTCCCGCACTTGCGCAGAACGCGGCTCCGGCCGATGCACACGCGCAGCATGGCACGGCCGCTCACGCACAGCACACCGGGCACGCGGGCCACCACATGGGCGGTTGCTGCGAAAAGGACGCAAAGGGCAAGATGGCCTGCTGCGAGAAGATGAAGGCCAACGGTAAGGAAATGACCTGCTGCGAAAAGCCGGCCGCTCAGGCACCGGCCGCCGATCCGCACGCTGGCCACGACATGAGCAAGCACTGAGTGTGTTCGGACCGGGAGGCGGACGGCCCTTCTCCCGGTTCGTTCGCCACACACGTTGAGGCTCCATAGGAGCCAGGGATCACGACCTATGAACCAGATCATCGACCGGAGATCGCTGCTGCGCGCAGGGGCAGTGGGGGGCGCCGGGTTGGCCTGCTCGAGCCTGTTTCCGGCCTGGGCGCAGACCGGCTCGCCAGGGCTTATACCGCAGATGCCGACCCTCTCCGGCGAGGACATCCGCCTGACGATTGGCCACAGCCCCTTCGCCGTGGGAGGGCGCACCGGTCACGCGATCACCGTGAACGGCGTGCTGCCGGCTCCGCTCATCCGGCTGCGCGAAGGGCAGAACGTCCGCATCCATGTCGAGAACACGCTCGATGAGGATACGTCGATCCACTGGCATGGCCTCATTCTGCCGTTTCACATGGACGGGGTGCCGGGCATCAGCTTCCCCGGGATCCTTCCCAAGACGACGTTCACTTACGAGTTTCCGATCGTCCAGAACGGCACCTACTGGTACCACAGCCATTCGGGATTGCAGGAGCAGAGCGGTCACTACGGGCCGCTCGTGATCGATCCCGCGGATGCCGATCCGGTCGCTTACGATCGCGAGCATGTGATCGTCCTGTCCGACTGGACGTTCCTGCATCCGCACGCCCTGTTCGGTAAGCTCAAGCAGCAGGGCGGCTATTTCAATCGCCAGCGGCAGACGTTCGGCGGGCTGATCGGCGGCGAGGAGGATCTCGCGCGCACGATGCCGCTCGAGGAACGAGTGATGTGGGGCGAGATGCGGATGGACCCCGCCGACATCGCGGACGTCACCGGCACCACCTACACCTTCCTCGTCAACGGTCATGGCCCTCGGGAGAACTGGACCGGCCTGTTCCGCCCCGGCGAACGGGTGCGGCTGCGGTTCATCAACGCATCGGCGATGACGATCTTCAACGTCCGCATTCCCGGACTGCCGATGACCGTGGTCGCGGCGGACGGTCAGAATGCCCGGCCGGTGGAGACCGACGAGTTCCAGATTTCGGTCGCCGAGACTTACGACGTGGTCGTTACGCCGACGGAGGACCGGGCGTTCACGCTGGTCGCGGAATCGATCGACCGCTCGGGCATGGGACGTGCGACGCTGGCGCCGCGCATGGGCATGCAGGCCCCGGTTCCGCCGCTCCGCCGCAAGCCGGTACTGGGCATGAAGGACATGGGCATGGGCGGAATGGACCATGGGGCGATGCCCGGCATGGACCACGGTTCGACCTCGATGAGCCACGGCATGCGCGACAAGTCGCTCGTACCGGACGATGTCGAGGTCGGCGTCGGCGTCGACATGATCGCGCCGATGCCGGTCGATCGTACGGGCGACCGGCCGCTGGGCCTCGAAGACGAGCCCCACCGCGTGCTCACCTATCACGATCTCGCACCGCTGACGCCTTTCCACGACAAGCGTCAGCCGACCCGCAGCGTCGACATCCATCTGACCGGCAACATGGAACGCTTCATGTGGTCGTTCGACGGCAAGAAGCTCAACGAAGGCGCCGAGCCGATCCGCTTCGCGCGCGACGAACGCGTCCGGGTCAACCTCATCAACAACAGCATGATGAGCCACCCGATCCACATTCACGGCCACTTTTTCGAGCTGGTGACCGGGATGCCGCACGGTCACCCGATCAAGCATACGGTGAACGTCATGCCGGGCGGCAAGGCGAGCTTCGATCTCACCGCAGACGCGCCCGGGGACTGGGCGTTCCACTGCCACCTCCTCTACCACATGCACGCGGGCATGATGAACGTGGTCAAGGTCCGGCCGATGGACGACGAAGGAGAGGCGGCGTGACCCGTTCGCGTCTTCTCGTGGCCGCTTCCCTGTTCGCGTTGACGAACCCTGCGGCAGCCCAGGAGGCGGGGCACGGGGCCCGGCATGCTCCGCCGCCGGCGCCCGCCGCCGCACCGGACAGCAGTTGCACCCCCGAGCATGCCGCCATGGGCCATTGCACGCTGCAAAGCACGCCGAGCGCCGATCCGCATGCCGGCCATGCCGAACCGGAAAACCAAGCTACGAGCAACGACCCGGGCTGCACGCCGGAGCACGCGGCGATGGGTCATTGCACGATGCCCCCGGCCGCCCCGACGCCTGACCCGCATGCCGGGCACGGAACACCCGGGCAACCGGCCGATCCCCACGCGGGTCATGCGATGCCGGGGATGGAGGCAACGGATGCGCCGCCTGTCGCGCCGCCGCCGCCTGAGGCGTTCTCCGGCCCGGAACACGCCGCCGCGACGATCTTCGATCCCGAGCTGTTCGAGCGAAAACGTCAGGCAAGACTGATCGCGGAGCATGGCGACTATGTCACCGGGATGTTTCTTGCCGACCAGCTCGAATACCGCGCCCGCGACGGGAGCGACGGATACGCGTGGGATGTCCAGGCCTGGTACGGCGGCGACTACGACAAGCTCTGGCTCAAGAGCGAAGGCGAAGGCGCGTTCGGCGAGAGCCCGGAGCAGGTCGAGGTGCAGGCGCTCTACAGCCGCGCGATCGATCCCTGGTTCAATCTCCAGGCGGGCATCCGTCACGACTTCCGGCCCGATCCGGAGCGAACCCACCTGGTGCTCGGCATCCAGGGTCTCGCCCCCTACTGGTTCGAAGTCGGCGGCTCGGTGTTCCTCTCGGACAAAGGCGAACTGGCCGCGCGTTTCGAGGCCGAGTACGACCAGCGCATCACGCAGAAGCTCGTCCTGCAACCGTCGGTGGAACTCGAGGTTTCCGCGCAGGACGTGCCGGAGCTCGGCGTCGGTTCCGGTCTTTCGGCGGCGGAGGCAGGTCTGCGCCTGCGCTACGAATTCGTGCCCGAGTTCGCACCCTACGTCGGCGTTCAATACGAACGGGCATTCGGCGACACCGCGGATTTCCGGCGCGCGGACGGAGAAGACGCGGGCGGCTGGAGCGTGCTTTTGGGTATCCGAAGCTGGTTCTAGCCGATCGGCACGTCAGTCGACGGGCGGATCCCGCCACCCGCCGCCGAGCGCCTTGAACAATGCCACCGCGGCCTGCGCACGCTCGCGCCGGGCATCGGTGGCAGCCCGTGCCTGGTTGAGCATCGCGCGGCGGCTTTGCGCCAGCATGAGGCGGTCCGTCTCGCCCGATGCCGCGCGCAGCCTTGCAAGCACCAGTGCGCTCTCCTGACGTTCCAGTGCGGCGGCCTGGGCGTTTGCCGCCGCCTGCGCAGTGGCGAAGCGATTGAGCGCCGTTTCGCTATCGGCGAGGGCGGTCAGTACCGCCTTCTCGTAAACCGCCGCGGCAGCTTCCGCCCGGGCATCGGTCGCGCGGATCCGGGCGCGGATCGTGCCGCCCGCGAAGATCGGCCAGGACACGCTGGGGCCCACCTGCAGCCGGGTCGCCCCGCCGGTAAAGAGGTCATCCACGCTCCGCGCCTGCTGACCGATGCTGCCGAGCAGGGAGAAGCGGGGGAACAGGTCTGCGGTCGCGATGCCGATGTCGGCGGTGGCGGCCGCGAGGCGGCGTTCGGCCGCGCGGACATCCGGCCGCCGGGTCAGCAGGTCCGAGCGAATGCCGGCGGCGATGACATCCGGACCTGGGGGCAGGGGGGCAGGCTGGGAAAGCAGCGGCGCCATGTCCTCCGGCCGGGCGCCGACGAGCACCGCGATGCGGTAGGCGGCTGCCGTCGCCTGCGCACGGGCGTTCCCGACCGCTGCCTGGCTCGCCTGCGCCGCCGCGGCCGCGCGGTCGAGCGCGTCGCGCGGGTCTTCGCCCGCCCCGACCCGCAGACGGGTCAGCCGTTCGGCCTCGGCGTCGGTCTCCGCGAGAGTCTGCAGCGTCGCAGCATCCGCCTGGGCGGCGCGCAGATCCAGATAGTTGCGCGCGACTTCGGCGGCGAGCGTCAGCATGACCTCGCGCCGCCCGGCGAGCGCAGCGTCCGCGCGGGCCTCTGCCGCCTCGACCTCGCGCGTGCGGCGGCCCCACAGGTCGATTTCCCAGCTTGCGTCGAAGCCGAGGTCGAACAGCGGGAAATCGCGCTCGAAGCCCGGGATCTGGCCGACCGGCAACTGACCTTCCTCGCTCAGGACGTTCTCGGTGGCCGAGCCGGTGGCGTTGACGGCGGGCAAGCGCCCGCCTGCCGCCGCGTCGCGGTTGGCGCGCGCTTCGGCGAGGCGCGCGGTTGCTTCGGAGAGGTCCGGGCCGCCAGCGAAGGCCCGCTCGATCAGCGTGGTGAGCTGCGGATCGCCGAACCGGCGCCACCATTCCAGATCGACTTCACCGGGAACGCCGCCCTCGACCCATTCGGGGGCGACTGCGGTCTGCGGCGGCGCGTAATCGGGGCCGACGGTGCAACCGGCGAGGAGAAGCGCGGCGAGAGGGAGAATACGAGCGGTCACGAGCATCACTCCATGCGGGCGCGGAACAGCCAGGCCGAGGCGGCCAGAGTCGCGCAGGCGATCACGACGAGCGGCCAGAGCTGTTCGAGCACCTGCGCAGCAGGCATCGCCTTGAGGAACAGGCCCTGGACGAGGATCAGGAAATAGCGCGCCGGGTCGGCGTAGGTGACGGTCTGGAGCCAGCCCGGCATGTTGTCGATCGGCGCCGCGTAGCCCGAGAGCAGGATCAGCGGCACGGTCGCGAGGAAGGAGCCGAGGAACGCCTGCTGCTGGGTCGCGGAGGCGGCCGACACCAGCATGCCGACGCCGATCAGCGCGAGCAGATAGACCGCCAGCGCGAGGAAGAAGAGCAGGTATGAGCCGGTGAATGGCACGCCGAACACCAGCGGCGCGATGATCAGATAGAGCGACCCGTTGAACATGCCGACCAGGAACGGCGGCACCATCTTGCCGATCAGAATCTCGTGAACGCGCAAGGGCGAGACCATGAGCTGGTCGAACGTTCCGAGCTCCCGTTCGCGCGCCACGCTCTGCGAGGTGATGGCGATACCCGCCACCGCGACGATGATCGCGACCAGGGAGGGGAGGGTGAACCAGATGTAGTCGAGGCCGGGATTGTACCAGTTGGTGACGACGGAGCCGGCCGTGCCCGCCTCCGCCACTCGGCGCGGCAGCAATTCGGCCCCGTAGCCGCCGGCGATGGCGCTGAGATAGCCCGACACGATCTGTGCCGCGTTCGAACGCCGCCCGTCCAGCACCACGCCGACCGTGGCCGGCTCGCCGCGCGTGACCCGGGCGTCAAAATCGGGGTCGAACACCAGCGCCGCGATCACCTCCTGCCCGTCGATCGCCTGCTCGAGCTCGTCGATGGAGGACAGGCGGCGGATATCCCGGAAGTTGGAGCTGCCCGCGACCCGCGTCATGAACTCCGCCGCATGGACCCCGCCGGAACGGTCAAGCACCCCCACATCGACGTTCTTCACGTCCAGGGTGGTCGCATAGGAGAAGATGAAGAGCTGCAACAGCGGCGGGACCACCAGCACGATGCGCGACTTCGGATCGCGCAGCAGCGCCCACATCTCCTTGACGATCATGGCGTACAGGCGGCGCATCAATCGAGGCTCCGCTTCGTCACCCGGAAGGAGAGGAAGAAGAACAGCGCCCCGAAGCCCAGCATCACCGCGATGTTGGGCAGGATCAGGCCCCACAGGTCGCCGGCCAGGAACACCGTCTGCAGGGGCGGGATCAGATAGCGCGCCGGCACCACGTAAGTCAGCGCCTGGATCGGCCAGGGCATCGAGGCGATCTCGTAGAGGAAGCCCGAAAGCAGGAACGTCGGCAGGAATGCGGTGAGCAGCGCGACCTGGCTGGCGACGAACTGGTTCTTGGTCGCTGCCGAGATGAACAGGCCGAGCCCCAGCGCAGGCATCAGGAACGCGGCCGCGATGGCGGCGAGCGCGAACGGCGATCCCCGGAACGGCACGCCGAACACGAACACTGCGATCAGCGTGCACAGCGTCATCGATCCGATGCCGAGCAGGAAGTAGGGCACGACTTTGCTGGCGATGAATTCCGCCATCCGCATCGGCGTCGCCATCATCGCTTCCATCGTCCCGCGTTCCCATTCGCGCGCGACGACGAGAGCGGTCAGCAAGGTGCCGATCATCGTCATGACGATGGCGATCGAGCCGGGAACGAGGAAATAGCGGCTCTGCAGGCCCGGATTGTACCAGTAGCGGGGCGACAGGGAGATCGGCGGCGCCGCCGCGCCCTGGCCCGTCTCCCCCGCCGTCCATGCCGCCCGCACGCCCTCGCCATAGGCGGCGGCGAAGTTGGCGGTGTTGGGCTGCGATCCGTCGGTGACGATCTGGATCGGCGGCGGCTTGCCCGCGACCATGCCTTCGCCGAAGCCCTGCGGAATGACGATGATGGCGCGCGCGGTCCCGTCGATCAGCGTATCGCGCACCTGGGCCACGCTGCGCGCCGGGATCACCTCGAAATAGTCCGAGTGGGCATAGGCGCTGGCCAGATCGAGCGCCTGCGCCGAACTGTCCTCCACCACCAGCGCGATCCGCGTGCGGGAGGAATCGAGCGACACCGCGTAGCCGAACAGGAACAGCAGGATCAGCGGCAGCAGGAAGGCGATCAGGAAAGTGGAGGGATCGCGCATGATCTGCGCGAATTCCTTGATCGACAGGGCGACCAGCCGGCGCCGGTCGAAGTTCGCGCTCATGCCGCCGCCTCCAGCTCGCGCGCCCGGTCGCTGTCCTCGATCAGGGCGATGAAGGCGTCCTCCATCGTCGGGTCCGCTGCGCCGGAAAGCTCCGCTGCCCTGGCCTTCAGCGCGTCGGGCGTGCCGCTGGCGATCTGCTCCGCGCGATAGATCAGCGTGACCTCGTCGCAGTATTCGGCCTCGTCCATGAAGTGCGTGGTGACGAGCACGGTCACGCCCTTTTCGACCAGACCGTTGATATGGGTCCAGAATTCGCGCCGCGTCACCGGGTCGACGCCCGAGGTCGGCTCGTCGAGGAACAGCACCGGCGGCTCGTGCAGCACCGCGCAGGCGAGCGCGAGGCGCTGCTTGAAGCCGAGGGGGAGCGTGCCGGCGTTGACGTTCATCCGCTCGCCGAGCTCGAAGATCTCGGCCATCGCCTCGATGGCGCGCGCGCCTTCCTGCCGGCCGAGGCCGTAGGCGCCGGCGAAGAAGTCGAGATTCTGCCGCACCGACAAGTCGCCGTAGAGCGAGAACTTCTGCGCCATATAGCCGAGTGATGCTCGCGCGTCGGCGGCCGCGCGGCGCAAGTCGTTTCCGGCCACGGCGCCGGTCCCCTCGCTGGGCGTCAGCAGGCCGCACAACATCTTGAAGGTGGTCGACTTGCCCGCGCCATTGGGACCGAGCAGACCGAAGATCTGCCCGCGCGGGATCGAGAAGTTCATGTCGCGCGCTGCGGTGAAGTCGCCGAAGCGGCGGGTCAGCCCGTGCGCCTCGATCATCGGCGCGTCGCTGGGCGGGATCTCGCGATAGCGTGCGGCGAGCGCGCTCGTGCCGCGCGGCCCGCCGCCCAGCCGTTCGATGAAGCCGTCCTCGAAGCGCGGGCCGGCCGGCTCGACCCGGGTGTTCGGCCCGGCGTCGAACATGGCGGCATCGGGAACCTCGCGGCCGTCGCGGATCAAAAGCCGCACGGAGCGTCCCTGGATGGTCCCGTCGATCACGTCCTCGCGGTCGAGCGCCTCGGTCAGGAACCGCCGCCGCCGGGCCTCGAACCCGCTCACCCGGATCACGCGGCCGGCGACCGGGCCGGTCAGGTCGCCCGGCGGCCCTTCGAACAGCAACTTGCCTTCGCTCAGCAGGTAGACGGTGTCGCACTTCTCGGCCTCGTCGAGATAGGCGGTCGACCACAGCACGCCGATGCCTTCGCCCGTAAGCTCGCCCACCATGGCCCAGAGCTCGCGGCGCGAGATCGGGTCCACCCCGACACCCGGCTCGTCGAGCAGGAGCAGCCTGGGCGTCTTCACCAGCGCGCAGGCAAGGCCGAGCTTCTGCTTCATGCCGCCCGAGAGCTTGCCGGCGAGGCGGGCCTGAAACCGCTTGAGGTCGGTGAAATCCAGCAGCCGCTCGAACACCGCTTGCCGCTCGCCGCGCGGCAGACCGCGCAGTTCGGCGTAGAGCGTCAGGTTCTCGGCGACCGTCAGATCCTCGTAGAGGCCGAAGCGCTGCGGCATGTAGCCGAGATCGTCGAGCGCGGCGCCGGGCGGCCCGCCGAGCACCGCGATCTCGCCCTCGTCGGCCTTCATCAGCCCGGCGAGGATGCGGATCAGTGTGGTCTTGCCCGCGCCGTCGGGGCCGAGCAGCCCCGTGATCCGGCCCGGCCCGACATCGATCGCCACGCCATCGAGCGCCGTCACGCCTTCGAAGCGCTTGGCCACCCCCTTCGCGCTGGCGACGGCGGCGCTCACCGGATCAGTCCTCCGCAGCGGGGGTGGTGGGGATGGTCACCGTCACCGGCTGGCCTTGTCGCAGCGCGTCGTCGGCGTCCTCGACATTGATGCGCAGGCGGTAGACGAGGTCGGTGCGCAGGTCCTCGGTCTCGACCGACTTGGGCGTGAACTCGCTGCGCGGCGAGACGTAGCCGATCGTGCCGCGATAGGCCTTCGGATTGCCGTCGGCCTTGATTGTCACGCGCATGCCCGGTCGCACCCGGCTGAGGTCCGGCTCGCCGACATAGGCGCGGACGCGCAAGGGCCGGTCGATCGACAGTGTGAGCACCGTCTCGCCCGGCTGGACGATCGCGCCGGGTTCGCGTGCGCGGGTGACGACGGTGCCGTCGACCGACGCGGTCAGGACCCCGTCCCCGCGGTCGACAGATGCGCTCTGGCGCGCCGCGCGGGCCGCGGCGACCTGGGCGCCAGCGGCGCGGATGTCCTCCGCGCGGGCGCCATCCTGTGCGAGCGAGAGCGCCTGGCGTGCCTCGGCCATCTGGGCCCGCGCCCGGTCGCGGGCGGCGACGGTCTGGGCCCACACGGCCGCGCTGATCGCGCCGGGCTCGACGAGCGGTTGGCGCCGCGCATAGTCGCGTTCGGCGTTGACGAGAGCGGCCTGCGCTGCGGCGAGCTGCGCGCGGGTCTGCGCGATTTCCTGCGGCCTGCTGCCGTTGGTCAGACGAGCCAGTTCGGCCTCGGCCCGGGCGACGTCGGCATCGGCGCGCGCGATCTGCGCATCGAGGCTCGCGGTGTCGAGCGCTGCGAGGCGCTGCCCGCGTTTGACCTTTGCCCCTTCCTCGACCGCGATGCTGTCGATCCGGCCGGGGACGCGGAAGGCCAGATCGACCTCGCGCACGTCGACGTTGCCGTAGAGCGTCAGCGTTTCGTCGCGGTCGCTTCCCAACAGGCCGAACCCGCGGGTTGCGACGGCGACGGCAACGAGGACGAGAAGCGCTGCAATGGCGATGAGGCGGCGGCGGTTCATATAGGTTCCTCCCGCAGGATGGCGAGCAGATTGCTGCGCAGACGGGCCCGCAGCAGGGCGGCGACCCCGTCATCGATCGTCTCCACGCCGATGACGCGGCAGACGGTGGCGCGGCCGGCGCGCAGGATCATCGTCTGGCCGAACATCACGATGGCAGTCGCGCGTGCCTCGCGTTCCGACAGATCGGGCCGGGCGAGGCGCAGCCACTCCACCACTTGTTCGGACATGCGGCGCATCACTCCGCCGTAGAGCCGCTCGAACGCCTCGGTCGGCTCCTGCTGTTCGCGCAAGATGAAACGGGCCCAGGGCGCCGATTCCGCACAGAGCATCATCAGGGCGAAGCTGTCGAAGAGGCCCAGCAGTGCGGCGATGGCGCCTTCGCGCGAACCGTCGGCCAGTTCGCGCATGCGTTCCACGGTGGGCGCCTGCATTTCCGCGATGCGCTGCGCGATATGGTCCGCGGCGGCCAGATAGAGTCCGTGCTTGCTGCCGAAGTGGTAGGTGATCGACGACATCGTGGTTCCGGCAGCCGCAGCGATCGCCCGGGTGCTCGCCCCTTCGAAGCCCTTGCGGCCGAACTGATCGATAGCGGCTTCGAGAATCGAGGGCATGGCCATGAGCCCTTTTCTAGTTCGTTCGAACGAACTAGAAAAGGGTGAACCAGCCCGGGAGATATTTTCAGGTTGCTTGAAGGAGCTACCGTGCCTGCGCTGCGCGGCGATACTGGCGCGGGGTCATGCCGAAGCGCTCGTGGAAACGGGCGCTGAAGTGCGAGGGGCTTGAGAAGCCCAGGCCGTAGGCGATCTCCGACAGCGATGCGCCCGAGGTGGCGATCCGGCGCGCGGCGAGATGAAGGCGGTAGACCCGCGCATAATCGGTGAAGTTCATCCCGAAGACCCGCTTGAAACGGCGGGAGAAATAGGCGGGTGACAGGTTGCACGAGGCGGCGGCGTTCTCGAGCGAGATCGCGGCGGAGGGATCCCGCCTGAGTTGCTCTACCGCGGGCAGTAGTCGCTCCACCTGCGCCGTGTCGCTGGTGGCGTCGCTTCCTGCAACCTCCGGAGCTGCGGCGATCTGGCAGAGCAAGAGCTCGACGATGCGCCCGATCAGCGGATCGAACGGGTCCGTGGCGGCCACGTCGATCAGCCAGTCGCCCAGAACGTCGATGCGGCGGCGCGCGGCAGCGTCCGGCATGGCGCAGAAGGGCCGGTTCAGCCGCGACAGCGACGGTTGGTGCGCGAGGCTCTCGACGATGTAGGGGTCGATCTGGATCAGCGCCCAGTCCTTCCGGCCCGGCGCCAGAGCGAAGTCGTGGTGGCGCATGGAAGGCGAGAAGGCCACCGCACCGTCGCTCAGCGGATGCCGCCGGCCATCGGCGATGAAGGCGCCCTCCACGCGGCCGAACAGCACCAGTTCGCTGACGTCGTGGAAATGGAGGAACTGCCCCGACGCGGGCGCATCGACCGCCGAGACGACGCGCTCGGCAATCACGCTCGCGCCGAGTGGCAGCTCGACCGGCTCGCAGATAGGGCGGAGAGTCATGAGGGCAACAGGGTGATAGTTTTTCCCGTTGTGTGCAAGGCCCTGCTGATGTTGACGTGATCCCGAGAGGATCAAATGCTCGACATCCAGCGCCGGCGGACGCCGTCATTCTATTTTCTGCTGACGCTTCCTGCCACCGCGATGGGCTTCGCCCTGTCGGTGCAGATCTCGGTGCTGAGCTGGATTCTCGCGACGCAATACGGCCTCGACATTCACGAGATCGGTCTCGTCTGGGCGGCGGGTCCGATGGCGGGCATCATCGGGCAGGTCGCCATCGGGCTGATCAGCGACCGGCTATGGATCTGGAACGGACGGCGGCGGTTCTTCATCATCGTCGGCGGGGTGCTGGCGGCGCTGATGATCCTGGCGCTTCCCGCGATGGGGCTGATTTCCACCGCGCTGGGGCTGGAGAGCGTGATGGGCGTGGCGATCGCCGTCGCGCTGGCGCTCGATCTCGCGGTCAACGTCGGCTTCAATCCGACGCGCTCGATCATTGCCGACGTGACCGAAGCCGGCGGCGAGCGCTCGCGCGGCTATAGCTGGATGCAGACGGTGTCGGGCAGTTTCAGTCTGCTCGCCTATGCGATCGGTGCTCTGCTCGGGAACATGGCGCTGATCTATTTCGCGGTGGGGCTCGTCCTGCTTTTCGCCGTCGTTCCCGCCCTGCTGATCGCGGAGCCGCGACCCGATGAGGCAACCGGCAGCCCGGCGGCGTCTGGCGACAAGGTGAGCTTTGCCGGCGTGATGCTGATGCTGTCGCCGCTTTGGGCGATCGCGATCTACGACGTCTACGCCATGGCCGTGCGTTTGGCGGGGACGACGCCTGCCGGTTACGGCGCGGAAATCGCCTGTGCGGCGGCGACGGCGCTGCTCATCGGACATGCGCTGCTGTCCCGGTCCGACGGGAGCACGGTGCCCGAGTTCCGCAAGGTCCTCGCCGCGCATTCGCTGAGCTGGATCGGCATCCAGTCGCTCTTCATCTATCTCGTGTCGTTCCTGCAGTACCGCATGCCTTCGCTCGATACGGATGGGCTGGGGCGGACGGCCGCGCTCGCCTTCCTTGCACTCAACGCCGTGGCGGCGCTGGCGCCTGCGCTGCTTCTCGCGCCGCTCGCCCGCAGGTACCGCCGTACGCACGTCCATGCCGGCGCACTGGCCTTGATGGCGGCGGCGTTCCTTGCGGCGTGGACGTTCGTGCGCGCCGAACCGCTGCTCTATGCGCTGATGGCCATCGCCGGCGTGGGCTGGGGCGCGATGGTGAGCATGCCCTTCGCGATCATGTCGGAGCGCGTCGACGGGCGCCGCATGGGCCTGTTCATGGGGCTGTTCAATCTGTCGGTCGTTCTGCCGCAGCTCGTCGCGAGCTTTGGCGTGGGCGCTTTCATGAGCCGGGTCGAGGACAAGGGAGCGCTATTCCTTGTTGGCGCGGTTGCGATCGGCCTCTCTGCGATCGCATGGCTGTTCCTTCGCCCGAGGCAGGCCGGGAACGAGGGAAGATCGACGCGGTTCGACAGCGGGGCGGCGCCGACCGGCGACATTCCCCTCTCCAGCCTCAAGGACAAATCCGCGATAGTTTATCCACCCAGCAGCAATAGTGTGACCGGCTGACGAGGCAAGACAGGCAGCTTATCATGACCGGCATGACAAGCGCCCCTTCCGCGGCGGCCCCGGCCGTCCTCTCGCCCGCCGAGCAGCTCGAGCAGAGCGGCTTCGTCCGTTTCACCGACGTGCTCGATCCCGTCACCATGGACACCTTGCTGCTGCGCGCCCACGCGACGCTGCTGCGCGAGAAGGAAGCGGCGCGCGAGGCGGTGAAGTCGAACGGTTCACTGATTCACTTGAGCGACAATCCTGAATATGCCGATGTTATCGGATCGCCGAAGATCGCCGAACTGCTCCGCGAAGTCGGCGCGACCGATCCGCGCTGGACCGGCGGCTTCCTTATTTCCAAGCCCGCCGGTGGCCCGCCGCTGTTCTGGCATCAGGACTGGTGGGGCTGGACCGAGCCGGAAAGCTACGATGTCCGCGCGCATCAGCTTTTCGTGATGATCTACCTGACCGATACGACGCCGGAGAACGGTTGCCTGCGCGTCATCCCCGGCACGCACCTGCGCGATCATCCGCTGCATCATCTGGAAGCGGCGCATTCCGAAGGCTTGCAGGGCTTCAAGAATCCGGACGCGGTCGATTACGCCGCGCATCCCGACGAGGTGGCGGTGCCGGTGAAGGCCGGCGACGTCCTGATCGGCGATTCCCGCCTCATCCACGGCGCCTATGCCAACCGCACGAACGACGAGCGGCCGCTGCTGACGCTCTGGTACATGCCGCACTGGAGCAGCATGTCACCCGGCATGCGCGCGCGGGGGATGGAGAACTACCTCCGCCGCGACGACATCCGCACGAGCGCCGCGCGGCCGCTCACCCCGCTCGACTGGACGCCGGTGTTGCGCCAGCGGGTCGAGGCGGTGCTGCCGACATACGAGGATTCCGAACCACCCGTGCCATGGCACCGCACGCCCGACACCAGCCGGTTGATCCCGGCATGAGCGGCCTGACACGCGCCTGGCCGCTCGCCGCCGCTGCCGCCCTGCTCGCGTCCTGCGCAAGCGTCCCCGCGCCTGCACCGCAAGCATCGGCTGCCCTCGCGCCGTCGGACGAGGCGTTCTACCACGTCTTCAACCGCAGCCTGCGCGACAGCGACGGCGACGGGCACGGCGACCTCCAGGGGATCATCGACAGCCTCGATTACCTGAAGGACCTTGGCGTCACGTCAATCCTGCTGACGCCACTCTATCCTTCGGCCTTCTATCACAACTATTTCGCGTCCGATTTCGAAGGCATCGATCCCGAATACGGCACGATGAAGGACTACCACCGCCTCGTGGCGGAGGTGCACAAGCGCGGCATGAAGATCTACCTGGATCAGGAGATCCAGTATGTCGCCTACGATCATCCCTGGTACACGCAGTCGCTCGGCAATCCGTCGTCGTCCTACAGCGATTTCCTCGTCTGGCACGGGCCGGGCAATACCAAGCCCGACGAAGGCCCGTTCGCGATCGTGGTGGCGAAGCACTGGCCGGATCTCGAGACCGGTATCACCACGCTCAACATGGAATCGCCCGAACTCAAGGCGTACTTCGACCGTTACTTCCTGAGCTGGGTCGATCCCAACGGCGACGGCGATTTCAGCGATGGCGTGGACGGTTTCCGGATCGACCACATGATGGACAACCTCGACGAGCGGGATATGCACACCAACCTGTTCGCCGAGTTCTGGCGGCCGCTGTTCGACAAGGTGCGGGCGGTCAATCCGCAAGTGACCTTCATCGCCGAACAGTCCGACTGGGGCTACGGCGACGATTTCCTGACCCGCGGCGACGCCGACTACGTGTTCGCCTTCCCGCTGCGCGAGGCGATCCGCAGTTTCGACAAGGCCAAGATCGTCGAGGCGATCCGCGGCACGGCCGATGCGACGCCCCAGGGCAAGCACCAGCTTATCTTCATCGAGAACCACGACATGAACCGGGTCGCGTCGGACGAGGGCATGACGCCCACACGCCTGCGCACAGCGGCGGCGCTCGGCGTCCTGCTGCAGGGCACGCCGCTGCTCTACTACGGCCAGGAACTCGGCATGCGCGGCGCGCAGGACATGAGCTTCGAGACCGACGAGAAGGATATCGGCATTCGCGAGGCCTTCGAATGGAAAGCCGAAGTCGAGGCTCCGATCCACGCCAACTGGTACCGCGATCCGGCCAAGAGCTATTGGACCGACAAGTACTCCAAGAGTCATGACGGCATCTCGGTCGAGGAGCAGGACGGCGATCCGGACTCGCTGCTCAACTTCTATCGCCGTCTGCTGGATCTGCGAGCAAAGCATCCGGCCTTGTCGCGCGGTTCGCTCGACGTTGTGGAAAGCGCACCGGAGCTGCTGGTGGTAGAGCGCAGGCTGGATGGCGAGCGGTTCCACCTCGTCGCCAATCTGTCGGATCGGACGGCCGACTACGAGGGGTCGGGACGGACGGATCTGCTCGGCGGGTCGGGACGGACGCTGACGCCCTACGGAGTCGCGCTCTTCAAGCTGAACTGACGTCCGGGCCCTCTTCCGCGCGGAAGAGGGTTCGCGCGCCGCTGCCTAAGCCGTGATTACTCGCGCCCGGCCCCCGGTCCGAGCAGGAAGGCCAGCGGCAGGTGCACGCGCTCGCGCCAGGCGCTTTCGTCGTGCGGGGCGCCGGGAAAGGACTCGGTCCTCCAGTTGCGCCCGCGCTCGTATCCGCCGGCTGCGACGACCTGGTCGATCCTGAGCTGGTACGGCTCGTAGAGCGCGTCGATCGTCGCAGAGCCGTAATCGAACCACAGGCGATGATTCTCCGGCGCGGGGAGGGCGGTGCGGAGCCAGTTCTCGAAAGTCGCGATGACCGCTTCCCGCTCGGCCGCCGGGCGCGGTTCGACAGGCCAGCTCAGGAACAGCGGCCAGTGCGTCGAGACCATCGCCGCGCCGCCGTAGATCTCGGGATATTCGCTGATCGCGTAGAGCGAGATCAGGCCGCCCATGCTCGATCCGGCGACGAAGGTGTCATCGCGGCCGGTGAGTGTGCGGAAGTTCGCGTCCACCCAGGGCTTTAGCTCCTCGACCAGGAACCGGAGATAGCGGTCCGAGACGGGCTTTCCCTTGTAGAGTTCGGCCAGCTCGTCCTCGTAAGGGGGCGGAAGCGCCGCGAAGACCTCGGCCGGCATGTATTCGAGAAGACGCCTGGGCGTGTTCCATACGCCGACGACGATCGCAGGCCGCGCCTCGCCGGTGGCCACGAGCGCCGCGAGCGCCTCGTCGACGCCCCATTCGCCCTTGTCGCCCACGATCGTCGGATCGAACAGGTTCTGCCCGTCGTGCATGTACAGCACGGGGTAGCGATCGCTCGCGCCATCGTACCCGTCGGGCAACCAGATGGTGACGCCGCGCGGTTCGACATGCGCGGATGGGAAGGCGTCGTAGCGGATCAGGCGGCCCGGCCCTTCGGCGGACGCAGCGGCGCCCGTCAGCAATAAGGCGCAGGCAATCAGCAAGCGAACGAGACTATTCGGCATTCGCCTCTCCCTTCGGCGGCAGCAGGAAGGCGAGGGGGATATGCACCCGTTCCCGCCAGGCGTCTTCGTTGTGCGGCTTGCCGGGGAACGTGCGGCCAAGCCAGTCGCCGCCGCGATGCCAGCCGCGTCGTTCCAGCACCTGCTCCACGCGGGCCTGATAGGCGGCATAGTTGCGCTCATCGAGCTCGCTGCCGGCATCGAGGTAGAGGCGGCGGCCGTCCGGCTCCGGCAACGACGCTTCCAGCCAGGCGAGAAAGGACGCGGCAACCGGCTTCACGTCGTCATAGAGTTCGTCGCCGTCCGCCGGCTTCATGGTCGGCCAGTGGGTTGAAACCGCGCCGGCCGCTCCGAAGACCTCGGGATATTCCGCGAGGGCGTAGAGCGAGACGATGGCGCCCATGCTGGAACCCATGATCGCCGTGTTTTCCGCATCCGGGGCCGTGTTGTAGTTGCGGTCGATGAAGGGCTTCAGCTCCTCGACGATGAACTTCAGATACTCGTCAGACAGCGGCGTGCCGTAGAGCGCCTCGACCCGCGCGCGGTAATGCTCGGGCAGGCGGTCGAACGCCTTGGCAGGCACGTACTCGGCAAGTCGCCTGGGCGTGTTCCAGATGCCGACCACGATCGTGCGCCGCATCCTGCCTTCGGCCATCAGGCGGGCGGCGGCCTCGTCGACGCCCCATTCCTTGTTGCCGAAGCCGGTCGCGGGATCGAACAGGTTCTGGCCGTCGTGCATGTAGAGCACGGCGTAGGGATCCCCTTGCGGATCGTAATCCGGCGGAAGCCAGACGCTGACATTGCGCAGCTCGACATGGCGCGAGGGGAAGTTCCGGTATTGATCGAGCCTGCCTGGCCCCCACGCCGCGGCTTGAGCGGAAGCGGGAAGGCAGCCCAGGACCGCGAGAATGAGGGCGAGAAGCGCCCTCACTTCGCGTCGGCGACGAAGCGGATCGCCTGTCCGCCGCCCGATGCGAGCCGCAGCGTCAGGACATCGCCTGCACCGACCTCGCGTTCCTCGATGACGATGTCGTGGCCGTTGGTCTTCCAGTCGGCGTCGGGGCCGTCGCGGTAGATCTGCGCGGTGTAGGTGCGGCCGGGTTCGAGGAAGTCGAGCTTGACCTGCAACTCGCGCGGCTCCTCGTTGGTGACGGCGCCGAGATACCAGTCCTCGCTGTTCCGGTCCTTGCGAGCGAAAGTGACGTAGTCGCCGATTTCGCCGTTGAGCACACGGCTGTCCGCCCAGTCGACCGGCACGTCCTCGATGAACTGGAACGCCGCCATGTGCTTCTCGTAATTCTCGGGCAGGTCGGCCGCCATCTGGATCGGGCTGTAGACGACCACGTAGAGCGCGAGTTGGCGGGCGATGGTCGACTGCAACTTCTGGCCGCGGCCCTGGAGGCTGAGGATGCCGGGGGTGTAGTCCATCGGCCCCGGCAGCATGCGGGTGAAGACCAGCTCGGGCACGTGCGCGGGGTCGTTCGGCGGGTCGCCCCAGGCGTTGTATTCCATGCCCCGTGCACCCTCGCGCGAAACCCAGTTGGGGTAAGTGCGGCGGAGGCCCGTATCCTTGATCGGCTCGTGCGGGTTGACCGCGATATGCCGCTCGGCGGCTTCCTTGACCACTTTCAGGTGGTGGTTCGACAGCAGTTGCCCGTCGTGCCACTCGAAGCGGATCTCGCCGTCCGGGCCGAGTGCCTGGATGCCGCCCGTATCGGCGACATAGCCGGTCTTCACCGAGTCGATGCCGAGCCGCGCGTAGAGGTCGAGCGCATCCTCGAGCTGGCTTTCGTAGTTGGCGACGTGGCCCGAGGTCTCGTGATGGCCGATCAGCCGGACACCCTTCTGGCGGGCGTAGGCGGCCAGCTCCTCGATATCGAAATCGGGATAGGGCTTGGTGAAGCTGAACACCGCGCCGTTGTTGTACCAGTCGCCGTCCCAGCCCTGGTTCCAGCCTTCCACGAGCACGCCGCGAAAGCCGTGCTCGGCAGCGAAGTCGATGTAGCGCTTGACGTTCGCGGTGTTGGCGCCGTGCTTGGGGCCCGAGCCCCAGGTCTCGGTCTCGAGATGCATGCCCCACCAGACGCCGACGTACTTGTAGGGCTCGACCCAGGAGACGTCGCCCAGCTTGTTCGGCTCGTTGAGGTTGAGGATCAGGTCGGATTCGGCGAGGCCGCCGGCCGTCTCGGAAATCTGGATCGTCCGCCATGGCGTGTGGAAGGGTGCGGCGCGGCTGACCTTCGCGCCCCTGGACGAGGGGGCGAGTTCGGCGCGGAAGCGGCGGTCTTCGACGCGCCGGAACCACATGGAGGAGTAGTCGACCAGCGCCGCCTCGTGGAACGAGACATGCAGCCCGTCCGCGGTGCGGATCGTGATCGGCGTATGCGCCTGCGTCACCTCGTTCAGGGGCGTCTCGTGGTAGAGATATTCGTAGCGGTTCCATTCGCCCGCCGGGATCCACCAGGCCGTGCCCGGGCTTGCGATCACGAATTCGGTCAGCTCCTCGGCGATATTGACGGTCCCGAGCGAGGCCTGCTCGGGGAATTCGTAGCGGAAGCCGACACCGTCGTCATAGACCCGGAAGACCACGTCCACGCTGCGCTGGGCGTGCGACCGCTCGGTCAGGCGGACGCGCAGCTCGTTGTAATGATTGCGGACGAAGCGGCGTTCGCCCCACGGCTGCTCCCAGGTCTCGTCGAAAGTGCGCGTCCAGGTGCCGACGAGCTTGAAGTAGCGGTCGAGCTTCTTGGCGTCGGTGAAGAGGAAGCCGAGCCGCGATGGCTCGATCACCGCGTCGCCGTCGCGCTCCACCGAGTAGGTGGCGTGGCCGGCCGGGTTGATGTCGATCTCCACGGTCAGCACCTCGCCCGGCGAACTGACTTCGGCCACGACCTCGGCATAGGCGGGCGCGGCAGAAAGGAAGGCGACGAGGGCAATCAGGCGTCCAAACATGGCTCGGCTCCCTGCAAAATCCGGGTTGCAAAATCCGCGCGACGCTGCGCAATTCGGCTTATGAAAATGTTTGTGGCAAAATTTGCATAATGGCCGGACGCAGCACGAGGCTGGAGGATATCGCCAAGCTGGCAGGGGTGTCGATCTCCACCGCCAGCCGGGCCCTCAACGACAGCCCTTCGGTCAATGCGCGCACCAAGCAGCTCATCTGGAAGCTGGCGCGCGAGCATGACTACCCGTTCCGCCGCTACATGCCGGCGGGTCCGATCGGCGCGAACGGCACGATCGCCATCATCATCCCGCGCCCGCAGGGGCGGGAGGGGCAGATCGACGATCCGTTCTTCCTCGAGCTCTTCGCAGGCGTCAGCGACGCCGCCCGTGCTCGCGGCTGCGACGTGCTGGTCAGCCATTTCACGCCGACCAGTTTCGACGATCTGTCGAAAGCGATGAATACCAGCCGTGCCGACGGTGCGGTGTTCCTCGGTCAGAGCACGCTCCACCACTCGCTGAACCGGCTGATGGAGCGGGACGGGCGCTTCGTCGTCTGGGGCGCCATGCTTCCGGACCAGCAGTACTGCTCCGTCGGCAGCGACAACCTGGTGGGCGGCCGCCGCGCCACGATGCACCTGATCCGTCTCGGCCGCCGGCGCATCGTCTTTCTCGGCGACAGCGAGGCGCCCGAAGTCACGCAGCGGCTGCGCGGTTATCTCGAGGCTCTCGACCAGGCCGGGCTGCCGCAGGACCGGGCGCTCATGGTGCCTGCCCATTTCACGGTCGAATCGTCCGAGGCGACCGTCGATGCCCTGATCAGCCGCGGGCTCGACTTCGATGGCATAGTCGCCGCGAGCGACCTGATCGCGCTGGGGGCGATACGCGCGCTCCAGCGGGCGGGACGCGACGTGCCCGGCGACGTGTCGGTCGTCGGTTACGACGACGTGCCGTTCGCCCGTTACAGCCGCCCGGCACTCACCACCGTGTCGCAGGACACCGCGCGCGCGGGCCGCCTGCTCGTGTCCAAACTGCTCGATTCGAGCAGCGTCGGCGACATGCGGTCGGAACGCATGCCGACCGATCTGATCGTGCGGGAATCCTGCGGCGGCTGACGCGCCGGTCATGCCACCCGCTGCGCGACCAGGCCGGAGAGCGGCGGCATCGCTCCATCGGCCTCGCCGCCCACGCGTTCGATGACATGCCAGCCGTCGGGCAGGGTCCATTGCACGGGCTCGTCGGCGAGGTTGAAGACGCAGAGTAGGCGCTCGTTGTCGTCGCCGCGCTCGAAGGCGAGCAAGGGACGCGGAACCGCGACCGGCCGGAAATCTCCCGTCTTCAGGGCGGTGTGGCGCTTGCGGAACGCCACCAGGCGGCGCGTGAGGTTGAGGACCGAGTCCGCCCGCGCTTCCTGCCGGTCTACCGCCAGGGCCATGTGCTCCGGGTCGACCGGAAGCCACGGCTCCACGGATGAAAAGCCTGCGTGCAGCGCGTCGCCGGTCCAGGGCATCGGAGTGCGGGCGCCATCGCGGCCCTGGCCGTTCGGCCAGTTGGCGATCGCTTCGGGATCCTGCAGCCGCTCGAAGGGCACTTCGGCCTGGGGCAGGCCCAGCTCCTCGCCCTGATAGAGGAACACGTTTCCCCGCAGGGTCAACAACAGCAGGAGCAGCAGGCGAGCAAGGGCATCGCGATCCCGTGCGGCGAGCCAGCGGGACACGCCGCGGGGGGCGTCGTGGTTGGAGAACGCCCAGCTCGGCCACCCCTCGCCATCTTCGCCCGGCCAGAGACCGATCGTTCGCTCGATCAGTTCGGGCGTCAGCGCCTTCTCGTAGAGGAAGTTGAAACCGTAGGCGCTGTTGAGCCGGTCGCCTCCTTGCGTGAACAGCTTCATCTCCCGGTCCGCCTGCTCGCCGCCCACTTCGGCCACCGTGAACAGGTCGGCGCCGTAACCGTCGATGACCTTGCGCAGCCGGGTCAGGAACTTCGGGATGCCGGGATGCGACTGGTTATGGAAATGATGCTGCCGGTCGAAGGGGCGCGCCCGCTCGGGCGCGTTCTTGACCGGCGGATTGTCGGTCAGCGCGGGGTCGTGCATCAGGAAGTTCAGCGCGTCGAGCCGGAACCCGTCGACCCCGCGATCCAGCCAGAAACGGGCCGTCTGAAGCAGGGCTGCCTGGACCTCGGGATTGTGCACGTTGAGGTCCGGCTGTGACGGCAGGAAGTTGTGCAGATAGTACTGCCCGCGCCGTTCGTCCCAGGTCCAGCTCGATCCGTGGAAGACCGACTGCCAGTTGTTGGGCGGCGAACCGTCCGCCTTCGCTTCGGCCCAGACGTACCAGTCCGCCTTGGGATTGTCGCGGCTGGACCGGCTCTCGGCGAACCAGGCATGCTGGTCCGAAGTATGGCAGTAGACCTGATCGACCAGCACCTTGAGCCCGAGCTCGTGAGCGCGGGCGAGCATCCGGTCGAAATCGGCGAGCGTCCCGAAGATCGGATCGACACCGCAATAGTCGGCGATGTCGTAGCCGAAATCCTTCATCGGCGAGGTGAAGAACGGCGAGAGCCAGATCGCGTCTATGCCGAGGGAGGCGATGTGCTCCAGCCGTTCGGTGATACCGGGCAGATCGCCGATCCCGTCGCCGTTCGAATCCGCGAAGCTGCGCGGGTAGATCTGGTAGACGACCGCGCCTTTCCACCATGGATTGGCCTCGGCCGTCGCGGGCGCCACGGCATCCAGAACCTGCTGCTGTCCGCCGATCATCGTGCGGCCTCCGACTTGCAGACGAGGTATTCGAGCGGCGCGAGCTCCACGCGGTAGCTGCCTGGCGCAGTCGCGGCCGCGGCGCACTGGCCGTGCAGCGAGGTCCAGGCGAGCGAGCCCGTGTCCACCTGCACCTGCGCGGTGATCGGCTTGGTGCTGGTGTTGAACACGGCCAGCGTCTCACCCGGCGTGCCGGGGATACGGCGGGAGAAGGCGAAAAGACCGGGCTCGTCGCCATAAGCGCGAACGATCTGATCGCCCGAACGCAGCGCCGGATCGGAGCCGCGCACTTTCGCCATGCCGGCTATGGCTTCGTAGAGCGGGTGACGCATGTCGAAATTCGCCTCGGCCGTCGTGGCATCGGTGCCGACGAGATCGTTGTCGTTGTAAGTCGCGACCCGGCTCGGGAACATGTCGGCACGCGCGTCCTGATCGCCGCCATCGCCGACGAAGCCCTGTTCGTCGCCATAATAGATCACCGGCACCCCGCGCGAGAAGAACATCATCGCGTGGCCGAGGATCACGCGCTTCAGCACTTCCTCGTCGCTGGCGCCGGGATGCGCCTCGCGCACGAAGCGCGCGAAACGGCCCATGTCGTGATTGCCGAGGAAAGTCGGCAGGCGCTTCGCCGCATCGACCCCGCCTTCATAGAGCGCGTCCGCCGCGAACAGCCGGGCGAGATTGGCGGTCGGCGCGCCTTTCGCCACCACGTCGGTCACGGTCCCTTGAAACGCGAAGTCGAGCACGCTGGGAAAGCCGTCGACCCGTGTGAAGCGGGCCAGCGCTCCGGGATCGCCGTCGTAG
This sequence comes from Altererythrobacter sp. C41, assembly GCF_016803135.1. Taxonomy (GTDB): domain Bacteria; phylum Pseudomonadota; class Alphaproteobacteria; order Sphingomonadales; family Sphingomonadaceae; genus Pelagerythrobacter. The sequence goes on from NZ_JAEVFE010000002.1 coordinate 592,408, forward strand.
ACTTCCCCGAAAATATGGAAGTTGGGAATGCCGCGTGCCTCCGCGCGCTCCAGCATAGCGGGTACGAAGGCCTGCCAGAATTCCGGGTTCACGTGCCGCGCGGTGTCGATGCGGAAGCCGTCGATGCCGAAATCGTCGATCCAGGTGCCGAAGATGTCGATGAAGCCCTGCACGACGCGCGGGTTTTCGGTGAAGAGATCGTCCAGCCCCGCGAAGTCGCCGAAGGTCGAACTTTCGCCGCTGAACGTCGTGTCGCCGCGGTTGTGGTAATAGATCGGGTCGTTGAGCCAGGCGGGGACCTTCACGTCCTCCTCGTCCGTGGGCACGTAGGGTGTGTAGGCGTAATCGGCGCTGGCGAGCCTGGCAAAATTCTCCGCCGTCTGGTCCTCGACGCCCGCGAAGCCCTGGTTGATCGGTTGGCCCTCGGCGTCGCCGCGCGTCGAATAGGGATAGTCCGCATGGCTGCGATAGGCGCAGTCGTTCTGCGGACATTCCCGGTACTTGATGACGTCGGCGGTGTGGTTGGTGATGATGTCGAGGTAGACCTTCATGCCCCGGGCATGGGCCGCGTCGACGAACCGCTTCATGTCCTCGCGCGTGCCGAAATGCGGGTCGACCTGCGTGAAATCGGTGATCCAGTAGCCGTGGTAGCCGGAGGATTCGTTGCCGGGTGAGCCCTGGACCGGCTTGTTCTTGTAGATCGGGCCGAGCCAGATGGCCGTCGCGCCGAGCGACTGGATGTAGTCCAGCCGCTCCGTCAGCCCGGCGAGATCGCCGCCGTGGTAGAAGCCCTTGTGAGCCGGGTCGAAACCGTGGTCGAGCCGTCCGCCGGCAATGCCGCCGCGGTCGTTCGTTTCATCGCCGTTTGCGAAGCGATCGGGCAGGACGAAGTAGACGACTTCCTCTTCGGGAGCGCGGTCGCGAAAAGGCTCGGCCGCCAGGGGTGACGCGGCGAGCGCCGCCAGTCCGGCGCTGAACATCAGCCTCTGAATCGACCCCATTTTTCGCCCTCTCCATCGTCCGTGCATGTTGCCTAAAGGGAACAACATCTCTCTTTTGCAAATGTTTGCAGAGCCGGGGCGGCGCGTCAAGCATCTCGTTGGGCGCTTCCGAAATTTTCATAAATAGATGATATTAAGTGAAAATTTCTTACTCGGCTTTCGCAGATATACGCCGTCATGCAGCACGCGGAAATTTTTGACTTGCGCCGATGTCACAAATTTGCACTAATTTGTGAAACCGGAACGCGCGCAAAAACGAGTGCGCGGTTCCGGATGTAAGAAAAGCCCGGCCGGAAGCGGGCATTGGAGACGAGGCAGCCCATTTCTCACCCTTGTGCGCCGGTTCGGCGCGGAGTGGCCGTCTGGAGGCAAAGACCGCGCGGGTGGGGTGCCCGGCCGGTATTGGAGGGGTAGGTAAAATGACGAATTTCATCGACATGCGGAAGCTGTTGCTGGGCGGCACGGCCATGTTCGCCTTGGCAGCCGGTGCCGCTCCGGCTTTCGCGCAGGATCAAGCTGCCGCCGAGCAGCAGGGCGAGCAGGCCGACGAGCAGGCCGCAGGTGATGTCATCGTCGTCTCCGGCTATCGGGCCGCGCTGGCCGAATCGATCGAGACCAAGCGCGAGATGGACGTCATCGTCGAATCGATCTCCGCGGAGGACATCGGCAAGCTCCCCGACAACAGCATCGCCGAGGCCATCGCCCGCCTTCCGGGCCTCACCGCGCAGCGCATCGACGGCCGCGCTCAGGCGATCAGCATTCGCGGCCTTGCGCCGGACTTCTCGACCACACTGCTCAACGGGCGGGAACAGGTCACGACCGGAGACAACCGCGGCATCGAATTCGATCAGTACCCGTCCGAGCTGATCGGGCGCGTCGACGTCTACAAGACCCCCCATTCCGGCCTGATCGGACAGGGCCTGTCGGGCACGGTCGACCTGCGCACCATCCGCCCGCTCGAATACGGGCGGCGAGCGCTCAGCGTCAGCGCGCGGGGCGAGAAGGTTTCGCTGGGTGAGCTGAATTCCGGCTCCACCGACACCGGCTATCGCGTCAGCGGGACCTATATCGACCAATTCGCCAACGATACGATCGGCGTCATGCTTGGCGCCGCCCACATGGTCTCGCCGAGCCAGATCGAGCGTTACAACAGCTGGGGCTATCCGACCGTCAGCGACGGCGGTCCGCTCGTCATCGGGGGCTCCAAGCCCTACGTGCAATCGAACGAGCTCACCCGCACGGGCGTGATCGGCTCGATCGAATTCCAGCCGAGCAGCAACTTCAACACGCGCATCGATGCGTACTACTCGAAGTTCAAGGACGATCAGATCCTGCGCGGGATCGAGCTTCCGCTCCTCTGGGGCGGCCTCGCGCTGCAGCCGGGCTATACGGTCGAGGACGGTCTGGTCACCCAAGGCACCTTCGCCGGCGCCAAAGGCATCGTCCGCAACGATGCGAACAGGCGCGACTCCGATCTCTACTCGCTCGGCTGGAGCGCGGAATACGAAACCGGCCGGTGGACACTGGTCGGAGACGTCAGCTACTCGCGCGTCGACCGCAAGGACACGATCGTGGAAAGCTACGCCGGCACGTCGCGCGGTGCCGGTAGCGGTCCGTACGACACGATCGGCTTCACCTTCGACCCCGAGGGCTTCTACCGGTTCGATACGGATCTCGACTACAGCGATCCCGGCCTGATCCAGCTCACCAGCCCGCAAGGCTGGGGCGCCGACATCGTTCCCGGCGGCCAGGACGGCTACCTCAACATGCCGAGCATCAAGGACGAGATCACCGCCTTCCGCGGCAGCGCCAATTACGCACTCGGCGGCGGCATCGACAGCATCGAGGTCGGCGCCAACTTCACGATGCGCTCCAAGAGCTACACGCCCGACGAGTTCTTCCTGAGCCTTGCGGCCAACGTCGCCGATCCGGATCACAACACCAGCGTTCCCATCCCGCAGGATGCGCTGCTCGATCCGACCGAGCTCGCCTATCTCGGCATTCCGGGAATGGTCGCCTACGACCCGATCAAGCTGATCGACAGCGGCATCTACGACCTGATCCGCAACACCAACAACGACGTCGGCGTCAAAGGCTGGTCGGTCAACGAGGACGTGCTGACGGGCTGGGTGAAGGCGAACATCGACCAGCCGGTCGGCGATAACGGCTCGCTTACCGGCAATATCGGGCTGCAGGTCGTCTACACCGACCAGAGCTCGGAAGGTTTCGCGAACGGCAACATCGCGGTGAACGAAGGCTCGAAGTACACCGAGCTCCTGCCGAGCATGAACCTCTCGTTCCGCTTCGACGATTCGAACGTGCTCCGCTTCGGCCTCGCCCGTACCCTCGCGCGGCCGCGGATGGAGCAGATGAAGGCCTCGTTCAACTTCGGCACGAACGACGCGTTCTACAACTCGACCGACCCGACCAACTCTTTCTTCAGCGGCGGCGGCGGCAACCCCAATGTGCGGCCGTGGATCGCGGATTCGGTCGACGTCTCGTACGAGCACTATTTCAGCCCCGAGGCCTATGTCGCCGTGGCGGGCTTCTACAAGTACCTCGAAACCTACATCTACAACCAGAACATCCTCTACGACTTCACCGGCTTCGACTACACGCCGCCGCCGGGCGAAGGGCCGGAGCCGGGCACGTTCCTCGGCCGCGTGAACGCGCCGGCCAACGGATCGGGCGGCACCATCTATGGCCTCGAGCTTTCGGGGACCCTGCCGTTCAATCTGTTCACCGGGGCTCTCGACGGCTTCGGGGTGGTGGGCAGCTATTCCTATACGGAAAGCAGCATCCAGCCTGATCCGAACAACCCGTCGCAGCCGCTGCCGGGCCTGTCGAAGCACGTGGCCAACGGAACGGTCTACTTCGAGAAGAGCGGCTTCTCCGCCCGCGCCAGCGTGCGGCACCGCTCCAAGTTCCTGGCGGAAGTGGTCGGTTTCGGCGTGTCGCGTGTGAACCGCACGGCCAAGGGCGAGACGATCGTCGATGCCCAGATCGGCTACGAATTCCAGGACGGGCCGCTGGAGGGTCTCGGCATTCTGCTGCAGGGCCAGAACCTGACGGACGAACCGTTCATCACCTATGAGAACGGCGACCTGCGCCGGGTGATCGACTATCAACGCTACGGCCGCCGCTATCTGCTCGGCCTGAGCTACAAGTTCTGACCGTGGCCTTCGCTGCGATCTGAAGCGACTATCGGAAAGGGCGGTGCGAGAGCGCCGCTCTTTTCCTATGGATTGTCCGATCCGGAATGCCGGGCGGTTTTGAGGAGGCAAGGATGGACAAGCCGAAGCTCGGCTTCTGGCAGCTCTGGAATATCTCGTTCGGCTTCTTCGGAATCCAGATCGGCTTTGCGCTGCAGGGCGCCAACGTCAGCCGGATATTCCAGACCCTCGGCGCCTCGATCGACGACCTGCCGATCCTGTGGATCGCGGGGCCGGTCACCGGCCTCCTCGTCCAGCCCGTGGTCGGCTATCTCAGCGACCGCACCTGGACCCGGCTCGGCCGCCGCCGGCCTTATTTCCTCGCGGGGGCGATCCTCAGTACGGTCGCCCTGTTCTGGTTCCCGCATGCCGGCATGTTGTGGATGGCGGCGGGCCTTCTGTGGCTGCTCGATGCGTCGATCAATATCTCGATGGAGCCGTTCCGGGCCTTTGTGGGGGACATGCTCGGGAGAGCCCAGCGCACCGCCGGTTATGCCTTCCAGACCGTGTTCATCGGCGCCGGCGCGGTCGTCGCCTCGGTCGCGCCGATCGTCATCACGCAGTATCTTGGCGTGGCCAACACGGCGCCCGAAGGAGTGATCCCGCCCTCGGTCCGCTACGCTTTCTACGCCGGCGGCGCGGCCCTTTTCCTCGCCGTCCTCTGGACCGTGGTTTCGACCAGGGAATATTCGCCCGACGAACTGGAGCGTCAGGGCGGCTACCAGCGCATCAGCGGCCCCGTGGGCCATGACGATCTCACCGTGCCGAAGGGCGGCGTCTGGTGGCTGCTCGCGGGCGTTCTGGTTTTCGGACTGGTGGCCTGGTTCGACCTCGACAATCCGCTTTACATTCTCGGCGGCGGCCTCGCCGCGTTCGGCCTCGCGCAGATCGTCAGCGCTGCCCGGGTCAGGCGCCGCGCGAGGGTGGGGGCGCTGTCGGAGATACTGAGCGATCTTCACTCGATGTCGCCGGTGATGAAGCGGCTTGCGCTGGTCCAGTTCTTCTCCTGGTTCGCTCTCTTCATCATGTGGATCTACGCGACGCCCGTGGTGACGCAGCACCAGTTCGGCGCGCCCGACCCGACCAGCCAGGCTTACAACGACGGGGCCGACTGGGTGGGTGTGCTGTTCGCGGTCTACAACGGCGTTGCCGCCCTCTACGCGTTCGTGCTGCCCTGGATCGCCGCGCGCATCGGACGGCCGGCGACGCACATGGTGAACCTCGCCGCCGGCGCGGCGGGCTATCTCTCGTTCCTGTTCATCAGCGATCCGGAGCTGCTGATCGTCTCGATGATCGGCGTCGGGATCGCCTGGGCATCGATCCTGACCATGCCCTACGCGATCCTGTGCGACGCGCTGCCGCAGAACAAGCTCGGCATCTACATGGGGCTGTTCAACATCTTCATCGTGCTGCCGCAGCTCCTCGTCTCGACCGTCATGGGCAGCGTATCGAGCACGTTCTTTCCCGGAGCACCCGTCTGGTCGATGTCGATCGCCGCCGCGTTCATGCTGGCCGCGGCTGTCGTTGCCGCCGGTCTGCCGCGGCAGACGGAACCGCACGACGGTGTGTCGGCGTAGCCGCAGCAGCCAAGTTCGGCCGGTGACAGTTTTCCGCCGCCATCGCGACAGGGTGCACGACTGACGGCCGCAACCGCACCGGCTAGTCTTCGCCCCATGTCGACACCGCCACCGCCTTCGCCGCGCACGGCCCTCGCTGCGATTGCGGACGGGGCGGGCGCATTCGTGATCGAACCGGTCGAAGTTCGCGCGCCAGCGGCGGGCGAGGTGCGGGTGCGGCTGAAGGCGGCGGGCGTTTGCCATACCGATCATGCGTCGCTGCATTGGCCCGGCCCGCTGGTCATGGGTCACGAAGGCGCGGGCGTGATCGAGGCGGTGGGCGAGGCCGTGACCGAAATCGCGGTCGGCCAGCCGGTCCTGCTCAACTGGGCGATCCCCTGCGGGCGCTGCGCGCAATGCGCCCGCGGCAACGCGCCGCTCTGCGAACGGACGCTGGCGCGCGACGCGTCGCTGGGAACGAGTGCCGCCGGCCCCCGCCACACCCTCTGGAACGGGCGGGCGATCGAACGCTCGTTCAACCTCGGCACCTTTGCCGAATACACGCTCGTCCGGCCCGAAGCGCTGACCCCGCTACCGTCGGATCTGCCGCTGGCGCAGGCCTGCATTCTCGGCTGCGGCGTGATGACGGGCGTGGGATCGGCGATCAACATTGCCGAAGTGCAGCCGGGCGAGAGCGTCGCCGTGATCGGCTGCGGCGGCGTCGGTCTCAGCGTTATCCAGGGCGCGCGCCTGGCCGGCGCCGGGCGGATCATCGCGGTCGATCTCCATCAGGCGAAACTCGACCGCGCGATGGAACTCGGCGCCACCGACTGCATCGCCGCCTCGCGCGACGATGCCGACCATCGAGCGCTGATCGAGGCGGTGCTCGCCCTGACCGGAGGACGCGGTGCCGACCATGCTTTCGAGGCGACCGGGCAGGCCGCCCTTTCGTTCCTGCCGCTGCGCCTGGCCCGCGATGGCGGCAACGCGCTGCAGCTCAGCGGTTCGCACGGAGAGGTCACGGTTCCCATGCCGTGGTTCCAGTGGAACAAGCGCTATCTCACGCCGCTCTACGGAGGTTGCATTCCGGACCGCGATTTCCCGCGGTTGATCGACTGGGCACTGTCCGGAGCGCTAGAGCTCGCATCGATGGTCGATGCCACCTATCGCCTAGACGAGCTGGGAGCGGCGCTGGACGATATGCTCGCCGGCCGAACCACGAAGGGAGTCGTGCTGTTTGACTGAGCGGCCGGTTTTTCGAACGATCGAGTGTTCCGATCCCGCCCTGACGGAGCCGGGCCTCACCTTCACGACCGTCTCCAGTCCGGCGCTCGGGCATCGCGCGGACGTCACCTTCTACGCGCCGCCCGGCTCGGAGGACGCAGCGGATCTGCCGATCGTCCTCCTGCTCCACGGCGTCTACGGCTCGCACTGGGCATGGGCGTTCAAGGGCGCGGCGCATCGCACCCTGGCGGAGCTGGTCGCCGCCGGGGACGTGCCGCCGATGGTGCTCGCCATGCCTTCCGACGGCCTGTGGCGCGACGGATCGGGCTATGTCCCGCACCGCGGCCGGGATTTCGAGCACTGGATAGTGGACGAGGTTCCGCTGGTCGCCCGACTGGCGGTGCCCGCCTGCGGCGAAAACTCGCCGCTGCTGATCGCAGGGCTCAGCATGGGCGGCTTCGCGGCGCTTCGCCTTCTCGGTAAGTATCCCGATCGCTTCCGCGCCGCGTCGGCGCATTCCGCGATCACCGAGGTCAGCCAGCTCGACGCTCTCGTAACGCCCGGATCGCGCCGGGACTGGAGCACGGCCGCGGCGGACACCAGCGTTCTCGCCGCCCTTCGCAGCGCGTCGGCACCGCTGCCGCCATTCCGCTTCGACTGCGGGCGGGACGACGATCTCCTCGCTGCCAATCGCGCCCTGCACGAGGCGCTGGATGTTGCCGGCATCGCGCACGACTACGCCGAGCACGAAGGCGGCCACGACTGGCCCTACTGGCGCCGCCATCTGGCGGACACGCTGCTGTTCTTCGGCGAGGTGCTTCGCGGGTCGAAAGCCTGACGCGGCAGGCGCTCGTCACCGTCGTTTCGGCGAGACACCGACCCCAGCGCTCAGAAACCATTGCCGATCCGCGCGCTTGCGGCGCTGAACGATCTTCTCGTGCAGTTCGAACATGCCGGGCAGCGGGTCGGTACCCGGATGCGCACCGTGATCGAAGCGCATGTAGGCCTCCCCGTCGCCGTAACGGGCCACACCGGTCCGTGATCGCTTCGCGGGGTTCCGGTGGCGGCGAAGGAAATCCAGTAATCCATCATGGTCTGCGACAATGCCTCGTCCGCTGGCTCGGTTGGAACCAGCCAGTTGGGCGGCAGATTCTCGCGCCGGAGCCGTCCGAACACGAAGGGCAACTCGCCGGCGTGGAATGCGCACAAGTCTCGCGCGCGCGCTGCGGGATAGCAGTGATCGAAGACGAAGAAGTAGGCGTTCTGCCCCGCCGCCGTCTGTTTGCGGACGATGCGTTCTGTCGCCCAGCCGTAAATCCCGTCGCGGGCGGTCGCCAGCATCGACCGGTCTATCCGGTCTGATGGATAGAGCTTGAGGAACGCCGCCGCGAGATCGCCGTGCACCGCATTCGCCGCGCTCTCGTAGGCCTCGGCGCTTGCCGGGGCAGGCGGCAGGAGCGCGCGTTGAGCCCGCACCTCGCCGCTGTTGATCCCGGCGAGGATCGGCACTTTCGCCTGCGTCCCCCGATCGAAGGCATCGATGATCTGCATGGGCAGCACCTCGCCGTCGATAGTGCCTTGCGGAGAGAAACCCGCCTGCGTCGCGCGGTCGACGAGTTGCTGAGCATCCATCGCGCGGGCAGCCGGAAGATCGCGCAGGCCCAGGTCGTCGAGTAGTCGCTCACCGGTCGTCTCGGCCGAAGGCATGCCGAACGCGGTTTCCGCCAACGCTGGGAACGCCCGTGCATTGGCGCTCTGCACGATGGCCTTGTCGAACAGGCCGCCGGCGAGGGGCGAGACGAGCAAGTAGCTCACGCTGAGTGCGCCGGCGGACTCACCCATCACCGTGACGTTGTCGGGGTCGCCGCCGAAGGCCGCGACGTTCGCTTGGACCCAGCGGAGAGCGGCGATCTGATCGAGCAGACCGTAGTTGCCCGACACACCAGCGGAAGATTCGGCGTTGAGGGCGGGATGGGCCATCCACCCCAGCGCGCCGAGCCGGTAGTTGAGCGACACGAACACCGCGCCGCGCCGGGCGAAATTCGCGCCATTGTACATCGGTGAGGCGCTGCTGCCAATGCGCAGCGAACCGCCGTGAATCCAGACGATCACGGGAGCCTTTTGCGCTCTCTCGGGCGCCCAGACGTTGAGCGTCAGGCAGTCTTCGGAGGTTCGGGGGAAGGCCTCGTAGTAGAGGCTGGAGGACGGCAGCGCCGGCTGCGTGCATGCCGGACCAAACTCCGCAGCGCTGCGTATTCCGCTCCAGCTCGGAGCAGGGCCGGGCGGCTTCCATCGCCGTGTGCCCACCGGCGGCGCTGCATACGGAATGCCGCGATAGACTACGAGTGCGCCCTCGAGCGTGCCGGCAAGGCTCCCCTGTTCGATCGCCACTTGCGGCGCGCCGGTTTCGTTCGACCCCGCAAACCCGCTCGCAGGGAGCAGGGCGAGCAACAGCGCCAGCAGCAGACGATGCGCCTTCATCGCACCGCAGCGGCCAGCAGGTCGCGGAAGGCCAGCGCCGTCTGCGCCACGGCGTCGGCCGAGACGCATCGTTCGTCATCCTCCGCCACATGGTGATAGCGGTGGACGCCGAATACGCCGGCGACCGGGCCATAGCCCGCCGCAACGATGTTCGAGAGTTCGCCCGCGGTGATCTGATTGGTCGAGTAAGGCGCTTCGAGCCCCGCAAGGCCGGCGAACTGCTTCCGAGCCGGAGCGACGAGCTCGGGGCTGACTGCGAGGAAGCGCTGCGAATCCGTGCCTGGGAGCGGCTTGCTCGTCCCGACCGTGTCGTGCCAGTCGCGCGCAGCCAGATTGGCGCCGAGGTGCAGCCAGAACGCGGTCTCCTTCGGGCGCGGCGCGACGCGGTGGATCAGCTCTTCCGCCCCGAGGAAGAGGTATTCGTGGCCGCTGTTGCAGACGAAGGCGAGATCGTGGTGCGGAAGGGCCCTGGCCGCCCAGCGCGCGATGTGCAGCCAGGTCGCGATCCCGCCGCCGCGCTCGCCAGCGCAGGTGAACCAGCCCGAGCGGGGAGTCGATACCACCATCCACTTCCCGCGGCCGCGATCGAGCCGTCCGACGAGGTTGAATGCCTCGCGCCGTCCCCCTCGGCCTGTGAGCGTCAGGCGTGCCGCGCGCCCCTCCGCGGCGGCGGCGAAGAACGGCGCAGCCTCTTCAGGAGCGAGCAGAGCAACGGGGCCGTCATAAAGAGGCTTCCGCCCGTCGGTGTTGAGCGCGATCACTTTGCCGGTCGGACCATTGGTGACGATCACGCAGGCCGCCGCACCACCAGCAAAGGCCGCGTCGACCGGCGTCTTGACCCCCGGCCAGTTCATCGCCGACCAGCGGCCGAAGGGCAGATCGACCAGTGCGATCGCCCCTTCTAGCGGCCGCGCCGCGCGGCCCGCGGCATCGACCCTGACGAGGGGTCCCGAGAGCCCTTCGGCGGGCGTGGTGCGCGCGATCGGCTGGGGCCACACCGTTGTGCGGGCATCACCGGCCGTCAGATCGGCCGCTTCCGCCTCGAACCAGGGAACCGAGAATGTCTGCCGCTGCGTTGCGAAGCCGCTGGCGGCCAGTTCCCGCTCCAGCCATTCGCCGCAGGCGATGTCGCCGGCCCCGCCGGACTGCTTGTTGCCGAAACCGATATAGCGCGCGAGATCGTCCGTCACGGTCGCAGTGGGCGTACCGTCCGGCCTCGCAAGCGCAGGCGCTGCGGCGAGCAGTGGTGCCGCGCCCGAAGCGGCGAGAAACGCGCGGCGGGTGGCGGGCAAGCTAGTCATCGATGTCCCGGCGGAAGGTCTCGGGCAGGAACAGGATGCCGATCACGGCGGTCATGGCGCACACCAGCACCGGGTACCACAGCCCGTAGTAGATATCGCCGGTGGCGGCGACCATCGCGAAGGCGGTGGTAGGCAGGAAGCCGCCGAACCATCCGTTGCCGATGTGATAAGGGAGCGACATCGACGTGTAGCGGACGCGGCTGGGGAACAACTCGACCAGCATCGCGGCGAGTGGGGCATAGGCTGCGGTCACCATCAGCATGATCGCGAGGATGATCGCGACCACGAGCGGACGGTTGACCTTGGCCGGGTCGGCCTCGCGCGGATAGCCGGCCGCAAGCAGTTCGGCGCCGATGCGCTGCTCGAAGGTTCCGATCGCGGTCTTCAAGTCTGCGCCTGCCAACGTATCAGGATCGGGAGCAGCAACCACCGTATCACCGATGCGGACCTGTGCGGTCGCGCCGGCCGATGCCTCGACATTGTCGTAGTTGATGCCGTTCTTCGCCAGATAGGCCTTGGCTATGTCGCAGCTGGTCTTGTCGAAAGTGTTGTTGCCGACCGGATCGAACTGGAACGAGCACTTGTCTTCGTGCGCCACGACGGTCACCGGCGCATTACGTACGGCGTCGGCGAGATCGGGATTTGCCGCGTGAGTCAGCGCCTTGAACAGCGGGAAGAACGTCAGCACCGCGAGCACGCAGGCGGTCATGATGATCTTCTTGCGCCCGATCTTGTCGCTCAACCAGCCGAAGAAGACGAAGGTAGGCGTTGCCAGGATCAGCGCGATGACCAGCAGTACGTTGGAGGTCGCCGGATCGACGTCGGCGATCCGCTCGAGGTAGAACAGCGTGTAGAACTGGCCCGTATAGCCGATCACCCCCTGCCCGGCGGCTGCGCCGAACAGCGCGAGGAGCACGTACTTGAGGTTACCCCAGCGCGCGAAGGCCTCAGTCAGCGGGGCTTTGGAAGTCTTCCCCTCGTCCTTCATCTTCTGGAACACCGGGCTCTCGGCGAGTTGCAGGCGGATCCACAGCGAGATCGCGAGCAGGAAGATCGACAGCAGGAACGGGATGCGCCAGCCCCAGTCGGCAAAGGCGTCCTCGCCCATCAGCGCGCGCAGGCCGATCACCAGCAGGAGCGCGGCGAACAGGCCGATCGTCGCCGTGGTCTGGATGAAGCTGGTGAAGAACCCGCGTTTCCCTTTCGGCGCGTGCTCGGCAACGTATGTTGCCGCGCCGCCGTACTCGCCGCCCACGGCGAGGCCCTGAAGCAGCCGAAGGAAGACGAGGAGAACCGGCGCCGCGACGCCGATCGCGGCGTAGCTGGGCAGCAGGCCGACCGTGAAGGTCGAGAGGCCCATGAGCACCATGGTGACGAGGAAGGTATTCTTGCGCCCGACGAGGTCGCCGATCCGCCCGAACACGATCGAACCGAGCGGGCGGATCGCGAAGCCCGCGGCGAAGGCGGCGAGCGCGAGGATGAAGGCGGTCGTCTGATTGACGCCGGAGAAGAACTGCGCCGAGATATAGCTCGCGAGCAGGCCGTAGAGGTAGAAGTCGAACCACTCGAACATCGTGCCGAGCGAGGATGCGACGATGACCTTCACCTCGCTCTGCTTGATGTCCCGTCCCGCCGCGGCGGACGTGCCCTGCGCACTCATACGATCCTCTCCTCCGTCCAGTGCCTGGCGGGTGTCGCCCGCTCTTCCGGCAATCCGTCTGCCGCGGGGTGCGCCGAGCGGCCCCGCAGCGGTTCTTCTAGTGCGCCGCGACGGCCTTGCCGCCGCACCCCGCGCTGGCGATCTCGCGCTCTGCCTGGGTAAAGCCATAGGCCGGCACGATCTCTCCGGCGCGGTCGGCGATGCGATCCCATTCGGCTGAAACGCGCGCCGCTGCGCCGTCTACAGCGCCGACGTGGACCCCCGCCGTGAGGGTGACATTCGCCGCAGCGAAGTGACCCGCGCCCGCGCACAGTATTGCGCGGGTCGGGGCGTCGTCGCCCACGAGATGGATAAGGCCGGGGCTCACCAGGGCCGGATCGAGGCAGGCGAGCGCGTCTTCCGACAGAACTCCGCCGGTCATCTGCGTCGCAGCCGTCGGCGCGAGGCAGTTGACCCGAATGCCGTATTTCTCGCCCTCGATCGCGAGAGTCTGCATCAGTCCGACCAGCGCCATCTTGGCCGCGCCGTAGTTGGCTTGGCCGAAGTTGCCGTAAAGCCCGGATGAGGACGTGGTCATGACGATCCGGCCGTGCTTTTGCGCCCGCATCGTTTCCCATGCCGCTTTGGTGCAGATCGCGGCGCCCATCAGGTGAACGTCCACCACCAGGCGGAAATCGTCGAGCTCCATCTTGGCGAAGCTGCGGTCGCGCAGGATGCCGGCGTTATTGACCAGAATATCGATGCGGCCCCAGCGGTCGAGCGTGCCCGTCATCATTGCCGCGACCGCGGCCTCGTCCGTCACCGAGCCGGCGAACGCGACGGCTTCGCCACCCGCGTCGCGAATTTCCTGGGCCACGGCATCGGCAGTCTCGCGGCCGAGATCGTTGACGACGACTTTCGCGCCGTGACGGGCGAGTTCGAGCGCATGGCAGCGGCCGAGCCCGCCGCCCGATCCGGTGACGATGGCGACGCGGCCCTGCAACTTTGCTCCGGTGGTCAACGCGTTCTCCTCCCCCTCTTGTTAACTCTCTCGCGAGTTAATAACGCGGTCGTGCTTCCGTTGGAAGTCTTTTTGCGCCTCTGCGTCAGTCCGCGGCGCGGTCCTTGTTCTTCGGCGTGCAGATCGCGTTGAAGCCCGCGGCCATGAATGTCGCCATGCGCTCCTTGACGGCCACGAAGTCCTCCGAGTTGCAGAGCCCGCCCGAAAGCTTGTCGATGCGTCCGGTGCGCGCGAGCGTCAGCATCAGCGCGCCGGTCACGAAGTGATAGCCCCAGAACACGTCGACCTTGTCGGCCTCGGGCAGCGCCCGGTTGATGATATCGATCAGCCGCAGCACGACCGGATCGAAGTGCTCGTCCATCATCTCCGCGCCCCATTGCGGGGTGTTGGCGACTTGCGAGGCGAGGGCGCCGTAGTTGCGCCAGCCTTCGCCGCCGTTGATGTAGAGATCGAGGTCGGTGTCGAGGAAGGTGTGCAGCGCGCCTTCGACCGTCAGGTTGCCGGCGTTTGCGCGCTCGTAATCGTCGAGCGCCTTCATCCGGCGCTCGTTGGTTACCGCCGCCCGGCGCGAGAAGACGGCGTCGAACAGCTTCTGCTTGTCGTCGAAGTAATAGTTGAGCAGCGTGTGATGCACGCCGACGCGCTTGGCGACGTCCTTCAGCGTGACGCCGTAGAGCCCGTGGCGCGAGAAGAGGTATTCGGCCGCATCGAGGATCTGCTCGGTCGTTTCCGCCCTGCGCTCCGCCTTGGATTGCGGTTTGCTTCGCGGTTTCCTGGCTGCCGGCAAGTTTGCGCCCCCTTCAGGTTTGGCCGCGCGCGCGGCCGCAAGATCGACGTGGTCGGTCATGCCCTGCTATATTCGGTTCTCAAGCGCAACTTGTCGATCTTGCCGGTGGCCGCGAGCGGCATCCGCGGCAGGCGGACCACTTCGTCGGGGATCCACCAATTGGCGACCTGTCCTCGCAAGGGCGAGACGAGCTCCTCGTCGCTCAGACTTGCATCTTCGCGCAGTTCGACCAGGAGCAGCGGTCGCTCGCCCCATTTGGGATCGCTTCGCCCGATCACCGCGGCGAGCGCCACGTCGGGCAAGGCGGCGACTAGCGCTTCGATCTCCGCAGGATTGATCCACTCGCCGCCCGACTTGATCAGATCCTTCGACCGGCCGGTGATCTGGAGATTGCCGCCCTCGTCGATCGCCGCGAGATCGCCGGTGCAGAACCAGCCGTTCCGTGTCGCAGGCTCGCTCTCGCCGAAGTAACGCTCGACCACGGAAGGCCCGCGCACCCACAGGTGCCCTTCGGTGCCGCGCTGTTCCGCCAGGGGCTCGCCGGTGTGATCGGTCAGCAGGAGGTCCATGCCCTGCGCGGGCTTTCCCGATAGCGCGGGGTTGCGTTCCGGAGCGCGGGGAGTGGTGGCGGTGCCCAGTGGCGAGATCTCGGTCATGCCCCAGGTCGTCTGCACCTCGATGCCGCGCGCCTCGATCCGCGCCATCAGCGCGGGGGGCATGGGCGCGCCGCCAACCATTACCCGTTTGAGTGAGGACACCTCGGCGCCTGTCTCATCCAGATGATCGAACAGGCCGAGCCACACGGTGGGTACGCCGACCGCGATCGTCACGCCTTCGTCGGCGATCAGTCGCGCTAGGCTCGCCCCGTCGGCATGCCGCCCGGGCAGGACCAGCTTGGCACCGGTGGCCGGCGCGGCGAAGGGCAGGCCCCAGGCGCTGGCATGGAACATCGGCACCACGGGCATGACCACATCGTGCGAGGTGATCCCGGCGACGTCCGCCTGCAACTGCCGCAGCGTGTGGAGATAGTTGCCGCGATGGGTATAGGTTACCCCCTTTGGCGCGCCTGTCGTGCCCGAGGTGAAGCACAGACCACACGGCGCGCTCTCGTCGAACCCGCCCCAGACCACATCCTCGTGCGCGGCCTCGAGCGCATCTTCGAGCCGGCGCCCGAGGTCTTCGGCCCCGCCATCGATCACGAGCACCTGGCGCAGGCTCGGCGCGCGCTGCACGATATCGCGGGCGAGGGGGGCGAGATCGGCGCTGGCGATCAGGATCGCCGCTTCCGACTGCCCGACCATCCACGCAAGCTGCTCTGCCGTGAGGCGCGGATTGAGCGTGTGGCAGACGGCGCCCATGCCCATGATCGCATACCAGCTTTCGAGATGGGCCTGCGTGTTCCAGGCGAGCGTTGCGATCCGGTCGCCCCGCTGCGCGCCGAGCTGCGCAAGCACGGTCGAGACGCGTTTGGCACGGCGCCTGAGATCCGCGTAGCCGATCCGGCGCGTCGAACCGTCGTCGAGTGCGGTCACGACCTTCGTTGCCGGATGCCATTTCGCAGCGTGGTCGAGAAACTTGTCGAGGGTAAGGGCGAAATCCTGCATCGCGCCGTCGATCATCGGCATTGCGGCGCCTTTGCGGGCAGCGGCGGAGAGATCACACCTACGTTCCAGTTCCATTGCTGATCGCCCGCGGCCCTACGGCGGCAGACGGTTTCCTCGTAAAGGTCGTAGCGATCGCCCAGCACGTCGTTCACGACGAACGGCTTGCCGTCGAACACCATGTAGGCCTCGCCGGTGCCGAACGCGGGCCAGTCCGGCTGGCCCTCCGCGCGCGGAACACCGCTGCGCGCGAAGGAGGTCCAGTACTGGACCATCGCATCGGACAGCGCGCGCTGCTCCTGCGTGCGCGGAATGCGCGGCCAGTTGTCGGTGGTCTCCCAGATCGTGCCGAACATGAAGGGTATCTCGGAGGCGTGGAAGGCATGGAGCCCCGCTTCGTCGGCGGCCGGGTAGCCGTGATCGAACAGGTAGAGGTAGGCGGGGGCTCCGATCGCCGCCTGCTTCCGGCCGATCCGCTCGGCTGTCCAGCCATAGAGCGCGTCGCGCGTCGCGGCGAGCATGCTCTCGTCGATCGTATCGGAGGGATAGATCGCCAGGAAGCGGTCGGCGAGCTCGCCATAGGCCGCGCGCACTTTCGCCTCGTATTCCCCGGCGTCGGCCGGCGCCGGCGGCAGCAGGCGGCGCAGCGACCGGATCTCGCCGCTGTTGAAGCCTGCGAGCACCGGCACCGGCGCCTGCTCGCCGCGGTCGAAGGCCTCGGCGATCTGATGCGGGATGATCTTGCCATCGACCGTGCCCCAGGTCGGGTATCCCGCAGCGGTCGCCTTCGCGACGAGTTCGCGGGGGCCGAGGGCGCGCAGATCCGCAAGATCGTCTGCGTCGAGCTTCTCCCCCAGCCAGACACCGAGCGATTCCGCCGAAGGATGGCCGTTCTGCGCCTCCTTCAGCGCGGGCGTGGAGATCATGTACGAGCTCTGCATGATCGCCTTGTCGAACAGCCCGCGTGCCAGCGGCGAGGTCATCAGGTACATGACGCTGAGCGCGCCCGCGGATTCGCCCGCGATCGTCACATTGTCGGGATCGCCGCCGAAGGCCGCGATGTTGCGTTCGATCCAGCGCAGCGCTTCGATTTGGTCGAGGAAGCCGTAGTTGCCCGAGATGTCCTGCGCGGACTCGGCGCTGAGCTCCGGATGCGCGAGGAATCCGAGCACGCCCAGGCGGTAGTTGAGCGAAACGACGACCGTGCCCTCTTCGGCCAGGTGTGCACCATCGTACATGCCGAAGCTGCTTGCCCCGGCAACCAGCGCGCCGCCGTGGATCCAGACCAGAACCGGTGCGTTCGTCGCGCCCTCCGGCGCCCAGACGTTGAGGGTGAGGCAATCTTCGCTCATCTCGCCGAGTTCTTCGGCGTAGATGTTGTTGGCCGCCCCGCGCTCTTCGGGCTGGAAGCAGGGTGGGCCGAAAGCCTCTGCGTCCAGCACGCCTTGCCAGGGCGCCTTGGCAACGGGCGGCTGCCAGCGCCGCTCGCCCACCGGAGCTTCGGCGTAGGGTATGCCGCGGAAGACCGTGATTCCGTCCTCTTGCACGCCGCGAACGTTGCCGGCCTGAGCCCTGATCACTGATGCTTCCTTGGCATGAGCGGATACGGCGAGCATGCCTGCCAATCCTGCCAGCAGGCCAGCCGTGCGAACCAGCGCCGATCTCGTCCGGATGCGACCCGCGATCATGGCTTCACCTCTCTTCTGTTCCTCGTGCACGATCAGAAGTCGATGCCGAGACGAACACCCACCGTGCGCGGCCGCAGTCTCGCGTACCGTGCGTCGAGGAAGGCCTCGGGGTGGACGTAGGTGATCGCGTTGTTGTCGAACACGTTCTCGACATAGGCGGTCAGCGAAACCTGGCCCAGATCGACGCCGGCGACGAAGTTGGCCACGGTGTAAGCGTCGGTGAAATCGTACGTCGGATTGATAACATCGGGCTGGCCGGCAACGTTCGGGAACAGCCCGGGGAACTTGCCGACATGCGCGACATTCCCTGATACGAACGCGTCGGCATTTGCGCCCAGCGCGAAGTCGTAGCGGACGGTGGCCGAACCCTGAAAGTGCGGCGAGGCGAGCTGGATGCCTTCCTCGGCGCCGGACATCGCGGCTTCGGCGGGGGTCAGTTCGGTCACTTCGGAATCGTTGAAGGAGCCGTTTAGTGAGAGGCTGAGGCCACGCACCGGGCGTGCGGCAAGTTCGAATTCGATGCCTTTGCTCACCGCCGCGCCGATGTTGGTCGCGAACTGGACCTGGTCCGACAAGCGGTTGGCTTGCACCTGTATGTCGCGCCAGTCGATGTAATAGAGCGCGATGGCGGCCGTCAGCTTGCCGTCCAGCCAATTGCCCTTGAGCCCGACTTCGTAGTTCGTGAGGCTGTCCGAATCCGCGCCATCAGGGATAATGATGTCATTCTCATCAGCAACGCTCCCCAAACCTGCGCGGGCATTCACGACGGGCGAGCGGAAGCCGGTAGCGACCGTGGCGTAGGCGGTCAGCGATTCCGACGGCTTGTACGATGCGCTGGCCTTGTAGGAGATTTTGTCCGCCGTGACCTTTCGGCCCACTGCCGGATCGACCTCGGTGATTGTTAGCGGCAGGTTGCTGAAACCGCCGAGCGCCAGCGCCAGGTAGTTGCTGTTGTAGCCCCAGTCCTCAGTAAACGACTGCACTTCGGTGGTCGTGTAGCGGAGCCCGCCCGTCAGCCAGAAATTGTCGGAAAAGCGGTAGGTCAGCTCGCCGAACCCGGCCATCTCCGTCTGGTTGGTATGTGCGCCAAAGCGCTGGTAATACTCGTCGTCGAGCCCCGTCAGGCCGCGTTCCTCGAGGAATTCGATCGACGAGCGGTAGTTGTAGTCTACGTCGCGCCGCTTGTCGTAGAAGAAGCCGCCGACGATCCAGTCGAACCGGCCTCCGCCAGCCGAGGCGAGGCGCACTTCCTGTACGAAGATGTCGTCGTAGGCCAGGGCGTCGAGCGCGAACGGAGTCGTCTGCGCAAACGTGCCGGCGAGATCGACGATGAAGGTCTGATCGAACGTGGAAAGCGTCGACGAGCTCGTGAGGTTCGCGAAGCCGAGGTCGTAATCGAGTGTGAAGTTGTAGCTCGTCAGCTTAGCGTGAAACAGGTCCGGCCGCTCGCTGAGACGCACGAACTCGCCGCGATCCGGGTTTACCAGGCCGGAATCGCGCGGCTTGCTGTTCTCGTGCATGACCATCGCGCGCATCGAGAGTCGGTCGGTCGGATCCCATTGCAGCATGGCGCGTCCGCCGGCCGATTCCAGCGTGTTCGCGTTGTCCCGTCCGGTGCCGATGTTGTCGACCCAGCCGTCTTCGTGCCGGTAGAAACCGACCGCGCGGAAGGCGAGCTTGTCCTCGACCAGTGGGACGTTGATCATTCCGTTGTAGCGCTTGCGGAACGAGTCCTTGCCGGTGAGGCCGTAGTCGACCAGCAGCTTGCCTTCGAACTGGCTGGCATCGGGGCTCTTGGTCAGGATCCGTACGGCGCCGGCGAGTGAGTTGGAGCCGAACAGCGTACCCTGGGGGCCGCGCAGGAATTCGACTCGCTCGACATCGAACAAGGTGGGGTCGAGAATGGTCGAGTTGCCGTTGGCTGAGATCGGCAGCTCGTCGATGTAGATCGCGACGGTGCCTTGCAGGTTCGCGCCGTAACCGTTGGTGGCGATGCCGCGCGCCGTGAAGTTGTTGAAGTTGGCGGTCGGCTTGTTAACGACGACGCCCGGCGTCTCGCGCGCGAGCCCTTCGTAGCCGACGATGCCCTTCGCCGTCAGCTCCTCCTGCTGATAGGCGGTGACACTGAGCGGCACGTCCTGCAGGCTCTGCTCGCGCCGGGTAGCCGTGACGATGATGACGCCGCTGTCGGTGTCCTCTTCGGCAGCCGGCGCCGCCGCTTCCTGTTCCGCATTGTCCTGTGCAAACGCCGCGCTAGGTAAACTCGCAACCGCAACCGCCGATGCGGAAGCCAACAGCCATCCCTTCATCATCTCTCTCCCATCCAGTCGCACCCTTCAAGAGGTGCTTGTGTGGCGCGCAAACTATCCTCGAATAATCGGATGTCAATATTCACTATCGTGAGTGTGAATAAAAATCCGACGCCAGTTTGAGTGGGAGGGGCGTCGGTTGTTGCGAGAAATTCTTTGCAATTGCCGGACTGCTCCGCGATCGCGCGCCGCGATGGCTGATGAGGTCGCCTCCCCCTGCCGCAATATTTGCCGCGTCTCTGCGGCAGGCGACTTATGCGAGGGCTGTGGGCGAACGCTTGAAGAGATCGGCCGCTGGGCGGCGGCAGGCGACGCGGAGAAGCGGCAGATCGTTGCTGCCGCGCGCGAGCGGCTTACGGAGTTGGCTGGCTCTCGGCCCGGCGAGGGCGGAAAGTGATATCGAGCGGGGTCAGGCGCCCGTCTTTGCGCACGCGGATGCGGACGATGCCCTGCAGCTTGGGATCGGCAAGCTGACGCTGAAGCGCCGCAGCGCGCTCCTGCGAGACATAGAGGCGGCCGCTCGCCAGTCCGCCTTCGGGGTCGTTCCATCCGCCGTCCGCGCGGACGGGATGATCGCAGCGCTCGCCTTCGGGCAGATATACGCGCGCGAGGTCGGGAGCCTGCCCCTCCAGACATAACACCGGCTCGCCTGTAAGGTCGGCCGATCCGCGTTCGAGACCCGGCCAGTCGTAGGTGTAGATCACGTAATGGCCGCGCAGCAGATCGCGCGGGTCGTAGCCGCCGATCGGGACGAGCCATTCTGTGCCCTGCTGTGCCGCTCGGTGCGTGGTAGCCCAGCTTGCGGCGAGGCCGATAAGCGGGAGCGCCAGGGTCAGCGCCAGAGTGAGGCGGCGATTCATGGCGTGCCCTCATCAGGCGGCGCGAGCCGGCGCGAAATGCGCACCGCAATCCACGCCACCGCGAGGATCAGCAGCCCGGCAACGATCAGCCCCGCACCGCTCGTCAGCAGATCGCTTGCAAGTTCGAAGCTGAGGATCACCAGACGCACCGCGATCACGGCGACGGCGAGCTGAAAGATCCGCCGCCACCCCGCATGGAGCGCCGCAAGCGCGACGCCGATCCACAACGCCATGAACAGGATTGCGCCGCCCAGCATGCTCCCGTCGACGAGATGGGCGGCGACCAGTACGAGCGCTGCGCCGCCGATCACGCACCCTGCGGCAAGTCCCGAGGCACTGCGTCGGGCCGCGAGCACCAGGCCGGCTGCACCGAGGCCGATGGCGGCCTGCACGACCTGCGTCGCGAGTGCGAGGAAGCGCTCGGTGTCGCCGTCGAAGTCGTCGAGCCCGCTCGCGGCCGCGATCAGCGAGGCGCCGCCCAGCGCATAGGCGAAGCCGAGCTGTTCGAGGCGGCGCCAGAAGCCGGTCCGCGTGCTGCGCCCGCGCATCCAGGCGCCCAGCGGTGCGAGCAACACGGGCAGCGCGGTCGCGAGGCCCACGACGAGCGCGGGACGTTCGCCACGATCGAAACCGAACAGTGGCCGCATCGGGTCCGAAAAATCCCAGCAGGCGTAGGCGAGCAGGACAGTGAGCAGTGCGGCAGTAAGCCAGCTCGATCCGCGCAGCAGAATCACCGGTGCGAACAGCGCGAGCCACAGCGCTAGCGGCTGCCACAGCGGCGAACTCGTCTGGTAGACTTGGCCAAGGTGTCCGAAAAACGTAAGCCCGAGCACCGCGAACACGAAGAGTAGCGCCTCATGCCCCCAGGGCCGGTGCGACAGCAGCTCCTCGCCCCGCCACCAGAGTGCGGCGGCAAGCACAGTCAGGAGCATGAAATGGACCGCGAGCCGCACCGTTCCGGGTATCGCTTCCCAGTTGGCGGCCACGACCGAGACGAGCCCGAGCCCGATCGCCAGTGCGCCGATCCCAACCACGGCCCACAGCGCAAGAGGGCGGGAATGCTCCGCTTCGTAAGCGCGGATCGACGCCGTCGTTCCGGCATCGATCAGCCCGGCCTCCTGCCAGGCGGCGAGTTTGCGTTCGATCATTCGCAAGCGACGCTACTTCCCGCTCAGATGTCGGGCAAGCGTTGTTCGGCGAAGCCCCAGCCCGCCAGCGCCTTCGATTGTGCCCGTTTGTGGAGCGCCTTGGCATCGGAGATCGAGAACGGCTGCGCATTCGCGAAGTCGTCCAGCTCCTTCCAGGAGATCGGCACGGCCACGGGCGCGCCTTCCCGCGCGCGGGCGGAATAGGGGACGACCGCCGTGCTCCCTCGCTGGTTGCGCAGGTAGTCGATGAAGATCTTCCCCTTGCGCTTGGCCTTGCTCATCGTGGCGACGAAGCGCTCGGGTTCGGCCATGCTCAGCGCCTCGGCGAAGCGCTGGGAGAAGTCCTTGTGCTCCTCCCACGAATGGCCGGGAGTGAGGGGGACTACGACGTGTACGCCCTTGCCGCCCGAAAGCATGGCGAAGCTGGTGAGGCCGAGGTCGGCGAGCTTCTTGCGAATGTCCTTCGCGGCCTGCTTGACGTCGCCGAAATCGAGCCCTTCGTCCGGGTCGAGATCGAACACCATCCGGTCGGGTTCCTCCACCTCCGTGCTGCGGGCGCCCCAGCCGTGGAACTCGATTGTGCCCATCTGAACGCAGGCGAGCAGGCCCGCGGCATCCTCGACATAGAGATAGTCTTCGGTCCCGCCCTTCTTCTCCGCGATCGGGACATGATGGACGTGCTCCCCGAACGAGCCGGAATCGTGCTTCTGGAAAAAGCACTTGCGCGCCCGCCCCTGGGGACAGCGCACCAGGCTGACCGGGCGAAACGCGGCGAAGGGAAGCATCAGCGGCGCGATGCTGGCATAGTAGTCGGCGAGATCGCCCTTGGTCTGCCCGCTGTCGGGGAAGATTACGCGGCTGCGGTTGGATATCTTCACCGCGCCCGCCACTTCTTCCTGCGGAGCCTCATCCGGCTCTTCCGGGGACACGTCCTCGGCGGGCTTGTCGCTTCTGAGGCCGATGAAGCTCGCGTGGCGCACGTTTCCCTCGGCGGTGAACTCGGCGAAGGCGATCTCCGCGACCAGTTTGGGCGCAAGCCAGGTGACCCCGCGCGCGGACACCCTGTCGACCTCGGCGGGCGCCTTCGTTCGTTCCAGTCGTGCCATTTTCTGTGCCAGATCGGCCAGTACGTCCTGATTAAAGCCGGTGCCGACATTGCCCTTGTAGACGAGCTCGCCGTTCTCGTGCTGCGCCAGCAGGAGCGACGAAAACGGCCGCGCCTTGGCGCTCGATTTCTTCCACCCGATGATCACGAATTCCTGCCGCAACGTGCACTTGATCTTGACCCAGTTTCGCGTGCGTGTGCCGCGATAAGGCGAGTCGACCGCCTTCGAGATTATCCCCTCCTGCTTCGCCTGGCACATGGCGCGGTAGAGCTTTTCGCCCGCGCCGATCACGTGGTCGGCGACGTGGATCGGCGGCTCGGCGCTCCTGAGCAACGCCTCCAGCCGTTCCTTGCGCTCGATATTCGGGAGCTTGGCGAGGTTCTCTCCATCGACTTCCAGCAGATCGAACGCATGGAAGGTGAGTGCGTCGTCTCGACCTTGCGAGCCGTGCCCCCGCTTGAGAACCTTCTGGAGCGCCGAGAAATCGGGATTGCCGTCTTTCCCGTACGCGACGATCTCCCCGTCGATCAGGCACGATGGCAGGTCGAGCGCCGCGAACTTCGCGACCAGCGGGGCGAACTTGTCGCTCCAGTCCTTGCCGCTGCGGGTATAGACGCGCACGTCCTCCCCCGCTGCGGCGATGAGCGCGCGGTAGCCGTCGAACTTGATCTCGTGCATCCAGCCGTTGCCCGTAGGTACGGCATCGACCAGCGTGGCGAGCTGGGGCGGGCGGAACTTCGGCGGCTTGCCGGAGACGGCCTTGCGCTTCGGCTTGGCCTTGCGGGCATTGTGCTTCGCCGCCTTTTCCATCTCGCTGGCGAAGGCCACGCCCTTCTTGCCTTTGAGCGAGTGTTCGCCTTTCACGTCGGCGGCAATCTCCGCCATCGAACGGCCGGTGAGAACGCTGGTCAGCTCGCGCTCCACCAGCGGGTCGCCTTCCTCGGCATATTCGTCGGCCACTTTGCGCAGCAACCAGTTCTCGCGCTTCTCGCCGGGCCGCTTCTTCATCCGCACCAGCAGCCACTCGCCGTTCATGCGCTCGCCGCGCAGCGTGAAGTGGAGATGGCCCTTGTCGATGTCCTTCCAGCTCTTGCCCTCGACCGGGGCCCAGGTACCGCGGTCCCACAGCATCACCGTGCCGCCCCCGTATTCGCCCTTGGGGATCGTGCCTTCGAATTCGGCGTAGGACATCGGATGATCCTCGGTCCGGACCGCGAGGCGCTTGATCTCGGGGTCGGGCGAGGGACCTTTGGTCACGGCCCAAGACTTGAGCACGCCGTCGGCCTCGAGCCGGAAGTCCCAGTGGAGGCGAGTGGCATCGTGCTTCTGGACGATGAAGCGATTGCCCCCGTCGCTGCTGGCACGCTTCCCGGCGGGCTCCGCCGTGCGGGCGAAGTCGCGCTTGCGGTTGTATTCGGCGAGCGGGTCACGCTTCGCCATCGCGCGGCTCCCTCTCCTTGCCGAGCACGCGGCCGCTTTCCTTGTCCTCGACCAGCCGTAGCAGCGTGAGAAGCACGAGGCTGACGATCGCGGCGACCACCACTAGCGGCCACTGCGCAGCGCCGCAGGCGATGCCGATGACCGCCGCGACCCACAAGTGGGCGGCCGTGGTGAGGTTATGAACCTGCCCTCTGCTGAATACGATCAGACCGGCCCCGAGAATGCCCACAAAGGAACCGGTAGCCTCGAATATGCGCAACGGATCCATCCGGTCGCCGTCGAGCTGAGCGTAGAGCGCGATGATCGAAACCGTCATCGCGGCCGCCGCGAAGCAGATCAGCGCGTGGGTGCGCATGCCGGCTTCGTGCCCGCGCAACTCGCGGTCGAGACCGAGCAGAACGCCGAGGATCGCCGCGGCGCCTAGGCGCGAGAGCAGATCCCAATCCATCCAGTGGATCAGAACGGGGTCGTTGAGCTCCATCAGGCGCGCTTCCTCGCCCTGGAGCCGGCCGACTTCTTCGCCGGAGCTTTCTTCGCGGGGGTCTTCTTCGCCGGCTTGTCGTCCTTCACCGACTTCTTGAGCGCGGCCATCAGGTCGATCACGTTCGACTTGCCGGACGGCGCCGGTTCCTCGACGTCCTCCAGGATCTTCTTACCCTTCGCCTTGGCCTTCTTGTCGATCAGCTTGCGGATCGCATCGACGTAGCGGTCGCGGAACTCGCCGGCGTCGAAGGGCGCGCTCTTCTGGTCGATCAATGCGCCGGCGAGGTCGAGCATTTCCTTGTCGGGCTTGGTGTCGGGAATGTCCTTGAAGTAGGTCTGCGCGCGGCGAACCTCGTCCTCGTAGCGCAGCGTCTCGAGCACGATGCCCTTGCCGCACGGCTTGAGGCTGACGAGCGTCTCGCGCCCGCGCACCGACAATTGCCCGATCGCCACTTTTCCCTTCTGTCGGAGGGCTTCGCGCAGGACCACGAAGGCCTCCTCCGCCAGCTCGTCCTGCGGGACGACGAAGTAGGGCTTCTCGAAGTAGAACACGTCGATCTCGTGCGCATCGACGAACTGGACGAGCTCCAGCGTCTTGCGGCTCTCGATCCGCACCGCCTCGATCTCGTCCTCCTCGAGCAGGACATAGTTCCCTTTCGAGATCTCGTAGCCCTTGACGATGTCGTCGCGGTCGACCGGGCCGAGGCCCTGCACGACTTTCTCGTACTTGATCGGCTTGCCGCTCGGTTCGTGAATCTGGCGGAAGGATATCGAAGCGCCGCTCTTGGTCGCGGCGTAGACTTCTACGGGTATCGAGACCAGCGCCAGTCTGATCTGCCCCTGCCAATAGGCGCGTGCCGCCATCGTTCTTGTCCCCTTTCGCGCCGATTCAGCGCTTGGCGAAGGGATTCGTTTCCGGGCACGCGAAAAGGGCGCCGCCTCGGGAGAGACGACGCCCTTGTATTGGCTGGCGGAACCGCAGTTTACTGGAGTTCGTCGCCGGTCATCGCGGTGTACTGCGTCGCGGCCTCGAGGTTCCGGGCCATGGCATCCTCGGGCGAGGGAACCAGGCCGATCTTCGCGAGCGGTCCGTCCCTGCCCCAGCTGTCGGTCCACTCGGCGATAAATTCCTTCAGGCCGGGGATCGCGTCGAGGTGCGCCTTCTTGACGTAGATGTAGAGCGGGCGCGCACCCGGATATTCGAAGCTGGAGATGTTCTCGTACGTCGGCTCGACCCCGTTCATCGGCAGGCCCTGGACCTTGCCGGCGTTCTCTTCGAGGTAGGAGTAGCCGAACACGCCGACCGCCTTGGGATTGTTGCCGATCTTCTGGACGATCAGGTTGTCCTGCTCGCCCTGATCGACATAGGCGCCGTCGGAACGGACTTCGGTGCAGATCTGCGCGTGGCGGTCTTCGTCGGTATCCTTGAGCTGCTCCATCGCCGGGTTGGCGTCGCAGCCCACTTCGAGCACGAGCTCCTTGAGCGCGTCGCGCGTGCCCGAGGTGGAGGGCGGACCGTAGACCAGGATCGGCTCGGCTGGCAGCGACGGGTCGACATCGGCCCAGGTCTTCGCCGTCTGCTCCTCGCCATAGGGCCGGGCGGCGATCGCCTTGTACACGATCTCGGGCGTCAGATTCATCATGATCCCGCCCTGCGCGGAGGCGAAGGCGATCCCGTCGAGGCCGACCTGAAGCTCGATCACGTCTTCGACGCCGTTCGCCTGGCAGGTCTCGAACTCGCTCTTCTTCATGCGGCGCGAAGCGTTCGCGATGTCCGGCGTGTTGGGGCCGACGCCTTCGCAGAACAGCGCGATGCCACCGCCGGTGCCGGTCGATTCGATCAGCGGCGACTTGAAGTCGGGGTTCGAGCGGGCGAAGTTTTCCGCAACCACCTTGGCGAACGGATAGACCGTCGACGAGCCGACGGCGCGGATCGAATCGCGGGTGCCGCCGGCGCCCGGTGCGTCGCAGGCGGACAGCGAAAGCGCCGCAGCGGCGGCAAGGCATAGAGAGATCGTGGTACGCATGGTCTTACCCCTCGGGTTTCAGAATCGCATCGCCGATATGGGCGATCTGTGACAAGTGCATGACAAGCGAGGCTGGGCCTCTCAGAAATCGATCTGCGCGCGCACGCCGAAGGCATCGACGCCGTAGGACGTGTCGCCGCCCGCGGCAGGGATGACTGCATCGTCATACTGCATGCGGCCGTAGTTCACCATGAAGCGCGTATAGTCGGTCGGCGTCCAGACGAGCGAGACGGCATAACCGTTCTGCGTTCCGCCGACGATTCCCGCATCGGTGAGGTCGAGATAGTCGTAGCGCAGGTTCACCTGCACCGCGCCGAAGCCGCCCTCTCCAACCGGATTGGCAGGTTTCACCCGGTCGAACGTGCCGCCCTTGTAGCCGCGGGTGTCCCCTTCGGTGAGGAACATGCCGACTTCGGCATAGCCGCCGAAGAACGTCGGGTCCGCCAGCGCGCCGGGGCGGTCCGCCTTCTGCCAGAAGCCCTCGGCCGCCGCGTGGAACGGGCCTGCGATCGCGGCGGTCTCCAGCCCCAGCCCGAGCTCGCTCGCCGCATCGAACGTATCGGTGTCGATGAAGCGATCGTCGGTGAAATGGAGGAATGGCCGCTGGCGGTAGCGCAGCGTCGACCCCGCTTCGTAGTCGGCATAGTGAACAGAGCCGCCGAGATGAAGCTGCGTATTCCCCAGCTTCGGCATGAAGACTGCGCGCCCGTCCGCGCTCCAGTTCTCGTTCGACAGGTCGTCCACGTTGTCGGTGAACAGTCCGCCTTGGACCAGCCAGTTCCGGCCGGCATATTCCGCGGAGAGGCCGACGCGCCGTTCGAAGCCGAAGGCATCGGTGAACGCCGCGCGCTCCATGGTCGAGATGAAGCGGCTGCTGGTCAGCTCTTCCAGACCCTGGAAATTGTTGTGCTGCCCGGCGGAGATCGTCAGCCCGCCGGTGCCGTAGGTGAGGATCGCGTCGGAAATCTCGACTTCGTTGCCCGCGAAATCGACCTCGAACTTGTATCCGAAGCCGCCGGGCATGTCGCCCTCGACCCCCAGGCGCGCGCGGCGGATTTCGTTGCCGAAGCCGTCGTCGACCCCGGTGGAGCCCGGCGCGCCGATCACGCCGGCATCGATCTGCAGGCGGCCGCGCGGCTTGAAGCTCCAGCCGCTTTCGGTCGCGATCACGGGCGCACCCTTCCAGGTGACCGTGGTTTCGTCGCCGCTCTCCGCGACGGGCTCCACTGCCGCTTCCGGGGACGATTCGGCGGGTTCGGCCTCTGCCGCGGCGAGATCCGCCTCGAGCGTTGCGATGCGCGCGGCCATGCGCGCCATCTCGGCCCGCATCGCAGCGAGCTCGCTCTGCATGGCGGCGTCGCCGTCCTGCGCCATGGCGGGCGCGGCGGTGCCGATTGCGATCGCCAGTGCGGAAGCGCGGAGTGCGTATTTCATTTGGGTTACCTGTAACTGACAGTCGTTCGACCAGTGGGTGACGCCGCTATGCCGTTTGTGTGACAGACCAATGACAGCGAAGGGCAAATACGCCGCACGAGCGCCGCGCACCTCCTTCGATCGGGGGCAGACAGCACGCGGCACGGTAGTTACAAGCGCAACGGCGTCGGCAATGAGGAGTTTCATCCATGCGCATCGGCTGCCCCACGGAAATCAAGAATCACGAATACCGCGTCGGTCTGACACCGGAAAGCGCGCGCGAGCTGGTGGCGCATGGGCACGAGGTGTGGATCGAGAGCGGTGCGGGCAACGGGATCGGTGCCGGCGATGCCGAGTATCGCCAGGCCGGCGCCGTCATCAAGGACGGGCCGGAAGCGATCTTCGCTGAGTGCGAGATGATCGTGAAGGTCAAGGAGCCTCAGGCGCAGGAGCGCGCATGGCTGCGCGAAGGGCAGGTGCTCTACACTTATCTGCACCTCGCGCCCGACGCGCCGCAGACCGCCGACCTGGTGAAAAGCGGCGTGACCGCGATCGCCTACGAGACGGTGACGGGCCCGGACGGCTCGCTCCCGCTGCTCAAGCCGATGAGCCAGGTCGCCGGACGCATGAGCATCCAGGCGGGCGCCACCGCGCTGGAAAAGGCGCATGGCGGGCGCGGCGTACTGCTCGGCGGCGTGCCGGGTGTGCTGCCGGCCAAGGTCCTCGTGATCGGCGGCGGGGTGGTCGGCTTCAACGCGGCACAGATGGCGGTCGGACTGGGTGCGGACACGACGATCCTGGACCGCGACCCGGCCGTGCTCGAGCGGGTCGGTATCCATTTCGAAAGCCGCGCCAAGACGCGCTTTTCCAACAAGGCGAATCTGGAGGAGGCGGTCTGCCAGGCCGACCTCGTGATCGGTGCCGTACTGATCCCGGGCGCCGCTGCGCCGAAGCTCGTCACGCGCGAGATGCTCAAGTGCATGCAGCCCGGCGCGGTGCTGGTCGATGTCGCGATCGATCAGGGCGGCTGTTTCGAGACCAGCCGGCCGACCACCCACGCGGAGCCGACTTACGTGGTCGACGATGTGGTGCATTACTGCGTCGCCAACATGCCCGGCGCGGTCGCGCGCACCAGCACTTATGCGCTCAACAACGTCACGCTGCCGCACGCCCTGCAGATTGCCGAGCTCGGCTGGCAGGAAGCGATGCGCCGCGATCCGCACCTCGCCGAAGGGCTGAACGTCCACGCGGGACAAGTGACCTACAAGGCGGTGGCGGACGAGCTGGGGTACGATTACCACCCGATTGGCGAAGTGCTGGGCCGTTCCTTTCAGTCCTGATCGCCCTGTCCGCAGCGCTCGCCGCCTGCGCTCCGGTGGACGAGACTGGGCCCCGGGGGTATCCACCGCGGCCGCATCCGGAGGCCGGGAGTGCCTCTTCGCCCGCTCGGTCATCGGCGCCCGATGCGGAGAAGTCGCCGAGGGCGAGGAGGGGGAGCCGGACGCGCGCGATTAGGTGTTTGGGCGGGTCCGTGCTACAAGAGCCTCGCTGACGTCGAAAACTGCGACGGACTTCGGCTTTTGACGACCGCCGCTTGCCCTCGGGGCCCCGGCGCAAACCAGACGACGACTTCCTTTCATTTGACGACCCGACGCACGACCCAACGGCAATTTCGCCCACGGGCAACATCGTTCTTTGAAAGGAACACCCCATGGCCAAGACTGGCACCGTAAAGTTCTTCAACGCCGACAAGGGCTACGGCTTCATCCAGCCCGACGACGGTTCGGGCGACAGCTTCGTGCACATCACCGCCGTCCAGGCGGCGGGCATGCAGACGCTCGATAAGGACCAGCGCCTCAACTACGAACTCGAGCGCGGTCGCAACGGCAAGGAAAGCGCGGTCAACCTTTCCGCCGCCGACTGATCCCGTTCGCCGGGCGCGCCCCTCTTGCGGCGCGCCCGGCGCATCGCCTCATTCCTTCAACCGGGTGGACCGCCGATGAGCCAGACGTTCGAATTCTACGATGCCCGCGCGAAGGAATCCGCTGCCGAGGCCAAGGCTGCGGCGCTCGATAACGTGCGCGAGCGCGCTCTCCGGTCCGAAGCGACCTGGCGGGCGCTGGCCGATCAGGCGCGCGCCGTGGCCGAAGAACGCGCCAAGGTCGAACAGCAAAAAGCCGCCCGCCGTGCCGAGACGACGCACGCGGACGAGGTTGCCGTCACCAACTGATCCGAACCACCGGCCGATCAGCGCTCGGCGCAGAAAGCCTGCACGACCTGCGCCGTGATCCACCGGCTGTCGGTCGAGGGCGCGCTGCACGTTCAGTTAGGCCAGCGGGCTCGTTCGATCCGTACCTCCGGCATGGGTTCCACCGGTTCCCAGCCCCGTTTCGCGATCACATCGTTGCTTTCGTGTGCTTCGCGGCCATCGGCGAGGGACCAGGTGATGTGATAGGTCCCGCCGGTCGGGCGTTCGGTCGTTCCCGCCAGTTCCACCACCAAGGCCTCGACACCCATGCCGTCGTCCGCCCGGCCGACGATCCTCGCGCGATCGGTGTCGGGGAGTGGAGGCGCGCCCTCCGCACGGCCGAAGGTGATGTGGTCGGCGACGGCCTCGGCGTAGCGTGGCGGGAAGCGCGCGAGCAGGCCGGCACGATCGGACGACGCGAGCTTCCAACCTAGCCAGGTTTCCTGCGCCACGCTCCCTCCGCTCAATCGCTCCCGGGCTCGCGTCCGAACAGCTTGCGGAGCTCGTCCTTCGCGTCTTCGAGCACGCGCTTCTGCTTCGCGTCGAGCCCCTTGCCGGCGCGGTTGATGTAGAAGGTCAGCATCGACATCGCCGAACCGTAAGGGTCCGCCTTGCGCCGCTTGCTGCGCTCAGCCGAACGCTTGAGCGATTTCGCGACCTCCTTCGGATCGTCTTTGGTGAAGACGCCTTCCTCCAGATCGAGCGCGTCCGAATGCTCGGTGACGTCCTGCGACCATTTCTCGGTCATCGCCGTTCTCCTGCCTTCGGGCCAAGGGGAAGCCGGGGCCCGGGGCCGGGCCGAGCCTACTGCGCGGGCGTGGTCGCCGCTCCGGTCGCGGCGGCACCCCCCTGTCCCATGTCGGCGTCGGGCAGGTCGGCGAGTTGAGCGGCGGTCATCGTCGTCGAAAGATCGACATCGTCGCCCATGGTCTTGGGAGTCAGGCCGTCGATCGGCACCACGACGTAACGGTCGGGATTGCTGTCCTCTACCTCGACCAGCAGGCCTTCGACCGCGCCGGCAGAATCGCGGCGCACTTGCTCGACGTCGCCCAGATCGGTGCCGTCGGCGGCGACGAGATCGGCTTCGAGCAGTTGCGCCTCGGTCAGGCCGAGCGCCGCAACGGCGTTGCCGGCCGCAACCGCGCTGGCTTCCGCCTGCTGTTCGACCTGATCCTCCACCCGATCGGCCTCGCGCTCGGCCTGGGAATCGCAGGCGGCGAGCGCCGCAAGGGCGAACGGGAGCGCGGCATATGTGGCAAGCTTCATGGTGATATCCCTCTTGGTAATGGCGATCCACCTGAACAATCCGCCGCACCCGCACCGGTTCCGGCACGGGAGCGCAAGTTGCGGGCGCTGGCAATCGCCGGTCTACGGGTATAGGCAGGGCGGATGACCCGTCCGCTTCTTCTCGCCGCCGCTCTCGCTCTCCCGCTGGCCGCCTGCCAGCCAGGGCCGGAGGGGCCGAACGGCACCACCCGCGACACCGCCGGGGACGCCTTCTCCGCCATCGGGCCGGAGGAGACCGTACAGTTCACCGGCACCGAGCCCTTCTGGGGCGGCAAGGTGGCCGGCAGCACGCTGACGTATTCGACGCCCGAGAACGTCGACGGCATGACGATCACGGTCGAGCGGTTCGCGGGCAACAACGGCCTCGGCTATTCGGGAACGCTGGAAGGGCGGTCGTTCGACATGGCGATCACGCCGGGCGAGTGTTCCGACGGGATGAGCGATCGCACCTACCCGTTCACTGTGACGCTGAAGATCGGGGAAGAGCAGCGCAGCGGCTGCGCCTGGACCGAGAAGACGCCCTTTACCGGGCCTGAGCACCCCTAGGTTTACGGCCTGACGCCGGCCTTCTCGAGCTCCGGCCCGAGCCGGCGGGTCAGCCAGAGCCACCACATCCGGAAGTCCGCCGCGAGGCTCCACAGCGGATAGGTGAACGTCGCCGGGCGGTTCTTCTCGACCCCGAAGTGCGCGACCCAGGCGAAGAAGTATCCGGCCACCGGCAGCGCGAGCAACCACCACCAGCGCCCTGTGAGAACCGCAAACGCCGCGATCAGCACGACGAGCGTCGTGCCGACGTAGTGCAGCGCCCGCGTGCTGGGCTTCGAATGCTCGCGCAGGTAGAATGGCCAGAACGCGGCGAAAGTGGTGTAGGCGCGCGCCATGCCGGCGATCATGCCACGCGTCCGGTCCCCAGGCAACGCGGCAGCGCCGCCGCGCCGGATCAGAACAGGCCGGGCACTTCGCGCTGCGCCGGCGTCGGTGCCTGCGGCTGGAGCACTTCGCGGCGCGAGGTGATCGGCCGGGCCGTCGGGTCCTGCCGCATTGCCGTCGCGTCGGTCCCGCTGATCGGGCTGCACACCGCCGCTCCGCCGCGCAGGAAGGCAAGCGCCTGCGCGACCGAGGCCTCGTTCGGGTCGCCGAGTTGGGTGAAGATGTCGTCGCTGGCACGGCAGGTGACGGGCACCACGCCCGCCAGGCCGGTGAAGTATTCGCCCTGATGGTCGGCGTTCTCGGTCTTGAATGCGACCACGCGCAGGCGGTCGTCGCACTCTGCCTTGTCGAACCCGTATTGACCGACCGGCTTGCCGTAGGTGTTGGTCCCGACCAGCGCCATGTTGGTGCCGAGGTAGGGGATGAAGGCGTTGGTCACCAGCTCGCTGGCCGAAGCCGTGCCGCCGGTACCGATGAAGGCGACCTTGGTCGGCGCGATGGCCTGCGCCTGGCTGCCGAACAGGTCGGTCTCGTTCCTGTCCGACTTGGAGGGGCGCAGGGTCGTGTGGCTGAAGACCTGGCCGACATGGGCGCGTCCCATCAGGTCGCCCATCAGCTCGGCGATCGCGACCAGCCCGCCGCCGTTGTAGCGGAAGTCGACGATAACCTCGGTCACGCCCTGCACGCGGAAGTCCTCGAACGCGGCGCGGAGATCGGGATCGGCCGGATCGATGAAGGTTCGCAGATTGAGGTAGCCGACCTTCTTCCCACCATCGTCGATGATCTTCGCGCCGTAGCGGTCGGACACGGGATCGAGCGGAAACTCGGCCTTGGTCACGGTGATCTGCCGCTCGGCACCGCTGGTCTCGCGAATGCGGAAGACGCGCTGCAGGCCGGCGTTGGACGCGCCGAGAGCGTTGATCACGGCCTGCGGCCCCCCGCTCGCCATCAATGTCGAGATGCTCTGCATCGAGGAGGCGCTGGTGCCCACCGCCAGCAGCTCGACGCCGCGGTCGAGGCCCTGGGGCAACCCGGGGCCGCCCTCGAATCCCTCGATCACGAACACCCGGTTGCTCGAGGTGTCGTAGCCGAGCCGAACGCCGAAACCGGCGCTCGATCCCGATTCGTAGAACGCTTCCTCCTCCGCGATCGAGGTGATGTAGGTGAAGTAGCGATCCTTGGCCTGCGCGCGGGCCGGGGCGACCAGCGCGTCGATGTAGGACTGCAGATCGTTGAAGTTGTTCTTGTTGACGTTCGTGTTCAGCAGATCGGGGAACAGGTACCATTCGTCGAGCACCGCACGCACGAAGTCCTGCCGGGCCGAAAGCGAACATGCGGAAGAGGTCGGGGTAGGTGTCGGCGTCGGTGTCCCCCCGATCGGACCGCCACCGCTGCCCCCCGAATTGCTTCCTCCGCCGCCGCAGGCGGCGAGCGATGCCGCCAGAACGATGCTCAGCGCGGTGCGACCTCTGTCCACGATATCCCCTCCCGATTCTGTTCCTGGCCTGCCCGATTTCGGGTCTCGACCGTACGCCGAGGATGCCCCGACGTGCCGCCGCAGGCAAGAACCACAGAGCCCGCGATGCGAAAACACATGATTTTCAGGCCGAAATGCGGCGAAAAGGGCGTCTGATCGGTGGAAAACCCTCCTTTTGCCCTATGCCGCCCTCGCGGGTGAGGCACATTCCCCCTAGATTGCCCCGCCGATGACAACAGGAGCCCAGATGTCGAATGCCGCCCCTTCCTGGCTAGCCGGAGCGATCGAGGGTTCGGGTCCGGGCGACGGAAAGCTGACGATCGCGCGTCTCGTCGACGAACGCGGCCTCGGGCGCGGCGGGTTCACGCTGTCGAGCCCGGCTTTCATGGACGGGGGCGAACTGGATCCCTCCTTCACCGCCGACGAGGAAGATGCCGTCGCGCCGCCGCTCGAGTGGACCGCGCCGCCGCCCGGCACGATGGAACTCGCGCTGGTGGTGGAGGATGCGGACGCGGCGGGAGCCGAGGCGCCGTGCCACTGGCTGGTGTGGGGCATCGCCGGCCAGCGCGGCAAGCTGCTCGAGGGCGAGGTACCGCCGCGGGTGGGCAAGAACGCGCACCGCAATTCCGAGTGGCTCCTGCCCGAACCGCCGCGCGAGGACGGCGCGCACCGTTACGTATTTCAGCTCTTCGCGCTGGACCTGCCGCTCACGCTCATGCCGGGTGCGGGGCGGGACGAACTGGTCGCGGCGATGGAGGGCCATGTGGTTGCGGCAGCCGTGCTGACGGGCAAGTACAAGCGCCAGTCAGAGGATGCCGGGGGCGAGCCCTGGGACGACGATTTAGTGTAACCTGCAACAAGCCAAGAACAGGAAAGGACCTAAGATGGCTGGCAAGAACAATGCACTGCAGAAGCCGGTGAATCTCTCATCGGATCTCGAGAATGTCGTGGGCAAGGGGCCGATGACCCGCGCTCAGGTGACCTCGAAGGTGTGGGACTACATCAAGGCCAACGGTCTTCAGGATTCCAAGGACAAGCGGATGATCAATCCCGATGCCAAGCTCGGCGCGGTGATCGGGAAGGATCAGATCTCGATGTTCAAGATGACGGCTGCGGTCTCCAAGCACCTCAGCTAATCGCGTATTGCCGGCGGCGGAGCGGCTCGTCCGCTGTGCCGCCGGCACACAGCTTTCCACCGGCGGATTGGCCGAACCCGTTCGTCATGGCATGAGCAATGGAATGACGATCCGGACTGGAATCGGCGGCTGGACCTATCCCGATTGGCGCGGAGGAGCCTTCTATCCCGAAGGGCTGCGCCAGGCCGACGAGCTCGCCTACGCCTCGCAGCGCGTCGGGGCGATCGAGATCAACGGCACGTTCTACCGCCTGCAGAAGCCCGAGAGCTTCGCCAAATGGCGCGATGAGACGCCCGACGGCTTCGTCTTCACGCTCAAAGGTTCGCGCTTCGTAACCAACCGCCGGGACCTGTCGGAAGCGGGCGAATCCGTCGCCAAGTTCGTCGGGCAGGGGATCGTCGAACTGGGCGACAAGCTGGGCCCGCTGCTCTGGCAACTGGCCAAGACCAAGCGCTTCGACCCCGACGAGATACGCGCCTTCCTCGCCCTGCTGCCCGCCGAGCACGAGGGCGTGCCGCTGCGGCATGCGATCGAGGTCGGGCACGAGAGCTTCGCCTGCGCGGAATTCGTCGACCTCGCGCGAGAGGCTTCGGTCGCGATCGTCTGGTCGGAAGACGAAGGACGCGCCGAGATAGCCGATCGCACGGCCGACTTCGCCTACTTGCGGTGCCAGAAGATGCGCTCCGAATGCCCGACCGGCTACGACGAGGACGGGCTCGACCGGATTGCAGGCATGTGCCGTTCGTGGGCGGAAGGACATGCGCCGCAGGGCTTGCCGCACGTCGGCCAGCGTTCCGAAAGCCGCGACGGCGGCGGGGATGTTTTCGCATTCATGATCAACGGCGCGAAGGAACGCGCCCCGGCGGCCGCAATGGCGCTCGCCGAGAAACTCAGGGGGTCGTAAATGAGGGTTGCCTGTCTGCTGCCTGCCGCCGCGCTGCTGGCGGCATCGAGCCTTTCCGCGCAGTCGCCCGAAGCGGTGGCAGAGGCCGCGCTCGAGGCGGCGCCGGTGTTCGACGGGCACAACGACGTGCCGATCCAGCTCCGCGGGCGCTGGGGGAACATGATCGGCGACTTCGATTTCGTCGATACCACCGACACCGGGCCCGAACATGCCGAGCAGCGCACGATGCACACCGACCTCAACCGGTTGCGCGAGGGCAAGGTCGGCGCGCAGTTCTGGTCGGTCTACGTCTCCGCGGCGCTCGAGGAGCCCGAGGCGGTCCAGGCGACGATCGAGCAGATCGACGTGACCCGGCGGCTGATCGACCGCTATCCGGGCGATCTCGCGCTGGCGCTGACCGCCGACGATGTCGAGGCGGCCGTCGCCAGGGGCAAAATCGCCTCGCTGCTCGGCATGGAGGGCGGGTATTCGATCGGGTCGAGCCTGGCCGTGCTGCGCCAGATGTACGCGCTCGGCGCGCGCTACATGACGCTGACGCATTCGCGGAACCTGTCATGGGCCGATTCGGCGACCGATGCCCCGGAACATGGCGGCCTCACCGATTTCGGCCGCAACGTGGTGCGCGAGATGAACCGCCTCGGCATGCTGGTCGATCTCAGCCATGTCAGCGAGCAGACCATGCAGGATGCGCTCGACGTGGCGGTCGCGCCGGTGATCTTCAGCCATTCGGGCGCGCGGATGATCAACGGCCATGCGCGCAACGTGCCCGACAGCGTGCTCCGGCGGCTGCCCGAGAACGGCGGCGTGGTCATGGTCGTGGCGCTGCCCGGCTACGTCAGCGAGGAGGCGCGCCAGTGGTACGCCCGCCAGCAGGCGGAGGACGCGCGCCTCTCGACGCTATGGCAGGGGCAGCCCGACAAGGCCGAAGCCGCGCTTGCCGAATGGGAGCGCGCCAATCCCGAGCCGAAGGCCACGATCTCCGACATGGCCGACCATATCGACCATATCCGCAAGGTGGCCGGGATCGACCACATCGGGATCGGCGGCGATTACGATGGCATGGATACAGGGCCCGTCGGGATGGAGGACGTTTCCGGCTATCCGGCGCTGTTCGTCGAACTTGCCCGGCGCGGCTATAGCCAGGAGGATCTGGAGAAGATCTCGATGCGCAATGTGCTGCGCGTGATGCGCGCGGCCGAAGCGGTTGCTGCGGCGCAGGCGGATCAGCCGCCTATCGAGACGCCGGTGGGCTGACGGGCGGAGCGATCAGGCCCGCTCAATCGTCATCCCAGCGCAAGCTGGGATCGCTCTCCTCCAGGTCGGACATCGCGGCACCCGATCCCGGTTTGCGCCGGGAGGACGGCGACGCGAAGGATAAGGGCTTCCGCTCGCGCTCAGTCCTTGGACTTCTTTTCGGGCAGCCCCTTGCGGTCCGTATCCGCCAGTTCCTCGAGTTCCTTCTCGCTCATCGAATCGTACATGCCTTTCGATGCGCCCTTGAGTTCGGAAACCTTGGTGTCTCCGCGCTTGGCGGAGAGCGCCGCGCCGGCGGCTTTCTGCTGTGATTTCGACTTGGCAGGCATCTTGCGACTCCTTTCCTGTCAGTCGGGTCAGGGGCTCAGGTTCCGACCCGGCCGGGTTCGTCCGCCGGGCTGTCGCCGCCTTCGGGGGCGTCGATCTCGTCCACCCGGTCGTCGACGATACTGTCGGTACCGGTATCGCGTTGCGTGGCCTCGATCCGCCCCTCGACGGTGGCCTGGCTTTCCACCTCATCCTGCGTCAGCGCGCCGGTGACCCAGATGATGGTGAGGAAGGCGATTGCCAGGAACGTGCCGACGATCAGCACCCAGCGTACGACGCCTTCCTTCGAGCCGCCGCTCGCCTCGGTTTCGTTCATGTGAACTTCGTCGCCCCGACGTTCCATTGCTCTCGCTCCCGCAGACTGTTGCCCGACCCGTTGTGGTTCGGAAGAAACTACGTCTGGCGGGCGCCAATGTTCCTGTCGGGGCGGGCGGTTCAGTCGCGCAGAAGCTCGTTGATCCCGGTCTTTTCCCGCGTCTGCGCGTCGACAGTCTTCACGATCACCGCACAGGCGAGCGAGGGGCCGCCGTTCGGATCGGGCAGCGTGCCCGGCACGACCACGGAATAAGGCGGGATCTCGCCGCGCGTGATCTTGCCGGTCGCGCGATCGACGATCTTGGTCGACTGGGTGATGAACACGCCCATGGCGACCACGCTGCCTTCGCCGACGACTACCCCCTCCACGATTTCGGAGCGCGCGCCGATGAAACAGTTGTCGCCGATGATCGTCGGGTTGGCCTGCAGCGGCTCGAGCACGCCGCCGATCCCGGCGCCCGCGGAGATGTGGCAGCTCCTGCCCACCTGCGCGCAGCTACCGACCGAGGCCCAGGTGTCGATCATCGTGCCGTCGCCGACATGCGCGCCGATGTTGACGAAGCTCGGCATCAGCACCACGCCCTTGCCGATATGGCTGCCGCGCCGCACGATCGCGCCGGGAACGACGCGGAAACCGGCGGCGGCGAAGCGGGCGTCGTCCCATCCGGCGAACTTGCTCGGCACCTTGTCGTAGGCGGGGGCGCCGACCGCGCCCTCGATCACGGCATTGTCGCGCAGGCGGAAGGAAAGCAGCACGGCCTTCTTGAGCCACTGGTTGACCTTCCAGCCTCCCTGGCCGTCCGGCTCGGCGACGCGGGCCTGGCCGCTGTCGATCAGCTCGATCGCCGCTTCGACCTGCTCGCGGATCTCGGTCGAGTGCGGGTCGACGTCGGCGCGGTTCTCCCATGCGGCTTCGATGGCGGTTTCGAGTTCGGCTGACATGCGGCGCTCCGGTCGGTTGATAAAGGCGCCCGGCTGCTAGCCCGGCGCGACCGGGGCGGCAAGAAAGCTAATCTAGCCCCGCCGCTTGCGCGAACTCGTAAGCCCGTTCGACCAGCGGCTTCACCCGCTCCGACATCTGCTTCGCATGGGCGGAGGAGGCAGTGCCATCGATCACGCGCTTCTTGATGCCCTGCATGATGCCGGCGAGGCGGAAGAGGTTGTAGGCGAAGTACCAGTCCATCGGCGGCACCGGATAGCCGGTGCGCGCGACGTAGCGCTCGACTGCCTCGTCCACTGTGGGAATACCGAGTGCCTCCAGATCGAGCCCCAGAAGCCCCGCGCGCCCGTCGGTCGGGTTGTACCAGTTGAGCATGAGATAGGCGAAGTCCGCGATTGGATCGCCGAGCGTCGACAGTTCCCAGTCGAGCACCGCGATCACGCGGTTTTCGCCGGGCGCGAAGATCATGTTGTCGAGGCGGTAATCGCCATGAACGACGCTCGATTCGTGCTGCGGCGGGATCGTCTCGGGCAGCCACTCGATCAGCCGGTCCATCTCGGGGATCGTCTCGGTTTCGGAGAGGCGATACTGCTTCGTCCAGCGGGCGATCTGGCGGGCGCAGTAGTCGGTCGGCTTGCCGAAGTCGGAGAGGCCGATCGCGTCCGGGTCCTTCAGATGAAGGTCCGCCATCGTGTCGATCATCGCGTGATAGATTTCGCGGCGCTCGCCGGGCGTATTGTTCGGCAGGGCGCCGTTCCACAGGCTGCGGCCATCGGCGAGGCTCATGACGAAGAACTTCGCGCCGATCACCTCCGGGTCTTCGCACAGGCCGTAAGGGCGGGGCACCGGGAAGCCGGTGGGGTGGAGCGCGGCCATCGCGCGGTATTCGCGGTCGACCGCATGGGCGCTTGGCAGCAGCTTGCCGAACGGTTGGCGGCGGAGGACGTAGGATGCGCCGGGGGTGTCGACGCGGTAGGTCGGGTTCGACTGGCCGCCCTTGAACTTGGAAAGCGTGAGCGGGCCTTGGAAGCCCTCGACGTTGACCGCCATCCAGGCGGTCAGCGCTCTCTCGTCGAGCTTATCGCGATCAGGCACTGCGACGGTGCCGACCATTTCCTTTTCGTAGTCGATCTCGGTCATGTTATCAGTCGAACACCACCACGCTGCGCGCGCTGTGGCCGGCGCGCATCTTGTCGAAGCCCTCGTTGATCGCCTCGAGCGGGATGCGCTCGGCGATGATCGTGTCGAGGTCGAGCAGCCCGCGCATGTAGAAGTCGACCAGGCGCGGCAGGTCGACCGGGAAATGGTTCATCCCCATGATCGCGCCCTGCAGCTTCTTGCCCGAGAGCAGGTCCATCGCGCCGAGCCCGACCTTGCAGTCGAGCGGCATCATGCCGAGGATGGTCGCTGTGCCGCCGCGGCGGAGGACCTTGACCGCGAGGTCGGCGCTGGCCTGCCGCCCGACCGCCTCGATCGCGTGGTCGACGCCGCCGCCCGAAATGCGCACGATCTCCTCCACCGCGTTATCGGCCAGCGCATCGACGGTGTGGGTCGCGCCGAGGACTTTGGCGAGCTCGCGTTTCTCGGGCAGGGGATCGACCGCGATCACCTTGCCGGCACCGGCGATCCGCGCCGCGTTGACCGTCGCAAGCCCTACGCCGCCGCAACCGATCACCGCGACCGCCTCGCCCGGCACGACCTTGCAGGCGTTGAAGATCGCGCCCGCGCCGGTCGTCACCGCGCAGCCGATCACCGCCGCGCGATCGAGCGGCATGTCCTTGTCGATCGCGACGCAGGCATGCTCGTGGATCAGCATCTGTTCGCTGAAGGCCGAGAGGTTGAGCATCTGGTTGACCATGCCCGAACCGTCGGCGCGGGTGATGCGCGGCGTATCGGTCGGCGCGCGGCGCGTGTCGCCGCCGAGGCACAGCGCCATGCGGCCGGTGACGCAGAACTCGCAGTGCCCGCAGAAGGCGGAGAGGCAGGTGACGACGTGATCGCCCGGCTTCACCGTCCTCACCTCGCTCCCGACCGCGCGCACCACGCCGGCAGCCTCGTGCCCGGGCACGCAGGGCAGGGCATGCGGGTAGGCACCGTCGATGAAGTGCAGGTCCGAATGGCACAGGCCGCACGCCTTGGTGTCGATCAGAACCTCGTGCGCGAGCGGATCGGCCAGCGCGACCTCGCCGATGACGAGGCCGTTGCCGGGTTGCTCGAGGATTGCTGCCTTGGCCATTCGTCTTCTCCCTTGGTCCTCCCCTCCTCTTCAGAGGAGGGGAGCGAGACTTGGGTCTGCGCAGCAGGCCCTAGTCGCAGCGGGGGGGTGCTTGTGGCGCTCGCTACGCTCGCCACCACCCCCAACCCCCTCCTCTGAAGAGGAGGGGGCTTTTTGGCGTTACCGCGTCGCGCCCACGTCGCCCGAGCTCATCGTGTCGCTGCCCGGCTGCGGCGCATGCTTGGCGAACTCCATCCGCGCGATCGAGCGGGCGTGAACTTCGTCCGGCCCGTCGGCGAGGCGCAGGGTGCGCTGGTGGGCGTAGGCTTTCGCCAGTCCGAAATCCTCCGAAACGCCGCCGCCGCCGTGGGCCTGGATCGCATCGTCGATGATCTTGAGCGCCATGTTCGGTGCCTGGACCTTGATCATGGCGATTTCCTGCTTGGCGGACTTGTTGCCGACCTTGTCCATCATGTCCGCCGCCTTGAGGCAGAGCAGGCGCGTCATGTCGATGTCGATGCGGGCGCGGGCAACGCGTTCCTCCCATACCGAGTGCTTGTAGATCGGCTTGCCGAACGCCTCCCGCTCCTGCAGCCGCCGGCACATCTTCGCCAGCGCTTCCTCGGCGACGCCGATCGTGCGCATGCAGTGGTGGATGCGGCCCGGGCCGAGGCGGCCCTGCGCGATCTCGAACCCGCGCCCTTCGCCGAGCAGCAGGTGATCGGCGGGCACGCGCACGTCCTTCAGCGCGATCTCCATATGGCCGTGCGGCGCATCGTCGTAGCCGAAGACGGGCAGGTGGCGCTCGATCGTGACGCCTTCGGCATCGAGCGGCATGACGATCATCGACTGCTGCTGGTGCCGCTGAGCGCCGAGGTCGGTCTTGCCCATGACGATCGCGATCTTGCACCGCGGATCGCCCGCGCCCGACGACCACCACTTGCGCCCGTTGATCACGTAGTGATCCCCGTCACGCTCGATCCGCGTCTCGATATTGGTCGCATCCGAGCTGGCGACGCGCGGCTCGGTCATCAGGAAGGCGGAGCGGATCTCGCCTTCCATCAGCGGCTTCAGCCACGCATCCTTCTGCTCGCGCGTGCCGTAGCGGTGGAACACTTCCATGTTGCCCGTGTCCGGCGCGGAGCAGTTGAAGACCTCGCTCGCCCAGCCGATCCGGCCCATTTCCTCGGCGCAGAGCGCGTATTCGAGGTTGGTCAGGCCCGGCCCGTCGAATTCGAAGCTGTCGTCGACGTGGCTGAGCTGGCCCTGCGGCGGCATGAACAGGTTCCAGATGCCCTGCGCCTTGGCCTTGGCCTTCAAGTCCTCGACGATCGGGATGACCTTCCAGCGGTCGCCCTCGGCGTCCTGCGCGGCATACGTGCCGACGTTCGGGCGGACGTTGGCTTCGATGAAGTCGCGCACGCGGTCGCGCCAGTACTGCTGCCGTTCGGTGGGTTCGAAGTCCATGTCCGCTCAATCCTCTTTCGTGTCTCTCGATTCCGTTTCACGGCGAAACTGGCAGAGCCGCATGGCCCCGCCAAGCCGCAATCTCTCAGGGCGCCGTGCCGCTCGCGTCGATGTCGCCGCGGGCCGCGGCGTCGAGCGTGGCCAGGCGCGCTTCGTGATCGGCCCGGTCGATCGGGAACCGCGCCAGCCACCAGGCGGAGAACGTGCCCAGAAGCGCGATCATGATGCAGTACTGCACGATGACGCTGTCGATGATCGGTGCCGCCACGGCCCCTGGCGTCGCATCGGTCGGCAGGCCCGAGATCGAGATGATCAGGCCCGCCAGCAGGATGCCGACGCCGGTGGCGCATTTCTGGACGAACCAGTTGCCGGAATAGAACGCCGCCTCGGCCCGCCGCCCGGTCCGCTCCTGAAACGCCTCGACGATCTCGGCGACCATCGAGGAGGCCGAGATGAGCACCATGACGCTGAGGCTGTTGCTGACGAGCACGAAGGCGAAGAGCAGCGCGGTCGAGGCCGTGCCGCCGACCTCGGGCCACAGGCCGAGGAGTCGCAGGCCGTAGGGGATGAGCCAGAAGATCATCGCCAGCACGGTCGTGACGGATGCCACCCTGATCTTGCCGAACCGCCTGTGCAGCGTGCCGAGCAGGAGAAACGCGACGACCACGCTGGCGAGGAGCACGAAGGGATAGATCGCCAGCGCGCCCTCGGTGAATTCCCACACGAAGTAGAACAGGTAGTTCGACAGCGCGAAGGTCATCCCCTGACTGATATATGCTGCCACCGCGCCGAGCGCGAAGATCAGGAACGCCCGTTCGGAGAAGGACTCGATGATCTCCGCGAACGCGACTTTAAGGCTGAACGGGGGCGGCTTGGTCTCGGGGTAGCGGGCCACGAACCGGTGCTGGCCCAGGGC
Organism: Altererythrobacter sp. C41; assembly: GCF_016803135.1. GTDB lineage: Bacteria > Pseudomonadota > Alphaproteobacteria > Sphingomonadales > Sphingomonadaceae > Pelagerythrobacter. The sequence goes on from NZ_JAEVFE010000002.1 coordinate 636,121, forward strand.
CGAGATCAGCGAGGCGGCCACGATCGTGATCGCGCCGACAAGGCCGTAGACCTCGTAGCCCTCGCGGTCGAGCAGCCCGTCGCGCAGGAACACGCTGTAGGTCAGGAACAGCAGCCCCAGCCCCCCCGTCCAGCCGAACAGGTAGCGGAAGCGGAACAGCGTCGTGCGCTCGTCGTAATCGCGCGTCAGCTCCGGCACGAGCGCCACCGAAGGCACTTCGCAGGCCGAAAGCAACAGGCGGATCAGCACCGCCATGCCGAGCAGCAGCGCGAAGCTGGGCGGCCCCTCGACCGGCGGCGACCAGAGGACGTACCAGGCGATCCCGAGCGGGATCGGCGCGAGATAGAGCCACGGCAGGCGCCGCCCCCAGCGGGTGTAGGTCCGGTCCGAGAGGTTGCCGAGCAGCGGATCGACAAAGGCGTCGACGACCAGCGCGATCACCAGCGCGAGGCTGACCAGCCACGCCTCCATCCCCAGCACCAGGTTGTAGAACGTGAGCAGGAAGACGGAAAAGCCGTTGTCCTTCACCCCGAAGGCGATCGAACCGAACCCGTTCGCGAGCTTGATCCGCAGTGGCAGCGGGCCGGTTCTGTCAGCCGTGGTCATCGTAAAATCGCATGCGGGCCTCTCCTCCCGGAAATTCGCGCGCAGCTTACGGGAACGTAAAGCCCCGTCAACGCGCTCGTGGTGACGCTACGGCATCGGGCGAAAACACGTTCGCGCTTGCGGCGACGGGCCGAATCACCTTAACCTGCACGTAAACCGGCAGCACTCGAGCGCCGCCGCGATCTTCCCGAGAGGAGCCCCGATTCCCATGTCTGATCTCGACACGTTCCGCGCGGAAACCCGCGCCTGGCTGGAAGCCAACTGTCCGCCCGAAATGCGCGAACCCGTGCGCGACGACGAGGACGTCTACTGGGGCGGCCGCAACGCGACCTTCAAGAACGACGCACAGAAAGCCTGGTTCGAGGCGTGCCGCGACAAGGGCTACACCGTCCCCGCCTGGCCGAAGGAATACGGCGGCGCAGGCCTCTCGCCGGCGGAGGCCAAGGTCCTGCGCGAGGAAATGGCACGGATCGGCGCGCGCCCGCCGCTCTCCAGCTTCGGCATCTGGATGCTCGGCCCGGCCTTGCTCCACTTCGGCACCGAGGAGCAGAAAAAGAAGTACCTCAACGAGATCGCCCGCGGCGAAATCCGCTGGTGCCAGGGCTATTCGGAGCCGGGTTCGGGCAGCGACCTCGTCTCGCTGCAGACGTTCGGCGAGGACAAGGGCGATCACTGGGTCGTCAACGGCCAGAAGATCTGGACCTCCTACGCCGACAAGGCCGACTGGATCTTCTGCCTCGTCCGCACCGACAAGAACGACAAGTACCGCGGCATCACGTTCATGCTGTTCGACATGGAAACGCCGGGCGTCTCGACCAAGCCGATCCTGCTGATCAGCGGCAACAGCCCGTTCTGCGAGACCTTCTTCGACGACGTGAAGGTGCCCAAGGACCAGTTCGTGGGCGAGATCAACCGCGGATGGGACGTCGCCAAGTACCTGCTCGGTCACGAGCGGGAGATGATCTCGGGCGCCGATAGCTCGGAGCGAGGCGCGGGGATCGGTGCGATGCTCAAGCGCCAGACCGGGGAGCTCGATCCGGTGCTGCGCGCCGAGCTGGCGATGTTCGACGTCGACGCGCTCGCCTTCTCCGCGATGGGCGAGAAGTTCCTCGACGAGGTCAAGGTCGGCAAGGCGCACCCAGCGCAGCCGAACATGATGAAATACGCCGGAACCGAGCTGAACAAGCGCCGCCACGAGCTGGTCATGGCGGCGGGCGGTTCCACCGCGCTCGAATGGGAGAGCGAGGAGACCGACGGCGGCAAGCCTGCGCGCAGTTGGCTGCGGACCAAGGCGAATTCGATCGAGGGCGGCACCAGCGAGGTGATGCTCAACGTCATTTCCAAGCGCATCCTGGAGCTGCCGGGGGCGTAAAAGCCCTCTCCCCTTCAGGGGAGAGGGTTGGGAGAGGGGGCATCGCGCCTCCATTGGAATTGTCATTATTGAGGGCCGGGGGAGGGGGGGGGGGGGGGGGGGGGGGGGGGGGGGGGGGGGGGGGGGGGGGGGGGGGGGGGGGGGGGGGGGGGCGGCGGGAGCGGGACC
>NZ_JAEVFE010000003.1 GCF_016803135.1 Altererythrobacter sp. C41
CCATCACGGTCACCGGCACGAACGATGCGCCCGCTGCTGTTGCCGATAGTTATACGGTGGATGAGGACAATACGCTGACCATTGCCGCCGCGGCGGGCGTTCTTGCCAATGACAGCGATCCCGATGGTGATGCGCTTAGCGCCCTGCTGGTCACCGGACCAGCGAACGGCACGCTGACGCTCAACCCCGACGGCAGCTTCGTCTATACGCCGGATGCGAACTATAGCGGAACGGACAGTTTCACCTACCGCGCCAACGACGGGACCGACTCCGGTACCCCGGTGACGGTAAACCTCACGGTCAATTCGGTGAACGACGCCCCAGTCGCGAACGACGACAGCGGCACCGCAAGCGAAGATTCAGCCTTGACGGTCAGTGCCGCAACCGGGCTGCTCGCCAATGACACCGATATCGACGGCGGTGCGCTGACCGTCGGTTCGGTCAATGGCTCCGCCGCAGACGTCGGATCACAAGTAACGCTCGCGTCGGGTGCACTGCTGACCGTCAATGCCGACGGATCGTACACCTACGATCCGAACGGACAGTTCGAGGCTTTGCGTCCCGGCCAAACCGGCACCGACAGCTTCTCCTATACGGTGTCGGACGGCGATTTGACCGACACGGCGACGGCTACGATCACGATCGAGGGTGCCAACGAGGCACCCATGGCCGGTGACGACGCATTCACGATGACCGGCAACACGCCGATCACGTTTACCGCCGCGCAGTTGCTCGGCAACGACAGCGATCCCGATGGATTGGCGTCCAGCCTCAGCATCACGGGTGTCAGCGCCGGAACGAATGGTTCGGTGGTCGACAACGGCGACGGGACTTACACGTTTACGCCGACGACCGGCTATCAAGGCGCTGCCTCCTTCTCCTATACCGTGATGGATGCGGACGGCAGTACGGATACCGGAACTGTAGATCTCACGGTCTCTGGCCAGGTCTGGTACGTGAACAGTGGCTACGATGGCTCTAATGGTGCCTCGGACGGCTCATACTTGCGCCCGTATACCCAGCTCACGCAACTGAACGGCGGAAATGGCGACGGCAGCACCAACGACGACGTTGACGGTGCCGGCGATACCATCTTCATCGCCGACGGCGGCGGGACTTATACCAGCGGCATCACGCTGGAGGAGGGCCAGACGCTTTACGGTGATGGACAGGCCTTCACCGTCAATGGAATCGACATCGGTCAGAGCGCGTCGAACAGCACGATCAACGCATCCAGCGGCGTCGTGGTGACACTCGCGAGCGATAACACGATCAGCGGCGTCAATCTTGTTGGCAGCGGCACCGCCACCGGATTGTCAGGCACCAATTTCGGCACGTTGACGATCGGCAACTCCAGCATCGACACGGTTGACCAGGCAATCAGCCTCACCACCGGCACGGTCGCCGGCACCGGCCTCACATCGACCAATTCAGACGGAGGTGGGAGCAATATTTCCCTCAGCGGTGTGGCCGGAAACCTGGACTTGGGTACCGGCACGCTCGCCAATGCGACCGTTGGGGCCAACCTCAATGTCAGCGGCGGCACCGTAAACGTCACCTACGACGGTGCGATCACCCAGGCTCAGGCGGGATCGACGGTACTTGTCATCGGAGGCCATTCCGGCACGCTTGATCTCAACGGCAATATCACGGCAACGAATGGAGCCGGGCTCCAGTTCAACAATGCCGATGGCACTTACAACATCAATGGCTCCGCCAATACGCTCAACGGCGGTAACGCCGGCGTTGATATTCTGAACGGTTCGAACGGCACCTTCAATTTTGCCAACATGACCCTCACGCACAATGCGGCAGGTGATGCGTTCGTGGTGAACGGAACGTCGGCAATCCCGACGAATGCCAACATCACCTTCAACGGCAGCATCACGGATAATGACGGCAACGCAGTCGTGATCAATGAACACGATGCAGGGACCATCACCTTCCAGAACGGATCGATAAGCTCGAGCGGCGTCAATGCATCCGGCATCGACGTGACCAACAGCAGCGGCGGTACGGTCAACTTCAATGGCGCGACGACGCTCAACACGGGCGCTAACGCCGCCGTCACGCTGACGAACAACACGGGCGCCACCGTCAACTTCGCGTCGACCGGCACCGGACTGGATATCACCACCACGACTGGGGCGGGCTTCACCGCGACTGGCGGCGGAACGGTGACTCTGACCGGCGCCGGCAATACGGTGCAAACGGCTTCCGGCCGCGCGGTCGAGATCGACAATGTCACAATAGGAGGCGCCGGCGTCACGTTCCAAAGCGTGGGTGTGACGGACGGCACCGCCAGCACGGGCATCGTCCTGCGCAACGCCGGGTCGGGTGGGTTCACGATCACCGGTACCGGATCTACAGCCGGCTCGGGCGGTACTATCAACAGCATCGATAGTGGCACCGACGGCTCTGCCACGCAGGGCTCGGGCATCTATCTCGACAATACGGGTAACGTTTCGCTGTCCAACATGGCCTTTACCGGCAACTTCGCCAATTTCGGCATCCGCGGCGTCAATGTGAACAATTTTACGCTGCGCGATTCGACCATGAATGGGGCGGACGCTGATGATGGCGGGTTCGGCAACAGCAATGCTGCCGATGAGGGCGCGATCAGCTTCGACAACCTGACCGGAACCGCCTTGTTCGAAGGCAACAACCTGTCCGATGGCCACGAAGACAACATCAGAGTGGTCAACAACAGCGGTACGCTGAACATGACCGTTCGCGACAGTGTCAACAACGTCGCGGTCATTGGACGCAATGGGACCACGAGCGGCAATGACGGCATCCTCGTCACCGGTTCGGGTTCGTCCGATATTACGCTCCTCATCGACGGCGTCGATTTTGCCGGCTCGCGGGGCGACATCGTTCAGGTGGATGCCAGCAATACCGCAACGCAGAACGTTACGATCCGCAACAGCACCATGCACAATCTCCACCAGGACATCGTGTCGGGTGGGGGCGGCATTTCGCTTGGCTTGTCTGCGGGGACGGGCGCTGGGCCGAGCGTTACCTACAATATCGAGAACAACAGCATCCGCGGCGCTGAAGGCAACGCCATTCTGGTGAGCGCGATCGGGCCCGCTGGCCATATGAGCGGCACGATCCTCGGCAACACGATCGGCAACAACGACGGGGTCCACAGCGCAAGCCAGGCGGACACGGGATCGAGCGCCGGCGGCAACGGGATCCTGGCACGGGTGGAAAAGGGACCTGGTGGAGGCACGTTGAGCCATTCCGTCAGGATCGAAAACAATAACATCGGAGATATCGCGTCCGGAGCTGGCGTGTATCTTGTCTCGAACGGCGCTGGCGACAGCAGCGGTACCGCACGCCTTGAAGCGGCTATTCGGGGCAATACCATCGACGAACTCGGCGAATTTGCCCTTGGCGGCATCTACGCGCAGACGGGAGGTACCGGCACCGACGATGGATTGCTCGGCGTCGATATCGAAGACAACACCATCAACCTGACCGGTGCGACTGGTGCGTTGGCGGGCATTGCCTTTGATGACATCTCGCCAGACGCGCAGTTCTACTTCCCCGGCTATGGCGGACCGTATGACGACCCCTCGCTCGAGGCCTTCCATACCGGGCCGGAAGGAAACATCATCGATGTGACTGGCACGTTCGCTGTGCCCGTGGCCACCTTGCAAACAGGCACTTTCGCCAATGGTTCTGCATTCGTGCTCCCGGCCCCGCTTATGGTCGCTGCCGGGCAGGTCCCGGCGGGGCTCGGCGTCACCGCAGCGCAGGCGGACATCGATGCAGTTCGCGAAGCGGCAATCCAGCGGTGGATCGCAGCTGGAGCCACCGAAGAACAGATTGCCGCCATGCAGGCCGTTGCGATCACCGTCGCGGATCTCCCGGGCGGTTACCTCGGCCAATGGACTGCAGAGGGTATTCGAATCGATAGCGATGGCGCGGGCTTTGGCTGGTATGTCGATCCAACGCCTGAAGGGGACGGCGAGTTTGCCATCGCCGAGGGGAGACTGGTCGCGACTGCAGATGGTGGTGCGGCAGGCAAGCTCGATCTCCTCACGGTCCTTACCCATGAACTCGGTCACGTTGCCGGCCTAGACGACGTCTACGATCCGGGTAGCGAGGGTGAACTCATGTTCGGCTTCCTTGCGCCAGGCTCGCGCTATCTGCCTGACGCCCAAGAGGCCTCCGATCCGCGGTTTGCGCCGTCCGGGCAAGATAATGCGCCCGTTGCCGACATCACGCCGCTTATCGCGCAGCTCTTTGACGAGGGCTTCTCCCATTTCCGGGAAATCGACGGCGTTTCATCGATCACGCCTGAAGGCGGTCTTCCGGATCGGCTGGATCGCCTGGGCCTGAACATGGATGATCTGCTTGCGAGCGTGGCTGGCAGCACGCCCCCCGCGAACGAGAACTCGCCCTCGGAAGAAAGTCTTCCTGCTGGCGCTTACGACTGGGCGAGCCCCAGCTACATGCCGGTGCAGGATTTGATGGAGAATTCCTTTGCGGATGCGAGGGTTCTGTAACGCTCCGCCTCAGCGCCAGGAAACCGAAGTCGCGCTCATCCGGCAGGTAACAGGCGCGACATTGAAAAAGGTATGAACTGATTTCGATGTCCAACACCGAATGCATCGGCTGGTCCGATTTTGCCGGCAGGGAAGGGAGGGCTTACACTCTCCAGGCGGGCGGGGATCTGCACGAAGTGACACTGGAACACGCCAAACACCTGGGCGGAGCAATTCGGGCCGGCGGTTCTTTCCGTCTCGCATTTCGGGGGCCCTGCGAACCGGTCCTCCCCCAGGCTGTCTATCGGCTCCAGGGAGAGGATTTCGACGGCGAAATCTTTCTGGTGCCGATCTCCCGCGATGACACCGGGACGCTCTACGAAGCGATCTTTAACTAAGTCGGACGCGGGGTGGCCCGCAAGAGATCATAAAGGCCACGGTCTTCGATGACCTCGAAGCCCAGCCGATCGTAAAGCGTTCGCGCCGGGTTGTTCTTCTCGACATGGATGGTGACCCCTTTGCCGCGCCGGTCGGCGTGCGCGAGAACGTCGGTCAGGATCGCTCCTCCCACCCCGCCACCCCGGAATTCCGGGAGGAGGGTGATGTCCACGATGTGGAGATCGGTCTCCCCTTCGTACCAGTAAAGGCGCCCGATCGCCTGACCGGCTCGCTCGACGATCGACCATTCGGCGTTCGCGAATGCTACCTTGTAGTGGGCGTGCTGCGCCTCGTGCTGCTGTTGCAGAAAGGCCTGCTGAAGCTCTGGCGGCCAGCCCGTTCGCGCAACCTCTTCCTGGCGCGTCGACGCATAAAGTCGGGCAAGAAAGGGCAGATCCTGATCGTCAACGAGCCTGAAGGTCAGCTCGAACCGCGCGGCGGACCGCAACGCGAAAGCCACTGCGCTAGTTCAGCACTGCAATCATTCTGCGCGGCCACTCGGGTGCGGAATGGGTCAGAAGCAGGTCGAAATCGCCGCCTTCGCGATGATTCATTCGGTAAATTCGGGCCGCTGCAAGCGGCTCGCCGCGCTTCACTTCAAAAGTGGTGACAAATGCCGATGGCCGCAAATTCTGCGGCCGCCCGGGATGTTCGGGAAATCGCCGCACATCGACAAGTTCAAGCACCTCGCCGGAATCGACCGTGAAGAAAGACCCTTTCTGCAGCGACCAGTCATCGGCCGTCGCCGATGCCAGCGGGACTCCCCGGCGCCCGTCCCCAGTCGGACGCAACTTCTGCTTGAGCTCATCGACGCTCATGAAAAGAGGTGCAGAGCCTGCGCCGGCGGTCGCCGTGCCGGCCAGCCCAAGGATCATCATCCGCCGCGAAAACGCCATTTCCCCATACCCCCGATTGCGGCCGGGCCCCAACCCCGGCGTGGTCGCATCTTGCCCAACTGCAAACCGCTTACCAGCATTTTCTGCAAATCCGGCTGCAGATGACCTTACAACCTTGCCAAGAACTCACGCGACCCAACATTTTTCTACTGGAAGATGCTGGTGGGCTGTCATATGCATCGACGATTAAAGGGGGGAATTCAGTAATGGCGGAGCCGTTTCTGGGTGAGATTAGGCTCACCAGCTTCAATTTCGCGCCAAAGGGCTGGGCCATGTGCAATGGCCAATTGCTCCCCATCAATCAGAACCAGGCGTTGTTCGCCCTCTTCGGAACGACGTATGGGGGCAATGGACAAACCAATTTTGCGCTGCCGGATCTGCGAGGGCGCGTGCCTATGCATCTCGGCAGTGGCTTTATACAGGGACAGCGGGGCGGCGAGATTGCCCATACCCTGACCAGCCCCGAACTGCCGACGCATACCCATCCCGCCCAGGCGTCGACGACGGACGGCGATGCTCCCATTGCCACGGGAGGGCGTCTGGCATCTTTCAACAACGGCTATGGCGCACCGGCCAATGTGGTTGCCTTGGCGCCGGCCACGATCTCCAGCGTCGGCGGGAGCCAGGCGCATCTCAACATGGCGCCCTACCTGGCCCTGAATTACGTCGTCGCCCTTCAAGGCATCTTCCCTTCGCAGAACTGACGAGGCGCACATGGCTCAACCTTATGTTGGCGAGATCAGGATGTTTGCCGGCAACTTCGCGCCGGCAGGCTGGCTGTTCTGCGAAGGCCAGCTGATCCCGATTTCCGAGAATGAAACACTATTTCAGGTAATCGGGACGACCTACGGAGGGGACGGTGAGTCCACCTTCGCGGTCCCGGACCTGCGCGGCAGGCTTGCGCTCCACTACGGCAGCGGTGGCGGCTCTTCATATATAATCGGCGAGACGGGCGGGGCCGAGCAAGTCACGCTCACGGTCAATCAGATTCCTACCCACACCCACCAGATGCTTGCTTCCACAAGCACCGGCACCCAAGGGTCAGCAGCGGGTGCAATTCCCGCGTCGGGCTCGGGCATTTCCCTGTATCGGCCCGCGCCGGCCAATCAGGCGATGGCAGCCGATGCAGTCCAGCCTATCGGCGGAAGTCAGCCTCACGACAACATGCACCCTTATCTTTGCGTAAGTTACATCATTTCGCTGTTCGGGATTTTCCCGTCGCCAACTTGAGAAGGTTTGCCCGATGGCTGATCCGTTCGTCGCCGAGATCCGTATCGTCGGCTTTAATTTCGCTCCCACGGGCTGGGCGTTCTGCAATGGCCAGCTGATGCCGATTTCCCAGAATACGGCGCTCTTTTCATTGCTCGGAACCATGTATGGCGGCGATGGAAAGAGCACGTTCGCGCTCCCCGACCTGCAAGGTCGGGCCGCAATGATGCACGGCCACGGACCTGGTCTCTCTATTCGTGATCAGGGAGAAATTGGCGGTGCCGAGACGGTAACGCTGCTCCAGTCCGAAATTCCCGCGCACAGCCATACGATGCAGGCAAGCGGCTTTCCCGCCAGCGCGAGTCTCGCAGCCACGGGCCACTCGCTCGCGCGCAGCACGGGCGGCTCTGCCTATGATGCCCCGCCTGCGGGCGCGGCAGTCGGGATGGCGGGACAGGCCTTGTCCACTGCAGGTGGCAGTATGCCGCACAACAACCTGATGCCCTATCTCACGATGAACTTCGTAATCGCGCTGCAAGGCGTGTTCCCACCGCGCTCTTGATCTCCCACCACTGACGCAAAACCCGAAGAGGTTGGCCCATCCGGAACCAGTGGCCGAGCGCACGTGTTCCTGGTGAAACGATGCGAAGGATGGTCGTGGCGCTCGAGGACGATATCTATACGACGGAAGAAGGGTTCTGGCTCGCGGGCGAGGATCACTTTCTCGCGCATGTCGATGAGCAGTGCCTTCTAGTCTTTCCGCAGGCAGGTGAGATGCATGGCGTTCACTCGCGCGAGGATGTGGCGGCGACGGCGACACCTTCGAACAGGTGGCGGGACCTCGAGATATCGCACCGCCAGTTCCTGCAACTGACGCAGGATGCGGTCATCATCAGCTACCGTGCCGATGCGACCCGTGCCGACGGCGAGCCCTACGCGGCTCTGATCGGCTCGACTTATGTACGCCGAGAGCGGGGGTGGAAGCTGGCGGCGCACCAGCACTCGCCTGTTTGATCACACGGCCGCGCGGCCCTATTCCCTCGCCGACGCGGTGCGTCCGAGCAGCAGGCGGGCCTGCGTGCCCCAGCCGCCGATGAAGAGGTCCTCGGCGCCGTCGCCGTTCAAGTCACCTGCGGCCATGCTCCAGCTTCGGCCGACGGTCGTGCTCGGGATGGTGGCGGCGGTGGCGTCGCGGAAGCGGCCCTCGCCGTCGTTGGCATAGGCGCGAACCTGGAGGGGTTCGAAGCCGGGGACGGCAATCGCACCGACGATGAGGTCGGGATGACCGTCGCCGTTGAAGTCCATGACGGCGCCGCCCCAGCTGGAGAAGCGATTGGCCGGCAGGCGGTCGGCAGTTTCGTCGATGAAGCGCCCGGACTCGTCTTGCACCAGCAACCGGGCCTGTGGGTCCTTATCCCATTCTCCGGCATTGCTGGTGAGATTGAGCAGCAGGAGATCCGGCCTTCCGTCCCCGTTGGCACCGAGCACATGGACCTCGCGCGTCTCCAGCGGCGTGGCTTGATCGAGCCGGTCCGACGCCTCGGTGAAGCGGCCCGTGCCGTCGTTGATCAGCAACCGTGTCGGCGGCGTCTCGGTCGCCACCGCCATGTCCAGATCGCCGTCGCCATCGAGGTCGGCGAGCGCGACACCCTGTGCCCGGTTGCCGATCGCCGGCAAGTGCGTGTCGGTGCGATCTTCGAACCAGCCCGGACGCGCCGGGTCGTTCAGCCACAGGAAGTTGCGGCCGCCTTCCTCCTCGCCCGAATTGCCGACGACGATGTCGGGCAGGCCGTCGCCGTTGACGTCGCCCACCGCGAGGCCGTTGCCCTCGCTCTTCGCCGGGAGCCGATCGCTCGCGTCCACGAAGCGCCCGTCGCCGCGGCCGAGGAACAACTGGTGGGTCCGGTCGTCCTCGGCGACGAAGACGACGTCGATATGGCCGTCGCGATCGAAATCGGCCGCGCGTACGTGTTCGGTGTCGTGCGCGCGCTGACCAAAAGCGCCTTCGGCCCAGGTGAAGCGGCCGTGTCCATCGTTGAGGTAGAGGCGGTTGACGTCGCCCTCGACCGCGAGCGCCGCATCGAGATCGCCGTCGCCGTCGAAGTCGGCGAGCGCGATGTCGAGTGCATGCAGGTCGGGCGCCTGCGGCAGATGGGTCGCGGTTACGTCGCGCAAAGCGGTGGGCGGGCGGTCCGCCGGCTCCTGCGCCTGGCACGCTCCGGCGGCCAGGAGCGGGGCGGCCCACAGAAGCGGACGATGGCGGCCGTTTGCCCGTGAGCCCATGACACGCCCGCCGCTAGATCGCGCCGGCCTTCAATTGTTTGACCGCGTAGTCGGCCGCACGCGCGGTCATCGCCATGAAGGTCAGCGAGGGGTTCACGCAAGAGATCGAGGCCATCTGGGCGCCGTCCGTCACGAAAAGGTTGGCCGCGTCGTGCGCCTGGCTCCACTTGTTGAGGACCGACTGACGGGGATCGGCGCCCATACGCGCGCCGCCCATTTCGTGGATCGCATCGCCCGGAACGTGCTCCCGCCGGTTGCTCGTCACATTGGTCAAGCCCGCGGCGCGCAGCATCCTCTCGCCCTCGGTCCGCGCGTCGCTCATCATCTTGAGCTCGTTGTCGCGGAAGGTCACGTTGAAGCGCATCAGGGGTATCCCGAAGCGGTCGACCTTGTCCGGGTGGAGCGCGACGTGGTTGTCCTCGTAGGGCAGGCATTCGCCGAACGCGCCCATGCCGAACCTCCACGGCCCATAACCGCGCATGCCGTGCTTCATCGAAGCACCGAACCCTTCGGGCGGCAGGGGGCTGCGATAGGCGCTGCCCTGGTAGCCATAGCCGCGCAGGAAGCCGATGCCCTCCTCGCCGCCGACGTTGCGGAAGCGGGGGATGTAGACCCCGCCCGGGCGCCGGCCGTATTCGATATATTCGGTCATGCCCGGGATATCGCCCGAGATGTCGACCCGGAAGATGTGGTCCATGACGTAGCGGCCGAGGGTGCCGCTGTTGTCGAAATGACTGCGGCCGGTCCCGGGGATCCGCGAGTTCATCAGGATCTGCGTCGAGGCCATCGCCGAGGCGCAGAGGAAGACCAGCCGCGCGGGGATGATCTCCGCCTGCTTCGTCTTCGCATCGACCACGCGCACGCCGGTGACGCGCTTGGTCGCGGGATCGTATTCGAGATTGCTGACCACCGCGTCGGACCGCAGCGTCAGCAGCCCGGTCGCGCGCGCCGCGGGGAGCGTCACCGCCTGGGTCGAGAAATAGGCCCCGAACGAGCAGCCGCGGCCGCACTGGGCCCGGAACTGGCACTTGCTGCGGCCCTGGTCCGGCTTGTCTTCGGTCATGTTGGAGAGGCGCGTGTGGATCAGCTTGCGGCCCGGCGAGGACGCCTCGAGCCGTTCCTTGACCCACTTTTCCGCGACGTTCATCGGGATCGGCGGCTGGAACTGACTGTCGGGCAGTTGCGGCAGGTTCTCGCGCGAGCCCGAGACGCCGACGTAATTCTCGACATAGTCGTACCAGGGCGCAATGTCGTCGTAGCCGATCGGCCACTCCCCGCCGACGTTCTCGCGCTTGTTCGCCGCGAAATCCTCGGGCGCCCAGCGGAACGACCAGCGACCCCAGATCAGCGACTTGCCGCCGACCGCGCCGGGGCGGATCCAGTAGAACTTCTCGCCCTCGTCATAGGCGTAGGGATTGAGACGGTCGTTGTTGTAGAACTTCTGATTGCTGGGCGAGACATAGCCGTGGGTAGCGATGAAGTAATCGCTCTTGACCAGCGGCCGCGGCATCATGTTGCGCGCCGGAATCTCGTAGGGCGGTGCGCCGTCGTAGGTGTAGTCCGCGCCGTGCTCGACCATCACGCCGCGGTCGAGCATCAGCACGCGCAGCCCCTTTTCGGTGAGCTCCTTCGCGGCCCAGCCCCCGCTGACGCCCGAGCCGATGACGATTGCGTCGAATTGGTCCGTCGCTGCCATGAGAAATGTTCCTTGCGTAATCGGTTCAGGCGCCGAGGCGGCTCAGCGTGGTGAAACTGGTGGTGATGTCTGGCAGGTACGGCGCCGGCGACTGGTCGTTCTCGACGTAGAGATGCCTGACGCCCGCCATATCGTTCAGGGTGAAGATGTCGGCGAAGTCGATCACGCCCTTGCCGACGCTGGTCATCGCGCCTTCGGCGGTCATGTCCTTCACGTGATAGGCGTAGACCCGGCCGGGCAGGCGGCGGATCAGCGCCTTGGCGTCCTGTCCGGCCTTGATCGCCCAGAACAGGTCGAGCTCGATGCCGAGGAGTTCGGGATCGCCCTCCGCAAGGAGAACGTCGAACAGAGTCCGATCGCCGTCCTTGTGCGTGAACTCGAAGTCGTGGTTGTGGTAGGCGAAACCCAGGCCCACCGCCTTGAGCCGCTCGGCAAAGCGGTTGAAGTCGGCGACTGCGCCGCGCCAGGCGGCGGCTTCGAGGAACTTCTCCTCCATCCACGGCACGATGATCGTGTCGGCGCCCAGTGTGCGCGCCATGGCCACCGTTTCATCGAACTTGCCCGCGAGCGCATCGTAGCCGACGTGGATCGAGGGGGCAGTGAGGCCGAGCCGGTCCATCGCCTTGCGCAGCGCCGCGTGGTCCATCGCCTCGTACCCGCCGCCGCCATATTCGACCTCGCGGTAGCCGATCGCGGCCACCTTCTCGAGCGTGCCGATCGGATCGGGCGCGAACAACTCGCGCACGGTGTAGAGCTGGAGGCCGATCTTCCGCGCTGCCGGGGCGGCGCGGGCCGAGAGCGGTCCGGCCGCGAAGGCGGCTGCGAGGGCCACGCCGCCGGCTAGCATCTGCCGTCTGCTCGCCCTCACGACGAAAAGACCTTGGTGACGCTGGCGTAGGGATAAGCGCCGTCGTACTTGCCCGGAACGGGGAGGTATTCGCGTTCCTGCGTGATGCCGATTTCGGAGGTGTAGTAGCCGGTGATGACGAGCTGGCGGAACTTGTCGAAGAAGTCCGCGCCGCCGGGAAGCTGATCGTTCATCGCCAGCGTCAGCAGAGCGTCCTGCTGCTCGGGCGTCGCGTCGGCAGCGGCGACCTTGTAGTCGCGCCGGCTGCGCGCCTCGATCGCGTCGAGCCCGGCGAGGATCGGCTCCTTGTCCTCAGGCCGGGCCCAGTCGGCGAGCAGCTTCTCGATGAACTGCGGCACTTCCGCCGCGATCGCGCCCGGTGTGTCGGTGGTGGGGATCACCCGTTCGCTCAGCGCACTCACCAGCGCACGCTGGCCGGCGGTGAATACCTCGCTGCTCGGCGGGCCGGTGTCGATCACCGCGACCTGGACCGAGGCCGCGCGCGCGATCGGCGCGAACAGCGTGGCTCCGAACATGGCGACGATGCCCGCGAGGGCGTCTCTGCGATCGATCACTGGTGGTCTCCCATCGCGTCGTGGCTCAATGCCGCCTCGGGCAGCGGCCGCACCCAGATATTGCGGAACGATACCGGCGAATCGTGATCCTGAAGCTGGATCGGCGCGGCATCGGCGTGCGCTTCGTACTTCCCGACGTCGCGCCATATGGTCGAGCCGAGGAACGGCTGGCGGTTCTGCACCAGCACGCCGTTCAGGAACACGGTGACGTAGGCGGGCCGCTCGACCGATCCGTCGGCGGCGAAACGCGGCCGTTCGAAGACGATGTCGTAGCTCTGCCATTCGCCCGGCTTGCGCGACGCGTTCACCAGCGGCGGTTTCCATCCGTAGATCGCGCCCACCGTGCCGTCGGCATAAGTCGGGTTGTCATAGCCGTCGAGGATCTGAACCTCGTAGCGCTCCATGAACCACACGCCGCTGTTGCCGCGATCCTGCGAGCTCTTCTGCGGCGGGCTGGGGGAGCGGAACTCGAGGTGGAGCTGCACGTCGCCGAAGCTCTGCTTGCTGACGAGGGTGCTCGCCTCCTCTCCCTCCTCGCGGGCCGGGACGGTCAACACGCCGTTCTCGAGCTGCCAGGGCTGGCCGGTCGGCTCCCACGCATCGAGCGAGGTGCCGTCGAACAGCACCACCGCGTCGGACGGCGGCGCGCCGGGGGTGGCCCCGGGGGTCACGACTTCGGGGTGCGGGCGGTCGGCGTCATGCACTTTCCACTCGCCGCCGGGTAGCGTCGGCGTGTCGCGGAAGCCCGGTTTGTCCTGCGCCATGGCAGCGCCTCCAGCCAAGGTCGCGACCGCAATCACGGCCGCCAGATTGATACGCCTCACTCGTTTTCTCCTCATGCCGCGTCGATCGCGCGATAGGCGGCGACCAGCCGCTCCTCGCCCGCGCGGCCTTCGATTGAATTGCCGTGTTCCATGCCGATTACGCCGGCGAAGTTCTTCGCGCGCAGCCAGCGGACCACGTTGCGATAGTTGATCTCGCCGGTGCCGGGCTCGTTGCGCCCCGGATTGTCGCCGAACTGGATATAGCCGATCTCGTCCCAGCAGGCCGCCATGGTGTTGATCAGGTTCCCCGCCTGAATCTGCTCGTGGTAGAGATCGGCGAGGACCTTCACCGCCGGGCTGTCCGCACCCCTGGCGACCGCGAAGCCCTGCGGGATGGTCCGCAGGAAAACGCCTGGATGGTTCACCAGCGTGTTGAGCGGCTCCATCACCATGACCAGCCCGTGCGGTTCGACGATCTCCGCTGCGCGGCGCATGGTGTCGACGATCCGGCCGGTCTGGATTTCCACGGGCAGCTTGCGGTCGAGGAAACCGGGGACGACCGTCATCCACTTGGCATTGAGCCGCTTCGCAACATCGACCGACGCGCGAATATCGGCGAGGAAGGCTTGTCGGTCGCTATCGTCGTCCGCGCCGAGGACCGGGCGGAACTCGCTCCACCGCGGCATGCTCGCGACGAACACACCCATGGTCATGCCGCGCCGCTGCAGCGCGCGTGCCATCGCCGTCTGTTCGGCGACCGAGCGGCCCGCCGCCTCGTTATCCTCCCAGGCGGTGAAGCCCATGTCGGCGGCATAGGCGATCTGCTCGAGCCGGTTGCCGCGACTCTTGAAGCTGCCCTCGTGCGGCGCGTAGCCGAGCGAGAAGCGGGCGGCGTTCTGCGCCGATGCGCCGCTGCCCGTAGTCGCTGCGGCGGCGGCAGTGACAGCCGCGCCGCCGACCAGCACCGTGCGGCGCGACAGGTTCACGCTGCTCTACCTGCGAGCGCCGCTCGCGACTTGCCGCGCTCGCGCAGCCAGATGAAGCCGAACACCGCCAGCAGGATCACCGGCAGGATCGCCAGGCGCTGGAACGAGACCGATGCGGCCGCGTCCTCGACCGCCAGCTTCGCCGCACCGGTCAGCCGGGCGAATGCTTCGGGGCCGCCGGCGAATTCGATCTTGGCCTCGTCGAACATCGCGCCCAGCCGGGGCAGGACGAAGAAGCTGGCGAGGGCGCCGGCCGACCCGACCAGGCCCAGGGCCCACGATCCGCCGCGCGGATAACGTTCGGCGACCGAGGCGAGCATCGTCGGCCACATCACGCACACGCCGAGCCCCCAGACGGTCGAGGCGAGGATCGCCGCCGCCGGCGATTGCGCCTGGCTCAACATGAACAGCCCGATCGCGGCGAGCAGGCTGGAGACCCAGAGCAGCCCCGGATTGGAGATCTTGTTGGCCAGCCGACCCGCGAAATGGCGGAACACGAACATCAGCGCGTTGACGTAGACCAGCAGCAGGATGCCGCGCATACCGACCCGGTTCGACAGCGCGACGTCGATCCACTGGCCGGGGGCGAGTTCGGACGCGGCGGTCAGGAACATGGCGCCGAACCAGATGAAGAAGCTGGGGCGGCGGAACACCTCGCTCACCATCTCGCCGAACGTCACGCCGCTTTCGCTGCGCAGGGGCGGCGGGAAGGTCGTGGTCGCCGCGATCACGACCGTCGCCAGGGCGGGGATCATCACCAGCGCCATGATGCCTTGCCACGGCAAGGTGGCGGAGAGGAAGAAGCCGGCCAGTCCGCCGACGATGATCCCGCCGGGAAACCAGGCATGCAGCACGTTGAGCCGGTGGGTCGTATCTTCGGGGTAGAGCTGCGCCGTCAGCGGGTTGATCGCCGCCTCTGTCAGCCCCCAGCCGATGCCGCTGAGAAGCATGCCGAGCCAGACCAGCGTATAGACGGTCATACCGGTCGCGATATCGCCCGCAGTGATGATCAGCAGCGGACCGACGAGGAAGCAAAGCCCGGCACCAAGCAGGCACCCCTTCATGCCGATCTGGTCCAGCAGGGCGCTGGCAACGAACAGGGTGATCGCGAAGCTGAGGAACGCCGCGCCCAGCGCGGCGGCAAGCAGTTCGCCGGCCTGCAGGGGGGCGATCGGATCGATCCACTCGGCCTTGAGCCCGCTGGCGATCGCACCGCGGATCGCGAGGCTGGAGGCCGCCGTAAACAGGGCGAGGACGCCCAGCCAGAACAGCCTTCCCTTATTCAACGTCGCGGCCATCTGGCGCGCCCTCCCTTCCCAGTTCTTATCGTTCCGGCCTGTTCGGCCGGATCCTCAATCCAGTCCCAGCAGCGCACGATTGAGCGCGGGGTCGCTGCCCGCGGCGAAATCGTCGAACGCGCGTTCGGGCTGGCGGATCATGTGTGCGGCGATGAACGGCGCGCCTTCGCGGGCCCCGTCCTCGGGGTGCTTCAGGCAGCACTCCCATTCCAGCACCGCCCAGCCGTCGTAGCCATACTGCGTGAGCTTCGAGAAGATGCCCGAGAAATCCACCTGCCCGTCGCCGAGCGAGCGGAAGCGACCCGGCCGGTTCACCCAGTCCTGATATCCGCCGTAGACGCCCGAGCGTCCGTTCGGGTTGAGCTCCGCATCCTTGACGTGAAACATCCGAATGCGCTCGTGATAGATGTCGATGAACTCGAGATAGTCGAGCGCCTGCAGGACGTAGTGGCTGGGATCGTAGAGAATGCTGGCGCGCGGGTGATCGTCGACGGCTGCGAGGAAGCGTTCGAACGTCACGCCGTCGTGCAGATCTTCGCCCGGATGGATCTCGTAGGCGAGATCGACGCCTTCTTCCTCGAACGCATCGAGGATCGGTCGCCACCGCTTGGCGAGCTCGGCAAACGCTTCTTCGACCAGCCCGGCGGGACGCTGCGGCCAGGGATACAGGTAAGGCCAGGCCAGCGCGCCCGAGAACGTGGCATGCGCCTCGAGGCCCAGCCGGCGGCTCGCCTTGGCGGCGAGATGGAGCTGCTCCACGGCCCATGCCTGTCGCTCGGCCGGCTTGCCCCGCACCGCCTCGGGCGCGAAGCCGTCGAATGCCACATCGTAGGCCGGGTGAACCGCGACCAGCTGGCCCTGCAAATGGGTCGACAGCTCGGTGATCTCGACCCCCGCCTCGCGGCAGGTGCCGGCGAGTTCGTCGCAGTAGTCCTGGCTTTCGGCCGCCAGGCGCAAGTCGATGCAGCGGCTGTCGGTGGTGGGAACCTGAATGCCGACATAGCCGGCCTCGGCCATCCAGCGGGCGGCAGAAGGCAGCGTGTCGAACGGCGCGGAGTCGCTCATGAACTGCGCGAGAAAAACTGCCGGGCCCTTCATGCCGCCGCCCCCCTTCCGAATCACTTGGCCGTTTCGGCCTTGAGATAGGCGATCAGTGCAGCACGGCGGGCCGGATCGGCAACCTTGACGAACATCCGCGTGCCGGGGACCTTCTTGGTCGGCGCGGCCAGATACTCGTTGAGGGTCTTCTCGTCCCAGCGGATCTTCGACGCCTTGAGCGCGGGGCTATAGTTGAACCCCGGCACGGAGCCCGCCTGCCGGCCGAACAGGCCGTGCAGATTGGGACCCATGGCGCTCTTTCCGCCCGCGTTCAGAGTATGACAGGCGCGGCAGGCGGCAAAGGCCTGGGCGCCGGCATTGGGGGCAGGGTCCGCCCGCACTTGAGTCGAAGGCGTCAGCGCCAGGGCGATCAAAATCGCGGCCACCGGAGGGAGGCCCATAAGAAACTTCATTTATCCTCTCCCGTCTGGAAACAGCCGGTAGAGGCATGTAACCGTTCACAAACGAATTATGCAATCATTTTTCGGAATTAAGAAAGTGGAGAATGGGATGAGCGCGCAGCCGAAAATTCGCTATGGCATGGCCGGGGGCGGAGAGGGCGCTTTCATCGGCGCGGTTCACCGGATGGCAGCGGCGCTCGACGGCGACTTTGCGTTGGTCTGCGGCGCATTCAGCAGCGACCCGGAACGCAATCGGCGGAGCGCGGACGCGCTCGGCCTCGATCCGGCGCGGGCCTATGCCACCCTCGACGCACTGCTGGCGGCGGAAGCAGCGCTGCCGGAGGACCAGCGGATGGAAGCGCTGGCGATCGTAACGCCGAATCACCTCCACGCCCCGATGGCGATCGCCGCGCTCGACGCCGGTTTTCACGTCATGTCCGAAAAGCCGATGGCGCTGAACCTTGCCGAGGCGCGGGCGATCGCGGAGGCCGTCGCGCGCAGCGGCAAGCTCTACGGTCTCGCCTTTACCTATAGCGGCTATCCTCTGATCGAGGAGGCGCGCGTGCGCGTGGCGCGGGGCGATTTCGGTGCGATCCGCCTGGTGCAGGTGGAATACTCGCAAGGCTGGCTGAGCGAGCCGATCGACCGCGACGGCAACAAGCAGGCGGAATGGCGCACCGATCCCGCGCGGGCAGGCCTGGGCGGCTGCCTGGGCGACATCGGCACGCACGCGTTTCAGCTTGCCGAACACGTTTCAGGACTGAAGGTCGAGCAACTGAGCGCGGACCTGACCGCCCATGTGCCGGGCCGTCGCCTCGACGACGACGTCGCCGCGTTGCTGCGCTTCGGAGGCGGTGCGCGCGGCGTGCTCAAGGCCAGCCAGGTCGCTGCAGGCGACGAGAACGGGCTCCGCCTGCGTATCCATGGCGAAAAGGGCGGCCTCGACTGGTCGCAGATGGAGCCGAACACGCTGACGCTGCGCTGGCTCGACCGGCCGGCAGAGATTGTCCGCGCGGGCGGCGCCGGTCTCGACTCATCGACGATGACGCGCCTTCGCGTCCCTGCCGGCCACCCCGAGGGCTATATCGAAGCCTTCGCCAACCTCTACCGCAGCTTCGGCCGTACATTGCGCGCAGACGCCGCGAGTCCGCCATCGCCCGGCGCGGCCACCTGGTTTCCAGGTATCCATGACGGCCTGCGGACGATGGCTTTCGTCGAAGCCATGATCGAGAACAGCGCGGGGGAGGCCAAGTGGACCTCGCTCGCCGAAAATCCCGGCTGATCCGGGTGATCCGAGCCCAGCGATGGTGACCGGCTGACCGCGGCCGTTTCTTCACGCCCGCCTTCACGTTCTTCATGCCCCGCAATACTTGCGGCCTAACCAGTCGCTCGAGGGTCGGCCTTTTCACGATCGGATTCGGTATACGAAAATTCGTTCTGGTAACCGGTGTCATAATGTGTAAAACCTTGCCCAAGTGGCCGCCACAAGATGCGGCAAAGCTGGGAGAGGTGAGGGTCGTGAGCGCAAGCGCGTGCAAGGTTTCCAGCCGCGAGGCCGAATGTTGAGAGTCAGCCGGCGCATGTTTGTCGGCGGGGCGCTCGCCGCAGGACTCGCGGGGTGCGATAGGGGCGGGCGATCGACGCTGTTCGGTACTGATACCCATCCCGCCGATTATCCGACAGTACGGGCCTTTCGGTACTTCGGCGATCTCGTAGAGCAGCGCAGCGGGGGCCGGCTCCAGATCAAGCTCTTTCCGAGCGGTCAGCTTGGCGCAGAACGCGATACGTTGGAGATTACCAGCTTCGGCGGTCTCGATTTCAACCGCGTCAACCTCGCGCCGCTCAACTCGATCGAACCTCTGACCACGATCTTTTCGCTGCCCTTCCTGTTCGATAGCGAGGCCCATCTGCGACGGGTGCTGGATGCGACGCCGGGGGAGCGCGTGCTCGCCTCGCTCGTGCCGCACGACATGATCGGTCTCTGCTTCTACGATTCCGGTGCACGGTCGTTCTACAACACGCGAGGACCGATCGAACGCCCTGCCGATATGCAAGGCCTGAAGATCCGGGTCCAGAATTCCGATCTCTACGTGGCGATGATCCGCAACCTTGGGGCCGACCCGACCCCGATGGACATCGGTGAGGTTTACCAGGGCCTCGTCCAAGGCGTGATCGACGGGGCGGAGAACAACTGGCCTTCCTACGAGAGCGGGCGGCACTATGAAGTCGCGCCCTACTACAGCCTGACGCGCCACGTCATGGCGCCCGAAGTTCTGCTGATGTCGAAGGTCAGCTGGGACAACCTCGCTGCCGCGGATCGGGAGATCGTGATGGAGAGTGCGCGCGAGTCGGTACCCTACATGCGCGGCCTATGGGATGCACGGGTTGCGGCTGCCGAGGAAATGCTGGTCGCGGACGGCGTCCGGGTGAACGAAGTCGATCCCCGACCCTTCCGGCAGAAGATGCACGCGGTTTGGGAAAGTTTCGTCACGAGCGACGGGCAGAAGGAAATCATGCGCGCGGTGCTGGCGATGGGGGATGGCAATGCTTGATGGATTGAAACGGGTGAACAGGGCGGCCAGCACTGCCCTGCTCCATGCCGGTGCGGTGGGGTTGATCGTAATGACGGCGATCATCGGTTGGCAGGTGTTTGGACGTTTCGTGCTGAACGACAGTCCCTCGTGGGCGGAGCAGTTAGCGCTGGTCCTCATGATCTGGTACGTGTTCTTCGCCGCCGCCGCGGGCGTGCGCGAGGGTTTTCACATCCGCATCCTTGCCGTCCAGTCGGCGCTGAAGCCGTCGGGTCGCCGCATGCTGAGCCTGATCGCGCACATGATCGTGGGGGTGAGTGGGATCGCCCTGTTCATTTGGGGCGGAGAACTCGTCGCGCGGACCTGGAGCCACGTGATCCCTACCCTGGGACTGCCGCGCGGCGTTGCCTACCTGCCGCTCCCCCTGTCGGGCGTGCTGATGGCCCTGTTCGCGGTGGAACTGATCATTGAGGATGGCCGAGGCGAGGAGAGCGCGGATGTGGAGGACGGCCAGTGGAGCTAGCAATCCTCTTCCTCACGCTATTGGCGCTGCTGCTAATTGGCGTGCCGGTTGCTTTCGCTCTCCTCGGCGCGACGATCGCGGCTTTTCTCGCGATCGATCTGCCGCTGGTGGTCGTATTTCAACGGATGGCAGCGGGCATCAGCGTCTTCAGTCTGATGGCCATTCCTTTCTTCATCTTCGCCGGGGACCTCATGTACCGTGCCGGGATAGCGACCCGGCTAGTGCAAGTAGCCGAGGCGACGTTCGGCCGCACGCGAGGCGGGCTGGGGCAGGTGAACGTTGGTGCATCGATGCTGTTCGGTGCGGTGTCCGGCTCGGCCATCGCTTGCGCCTCCGCCATGGGTTCCACGCTCGTCCCGCTGATGAAGGAGAAGGGGTACGACACCGACTATGCGGTGAACGTGACGGCGACGGGCGCGATCGTCGGTCTATTGATCCCGCCCTCGCACAACATGATCATCTATGCCGCGGCCTCTGGTACCGGCGTCTCCATCGGCGATCTGTTCCTTGCCGGCGTCTTTCCGGGCATCCTTACCGGGCTTCTGCTCATGATTGTCACCTATCTGGTGGCGCGACGGAGGGGCTATCCGCGTGGCATCTTCCCCGGTTGGCGACCGTTCCTGCACGCAGCCGTCTACGCTCTGCCAGGCCTGCTCACGGCGATCATCATCATGGGCGGGATCCTGAGCGGCATCTTCACCGCGACGGAAAGTTCTGCGATCGCGGTCATCTACACTATTCTGGTCGGAGCGTTGGTCTATCGGACGCTCGGGCTGGCGGAGTTCATGGCGGCTGCCATCCAGTCGGTGAAGACGACCGCGATGGTGCTCCTCATTATCGCCTCCGCCACGGGCTTCGGGTTCGCACTGGCGATCCTCGAGGTGCCTGCCGAACTGGCGAATCTGATCGGGTTCATAACCGACAATCCGATCCTGATCCTGCTGATCGTCAATGTTATCCTGCTCCTGCTGGGCACGTTCATGGACATGGCGCCACTGATCGTGATCACGACGCCGATCTTCCTCCCCATGCTGATGCCCCTGGGAATCGATCCCGTGCATTTCGGCATCATCCTGATGCTCAACCTCGGTATCGGGTTGGTGACTCCGCCCGTGGGCTCCGTCCTGTTCGTGAGCTCCGCGATCGGCAAAATTCCGGTTGAACGGACGGTGAAGACGATTTGGCCGTTCTACGGCGCACTCGTCCTCGCGCTGATGCTGATCACATACATTCCGGAAATCTCTCTGGCGCTACCCGCCTATTTCGAATGAGGAGAAGGCGATGTCCCGCGCATATTCGATCCTGCTGCTGTCGGCCGCTACGGCCTGTTCCGGCCCGTCGGACACGCCTGCGGATCCGGTCACGGTAGCGACTTCGGGCAAGCGCGACGTGCCCGTGGCAGATGTTCCTGCCGAGGTTCTCGCCGCGGCGAATGCTGCCCGCGACGGGTTCACCATCCGCGAGGCGGAAGCCGAAACGCGGGACGGGCGCTCCTACTACGATATTGGCGGTACACTGTCCGACGGAACCGAAATCGAATTCGATATCATGCAGGAGGGAGAGCGGTGGCGTGTGGTCGAGACCCAGCGCGACATCGCCTTGGCGGAGACGCCGCTGCCGGTCCGCGAGGCACTGGTAGCCTATGACGCCGCATTTGTGTCCACTCGCATCATCGAAAGCGTGCAGACGGACGGCCTGGTGATCTACGAGTTGTATGGGCCGGATGGCAATGATCCGCAGGGACGCAAGATCGAAGTAAAATGGAACGGCGAGAGTGCCGATCTGCTGACCCGCGAATGGAAGCATTAGACGAGCCGCCGACTGGCGCCTCGGTGACTCCTTGCCGGGAAATTACTCTGGCTGTGCTTCGACCAGTCGGCATTCAACGGAATAGTCATTGAATCGCGCTGCGACCGTCTGGCCCGGACGGGCATCGTGAACGCCGGTCACGGCGCCGCTCGAGATCCACTGGCCCGGCATGAGAGCAATCCCACGCTCGGCCATCAGCTCGAACAGGAAGCGAGCGGAGCCTATCGCTCCGTCGGGGAAAGAGGAGGCTTGGCCGGTCCCGACTTCTTCGCCATCGATAAGCGTCCGGACGTCCCATTCCTCGAACCCGCTGTCGCGCCAGTTCGGAATGGCGGCCCCGATCACCAAGCCGTTGTTGTTGCCGAAATCCGATATGACCGCCATTGGCCCGATGTCGTTGATCGCCCCCAGCGGAGAGCTCGCGATCTCGATGCCCACATGTACGACGTCGATGAGATCCGCCGCTTCCTCCAGTGTGAAACTGGTCTTCCCCGCTGGCGGCGTGGTCCCGACGCGCAGCAGGAACTCGGCCTCACCCGCTGCAAACCCCTTGGCGAAGATGGGCATGTCCTGACCATCATCCCGTCTGATGAAGATCGGACCGGTGAGGCGGTCGGCTTGAAAGCGTTCGCTTAGCGGGGGCATGATCCGGCCCACTTTCCAGCCGATGATCGGGTGAGACCACTCGGCAATGGCCTGGTCCTGGATCGCATAGGCCGCGGCCAGCGTATCGGGAAGTGCGCCCGGATAATCACTCAGCCCGTCCGCTGTCCGCCGCGCCGCGAGAAAGCGGCTGGCAATGGCCGCGGCATCGTCATTCACCAACGTCACGTCAAACCCCTGAAGAACTTCTTCCATTTGATATTGGAAACCGGTGTCATAAGCAACCACGCTCTATGTTTTTCTATGCTGACCAAAGTCCGCTCCTTTATGCTTTAGGACGAGCCGGCCGTCAGAGCGTCACGCCGCGCTTCCAGATCGCGATTTCGCGCTCGTCGTTGCGCTCGGACGCGGTCGGTTCGCCCGAAGCGAGCGCGAGGATTCGGTCGAGCAGCGCGGTTGCGGCCAGGTCGAGGCCGTTCGCCAACACACCTCCGGCGTCGAAGTCGATCCACCCTGGCTTGCGGGCCGCCAGGTCCGAGTTCGATGCGATCTTCACCGTCGGTGCCGGAAATCCGAGCGGGGTGCCGCGGCCGGTCGTGAACAGGATCAGGGTCGCACCTGCGGCGGCAAGTGCGGTGGAAGAGACCGCGTCGTTACCGGGCGCTTCCAGTAGGGTCAGCCCTTGGCGCCGCACGCGTTCGCCGTAACGGAGCACGTCGTCGATCAGGGACTGACCGGCCTTCTGCACCGCGCCGAGCGATTTTTCCTCAAGCGTCGTGATCCCGCCGGCGAGATTGCCCGGGGATGGGTTCTCCGAGACCGGCTGCCCGCTTTCAAGGAAGTAGCGCTTGAAGTCGTTCACGAGCGCGGCGATGCGGTCGAACACCTCGGCATCGCGGGCGCGGGCCATCAGCAGGTGTTCGGCCCCGAAGATCTCCGGGATTTCGGTCAGGATCGCCGATCCGCCGGACCCCACGACCATGTCCGCCATGCGACCGACGAGCGGGTTTGCGGTCAGGCCGCTGAACCCGTCGGAACCGCCGCACTTAAGACCGAGAACGAGTTCGCCGATCGGTGTCGGGCGTCGCTCGGCGCGCGAAGCTTCGGCAACGAGTTCGCCGACCAGCGCGAGACCTTCCTCGACTTCGTCCTTCACCCCCTGCGCCCGGAGCGTACGCACGCGGTCACGCAGCGGCTCCGGTATCGCGGCGACGAGATCGTCTAATTGATTCGACTCGCATCCGAGCCCGACCAGCAGCACGCCGCCTGCGTTGGGGTGACAGGCAAGGGCGGCGACGAGCGCGCGGGTGCCCTCGAGATCGCTGCCTAGCTGCGAGCAGCCGTGCGGATGGGAGAAGGCGTGGATGCCGTCGACCGTTCTGTCGTGGCGCGCCGCGGCGATGCTTGCGATCCGCTCCGACGTGCGGCCGACACAGCCGACCGTGGGCAGGATCCAGATCTCGTTGCGGGTGCCCACCCGTCCGTCGGTCCGGCGATAACCGAGGAACTCCGCGCCGGTGGAGGGCAGCGGCTCATGCCGCACCGGATCGTACGTGTAGCCTTCGACGCCCGCGAGCCGGGTTTCGACATTGTGCGTGTGGACGTGCGCGCCGGGCGCGATATCCGCCGTCGTGCGCCCGATCGGCCAGCCGAACTTGTACACGTCCGTGCCCGCCGCGATGCTGGTCAGTGCGATTTTGTGACCAGGCGGCACCGCTTCTGCCGCGACGACGCTCCGCCCGCCCGCAGATAACGCCGTCCCCGCCGCAATCGGCCGCAGAGCCACCGCGACGTCGTCGCGCGGATGGAGATGCAGCAGCGGTGGCATGTCTGCGGAAGGTGAGAATGGAGCTTGCATACCTGGAAACCGGTGTCAGTGTATGCGCACCCCCGATCCCCCGCAAGAGCCATGCCTTGGCGGGAAAGAGCGGAGTGGTTATGCGGGTCGCGAAGAGAGGGAATGGCGTTGGCGGAACAGGGTAAAGCATCGTCGACGGCGAAACGGGCCGCCAAACCGACGATCAACGACGTGGCGCGCCTCGCCGGCGTATCGAAGAAGACGGTGAGCCGCGTCATCAACCGCTCCACTCTTCTCAATAGCGAGACGCGCGAACGGGTGGAGCGGGTGATCGCGGAACTCGGCTACGTGCCCAACCCGCAGGCCCGGGCCCTGGCGCTCCGCCGCAACTTCCTGATCGGCCTCATCCACGACAACCCCAACGCGCAGACGGTTCTGAACGTCCAGCAGGGTATACTGGAAGCCTTGCAAGGGACCGAGTTCGAACTGGTCGTGCGCCCGGTTGACCGCCGCTCGCCGCTAATGCTCGAAGACGTCCGCGCCTTTCTCAGCCGTCAGCGCCTGTTCGGCGTCCTGCTGCTGCCGCCGATCTCGGAGAACGACGTGCTCGCGGACCTGTGCGACGAGCTTGGCTGCCGCTACGTGCGCATGGGTTCGGCGGAGCTGGACGATCCCGAGCATCTCGTCGCCTCGAACGACCGCGAGGCGGTTCGCGAAGCGACCACCTATCTCGTCGATCAAGGGCATCGCCTCATCGCCCTCATCGAGGGGCCGCGCGGCTTCCGCTCGGCCGCCGAGCGCCGCGCGGGCTTTGAACAGGCGATCGAGGCGGCGGGCATCGAACTGCCGAGAAACTTCATCGCCGAAGGCAATTATACGTTCGAATCGGGCATCGAAGCCGCCAACCGGCTGCTGGACCTCGGGCCGCCGCCGACCGCCATCTTCGCCTCGAACGACGAGATGGCCGCCGGCGTCGTGCACGCCGCCAATCAGCGAGGGTTGTCGGTGCCGGAGAACCTCTCGGTCATCGGCTTCGACGACACGGCCATTGCCGCGCACATCTGGCCGCCACTCACCACGGTCCGCTGGCCGATCATTCCGATGGCTCGCTCGGCCGCGCTGAAGCTCGTCGGCAACGCCAGCGATCGCGCCAGGGCCGCGGCCGAGCCTTCGTTCTTTCTTTCCAGCCTCGTCCGCCGCGCCTCGGTGGCGCCGCCACGCCCATAACGGTCCTTGTTCAGACGCGCGTAAAGGCACCTTGCATCGTGATTTGACACCGGTTACCAAAGGGGCAAGGCGACTTCGATCGCCGTCCCAGAAGGATAGGAATGAAGCGCCCCCTCAACCTCGATCCCGACCGCCTGCTCCCGGCCGAACCGGGCGCGCGTTCCATCGCGCGGGCGCTCTATGAGGAGGTGCGCACGCTCCCCATCGTCAGCCCGCACGGCCATACCGATCCTGCGTGGTTCGCCACCGATGCTGCCTGGACCAACCCGGCCGAATTGCTTCTGGCGCCGGATCACTATCTCTACCGGATGCTCTACAGCCAGGGCGTGTCGCTGGAGGCGCTCGGCGTTTCGAGCAAGGCGGGTCCGTGTGTGGCCGATCCGCGCGCCGCGTGGCGGCTCTTTGCGGCGCACTATCATCTCTTCCGCGGCACCCCCTCGCGCCTGTGGCTCGACCATGTATTCGCGGAGGTGTTCGGTATCGATGTGCGACTCGAAGCCGCCACGGCCGATCGCTACTACGACCGCATCACCGACGCGCTTGCGACGCCAGCGTTCCGTCCGCGCGCCCTGTTCGACCGCTTCGGCATCGAGTGGCTGGCGACGACCGAGGGGCCGCAGGACGATCTCGATCACCACGCCGCGATCCGCGCGTCGGGCTGGGGCGGACAGGTGATAACGACCTATCGTCCCGATGCGGTGATCGATCCGGAGCACGAGGATTTTGCGCTTGCCCTCGCGCGCTTCGGCGAGCTGACCGGCGAGGACGTGCATAGCTGGGCCGGCTATCTCGCCGCCCACCGCAAGCGGCGGGCGGATTTCCGCGCGGCCGGTGCGACAGCGACCGATCACGGCCATCCGACGGCGCTGACCGCCGATTTGCCGCAGGCGGACAAGGAAGCGCTGTTCGCTCGCATCGTCCGCGGCGGATGGACCACGGATGACGCCGAGCTGTTCCGCGCCCAGATGCTGACCGAAATGGCCGCGATGAGCGTCGAGGACGGCATGGTCATGCAGATCCACCCCGGCGCTGTCCGCAACCACAACCGCTGGCTCCACGAGGCGTACGGCCGCGACAAGGGCGCCGATATTCCGGCCCGGACCGACTATGTTCATGCGCTCAGGCCGCTGCTCGACCGGTTCGGCAACGAACCCGGCCTCTCGATAATCCTCTTCACGCTGGACGAGAGCAGTTATGCGCGCGAGCTTGCCCCGCTGGCCGGTCATTATCCGTGTCTCAAGCTCGGGCCGGCGTGGTGGTTCCACGACAGCCCGGAAGGCATGCGCCGCTTCCGCGAGATGACGACCGAGACGGCCGGCTTCTACAACACGGTCGGCTTCAATGACGACACGCGGGCGTTTCTCTCGATCCCTGCGCGTCATGACGTCGCGCGCCGGGTCGACTGCGCCTTCCTCGCCCGCCTCGTCACCGAGCGTCGGATCGAGGACTGGGAAGCGGCGGAGCTCGCCCACGAACTTAGCTATGGTTTTGCCAAGCGCGCCTACCGGCTCGACGAGCCGCGCGCGCAAGCCACCTGAACAGGAGAAGGATATGTTTGAACGAACTTACTACGCGACGCACCCGGACATGATGGAGTGCGTCTCCAACGACGAGTTGCGCGAGCGCTACCTGATCCAGAACCTGTTTACCGAGGGCGAGTGCGTCCTCAACTACACCCATGCGGACCGTTTCGTGATCGGCGGCGTACTGGTGGGGTCGGGCACGGTGAAGCTGCCCGACCAGACCGAACCACCGTCCGCAGCCGGGCATCCGTTCCTCGAACGGCGCGAGCTCGCTGTCGTCAACGTCGGCAAGGTCGAAGGCACTGTCACCGTGGACGGCGAGAGCTTCACCCTCGGCAACAAGGACTGCCTTTACGTTACCATGGGCGCGAAGGACGTGACGTTCGCCGGCCCGGGCGCGAAGTTCTACCTCGCCTCCTGCCCCGCGCACAAGGCGTTCCAGACCCGCAAGCTCTCGATCGCGGAGGCCAACGCGCTGGACCGCGGGAGCCTCGAGGAATCGAATGAGCGCACGATCTACCAGCTCGTGATCCCGGGGGTGTGCGAAAGCGCCCAGCTCGTCATGGGCCTGACGGTGCTGAAGCCCGGCAGCGTGTGGAATACGATGCCGCCGCACATCCACGAGCGGCGTTCGGAGATCTATTTCTACTTCGAGCTCGACGACATCGAAGCCGACCGCGTCATGCATTTCATGGGCGAGGGCGAGGCGACCCGGCACATCGTGATGCAGAACGACGAGGCGGTGATCTCGCCGCCGTGGTCGATCCACATGGGCGCGGGCACCAAGGCCTATGCCTTCATCTGGGCCATGGCCGGTGAGAACCAGGATTACACCGACATGAACGTCCTCGACATCTGTCAGCTCCAGTGACCGCGATGTTCGACCTCAGCGGAAAAGTCGCGGTCGTAACCGGCGCCAACACCGGTATCGGCCAGGGAATCGCCATCGCCCTGGCCGGGGCCGGCGCCGACGTGGCGCTGGTCGGCCGCTCCAGCGCCGACGAGACGGCTGAGAAGGTCCGCGCGTTAGGGCGCAAGGCCGCGTTGATCGGTGCCGATCTCTCGACCATCGAACCGGTGCAGGAGGTGGTGGACCATACCCTGTCCGAGCTCGGCGGGCTCGACATCCTCGTCAACAACGCCGGTATTATCCGGCGTGCCGACGCGGTCGAATTCACCGAGGAGGATTGGGACGCGGTCGTCGATACCAATCTCAAGTCGGTGTTCTTTCTTTGTCAGGCAGCCGGTCGGCACATGATCGGGCAGGGCGGGGGCAAGATCATCAACATCGCCTCGATGCTGAGCTTCCAGGGCGGCATTCGCGTACCGAGCTACACCGCTTCGAAGAGCGGTGTCGCCGGGCTCACGAAGCTCCTCGCCAACGAGTGGGCGGGCAAGGGCGTCAACGTGAACGCCATCGCGCCCGGCTATATCGCGACCAACAACACCGCGGCCCTGCAGGCGGACGAGAGCCGCAATCGGCAGATCCTCGAGCGCATCCCGTCGGGACGTTGGGGCGATCCGTCCGATCTCGGCGGCGCGGCTGTGTTCCTCGCTTCCTCCGCCTCGGACTACGTGCAAGGGCACGTGCTCGCCGTGGACGGCGGTTGGCTAGCGCGCTGAGAGCGATGGGCCGCTTCGTCGCCTTCGGCGAGATCATGCTGCGCCTCTCGCCGCCGGGGCGGGAACTGCTGCTCCAGACGCCGAAGTTCGACGTCTGGACGGCGGGCGCGGAAGCCAATGTCGCCACCGCGCTCGCCTGCCTCGGCCACAACAGCGCCATGGTGAGCGCCGTGCCGCCGACCCCGCTCGGCGACGCACCGGTCCGCGCACTTCGCGGCTTCGGGGTCGACACCCGAGGTATCCAGCGGCGCGAGGGGCGCATGGGCCTCTATTTCGTGATGACGGGCGCGGGTTTGCGCGCGACCGACGTCATCTACGACCGCGCGGGCTCTGCCTTTGCCGAAGCCCCGCCGGATGCCTGGGACTGGGATGGTCTGCTCGCCGGCGCGGATCGCCTGCACCTGTCGGGTATCACGCCCGCTCTGGGGCAGAAAGGTACCGAGGCGGCACTGAGCGCGGCCGAGGCTGCCCAGGCGCGGGGCGTGCCGATCTCGTTCGACGGCAATTACCGCTCGCGGCTGTGGGAGGCATGGGACAGCGATCCCAGGACCACGCTGACCCGGCTGATTTCGAAGGCCGACATCCTGTTCGGCAATCACCGCGACATCTCGCTGCTGCTCGGCGAGAGGTTCGACGGCGACGGCCCCGACCGGCGGCGCGAGGCGGCGGAGGCGGCGTTCGAGGCCTTTCCGCAACTCCAGCTCATCGCGTCGACCGCGCGGCATCTCGACAATGTCGATCACCATCGCCTCTCGGCGCGCATCGACGCGCGGGACGGCGCGGCGCAGACGGACGAGGTGAGCGTTGCCGGGATCGTCGACCGGATCGGCGCGGGCGATGCCTTCACGGCCGGCGTGCTCCATGGTTTGCGGACGGGGCAGGACATCGACGCCGCCGCCCGCACGGGGCTCGCGCTCACTTGCCTGAAACATAGCCTGCCAGGCGACGCGAGCGTGTTCGGCCAGAAGGATATCGACGCGTTCCTGGCGGGAGGGTTCGACGTCCGCCGATAGCCGCCGACAACATCAGGAGCCGCAAAAGCGGCCCTCGGGAGGAAATGGATGCATCAGAAGGTGGCAGGGAAAAGCGGCTCCATCACGTTCGCGGTGCTGACCGCAACATTGGGCGGGCTGCTGTTCGGGTATGACACGGCGGTCATTTCCGGCGCGATCGAGGCGATCGACGTCAACTTCATCGACCCGCGTGGCCTCTCGCCCAACGCCGGCGACAGTCTCGCCGGCTTCACCGTCGCGAGCGCGCTGATCGGTACGATTATCGGCGCCGCCTTGGCAGGAATGCTGGCGACGCGGTTCGGCCGCCGCCGGTCGCTGATCCTCGCGGCGGTGCTGTTCTTCCTCTCGGCGGTGGGATCGGCATGGCCGGAGATCGGTTTCGGCGCGCCGGGATCGATGGGGGCGGACGCGCTCACCCTGTTCAACGTCTATCGCATTCTGGGCGGGATCGGGGTCGGGCTCGCCTCGATGATTTCGCCCATGTATATCGCCGAGATCGCGCCGCCCGAACGGCGTGGACAACTCGTCACCTGGCAGCAGCTCGCCATCATCGGCGGCATGCTGGTCGTCTATTTCGTCAACTGGGGCATTGCCCGGCAAGGCGACGAGCAATGGGTGCTGACGACCGGCTGGCGGTTGATGTTCGCCTCCGAATGCATTCCGGCCGTGCTGTTCTTCGGCATGCTCTTCCTCATTCCGGAAAGCCCGCGCTGGCTGGTGCAGAAGGGGGACGAGGAAGGCGCGGTGAGAGTGCTTCACTCACTGGGGCTCCGCCGCCCGGGTCTTCTCGATGAGATCCGCCAGTCGCTGGTGGTGCCGCGCCGGCCGCTGTTCTCCTACGGCGCGGCGCTGATCGCGGTCGGCCTGCTGCTGTCGATCTTCCAGCAGTTCGTCGGGATCAACGTGGTGCTCTACTACGCGCCCTTCATCTTCAAGAGCATGGGCGCGTCGACCGATACCGCCCTGCTCCAGACGGTCGCAGTTGGCGCGGTCAATCTCGGCTTTACCGTGATCGCCATGCTCACCGTCGACCGCTGGGGCCGCAAGCCGCTGATGATCACCGGGGCGATAGTCATGGCGCTTTCGATGGCGACGCTCGGCACGCTGTTCTACGTCGACAGCCTCGGGCTGGGCGCGCTTCTCGCCATGCTCGTCTACATCGCCGGCTTCGCGCTGAGCTGGGGACCGGTGGTCTGGGTGCTGCTGGCGGAGATCTTCCCGAACCCGGTGAAGGACCAGGCGATGGGGCTTGCCGTTACCGCGCAGTGGATTTCCAACTTCCTCGTCTCATGGTCGTTCAAGATTCTCGACGGTGACCCGACGCTGGTGGCGATGTTCAACCACGGTTTCGCCTACTGGCTCTATGGCGCCATGTCGGTGCTCGCGGCGCTCTTCGTGTGGAAGATGCTGCCCGAGACGAAAGGCCGGACACTCGAGGAGATGGGCCTGCTGTGGAAGGCGGAGCGCGCCTGATGTATCTCGGGATCGATATCGGCACTTCCGCCGTGAAGGCCGTCCTGATCGATGGGGAAGGGCGGCTGCGCGGCGAAGGATCGGCGCCGTTGTCGGTATCCCGCCCCGGACCGCTGATGTCCGAGCAGGACCCCGACGACTGGTGGCGAGCGACCGAAACCGCCGTCCTGTCGCTGCCGGAAGCGGATCGCCGGGCGGTCCGCGCGATCGGCCTCGCGGGCCAGATGCACGGCGCGACCTTGCTCGACGATGCCGACCGGCCGCTCCGCCCTGCCATCCTCTGGAACGACGGCCGCTCGGGCGCGGAATGCCGCTTGCTGGAGGAGGTGGAGCCCCGGACGCGCCGCATCACGGGCAACGCCGCGATGGCAGGCTTCACGGCGCCGAAGCTCCTCTGGGTGCGGGAGCACGAGTCCGACCTGTTCGCGCGAACCCGCACCGTGCTGCTGCCCAAGGACTACGTCCGCCTGCAAATGACGTGCGAGAAGGCAACCGATGTGTCGGATGCCAGCGGAACGCTGTGGCTCGATGTCGAGGTGCGGGCATGGTCGCAGTCCATGTTGGCCGCCACCGATCTCGGCGTGGACGCGATGCCCCGCCTGCACGAAGGGCCGGAGGCGACCGGAACGCTCCGGCCAGCCCTCGCCGCTCGCTGGGGAATGGGCGAAGTGCCCGTCGCGGCGGGCGGGGGCGACAATGCCGCGGCGGCGGTCGGGCTCGGCGTCGTCGATCCAGGCGACTGCTTCCTCTCGCTCGGCACCTCGGGTGTGTGCTTCGTCGCGACCGATCGGTTCCGCGCCGCGCCAGACAATGGCCTGCACGCCTTCTGCCATGCCCTGCCTGGGCGCTGGCACCAGATGTCGGTCATGCTGAGCGCTGCCGCATGTCTGGATTGGGCGGCTGCGCTGCTCGGTCTGGACGACGCGCCGGCATTGCTTGCGGCTGCGGAACAGGCGCGCCTGGACCGCTCGCGGCCGATCTTTCTCCCCTACCTCAGCGGCGAGCGGACGCCGCACGCGGATCCCCAGGCACAAGGCGTCTTCTTCGGCATGACCGCAACCACCGGCGCGCCGGAGCTTGCCCTTTCCGTGCTGGAAGGCGTGGCCATGGGGCTGCGCGACGGGCTGGACACGATCGTCGCGGCCGGTTCGTCGCCGGAGACGATCACAATGGCGGGCGGCGGCTCGCGCTCCTCGTTCTGGGGCGCGATCATCGCGGCCGCGCTCGACCGGCCGCTCGTGTTCAGGGAAGCGGGCGCGGTCGGGCCGGCGTTCGGCGCCGCGCGCCTCGCCCGGCTCTGCGTGGAAGGGCATGCGGACGCCGCGATCCAGCCGCCCGCCGTCACCGGCGTCGAAGAGCCCGACCCCGGCCGCGCCGCCCACTTCGCCGAACGCCAGCAGCGCTTCCGCGCTCTCTACTCCGCCCTCCAACCCCACTTTCGAGGCGAACAATGACCGACAGGATTTTTGCCGACATCGCGCCGATCGCCTACGAAGGCGCAGACAGCGACAACATGCTCGCTTTCCGCCACTACGACCCCGACAGGCTGGTGCTGGGCAAAACGATGGCCGAGCACCTTCGGCTGGCGGTCTGCTATTGGCACAGCTTCGCCTGGCCGGGTGCCGACATCTTCGGGGCCGGCACGTTCGACCGGCCGTGGATGCCGGGCGAGATCTGCACGCCCGAGCGCGCCGCGCTGAAGCTTGAGAACGCGTTCGATTTCTTCGAGCGGCTGGGCGCGCCGTTCTTCTGCTTCCACGATGTCGACGCCATGGCGACCGCCGCGACGCCGGAAGAGCATCACCGCAACCTTGCCGACATCGTCGATCAGATGGCGCGCCGGATGGAAACGGGCGGGGTGAAGCTGTTGTGGGGCACGGCCAACCTCTTCTCGCATCCGCGCTATGCCGCGGGCGGGGCGACCAGTCCCGATCCCGAAATCTTCGCCTGGGCCGCCTTTCAGGTGCGTGAGATGCTGGAGGCGACACACCGGCTCGGCGGCGCGAACTACGTGCTGTGGGGCGGCCGTGAGGGCTACGACACGATCCTCAACACCGATCTGCGGCAAGAGATGGATCAACTCGGCCGGTTCCTGAACCTCGTGGTCGAGCACAAGCACAAGATCGGCTTCTCGGGCACGATCCTGATCGAGCCCAAGCCGCATGAACCGACCAAGCATCAATACGATCGCGACACGGCGACCGTGTACGGCTTCCTCGAACGCTACGGGCTGGTCGACGAGGTCCGGGTCAATATCGAGGCCAACCACGCGACGCTCGCCGGCAACAGCTTCGAGCACGAGATCGCCACCGCGATGGCGCTCGGCATTTTCGGATCGATCGACATCAATCGCGGCGATCCGCAGAACGGCTGGGATACCGACCAGTTTCCCAACGACGTGCCGGGGCTCACACTGGCCCTGCTCGAGATCCTGAAAGGCGGCGGCTTCACCACCGGCGGCTTCAACTTCGACGCGAAAGTGCGCCGGCAGTCGATCGACCCGGTGGACCTGTTCCACGGCCATATCGGCGGCATCGACGTTCTCGCGCGGGCACTGCTCAACGCGGCGGCGATCATCGAGGACGGGCAGCTCGGGCAGTTCGTCGAGGACCGCTATGCCGGCTGGGGGGACGAGTTCGGGCGCAAGGCGCTGAACGAACTCAGCCTCGCGGACCTCGCCGACCATGCGCTGCAGTCGAACGGCGACAGACGGCCTCCCTCCGGCCGGCAGGAATACCTCGAAAACCTGGTGAACAGGTTCGCGTGATGGAGGGGATCGACCGCCGCCGTTTCCTCGGCAACTCGGCCCTGGCCGCCGCCGCCCTTTCGCTGCCGGCCGCGGCCTATGCCGCGCCGGAGCGGAGCAGCGTCGTCTCCACGACCAAGGGCCGCGTGCGCGGCACGGTCGAGGATGGCCTCCACGTGTTCCGCGGCCTTCGCTACGGACAGAACACGCGGCCGCATCGCTTTCAGGCGCCGCGCGCGCCGGAGCCGTGGAGCGGCATCGCCGATGCGACGGCCTTCGCGCCGTCCTGCCCGCAGCGGAGCGACCGCTACGCCTCGACCAGTGAGGATTGCCTGTTCCTCAACGTCTGGACGCCGGGGCCCGACCCGCGCGCGAAGCGGCCGGTGATGGTCTACATCCACGGCGGGGCCTATTCGTCGGGCAGCGTGGTCGATCCGCTGAACTACGGCCATCATCTTGCGTCGCGCGGGGACGTGGTCGTCGTCACGCTGAACCACCGCCTCAACGCCTTCGGCTATCTCTACCTCTCGCGCCTGGACTCGCGCTTCCCGGACAGCGGCAATGCCGGCCAGCTCGACCAGATTCTCGCACTACAGTGGATACGCGCGAATATCGCGAACTTCGGCGGCGATCCCGGCCGGGTCATGGTGTTCGGCCAGTCGGGCGGCGGCGCGAAGATCGCGACGATGATGGGCATGCCTGCGGCCAAGGGCCTGTTCCACAGCGCCGCGACGATGAGCGGACAGCAAGTCACCGCCTCCGGCCCGCTCAACGCCACAGCCCGCACCCACGCCTTCCTCGCCGACCTCGGCGTTCCGGAGAGCGATCTTGGCCGTCTGCTCACTATGCCGACCGAGGCGTTGGTGGAGGGGCTCGATGCCACCGATCCCGTGCTCGGCGGCCGGGTCTATTTCGGCCCGGTGCTCGATATGAAATGGCTCACCCGGCACCCGTTCTGGCCGGACGCCAATCCGCAGTCGAACCATATCCCGATGATCCTCGGCAACACGCTCGACGAGACACGCGCCTTCGTCGATCCGGACGGGCCGAAGATCACCGGCCTCGACTGGTCGAACATCGCCGAGCGCATGGCGCCCGAGCTGCGGATCGACATTCATCCCGAATGGGTCGTGGCACAGTTCCGCGAGCGCTATCCGGCCTACACGCCGGAGCAGGTCTTCTACGCCGCCACGACCGCTGGGCGGAGCTGGCGCGGGCAGGTGATCGAGGCGGACGAGCGCGCGCGGGCCGGCACCCCGACCTGGGTCTATCGGGTCGATTATCAGTCGCCGGTCGAGCCGCGTCGCGGCGCACCGCACACGATCGATATTCCGCTCGTCTTCGGCACGCTCGACGCGGAAGGATCGATCACCGGTACCGGGCTGAAGGCGCGAGAGTTGAGCAGGAGGATGATGGATTCCTTCATCGCGCTCGCGCGCGTTGGTGATCCAAACCATGGCGGCATACCGGAATGGCCGGTCCATACTTTGCCGGACCGACAGACGATGCTGTTCGGCACAGAGGTCCGCCTGACCAACGACCCACGCCAGTGGGAGCGCGAACTGTTCGGCCGGGTCCCCTATATCCAGCCGGGGAGCTAGTCGGCCGTTCGCGCGGGCAGAGGGTAGGAGATGATGAGTTCCAGCGGCTCGGGTCCGACTTGCCTGATGCCGACTTCCGCATCGGCATAGAGATAGGCCGCCGTGCCGGGTCCCAACCGTTGCTTCCGCCCGTCACTCTCGAGTTCGCCTTCGCCCGATAGGACATAATAGACTTCGTCATGGTTGATCGGATGGATGCCGATCGCGGCACCCGGATGGAGCACACGCTTGCGGAACTCCATCGTCCGCTGCGGTGCGGCGTCGCTGATCCTGTAGGCGGTGCTCATGCCGATAGCGCCGTGCGGCGGCGGCTCCTGCCGGACGACCTGCTTCTCGTCGATCACGATGCCCTTTGCGGCTGGCTGTGGCAGGCCGGCTGCCCAGCGCAGACCGGCGGCGAGATGTGCGAGGAACAGCGGCTCGGAATAGCTTTCAGGTGTGTGCCCCATCGCCGTGTAGAAGACGCGTCCGCCCTCGAAACGGTGCGTCCAGGCGACGGGTTTCGGATTGACCGCCGCTTCGCGGATGGAAGCGGGATCGAACGTGGCGAGAAGGGTGACCGTCGGGTCGAAGTCTTCGAACAGGTAATACTCGTCCGTGCGCCGGAAGCTTTCGGGCAGCACACGGGCGGCGGGGTGATCGGCGTCGGCGCGTTGGAGGTCGGCCGTCGGCGTTCCTTCCGGGTGACGGGCGAACTGCGCGCCGATCATCCGCCGGTACCAGGGCCAGTGCGCGTGCGAATCGGCTGCCGCGTGGATGCCGACCACGCCGCCGCCGCCGCGTACGAACGCCTGCAATCCCGCCCGGCGCGGGCCGACGAGCCATTCGG
Organism: Altererythrobacter sp. C41; assembly: GCF_016803135.1. Classification (GTDB taxonomy): domain Bacteria; phylum Pseudomonadota; class Alphaproteobacteria; order Sphingomonadales; family Sphingomonadaceae; genus Pelagerythrobacter. Next base: position 36,287 of record NZ_JAEVFE010000003.1, read on the forward strand.
AGGCGGGGTTCTTCCGATCCGTCGTGGTGTTGAGCAGGATGATTGCGGCGAAGCCGTCCAGTCCGCCGCTCTCGAAAACCGCTGGGTCGTCCGAGGCGACCAGCGTGAACCCCTCCCGCTCGGCGAGAGTGCGGATCGCGGCAATGCCGGGTTCGATCGAGGCATGGCGGTAACCGGTGGTGTGGCTGAACAGCAGGACCTTCGGCGCGGCCCAGGCCGCCGCGGGACTGAACGCAAGGGTGAGGATCAGCGCGAGCGCGCCGATGATTCGCATCGCTACTGCGGCCATCATTGTGCCTCCTGCTGCCGCATCAGCCGGTCGCGCGTGCTGGTCGGCTGCTGGACGAAATCGTCCGTCTGGCCGGGGTAGCGCCCGGATTTCGGCTCCATCGTATCGAGGTTCCACTCCTCCGCGACGAAGGGCGCCCGGGTGGGTTCGACCACCGGATAGCCGCTGACTTCCTCCTCGCTGTCGATGATCTCTCCGCGGCCCTCGGCGACATCGAACACGACGCGGATGTCATGCGCGTCGCGGTCCCACGGGCGGGCGCCGGCATATCGCAGGACATGCGTCTCCACCTGATTCGCCGGGAGCACGTCGAGGTTCTCAGGCCAGACGGGCGGCTCGTCGGTTTCGAGGATCTTCGCAGGGCTGGTGGTGTAACGGCCGAACATCGGCAGCGGCTCGCCCAGTCGGCCGACCGCGATGTTGTCGCGACCGTAGTAGCGCAGGTCTCCGACGCCGCCAATCGACAGGAAGGCGATGTCGTCGCGGGTGGAGAAGCCCCCGCGCAGGACATTGCCGACCGCCGAGAGTTCGCCGGCCTGGTGCGGATGGTCGCCCCATTCCAGATCCATCAGGTTGTAATGGATCGCCTGTGCGCCCGGATTGAAGATGAAGTTGTTCACCACCGCGGCCTGGGCACCGCCCTTCAGCATCGGGTTGCGCTCGTAATTGTGGGCATAGAGGTTGCGGTAGATGAGGATGCCGGTCGCGTTGTCGTGGATAAGCGAGCCCTTGCTATGCTCTCCCTTCGGATGGCTGGCGTGGGCGAGGCCTTCGGCGAGGATGTTGTAGGAGAACGTGATGTTCCGCGAAGTTCCCGCGCGCCATTCCTCCACCGTCTCGCCGGTGAAGCGCGGGCCGGAGGCGGACAGGTTCTCGTCTACGGCCCAGGTGATCGAGCAATGGTCGACGATCACGTTGCGGGCGGCGACGGTGGAGATGCCGTCGGCTTCCCAGTCGCTCCGTCTGGGCTTTCCGGATACACCCGAGCGGATGCGGATGTGGCGAACGATGACGTCGTGCGTACGGATGTCGAATCCGCCGCGGATGACGGTGATGCCGGGTGACGGTGCCGTCTGCCCGGCGATGGTGAGGTAGGGCTCGTCGATATTCACCGTGGTGAGGCCGAGATCGATCACACCGCCGACCTCGAACACCACGATTCGCGGGCCGGGCGCCTCGAGCGCCGCCTTGAGCGAGCCGGGCCCGTCGGCATCCAGATTGGTGACCCGTATGATCGCACCGCCGCGTCCGCCTTCGGTCACCGCGGCCCACCCTGCAGCATCCGGAAAGGCTTCCGCGCGTAGCGGCGAGGCCACGATCAGCAGCAGAAGGGGTAGCAGAACACGTATCATCATCTCTCTCCCATCACCGGTCTTGACAGCGTCTCGCGCCGGGCGCAGTCTTATGACACCGGTTACTTACATCTTACAACCGGGATGATGACTGAGCGGGACAAGCGCAGCATCGGCGGGAGAGAGTGAAGGGGCGCCGTCATTGCCTCAACTCCAGAGTTCGTTCTCCCCGGCCATGTCGTCGTCTGGCTTAGACACCGGTGTCATACGGTTTTATTCGCTTCCATGGGCGAAAAGGACAAGGGAGAGAGGAATGCGCAAGGATCGGAACATCGAGCCGCGGAAGCTTACGCTGCCGCGGCTCATGGGAGCTACTTCATTTTTCGTGCTGGCGGCCACCGTACTGCCGACCGTGGTAAGCGCGCAGGTGACCGACACGTCCCCCAGCCCCACCAGCGGTGCCGCCGATGAAGCGGTCGCCGAAGAGGCGATCGGGGAAGAGGGCAACGTAATCGTCGTCAGCGGCTTCCGTGCCTCGCTCGACGCGGCGCTCGACATGAAGCGCGAATCTGTGTCCGCGATCGACGTCATCGTCGCCGAGGACATCGCCAAGTTCCCCGACCAGAACCTCGCCGAATCGCTCCAGCGCATTCCCGGCGTCGCCATCGAGCGCGACGCGGGCGAAGGGCGTGCGATCACCGTGCGTGGTCTCGGCGCGCAGTTCACCCGCGTACGGGTCAACGGCATGGAGACGATCGCAACCTCGACCGACGGCGCGTCCGCCAATCGCGACCGTGCGTTCGATTTCAACGTCTTCGCGTCCGAGCTGTTCAATTCGATCGTTGTGCACAAGACCGCGTCGGCCTCGCTCGACGAAGGCTCGCTGGGTGCCGTCGTGGATCTCAACACTGGCAATCCGATCAGCTACGGCGCCGGTCTGACGCTGACCGCGTCGGCGCAGGCCCGCTACAACGATCTCAACGACAATGTCGGCCCGCGCCTTGCCGGGCTGATCGGCTGGACCAACGATGCCGAGACGTTCGGCGTGTCCGCCTCGGTGGCCTATTCGAAGTACAAGACGGCCGAACTCGGCAACAACTCGGTGCGCTGGGCCCAGGACCCGTTCCGTTCGGTCAACGGCGTGGCGTGCGATCTCGACAATCCGACCGGCGAGTGCGCGGAGGTCGCCAATGCCTTCCATCCGCGCATCCCGCGCTATGGCCTCGTGGGCCACGACCGCGAGCGCCTGGGTGCGACCGCTTCGATCCAGTTCAAGCCAACGGATCGCACCAATATCTCGATCGACGGTCTCTATTCGAACTTCAAGGAGGATCGCGACGAGTTCTGGGGCGAGGTGCTGCTGCGCAGCGAAGAAGACACCATCGACATCTCGAATTACGTGCTTGATGGCGACAACAACATCATCTCGGCCGAGCTGGACAACGCCTACGTCCGCACCGAGCGTTACCACCGCGAGAGCGAGACCGAGTTCTATCAGATCTCGGCCAACATCGATCACGAGTTCAGCGACGTATTCAGGGGAACGCTGCGGGGCGGCCTCTCGCGGTCGGACGCGGATATCCCGATCGAAACCTCGCTCATGTTCGACGACCGGGCGGATGGTTACACCTACGACTACACCGACATGAAGTCACCGCTCCTGGTCTTCGGTCCGGGGATCGACGACCCCGCAGCGTTCGAATTCGCCGAGTTCCGCGACCGGCCGTCGTTCCTCACCAACAAGTTCCGCACGGTCGCGCTCGATCTGGAATGGGACGTGGCCGACGGCTTCCAACTGGCGAGCGGCGCCTTCTATCGCCGGTTCGATTTCGACACGATCGGATATCGGCGCGATGGCGTCTATTGCCAGGAGTTCGACTGCGCACCGGGAGCCACTGGTGCGCCGGTGACCGACGATCTCGCGGAAATCTTCGATCTCGGCGATGCAGGCCAGCCGGCGGGGAACACCAATAGCTGGGTAGTTCCCAACCTCGACGCCGCGACCGACTTCATCGACCTGTACGGCCGCGAACGCGTGCTGCAGCAGGGCGAGCAACGCGATGTCACGGAAGAAGTCAAAGGCGGTTGGCTGCAGGCGAACTACGAAACGTCGCTGTTCGGTATGCGTGTGACGGGTAACGCCGGCATCCGCTATGCCAAGACCGACCAGACATCCGGGGGCTTCCTCAGCGGCACCTACCTGACCGTCGAGCGCAGTTACGACGACTGGCTGCCGGCGATGAACGTCAATATCTTCCCCGCCGACAACCTGATCCTGCGCGGTGCCATCGCCAAGGTGATGACACGGCCGGGCCTGGGCTCGCTCACGCCGGGCGGCTCGGTCGACCAGTTCAATTTCCGCATTTCTTCGGGCAATCCCTACATCGACCCATACCGTGCCACGAACTACGACGTAGCGCTCGAATGGTACTTCGCCCCCGGCGCGCTGGCGTCCATCGCGCTGTTCGCGAAAGACATCGTGAGCTTCCCGCTGGGCACTTCGACCGAAGGCACTTGGGCCGACAGCGGCCTTCCGACATCTCTGCTGACGCCCGGAACGCCGGTTTACGACGCGATCGTCAACGGCACGGACCCGGATCGCGAATTCGAGTTCAGGACGACCGGAAACGGGCCGGGGGCAAGCCTGAAGGGCGTCGAGTTCGGCCTCAACCTGCCCTTCTCGGTATTTTCGGACTTGAGCATGCTGCGCCACTTCGGTGTGCTCGGCAACGTCACCCTGATCGACAGCGAGGTCGATTATACGGTCAGCGGCGACGTTTACACTCGCCCCCTTCTCGGGCTGTCGAAGAAGTCGGCGAACGGCACGGTCTATTACGACGACGGCAAGCTATCGATCCGCGTGTCGGCCGCCTATCGCGGCGGCTATCTCACGGGCACTAGTGGCAACAGCAACATCTTCGAAGGGTTCGGCAGCTCGCTCAACCTCGATGCCGCGATTCGGTATCAGCTTACCGACCAGATCGAAGTGTCGCTCGACGGCACCAATCTGACCGACGACTATCGCTATCGCTGGACCGACGATTTCGCGCGCCGGAATTACGAGAACAATCACTTCGGCCGCGTGATCATGGCAGGCGTGCGCTTCAAGCTGTGATGCGCTTCGCCGGATAGCTCCCGCTGGGCCGGTTCGCGCGATGAGTGCGGCCGGCCATTTCTTTCTTGCAAGGAGGCTTCTCCAGCATGTTCGATCGAAGGACCGGCCTGAAGGCGGTCACAGCCGTCGGTATCCTCCAGCTCCTCCCGGCGCGCGCGCTGGCGCAGGGCTCGCGTGCGACGTCCTCGCTCGATCCTTACGCCCACATGGTGTGGGGCAAGGGCTTCGAAGGGCAGCGCAAGGCCGACCTCGGCGACGGACGGTTCCTCAATCCGGTATTCGCCGGCGACCATCCGGATCCGACCATCCTGCGGGATGGCGAGGACTACTACCTCACCTTCTCCAGCTTCGATGCTTATCCCGGCCTGGTCATCTGGCACAGCCGCGATCTGGTGAACTGGCAGCCGGTGACGGCCGCGCTTACCAAGCCGATCGGCTCCGTCTGGGCGCCAGAGCTGGTCAAGCACGACGGCCGCTACTTCCTCTACATTCCGGCGCGTTTTCCCGACTACAAATCGATCTACGTCATCCATGCGGACCGGATCGAGGGGCCGTGGTCCGATCCAATCGACCTCAAGCTCCCCGACCATATCGACCCGGGCCATGCCGTGGGCGAGGACGGGAGCCGCTGGCTGTTCCTCTCGGGCGGCGACCGCGTGCCGTTATCCGCCGATGGTCTGTCCATCATCGGCGAGGTCGAGCATGTCTACGATCCCTGGCACTACCCCGAGCACTGGGTGGTCGAGACTTTCGCGCCGGAGGGTCCCAAGATCACCCGGCGCGGCGATTACTTCTACATGACCACTGCCGTCGGCGGCACCGCGGGTCCGCCGACCGGCCACATGGTCATCATGGCCCGCGCGCCGTCGATTCACGGCCCCTGGGAGCATGCTCCGAACAACCCCCAGATCCGCACCGAGAGCGCGCGCGAGAAATGGTGGTCGCGCGGCCATGCGACGCTGTTCGAAGGGCCGGGCGGCCAGTGGTGGATGATCTACCATGGTTACGAGAACGGCTACTGGACGCTCGGCCGGCAGGCCTTGCTGGAGCCGGTCGAATGGACCGAGGACGGCTGGATAAAGCCGTTGGGCGGCGATCTGTCCGAACCCCTCGACAAGCCTCTCGACCTCCCCGACCAGCAGCACGGAATGCCGCTCAGCGACGATTTCACAGCCGACAAGTTCGGCGTCCAGTGGAGCTTCTACGATCCCGAGCCGAACGAAGTGCAGCGCCTGCGCCGGGCGAACGGCGTGCTCCATATGCGCGGCAAGGGGCGCACGCCGACCGACTGCTCGCCCCTGTCGTTCGTCAACGGCGACCAGCGCTATCGCATCGAAGCGGATGTGGAGGTCGATCCGGGCGCCGAGGCGGGGCTGCTCCTATTCTACAACCGGCGGCTTTATGCCGGGCTCGGTTTCGGGGAGAAGGGGCTGATGATGCACCGCTACGGCCTGCAACGCGCGCGGGGCGCGATACCGGGGCAGCGCGCCAAAGGCGGCAGACCGGTGAACAGGATGCGCATTCGCCTGACCAACGACCGCAACATTCTCACTATCCACACCAGCCAGGATGGCGGAGGGAGTTGGCAGAAGTTCGACGTGCAGATGGAGGTGTCGGGCTATCATCACAACGTCGCCTACGACTTCCTCAGCCTCCGCCCCGCGCTCTACGTTGCCGGAAAGGGCGAGGGGCGCTTTTCCAACTTCACGTATGAGGCCCTGACATGAAGTTCGACCGCCGAACCGCGCTGATGGGCGGCGTGGCGCTGGGGCTCGCCTCGCGTGCGATGGGCCAGACGGCCGCGCCCGCGACCTCCGCGTCTCCCCATCTGACGTTTGCCGATCCGACGGAGACGATCGATCTATGGCCCGGTGGCGCTCCCGGCGCACCGGAGACGCTGCCGGTCGAGACGGTCAAGGAGCGGAGCACGAACCCCGCCTTCAACGACCGCTACGTCTTCGGCATTGCCCGCCCGCGCCTCGCGGTATTCCGGCCGGAGCGCCCGAACGGCGCGGCGGTGATGATCACCCCCGGCGGTGGCTACAGTTGGGTGGTGATCGACAAGGAGGGCTACGAGATGGCCCGCTGGCTGAACGAACGAGGCATCACGGCTTTCGTCCTCTTTTACAGGCTGCCGCACGAAGGCTGGGCCGCCGGGCCGAACGTCGCACTGTCGGACGCGCAGCGCGCCATGCGCCTTATCCGACATCGCGCTGAAGCATACGATGTCGATCCGAAGCGCGTGGCGGCGATTGGCTTCTCGGCCGGCGGGCACTTGTGCGCGGACTTGATGACTCGCTTCGACGCCAGGGTCTACGACCCCATCGACGCTGCCGACCGCCTCTCGGCCCGCCCGGATGCCGCCGCGCCGATCTATCCGGTCATCTCCATGACCGCGCCCACGGCCCACGCCGGTTCGCGCAAAAACCTGATCGGCGAGGGCGCTTCCCCGGCGCTCGAACGGGCGCATACGCCGAGCTTCAACGTGCCGGCCGATGCGCCGCCTGCCTTCCTCCTCCATGCGGAGAACGACGAATCGGTGGTCGTCGAGAACACGCTGATGCTCCGCGCCGCGCTTCGCGAGCGGGGTATCGCGACGGAGACGCACCTCTACGCCGACGGCGGCCATGGCTTTGGCCTCCGCCTCGCACGAGGCAAGACGGTCGAGGGCTGGGAACATCTTTTCCATCATTGGGGCACGGGGCAGGGGTTGTGGGCATGATCTATCGTCTGATCTGCGCGGCTGCGCTGATCCTGATCGCCGCGCCGCAGGCGCAGGCGCAAAGCCGCGAGGAGATCGAGCAGACCATGAAGCGCGCGACGCGGTTCATGGTCGAGGAAGTCTCGACCAACGGCGGCTACGTCTGGTCCTATCTGCCGGATAGGTCCCGCCGTTGGGGCGAGCTCGAGGCGAAGCCGAGCATGGTCTGGGTGCAGCCGCCTGGCACCGCGACCATGGGGCACCTGTTTCTCGACGCCTATCATGCAACCGGTGACGAATACTATTACCAGGCGGCCGAGAAGGCTGCCGCGGCGTTGATCTGGGGTCAGCATCGGAGCGGCGGCTGGAACTACTTCATCGATTTCGCCGGCCCTCCTTCGACCCGCCACTGGTACGAGACGGTCGGCCGGAATGCCTGGCGGATGGAGGAATTCCAGCACTACGCCGACAACGCGACGTTCGACGATGCCGGCACCTCCGAGGCGATGCAGTTCCTCCTTCGCCTTTATCTCGAGAAGTTGGACCCAAAGTACCGCCCGGCGCTCGACAAGGCGATCGGGTTCGTTTTGGAGAGCCAATACCCTATCGGCGGCTGGCCCCAACGCTGGCCATACGACTCCGAGTATCCCGAGTACGCCCGCTTCATCACGTTCAACGACGACGTGGCGGCGGAGAACATCAAGTTCCTTCTCATGGTTCACCAGACGCTCGGCGACCCGCGCGTGCGAGAGCCAATTATCCGGGCGATGAGCACCTTCGTGGTGACGCAGCTCGGGGCGCCGCAGCCGGGCTGGGCTCTCCAATATACGCTCGATCTGAAGCCGGCGGCTGCACGGACCTACGAACCCAACGCGCTCCACACAGGCACGACTGCGGCGAACGTGCGGCAGCTCATGAACTTCTATCGCATGACCGGCGAGACCAAGTTCCTCGCGCGCATTCCCGAAGCGCTGGACTGGCTGGACTCGGTGCGCTTGCCGGAAGGGCAGGGAAGTGGCGACCGCCATTTTCCGACGTTCATCGAACTCGGCACCAACCGGCCGATCTATGTCCACCGCCGTGGCTCGAACGTCGTGAATGGCGAATACTACTGGGATTACAGCCCCGAAGCGCCGCTCGGCCACTATTCAGCCTACCGTGCTATCGATGTCGCGGCGCTGCGGCGGGAGCACGAGGCGTTGAAGACGGTGCCGCCAGAAGAGGTTGTCGCCAGTTCCCCGCTCCACGCGACAGGGACGACGCCGCTTCCGCGCTATTTCGTGGTCGACCTCGAGACCGGTTCCGATCTCAACGCGCAGAACGCGGCCGAGCCCGAGGATATCGTCCGCACGCTGAACCAGGATGGCTGGTGGCCGACGCCGCTCCGGGCAACGAGCAACCCCTACCGGGGTGACGGCCCCGCTGAATCTGCGCCCGGCGACTTCCGGTCGACCCATGTGGGCGATGCGACCGACACTTCGCCCTACACGACCGACACGCCAGTCATCGGCATCTCGACCGCGACGTATATCGCCAACATGAGCCGTCTTATCCAGGCGCTGGTTTCCGACTGGTGATGCTACCATGACTTTGCGGCTGGCCGGTTCCACGGTCGAGCAAATGCCAGGCGATATCGAACGGCCTGCCTACGATCGCTCGGCGATGCAGACGGGCGTCGTTCACCTCGGCATCGGCGCCTTTCATCGTGCGCATCAGGCGGTTGTCTTCGACGATCTTCTGGGGCGCGGTGACATGCGATGGGGCGTCCGCGCCGCCTCGCTTCGCTCGTCCGCGACGCGTGATGCGATGGCGCCGCAGGACGGGCTCTACAGCCTCGTCGTGCGCGATGGAACCGAGGAGCGGGTGCGCGTCGTCGGCGCAGTCGCCGACGTGCTCGTGGCGCCCGAGGGTCCTGCCGCACTCGTCGAGGCGCTGGCGGCACCAGAAACGCATATCGTGACCCTGACGGTGACCGAGAAGGGCTACAAGCTCGAACCCGCAACCGGGGCGCTGATCGAGACAGATTCCGACGTGGTTTCCGACCTCGCAGACCTTCGCGCTCCCAAGACGGCGCCAGGCTTCCTCGTCGCCGCTCTCGCGCTGCGGCGGGAGCGGGGGCTGGCCCCATTCACGGCGATCTCCTGCGACAATCTTCCGGAGAACGGGCGGAGCCTCCAGGCGGGGGTGCTCGCCATGGCCGGGCGCCACGATCCGGCGCTTCGCGACTGGATCGCCGAGAAAGGTGCCTTTCCGCAAACGATGATCGACCGCATCGTGCCGGCGACCGACGAGGAGGATATCGAGCGGCTGGCTGCCACGATCGGCCTCCTCGACCGCGCAATGGTCAAGACCGAGCCATTTACCCAGTGGGTGATCGAAGACCGTTTCGCGGGCGAGCGGCCCGACCTTGAAGCGGCGGGCGTTCAGGTGACGGCCGACGTTGCGCCCTGGGAAACCGCCAAGCTGCGCCTGCTCAACGGCGCGCATTCGGGCATCGCCTATCTCGGCGCGCTGGCGGGGATCGAGTTCGTTGACCGGTTCGTGGCGATCGGGGCGGGTTCCGCCTTCATCGAGGCGCTGTGGGACGAGGCGGAGGCCGCTCTGACGCCGCCGGCGGAGCTCGATATCGCCGCTTACCGCCGGGCGCTGATGGCGCGTTTCGCTAACGGCACGCTTGGCCATCGAACGCGCCAGATCGCGATGGATGGATCGCAGAAGCTGCCGCAACGGCTGGTTGCGTCGCTCGTGGCGCGGCAGGAGAGGGGGCTTGCCTCGCCGATGACCAGCCTTGCGATCGCCGCTTGGATGCGCTGGCAGGCGGGACGCTGTGACGACGGCACCCACTACGTGGTCGACGATCCACTGGCCGATCGCACTGCGGCGGCCTGGATCGACGCGGCCGATCCGGCGGACGCGGCGCGCCGCCTGCTGGCGATCGACGCAATCTTTCCGCCGGCGCTGGCCGGAAGTCCCGCAGCGGATGAGATCGCGGGCTGGCTAGGAAAGCTGGTTCGGAATGGCGCTGCCCCAAGTGTCGCGGGGGCAGTCGGCGATCAGCCGTCGTAACGGGAGAGGCCGAGCCCGTCGGGGTCGATCGGCGGGGTTTCGCCGCCAACGAGGGCCGAGATCAGGCGGCCGGAGCCGCAGGCCATCGTCCAGCCCAGCGTGCCGTGGCCGGTGTTGAGGAACAGGTTCGGCACCCGGGTCGCGCCTACCACCGGCGTGCTGTCGGGCGTCATCGGGCGCAGTCCGCTCCAGAAGTTCGACGGGGCCTCGTTGGCGGCGGCACCTGGGAACAGGTCGTTGAGCGAGTGGCGCAAGGTCGCCTCGCGCCGCGGATGGAGCGTGCGGTCGAAGCCCGCGAGTTCGGCCATTCCGCCGACCCGGATGCGGTCGCCGAGCCGGGTGATCGCGATCTTGTAGCTCTCGTCGAGCAGGGTGGAGACCGGCGCGCGGGCCGCCTCGGCCACGGGCAGGGTGATCGAATAACCCTTTACCGGATAGACCGGCAGGCGAGGCCCGAGCGGACGCAGAAGTGCAGGCGAATGGCTGGCGAGCGCGACCACGTAGGCATCGCCGCGCACGATCCCGCGGTCGGTGCGGACGCCGGTCACACGGTCGCCGTCCTGCTCCAGCGCCTCGATATTCGTGCCGTACTGCAGGTCCACGCCCATGCCCGGCAGCCGCTCGGCAAGCAGGCGGGTGAACACGTGGCAATCGCCCGTTTCGTCCCCAGGCAGTCGCAGGCCGCCCATGAAGCGGTCGCGCGAGGCGGAGAGGCCCGGTTCGGCGCGGATGCAGCCGTCGCGGTCGAGCAGCTCGTAGGCGACGCCGTACTGCTCCAGCACGGCGATGTCGCTCGCACTCGCGTCGAGCTGCTTCTGCGTGCGGAAGAGCTGGAGGGTGCCGAGCGAACGCTGATCGTACTCCAGGCCGAGCCTGCCGCGCAGCGCGACCAGCTCGTCCCGGCTGAACTCCGCGAGACGGACCATGCGGCTCTTGTTGAGCGCATAGCGCTCGGCCGTGCAGTTGCGCAGCATCGCCGCGACCCACCACAGCATCGCCATGTCGCACCGCGGCTGCAGGATCAGCGGAGCGTGCTTCATCAGCAGCCAGCGCAGCGCCTTCACCGGGATGCCGGGCGCGGCCCAGGGCGAGGCATAGCCGGGCGAGATCTCGCCCGCGTTGGCGAAGCTGGTTTCCAGCGCCGGCCCCGGTTGGCGGTCGAGCAGCACGACCTCGTGCCCCGCCTCGGCCAGGTAATAAGCCGAGGTCACGCCGACCACGCCGGCGCCCAGAACGATCACTCTCATCGATGGTCCCCTGGCGCCCGCACCTGCGTTGCGCCGTTTTCGAGATAGATGCGTGCATGCCGCGCGCCCAACTGGGTCAGAAGCTCGTAGGCGATCGTCCCTGCATCGCGCGCGACTTGATCGAGCGATTGCGACGGGCCGATCAGCTCGACGAAGTCCCCCTCGTGCAATGCTTCCTCGGATAGCGCGCTGATGTCGATGGTCGTGCTGTCCATCGATACGCGCCCCACGATCGGGAGCCGTGTGCCGCCATGCCAGGCGGCGCCGATGCCGCCGAGACAACGGGGCCAGCCGTCCGCATACCCGATGGCGACCGTCGCCAGCCGCTGCCGTGTCGCCGCCACGTGTTCGAGACCGTAGCCGACCCCGGTTCCGGCTTCGATCGTGCGAATCTGGAGTACGCGCGCATCGAGGCGGACGGTGGGCCGCAGTCCCTCGGCGAGGGGGCCCGGGTCGACTCCGAACAAGGCGACGCCGGGCCGCGCGAGATCGCCGTGAAACTCAGCCCCGAGAAACGTGCCGCCGCTATTCGCGACCGATGCCGGAACGCCGGGAAAATGCGCGTGGACCGCGCGAAACCGCGCAAGCTGCTCCGCGTTGGCGGGACGCGCCGGTTCGTCGGCACAGGCGAGATGGGTCATCAGTAGGCGAAGGTCGACTTCGCGGGCGAATGCCGGATCGCTCGCCAGATCGATTGCCGCCGCCGGCGGCAGGCCAAGGCGCGACATGCCGCTGTCGACTTGCAACGCCGCCGGAAGAGGCCGGTCCGTCGCGCGGGCAAGCGTGCGCCAGCGTTCGACCTGCGTCGTCGAATTCAGAACCGGAAGGAAACCACGTTCGACGCAAAGCGCCTCGCTTCCCGGATCGATGCCGTTGAGAATGAAGATCTCGCTATCGCCGCCTACCACTCGGGCGAGCGGCTCTCCCTCGCAGAGCTGGGCGACGAAGAAGGTGCGGCAGCCCTCTCGACAAAGGGCCGGACCGACCATCGCCACGCCCAGACCGTAAGCATTGGCCTTGACGACCGCGCCGCAGCGCGCCGGTGCGATGCGCTGGGCGATCGCGCGATAGTTGGCGCGGATGGCATCAAGATCGATGCCGAGCCGGCTAGAGAATGCGTCGATGGGGATTTGTGATGGCATTCCCGGCTCCTTCAGCGGGAGTACTGCATATCCTGCTCAACGTCTCGCCAATTTCGTATACTAAACGCCATCTAATGCCGTATGGCCGGCATGATCTGCGAAATGATGGAACATTCTGCATGAAAGCTCTCGACGACGCCGATCGGCGGATCCTCAACCGCCTGCGACTCGATGCGCGGATCACCAACAGCGCGCTGGCTGCGGAGGTCGGTCTCTCGCCGTCGGCGTGCTTGCGACGCGTGAAGCTGCTTGAGGCGTCCGGCGTAATCCGGGGCTACACCGCGATCGTCTCGGGCACGGGACCGGACGAAGGGACGGTCGCCATCGTCGAAATCGAACTGGAGCGGCAGACCGAGGAGTATCTCGCCCGCTTCGAATTCGCCCTGCGCCGCCATCCGGAGATTCAGGAGTGGTATCTGATGACCGGCAACGGCGATTATATCCTGCGCATCCAGATCGCCGGTATCGACGACTATGGCGAGTTCCACCGCGACGTCCTCTCCCGCCTGCCGGGTGTCTCGCGCATCACCTCGAGCTTCGCCATGCGCAGCCATCGCCGGCGGTAAACCCGGGCTGCCGTGCGGCTCTAGAAGAGGCGTTCGGGGGAGCGGATCTCACCGTGCTGCGCTGTCTCGCTGCGCAGCAGGAGGAAAGCGAGGTGGCTCTCGCGCACCAGAAGCGCGGCAGCCACGGTCAGCGCGGCGAAGCCCAGCACGCCTGTGCCGATGGTCACCGCCACAGTCGCCTCGTAAGCCAGAGTTGCGCGCGGGATCAGTGCGCTGAGGAATGCAGCGAGCGTGCTGCCGGCAAAGGCTCCGACGGCGAGGTAGAGCGTCGAGATCGCCCGGATCGTGAGCAGGACGCGGCGGTTGGCGATCCGCACCTGTCCGCGAAGCTCGATCGAGTTATCTGCCTGCGGCTCCTCGATCAGCGACTTGCCCAGCACGCGCGCGCGATCGACCGATCGGCCGAGCCGGTTGGCGGTGCTCAGCAACAGCACGGAGGTCGCGTTGGTCAGAAGGGCCGGTGCGCCGATCAGCGTCAGGGCGGAGTAGGTGTCGCCTATCATCTCTCCTGAACGCGTTCGTCCCCCAGCCGATCCGGTGGCAATCCCGTGCGGGGAACGCGAGAGCGGGAATGCCGGTTGATCTGTCGCTGAAGGAGACGGACATGCCGGAAATCGGGCGCAGGCGCTGGGCGATCGCAGAAGGTTACATCCCAGGCGAGAGCAGCTTCGACGATCCCGCGCTCGTCTCGCACGAAACCGCCTGCATCCTGAACGCCGGAGATCGCGATGCGCAGGTGGAGATCACACTCTACTTTGCCGACCGCGAGCCGGTGGGGCCTTACCGCGCGTCGGTCCCCGCGCGGCGCACGCTGCACCTGCGATTCAACGATCTCGACGATCCGGAGCCCGTTCCCCGCGATACGGACTACGCCTCCGTCATCGAAGCGGACGTGCCGATCGTCGTCCAGCATTCGCGTCTCGATTCGCGCAGGAGCGAAGTCGCGCTGCTGACGACCATCGCCTACTCCGATGGGTGAGGCGCCTGCCGCGTCTCGAGGCAGCACCTCCGCCTCGACCGTATGGCAGGCGACCGATCACGGCCTCGACGAGGACTGGCGCAATTGGTCCGGCAGCCTGCGCTTCCGGCCCTCGCAGGTCGAGGCGCCTGCGGGCGAGGGAGATCTTGCCGCTCTGGTGCGCCGATGTGCATCCGAAGGCCGCACGATCCGGCCGATCGGCGCGGCGCATTCCTCGACCCCGATCATCGCGACGGACGACCTGCTCGTCTCGCTCGAGAAGCTCAGCGGGCTTTGCACGCACGATAAGGCGCGGGCGCGGGCAACGCTGGGCGCTGGGACCGAGCTCAAGAAGGCCGGCGACATGCTGCTCGAAGTCGGGTTGTCGATGCCCAATTTCGGCGACGTCGCGACGCAGCGGGTAGGCGGTGCGATGGGCACCGGGACGCACGGATCGGGTCGCACGCTGAACAACCTGTCGATGCCGCTGGTCGGCGGCCGGCTCGTCACTGCAACGGGTGACGTGCGCAGCTTCACCTGCGAGCAGGATCCCGACTTCGTGCGTGCGCTGCGCGTTTCCTTCGGCACGCTCGGCATTCTCACCGACGCGCAGTTGCAACTCGAACCGGCCGCGGAATTGCACCGACAGGAATGGTGCACGACGCTGGACGAGTGCCTGCCGCGCCTCGATCACCTGGCCGACGAGAATCGCAACTTCGACTTCTACTGGTATCCGCGCAGCGACGAGGTGAAGCTGCGCTGCCTCAACCGGCCCGGAAAGAGCGCGGACTACAGTCATTTCGCGCGCCTGACGGAGGATCGGACCGGTTATCCGCACCAAGTGATCCCCAAGCACGGCGGTCTCGCATACATGTTCGAGGAGATGGAATACGCCGTTCCCGCCGAAATGGGCGTGGAGTGCTTCCGCAAGGTCCGCCAGCGGATCATAGAAAAGTGGCGCCGGACGGTCGGCTGGCGCGTGCTCTATCGCTTCACCAAGGCGGACGACAGCTGGCTGAGCACCGCCCATGGCCGCGAGACCGTCACGATTTCGCTGCACCAGAACGCCACACTTCCGTGGGAAGACTATTTCGCCGATATCGAGCCGATCTTCCGCGACTGCGACGGCCGCCCGCACTGGGCGAAGAAGCACAGCCTTACGGCTGCCGAACTGCGGCCACTCTATCCTAAGTGGGATGCGTTCATCGACCTGCGCCGCCGGATGGACCCGGACGGGGTGTTCCTGACGCCCTGGCTGCGGCGGTTGCTTGGCGTGAGCGCGTGACAGCGGGGTTCGGATCGACGCTCTGGGCGATAGGCGGAGGGCACATTCCGCTGCGCAGCACAGGGGCCGAGCCGGAGTTCACCAGCCGCGACCAGCTTTCGCTGCTCAATACCGGTGACGAGGAAGCGCGGATCGCGATCACCATCCACCATGCGCACCGGGAGCCGGTCGGTCCGTACGAGCTGAAACTGGGCGGTCGCCGCGTCCGCCGTGTGCGCTTCAACGATCTCATCTTCCCCGAGGCCATTCCGCTGGGCGTGCCCTTTGGCGCGATCGTCCGCGCGAGCGTGCCGATCGTTGTGCAGGTGACGCGGCTCGACAGCGGGCATGCCGAAGCGAGCTGGATGGGCACCATGGCCCATCCGGCCTAGGCCGTGTCAGCCGAGAATCGCCACGCTGCGCAGAATCAGGCGGACGAGCTCCGTCTGGCGGCTGACCCCGACTTTGGCGAAGATCCGCTTGGAGTAGGAGCGCACGGTGCTTTCCGTCAGGCCCAGCTCCTCGGCCGCCTCGGTCAGCGAGAACCCTTGCGTGAGCAGGGCGGCAAGGCCCGCTTCGGAGGGGGAGAGATCGAACAGGGCGGCGATCAACTGCTCGAACGTGGCGCCGGGCGCGGGGTCGGTCGCATAGACGATCGCCCCGGGGCTGGCGTCGATCGGCGCCGCACGCTCCCGCTCGATGGCGCGCACGAGAATGCCAAGACCCTCGTTGGCTGGGTCGGCGCAGCGGAAGGCACGGACGAGGCCGGCGCCCGAGTTCTCGATCCGGCTCAGCAACGCTTCCTTCACGATCCGCTCGAACTTGCGCGAGTCGGTCCTCCCCCCGACCGCCAGGTGCCGGTCGGCGAGGCGGAAGGTCTCGCCGCGATCGATCTTTGCCTCGGCCGCCTTGTTCATGCGCAGCACGCGGCCGCGCCCGTCGAGGATGAAGGTCGCAATGGTGAGGCGGTCGAGCGTGGAGGTGAGCACGCCGATCTGGCTCTCGTCGCGCTGGATGCGCGAGAACAGCTCCAGCGCGATCTGCACATGCGGTCGCAGCGCGGCCATCAGCGCCTTGTGCCGTGCGGTGAAGCGGAAGCTTTCGGAATGCGCGACCAGCCCGAGGTTGCACTCGATCCCGCCGGGCTCCGCCACATACATGCCGAGCGCCTGCGCGATGCCGTAAGGCTTCATGATCTCCAGGTAGAACTCGTCGCGTTCCAGGCCTTCGCGCGGGGCGACTTCCTCCAGCAGCAGGATCTCGCCGGTGCGCTTCAGCGCATTGCTCATCGGGTCGAGGTCGCCGAGCGCCGCCTGGCGCGAGTGGATCGTGCGCGCCACTTCCGGATCGACCGCCGGCGGCTCCGCCCATAGCGTGACCGAGGCGAGCCCCTTGCGGCTGAGCTGGAGCGAGATCGCCGCGTTGTCGCACCCCGCCGTCTCCGCCAGCGCACGCAGGAAGGCGCGCCAGGGTTCGAGCTCGATCGGGCCGCGATAGAGCGTCGCCAGCAGCTCGGGATCGAGTGCCATTGTTTCGGTCTTCGCCCGCGCCGTCATCCGCCGCCATCCTGTGCGAGAGCGAGAAACGCCGGGATCTCGCCTCCGCCGTGCAACTCGATTGCAGCGCCGGAGACGTAGGCGGCCTCGGGTGAGGCCAGCCAAGTCACGCAGGCTGCCACGTCGTGCCCGCGCGCCATGCGCTTCATCGGCAGCGTGGCGCCGAGCCGCGCGACGCCTTCCGCACCGCCGTAATGCTCGATCTGATCGGGATTCTCGACCAGGCCGATCACGATCGCGTTGACCCGAACGTCCGGGCCCCATTCCATCGCCAGGCCCTTCGTCGCGCTGATCAGCCCGGCCTTCGCCGCGCCGTAAGCGACCGTACCGGGCGCCGCCCGCAGACCTGAGATGCTGGCGATGTTGACCACCGAACCGCTCGCCTCGCGCAAGGCGCCGTAGGCCGCGCGCGCGAGGACGAGCGGCGCGGTCAGGTTGAGCGCGATCACTTTCTCGAGCAGTTCGGGCGAAGCGTCGGCGACCGCCACCGCCGGCGTTCCACCGGCATTGTTGACCAGCAGGTCGAGGCGCCCCAATCGCTGCGTTGTCGCCGCCACCAGCGCTTCGACCGCGGCGGGATCGCGCACGTCGGTCGGCAGGAACAGCGCTTCTCTCCCTGCGGCCGCTACCAGCTCCCCGGGTGCACGGCGCGCGCAGACGGCGACCTGCCATCCGTCGGTGAGCAGCCGTTCGGCAATCGCGCGTCCGATGCCGCGCGTTCCCCCGCTGATCAATGCGACGCGTTCGCTCATGTCCGTACCGTGTCCTCTCTCGCCTCGTCTGGAGCCTATCCCCGGACACCGCAAGTCGCCGTCACCAAATGGGGGTATCGGCCGATCGCCCCCAGTCGCATTTCTCGGATCGGGAAGAGAGGATTGAACGACCGGCCATGCCGACGATTGACAAGACAATGGACGCCGCCGCGGTGGTCTCGCGGCTACGGAACGGTATGACGCTGGGGATCGGCGGATGGGGTCCGCGCCGCAAGCCGATGGCGCTGGTGCGCGAGATCCTGCGGTCGGACCTCACCGATCTGACTCTGGTTTCGTACGGCGGCCCCGAAGTCGGCATGCTGTGCGCGGCGGGCAAGGTCAGGAAGCTCGTCTTCGCGTTCGTCTCGCTCGACGAGATCCCGCTCGAACCCTGGTTCCGCAAGAGCCGCGAAGCCGGCGCGATCGAGGTGCTGGAGCTTGACGAGGGCATGTTCCAGTGGGGCCTCAAGGCCGCGGCGTTCTCCGTGCCGTTCCTGCCGACGCGGGTCGGGCTCGGGACCGATCTCATCGAACTGGGCGGGCTCAAGACCGTCACCTCGCCCTATGAGGACGGCGAGGTTCTGGCCGCCATGCCTGCGCTGAAGCTCGACGCGGCACTGATCCACGTCCACCGCGCCGATCGCCGGGGCAACGTCCAGGCGCTTGGTCCCGACACTTATTACGACGAGTGGTTCGCCAAGGCGGCGGCCGAATGCTTCGTCTCCTGTGAGGAGCTGGTCGATGCGATGGAGGTCTCCTACCCGGAGGACGTCAGGGCCAACCTGTTCGAACGGTGCTTCGTGACCGGCGTCGCCGAGACGCCCGGCGGGGCCCATCCGACGACGATGCCGCCCGCCTACGGCTGGGACATGGGCTGGTTGAAGAAATATGCAGCCGCGGCCAAGGATCCGGGCGACTGGAGCGCAGTGGCCGAATGGACGGTGGGTGCGAGCGAGGCGGACTATCTCGCCTCGGTCGGCGGGCATAAGGAAGTGGCGGCGCTGCCGCTGCCGGTGTTCTGATGGGCGCTTCGCTGGCAGAACTGTGCATCGTCGCCTGTGCGGAAGCGTTCCGCACGAGCCGCGAGATCATCGCAACCGGGATCGGGCCGATCCCCCGCCTCGGCGCGGGGCTGGCCAAGCTCACCCATTCGCCCGGCTTGATGATGACCGACGGCGAGGCGTTCCTAGTGGAGCAGCCGGTGCCGCTCGGTGCGACGGGCGATGAACGCCCCGCGCCCGCCGGATACCTCCCGTTCTCGCGCTTCTTCGACAGCGCGGTGTGGACCGGCCGCCGCCACGCGATGGTCACGCCGACGCAGATCGACCGCTTCGGACAGACCAACCTTTCGGCGCTCGGCGGCACGCATGCGCAGCCCAAGGTGCAGATGCTCGGCGCGCGGGGTTTCCCGGGCAACGGCATCTATCACCCGAACTCGATGTTCATCCCCGCCCACTCGACGCGCGTGTTCGTCGCGGGCGAAGTCGACCGGGTCTCCAGCCCCGGGTACAATCCGGCGCGGCGCGTGCAGGGCGGAAACTACAGCGGCATCGAGCTGCGCCGGATCGTCACCGACCTCTGCGTCATGGATTTCGGCGGCCCTGATCATGCGATCCGCGTAATCTCGCTCCACTCCGGCGCGACCTTCGCGCACGTGCAGGATGCGACCGGCTTCGAGCTGATCGACGCAGTGGAAGGCGAAACGCCGCTACCGGGCGAGGAGCAACTGGCGCTGATCGCCCGGCTGGACCCGCACGGCATCCGCGCGCGGGTGTTCAAGGACGACCCTCCGGCAGAAAGGAGCGCGTCATGACCGAGCCCGGCAACGACGGCCTCGAGCCGCCGACCCCCAGCGAGCACGTCTACGAGACCGACGAGCCGGTTCTCTACGAAGCCGCAGGCGGGATCGCGCGCGTCACGCTCAACCGACCGCGCTATCACAACGTCCAGAATAGCCAGATGACTTACGCGCTGGACGATGCGTTCCGGCGCGCGGTGGATGACGATGCGGTCAAGGTGATCGTGCTCAAGTCCGACGCCAAGCACTTCAGCGCGGGGCACGACATCGGCTCGCCCGGGCGGGACTTCCACGCGAGCGTCGACCGGCGGCTCATGTGGTACGACCACGCCAACAAGGCCGGCGCCGAGAAAGCCTATATTCGCGAGCAGGAACAGTATCTCGGCATGTGCAAGCGCTGGCGGGACATTCCCAAGCCGACGATCGCGCAGGTCCACGGCGGATGCATCGCCGGCGGGCTGATGCTGGCCTGGGTCTGCGATCTGATCGTCGCTTCGGACGACGCGTTCTTTCAGGACCCGGTGCTGCAGATGGGCTTCCCGGGCCTCGAATACTTCGCCCATTGCCACGAGCTCAACGTGCGGATCGCCAAGGAATTCCTGTTCCTCGGCGAGCGGATGAGCGCGCAGCGCGCTTACGAGATGGGCATGGTCAATCGCGTCGTGGCGCGGGCCGATCTCGAGGCCGAGGTTGCTCGCATCGCCGGCCGCATCGCCGAGCAGCCGCGGCTGGCGCTCCAGCTTGCCAAGCAGGCCTGCAACCACATGGAGACGCTCGCGGGCAAGAACGCCGGGATCGATGCGGCCTTCGGCTACCACCACTTCGCCCACGCCAACAACACGTTGGTCAAGGGCGACTACATCGCCGGGTTCGACGGCAAGAGAATGGCCGAGAAGAACAAGCGGCAGACGGGCGAGGACTGACGCTTGGCCGACCCGCTCGCCACTCCGCTGACCGACCTGCTCGGCTGCCGCCTGCCGGTGGTGCAGACGGCGATGGGCTGGATCGCGACGCCGCGCCTGGTGGCGGCGAGCAGCAATGCCGGGGCGTTCGGATTCTTGGCGGGCGCGGTGATGAAGCCGGCCGAACTGGCCGACGCGATCGCGGAGACCGGCAGGCTCACGCCGCACCGGTTCGGGGTCAACTTCCACAGCTTCCAGCCCGGCGCGCGCGAGATCGTCGAGGTGATCCTCGCGAACAGCGAGCGCGTCGGCGCGGTGAGTTTCGGGCGTGGGCCCGATGCCGGAATGATCGCGCGGTTCAACGAGGCTGGGATCGTCTGCATGCCGACCGTCGGTGCGGTGAAGCATGCCGAGAAGATGGTCGCGCTTGGGTGCCGGGCGATCACCGTTCAGGGCGGCGAGGGTGGCGGCCATACCGGCTCGGTCGCGACGACGGTGCTGCTGCCGCAGGTTCTGGACGCGGTGGGCGTGCCGGTCGCTGCCGCAGGCGGGTTTGCCGACGGGCGCGGCCTCGCGGCGGCGCTCGCGTGGGGCGCGAGCGGGATCGCCATGGGATCGCGCTTCATGATGACCGCCGACAGCCCGGTGCCCGAGGCGGTCAAGGCCGCCTATACGCGTGCGGGGACCGGCGACATCTTCGTCACCGACCGGATCGACGGCATTCCGCAGCGGATGATCCGCAATCCGATGCTCGACCGCATCGAGAGCGGTGGCGCGCTCGGCAAGTGGAGCCGCGGTCTTACCGCCGCCTTCGCGATGAAGCGCGCGACGGGGGCAAGCTGGGCCGACCTGCTCGCCAGTGCTCAGGCGATGCGGAGCGAGGGTGGCAAGTCCCTTCCCGAAGCCATGCTCGCCGCCGCCGCGCCCGTGCTGCTGCAGAAGGCCGTGGTGGAGGGCGATGCGGTGGGCGGTCTCATGGCCTCCGGCCAGGTCGCGGGCCGGCTCTCCGATCTGCCGACCTGCGCCGAGCTTCTCGCCCGGATCGAAACCGAAGCGCGCGAGCGGATCGCGGCGCTCGCCGGCCGCACGGCCGCAATCGAGGGAGCTGCGTGATGCCGATTGGCTGGTCCGTGGAAGAGCGCATTGCCGAAGTGGTGTTCGACGTGCCGCCGGTCAACGCGTTCGATTCCGCGACCTGGCTCAAGCTGCCGGGCATCATCGGTTCCCTGGCCGTGCGGCAGGACGTGCACTGCATCCTGATCCGCGCCGAGGGGCGGGGCTTCTGCGGGGGCGTCGATATCAAGGAAATGCAGGCGCATCCCGAGCGCATCGCCGAACTCAACCGCGGTAACTATCTGACTTTCAAGGCTGTTCGAGCCGCCGAGATCCCGGTGGTGAGCGCAGTGCACGGCTTCGTGATCGGGGGCGGCATCGGCATTTGCGGCGCGTCGGACACGATCATCGCCGCCGAGGACGCCTATTTCTCGCTGCCCGAGATCGACCGCGGGGCGATGGGCGGGGCGAGCCATCTGTCGCGGATGTTGCCGCTGCACAAGGTGCGGGCGGCGTTCTTCACCGGCGGCAAAATTCCCGCGGAAGAGGCCTGGCGGCTCGGCGCCATCGAGAAAATCGTGCCGCGCGAAGAGCTTAGGGCAGAGGCGCGCGCGTTCTGCGCCACGATAGCCGCGAAGAGCAGAAAGGCACTTACAGTAGCCAAGGAGGCACTGAACGGCCTCGAGGAGCGCGACGTCGACCGCGGCTACCGCTGGGAACAGGGTTTCACGCTCGAAATGTACATGCACGAGGACAGCCAGCGGTCGCGCGACGCGTTCGTCGAGACCGGCGGGGCGGCGAAGTTCTGATGGATCTCGCCTATACTCCCCGGCAGCAGGCTTTCCGGCAGGAGGTGCGCGAGTGGCTTGCCGCGCACGTTCCGGCCGAGCGGCTGGTCACGCTCGAGCGGCAGGACGGCTTCGACCAGCACGTCGCGTGGGAGCGCGAGCTGGCGAGCGGCAACTGGGGCATGGTGACCTGGCCGAGCGAATACGGCGGGCGCGGGCTCGACCTGATCGAGTGGCTGATCTTCGAGGAGGAATACTGGGCCGCCGGCGCGCCGCTGCGGGCGAACCAGAACGGCATCTTCCTGCTCGGCCCGACGATCATGGAATTCGGTTCGGACGAGCAGAAGGCGCGCTTCCTGCCGCCGATGGCGAGGGGCGAGGTGATCTGGGCGCAGGCGTGGTCGGAGCCCGGCGCGGGCAGCGACATGGCGGCGATCAAGACCACCGCGCGGAGAGATGGCGATCACTACGTCATCAACGGGCAGAAGACCTGGTCGAGCCGCGCGAGCTTTGCCGACTGGGGCTTCGGCCTGTTCCGCACCGAGGAAGGGAGCCAGCGGCACAAGGGCCTCTCGTTCCTGCTGTTCGACCTGAACGCGCCCGGCATCACCCGACGCCCGATCCGCCAGCTTCACGGCGACCCGGGATTTGCCGAGCTGTTCTTCGACGAAGTCCGCGTGCCCGTGGAGAACCGCATCGCGGGCGAGGGCGAGGGCTGGAAGGTGGCGATGGCGACCGCGGGCTTCGAGCGCGGGCTGATGCTGCGCTCCCCCGGCCGTTTCCAGGCGACCGCCGCGCGGCTGATGGCCCTGCTGCGCGAGGCGGCGGACCGCGCCTCGCCGGGGCTGCGCGAGGAGGTCGTGCGGCTGTGGATGGGCGCGCAGGCCTATGCCTACAACACCTATCAGGTCGCGGCGCGGATCATGGCCGGCGGCTCGATCGGGGCCGAGGCGAGCCTGAACAAGATCTTCTGGTCCGAACTCGACCGCGCGATGCACCGCGCGGCGATGCACCTGCTCGGCCCCGCCGCCGAACTGCAGACCCTGCCTGACGGCCGCGCGAACGAATGGCTCGAAGGGTACATCTTCTCGCTCTCCGGTCCGATCTACGCCGGCTCGAACGAGATCCAGCGCAACATCACCGCCGAGCGCCTGCTCGGCCTGCCGCGCGTGGGAGCGGGCTGATGGATTTCGGACTTCCACCGGAAAGCGTCGAACTGGCCGAGGCCGTGCGCGAATACCTTGCCGGCACGCATGGACCGGACGTGCTGCGGCGGCTCGACGCCGGCGGCAACCGCGACCTGCGCATCTGGCAGGGCCTCGTCGAAATGGGCCTGACCGGACTGCTCGTGCCCGAGAGCGAGGGCGGGCTGGGCATGACGCTGCTGGGCGGCGCCCTGATCGCCCGCGAATGCGGCCGCGCCTGCCTGGCCGAGCCGCTGGTCGACACCGCGCTGATCGCGGTGCCGTGGCAAATCGCGCGCGGCGAGACGGGTGACCTCGCGGCCATCGCGGCGGGCGAGAAGCTCGTCGCCCTGCCGCACGCGGCGAACCCGTGGGTCGCCGACGGGGAGGGCGACGAGTTCGCGAGCGTCGACCCGCTGCGCAACCTCGTCGCCGCGCCCGAGGACGCCGGCGACGATCCCCTGCTGCTCGATCTCGGCGCGCTGACGAGCGCGGCGCAGCTCGTCGGGCTGGCCGAGGCCATGCTCGACCAGGCGGTCGCTTATGCACAGGTGCGCGAGCAGTTCGGCCATGCGATCGGCGGGTTCCAGGCGATCAAGCACAAGCTGGCCGACGTTGCCGTTGCGCTCGAATTCGTGCGCCCGGTGCTGTGGCGCGCGGCGCAGGCGATGGACGACGGGCTGGCGAGCGCGCCGCTGCACGTCAGCCACGCCAAATATGCCGCGACCGATGCCGCCTACCTCGCCGCCGAAAGCGCGATCCAGGTCCACGGCGCGATGGGCTATACCTACGAGGTCGATCTCCATTTCTGGATGAAGCGCGCATGGGCGCTCGCCGGCGCATGGGGCGACCGCAATTTCCACTATCACCGGATCGAGGACGCCGCGCTCGGCGGCGCGCACCCCCTCGGCCCGCAGCACACGTTCGCCTGAGGAGCCGATGGCCGAAGCCTATATCATCGACGCGGTCCGTACCCCGATCGGGCGCAAGAAGGGATCGCTGGCGCAAGTGCATCCCGCCGATCTCGCCGCGCACCCGCTGCGGGTGCTGGTCGAGCGGACGGGCATCGACGCGAACGCGGTCGACGACTGCGTATGGGGCTGCTGCGATACGATCGGCCCGCAGGCCGGGGACATCGGCCGCACGGCATGGCTCGTCGCCGGCCTGCCCCAGCATGTCCCCGGAACGACGGTCGACCGCCAGTGCGGCTCCAGCCAGCAGGCGGTCCATTTCGCCGCGCAGGGCGTGATGAGCGGCACGCAGGACCTCGTCGTCGCGGGCGGCAGTCAGGCGATGAACGCGATCCCGATCTCCGCCGCGATGTTCGCCGGCCAGCCTTACGGCTTCGACAATCCGTTCAACACCGCGCGCGGGTGGGTCGAGCGCTACGGCGACGGCCTTCTCAACCAGATCAATTCGGCCGAGATGATCGCCGGGAAATGGAACATCTCGCGCGAGGCGATGGAGCGGTTCGCGCTCGCCAGCCACGAGCGCGCACAGGCGGCGTGGGACAACGGCTGGTTCGATGCCGAGGTGGCGCCGCTGGAAGGGCTCGACCGCGACGAGACGATCCGCCCGAACACGACGCTGGAAGGGCTCGCCGCGCTCAGTCCGGTGCAGGAAGGCGGGCGCGTCACCGCAGGGGTCGCGAGCCAGAACTGCGACGGCGCGGCCGCGCTGCTGATCGCTTCCGAGCAGGCGGTGAAGGACCACGGCCTCACGCCGCGCGCGCGCATCCACCACATCTCGGTGCGGGCCGACGATCCGGTGTGGATGCTGACCGCGCCGATCCCGGCGACCCAGCATGCGCTGCGAAAGGCCGGAATGACGGTCGCGGACATCGACCTGTTCGAATGCAACGAGGCCTTCGCCAGCATCCCGATGGCGTGGATGCAGGAGCTCGGCATTCCGCACGAGAAGGTCAACGTCCAAG
The DNA here is from genome assembly GCF_016803135.1 of Altererythrobacter sp. C41. Lineage (GTDB taxonomy): Bacteria > Pseudomonadota > Alphaproteobacteria > Sphingomonadales > Sphingomonadaceae > Pelagerythrobacter. Next base: position 61,893 of record NZ_JAEVFE010000003.1, read on the forward strand.
GCGGCGCGATCGCGCTCGGCCATCCGCTGGGCGGCACGGGCGCGCGGCTGATGACCACGCTGCTCGGCGCGCTGGAGCGCACCGGCGGCCGCTACGGCCTGCAGACCATGTGCGAGGGCGGCGGCCAGGCCAACGTCACGATAATCGAGAGGCTTTGACGAATGGGGATCTGCGAAGGCAGGACTGTGATCATTACCGGCGCGGCGCGCGGGCTGGGCCGCGCCTATGCGCTGGCCTTCGCCGCCGAGGGTGCCAATGTCGTCGTCAACGACATCGGCGCCTCGCTGGGCGGCGAAGGGCGCGACACGTCGGCTGCGGACGCGGTGGTCGAGGAAATCGTTCGGAGCGGCGGGAAGGCCGTCGCCAACTACGACGACGTGACCGACTGGGACGCGGCCGGGCGGATCGTCGAGACCGCGGTGCGCGAGTTCGGCGACCTCCACGTGGTGGTCAACAACGCCGGGATCGTCCGCGACCGGATGTTCGTCTCCGCCACGCTCGACGAATGGGACGCGACCATGCACGTGCATCTGCGCGGGCACTTCTGCGTCAGCCGCCATGCGGTCGATTACTGGCGCGGCAAGGCCAAGGCGGGCGAAGCGCCCGATGCGCGGATCATCAATACGACCAGCGGCGCGGGGCTGCAGGGCTCGATCGCGCAGGCCGCCTATTCGACCGCCAAGGGCGGGATCGCCACGCTCACGCTGGTCCAGGCGGCCGAGCTCGGCCGCTACGGCATTACCGCCAATGCGCTGGCGCCTGCCGCGCGGACGCGCATGACCGAGCAGGCCTTCGCCGAGAAGATGGCGACCGAGGGCGACGCCTTCGACACGATGGACCCGGCCAATGTCGCGCCGGCGGTCGTCTGGCTCGGCAGCGCGCAGAGCGCCAAGGTGACCGGCTGCGTGTTCGAGCTCGAGGGCGGCAAGATCATGCTCGAAGACGGCTGGCGCGAAGGGCCGTTCGTCGACAAAGGCGCGCGGTGGGCGCCGGGCGAGGTGGGCGAAGCGGTGGATCGGCTGCTCGCCGAACGCATGCCGCCCCGCAAGGTCTGGGGCACCTGAGATGGCATTCGCGCTCGACGAGCAGCAGCAGATGATCGCCGAGACGGCGGCGGCGTTCTTCGCGGAGAACGCAGGGGGTGAGCGCACGCGCGCCGCGATGGCCAGCGGCATCGATCGCGACCTCTGGCGCGCCTATTGCCGCGAACTCGGCTTCGGTGGTCTGACCGTGCCCGAGGATCTCGGCGGTGCGGGGCTCGGCCACGTGGAGCTGGCGATCGTCGCCGAGCAGGCGGGGCGCACGCTGGCGGCGATCCCGCTGCTGGGCCACGCGATGGCGACCGCTGCCTTGCTTGCGAGCGACGACCGGGCGGCGATCGATGCGCATCTTCCCGCGATGATGGCGGGAGACCGGATCGTCGCGGCGGGCGAGCGAGGGGGCGAGGGCTTGCTCGTGCCGCATGCGGCGCAGTGCGATCTGCTCCTCCTGCTCGGCGAAGGCGGCGCGCGCCTGATCGATGCCGGCGCGGCGACGGTCGAGCCGCTGAAGTCGCTCGACGAGACTCGTCCGCTCGCGCGGGTTCACGCATCCGGCGGCGATCCGCTTCCCGGCGGCACAGCGCCTTGCGAGGCGGCATGCGCAGCCGGCGTCCTGTGCCTCGCAGCGGAAGCGCTCGGCGGTGCGCAGGAGGCGCTCGATCGCACGGTTGCCTTTGCGCAGGAACGCGAGCAGTTCGGACGGCCGGTGGGCTCGTTCCAGGCTTACAAGCATCGCCTTGCCGACCGCGCGGTCGAGATCGAGCAGGCGCGCTCCGCCGTGTGGTGGGCGGCCTGCGCGCTCGACGAGGGGCACGAGACCCGCGCGCTGGCGCTCCATGCCGCCAAGAGCTTCTGCGCCGACACCTACCTGCGCGTCGCGGGCGACATGATCCAGCTCCACGGCGGCATCGGCTTCACCTGGGAGCACGACGCGCATCTGTTCTTCAAGCGCGCCCGCGCCATCGCGAACATGCTCGGCGACGGCCCGCATCACCGCGAGCGCGTCGCGCGGATCATGCTGGACGAAGCGGCATGAAGCTGGGGTTCTCCGACATGGAAGAGGCGTTCCGCCGCGAATGTGCGAGCTGGCTCGACGAGCAGATGGCCGGCGAGTTCGCCGACATCCGCGGGATCGCCAATCTCGTCGACAAGCCCGAGCGCCGCAAGGCGTGGGAGCGGCGGCTGGCCGAGCATCGCTATTCGTGCATCGGCTGGCCGATCGCCTGGGGCGGGCGCGACGCCACGCTCAACGAGCAGGTCATCTTCGCCGAGGAATACGCGCGTGCCGGGGCGCCGAACCGGCTCAACCACATGGGCGTCGAGCTGCTCGGGCCGACGCTGCTCGCGCTCGGCAGTTCCGAGCAGAAGGCGCGGTTCCTGCCGGCGATCGCCGAGGGCACGGCGATCTGGTGCCAGGGCTATTCCGAACCGGGCGCCGGCTCCGACCTCGCGGCCATTCGCACCCGCGCGCGGCGCGACGGCGACGAATGGGTGATCGAGGGGCAGAAGATCTGGACCAGTCTCGCCCAGTTCGCCGACATGATCTTCGTGCTCGCGCGGACCGAGGATGGGACCAGTGGGCGCGAGGGGCTGAGCTTCCTGCTCGTCGACCTCGACCAGCCCGGCATCGCAATCCGCCCGATCCGCCAGATCAACGGCGAGGCCGAGTTCAACGAGGTGTTCTTCGACGGCGCGCGCTGCCCGGTCGAGAACATGGTCGGCGCCGAGGGGGAGGGGTGGACGGTCTCGACCACGCTGCTCTCGTTCGAGCGGGGCATCTCGACCCTCGGCCAGCAGATGCAGTTCCGCAACGAGCTCGACGCGGTGATCGCCGCGGCCAGGCGCAACGGCAAGGCGGCCGACCCGGTGTTCCGCCAGCGGCTCGCGGAAGCCGAGATCGGCCTGCGGCTGATGCGCTACGGCGCGCTTCGCATGCTGGCGGACGGAAAGGGCGGCGCGCTCGCGGGCGCGGCGCTGACCTACAAGATCCAGTGGGCGAGCTGGCGCCGGGCGCTGGGCGAGCTGGCGATGGACGTGCTCGGGCAGGAGGGCGAGGTCGCGCCCGTCGATGCCGAGGCATGGCCGCTGCTCACCAATCTCTATCTCTATTCGCGCGCCGACACGATCTACGGCGGCACCAACCAGATCCAGCGCAACCTGATCGCCGAGCGCGGGCTCGGCCTGCCGCGCGAGCCGAGAGGAAACGCATGAGCCTGACGCCGACCTATCCGCCCGGGCGCAACCTGCTTGCCGGAAAGACGGTGCTCGTCACCGCGGCCGCGGGAACGGGGATCGGCTATGCGGTCGCGAAACGCGCGGTCGAGGAAGGCGCGCGGGTCTTGATCAGCGACTGGCACGAGCGGCGCCTGGGCGAAGCGGCGGCGCGGATCGCCGAGGAGACGGGAAGCGAGCGGCCGGCGACGTTCGTCTGCGACGTGACCGATCAGGCGCAAGTCGACGCGCTGCGCGATGCGGCCGAGGCCGAGCTCGGCGGTCTCGACGTTCTCATCAACAACGCGGGCCTCGGCGGAGAGACCGCCGTCGTCGACATGACCGACGACGAGTGGCACCGCGTGCTCGACGTCACGCTCAACTCGGTCTTCCGCATGACGCGCGCGTTTCTCCCCGGAATGTATGCGCGCAAGGCGGGGGCGATCGTCAACAACGCCTCGGTCCTCGGCTGGCGGGCGCAGAAGGGGCAGGCGCACTACGCGGCGGCGAAGGCGGGGGTCATGGCCTTCACCCGCTGCTCCGCGCTCGAGGCGGCGGAGCACGGCGTGCGGATCAACGCCGTCGCGCCCTCGATCGCGATGCACGCCTTCCTCGCCAAAGTGACCAGCGACGAATTGCTCGCCGAACTGTCCGCGCGCGAGGCTTTCGGGCGCCCGGCAGAAGTGTGGGAAGTCGCCAACGTCATGCTGTTCCTCGCCTCCGACCTCGCCAGCTACATGACGGGCGAGGTTGTCCCCGTGTCGAGCCAGCACGCATGAGCGCGCCGCGGATATTCACTCGCCCCGCCGACCTGCTCGGCAGCGAGGGCGCTCCGCTCGGTCCCACCGCGTGGCTCGCGATCGAACAGGATCGCGTCGACGCCTTCGCCGAGGTGACGGGCGATCACCAGTGGATCCACGTCGACGTCGAGCGCGCGAAGGCGGGGCCGTTCGGCGGCACGATCGCGCATGGCTATCTCACGCTGGCGCTCGTGAACCATTTCCTGCCCGAGCTGATCGAAGTGCGCGGCTTCGCCCATGCGGTGAACGTCGGGGCGGACCGCCTGCGCTTCCTCGCGCCGGTGCCGGTCGGCAGCCGCATCCGCGCGGTGGGCGAGATCGTGAAGGTCGAGGAGATCAAGGGTGCGCTCCAGTCGACCGTGCGCGTGACGATCGAGATCGAGGGCGGCGACAAGCCGGCCTGCACGATCGACACGATCAGCCGCTACTATCCGGAAGAAGGGGGCGCCGGATGATCGATCCGTTGCCTCCGACCGTTCCGCATCTCGTGGCCGCGGCCGCGCGGACATGGGGCTCGCGCACCGCACTCGTCGAAGGGGAGGTGCGCTGGTCCTTCGCCGACCTCGAGCGGGAATGCCGCGCCGCCGCCTCGGCCATGCTCGCGAGCGGCGTGGGCGAGGGGGACCGGGTCGCGATCTGGGCGCCCAACGGCCGCAACTGGATCGTCGCTGCGGTTGCGGCCATGACGACCGGAGCCGCGATCGTGCCGCTCAACACCCGTCTCAAGGGCCGCGAGGCGGGGGAGATGCTGCGGCGCACCTCGGCCAAAGTGCTCGTCACCTGCGGCGACTTCCTCGGCACCGACTATCCGGCGCTGCTGGCGGGCGAGGACCTTCCCGCGCTGGAGCGGACGGTGCTGCTCGATGCCAACTGGCAGGCGTTCGTCGCCGAGGGGAACGGCGCGGACGATCCGTCGATCGACGAGGCACTGGGCCGCCTGACCGCGGGGCATGTCTCCGACATCATGTTCACCAGCGGCACGACCGGCGCGCCCAAGGGTGTGGTCTCGACCCACGACCGGATCGTGCCGATGTTCGCCGACTGGGGCCGCCAGATGGGGCTGACGAGCGACGATCGCTACCTAGTCATCAATCCCTTCTTCCACAGCTTCGGGTTCAAGGCGGGCTGGGTCGCGGCGCTGATCGCCGGTGCGCCGATCTATCCGCTGGCGACTTTCGACATTCCGCGCGTGATCGAACTGATCGAGCGCGAGCGGATCTCCTTCCTGCCCGGACCGCCGACGATCTACCAGTCGCTGCTGGCGGCGAAGGCGGAGACGGATTTCGACACCTCCTCGCTGCGCGGCGCGGCGACCGGCGCGGCCAGCGTGCCGCCGGAACTGGTCCGCCGCATGCGCAGCGAACTCGGCCTGGTCGACACCGTCACCGCCTACGGCATGACCGAGTGCGCCACGATCACCTCGTGCCGCCGCGGCGACGATGCCGAGCTGATCGCCGAAAGCTGCGGCCGCGCGCTGCCGGGGCTCGAACTGCGCATCGTCGACGACGAGGGGAAGCCGGTCGCGCAGGGCGAGGCCGGCGAGGTCCAGGTGCGCGGTTACGGCGTGATGCTCGGCTACCTCGACGATCCGCAGGCGACCGCCGAGACGATCGATCCGGACGGATGGCTCTCCACCGGCGACATCGGCTGGATCGGCCCGGAAGGCTATCTGCGGATCACCGACCGCAAGAAGGACATGTTCATCTCGGGCGGGTTCAACGTCTACCCGGCCGAAGTGGAGCACCTGCTCGCCGAACATCCGGCGATCGCTCAAGTCGCGGTGATCGGCATTCCCGACGACCGCATGGGCGAGGTCGGCAAGGCCTTCCTCGTGCTGCGCCTGGGACAGGCTCTGGCCGAGGGCGAACTCGCCGAATGGGCGCGCGGGCGCATGGCGAACTACAAGGTTCCGCGCGCTTTCACCTTCGTCGAAGGCCTGCCGCACAACGCCTCCGGCAAAGTGACGAAGGAGGCGCTGCGCGATGGCTAGCAGCCTTCCGCTCTCACCGTTCCCGGCATTCGCCACCTTCAAGGACAGTGTGGCCACGCTGTCCGGCTTATCCATTGCGTGTGGCCGACTATCGTCATCGACAAAAGCTGTGCGCCAACGCGTGCACGATAAGGGAGAGGTTTTCATGAAACGCACGAAGACGGCGCTGATGCTCGCGGCATCGGCACTCGCATGCTCACCCGCGCTCGCGGCGGCCCAGGACGCGGCAGCCGCGCCGGAGGAAGCGGAAACCACCAGCGCGCCTGCGACCGGCGGCAGCAACGAGATCGTCGTCACCGCGCAGCGGCGCGAAGAGCGGCTGGTCGACGTTCCGATCTCGGTCAGCGCGGTCAATCAGGCGGCGCTCGACCGCGCGCAGGTCCGCACGGTCAGCGACATCGCGACCGTCGTGCCCAACATCCAGATCAACGAGACGATCGGCAATACCTACGGCCCGCTGATCACGATCCGCGGGCTCTCCCCATCGGCAGACACGAGCCTCGCGCGCGACCAGCCCGTGGGCCTCTACATCGACGGCGTGCCGATCGGGAAGTCGACCGGCGCAGCGTTCGACATCGTCGATCTCGAACGGGTCGAAGTCCTGCGTGGCCCGCAGGGGACGCTCTACGGCAAGAACACCATCGGCGGCGCGGTGAACCTCATCACCCAGAAGCCGAGCGGTGAGTTCGGCGGGCAGGTGTCGACCAGCTACGGAACCTACGACAATTTCGTCGGCAAGATGGTGGTCGATCTGCCCGAGGTCGCCGGCTTCAGCCTGAAGCTGAGCGGCGTGACCAAGCAGTACGGCGGCTACTACCGCAACTCGGCTACCGGCGAGAATTTCGGCGAACAGGATCTGTGGGCCGGCCGGGTCGACCTGCAATGGCAGCCGGCGGACAGCTTCAGCGCGCTCTACAGCTACGACATTTCCAACAGCAAGGGCACCCCCAGCCAGCTCGCTCTGCTGGCGGTGACGGGCGCCGGGTCGGTCGCGTTCCTCAACCCTCTGCTGGCGCCCTACGTCGTGGACGGACGGACCCGCACGACCGGCTCCAACAGCGCGCTGCAGAGCGACTTCGAGACCACCGGCCACGCGCTCACGCTGCAATGGGAGCCGGGCCTGGGCGATCTCACGCTGAAGTCCATCACCGCGCGGCGGACGGCGAAGACCCGCTCGATGAGCGACTTCGACGGCACCCCGATCGACCTCATGCGCTTCACGCTCAATAACGATTACGAGCAGTTCACGCAGGAAGTGCAGGCGCTCGGCACGCTGGGCGACTTCAAGTACACGCTCGGGTTCTTCTACCTCGACGACAACTACGACGTGTACAACCCGCGCTGGAACTTCCAGTTCGGCGGCAACGAGGTGTTCGACATCTCCGAGCGGGGCGGCGAGAGCAAGTCCTACGCCGGATACGGGCAGCTTGCCTGGACGCCTTCGGCACTCGACGGCCGGCTGACGCTGTCCGCCGGCGCGCGCTACAGCCACGAGGAGAAGTCGGCTTACGAACTGCTGCTGGCGAACACGGCCTACGCGACCAATCCGGCGAGCCCGAGTTCCGGCGTGTTCGTGCGCGACGAAAACGGCAATCCGGTCACGCGCAGCGGCCAGCCCGCGGCGGGCGCGCGGCCGGGGGCCGGCGGCATCGGTTACACCGACCTCATTCCGCTGACCAACAGCGGAACGTGGAAGAAGTTCACGCCTGAATTCAACATCCTGTACAAGATTCAGCCGAGCTTCTCAGTCTATGCGCGCTACGCCACCGGCTTCAAGAGCGGCGGCATCAACGATACCGCGGCGACCAATGCGGCGTTCCTGACGCCGTATGATCCGGAGAACCTCACCTCGTACGAAGCCGGCCTCAAGTATGCCGGCTGGAACGGGCGCGTGCAGCTCAACGCAGCCGTCTATCACTCGATCTACAAGGATTTCCAGGCCGGCGTGTTCGTGCCGACGCTCGTCACCACGAACATCATCAACGCGGGCGAGGCCCAGTTCACGGGCTTCGAGATCGACGGTGCGCTGCGTCCGACGGACTCGCTGACGATCAACTTCGGCGGCGGCTATGTCGATGCGCGCTATACCGACTTCGTCCTGCCCGACGGGACCGACGTGACCGACAGCTACGTCCTCTCGCGCGTGCCGAAGTGGAACTGGCAGCTCGGTGCGGTGCATCAGGCCGACCTTGGCTTCGCGACGCTGGAGACGAGCGCGAACTATTCGTGGCGCTCGTCGCAATACTCCAGCATCGTGTCCGATCCGCTCTCGCAGATGCCCTCCTACGGGCTGCTGAACGCGCGGATCGCGCTGACCGACATCGAGCTCGGCAACGGCTCGACGCTGGAAGTGGCGGCCTGGGGCAAGAACCTGACCGACAAGGAATATCTGGTCAGCGCCATCAACCTGTCGGTCCTGACCGTCGGGCAGTTCGGCGAACCGCTGTCGGCCGGCGTGGAAGCCCGCGTCAAGTTCTGATCCGGCGGAGGGACTGGGGTTGGAAGGCGTGTCGTTCACGCGTGGGCGGCACGTCTTCGCTTTTCTCGGCGTCGTCACTTTCCTGACGGCGATCGGCAATCTCGGGCTGGTTTCGGTCATGCCGACGATCGGGCGGGCCGTGGGCATGCCCGACTATCTCGTCGCGAGCGTGTTCTCGCTGTCGGCGATGACCTGGGCGGTCAGTTCGCCGTTCTGGACCCGCCATGTCGCAAGGGCGGGGCCGAACCGCTACATCCGCGCGGGGCTGGTCGGCTTTCTGCTGTCGATGGCAGGCTGCGGCGGTGCGGTCGCGTTCGGACTGGCCGGACTGATCACGCCGTTCGCGTGTTTTCTGGGCTTTTTCGTCTTGCGCGCGGTGTTCGGTTTTCTCGGCTCCGCCTCGGCGATCGCGACCCAGTCGCTGATCGCGCATGCGACCGCCGGAGAGCAGCGCACGCGCGTCCTCACCGGATTGGCCGGGGCGCTGAGCCTCGGCACGATCGTCGGACCTGCGGTGGCGCCATTCGCGATCGTGGAGCCCTTCGGCCTCACCGGGCCGATGGTGCTGTTCGCCGTGCTCGGCGCCCTGGCGCTGGCGGGGACCTATGTATTCCTGCCGCGCGGAGCGGATGCCGCGGCGCCTTCGGCGGCGCGCACGGGTTCGGACAACTCGATCCTGGCGGTCTGGCGCGGGCGGGGAAGCGGGCCGGCGCTCAGCTTCGGACTGCTGCTCTGCAGCGCGCAGGCGATCAACCTCTACACTATCGGCTTCGTCCTGCTCGACCGCGTGCGGGGCGGTCCGCTCGCGGCGCAGGACAGCATCGGCCTGACGATGACCCTTGGCGCGGCGATGGCGCTGGTGGCGCAATGGGGACTGCCGCGGATCATGCGGCCGGTGCCGATGCGGATGATGCTGATCGGGACCGCATTGTCGCTCGTGGGCAACCTGATCGCGCTTTTCGATTCGAGCGAACTGGCGGCATCGGCCGGATTCGTCGTCGCCTGCTTCGGCTACGGCCAGGCGCGGCCGGGTTTCAGCGCTGCGGCCTCGTTGGGCGGAACCGATGCCGAACAGGTGGCGATCGCCTCCGCGACGTCGTTCATCGCAGGGGCTTCGATCATGCTGCCGCCGGTGGTCGCCGCTGCCGCTTACGAGGGCTGGGCAGGGGCGCCATTTGCGCTGGCGATCGGCTTGCTGGTGCTCGGCATCGGTGCGCTCGCGGCAGGGCCCATTGTCTTTCGCGAGCGATAAACAGTTTGCTGCGGGGCGCTTTATCGCCGGCCGTGCGCGGCCTTATCCTCTCCGTCTGATTTCGAATGTGCGCGCCCGCCGAGGCGCGGCACGGATTTGTGGAGACGGATCAAATGGATCGCTACCTGGTAATTTCCTCCGACGGACACGTGGGCCTCCCGCCCGAGCGCTACCGCGAATATCTCGACAGCAAGTATCACGAGCTGTTCGACGAGACGGTGCAGAAGGAGATCAAGGCGCGCGAGGAGCACGAGAAGCGCTTCCTGATCGACGACTTCAACAACAAGTGGCGCGCCAAGGTCGGCGACGGCCTCGAAGGCGCGTGGGACGGTGCGATCCGCAATCGCATTCTCGACGGCGACGGCGTCGCGGCCGAAGTCCTGTTCCCCGACGGCATCACGGAGCGGAACGCCCCGCCGTTCGGCGCCGACATCGGCCTGCGCCCCAATGCCGACCGGGCCGAGCTCCAGTGGGCCGGCGCGCGCGCTCACAACCGCTGGCTGGCCGAATTCTGCCAGGACGATCCGCATCGCCGCATCGGCCTGGCCGTGGTCCCCGCGCTCTACGATCTCGACGAGACGATGAAGGAGATCCGCTGGGCGGCCGACAACGGGCTCAAGGGCGTGTTCTTCCCCTCGTTCACCGAGGGCTACGACATGTACAACCACACCAAGTATCACAAGGTATGGGCGATGCTGGAGGAGATGAACCTCCCGCTGCACTTCCATTCGGGCGCCTCCCCGGCCTACGATACCACGCAGCCGGGCTGGATCGGCACTTACCTGTGCGAATTCGCCTTCTGGATGACCCGCCCGCTCTGGGGCATGACCTTCGGCGGCGTGTTCGAGGAATATCCGAAGCTCAAGGTCTGCTTCACCGAAGCCGGCGGCGAGTTCTGGTTCCCGTGGATCATGCAGCTCATGGACATCCGCGCCTCGGCCAAGCACACGAGCGGCAAGCTCGGCGACTACTACGCCAACATGAGCATGAAACCGAGCGAGTACTTCGCGCGCAACGTGTGGGTCGGCTGCTCCGCGCTGCCCGACGAGGAGACCACGCAGTCGTATTACGATATCGGCATCGACCGGATCCTCTGGGGCACCGACTATCCGCACCCCGAGGGGACCTGGCCGAACACGGCGGACAAGATGTTCGCCAGCCTCGGCGGCCTGCCCGACGCGGACATCCAGAAGATGCTCGGCACCAACGCGCTCGAGGTCTACGATCTCAACGAGAAGGCGCTGTGGGACATCGCGGCGAAGATCGGGCCGCGGCGCGAGTCGTTCATCAAGGAAGCGGCCGAGTAAGCCGAACTGTCAACCAAGTCCGGACCGATTGTTTTCCCGGGCGGCGATGCTAAGCGTCGCCGCACGGGAGAACGCATGTCCAACTGGCGCGGCATCGAGGAATTTCTGGCGGTCGTACGCCACGGCAGCTTCACCGCTGCCGGCGAGAAGCTCGGCGTCTCCAAATCCTTCGTCAGCAAGACCGTGCAGGAGCTGGAGCAGCGCCTGGGCGTGCAGCTTCTCGTGCGCACCACCCGGCGGCTGTCGCTGACGGGTGCAGGCAAGAGCTTCTACGCCGAATGCTCCGAGCTGCAGGACCGGCTCGAACAGGTGGAGCGCAGAGTCGCGCGCTACAGTTCCGAGCCTGTCGGCCGCCTGCGCGTCGGGCTGAGCGACATCTTCGGCTCCGACTTCATGTCGATGATGCTGGCCGAATTCAGCCGCGAGAACCCGGCCGTGGTGATCGAGGCGATCGCCTATCTCGACGAGAACGAGATCTCGCAGGAACAGTACGACGTCGTCATCCGCTACGGCAATCTGCCGAGCTCGAGCCTGCGGGCCCGCATGTTCGGTTATCTGTCGTACTGCCTCTGCGCCTCGCCCGACTATGTCGAGCGCAAGGGCTGGCCCTCCAAACCGGCGGACTTGCGCAATCACGACTGCCTGACCGACCTTACCGCCACCATGCGGTTCAACGACGACGTCGAGGTCAAGGTCTCGCCACGCTGGCGCAGCAACAGCGGGATTTCGCTGCGCAGCGCGGTGCGGCAGGGAATAGGCATCGCGAGCCTGCCGATCTCGATCATGCGCCAGGGTCTGGCCGAAGGGACGGTGCTCGCGCTGGAGGAGGACTGGGCCTATTTCGACCGCGAGTGCTGGGTCGTCTACTCGCCCGGGATCATGGCCGCCTCGACCCGTGCCTTCATCGATTTCCTCGTGCGCTACGTGAACCGCGAGAAGGTGCGTCCGTCGCTCGCGGCCAAGCTGGCGGCGCGGTACTGAGCCGCCAGGCGCGATTGTTCGCTCACATGCACGAAGAGTGCGCGACCGAAGCCTTCCGCACCGGACCCCAGCGGTTATTCTGCCATCAAATGAACAGACAGGCGAGTTCGCCCGACGGGTGAACAACGCCGGAGAAGAGAGGATAGTGATCGTGCCCCAGGTGGAACGTTTCCCCATGCCCATCCCGTTCGGCTGGTTCTGCGTGGGCTATTCGTCGGACCTTGCCGTAGGCGACGTGAAGCCGCTCCGCTATTTCGGCCGCGATCTGGTGCTGTTCCGTAACGAGCAGGGCGAGGCAGGGCTACTCGACGCCTACTGTCCGCACCTCGGCGCGCACCTCGGCTACGGCGGACGGGTCGAGGGGGATTCGATCCGCTGCCCGTTCCATGCCTGGCAGTTCCGGCCGGACGGGTTCTGCTCGAAGATCCCTTACGCCAAGGCTTTCCCGCCGCGGGCCAAGCGCGAGCCGCTGGCGCAGTCCTATCCCGTCGCCGAAAATTCGGGCGTGATCTGGGCCTGGTATCACCCCGACGATATCGCGCCCGAGTTCGACGTGCTCGACTATCCCGAATTCGTCGATCCGGAGTGGGCCGAGCCGACCAAGCGCGAGTGGCGCTTCGCCAGCAATCCGCAGGAAATCGCCGAGAACGGCGTCGACGTCGCCCACTTCGCCTACGTCCATTCGATGGACGCCGTGCCGGAGGGGGAGACGAAGTACGAAGGCGTGCGCCGCCATTCGTTCGTACACGGTCACCGCACGATCCCGATGCCGTCGGGCGAGGTCAAGGAAGTGCCTTACTCGGTCGAGACCGTGCAGAACGGCGCGGGGCAGAAGTTTACGCGACTCAAGGGCCTGGTCGAGCTGAGCCTGCTGGTTCTCGCGACGCCGGTCGAGGCGGACGACGTCGAGCTGCGCTTCTGCTTCACTCATCCGAAGGTCGAGCCCGGCTCGATGGAGGAGAAGGTGGTGCAGGAAGCTATCGCCAACACCTGCGGCCAGAAGGGCGTCGAAGGCGATATTCCGATCTGGGAGAACAAGATCCACCGCGCGCAGCCCTATCTGTGCGACGGCGACGGCCCGATCCTGCGATTCCGCCGGTACTTCGAGCAGTTCTACGCCGAAGGTCCGGAAGGCGGCCGGTTGAGCGTCGCCGCCGAATAGGCGCGGCGCGGCCGGGCGCGGCCAAAAATTTCGAACAGAACGAACGAGAGAGGAGAAGTCTTATGTCCAGGCTCCGCTATGTCGAGGGTCCGAGCGATAACCGTGGGGCCGGCATGCTGCGCAACACCGTCCACGGCATCCGCGCGACTTACGAGACCGACCGCGAAGTGATCGACGCCCTGCTGCCGCGCCCGCTGGAAGCGCTCGAGCGGCCCGAGATCTGGCTGCAGATGGTCCACGTGGCGATGCACCGGAGTGAGGACGAGACGATCGAGATCGGCGCGCTCACCATGACGGTGCCCTGCACGCACGAAGGCGCGCCCGGCGCCTATTGCTTCCACATGGCGATGGAGGGCGAAAGCGTCGTCACTTCGGGCCGCGAGCGTTACGGCGAGCCGAAGAAGATCGCCGAGACCCACTTCGAGCGTGACGGCGACCGCATTCGCGCGACCTGCACTCGCCACGGCATCCCCTATTTCGAGATCGAAGGCACGATCGGCGACAAGATCGACCAGCCGCTCGAGTTCGAGGAGCACATCTTCTGCTACAAGGGTCTGCCCTCGATCAGCACGCCCGGCGAGTTCGACGGCGACGTATTCCTCACGCGCCTCAACTGGGAGCGCCGCTACACCGATCGCCGCGCGATGACCGGGAAGATCACCCTGCGTGAATCGCCGTGGGATCCGCTCGCGGACATCCCGGTGCGCAAGCTCGTCGACATGCAGTTCGTCGAAGGCGGCACGGCGACCGGCGGGCAACTCCTGCGCACGGTGCCGGGCGAATGGATCGCGCCGCACTGGGTCGGCCGGATGGACGACCCGCGCAACGTCGGGATCGAACTCGGTCAGCGAAAGGCCGCCTGATGCAGGATTACTCGGGCCGCGTCGCGGTCGTTACCGGCGGGGCCAGCGGCGTCGGCAAGTGCCTTTGCACCCAGCTTGCGGAGCAGGGCGCGCATGTCGTGATCGTCGACATCGATCCGAAGCGGATCGAGGAGACGCGCAGTGCCCTCGAGGGCACCGGCAGCGGCCGCGTGCTCGGTATGGCCTGCGACGTGACCCGCGAAGAGGATGTGCGCGCGCTGGCGGAGAAGGTCTTCGCCGAGTTCCCGACCGTCCACCTGCTGTTCAACAACGCGGGGGTCGGTCTGGGCGAGGCGGCCAAGAAGATGTGGGACATTCCCATGAGCGATTGGCGCTGGGGGCTCGACGTCAACGTCCTCGGCGTGGTCCACGGGATCGCCGCCTTCGTACCGCGGATGCTCGCTGCCGGAGAGGAAGGGGTGGTGATCAACACCTCCTCCACCAACGGCGGGCTCCGTTCGCTGCCCAACACGCCGATCTACGCGGCGACCAAGGCGGCGGTGACGAGCATATCCGAAGTGCTGCATCAGCAATTGCTGCGCGAGGGCGGCAAGCTGCGGGCCGCGATCCTGTTCCCCGGGCCGCATACGGTGAACACCGGCATTTTGGCGTCGGGCGAAGTGCGACCCGCGCAGTACGTCGACAATGAGGATCAGAAGAAGGTCGCCTACCGCACGATGGACGATCTGCTGAAGACCACCGGCTTGCAGATGAAGCTGACCGAGCCGGAGGAAGTCGCCGAGTTCGCCCTCGCAGGCGTCAGGTCGGGCCGGTTCTGGCTGATCCCGGACAATCCGGACGGCGACAAGCTGATAGCGACCCGCACGGACCAGATTCTCGCCCGGCAGGACCCGCCGTCCGCATGGTAGCCGCTTCACCCGCCGCGTCGCAGGGAAGCGACGCCACCGCACCGCGCCTGGGCCGCTTTTATCCGTGGCTGGTCGTCGCGATCCTGTTCGTCGGTTACTGTTTCAGCGCGATCGACTCGCGCGTCCTGACCCTGATGGTCGGCCCGATCCAGCGGGATCTGGGCCTGTCCGATTTCGAGATGGGCCTGCTGCAGGGCTTCGCCTTCGCGATCCTCTACTCGATCGCGGCGCTGCCCATCGGCCGCTTCGTCGACCGGACGAAGCGGCGGGCGGCGCTGATTTTCTGGGGCGTGCTGTTCTGGTCGCTGATGACCGCGACCTGCGGCTTCGCCAGCAGCTTCATCGGTCTGTTCATTGCCCGCGTCGGTGTGGGCGTGGGGGAGGCGACGCTCAGCCCGACCGCCTATTCGCTGATCAGCGATTACTTCGACCGACGAAGACGGGCGCTGGCGATCAGTTGCTACGCGATCGGCTACCCGATCGGCGGCGGCCTGGCGCTGTTGATCGGCGGCGGGCTGCTCACGTACTTCAACGACCGGGGCGGGCTCGTCCTCCCGCTCTTGGGGGAATTCGCCCCTTGGCAGGCGGTGTTCCTATGCGTTGCTGCGCCCGGCATACTGGTGGCGGCGGCGATGCTGCTCATCCGCGAGCCGCCGCGCCGCGAGATGGCGAAGGAACTCGCCCAGCAGAGCACGCTGCGCGAAGGTTTCGACTACGTGATGCGGCGCAAGGTGCTGTTCGGATCGCTGATCGGCTCGCTCGGGCTGATCGCGCTGCTCGCGATCGGCACGGCGCTGTGGTTCCCGACCTTCCTGATCCGCACTTACGGCATGAGCCCGGGCGACGTGGGGCTTTACTACGGCGGCGTGATGTTCGTGTTCGGGACGATCGGCACGCTGTTCGGCGGCTGGCTCTCCGGACGGTTGATGCATTCAGGGCGGGCGGACGCGAACATGCGGATCGTGCTGTTCTCGACGCTGCTGAAGGGCTTCCCGTTGATCCTTGCACCGCTGATGCCCACCGCCACGCTCGCGCTGACGATGATGGCGCTGGGAACGCTGATCGGGCAGGCCTCGCAAGGAGTGATGCTCGCGGCGATCCAGGACGTGACGCCGAACCAGCTCCGCGGACAGGTCACGGCGATCGCGCTGCTGGCGGTCAACCTGCTCGGCATGGGCCTGGGGGCGAGCGTCATCGCCGCGATCACCGACTTCGGTTTCGGCGATCAGGGCGCCCTGCGGTACTCGATCGCGATCACCGGCGCGGTGACGCTGCCGCTGATCCTCGTCATGCTGGTAGCGGCGCTGCCGCACTACCGGCGCGCGGTGGAGCAGCTCTCGAGCTGACGATCCGGCAATCGGTTTCGACCGGGCTCGGCCTCGCAGCGGGCCGGGCCTGGCGCTGCCTCGGATGTTTCGCGAAACCAGGTGCCGCGCCCGGCGTTGGGAGAGGTATGAGGGCGGCGGTTGATCCTTGATGGCTGGTAGGGCGCAGATCTGGCTCACCTATTGCGGTTCGGCGCCGGCACCTGCAGAACTCGCCGCGCGCTGGAACTGGGATCCATGGCTGCTTGCCGCGATAGCCGCTGCGACGGCGGGTCACGTCCTGCTCGCCTCCCGGGACCGGATTCGTGATGTGGCCTTCGCCGGGCTTGTGCTGGCGGCTCTCGTGCTTTTCGTTTCGCCGTTCTGCGCGCTGAGCGCGGCGCTGTTTACGGCGCGGGTCGTGCATCATCTGGCGCTCGTGTTCGTGGCGGCGCCCCTGATGGTGATCCTGTGGGGCGAAGCCCTGCAGCGCGCGTCGGGATCCCTGACCATATGGACGGCCGTTCAGGCGCTGGTGTTCTGGGCGTGGCACGCGCCGGCGCTCTACGCCGGGGCGCTTTCGCACGACGGCCTGTTCTGGGCGATGCAGCTCTCGATCACCCTTTCCTCCGCCGTCTGGTGGGCCAAGCTCACGCGCGCGCCTGCCGCCGGTGCCGTCGCCGGCCTGCTGGTTGCAATGGTGCTGATGGGGCTGCTGGGCGCTTTGCTGACGTTCACGCCCCGGGCGATCTACGAGCCGCATCTCCTGACGACCCAGCCCTGGGGCTTTGCGCCGCTGGAAGACCAGCAGATCGGCGGTGTCGTGATGTGGGCCCCGGGATCGCTGATCTATCTGCTGGCGGCGATGGCGATCCTGTTCCGCAAGCTGTTCCGCATGCCGACTGCGGAGACCGTGCGGTGAGGGAGACCATTGCCGAGTGGGCGGAGGACTATCGCAGCCGCGGCCGCTACACGCCGGTCGGGGTCGCCTTTCACTGGGTCATGGCGGCGGTGGTCATATTCCAGCTCGTCTCCGGCTGGATGATGCAGCGCTATCCGGTCGGGGCGGACAAGGTCGAGGCCTACCGGCTGCACAGCGAAATCGGGCTGACGCTGCTGCTGCTGGGCGCGCTCCGTCTTCTCTGGCGGCTCATGGTGCCGGGCCCGATCAACGCGGCCGACCACATGGGCTGGAAGACCACGATGGCCCATGCCCTACACATCATCTTCTACGCCCTGTTCGTCATTCTGCCGCTGACCGGGTGGATCATGTGGTCGTCGATCGACCCGCCGATGCCGCTCAGCCTCGCCGGTCTGGTCGAGGTGCCGCCGATGCCGTTCGCGGACCTGACGCCCGAATGGCGCATGTGGCTGCTCGACTGGGCGGAAGATGCCCATGCCGCCGGCGTGGTCCTGCTGACGCTGCTGGTTCCGGTCCACGTCGTCGCGGCGGTCAAGCACCACTTCTGGGATCGGGACGACGTTCTGGAAGGGATGCTGCCCGAGGTTCCCGACGATCCCTCGCATCCGGCGGGCCCGCAACACACGCCGCCACAGCTTGAAGTTCCCGCTCGTGCAACAGGCGACTGACCTGGCCCATCGCCCCTTGGGGATCGCCGTACCGTTCGCCGCTGCGCCAGGCGCGCAACTGGCTTTCGTTGTAAGCCGCCGTCTGCCACGCGAGCGGCGGTCCCGCAGCACCCGCCCCGGCGAGATCTCGGCCATGACACGCGGTGCAGGCGGGCAGATTGCGGGAGGGGTCGCCGGAGAAGACGAGCCGTCGTGCGGCGGCGGTGCAGGCCGGCCCGCCAGCATCGGATGCGGGCGGCGCTTCCCTATCGGCGTAATAGCTCGCGGCGGCGTTGCGGGCGTCCCAGGACAGGTGCGCAGCGATCGCTTCCATTTCGGGGTGCCGTCGCTGCCCGATCTCGTAGAGCTCGAGCTGACGCACGAAATAGCCCGGATCGAGCCCGGCGAGCCGCGGCGTCAGCTTGCCGTCGCCTTCTCCCTCGATCCCGTGGCAGACGATGCAGGCATTGGCCGCGCCGGCATCGCCGCCGGACAGCGCGATCAGTTCGCCGCTCCGCTCGAAGGGGTCGGCGACGGGCGCGGTGTCGGTGCAGCCTGTGGAGAGCGTGACCGCGATCATGACGAACAAGGCGTTTTTCACTCTCCCCATCGTGGGCAGGAACCGGCGCCGGGCATGAACGGTTCCCCAATCTAATGGGGGAGTGCGATGCAACGATCGGATATCGCTGGATGCAGCAAGTCGCGGTGGCGGCCGCCTTGCTGACAGTGGTGGCATGCAAGCCGCCGCCCGACGACCGCACGTCGCTCTCCGCCGACGCCGCCGAACGCGGCAAGGCGGTGATCGAGCGTGTCTCATGCGGGTCCTGTCATGCGATCCCCGGCATCGACTGGCCGCGCGGCGGTGCGGCTCCCTCGCTCGAAGACTTCGACGACGTCGGGCTGATCGCCGGGGCCCTGCCGAATACGCCGGGCAATCTGGCTGCCTTCGTCCGCGATGCGCCCGCGGCCAAGCCCGGCTCCACCATGCCGCCGATGCCGATCACCGCCGCCGAAGCGGAGGATGTCGCGGCCTACCTCTATGGGATGAATGATGAATAAGGGCGCAGCATCCGGCATCATGGAGGCGCTGTGGGGCTGGCCGCCGCCGGTGTTCGATCCGGCCGGGCCCTATGCAAGCAGCGTGACGACGCTTGCCTGGGTCCTTCTGGCCCTGGGCGTGGCGGTCACGGGCATCGTGATCGCGGCGCTCTACGTCGCGATCAAGGGGCCGGAACGCTGGCGGAAGAAACTGGGCGGTGAGAAGGCGGTGTGGATCGGAGGGATCGCCTTTCCGGCCGTGGTGCTTACCGGCCTGCTGATCTGGGGCCTGGCGCTCACCGCATCGCTGACCGAGCCGATCAGGGGGCGCGAGGCGCGCGTGCGGGTCACGGGCGAGATGTGGTGGTTCCGCGTCGAATATCTCGATCCGGCAGGCCGCGTGATCGTGCGCGACGCGAACGAACTGCACCTGCCGCTCGACCGGCCCGTTGTGCTCGAGCTGCGATCCGCGGACGTCGTCCACAGCATCTGGATACCGCACCTGTCGGGCAAGATGGACATGGTGCCGGGGCGGATCAATCAACTGCGGGTGGAAGCGAGCCGGACCGGCCGGTTCGGCGGCGTCTGCGCGGAATATTGCGGCGGGCCGCACGCGCTGATGGGTTTCGTGACCCAGGTTCACGAGGCGGCGGATTACGACCGCTGGCTCGCGGCGCGCGCGGCGCGGCAGGCGCAGCCGGTCGCGGCCGGCGCGACGCCCGGGCGGCCGGGCGCCGTCGTGCGCGACCCTGCGGAACCCCAGCGCTACGATCCGGCCCTGGGGTGGACGCTGTTCCGCGATACCGGGTGCGCCGCCTGCCACCGCATCGCGGGGACAGAGGCGAACGGCCTCGCCGGCCCCGATCTCACCCACGTCGGCAGCCGGCTGAGCCTGGGCGCCGGCATCCTGCCCAACCATCGCGGCACGATGATCGGGTGGATCGCCGACAGCCAGTCGATCAAGCCGGGCAACCGCATGCCCAGCTACGACCGGCTCTCGGCCGAGGAGCTCGGCCATATCGCCGCCTTCCTGGAAGCGCAGAAGTGAGCGAGACCGGCTTCGACCATTCGCTCTACGACCGCTTCCCCACGTCTGGCCCGCGTCCGGAAGGGGAACTGGAGAAGCTGGAGAAGGCCTGGCGCGTTCCGCCGGGCTGGGGCCTGCTGACCGAGGTCAACAACAACTACGTCGGCTTCTGGTACGTCGCGGTCGCGTTCCTGTTCTTCATTCTCGCCGGCATTCTCGCGCTGGTCATGCGGGTGCAACTCGCGGTGCCGCTGCAGGACATCGTGCCGATGGAGACCTACAACCAGGTCTTCACCATGCACGGCACGGTGATGATGTTCCTCTTCGCCGTGCCGATGGTCGAGGCGATCGGCGTGCTGCTGCTGCCGCAGATGCTCGGCGCGCGCGATCTGCCGTTCCCGCGCCTGTCGGCCTTCGCCTTCTGGGCCTACGCGATCGGGGGAATCTCGTTCTTCTTCTCGCTGTTCGTCGGCCTCGCGCCCGATGGCGGCTGGTTCATGTATCCGCCGCTCACTTCGATCGCGTTCTCGCCCGGGATCAACGCCGATTTCTGGCTGCTCGGGATCGGTTTCATCGAGATTTCAGCCATTGCGGGCGCGATCGAGATCATCGTCGGCGTGCTGCGCACCCGTGCGCCGGGCATGACGCTCGACCGCATGCCGATGTTCGCCTGGGCGATGCTGGTCTTCGCGTTCATGATCATCCTCGCCTTCCCCTCGGTGATCCTGTGCACCCTGCTGCTGGAGCTGGAGCGGGCGTTCAACTGGCCCTTCTTCGACCCCACGCGGGGCGGCGATCCGCTGCTGTGGCAACACCTGTTCTGGTTCTTCGGCCATCCGGAGGTCTATATCATCTTCCTGCCCGCGGCCGGGCTGATGAGCATGATGGCGACCACCGTGGTACGGAAGAGCCTCGTCGGCTATCGGCTCAACGCATTGGCGCTGGTGGCGACGGGCTTCATCAGCTTCGGCGTCTGGGCGCACCACATGTTCGCAACCGGCATGCCGCGGGTCGCGACCGGCTATTTCTCCGCCGCCTCGATGGCGGTCAGCCTGCCCGCCGGCATCCAGGTGTTCTGCTGGATCGCGACGCTGGCGAGCGGGCGCATCCGCTGGAACACCGTGTCGCTGTTCGTGATCGGCAGCGTGCTCGTCTTCACCATGGGCGGGCTGACCGGCGTGATGGTGGCGATGGTGCCGTTCGACTGGCAGGCGCACGACACCTACTTCATCGTCGCGCACCTTCATTACGTGCTGATCGGCGGAATGGTGTTTCCGATGTTCGCCGCCTTCTACCACTGGGCCGGGCTGACGAGCCGGAACGCGCTGTCCGAACGGGTCGGGAAGTGGGTCTTCGGCCTGATGTTCGCCGGCATTCACATCGCCTTCTTGCCGATGCACCTTACCGGCCTGATGGGGATGCCGCGGCGGGTCTATACCTACCTGCCCGACCGGGGGTTCGATCTGCTGAACCTAATCTCGACCATCGGCGCCTTCGTGATGGCTGCGGGGGTTGCGCTGTTCGTCTTCGACCTCGCGCGCCGCTTCCGCTTCACGGTCGATAAGGACGCGGGCAACGTCTACGACGCGGGCACGATCGACTGGCTGCCGACCGGCCTCTATTCGGTCCGTTCGATCCCGGTGATCCGCAGCCGCGAGCCGCTGTGGGACAATCCGGAGATCTGCCGCGACGTGGAGGAGGGACGCTACTTCCTGCCCGGAACCGCGACGGGCCTGCGGGAAACCATCATTACCTCCCCTGCCAATGCCGAACCCGAATATCTCCAGATCATGCCGGGGCCGTCGCCCTGGCCGGTCGCTTCGGCGGTGTTCACCGCGGGCTTCTTCCTGTCGCTGACCGTGCAGGCCTATACCTTCGGCTTCGCGTGCGCCGCGATTGCCGTGTTCGCGACGCTGCGCTGGCTGTGGGAGACCGATCGCCCGGTCCGGAAGCGGACGGCGGACATCGGCGCGGGCATCGAAGTGCCGATTCAGATCCCGGGTCCGAAAAGCCATGGCTGGTGGGCGCTGAATTCGCTCATGGCAGTGATCGGAATGATCGCGCTCATGGCGGGTTTCGCTTATCTCTACCTCTACGGCATCCATCCCGATGTGTGGATCGCCCCGCCTGCCTTGCCGGCGACCGGCACGATCATCGCCTTGCTGCTGCTGGCGCTCGCCGCCGCCTGGGGCGGGCGGCGCGTGCTGGCCCGGCACGAGGAGGGCACCTTTGCCGGCCAGGTGCCCTGGCTGCTGGCCGTCGTCAGCGCGACGCTTTCGGGCGCGGCTTGCTGGTTCGACGTCGAGACCTGGACCGCCACCGGCCTCGCGCCCACGAACAGCGGGCAGGGCGCGACCGTCTTCGCGATGATCGCGCTGCAGGGCGGCGTGGTCTTCGTCGGCGCGATCATGGCGCTCTACCTCGGCCTGCGCAGCGGGCGCGGACTGCTGCGGCCACCGGTTAACACGACCATGGACATCGTCTCGCGCTTCCTTGGCTTCGCGGCCTTACAAGGTCTCGGGTTTACGGTCCTGACGCGGCTGGCACCGGGGCTGGCATGAGCGAATTCGACAACCGCACCGACTGGATCGCCGTCGTCGCCGCGTTGGTGATCTGGACCGCGCAATTCATGGCGAAGTGGGCGGCCAGCGTGATTTTCCCGGACGCCGCGCCGGGCCGCATCATCGGGCTGTTGCTTTCGCTCGCCGGGCTGGCCGCGCTCGCGTGGCTATGGCGTGCGCGACAGGTTCGCTCGCTGTGGACGACGGCGGGGCTGGCGATCGCGATCGCCGCGCTCGCAACGCTGTTCGACACGCTCCCTCCGCTGTTCGGCTAGAGGGTGGCGAGCAGCCCCAGCCCGAGGACGAACAGCAGGATCACCGCCGCGGAATCGTAGCCCATTTTCAAGACCGTACGGTCGCGGTGCTCGAGTAAGCCGACCAGAAAGATGCCGATCAGCGCGGCACCTAGAAGCGCCGAGACGACCTCGAAGGTACCCAGTTCGTTGATCAGGGGGCCGCCGGCGAAGAGCACGTCGCCGAGCAGGATCAGCGACAGGTTGACGAAGTTGGTGCCGAGCACCTGACCGAAGGCCATCTCGGGACGGCGAAGGCGCAGGGCCGTGAGAATGGTCGCGAGTTCGGGCGTCGATGTGGCGAGCCCGATCAATGCGAAGCCGACCAGTGCGCTGGTCATGCCGGTCTGCTCGGCAATAGCGTCCCCGGTCTGCGACAGCGCGTAGCCGGCGGCGAAGATCAGGCTGCCGTCGATGGCGACCCGGAACCAAAGCGCGGCCGTGCCGATCGGTGCGTCTTCGGCGTCATCCGCTCCGCGTTCGGTCTCGTCCATGTCGACCGACCACGGAGACCGTGCGTCGTAGCCGGTCGCCAGCCGGAAGCAGCCGATGCTGAGCGCGCAGATCGCCAGGCCGCCCACGCCGACGCCGAACACGGTAACGTCGCCGATCGTGATCGCCAGCGCGACGGCGATCAGCACCAGCATGCACAGGGTCGCCATCATCATCGTCGAGGGCCGGGCGACGATGCCGGTCACCGCATGGCGCCCGATCCATGCATCGGCGACCGCGAGCAGGACGACATTGATCGCCGCGCTGCCGAGCAGGTTGTTTGCGGCGAGCGCCGGGTTCCCCATCACGGAGGCGGTGGCGACATTCGCCACCTCGGGCAGCGAGGTGATGCCCCCGAGCAGCAGCATCCCCACGAACACCCGGTCGATCCGCAACCGCGCGGCGAGCGTGTCGAGGTTGCGGGTCAGCCGGACGCCGGCGAACCACACCACGATCCCGGCCACCAGGAATATCGCGGCGTTGGCCCAGAGCGGGTTGGAGGCGGCGTCGGTCAGCGGCATGGCTTCGGAACGGGGCTGGCCGCCTGGGCGGGCGGCGGCCCGTTAGAGAATGGTCCTCCCGCCGGTGACCCCGACCGTGGCGCCCGAGACGTAGCTCGCCTCGTCCGCCGCGAGCATGACATAGACCGGCGCCAGTTCCGCCGGCTGCGCGGGCCGTCCGAGCGGTGTGTCCTGGCCGAAGGTCTTCACCTGCTCGACCGGCATGGTCGAGGGGATCAGCGGCGTCCAGACCGGCCCGGGCGCGACGCAGTTCACCCTGATCTTCTTCTCTCCGAGCAGCTGGGCGAGGCCGCCGGTGAAGTTCTGGATCGCGCCCTTGGTGGTCGCGTAGGCAAGCAGGGTCGGCCGCGGCATATCGGCGTTGATCGAGGTCGTGTTGATGATCGATGCGCCTTCGCCCATGTGCGGCAGCGCGGCCTTCACCAGATAGAACATCGCGTGGATGTTCACCGCGAAGGTCTTCTCCCATTCTGCGTCAGGAATGTCCTCCATGTTCTCGTAAGTCATCTGGTGGGCGGCGTTGTTGACCACGATGTCGATGCGCCCGAACAGTTCGGCGGCCTTACCGGCGATCGTGCGGCAGTGATCGGCCGAGGCGATGTCACCCGGTACGAGCACGGCCTTGCGGCCCGCCGCCTCGATCCAGCGGGCGGTCTCCTTCGCATCCTCGTCCTCGCAGAGATAGGAGATCAGGACATCCGCACCCTCGCGGGCGAAGGCGATTGCGACGGCCCGCCCGATGCCGCTGTCGCCGCCGGTGATGATGGCCTTCTTGCCTTCCAGCCGGCCCGAGCCGCGATAACTCTCCTCCCCGTGATCGGGCCGCGGGTCCATTGCGTCGGTCGTGCCGGGGACCTGCTGCTGCTGGGCCGGCAGCGGCGGCGTCACGGTTTCGGGCGGTGTGGTCTGGTTCATGGGAAGCGTTCCTCGATCGACATCTGCCGGGCAGTGCGGGCGTGCGGCGCCTCGTTGATCGAGGCGCGGCCTCGGTTTTCGAAACGAGCCTTCGGAAGCGCCGTTCCTGAAACTCTCGATCTCGAACGAGAGTGTAACGGCGGTGCTTTTCTCACCGTTTGAGACGCAGCGGCTACTGCGACGACGGGCGCGGGATTATCGTGATGCCCGCATCGTTCTCGAGCACGGCATGCTTGATCTGGTCGAGCCGCTCCAGACCATGCTGGGCGCGCGCGGACATCATGATGTCGGCGGTATCCATGCGGGTCTTCCTCAGGGCCCGTTCGTCGATCTTGCCGTCGTGGATCAGAAAGGTCGGCCGCCCGTCGATCACCTTGGATACGGCGGGGGACCAGCGCTTGAGATACGACAGGCCGATATCGAGCATGAACAGGGTAACGATCAGGAGCACGGCGTTGGTGATCGAGAAGTCGTCGCCCAGCAGCGCCTGCTGGGTTGTCTCCGCCACGATCAGAAGCAGGACGAAGTCGAACGGTGTGGCCTGTGCCATAGTGCGGCGCCCCGAGGCACGGATGATGACCACCAGCAACAGATAGATCGCGACGCCTCTGATTATGCTGTCCATGCAGCTCTCCTAAGGCAGTACGACAATGGGCAGGTCCGCTGTCCGCGCGCCGTTCACCTCGAAACGGCCCATGTGGGAGGGCAGCAGGATCTGGCTCGGACGAATGGAGAAGACCACGCTCCGCTCACCGGGGGCGGGCGAGGAATCGAACGAATACAAATGGCCCTCGGCCGTTGCAATGACCGAGGAGGGGGACGGGCTGACCGCCTCGACGGCGAATACCTCCCCGAACTTCGCAGGCACGAGAATTTCGATCCCGTTGTCGGCCGGCTGGTCCACCTTGACGGTCAGATGATCGGTCGCGGACCATCGGCCGACGCGCGGAATATCCAGCTCCGCCGTGCCCAATGTCACCTGCTGGCGGGATAGCGTCCCGCCGCTCCCCGTCAGCCCCGCCAGCGCGACGATCACCAGCGCGAGCATGATGAGCCACACGATCCGGCTGAGAAACCAGTGCCGTTCCTGAAGCCGGGGGTCGACGTCTATGTCGATGGACTGTTGGGACGCCATCTCCATATCCCGGAATTGCCGGTGGTCAGAGAGTGGTCGCTTGGGCGGGAGGGAGCCCGCTGGTTTCCGCCTGCGCCTTAAGCTCCTTCTTGCGGGCCAGCAATTGCTCGCCGAGCGCGTTCAGATCGACGTCGGTGGCGCGCGCCTGCTGGAACATGTTGCCCTGCATCTTCTCTTCCTCGCGCACGTGGTGCTCGATCTGCTCCTTCAGCACCGAAACCTTGGCGTCGTAGAACTCCTCGTCGGGGCTGCCCTCGGCGATCTCGTTCACGAGCACCTTGGCGCCGTCGTGCTCGACATAGGCTTCCTCGAGCAGGCTCTCCTCGATCTTGCCCTTGAGAGCGGGATAGAAGATCTCCTCCTCGATCATCGTGTGGATCTTGAGTTCGTTGCAGATCGTCTGCGCGATTTCCCTCTTGCGATCGAGGCCGGAGGATTTCTCGTATTTCGAAAACAGGTCCTCGACCTCGCGGTGGTCGGCCTGCAGGATGTGGGTTGCGTCGGTATCGGTTGTCGTCGCCATGTTCGTGCTCCTCGGCAGGCAGACGCTCCCGCACGGTTCGTCGTTCCTCTTTCAAAGTTGAGGAGGCTGCGAAGCGTGGCGCCTGCGCGCCCATCCGTGCGGGCAGTTAACCGATATCAAAGCGTGGGAATGGGGCGCCGCTGGAGGGTCAGGCGCGGCCCCTGAACAGCAGATCCTTGGGCAGACGCCGGCTCGGGCGCAGGACGATGACCAGCACGCCGGCGATGGCGATGGCAGCGCCGGCGAGCAGTTCGGTCGTCAGCGGTTCGCCCGCCAGCAGGGCGCCGAGCGCGACTGCCAGCAGCGGGTTCATCAGCGTCAGCGGCGCGACGACATTCACGTCGTGTCTGCCGAGGAGCCAGAAATAGACCGTGTGTGCGCCGACCGACACGACGAGCGCGGAGAAGAGCAGGACGCCGACGAAGTTCCAGCCGGCGTCGAGCGTGCGCGTGATCTGGCCCGACTCCGTCAGCAGCGAAATCGGGAGGAGCAGGAGCGCTCCGGAAAGCCCCGACCACGCCTGCAGCCGGAGCGGGGCGATATCGAGCTTCTTGAGCATGACGCTGCCGAGCGCGCCCGTGAGCGCCGAGACCGCCACGAATGCCAGGCCGAGGGACGCGGACAGCGCCCCCTGACCGACGAGCACGACCCCGATGCCGACCAGTGCCAGGACGATCCCGAGCGTTCGCCGCCAGCGCACAGTCTCCCCGAGGAGCACGATGGCGAACAGCACCGCGGCCGGCGCGCTCGCGAGGCTTACGATGGCGGCGGACGACGCGGTGGCGGTCCGCAGGCCGACGAACAGGAGCGCGAACGACGCTCCGCCAAGGAGGAGCGCGACCAGGACCGTCCTTCCGAGCGGGGAGGGGAGCGGGCGCAGCCATGGGAAGAGGACCGCGGCGACCAGCGCGGAGCGGACCGCGGCGAAGAAGACCGGCGGGAGGTCGAACGGCCCGACAGCGAACTTGCTCACCACGACGTTGAGCGCCCAGACGAGGCAAACCCCGAACAGGATCAGAAAATCGCGAACGGGCATCAGGCGGTGACGGGGCCTTCGAACGCGGCCCAGCGGCAGCCATAAGGCTCCAGCTCGAAGGCCTGTGTCCGCTCGACCGTGTCGCCCACGGCTTCAGCGCGCGAAGAGAAGATGATGCGCCCGCTTTCGCTCTGCGCGGAGGAGAGGTCGATCTCCGCCCGGGCCTTGCCGCCGGAGAGATTGTGCAATGTCAGCAGCGTGCGCCGCTGGTGCTCGTAGGCGATGGCGACGACCGCGCGGTGGCCGCTGTCCAGAACCTGCGGCGCGGCGCTGCCGATTTCCCGGCACCGCCGCCGCGTGCGCGTGAGCTTGCGGATCCAGTTCAGCAACGAATCGGAATCGAGATCCTGCACGGCGACGTTGACTTTCCTGTATCCGAACGGCCCCTTGCCGACCGGCTCGCGAACGGGCTGCGCCTGCGTGAATCCGGCGCCCCTGACATCCGACCATTGCATCGGCGTGCGAACCGCGTCCCGCCCGGCGAGGGAGAGGTCGTCGCCCATGCCGAGTTCGTCGCCATAGATGATCGCGGGAGACCCGGGCAAGGCGAACAGCAAGCTGTAGGCGAGCTTCAGTCGCTTCAGGTCCCCGTCCAGCATCGGCGCGAGCCGCCGACGGATACCGCGCCCGAAGATCTGCATGTCTTTCCTGGGTGCGAAGGCCGCGAAGACTTCCTCGCGCTGCTCGCTCGAAAGGCGCTCGAGATCGAGCTCGTCCAGGTTGCGCAGGAAGTTGATCCAGTGGCAGTCACGCGGGATCTTCGGCAGCAGCTCGAGCGCGAACCGGACCGGCTCCGCCTCTCTTCGCGCGAGGGCGAGGAAGAGGTAGTTCGTCATCAGAAAATTGAGCAGCGCGTGCAGTTCGTCGTCGTCTCCGAAGAAGGAGGCGATCTCGTCGGGGTTCTCGTCCGCCTCGCCGATCAGCATGGCGTCGACGGTCGTGGTGTCCACGAAGGAGCGGATCTGCTTCAGGACGTCGTGGCCGGCCTCCAGCGGCGCATCGGCGCGGCCTTTCGGCTCGACCATGTGCGACGCGGCGTCGACCCGGAAGCCGCTCGCGCCGCACTTCAGCCAGAAGCGCAGAATGCGGTCGATTTCGCTGCGCAGCGTAGGGTTGGTGTGGTTGAGGTCGGGCTGGAAGCTGTAGAAGCGGTGATAATACCACTTCCCGCTGACTTCGTCCCTGGCCCAGACACTGTCCTCCACCCCGGGGAAGATGGGGCCGTTCCCGGGCATGGGCGGTGCCGGTTCGTCGGACCAGACGTAGAAATCGTGCTCCTCGCTCGCGGGATCGTTCCGCGCCTTTTCGAACCACGGGTGTTCGTCGGAAGTATGGTTCAGCACGAGGTCGAGGACGACGCGAATGCCGCGCTCGTTGGCAAGGGTGATGAATTCGATCAAGCCGCCGAAGTCGCCCACGTTGGGGTCGACCGCGTAATAGTCGGAAACGTCGTAGCCGTTGTCCCGCCCGGGCGTGCGGAAGAACGGCATCAGCCATACGCAGTTGACGCCGAGGTCCTCGATATAGTCGAGCCGCTCGATCAGGCCGCGAAAGTCGCCGATCCCGTCGCCGTTGCCGTCCTGGAACAGGCCGACGTCGATGCCGTAGATGATCGCGTCCTTGTACCAAGGGTTCTGCGGGTCGGACATTCGTTCGTTCCTGTCAGTTGGCCCGGACGTTCGCCGGCAGCCGGGGAAGGACCTGCTCGCCGAACGCCGTCAGGAAGGCGCCCTGGTTGCCGCCGACGTTATGGAGGTAGAGTTCCTCGAAGCCGAGGTCGGCCACGTCCGCGATCGCCGCGACGAACCGGTCCGGATCGGAAGACATGATCACGTGGCCCTCGAGATCGTCGGCACCGAGGTCGCGCGTCGCCTCCTCGAACCCCTGCGGGCTGGGGCAGTTCTCCGCGATTGCGGGCTCGACCACGTTGAACCGCCAGTTGCGCAGCGCGAGCTCACGCGCCTCCGCTTCGGTCGGCGCCCACGACAGGTGCATCTGCAGGACGAGCCGCTTGCCGGCGCCCCCGCCGCGATGGAACGCCGCGACGATCTCGCGCAGTTGTTCGGACGGCATGTTCACGGTGATCAGGCCGTCGGCCCAACCGCCCAGCCATTCCGCAGTCTCGGCGCTGAGTGCGGCGCCAAGAAGCAGCGGGTGTGGACGGGCCGGCTGGGTGTAGAGGCGCGCGTCCTGCACGGGGATCGGGCGGTCGCGCGACACGGTCTCGCCGTTCCACAGCGCGCGGACGATCTGCGCGCCGGCTTCGAGGCGGCGGTTGCGCTCCGCTTTCGGAGGCCAGCCTCGGCCCACCACGGTCTCGTTCAGCGCTTCCCCGCTGCCGAGGCCCAACCAGCCGAGCCGACCGGGGAAGAGCCGCGACAGCGTCGCCCCGGCCTGCGCCACAATGGCGGGGTGGTATCGCCAGCCGCCCGGAACGGCGAGAGTGCCGAAAGGCACGCTCGTCGCCTGCATGGCCGCGCCGAGCCAGCTCCACGCGAAGCCGGACTGGCCCTGCAGATCGCTCCAGGGCTTGAAGTGATCGGAGGACATCACCGCGTCGAAACCGGCGTGCTCCGCCTCCCGCGCCAGATGGAGGAGGTCTTCCGGAGGGAACTGCTCGTGCGATGCGTGGTAACCGATCAGCACGCAGGTACCTCTTATTCGGCCGGCAAAGCGTAGGCGATCAGTTCATCGCCGATCGGCGTCTCCATGAAGTGATGGCCGCCCGCCATGACGACCACGTACTGGCGCCCGTTCGCCTCGTAGGTAATCGGCGTCGCCTGGCCGCCGGCGGGCAGCACGTCCTGCCACAGCGTCTCGCCGGTGCGCATGTCGATCGCGCGGAACAGGTTGTCGGTCGTCGCGGCGATGAAGATCAGCCCGCCGGCCGTGACCACGCTGCCGCCGTTGTTCGGCGTGCCGATCTCGAACGGCATCATCGAGGGGATGCCGAACGGCCCGTTACGCCGCGCCGAGCCGAGCGGGCGGTCCCAGATCGTCTCCCCGGTGCGCAGATCGATCGCGCGAATGCCGCCGTAGGGCGGTTCCTTGCACAGCAGGCCGGTGAACGGCAGGCGCCAGCCGGCGTTGACGTCGATCGCGTAAGGGGCGCCCATCTGCGGATCGCCGGCGCCCTCCGCGCCGCCGCCCATGTCCCCGCCGCGCGCCGCCCCGCGGGGAGCCCAGCCCATCTCGTCCGCCTCTTCGCGCGGGACGAGGCGGTTGTAGTTCGGCATGTCGTTGTAATTGGCGACGATCACGCCCCGGAGTGGATCGATCGCGATCCCGCCCCAGTCGGACCCGCCGTTGTAGCCCGGGTACTGGACCCAGCGCTGATCCGCAGTTGGCGGGGTATACATGCCCTTGTAGGACGCGCGCCGGAACTGGATGCGGCAGACCATCTGGTCGATCGGCGACATGCCCCACATGTCGCGCTCGTCGAGCTCCAGCCGCGCGAGCGTGTGGAACAGCGAGTAGGGCTGGGTCGGCGACCGCTGGGCAGGCTCGACGCCGCCTTGCGGCACCGGACGTTCCTCCACCGCCGTCAGCAGATTGCCGTTGCGGCGGTCGAGAACGTAGATGTCGCCCTGCTTGCTCGCGAGAACCACCGCGGGCACGCCGCCGGGTAGATCGATGAGCGTCGGCTGCGAGCCGAGGTCGTAGTCCCACACATCCTTGTGCACGGTCTGGAAATGCCAGGCGGGACGGCCGGTCTCCGCATCGAGGGCAACCAGCGAGGTCGCATACTCGTTCTCAGCCGGCAGGCGGTCGCTGCTCCAATAATCGCCGGCCGCGTTGCCCATCGGCAGGTAGACCAGGCCCAGCTCCTCGTCGGCGGCGGCCATGGTCCACATGTTCGGGGTTCCGCGGGTGTAGGTCTCGCCGTTCTCGGGTCGGCCCTGGCGATCCGGCGCGGTCATGTCCCACGCCCAGGCCAGTTCGCCCGTGACAGCGTCGAAGGCCTGGATCACGCCCGAAGGCGCGTCGAGCTTCTGGCCGTCGAGCACCTGATGCCCCGTAACGATGTTGCCGCGCACGACTACGGGCGGCGAGGTGATCGAGACCATGCCCGGCACCACCGGGCCCATGCCGGGCAGGATGCTGACCGAACCGTTGGTGCCGAAGTCCTGGCAGGGCCGTCCGGTCCGGGCATCGACGGCAATCAGCCGCGCATCCAGCGTGCCTTCGATGATCCGCCGGGCACAGGGTGCATCCGCCTCGGCGCTCGCGACTTCGTGGTATGCCACGCCGCGGCAGGCGGCGGTGTAGGGAATCCACTCGTCCGGGACCTGCGGATCATAGCGCCACCGCTCGTCGCCGGTCGCCGGGTCGAGCGCGATCAGGATGTTCTTGGCCGAGCAGAGATAGAGCGTGTCGCCGATCTTGAGCGGCGTGGTTTCCGCGCCGTAGCTGTTGTCCTTCATGTCCTCCGGGAGATCTCGCGTATGCGCGACCCAGGCCCGCTCGAGCCCGCCGACGTTGTCGGGCGTGATCTGCGTCAGCGGGGAATAGCGCTGCGCGCCTTGCGTGCCGCCATAGGCGACCCAGTCGCCTTCAGGCGCGATGAAGGTGCCGCCCGCGGCGTAGTTCGCGGCCGGAAGCTCGCGCACGGGGGAGGAAGATTCGTTGCGCGCGACGAGGAACGTGCCGGCGGCCATGACCGCGACGAATACGGCGGCTATCCCGAGCGCGCCCGGCCAGCCCAGTGGGCGCCGGCGCATCAATGGGGCGACGAGCACGACGAGAACCATCAGCACCGCGGGGCCGACGATACGTGGGACGAGGGCCCAGACATCCGCACCCGATTCCCAGAAGGCCCAGATCACCGTCCCGACGAAAACCAGAGCATAGAGCCACACGCCCATGACGTTGCGCAGGGCGATCAGGGTGCCGCTGGCGATAAGGGCAAGGCCTGCGATGAGGTAGTACGGAGAGCCGCCGAGAGAGAGCAGCCAGATGCCGCCCGCGGTCAGCACCAGGCCGATCAGCCCCAGAACGATGCCGAGCGCGACCGCAGCCCAGCCTCCGCGCCGTTCGGTCGAAGTGCTCTCGTTCGTATCAT
Source organism: Altererythrobacter sp. C41 (assembly GCF_016803135.1). Lineage (GTDB taxonomy): Bacteria > Pseudomonadota > Alphaproteobacteria > Sphingomonadales > Sphingomonadaceae > Pelagerythrobacter. The sequence goes on from NZ_JAEVFE010000003.1 coordinate 94,323, forward strand.
CCATGGATATTCCCCCAAGCGACGTCGCGGATGCGCCCGGACCCTGGGCGCCCGCGATCAAAATGGCTTCGACCGAGGCGGGGTTCCCCGCGGCGGGATAAAACCTCCTAACTTATGTTGGTTTATCCGGGTTTTCGGATCACGCGCGGGAACGCGGCGGCGGCGGATTCTATTGACGTATTTGAACTGGCAGGAGGTCGAGACGTGCATGTCCGCGGCGTGAGGAGACCGGCAGAATGACCCGGCGCATCGTGATCGGCATCGTGATCCTCGTCGCGGCGATAGTCGTCGGATGGATGCTGCTCCAGCCGATGGGGCGGCAGGACGACGGCACCTATCCTCCGCCCGACGCGGACTTCGGCTCGGTCGTCACGATCGCGGACGCCCGCATCGCTCTGCCGGCCACCGCAGGCGACCCCGCCGCGGTCCTGTTCGACATCACCAATCGCGGGCAGCGCACCGTCTTCCTGTCGGACGTGGTGGTCGAACATGGCGGGCGGGCGCAATTGACCGATCTCTCGCATCCCGACCCCAAGCCGCTCGACACCGTCGAGATCGAGCCGGGGCAAACGCTGCGTTTCGGCCCCGAAGCCGGTCGTGCAGTGCTGACGGATTATGACGAGTATGTCGTGCCCGGCGCCGCGGTCACGGTGGAGTTCACCTTCGGCAACGGGGAATCGCTGTCGGTTCGGGCCGCGGTCGAAGAAGCCCGGCAGGATAGAGGCGCAGAGGAAGGCTGAAGGCCGGCGCGGCCGCTAGCGGTCGTGCAGGGTGCGCAGCGCGAGCTCGCCGGTGCCGTAGAGATAGGAACCGTCGAATTCGCCCAGCCGCCGGATCAGCGCTTCGTCGAGGATCTCGATCCTGCCTTCGCCGCACGGCCGCAGCGCCCCGCGTTCGCGCAGCGTGCGGAAGCTGCGGTTGGCATGGACCGGCGTTATGCCGCATGCTTCCGCATAGTCGCGCTGCAGCAGCGGTATCGGCAGCACCCTGCCGTCGTAGAGCTCGACCAGGCGCAGTCGTTCGATCAGCTCCGCAATCAGATGTGCGATGCGCCCTTCGGCGTTGAGTCTGCCAAGTCCGAAGATCCACTCGCGGTGCATGGCCGCATCGAGCAGGGTGGAGAACCAGAGGGCCCGGCCGAGGTGCGGATAGGCGTCGATCAGTTCGGTAATCTTGCGGTGCGAGATCTGCGCAAGTGTCGCGCGAGTCAACGAGCCGACGTCGTGATCGAGACGCTTCATCGCATAGCCGTGCAGATCGACGAAATCGCCGGGAATGTGCACCGCCACCAGTTGCCGCTCTCCGCGCCGGTCGTCGATGTGCCGCAGCATCGTGCCTTCGACCAGGTAATAGCTGTGCTCGATCAGCTTGCCGCGCTCCACCAGCGTCGTGCGGGGGCGGATTTCGATCGTCCTGGCGACCGCGTTCTCAAGCGCACTCCGCTCTTCCTCGTTGAGGTCGTGGCGAAGACGTCCCTTGAGAAACAGTGCGGTAAGCAATTGTGGCCCCTCCTAGGTGAAGCCAGCGGATAAGCACAGGTTAAGAAGAGGGCTGTATCACCTATGTTAGCTGCTTGACGGATTTATATTTTTTGCCGCGACCCGCCTGCGCGCGGGATCAGCGCTCGAACGGGCCGATTGGTTCCTCCGACTACCGCACTCCGGTGCCCCTTCTAATCTAGGTGATTGAGAAGCCGTCCCTTCTTGGGGTCAGATTATCTCGCTTGAAGCATCGGCGTCTGCCGTCCGGCGCGCCGGGACGTTTCGAAGGAGAACCCCTATGTCGCTGCTCGATCGCATCGCCTCCACCGTCACCCCCGCGGCCTCGCATGAGGATCGCGCGGAAGCGCGGCGCAAGGTCGAAGGGCTCGCCGCGCATGAGCCGTGGGTGCGGCTGATCGTCGACCAGCACAAGCAGATCGAGAGCCGATTCAGCGAGGCGCGCAACGCCCCCGAGCCGCACACTGCGGCGCGGGCGGTGGAGGAGCTCGCTACGCTCCTGACCGGTCATGCCAATGCCGAGGAAGCGGTGCTCTATCCGGAAGTCGCCGAGTACAGCGGGAAGAGCCACGCAGCCATGGCTTACGAGGAGCATGCTATGACCAAGGTGCAACTCGCCAAGCTGCGAGACCTGAACCCGCAAGGGGAGGAATGGCGCGAGAAACTCGACCATATCGAAAGCGCCGTTCAGCAGCACGTCTACCAGGAAGAGGATAGCTGGCTGCCCGATCTCGCCGCGAATCTGCCGGCGGAGCGCAAGGACCTTCTCACGCGCCGCTACGAGGAGGAATTCAGCCGCTACTACGACAACGAAGCCGTGGGCCGCGGCGAACGGCTGCCCGAAGGTCTTTAGCAGGAGGCCGACGATGACCGGCGATGACAGCAGGAAACCAACCCAGGCGGTTCCGGAGGAAAGCGAGCGCCGCGGTACGCCCGACGGCGTCAACAGCCAGGCCGAACGGGGCGCGACAGGCGGCAGCGATGACGCCGCGCCATATCCCAATCCCCATTCGGGAAAGAGCGACGAGGAACGTGAGCACGTGGCCGACGGCCCGCTCTCGCACGGGGGACAGTCCGAAATCGGCTATCACGGATCGGGGCGGCTGGGCGAACGGAAGACGAAGCCGGAAGGCAATCTCAACGCCGGAGCAGGCGAGAACTCGTAGCCGCGCAGGCCCTGCGGAGAATGAACTACAACCGGGCTTCCTCCGTGCCTCGATTCGTATCAGGCTGCGATGACATTGATATGGCTGCCGATCTCGTCCGCAAAAACGGAGTGCGCCCGGCGAATCTGTTCGGCGTTGGCCATGCCGACCACGCGATCGTGGGCGTCGAGCAGCGGGATCGTGTCGAGCTTTCCGTCGACCATGGCCAGCAGGATGCTCTCGGGATCGTCGTCCGCGCGGCAGCACAGTGCCGGGGCGGTCATGAAATCACGGACGCGGGTGAGCCACCCGTCCAGACCTTCCGCGACCATGCGGATCACGATGTCGCGGTCGCTGATGGTGCCGACGAACTTGCCGTCCTGCGTCACCGGAAGAACTCGCGCGCCCGTGTCCCGCATCATCCGGGCTGCGGCCTCCAGCGTGTCGAGGTGTCTGAGGCAGGGCACATCCTGCGCGGCGGCGGGGGAAGGTCTCATCGGATGCTCCTCTCGGGGGGGAGGTATTTGAAACCTTGGGAAAAACTGCGCACTAAACTGCCTCAATAACGGGGAGGGAATCCGGTGAACGGTGGCTCGCGAGCGATGAATGCCTAGCGGTCGAGCGGTTCGGCCATGCGGCGCTGCATGGCGGCGACCACCTCGTCCGGCAGGATGTCGGCGAATGCCGTCCTGACCTTGTTCATGAACCCGGTCACCACCTGATCCTCGTCGTCCAGCATGGCCGCATATCCGGCTGCTGCGACGGTCGTGGGATCGGCCTTCTCCTGCCGGCCGATGCGGGTGTTCTCCATATGCGCGCGGCGGAAGAAGTTCGTTTCCGTGGCGCCCGGTTCGAGAACCGTAACCGAGACGCCGCTGCTGCGCAGCTCGTCCCGCAAGCCGATGCAGAAGTCGTTGAGGAACGCCTTGGTGGAATTGTAGACCAGCTGGAACGAGCCCGGAATGTGCCCTGCGATCGAGCCGGTGACCATGATCCGCCCGGCATCGCGATCGCGCATCCGCCGACCCACGATGTGGATGAGGCGAAGCGTGCCGGTGACGTTGGTGTTGATGATCTGAAGCGCGGTGTCCCAGTCCTCGTCCAGGAACGGTCCGTTCGCACCCTGTCCGGCATTGGCGAACAGGGCGGCGACGGGGCGGTCGCCGATCCGTTCGACCAGTGCGCTAACCCCTGCTTCCGTGCCGAGATCGCACTCCACGGTGTCGACCTCGTTGGCGCCCGCCGCGCGAACCTCGCGCGCAGCGGCGGAAAGGTCCCTGTCGGCAGCCAGCAACAGGTCCACTCCGTCGCGGGCCGCGCGTTTCGCAAGCTCCAGGCCGATCCCGCTCGACGCACCGGTGACGACGACCAGGCCCTCGAGCCTGTCGATCTTGCGGTTCACTGCCGTGTTTCCATGCCGGGTTTCAGCACGACTTTTGTCCAGGTGTTCTGCTCGTCGTGGAAGCAGCGATAGCCGCGCGGCGCTTCCTCGAGGGGCAGCGTGTGGCTGATGAGGAAGGTGGTATCGATCACCCCTTCCTCGATCATGGCAAGTAGCCGGTCGGTGTACCGCTGCACGTGGGTCTGCCCGGCGCGGACGGTGATGCCCTTTTCCATCAGGGCGCCGAGGGGAAACTTGTCGGTCATCCCGCCATAGACCCCCGGGACCGAGAGGCGTCCACCCGGGCGGACCGCGAGCAGCGCCTGCTTGAACACGCTCGCGCGGTCGGCGCCGATGCCGACCTTCTGCTTCACTACGTCGAGCATGTTGTCGATCGCGAAGCCGTGGGCTTCCATGCCGACCGCGTCGATCGCGGCATCGACGCCGATGCCGCCGGTCATTTCCATCAGGGCTTCGCGCACATGCGTTTCGCGGAAGTTGATCGTTTCCGCGCCGAGCTTGTGCGCAAGCTCCAGACGGTGCGGATAGTGATCGATGGCGATGACCCGGGCGGCGCCCATTGCCAGTGCCGACTGGACCGCGAACAGGCCGACCGGGCCGCAGCCCCACACCGCCACCGTATCGTCCGGCTGGATCTCCGCATTCTCCGCCGCCATCCATCCGGTGGGCAGGATGTCGGAGAGGAACAGGACCTTCTCGTCCTCCAGATGGTCGGGGACCACGATCGGCCCGACGTCGGAGAACGGCACACGGACGTATTCGGCCTGCCCCCCTGAATATCCTCCGGTCATGTGCGAGTAGCCGAACAGGCCCGCCATGGGATGGCCGTAGAGCATGGCCGAGGCGTCCTGCTTCTCGACCGGATTGGAGTTCTCGCACGCCGAATATTGTTCGATCCGGCAGTGGAAACAGCCGCCGCAGCTTATGGTGAAAGGCACCACCACGCGCTGTCCTATTTGCAAAGTGCTGGCGGGGCCTGTTTCGACGACTTCGCCCATGAACTCGTGGCCGAGGATGTCGCCCGCCATCATGCCGGGAATGACGCCGTCGTAGAGGTGGAGGTCCGATCCGCAGATTGCCGTGCTCGACACCTTGATGATGGCGTCGCGCGGATTGACGATCTCGGGATCATCGACGGTCTCGACCCGCACGTCCTTGGTGCCGTGCCACGTCAGCGCTCGCATCAGGCATTCTCCATCTTGGCCGCGCGCGTCGCATCCTTGCGGCGCGCCGAGGTGGCGATCTCGCCGGTTTCCATCAGCATCTTGAAGCGCTTGAGATCGTGCCGTGCCTGGACCTCCGGTTCGCGCCGGAGGAGCTTGGCGGCCGCGCGGCCGGCCTCTCCCATCGGCGGGACATAGGCGATGATCAGCCCGACCCGCGTGCCGCGCTGGCCCGGCGCATCTTCGAACGTCACCCGGCCTTCCGTATCGATGTCCGATCCTTCGACGGAGCGCCACGCGATCAGCTCGCCGTCGACTTCCCGTGCGATGCGGGTCTCGACCTGGACCGTCTGGCCCCCTGGGGCGCGGATGGTCCAGACCGAATGCCCCTCGGCGCCGGTCGGAGAAACCTCGTTCAGGTTCTCCATGAACTGCGCGAGATTGCCGAAGTTGCGCCAAAAAGCGAACAGCTCAGCCCGCGGCCGCGCAATCGTCACGCTCCGGCCGACGACTTCGTAGCGGCCGAAGTCGCGCCGGGCGGTGAAGCCGGGAGCGTCGTCGGCGGGGTGATCGTGATGCCGCCGCCGGTTCTGCTGCTTCGCCGCAAGGGCGATCGCGCCCGCGGCGAGCGCAATACCGGCGGCAAGCGCGCCGTGAGTTCGTCGGTGTGAAGTCATCGCCTGGATTCCCGCTGTTTCTCACGGGATCAACGGGCGCGGACGGTTTCGTTTCTCGGACGCCTGCCACGTTCGTCCCGCAGAAAGAACGCTCTGCCTAAACTATTGAATATTATGTGAAAATTATAACATGAGTTAAGTTATTGTCCGCCATCAAGGCATGTCAAATGGCGTCCCCTCGTTGCAGGCGATTGCGTTTGCGGCCGAGATTCCGGGCCAGTCCGGCGGGGTCGTGCAGCGTCACGCGGCCGCTCCGCCAGGACAGGTCGCCGCTCCTGCGGCAGGCCTGCAGCGTGCGGTTCAGGTGAACGGGCGTAAGCCCCAGCGCGTCGGCGAAGCACTCCTGCGTCAACGGCATCGCGAACGTATTGCCCTCGGCCTCACCCGAGCGCTGGAGCCGTTCGAGCAGCTCGAGCAGCAGGTCGCAGACGCGCTCGCGTGCATCCATGCGTCCGAGCCGGGTGACGTTGTCGATGAGCTGCAGGCGGTGGGCCAGCCGCTCCTTGTCGTATGCAAGCGAGAGGCCAGAACCGTGCTCCGCTTCCGGCGCCGTGCAGAGAACGACGTTGTCGAGCGCAACCTGCGAGGTCAATGCGGAGTGCTGGCAGCTCCAGCTTCGCCCGAAGAGTTCACCCGCAAGGGTGAAACCGACGATCTGCCGGCGACCGTCGGGCAGGATGCGCTGATGTGCCACCCACCCGCGCAGCAGCAAGGTCGGCCTGGCGGGCTCCGCACCTTCGCGCACGATCTCGGTGCGCGCGGGGAAATAGCGTGCCTGGGCCGCGGCATCCGCGATTCTTCGGAGCTCGGATTCGGAGAGGCGGGCAAGCGAACCCAGGCGGCGCACCGCCGCCTGCTCGGGCTGGGCGATGGCATAGCTCCGGCTCAGCACGGGCCGCTCCGGATCATGGCGCGGAGGGCGGAAATCAGCTCCTTGTCGCCGGCGGGTTTGGTAAGCCGCGGCTGCGAGAGATAGGGTTCGGGTAAATGCCAGCCGTCGTAGCCAGTTACGAACAGCACCGGAACCTGCTCCTCCATCAGGCGATCGGCCAGCCGGTAGGAGGTCTTGCTGCCCAGCTCTATGTCGAGGATGGCTGCATCTGGTGCGTTGTCGGCGAGTGTCTCGTTGGCTTGGGCCACGCTCGCCACGGGGCCGATCACGATCATCTGGTCGCGCTGCAGCGCCCGCGTCAGGTCGGCGGCGATGAAGTAGTCGTCCTCCACCACGAGTATCCGCTTGCCCTTCAGCTGGTCACGCATCGGGCGCCTCCATGGCGGCTGCAGTCCCGCGGATCTCGATCGGCGTGGAGATGAAGCACCGCACTCCGCCGCCGTGAATATCGAGCCGTGTCTCGGCTCCCAGGCGGTAGGGAAGCGCCTTTTCGATCAGCTCTTTGCCGAAGCCGTCTCGTTGTCCCACCACCGGCACGATCGGTACTCCTGTTTCCACCCAACGTAAGTTCAAGATCGGGCGGCCGCGTTCATCCATGTTAACCGACCAACCTATATCGAGCGTCGCACCCGGCACGCCGAGGGCGCCGAACTTGATCGCGTTCATCGTCAACTCGTGAATCGCGAGGCCGATGTTCTCCGCTGCGACGGCGTCGATCTGGACGGGAGGCCCGTCGATGATCAGCGTCGCTCCGTCGCCCTGGCCGACGCTGAGGAGCTCGTCGCGGATCATGACTTCGAGATCGACCAGACCCGAGGGGCTCTGCGCGACGATCACCTGCGTCCGTGCCAGCGCATCGAGCCGGCCCTTGAAATGCATCGACGCTTCGTCGATGTCGGCACTGGTCTCGACGGTCCGCGAGAACACATAGCGGACGATCGAAAGCATGTTGCGCACGCGGTGCTGCAGCTCTGCCACCAGCACCTTTTGCCGTTCCATCGACTGACGCGCGGCCTGTCCGAAGCTGCTCAGCCGCCTCTGGTGGGAGACCGCATTCATCCGGTGCGCCGCACTCACGAAGGGGGAGATGGAGCCCATCAGGCGCAGGTCCTCTCGGTCGAACTCGCGCCGTTCGTCGTGGGACAGCAGCCAGATGAGGCCAACCGGGGCAGCGCCATGATAGAAAGGGATCAGCAGAGCCTCGTGAACGGGGATGCCGTCTTTGGACCCCGAGCAGAGCGGCCCGGGCTGCGCGACCAGCAGAGGCTGGTCCAGCACGATCGCCCGGCTGCAGGACCGCGCGTCAAGCGGCGGGGGCCCCTCCGCGCGGCTCCACGCTCCTGAACGCGCGATCTCGCGAAAGTCCCGCGTTGCGTCGCTCGTGGAAAGGACACTGATGCCTGCGGAGTGGGCCAGATTCGACTCGACGAGCAGATCGCACATGTCTTGTGCGACGCATCCAGGCTGTCTGGCCAGCGAGGATGCGAGCAGCACGAGAAGCTCGGCTTCCAGCTTGTGGTCTGGCGGCCGAGAGGAGCGGCACTTCAGCGACTCGATCGTTCGATCAGCACCAAGGTCCGCGGGCTCCACACTCGGCGTCATGCCAAAAGAAATGACAGCCGGGCGACGAAGTTCCCTGCACGCGGGACGAACTGTTTGGCGGCCGCGCCCGATCTACTTCGATGAATTATAACAAATATTAGAGTTGCTGCTTGGTGATGCACTTGCAGTGTCGAGCCACAGGGGAGAGCAACGCGCTAAACCCAAGAATTATTGGGGCTTGCACCTTCCGCGGCTTACGAGGCAGATCGCCTGAATTGCCACAGCGGATGCCGCGATGACCACCAAGCACAGCATTCTCATCGTCGACGACCATCCGATCACGCAAAGCGGTCTGCGCCTGCTGTTCTCCCGGCACGACAAGTACGAGATCGTCGAGGCGCTCGATCGCGGGGCCACGGCCAGCGCCTTCGTCCAGTCGCAGCCGGTCGACATCGTCATCCTCGACCTCAACATGCCGGACGTGCGCGGGGTGAACGTCCTCGCGGAGATCGTCGGCTCGCGCGACATGACGGTGATCATCCTGACCGGCGAAAGCCAGTTCCAGGAGATCGACTACGCGTTGAAGCTCGGCGCGCGCGGAGTCGTGAGCAAGGCCGATCCGCCGGACGAGATCATCGCCGCCTGCGAAGCGGCGCTTGCCGGCGACGTCTATGTCTCCCCGCAGATGCGGGAGGGCCTCAGCCGGCTGGCGGAAGCGCCGGTCGCGCTTTCCTCACGCCAGATGGCGATCCTGCACTATCTGGCGCAGGGGGAAAGCAACAAGGAGATCTCCTATCGGCTGTCGATCGCGCAGCCGACCGTCTCGTTCCATATCGCCGAGCTGCGGCGCAAGCTCGACGTATCGAACAACCGCAAGATCGTGGAGCGCGCGCAGGAGCTAAACCTCCTCTGACACCGCCGCGAGAGCCGGATGGTCGCGCATCTCGCGGCAGAGCGGCTTGATCAGCATCATGCCGACCGTCTCGCTCAGCCGCCCACGCGTGACGGTCGTATCGTCGTAAGTTGCCGCGGCGACCCGCGTCTGCGGGACCGCGGCCGACTTGAGCGCGGCCCGGAACGCGTCCCGCCGGTCGAAATCCAGCACGCGCCAACCCGGCAGGGCGCCATCGAGCTCGCTCGTGGTGCAGGGCGTGACGGCGAGCTGCGCGCAGGGCAGGACGATCCGAACCCGGGTGCCCGCGGGACCGGACGAGATGATTTCCAGCGACCCCGAAAGGCGCTCGATCAGCCGTCTGGCGGAGCGGAAGCCGGAGCCGGTCCCCTGCCCGGCGCCTTCCTCGCGGGCGCGGGGCACGGCATCGTCGGCAAGTTGCCGGACCATGGCCGGCGTCATGCCCACGCCGGTGTCGGCGATCTCGATGATTGCCCGCGTCGCGTCGATCCGCAGCGAGACGGTAGCGCCACCGGCTTCGGTATAATGATAGCTGTTGCTCAGCAGGTTCGCGAGCGCCCGCATGAGCATCGGCCGATCGGACACGATGATCGCATGATCGTCCACCTCGGAGGTCAGCGTCAGGCTCTTGCCCGCGAACAGCGTCCGGAACATCATCAGCAGTGGCTCGATCAGCGCCTGCCCCTTGAAGGCGCTGAGCGCGATGAAGCCCGACTCGTTGCCCACGATCGCGGCGCCCGAGATGGTCGTCGCGGCGATCTCGCTCAGGTAATTGGACGAGCTTTGCAGGATTTCGGTCAGCTCCCGGTGCGCGCCGGTTTCGTCGCTGCGTTTGAGCACGTCGATGGCGCTGTTGAGCGCGAGGATGACCTGTCGGCTGTCGTGGCCCGAGGCATGGAGCAGCGCGTTCTGGCTGTTCACCGTTGCGAGCGCGAAAGCCTTCTCTTCGGCCAGTTGCTTCGCACGTTCGCTGATCGCCAGCCGCTCCGCCATCGACCGGGCGTAGTTCGCATCGGCTTCCTGCTGGGCGGCCCGAATCTTCTTCAGATTGAGCCCCAGCGCCAGCGTGACCATGATGGATTCGAACAGCCCGATGGGACCGGCAAGGTGCCAGTTGACCGGCAGCCAGGTAAACACGCCCATCGATGCGATCGCCGCATAGATGATGAACAGCGCAAGGCTGCCCCAGCCGACCAGCAGCGGCCATAACTGACGCCCGATCTGGCGCATGGCGGCAAACCCGATGAACGGCAGGAACAGCGCGACGGCGACGGTGATGAACCAGGTGCCGATATGCAGCATCTCGCGGAACGCCTGGTCGTAAACCGCGAGGCCCGCCTGAAGCACGATCACCGCGAGCCCGGCCGCGATCAGCGTCTTGAGGACCAGATCGCGCCGCGGGAAAGTCGCGGCCGTGCGCACGAAGCTGCGGGCGAACTGCGCCATCGCCACCGCGAAGGCGCACTTGATCGAATCCTCGATCGCGACGCCCAGCAGCGGCGCGTCGGGCAGGAAGAAGATCGTGAAATAGCCTTCCGAATGGATCGTGTTGAGCGCGAAGAATCCCTCCGCCACGGCCAGCCACACGAACTCGCGGTGGCCCGTGATCGAGAAGAACATGAAATTGAGGAAGATCAGCACGGCGACGCCCAGAACCACGCCCGACACCATCGCGATGTTCGCGCGCCGATCCTTGAAGAACGTGCCGTAGGTCTCGATCCGCAGGGGCATGTAGGTCGAGTTTTCCGACAGGAAGTCGATCAGGATCGTCTTCTCCTGCCCGGGCTCCAGCGCCAGTTCGGTGCTGAAGGCCTGATAGGTTCGCAGGTTCTCGCGCGCGGCCTCGGGATCGGTGCCATCGACCAGCAGCTCCAGCCGTCCGTCCTCCACTTCGTAGAGGCGGAAGTGGCTCAGCGATCCGCGCCCTGTGGTGAGGATCCAGCTTCCTGCCACCGTTCCGGCGTTGCGGACCTTGAGCGCGACGGTGGTGCGATCCCCAGGCGGGCCGAAATGGACTCCGCGGCCATCAAGCCGCTCCGACGCGCCGGCAACCACCTCGGCTGGCGGGCGGGCGGCGATGTCGCCTCCATCGCGGGTGTAGCGGATGTAAGGCGCGATGGCGGGTGCGTCGCTCCCCGCATGCAGTTGGACGGCGGGCAGCGAGTCCTGCGCCATGGCCGCCGGCCCCGATAGCCCCGTCAGCGCGAGCAGCACCGCGGCAGCGATCCACGCTCTCACCAGGTGAAACGCCCCCCGTTTCGAATCCCTGTCACCTTGCATGCCGTGGTTCCCCCCAGAACCCGCGAATCACCCTAAAATTCATTGGGTAGACGACAAGTGTTTGCGTGAACTAGCTCACGCCGACAAATTTTAATGGGCCGGCACCTGTCGGTCAGGGGCGCAACGAACAGAGCGGAACGAATGGCGGAGCGCGCATGGGCGCGCTTCGGGCGGCGTTTCCGCGCACGTGCACGAATTCAGGGGGAGTTTTCTGCCATGACGAAATTATCCAAGTCGCATCTTCTGGCAACCAGCGCAGTCGCAGGCCTTGCCATCCTGCAACTGACGCCCGCTGCTCAGGCGCAGGACGCGCCCGAACCGCAGGTGATCACGGTGGCGGAAGGCGAGACGGTCGAGGGTGAGGTCGGCGTCTACGCCGATGCGGATGTCGGCAGGATCGAGAACCACGGCACGATCCGCGGCACCGTGCGCGAAGGTGTCTATGCGGCGACGCCCGCCGATGCGACGCTCGAGATCGAGAATACCGCAGGGGCCGAGATCGCGGGCGCGACCTCGGGCGTGAGAGCGGAGACCGGCGGCGTGGCGCTGACCAACGCGGGCAGCATCCGCGGCGACGGCCGGGGGGACGGCGTCAGCGCGCCGCCCGACGGCGGCGTCAGCCTGTCCGGCACGAGCTCGACCATCACCAACAGCGGCGAGATTTCCGGCGCGCAGTTCGGCGTGGTGACTTACCCGGTCTACGATCCGGAAACCGATACGCTGACCGGCACGATCGCAGACACCACCGTCGTCAACAGCGGCACGATCACCGGCGAGAATGACGACGGCATCCGCCTCGCCGGCGGTGGCACCCTGACCAACTCGGGCACGATCCAGGGGCAGACGCAGAACGCCTTCGGCGGGACCGACGGCGTCTCGATCTTCGCCCACAACGATCAGGATCTCGCGGGCTACACGGGCACGCTGATCAACGAGGAAGGCGGAGTGATTTCGGGCATCCGCTCCGGCGCGGCGCTGTCGAGCGGCGGCACGGTGACGAACGCAGGCACGATCACCGGCGAAGGGCAGGGCGTCTTCATCCAGGGCAACGCACTCGACGGGGTGGAGCGCGAAGGTCAGACCGGTACGCTGACCAACAGCGGCACGATCAGCGGCACGGGTAATTTCGGTGGAACCTGGGCCGGCGGCATGGGCGTAAGCTTCGGCAGCAATCTCGATACGGCCACGCTGACCAACAGCGGCACGATCATGAGCGCATTTGCCGAAGGTGTCAGCCAGGGCTCGCTTGCCGATCTGACGATCACCAACGAGGAAGGCGGCGTGATCGAGGGCGGCACGTCGGGCATCTACGGCGGCTCGGAAGGCACCATGACGATCGTCAACGCCGGCACCATCCGCGGCAATGGCGCTTACGACGGCTTCGATGCGCCGCCGGACGCCGGGATCACCATCGCCACTGCGACCTCCAGCGTGACGAACAGCGGCACCATCACCGGCGCCGGCGGCGGGATCACCTCGGCTTACGTCTACGATGAGGCGATCGGCGATGTTGTCGGCCTCGCCGTGGGCACGCAGGTGACCAACAGCGGCACGATCGTAGGCGAAAGCAACGACGGTGTGCGCCTGATCGGCGGCGGCACGGTCACCAACAGCGGGACGATCGCGGGCGAAGGCGCGCCCTTTGCGGATGGCGTGTCGATGTATGCCTTCGCCGATCAGGCGAATGAGGACTTCAGTGCTTCTGTCGTCAACCAGGCCGGCGGCGAGATCGACGGCGAGCGCTTCGGCGTGATCTTCTCGGGCGGCGGCTCGGTGGATAATGCCGGGGCGATCACCGGCGTTGCGGGCGGTGTCTTCCTTCAGGGCACTGCACTCGACAGCGAGCAGGACCGCAGCGACCTGGTCGCGGCGGTCGTCAACAGTGGGACGATCGACGGCACCGGCGATTTCGGCGGCACGTACACGAACGGTTTCGGCGTCGGCTTTGGCAGCGACCTCGCCACCGCGACGCTGACCAACAGCGGCACGATCACCAGCGCGTTTGCCGAAGGCGTGATGCAGGGGTCGAGCGGCGACCTCACCATCACGAACGAAGCCGCCGGTGTGATCGAGGGCGCTACTTCGGGCATCTATGGCGGCTCGGAAGGCACGATGACGATCGTCAACGCCGGCACGATCCGCGGCAATGGCGCCTACGACGGCTTCGACGCGCCGCCGGACGCGGGCATCACGATCGCGACCGCCGATTCCAGCGTGACCAACAGCGGCACGATTTCGGGCGGGGCGGCCGGCATCACCACGGCTTATCTGTTCGATGCCGAGATCAACGAACTCATCGGTCTGGCCGTCGGCACGCAAGTGACCAACAGTGGCACGATCCTGGGCGAGAGCAACGATGGCGTGCGCCTGATCGGCGGCGGCACGGTTGCCAACAGCGGCACGATCACCGGCGAGGGTAGCGACCTTTCCGACGGCGTGTCGATGTTCCGCTATGAAGGTCAGCCGGCCGACGGCTACGCGGCAGTCCTGACCAACGCGGCGGGCGGTGCGGTCACCGGTACGCGCTTCGGCGCGATCCTCTCGGGCGGCGGCACGATCGAGAATGCCGGCACGATCACCGGCGAAGGTGCGGGCGGCGTGCTCATCCAGCCGCAGGGTATCGAGGGTGAGACCGGCATAACCGGGACCATCGCCAACAGCGGCACGATCACCGGCACCACCGGCTACGGTGCGGTGATCCTGGCGACGGACATGGGGACGCTCACCAACAGTGGCACGATCTCGGGGGCGACGTTCGGCGTGGTCGTAGAAGCGGTCGAAAGTCCCACCGAAGTGACACGGGTTGCAACGCTGACGAACAGCGGCACGATCTCCGGCGCGGGCGACTTCGGCGCAGCCGTGGCCGGCTTCTTCGACGAAGCGACCGTCGCTAACAGCGGCACGATCGCCGGTGAGAGCCATGGCGTGATCCTGGGCAATTTCGGCAACGCGGCGCTGACGAACACCGGCGCAATCTCCGGCGGCCAGCTGGGGGTCTGGGGCGACGGCAGCGGCCCGGTCGTTCTCGACAATGCGGGAACGATTAGCGGCGGAAGCGGCGTCGCGGTCCTGCTCGGCGGCTTCGACGACAGCGTCACGCTGCGGACCGGCAGCAATATCGAAGGCATGGTCGATGCCGGAGAGGGCGTCGACAGCCTGACGCTCGAAGGCGATGTCCTCGAACTGACGGAGGAGCAGCAACTCGGCGCCTCCATCGGTTTCGAAACTCTCGACGTGGCGTCGGGTTACTGGACGACCGCAGGCATGGTGGGCGAATTCGCTACCGTCACCATCGGCGAGGCGGGCGCGCTCCAGGTCAACGAAGTCGATCTCGGCGAGGACGGCCTGAGCTCGCCGATCCTGACCTCGGCGGTCACGACCGACGGCCTGCTCGTGCTCAACTTCAGCGAGGACGACCTCGTTTCGCAGCTCGACACGCTGACCATCGATGGAACCGGCGGGATCGAACTGATCGGCGAGGCCGTGTTCACCGTCGATACCGACACGCTGACCTACACCGGCGGAACGACCATCTCGAACGGCGGCCTCGTCCTCACGGGCACTTTGCAGGGCGACGTCACGACGGCGGGCGACGGCTACTTCGAACTTGGCGCCGGCGGCACCGAAGGCACGTTCAGCGGCGACATCGTCAACAACGGCCGCTTCGTGTTCAACCGCTCCGACGATTACGACTTCCTCGGCGCCTTCTCCGGATCGGGCGTGCTCGACAAGCGCGGGGAAGGGGTGCTGACCTTCGAGGGTGACTACGCCTTCCAGGGCGTCACCAACATCTTCGGCGGCTCCGTGCGGATCGGCGGGATCATCGATCCCGGCACCGACTTCAACCTCGGCGACGGCGGCACCCTCGACATCACGGGCAACGACCAGACGGTCGGCGGTCTCGAAGGCGAAGAGGAAGCCACAGTCGAACTGGGCGAGCAGACGCTCACGGTCGATCAGGAGGAGAACACCGAATTCGCCGGCGCGATCGGCGGACTCGGCGGAATCGTCAAGCAGGGTGACGGTATCCTCAACCTGACGGGCACCAACACTTACACCGGCCCGACCGAAGTCAATGGCGGCAAGCTGGCGGTCAACGGCTCGATCGTCTCGAATGTGACGGTCAATGCAGGCGGCACGCTGGGCGGCAACGGCTCGGTCGGTGACACGCAAGTCGGCGACGACGGCACGCTGGCGCCGGGCAACTCGATCGGCCGCCTGACCGTCGATGGCGACCTGAACTTCGCCGCCGGCTCGATCTACGAGGTCGAGGTCAACGCCGCGGGTCAGGCCGACCGGGTCGACGCCACCGGCGAGGTGACGATCGCCAGCACGGCCAGCGTCTCGGTCCTGGCCGAGGAGGGCAACTATGCTCCGCGCACCGACTACGTCATCCTGACGGGCGCGGAAGGGGTCACCGGCACCTTCGGTTCGGTGACCACCGACCTTGCGTTCCTCGATCCGCTGCTCCGCTACGGCGCCAACGAAGTCACGCTCTCGCTCTATCGCAACGACGTCGACTTCGCGGACGTCGCCACCAACGCCAACCAGGTGGCCGTCGCCGGAGCGGTCCAGGCGCTCGGTATCGACAACCCGCTGTTCGAAGGGGTGCTCACGCAGAACGCGGCCACCGCCAGCACCACCTTCGGCGACCTGTCGGGCGAGATCAACGCCAGCACGCTGGCGGGCCTCACCGACGACAGCCGCCATCTGCGCAATGCTCTGCTGGGCATGGCCGCACCGGAGGCTGCCGGCACCTTCGTCTGGGGCTCGGCCTTCGGCGGCTGGGGCGACTTCGACGGAAGCGCGGACAACTTCGGCATGGAGACCGACCACAAGGGCCTCGTCGCCGGCGTCGGCTTCGGCGGCGAACGCTTCGCGGTTGCGCTTTCGGGCGGCATCGGCGGGTCGGACTTCAACCGCGACGGACGCAGCGATGCGGCCAGTGTCGACAGCAAGTACCTCGCTGCCCATGGCACCGTCGGAGCCGCAGGCGGCTTCCACGGCGCGGCAGGTATCGCCTATGCCTGGCACGAGGTTGAGACCACCCGGTCCGTCACCGGCGCTCCGCTGAGCCAGACGCTGACTTCGGACCGCGATGCGACCACGCTGCAGGTGTTCGGCGAGCTCGGCTACGACATGATGGCGGGGACCACCGCGATCACGCCGTTCGCCCGCCTGGCGCACGTCAGCACGGAGAGCGATGCTTTCGCCGAAACCGGCGGCACGGCGGCACTCGAAGTGGCCAAGGCGGATCAGGAGACGACCTTCCTCAGCCTCGGCGCCAAGGCCCGCTTCAACGCCGGCCAGCGGGGCTTCCAGCCCTATCTCTCGGCGGCGTGGAGCCACGCCTTCGGCGACCGCACGGCACGGCTCTCGTCGCAGTTCGCCGCGGGCGGGCCGGTGTTCTCGGTCGTCGGCGCGGAGATCCCGAAGGACTCGGCCGAGGTCGAGGCGGGCTTCGACTACACCTCGGGCGCCTTCACCATCGGCGCGGCCTACTCCGGAACGCTCGCCTCGGACCGCACCAGCCACGGTGCGCGGGTGATGGCGCGGTTCGTCTTCTGACGGTTTGAACCCGGACGGCGGAGGGCCGGGGCGGCAATGCCGCTCCGGCCCTTTTCGTATCCGGCTTCGTGGATCAGTAGCTGCGCGGCATGCCGAGCACGTGCTCGGCGAGGTAGGAGAGGATCAGGTTGGTCGAGATCGGCGCCACCTGGTAGAGGCGCGTCTCGCGGAACTTGCGCTCCACGTCGTACTCCTCGGCGAAGCCGAACCCGCCGTGCGTCTGGATGCAGGCATTGCCCGCCTCGACCGAGGCGTCGGCCGCGAGCATCTTCGCCATGTTCGCCTCCGCGCCCATCGGCTTGCCCGCTTCATAGAGCCGCGCCGCCTCGCGCGCCATGAGCTCGGCCGCGCGCATGTTGGCGTAGGCGCGGGCGATGGGAAAGGATACGCCCTGGTTCGCCCCGATCGGACGGCCGAAGACCTGCCGCTCCTTCGCATAGACGCTCGCCCTGGCGAGGAACCACTTGGCATCGCCGACGCATTCGGCGGCGATCAGCGTCCGCTCCGCATTCATGCCCGAAAGGATGTAGCGGAAGCCCTTGCCTTCCTCTCCCACCAGCGCACTCGCCGGAATGCGCATGTTGTCGAAGAACACCTCGGTCGTCGCGTGGTTCATCATCGTGCGGATCGGCCGGATCGTCAGCGACTTGCCAGCAACCTCGCGCATGTCGACGATGAAGGTAGAAAGGCCATCGGTCTTCTTCGCCACCTGCTCGCGCGGGGTCGTGCGCGCGAGCAGCAGCATCAAGTCCGAATGCTCGGCGCGGCTGGTCCAGATCTTCTGTCCGTTGACGACGTATTCGTCCCCGTCGCGCACGGCCGTGGTGCGCAGCGCGGTCGTGTCGGTGCCGCTGGTCGGCTCGGTGACGCCGAAGGCCTGGAGGCGCAGCTCGCCGCTGGCAATCCGGGGCAGGTATTCGCGCTTCTGCTCCTCCGACCCGTGCCGCAGGATCGTGCCCATGATGTACATCTGCGCGTGGCAGGCGCCGCCGTTGCACCCCTCCGCCTGGATCGTCTCGAGGATCGCGGCAGCCGCCGAAAGGCCGAGGCCGGAGCCGCCGTATTCCTCGGGGATCAGGACCGAGAGATAGCCGGCCTCGGTCAGCGCGCGCACGAACGCGGTCGGATATTCGCGCGCCGCGTCGAGCTTGCGCCAGTATTCGCCGGGAAACTGCGCGCAGAGCCGCCGCACGCCTTCGCGGATCTCGGGAAAGTCCTCTGTGTCGTAAGGGCTGAGGTTCATGATGCTCCGCCGCTCAGAGGAATTCGCGCAGTTCCGCCAGGAAGTCGTCGAAGCGGTCGTGGTGCACCCAGTGACCGGCGTTGTCGTAGTCAGTCACGGTGGCGGTGCGGAAATGCGCGATGCGCCCGTCCTTCGCCGGGTTCGACGCCCAGCTGTCGTTGCCGTAGATCAGGCGGGTCGGGCACTCGATCCGGTTCCACAGCGCTTCCATCTGGCGGTAGGTCATGTCCTCCGGCGGCCAGGCGTGGACGTGCGGGTCGAACTTCCAGCTGAACGTGCCGTCCTCGTTGCGCATCACCGCGTGCTGGGTGAGGTGGAGCGCCTGTTCCGCCGAAAGGTAGCTGTTCGCCTCGTGCATGCGGCTCAGCGCATCCTCGAACGTGGCATAGCGGCGCGGCTGGCGGGCGGCCGCCTCGCGCTTCTTCTCGAAATAGTCGCCCCAGATCTTCTCCGGTCCCATCGCCTCGCGCTCCGCCTGCCGTTCGGGGGAGGAGCCCAGCCCCTCGATCGCGACGAGCTTGCGCACTTTGTCCGGATAGAGGCCGGTGAAGCGCAGCGCGACGTTGCCGCCGAGCGAGTGCGCCACGATCGTGACCGGCGCCAGATCGTTGAGCAGCACCAGCTGCAGCAGGTCGAAGACGTAGCCCATCACCTGGTAATGGCCGGTGCGGCTCCACCCGCTGTCGCCGTGGCCGCGCAGATCGGGGCAGATCACGTGCCAGTCGCCCCGCAGCGCCTTCGCGGTCCAGTCCCAGCTCCGGCAGTGGTCGCGCCCGCCGTGGAGCAGGATCAGCGGCGGTGCCTCGGGATTGCCCCAGTCGGCGTAATGCAGCTTGGTGCGCTGCGAGATATAGCTGCGCGAGACGGGGCCGATCAGGTCCATGTGCGCCCCCTCAGTCCACGAAGTCTTCGACGCGCTCGATCACGATTGCGGGCGCCATGCCGCCTGCCGCGCACATCGTCACCAGCGCATAGCGCCCGCCCGTGCGTTCGAGCTCGTCGAGCGCGGTGCCGATCAGGATCGATCCGGTCGCGCCGATGGGGTGGCCGAGCGCGATGGCGCCGCCGTTCACGTTCACCTTGTCCTCGGGCAGGTCGAGGTCGCGGATGAACTTCGCCGCGACGACGGCGAAGGCCTCGTTGATCTCCCACAGGTCGATGTCATCCTTGGTCAAACCCGCCTTGGCGAGCACTTTCTTCGCCGCCGGAACCGGGGCGTTGAGCATCAGCGTCGGGTCGTCGCCCTGATTGGCCGTGGCGACGATCCGCGCGCGCGGCTTGAGACCGTGGCTCTGCGCATAGTCCTTGCTCGCCAGAAGAACCGCCGCTGCGCCGTCCACTACGCCAGAGCTGTTGCCCGCATGGTGGAAGTGCTTGATCTCGAGGTCGGGGTACTTCTGCGTGACCAGCCCGGCGAAGGTCGTGCCCTGCTTGTCGAGCGGGGTCTGCGCGATCTTGGCAAAGCTGGGCTGGAGCTCCGCGAGCCCTTCCGCCGTCGTCTGCGGACGGGGGAATTCCTCGCGCTCGAGCACCACGTTGCCCTGATCGTCCACCACCGTGACAAGCGACTTGTCGAACCGGCCTTCCTCGATCGCGCGCGCGGCGTTCTCCTGGCTGCGCAGCGCGAGCGCGTCGAGCTCCTCGCGGGTGAAGCCCTCGATCGTCGCGATCGCGTCGCCGCACACGCCCTGATGGCTCTGCGGGTGGACCTGGCGCAGTCGCGCGTTGCCCGAACCCATGCCCAGCGGCATGATGCCCGCCTGCATCTCCTCCTGCGTGGAGGAGGCGGTATAGCTCATCATCTCGGTGCCGCCGGCAACGACGAGATCGGCCATGCCGCTCATCACCTGCGCCGCGGCAAGGTTCACGCTGGTGATCCCGCCGCCGCAGAAGCGGTCGAGCGTCATGCCCGAGCTCGTGATGTCGTAGCCGGCGTCGAGCGCCGCCATCCGGCCCAGGTCGCCGCCCTGCTTGCCCTTCTGCGTGCTGGTCGACCAGATCACGTCGTCGACGTCTTTCGTGTCGAGCGAATTGCGCTCCGCAATGGCCTTGAGCACCGTCGCAGCGAGGTGCTGCGGGTGCATGTGCGCGAGCGCGCCCTTGCCCACCTTGCCGATACCCCGCGGGGTCCGCACCGCGTCGATGATGTAGGCCTCGCCCATTGCAGCAATCCTTCCGTTCGTTTTCCGTAAATCGGTTGACGCATGCGTAAAGCTTGGCCAGCAAGGGCACAAGAACAGTTTCGATAAGAAATGGAGTGGATGGGATGAGCGAGGAGCTGCTGACAGAGGTGCGCGACGGCGTGCTGGTCGTCACGATCAACCGCCCCGAAGCGAAGAACGCCATGAACAAGGCGGCGGCCGAGGGGATCGCGGCGGCGATGGACCGGCTCGACGCGGAGGACGACCTGCGGGTCGGCATTCTCACCGGCGCGGGCGGCACGTTCTGCTCGGGGATGGACCTCAAGGGCTTCCTGCGCGGCGAATCGCCGATGATCGAGGGGCGCGGGTTCGGAGGCGTTGTTCAGGCACCGCCGAAGAAGCCGCTGATCGCTGCGGTGGAGGGCTATGCGCTTGCCGGCGGGCTTGAGTTGATGATCGCCTGCGATCTGGTCGTCGCGAGCAGCCAAGCCAAGTTCGGCATTCCGGAAGTGAAGCGCGGTCTCGTCGCGGGGGCGGGGGGCGTGATGATGCTGCCCGACCAAATCCCGGAGCGGATCGCGATGGAGCTGGCGCTGACCGGAGATTTCATCGACGCCGCGCGCGCTTACGAGCTCGGCCTGATCAACCGCGTGGTCGAGGGGGCCGCGCTCGACGGTGCGCTCGAACTGGCGGGCCGGATCGCGGAGAACGGCCCACTGGCTGTGCGCCTGTCCAAGCAGATCATCCGCGAATCCCGCGCCTGGCCGATGGACGAGCGCTACGATCGGCAGGGGCCGATGATCGGGCAGGTCTTCGTCAGCGAGGACGCGCGCGAGGGCGCGGCCGCCTTCGCCGAGAAACGCAAGCCGAACTGGAAGGGCAAGTAGCGTGGCGGGCCCGCTCTCCGGGCTGCGCATCGTCGAGTTCGCCGGAATCGGGCCGGGGCCGTTCTGCGGCATGATGCTGGCCGATCACGGCGCGGAAGTGATCCGCATCGACCGCGCTAGCGGCGGGCGCGGCGGGTCCCAGCCGGTGGCGACGGGCGACGTGCTGGCCCGCGGGCGCAAGTCGATCGCGCTGAACCTCAAGACGGCCGAAGGCGTGGTGCTCGCGCGCAGGCTCTGTGCCAGCGCGGACGGAATTATCGAAGGCTTCCGGCCCGGTGTGATGGAGCGGCTCGGGCTCGGGCCCGACGTGCTGCTGCAGGACAATCCGAAGCTCGTCTATGGCCGCATGACCGGGTGGGGGCAGACCGGTCCCTACGCTCCTTATGCCGGGCACGACATCAACTATATCGCGCTCGCCGGCGCGCTGGCGCACTACGGTCGTGCGGGCGGCAAGCCGACGCCGCCGATCAACATGGTCGGCGATTTCGGCGGCGGCGGCATGATGCTCGCTTTCGGCATGGTGTCTGCGCTGCTCAACGTCGCCCGTGGCGGGGAAGGGCAGGTGATCGACGCGGCGATGACCGACGGCACCGCGGTGCTCATGGCCATGATCCACGGCATGAAGAACATGGGGGTCTGGTCGGAAGATCTCGGCGCCAACATGCTGGATACCGGCGCGCACTTCTACGACACCTACGAGACCGGCGACGGCAAGTTCGTCTCCATCGGCAGCATCGAGCCGCAGTTCTACGCCGAGCTGCGCCGTCTCCTCGGGCTGGAGGACGACCGCGACTTCGACGCTCAGCACGACCGCGCGAAGTGGGGCATGCTCAAGGACAGGCTCGCCGCACTGTTCAAGACCAGAACGCGCGACGAATGGGACGCGCTGCTGGAACACACGGACGTCTGCTACGCGCCGGTGCTGACCATGAGCGAGGCTGCCCGCCATCCGCACAACGTGGCGCGGGAAACATTCGTCGAGGTAGACGGCGATGTGCAGCCCGCGCCGGCGCCGCGCTATTCCGCGACCGCGCCGGACAAGCCCCGATCCGCCCCAATGCCCGGCCACGATAGCGACGCGATCCTCGCCACGCTTGGCATGGATGCCGACGAGATAGCCGCCCTGCGCGAAGCGGGCACGATCGCCTGACAGAACAACCGGAGAGGAACACTTTCATGCCCGTTATCGACGTCCCCGACCCAGAGTTCATGCAGGACGAGGAGATCGCGGTCTTCAGGGATGCGGTCGGCAAGTTCTTCGAGCAGCACGCGCCGGAGAAGCGGGTCGAGAAGTGGCGCGAAGACGGCATGGTCGAGCGCGAATTCTGGACCGAAGCGGGCGCGGCGGGGATTCTCGGCATGACGGTGCCCGAGGAATACGGCGGCCACGGCGGCGATTTCCGGCACGATCTGGTCGTGCTCGACCAGCAGGCGGAGAAGGGCGTCGACGGGTTCGCCGCGAGCCTGCACAACGTGATCATCCTTCCCTATGTCGTTCGCCACGGGACGGAGGAGCAGAAGAAGCGCTGGCTGCCGCGGCTCGTTTCGGGCGAGCTGATCTCGGCCATCGCAATGACCGAGCCGGGCGTGGGCTCGGACTTGCAGAGCGTCGCCACGACGGCGGTGAAGGACGGCAACGGCTACCGCCTCAACGGCGCCAAGACCTTCATCTCCAGCGGGCAGCTCGCGAACTTCATCGTCGTCGTCGCCAAGACGAACCCGAACGAGCGCGCCAAGGGCATCAGCCTGATGTGCCTCGAGACAGAGGGAGCGGAAGGTTTTCGGCGAGGCAAGAAGCTCGACAAGATCGGGATGGACGCGGCGGATACCAGCGAGCTGTTCTTCGACGATGTTTTCATCCCGGGCGAGAACGTCCTTGGCGGACAGGAGGGGCGCGGCTTCTACCAGCTCATGGGCGAGCTGCCGCAGGAGAGGCTGGTGATCGCCGTCGGCGCGATGAGCACGATCGAGAAGGCGCTCGACAGCACGGTCGAATACGTCAAGCAGCGCAAGGCCTTCGGGCAGACGATCTGGGACTTCCAGAACACGCAGTTCGTGCTCGCCGACCTCAAGGCGCGAGGCACAGCGGCCAAGGTCTTCCTCAACGACTGCATCGCCAAGCTGCTGAAGGGCGAACTCGACGTCACGACCGCTTCGATCGCCAAGTACTGGCTGACGGAGCTGCAAGGGGAGGTCGTCGATAAGTGCCTCCAGCTTCATGGCGGCTGGGGCTACATCAACGAGTACCCGATTGCGAAGATGTTCCGCGACAGCCGGGTGACGCGGATCTTCGGCGGTTCGAACGAGATCATGAAGATGCTGATCGCCCGCTCCATGTAAGCGGGCGGCCGGTTCAGTCCTCGAACGGGCGGTTGCCGACGATCGACAGGCCGTAGCCTTCGAGCGCCACCAGCGAGTGGTGCGAGTTGGTCAGCAGTTCCATGTCGTGCACGCCCAGTTCGGCGAGGATCTGCGCACCTACACCGTAGTCGCGGAACTCCTCGATATCCTGCTCGATCGGCTCGCCGCGATGAAGGCGGGTGATCGCGGTCATGTCCTTGCCCGCCGACTTGTTGATCACCACGATCACGCCGGCGCCTTCCGCGGCGATGGCCTCCATCGATTTCTGCAGGAGACCGCCGCGCGGCGAATCCTCGCCGAAGATGTCGGCGAAGGGATTGAGCAGGTGCATGCGCACGAGCGTCGGCTTGCTCGGATCGATCCGGCCGAGGACGAGCGCCAGCGTATCGTCGCCGGTCGCCTTGTTGTGGAAGCCGATCGCGTTCCACGCGCCGCCGAAGCGACTGGCGAAACGGGTCTCGGCGCGCTTCTCGACCATATGGTCGTGCTTGCGGCGATAGGCGATGAGGTCGCGGATCGTGCCGACCTTCAGGTCATGACGGCGGGCGAAGGCGATCAGGTCGTCGAGCCGCGCCATCGTGCCGTCGTCGTTCATGATCTCGCAGATCACGCCCGACGGATTGAGCCCGGCGAGGCGCGAGATATCGACCGCCGCCTCGGTATGTCCGGCGCGGACCAGCACGCCGCCGTCGCGCGCGACGAGGGGGAAGACATGACCCGGCGTCACGATATCGTCCGGCCCGTGCGCCGCGTCGATCGCAACGCTGATCGTGCGCGCGCGGTCGGCCGCGCTGATCCCGGTGGTGACGCCCTCGCGCGCCTCGATCGAGGTGGTGAACGCCGTTTCGTGCCGGGTCCGGTTATTGCGGCTCATCGGTTCCAGGCGGAGCTGGTCGCAGCGCGCCTTGGTCATCGACAGGCAGACGAGGCCCTTGCCGTGAGTCGCCATGAAGTTGATCGCGGCCGGGGTGGCCATCTGGGCGGGGATCACCAGATCGCCCTCGTTCTCCCGATCCTCGTCGTCCACCAGCACGAACATGCGCCCGTTGCGGGCCTCGTCGATGATCTCCTCGATAGTGGCGAGCACCGGGCGATCGTCGTTCGCCTTGAGGAACGCGGCCAGCTTCTCCAGCGTGTCGGCGGTCGGATTCCAGCCCTCGTCGCTGCAATCGCGCAAGGTGTTGGCGTGCAGGCCCGCGGCGCGCGCGATGCCGGCGCGCGACATCTTGCCGGCATCGACAAGGGACTGGATCTTCTGCTTGATGGCGGCTGTGCTGAGTTCGGTCATGCGCTGCATTTAAACAGCACCATGTGATTCTGCAATGAGAAATCACATTTTAATGTGATTCTGCCCGATTTCAGTCCTGCGTATTCAGCAAACTGCCAATGTGCAGCGCCCCAGGACCATAGAGATAGGCGGGGTCGAAGTCACCGTGTTCCTCGAGCTTGGCGCGATCGGTGAAAGTCAGCGTCCCGCGCCGGAAGTCCGCCACCCCGAGCCGGCGCAGTTCCCCGATCGCGCGGTTCATGTGCACGGCGGTCGTCCCGCTCATGTCCGCGAGATCGGTCTGGGTCAGCGGAGAGCGAAAGCCGTCCGTTCGTGAAAGGCCGACCATATCGAGGCGATGCCAGATCTCCGCCAGCAGATGCGCGACCCGGCGGTTGGCCTTGAGCTGCTCGAGCTTGAGCAGCCATTGCCGGTGCAGGGCCGCGTCCAGCAGGGTCGAGAACCAGAGCACCCGTGACAGATGCGGTTCGGTCGTCATGAGTTCGATGAGACGCTCGTGCATCACCGTGCCGACTTTGGCCGGGCCGAGGGTCACCACGTCGTGATCGAGCCGCTTCAGCGCGAACGCGTGCAGGTCGACGAAATCGCCCGGCACCTGCATCCCCACGATATAACGCCGGTCGTTCTCATGAATGGCGCGCACGATGAAGCCTTCGATCAACATCGTGCTGCGCTCGCACACCTCGCCGCGAGCGAGGATGCGGTGCCCGTCATCGTATTCGCGCACGTCGGTGATGCAGCTTTCGAGAATGTCCTTCTCACGGTCCGACATCGCCTGACGAAGGCGCCCCATCAGGAATCGACCGGTCAACGGATAGCGCTCGAGTTCGCCTTTCATCGTAGCGACTACGCGCCGTCACCGCCGCGGTTCCGAGCTGCAGGCCCGACATTCCCCTGTCACCAACCCGTCACAAGCACGGGGCAAGCCGAAAGCGACAAGGGGACTTGCCGCTGTGGACGCGATCAACATTTTCCTGACCGACGAGCTCGCCGAGACGCTCGAGGGTTTCGAGCAGGCCGGCACGCGGTTTGCTTTTGCGCGCCTCTATCCGGACGGGCCGCGACAGCTCGTCGATGGCCCCATCTGGGCTTTCGTCGACTGGGTCATGGACGATCTCGCGGGGCTCGAGATGTGCCGCCGCTTGCGCGCCGACCCGCGGACGACCGCCGCGCACGTGACGATGGTGCTGGAAAGCGACGATATCGAGGACCGCCGGCGCGCGCTGCGGGCCGGGGCCGACGATTACATGATCGGTCCGCTGGATCGAACGGCCGTACTTGATCGCGTGCTCGCGCTCCATTCCCACCAGCGCAAACGCCATCATGCGCAGCGCATCGATCTGGGTGATCTCGCGATCGACCTGGCTGCGCAACAGGCGCGCTGGAGCGGCAAGCCCATCCTGCTGCGTCCGAACGAGCTTCGCCTGCTGCGCTACTTCGCGGAGAATCCGAACCAGGTCCTCTCGCGCGGAGAACTGATCGCCGGCCTCGGCAAAGTCGATCCGCCGATCGACGAGCGGACGGTCGACGTGTGGATCGGACGCCTGCGCCGCGCGCTCAAGTCCGCCGGGGCGGACAGCCTGCTGCGCACGGTCCGTTCGCTCGGCTACGTCCTCGACGCACCCTGACCAAAAAAGAACGGGCCGCCCGAAGGCGGCCCGTCAGTAGGGTGGACTGAGAGGTTGGTTAGAATTCGGTCGAAAGCGACAGCGCGAAGCTTTGCCCGACCTCGTAGCTGTTGATCTCGATCCGGTTCGTGCCGTTCGACTGATATTCGAAGTGATCGCGCCCGAAGATGTTGCGCGCCTCCAGCTTCAGTTCGACGGGCTGGCGGAACAGATCGAGTTCCTGCCGGTAGACGAAATCCACCCGCAGGCCCGGATCCTCGACGATGTCGGGAAGGCTCGAGGTGCCGCGCGCCGTTACCCGGTCGCTCGCGTATGAGAGGAGGAAGGTAAACTGCTGCAGACGGTCGAGATCCTCGATGCCGAGCTGCAGGTTGACCAGATGGTCCGACTGGCCCGTCAGCGGCACGCCGTCGCGGAAGAAGTCCGTCGCGGGCCGTTCGCCGCTCGGGAACACCCAGGTCACATCGCCCGGTGACACTTTGATCTCGGACTGGGTGTAGGTGTAGTTCGCCACCGCAATTGCGCGTTTGCTGTCGAACCAGCCGCCCCATCCGACGAGATCGTGGTTGTACTGGAACTCCAGCTCGGCGCCGTAGAGCTGCGCCTTCGGCGCATTGGCGAAGCCGCTGACCTGCACGTTGTCGGAGAAGGCTGAGAACACCTCGATCGGGTTCTCGATGTCCTTGTAGAACCCTGCCAGCGACGCGCGGCTGCCGTTGCCGAAGTAATATTCGAGCCGGCCTTCCAGATTGGTCAGCTCGCTATCGATCAGCATCGGGTTGCCGTTGTACTGCCGGTTGGTTTCCGGATCGTAGTAGGTCTGGAAGATCAGTTCGCGGAACTGCGGCCGCGCGATCGTCTTCGAGGCGCTGATCCGGGCCTGAAGCGAATCGGTCACTTCCCAGGTCAGCGTGCCCGCGGGCAGATAGTAGTCGTTCCGCAGAAGCGTCGAGCTCGCCGAATTGATCGGCGTGGCGAACACTTCGACCGGGTTCACTGTCTGCTTGGCGTCCTCGTAGCGCACGCCGAGGTCGAGCGTGACCCCTTCCAGCGGATTGATGCGCGACTGGACGTAGCCGGCCTGGATCTCGAGCCCGGCTCTGAAAGCCGGGTCGGACTGCGTCGTCTCGATCAGGCCGATGCCGTAGTAATCGATCACCGCATCCCCGAGCAGGAGATCGGGCCGCAATGCACCTACGGCGTCTTCGAAGCCGGTGTCGGCATCGAACAGGAACTCACGCCGCTCCGAATAGCGGCTGGTGTCGGTGTAGGCGTAACCGGCCGTCAGGCGCAGCCAGTCGGTGATCGGATAGCCGACGTCGATCCCGCCGTACCACAGATCTTCCTTGAGTTCCGAGAATGCGACTGACCCGCTGCCGCGCTGGCGATCGAGCACGTTGACGAAAATATCGCCGAGCGGATCGTTCTCGTTGTTCGTCCGCACGTAGGTGAAGCTGTATTCGTAAGGCGCCTCGCGCTGCGTCTGCGCGTAACCGCCGCGAAGGTCCACGTCGAGGTTGCCGAACTCCAGCTCGGCCACGAGCTGGCTGTCGATGAGCTGCCGCTCGTACCAGGCGGTGTCCTGCTGGAACTCGCTGTCGCCGTCCTGGAAATCCTCGCCCAAGGCGAGGCGCGACTGCTTGAGGCTGTCGCGGATGTAGAGGTTGGTCCAGCGGAACGTGTGGCCCCCGACCTCCAGGCCGAAGCCCAGAAGGCCATTTACCAGCATCCGGTTGTCGGTGACGAAATCGCGGAAATCGGTGTTCAGATCGAGATCGGCGTTCCGCGCCGTCTGCGAAATGATCGAACGGTTGCGCCACTTGTTGCTGATTCCAGCCGTCGCGATCACGCCGAACTCACCATCGGCGAAGACGGGGAACGAGGTCCCTGCGGTCAGCCCGGCGGACCAGTTGACGGGCAGTTCGTCGACCCGCTGGGTGAGGACCAGGTTCGGATTGCCGAGCTGTTTCGCGATCGCCTGCTGGTCGACCTCGAGATCGGTCATGCGCAGGCCGCTGTCGAAGAACTCCTGAAGGGCAGGCGGCGTATCGCGGGTGCCGTCGTCGAAGCCGAACCAGTCGAAGTCCGACCCGTATTGGTCGATGCCGCCCGAGAAGGTGGTCTGTTCGTCGCCGCTGATCCCGGCGCTGATCTCGAAGAAGCTTTCCTCCGGGATGGCGCGGGTGGTGAGGTTGATCACGCCGCCGCCGAACTCGCCGGGGAAGTTGGCCGAGTAGGTCTTCTGCACGAGGCTGGAGGCGACCACATCGGTGGGAAAGATGTCGAGCGGCACCACGCGGCTGAGCGGCTGCGGGCTCGGCAACGGAAGGCCGTTGAGGAGCGCGAGCGAGTAGCGGTCGCCAAGGCCGCGGACGTAGACGAAGCCCTGACCCTGCACCGACAGGCCGGTTACGCGGCCGAGCGCACCGGCGATGTCGCCTTCGCCCGTACGCGCGATCTGCTCGCTGGTGAGGACCGATACGACCTGCGTCGAGCTGCGGGTCACGTCCTGCCTGCGGCGGCCGGTGACGATGATCTCGCCGCCACCGCCGGGGATGGAGATCTCCGCTTCCTGCTCCGCTCCTGCGGCATCCTGCTCGTTCTGCGGATCGGGGGGTGTGCCCTCCGCGCCGGTTTCGGGCGTGCCAACGGTTCCCTGCGCGATTGCGGCGCACGGAAACGTGAGGGCTGTGGTGAGCAGGAGCAGCCCCGCCAACTGCTTGCCGGTGGACATGGTGGAAGACCCCCTTCGTCTCGAAAATCGGAGAAATGCTGCGGGCTCGAAGCCCTGAAAAAGGTGGGAGGCGGCCCGCCGAAAAGCGGGTCGCCTCCCTTTCTGTTGCTCGTTACGACGAGTAGACCGGCAGCGAGGTGCAATCGCCGACGTTGTCGCCGAAGCTGGCGGTTGCCGAGTTGCAGGTCCAACCCGCATACCAGGTGTCCGAAGCGTCGCGGACGGCGCCGATGTAATCGACGTTGTCGAAGAAGCTCGACAGCGCGGTCGGGTCGAAGGCCGCAACGGCGCTTTCGTTCGAACCGTTGATGAAGAGCCCGGTCAGCGTGCTGGTGTAGCCGGCGTTGTTGTTCGAGCCGGCTTCGAAGATGCCCTGCGTCTGGGCCGCGGTCACGCTGCCGCCGTCGCGGAAAGCGGTCGCGCAGTCCATGACGAACGAGTTGAACGTCGGCGCCGCAGCGACCGTTTCCGTGTCGTCGATACGGATGCAGGGGGTGTTCCCCGTCGCATCGACGAGCACCGAATTGACGATTGCATAATCGGTGCCGCCGCGGATGCGGATCGCCTGGTCCTGAGTCGCGCCGTTGTAGATGAACGTTGCGTTCGAGATCTGCGTGTTCTGCTGCGGCCGGTCGGCAATCTTCTCGTTGCTGGAGTCAGCCTCGATGATCGTGTCCCCGGCATTCGCGCGGCTGGCGACGATCACGTACTGCAGGTTCGCCCGAACGCCCGTGTCGGTG
The DNA here is from genome assembly GCF_016803135.1 of Altererythrobacter sp. C41. Lineage (GTDB taxonomy): Bacteria > Pseudomonadota > Alphaproteobacteria > Sphingomonadales > Sphingomonadaceae > Pelagerythrobacter. The sequence continues at coordinate 124,426 of NZ_JAEVFE010000003.1, forward strand.
TCGAGCGCGTCGTCTTCCGAACCGACCACGATGAGGTTCTTGACGTTGGCATAGCCGCCGAAGAACTCCACCCCGTCGTCGGAGCTGTTGTAGCTCATGATGTGGCTGAGTTCGGTGCCGGTGCCGGTGCCGCCGGTCGTCAGCGACTGCAGCTCGTTATCGGCCGAAAGGACGAAGCCCGAGTAGCGGATCTGGACATACTGCATGACGCCCGAGCTGTCGTCGTCGGTCGCGCCGCCGAAGTGCGCCGCCTGAGAAGCGCCTTCGACCTGCCGCTCACAGCTTGCGGAGCCCGGGGTGGCCTCGGGGGCCACGGTGCAGTCGGTGACAGGCGCACGGCCGGCGAGCACGACGCCGCCCCACTGGCCCGAGGAGTTCTGGTTGTTCAGGCCAAGAACGTTGTCGCGGCTGGTGAAGACGATCGGCATCTCGGCGGTGCCGACGGCGTTGATCTGGTTGCCGCGGTTGACCATCAGGAACGAGGGGCCGCTGGCAAAGAAGGTCACACCCGGCTCGACCGTGAGCGTGACGTCGGTGTCGGCGTCGCTGGGGACGGGGCCACCGTCGGTGCCCACGTCGACACGGCCGTCGAGCTGGTAGAGCAGGCCTTCGACGTACGGGAGCGTGGAGGATGCGGTGAGCCGGCTCGGCAGCGCGCAGACCCGATATTCGCCGGTCGGCCCGGTAATCGTACCCTTGTCGGTGAGCCCCGGGGAGGCCGCGATCGTCGGGCAACCGGCAGCCGGCGACACGGTGGACGGCGGCGGGGGCGGCGGCGGTGGGGGCGGCGGGCTCGTCGGCGGGTTGACGATGACATTGCCGCCCGTGCCGGGCGAGCTGATTTCGTCGGCGCCGCAGCCGGTCAGAACGACCAGGCCGCAGCCGAGCATGATGGATCGTTGGAGCATTTTCACAGCGAGCGGTCCCCTCAAAAAACCGAAGAATCGACAGATGCGAAATCGAGATCGCGACTCGCGAGGTAGGACCGCCCCGTGACAGTTTCTTTGCAGAAAATACTATTAGTTATATGACTGAAATACGACAAAGAAGTGTCAGAAATGACATGGGTGAAAAATGATCCCACGTCGTTTGTTACACAACGATGACATTGTTTCATTTATGTTGCAGATAGACAAACTCTATGAGAAATTCGGCGAGTAAATGAAGCATTGGGAGAAGATGAAATGAGTATTCTGGCTGGAGCCGCAGTGCTCATCCTGGCTCAGAGCGGTGTCGCGATGGACGTTGGTTCCGAGGAACTCATCGCGGAGCGCAACGACGTCGCGATCGAGCGGATCGAGGCGAACGACCGGCTCGACCGCGACGATCCGGCTCGCCTTATCAACCTGGGGATCGCGCACGCGCGCGAGGGGCGTGAGCAGGAAGCGCGCCGGATGTTCCGCGAAGTCGCCGGCAGCGACGCCGCGATGCGGCTCGAGCTCGCCGGTGGCGAGTGGGTCGACTCGCGCGACCTGGCACGCCGCGCGCTGCGCATGCTCGACCGCGGGGAATTCGCGAGTCATAGCCGCATGACCATGCGCTGATACCGCGGCGCTGCTAGGAGGCGGAACTTCGCAGCTTGTCCGCCGCGTCCCAGGCAATCTCCTGGGCGGCGATGCTGCTGCGGCGAGCCCGTCCGATCGCGTCCATCTTGCTGTCACCAGCTTGTCATGTAGTGTGCGCAAGGAGGTCGGACGGAGGGTTCGATGATTCTCAAATGGTCGCCATGTCTGGCGCTTGCGGCGGGCATGGCCGTGACGGCAGCGCCGGCGCAGGCGGACGTCATGGAAATTGACGCTGACGGCGCGCGCTGGATCGCGGGCGATCAGGCGTCCGCGGCGGCAGAGGGCGACGCGATCGAGCTTTCGGCGGACTACGCTGTACCCAGCGAGGCCGTGGCCATGCCTGCGCGGCATGCGTCCATCGTCCCCGACCTCTACGCCGCCAAAGTGCAGGAACTCGCCCGCCGGTTCGATCTCAGCCCCGCGCTGATCGAGGCGCTGGTGTGGCAGGAGAGCCGCTGGCGCGCGAATGCGGTCTCGCCCGTCGGGGCGCGGGGTCTTGCCCAGCTCATGCCCGCCACGGCGCGCGAACTCGGCGTCGATCCGGCCGATCCCTTTGCCAATCTCGAGGGCGGCGCACGCTACCTGCGCGCGCAGCTCGATCGTTTCGACGGCGACCTGGAGAAGGCGCTCGCCGCCTACAACGCCGGTCCGGGGCGGGTCGAGCGCGCCGGCGGTGTGCCCGAGATCCGCGAGACCAAGACTTATGTCGCGGCCATCATGGGCCGCCTTTCCAACCATTCCCGCGAGGTTCAGTAACTCATGCGTTCGATCGTCCGTCTTTCGGCCCTGGCCGCACTTTCCGCTCCGACAGCCGCTTACGCGCAGGCCGTCGCCGACCCGCAGGGATCGGGGCCGATCGTCGCTGCGCTCGGCTGGCTCCAGGGAACGCTTCTGGGCAATGTCGCTACGGCGGTCGCCGTGATGGCGGTCGCAGCGGTCGGGTTCCTGATGCTGACCGGCCGCATGAACTGGCGTTTCGGTGCAACGGTGATCATCGGCTGCTTCATCCTGTTCGGCGCCGCCTCGATCGTCGCCGGCATCCAGCAGGCGGCGGGGGCCTGAGGTGGACCAGCTCGTCCGCCACCCCGTCCATCGCGCCCTCACACGGCCGCAGATGTTCGCGGGGGTGACGTACAACTTCTTCATCATCAACGCGGCGGTGACGACCGAGCTGTTCCTGATCACGGGCAGCTTCCTCGCGCTGCCCGCCGCGCTCGTCATTCACGGCATCGGCTATTTCGCGTGCCTGCGGGAGCCCCGCGTGTTCGACCTGTGGATCACGAAGGTTTCGAAGTGCCCGCGGGTGAAGAACTGGAAGCGCTGGGGCTGCAACAGCTACGCCGCGTGACGGACCTGGAAGGGGTCGAAAGATTATGAGCAAGTGGATCGGAGCCGCAGCCTGGAGCGCGAGGGAAGCCCGCGCCGGCGATCGGCTGCCCTACGCCGGGCTGATCGATGCGAGCACGATGCTGCTGCGCGACGGATCGGTCATGGCCGCGATCCAAGTGCCCGGCCTGCTGTTCGAAACCGAGGACAGCGATGCGCTGAACGCACATGCCGCCACGCGCGAGGTCATGCTGCGCTCGACACTCGATGCGCGGTTCGTGATGTACCACCACGTCGTCCGCCGCCGGGTGGAAGTGGAGCTCGACGCCGAGTTCGACGATCCGCTCAGCCGGCACATCGACGCGCGGTGGAGGGAGCGGCTCGGTTCGGGCGCGCTCTTCGTCAACGACCAGTTCGTCACGCTCATTCGGCGGCCCGCCAGGGGGAAGGCCGGGCTCGTCGAACGCGCGGCGCGCTTGTGGAACCGCCGCGGGCGTAAGGAGATCGAGGCCGACCCGAAGGACATCCGTTCGCTCAAGGCGGCGGTGACCGGGCTCGTGGCCGCGCTTCAACCTTACGGCGCGGCGGTTCTCGGCGACTACGAAGGGCCGCAGGGCAAGGCCAACAACGAACTGCTCGAACTTCTCTCGGCGCTCTACAATGGCGAGATGCGCCCCGTGCGCAGGCCGCACGAGGACAGCGACGTCGGCCAGATGCTGCCCTATCGCCGGGCGAGTTTCGGGCTCGACGCGATGGAACTGCGCGGCTCGGGCGAGCCGGATTTCGCTGCGCTGCTGAGCCTCAAGGACTATCCCGACGCGACCTCGCCCGGTCTGTTGGATGGACTGCTGCGGCTGCCGTACGAGATGGTCGTTTCCGAAAGCTACGCCCCCGCCGAGCGGCAGACCGCGCGCGAGCGAATGGACTTGGCGTTGCGGCGCCTGCGTTCGGCCGACGAGGAAGCCGCCGCCGAACGCGCCGATATGCTCGCTGCTCGTGATGCGCTTGGCAACGGCGCGGTCGGCTTCGGGGATCACCACCTGACCGTGCTCGTTCGCGAGCGCGATCTCGGTCGGCTCGACGAGGCGACCGCCGCCTGCGCCGCCGCGCTTGCCGACACCGGCGCCATCGCGGTGCGCGAGGACACCAATCTCGAACCCGCCTTCTGGGCGCAGTTCCCCGGCAACGAACAATACATCGTGCGCCGCGCGATGATCTCGTCCGCCAATATGGCGAGCTTCGGCAGCCTGCACGGCATGGCGCTGGGTCAGGCGCAGGGCAATCACTGGGGCGAGGCGGTCACGCTGCTGCAGACCACCAGCTCGACCCCGTTCTTCTTCAATTTCCACCACGGTGACCTCGGCAATTTCTCGGTCATCGGCCCGTCCGGCTCGGGCAAGACCGTGGTGATGAACTTCCTCGCCGCGCAGGCGCAGAAGTTCAAGCCGCGCACGATCCTGTTCGACAAGGATCGCGGTGCCGAGCTGTTCGTGCGCGGGATCGGCGGACGCTACGACCGGATCAGCGCGGGCGAACCGACCGGCTTCAACCCGCTCGCGCTGCCCGATACGGCCGTGAACCGTGCCTTCCTGCGCGACTGGCTCGGCGTGTTGCTCAACGCCGAAGGGCCCGAGGAACTGGCGACGGTCAGCCAGGCCGTCGACGCCGCTTATGCCAACGACGGTACGCTGCGCCGCTTGCGGCACTTCAAGGAACTGCTCTCCGGTGCGCGGCGCCCCGAGGCAGGCGATCTTGCCGACCGCCTATCCGCCTGGATCGGGCAGGGCGAGCATGGCTGGCTGTTCGACAATGCCGAAGACCGGCTCGATCTGTCGAACCGCGTGCTCGGCTTCGACATGACCGCGCTGCTGGAGAACCCCAGGCTGCGCACGCCGGTCATGATGTACCTCTTCCACCGTATCGACGAACGGCTCGACGGTCAGCCGACGATGATCCTGATCGACGAGGGCTGGAAGGCACTCGACGATGCGGTCTTCGCCGCACGTATCCGCGACTGGCTGAAGACGCTGCGCAAGCGTAACGCGCTGGTCGGTTTCGCGACGCAGAGCGCGCGCGACGCGCTCGAGAGCCGCATTTCGACCGCGCTGGTCGAACAGACGGCGACGATGGTCTTCATGCCCAACTCGCGCGCGCGGCCGGAGGATTACTGCGATGGCTTCGGCCTCACCCAGCACGAGCTGGCCGTCATCCGCAGTCTGCCCGCGCACAGCCGCTGCTTCCTCGTCCGCCAGCCCGATGCGAGCGTGGTGGTACGCCTCGACCTTTCGAACGCGCCCGAGGTGCTGACTATTCTTTCGGGCCGCGAAAGCTCGGTTCGCCGGCTCGATCTGCTCCGCGCTGCGGTCGGCGACAATCCGGCCGAATGGTATCCCGCTCTCACCGGACACGGTTGGCCGGCGGCAGTCAACGACGAGGGGGAGGGCGACGTGGTGCCCTTCCGCCAGGCCGCCGAATGAGCGCCGCGTGCCAGGCCGCCGCCGCCGAAGTCGGCAACGGCGTCGCAGCGGCACTGCAGGCGGTCGACTGCACGGCCGGCGAATTCACCGCGCAGGCTTTCGGCCGCCTCTTCGCTCCCGGCGGTGCGCTCACCCCGGTGCTGACCATCGCACTGACGCTGTTCGTCGCGTTCTTCGCGATCTCTCTTCTGTTGGGCCGCTCGAGCATCGGGGTGCGCTCGGTTACCCCTCGCATGATCACGCTCGGCCTGGTGGTCACCTTCGCGACGAGCTGGGTCGCGTACCAGAGCGTCGTGTGGAACCTCGCGCTGTCCGCGCCGGACTGGCTTGCCACCGTGCTCGGCGGAACGGAGGGCTCGGCCACGCAGGTCTTCGCGCAGAAGATCGATGTCGTCTTTCTTGCCGTTCAGGAGGCGACGAAGGGGCAGGAGAATTTCGGAGCGTTTTCGCCGACGGGTATCCTGTGGCTCGGCGCGATGCTCTTCCTCCTCGGGACCGTAGGCGTGCTGGTAACGGCGCGGATCGGGCTGGCCGTGCTCGTCGCGCTGGGTCCGATCTTCGTCGTCATGGCGCTGTTCAACGGGACGCGCGGGCTCTTCACCGGTTGGCTCAAGGGCGTGGTCCTTCTCGCCCTGACGCCGCTTTTCGCGGTGCTCGGCGGCGGCGTCATGCTCGAACTGGCAGTGCCCATCCTGGCGGCGCTCTCGGCGACCCCGGGCATGGTCGATCCGCAGGCGGCAGTGGCGTTCTTCATGATCGGGGCGGTGCACGTCGCTCTGATGGCAATGGCGCTCAAGGTGGCAGGGACGATGGTGGCCGGTTGGCGCGTGTTCGGCCTCGTGCGGAGCGACGAGGACCGCCAGTCCGAGCGCGATCGAGCCCCCGCGCCGCCGGCTGCACAAGGCGCTGCCGCGGCCGCGCAGGGGCCGGCATCCCCGTCCGGGGCGACGCAGCGCCGCATCGCGGTGAGCGCGATTACGCCGGGCGCGGCCGCGAACGACATCGGCCCCGGCGCGCAGGGTTCCACGCGCCGCGAAACCCGCATTGTCACGGCCACGCAGGGCGGTTCGCAAGTGCAGCCGCTCAGTTCCTCGACTTCGCGCGCGAGCGGCATAGGCAGCCGCTTTCGTGCGCCGCAAAAACGCATATCGGAGACGTTGAAATGAACCGCGTGGTCTTTCCCGCGCTCGCTCTCGCACTTGTGGCCGCCCCTGCCGCGGCGGAAGATCCGCGCCTGGTGGAACGGCTGTATGACCCCGCCCAGGTGGTGAGGATCGAAGGCCGCACCAAGGTTCAGGCGACGATCCAGTTCGGCGAGGACGAGGCGATCGAGAACGTCGCGATCGGCGATTCCGAAGCCTGGCAGGTGACGCCGAACAAGCGGGCCGATCTCCTGTTCGTGAAGCCCCTCGCGCCGACCGCGGCGACAAACATGACGGTGGTGACCAACAAGCGCACCTATCTGTTCGACCTCGTCGCGAGCCCGCGCGCCAGGCCGCTCTACGTGCTGAAGTTCACTTATCCGGACGAGCCGAAGGAGGAGGAACCGAAGTTGGCCCAGGCGCCGAACGCCGTGGAGGTCGCAGCGGCGACGGATCCTTACGCCGTGGTCGATCCGGCGGAGCTCAACTTCGCTTGGGCCGCCCAGGGCGACGCCGAGCTGCTGCCCACCCGCACTTACGACGACGGCGATGCGACGTTCCTTACTTGGCCCGCCGATCGCCCGGTGCCGGCGATCCTGATCAAGAACCACGAGGGGACCGAAGGCCCGGTGAACTTCACCGTGCGCGGAGATACGATCGTGGTGGACGGCGTGCCGCGCGAGATCGTCCTTCGCGCCGGCGACGACAGCGCCGTCCTCACCAACACGGGGCCCGAACGGGCTTCGCCGGAGCGCGCCCAGGCCGCGCTCGCCCAGGCAGGGGAGAAACGATAATGCGCCTCGCCATGCGTCTGCCAGCCCGCAAGAGCGGGGAAAGCGCCAACGATGTCGATCCGCGCGAGCAGGAATCGGCCGAGATCATCGATCTCGCAAGCCGCAACGCATTCCCCGCGGTAACCCAGCGCAAGGGCAAGTCGGACACGTTCGGCCTCGTCGCCGGTGTCGCCATCGTTGCCCTGCTCGGGGCCGCGACTTTCATCGGAATGGATTCGACCCGCCTGGGAGAGCCGGAGGGCATAGGCGGGGCGCAAGCGCCGCAGGCGCCGGTGCAGCAGACCGCCCCGCAGCCCGTGCCGACAGCGGGTGCACCCGCGCCGGCCCCGGTCGGACTTGCGCAGCCGGATCCAGCGCCGGCCCCGGTCCTTGCGGCAGACCCCGGCGCCTCGCCGGCGCCGATGGGCAACCCCTATGCGAGCCCGACCGTCGTGTTCGATGCAAGTGCCGCGGCGGCACCCGCAGGCGCGGTTGCGCCGGTCGGCGCCGAAGGCGGCGCGGCGACCACCGGCAATTCGGCTTCGGACTTCGCCAGCCGCATCGGCGGCGTCGGCGGTGCGCCGGCACAGGCCAAGGCGATGGTCAATCCGCAAACCACCGTCACCCAGGGCACGCTCATCCCGGCGGTTCTCGAAACGGCGATCAACACCGACGTTCCGGGCTATGTCCGGGCCGTGGTGAGCCAGGATGTGCGCAGTTTCGACGGCACGCGCGTGCTGGTGCCCCGCAGCAGCCGCCTCATCGGGCAGTACCAGTCCGGCCTGCAGGGCGGGCAGAAGCGCGCCTACGTGATTTGGACGCGGCTGATCCGGCCGGACGGCGCGTCGGTCAATCTCGGCTCCCCCGCGATCGGGTTCGACGGAACGACCGGCCTAGCCGGCGAGGTCGACAGTCACTTCTTCAAGCGCTTCGGTTCGGCGATGCTGCTGTCCGTCATCGGCGGGCTTTCTGCGATCGGCAGCGGCGGCGCCTCGGTCATACTGGGCGGCGCGGGGCAGTCCGCAGCGGGCGTCGCCGCGCAGCAGGACAGCCAGATCGGCCCGACCGTCCGCGTCCGCCAGGGCGAGCCGATCCGCGTGTTCACCGCGCGCGACCTCGACTTCTCGCAAGTCCCGGCAGTCAAGTAGAGCAGGGCGATGGCGGCCGACGTACACTCACTCAAGTCCGAAGCCGACGGCGAGCGGAGTGTCTATCTCGACGCCTATCTCGCACCGTTCCGCGAATGGCTCGACCGCGACACGGTGACCGAGATCCTCGTCAATCGCCCCGGCGAGGTGTGGGTGGAGGACGCGGCGGCGCCCGGCATGCAGCGGATAGAGACGCCGCATATCGACGACATGCTGATCCAGCGCCTGGCCGAGCAGGTGGCGCGGGTCAGCCATCAGGGCATCAACCGCGAGCATCCGCTGCTCGGTGCTACCCTGCCGGTCAGGGAATGGGGCGGCGCGCGCGTTCAGTTCTGCGGGCCGCCCGCCGCCCGCCGTCACTGGGCGATGGCGATCCGCCGTCACCGCCGGCTCGACCTGCCGCTCGACGCTTACGACACCGGCCCGCTCGCGCCGCCGCAGCCGCCGCCGATGCCGGATGCTCAGGTCGAGCCGATCGCCTTCCTGCGCGAGGCGATCCGTCAGCGGAGCACGATCCTGATCTCCGGCGGCACGAGCACCGGCAAGACGACCTTCCTCAACGCCATGCTCGGCGAGATCCCGCGCCATGAGCGCGTGGTGCTGGTGGAGGACACACCCGAGCTTCGCCTGCCTGGCGAGAATGGGGTGGGCCTTGTCGCGGTCAAGGGCGAACTGGGCGAAGCCAAGGTGACCGCCAACGAACTGCTCCAGGCCGCGCTGCGCCTGCGGCCCGATCGCATCGTGCTCGGCGAATTGCGCGGCGCCGAGAGCGTTAGCTTCCTGCGCGCGATCAATACCGGCCATCCGGGCAGCTTCTCGACCATTCACGCCAACTCGCTGCGCGGAGCGCTCGAGCAACTGGCTCTGATGGTGATGCAGACCGGCATCGGGCTTACTCGCTCCGACACGATCGCCTATGCCGCCTCGGTGATCGACGTGATCGTGCAACTGGGTCGGAGCGCGGATGGCAAACGGGGCATCACCCAGATAGCGAAAACCTCCTCGCTGGTGTGAGTCTCGCGCCAATTCGGGCGAGCGTTAGTCTCCCGAGTGCAACATCGGTGAATAAATTCCCTGGAGCAGTCCGCGTTGTCCAAGACGGATTGACGTAGGGGAATGCTGCATTCCGCGGCTTTTTCGATGCAATCGTATTCGGAAATTTCCGAATTGCCGGGCGGGTCCCTAAGGCAACCCTATTGCCAGAAGCGCTTCTTCTGATTTACTTTCCTTGCAGTTCAAGTCGCATCAGACGACTGGACAAGAGGAGAGGACGAATGAGGGGCAAGGCTACCCTGCTTGCCGGCATTTGTGCCGGCGTGCTCGCATTTCCCGTTAACGCTCAGGAGACTGACGCAGATGAGGGCGCCGCGGCTGCGACCGGTGGTCCCGTCATCGTCGTCACTGCCCAGCGCCAGAACCAGAGTCTTCAGGAAGTCCCGATCGCGGTCAGCGCGTTCACGGCCGAAGCGCTCGAAGCGCAGCAGATCGAGAACGCGAGCGACCTGCAACTGACGCTTCCGAACGTCTCGTTCACCAAGAGCAACTTCACGGGCGCGAGCTTCACCATCCGCGGGATCGGCGATCTGTGCGTCGGTGTGAGCTGCGACAGCGCCACGGCGATCCACACCAACGGCGCGCCTCTGTTCGGCACGCGCCTGTTCGAGACCGAGTATTTCGATCTCGAGCGGGTCGAAGTGCTGCGCGGCCCGCAGGGCACTCTGTTCGGCCGCAACGCGACCTCTGGCGTGGTCAACGTCGTCACGGCCAAGCCCGATCTCTCAGGCGTCGCCGCCGCGGCGGAGCTCGAATACGGCAATTACAACAGCATCAAGGCCAAGGGCATGATCAATCTGCCCATTGGCGACGTTCTGGGCGTGCGGATCGCGGGCTTCTATCTCAATCGCGACGGCTATACCCGCAATCTCTACGACGACAGCCGGATCGACGACCGCGACATGTACGCGATCCGCGGCAGCTTGCGGTTCGAGCCGGGGCCGGACACCACGATCGACCTCATGGGATACTACTTCCGCGAGAACGACAACCGGTTGCGCATCCAGAAGCAGGCCTGCCAGCGCGACCCGACCGGCGTTCTGGGCTGCCTCAACGCCCGGCTCGATTTCGACAAGGCCAATGCGGACTCCACGCTGGCGTCGGTCCTGAGCTCGCGGGAGCTCTTCGCCATTCAGGGCATCCCGGCGGTGCTGGGGCTCGGCAGCATCTATGCCGATGACGGCGACGGCTACTCGAACTTCGACGAGCCGGACGACGTGCGCACGGTTCGCACTGCGTTCACGCCCGAATATTTCGCCGACGAGCTGCAGGTACAGGCGCGCCTGGAGCAGCGCTTCGGCGATCTGACCCTGTCGGTCGGGGGGCTCTATCAGGAGACCTCGGTCGATTCCCGGCAGGACTACAACCTCGGGGTGCTCGACCGTTCGGCTGGCTACTTGACGGCACTGAACGCCCTGGCGTTCTTTGCGGCGAACGGCCTCCCGGTGCCGGGTTCGAGCGCCTATTTCACGCCGATCGTGGAAGCGCTGATCCCGAACGGACCGACCGGCGAACTCTGCACCTCGAGCAACCGCCAGGAGAGCCAGGGGGCCTACGAAGGGCACGCGATCTGCTCCGACGTGCCGCTCGCTTTCGACCGATCGAACGGTGATCAGAAATCCTGGTCGGCCGAAGCCATCCTGAGCAGCGACTTCGACGGACCGTTCAACTTCCTGGTCGGCGGCATCTACGCGAACAGCAGGGTGCTCGAGAACAGCTACTATGTGAACTCGTTCGGCCTCGACTATGCGACAGGTATTCTCGGCACTTTCTCGGCATTCGCGAACGGCGCGCCGCCGTCGTATCTCGCAACGTCGATGTACCGCAACAACACCAGCGATTTCGAGCTCGACAGCTACGGCATCTTCGGCGAAGTCTACTACGAGATCAGCGATCGGCTGAAGTTCACCGGCGGTCTGCGCTACAACAACGACAAGAAGTCGATCGTCGCGCGCAACACGCTGGCGAGCTTCCTCAATCCCTTCAGCAACGACGGCGATCCATTCGATTCACCGTTCGTGGGTTCGTACGACGCGGACCCGGGCCTGGATGGGAACCAGATCGTGCAGGAGCGTTCGGTCTCCTTCGACGAGATCACCGGCCGTGCGGTGCTCGACTTCCAGATGACGCCGGACAACCTGATCTACGCCTCCTACTCGCGGGGCTATAAATCCGGCGGCATCAACCCGCCGCTCTCGCCGGCATTCGAAGTCGCCGAGAGCTTCGGCTCCGAGCAGATCGATGCGTTCGAGATCGGAACCAAGAACACGTTCGCCAATGGAGCCCTGCAACTCAACGCAACGGCTTTCTACTACAAGTACAAGGACTTGCAGCTCAGCCGCATCGTTGCGCGGACCTCCGTGAACGACTCGATCGATGCTAATATCTGGGGCTTCGAGATCGAAGGCATCATCCGTCCCAGCCCGCGGTGGCTGATCAATGCGAACTTCAGTTATCTCAATGCCGAGGTCGCGGGTGATCAGTTCTTCTCCAATCCGCGCGATCCGGGCGGCGGCGACCCCGACGCGGTGATCGTCAAGGATATCTCGAACGGTGCCCTCTGTGCCGTCACTGGCGCTGGAGCGAACGCCTTCGTTACCGCCGTGAACAGTCCACTGGGGCTGCGAGCGCCATCGTCGTTTCCGGCCGACGGCAACATTGCCTCCACGGGCGCGTTCGGCATCTGTGCCGCACTCGCGGCGGGTGCGGCGGGCGATATCGGGCTGTTCAATCCCGCGCTTGCCCCACTGCAACCGCTTCTGAACAGCTTCGGACCGGTCGATGTCCTCAGCCCCGGCGTCCAGGTGAACATCAAGGGCAACAAACTGCCCCAGGCGCCGGAGATGAAGGCATCGGTGGGCGTGCAGTACACCGCTGAATTCGCCAACGGCATGACGCTCGTGCCGCGCTTCGATATCGCGCTGACCGGCGAGCAATACGGCAATGTCTTCAACGGCAACGTCAATCGGATCGAGCCGTTCGTCCAGGCGAATGCGCAGGTCCAGCTCAATGGGCCGGACGAGCGCTGGTATGTGCGCGGGTTCATCCAGAACATCTTCGACAGTTCGTCGATGACGGGCCTTTACGTCACCGACGCCACGTCGGGGAACTTCACCAACATCTTTACGCTCGACCCGCGCCGCTACGGCATCGCGGTGGGCGCGAGGTTCTGACCGCAACGACGGTTGGGGAGAGGGGAGGGGGTCGGACCTTCGGGTCCGGCCCCTTTTCCTATCCGCGCTGCGCCGTTCCGGCAAAGGGCGAGAAGTTGGTTTCGGTATCGTAGATGTCGACTCCCTCGCGCCGTTTGAGCGCGCCGACGACCAGATAGGTTACCGGCGTCAGCAAGGCCTCCCAGGCCGTCTTGATCAGCCACTGCGACAGCACGACCTGCCACAGCAGCTCGACCGGCCATCCCGCCAGGCCCCAGAACGCGAGCGGGTAGAAGATCAGGCTGTCGAGCCCCTGGCCGATTGCGGTCGAGCCGATCGTCCGCGCCCACAGCGCCTTGCCCTCGGTCCAGACCTTCATCTTGGCGAGCACGAAGCTGTTGGCGAACTCGCCGGCCCAGAACGCCACCATCGAGGCGATCACGATACGCCATGAATTGCCGAACACGAACTCGTAGGCGTCCTGCCCGGGCCACCCGTCTGCCGGGGGCAAGGCGACGACGATCCAGGCCATGGCCGCCATGAAGGCGAGCGCCGCGAAGCCGGTCCAGATCACCCGCCGCGCCCGCGCGTAGCCGTAGACCTCCGTCAGCACGTCGCCGATGATGTAGCTGATCGGAAAGAACAGCACGCCTGCGCCGAACGACCATTCCGTGCCGCCCGGCAGCGTAACGTACGACGGCTTGGAAGCTCCGATGATGTTCGACAGCAGCAGGATCGCGACGAAGGCGGCCATGACCAGATCGTAGTAACGGAAGGCCGGCGGCGGGCCTCGCCCCGTCTCGATGCGCTGCGGTGTCTCGTCCATGGCGCTGCCTATCGCGATTTGCGCCTCCGGAAAAGCGCGCTATGGCGCATGGCGCGCGCGCCCGTAGCTCATCTGGATAGAGCGCGAGACTTCTAATCTTGAGGCAGCAGGTTCGAGTCCTGCCGGGCGCGCCACTTCCTCAAGGTCCCCAATTTCGGTCCTTACATCCGTGATCTCGCCGGTTTCGCCGGACGGTTCGAAGGGCCGGATCGGCGGGATGAAATCAGGGGAAGCCAAACGGGTGTCGGTCGTGTATGGAGCCCTGCCGCCAGTGAGGCGGCCGGCCGGCGTAGCGGCCGTATTTTTCCATGACCGAGGCCGAAGGAACCGCTTGTCGCGGCCCCTCCTGCGCTCCGCCGTCCCCTGTGGCAGCCCCGGTCCGTTAGTGAGCATCATGACTTTTTCCACTCTCCCGCCAATGCTTGGCGAAGCACTTGCCGAGCGCGGCTATGCCGAGCTGACTGCCGTCCAGACGGCCGTACTCGCACCCGAGGCTGCCGGCCGCGACCTGATCGTCTCGGCCCAGACCGGCTCGGGCAAGACCGTCGCATTCGGTCTCTCCATGGCCCGCGATCTGCTCGGCGCCTTCGAGGCGCCGACCCAGTCGCCTCTCGCCCTGGTCATCGCACCGACGCGCGAACTGGCCCTGCAGGTCAGCCGCGAGCTGGGCTGGCTCTACGCCAAGGCCGGCGCCCGCATCGCGACCTGCGTCGGCGGAATGGACGCATCGAAGGAGCGGCGCGCGTTGCGGGCCGGTCCGCACGTCGTCGTCGGGACGCCCGGCCGGCTGCGCGATCATCTCGAGCGGGGCGCGCTCGACTTGTCCAACCTCCGCGAAGTCGTGCTCGACGAGGCGGACGAGATGCTCGACATGGGCTTCCGCGAGGATCTCGAGGAGATCCTCGACGCGACCCCGGCGGAGCGGCGCACGCTGCTGTTTTCGGCGACAATGCCGAAGCCGATCGTCGCGCTGGCCGAGCGCTATCAGCGAGGCGCCTTGCGGATATCGACGGCGGGCGACGATCGCGGCCATGGGGACATCGCCTTCCAGGCGATCACTGTTTCGCCGGCGGAAGTCGAGGCGGCGACGGTCAACCTCCTGCGCTTCCACGAAGCGGAGACGGCGATCCTCTTCTGCGCCACCCGGGACAACGTTCGCCGCTTGCATGCGACGCTGCAGGAGCGCGGCTTCGCGGTCGTCGCGCTGTCCGGCGAACACTCGCAGTCGGAGCGTAACCAGGCGCTTCAGGCCCTGCGTGACCGGCGCGCGCGTGTCTGCGTCGCCACCGATGTCGCGGCCCGCGGTATCGATCTGCCGAGCCTCAGTCTCGTCGTCCATGTCGACCTTCCGCGCGATGCGGAAACGCTCCAGCATCGCTCGGGCCGGACCGGCCGTGCGGGAAAGAAGGGCACTGCGGTGCTGATCGTGCCGTTTCCGCGGCGCAAGCGTGTGGAATCAATGCTGCGCGGCGCCAGGATCCAGGCGGACTGGATCGATGCGCCGACCCCGGATGCGATCCGCACGCGGGACCGCGAACGCCTGCTAGCCGCGCTCCTCCAGCCGGTCGAATTCGATGATGAGGATCGCGCACTGGCGCAGCGCCTGCTCGCCGAGCGCTCGCCGGAGGATATCGCAGCCGCTCTGGTGCGGGCGCATCGCGCGGCGATGCCGCAGCCGGAAGAAATGCTGGAGAACACGCCCGAGGCGCGGCGTGCGGCGCAGCAGGACCGGCATCGCCCGGGGTTCGAGGACACCGTCTGGTTCCGTATGGATGTCGGGCGCCGGCAGAATGCCGATCCGCGCTGGATCCTGCCGCTGCTGTGCCGCCGCGGCCATATCACGCGTAACGAG
This sequence comes from Altererythrobacter sp. C41, assembly GCF_016803135.1. Classification (GTDB taxonomy): domain Bacteria; phylum Pseudomonadota; class Alphaproteobacteria; order Sphingomonadales; family Sphingomonadaceae; genus Pelagerythrobacter. The sequence goes on from NZ_JAEVFE010000003.1 coordinate 139,740, forward strand.
GTCGGGGCGATCCGTATCGGCGCCAACGAGACCCACTTCCAGATACCGCGTGCCATTGCCGGGAAATTCGGCGCGGCGCTCGAACGGACGGCGCGCGACGAGAGCGAGGATGAGGGCGTGCGGATCGAGCCCTCGGAAGGCCCGCGTGAGGCTGCCCATGCCAACCGCCGGGTCAAGCCCAACAAGTTCTCGCACAAAGGCCGGAAGCCCGGTCCCGGCGCTCCGAAGGGACGGCCGGGCGCGAAACACAAGCCTCGCGGCCGCAAGGAGCGGAATGTGTGACGATGCTCTCCGGTGCAGTTGCTAGCCGCGGCTGAGGCCCTGCAGGCGCTCGCGGGTGACGGGGTAGCCGGCATCGTCGGGAATGCAGATCCAGCCTTCGCCGTCATGCTCTTCGAAGAAGGGGATGATCGTGCGGGGCGGATGGGCGGCGCAGTCGGTCAGGGCAGCGTCGAAGTCATCGAACTGCGCGAGGCGTTCGAGGTTGCGGCGAGTGGGGAAGATCACGCTGATCTCGCCGCGGTCGGCGGCGGCGAGGGCATCGCGGGCGGTGATCCAGAACAGGTGCGTGTTCTCCGTCGCGTCGACCGCGATGTCGACGGCGCCGGTGCCGAGGTCGGCGAGATAGAAGCGCGTGTCGAACACCCGCGGCAGGCGCTCGTTCTTGGGGAACCAGCGGGCGAAGGGCACGATTGCCTCGAGATCGAGCGACCAGTCCATCATCTCGAGCACGGGCGCCAGGGCGTCCCTCTCGTGGAGGATCCGGCGCGCCTCGGCCGCGCGCTCCGCGTCGATGTCGCCGACCAGCCCGACCGCGAGTCCGGTTTCCTCCAGCGTCTCGCGGATCGCGGCGATGCGGTGGGCGGCTTCGTCCGTGTTTTCAATCCCGTTCTGGCGCTCGGCGAGATCCCGATCCGCCTGATCGACCCGGCCGCCGGGGAAGACGGCGGCGCCGGCGGCGAATTTCATGAAATTCGCGCGTGTGACCATTAGAAGTTCGGGGGGGGCGCCCCCGGGGCCGCGGCGGAAGATCACGAGGGTGGCGGCGGGAATGCCGTCTGCGGGGATGTCGCTCATCGAAGGACTGTGGAGGCGCGCGGGCGGGATGCCAAGGGGTGTCGGAATTTCTGACACTCGGCGTGCAGGGTTAATGCCTCTTCACCTTCGCCTGCAGCACATTCGCGCCATTCGGGAGAACTGGCACGGGGAATGCATTGCAGACCGCACCCACAGTGGTCTTCGAACGAGGCGGCGCCACCCCCCAGTCTCCGGCGCCGTCTCCCCGCAAGCGAAAGGGCCCGCCCGAGAAATCGGACGGGCCCTTTCTGCATCCGCGAGGCGGAACGTCAGGCCTTGGCGACCTGCTTTTCGGTGAGAAGCTGCTGAAGCTCGCCGGCTTCGAACATCTCCATCATGATGTCGCTGCCGCCGACGAATTCGCCCTTCACGTAGAGCTGCGGGATGGTCGGCCAGTCGGAGAAGGCCTTGATCCCCTGCCGGATCTCCATGTCCTGCAGCACGTCGACGCTCTCGTACGAGACGCCGCAGTGATCGAGGATCGCCACCGCACGGCTGGAAAAGCCGCACTGCGGGAACAACGGCGTGCCTTTCATGAAGAGGACCACATCGTTCTCGCCGACGATGCCGGAAATGCGCTCATTGGTATCGGACATGGGAAAAACTTCCGCTCAGGTAATGCAAGTCGTGAGAGTCAGGTGGGCGCTTGCGTGGTCAGTTGCAAGGCATGGAGCACGCCGCCCATTTTCCCGCCGAGCGCCTCGTAGACCATCTTGTGCTGCTGCACCCGGCTCTTTCCGGCGAAGGCGGGGGAGACGACGTGCGCCGCATAGTGATCTCCGTCGCCGGCGAGATCGCGGATCTCGACTTCGGCATCGGGCAGGGCGGACTTGATCATCCCTTCGATTTCGGCGGCGCTCATCGGCATGACGGGTTCCTAGGCGCGCCGATCAGCTTTCGCTCATCAACTGGCGCTTGGCCTCGACGGTCTTCTCGTCGAGCTTGGCGCGGATGTCGGCTTCGCTGACATCGCATTCGGCGGCGGTGAGGTCGCCGAGCAGCTTGCGGATCACGTCCTCGTCGCCGGCTTCCTCGAAATCGGCCTGGACGACCGCCTTCTTGTAGGCATCGGCTTCCTCGGCCGTAAGGCCCATCAGGCCGGCCGCCCACTCGCCCAGCAGGCGATTACGCCGCGCCGCGACGCGAAACGCGGTTTCCCCGTCCATCGCGAACTTGGCTTCTTCCGCGCGTTCGCGATCCTTGAAGTCGGTCATGCAATCCTCTTGGGTTGGGATAGGAGGTCGAGATAGTCGCCTGCCCGCGCTCGGGCAAGTCACTCCATTGCCCGTGTATGATTGCCCGCATATCCGAGCGCGGGTCTTTCCCTCTCCCGCAGGTGGGAGGAGGCGGGCAGCGAGGTTGCAACAGCCCACCCCGCTGCGACCAGGTTCGCTGCGCTCACCAGGTCTCGCTGCCCCTCCCGCATGCGGGAGGGGAGAGGGTGTTCAAACCGACCCGCTGCCCATCGTCACCACGAGCTTGCCGACCGCCTGCCGGTTCTCCAGCCTGGCGATCGCCTCGCCGCCGCGTTCGAGCGGGAACGTCTCGGAGATCAGCGGATCGATCCTGCCCGCCTTCAGCAGGCCGAACAGCTCGTCCACCTGGGCGCGGAACCGCTCGGGCTCGCGTGCAGTGAAGGCGCCCCAGAACACGCCGCAGATGTCGCACGACTTCAGCAGCGTGAGGTTGAGCGGCATCCTGGCGATACCCGCGGGAAAGCCGACCACCAGGAAGCGCCCCTCCCACGCGATAGCGCGCAGGGCCGGCTCCGAATACTGCCCGCCGACGACGTCGTAGACGATGTTCGCGCCTTCGGGCCCGCAGGCGGCCTTGAAGGCGTTCGCCAGTTCCTTGCTGGCAGCCTTGTCCATCTCGCCCTTGGGATAGACGACCACCTCGTCCGCCCCGGCCTTGCGGGCGACTTCGCCCTTCTCCTCGCTGGAGACGGCGGCGATCACCCGCGCGCCGTAAGCCTTGCCGAGCTCGACCGCCGAGAGGCCGACGCCCCCCGCCGCGCCGAGCACGAGCAGCACGTCGCCTTCCTTGATATGGCCGCGATCCTTGAGCCCGTGGATCGTCGTGCCGTAAGTCATCATCAGCGAGGCGGCCTTTTCGAACGGCACCCCTTCGGGCACCGCGAACATGCGCGCCGCGGGCACCGCGACTTTCTCCGCCAGTCCGCCGTTGCCGATCCCGGCAAGCACGCGGTCGCCGACCTGCCAGCCTTCGACGCCTTCGCCGACCGCCTCGATCACCCCCGCGATCTCGCCGCCGGGCGCGTAGGGCCGCTCCGGCTTGAACTGATAGAGATCGCGGATCATCAGCGTGTCGGGAAAGTTGATCGCGCAGGCCTTCACGTCGACCAGCACCTGCCCCTTGGCCGGCTGCGGCACCTCGACTTCGTCCAGCGTGAGCGTGTCGGGTCCGCCGACGGCGTGAGTGCGCAATGCTTTCATGATTGGGCTTTCATATGACGATCGTGGGATTTGCGAGCTGCCCCGGTTGGGGGCGAGCGGTCGTGCCGGTTCCCGGCGATGGAATGTTCGCGCCGAGCGCGCAGAGATCGCGGAGGAAGCAGGGCTGGTTCTCGCAGAGGCGCGGAGACGCAGAGATGGCGTGCCGGCCGCGAAGCGGTCCTTCGTGTTTCGACGTTGAAGCGTGGTGCGCCGACGAGGTGGGCAAGGGGCCCGTCGGCCCGAACCTTCTCTCCGCGTCTCCGCGTGAATCCCAACCTCTGCCCGCTTTGCGATCTCTGCGCGAATCCCCGAAAAGGCGTCGCCGAACGCGCGACACCGGCCTGCCGCCCGGCGTGTTCGCGAACGACGCGCCTGCCTTTCACAAGGCGGCCTTCATGCGGCTTTTTCCCGAGGAGCGGCGAGCCAGGGCAGGTCCTGCGCCTGGCGCTGTTCGTAATCCGCAATCGCCGCGTCGCGGGTCAGCGTGAGGCCGACTTCGTCGAGCCCTTCCAGCAGGCAGTGCTTGCGGAAGGGATCGATCTCGAATGTGAAGCGGTCCTGGAAGGGCGTGGTGACGGTCTGGTGCTCGAGATCGATCGAAACCGGGTGTTCGCGCGCCACTTCGAGCAGGCGGTCGATCTGATCCTGCGGCAGGGCCACGGTCAGGATGCCGTTCTTGAACGCGTTGCCGCTGAAGATGTCGGAGAAGCTGGGCGCGATGACCGCGCGAATGCCGAGGTCGAGGATCGCCCAGGCGGCGTGCTCGCGGCTCGACCCGCAGCCGAAGTTGTCGCCCGCGATCAGGATCGGGGCGCCGGCGAACTCCGGATCGTCGAACACGTTGCCGGGCTGCGCCCGCACCGCCTCGAACGCGCCGCGCCCAAGGCCCTCGCGGGTCATCGTCTTGAGCCAGTGCGCCGGAATGATCACGTCGGTGTCGACGTTCTTGGCGCCGAACGGGATCGCGCGCCCCTCTATGGTCGAGACCGGCTCCATCAATCGGTCTCCGGCTTTTCGCCGGACGGGATCGGGCCGGGCTGGGTCGGCGCGTTCTTCGGCTTGCGCTTGGAGGCGTAGAGCATGGCGGCGGCAATGGCCGCCGATCCGATCGCGGCGCCCGCCAGAGCGGCCTTTCCGCCGAGCGAACTGGGGAGTTTCTTGGTCATCGGGCTTTCATGCGAGGCCCGCGGATTCTTGGCAAGGGGTCAGGCGAGGAAATCGGCTAGACGCGCCCAAAGGCGCTCTTTCTCGGCCAGCGGCATGGCGGCGTAGGCGGGAGACGAAGACGGCAGGTCGATCAATGCCAGATCGCTGCCGGCAAGCTGCGGCCGCCCGATCGCGGCGCTCTTGCGGCCGTTGAAGGCGACCGCGCGCAAGCCGGACAGGGTGGCGACGAACTCGGCGAGCGGCGCATGCTCGGCCTCGCGGATCGCGGCGTCGCCGCTGCCGAGCCGGTGCGCAGAGGCGACCGTGTCCCACAACGCGATCCGGTGCGCCTTGAGCGCTTCGAGCCGGTCGTCGTAGTCGAGCCCTGCGAGGTCCACGCCGATCGCGCGGCCGACGAGGTGCCAGAACCGGTTCTGCGGATGCGCATAATACCGCCGCGCGGCGAGCGAGGCCTCGCCCGGCAGGCTGCCGAGGATCAGCACCCGCGCGTCGGGCGCGGCGACTGCGGCGAAGGCGGACTTGCGCGCGGTCAGCGGGCAGCCTCTGGAAAGGTCGGCAGCCTGGCGACGTCGGCCGGCTCGTGCTGGATGACGACTTTCGCGCCGAGGTTCTGCGCCATCTTCTTGAAGCGGTCGAACGAGGCGAGCGTGTCGGCGCGGTCGGTATTGAACGTGGGCACCCCTTCGCGCTCGTAGTTCTCGGTGAAATGGGCAAGGTCGCCGGTCAGCAGCACCGGCCCGGTCCGAGGCAGGCGGACGAGCAGCGCGTGGTGTCCGGGCGTGTGGCCGGGCATGTCGAGGATCACCACGCTGCGGTCGCCGAACACGTCCTTGTCGCCGGCGAATGTCTCGACCTTCGCCTTGCCGGCGATCCAGGCCGGAAAATCCGCGGGGTTGGCGTTGCCGAGCGGCGGATCGTGCGTGATCGCCTGCCAGTCCTCCTCGCCGATCAGCAGGGTGGCCTGTGGGAAGGCCTTGGCCTGACCCGTGTGGTCGTAGTGGTAGTGGCTCACGCCGACGAACTCGATATCGGCCGGCGTCACGCCGAGCTGCGCCAGTTGCTCGACCAGAGTCCGGTCGAGCAGGAAGCCGCCATCCGGATCGCCGCTGGTGGCCGGGTCGATGCCCGTGTCCCAGATCATCAGCCGCTCGTCGTGCCGGACGAGGTAGCACGATCCGACGATCGCCTTCTTCAGATCGGCCGCGCCGCCGGTGTCGTCGAACGCGCCCAGCGGCCAGGGCTCGATCGCCCGCCCGCAATCGAGCCGGGTGAGGCTCAGGTCGGGTGCCTGCTCCGCCGCGCTTGCCGCCATGGGCGCGCAGGCGAGCGCAATCGCCAGAAGTCGTTTCATCGCCTCGTTCCTCCCCGCGCGGTTGTGCGGCGCGCGAGGCGCAGAGGTCAAGCGGTCAGAAGGCCTTGCCGTCGCCGATGTGGCCGGTGCCCGTCTCTATGAACTCGTCATCCTCGTCGAACACGCAGCGGCCGTCCCGGTAGCTCACCCCGACGCCGTCGATTTCGTCCTGCGCGAACAACCGGGTGTTGACGCCGATGCGGTCCAGGGGGTGCGCGCCGCTGGCGGTATAGTGCGTGGTCGCGCCGCAGCGTGGGCAGAAATGGAGCACGAGCCAAGGGTCGTCGAGGTCCTCGCGCGAATACCCCGCGACCTCGCCATCGACCTTCACCTCGGCCGGATCGAAATAACCCCAGGCTGCGCCGGAACTGCGGCACAGGCGGCAGTTGCAGAGGTGGATGTAATCGGGGCTGCGCGGCAACGCGAGGGTGACGCGCCCGCAGAGGCAGCTCCCCTTCATCACGCGCGCTCTCGCCCGCCAGCGAGATCGGTGATGAGCTTAGCCGCTTCCTTCGTCGAAACGGGGGCAATCATCGGGATCGACTTGATAGCCATGCTCCTCTTGCTCGCCGTCGCGCCATAGCCGGCGCCATACCCGCCCCGATTCATCGTCTCAGGGAAGCGAGAATGACGCGTCCTCGCCGGCGGTATGGGCTTACAGATCCACCCCGCTGGCGATGGCTTCGAGTTTGCGGATGCGTTCCTTGAGGTCGGCGATTTCGATGCGGGCGGCGCCGATCGGCGCGCCACCTTCGATCTCTCGCTGAGGATGGGCGCCGCGCTCGAGCTCGCGTTCCTTGAGCGCCAGCCAGCCCTGCCAGCCGCGCAGCGCGGCGAGGGCGATGATGCCTATTGCGACGAGCGCTGCGGCGGCGATGATGATCTGGTCGCTCATGTGCATTGCTCCTTCCCGTTCGAATCCTCTCGTGCCGGTCCTTACTTGTCGCGCAGCCGCTCGATCTCGTCGGCGATCGCCTTGGCCTCGCGCCCGTCGACGGTGATCTGTTCAAGGACCTTCACTCGCTCGCGCAGTTCCTCCAGCTCGCGCCGGGTGCCGGGATCGGGCGGGGGCGCGGCGAGGTCGGTCCCGGGTTCGCCGTGCCGGCGCCTGCGGTGGGCCTGGCGCGAAGTGACGATCTGCACGAAGCCCCAGATGGCGACGATCACGACCAGAGCGGTCCAGAAGCTCATTGCAGTTTCTCCCCGATATCCGGCTGGTCGCGCAGGTCCTCGATCTCCATCGCGAGATCGGCGCCGCGGTCGGTCGCGATCCGCTCGAGCACGCGGACGCGCTGCTCCAGCTTCTCGGCCCGGGTCGCATATTGCGCGGCCTGTTCGGCGGTCTTGTTCGCCATCAGCTCCATGTGCCGTTCCTTGTGGCGCAGCCAGCGGTGCAGCATGTCGTTGCCGATCCCGAGGACCACCGCCGTGATCACGACCACGAAGATGAGGATGGCGATGAGCTGGGCGGACATCAGTTGACGCCTTCCTTGTCGGCGGGACGGATGTCGTGCAGCCGGTTGATCTCATGCGTGAGCTGGTAGCCGCTGTCGGTGACGATCCGCTCCACGTTGGCGAGGCGGTCCTTCATCGATCCCATTTCGGCGCGCAGCTCGGCGTTCTCCTGCGTCAGCAGCTTGATCCGCTCGGCCGCCTGGGCATCGGTGCTCGGCTTGAGCGACTGGCCCCACATACCTTCCAGCGGGTAGCCGTGCTTAATCCGCAGCCGCGTGGTGTGGATCCATCCGAACACGCTCGCCAGACCCACGGCGGTCGCGCCGGCGATGATCCAGGGCACGTAGGGGAGGAGTTCGATGCCTTGCACCTGCATCACGCGTTCTCCTTGTTCGGCATGCGCAGCGGCACGCCGGCGTCGCGTTCCTCGACCTCGCGCTTGTCGCGCAGGGCCTCGATCTGGGTGGCGATGTCGTAGCCGCGGTCGGTGACGATGCGTTCGAGCACCTGGACCCGCTGTTCGAGCTCCGCGACGCGGCTGGAGTACTGCGCGGCCTGTTCCGCCGTCTGGCTGGCGGTGGCGGCGATGCGCTTCTCCTCCAGCTTGCTGTGCTTCACGATCCAGACGATGCCGAGCACCATCAGGAAGGGCGCCAGCGGTACGAGAATTCCAAGCTCCATTTCGTTTCCCCTTCCTTGGCGGGTGTTCTCAGCGCAGGCGCTCGATCTCGGCGGTCAGGCGCGGGTTGCTGGAGACGTAGTAGGTTTCGACTTCGGCCAGGCGGCGGTCGATGTCGCGCATGCGGGCGCGGATCTCGCGGGCGGTGCGCTTCGGGCTCTGCCGCACGCGCTGCCAGTACTGCTGCTCCTCCCGGTCGACGTAGAGATGCGGCGGCTTCTTGTTCAGCAGCAGGCCGGCGATGAAGTAGAACGGGATGGTGCCGCCGCCCGCCAGGAACGTCAGCCCGATGAAGCCGAGCCGGACCCAGAGCGCGTTGACCCCGGTGTAGTCCGCGATCCCGGCGCAGACGCCCATCAGCTTGGCGTTCTGCTTGTCCCGGTAGAGCGTGGTGCGCGAGCTGTTCACTAGTGGGCTCCCTTCTTCTCGGCGAGCAGGCGGTCGAGCTCGCGCAGCTTTTCGTTGTCGACTTCGCGGTCGTGCATCAGCCGGGCCGGCTTGAACTCGGGGTTGTCCGAGGCGACGAGCCGCTCGACCGTGTCCATCCGCTCGTCGAGCCGCTTGGCGAGGCTGTAGAGCTCATCGAGCAGCGCTTCATCGTCCGTGGTGATTGTCGCCGAGGTCTTCCACTTGGTAACATAGTGGAGAATGATCCACGGCAGCGCGATAAAGATTGCGGCAACTACCAGCACTTTGTCCATGGATCAGTCCCCCTTGTTTCCTGCGTCGCCCTTGCCGAGCGCGCGCTTCATGGCTTCCAGTTCGGCATCGACCTTGTCCGAGTCCTCGAGCGAGGCGATCTCGTCGGCGAGCGAGAGCTGGTTGCTGCCGTCCGACAGCGAGAGCGCGTCGGCGCGCCCTTCGGCATAGTCGACGCGGCGTTCGAGCTGGTCGAAGCGCGCCAGCGCCTCGTCGGTCCGCTCGGTGCTCATCAGCGTGCGCAGCTTGACGCGGTTCTCGGCGCTTTCGAGGCGCGCGGCGATCGCCGTCTGGCGGCTGCGGGCTTCGCGCAGGCGCTGCTGCAGCTTGGCGATGTCCTGCTCGTAAGCGCGCAGCGCATCGTCGAGCACGGCGATCTCCTGCTTGAGCTGATCGGCCATGTCGGCCGCCTTCTTCTTCTCGACCAGTGCGGCGCGGGCGAGATCCTCGCGATCCTTGCTCAGCGCGAGCTGGGCCTTTTCCGCCCAGTCGGCCTGGAGCCGGTCGAGCTTGACCGTATGGCGATGCATCTCCTTCTGGTCGGCGATGGTGCGCGCGGCGCTCGCGCGGACCTCGACCAGCGTCTCCTCCATCTCGAGGATGATCATGCGGATCATCTTGGCCGGGTCGTCGGCCTTGTCGAGCATGTCGTTGAAGTTCGCGGCGATGATGTCGCGGGTACGGCTGAAAATTCCCATCAGGGGCACTCCGTTGAAATTGAACTCGCTCGACCAGCCGCTGCCGGCGCGGGCGTGCGACCGGCCCTGCGTGGGGGTGGGGCTGGTGCGCAGGCGCTCGACTTCCTCGTCGAGGCGCGAGAGGCGGCTATGGGCCGAAGCGCGATCGGCGCGGTGTCCGGCGCCGCGGGACTGGGGGGGCTCGCGCTCCGGCCCAAACGGGTCGAGATCGGTCGGCTTGATCACGCCAGTTCGACCTGTTCGCAGCCGATCGTCGCGGCCATGGCCGGGGTCGCCTGCATCTGGCCGCTCAGCGCCACGAACAGGGCCATCGCGGTAATGCTGGCGAGGGCGGCCTGTCCCAGCTTGGTCTGAAAGAAGCGGCGGTCGTACATCGTGTGGGTCCTCCCGGAACTCGGTTACGGGAACGATTTCGCAAGAGGTGTGCCAAACTCATAAAACTGTGAAATAACAAGAGCATCTTCTCATATCGCAGGATAAGCGTTGGTTTCTATTGCCAACAATCGGCGAATTTCACTATAGGTTGGCCATGGATCGCGACAGCCAGTTCATCGGTCAATCGAGCGCGTTTCTCGACGCGGTCGAACGCGCCAGCCGCGCGGCTCCGATGCGCAGGCCGGTGCTGGTGATCGGCGAGCGGGGGACCGGCAAGGAACTGATCGCCGAACGCCTCCACCGCCTCTCGACCCGCTGGGACGAGCCGCTCGTGACGATGAACTGCGCCGCGCTCCCCGAAACGCTGATCGAGGCGGAGCTGTTCGGCCACGAGGCCGGAGCGTTCACCGGTGCTACCAGAGTGCGCGCGGGAAGGTTCGAGGAAGCCGATAAAGGGACGCTTTTCCTCGACGAACTGGGCACGCTGTCGATGGCGGCGCAGGAACGGCTGCTGCGCGCGGTCGAATACGGCGAAGTCACCCGGATCGGTTCGAGCCGCCCGATTCGAGTCGACGTGCGGATCGTCGCCGCGACCAATGAAAACCTGCCCGAACTGGCCGAGCGCGGCGAGTTCCGCGCCGACCTGCTCGACCGGCTGAGCTTCGAAGTCATCACCCTGCCGCCGCTGCGCGTGCGCGAGGGCGACGTCGAGGTGCTCGCCGAATACTTCGGCCGCCGCATGGCGGCGGAGCTGCACTGGGAAGGCTGGCCCGGCTTCGCAGAGCACGTCGCGCGCCAGCTCGAGGACCACGCCTGGCCGGGCAACGTGCGCGAGCTGCGCAACGTGGTCGAGCGCGCGGTCTATCGCTGGGATAGCTGGCACGAGCCGATCGGGCACGTGCAGTTCGATCCGTTCGATTCGCCGTGGAAACCGTTCTCGCCCTCCACGCGCAAGGCGCAGACCGGCGCGGCCTCCCCGGCAGCGCCCGCCCGGCAAGGCGGGCTCGACCTCGATACGGTCGAGGATTTGCGCGCCGAGGTCGACGCGCACGAACGCCGCATCGTCGAGCATGCGCTCGGCAAGCATCGCTGGAACCAGCGCCAGACGGCGCGGGCGCTCGGCCTCACCTACGATCAGCTACGCCATTGCATCAAGAAACACGGGTTGATGGAGGGCGAATAGGCTAGCCGGCGAAGCCAAGAACGACCATCAGCTTCCTTTCCAACTCCGCTAGCGTCACATCGCCGATCACCCCGATCCGTTTGCGCAGCCGCGAACGGCGCATGACGTTCAGTTTTTCGAGCATGACCCAGCTATCGATCTGTAATCCGGTAGATCCACCCGCTCCAACGGCAACGCGGAGCAGAGGCAAATCCACCGACATGGATGTCAACGGGATGGCGAGGACGGAATCGGTATCGCTAAAACGATCGCTCTGTACGATGATCCAGGGGCGGGGCTTTCGAGTGTAGTCCGAAGTTTCCGTGCCGACCCAGATTTCCCCGCGCTTCACCGATCGTCGCTGGCGTTTTCGGCAGCATGAAATTCTGCTTCGGCAGCGTCGAGTTCCGCGAACAACTCATCGTTCCACGAATCGATCAGCTTTTGAACTTCCTCGCTGTCGGAGCATTGGGCCGCCAACCTGGACTGCCGTTCCGCTTCTCGGATGAACGCGGGATCGTTCACATCCGGCAGCCAGAACTGCTTTGGCCTGAGGCCTTGTGCTCGCAGCTTGGCGCGCCGCCTTGCGGCTCGCTCGGCAGTGGTGAGAGGCTCGTGCTTGCCCATCGCATATCTCCGTTACATGTAACGTAATGTGGGTAAGCGCCACGCGCAAGCGCGCGCGCCGGCGATGCCGCCGGGCGCGAGCGAGATGCGCAGGGTTGTCTGCCGTTAGTCCGGCTGCGTGACGTTTTCGATCGTCAGCAGGCGTTCCTCGCCGTTGCGGTCGGGCCAGCTTATCGACTGGCCGATGCGCAGGCCGATCAGGCCGGCGCCGACCGGGGTCAGGATCGAGAGCCGCCCCTCGGCGATATCGGCGTCTTTCGGATAGACGAGCTTTACCGTCCGCCGTTCGCCCGTCTTCTGGACGGCGAACTCGACTGTCGAGCCCATGGTCACCACGTCGCCGGGCATATCCTCGGCGGAAAGGGTATCCGCCCGGTCGATTTCCTCGAGCAGCAGGCGGCTGACGTTAGGATGGCGGGCGCGAATCCCGAAGGCGAGATCGGCCAGTGTGTCGGCTTCGCTTTCGATGAGGGTGATGGGAGGCCGCTGCGCGGCCTGCTCGGGGGTCATTGATCGAATCTTTCGAAAGATGGAAACATGCGCGAGGCGCAACAAAGGTTGGATGCTCGCCCCGGGTACGGGGCGTGCGCGCACCGGACCCGGGGCTAGATGCCCGCGAGAAGCTGTTCCCCGTGATGTCGAAAGTATGCCGTGTTCATCGTGCGATGCTGTCACCTTGCTGCGTGGGTGTCAAATGGAGTTGCAAATGCGGATTGCCAGGTCTATCTGCGCATCAATCCCGACATTGTCGCGACACTGGAGGGGCTGGCGCCGCAAGGGGCCGGCCAAAGGGCCTTTGAGCAACCTGCCTGTCGCATCCGTCGTGTAGACATGGAGACCGAATGGCCGATCTGACACGCCTGACCGAGATCATCGAGCCCGAAGCGAACGCGCTCGGCTTCGATCTCGTGCGCGTGAAGATGATCGCCTCGGAAGCCGGCGAGGGCGGGCAGGCCCTGCAGGTCATGGCCGAAGATCCGGCGACCGGGCAGCTCGTGCTCGACCAGTGTGCCGCACTGTCGCGCCGCATCTCCGACCGGATCGACGCACTCGAGGAACAGGGCACGGTGCTGGTCGAAGGCGCCTATCACCTCGAGGTCAGCTCCCCCGGAATCGACCGGCCGCTCACCCGGCCCAAGGATTTCGAGAACTGGGCGGGGCACGAGGCCAAGTTCGCGCTGGTCGAGAAGATCGACGGGCTGCGCAACCTGCGCGGGCCTCTCGGCGGTTTCGAGGACGGCAAGGCCGTGATCGAAGACCGCAAGGCGGGCCGCATCGCGGTGCCGCTCGACGCAATCCATTCGGCGAAGCTCGTCCTTACCGACGAACTCATCGCCGCAACCAGACCGCTCGACACCACTGGTGCCGACGAAATCGACGAAGTCACAGAAGAGAAGGCTGACGACTGATGGCCAGTGCAATTTCCGCCAACAAGGCCGAGCTGCTTGCGATCGCGAACGCGGTCGCCTCGGAGAAGATGATCGACAAGGCGATCGTCATCGAGGCGATGGAAGAAGCGATCCAGAAGAGCGCGCGCAACCGCTACGGCGCGGAGAACGACATTCGCGCCAAGCTCGACCCGCAGACCGGCGACCTGCGCCTGTGGCGCGTGGTCGAGGTGGTCGAGGAGGTCGAGGACTACTTCAAGCAGGTCGATCTCGACGCGGCGAAGAAGCTCGATAGCGAGGCGAAGCTGGGCGACTTCATCGTCGATCCGCTGCCGCCGGTCGATCTCGGCCGCATCGACGCGCAGAGCGCCAAGCAGGTGATCTTCCAGAAGGTCCGCGATGCGGAGCGCGAGCGCCAGTACGAGGAATTCAAGGACCGCGCCGGCGAAGTGATCACCGGCGTGATCAAGTCGGTCGAATTTGGCCATGTGATCGTCAACCTCGGCCGGGCCGAAGGCGTCATCCGCCGCGACCAGCAAATCCCGCGCGAGGCGGCCCGCGTCGGCGAGCGCGTGCGCGCGCTGATCACCAAAGTCGAGCGCAACAACCGCGGGCAGCAGATCTTCCTCAGCCGCGCGCATCCCGAATTCATGAAGAAGCTCTTCGCGCAGGAAGTGCCCGAGATCTACGACGGCATCATCGAGATCAAGGCTGCCGCCCGCGACCCGGGCAGCCGCGCCAAGATCGGCGTGATCAGCCGCGACAGCTCGATCGACCCGGTCGGCGCCTGCGTCGGCATGAAGGGCAGCCGCGTCCAGGCGGTGGTGCAGGAACTGCAGGGCGAGAAGATCGACATCATTCCCTGGAGCGAGGACACGGCGACGTTCGTGGTCAACGCGCTCCAGCCCGCCACGGTCAGCCGCGTCGTGCTCGACGAGGACGAAGGGCGGATCGAGGTCGTGGTGCCCGACGACCAGCTCAGCCTCGCGATCGGCCGCCGCGGCCAGAACGTGCGCCTCGCCAGCCAGCTCACCGGTCACCAGATCGACATCATGACCGAGGAAGAGGCGAGCGAGAAGCGGCAGAAGGAATTCGCCGAACGCTCGAAGATGTTCGAGGAAGAGCTCGACGTCGACGAGACGCTGTCGCAGCTTCTCGTCGCCGAAGGCTTCGCCGAGCTCGACGAAGTGGCCTATGTGGAGCTCGACGAGCTGGCCTCGATCGAGGGCTTCGACGAGGAACTCGCCGAAGAGCTGCAGAGCCGCGCGCTCGAGGCGATCGAGCGGCACGAGGAAGCGGCGCGCACCGAGCGCCGCGAACTCGGCGTCGAGGATGCCCTGGCCGAGATCCCGCACCTGACCGAGCAGATGCTCGTCACGCTGGGCAAGGCCGGCATCAAGACGCTCGACGACCTGGCCGACCTCGCCACCGACGAGCTGATCGCCAAGAAGCGCGAAGCCCCGCGCCGCCGCAACAATGCCGATGGTCCGCCGACCCGGCGCCCCGCGGCCCGCGAGCACGACAAGGGCGGCGTGCTCGGCGAATACGGCCTGAGCGAAGAGCAGGGCAACGAGATCATCATGGCCGCGCGCGCGCACTGGTTCGAAGATGAAGAACCGGCTCCTGCGCCTGCCGCCGAGGAACCCGTCACCGAGGAGGCCGCCGATGCGGACTCCGAACAATGAGCGCCTGACGTCCGACATCGCTGACGCCGCCGGTGCGGGGAAATCCGCGCCGGAGCGGCGATGCATCCTCTCCGGGGAGCATGGCGCGCGCGATGCGCTGATCCGGCTGGCGATTTCGCCGGACGGGCTGGTGCTGCCCGATCCGCTCGCCAAGGCTCCCGGCCGCGGCGCCTGGATCGGCGTCACCCGCGCAGTACTGGAAGAGGCAATGGCGAAAGGCCGGCTGCGCGGAGCGCTGGCGCGCGCGTTCAAGGGCGCGCCGCTGACCGTGCCGGAGGACCTGCCGCAGAAAGTCGACGACGCGCTGGTGCGCGTGCTGCTCGACCGGCTGGGGCTCGAAATGCGCGCCGGAGCGCTTATCTTGGGGTCCGACCGGATCGCCGAGCACGCGCGCAGCGGGCGCGTGGCTCTGCTGCTTCACGCCGCCGACGCGAGCGAGGACGGGACGAGGAAGCTCGACCAGGCCTGGCGCGTCGGGCGCGAGGCGGAAGGGACCGGCGAGAGGGGCATCCGCTTGCCACTGGACCGGGCGGCGCTGTCTGTGGCATTGGGCCGCGACAATGTCGTCCACTTGGCGCTGGCCGGTGATGCTGCGGCCGAGCGGATCCGAGCGATCCTCGCGCGCCTGTTGCATTTCAGGGGCCTTGCGGCCGCCGACGATGACGGTGAACCGGTTACCGGTCCGCCGCGGTTCCCGGTTTCGGCCGGGAACGAAGCCGATTGAGTTTTGAAGGATTGACGAGTTTTATGAGCGATAGTGACAACCAGCGCCCCCGCAAACCGCTCGGCCTGAAGAGGTCGGTGGACGCGGGCGAGGTCAAGCAGACCTTCAGTCACGGCCGCACCAACAAGGTCGCGGTCGAGGTGAAGCGCCGCCGCAAGCTCGTCAAGCCGGGCGAAGCGGCGCCGCCGCCGCCCCCTCCGCCGCCCCCTCCGCCGCCCCCGGCGCCGGAGCCGGTCGCGAAGAAGCCCGCGCCCAAGAAGGCGCCTCCGGGCGAGACCCCGCAGGAACGCGTCGCGCGCCTTCAGCGCGAGGCCGAGGAAGAGCGCCTGCGTCTGGCCGAAGAGGCACGCCGCCGCGACGACGAAGCCGCGCGCCAGGCTGCCGAGGACGAGAAGCGCCGCGCCGAGGAGAATCGCAAGGCCGCCGAGGAAGCGGAGAAGCGCGCGGCCGAGGAAGCCGCCGCGCCCGCCCCCGCGCCTGCGCCGGCCTCCGGCGAAGCGGAAGAGACGCCGGCCCCGGCCGAGACGCAGCCGTCGGCCTCTGCCGAGACCAAGGCCCCGGCGCCGCGCCGGTTCACCCCGGTCGCGCGCCCCGAGCCGAAGAAGCCGGAAAAGAAGAAGAAGGACGACAAACGCGGCGGCAGCAGCGCTGCCACGGAGCGGGTCGACAAGCGCCGCTCGGGCAAGCTCACCGTCACCAAGGCGCTCAACGAGGACGAAGGGCGTCGCGCGCGTTCGCTCGCCGCGCTCAAGCGTGCGCGCGAGAAGGAGCGCCGGATGCAGGGCGGGCCTTCGCGGCCGCGTGAGAAGCAGGTGCGCGATGTCGTCGTGCCCGAGGCGATCACCGTCCAGGAACTCGCCAACCGCATGGCCGAGAAGGGCGCCGACCTGGTGAAGGCGCTGTTCAACATGGGCATGATGGTCACCGTCAATCAGACGATCGACCAGGATACCGCAGAGCTGCTGGTCGAGGAATTCGGCCACAACATCACGCGCGTCTCGGAAAGCGACGTCGACATCGACACGACCGTGGACGTCGACCCGGACGAAGCGCTCAAGCCGCGTCCGCCGGTCGTCACCATCATGGGCCACGTCGACCACGGCAAGACCTCGCTGCTCGACGCGCTGCGCGGCACCAACGTCGTGAAGGGCGAGGCCGGCGGCATCACCCAGCACATCGGCAGCTATCAGGTGAAAACCAAGAGCGGCGACAGGATCACGTTCCTCGACACGCCGGGCCACGCCGCGTTCACCGAAATGCGCGCGCGCGGTGCCAACGTGACCGACATCGTCGTGCTGGTGGTCGCCGCCGACGACGGGATCATGCCGCAGACGATCGAGGCCATCAATCACACCAAGGCCGCGGGCGTGCCGATGATCGTCGCGATCAACAAGGTCGACAAGGAAGAAGCCAACCCGCAGCGCATCCGCGAGCGTCTGCTCGAACACGAAGTGATCGTGGAGGAGATGTCGGGTGACGTGCAGGATGTCGAGATTTCGGCCCTCAAGGGCACGGGCCTCGACGATCTGCTCGAGAAGATCGCGCTCCAGGCGGAGCTGCTGGAGCTCAAGGCCAACCCCGACCGTGCGGCCGATGCGACGGTGATCGAGGCGCAGCTCGACAAGGGCCGCGGCCCGGTTGCGACCGTGCTCGTCACGCGCGGCACGCTCAAGCGGGGCGACACTTTCGTGGTCGGCACCGAGAGCGGCCGCGTGCGCGCGCTGATCGACGACCAGGGCAAGCAGATCAAGGAAGCCGGCCCCTCGATGCCGGTCGAGGTCCTGGGCCTCGGCGGCGTTCCGATGGCGGGCGACCAGCTCACCGTGGTCGAGAACGAGCAGCGTGCCCGCGAGGTTGCGCAGTACCGTCAGGAGAAGGCGACCGAGAAGCGCACGGCGCTCGCCCCGACGAACTTCGACACGATGTTCAGCAACCTTCAGTCGAACGTCGTCGAATTCCCGGTGGTGGTGAAGGCGGACGTGCAGGGCAGCGTGGAAGCGATCAATTCGGCGCTGCACAATCTCTCGAACGATCTCATCAAGGTCCGCGTGCTCCATGCGGGCGTGGGTGCGATCACCGAAAGCGACGTGCAGCTCGCCGCCGCCTCGAAGGCGCCGATCCTCGGCTTCAACGTGCGTCCGAATGCCAAGGCGCGCCAGCTGGTCGAGCGCGAGAAGGTGCGGATGATGTACTACGACGTCATCTATCACCTGACCGAGGAAATCGCGAAGGAGATGGCGGGCGAGCTCGGACCCGAGCGGATCGAGCACGTCGTCGGCCGCGCCGAAGTCAAGCAGGTGTTCCCTGCAGGCAAGAAGGATAAGGCCGCCGGCCTCCTCGTGCTCGAAGGCGCCATCCGCAAGGGCCTGCACGCGCGCCTCACGCGCGAGGACGTCATCGTCAGCGCGACCGTCATCGCCTCGCTTCGGCGCTTCAAGGACGACGTGGACGAAGTCCGCGCCGGTCTCGAATGCGGCGTGGTCCTGGCCGACACGAACGACATCAAGCCGGGCGACCACCTGGAAGTGTTCGAGGTCGAGGAACGCGAACGGACGTTGTAAGTCTCAGGAGATTGATCGGAATCGGCGCAAATTCTGCGCTATCCGGAGCAATAGAAATCTGCCTTACCGCTGCATGCCGCAACTGCGGCGGAGAGGCAGGTGATTTTATTGGAAATAGAACTCGCGGTAGTTCTGGTTCTCGGCGTAGCCACGTTCATCGTGGCTTTCGTCGGGCTTGTAGTGAAGCTCGTTGAGCTGAGCCGCAAGTAACCGGTGAGGAGGTCGGCGCGGCAACGCCGGCCTCCGATAAGAATTCGGGCCCGGATGCGGCAACATCCGAGCCCGGCAGGCGAAATTGGAAACTTCACCGTGGTAGCGAACACTTATATACACATTTGACCCCGATTTTCAATATGGCCCGCAACCAATCCACCCCCGAACAGCAGTCGGTCCGCGTCCTCAAGGTGGGGGAGCGGGTGCGGCATATCCTGTCCGAACTGCTCGCACGCGGCGAGGTGCATGACGAGGTGCTGACCGCGCATTCGGTCAGCGTGACCGAGGTGCGGATGACGCCCGACCTGCGCAACGCTAATGCCTATGTGAAGCCGCTGCTGGGCGAGGACGAGACGGCGGTGCTGAAGGCGCTGCGCACCAATACCGCCTTCTTCCAGCGCGAGGTGGCGAAGCGGCTCGGCCTCAAGTTCGCGCCCAGGCTGCAGTTCAAACCCGACGAGAGCTTCGACGAGGCCGAGCGGATCGAGCGGCTGCTGAACGATCCGCGCGTCGCGCGGGATCTCGACGAGGACTGATCGAAGGCGGCTACTCCGCCACCGCCGGGGCGGTCGGTTGAACCGTCGTCGGCGGATCCATGAACACGCCGGCGCCCGGGCCGAGCGGAAGATCGAGCATGACCCAGCCGATCGTCATCACCAGCCCCGCAAGCAGCAACCCGATCGAGTAGGGCAGCATGGTCGCGGCGAGGCTGCCGAGGCCGAAGTCCTTCTGCCAGCGCTGGCAGAAGATCAGGATCAGCGGGAAGTAGACCATCAGCGGGGTGATGATATTGGTCGCCCCGTCACCGACGCGATAGGCGGCGGTCGCCATTTCGGGGGTGATCCCGAGCAGCATCAGCATCGGCACCAGCACCGGCGCGAGCAGCGCCCACTTGGCGCTCGCCGAGCCGATGAAGATGTTGAGCAGCGCCGATACCACCACGATCGCTCCGAGCAGGGCCCACGCGGGGAGCCCTGAATTGCCGAGGAAGTCCGCGCCGTTGACCGCCAGGATCAGTCCGAGGTTGGACCAGGCGAACATGGCCACGAAGTGCGCGGCGGCGAAGGCGAGTACGAGGTAATAGGCCATGTCGCCCATGGAGCCCGACATCATCTTCACCAGCGCGCGGTGGTCGTCGATTGTGCCCGCCGCCGCGCCGTAAGCCCAGCCGGCGAGCAGGAAGAGCAGGAAGAAGCCCGCGACGAGGCTCTGGTAGAACGGCGTCAGCCGCGCTTCCGGCGTTGCGGTCTCGTCGATAAGCGGCGTGCCCGGGCCGAAGGTGAACGCGAGCCACAGCGCGACGACCCCGAGCACGGCAAGGCCCGCGCGGCGCAGACCCTTGCGTTCCTCGCCGGTCAGCGGGCGGTCGCCCTGTTCGCCGGAATCCTCGCGCCCCGCCATTCCCGGGTTCCATGCGCCGAGCCGCGGTTCGATCATCCGGTCGGTGACGTACCAGATCACCGGCAGGAACAGCACCGTCATCGCGGCGATGAAGTACCAGTTGCCGGCGATGTTCGCGGTGAAATCGCCGAACACCGTCTCGACCGAGGCTTCGGTGATGCCGAACAGCAGCGCATCGAGCTGGCCGGGCAGGAGGTTGGCGGAAAAGCCGCCCGACACGCCGGCGAAGGCGGCGGCGATACCCGCCACCGGATGGCGCCCGGCGGCGTGGAAGATGATCCCCGCGAGCGGAATCAGCACGACGTAGGCCGCATCGGCGGCGAGGTTGCCCATCATGCCGACGAAGGCAACGATGGGGGTGAGCAGGAACGTGGGCGCGTTGCGCACGCCGGCGCGCATCGCGGTTCCGAACAGCCCGGCGCGCTCCGCCACGCCCGCGCCGAGCATGACCACGAGCACGTAGCCGAGCGGGTGGAAGTGGGTGAAGGTTGCAGGCATCTCCACCCATAGCCGCTGGATGTTCTCGGCCGAGAGCAGGCTGGTGGCGGCGATCACGCGCGCCTGGCCCGTCGCCTCGTCGATCTCGGTCGGATGGACCACCGACCAGCCGAGCAGGCTGCCCAGCAGCGAAATCGCGATCACCACCGCGATCAGCCAGAAGAACAGGAACACCGGATCGGGCAGCTTGTTGCCGCTCCGCTCGATCCAGCCGAGAATACCCTTCTGTGCTCGGCCCTCTGCCGCTTCCACCACGCCTGTTCCTCTCCACGGTCCTTCGTGCGCGGGAGCTAGCATCGCCCGCAGCAGCTGTCGCCCCGGTTAATCCGCCCCCACATCGGAGACGAAAATATTTGACATCGGCAACTATATCGGTGACTCGGGAACGATGGAGGCCGACGCTCTCCCCGTGACCGACCGGGTCGTCCAGCGCTTGCGGGCGTTCAACCGCGATTTCTCGCAACTGATGGGACTGCTGGAGTCCCGCTACATGGGCAGCGATCTGTCGGTGGTGGAGGCGCGGGTCCTTTACGAGATCGTCCAGCGAGAACCCGTCCTAGCGCGCGACATAGCCCGTCCCTTGCGGCTCGACCCCGGCTATCTCAGCCGCATCGTCGCGCGCCTGCTTCGGCGCGGGTTCGTGGAGCGGGGACGCGGGGAGGACGCGCGGGAGCGGCCGCTCTCACTGACGGCGGCGGGGCGTACTGCCTATGCGGAACTCGACCGGACCACGGCGGCACAGACGGCGCGCATGATCGCACCGCTGGGCGAGGACGGTGCGCGGCGTCTTGGCGCGCTGCTGGGGGAGGCGGGCATGCTGCTGTTCGGCGCGGTGCCCGGGGAGTGGTCGCTGCGCACCTTTCGCACCGGCGACATGGGCCTGATCACCGCGCGGCAGTCGATCCTCTATCACGAAGGCTATGGCTGGGGGCGCGGCATGGAAGCGCTGATCGGGGAGATCACCGCGGCGTTTCTGCGCGACTTCAAGTCCGGGCGCGAGCAATGCTGGATCGCGGAGCGGGAGGGGCGGATGCTGGGCTCGGTATTTCTCGTCGAGGAGGACGCGGAGACCGCCCGTCTCCGCCTGCTCTACGTCGAGCCGGAAGCACGCGGGATGGGCGTCGGCCAGGCGTTGGTGAAGCAGTGCACGGCGTTCGCGCGGGAGGCCGGATATCGCCGGATCGTGCTGTGGACTCACGCGGTGCTCGAAAGCGCCCGGCGCATCTATGTTGCCGAGGGCTATCGGATTGCCGAGACCCACACGCATGACGATTTCGGCAAGCCGGAACTGAGCGAGAGCTGGCTGCTGGAACTGTGAGCAATTGGGGCGCCGCGATTGGCAGCCGCCCGCCCGGCGCTTAGCCAACCGGAATGGCCAAGCTCTATTTCTACTACGCCAGCATGAACGCCGGGAAATCGACCACGCTGCTGCAGGCCGATTTCAACTACCGCGAGCGCGGCATGCACACGATGCTGTGGACCGCCGCGCTCGACGACCGGGGGGAGCATCAGGCGATCGAAAGCCGCATCGGCCTCGGCGCGGATGCGCAGCGCTACGATGAGGGGACCGACCTGTGGCAGCGCGTGACGGCGGCGCACAAGGCGGAACCGCTCGGCTGCGTCCTGATCGACGAGGCGCAGTTCCTCACCAGAGCCCAGGTCTGGCAATGCGCGCGGCTGGCGGACGAGGCGAATATCCCGGTGCTCTGTTACGGATTGCGAACCGACTTCCAGGGCGAGCTGTTCCCCGGCTCTGCCGTGCTGCTCGGGATCGCCGACGCGCTGGTCGAGCTCAAGGCCGTATGTCACTGCGGCCGCAAGGCGACGATGAACCTGCGTGTCGATGAAAGCGGCGCGGCCGTCAGGCATGGGGCGCAGACGGAGATCGGCGGCAACGACCGCTACGTCGCGCTCTGCCGCAGGCACTTTTCGGAGGCGTTGGCCGGGTGATGGCGCTTGGCGCGCTTGCGCCGCCACCCTATCTACCCGCGATGACCGAAACCCTGATCCTCGCCGCGATCCTGATCCCCTGCCTGGTGATCGCGATCGTGTTCCACGAAGTCGCGCACGGCTGGACCGCGCTGATGCTCGGCGATCCGACGGCGAAGGAGCAGCGGCGGCTTTCGCTCAATCCGCTCCGCCATGTCGATCCGGTCGGCACGCTGATCGTGCCGGGCGCGCTGGCGCTGTTCGGCGGGCCGGTGTTCGGCTGGGCCAAGCCGGTGCCGGTGCGCAAGAACCGGCTCGACAACCCGCGCTACGGCATGATGGCGGTCGCAGCGGCTGGGCCGGGCACCAATCTCGTGCTCGCGGGAATCGGGGCGGTTGCGCTCGGGCTGGTCGGCACCACGCTGACGCTGCCGCCCAGCGGTGCGGTCGAGTGGGTGCTGACGGGCCTCAACTATTTCATCGTCATCAACATCTTCCTCGCGCTGTTCAACCTGCTGCCGATCCCGCCGTTCGACGGCTCGCATATCGTCGAGGGGCTGCTGCCCCGCTCGATGGCGGCGCAGTATGCGCGGCTGCAGCAGATCGGCATGTTCCTGCTGATCGCGCTGATCGCGATCACCTGGGCCTTCCCCGACAGCGGGATCATCGAGAACGTCGTCCTTCCGCCGGTCGAATGGCTGCGCGAGAAGTATCTGGCCCTGGCGTTGTGGATCGCGAATTAATTCATCCGGGTATAATTGACTATTTTTATCCGGGTTATATATGCGCCTCCCAACGGAGGTAATCGATGACGCTCACGGTGTTCCTGAAAGACGAGATCGTCGCCCACGGCGCGGCCGACGACGTCCTGCCCACGATGCGCGCGCTGCAGCCGCTCGAGCGCAGCTCCGACCTGCTGGCGTTCGACGACGAGACGGGGCGGCAGATCGATCTCGACCTGCGGCCCGAAGCGCAGCCCGCGCCGCGCCCGCGGGGGCGCCCGGCTCTGGGTGTCGAGGCGAAGGAAGTCACGCTCCTGCCGCGCCATTGGGAATGGCTGGCGAAGCAGCGCGGCGGCGCTTCGGCGACCTTGCGCAAGCTGGTCGAGGAGGCACTGCGGAAGGGGCGAACGGCCAAGGACCATCACGACAGCGCCTATCGCTTCCTCAACACGATGGCAGGCAATCTGCCGCATTTCGTGGACGCGGTGCGGGAGATGTACGCCGGGAACAAGGTCGGTTACGACCATTTCACCCATGACTGGCCGCCGGCGATCCGCGACCACGGACGGAGGCTCGCGTTTCCCGAATGACGCAACTTCACGGCTGGCTGATCCTCGACAAGCCCCGCGGCCTGGGCTCGACCCAGGCGGTCGGGGCCGTCAAGCGCAACTTGCGCGAGGGGGGCTATGCGAAAACCAAGGTCGGGCACGGCGGCACGCTCGATCCGCTCGCGGAAGGCGTGCTGCCGATCGCGCTGGGCGAGGCGACCAAGCTCGCCGGGCGGATGCTCGATGCGAGCAAGGTCTATGAATTTACGGTGCAATTCGGTGAAGAGACGGACACGCTCGATACCGAAGGCGAGGTGGTCGCGCGGTCCGATCATCGGCCGCCGATCGCTGCGATCGAGGCGATTCTGCACCATTTCACCGGAGAGATCGAACAGGTCCCGCCTTCCTATTCGGCGGTGAAGATCGACGGCAAGCGCGCCTATGATCGTGCGCGCGCCGGGGAGGACGTCGCGATGCAGGCGCGCCGAGTGACGGTGCACGACCTTCGCGTCCTTCGTGAGCGAGAGGAGAGCGGCGAGAGGCTCGAGTCCTCATTCGCGTCGGACGCGGGCCGTCTCGGCCCCTTCGATCCCACGGCGCCGCTCGAACTGGCCGACAGCATCACGCTCGTCGCGCATGTCAGCAAGGGCACGTACATCCGCAGCCTGGCAAGGGACGTTGCCAGGGCGCTTGGAACGGTCGGTCACGTCACCTATCTCAGGCGCATCAAGGCCGGTCCATTCATGCAGGATCAGGCGATTTCGCTGGACACGCTCAACGAAATCGGTAAGGGCGCGCGCCTTGAAGACCACCTCCTGCCGCTCGAGGCGGGGCTGGACGGTATCCCGGCCCACCAACTCGATCCGGAAAGCGCGCAGGCGGTCCGCCAGGGCCGGGTCCTTTCCGGAATGCCCCATCCCGACGGGCTCCTTCTTGCAAAGGCCGGCAATGTGCCGGTTGCACTGATGGAAGTCGAAGGGGGGACGGCGAAAGTCGTCAGGGGCTTCAACATCCCCGATACCGCGGAGTGAAATGAATGTCGGTTACCGCCGAGAAGAAGCAGGAAGTCATCAAGGACAACGCCCGCGCCAAGAACGACACGGGCAGCCCGGAAGTGCAGGTCGCGATCCTGACCGAGCGTATCCGCAACCTGACCGAGCACTTCAAGGAACACCACAAGGACAACCACTCGCGCCGCGGCCTGCTGACCATGGTCAACAAGCGCCGCAGCCTGCTCGCCTACCTCAAGAAGACGGATGTCGAGCGGTACAATGCGCTGATCCAGAAGCTGGGTCTGCGGAAATAAGAGTTTCGGAAACGGCCCCGTTGCGGGCCGTTTCTTGTATTCGTGAGTCCCCGCGAAGGCGGGGACCTCGTGCCACCGGCGCTCCGCCAATTGCCTGAGGCCCCCGCTTTCGCGGGAGCTCACGAGAATGAGGTCATCCTTCGCAATCCGGCGGAGGGGCCTTGGGGCACGGAAAAAGGCCCCGCACCGGACCGGGACGGAATCCCCGGCAGCAAGCCCCGCCGATGCAATAGGGCCGGCGGGTCAAAGGAAAATCAGATGTTCGACACGAAAACCGTATCGCTGGAGTGGGGCGGAAAGACCCTCACTCTGGAAACCGGGCGTATTGCCCGTCAGGCCGATGGCGCCGTGCTGGCGACCTACGGCGAGACCGTGGTGCTGTGCGCCGTCACTGCCGCCAAGTCGGTCAAGGAAGGGCAGGATTTCTTCCCGCTCACCGTCCACTATCAGGAAAAGTTCTCCGCCGCCGGGCGCATCCCGGGCGGCTTCTTCAAGCGCGAAGGCCGCGCGACGGAGAAGGAAACGCTCACCTCCCGCCTGATCGACCGCCCCGTGCGGCCGCTCTTCCCGGAAGGGTTCTACAACGAGATCAACGTGATCGCGCAGGTCCTCTCCTATGACGGTGAGACCGAGCCCGATATCCTCGCGATGGTCGCGGCCAGCGCTGCGCTGACCATTTCCGGCGTGCCCTTCATGGGCCCGATCGGCGCTGCGCGCGTCGGCTTCATCGACGGCGAATACGTGCTCAACCCGCGCCAGGACAAGGCGCTGGAGGACGGCCGCCTCGACCTCGTCGTCGCCGCGACGCAAGATGCGGTGATGATGGTCGAATCCGAGGCCAAGGAACTGACCGAGGAAGAGATGCTCGGCGCGGTGATGTTCGCGCACGAGGAATCGAAGAAGGTCATCGGCGCGATCATCGAATTGGCTGAGCAGGCTGCGAAGGATCCGTGGGAGCTTCCCGCTTCCGACGATCACTCGGAAATGAAGGCCGCGATCAAGGCGATGATCGGCGACGACATCGCCAAGGCCTACAAGATGACCAGCAAGGCCGACCGCCGCGATACGATCGATGCCGCGCGCGAGAAGGTGAAGGCGCACTACTCGTCGGACGAGTTCGACGGGCAGCAGCTCATGACCGCGATCAAGCTGACCAAGAAGCTCGAAGCGGAAATCGTGCGCGGTGCGATCCTCAAGGAAGGCACCCGCATCGACGGCCGCAAGGTCGATCAGGTCCGTCCGATCGAGGCGATGGTCGGCCTGCTGCCGCGCACGCACGGTTCGGCGCTGTTCACCCGCGGCGAGACGCAGGCGATCTGCACCACCACGCTCGGCACCAAGGATGCCGAGCAGATGATCGACGGGCTCGAAGGCCTGTCGTACAACCACTTCATGCTGCACTACAACTTCCCGCCCTACTCGGTCGGCGAAGTGGGCCGCTTCGGCTTCACCAGCCGCCGCGAGACCGGCCACGGCAAGCTCGCCTGGCGCGCGCTGCACCCGGTCCTGCCCAAGCATGAGGACTTCCCGTACACGATCCGCATCCTGTCGGACATCACCGAGTCCAACGGCTCGAGCTCGATGGCGACGGTCTGCGGCGGGTGTCTCTCGATGATGGATGCCGGCGTTCCGATCGAACGCCCGGTCTCCGGCATCGCGATGGGCCTGATCCTCGAAGGCGAGGAATTCACCGTGCTCAGCGACATCCTCGGCGACGAGGATCACCTCGGCGACATGGACTTCAAGGTCGCCGGCACCGAAGCGGGCATCACCTCGCTGCAGATGGACATCAAGGTCGCCGGCATCACGCAGGAGATCATGACCAAGGCGCTGGCGCAGGCGAAGGAAGGCCGCGCGCATATCCTGGGCGAGATGACCAAGGCGCTCGGCTCCGCGCGCACCGACGTGTCCAAGCACGCGCCGCGCATCGAGACGATGCAGATCGACAAGTCGAAGATCCGCGACGTCATCGGCACGGGCGGCAAGGTGATCCGCGAGATCGTCGCCGAAACCGGCGCGAAGGTGGACATCGACGATGAGGGCGTGATCAAGATCTCGTCCAGCGACCTGTCGCAGATCGAGGCCGCCAAGGCCTGGATCCAGGGCATCGTCGAGGAGCCCGAGGTCGGCAAGATCTACAACGGCAAGGTCGTCAACATCGTCGATTTCGGCGCGTTCGTGAACTTCATGGGCGGCAAGGACGGTCTCGTCCACGTCTCCGAAATGAAGAACGAGCGGGTCGAGAAGCCGACCGATGTCGTTTCCGAAGGCCAGGAAGTGAAGGTCAAGGTCCTCGAGATCGACAACCGCGGCAAGGTCCGCCTGTCGATGCGCGTGGTCGACCAGGAAACCGGCGAGGAGCTGGAGGACACCCGTCCCCCGCGCGAACCGCGCGGTGACCGCGAAGGCGGCCGCGGTGGACGCGGCGGCGGCGATCGCCGCGGCCGGAGCGGCGGCGGGCGTGACCGCGATCGCGGCCCCCGGGGCGATCGTGGCGGCCGCGAGCGCGGCGGTGACGAGGGCGGCGGCGAAGGCCACGTCCCCGACTTCCTGAAGGACTAAACAGCCCGAGCCCCCTTTGCGGGAGCTCGCACAAGAAGAGGGGCCGCGAGCATATCGCGGCCCCTTTCGTTTATGGAGACTGCCGATGCTGCCGCGCGAAACCCTTGCCACCGCCCATATCCCCGGCGGCGACACGCTGACGCTGATCAGCCACGGCCGCGACTTCGTGATCATGCTCGGCCGCGACGAGCTGATGGGCACCCGCATGCGGTTCTCCGAAGAGCAGCTTGCGGAACTCACGCTCGCCCGGCTCACCGCGCCCCGGCCGCGGGTGCTGATCGGCGGCTACGGCATGGGGTTCACCTACCGTGCCGCGCTCGCGCATGTGCCGGAAGGGGGCCGGGTGGTCGTCGCCGAGGTGGTGCCGGAAATTCTCGAATGGGCGCAGGGGCCGCTGGCGGAGCTGACCGGCGAAACGCTCGCCGATCCGCGCGGCGAGGTCGTGATCGCCGACGTCGCCGCCCTGATCGACGACGCAGTGGACGGCACCAGCGACCGCTACGACGCGATCCTGCTCGATGTCGACAATGGCCCGGACGGGATCGTTCGCGACGGCAACGAGCGGCTCTACGGGCGCGGAGGGCTGGCGCGGGCGCGCGACGCACTCAATCCCGGCGGCGTGCTCGCGGTATGGTCTGCGGCGCCCGACCCGCGCTTCACGCGGCGGCTGAAGGACGCCGGCTTTGCGGTGGAGGAGCGGACCGTCCGCGCCCGTCCGAACAACAAGGGTCCCCGCCACACGATCTGGTTCGCACGGCGCCCCGCGTGACGGGTCAGTCGCGCTTGATCCGCAACCGTCCCATGAAGTCGCGCTTGCCCAGCGGCAGCCCCGTCATCCGCAGGATGTCGTAGGCAGTCGCGGCGTGGAAATAGAAGTTCGGCTGGCTGAAGCTGAGCAGGAACTCTTCCGCGGCGAAATCCATCGACCTTTCGCCCATCACGAAGCGCATCGGGCGGCCGATCCAGCTTTCCATCTCGTCCACGCCCACGCTTTCGAGAGCGCCCGCCGCTTCGTCGAGCCTGGTGCGCATGGCCTCGAAGGTCGCCGGCGGCACGCTCATGTCGGGCGAGAACACGCCCTCGCGCACGCCCTCGATCGCGCCCTGCGTGTGCACGGCGACGCTCTTCACCTGATAGTCGAAGGCGAACATGTCGTCGGCCAGACGCGCGCCGACGAGCGTGTCGTGGCCGCAGCCCTGCTCGCCGCACCAGCTTTCCGCCCTGTCGACGAGCTTCCGGGTGGCGCCGAGCATCTGCAAGGCGCTCGGAACGAAGGCGGCGTGAAGCGAAAGCGGCATCGGGCGATCTCCTTGCGATCGGGTCTGCGACCGCACCTAATCGCCTTGCCGGTTTCAGGCCAGCGCCGATCGCGCCGGCGTGCCGCGGCCGCGGGTCAGCGGACCCGCGGACCGCCGAACGGCAGCGGGGGAGGGGGTCTGCGTGCGCCGCGCGGGAGCTGCGCCTGATAGGCCCGGCCGCAATGCTCGACGCAGTAGGGGAAGCCGGGGTTCACGGCCTCGCCGCAGAAATGGAAGTCCGGCTCGCCCGGATGGCCCATCGGCCAGCGGCAGACCTTGTCGTTCAGGTCGAGCAGGCTGGTCTTGTCGGCGATCTCGGGGCTCGGCTTGGCCGGCACCAGGCGGCGCGGCGGGGCCGGCGGGATCGGCGCCTGCTGGTCGCCGGGGCCCTGGCGCAGGAAGCCGCCCGGGCCGACCGAGACGATCTTGGGCAGGTTGGAGCTCGGATTCGGCAGGGGCTGCGACGACGGCGGCGCGGCAGGCGCACGCTCGCCGGCGCTCGTCTGGCGCGGCGGTGCGGGCGGCGCTGCAGGCTCGGGCGTCTTGGCTGCTGCGGGGCGCGGCGCAGGTTTCCGCGGAGCGGGCGCAGGGGCGGCGGCCTTCTTCTCCGCCTTCTTCGGCTCGTTCGCCTTCACCGGCGACGGGCGGGACTTCAGGCCGAGGCGGTGCGCCTTGCCGATCACCGCATTGCGGCTCACCCCGCCGAGCTCGTCGGCGATCTGGCTGGCGGTGGCGCCGCCTTCCCACATCTTCTTCAGCGTGGCGATCCGTTCGTCGGTCCAGCTCATTCGGTTTCCATTCGCAATAAAATCTATCGGGGCGCGGCTTGCCAGCGAAGGCGCGGAGCACTAGTCGCGCCACAATGGCCGATCAAGCCCGCACACCCGCCGGTTCGCCTCTCGAAACAGGCTCATTCCCCGTTGACGAAAATCCCGGCGGCATGAGCCGGTTTCCGCCGCGCGGCGTGCCCGTGTTCGACGGGATCAACCGCATCGGTTTGTGGAGCCTCTATATGAAGGAGGTTCGGCGATTTCTCAAGGTGCAGACGCAGACCGTGTGGGCGCCTGCCGTCACCACGCTGCTGTTTCTGGTGATCTTCACCGTCGCGCTGGGCCGCTCGGGCCGCGAAGTGCTCGGCGTGCCGTTCGCAACGTTCGTCGCGCCCGGTCTGATCGTCATGGGGATGATGCAGAATGCCTTCGCCAATTCCAGCTTTACCCTGCTCGGCGGCAAGATCCAGGGCACGATCATCGACGTGTTGATGCCGCCGCTGTCGGAAGGCGAGCTGATGGCGGGCATCGTCGGCGCCGCGGTGACGCGCGCGATCATGGTCGGCCTCGCCGTGGCGCTGGCGATGGCGTTCTATCCCGGCGTCAGCTTGGCGATGGAGCATGTCTGGGCTGTCGTCTGGTTCGGCCTGATGGGCGCGGTGATGCTCTCGCTGATGGGCCTGCTGACCTCGATCTGGGCCGAGAAGTTCGACCACAACGCGGCGATCACCAACTTCGTCGTCGCCCCGCTCGCGCTGCTTTCGGGCACGTTCTACGTGATCCACAACCTCGCCCCGGTGTTCCAGACGATCAGCCGCGCGAACCCGTTCTTCTACGTGATCTCGGGCTTCCGCTACGGCTTTCTGGGGCAGAGCGACATCGGCAACACCGACGCGGCACTGGTAAAGAGCGCAATCGGCCTCGGCCTGTTCAACCTCGCCCTCGCGTACTTCTGCTACCGCGTGCTGAAATCGGGGTGGAAGCTCAAGGACTGAGCCGGCGCGCCTGCGCTCAATGCGTCAGCGAACGGCGCATCCGGTAGCGGCCGTTGCGGAATTCGTCGAACAGTTCGGGCACGTTCGGATGGTCGACCGGCCCCCCGTCGGAATCGGGCAGCAGGTTCTGCTGGCTGACGTAGGCGACGTAGGACGAATCCTCGTTCTCGGCGAGCAGGTGGTAGAACGGCTGATCCCGGCGCGGACGCATGTCCTGCGGGATCGCCTCGTACCACTCCTCGCTGTTCGAGAAGACCGGGTCGATATCGAAGATGACCCCGCGGAAATCGAACATGCGGTGGCGCACCACGTCACCGATCCCGAACCGGGCGGTGGCATGACGCGGCATCTCGATGAAGCGACCCGCCTGGGCGGAGAAGAACTGCGAACGTTCCATTACAGCCGGAAATATAGGACGTTGCATGCGCCAGACAAGCGCAGCGCGCGCATCATCCCCAGTCACGTCGAACAAGGGGCTTGGCAAGGCGCCGGACCTCGGCTAACCGCCGCCCTCCCGAACGCCCCGGGGCGCCCCGCGCCCCATGCGCTTTCTCGTGCGGAGAGGTGCCGGAGTGGTCGAACGGGACGGTCTCGAAAACCGTTGTGCCCTTACGGGTACCGTGGGTTCGAATCCCACCCTCTCCGCCATGAATCCCTCGTCCGATGAGCCGGGACCGCATAGCGCGGCCCGGTCGGCGATTCGTCACGATAAATTGAGCCTGACTACCGCCGTGCGATCGGTTAGGGCGGCGCGCATGTTACCATTCCGCCTCGCGATCTTCGCCCTCCCGCCTCTCACGCTCGCCGCTCCCCTTCTCGCGCAGGACTCTGCCGGGAAGTCTGACAGCGAGGCGAGGGAGATCGTCGTGCTGGGCCAGGGTCTCGAGGAGACGCCGGCGGCCCCTGCCTACGACACGATCGTGATCGGGCGCGACCAGATCGTCAGCGCGCCCTCCGGCCGGATAGAGGACGTGCTGGGCGCCGTTGCCGGTTTCCAGCAGTTCCGCCGTTCGGACAGCCGCTCGTCGAACCCCAGTGCGCAGGGCGTGACGCTGCGCGCGCTTGGCGGCAATGCGACGAGCCGCGCGCTGGTCCTGCTCGACGGCGTGCCGATGGCCGATCCGTTCTTCGGCTACATCCCGCTGAGCGCCGTCGCGCCCGAGCGTCTGGGATCGATCCGGGTGACGCGCGGCGGCGGCTCGGGGCCGTTCGGCGCCGGCGCGCTCGGGGGACGGATCGAGCTCGAAAGCGCCGATCCGGCGGCGCTCGGGCCGCTATCCGCCTCGCTGCTCGCCAACGACCGCGGCGAGACCGAAGCGAGCCTGGGCCTGGCCGAAGATCTCGGCGCCGGGTTCGTCGTCGTCGACGGGCGGTGGGACCGCGGCAAGGGCTTCTTCACCACCCCGGCGGAGGACCGCGTGCCCGCGACCGCCCGCGCCGCATTCGATAGCTGGTCGGTCGGCCTGCGCGGGGTCGCGCCGCTGAGCGAGACGATCGAGCTGCAGGCGCGGGGCCTGGTATTCCGCGACGACCGCACGCTGCGTTTCGAGGGCGCCGACTCCTCGAGCGAGGGTCAGGACGCCAGCCTGCGGGTGGTCGGCCGGGGCGACTGGCAGTTCGAGGCGCTGGGCTATGTTCAGGCGCGCAATTTCTCCAACGTCGTGATCAGTTCCACCCAGTTCACCCGCGTGCTCGACCAGCGCAACACGCCTTCGACCGGGCTCGGCGGCAAGCTGGAGCTGCGGCCGCCGGTTGGCGACGACCACGTGCTGCGCCTGGGCGTCGATTATCGCCGCGCCTCGGGCGAACTGCAGGAAGAGGCCTACAGCGCCATGTCCGGCGCGCTGACCGAGCGCCGCCGCGCGGGCGGCACGAACACCGACTTCGGCCTGTTCGTGGAAGACGACTGGACGCTCGGCAATCTCGTTCTCACCGGCGGGCTGCGCGCCGACCGGACGACGGTGGCGGGCGGGTTCTACCGCGCGGTCGACGCGAACGGCGTGCCGGTGGAGGTGACGGTCGCGCCCGACCGGGCAGACTGGACGCTGGGCTGGCGGGCCGGCGCTACCTACGGCCTCAGCGGCGCGCTGCGCCTGCGCACCGCCGCCTACAGCGCTTTGCGCCAGCCCACGCTGAACGAGCTCTACCGGCCGTTCGTGGTCTTCCCGGTGGTCACGCAGGCCAACGCTGCGCTGGAGAACGAGCGGCTCGAGGGTTTCGAGGCGGGGTTCGACCTGACCCCGGCCGAAGGTGTCGAACTCGCGGTCACCGCGTTCGACAATCGGGTGAAGGGGGCCATTGCCAACGTCACGCTCGCGCCGGACTTGCGCCAGCGGCAGAACCTGCCCGCGATCACCTCGCACGGGGTCGAGGGAGGCCTGTCGGTTACGCGCGGCGCCCTGCGGTTCGACGGCACGCTCGCGTGGACCGATGCCGAGGTCGAGGGCCGCGGCTCTTCCGCCGATCTCGACGGCAATCGTCCGGCGCAGACGCCGCGCTGGGCCGCCGGAGCGTCGCTCGCGTGGGCGCCTTCGCCGGGCTGGCTGCTGTCCGCTTCGGTGCGGCACGTCGGCGCGCAGTTCGAGGACGATCAGGAGACCGACGTGCTGCCGGCCGCGACAACCCTGGGCGCCTATGCCCAGGTGCCGCTGACGGAACGGCTGTCGCTTGTCCTGCGGGGCGAGAACCTGACCGACGAGGAAGTGGTGACCCGCAACGACGGCGGCTCGATCGATCTCGGTGCGCCGCGCACCGCCTGGGCGGGCATTCGCTTCGGCTACTGAACCGCGGAGGGCGGGCCGCTTTCCCGCCGGCGCCGAGGGAGACGTTCGGCACCGGCGAGATCGCGTTTCGCAGGATTGGCGTTACATCTTGATGCTGATGCTGCCGATCAGGCGGCGATCCGTGAGGCCCTGGAAGCAGAGCAGCGCGTTGTTGTTCACGCAGAACTGCGCCTGATCTTCCTGCAGCAGATTGATCCCCTCGACGCCAATGTTGATGTTGTCGGTGACGTCGTAGTTCACGCTCGCGTTGAGCTGGCCGCGCGCGCCGTTGATGCGCGGAAGACCGAAGAAGAACGAGTCGTTCGAAACGTAGCTGGAGCGCCAGGTGTACCGCACCCGCGCGTTGAGCCCGTACTTGTCGTAGAACAGCGTGGTGTTGAACGAGTGCTTGGAAAGGTTGGGCAGGGTGATCCGATCCTGAGCCCCGACGATTCCCAGCCGCGTGAAGACGTCGCGGGGGCCGTCGGCCTCGCGGAAGTTCGTCGGGAAGTTCGCCGCAGTGCCGCCGGTGACCTGATAGGTGTAGTTCCCGATGAACCCGAAACCGGAGGCGAAGCCCAGCGTGTCTTCGTAGGCCGACAGATCGTGCTGGAAGGCGACTTCGATGCCGGTCTGCGTCGTATTGCCTTCGCCGTTGATGGTGGTGACGCGCGGCACGCAGATCCCGTCACCCGGCGTCGGGTTGTTGATGTTGCGATCGGCGATCGGGTTGAAGATGCCCCCGTCTTCGCACGGTGGCGTGATATCGATGTTGAGGTTCCCGTCGGCATCGAGGTTCGGCGCCGGATCGTCCTGGAACCTGGAAAACAGGTTCGTGCGGATCTTGTGGAACACGCCGATGCTAAGAATGCTCGACGGTGCGAAGTACCAGTCGCCCGAAAGGTCGAACGACCACACGGCTTCGGGCACCAGCGCCGGGTTGCCGACCGAGACCGGCGTGTTCGGGCCGGTGCTGAAGCTGACCGAGGTCGAAAGATCGTCGAAGTCGGGGCGGTTGATGTCTCTTGCGACGCCGGCACGGATCACGAAATCCTGCGCCGGCTCGATCACGAGATTGAAGCGCGGCAGCCAGAAATTGTACGAACCCGTCTGGACGACCGGCGACGCCGCTCCGTTGACGATGGTGTTCCCGCGCGAATTAACGTCGGTGAGGACGTAGCGTACGCCCAGGTTGCCCCGCACCGGCAAGCCGAGGTCGTAGCCATCGAAATTGGCCTGCAGGTAGGCCGCGTGCGTCTGCTCCGTAATGTCGAAGAACGCACTGGCCGACTGCGTCGGCTCGGTGATCGGACTGACCGGAGGCAGGTCGGGATTCGCGGCATTGCTGGCCGCGATGGCGGCGTTGAGCGCATCGCGAACCGCGTCCGGATCCGAGAACGACAGCTCGGGATCGATGATGAGAAAGTCGCCGATGAACAGGTCCCGGCCGTCGGCCGCGCCGAAATTGCTGGGCCCCGGCACGACGATGTCGGAGAAGAAATCGGCACTCGGCCTGGCGAAGTCCGCCGTGGCGCTGGTGTAGTTGAAGTTCTGGGAGAAGTCGTCGTTCAGGCTGGAGGTTTCGTTGAAGCGATACCCGGCGTCGATCGACGTGATGAACGGCATGGACTGTTCCATGTCGTAGGTGAGATCGAACCGGAGCGCGAGTTCCCGGTTCTCCGAGATGTCATGGCTCTGCTGCACCTGGCGTAGCTGATAGTTCGCAGGATCGAGCAGTTGCGCCGTCGTCGGGGTCGTCGCCAGCCCTTGCGCGATGCCGAACTGAAGCATCTGATTGCTGAGGTCGAACTCCACCGGGACGCCATTGTCGACCTCGCCTCCGAAAACCGGCTGCGTGTGGTTCGGGTTGATGAAATCGAGAGTGGTGGTGAAATCGGGGTTCACCGTATCCGAAGTCGACAGCGCGCCTTCGAGCCGGACCTTGAACCGGTCGCGCTCCCACTCGCCGCCGAGCCTCCAGACGTGGCTCTTGGTCAGGCGAGCGCCGGTATTGCTCGATGTCCGCAGGTTCGGATCGGTCGCGCCGGGTTCGATCACGCCGGTCAGTGCGGCTTCGACCGTGCCCAGATCGATCGGGCCGTTCGGCCCATCCAGGCTGCCGAAATCGATGGTTTCGAACGAGGTGTTGGTGGTGTTGTCGACCACGTCGCTCGCCGAGACGCCGGAGAGCTGCACCCGGGAGCTTTCCTGCCTGCGCTGCTGGTCGTTGTAGATGCCGTCGAAATAGAACTTCAGCTCCGGGCTCGGCGACCATTCCAGCGACCCGACGAGGTTCAGCGTCTCGTATTCGTAGTTGTTGAGATCCTGGTCGAAGAACTGGGTGCGGAGGAACGGGAAGTCCTCGGCACTCGCGGTATCGTCGGTGGGCAGGACGACGGCGTCGCGGTCGACGCGCGGCCGGAACGCGGTGACGTCCTGACGGGCGTAACTTCCGCTGACCACGACACCGAACTCGCCCGCACCCGTCGACCAGCGGTTGCCGATCGTGCCGGAGAAGCGCGGCAGATAGCTTTCCGAGAAGTCGCTGTGCTCGACCTGGGCGCGGGCGGCGATGAGCGGCTCCGACAGATCCAGCGGGCGGATCGTCCGCAGGTTGATCGTGCCGCCGACCGATCCCTCGATCGTGCTGGCGTCCGGCACTTTGGTCACCTCGACCGAAGCGACGATCGAGGCGGACAGATCCTCGAAGCTGATGCCCCCGCGCCCGGCGCCGGAACCGACGGTGGACACCCCGTTGATCTCGGTGCGGTTCTCGTCCGTCCCGCGGATCTGCACCGCAGTGCCGACGCCTGCTTCCCGGGTGATCTGAATGCCGGAGATGTTCTCGAGCACCTCGGCCAGGTTCTGGTCCGGCAGCTTGCCGATATCCTCGGCCTGGATGACCTCGATCAGATTATCGGCCCGGCGTTCCTCCGCGAGCGCGCTTTGCAGCGAGCTGCGAATACCCTCGACGACGATGACGTTCTCGCTCTCGCCAGTCTGGCCGTCTCCCGCGTCGTTCACGGCACCGGCATCTTCTTCGGCCGTCTGGGCGAATGCCGCACCGGGTAGTGCCAGGGCCGACAATGCGGTCCCGGCCAGAAGCGCGGCGAGGAAACGAGAATTGATCGCGGCTGCGGGGCCGCCGTCGGCGAACTTCGACATGAGATCCCTCCCAAAGGGCTTGTTATGGGAGGCGAGATATCTCCTAGGCCAGATATGTCAACCGTAAATGCATACCCATAACATCCAATCTGTCATACCAATTTCTAAGCCAGAGGCAGTCGATCCTGGCTCCTCGTTCGATCCGTTGAGGTCAGCAAGCGTCGATATGGCCGCACGGTCGCGGTGGTCTGCGGATGGTCGGAGGACGTCCTGCCACCAGCTAGCTGCGACATGTCTTCAAATTCCCGGTCGACCGACGTAGGGGAAATGCTGGGGGAAGAGGAAAAGACATGCGGCACGAAGAACAGGCGGACCTCCCCTATCTGCGGAAGGTCGTCGGCGCATCGATGGCCGGCACGGTGGTCGAGTGGTACGAGTTCTTTCTCTACGGGACCGCGGCCACGCTGGTATTCGGCCAGCTCTTCTTTCCCGAAACGGGCAACGAACTCGACGGCATCATCGCTGCCTTTGCCACCTATGCCGTGGGCTTCATCGCCCGGCCCCTGGGCGGGATCGTGTTCGGCCATGTCGGCGACAAGGTGGGGCGCAAATCGCTCCTGCAATTCAGCCTGATCCTGATCGGTGTTTCGACGTTTCTGATGGGCTGCCTGCCCAGCTTCGACAGCATCGGCTACTGGGCGCCCGTGCTTCTGGTGCTGCTCCGCTTCGTGCAGGGCTTCGCGCTCGGCGGCGAGTGGGGCGGCGCGGTGCTGCTCGTCACCGAGCACAGTCCGAACAGGAGCCGTGCGTTCTGGGGCAGTTTCCCGCAGGCGGGGGTACCGCTGGGTAACCTGCTGGCGACGGCGGTGCTGCTGATCCTCTCGGCAACGCTGCCACACGAGGACTTCCTCGCCTGGGGCTGGCGCGTCGGCTTCTGGCTGTCGGTGGTGATCGTCGCGATCGGCTATTACATCCGCACCCAGGTCAGCGATTCTCCGATCTTCAAGGCGGCGAAGGCGAAAGCCGAACAGGCAGCCGAGACCGGCTATGGTCTGGTCGAAGTGTTCAAGCGTTATCCGCGGGGTGTGTTCACCGCGATGGGGCTGCGCTTCGGCGAGAACATCGTCTATTATATGATCGTCACGTTCTCGATCACCTATCTCCATCACCGCGAGATCGACACGACGCGCATCCTCGCCTTGCTGTTCGCGGCGCATATTCTCCACGTTGCCGTTATCCCGGCCGCAGGCGCGCTCGCCGACCGGATCGGCCGACGGCCGGTCTATATCGTCGGCGCGGCGCTCACCATGGCCTGGCCTTTTTCCGCGTTCCCGATGTTCGACACCGGCAGCACGGCGATGATCCTCGCGGCGATCATGCTCGGCCTCGCTATTCACGCCTTCATGTACGCCCCGCAGCCGGCGATCATGGCCGAGATGTTTCCTACCCGGATGCGCTATTCGGGCGTGTCGCTCGGCTATCAGGTGACCGCGATCATCGCCGGGTCCTGGGCGCCGCTGATCGGCACGGCGCTGCTGCGAGAGTACGACGACTGGATGCCGATCGCACTCTACATCCTGTTTGCCGGCGCAGTCAGCCTGATCGCTGCGCTCGTCATGCGCGAAAGCAAAGCTACCTCGCTGCTCGCGATCGACGAGGCCGATGCGGCTGAGACGGGAGGCAGGTAATCCTCCTCTGAGGCGATCGACGTGACGCGGCAGCTATGCATTCGCTCAGGCAAGCGATCGAAGGGCCGGGCCTATAATGGGCTGAGGATCGTGAAGCCATCGGCGGCGCGCGGCATTCCTGTTGCCAGACGCTCACAAGGAGATGAGCAGCTCATCGGGTTGCGATTCGGGAATATCTCCCGGCGAATTCCGTTGTTCGAAGTCACCCGTCGAACGAGCTAAGTGCTTGAAATCATGGTGGGCGCGGCAAGGATTGAACTTGCGACCCCACCCGTGTGAAGGGTGTGCTCTACCACTGAGCTACGCGCCCGCCGGAGTGCCTCGCGGCATGCCTCCACGGCAGGGGCGCGCCTTTGCCATGCACCGCCGGACTTGGCAAGCGCGGTGATCACCGTTTCCCGTTACGCGAACGCCGCCGGTCATTCTCCCGTCATCCCAGCGAAAGCTGGGATCGCATGCCGCGAAGTCCGACCTGACGGAGAACGACCCCAGCTTTCACTGGGATCACGGACTAGATTGACGCTTTGGCGGGTCAGTTCAGCAAGGCGAACATGCGCTTCAGCCAGCCCTTGGGCTCCGCCACACGCGCCCTCGCCTCGGGTGAGGGCGGGCAGGCGAGGCAGTAGGCTTGCATTCCGCTCACCGACAGCAGCCGGTCCACGTCGCTGGCGACGCGGGCCAGCAGCGTCTGTTCGCGGCGGGCGACCATGGCGAAGATGTCGCCGCTCCGCGCGCTTTCGCCCGCGACGATCTGGCGGATCAGCGAATCGTAAGGCTGCACATCGTCGCCGAGGAATTCGAGATGCCAGCCGCCTTCCTCCAGCTTGGCCTGCTTGGCGGCCCACGCGACCGCATCGTCGAGCCCGCCGTACTGGTCGACCAGGCCGATCTGGCGCGCGGTGCCACCGTCCCACACGCGGCCCTGGCCGATGGCGTCGACCTGTGCGGGCGTCATGCTGCGCGATTCGGCGACCCGCGTCAGGAAGTCGCGGTAGCCGTTCTCGATCGAGCTCTGCAGGATCGCCTCGATCTCAGGCGTGAACCCGCCGATCAGGTCGGGCTGGCCAGACAGCGGCGTGGTGCGCACGCCGTCGGCGTGGATGCCCCAGTTGGCCGCAGCATTCTCGAACGTCGGAATGACCGCGAAGATGCCGATCGATCCGGTGATCGTCTCGGGCTCGGCAAAGATGCGATCCGCCGGGGTCGAGACCCAATAGCCGCCGCTCGCCGCGACATTGGCCATGGAGACGACGATCGGAATGTCCTTCGCCTTGTGGCGCAGGATGCCGCGGCGGATCTCCTCCGACGCAGTGACCGAGCCGCCGGGCGAATCGACGCGCACGACCAGCGCCGCCAGATCCTCGTCGAGCGCATCGAGCAGGATGTCGCGGATGCGGTCGCCGCCCGCGGTGCCGGGCCCGGCATCGCCGTCGACGATCGTTCCCGCGATGGTGACGACACCGATCTTCTTGCCGGGCTGCTCCGGCTCGATGTCCGCCAGCCAGGGGTCGAGCTCGGTATGCGCGTACTTTCCGGGGGTGTCGTCCCAGGTGTCCGCGCCGGCGATCTCCGCCACGCGTTCGCCGAACTCGGTCTTGCTGCCCAGCTTGTCGACGAGGCCGGCTTCCATCGCGGCGGTCGCGAGATCGCCGTCCGCGCCGGCGATCCATTCGACCGGCTGCTGCGTGACCCGGTCGAGCTGGATCTGCGGGCGCGCCTTCTTCACGTTGGCCTGCCACTCTTCCCACAGTGCGCCGTAGAGCGCCTGGTAGTTCTCCCGCGCTTCGGGCGACATGTCGGAACGCGAATAGGGTTCGACCGCCGATTTGTACTCGCCGACCTTGTAGATGTGCGCGTTGACCTGAAGGTTCTCGAGCAGCTCGCCGAAATAGATGTTCGAACCGCCCGGCCCGGCGATGATCGCGCCGCCCAGCGGATCGACCCAGACCTCGCTGGCGTGCGAGGCAAGCATCATCGCATCGTCGCCATAGGCCACGGCATAGCTCAGCACCGGCTTGTCGGCCGCCCGCACGCGGTCGAGCGCTTCGCCGATGTCCTGCAGGTGCACTTGCCCGCCGCCGAGGAACGAGGTGAGATCGAGCACGACCGCCTTGACCCGGTCGTCGGTCGCCGCTTCGTCGATCGCGCGAACGAGGTCGCGCGACTGGAACTCCGTGATCGGCGGCTCTCCGCTGAGCAGCACCGTGAACGGATCGATCTCCGACTTTTCCTCCACCACGACACCGTCAAGCTCGAGCAGCAGCGCGCCTTCGCGCACCTGGGCAGGGCTGGGCCGGGCAGTCAGGAGGGCATAGAGCGCCATGAAGAAGAGCAGCAGGAAGAGGAGGCTCATCCCGTCCTTGATGCCCACCAGCAATCGCCAAACCTTGCCTGCGAAGCTCATCAGTTCGAATTCTCCGGAAATATCGTCCCAGCATGAACCCTAGGGAGTGCGGGCGAAAGGTTCCACCCGAAAGCGCGCGAGCGGCTGACGGGGCTCGACGAAGGGGACACATGCGCCTAAGGGCATGGCTTCAATGGCATCGACGGGAACCCACGACACACCGGGCCGCTTTCCGGCAGGCGCGCGCGCCTTTCCGCATCGCGACCTGACCGGCATTGCGCAGCTCGAACGGCACGAGATCCTGTTCCTGCTCGCCGAGGCGGAGCAGTGGGTGGAGCTCAACCGCCAACCGTCCAAGCACTGCGACGAGCTGGCCGGCCTCACCATCATCAACGCGTTCTTCGAGAACTCGACCCGCACGCTGCTGAGCTTCGAGATCGCGGGCAAGCGGCTGGGGGCGGACGTCGTCAACATGCACGCCGCGCAATCGAGCGTGAAGAAGGGCGAGACGCTGATCGACACCGCGATCACGCTCAACGCCATGCGCGCCGACGCGATCGTGATCCGCCACGGATCGAGCGGGGCGGTGGACCTGATCGCGAGCAAGGTCGACTGCCCGGTGCTCAACGCTGGCGACGGCCAGCACGAGCATCCGACGCAGGCGCTGCTCGATGCGCTCGCACTGCGGCATGCGCTGGAGGATCGGGGCGAGGGGAGCGAGGACTTCACCGGGCTGACGGTGACGATCTGCGGCGACATCCTGCACAGCCGCGTGGCGCGCTCCAACGTGCTCTGTCTGCAGGCGCTCGGTGCCTCTGTGCGCCTTTGTGCACCGCCCGCGCTGATGCCCGCCGGCGTCGAGGCGATCGGCGCGCAGCCGTTCCACGATTTCGATGCCGCGCTCGAGGGCGCGGACGTGGCGATGATGCTGCGCTTGCAGACCGAGCGGATGAGCGGCCAGTTCATCCCCTCGGCGCGCGAATACCACCACCTCTACGGCCTGACCCGCGAACGGCTGGAGCGCTGCGCGCCCGACGCGCTGGTCATGCACCCGGGCCCCATGAACCGCGGGGTCGAGATCGACAGCGACGTGGCCGACATGCTCGACCGCTCGATCATCACCCGCCAGGTCGAAATGGGCGTCGCGATCCGCATGGCCTGCCTCGACGTGCTGACCCGCAAGGCGCGGGGCGTGCCGGGCTGGAACGACGGGCAATGGGTATGAAGCAGGTGCGGCCTCTCACGATCACCGGCGGCCGGCTGGTCACGCCCGAGGGCGTCCGCACGGGCGCGGTTCGTCTCGCGGAAGGGCGGATCGCGGCACTTGGCGAGATTGCCGCGCAGGAGGGCGACGAGAAGCTCGATGCAAAGGGCAAGCTCGTCGCTCCGGCATTGATCGACTTCGGCGTCTTCGCGATCGACAAGCCCGCGTTTCGCTTCGGCGGCATTGCCCGCGCGGCGCTGATGCCGGATCAGAACCCCGCGCTCGACCTGCCGAGCCGCGTTTCGTTCATCGCCAAGAGCGGCAAGCCCGACTTGTGGGTCCACCCGCTCGCCGCGGCGACGCAAGGCCTCGGCGGGACCGAGCTTGCCGAGATCGCGCTGATGAAGGACGCGGGCGCCCGCGGGGTTGCGACGGGCCGGCGGTGGATCGCCGATTCGGGCGTGATGCTGCGGCTGCTGCAATATGCCGCGATGCTCGATCTCGTCGTGGTGACCCACGCGGAGGATGGCGGGCTGGTCGGATCGGCGGCTGCGACCGCGGGCGAGATCGCGACGCGTCTCGGTCTGCCCAGCGCACCCGCGGAGGCCGAGGCGCTTGCTGTCGCCCGCGATATCGCGCTGGCCGAGTTGAGCGGTGCGCGGCTGCACTTGCGGCAGGTCACCACGCGAGCCGCGCTCGATCTGGTTCGCACGGCCAAGCGGCGCGGGGTCGCGGTGACGGCGGGCGTGACGCCTGCGCATTTCATGCTGTCCGACCTGGCGACGGCCGATTTCCGCACCTTTGCGCGCCTCTCGCCGCCGCTCCGGTGCGAGGACGACCG
This sequence comes from Altererythrobacter sp. C41, assembly GCF_016803135.1. Taxonomy (GTDB): domain Bacteria; phylum Pseudomonadota; class Alphaproteobacteria; order Sphingomonadales; family Sphingomonadaceae; genus Pelagerythrobacter. The sequence goes on from NZ_JAEVFE010000003.1 coordinate 182,030, forward strand.
CAAGGCGGTGATCGAGGCGATCGGCGACGGCACGATCGACGTGATCGGCTCGGGCCACGATCCGCGAGGACCTGAAGACAAGCGTCTGCCCTTCGCCGATGCCGAGCCCGGCATGGCGGGGGCCGAGACGCTGCTTGCGATGACGCTGACATTGGTGCGCGATGGGGTTATCGACTGGCCGCGCGCCTTCGACCTGCTGGCGGGCGCGCCTGCGCGGCTGCTCGGCGTGGACACGGGCGTCCTGCGCGAAGGCTGCGAGGCCGACGTGGCGCTGATCGACCCGGAGAAGCCGTGGGTCGTAGACAGCCGCAAGATGGAGGCGACCGCCGGCAACACGCCTTTCGACGGCCAGCCGACGCAAGGCCGCGTGCTCGCCCTCTTCAAGGGCGGCGTGGCGCTCTAGCGAACAGCGAGACCCTTCCCGGGAGGAAGGGGATGATTATCGGCGGGCCTAGCGCCGCGCCATGCGCACGCCGGTGTCGACCGCGCCCGGCAGGGGACGGCCCTCGGCCCAGGCGAAGCAGCCCTGGCCGCGCGCCTTGACGGTCGAGCACATCGAACGGGCGTCGGCCCGCTCCAGCCCGCCAGCGGAGACGCGATAGTAAGCCTTTCCGCGTACCTGCGCTTCGGTGATGACCATCCGGTAACGGTCGAGCCCCGGATACTCGCGCGCATAGATGCCCCAGGCGCGCCGCGCCCCCTCGCGGCTGGCGAACGAGCCGAGCTGGACCAGGTGCTTGCCGTCCGCCGCCTCGATAGCCGCTGCCGGCGTCTCCGCCGTCGCAGCGATGCGGGAGGCGGGGCGGGTCTCGCGGACCGGCGCAGCCTCAGCACCGTAGCGCGCAGGCATTTTCTGCACGACCGGGTTGGAGATGAAGGCGACCATGCTCTCGGTGATCTGCGCGGGCGTCGCGCCTGCGGGTGCCGGCGCGGCAAAAGCGGTGCGCACGTCGGTGGGGGCTGCAACCTGCGGCGCGGCCAGCGCGAGCTGCGGCGCGGGATCGACCGGCTCGAGCTCGCCCGCGGGCGCGGACGACGCGAGGGCGTGCGGAGCTTCCCCTGCAACCGGCTGGGCCAGCGCTGCGGCTTCTGCGGCGAGCTGTTCGGAACTGGGGTGGTTGCTCAGGGCGAGGCCGATCGGCTGGCCGGCATCGTGCACGACCGGCGCGCCGAGAAGCTTGGCGACGCGCGCCTGATACATCTCCGGCTGAACCGCGCGCGCCCACTCGGCGATCCGAGCACCGACCTGATCGGCGGGAACGTCCTCCGCGACCATCAGCCGCGCCGCGCGCCAGTTGCCCTGGAGGGCGTAGGCATAGGCGAGGTTCTGGCGCACCTTGGCCGTGTTCTGCCCGGCGCGCAGTGCGTTGGCGAGCACGTTGGCGCCTTCGTCGGGCCGCCCCGCCAAGGCCAGTGCCAGGCCGAGATCGGCCGGATCGAGATCGTCGCGCCAGTCGTCAAGCACGGCGACGGCCTTAGGGTAGTTGCCCACCGCAGTCTGGGCCAGCGCATAGCTGAGCGCGGTACGCGGCGAGTTGTCGCCGAGCGACATGGCATCCTGGAAACTGGTCGCAGCCGACTGGAACCGGCCCGCTTCCAGATAGGCGGCGCCGAGCATGGCGCGGTACTGCGCATCGCGCGGCGCGGCGAGAACCGCGGCTTCGGCGTGCGCGATGGCCTTGCTGACTTCACCTTCGCCCAGCGCGCTCTGCGCCTTGCTCGCGGAAAGGTTCGCGGGCGGAGCGGCTTTCGTGGTGCAGCCGCTCAGCGCCGCGGTCGCGAGCGCCGTGGTCAGCGCCAGCGCGGCGAGACGGGTGGTCTTGGCGGTGCGGATCATGGTTGTCCCCCCAGAGTTCTCACTGCCGCTCGATCTGCGCCGCAAGGCTGTCGAGTTCGGGCATTTGGGCGAGCAGCGCGTCGAGCGCTTCGGTGACGATCTGCTGCGCGCTGCGATTGCGGACGGTGCAGGCGAGCCGCAGCTTGAGATGCCGGTCGGCATCGAGCCGCAGCGTGAAGGCGGCACGCTTGCCCCGCTCGAGCGCAGAGCGGGGAGCGGCGGCATTGTGCGATTCCATCGCCGCATTCATGCGTTCGGCGAGCACGGTCTGCTGCTGGCGGACCGGCGGTTCCGGCAGGGCGCTTTCTTCGAGCTGACCGTGTGCGGCATGATCGATCTCGCGCGCCTCGGCCGCGGTCGCGGGATTGGACGGGAAGGGCGTCAACTGGAGAACTTCCGCCTCGCGTGCCGGCTCCTCGTCGGCGCCCATGTCGTTCCAGCCGAGATCCTCGATATTGTCCGGCAGGACCGCTGCATGGCCCGCGATCAGCGCGGACTGCGGCCGCATCGCGGGCCGTGCGCCGCCCTTGCGGGCGAGCAGAGAGGAATTGAGGGAGGCGAAGCTGGCGTCGCTCATGGTGATCGCGCCCTTACTGTGCGACCCGGCGGCCGAAGCCACCGGCGGGGCGATGCGCGCCCGGCAACGGAGAAACGGCGTGCGGCGCGGCGAACACGGTGCGGCGGAAGTTCTTCTCCAGCCGGTCGGCGACGTAGTTCCACAGCGCGGTGACCTCGGCGGCGCTGCGGCTGTCGGGATCGACCTCCATCACCGTTCGGCCGTCGATCATCGAGGCGGCGAAATCGGTGCGGTGGTGCAGAGTGATCGGCGCGACGGTGCCGTGCTGGCTGAGCGCGACCGCGGCTTCCGAAGTGATCTTGGCCTTGGGCGTGGCGCCGTTGACCACGAAGACCAGCGGCTTGCCGGCACGCTCGCACAGATCGACGGTGGCACCGACGGCGCGCAGGTCGTGCGGGCTCGGACGGGTCGGCACGACGATCAGTTCGGCCACGCCGATCACCGACTGGATCGCCATGGTGATCGCCGGCGGCGTGTCGATGACGGCCAGCTTGAAGCCTTGCTGCCGCAGGATCTGAAGGTCGCTGGCGAGCCGCGAGACGGTGGTCTGGGCGAAAGCAGGATATTCGGCCTCGCGCTCGTTCCACCAGTCCGCGAGCGAGCCCTGCGGATCGATGTCGATCAGCACTACCGGTCCGGCGCCGGCGCGCTGCGCCTGCACGGCCAGGTGACCCGACAGCGTCGTCTTGCCGGATCCCCCCTTCTGTGAAGCCAATGCCAATACTCGCACAGGCCCGTCCCCCCTGCTGTTCCTGTCCTGCGCCGCGCGAAGGCGGGCCGGGTGCCGGGATCGCAGGATACCCCTAATTTAAGGTTAACGACTGTTACCCAGCCAATGACGGCGGGTGAGGTCAGGTTAGAAACCTTTTGCTAACGGACCATTCACTATGTCAGTCTTTCCTGCAGGAGGGACTCAAGGGGCCGGAACGGATGATAAGGTTCGCACACGCACTGTCGCTCTTGGCCGCCGGCGCTGCGCTGGCCGTAGCCGCGCCCGCAGCCGCCGATGTCAAGGCCGGGGTCGATGCGTGGAGCCGGGGGGACTATGCCGCGGCGGTGCGCGAATGGCGCGAGCCGGCGGCCCAGGGCAATCCAGATGCGCAGTTCAACATGGCGCAAGCCTATCGGCTCGGCCGGGGCGTGGAGCGCGATCAGAGCCAAGCCGAGATCTTTTACGCCAAGGCAGCCGCACAAGGTCATATCAAAGCCGCCGACAATTACGGCCTGATGCTGTTTCAGGAGGGGCGGCGGGAAGAGGCGATGCCGTACGTCTCCGCCGCGTCCGACCGCGGCGACCCGCGCGCGCAGTATCTGATCGGTATCGCGCATTTCAATGGCGACCTGGTGGAGAAGGACTGGGTGCGAGCCTATGCGCTTCTGACGCTCGCCAATTCGGCCGGACTGCCGCAGGCGAGCCCGGCGATTCAGCAAATGGACGGCTACATTCCGCTCGAGCAGCGTCAGGAGGCGCAGGTGCTCGCGCAGCAACTCAAGCGCGAGAGCGACGCCGTGCGGGCGCAGCAACTCGCAGCGGCCGACCTCGCGCTTGGCGATGACACGCCCGCGACCCCGGCGCCTCGCGTGCCGCAAACGCGGCCTCCGGTCGCGGTAGCGCCGCCGCAGGGCCGGGTGCCGACGCCGATCCCGCAGGCGAGCGTTCCGCCCTCCGTGGCCGCCGCCGAGGCGGCGATCGTCGAGGCGAGCCGCGTAACGGGCACGGCGAGTCCGGCCCAGGCAGGCGCCGACTATGCACGGCCGGCGGCGGTGGCCACTGCCACCCCGCAGCCGAAGCCAATGCCGACGCCCACCCCGAAGCCTGCACCAGAACCGAAGGGCACCGCATCGCCGCCGCCGCCGCCCGCTGCGGCTGCGGAGCCCTCTCCGTCGTCGGACGGGCCCTGGCGGGTTCAGCTCGGCGCCTTCTCGGTGGCGGGCAACGCGGACCGGTTGTGGCGCGACGTGGCGGGTCTGGCACCGCTCTCCGGGAAAGAGAAGCTCCTCGTGCGCTCCGGCAAGCTGACGAAGCTGCAGGCCGGCGGTTTCGCGACGCGTGGGGCCGCACAGGCGGCCTGCGACAAGCTGAAGGCCGCGGGCAGAGCCTGTCTCGTCACGCGCTAGCTCCAGCGCACTGCAGGGTTTCCTGCGCGCCAACGAATGCTAACACTCTCGCTGATTGAAGGCAGGGAGGGGCCGTTGGCGCGCAATCCGGACGATCCGCAGTGGCACAATACGCCCGACCAGCCGCAACCTCTGCCTGCGGCCGGCACGGAGCGGATCGAAAGCCTCGATTTCATCCGCGGCATCGCCGTCATGGGTATCGTGCTCGCCAATATCGTGATCTTCGGCCAGCCGATCACCGCGGTCATGTGGCCGGGTGGATTCATCGGGCCGGACAACGATCCCGGCGGATGGCTCTGGATCGCGCAGTTCGTTCTGATCGACGGCAAGATGCGCGGCCTGTTTACCCTGCTGTTCGGCGCGGGAGTCATGCTGTTCATGGAAAAGGCCTGGGCGCGGGGCGCGACCGGCTGGCTCCAGGCGCGGCGGCTCGGCTGGCTGCTCGTATTCGGCCTGCTGCACTATTTCCTGCTGTGGCAGGGGGACATACTTACGCTCTATGCGCTCTGCGGGCTGATCGTGCTCGCCTGCGTCCGATGGGACGTGCAGACCAAGGTCGTCGCCGCGCTGGTGGTCTATGTCGCCGGTGCGCTGCTGTGGACGGCGCTGTTCTATTATTTCTACCTCATCGCCGAGACTCCGCTCGGCGAAAACCCGATGCTCGCCGAGGCGCATGCCGAGATTCTGGCGGCGAAAAGCGTGCCCGTTGCGGACGCGGCTGCCGAGACCGCGCTCATGCGGGATGGAAGCTGGCTCGCCAACGTCGCACACCGGCTGGGCGAGCACCGCTTCGGCTGGCTGACGGTGCTGTGGCAGGTCGCTTGGGAGACCGTGCCGCTGATGCTGCTCGGCATGGCGCTCTATCGCGCAGGCCTGTTCGACGGTCGGATGGATCCGCGCAAGCAGCGGCGCTGGGGCTGGGGCGGCCTGCTCGGTGGGGCGATCGCCACGCTGCTGCTCGCGCTATGGGTCCAGGCGAAAGGATTCACGTACTTCACCACGCTCTACGCCTTCCTCGGCCCCTCGATGCTGACGCGCCTGCCGATGATCCTCGGACTTGCAGCGCTGCTCGCCATGTGGGCGCCCAAGGCCACGGGGTGGCTGGGGCAGCGAACGGTGGCGGCAGGGCGAATGGCGTTCTCGAACTATCTCGGCACTTCGTTCGTCATGCTGTTCGTCTTCTCCGGCTGGGGGCTCGATCTGTTCGGACGGCTTGGCCGTCCGCAGCTTTACCTGGTCGCGCTGTTGAGCTGGGTCATAATGCTCGCCTGGTCCAAGCCATGGCTTGCACGCTTCCGCTATGGACCGCTCGAATGGCTGTGGCGCTGTCTTACGTATGGACGCCTGTTTCCGCTCCGGCGCTGATAGGGGTTGATATTGCGAACGGTTCGCATAAATTGACGCCTGCGAATCGATCGCAGGAGCCGCAATGTATATCTGTATCTGCAATGCCATCAGGGAATGCGACCTGCGCCGCGCCGCGCGTTGCTGCCCGGGCGATGCGGAGGCGGTTTACGCGGCCATGGGCAAGCGCCCCAACTGCCGCCAGTGCCTCGAAGAAGCCGACGAGATCCTGTTCGAGGAGCGCGAGGGCGCGCTTCTGCCCGCCCGCGCAGCCTGATTTCGATCTCCTCCAGGCTAACGCAAATCGCTCGCAAATGGCGGAATTCCGCCATTTTTTCGCCCTCCGACCCTTGCCAGCATGGCGATCGGGGCGCATATTCGCGCGCATATTCCCGAGCCATGGAGACGCCCCGTGAAAGGCGACGCGACAGTCATCGAGTTCCTCAACAAGGCGCTCACCAACGAACTCACCGCCATCAACCAGTACTGGCTGCACTACCGTGTGCTGAAGGACTGGGGCGTCGACCGGCTGGCCGAATACGAACGGCACGAATCGATCGACGAGATGAAGCATGCCGACGTTCTGGCGGAGCGGATTCTGTTCCTCGACGGGCTTCCCAATTTCCAGGCGATCCACAAGCTCAAGGTGGGCGAAACGGTCGAGGAGATCCTCAAGGCCGACCTCGCGATGGAACAGGAGGCGATCCCGCTCCTGCGCGATGCCATCGAGCATTGCGAAACCGTCCGCGACTACGTCAGCCGCGAAATCTTCGAGCGGATTCTGGAGAGCGAGGAGGGGCACGTCGACTTCCTCGAGACCCAGTTCGACATGATCGCGCGGATGGGCCTGCAGAACTACGTCCAGTTGCAGAGCAAGCCGGCCGAGGAAGGGGACTAGGGGGCGGCTCCGCGCCGAGCCGGCAGCCCGCGTCACCCCAGCAGAGGGCGGGGTGGTGCTCCTCGTGCTTTCCTACATGCAGCCATCGGTCCCAGCTTTCGCTGGGGTGACGGCGGAAGGAGGGGGCTGCTAGCTGCTAGCCTTCGTCCCGGTCCTGGTCGAACGCCCGCGCGCCGCGCACTGCGAGGCGGGTTTCGCGGAGGAAGAAGCCGAGGCCGGTCAGGAGCAGCAGCATCGTCAGGATCCAGGCGATGGCGATCAGGGTGCCGATCTGCGGGCGGATGAAGGCGCTGACGAACAGCAGCACGATCACCACGCTGATCACTGCGGCCGAGGCGGTGCTGAACGCCATCGCCTTTTGCACGTGTCTCCGCCGCTGCTCCAGCCACGGCAGTTCGCGCACTTCGTGATCGCCCGCCTCCTCGTCCTCGACGCGGCGATGGATTCGCTCGATGCGCTGGGCGACCCAGATCATCCGGCTCATCATCACGTTCATGATCGCGCCGATGCCGCCGAGAAGGAATGCGGGTGCGAGGGAGAGCTGCACCATCTGCTGCACCCGCGGCGTGCTCGCAGTGCGCTCCAGCATCTCGAGGGCGAGACTGGCGCTGGAAGAGAGCAGATCGAGCATCAGTCTCTCTTGTAGGGATTCTTCGGGCTCTTGAGAACGACCCGCACGGGCACCGCTTCGAAGCCGAGTTCGCGGCGGATGCTGTTGACGAGATAGCGCTCGTAGCTCTTGGGCAGCATGTCGAGCCGCGTACCGAACACGACGAAGCGCGGCGGGCGAGTGCTCGACTGGGTGATGTAGCGCAGCTTGATCCGCTTGCCCCCCGGTGCGGGCGGCGGATTGGCCTCCAGCGCGTCGTCGAACCAGCGGTTGAGCGCGGCCGTCGGGACGCGCTTCGACCAGCTCTCGCGGATTTCGAACGCCGCGCCGAGCATCGTGTCCAGGCCCTTGCCGGTTCGGGCGCTGACCGCGAGCAGCGGCAGCCCGCGGACCTGTGCGAGCCCTTCGTTGAGCGCCTCGCGGATGCCGTTGAAGAGGGACGAGGCGTTCTCCGCCACATCCCACTTGTTGATCGCGACGATCAGGGCGCGGCCTTCCTGCAGCACCATGTCCGCGATCTTGAGGTCCTGATGCTCTAGTCCCTTGGTCGCATCGAGCAGCAGGACCACGACTTCGGCGAAGTCGACCGCTCGCCGCGCATCGGCCACGCTCAGCTTCTCGAGCTTCTCGGTCACGCGCGCCTTCTTGCGCATGCCGGCGGTGTCGATCAGGCGGACGTCGCGCGCCTCGCCGCTGGCGGGATCGGTCCAGTTCCAGTCGATCGCGATCGAATCACGCGTGATGCCCGCCTCCGGCCCGGTGAGCAGGCGATCTTCGCCGAGCAGGCGGTTGATCAGCGTCGACTTGCCGGCGTTGGGTCGGCCGACGATCGCGAGTTTGAGCGGACCAAGCGGTGCTTCCTCGTCGCTCTCGATCGCTTCTGCCGTCTCGCCACGCTCGGCCTTCTCGCCGATGATCGGCCAGAGCGCGCCAAACAGGTCGGCGACCCCTTCGCCATGCTCGGCCGAAAGCGCGACGGGTTCGCCGAAACCGAGCGACCATGCCTCTATCGCCCCCGCTTCGCCGGCGGCCCCTTCGGCCTTGTTGGCGACGGGCACCACGGGCACCGTTTGGCTGCGCAGCCAGCGCGCGATTTCCTCGTCGAGGGGGGTGAGCCCGGCGCGGGCGTCGATCACGAACAGCGCGGCATCGGCACCTTCGAGGCTGACCTCGGTTTGCCGGCGCATCCGGCCGGGCAGAGTGTGGGGATCGTCGTCCTCCCACCCGGCAGTGTCGACCACCGTGAAATCGAGCCCCGCGATGGTCGCATCGCCGAAACGCCGGTCGCGCGTCACCCCCGGCTGATCGTCGACCAACGCCAGCCGCTTGCCCACCAGCCGGTTGAACAGCGTGGACTTGCCGACGTTGGGGCGGCCGATGATGATGACTTGCGGCTTCTTGACCATTGCGGCTGCGCAGGTGGAGCCTATTGCGGCGCTTGGCAAGCGCGCTCGGCTCACCGAGCCCAAAGGTTAAGATCCGTTAACCATAACGGGCAGGCTCGCGTTAACGATGATTCGGCAGCTTCCTGCCGCATGAGGGTGAGCAGCATCTGGATCCTGGCCGCAGCGGGCCTGTGCGCCTTTCACGGCCCGGCGCTGGCGGACGCCAGTCCTGGATTCGAACGGCCGGACCGGCACGAATTGCCCGCCTATCTCCAGTGCGTACCCTATGCGCGAGAGCTCTCGGGTATTCAGATCTACGGCGATGCGCATACCTGGTGGAACCAGGCCGCGGGCCGCTATGAACGGGGCGATGAGCCGCGCGTGGGCGCGGTGATGGCGTTCGTCCCGCATGGCGGCATGCGGCTCGGCCATGTGGCCATGGTGAGCCGGGTGATCGACAGCCGCACCGTGCTGCTCGACCACGCCAACTGGTCGCCGATCAATGGCCGCCGCGGCCAGATCGAGCGCGACGTGAAGGCGGTCGACGTCTCTCTCGCCAACGACTGGAGTCAGGTGCGCGTGTGGTACGGCCCGATCCAGGCGCTCGGCACCTCGGTCTGGCCGGTCCACGGTTTCATTTACGGCGAGCAGGCCCGTTTCCCCGAAACGCGCCTTGCCGCAGCTCCCCCGTCGCGCGCGGCGCCATCCCCCCCGGCGCCCGCGCGACTCCATTCCGCCGCGCCCTCGCGCACGTTCCTGAATGCGTTTGCGGGATTAGCGAAGCCTGCCGCGGAGGCTCGCGGAAATCTCGTTGCGCGCGCGCCCGTGCGGCCGGCCGAGAAGGTCATGCCACAGCGCAAGCCTGCGCCGGCCCCGCGTGATCCGATCGCGGCGGCCGTCGCCCGCTACGGCAACTGAGCCGCTTCAGGCTTTCGCGACCGGCGCCTCGTCGCCAAGATCCTCGTACCAGGCTTCGACCGGCCCGCTGAGCTTGATCGTCAGCGGTTGGCCCTTGCGGTCCATCGCCTTGCCCGCCTGTACCCGCACCCAGCCTTCGGAGATCGAGTATTCCTCGATGTCGGTGCGCTGGCGGCCCTTGAAGCGAATGCCCACGCCGCGCCGGAGCTTCTCGGCGTCGAAGTGTTCGCTGCGCGGATTGACCGAAAGGCGGTCGGGCGGGGTGTCGTTGCTGGTCTCGTCGCTCATGGGAGCGCCCTAGTCCGCCGCTGCGCGCCTCGCAATATTCAATCAATCGGGCGGAGGCGGTGTCTCGATCGGGCTGCGGTCGGGCCTGTCGAAATCGGGATCGGGTTGTTCGATCTCGTCCGGCTCCTGCATCGGATCCTCCAGCGGGGGGCTATCGGGCGGTGTCTCGGGCGGGGAGCCGGGTTCGATTCTGTCGGGAGCGGGATCAGGCTGGGTGGCCATGGGGAAGTTCCTTCAAGTGGTGCGTCGTGCGAATCCAACGCCTCGCGCAGCGGCTGCGTTCCGCCGCCGCGCGCCGCCAATCGCAGCGCTTGCCCTTTTCGGCCCGCCCTTCTAAGGGCGCTCCCCTGTTCGTGTGGGTTTCCCACGCGCGGCTTCGTTCGGGTTGCGGGCGTGGCGGAACTGGTAGACGCGCTGGTTTTAGGTACCAGTATCGAAAGATGTGGGGGTTCGAGTCCCTTCGCCCGCACCAGTGACCGGCCCCGATGCCCTTCGATAAATCGTGATTTTGAAAAGGCTTAAGTTCGCACCATGCAGATCAAAGAGACCACCAGCGAAGGCCTCAAGCGCGGCTTCCAGCTCACCATTCCGGCCGGTGACATCGAGGCCAAGGTCGATGCGGAGGTGAAGAAGATCGCCCCGCAGGTGCGCATGCCGGGCTTCCGTCCGGGCAAAGTGCCGGCCAACCTGATCCGCAAGATGCATGGCGAGAACGTCCATGCGCAGGTGGTCAACGACGCGATTCGCGGTTCGGTCGACGAACTGATTCGTGACAAGAAGCTCCGTCCGGCGATGCAGCCGAAGGTCGAGCTGGGCGAGGGATACGAGCAGGGCAAGGACGCGGTGCTCGACGTGGAGCTCGAGGTTCTGCCCCAGATCGAGGCGCCCGAGGTCGAAGGTCTCGCTCTCGAGCGGCTGGTCGTGCCCGTGAGCGACAAGGAAGTGGACGAGGCGCTCGAACGGATTGCCGGTCAGCAAAAGAGCTACAAGGACGCACCGAAGACCAAGAAGGCGGCTGAGGGCGACCAGCTCATCGTCGATTTCGTCGGTTCTATCGACGGGACCGAGTTCGAAGGCGGCAAGGCGGAAGACGCGCCGCTGGTGATCGGCTCGGGCCAGTTCATCCCCGGTTTCGAGGAACAGCTCACCGGCGTGAAGACGGGCGACGAGAAGACGATCACCGTCACGTTCCCCGAAGATTACCCGGCCGAGCACCTCAAGGGCAAGGAAGCCCAGTTCGCCGTCACGGTGAAGCAGGTGAAGGTCGAAGGCGAGACGAAGATCGACGACGATTTCGCCAAGAACCTCGGCCTCGAAGGGCTGGACCAGCTCAAGGGCTTGCTGCGCGGCCAGCTCGAGCAGGAAACCGCTGGCCTCACCCGCACGCAGATGAAGCGCCAGCTTCTCGACCAACTCGCCGCGGGCCACGACTTCGCGGTGCCGCAGGGCATGGTCGATGCCGAGTTCGAGCAGATCTGGGCCCAGCTCCAGCAGGAAGCCTCGCGCGACGAGGACCCGGCCAAGGCGCTCAAGGAAATCGAGGCGGAGAAGGACGACTACCGCAAGATCGCCGAACGCCGCGTGCGCCTCGGCCTCCTGCTCAGCGAGATCGGCCAGAAGAACGGTGTCGAAGTGAGCCAGCAGGAAATGAGCATGCTCGTCCAGCAGGCCGCGCAGCAGTATCGCGCCGAGGACCGTCAGCGCTTCGTGCAGTACATCCAGTCCGAGCCGATGGCGGCCGCCCAGCTCCGCGCGCCGCTCTATGAGGACAAGGTCGTCGACTTCCTGTTCGACAAGGCCGAGATTTCCGAGCGCGAAGTGACGCGCGAGGAACTCGAAGCCGCGATCGAGGCCGAAGAGAGCGAACCCGCCGAGAAGCCGGCGGCGAAGAAGAAGGCGCCGGCGAAGAAGCCCGCCGCCAAGAAGGGCGCGGCCGAGACCGAAGGCGAGGAGAAGGCCCCGGCCAAAAAGCCCGCGGCCAAGAAGGCTCCCGCCAAGAAGGAAGCGGCGAAGGACGAGGGCAAGAAGGCCCCGGCCAAGAAAGCCGCCGCCAAGTCCGGCGACGAAGCACCGGCGGCCAAGAAGCCGGCCGCAAAGAAGGCGCCGGCCAAGAAGGCTGCTGCCAAGAAGTGATCGTCGGGCTACTGCCGGGTGACGAACAGGGGCGGCGAGCGTGTCTCGCCGCCCTTTCTCGTCCGGGGAGCGCTCGGTGGCGCAGAGGCGAAGGTGCCGATTTCCCCGGCCGCAAGGTTAATCCCCTTGAACATCGCGCTCGCCATCGCGACATAGCCGGTCGCACTTCTGACGAGAGGGAATTTTTCGCATGATCGACCTGTTCGGCACCGACGCCCACGCTTCGCAGGGCCAGTTCACCCGCGATCCGGTGACGGGTGCGCTGGTGCCGGTGGTGGTCGAGCAGACCAGCCGCGGCGAGCGCAGCTTCGACATCTTCAGCCGCCTGTTGCGCGAACGGATCGTGTTCGTGACCGGGCAGGTCGAGGACAACATGGCCTCGCTGATCGTGGCCCAGTTGTTGTTCCTCGAAAGCGAGAATCCCTCGAAGCCGATCTCCATGTACATCAACTCGCCGGGCGGCGTGGTGACGGCGGGCATGGCGATCCACGACACCATGCAATACATCAAGCCGCGCGTTTCGACCGTCTGCGTCGGTCAGGCGGCGTCGATGGGCAGCTTCCTCCTCGCCGCCGGCGAGCCGGGCATGCGCATCGCGCTGCCGAATGCGCGGATCATGGTCCACCAGCCTTCGGGCGGTGCACGCGGCATGGCGAGCGACATCGAGATCCAGGCGCGGGAGATCCTGCGCATCCGCCAGCGGATGAACGATCTCTACGTGAAGTATACCGGCCAGAGCCTCTCGGATATCGAGAAGGCGATGGACCGCGACACCTTCCTCGAGGCCGACGAAGCGATGAAGTTCGGTATCGTCGACAAGGTGTTCGAGACCCGGCCCGAAAACGAGGAGCCGGCTGACGAATCGGGTTCGGGCGGCGCGCCCGAGTAACTCGCAGCCGGGGAACTGCCCCGGCGCGGAACGGTTGCGGTAGCAATCGGGCAACCCTGCCACTTCAGCTTGTGGCAATGCCCCGAATGCTAAACCCGGTGTGTTGATTAATGACCAACCGGCTTTAGAGTCGGTCGAATCCCGCCGTTGGAATCGGCGGGATCGGGAAGCACGGGATATGACCAAGTTGAGCGGAACCGATAGCAAGTCCACGCTGTACTGCAGCTTCTGCGGCAAGTCGCAGCACGAGGTGAGGAAACTCATCGCGGGGCCGACGGTGTTCATCTGCGACGAATGCGTCGAGCTGTGCAACGACATCATTCGCGAAGAGACCAAGGCCGGGCTCACGGGCCGCAAGGAAGGCGAAGTCCCGACCCCGAACGACATCTTCGTGACCCTGAACGATTATGTGATCGGTCAGGACCGCGCCAAGCGCGTGCTCTCGGTCGCGGTGCACAACCACTACAAGCGGCTGAAGCACAGCGGCAAGGCGGGCGACGTCGAGCTGGCGAAGTCGAACATCCTGCTGGTCGGCCCGACCGGTTCGGGCAAGACGCTGCTGGCGCAGACGCTGGCGCGCACGTTCGACGTGCCGTTCACGATGGCCGACGCGACCACGCTGACCGAAGCCGGCTATGTCGGCGAGGACGTCGAGAACATCATCCTCAAGCTGCTCCAGTCGAGCGACTACAACGTCGACAAGGCGCAGCACGGCATCGTCTACATCGACGAGATCGACAAGATCACCCGCAAGGCGGAAAATCCCTCGATCACGCGCGACGTGTCGGGCGAGGGCGTGCAGCAGGCGCTGCTCAAGCTGATGGAAGGCACGACCGCCTCCGTCCCGCCGCAGGGCGGCCGCAAGCATCCGCAGCAGGAATTCCTGCAGGTCGACACGACCAACATCCTGTTCATCTGCGGCGGCGCCTTCGCGGGGCTGGAGAAGATCATCGCCGACCGCCTGCAGAAGCGCTCGATCGGCTTCGGCGCGCACGTCGCCGATCCCGACAAGCGCCGCGTCGGCGAACTGCTCGAGAAGTGCGAGCCGGAGGATCTGCTCAAGTTCGGCCTGATCCCCGAATTCGTCGGCCGTCTGCCGGTCATCGCCACGCTGCGCGATCTCGATGTCGCGGCGCTGGTGCAGATCCTCAGCGAACCGAAGAACGCGCTGGTCAAGCAGTACCGCAAGCTGTTCGAGCTCGAGGATGTCGAACTGACCTTCACCGACGACGCGCTGGAAACGATCGCCGAGCGGGCGATCAAGCGCAAGACCGGTGCACGCGGCCTGCGCTCGATCGTCGAAGGCATCCTGCTCGACACGATGTTCGACCTGCCCGACATGGACGGGGTGAGCGAGATCGTGATCGATAAGGACGTGGTCGAAGGCCGCAAGGACCCGATTCGCGTGCTCGGCGGCGAGAAGAAAGAAGCGGCCGCCTGACAGGCGCCGCTCCGCCGCGCATGGCGCTGCGGACATAATCGGCCCCGCGCGGGCCGTTCACGCCTTACCGGGCGCAAGTGGCGCGGCACGCGGTTGCGCCCCGGACCGGGTCCTGTTTGGGCTCGGGCCGCACTGTCACGCGAAATACGAGGAATTCCCGAACATGGCCACCAACGCACAGCTCGCGGCCAAGCTTCTGCGCGATGCGAGCGGCTTCTTCCGCAACGTCGGCGAACAGAACCCGCAGCTCCAGCAGCAGATGGACGACAACGCGCAGGTTTACGAGCAGGTCGCCGAACTGGTCGAGAACGACCCGAACGGGGAGCTTCCCGCGCAGGAGGGGTAGGGCTTGCGGGCGGCGGGGCACGAGGACCGTTTCCCGCCGTCCCTCTACCTCACTTACCATCATCCCAGCGAATGTTGGGATGACGGCCGTCTCCTAACAACTCTCCGCCGAGGATAGCCCGCAATCGGCATCGCGCTCGATCTGGATCGTCGCGTGACCGATGCGGTGGTGATGGTCCAACTCGTGCGCAATCTCGCGCAGGAAGTCGTCGCCGGGATGGCCGGCCGGCATGACGAGATGCGCGGTCATAGCCGTTTCGGTCGTACTCATCGGCCAGATGTGCAGGTCGTGGATCGCGGCCACTCCGGGCAGACGTGCCAGATAGGCGCGCACCTCTTCTTCCGAGATTCCCTCCGGCACGGCGAGCAGGCCCATCTTCACGCTGTCCTTGAGCAATCCCCAGGTGCCCCAGGCGATCACCGCCACGATCACGAGGCTTGTCGCCGGATCGATCCAGGTCGCACCGGTCAGCAGGATCGCCGCGCCCGCGATCACCACACCGAGCGAGACCAGCGCGTCGGCGACCATGTGCAGGAACGCGCCGCGAATGTTCAGATCGTCGTGCCGCCCGCGCATGAACAGCAGCGCAGTCGCGGTGTTGATCACGATCCCCACGCCCGCGACAACGATCATCGTCCACCCCTCCACCTCGGCCGGATTGGTCAGGCGGTTGAGCGTCTCGAACAGGATCGCACCGATCGCGACCAGCAGCAGCCCGGCATTGGCCATGGCGGCCAGGATGGTCGAGCTCTTGTAGCCGTAGGTGAACTTGCCGGACGGCGGCTTTCGCGCCGCAGCAGCGGCGGCCCAGGCGAGCAGCAGGCTCAGCACATCCGACAGGTTGTGCCCGGCGTCGGCCACCAGGGCCATCGAGCCCGAGATGAAGCCGTAGGCGGCCTCGACCAGGACGAACGCACCGTTGAGCACGATGCCGATCGCGAAGGCGCGGCCGAAATCCGCCGGCGCATGGGCGTGGCCATGGCCATGCGAATGCCCGTGCGAATGTCCGTGATTATGCGAATGACCCGCGCCCATCGCGCTCACTCATAGACGCAGGCGTCGAGCCCGTCACGCCCGACGACGCCCATGCGGGCCGCGATCGTGTTGCCGTAACGGCGCGTGAAGCCGGCCGGATTCACCACCGAACGCTGCTTGGGCAGCGGCAGTGCGGCCGCCATGCGTGCGGCCTCGATGCGGCTGAGGCGGGCGGCGGAGTGATTGAAATAGCGCTGCGCTCCGGCCTCGGCGCCATAGGTCCCGATCCCCGTCTCGGCGACGTTCAGGTAGACTTCCATGATCCGCCGCTTGCCCCAGATGTTCTCGATCAGGAAGGTGAACCAGGCCTCCAGCCCCTTGCGGAAGAACCCCCCGTCCTGCCACAGGAAGACGTTCTTGGCGGTCTGCTGGCTGATGGTCGACGCCCCGCGGATACGCCCGCCCTGCGCATTGTGCTGGATCGCCTTCTCGATCGCTTCACGGTCGAAACCGTTGTGGCTGCAGAACTTGCCGTCCTCGGCGGCGATCACCGCGGCGACGAGATTGCGGTCGATGTTCGAAAGCGGCTCCCAATCCTTGGTGATGCCATTCTCGTCCAGCAACATCGTGACCGTCACCGGCGGCGGCACGAACCTGTAGACGACCACGAGCAGGAGGCTGAGCCCCACGAACCACAGAACCAGCTTGGCGAGCAGCATCAGGAACCAGCGCATGGGCAAACCGGATAAGGGCGGCAGAAGCCGCGTGCAATCGCCTTACTTGCGTGCGTCGAACGCGGCGCGGGCGGCTTCGATCTTCTCGATGTTGCGCTCCGCCCAGTGCCATACTCCGCAAAATGCCTCGGCAAGATCGTGTCCGAGCTCGGTCAGCCGGTATTCGACCCGCGGCGGAACCTCCGGGTGAACCGTGCGCGTCACCAAGCCTTCGCGCTCCATTTGCCTGAGCGTCTGGGTGAGCATCTTCTGGCTGATTCCCGGCACCGCGCGGCCGATCGCGCTGAACCGCTGCTCGCCTGCTTCCTCGAGCGCCTCCAGCACGAGAAGAGTCCACTTGTCGGCAACGCGGCCGATCGTCTCGTCGACCAGTGCGTCCACACGCGGGTCCGAATGATAGCTCGTATGCGGCGGTTTTCCCATTTCTTTCCTTCCGGTAACTACCGCACGTTGAGGTGCCTACTTTCCATAAGAGAGTAATGGACTAGATGGAGTGCCTCTCCAACGCAAGCAAGGAAGGTTCTTCTCATGAAGACCAGTGGCAATACCATTCTCGTCACCGGCGGCGGCAGCGGGATCGGCCGCGAACTCGCGCGGCGCTGGCACGAACTTGGCAACACCGTGATCGTCGCCGGCCGTAACGAAAGCTCGCTCGCCGAAACCGCCGAGGGACATGCGAACATCCATCCGATGGTGTTCGATGTGTCCGATCCGGCCGATATCGAACGTTTCGTGCGGGACCTGATCGGGCGGTTCCCTGCGCTCAATGTGCTGGTGAACAATGCCGGCATCATGCACTACGAGGACGTGACGACGAAACGCGACCTGGCCGATGCGGAGGCGACGGTGGTCACCAATCTGCTCGGCCCGATCCGGCTCACCGACGCGCTCGTCGATCATCTGGCGAGGCAGGACGGCGCTGCGATCGTCAACGTCAGCTCGGGCCTCGCATTCGTGCCGATGCCCAAGGCGGCCACCTATTCGGCGACGAAGGCGGCGCTCCACAGCTATTCGATCTCGCTGCGCGCGAAACTCGAAGGCGCGGTTGAGGTGATCGAGATCGTGCCGCCCGCCGTGCAGACCGAACTGACGCCGGGCCAGTCGACCCGCGAAGGCTACCTTCCGCTCGGCACCTTCGTCGATCAGGTCATGATGCAGTTCGAAAGCGGTGCGCCGCCTGAGGTTTGCGTGCCCAATGCCCTGGTGCTTCGCAACGCGGAGAAGGAGGGGCGGTTCGAGGAAGCCCTGGCGATCACCAGGAGCTTCTGATCGCCGGCGTGGGGCGCTTGCGCGTCAATCGGGGAAGCGCACCACGCTGTTCGCCTCGGGCATGGACGGGCCCGGCACGGGTCCGGCCGGCTGCCAGGGCCCGCTGCCGAGGTCGGTGATCGAGGCGTATCGGCCGATGATCTCCGCGCCTTCGATCAGAAAGGGCAGGCCCTCCGCTGCAAGAGGCGATGGGCGTGAAGCGACATGGAAATGAAGATGCGGGGAGGTGCCCTGACCGGTCAGCCCGAGGCGCGCGATCACCTGCCCGCGCTTCACCCTGTCACCGGGCTTCACCAGAAGGCCCGGCTGCAGATGCTCGTAGAAGGCGAAGCGCCCGTTTCCGAGGTCGAGGGCGACGAAGTTGCCCGTCGCATCGCCGATCGAGACGCGCGGCAGGTCGGCACGCAAAAGCGGTTCGGTAAATTCGTCGCGAGTCGCCGCAACGACGGCGTCGGCCACCGCCAGCACTTCCGCACCATATCCGAGCGAGTCGGCCAACGTCTTGCTGTCGGAGCGATCGAGCCGCCCCTGCGCGTCCGCCTTCATCCAGTCGATCGCAAACCTGCCGGGGATCGTCGCCTGTCCGGCCGTGGCATAGACCACGCGGCGGTGGCCGCGCTCCATCTCGGGCGCATAGACGGCGACCCACGGTCCTCCGCGCAGGGGCGGACTCAGGATCGGCAGCGGGCGTGTGTCCACCTCGATCCGGCCGGCATCTATCACTGCCGCTCCGTCCTTGCTCGTAACCGCGACCTTGTGCGCCAGGCTCGCCGGGATGCCGGACCCACTCAGCGGAACGTCGAGATAGACGATCGTGCGTGCACCCGGCGCGATCGCGAGGCCGTCCGCCCCACTCGAAGGGACCCCGCCGAGCGCTGCGGCGAGCCGATCGCCGGAAAGGGCCAGCAGAGGCGCGCCCGTCGCACCGTCCTCGACCGTCAATTCATCCAAAGTCAGGGGCGCCGACGAAAAATTCGTCAGGTGCAGCTCATAGATGAGATGCTGGCGGCCGCCGATACGGACGGGAGCCGGGCGGTAAGGCAGTTCCGCATCGAACGCCTGGATAGTGGCAGGCGCCCGGACCGGGGGCGCCGGTTGCGCCGCCGCCGCCGGACCAATAACTGCCGGCAAGAGAAGAACGGCCGCCGCGTGACGCCCATACGAAAGGCGCCACGGGCGGACCATTTAGCTTACGCGATGCCCGGCAGCAGCCGCTCGCCGGCGATCCGCTGCATCGCCTTCTGCAGTTTCTCGAACGCGCGCACCTCGATCTGGCGGATGCGTTCGCGGCTGACGTCGTAGACCTGGCTCAATTCCTCCAGCGTCTGCGGATCGTCCGTCAGGCGCCGTTCGGTGAGGATGTGCTTCTCGCGCTCATTGAGGCTGTCCATCGCTTCGACCAGCATCTCGTGGCGCACCTGCGCCTCCTCGGCCTCGGCCACGGTCTCGTCCTGAAGCGGGCGATCGTCGGTCAGCCAGTCCTGCCATTCGCCAGAACCTTCCTCGCCGCCGCGCATGGGCGTGTTCAGCGATCCGTCGCCGCCCATCATCATGCGGCGATTCATGTTGATCACTTCCTGCTCGGGCACGCCGAGGTCGGTCGCGATCTTGGCGACATCGTCCGGATGAAGATCGCTGTCCTCGTAAGCCTCGAGGTTCTTCTTCATCCGCCGCAGGTTGAAGAACAGCTTCTTCTGCGCCGCGGTGGTGCCCATCTTCACGAGCGACCACGAGCGGAGAATGAATTCCTGGATCGAGGCCTTGATCCACCACATCGCATAAGTCGCCAGGCGGAAGCCGCGGTCGGCCTCGAACTTCTTGACGCCCTGCATGAGGCCGACGTTGCCTTCGGAAATGAGGTCGCTGACCGGCAGGCCGTAGCCGCGGTAACCCATGGCGATCTTGGCCACGAGCCGCAGATGGCTGGTAACGAGCTGCGCAGCAGCTTCCGAATCCTCGTGTTCCTCGTAGCGCTTGGCGAGCATGTATTCCTGCTCTGCCGTCAGCACCGGGAACTTCTTGATCTCGGCGAGATAGCGGTTGAGGCTCTGCTCACCGCCAAGCGCCGGAACTGTCAATGCCTTGTTGTTGCTCACGTCTACCCTGACCTTTCTCGTGTCGACCGCGCGGTGACGGACCCCTCATGGGCATCCGCGTTGCGGGCCACGCATTCACATATAGGACGCTGGTGGGGCGGATTGAACCGACTTTCATCGATTTCAACGAGCGGTTTCGTCGATGAGTTCCCGCATGTCCGAGGGCAGTTCGGCCCGGAAATCCACCCTCTCGCCCGTGATCGGATGATCGAACCCGAGCGATGCGGCGTGGAGCGCCTGACGGGCAAAACCGAGCTGCTTGAGGAGCGGGCGAAGCCCTGCCGGTGTGCGTCCATAAGTTGGGTCCCCCAATAGCGGATGGCCGATTGACGCACAGTGAACGCGGACCTGATGCGTGCGGCCGGTTTCCAGTCGGCATTCGATCAGGGCGCAATCCCGCAGCAATTTCAGGGTCTTGTAGTGCGTTACTGCGTGCTTGCCGCGGGCCGAATTGGGCGGCAGCACGGCCATCTTCTTGCGGTTCGCCTCGGACCGGCCGATTCGCCCTGCGATCGTGCCCATCGAGGGGACCGGGTGGCCGGCGCAGACGGCCAGGTAAGCACGGGTGATCGAATGGTCGGCAAACTGCCGCGCCAGCCCCTCGTGCGCCGCATCGCTCTTGGCGACGACAAGCAGGCCGGAGGTGTCCTTGTCGATCCGGTGGACGATGCCCGGCCGCGCCACGCCGTTGATGCCCGACAATTGCCCCCGGCAATGGTGCAGCAGGGCGTTGACCAGCGTCCCGTCAGGGTTTCCCGCCGCGGGATGCACGACCAGCCCCGCCGGCTTGTTCACCACGATCAGATGATCGTCCTCGAACACGATGTCGAGCGGGATGTCCTGCGCCTCGGCCGCCAGCGGCTGGGGCGGGGGAACGTCGATGGAAAACGTCGTGCCTTCGCCGGTCCTGGCCGAAGCGCTGCGCACCACCGCGCCGTCGACCTTGACTCGGCCTTCGCCGATGAGCCCCTTGATCCGCTCGCGCGAAAGCCCCGACGCGTCGGCGAGCGCCTTGTCGAGGCGGAGACCGGGCGCGAGAAATCCGCCGATGACTTGATCGTCCGCCATGCTAGGCCAATGCGCGATGATTGCCCAAGTCTCAAGTGCGGTCCTGGA
The DNA here is from genome assembly GCF_016803135.1 of Altererythrobacter sp. C41. Classification (GTDB taxonomy): domain Bacteria; phylum Pseudomonadota; class Alphaproteobacteria; order Sphingomonadales; family Sphingomonadaceae; genus Pelagerythrobacter. The sequence continues at coordinate 203,004 of NZ_JAEVFE010000003.1, forward strand.
GCGCATTCTCGCCGAGGCGGCAGCGGCGGCCCCCCGCGAATGCTGCGGCATCCTGCTGGGCGACGGCGCGGAGGTTCGCGCCCTCGAACCCGCGGACAACGTCCACCCCGCGCCCAAAACGCATTTCGAAATCGATCCGCGCGCGCTGATCGATGCGCACCGGGCCGCGCGCAGGGGCGGGCCCCAGGTCGTCGGCTACTATCACTCTCACCCGCGCGGTCCGGCCGAGCCTTCGCCTACGGACCAGGCCATGGCGGCGCGCGACGGCCGCGTCTGGGCGATCGCCGGCCAAGGCGAGGTACGGTTCTGGCGCGACGACGAAGCGGGCTTCGAACCGCTTTCCCTGCGAGTCATTGATCGGTAAGGCAGCGGTTAACCAGACTTTCGCAGTACGGGGCCACGTTTCTCAATCCATGACCGATACCGACGCCATCGACCTCGCCAGCATGCTCTGTTCGCGCCTGTGTCACGACATGCTCAGCCCGGTCGGGGCGCTTTCCAACGGGCTCGAACTCCTCGCAGGGGAGAAGGACCCGGAGATGCGCCAGCGCTGCTTCGAACTGCTCGAGCAGAGCGCGCAGATCAGCGCCGACAAACTCAAGTTCTTCCGCCTTGCCTACGGCGCTGCCGGCGGCTTCGGCGATCAGGTGGACGTGGCCGAGGCCCGCGCGGTGATCGACGCGCTGGCGCGTGATGCGAAGCGCGTCGCGGTGAACTGGGCGCTTGCTGAAAGCCGTTTGTCCAAGCCGGCGGTGAAGGTGCTGCTCAACTTCGCCCATATGGGCATCGAAGCGCTCGTGCGCGGCGGCACGATCGACATCGGGGCGGAAGTGCGGGACGGCGCGACCGAGATCGTCGTCCGCGCGGCCGGCGCCCGGATCGCATTCGACGAGACGATCGGCGCGGCGCTCGAAGGCAATCTGTCGAAGGACAAGCTTTCGAGCCGCACTGCGCCCGCGCACCTGCTATGCTTGCTGGCCGATCATGCCGGGGGCGGACTGCAATATCGGCAGACCCCCGACGCCTTGGTCCTCGGAGCGGTGCTGCCGAACGGCTGATGGACGAACTCGTCCACCACGAGCGGCCGTCGCCCAACTTCAACGAGCGTACGCTGCCGATCTCGATGGTGGTGATCCACTATACCGAGATGGAGAGCGCCGACGCCGCGCTCGAGCGGCTGTGCGATCCGGATGCGGGGGTGAGCGCGCATTACCTGATCTCGGAAGCGGGCGAAGTCACGCGGCTGGTGGCGGAGGACAAGCGGGCGTGGCATGCGGGTACGTCGTACTGGCGTGGGCACAAGGACGTGAACTCGGCGAGCATCGGGATCGAGCTCGATCACCCGGGGCATGCTCTCGGTTACCGCGAGTTTTCGGATGCGCAGTTTGCCGCGCTCGTCCCGCTGGTGGCGCGGATCGTGAAGGAACACGATATTCCGCGCGCCAACGTCGTCGGCCATTCCGATGTCGCGCCCGCGCGCAAGATCGATCCCGGCGAGCTGTTTCCCTGGGACCGGCTCGCCGAATACGGCCTGTGCCTGCCGCGTCCGGAGAAGCTCGAGCTGGGCGATCCCTTCGACAACGACGGCGCCTTCTACCTCGCGCTCGAGCGCTTCGGCTACGACGTGACCGACGGGCGCAAGGCGGTCGAAGCGTTCCAGCGCCGCTGGCGGCCCGAACGGATCGACGGGGAGATCGACGGGCAGATCCGGGCGATCCTGTTCCAGCTCCTCTTGGATCGCGACCGCGGACACGCTAGATAAGGGCCGCCAGGGGGCCGGGCAGCCGCGCCCCTTCGACAAGCTCAGGATGAGCGGGTCGGAGGGTCGAGGAAAGTCCGGGCTCCACGAAACGAGGGTGGCGGGTAACGCCCGCCGGGCTCGCGCGAGCGGGCTCAGGGAAAGTGCCACAGAGAGTATACCGCCGACGCGGCCCTAAAGGCCGCAGGCAAGGGTGAAAGGGTGCGGTAAGAGCGCACCGGGGCTTCGGCAACGCGGCCCGCATGGCAAACCCCACCCGGAGCAAGGCCGAATAGGGGCGGCGCGTCCGCGCAAGCGGGCTGGGGTGTTTCGCCCCAAGCGCAAGCTGCGACCGCCCGGGTTGGCTGCTTGAGCGCACGGAGCAATCCGTCGCCTAGACGAATGGCTGCCCTCACGGGGCCGGTCCCTCCAAGGAAACAAGGGCGGGATACCGCCCGCGAGACAGAACCCGGCTTACAGGCCCCCTGGCATTTTCGTCGTCGCGCAGCGAAAGGCCCTCATTCGCTCTCTCCCCTTCAGGGGAGAGATACGCAGGCTTGCGAGCTTGCTCGCTAGCCGGAGTTGAGAGGGGAGAGAGTAAGCCGAGAAAGAGTTGCGCGATTCCCCCTCTCCCAACCCTCTCCCCTGAAGGGGCGAGGGCTAAAATCGCTGCGAATCAGCCCCGTCCGACGCTGACGTAGGTGAAGCCCGCGGACTGCATGTGGTCGGGCTTGTAGATATTGCGCAGGTCCACCATCACCGGCGCGTTTGCCAGGGCCTTCACGCGCTCCAGATCGAGCGCGCGGAAGGCATCCCATTCGGTGACGATGGCGATCGCATCGGCCCCTTCGATCGCCTCGTAGGGGCTCTTGCACATCTGCACGTCGGGCATCAGCGGTGCGGCCTGCTCCATCCCCTCCGGATCGTACCCGGCGACCTTCACGCCGGCATCTCCGAGCGCCTGCGCGATCGCGATTGCCGGGCTGTCGCGCATGTCGTCGGTGTTCGGTTTGAACGTCAGGCCGAGCAGCGCGACCTTCTTGCCCCGCGCCGCTTCCATGCCGCCGAGCGCGTCGATCACCTTGCGCCCCATCGCGCGCTTGCGGCTGTCGTTGGTCTTCACCACCGCTTCGACGATCCGCACCGGGCTGTCGTAGTCCTCCGCGGTCTTGAGCAGTGCCAGCGTGTCCTTGGGGAAGCACGAGCCGCCGTAACCGGGGCCCGCGTGGAGGAACTTGGGGCCGATGCGGTTGTCCATCCCGATCCCGCGGCTCACGTCCTGCACGTTGGCGCCGACCTTCTCGCACAGATCGGCCATCTCATTGATGAAGGTGATCTTGGTCGCCAGGAATGCGTTGGCGGCATACTTGATCAGTTCGGCGCTGCGGCGGCTGACGAACAGGATCGGCGATTCGTTGAGGAACAGCGGGCGATAGACCTCGCGCATGACCTCGCGGCCGAAGTCGTCCTCCGCGCCGATCACGATCCGGTCGGGTCGCTTGAAGTCCCCGATCGCCGCGCCTTCGCGCAGGAACTCGGGGTTGGAGACGACCGATACGCGGTGCTTGCAGCCGGTCTCGGCGATGATCCGCTCGACCTCGTCGCCGGTGCCGACGGGGACGGTCGACTTGGTCACCACGACCGCATCGTTCGCCAGGTTCTCGCCCACTTCGCGGGCGACGGCGTGGACGAAGGAGAGATCGGCGTGGCCGTCGCCCCGGCGGCTGGGCGTGCCGACGGCGATGAAGATCGCCTGCGCACCGGCGATGCCCTCGGCAAGATCGGTGGTGAACGACAGCCGTCCGGCGGCGACATTGCTTTCGACCAGCGCGTCGAGCCCGGGTTCGTAGATCGGCATCACGCCTTCGTGCAGGCGGTCGATCTTCGACTGGTCCTTGTCGATGCAGACTACTTCATGCCCGAAATCGGCGAAGCAGGCGCCCGACACCAGGCCGACGTAGCCCGAACCGACCATTGCGATCTTCATTGCGCAGTCCCCATCTTGCGAATTGTAATCGTGCCCGCTTCGTCGGCGGCCTGTATGTAGCGCCGCGTATCGCCTTCCAGCACCAGCGCCGTCAGCTTGCCCGTCCGGTAGGCGCCGGTGTCGATCCCGATGCGGTTGGCGCACTCGGCCACCGGGTCGCAGATCGTGTGCCCGTGCACCACGACATGCGAATGCGGCGCGGAGTGGCGCAGGAACCGGTCGCGGATCCACAGCAGGTCGTGGCGCGACTGTTCCTCAAGCGGTACCTCGGGAAGGATACCGGCATGGACGAACAGATAGTCGCCGGCGATCACGTATTCCTCGAATCCGCGCAGGAAATCGCGGTCCGCCTGCGGCACCGCGGCGCACATCAGGTGCTGCAGCTCGTCGAGCGTGCTTTCGTTGTAGCGCTCGCGCGTGATGCCGTAGCTGAACAGCGTCTCGCGCCCGCCGTGCTTGAGGAAGTGGCGCAGTATGCTGCGTTCCTCGAACGACTGGAGGAACATTTCCTCGTGATTGCCGGCGAGGATACGCACGCGGCGGCGCGCCTGCAACTCGCGTGCCTGGGCCACCACACCCGCACTGTCGGGTCCGCGGTCCACCAGGTCGCCGAGCAGCACGATGGTGGTTTCGGCCGGCTGGGCCTCGCGATCATCGCGCTCGACCGCATCGATGAGCGGCTTGAACAGATCGATACGCCCGTGAACGTCACCGACGACATAGATCCGCTCTCCCTCGGGAACGGAGGGGCGCGGCGTCTCGGGGCGGGCGCGAAAGATCTTGCGGAACGGTTCGAACATAGGGTGTTTTGGCGTGGAACAGGGGGCGCCGATAGGCCAGCCGCGCCTGCACGGCAACCGATGACTCGCCACTGAACCTGCGGGGCAGCTGGTGCACGAATTCAACACGTCCGTCTCCCGTCGAACACGGTCTGAAATATTCCTTGTGCATCGCAGCATGATGCTGCACGATCGTTTCGCGTTCGCAAGAGTGTGCTCGATAAAACGAAGCATCCGGCGAACCGGCAGGTGGGACGAAGCACAACTGCAAACGCAAGGAAGTTTGTCATGCTCACGTCCATCCGCGGCCTCACCGCCGCAGCTATTCTATCATCCGCTGTCATGGCTGCTGCGCCGGTGCATGCGCAGGGCGAGACCGACCCGCCGAGCGCGGTCGAAGTGTCCGGCAACGTCGCGATCGTCAGCGACTACCGCTTCCGCGGCGTTTCGCTGTCGGGCGGCGACCCGGCGATCCAGGGCGGAATCGACATAGCCCACGAGAGCGGGTTCTACATCGGCACCTGGGGCAGTTCGATCGACGACGGCGGCACCGATCTGCTGGGCGATGTCGAGCTGGATATCTACGGCGGCTGGAGCGGCCCCGTCGCCGAGGGCCTGACGCTCGACGTCGGGCTGCTGTACTACATGTATCCGACCGAGGATCTCGGCGCCGACACCGATTATCTCGAGCCCTACGCCTCGCTCACGTTCGCGCTGGGCCCGGCAGAGGCTACCGTCGGCGCGGCCTATGCGTTCGATCAGGCCGCGTTGGGGGACAGCGACAATCTCTATGTCTACACCGATCTCGGCGTCGGCATTCCGAACACGCCGATCACCCTGAGCGGCCACCTCGGCTACACCGACGGCGTGCTCGCGCCCCCGCTACTGGCCGGAAGCACGGACGATTCGGGGCTCGACTGGTCGCTTGGGGCGAGCGCCACGGTGCTGGGCGGCCTGAACCTCGGCGTCAGCTATGTCGGCGTCGAAGGTCCGTCGATCGACGGCTATACCGATGACGCCGTGGTCGCGACGCTGGGCATGAGCTTCTGAGCTTCGTCCGGCCGGCCCGCAGCCGTCAGTCCAGCGAGAAGTCCACCGTCGTGACGACGCGCACCTTCTTGTGGGGGCTGTCGGACACGCCCCAGCCGGCTGTCTCGCCGTCGCGCGCTTCGATCGAGAAGTAGCCCTGGGTCGCCTGTCGGATGCTGCCGACGTTCGCGCCGCTGTCTTCGGCAAATTGCTCGGCAGCGGCGCGGGCGTCCTTGGTCGCTTCGGCGATCATCGCCGGCTTGACGGCGTCCAGCTCGGTGAAGGTGTAAGCCATGCCGGAGCCGTCCTCGAGCACGACGCCGCGGCGGACGAGTTCCGCCTGCCGCTTCACTGCATTCTGCGCGCGCTCGATGTCGTTGGTCCGCAGCGACATGCGCTGGCGGACGGTGTAGCGCCCGATGCCCTGATTGTCCGTGAAGTAGCTGACGTTGACGCCCGTCGGTTCGACCGCGCCCGCAGGAAACCCGAGATCGCGAAAGAAGGCCTCGATCGACGCGGTGTCGCGGTCGACGCCCGCCTGCGCGGTCGCCAGATCGGTGGCGGTCGAGGAGTAGGAGATCGTCCAGGTCGCGAGATCGGCCATGACCTCGCGTTCGGAAAGGCCGCGGACGGTGACCGCGCGGTCCGCCTGTTTTGCCCGAACCAGTCCGTCGCCGAGCAGGAAGCCGCCGACGATCAGCCCACCGGCGACGATCGCCGAACTGGCAAGCCATCGCCGTGCGGTGGGCTCGCGCCACATCGGGAGGGAGGCGGACGGCGCATCGGATTTGCTCTCGACCATGATTGGCCCTTTCGTTTCGGGACGGGGAGACCCATGTAGGACGTCTAATATGCGCACGATGAACCGTGCTTTAATGTAGACGAATGGAACCCCCCATGACGAAGTACCTGCACACCATGATCCGCGTCACGGATATCGACGCGACCGTCGATTTCTTCCGCATGATCGGGCTCGAGGAAGTGCGCCGGTTCGACAACGAGAAGGGGCGCTTCACGCTCGTCTTCCTTGCCCCGCCGGGTCAGGAGGGGCTCGCCGAGGTGGAGCTGACCTACAACTGGCCGCCGGAGGACGGCAGCGCGCCGGAAGAGTACACCGGCGGGCGCAACTTCGGGCACCTCGCCTACCGCGTGGAGAACATCTACGAGACCTGTCAGCGGCTGATGGACGCGGGCGTGACCATCAACCGCCCGCCGCGCGATGGGCACATGGCCTTCGTCCGCTCGCCCGACGGCATTTCCATCGAGCTGCTGCAGGAAGGCCATCTCCCGCCGCAGGAGCCCTGGGCGAGCATGGAGAACACCGGAAGCTGGTAAGGCTCCGGATCAGTCGCTCCCGGCCCGACCAGGTTCGTCGCCGGGATGCGCCGTGGTCATGCGCAGGATCGTGAACCCGACGACGGCCGAGCAGAGGGAGCCAAGCAGGATCCCGATCTTGGCCTCGTCGATCAGCAGGCGATAACCGGGGAACGCCAGTTCGCCGATGAACAGCGACATGGTGAAGCCGATCCCGCACAGGATCGAAACGCCCCAGATTTCGGGCCAGTTCGCCCCCTGCGGCCGGGGAGCGAAGCCGATTCGATCGGCGACGAAGATCGCTGAGACGATGCCGATCTGCTTGCCGAAGAACAGGCCCGCGGCGATCGCGAGCGGCAGCGGCGCAAACACGCCTGCCAGCCCGAGGCCGGACAGGTTCACGCCGGCATTGGCGAAGCCGAACACCGGCACGATCAGGTAGGCGCTCCACGGCGCCAACTGGTGCTCGAGCCGTTCGAGCATCGTCTCGTCGTTCTTCCCGACCATCGGGATCAGCATCGCGGCGGCGACCCCGGCGATGGTCGCGTGCACGCCCGAATTGAGCACGAAGTACCACAGCACGACCGCCAGCAGCAGAAAGGGCACCACGGTCTTCACGCGCATCCGGTTGAGCGCCAGCATGACGCCCAGGATCACCAGTGCGCCGACCAGCCACATGAACTTGATGCCCGCGGTATAGGCGACCGCGATGATCAGCACCGCGCCGATGTCGTCGACGATCGCGACCGTCAGCAGGAACAGCCGCAACGACGCCGGCACCCGGTTGCCGAGCAGGCCGAGCACTCCCATCGCGAAGGCGATGTCGGTCGCGGCCGGAATGGCCCACCCCTGGGCGAGCTGCGGGTCCTCTCCCTGGACGAAGAAGAAATAAACCAGCGCGGGCGCCAGCATCCCCGCCGCCGCAGCAAGGACCGGCAGCCGCCGCTGCTCCGCGGTGCTGAGCTGCCCTTCAATCCACTCGCGTTTCACCTCCAGCCCGACGACGAAGAAGAAGATCGCCATCAGCCCGTCGTTGATCCACAGATGCAGCGTGTTGAGCTTCGCAACCGGCGTGAAAGCGAACGGCGCGTGAAACAGATCATGGTAGCTGTGCGCCAGCGGCGAGTTGGCGATCAGCATCGCCGCGGCTGCCACCAGGATGAGCAGCACCCCCGCCGAAGCATCGCCGACGAACAGCGCACGGACGGGGGCGACGAGATCGAGGATCGGTTTGGGTGCTTTGGCCATGGGAACGCTCCATTTCGGATTTCCTAGTGCGTTGCAAGTCCAGCGGCCCTTGGATAGAAATCCCCGCGGGGGGATAACGGATGCTGTCCGGGGGATTGCCGCTGCTCGATTGGGTGGTGCTCGTCCAACGCGAGCTGCTTCTTTTCGCAGCGGTGTTTTTTCTGATCGGTGCGCTCGACGAGTTCGCGATCGATTTCGCGTGGCTCTGGCTGCGGCTGAGCGGCCGCGCGCGGCCCGCGGTCTACGATCCCGCGCGTCCCGATCGCCCGCCGCTGCGCCAGGCGGCGGTGTTCATTCCCGCCTGGCACGAGGATCGCGTGATCGGCGCGACGGTGCGGCACATGCTGCGGGTCTGGCCCGACCGCACCTTGCGCATCTACGTCGGCTGCTACTGCAACGATCCGGCGACGATCGAGGCGGTCGCGGCGGCCGCCAGTGGCGACGACCGCGTGCGGGTGGTGATCAACGAAGCCGCAGGGCCGACGACCAAGGCGGATTGCCTCAACCGCCTCTACGCCGCGCTGGAGGCGGACGAGGCACGCGGCGGCACGCGTGCCGCCAGCGTCCTGCTGCACGATGCGGAGGACATGGTCGATCCCGCCGCGCTGGCGCTGATCGACGAGTGCCTGCGCGGCGCCGATCTCGTGCAACTGCCCGTCCTGCCGTTGCCCCAAGCGGAGTCGCGCTGGGTCGGCAGCCACTATTGCGAGGAGTTCGCCGAGAGCCACAGCAAGGGCCTGGTGGTCCGCGACGCGCTCGGCGCGGGCATCCCGCTCGCGGGCGTGGGGTGCGGCATCGCGCGCGACGCATTGGCCCGCCTCGCGGCCAGCCGGGGCCTCCACGCACCGTTCGCCACCGACAGCCTGACCGAAGATTACGAACTCGGCCTCGGCATCGCGGAGATGGGCGGGCGGACCCGCTTCGTGCGGCGCAGGTCCGCCGACGGGCAACTGATCGCCACGCGTGCCTTCTTCCCTTCGCGGCTTCATCAGGCCGTCCGTCAGAAGACGCGGTGGATCCTGGGGATCGCCTTCCAGGGCTGGGACCGGCTTGGCTGGCATGGGCGCCCGGTCGAAGTCTGGATGCGGCTGCGCGATCGGCGCGGGCCGTTCGCGGCGCTCCTGCTGGGCGTCGCGCTTGCCGCGCTGTTTCTCGGCGGGATCGGTTCGGCGGCGAGCCTCGCCGGCTGGACCGCCGCGCCCGAACTCTCGCCGGCGCTCGAAGCGATCCTCATCGCCAATATCGCCGCCTTGCTGTGGCGCTGCGTCTTTCGCTTCGCCTTCACCGCGCGCGAGCATGGTTTCGGCGAAGGCGTTCGCGCGGTCCTGCGCCTGCCGGTCGCCAATTTCATTGCGATGCTGGCGGGGCGGCGCGCCTTGTCCGCCTATGTCCGAAGCCTGCGCGGCGCGCGGCCGCAATGGGACAAGACCGAGCACGACGCGCATCCCGCGCTCCTGCCCCGCCGGGTGACGTCATGAGCGGCAACGCGGGCCGGCGCCGGGGTGAGCCCCTGCTGATGCTCGCGGTTCTGCTGACCGCCTGGGTCGGAACGCGGGCGATGGTGTGGGAATCCCCATCGCGGCCGCTGGAGACGATGTTGGAGAGTGTGGCCCCGCCGATGTCGACACCCAGCGCCGCGCCCGTAGCGGCGTCCCCCGCACAGGACGCGGCGATCGTTCAGACTACAGCGGATCGGAAGTTTGGCCCGTTGGCGGCTGGTCCCGGGCCGGTGCCCGCGAGCCTGGTCGCGCTGCTCGAACCGCTCCCGGTCTGGCAGGTTCAGGCGACCTCCAGTTCGCCGCCAGCCTCCCGCAGCGAGGTCATGGCCAGCCACCAGCTCCTGTGGCTCGCCGCGACCGCGCAGCTTCCCGTTCCGCCCGATGTGGCGGCGCTCCTGCGGGCGAGGGCGGCGTCGCCCGCAATCCGCACGCGGCCGCCTCTCGCGGTACGGAAGCCCGACCGATGGTCGTTCGACGCCTGGCTGCTCCTGCGCCCGGGGGAGGGCGGCGAAGCTGCAGCGGGCGGGCGGTCGGCGAGCTACGGTGCCAGCCAGGCGGGCGCGGTGATCCGCTATCGCCTCGCATCCGGCAGCGCGCGCCGGCCAGCGGCCTACGCCCGTGCGACGCAGGCGCTCGCCGCCGGCAGGGAGTCGGAACTGGCTGCCGGATTGGCCGCGCGCCCTTTCGCGGCGGTGCCGGTGTCGCTCTATTCCGAAGTGCGGGTGACGCGGCACGGTAGCGGTAAGGTCGAACTTCGGCCGGCGGCCTTTGCCGTCACCGAGCTCCCGCCGGTGGCTCTGCCGCTGGGGCTCCGCGGCGAGGCCTATGCGCAGGCGGGCTATGTCGGCGGCAGGTTCGCCACCGCCTTCGCCGACGGGCAGGCGCGGGTCGATCGCGAGGTCGCCCGCTTCGACCTCGCCGAAGTGCGGGCCGGAGCCGGAGTCTGGGGCGGAGCACAGAAGGGTGCGGCGCGGCTCGATATTGGCCCCACGGCGTCGCTCGACCTCGAGATCGGCGATGCGCCTGCCCGGCTGGCGCTCGACTACCGCTGGCGTATCGCAGGGGAAGCCGCGCCCGGGCGAGGCATTGCGGTCACGCTTTCGACCGGATTTTAATCCGCCCGCTTTCAACCGCCGCTGCCCTCGGTTAGGGTCGAAACCCGATCAGGTCGCGGTCGTGACGGAGCGGATTTTGGCACCAGGCAAGGAGCAAGTAGGGAGCGATGTTCCTGCATCGTGACCGACGCGCGACGCTGCATGGCGTCAAGATCCGCCCGCCGCGCAGCGGTTGCCCCTGGAAGCCCGCCGAGCGGCGTCGCTGGCTTGCGCGTAGCTTTGGCTACGCGACTGCGCTGCGCTCCTTGTCAGCGGGCTTCCAGGGGCAATCACGATCCTCGACCTGATCGGGTTTTGACCCTAGGGCTTCGTCATGGACGTGTACCTCCCCATCGCGAACCTGTCGGTGAACGGGCTGGTCATCGTCGGGCTGGGGGCGCTCACCGGGGTTCTTTCCGGCCTGTTCGGCGTCGGGGGCGGGTTCCTGACGACGCCGCTGCTGATCTTCTACGGCGTTCCGCCCACGGTCGCGGCGGCCTCGGCGGCGACCCAGATCACCGGCGCCAGCGTCTCGGGCGTGCTCGCCCACGGCCGGCGCGGCGGGGTCGACTACCGCATGGGCAGCATAATGGTCGCCGGCGGCATTCTCGGCGCCGGGATCGGCGCGCTGCTGTTCCGCTTCTTCCAGTCGATCGGCCAGATCGATACGGTCATCAACGTCCTCTACGTCTTCCTGCTCGGCTCGGTCGGATCGCTGATGGCGCGCGAGGCGTGGCAGGCTGTCCGCCCGCCGGAGGGGGGCACTGCGAAGCCTGCGATGAAGCGCCGGCACCACCGGCTGATCGCGGCCTTGCCGCTGCGCTGGCGGTTCTACGGATCGGGCCTCTACATCTCCCCCATCGCGCCGCTGCTGCTGGGCGTGGTGGTCGGCACGCTGACCATGCTGATGGGCGTGGGCGGCGGGTTCATCCTCGTGCCCGCGATGCTCTACATCCTGGGCATGAGCGCCAACGTCGTGGTCGGCACCTCGCTCTACAACATCCTGTTCGTCACCATGGTGACGACGATGATGCACGCGCTGACGACCCATGCAGTCGACATCGTGCTCGTCGCCCTGCTGCTGTTCGGGTCGGTAACGGGGGCGCAGCTCGGCACGCAGGTGGCGCAGAAGTTCAAGCCCGAATATCTGCGCCTCGCGCTGGCGGCCATCGTCCTCCTCATCACCGCCCGAATGTTCTTCGGCCTCTTCGTCCGGCCGGAGGAGATCTTCACCGTGGTGCCGCTGTGAAGCGCCTGTTCCTCCTCGTGGCACTGGTGATGCTCTCGGCCCAGCGGGACCCGATCCTGGTGCCCGAAGTCTCGCAGGACGACGTGCAGGTCCAGCAGGGCTTTACCGGCACCGAGCTGCTCCTGTTCGGCGCGATCCTCGATCCCACCGGCGCGCGGGCAGGGCAGGATTACGATATCGTCGTGGTCCTCAAGGGGCCGACGGAGCCGATCGCCGTGCGCGAGAAGGCGCGCGTCGGCGGCATCTGGGTCAATGCCGACAGCACCGCGTTCCAGTCCGCGCCGTCGTTCTTCGCGGTCGCGTCCTCGCGCCCCATCGGGGAGATCGTCGACGAGCGGACCGCTGCGATCTACGAGCTCGGGCTGGACTACCTGCAGCTCTCGCCGACCGGCGCGATCGATCCGGAAGAGCAGACGCGCTTCACCGCCGGCCTGGTCGACTTGCGCAGCCGGCAGGGGCTCTACAAGGAAGATCCCAGCGGCGTGCAGATCAGCGAACAGGTGCTGTATCAGGCGCGGATCTCGCTCCCCTCGAACGTCCAGACCGGCACTTACACCGCCGAAACCTTCGCCATCACCCGCGGCCGCGTGATCGCCTCTGCCATTGCGGAGGTCGAAGTGCGCAAGGTCGGGTTCGAACGGTTCGTGGAAGTCTTCTCGGAACGGCAATCGCTGTTCTACGGCTTCCTGGCGGTCTTCCTGTCGGTCGGGATGGGCTGGGTCGCGGGGCGCCTTTTCGCGCTGATCTAGCTGGCCTTTCGGCCCCGTGTTGACCCGATCTTAACCACCCGGCGTTACGCCCGGCGCCCGGGCAGACGCAGGGATCGACCACTTCATGACCGAGATGGGCCACGGCAACCTCGAACGGCGCCAGCCGCTCGACACGGCGACGCGGGACGGGGGCAGCGCCGCCGGGCACCCGCAGCCGCAAGCCGTCGCCTCCTCCACCCGGTCCGACAATGCCATCCAGCCGATCGGCGTGGTCGTCGAAGTCGCCGGCTCCGGTTCGCAGATCGCGCTCGACGTGCAGCGGCTGAACGAGTGCATGGCCGACGAAGACCCTTCGGTCGCCCTCGCGGGGCAGGTCGGCAGCCAGATCAAGATCCGCGCCGGCAATGCCTGGCTGCTCGCCAGCGTCCGCAACCAGCGGCAGGATCTGCGGGCAGGCGGCGGGATCATCGCCGACGTCGACTTTCTCGGCGAAGGAATGGAGGAGAACGGGACCGGCCGCATCTACGGCTTCCGCCGCGGCGTCACCCGCTACCCCGTTCCCGGGGCGAAGATCTACCCGGCGACCACCGCCGATCTCCGGCACATCTACGCCAGCGATGGGCGCGCGAGCATCCAGATCGGCACCGTCTATCCGACCCGGGACATTCGCGCGGGCCTCTACATCGATGCCATGCTCGGCAAGCACTTCGCGCTGCTCGGCTCGACCGGCACCGGCAAGTCGACCAGCGCTGCGCTGATCCTTCACCGCATCTGCGAGGCCGCGCCCGAGGGGCATGTGGTGATGATCGACCCGCACGGCGAATATGCCGCGGCGTTCCGCGACACCGGGATGATCCTCGACGTCTCCAATCTCCAGCTCCCCTACTGGCTGATGAACTTCGAGGAGCATTGCGAGGCGCTGCTGACGACCAGCGGCAACGAGCGGCAGACCGACATGGACATCCTCGCCAAGTGCCTGCTGCGGGCGCGAGGCAAGAACCGCCTGGCCGAAACGATGGGCAAAATCACCGTCGATTCGCCGATCCCCTATCTCCTCTCGGACCTCTCGAACGAGCTCCAGAACGAGATGGGCAAGCTGGACAAGGCGACCTCGTCGGCGCCCTACATGCGGATCAAGAGCAAGCTCGACGAGCTCAAGGGCGATCCGCGCTACCAGTTCATGTTCTCCGGCATGCTGGTCGGCGACACCATGGCGGAATTCATCGCCAAGATCTTCCGCATGCCCGGCGGGGGCAAGCCGATCTCGATCATCGACGTCTCCGGCGTCCCCTCGGACATCACCTCCACCGTGGTCGCCGTGCTGAGCCGTCTGGTGTTCGACTTCGCGATCTGGGGGCGGGAGGAGAAGACCCGGCCGATCCTGCTCGTCTGCGAGGAAGCGCACCGCTACGTGCCCAACGAGGCTAACGCGGACGGATCGTCGGTCGGCATGATCCTCAGCCGCATCGCCAAGGAAGGCCGCAAGTACGGCATCAGCCTCGGCCTCATTACCCAGCGCCCGTCCGATCTTGCCGAGGGCGTGCTGTCGCAATGCGGCACGATCATCGCCATGCGCCTCAACAACGACCGCGACCAGGCGTTCGTGAAAGCCGCCATGCCCGAAGGCGCGCGCGGCTTCCTCGATTCGATTCCCGCCCTCCGCAACCGCGAATGTATCATCTGCGGCGAAGGCGTCGCGATCCCGATCCGCGTCAGCTTCGACAGCCTGGAAGAAGCCAAGCGCCCGGCGTCGGAAGACCCGAGCTTCGTCGAACTATGGAATGAAAGCGGCGGGGAGGAAGAGGCTGTGCAGCGTGTGGTGCGCCGCTGGCGCTCTCAGGGCCGCTAGGTACGTTTAGGTCCTTCTAGGTTCCCCGCGTATCCCCATAAAGATGGATATGCAGCCGGTCGCTCATCCGGAAACCGCGCTCCAGGCATAACGGCGCAAGCCACGCCTGCCGCGCCCGCAGCGTCGCGCTGTCGGTGCCTTCGGGCATCAGGAACACATGCCCCGGCCGAAAGCGATAGCGCGCCTGAAGCGCCAGCACCTCCGTCACATCCTCGGGCGAGGCGATCACGAACTTGAACCAGGCGCGCGGATCGGCCGCGTAGGCATCGAGCCGCTCGGGCAGCAGCGCGAGCTCGGCCGGATTGCCGCTGTGCGCGAGCTTGGGGCTGACGTTGTACTGGTCGATGCGGATGTCGAGCCGGGGCGGGGCGGCGACGGTGCCGTTGGTCTCGATCTCGACCGTCATGTCGGGCAACAGCTCGAGCAGCTTCGCCAGCGCGCCCGCCTGAAGCAGCGGCTCGCCGCCGGTGATCACGAGGCGCTTCTGGCCCAGCGCCGCGATCCTCTGGGCAGCCTCCTCCTCGCTAAGTGTGATCTGATTGGCCTTGCGCTCGAACGTCTCGCCGGAGCGATGCGGCCGCTCGTCGCCCTCGAAATGCCAGGTATAGGCCGTGTCGCACCACTGGCATGCGAGGTTGCAGCGCGAGAGGCGCAGGAACGCGACCGGCACGCCGGCGCTTGGCCCTTCGCCCTGCAGCGAGGCGAAAATCTCCGGCTCGCCGGGACTTTGCGTGGCTAATACGATCGACATACCCGGTTCAACTCAAGCTGTTCTTAGCCCCCTCCTCTTCAGAGGAGGGGGTTTGGGGGTGGTGCTCGCAACGCGAGAACAGTTCGCTTCGCGAGCGATGCTGGCGCATCGCCACCACCCCTCGATCCCCTCCTCTGAAGAGGAGGGGAGGACTGTCATCCCAGCCGGTCCAGCGCGGCCTTGAGGCGTTCCGCTTCGGCCGCGTGGTGCGCGTGATCGGCGCGGGCCTTCTCGACCGCTTCGGGTTTCGCGCGCTCGACGAAGTTCAGGTTGGAAAGCCGGCCTTCGAGCGATTTCGCCTCTTTCTCCGACGCCGCGAGCGCCTTGGCAAGACGAGCCTTCTCGGCCTCGACGTCGATCAGCCCTTCCAGCGGGATCACCAGGCTGTCGCCGCCGACGCCGACCTGCAGCGCGGCGCCATGCGGTGCCGTCTCGGCATGGACCGCGGACAGGCGCGCCACGCGGTCGAGCGCTGCCGCGCTGGTCGAGAGGACCTTGCTCGCGATCGCGGACGGCTGCGCGAGCCAGGCTTCCAGCTTCGCGCCGGGCGCCAGACCGATCTCGTTCTTCGCCGCGCGCAGGTTGCGCGTCAGGTCGATCAACCACTCGATTTCGGCCTTGGCCTCGGCATCGATCGCCGCGACAGGCTCGGGCCATTTCGCAAGGATCAGCTCGTACGGCCGCTCACCCTGCGCGTGCCACAGTTCCTCGGTGATGAAGGGCATGAACGGATGCAGCATGACGAGGATCTGGTCGAGCGCCCAGCCGGCGACCGCCCGGGTCTCGTCGTCGATCTGGCCCTTGATCAGCTCGAGATACCAGTCGCAGAACGTGTCCCACACGAAATGGTAGATCGCATTCGCGGCCGCATCGAAGCGCAGGTCCGCCATGGCCTTGTCGAGTGCGGCGAGTGTTTCGACCACTTCGCCGACGATCCACTTGTTGACCGCGCTGGTCGCCTGCGGAGCGGCAATCGACTGCGAACCGCCGATGCCGTTCGCCTGGCAGAAACGCGTCGCATTCCACAGCTTGGTGGCGAAGTTGCGGTATCCCTCGACCCGGCTCTCGTCCATTTTCACGTCGCGGCCCTGGCTCTCCATGGCCGCCATGAAGAAGCGCAGCGCGTCGGCGCCATACTTGTCGATCAGGCCGAGCGGATCGACCACGTTGCCCTTGGACTTGGACATCTTCTGCCCGTCCGCCGCGCGCACGAGCCCGTGGAGATAGAGCCGCTTCCACGGCGCCTCCCCCATCAAATGCATCCCCTGCATGGCCATCCGCGCATCCCAGAAGAACAGGATGTCGAAGCCCGAGATCAACAGGTCGTTGGGATAGTGCTTGGCGAGGAGATCGGTCTGCTCGGGCCAGCCGAGCGTGGCGAAGGGCCAGAGGGCGGACGAGAACCAGGTGTCGAGGACGTCCTCGTCGCGGGTCAGCGCCTTGTTGCCGGCAAGGGCCTGGGCTTCTTCCTCGCTCTCGGCAACGTAGGCCTTGCCGTCCTCGTCGTACCACGCCGGAATCCGGTGCCCCCACCAGAGCTGGCGAGAGACGCACCACGGCTGGATGTTCTCCATCCAGTTGAAGAAGGTCTTCTCCCAGCTCTTCGGCACGATCTCGATCTTGCCCGAACGCACCGCCTCGATCGGCGCCTGCGCGAGCTTTTCGGCATCGACGTACCACTGGTCGGTCAGCCAGGGTTCGATGACCACGCCGCCGCGGTCGCCGAACGGGGTGGCGATCGTGCGCGGTTCGGCGTCGTGCGCCTCGCCGTCCTTGTCGACGTGCGGGATCAGGCGGCCGAGCTCCTTCATCCGTGCGACCACGAGTTCGCGCGCGCCGTCCACCCCGTCCTTGCGGAAACGGTGAAGGCCGAGGAATTCCTCGGGCACCAGGCCGTCGGCGGTCTGGCAGACGTTGCCTTCGGCATCGAGCATGTTGAGCATCTCGGCCGCCGCGATCCCGGCGCGCTTGCCGACCTCGAAATCGTTGAAGTCGTGCCCTGGCGTGATCTTCACCGCGCCCGAGCCGAGCTCCGGATCGGCATGCTCGTCGGCGATCACCTTGAACCGGCGGCCGGTGATCGGCTGGACGATCTCCTGGCCGATCACGCTGGCGTAGCGCTCGTCCGACGGGTGAACCGCCACGGCCATGTCGGCCAGCATGGTTTCCGGTCGGGTGGTCGCGACTTCGATGTAGTCCTGTCCGCTGTCCAGCGTCACACCGTCCGCGAGCGGATACTTGAAGTGCCAGAAATGGCCCTTCACGTCCTGCGTCTCGACCTCGAGGTCGCTGATCGCGGTCTTGAGCTTCGGGTCCCAGTTCACCAGCCGCTTGTCGCGGTAGATCAGGCCCTGGTTGTGGAGATCGACGAAGACCTTGGTCACCGCGCGGGTGAATTCGGGGCTCATCGTGAACTGCTCGCGGCTCCAGTCCATCGAGCAGCCGAGGCGGCGGAGCTGGCGGGTGATCGTGCCGCCGCTTTCCTCCTTCCACTCCCACACTTTCGCGACGAAGTCCTCGCGCGAGTAATTGGTGCGCTTGTCCTGCCGCTTCTCCAGCTCGCGTTCGACGACCATCTGCGTCGCGATGCCCGCGTGATCGGTGCCCACCACCCACAGCGCATCCTTGCCCCGCAGCCGCTCGTAGCGGACCACGATGTCCTGCAGCGTGTTGTCGAGCGCGTGCCCGATGTGGAGGCTGCCGGTCACGTTGGGCGGCGGATTGACGATGGTGAAGGGCTCGGCGTCCGGCCGCTCGGGCCGGAACAGGCCGTGCCCTTCCCAATGCGCGTACCAGCGCGCCTCGATTTCGGTCGGGTCGAAAGTCTTGGAAAGTTCGGTGCTCATAGGTTCGCGGCCTTTGCCAGCGGGTGCGCTGCGGCGCAACACGGCTGATTGCGCGCTTGTAGTGCACACGGTTTGGCCGCATAGGTCGCCGAGATGAAGGATGGGGCGTTCTTCGAGGTCGAGGATGGCGGCGCCGGTGGTGCGCGGCTTGTCCTTTCAGGGCCTTATCTGGTTTCCACGATCGGCGCGGTCGACAGCGACCTGCGATCGATCGAGGGCGATCTCGCCACCGTCGACCTGTCGAACGTCAGCGAAATCGACACGGTCGGGGCGTGGATCGCCAGCAGCCTCGCCAAGCGGCACAATGCGGAGATCATCGGCGCCAGCGAACGCGCGCAGCGTTTGCTGGCGGCTGTCGAACCCGCCGGCGACGGAGCCGACATTCGCGCACCGCGCCTTCCGGTGTGGGAGCGCGTGCCCGAGCGGGTGGGGGAACTGGTCCACGAGTTCGGGCAGGGCGTCGTCGGCATGGTCGGGTTCCTCGGCCAGATCCTGCTCGCGGCGGGAAGCCTGATCCGCCACCCCTCGCGCTTTCGGGGCAAGGCGATGGTGCACCAGCTCGAGCTGGTCGGTGTCTCCTCGCTGCCGATCATCGGCCTGATGAGCTTCCTGATCGGTATCGTGATCGCGCAGCAGGGTGCGGTGCAGCTCGCGCAGTTCGGGGCGGAGACGCTCACCATCAACCTCGTCGGCCGCATCACCTTGCGCGAGCTCGGCGTGCTGATGACGGCGATCATGGTTGCCGGCCGCTCGGGCAGCGCCTTCGCCGCTCAGCTCGGGACGATGAAGCTGACCGAGGAAGTGGACGCGATGCGCACGATCGGCATCTCGCCGATCGAGGCGCTGGTGATCCCGCGTATTCTCGCCGCGGTGTTGATGATGCCGCTGCTGGGCTTCTTCGCCTCGTGTATCGCGATCATCGGCGGCGCCGTGATCGGCGACCTGATGCTGGGCATCCCGTTCCTGACCTTCCTGTCGCGCACCCAGGAAGTGGTGCCGATCTACGACCTCTATGTCGGACTGGCCAAGGCGCCGGTCTTCGGCCTGATCGTGGCGCTGACCGGCTGTTATCAGGGCATGCAGGTCCAGGGGAATTCGGAGGAAGTGGGCCTGAAGACGACCAAGGCGGTGGTCCAGGCGATCTTCATGGTCATCGTGCTCGACGCGTTTTTCGCGGTGTTCTTCACCGAGATCGGCTGGGGCTGACGTGGCCGAGGATCTCGATCAGGAGCTGGAGGAGCGCGGCCTGGGCCGCTACGAGCGCTTTCGCGGCGAGCATCCGATCGTCGTGAAGGGGCTCGTCAACCGCTTCGGCGATCAGACCGTGCACGAGGATCTTTCGCTGACCGTGAACCGGGGCGAGATTCTCGGCGTCGTCGGGGGTTCGGGAACGGGCAAGTCGGTGCTGATGCGCTCGATCATCGGCCTGCAGACTCCGGACGAGGGGGAAGTCGAGGTGTTCGGCCGTTCGATGACCAACGCCGAGCCCGACGAGAACCTCGGCATCCGCAATCGCTGGGGGGTCCTGTTCCAGGGCGGGGCGCTGTTCTCCACGCTGACGGTGGGGGAGAACGTCGAGGTTCCGCTCAAGCAGTTCTACCCCGAGATCGAACCGGACCTGATGCACGAGATCGCGCGCTACAAGGTCATGCTCTCGGGCCTTCCCGAAGACGCGGTGACCAAGTACCCGGCCGAGCTTTCGGGCGGGATGAAGAAGCGCGCAGGGCTGGCGCGGGCGCTCGCGCTCGATCCGGAGCTCCTGTTCCTCGACGAACCGACCGCGGGGCTCGATCCGATCGGCGCCGCGGCGTTCGACCACCTGACGCGCGAGCTCAAGCAGACGCTCGGCCTCACGGTCTTCCTCATCACCCACGATCTCGATACGCTCTACGAGATTTGTGACCGCGTTGCGGTGCTGGCGGACAAGAAGGTGATCGCGGTCGGGACGATCCCCGAACTGCTTGAAACCGATCATCCGTGGATCGAGGAATACTTCAATGGACCGCGCGGCCGTGCCGCCCAGGCGAGCAAGCGCCGGGCCGAGAGCATGGACAAACGCGGGCAAAGCGGGGATTAGGGCAAGCGAATGGAAACGCGCGCAAATCATGTCTGGGTCGGGGCCGTCACGCTGGTGCTGCTGGCCGGGCTTGCGCTGTTCTTCGTCTGGCTCGCCCGGCTCGGGCAGGGGGAGCAGGACGAGTACGACATCTTCTTCAAGCAGTCGGTCGCCGGGCTTGCCAATGGATCGCAGGTCTCGTTCGCCGGCGTCCCGGTGGGGCAGGTCAGCGAGATATCGCTGTGGGAGACCGATCCCCAGTTCGTCCGCGTGCGGGTGAAGGTGAAGAGCGACGTGCCGATCCGCGTCGGCACCACGGCGACGATCCAGGGATCGTTCACCGGCGTCTCGACGATCCTGCTCGACGGCGCGCGCCGGGATGCGCCGCCGATCACTTGCGAGGAGGGGCCGGGCAACACCGCGTGCCCCGAAGACGTGCCGGTGATCCCGACCAAGCCGGGCGGCCTCGGCGAACTGCTTGCCAACGCGCCGCTGCTGCTGGAGCGGCTCGCCACGCTTACCGAGCGGCTGACGATGCTGCTGTCGGACGAGAACCAGGGCGAGATCGCCGGCATCCTGCGCAACACCAACCAGATCACCGCCGATCTCGCGCAGACGGCGCCCGAAGTGCAGCGCACGCTGGCCGAACTCCAAGTGACCTTGCGCGAATCGAGCGAGGCACTGGATTCGTTCGAGAAAGTGATGGGATCGGCCGATCAGTTGCTCAATCAGGAAGGGCAGGGGCTGGCGGATCAGCTGCGCAAGACGCTCCAGTCCGCCGACAGCGCCGCGCAGGCGCTCAGCACCACGTTGACCGAAGTGCAGCCGGCGGCCCGTCAGCTCAACGAGAGCACTCTGCCGGCGGCCGAGGCGGCGATGCAGGACCTGCGCGCGACCAGCAAGGCGCTGCGCAATGTGACCGAAAAGATCGAGACGCAGGGCGCCGGCTCGCTGATCGGCGGGCAGAAGCTGCCCGATTACGAGCCATGACGGCCGCGAAGAGACAGGGGAACGCGATGCGCGCGACAGCCATCAGGACATTTCCGGCGCTGGCGGCGCTCGCCGTGCTCGCCGGCTGCGTGAGCTTCGGCAAGGAGCCGCCCGAAAGCCTGCTGACGTTGACTCCCACGGCGGAGGCGCCAGCCGGCTCGGGCACGACCGGTAGCCAGGCGGGAGCGCTCGCGGTCCTCGTTCCCGACGCGCCCGCACGGCTCGACGTCGTGCGCGTGCCGGTGCAGGTGGACGATGCCAACATCGCCTACCTCAAGGATGCGGTCTGGGTGGACAAGCCGGCGCGGCTGTTTCGCGGACTGCTCGCCGAAACGATCCGCACGCGCAGCAACCGGGTGGTGATCGATTCCGACGACCCGGCGCTCACGCCGAAGACACAGCTTCGCGGCGTGCTGCGCGATTTCGGCTACGACGCGCGAACGTCCTCGGTCGTCGTGCGGTTCGACGCGATCCGCGAGGCGGAAGGCGACGGGATCGAGACGCGGCGCTTCGAAAGCGTGGTTCCGGGCGTGGCGGCCGAGGCTGGACCTGTGGGCGAAGCGCTCAACAGCGCGGCGAACGACGTTGCCGGGCAGGTCGCCGAATGGATCGGCTGACCCAGCGGCAGGCCTGACCCGATCGAACTAGACCAAGAGTTTCACGAAGCGGAACGCTTCCAGGAACTCCGCCTTCCGCTTGTCCAGCCGCGCCTCGGCTTCGGCATCCCGGCCCCATAGTTCCGTCTGCCATTCTTCTTCGAGGTGAGCAGCGGACCACAGCGCGTCGGCATCGGCGTTTGCTTCCAGCGCCTCGAGCGCAATGCACAGCGAGGCGCAGAGCGAGGCCATCGTCTGCAGGGCGGCGAGCGTGAAGTCGTCGAGCGTGCCGAGCCGCGTGCGCAAGGCGTCGAGGCTGGCCTGCGGCTGCGGCCGGTGGATCACTCCGCTCACGCGGTCGAGCCGGATACCCTCGCGCGCTTCCAGCGCAGTCACCAGCGGCTCCCAGATCTCGTGCTGGCGGCGATAGAGCGGCTCGTCGGGATCGGCGCGGTAGCAGAGCGTATCGGTCTCGGCGAAAGCCATCAGCTTGCCGATCGCCGCAGCACGATCCGCACGCACCACGTCGATCGCATAGTCGGCCATGTCGCGCTGCGGGAACGTGTGCGGATCGATCTCGTCGCCCTGCTGCGACCACTCCGACGCGAGGGCTTCGGCAAGTGCGCGCGTCGGCACGATCTGCGGCGCGCCGAGTGCGGTCTTGATGGCGCGGCCGTCGAGCGCAACGCGCCATCCGCCCTCGGCTTCCACGACTGCAACCTCGCGGTAGAAGCGCTTCATTCCTTCGGGCTCCGCCAGCGCCGCGCGAGAACGGTGGGCATGACGAAGAAGCCGGCCAGCCCGGCGACGAGGAGTACATAGCCGAGCGCGTCGGGCAGCTCGAGAACGCGCCGCACGACGAGGATGCCGAGCAGGATCAGCGCGACGCTGGCGAAACGGACCGCGACGATCGCGAAATAGCGGGACTGCGCAGGATCGTTCACGACAGCAGGTCTCCCAGTTCGGCCGGAGTGGCGACGACGTGCTCGGCGCCCGCTTCGCGCAGCTCGCTCTCCGTATGATAACCCCAGGCGACGCCGATCGCGCGCACGCCTGCGGCGCGGGCCATCTCCATGTCGAACGTCGTGTCGCCGATCATCACCGCGTCGGCCGGCTCCGCACCCGCGTCGACCAGCGCCGCCTCGAGCATCGCGGGATGCGGCTTCGAGGGATGGCGGTCTGCGGTCTGGAGCGTGACGAAATGGTCGGCGAGGCCGTGGGCGGCGAGGCAACTCGCGAGCCCCCGGTCGGATTTGCCGGTCGCGACGCCGAGCGTCCAGCCGGCCTCCGCAAGACGCACGAGAACCTCGGCGATGCCGGCGAACAGCGGCTCCTCCAGCGTCCCGTCGAGCCGGCAGGCACGGAATGCCTCCTTGTAGGCGTCGACGGCGTGGCGGTGCAGCGCATCGTCGGCGTCGGGTGCGAGTAGGCGGATCGCCTGCGGCAGGCTCAGCCCAACGATGCGGCGCACGTCGTGCCGGTCCGGGGCAGGCAGGCCCGCACTGGCGAAGGCCGTTTCCATCGAACTGCAGATCGCCGCCTGACCATCGACGAGCGTGCCGTCGCAGTCGAAGATCGCGAGCCGCACCGTCACTTGCGCATGCCTCCGCCCTTGGGCTTCGGAGCCGCGCCGCGCGACCGGCGTTCGCCGCGACGCCCCCGGCGGTACTGCTTGGCGTAGGCACGGGCCGCCTGCTTCTTCTCAGCGGGCGTGCGCTCGTTCGATTCCTCTCGCAGGGGCTCGGCGTTGCTGAGCGCCGGGTCGAAGCCGAGCTGCTCCATGCTCGCCGCGAAATGCTCGGGCAGGTCGGCCGTCACGTCGAGCTTGCCGCCCTCCGGCTGCTCGATGATCAGGCGCCGCGCATGGAGATGCATCTTGCGGCTTACGCTACCGGTCAGGAAGGCGTCCTGCCCGCCGTACTTGCCGTCGCCGAGAATCGGATGCCCGATCGCGGCCATATGGACGCGGAGCTGGTGCGTGCGCCCGGTCATCGGCTCCAGTTCGACCCAGGCGGCCCTCTTCGCGGCCTTGTCGACCACGCGGTAGCGCGTGACGGCGCGCTGGCCGTTCTCCTCGTCGACATGCATCTTCTCGCCCCCGGTGCCGGGCTGCTTCGCCAGCGGCGCGTCGATCGTGCCTTCGGGAACGTCGGGAACGCCGATGACCAGCGCCCAGTAGACCTTCTTCGCGCTGCGGCCGGAGAAGCGGCGGGAGTACGATGCCGCGCTCCCCGGAGTGCGCGCCACGAGCAGCACACCGCTAGTGTCCTTGTCGAGCCGGTGCACGAGGCGCGGGCGCGGATCGTCCTCGCCCGGCGCGAAGGCGTCGAGAAGCCCGTCGACGTGGCGGTGCGTCTTGGTGCCGCCTTGCGTCGCGAGGCCGGGCGGCTTGTTGAGCACGATCGCGGAGCGCGTCTGCGCGATGACCATGGCCTGTGCTTCGGCGATCTCTTCCGCCGTCAGTTCGCGCTTCGTCACCTGCTTGCGGTGCGGCGCCTCACCGCCCGGAGGGACCCGCACGATCTGTCCGGCGGCGAGCCGGTCCTCGGGCTTCGCGCGCCCGCCGTCCACGCGAATCTGGCCGGTGCGCGCCCACTTGGAAATCGTCGCGAAGCCGATCTGCGGCAGGTGCCGCTTGAACCAGCGGTCGAGTCGCACCCCGTCGTCGTCGGGCTGGACGGTGAACTGGCGGACCGAATCGCTCATGCTGCGATCCGCATGGCGATGAGGCCGATGTAGAGCCCGGTGAGGCCGGCGAGCACGGAAATCAGCGCGTAGCTCACCGCCAGCCACGGCTGCCCGCGCTCGATCAGCAGCATGAGCTCGAGGCTGAAGGCGGAGAAAGTCGTGAAGCCGCCCAGCAGGCCCACGCCGATCAGCAGACGCCACTGCTCGCCCGCATCGCCGTGCCGTGCCAGCCAGCCGGCGAGCAGGCCCATGGCGCAGCTCCCGATGACATTGACCGCCAGCGTAGCCCAGGGAAAGGCCATGACGGCTTGCGGCCCGAGCAGGTGCGTGAGAAGGCGGCCCGCCTGATAGCGCAGCAGCGCTCCCGCCCCGCCTCCGGCGAAGACGTAGAACGAAGCGGTGAGGGGGGAGACAGCGGACATGGTTCGGCCCTTAGACTGCATTCGCGGGTTCGTCATCCCGCAGCACGTTTGCGATGCCCGGGCGGCGTCCCGGCTTGCCAATCGGTGCGAGTTCGCTTATGCGCGCCCCGGTTCGAGCCGATCCGGAACGGATTCGGCGCACTTTTCGTTGATTTCGAAAGGCGCGCCCCGCGCTGTGCGGGCTTCGCGCCTTTGCTGTGAGGTATTTGAATTTATGCAGATCATCGTTCGCGATAACAACGTCGACCAGGCCCTGCGCGCGCTCAAGAAGAAGCTGCAGCGCGAGGGTGTGTATCGCGAAATGAAGCTGCGTCGCCACTACGAGAAGCCGAGCGAGAAGCGCGCCCGCGAAAAGGCCGCCGCCGTCCGCCGCGCCCGCAAGCTGGAGCGCAAGCGGCTGGAACGCGACGGCGCGAAATAACGCCGGAACGCTTGAAGACGTCACAGCGATAAGCCATCAGGGCGCGGGCCGATCCCCGCGCCCTTTTGCATTCAGGAATCGACAATGGCCGAAGTCACCCGCGTCCCCCTCCAGCCGATCGCGAAAGGTTCGCTGACCAAGCTCTGGCTCGGCGTTGCCGCTGCGGTGCTGCTTGCCGCGGGAATCGCCTGGGCGACCGTGCCGCAAGGCGTGGACGTGGAGGAAGTGCGCGCGGGCACCGGCCCGACCGCGCAAGTCGGTGACGTGGTGTTCGTGAAGTACACCGGCAAGCTCGCCGACGGCACGGTGTTCGACCAGTCGCAGTCGCTGCCGCTTCCCCCGGGGCTCCTGCCCGACGGCAATCCGTTCCCGATCGAGGAAGGCGCGACGATTCCCGGCTTCGAGCAAGGGCTGCAGCAGATGCAGAAGGGCGGCAAGTACGTGCTCGAGATCCCGGCGGATCTCGCTTACGGCGATGCGCCGCCGCCGGGTTCGGGCATTCCCGCGGGCGCCGATCTGATCTTCGACATGGAAGTGACCGAGATCATGAGCCGCGAGGACTTCCAGCGCCGCGTCGCGATGGTCCAGCAAATGATGCAGATGCAGCAGCAACAGCAGATGCCGGAAGGCGCGCCGCAACCGGGGCAATGAGGCGCGCTGCCGCCGCTTGAACGCCCGGAGGCGCGCTGCTAGCGCCGCTCGCGACAATTCACCTCCCAACGAAGGGCAATTCTCATGTCCGTCGACCAGACCACCGTGGCGAAGATCGCCTCGCTGGCCCGCATCAAGATGAGCGAGGACGAGCTCGCGCGCATGGCGCCCGAGCTCTCGCAGATCCTCGACTGGGTCGAGCAGCTCGGCGAGGTCGATACCTCGCAGGTCGAGCCGATGACCGCCGTCATCCCCAACACCCTGCGCCTGCGCGACGACGTGATCGACGCCGACCCGCTGACCGGCGGCGACAAGCGCGATGCGGTGCTGGCCAACGCGCCCGCGGCCGAGCACGGCTTCTTCGGCGTGCCCAAGGTGATCGAATAATGACCGAACTGACCGAACTCGGCGTCAAGGCGATCCGCGACGGGGTCGCCGCAGGCGACTTCACCGCGCGCGAAGTCGCCGAAGCGCACAACGCCGCCGTGGCCGCCGCGGGCGAGCTCAACGCCTTCATCGTCACCACGCCCGACCACGCACTGGCCGCCGCGGAGCGGGTCGATGCCGATCGCGCGGCGGGCAAGCAGCTCGGCGCGATGGCCGGCGTGCCGATCGGGATGAAGGACCTGTTCGCCACCAAGGGCGTCCAGACCACCGCGGCGAGCCACATCCTCGAAGGCTTCACGCCCGAGTACGAGAGCACCGTTTCGCAGAACCTGTGGAACGCGGGCGCGGGCATGCTGGGCAAGCTCAACCTCGACCAGTTCGCAATGGGCTCCTCCAACGAGACCAGCTACTTCGGCAACGTGATCAGCCCGTGGCGGCACAAGGACGGCGGCAATGCCGACCTCGCGCCGGGCGGATCGTCGGGCGGCTCCTCGGCGGTAGTGGCAGCGCGGATCGCGCCGGCGGCGACGGGCACCGACACGGGCGGCTCGATCCGCCAGCCGGCCGCCTTCACGGGCATCTGCGGAATCAAGCCGACCTACGGCCGTTGCAGCCGCTGGGGCGTCGTCGCCTTCGCCTCCAGTCTCGACCAAGCCGGGCCGATGGCGCGCAGCGTCGAGGATTGCGCGGTGATGCTCGGCGCGATGGCGGGGTTCGATCCGAAGGACTCGACTTCGCTCGACCTGCCGGTGCCCGAGTGGGAGGCGAACCTCTCGGCCGATCTGCGCGGCAAGAAAGTCGGCATCCCGAAGGAATACCGGATGGAGGGGACCGACCCCGAGATCCTGGAAAGCTGGGAGCGCGGCAAGGAATGGCTGCGCGACGCGGGCGCCGAGGTGGTCGACATCAGTCTGCCGCACACGAAATATGCGCTGCCGGCCTACTACATCATCGCGCCGGCAGAGGCCTCGAGCAATCTCGCCCGCTATGACGGGGTCCGCTACGGCCTGCGCGATCTGCCCGACGGGGCGGGGCTGCAGGACATGTACGCCGCCACCCGCGCCGAGGGCTTCGGCGACGAGGTCAAGCGCCGCATCCTGATCGGCACCTACGTGCTCTCGGCGGGTTTCTACGACGCCTACTACAACCAGGCGCAGCGGGTCCGCACGCTGATCGCGCGCGATTTCGAGAAGGCCTGGGCACAGTGCGACGTGATCCTCGCGCCGACGACGCCGACCGCGGCCTTCGCGCTGGGCGACAAGATGGACGATCCGCTGGCGATGTACCTGAACGACGTCTTCGCCGTTCCCGCGAGCCTCGCCGGGCTGCCGGCGATGAGCGTGCCGGCCATGCTCAACGGCGACGGCCTGCCGCTCGGCCTCCAGCTCATCGGCAAGGCCTTCGACGAGCAGGGCGTACTGAACGCCGGCCTCGCGATCCAGCAGCGTGCGGGCTTCGACGCGAAGCCGGAGAAGTGGTGGTAAACATCGTCACCCCAGCGCAAGCTGGGGTCGCGGGCCGCTTGGTCCGACGGTTTGGATAGCGATCCCAGCTTTCGCTGGGATGACGGGAATGAGAGAATGAGCACATATCGCATCCAGGGCGCGACGGGCGAGTGGGAGGTCGTGATCGGCCTCGAGGTCCATGCGCAGGTCACCTCGAACGCCAAGCTGTTCTCGGGCGCCTCCACCGCGTTCGGGGCGGAGCCGAACACGCAGGTGAGCCTGATCGACGCGGCGATGCCGGGCATGCTGCCGGTGCCGAACCGCGAGTGCATCCGGCAGGCGGTGCGCACGGGCATGGCGATCGAGGCGACGATCAATGCGTGGAGCCGGTTCGACCGCAAGAACTACTTCTACGCCGACCTTCCGCAGGGCTATCAGATCAGCCAGCTCTACCATCCGCTGGTGGGCGAGGGTTCGCTGACGATCGAGGCGGACGAGAAGGCCGGCATTCCGCAGGACAAGGTCATCGGCATCGAGCGCATCCATGTCGAGCAGGACGCGGGCAAGCTGATGCACGATCAGCACCCGACGATGAGCTACGTCGACCTCAACCGCTGCGGCGTGGCGCTGATGGAGATCGTCTCGCGCCCCGACATGCGCTCGCCCGCCGAGGCCGGGGCCTATGTCCGCAAGCTGCGCACGATCCTGCGTTATGTCGGGTCGTGCGACGGCAACATGGAGGAA
Source organism: Altererythrobacter sp. C41 (assembly GCF_016803135.1). Classification (GTDB taxonomy): domain Bacteria; phylum Pseudomonadota; class Alphaproteobacteria; order Sphingomonadales; family Sphingomonadaceae; genus Pelagerythrobacter. The sequence goes on from NZ_JAEVFE010000003.1 coordinate 231,497, forward strand.
GGTTCCATGCGCGCCGACGTGAACGTCTCGGTGCGCCGGCCGGGCGAGGAGTTCGGCACCCGTACCGAGACGAAGAACGTCAACTCGGTGCGCTTCGTCATGCAGACGATCGAGCACGAGGCGCGCCGTCAGGTCGATCTGATCGAGGATGGCGGCACCGTGGTGCAGGAAACGCGCCTGTTCGATCCGAACACCGGCACCACGCGCTCCATGCGGAGCAAGGAAGACGCGCACGACTATCGCTACTTCCCCGATCCCGACCTGCTGCCGCTCGAACTCGACGACGCGTTTCTCGAGGAATGCCGGGCCTCGCTGCCCGAGCTGCCCGATGCCAAGCGCCGCCGCTATGTCGAGGAACTGGGGCTGTCGGACTACAACGCGGCGGTTCTGACGGCCGAGGTCGAGACTTTCGCCCGGTTCGAGACGCTGCTGGCAGAGACCGCCAAGCGGCTCGGCAAGAGCGAGAAGGATGCCGCCACGCAGGTCGCCAACTGGTCGCTGTCGGTCGCGCCGGGCGTGATGAATGCGCTGGGCGACGAGGCGAATCCCGCGCACGCCACGGCCGAGGCACAGGCCGCGATCCTGCAGATGCAGGCCGCGGGCGAGATCTCGGGCGGGCAGGCGAAGGAGATCTTCGAGATCGTCCTCAGGACCGGCCGCGAACCGGCCGAGATTGCCGAGACCGAAGGCCTCAAGCAGCAGAGCGACACCGGCGCGATCGAGGCCGAGATCGACAAGGTCCTCGCCGCCAACGCCGACAAGGTCGAGGAATACCGCGGCGGCAAGGACAAGCTGTTCGGCTTCTTCGTTGGCCAGACGATGAAGGCCATGCAGGGCAAGGCCAACCCGGCGGTGGTGAATGAACTGCTGAAGGCGAAGCTGGGCTGAGCTGCCTCGGCCATAGCCACGTGAGAATTCGGAACCGTTCGTCCTGAAGTCCTGAGCTTGTGGAAGGATTGAAGGGCCGCGCCGTGGGCAGCCTGAGGCCTCCGCCTTCGCGGAGGCTCGCAACAGAACATATATCTCCATCCCAGCGAAAGCTGGGATCGCTCTCGGCGAGGCCGTACGGTGCTGCACGCGATCCCAGCTTTCGCTGGGATGACGATAAGGTGAGGGAGGAGGGTAGGGCGGCGGGCGGCTGTGGCACGCTGCATGAGGACGGTCGGCACAAGCACCCCGCTTCAGTCCCCGTCCACGCCTCCCCCACCTCCATCCTCTTGACAAAACGAACCATATTGGTTACATGGCCACCGCCTGGTGGACCTCAACGCCAGGCAACGAGGATCGGGGCGAGCGCCAGGTCGACGGCGCCTTCGTCTCTCTTCCGCGACCGGGCGGCTCTCGGGCTTGGCCGGTGGCGGCGCGGCCGGTGCGGCTGGCGTGCGATGCATTGGCTTCGGGTGTTGTTTACCCCCAGAGGAGCCGGAAGCTCGCTCCCTTCCGCCGGAAGCCGGGATACGGATGTTCGTGGGTGCCATGCGCTGTCCCTTCGAGCCTCGGCATTGGCCCGAGGTCTCCCGGGCGGCCCCCGCACACCGCGCGCTGGCGTGGCGGATCAGCCACGGGGCATGGGCGGACTTCTCGCGAGTCCCGGCCGCCTGCGCCCGCCGGTCCCGGACCCACGGGATGGAACCGGGCCCGCGCGCGGCGGCGGCGGGCAAGCGGAGCGAGCGCGGCGAACCTCACGCCGGGCAAGCCTTCCGCCGGTCGTTCGCAAAGCACCCCGCCGAACCGCCCGACCCCGCGCGCACGCCTCCTGGCATGCCGCACCGGCCGCGCGATCCGAGTGCCAGGCGTTATGTGTCCGGGTTCGCCGCCGGAGGTTTTCGCACGTGCGTGTGGTCTTCTTAGGTTCACGCGGACATGCGGAGGCGTTTCCTCTCCCCCTAATCCGTCATCCAATCTATCCGTCATCCAGACACACCTGCCCGTCATCCCAGCGAAAGCTGGGATCGCTCACCTCACGCTCCGCTCTAGCGGCCAGCGATCCCAGCTTTCGCTGGGATGACGGCTAATGGACTTTGCATGCTTCCGACAAGCTCGGCATGAACGGAACGTAGGCCGCTCTAGGCGCGCAATATCTTCTCCATCGGGCGGCCCTTGGCCAGCTCGTCGATCAGTTTGTCGAGGTAGCGGATTTCGCGCATGAGCGGCTCCTCGACCTCTTCCACGCGCACGCCGCAGACCGTTCCGGTGATGAGCGAGCGCGCAGGGTTCATTTCGGGTGCCTGTGCGAAGAAGTCCTCGAAGCAGGTTTTCTTCGCCAGCTCGTCCTCCAGCGATGCCTGGCTGTGTCCGGTCAGCCAGCGGATGATCTCGTCGACTTCCGCTTTCGTGCGCCCCTTCTTCTCCGCCTTGGCGAGGTAGTGGGGATACACGCTCGCTACGCTCATCGAGTATATGCGGTGCCTGGTCATGACGCCTCCGGGAATAACGAGCTTGCCGGAGCGGACGCGAAAAGAAAAGGGCCGCCGGATCGCTCCGGCGGCCCTCATTCCCTTCGCGAGGGCGAGTGTCAGCCCTGGCGCTGGCCCGTCATCGGCATGGCGCCGAAGGCGCCGGCGTTGACCGAGCCGGTGAGCTGGTCGCCGTCGACGGTGGCCGTGCCTTCCAGCGTCATCGGCATCGGCACCGTCATGTCCATCTTCCAGGTCAGCGTGTTGCCGTCGATCTTGCCGTCCTTCACGTCCATCGACCCGAGCGTCCCGGCATTGCTGCCGGTGAAGGTCGTGCCGTCCTCGCTCGGGATCACGGTGAAGGTGCTCTTCTGCTCACCCATCGGGGTCTTGGTCACGCAATCGTATTTGCCGCCAACAGACATAGTCATCTCCTCGTTTGTAACGCGCGTCAGCAATCGCGATTGCTTACACTGATGTCAACAAGCTCATTCGCTCGGCGACGTCTCGGCCTCCCGCACTTCGATCGGCAGGCCGAGCGTTTCGAGCTGCGGCCGGACCACGTCGGCATCGCCGACGACCACGAAGACGAGGTCGCTGCCTTCGAGCGTTTCGACCGCCTTGGCGTCGATTTCCGCCGAGGTGAGGGCCGAATAGCGACCGCTCAGCGTCTCGTAATAGTCGTCGGGCCGGCCGTAGGTGACGATCTCGACAATCCCGCCGAGCACGTCGCCGGAAGTCTCGAACTGGCCGGGCAGCTCGCGCACATTGCCGTTGATGAGTCGGGTCAGCTCCTCTTCGGTCACGCCCTTGCCGTCATCGGTATAGGCGGCGAGTTCCTTGCGCAGTTCGACGATCGAGTCGCCGGTACGATCGGCCTGGACCGGGGCGTAGATCATGAAGCTGGAGCGATCGAGCGGCTGCTGGACCATGCTGCGCACGCCGTAGGACCAGCCCTTCGTCTCGCGCAGGTTCATGTTGATCCGGCTGAGGAAGCTGCCGCCGAAGACCTCGTTGGCGGCATCGAGCACGAGGAGATCGTCGGTCCCCTTCTGCTCGAGCACGTGGCCCGCGAGGATCACCGACTGGGGCGAATTCGGCCGGTCGATCAGGATGATCCGCGATTCCTGCGCGGGCACTGCGACCTCGAAGTTCTTCTCCGGCGCGGGCGTGGCGGGGGCCTGCCAGTTGCCGAACGCCGCCTCGAGCAGGCGAGTGGTCTCCGCCAGCGTCGTGTCGCCGACCACGAAGATCCGGGCCAGATCCGGGCGCAGCCAGGTGTCGTGGAAGGCGCGCAGCTCCGGCGCGGTCAGCGATGCGACGACGTCCGGGTTGCCGGTGCCCGACGGCGGGATGCCGTAGGGATGGGCGTCGCCGAACAGGACCGGGGCAAGCGCGCGCTGCGCGATGGCGCCGGGGCTGTTGAGCTCGTTCTGGATCCGGGTGAGCTGCTGCGCGCGGACGCGCTCGAGCTCCTCCGGATCGAACGCCGGATTGCGGATGTAGTCCGCCATCAGTTCGAGCGAGGGCGCCAGGTTGGGCGCCATGGCATCGAGGCCGACCGCGGTCGTATCCATGTCGGCATAAGTGTAGAGGTTCGCGCCGAGCCGCTCCTTGGCGATGGCGAGCGCATTGGAATCGAGGCTGGTGGTGCCTTCGTCCATCATGCTCAGCATCAACGACTGGACGCCGAGCTTGTCCTTCGGATCGGCGGCATAGCCGGCGTCGAAGTTCACCCGCACGCTGACCGTCGGCACGGCGTCGCGCTGCGCGAAGTAGACTTCCATTCCGTTGGAGAGCGTCGCGCGCTGGATGTCGGGGAAGTCGAGCGGTTTCAGCTCGCCCACTTCGGGCAGGGTCGACCGGTCGACTTCCGCCGCGGCGGCGCCGGCCTGCATCGAGAGCGGGCTGGAATAGAACGCAGGGCCGGCAAGGCCGCTGTCGCCGGCGCCGGTGAAGTATCCGCCGCGCGCCTCGCCGCCTTCCTTGCGCTCGCCCGGTTCGACCGTGAGCTTGAAGACCGGACGCGAGAGCCACTTGGCAGTGACGTCGCGGACGCGCTCGGGCGTCATCGCGGCGGCGGTTTCGAGCACTTCCTTGTACTCGGCCGGATTGCCCGAATAGAGCAGGCCCTCGGCCAGCGTCGGCGCCTTGCCCGAGAAGCCGCCGACCTGCTCCAGGCCGCGAATCTGCCCGGCGGCATATGTGGTGACGGCGCGCTGCAGCTCGTCCGCGGTCGGGCCTTCGGCGACGAACTTCGCGATCTCCGCATCGAGCGCGGCGGCGAGCTGTTCCTGGCTCACGCCCGGCTTGGCGTCGGCATAGACCACGAACTGGCCCGCCTGGGCGAAGATCTGCGCGCTGGCGACGACGCGCACCGCAAGCTGCTGCTCGCGCACGAGCGCATTGTCGAGCCGCGAGCTGGCGAGGCCGCCGAGGACGGTCGCGCCCATCGAAAGCGGCAGGTATTCGGGATTGTCGAGCCCGGGCACCGCCCACATGCGGTAGAGGCGCGGGCTGGCGATGCGGTCGTAGATCGTCTTCGACAGCGGCGCCGGCAGCGTCGGCACGGGTGCGGCGACCGCCTTGATCTCGGGCCCGGCGGGAATCGCGCCGAACCACTTGGTCACTTTCTCGCGCGCGGTGGCGGTGTCGATGTCGCCCGCCAGGACCAGCACCGCGTTGTTGGGGCCGTAGTGGTCGCGGAACCAGCTCTGCACGTCCGCCATCGTGGCGCCCGAGAGGTCCGCCATCGAGCCGATCGTCGAGTGGTGGTAGGGGTGGCCCGAGGGGTAGAGGTTCTCGAGCTGTTCGTATTCGACGAGGCCGTAGGGCTGGTTGTCGCCCTGGCGCTTCTCGTTCTGGACGACGCCGATCTGGTTATCGAGCTTCTCCTGCGTGACCGCGCCGAGCAGATGGCCCATGCGGTCGCTTTCGAGCATCAGCGCCAGATCGAGCGCGCCGGTCGGCACCGTCTCGAAATAGTTCGTGCGGTCGAACCAGGTCGTGCCGTTGAAGTCGGTCGCGCCGACCTGCTGGAGGGGCTCGAAGAAGTCACCCGGCGCGTTCTCGCTGCCGTTGAACATCAGGTGTTCGAACAAGTGGGCGAAACCGGTCTTGCCCTTGGGCTCGTGCTTCGAGCCGATCTCGTACCACACCGAAACGCCGACCACCGGCGCCTTGCGGTCCTCGTGCACCAGCACGGTCAGCCCGTTGTCGAGCTGGAACTGCTCGTACGGAATCGAGACGCTTTCGATCAGTTCGGAGACTGGTGCGGGCTCGCCTGTTGTCGCGGCGGCGGCCTGCGCCGCGGGATCCGCGGCATTCTGGGCCTGAGCGCCCGTCGATATGGCAAGCGAAAGCGCGGCAAGGCTCACCGCGGCAAGTTTCAAACGCATGATTTCCCCCGGAATGGATTCGTTCCTGCGGCGTACACTAGGCAGCGAAGAGCGATTCGACACGGTTTTTCGGCGAACGGCATTGTCAGACGTACCGGCGCGCCGAAGCGGCATGCGATTCGCTCGGGATAAGTAATCTTCGCCCCTTCCGGTAAGCGGGATCGGATGGCTAGGCGCATGGGTCGTGAAACCGCAGATCACCATCGGCCATGACGTGGGCGGGGCGCCCGTCACTTTCGACGTCGAGGAACTTCTCGCGACCCGCCTGCTCGTCCAGGGCAACTCGGGCAGCGGCAAGTCGCATCTGCTGCGGCGCCTGCTGGAGGAAAGCGCCGGGATGGTGCAGCAGGTCGTGATCGATCCGGAGGGCGATTTCGTCACCCTTGCCGAGCCGTTCGGCCATGTGGTGATCGACGGCGCGGCCTATTCGCCGGCGGAGATCGAGACGCTCGCCCGCCGCATCCGCGCGCATCGGGCATCGGTCGTGCTCGCGCTCGAAGGGCTGGAGGTGGAGCAGCAGATCCGCTGCGCAGCCCAGTTCATCACCGCGCTGTTCGATGCCCCGCGCGAGCACTGGTATCCGGCGCTGGTGGTGGTCGACGAGGCGCAGATGTTCGCCCCCGCCGTCGCCGGCGAAATAGCGGAGGACACGCGGCGGATGACGCTCTCGGCCATGACCAACCTCATGTGCCGCGGGCGCAAGCGCGGGCTGGCGGGGATCGTCGCGACGCAGCGACTGGCCAAGTTGGCCAAGAACGTCGCCGCGGAAGCCTCGAACTTCCTGATGGGGCGGACTTTCCTCGACATCGACATGGTCCGCGCCGCCGACCTGCTGGGCATGGAGCGCCGCCAGGCGGAACGTATCCGCGAGCTGGAGCGCGGCCACTTCCTCGCGCTCGGCCCGGCGATCACGCGGCGGCCGGTGGCGGTGAAGATCGGGCCGGTGAAGTCGGGCAGCGCCGCGCGCAAGGACGGACTGATGCCGCTGCCGAACGCCGCGCCGGAGGAGATGGAGGCGCTGTTGCTGGATGAGCTGGCGGGCGAGGCCGCGAAGGCCGCTCCGCCACCGCCGCCTCCGCCCGCACCCAAGCCGGAGCAACTGGAGGCGAGCATTGCGCGGCAGGAGGCCGAGCGCGCACCTGCGCCCGATGCGTCCGTTCCTGCGGGGAACGCGCGCGAGCAGGTGGATGCGATCATTGCGGAGATGGCGCGCGGCGAAGGCAGCACGTTCCAGTCCGCGTCGGCGCTCTATCAGGGTTTCCTCGTGCGGTGCCGTCAGCAGCGGCTGGTAGGTCCGCTTCCCGATATGACCGCGTTCCGCCGCCTGTTCGCCATCGCGAGCGCGGGGCTGGAGCGTCTGGACGAACCGGTGCGCGCACGCATCCTGCAACTGGGCGAGGCCGTGCCGGACGATGTGCTCGCGCCCTACCTCGCGGTTGCCGCGGCCGCGGCAGAGGGTCTGTCGGCACCCGACGACGAGGAGCTGGCGCGGGTCTACGGTTCGAGTTCGCCCGGCCGCATCCGTCGCCTGCTCGAGCATATGGAGCGGCTTGGGCTGGTCGTCGTGCGGCAGGATTTCGGTGGTGGGCGGACGCTGATCGTGCCGGGGATCGAGGCGGTTTCGGGCGAGGGTTAGGAAGGGACCGAGCTTGCCGGCTCAGCCATGCCGGGAGGCGAACTCTCGCCGAACTTCCACCACCCCAAACCCCCTCCTCTGAAGAGGAGGGGGCTTTCGTCGGTTCCGCATTCTTCTCCCCCTCCTCTTTAGAGGAGGGGGCCGGGGGGTGGTGCGGTTAGCCGGAACGCATATTTCCTTTGTCCATCACACCACCTCCAAGGCCATACGAAACGCAAAAATTTCGCATTCTCCCTCCCACGAAGCGGAGAACGCCCTATTTCCAACCCACACACCCCACCGAGTCTTGCGGGGGCGTGTTCTTGTGTTGCATATCAGCAACACCATATCGAGCCGGTAACCAGCATGAGGGATCACCGATGAATCTCGAAAAGTTCACCGATCGCGCCAAGGGTTTCCTCCAGAGCGCGCAAACCGTCGCCATTCGCATGAGCCACCAGCGGATCACGCCGCTGCATCTGCTCAAGGCTCTGCTCGAGGATAGCGAGGGCATGGCCGCCGGCCTGATCCAGCGCGCCGGGGGCGATGTGGCGCGCGCAGTGGATCGCGTGGATGCCGAGCTTGCGAAAATTCCCGCCGTGTCCGGCGGCGGCGCGCAGCAGACGCCGGGGCTCGATAACGATGCCGTGCGGGTGCTCGACCAGGCCGAGCAGATCGCGAGCAAGGCCGGCGACAGCTTCGTCACCGTCGAGCGGCTGCTGGTCGCGCTGGCGCTCGCCTCTACCACTGCCGCCGGGCAGGCGCTCAAGGAAGCGAACGTCGATCCGCAGAAACTCAACGCGGCGATCAACGAACTGCGCAAGGGCCGCACCGCCGATACCGCAGGGGCCGAGCAAGCCTACGACGCGATGAAGCGCTACGCCCGCGATCTCACGCAGGCGGCGCGCGACGGCAAGCTCGATCCGGTGATCGGCCGCGACGAGGAGATCCGCCGCACGGTGCAGATCCTCGCTCGCCGCACCAAGAACAACCCTGCGCTGATCGGCGAGCCCGGCACCGGCAAGACCGCGATCGCCGAAGGCCTCGCGCTGCGCATCGCCAATGGGGACGTGCCCGACAGCCTCAAGGGCCGCACGCTGATGTCGCTCGACATGGGCGCGCTGATCGCCGGCGCGAAGTATCGCGGCGAGTTCGAGGAACGGCTCAAGGCCGTGCTCGACGAGGTCAAGGGCGCCGAAGGGCAGATCATCCTGTTCATCGACGAGATGCACACGCTGATCGGCGCGGGCGCTTCCGAAGGCTCGATGGACGCCTCCAACCTCCTCAAGCCCGCGCTCAGCCGCGGCGAGCTGCACTGCATCGGCGCGACGACGCTCGACGAGTACCAGAAGTATGTCGAGAAAGACCCGGCACTCCAGCGGCGCTTCCAGCCGGTCTATATCGACGAGCCGACCGTGGAGGACACGATCTCGATCCTGCGCGGGATCAAGGACAAGTACGAGCTGCACCACGGCGTGCGCATCACCGACGGCGCGATCGTCGCGGCGGCGCAGCTTTCCAACCGCTATATCCAGAACCGCTTCCTGCCCGACAAGGCGATCGACCTGATGGACGAGGCCGCGAGCCGCATCCGCATGGAAGTGGAGAGCAAGCCCGAGGAGATCGAGGCGCTCGACCGGCGGATCATCCAGCTCAAGATCGAGGAGCAGGCGCTCGGCAAGGAAAGCGATCAGGCTTCCAGGGATCGGCTCGAGGCGCTGCGCGAGGAGCTTGCCAATCTCGAGCAGCAGTCGAGCGAGCTGACCACGCGGTGGCAGAACGAGCGTGACAAGATCCACGCCGAAAGCCGCCTGAAGGAAGAGCTCGATGCGGCGCGGATCGAGCTGGACCAGGCGCAGCGCGCAGGCGACCTCGCCAAGGCGGGCGAGCTTTCCTACGGCCGCATTCCCGAGCTGGAAAAGCAACTCGAGGAAGCGCAGGGCCAGGCGGAGAACGCCCTGCTGCGCGAGGAAGTGACGGAGGAGGACATCGCCTCGGTCGTCAGCCGCTGGACCGGCGTGCCGATCGACAAGATGATGGAAGGTGAGCGCGAAAAGCTGCTCCAGATGGAATCGATCATCGGCAAGCGGGTGATCGGGCAGGAGCAGGCCGTGCAGGCCGTATCCAAAGCCGTGCGCCGTGCACGCGCCGGATTGCAGGACCCGAACCGTCCGCTCGGCAGCTTCCTGTTCCTCGGCCCTACCGGTGTGGGCAAAACCGAGCTGACCAAGGCGCTCGCCGGCTTCCTGTTCGACGACGATACCGCGATGGTGCGCATCGACATGAGCGAGTTCATGGAGAAGCACGCCGTCGCCCGGCTGATCGGCGCCCCTCCGGGCTATGTCGGCTACGAGGAAGGCGGCGTGCTGACCGAGGCGGTGCGGCGCCGGCCCTATCAGGTCGTGTTGTTCGACGAGGTCGAGAAGGCGCACAACGACGTGTTCAACGTGCTCCTGCAGGTGCTCGACGACGGGCGGCTGACCGACGGGCAGGGCAGGGTGGTCGACTTCTCGAACACGCTGATCATCCTTACCAGCAACCTCGGCAGCCAGTTCCTGACGCAGATCGAGGACGGGCAGGACGTCGAAAGCGTCGAGCCGCAGGTGATGGACGTCGTGCGCGGGCACTTCCGCCCCGAGTTCCTCAACCGGCTCGACGAGATCATCCTGTTCCACCGCCTCGCGCCCGAGCACATGGCGCCGATCGTCGATATCCAGGTTGCGCGGGTGCAGAAGCTGCTGAAGGACCGCAAGATCGAGCTCGACCTGACCGATGCGGCCCGCCGCTGGCTCGGCCGCGTGGGCTACGATCCCGTCTACGGCGCACGGCCGCTGAAGCGTGCGGTGCAGCGCTACCTGCAGGACCCGCTGGCGGAGAAGCTGCTGGCCGGCGAGATCCCGGATGGCAGCAAGGTCAACGTCGACGAGGGCGACGGCGAGCTGAAGTTCGCCATCGCCTGAGTTGCGTTCAGAGATCGGTCGGGGCGGAGCTCGCGGCGATGATCGCGGCGACCGCCTCGCGCTCGACCGGCGTCAGTTCGGGGCGCCAGAGATCGCCGATCAGCACCACCCGCAGCTTGTCACTATCGTTCCATGCCTCGTGCTCGATCGTGTCGTCGAACACGAAGGCCTCTCCCGGCGTCCATTCGCGGGTTTCGCCGCCGACTCGGAACCCGCAATTGGGCGGAACGATCAGTGGCAGATGGAGCACGAGGCGCGCGTTGGAGATTCCGTTGTGCGGCGGAATCCGGGTGTGCGGCGCCAGGAGCGAAAACATGAGGTTGGGCGAGCGATTGGCGATGGACGGCTGGTCCGCGCCTTCGAACGCCGCCAGCGTGCGTGGACAGTGGCGCGCGTTCGCTTCGACCCGCCGTCCTGATGCAAGGAGATGGATCGCTGTCCAGTCCGGCGAGTGGTTCAGCTCTCCCATCTGGCTCGGCACATCGTCGCTTTCCTGGACGTAAGGGACAAGCTCGCCTTTTTCGGAAGCTATGAGCGCTTCGAACTCGCTGCGGATGTCGTCGGCCCCGGCTTCCAGCTCCGGCAGGAACGGAAAGGCATCGCGCTCGAAGAACTCGTGCTCGGCGAGTCCCGGAAAATGAAAATGGGTCGGCTCCTGATGCCAAGCCCTGGTCTTGCGCAGGGCGTTGGACTGGAACCGTTCGATCCGCCTGCGTTCCGCGGGATCGGCCCGATCGAGGGCATCGGCCGCTGCACGCTCATAAACCGCACCCCGGCGAGTTATGTAGGCCGCGTGCCGATGACGGACGTGGACGAGCTGTTCGCGTATCGCCGGTGGCAGCCGTTCCTCGGGGGGGGCGTGGAAAAGGACTGCCCCGTAGAGCTCGCCGGCCGCGTCGTTGTCGCCCACGTCCTCGAGCAAGCTGGCCTTCAGCAGCAGCGGCAGAAAGCCGAGCGGATCGCGCCGCAGCGCGCCCGATATCGCGGCGAGGGCGCCATGAGGATCGCCAAGCCCCCGCCGGATGGATGCAAGCTTGAACCACACCTCGCCGCGCTCCGGCGCATCGGCGACAACGGCCGCAAGCAGCCGCTCCGCCGCAGCCAGGTCCCGCGCAGCGGCGGCTTGGTCTGCCTCGATCTCGCGGGGATCCTGGGTCACGCAGGTATTCCTATCAGTCCGGGGCGATGGGACAAGCCGTGCCGAGCATGCAAAAAAAAGGCCCCGGTTTCCCGGGGCCTTTCGTTGACTGATTTTCGGATCAGAAGTTGAAGGATGCGTTCGCGAAGAACGTGCGCCCCCGATAATCATAACCCGAATACAGCGGCGCATTGCCGATGGTGGTGAAACCGATGGCTGTGATGCGCGGCGGTTCCGTGTTGAAAAGATTCCGCACGCCGAACGTGAACTCATAAGTATCGTTCACGTCGAACTGAACCGACGCCGAGTGGAGGAAATAATCATCCACGTTAAACGAATAATTATCGCGATAGAACTGGAGATCATCCTGGTTGATCTCTCCAGTCAGGTTATCGAACGCAAAATATTCGTACGTCTTATCACTATCGCCGTCGATCCAATCGACTCCGTAACGAAGAGTGACGTTATCGAACGAATACGTGGCATCAAACGCACCGACCCAGTCAGGCGACGTCACGATGCCATTCGCATCGGTCAGATACTCTTCCGGGAACAAGCGGCTGGACTGTTCGGTATACTTGGTGACGTTCGCGTTCAGGATGAACCTGCCACCCAGGATGTCACGCGCGTAGCGGCCATTGAACTCGAAGCCCTTCACGATGTCTTCCGACAGGTTCACGTAGCTGCTTGTAACGGTGAGTTCGTTGTTCTCGTTACGCTCGACGAAGCGGCAGAAACCTGCGTTCGGATCGAAGTTCGTATCTTCGTAGCAGCGGTTGAGGATGGTGCTACCAGCCAGATCCTGGACGCCATTCTCAACCTTGATGTCGAAGTAATCGAGCGACAGCGACAGCGAGCCGACCGAGGACGGAAGGACCGGATTGAGGACTGCACCCACCGACCAGTTCCGCGACGTCTCCGCTTCCAGACCGGCCTCCGCGCCGCCTACGCGGAACAGAGTCACGCTGCTTGTCTGCGTGAAGTCCGCGGGCAACCCGATCTGAGCGCAGTTGGCTGCGATGGTCTGTTCCCTCGGCGACTGCTCACCAGGAGCCGGCAGATCGCTGCACGGGTCGGACTCCTGGCTCAAGAAGCCGCTCGTCGCTCCGAGGAACTGCTCAGCAAGGGCTGGTGCGCGATAGGACGTGCCGTAGCTAGCGCGAACAGCGAAGCCCCGGATCGGTTCCCACTCGGCGGATACCTTGTAAGTCGTGTCCGATCCGTAGGAGTCATAATCCGTATAACGCAGAGAGCCGTTCAGGTTGAGGCGGTAGAAGCCCGGGGTGTCGGCAAGCAACGGAACAAAAAGTTCGCCGAACACTTCCTTCACATTGTCGGAACCGACCGTCGGCGTACCGGCGGTCAAGCCGAGCAAGTTACCGTTGATCGAATTTTCGTCCGGCTGGTCATTGATGCTCTGCTTGCGGTATTCCGCGCCGAGCGCCAGCTGAACATCGCCACCGGGCATCGCGAACAGCGGACCATCGATGTTGAACGCGAAAGTGGTCTCGCGGAATTGCGTCTTACCGATGGTGTTCGCGAGGATATAGTCGCGATAGGCCTGCGGCAGGTTGCCTCCGATCACATCGGCCGAGAGGGCCGGAGCCGCGATACAATTCGGGTTGGATGCCTGGCTGGCACAGCTAAACGTCCCGTCGCCGTTGTCTACGACATTCATGGAGTTTGCGACGCGATCGATCAGGAACGACTCGATTTCGTACGTGCCATCGTTCCAGGATTTGCCGATGTAGGCATCATAGCGCCAGTCCGGCAGGAAGAAGTCACCACGAAGACCTGCCGATGCGCGAACGTAATCGACCTCCTGCCTCGAATCGGTGAGGCCGTAACCGATAAACGCACGAGCTGCGACGATCTGACCGCTCGACGTTTCATTCGGATTGGAGAAGTATCCGTTGCGCAGTTCGACCGGCAGAAGAGGACTGCCCCGCAGGTAATCCAGCGAAAGCTGCCGATAGAGCGGCGAGGAAGACTTGCGGCGGGTCGCAAGAAACTCACCGTAAATCTCCGCGTCACCCAGAGCGTCAAGCTCATAAGTTGCGGAAAGGTACCCGGTGTAGATTTCGGCTTCGGTGATCAGCGGTTCTTCTTCCTGCCGCGGATCGAAGGTGTCGCGATCGTAAAAGCCGACGCCCAAGAAGCCCGGGAAGGGCCCAGTGGTAACGCCGGGGGCCGGAACAAACCGGTTGTACGTCCCCACGGTTCCGCTTGTGCGGCCGATCGCCTCCACGCCGCCTAGGAAAAGGTTGCCATTCTCGTCCGTCTGCAGGGTGGTATAACCAAGCGTATTGATCGTCACGCCACCATTGTCGAGCGTGAAGCAAGGCGAACCATCGAAGCCGACGCTGTCGCCCGAGCCGAACTCGGTGCCTTCACCGCTCAGAAACCCGCCGACCGGGCAGTCGAAGAAAGGCACGTCGCCGCGAGACAGCTGGTCGCGCTTGCGATACTCCAGCGAGCCGACAACGCTGAGACGGTCGGCTTCGAAGCCGAACGACGCTGCAACGCGCTTATCGACGCCGGAACCCACCTCGGGGACGTTGACCTGCATGTCGAGATTGAGACCGCGAAGCTGCTGATCGGTGATCAGGTTCACCACGCCGGCAACGGCGTCCGAACCGTAAATTGAAGAAGCGCCAGCCTTCAGCACTTCGATTCGCTCCAGAATAGCCGTCGGCAAAACGTTCAGGTCAGCCGCAAGAACGGAACCGCGCGTACCGCCCGGTGCCAGGCGACGGCCATTCAGCAGAACCAGAGTCCGGCTGGGGCCCAAGCCGCGGAGACCCAGCGTGTTGGCGCCCGTGCCGCCATCGGTGACGAAGCCGCCATAGAAGTTGTTGATCTGGCCGGAGCCTTGCGTGACAGCGACGCTCTGCAGAGCGTCGGTCGCGCTGTTGAAGCCAGCCTGTGTAATCTCCTCAGCCGTAACCACAGTGATAGGCTCGGCGGTCGTGAACTCGTCACGACGAATGCGCGAGCCGGTCACGACGATTGCCGCAGGCTCTGCTTCCGACGCTGCCTGCGCCTCAGCCTCAGCCGGCGCGTCAACGCCTTCATCCTGGCTGTCTTGCGCATAGGCTGGCGATCCAGCGACAGCGAGCGCGAGTGCTGCCAGCCCAGCGCCCGCATACAGGCGCTGTCTATTGATCATTGCGAACTTCATGGATTTCAGTCCCCCTAAGGAATGCCGGCGCGAACCAGCGACGACTAAGATGTGACACTGAACAAACCGCGCAGCCTGACGCGCGAAGTTTGTTGCCTTGCCCGATGCGGCACGATCGAGTTAGTCGCAAATGAAATTAACCCCGTGCGTGCCCTTCGGGATATTCTGTCGCGAAAATGCAACACATTGTGGCGGCCTTGAGGCACATCCTTCGTCGCTGCTGAAAATTGGCGTGTCTGCGATGCCGACACATCATGGGTTGGGATCTCTCGTCACCTTGTCTTTTCGGACACAGCGCTCGGTCGACCGGCAGCGGAGCATTGTCGCTCCAGTGACGGGTCTTATCATCCAGCGGGTGGGCCAGGAAATTCGACAGGTGAGAAATCAGCATCGGTGGGGTGGGGTGCGCTCTGTAGCGGCAATGTCACAGTTGTTCGAATACTGTAAATGGTTGAGTTCGGCGCATTGCGAAGAGCTTGTCACGTGACTTAGAAGTCGCCCATTCGGGATACCCCCGAACTGCCTTAAAGCACGGCGCCGGGGAGGCGCTCACCATTAACACAGAGGCCCGTGATGGGTGCTCGTAAGTGGGGGAATGGAATGCGTTACCGTTTCGACAAAGCTTCGCTTTTGGCTGGAACGATCATGGCGTCGGCCCTGATCGCTTCGCCTGCATATGCGCAGCAAGATGATGAGGCCGAACCGGCCGTTACCACGACCGCCGACGCCGAGCCCGCCGCGGAAGGCGAGACCATCGTGGTTACCGGCTCGCGAATTCAGCGGAGCGACCTGACCTCGACCAGTCCGCTGGCCGTCGTTCAGGACGAAGAGTTCAAGCTGTCGGGTGCCGTCAACGTCGAGCAGGTGATCAACACTCTGCCGCAGGTCGTGCCGGGCACTACGTCCTTCTCCAACAACCCTGGTGGGGGCGTCGCCACGCTCAACCTGCGCGGGCTCGGCTCTGCGCGTAACCTCGTTCTTGTCAACGGGCGCCGGTACATTTTCTTCGACGCCAATCAGGTCGTCGACCTCAACACGATCCCGCAGTTCCTGCTGGACTCCGTGGATGTCGTGACGGGTGGTGCTTCGGCGGTTTACGGTTCCGACGCACTCGCCGGCGTTATCAACTTCAAGCTTCGTGACGACCTGAACGGCCTGATCGCGGGCGGTCAATACGGCATTACCGATGAAGGTGATGGCGCGCGCTACAACGCTTATGTTGCGATCGGAAGCGATCTCGCCGACGGCCGCGGCAACGTGACCGCTTATGCCGAATACTACAAGCGAGAGGATATCTTCGCGCGGGATCGGAGCTTCTCGCAGTTCTCCCTGGGCGACGGGGATAATGGCTTGGTGCCGCTGGGCTCGGCAGGCGTGCCGCAGGGGCGTATGGTCGCGCCGGGCACGCTGGCGATCGGTCAGGGCGCCAGTTGCGGAGGTGCAGAGCAGCCGCCACGGAACGATGGCTGCTACGCGATCGCAGAAGGCACGAACTATCCCGGCGCCGGGGCATTTTTCGGTTCCCCTGGCGCGAGCACTCCCTACAATTCCGCCACGGATAGCTATAACTACGCACCGACGAACTACCTCATGGTTCCGCAGGAGCGTTACACGATCGGGGGCTATGGTTCGTACGAGGTCGCCGATGATATCACGGCTTACGCCGAAGTCGCGTTCATCAACAACCGCGTTGAGAACGAGCTTGCTGCGACGCCGCTGACCCAGAACGTCAACTTCGAGCTGGACGCCATTCAGGGGTTGGTCTCACCCGAAGATTTCGCGCAGTTGCAACTCATTGCCCAGCGTCAGCAGGCTGCCATCGCGGCTGCGGCTGATCCGAACTGTCAGCTCAACGACGCTAATCAGCCGGAACCTTGCGCCAATCCGTTCGGTGAACAGGTGACCGGCTCGACCACGATCGGTGCTCTTCAGCCCGGACAGGTCCGGCTCGGGGTCAATACGCGCACGACCAGCATTGCCTCGCGGAATGTGACCGACGAGCGTAATGCGTTCCGCGTGCTTGCCGGCTTCCGCGGCAATCTGACGGACACGCTGCAGTACGATGCGTACTACTCGTACTCACGCACCCGGAATGGCTCGATCCAGGAAGGCAACGTCTCGCGCTCGGCATTTACCCGCCTCGCGGCCGACGGTACCTGTAACGTCTTCGGCGAAGCTCTGCTGAGCCCCGAATGCGTCAATGCGATCTCCATCCTCGCGCAGAACACCGAGGTGTCGACGCTCCAGGTCGCGCAAGGCAGCATTTCCGGCCCGCTGTTCACCTCGGGTTGGGCGACCGACCCCGTGGCATTCGCGGCGGGTGTTGAATATCGCAAGATGAGCGCCGAGTTCATTCCCGACACCGCCTTGGCATCTGGCGACGTGGTTGGCTTCAACGCGGGTCAACCGACTGCGGGTAGCTACAGCGCCAAGGAGGTCTTCGGCGAGCTTCGCGTGCCGATCATCCAGAACGGTTTCGTCGACCGGCTCGAGTTGAGCGGCGGTGCGCGCTATTCGGACTACTCGCTGGAAGCTGTCGGCGGTGTATGGGCATACTTCGCTGGTGCGGAGTTTGCGCCGATCCCGGACATCACGTTCCGCGGTCAGTACCAGCGTGCTGTCCGAGCGCCGAACGTGCAGGAGCTGTTCGGCGGACAGTCGGTCGGCTTCCCGGCGGCGACTGACCCTTGCGCGCTGTCGGACGCTGCTACGAATGCGACGCTGCGGGCGCTCTGTATCGCTACCGGCGTTCCGGCCAGCAACGTTGGGCAGGACTTCCTCCAGCCCAACGCTCAGATCCAGGGCGCGTTCGGCGGCAACCCGGACCTGCAGGAAGAAGTGGCCGATACCTTCACGGTGGGTGTCGTTCTTCGCCCGAGCTTTATTCCGGGCCTCAACGTCACGGTCGATTACTACGACATTGAAATCGACAAGGCCATCGCGACCTACGGCGGCGGCGTGAACAACATCCTGAATATCTGCTATAATATCTATCAGGATGCCAACAGTGAGGCTTGCGGGCTGATCTCGCGCGACTCGCAGGGTGTCATTTCGGGTCCGCCCTTCGTGGTGACGGCTCTGAATGCGAACCTTGCTCAGTTGACCACGAGCGGCATCGACTTCCAGGTCGACTACAGCTTGCCGCTCGGCGCAAGCTTGACCGGCAATGGCGATTCCCGCCTCGGGTTCTACTTCCTCGGAAACTACTCGGACGAGAACAACTTTACGCCGTCGGTTGACCTGCCGGACGAGGTTGTCGAATGCGCCGGCAAGTTTGGTCTTAACTGTGGCAATCCGACGCCGAAGTGGAAGTGGTCCAGCCGCCTGTCGTGGATCGACGGGCCGCTCACGACAACCGTGCGCTGGCGTCACACCGGGAAGGTCTCCGACGACGATGATACGACTGACTACATCGTCGAAGAAATCGGTGCTTACGACGTGTTCGACCTCGCCTTCGGTTTCGAAGTCAACGAGAACTTCACGCTCACCATGGGTGTGAACAATCTGTTCGACAAGATGCCTCCGATCATCGGCGACAACCAGGAGCAGACCAATACCTATCCGGGTGTCTACGACGTTCTCGGACGTGACTACTTCGTTTCGGTCGGCATGACCTTCTGATCTCTCGATCAGTGACGAAAATGGGGGCGGCGTTCTTGAGGACGCCGCCCCTTTTTTGTTGTAACTTATACGCTTAGGTTTTCCGAAGCCCTCGGGCGCATCTCGGGACCGGAGAGCGCGAGGTCAGATCGCCCGCGAATATCACTAGTTCAAAAGATGCCGATTGCCGTCTGGCGGAGGCTCGCGCCGTCAGCGATCCCAGCGCATCAGGTGGCTACAATACCGATCGATGCGTCACTTCTGCGGGGATGCGAACAAACGTCGAAGGCGACCGTCAAACGTCGCGCACCGTCGAAGGGGCGCGTGCCATGATAGAGGGTGCTCGGGAACAGGGCGAGATGCCCGGGTCGGGGGCGTATCGTGAAAAGCGGTGGCAGCTCAAGGCGCAAGTCCGGGGGCGGACGGCCGATCTCGAGCCAACCGGGCTCCCCTCGCGCGTCGATGTCGTCCGGAATCTCAAGGTACAGTGCCGACGAGACGATCCCGTTGGGGTGGATATGCGAGGTGTGATGGTCTCCCCCGCCTGCCAGGCGCACGGACCATGAGCCGGCGATGGACCAGGCATCGTCGCGATGGCGGAGAAGCGGATGATCCGAGTGAGCCGGCGGCAACTTGGCACGGTAGTCACCGAGTGTGCGAATGATCGCCCGGTGCAGCGCTTCATAGATCGGCTCGTACCGATCGAAAAGTCCCGCGCGGGTTTGCGTTCCACCACGCAGCGACTGGCCCAGAGGAAAGCGGGAACTGTCGTGAAGCGCATGCAGGGCGTCGATCGTTTGCGGAACGATGGTGTCGCGATCGTGCAACGGTAGGAACTGCACGAGCCCCTCCTGACCGTGCAGCCAATCCTTTCGCGGATCGTCTAGCAGGCGCCACAGAAGTCCACGGAGCGCCCAGCCAGCGACATTGCTCCGGTCCGCCTGGAGCAGGCTGTCGATCAGCCTCACGGCCCGTTCCGGCTCACCTTGGCGCACGCGGTGGCGCGCCTCATGCAGGTGGTGCGTCGACGACTGGAACTGGAATTCTGCCCAGATGGCTTCGGCGCGCTCGTCCTGCCCGTCCTCTCCCGCATATACTGCTTCGAGCAGGGCGAGTTGCTCGAGTTCGGGAAAGCGTCGCCGGGCGTTGGCGGCGACTTCGGCCGCCTCGGCCTTCCTGTCGATGCCGGCCAGCAATGCGCAATGGGCAATGGAAATCTGCGGATCCTGCGGGGCGCGAGCAGCCGCGTCGCGGTACGGCGCTGCGACATCCGCCACGCCTCGTGCCATGAGCAACTCGGCCTTGAATCTGAGCCCCGCCAACCATCGCGGGGCTTGGCTTACCAATGCCTCTGCGATCGCTTCGGCTTCCTCGTTTCTCCCCTCCACTTCGAGCGCCTGCGCCTTGCCCAGCCACAACTCGAGATTCCCGGGGTCGCGCTGCAAGGCCCGATCGAATCGCATCACAGCATCTGCTTCAGCACGTTCGAGCGCCACCCGCGCTCGCCCGTGCAATGCACGTGCGTGACCTGCATCGATAGCCAAGGCCGCGTCATACCATCGGGCGGCATCCTTGAGTAAACCCGCGTCGCGCGAAGTATTCGCCCGTGTCGAGCAATATCGCACGTCGCGTACTCCGCTGGGTTCGTGTGCGCCCAGCACGGTCAGTGCGTCCCTGTGCCGGCCAAGACGGCCAAGCGCGATCGCATGGTTCACTGCGAATTCGAGCGTTTGCGGTGCGCGTTCACGCGCTTTTGCAAAGTGCGCTGCAGCATCCGGCGTCTTGCCAGCTCGCAGCGCCGCCGCGCCGGCGCTGTTCCATAGTGCGGCATCGTTTGGGAACAGGCCGGCTGCCTTCTCCAGGATCGCCGCGGCTCTCTCGGGTTCTCCTGCTTGCATCGCCGCCTGCGCTTGGGCGCGATAGCCGTCGATGGTTTCTATCACCGGTCTCGAAGCCATCCGGTAATGGCCAAGCGCCCCATTGGGGCGAAGGGCGGAACGTAGCTGACGAGATGAGTCTGCGGCACGGCAAACAGATTCAATGCATTGAAGCGCGGGCGGAATCCTTCGACCACATCTCCGTCCTGGTCGAGGAACAAGAGATATCCCCCCCAATCTGGATGCCATTCGTCCGGCGCGAAGTTCATCACGTAGGCAACACGCCATCCTTCGGCCACATCGCTATCGCTGTGCCTGCCGAGATAGTGATTTGGAGCGTAAAGCGTGGCCTGCGCATCCGCCTTGACCAGATCGTCCATGCCGGTGACTTCACGAGCGAGATCGAGGAAGTCGGGGGCGTTTAGATACTCCAGAAGCAGTTCATGCGGACCATCAGGGTCCCAGCGCTGATTGAGAGCATCAATGATCGGATAATGTGCGTAGCGGAACGCGTAGTCCCCCCGGGCGGACGCCTCATGCGCAGCCATGGCAGCGTGATTCACCTGTTCGGCGCCGCCCGACATGTTCCCCTTGCGGGGGTGGAAGCTTTGCGGCGGATTGGCCGCGCCGTCACCAGCGCGCACGGCCATGCCCCAGGCCGTCCCGCGCGAAAGGATCATGCGGATCTCCTCCGCCGTTTCCCGTGTCAGGACCTCCCGGATCTGCACTCTCGTGCGTTCGGCAAAGCGGCGGGCGCAAGCGGCACGGTCGATCGCCGGGTTGATTTCGAAGAGCTTCTTCATGGGCCTCGGCGCTAACGTTCTGCGGGTGCGAGGTTATGCTGCGAACTACGCTGTTGGCAAGAACGTTGGCGGCCGGGCAGGCAAGCGACACTTGACGTAAACGGAAGCCGATCATACGCGAGAAGCGTTGGAGGAGAATGGGATGCCCGAAGCATACATCGTCGATGCCGTTCGCACCGCCGGGGGGCGCCGGGGCGGGCGGTTGGCCGGGGTCCATCCGGTCGATCTGGCGGCGAAGTCGCTCGATGCGCTGGTGGAGCGCACGGGGATCGATCCCAAGATCGTCGACGATGTGATCATGGGCTGCGTGACCCAGGCGGGCGAGCAGTCGATGCACGTCGGGCGCAACGCGGTTCTCGCGTCGACGAGGCTGCCGCAATCCACGCCGGGGGTCACGATCGACCGGCAGTGCGGATCGAGCCAGCAGGCGGTGCAGTTCGCCGCGCAGGCGGTGATGAGCGGCACGCAGGACGTGGTCATCGCCAGCGGCGTCGAAAGCATGAGCCGCGTGCCCATGGGCTCGAACCTGACGTTCCACATGAAGGAAGGACTGGGCACCTACAAGTCGCCGGGGCTGGAGAAGAAATACCCCGGCGTCCTGTGGTCGCAATTCATGGGCGCGGAGATGATCGTCGAGAAGCACGGCTTCACGAAGGACGATCTCGACCGTTTCGCTCTCGCAAGCCATGAGAAGGCGATCGCCGCAACCCGGGCGGGCGCTTTCGAGGCCGAAATCGTGCCGGTCGAGATCGAGACTCCCGACGGGCCGCAAATGCACACGGTCGACGAAGGGATTCGCTTCGACGCGACGCTCGAGAGCATCGCGGGCGTCAAGCTGCTCAGCGAAGGCGGTACGATCACGGCGGCCACCGCCAGCCAGATCTGCGACGGTTCCAGCGCGGCACTGATCGTGTCCGAGAAAGTCTTGAAGGAACAGGGGCTGACCCCGCTCGCGCGGATCGTGAACCTCACCGTCACGGCAGGCGATCCGGTCATCATGCTGGAGGAGCCGCTGTTCGCGACCGACCGAGCCTTGCGGCGGGCGGGCATGAAGATCGATGATATCGACCTTTATGAAGTGAACGAGGCCTTCGCCCCCGTACCGCTCGCGTGGCTCAAGCATACGGGTGCGGATCCGGAGCGGCTCAACGTCAACGGCGGCGCGATCGCGCTCGGCCATCCGCTCGGCGCCTCGGGCACCAAGCTGATGGCGACCCTTGTCCATGCACTGAAGGCGCGCGGTAAGAGGTACGGTTTGCAGACGATGTGCGAAGGCGGCGGCGTCGCCAATGTGACGATCGTGGAGGCCCTTTAGACATCGTTCATGGGAGAGTCCCGCGTAGTCGGGGACCTCCGGGAAGTATTGCACGAACCCCCGCCTGCGCGGAGGATCAGGAAGAGGAAGACAGGAATGGAAATCGGCAGCAACACTCCCGCGGTGGTTACCGGAGGCGCCTCTGGCCTCGGCGAAGCGACTGCGCGCGCACTTGCGGCGAAGGGCGCCAAGGTCGCGATCTTCGATCTGCAGGAGGAGAAGGGAAAGAAGGTCGCTGCGGAGATCGGCGGCGTGTTCTGCGAATGCAACGTGACCGACGAGGCTTCGGTCGATGCCGCCTTCGCCAAGGCGCGCGAGGCGCACGGACAAGAGCGGATCCTGGTCAACTGCGCCGGTGTCGGCAACGCGATCAAGACCGCCAAACGCGACAAGCAGACCGGTGAGATCAGCCACTTCCCCCTCGATGCGTTCAACTGGGTGATCCAGATCAACCTCGTCGGCACCTTCCGCTGCATCGCCAAGTCGGCGGCAGGCATGATGACGCTTGATCCACTGTCGGAGGACGGCGACCGCGGCGCGATCGTCAACACGGCCAGCGTCGCCGGCGAAGACGGGCAGATCGGCCAGGCGGCCTATTCCGCGTCGAAGGGCGGGGTGATCGGCATGACGCTGCCGATCGCGCGCGACCTCATGGGCGAAGGTATCCGGGTGAACACGATCCTGCCGGGCATCTTCAACACCCCGCTGATGAACGCCGCACCGCCGCAGGTGAAGGAGGCGCTGGCCGCCTCGGTCCCGTTCCCCAAGCGGCTCGGAAACCCCGAGGAATATGCCAAACTGGCGCTGTGCATGATCGAGACCGGATACTTCAATGGTGAGGACGTGCGGCTCGATGGCGGTATCCGCATGGCCCCGCGGTAGTTTCATTGCATGAGTCCCCGCGAAGGCGGGGACCTCGGTCGGCTGCGCTCTTCCGCCTGAGGCCCCTGCTTTCGCGGGGGCTCGTGTCATCGGGAAGGTAGAGGATCATGTCCGAGTTCACGCAGATCAAACTGGACATCGACGACGGCATTGCGACGATCACGCTCCATCGGCCGGAGAAGATGAATGCCTTCACCCGCACGATGATGGCGGAGATCATCGCGGCGATGGATGCGATCGACGCCGACGATGCGGTGCGGGCGGTGATCTTCACCGGACATGGCGACCGTGCGTTCTGCGCCGGCGCCGATCTCACGCCGGACGATGGCGCGAAGCCGTTCGCGAGCAACGAAGCGGTGGGCGATCTGTCCGATCCGCTCGTGCGCGACGGCGGCGGGCAAGTGACCCTGCGCCTGTTCAACTCGACCAAGCCGCTGATCGCCGCGTGCAACGGCGCCGCCGTGGGCATCGGGGCGACGATGCAACTCGCGATGGACATTCGCCTGGCGGTAGAAACGGCGCGGTACGGTTTCGTCTTTGCGCGGCGCGGGATCGTGCCGGAGGCGTGCTCGAGCTGGTTCCTGCCGCGGCTCGTCGGCATCCAGCAGGCGCTCGAGTGGACCTACACCGGCCGGATCTTCGATGCGCAGGAAGCGCTCGCGGCCGGACTCGTGCGCTCGGTTCACCCGCAGGACAAGCTGATGGGCGAGGCGAGGGCGCTCGCGCGCGAGGTCGCGGAGAACACCTCGGCAGTGTCGGTCGCACTGACCCGGGCGATGATGTGGCGGTTGTCCGCCGCGGAACATCCGATGATGGCCCACCGGATAGACAGCCGCGCGATCTACCGCATGGCGAGGACGCCCGACGCAGCCGAAGGCGTGGCGAGCTTTCTCGACAAGCGGCCGCCGCAGTTTCCGATGAAGCCGTCGCGCGATATGCCGGACTTCTACCCCTGGTGGGATGAGCCCGGCTACCAATGACGGGGCGCAAGCCCGGGCCCGGTTGTCAACGCGGGCGGTTGCACTAGAAACGAGTTCCATGACCGAACCCGACGATCGCCACGGCCGGCTCCAGCTCGACCGCTTCCTGCCTTATCAGCTCTCCATCGCGTCGAACGCGGTCAGCAACCGCATTGCGGAAATCTACCGCGACCGGTTCGACCTCAAGATTCCCGAATGGCGGATCATGGCGGTGCTGGGAGATACGGGGCCGGCGACGCAGCGCGAGCTGACCGAGCGCACGCTGATGGACAAGGTCGCCGTCAACCGCGCTTGCCGCACCCTGGCCGAGCGGGGGTTCGTCGAACGCGAACCCAACGCGACCGACGGCCGATCGCACCATCTCGAACTCACCGCGCAGGGGCGCTCGATCTACGATCGGATCATGCCCCTGACGCTGCAGATGGAGCAGCAGCTTTTCGCATCGTTCTCCGCAGCCGAGCGCGATGCTTTCGCCCGACTCCTGAGCCGCGTGCGCGAGCAGGCGGGCGCTCTCGATCCGGTGAGCGAGAACGTCTAGCGAGCTCTGCCGTCGCGGCTGGGAGCGATCCGCTTACTGCCCCGGGTTTGACGCGAAGGCATCGCTGATCGAGCAGGCCGCAGGGCCCAGGATAACGATGAACAGCACCGGCAGGATGAACAGGATCAGCGGCACCGTCATGATCGCGGGCAGGCGCGCGGCCTTCTCCTCGGCGCGCATCATGCGCTCGTTGCGGAACTCGGCCGAAAGCACGCGCAGCGCCGATGCGAGCGGAGTGCCGTAGCGTTCTGTCTGCACCATCGTCGTCACCACGCCGCGCACGGACTCAAGGTCGACGCGGTAGGCGAGATTGTCGAATGCCATCTTGCGTTCGGTGAGGAACGAAAGCTCGATCGCGGTCAGCGCGAACTCGTCGCCGAGTTCGGGGTAGGCGCGGCCCAGTTCCTTGGCGACCCGGTTGAAGGCCGCGTCGACCGTCAGGCCCGCTTCCGCGCAGATCACCAGCAGGTCCAGCGCGTCGGGCAGGCCCTTGCGGATCGCGTCCGTGCGCTTGGTCGCCTTGTTCTTGAGGAAGATCTCCGGCGCCTTGTAGCCTGCGAACAGGAGCGCGCCCATGGCGCCGGTGCGCTTCATCACGCCCCAGTCGGGAAAGTAGTCGATCACGTAGATCAGCATGATGCCCAGCCCGCCGAGCAGCAGCGGCAACAGGATACGGCCCGCGATCACGTAGACCGCGAGCTCCTTGTTGCGGTAGCCGGCGTGGGCGAGCTGTTGCTGGATGACTTCGATCTGGCTCTGCTGGAGGACCTTCATCCCCGCCAGCGTGTCCTTGAGCTTCTCGGTCCCCTCGGTCTTGTGGACGAGGCTCTGGCGTTTGCGGGCGTTGGCCTTGACGATGCCGGCCTTCAGCTCGTCGCGCCGGGCGTTGAGCGCCTTCACGCGGCGCGCCATCGGATCCTTGACCGTGAGCGCAGCGTAAATGGCGAACAGCACGGCGAGCGCGGCGATCCCGGCGAGGATCGAGCCGACGAGAATGACGTCGAAGCCGAGGAGAGTGGGGCCGGCGGGCGTGTCGGGCATGTCCTGTCCTCGCTCAGATCTCGAAGCTGACCATCTTGGCCATGATGAAGCCGCCGATCGACATCCAGACGAGGCCGCCGAGTCCGGTGACGATCAGCCGGTCGTCCTCGAAGAAGCCGCCGATGTAGCCGGGGTTGATCCACCAGATCATGGCGAAGACGATGAACGGCAGCGCGCCGACGATGTAGGCCGAGGCCTTGGATTCCGAGCTCATCGCACGGATCTTCAGCTTCATCTGCGCGCGCTTGCGCAGCACGTCGGCAAGGTTGCCGAGCGTCTCCGCGAGGTTGCCGCCGGTCTCCCGCTGAATCGCCAGCGCGATGCAGAAGAAGTTGAACTCGGGAATGCCGAGGCGGTCGGCGGTGTCCTGCAGCGCCTCTTCCATCGAGCGGCCGATCTTGATCCGCTCGACGACGCCCTTGAACTCGATCCCGACGGGGCCGGGAACTTCCTGCGCCACCACCTGCAGCGTCTCGGTCACCGGCAGACCCGATCGCAGGCCGCGCACCAGCAGTTCGATCGCGTCGGGAAACCTGGCGTTGAAGGCGTTGGTTCGCTTCTTGATGAAGTGACCCACGGCGATATGGGGAATCCCCGCGCCGAGAAGCAGGCCGATGCCGAGCGAAAGAACCGCCGCGCCCGACCGGAGATACACGACCACCGCGACCGCAAGCGCGATCCCCAGCGACGCGTAGACGTACTGCGTGACGGTCCACTTCTTGCCCGTCCGGTCGAGCCGGAGTGCGAGCGCTTCCGTCCGCGATTCCGACCCTGCGACCTTGTGCATCCGGGGCTTGCGCGCGGCGATCGCCTTCTTGAGCTGCGATTCGACCTTGGTGTCGGTGCTCTCGGAATGGCGGTAGCGCAGCGCCTCGATACGCCGCTGCGCTTCCTTGGCGGCCGAAGGACCGGCCAGCAGCATGTAGCCGATGACCATGAGGCTCATCAGCCCGCAACCGACCAGCAGGAGCTGGATGATGTTCATGCTCGTGTCCTGCCCTTCCTGGCTCGCGCCGCGGGCCTTGGCGCCGCGGCAAAATCGCGCACGGTCAGTCGGCCGCGGCCGCGACCTTCCTGTCCTTCTTCGCCAGCAGCGACTTGAAATCGAAGCTGCCGAGCAGCGACTTCTTCTCCGACGCGCCGTCCTCCAGCCCTTCGTCGCTTGCGCCGAGCACGCGCTCGGCCACCTGCCGTATGGCTGCGGCCGGCTTGCTGGCCGGGCTCGCGTCGACGAACGTCTGCCCCAGCTTGGCGGCATTGGCCGCCGTCTTGGCATCGTAAGGTACCGTGAAATCGATCTGGCGCTCGATCGACGCTTCGAAGTCGGCCTTGCTGATCTCGGCAATCGCCGTCTGTACCTTGTTCGCCACCACGATCGGCTGCGCATGCGCGGCGTTGGCTTTCAGCCACGAGAGAATGCGGATCGTGTCGCGCGCCGACGCGAGGGTCATCTCGGTGGCGAGCACCACGACGTTCACTTCCGCCAGCAGGTGGGGGAAGTTGATCAGCATGTTGCGCGGCAGGTCGATCACCGTCATCTCGAACGCCTGGCGGAACTCCTCCTCCAGTTGCACGAAGGCGGATCCGTCGGTCATCAGCGGGGCGCTGATCGGCGCTTCGGCCGAGAGGATCGCGAGATTGTCGTTCGCGCGGATCATCGCGCGCTCGATGAACAGGCCGTCGATGCGGCTCGGGTTGTCGATCGCGTCGGTCAGGCCTCGGCCGGGCTCGAGGTCGAGCGCCAGGGCGCCAGTGCCGAAATGCACGTCGAGATCGAGCAGCGCGGTCGGCAGCTTGTGATCGGTGCTGAACAGCCAGGCGAGCGATGTCGCCAGCGTCGAAGCGCCCACCCCGCCGCGCGTGCCGACGACGGCAGTCGAGATGTGCCGCTTGGCCGCCTCGGGATCGCTCGCGCGGGGGGCAGCGAACACTGCCTGCGCATGATTGAACGCATCGCGCAATTGCCCGGCAGACAGGGGCTTGAGCAGATAGTCATGAATGCCGCTCGCCAGAAGATCGCGATAGAGCCGCACGTCGTTGACCTGGCCAATCGCGATAACGACCGTACCCGGTTCGCAGACCTCGGCCAGCGCGTTGATGTCGTTCAGCGGGTCGCCGCTTTCGGACAAGTCGACGAGCAGGATGTTCGGGCTCGCGGTGACCGAGAGCGACTGCACGGCGTTGCGAAGGCCGCCCTTGGCGCACTTCTCGGGCTGCCAGCCCATGTCGACGACCACCGGCCGCAGCACGTCGAGCGCAGCTTCGTCGCAGATGAAGGCGGCGAACGGATCGCGGTTTCCGCCGGCTTTCCAGGGGGCGTTCATGCTCAATTTCCTCCCTCGCTGGTGCTCGACGCGGTCAGGCCGCCTTCGCCCGTCGGTGCCTGTTCGCGGTAGCTGCTGATGGCTTTGCTCGAGCTCATGACGACGGTCTCGCCGGTGCCCTTCTGACCGCTGATCAGATCTTCGGGGTTGGCGATCATTGCAGCCATGTTGCTGTTCACGGCGCACCCGTAGTTGGGCGAGGTCGCGTTGGTGTAGTTCATGTCCGATTTGGCCGACCAGTCTGGGCAGCCGGCGACGTGCGCGCTCGACCGGGTGATTACGATGCGGGCACGCCCGGGCTCGACATAGCCGGCGGTCACCGGCGCGCCGTCACTGAGCAGGATGCCGCGGCGAGCGGCGAGTTCGGCAACCGCTTCGCGGGTCGCGCCGCTGCCTGCCGGATCGTCGATCGCGACCCGATCGCCGTAGCGAAGGTCCATCACCTCGAACCATTCGGAGACCCGCTGCTGTTCCGAGATCGGCAGGCCGTCGGCGTTCGCCTGGACGTCGAGCACGTAGTTGGTCCGTTCGACCACCGGCTGCTTCGTCGAATAGAGACTGCGGTTCTGCGGCATTCCGCCGCACGCCGCGAGCGACAGGCCGAGCGAGAGGGCGATCGCACCCGCCAGTTTGCGATTGATAGCCTTGGGCATCGTGATCACCTTTCTCACTTCAGGCTGAAACCGGGGGCGGCGCTGTCCGCGCGGCGGTCCTGACGGCTGCCGGATTGGGGCAGCACGGCCTGCGGATCGATCCGCGAGATATCCGGCTCCGGCGCCTCGCGCTCGACCGTGCTGGGGGCCGGACGGGCCTCACCGCTGACGCCGGCGTTTTCCTGGTAGCCCAGCAATTGCTCGATTTCGTTCGACCCGTGGAAGCCGTCGGTCGGGAGCTTGATGTCGTTCGCGTCGACCGGGTTCACCAGATAGGGCGTGACGACGATGACCAGCTCGGTTTCGCCCTTGCGGAACTGGCGCGAGCGAAACAGGTTGCCGAGGATCGGCACGTCGCCAAGTCCGGGGGCCTTGTCGATCGAATTCTGCGCACTGTTGCTCATCAGGCCGGCGATCATGAAACTCTGGCCCGAGCCCAGCTCCACGGTGGTCTCGGCACGCCGAATGGTGAGCGCGGGAATCTGGAAATTGTCCATCATCACTGCGCCCTGGCTCGACAGCTCGGAGACCTCCGGTCGCACACGGATCGAGATACGACCGTTTGCCAGGACCGTCGGCGTATAGGCGAGGCTGACGCCGAACTTTCGGTATTCGATCGCGGTGGTGCCGAGACCTTGGCTGATCGGGATCGGAAACTCTCCGCCCGCGAGGAATTCCGCGGTCTCGCCGGAAAGCGCCGTGAGATTCGGTTGGGAAAGCGTGGTCAGCAGGCCGTTTCGTTCGGCGAGATCCAGCGCGCCCGCGAGATCGAGCCCCAGGAAACGCCCGAAGCCGGCGATGGTCGTGCCACCTTCCATGCCGGTCACGACGGACGAGCCCTCCGTGGCCTCCGTCACTCCCGTGAATACGCCGCCTCCGGGCGCATACTGCGGAAAGGGCGAGCGGCCTGTCGTCACACCGAACTTGAAGCCGTTCGTGCCATCGAAGCTGGCGAGATTGGCGCCGATCGCGCGAACCAGCGAGCGGCTCACCTCCGCGAAGCGGACCTGCAGGTTGACCTGCAGCGGCGTCGCCATCTTGAGACGGCTGATCACATTGGTTTCTTCGCCGACGAAAGCCTGGACGAGCCGCTCGGCCTCGGCAGCGTCTTCCGGAGCGGCAACGGTGCCGGTCAGCAGCACGGTGTTGGTGCCCATCGTCGCGACGGAAATCTCCGCCTCGGGCATGGCCAGCGCGAGCATCTGGGGAATGCTGTCGATGTTCGATCCGACGCGCACGTTGGCCGACCAGATGATGTCGCCCGCGGCGTTGCTGGCGTAGATCGTGGTCTCGCCGCCCGACTTGCCGAATACGAAGAGCTGGCGCTGCGACTTCACCTGGACGTCGGCGATCGCTTCGTTGGCGATGAACACGTCGGCCATGGAGCCGGGGACGTTGATCAGTTCGCCGCGGCCGATCGAGAGCACGATGCTCTGTGCGGGCGTGGAAATGGTTTGCGCATTGGCGACGTTCGCAGGCAGGCTCCCGATCGGGGCCAGCACGACACCGGCAAACAGCGCGGTTGCGATAAGGCGGCGTTTCATCATCTTGCCCCTCGGTTGCATGCCGCGGCTGCGGCAGGCGGAAAATGCGTGGATGCGGCGCATGTCAGTTCTTCCCGACCGGAACTTCGACCGTCGTCTTGCCGCGGGTGACGCGCACGCTCGGTCCGCTGCGGACGGGTGCGACTTCGCCCTCAGGCCCGGACCTGGGCATGTCCATCGAAGCGGGGCCGGACATTACGGGACGCGCCGGAGGCATCGACGAACGCTGGAAGCGCGAGACGTCGCCGCCCGTCACGAAAGACGAGCTGTGGTCGATCGGGCGAGCCATCGCCTGGCGCAGCAGCTTTTCTTCTTCCTCCGGCGTCGCATCGTCGGGGATCTTGATCTCGCCGGCCGCGACGGCGCGCTCGAGTTCGGACTGGTTGTCGGCGATGGAGCGCAGCGAGAGGCTCAGCGTACCGATGGTCTGTGCCACGGCGACCTTTTCGGCGATCTTCGGCGTAACCTCGATGGTCACCGTCCGGAACGCGCGGACCACGGTCTGGCCGTCGACGATTTCCTGCGTGGTCGACTGGTCGGTCGCCAGCACCCGCAGGTTGCGCAGGATCGTTTCCGATGCCTTGAGCGACTGGCCCTCGTCACCCTTGACCGTCTGCGTCAGCACGAGGTCGACGCGGTCGCCCGGGAACACGAAGCCGGCCACGCCGGTCTGGGCCGAAACGGGCACCGTGACGGCACGCATGCCGGGGCCCAGCGCGGCGGCGAGGAAGCCGCTGTCGCCCGGCTTCACCAGCGAGCCCTGCGTGACCGGTTCGCCCGCCGTGATCGGCAGGCGCACCACGGTGCCGAGCAGCTTGGAAATGTCGGCTTCGCCGTCGATGAAATAGGCGTCCTGGACGAGGTCCTCGGGCCACATCTGGAAGCCGAGCGCGTCGGCGGTGATGATCGTACCGGCCGGCAGCGCGCGCTGGGCGACCAGCACGCGCGGCCCCTCAGGCACCGGCGGTGCGGCTTCGGCCTGGGGCGCAGCCGCCCCGGCAAACATGCTGCGGGCCGCCAGGGCCGTGCCGATCGCGATGACCAGCGCGCCGAGCAGCAGAACCAGCTTCTTCCTGTCCATGGCTTTTGAAGCCCCCTCGTCATGCCCAGCGAATTGCGGGCGAGTCCAGATTTCGTCCTAGAATCGAACTGGTTAAAATGGAGTTCACCCCAATTTGGCAGCGGTTGCGGCTGCCGGGAGGTAATGGATGCCCAGGACCCAAAGGCCCCCTGCGGAGATTGCCACGCCATAGGGAACCGCGAGCCGATCGCGCTGACGCCGCATCACATGCCAGGCGCCGAGCACGATGGTCAGGAGCCCGCCTGCCAGCGCCATCACGATCAGCAGTTGCAGGAACAGGCCGGGCTCTATCCACAGCGCCAGAGCGGTCAGCAGCTTCACGTCGCCCCCGCCCATCATGCGCAGGGCGAAAAGGCCGGCGAGGACTGCGAAAGCCGCGAGCGCGACGCCGAGCTGGATCGCTACTCCG
The DNA here is from genome assembly GCF_016803135.1 of Altererythrobacter sp. C41. Classification (GTDB taxonomy): domain Bacteria; phylum Pseudomonadota; class Alphaproteobacteria; order Sphingomonadales; family Sphingomonadaceae; genus Pelagerythrobacter. The sequence goes on from NZ_JAEVFE010000003.1 coordinate 263,232, forward strand.
GGCCACAGCGAGACCCCGCTGGCCCACCAGAAAAGCGGTGCGCCCAGCGCGATCGCGCCGGTGAGCCAGTTGTCGATCTGCCGGCGGCGAAGATCGGTAAACGCCGCAACAAGCAGCGCGATTGCCAAGGCTACGAGCAGCCCGTAGTGGAAATAGCCGTCCGGCATCGAAACCCCCCGTGGTCCCCCGTCAGGCGCCGGTGCTACAGAAGATGGCTTACCAAAGGGTAACCATCCGCAGGAGGGCGGCGTTAGCCAGGTGCAGGAAGCCGATGTGAACCGTGACGCGATCGACCGCCGCGCGATCCCTCCGCATGCGGTCGAGAGCCGCTGGATGGCGCCCGATCAGTACGCCATCCGCCGCATCGACTGGCCGGGTCGTGCTGCTCAGCCGCGGGGCTCGATCCTGTTCCTGCCGGGTCGCGGCGACTGCTACGAGAAGTATCTCGAGACACTGGAGGAATGGCACCGCGCCGGCTGGCGCGTGACGGCGTCGGACTGGCGTGGGCAGGCGGGCTCGGGCAGGCTCGGCGCTGATGCGGTCACCGGTCACGTCGACGACTTCTCGCGCTGGGTGGACGATCTCGCGCATCTGTGGACCCGGTGGAAAGCGGAGACGCCCGGTCCCCATGTGCTGATCGGCCATTCGATGGGCGGCCACCTGGTGCTGCGCACGGTGGCGGAACAGCGCGCGGATCCCGATGCGGTGATCCTCTCGGCGCCGATGCTGGGCTTCTTCGGCAGCGTTCTACCAGTAAGCTGGATGCACCGGGTGGCGAAGGTGATGCTGCGCTTTGGCGACCCGGCGCGCCCGGCGTGGAAATGGAGCGAGAAACCCGGCGAGGTTCCGGCGAGCCGCGTGACTCTGCTCACCCACGATCCGGAGCGCTATCAGGACGAGCTCTGGTGGCGGGAGAAACGCCCCGAACTGGTCATGGGACCGGGAAGCTGGGGCTGGGTCGAGCGTGCCTACGGGTCGATGCGCCTGCTCTACGCGCCGGGCACGCTCGAGGCGATCCGCACGCCTGTGCTCCTGATCGGAACCACCAGCGACAGGCTGGTCGACATGATCGCGATCGAGGCTGCTGCGCGGCGCCTGCCGAACGGCGAACTGCTCGCGTTCGGTGAGGAGGCGCGGCACGAAATCCTGCGCGAGGTCGATGCCGTGCGTGACCGCGCAATGAAGGCGATTGCCGACTTCCTCGACCGCGCCGCGCCGCCGAAAGCGTAGGTCGGACTTGGCGGAACGGTTCGATATCGCGATCGTCGGCGCGGGTATGGCGGGGGCAAGCCTCGGCGCCGAACTCGCGCCACATGCCAGCGTGCTCGTGCTCGAGGCGGAGGACCAGCCCGGCTATCACGCAACGGGTCGCTCGGCCGCGTTCTGGGAGGAATGCTACGGCGGACCGGAAGTGGTGCCGCTTACCCTCGCATCGGGTTCGTATTTGCGCGACCACGGGTTCCTGCGGCGTCGCGGCGCTATCTACGTGGGACGCGGCAGCGATACGGCTGCGCTAGACGCCTTCCTCGCCCGGTTCAGTGCGCGAGGCGCGCATATCGAGCGGATCGATCGCAAAGCTCTCGAGGAGCATGTTCCCGGCCTCCGCCCAGCCTGGACCGGCGGCGTGTGGGAGCCCGCCTGTTCCGACATCGACGTGGCCGGGCTGCACGCGCACTATCTCGCCGCCTTCGCCCGCGCCGGAGGCACGCTGCGGACACACGCACGGGTCGAGCGTCTCGAACGCACCGCCGGTGGATGGTTGATCACGTCGGGAGGCGCTGCGTTCGAAGCAACGATCCTGGTGAATGCCGCAGGCGCATGGGCGGACGGCATCGCTGGAATGGCCGGGGTTCTGCCAGCGGGGATCTCGCCGATGCGGCGGACGGTGGTGCAACTCAGGGTCGACCGGCCGCCGCCGGGCGACATGCCGCTGGTACTGGACATCCACGGCGGCTTCTACTTCCGGCCGGAGAACGGCCGGCTCTGGCTCAGCCCGCAGGACGAGACGCCCTCCGCGCCGTGTGACGCCGCACCCGAGGAACTGACCGTCGCCCAAGCGGTGGACCGCCTGCAGCAGGTCGTGGACTGGCGAGTCGAGGCGGTCGAACGCAAGTGGGCGGGCCTGCGCAGCTTCGCGCCCGACCGGCGCCCCGTCTACGGTGTCGATCCGGCCGACCCCGCGTTCTTCTGGTTCGCCGGACAGGGCGGCTTCGGCATCCAGACCGCGCCCGCCGCGGCGCGCCTCGGCGCGCAACTGCTGCTCGGCAGGCCGCGCGACGGGATGACCGAAGGATTGAACCCGGCGCTTTACTCTCCGGCCCGGCTGAGCCGATAAAGCGCTGGCCATCCGCATATCATTTGTTAGTCTGCCGATGCTTCGCAATCGACAGGAGACGACGCACCCATGGCTCATCACTTCAAGATCAAGAAGAACAAGGCCGGCGAGTTCGTGGCTTACTTCATGTACAACTCGGAGGCGATCTTCTGGACGGAAGGTTACTCGAGCAAGGCCAGCGCGAAGAACGCCATCGAGTCGATCAAGAAGAACGGACCGGGCGCCGACACCGTCGACGAAAGCTGACTCAGGGGCTCGCGGTCAGGGAGTCATCTCGCGCGCGATCCGGTCGGCTTCGTCGCTCGCAAGACGGTCGACGCGTTCGTTCTCCGGGTGGCCCGAATGCCCCCTGACCCATTGCCACGTGATCTCGTGGCGGCCCGCGACTTCGATCAGCTCGTGCCACAGGTCCGCATTGCGGACCGGCTTCTTGCTGGCATTCTTCCAGCCACGCCGCTTCCATCCCTCGACCCATCTGGTGATGCCGTCGAGCACGTACTTGCTGTCCGAATAGAGCGTCACGCGGCAAGGCTCGGTCAGCGCCTGAAGCCCACGGATCGCGGCGGTCAGTTCCATGCGATTGTTGGTCGTGTCGCTCTCGGCGCCGGCCAGTTCCTTCTCGTGCCGTCCCATGCGCAGCAGAGCGGCCCAGCCGCCCGGACCGGGATTGCCCTTGCACGCCCCGTCGGTGAAGATCTCGACCTGCTTCATTGCCGTCGTTCGTGCCTCCTCAATCGCGCGCCGCGAACGGGGCGTCGCCCGCTTCGGCATAGAATCGCCAGCGCCGCGCGAAATCCATCGGGTCCTTGCGCGTCACCAGCGCGTCGGACGGCGTATCGAGCCAATCCTCGGCGCGGCTCGCCGTGAAGCGCAGGCAGGCGCCCTGGGCAAGCAGCGGCATCTCCTGACGTTCGCGCGCGGCGAGCGGTCGAACCGCCTCGTAGCCCTCGATCAGCGCCTTGCCGACCTCGGGCCTATAGCTGGCTCCGCGCGCGTCGAAACTCCAGGCGGCATGGGTCACCGCCAGATCGTAGGCCATCGCGCCGCTGCATGCGAAATAGAAGTCGATCATTCCCGAGACGCGGTTACCGAGCATCAGCACATTGTCGGGAAAGAGATCGGCGTGAATGATCGCGCGGTCGAGGTCCGTCGGCCAATTCGCGGCTATCCGCCCGGCCATATCTATCATTCCCGGCAAAATGGGATCGATCGATGCCAGCGCCTGCTCCCCGCAACGCTCGAGCGTATGCCAGTTGAAGCCGGGATCGAGCGGGTCGACCCGTTCGAGCGGGAAGTCGCGCGAGGCCAGATGGATCTGCGCCAGTGCCGCCCCGACGGCCCGCGCCTGCGCGGGCGTCGGCCGATCGACCGAGACACCGGGGAGGAACTCGATCAGCGCGACGGCCTTGCCGTCGAGAATCCGCGACGCCCGCCCCTCGCGGTCGTGGATCGTCCTGGGCACCGGGCAATCGGCCGCCGATAGATGGTCCAGCAGTCCGAGGAAGAAGGGCAGGTCGTCCAGATCGATCCGGCGTTCGTACATCGTCAGGATGAACCGGCCGCGATCGGTCTCGATCAGCCAATTGCTGTTGGAAACGCCTTCGGCAATGCCCTTGGCCGAAACCAGCGTGCCGACGTCGTAGTGCGCAATCAGATCGGCGAGATCTTCGGCCCCGAGATGGGTGTAGACGGCCATTGCTCTAGTCGAGGAGCTGGCGCGGCAGCTTGAACACCATCTTCTCTTCGGTGGTGACGAGCGTGTGTTCCTCGACCGTTCGCCACTGCGAAAGCTGCTCGACCACCTCGCGCACCAGTTCTTCCGGGGCGGATGCGCCCGCGGTGAGGCCGACCGTTTCTACGCCGTCGAGCCATTCGGGTCGGATGTCGCTGGCGCGCTGGATCAGCCTGGCATCGGTGCCGCAGCGCTCGGCGACTTCGACCAGCCGCAGCGAGTTCGAGCTGTTGGGGGCCCCGATCACGAGGACGAGATCACTGTCGGGCGCGATCGCCTTGACGGCCGCCTGGCGGTTCGAGGTGGCATAGCAGATGTCTTCCGCCTTCGGGCCCACGACATGCGGATACTTGTCCCGCAGCGCCACGACGATCGCCCGCGTGTCGTCGACCGAGAGCGTCGTCTGCGTCAGGAACGCGAGCGGCTGGTCTGCCGGAAATTCGAGCGCCTCGACCTCGGCGACGGTCTCGACCAGCGTCATCGTGCCATCGGGCACCTGGCCCATCGTGCCGATGACTTCCGGATGCCCCTTGTGGCCGATGAACACGATATGGCGGCCGGCCTCGATCTGTCGTTCGGCCTGGCGGTGGACCTTGCTCACCAGCGGGCAGGTGGCGTCGAGGTAGTCGAGCCCGCGCCGCCCCGCTTCGGCGGGGACCGATTTCGGCACGCCGTGGGCGCTGAACACCACCGGCGCGCCGTCGGGCACCGAATCGAGCTCCTCCACGAACACCGCGCCCTTGGCCTTGAGGGAATCGACCACATAGCGGTTGTGGACGATCTCGTGGCGCACGTAGACCGGCGGCCCATAGCGCTCGAGCGCGCGCTCGACGATCTCGATCGCCCGGTCGACCCCGGCGCAGAACCCGCGCGGTGCGGCGATCAGCAGGGTCAATGCGGCGCGCTCCTGGGCGCGGTCGCGGGATTGCAATGGGGCATTCATATCCGCGCCTCTAGCGCTTTGCCGCGCGCCTCGCTAGGGCGGCGAGATTGGAATTCGAAGGAAGCCTTGCATGAAACCGAGCCGCCGCCTCTTCGCCCCGATCGCCCTCGCAGCAGCGCTGGCGGGTTGCGCGGGCGAAGGCGATCTCGTCATCAATCAGGGCGTCGGCATCACCGCGGTGCGGACCGCCTGCCCCGCCGTGGGCGTGCCCGACTACACTGGCGACATGACGCTGTTCCGCACGCCTGGCCAGCCCACCGCCGCCAATATCGACGTCACTGCGGTGATTACCAACCTGCGCAGCACCTGCAACGAAACCGGCGAGCGGATCTATTCCGAAGCGACGTTCGACGTGCTCGCGCGCCGCACCGATGCGAGCGAAGCGCGCCGGGTCGAACTTCCCTACTTCTCCACCGTCCTGCGCGGTGGTTCGGCGGTGCAGTCGAAGCGCGTCGGCACGGTCGTGATCGATTTCGCGGCCGGGCAGGAGCGCGCGCAGGGCAGCGGCGTTGCCGGCGCGTTCATCGACCGGGGCGCCGCGACGCTGCCGGAGGACATTCGCGAGCAGATCACGCGCCGCCGTGAACCGGGCGATCCCGATGCGGCACTCGATCCGCTGGCCAACCCCGAAGTCCGTGCGGCGCTCGACCGGGCGAATTTCGAGCTGCTGGTCGGGTTCCAGCTCACGCAGGAACAACTGACCTACAACGCCACCCGCTAAGGGCGCGCAGCAAGCGCTTGTCGGGGGCGAGCGCTTGCGCTTTGCGGCATTTCGTCTAACCGCGCGGGCCATGCCCGAACACAAGATTTCCCAGCGCAAGACCCTGCACGCCGCCTTCGCGGCGAAAGTCGATGCCGTGCTCGCCGCGCTCGAAGCCGAAGGCGCACTGCCCGCCGGCAGTCCGCGCGCCAATGTCGCGGTCGAGCCGCCGCGTGATCCGAGCCACGGCGACCTCGCCACCAATGCCGCTATGGTGCTGGCGAAGCACGCCGCGACCAACCCGCGCGCTCTGGCAGAGAAGGTGGTCGCTCACCTCGAACGCGATCCGGACATCGAAAGCGCCGAAATCGCCGGCCCGGGCTTCATCAACCTGCGCCTTTCGGACGCCGCCTGGCGCGACGAGCTGGCCGCGATCGCGGAACTCGGCGCGGATTACGGCCGCTCGGCACTCGGCACCGGCACGCGCGTCAACATCGAATACGTCTCCGCCAACCCGACCGGCCCGATGCACATGGGGCATTGCCGCGGGGCCGTCGTGGGCGACGCGCTCGCCGCACTGCTCGAATTCGCCGGGCACGAGGTGGTCCGCGAATACTATGTCAACGACGCCGGCGGACAGGTCGACGTGCTCGCCCGCTCGGTGCACCTGCGCTACCGCGAGGCGCTGGGCGAGGACATCGGTGCGATCCCGGAAGGGCTCTATCCCGGCGATTATCTGAAGCCGGTCGGCGAAATGCTAGCGGCCGAGCTCGGCGACAAGTATCGCGACGCCCCCGAAAGCGAGTGGTTGCCGGAATTCCGCGCGCGCGCCGTCGCCGCGATGATGGACCTGATCAAGGCCGACCTCGCGCTGCTCGGCATCCACCACGACGTGTTCGCCTCGGAAGCCGAGCTCCAGCGTGCCGACAAGCCCGCGCAGGCGGAAGCATGGCTGCGCCAGCACGATCTCGTCTACGACGGCTTGCTCGAGGCGCCCAAGGGCAAGACGCCGGACGACTGGGAGCCGGTCGAACTGCCGCTGTTCCGCTCGACCCGCTTCGGCGACGATCAGGACCGCCCGATCCGCAAGAGTGACGGAAGCTGGACCTACTTCGGCGCCGACCTCGCTTACCACATGCAGAAGGCGGAAGGCGCCGACGCGCTGATCGACATCTGGGGCGCGGATCACGCGGGCACCGTGAAGCGGATCAAGGCGGCGGTCGCGGCTCTCTCCGAGGGCGAGGGCAAGCCGATCCCGTTCGACGTGAAGCTGGTGCAGATGGTCCAGCTCCTGCGCGGCGGCGAGCCGGTGAAGATGTCCAAGCGCAGCGGCACGTTCGTCACGCTGGCGGACGTGGTGCAGGAAGTGGGCAAGGACGTGGTCCGTTTCACCATGCTCACCCGCAAGCCCGAAGCGCAGATGGAGTTCGACTTCGCCAAGGTGGTCGAAGCGTCGAAGGACAACCCGGTGTTCTACGTGCAATATGCGCATGCCCGGATCAGCTCGACGCTGCGCAAGGGCGCTGCCGAAGGCGTGACCCCGTCCGATGCCGCGATTGCCCGTCTGGGCGCCGAGGAACTCGCGCTGGTCAAGCAGGCGGCGCAGTTCCCGCGCATGGTCGAAGCGGCGGCTCAGGCACGCGAGCCCCACCGCGTCGCCTTCTTCCTCTACGATCTGGCGGCGGCGTTCCATGCCTACTGGAACCTCGGCAACGACGCCCCGGCAAAGCGCTTCATCGTGGCACAGGATGCCGAGCTCAGCAGCGCGAGGCTTTTCCTCGCCGCGCAGATCGGGCAAGTGGTTCGCAATGGCCTCGAATTGCTGGGGGTGGAGGCCGTCGAGGAGATGTGACGATGACGGGGCGGGGCGGAAACATCGAAGACGGCGGGCCGGTGGCCGGCGAGTGGGAAGACGATGGCGAGGCCATGGATACCCGCGAACTCGAACTCGACGATGACGAACGACTCCCCTGGCTCGAATCGGCCGACGACGAAGGTGATGAGCAGGGCGTCGACGCCGGCCGGATCGTCGGCTTTGTGCTCATCGCACTGCTCGTGCTGGCCGTTGTGCTCGGCGGCGGCTGGTATCTGCTGAAAGGGCGGGGCAATCCCGAACTCATCGCGGACGGCAGCACGATCGAGGCGCCCGAGGGCCCCTACAAGGAACGGCCCGAGGATCCCGGCGGCCGCATCGCAGAGGGAACCGGCGACGTCGCGCCGGCGGTGGGCCTGGGCCAGAGCCAGCAGGGGCGCCTGGCGCAGGAACAGGACGTGCCAGCGCCGCGCGCCGCCTCCGAAGCCGAGGGGAGCGAAACCGAAACCTCGACCGGCGTCGCGGTGCAGGTCGGCGCATTCTCGAGCCGCGAGACGGCACAGCGCGGCTGGGCCACGCTGACCCGCCAGACCGAGGTTCTGAGCGGGGTCAAGCATCGCATCGTCGAGGGCAAGGCCGACATCGGCACCGTCTACCGCCTCCAGGCGGTCGCCGGCGACGTGGCCGCCGCCAAGCGGCTGTGCGACGCGCTTCAGGCCGACGGGGTGGCTTGCCAGGTCAAGCGCTGAGCCGCAGCGCCCGCTATCCACACCGCAGCCTGCCGCCGTGCTTGCGACAGGCGCGGATTGCTGCGATTCCTGATCCATGACGCCCGCAATTTTCGGACTGTCCGGCACCAGGCTGACCGCCGAGGAGCGCGACTTCTTCCGCGAAGCCGATCCCGCGGGCTACATCCTGTTCGGCCGCAACTGCGAAACGCGCGAGCAACTGCGCGCGCTCACCGATTCCCTGCGCGAGTTGCACGGGCGCGAGCGTCTGTTCGTCTGCATCGATCAGGAAGGCGGCCGGGTTGCTCGCCTGCGCCCGCCGCAATGGGCCGGCTATCCCGCCGGCGCGGCGTTCGACGAGCTCTACCGAATCGCGCCGGCAAGCGCGATTGAGGCGGCGCGCGCCAATGCGGAGGCGATGGCGCTCGAGCTTTCGGCCATGGGCATTACCGTCGACTGTCACCCGCCGCTCGACGTGCGGCAGGAAGGTGCGCACGACGTGATTGGGGACCGGGCGCTCGGCAGCGAGCCCAGGCAGGTCGCCGCGCTTGGCCGTGCGATCCTCGACGGTCTCGCGCGGGGCGGGGTCGCAGGTTGCATCAAGCACATGCCGGGACACGGCCGCTCGAGCACCGACACCCACAAGGAAATGCCCACCGTCACTGCGAGCGAGGCGGAGCTGGAGACCGACCTCGCGCCCTTCCGCGCGCTGGCCGACGCCCCGATCGGCATGACCGGCCATCTGCTGTTCACCGCGTGGGACGCCGACAACCCGGGGACCCTCTCGCCGACGGTCGTGAACGCGGTGATCCGCGGGCGGATCGGCTTCGGCGGCCTCCTGCTGACCGACGACATCGACATGGAGGCGCTCTCCGGTTCGGTTCCCGAGCGGGCCGAGCGTGCCATTGCCGCGGGCTGCGATCTCGTCCTCAACTGCTGGGCGAAGATGGATGACATGGCGGCTATCGCCGCGCGCCTTCCCGCCTTGCCGGACCAGGGCCTGAAACGCCTCGAACAGGCGCTCAAAGGCACACAGGTGCGCGAGAGCGACGAACGGGCGGCCGATCTACTGGCCAAGCGGGACGCCTTGCTCGCGCTGGCGGGACGGGCGGCGTGATCGAAGACGGCCTGCTCTTCGATATCGCTGCCGGCTCCGATGGCGACGACGATGAGAGCTGGTCCGGCGCCGGGGCGGGCGAGACCGAGAACACCGCGCTCTATCTCGAACTCGAGGGGTGGGAGGGGCCGCTCGACCTGCTGCTCGACCTCGCGCGGCGGCAGAAGGTCGACTTGCGTTCGATCTCGATCCTCGCGCTGGTGGATCAGTACCTCAGCTATATCGAGCGGGCGGAAGCTTTGCGGCTGGAGCTTGCTGCCGACTACCTCGTGATGGCGGCCTGGCTTGCTTATTTGAAGTCGGCCCTGCTGCTGCCGAAGGACGAGCAGGAGGACCCGAGCCCCGAGGAACTCGCGCTGCGGCTGCAACTGCGGCTCCAGCGGCTGGGGGCGATGCGCGAGGCGGCGGCGCGGCTGATGGCGCGCGACCGGATCGGGCGCGACGTTTTCGTTCGACCCGCGCCGGAGGGGCTGCGGATCGACCGCACGACCAAATGGACCTGCGACTGGTACGCGCTCGTGCAAGCCTACGGGCAGGTCAAGGCGCGCACGGCGCCGGCGATCCACATGGTCAGGGAACGGCCGGTCATGACGCTCGAATCGGCGCTCGACCGGGTCTCGGCCATGCTCGGGGTCACGCTCGACTGGATGGAACTGCGCGACTTCCTGCCGCCCCATGCGGAGCCGCGCCTGCGCCGCTCGGCGCTCGCATCGAGCTTCGTGGCGGCGCTCGAGCTCGCCCGCCTGGGCAAGGCGGAGCTGGCGCAGGAGGAAGTGTTCGGACCGCTCCGTCTGCGGCGCGTGACCGCATGACGGCGGCGGTCGACGAACTTCAGCGCGCCATCGAGGCGACGCTGTTCGCCGCCGAAGAACCGATGACGGTGGAGGCGCTGGCAGGACATCTGGGCGGCGCCGATCCGGGCGACATCCGCGAGGCGCTGCGCGAACTGGCCGCATTCTACGAACCGCGCGGCATCCGCCTGGTCGAGCGGGCGAAGCGCTGGCACTTCCAGACCGCGCCCGATCTCGCGCACTTGCTGCGGCGCGAACGCGAGCAGGTCCGCCGGCTTAGCCGTGCGGCGACCGAGGTGCTCGCGATCGTCGCGTACCACGAGCCGGTCAGCCGGGCGGAGATCGAGTCGATCCGCGGCGTGCAGACGTCCTCCGGCACGCTCGACGTGCTGATGGAGGCGGGCTGGGTGCGCGCGGCGGGGCGGCGCGAGGTGCCCGGGCGGCCGGTGATCTACGCGACGACCCCCGAGTTCCTGCAGCACTTCGGCCTCGAATCGCGGCGCGACCTGCCCGGTATCGACGAGCTGCGCGCTGCGGGCCTGCTCGATCCGGTCGATGATGCTTACGAGGCGATCGCGGCAGGCGAGGATATTGCCTCCGATACGGAAACGCCGGGGCAAACGCCGCCCTCGACGTGAATCCGCGCCCGCTCCGCGCTGGCGCATGGCGGTCGAAAGGCCTATATCGCCCCCAAGCAACGAAAGGTTTCCCATGTCGCTCGGCCCCTGGCAGCTCATCATCATCGCGCTCGTCATCCTCGTTCTCTTCGGGCGCGGGCGCATTTCCGAAATGATGGGAGATTTCGGCAAAGGCATCAAAAGCTTCAAGGAAGGGATGAACGAGGAAGACGGCAAGGCTTCGAAGCCGTCGCCGCGAATCGAAGGTCCCGCGCACGAGGCGAAGCCCGCGTCCGAAGCGGCCCGCGATGCGAAGCCGGCGGAAAGCCGCGACAACAGCCGTTGATCCCGAATTTCCGCGCCGTCTGAGCCATGTTCGATATCGGCGCCACCGAACTGCTCGTCATCGTAATCGTGGCCGTGATCGTGATCGGCCCGAAGGACCTGCCGCTCGCCTTGCGCACGGCGGGTCGGTGGATCGGCAAGATCCGGCGCGTTTCCGGCCATTTCCGCACAGGGATCGAAACCATGATTCGCGAGGCGGAAATGGAGGAGATGGAGAAGAAGTGGCGCGAGCAGAACGCGAAGATCATGGCGGAACATCCGGCGGAAGCGGCGGAGCCGGCTGACCCGGCGGCCGCGCCGGCCGCAGTCCCCCCTGCATCGGCCGCCGAGTCGCGGGCTGAACCTCAGGCGCCGCCGGCCGAAACCGACGAGCAGCCCAAGCTGCCGCTCGGCAAGCCGGGGGCCGAGTAGTCCCGCATGGCGTTTCAATTGCGCGATCTCGACGAAACGCAGGCGCCGCTGCTCGATCACCTGATCGAGCTGCGCACGCGTCTGTTGCGATGCGTCGTCGCCCTGGCGATCGCCTTCGCGGTCTGCCTCTACTTTGCCGACGACATCTTCGGTTTTCTCGTGCGGCCGCTCACGCTCGCCTTTCCCGAAGGGCAGGGGAAGCTGATCTACACGCAGCTCTACGAAGCGTTCTTCGTCGAGCTGAAGGTGGCTCTCTTTGCGGCTTTCTTCATCAGCTTTCCGGTGATCGCGAACCAGCTATGGGCGTTCGTCGCGCCGGGGCTCTATGCGCGCGAGAAGAAGGCGTTCCTGCCCTTCCTGATCGCCACGCCGATCCTGTTCCTGGCCGGCGCGGCGCTGGCTTATTACGTGGTGATGCCGACGGCGTTCCGCTGGTTTCTCGGCTTCGAGGGCACGGTCGGCGGCCTCGATATCGAGGCGCTGCCCGGCACCGGCAACTACCTTTCGCTGGTGATGCAGTTCATTCTGGCATTCGGGATCAGCTTCCTGCTTCCCGTCCTGCTGCTGCTGCTGAACCGCGCGGGCATCGTGACGCGCGCGCAACTCGTTGCCGCGCGGCGATACGTTATCGTGGCTGTGGTCACGGTGGCCGCGATCGTCACTCCGCCCGATCCCGGCTCGCAATTGATCCTGGCGGTACCCCTGCTGCTGCTGTTCGAAGGCTCGCTCCTGCTGATGCGCTTCTCGGAGCGTAAGGCTGCGCCCGACGATGAGGAGCGCGACGAGCCGGACGAGATCACCGAAGGCTAGCTCTAAACCTTCGTTCGTCGCGTAGCTTGTCCGGGTGGCCGGCCTCGCCTGCTCCACCCTCCAAGCCTGCTATCGTTTCCGAGCGCCGAGGATGCGAATGCCTAGGTTCCGTGCCTGGCCCGGGGTGACGCCCAGCGCCGGAATTCCGTTTCGTCCAGGCTCCGCGCCGCCCGCACGCCTCTTCCGGACATAAAAAAACGGGGCCGTGAGGCCCCGTTTTCAATTTCGTTCTGGAACGTCGATCAGACGCTGACCGGATCGTCGTCACCACCGTCGACGGCAATCACGATGCCGGCGATGACCGCAGCAGCGGCGAGGATTGCGAGAACGACGCCCGAACCGCCGCCGTTCAGCTTGCTCTCACCTTCGACCGGAGCCGAGGCGCGATCGGCGCTGACGGCCGACTGAGCGATCGCCGGCGACGCGGCCAGGGAAAGCGCTGCCGTTGCGGCAACAAGATTACGGAACTTCATCGATTCGTCTCCTCCGAATTCTCTTTAACGTTCAAACTCGCTGTCCCCCCTAAGGCAGACAGAAGATGCTGGCAACCCGTAACATTTAGATTTTCTCGTTACTTGTGGCCCAACTGTAACACCTTAAGCGCGGACAAAATCATCCTTACCGCGAACTCAAGGCCGGTTCGCGGCGTCGAATCGGAAGAAACCCCGCTCGATCGCCCGAACTCGGCGCACCTGCCGGCCCCGGCAACCGTGCCGCGACAAATCGACCAATGCCTTGTCTCGCCTAGGTTTCCAAGGTTGCAAAAACCTTAAATCGGCGGCGATTTCGCGTGCTTTGCGCCGATTTGGGGGATTATTGAGCCGATGTGTTGGCCGGCGCGTCTTCCGTTGCATTTCCGGCCATGTAGTAGCGTTCGCCGCCGACCCAGGTCTCCAGGACCCGGGTGGCGCGCAGTTCGTCCGGAGTCGCGAGGAGCGGGTCGCGGTCGATCATCACGAAGTCCGCGCGCTCACCCTCGACCAGGCGGCCGAATCGGCCCTCCGCGAAGGCCGCGTAGGCGCCGTCGCTGGTGAAGGCCGCGAGCGCCCGCTCGCGCGACACTGCCTCTTCGGGCCGCCAGCCGCCGAACGGCTGTCCGTCCGCGCCTTGGCGAGTGAAGGCGGCTGCGAGTCCGGCAAAGGGATCGGGCGCTTCCACCGGTGCATCCGAACCGAACACCAGCGTGGCGCCGGCGTCGGCAATGCTCTTCCAGGCGTAGGCGCCTTCGAGTCGCGCGGGATCGAGCCGCGCCTCGGCCATCAGCCGGTCGGAGGTCTGGTGCACCGGCTGCATCGAGGCGACGATGCCGCGCCCTCCGAATTTCGCGATGTCTGCGGGGTCGATGATCTGGGCATGCTCGATCCGCCAGCGCCGGTCGCCCTCGTACGTGCCGGCGAGTTCGTGGATCGCCGAAAGCACCTCGCCGTTGGCGGCATCGCCGATCGCGTGGACCGCGATCTGGAACTTGTCGAGCGCGGCGCGGCTCATCAGATTGCGAAGCTGCGAACCGGTGAGCAGCGGCAGCCCGGTGTTGTCCGGGTCGTCCGCATAGGGGCGCTTGAGCCACGCCCCGCGCGAGCCGAGCGCGCCGTCGAGATAGATCTTGACCCCGTTGAGCCGGAGCTTGTCGTCGTAGAGCCAGGGGGAGGGACGGGGGCCGGCGATCAGCTCCATGGCCCCGGTTCCCGCCGCATAGGCCATGATGCGGATCTTGAGCCAGCCGCTGTCGCCCGCGCGGCGGTAGGACTGCCAGTCCTCGATCGTGGTGCCCATGTCGGCCGCCGCGGTCACGCCGTTGCGAAGGAGGATCTCCTGCGCCTTCTGCAGCGCCAGATCCCGGTCGGCCGGGCGCGGTTCGGGGACCTTGGCGGCGATCAGGCCGGTGGCGGCGTCGACGAAGACTCCGGCCGGCTTGCGCGATCCCGCGACCCGCTCGATCCGCCCGCCAGCAGGATCGGCGGTGGCGTCCGTCACGCCCGCGATCCGCATGGCCGCCGAGTTCGCCCAGCCGGCGTGGCCATCGACCCGCTCGAGCCAGACGGGGCGATCCGCCACCACGGCGTCGAGCTCGGCTGCGGTGGGGAAGCGGCCGAGACCCCACTTCACTTGATTCCACCCGCGCCCGATGATCCAGCGCCGCCCCGGATTCGCAGCCGCGTATTCGGCGATCTTCGCCTGCGCTTCCGCGAGCGAATTCGTGTCCGACAGGTCCAGCGTGATCGCCGCGAAGCCGAGACCCATGACGTGGAGATGCGAATCGATCATGCCGGGAATGACGAAGCGGCCATCGCCGTCGACCTGGAAGTCGACGTCGCGCGGGCGCTTGTCGCGGCGGTCGAGCACGTCCTTGATGCGCCCGTCGTCGCCGATCACCAGGCCGGTGAAGTTGTCGATCTCGCCGTCCTCGTCGATCGTGACGCCCTGGATGTTGTCGATCAGCGTGTCGGCCGCGGCCGCGGCGCTCCAGCAGCCGGCGGCAAGGGCAAGGGCGGAGGTGGCAAGACGGATCATGCAGGCATTCCTCTGTCGCGGGCGGGACGTGAGACCCGGATGGGCGGGCAACTAGGGCAAGTCGGCGCCAAAGCAAATGCCCGCGCGCGGACACGTAACAAGCCGTGTTTCCTGCCGCCGGGTTTTGCCCTAGGGCGCTTGGCCATGAACCAGACCCAATCCGTTTCCGCTGCGGAATCCGCGGCGCAGAGCCTGACCATCGACGATGTCCGCGCGGCCGCAGAGCGGATCAAGGGCGCAGTGGTTCGCACGCCCACGATGTACAGCCAGACTCTCTCGGAGATCGCCGGGGCCGACATCTGGCTCAAGTTCGAGAACTTGCAGTTCACCGCCGCCTACAAGGAACGCGGCGCGCTCAACGCGCTGCTGCTGCTGTCGCAGGAACAGCGCGAGCGCGGGGTCATCGCGGCCTCGGCCGGAAACCACTCGCAGGGGCTCAGCTACCATGGCCGGCGGCTCGGCGTGCCGGTGACGATCGTCATGCCGCGGCCCACGCCGACGGTGAAGGTCATGCAGACCGAGAGCGTCGGCGGCAACGTCGTGCTCGAGGGCGAGACATTCGACGAGGCCTACGCCCATGCGCGCAAGCTGGAGCAGGAGCTCGGCCTGACCTTCGTTCATCCGTTCGACGATCCCAATGTCGCGGCAGGGGCGGGCACGACCGCGCTCGAGATGCTCGAGGACGCGCCCGAGATCGACTGCCTCGTCACCCCGATCGGCGGCGGCGGGCTGATTTCGGGCATGGCGACGGTAGCGCGCGCGCTGCGGCCCGACATGCAGGTGATCGGCGTCCAGGCGGCGCTGTTCCCCTCGATGTACGCCAAGATCAAGGGCGAGAATCCGATCTGCGGCGGCGATACCCTGGCCGAAGGGATTGCGGTCAAGGCGCCCGGCGTATTCACCTCGCAGGTGATCGCCGAGCGGGTCGACGACATCCTGCTGGTGAGCGAGGAAGCGCTGGAAAAGGCGGTCTCGCTCCTGCTTCAGATCGAGAAGACGGTGGTCGAGGGTGCCGGGTCAGCCGGCCTCGCCGCCATGCTCGAGCACCGGGAGCGTTTTGCCGGGCGCAAGGTCGGTCTGGTCCTGTGCGGCGGCAATATCGACACGCGCCTGCTCGCCAACGTGCTCCTGCGCGATCTCGCCCGCTCGGGCCGGCTCTCGCGGCTGCGCATCACGCTGCAGGACCGCCCCGGCGCGCTCTACCGCGTGATGCGCGAATTCGAGGCGCACAACGTCAACATCATCGAGATCTACCATCAGCGGATCTTCACCAGCCTGCCGGCCAAGGGCCTGATCACCGACATCGAGTGCGAAGCGCGCGACCGCGAGCAGATCGACGCGCTGATCGCGGCGCTACGGGCCAACGGCTATTCGGTGAGCCAGGTGGAACTCGCCTGACGTACGAGAGCCGGCCGGCTGCCCCGCCAGCTCTGATTGTGCAAAACGGCCCGTCCCAGCCATGATACATGGTTAAGGGACTTTTACCGCGCGGCACTTGTCGGCATAGTCGGGATCGAATTGCAGCCCTGTTCGATTCTGCTGTCAGAGAGGTAGATTCCACGCCGTGACGGCCCCCGTTCGTTTTCCCCGGTTCTTCGTGACCAGCCCGGCGCCGTGCCCCTATCTGCCCGGCCGCAGCGAACGGAAGGTGTTCACCGAACTCAAGGGCGCGAACGCCGACCAGCTCAACGAAGCGCTCGGCCGGATCGGTTTCCGCCGCAGCCAGACGGTCGCCTACCGCCCGAGCTGCCTCGACTGCCAAGCCTGCGTTTCGGTGCGGGTCGTCGCAAGCGAGTTCGAGCCGTCCTCCACCCAGCGGCGCATCATGCGGCGCAACGAGGATCTGGTCGCCACCGAATGCCGCCCCTGGGCGACGGACGAACAGTTCGCCTTGCTGCAGCGCTATCTCGGCGTGCGGCACCCGGGCGGCGGCATGGCGTCGATGGACGAATTCGACTTCGCGGATATGGTGGAACACACTCCCGTAACCAGCTATGTGGTTGAATATCGGGAGCCCTCCGACGGTCAGAGGCCGGGTCGCCTTGTGGGAGCGTGCCTGACTGATCGGCAGGGTGACGGCCTGTCGATGATCTACAGTTTCTACGACCCGGAGCACGAGGCACGGTCTGGACTTGGAACCTACATCATCCTCGACCACATCCGGCGCGCCGCCGCAGACGGGCTGCCTTACGTCTATCTCGGCTATTGGGTCGATGGTTCGCAGCGCATGCAGTACAAGATCCGCTTCCGTCCGATGGAGCGGCTTGGGCACGACGGCTGGCGCCGCTTCGACACCGAGCAGCAGGACGCGCTCATCGCTGCGGCCGTCGCCCGCAAGCCCGACGCCGACACCGACGGCCGGCCGGCCAAAGACGGGACCGCGCACCAGTATCGTCTGCCGAAATAACCTCGCAGCCACGCTCGCTCTCGCGCTGGCGGTCGCGCCTCAGGCGGTGCTGGCGCAGGACCCCGGCGCCAGCCTCGAAGACCTGATCCCCGATTCGGCGGTCGAAAATCCCGAAGGGTGGGCCGAACAGGGCGTGGAGCCCGAAGCGCGCGAGCTTGCCGAGCAGGCGCCGGACCTTGCACCCGATTCGCCGCTCGACGAGGACGTCGCCATCACCGTCCCCTGGCCCGACCAGATGGACATTCCCGAACCCGAGCGGCTGCCGCGCGACGAAAGCATCCAGTTCGCCGACCTCGACGAGGAGGAGGACGAGCTCGGCGCCGTGGCCGCCGGCGAGGTGATCACGCTGGGGCCGGAGCTCTCGCTCGGCTTCCCCGCGGACGAGGAAAGCTTCCCCATGCGCGGCGAGTTCGCCAAGCGCTTCGAATCGCTCTCCACGATCGAGGAACTGCAGGACGGCGATACCGACGACAACATCGCGCAGCTCTCCGCCCGTGCGCGCGAGGACGAGGCGCTGCTGGCCGAGCTGCTGCGCGTCTACGGCTACTACGATGCGCAGGTGATCCGCACCGTCGGCGGTATCCGCCCGGGACGCGAGGAGGCGGCGCAGGGACCGAACGTCCGCTTCGATATCGTGCCGGGGCCGCGTTACCGCTTCGGAGCGATCGATCTCGGCCAGCTCGATCAGGCGATCGATTACGAGAGCCTTCGGGCCGCGTTCGAGATCCAGCCGGGCGATCCGTTGTCGAGCGACAAGATCGTCGAGGAGCAGTTCGACCTCGACCGGGCGCTGGGCGAGACCGGCTATCCTTTCGCCGCGATCGATGCGCCCGAACTGCTCATCGATCATGCACGGACCGAGGGCGACCTGACGCTGCCGGTCCAGCCCAACGGCAAGTACGTGTTCGGGGAAGTCGTCAGCGGCATGCCCGACTTCCTCTCGAGCGAGCATCTGGCGACGATCGCGCGATTCGATCCGGGCGACACCTACAAGCGCAGTCTGGAAACGGACCTCAGGCAGGCGATCCTCGCGACCGGTCTCGTCTCCTCGGTCACGATCAGGAAGCGCGAGGTCACGCCGCCTTCCGGCAATCAGCTCGGCGAAGTCGCGCTCGACGTGGACATGACCGAAGCCGAACTGCGCACGATCGCCGGCGCGATCGGCTACGGTTCGGAAGAAGGCTACCGGGTGGAGGCGAGCTGGGAGCATCGCAACTTCTTCCCGCCCGAAGGCGCGCTCCGCGTGCGCGGGATCGTGGGGACGCAGGAACAGCTCGCCGGGGTCACTTTCCGCCGCAACAATTTCGGCGGGCGCGACCGGATTCTCAACGTGGATGCCTACGCCAGCACGATCGACAGTCCGGCGTTCGACGCGCGCACGGTCGCCTTCGTCGCGACCTATTCGCGTTCGTCGACGCTGCTGTTCCAGAAGCCGATCAGCTGGAGCGTCGGGTTCGAAGCGATCGCGACCGGCGAACGTCCGCCGGTGACCGACGACGCCCCGCCCGAGCCGCGCCAGACCTACTTCGTCGGCGCGCTTCCGATGTCGATCCTTTACGACACGACCGACGACCTGCTCGACCCGACCGAAGGCTTCCGGCTCGGCGGGCGGGTTTCGCCCGAGATCTCGCGCAGCAACGGAACCGAGAGCTTCTATGTCCGCGCGCAGGTCGACGCGAGCTACTACCAGCAGGTCAGCGATACGGTCGTGCTTGCAGGGCGCGGGCGGCTCGGCTCGATCCAGGGCACGGCGATCGAGAACATCGCGCCGTCGCGGCGGTTCTACGCGGGCGGCGGCGGATCGGTGCGCGGCTACGGCTATCGCAAGATCGGGCCGCGCAATGACCAGGGCGATCCGACCGGCGGCCGCTCGCTCGCCGAACTGGCGTTCGAGGCGCGGATCAAGACCGGCTTCTTCGACGGTGCGCTCTCGGTCGTACCGTTCATCGACGCCGGTACCGTGAGCACCAGTACGACGCCCGACTTCGAGACGTTCCGTCTCGGCGCGGGCGTCGGCATACGCTACCAGACCGGCTTCGGCCCGATCCGCATCGACGTCGGCGCGCCGCTCAATCCCGGACCCGACGATAGCCCGGTCGCCGTCTACGTCTCGCTGGGGCAGGCCTTCTGATGGCGGAAGACGAGAGCATCGCGCCCGCCGAGGAGGCCGTGCCGCCGCGCCGCCGCCGCTCGCGGATCGTCCGGATGAGCCGGTGGACCGCGGGGATCATCGCCGGTTTCGCGGCGATCGTGCTGCTCGCGCTCGTGGTGCTCAACAGCCCGATCGGGAAGCGCTTCATCGTGGACCGCATCGCCGAGGTGGCGCCGGCCTCCGGCCTGCGGATCTCGATCGGCCGGATCGAAGGCGACATCTACCGCCGCGCGACCCTGCACGACGTTACCCTGTCCGACCCCCAGGGGCCCTTCCTCACGGTGCCGGTGGCGGAGCTCGACTGGCGCCCGCTCAACTGGCTGTGGAGCGGGCTCGACGTGCGCAATCTCACGGCTCGGCGCGGCACACTGCTGCGCACGCCCGAGCTGCTTCCCGGTGATCCCGACGCGCCGATCCTGCCCAACTTCGACATCCGCGTGGACCGGCTGGAGCTCGACAACTTCCGGGTCGCACGCGGAGTGGTCGACGACCGCGAGCACCGGGTCGATCTCGCGGCCAAGGCCGATATCCGCGACGGGCGCGTCTTCCTCACGGCCGACGGCACCCTGGGCGAGCGCGACCGGCTGCATCTGCTGGTCGACGCGGAGCCGGACGGCGACCGGTTCGACATCGATCTCGACTACCTCGCGCCGCAGGAGGGGGTGATCGCCGGCCTGATCGGCGCCGACGCCGGATACCGCGCGCTGATCAAGGGCAATGGCACCTGGAGCGGCTGGCGCGGGGCGCTGCTCGTCCAGCGCGAGGGCGAGCGCTTCGCCGCCTTCCGCCTCACCAACCGCGACGGGCGCTACGGCATCGTCGGGCAGGCGACCCCGGCACCGGCGCTGACCGGGCAGGCCGCCGAGATGCTCGACGGCGCGATCTCGCTCGCTGCATTCGGCACGCTGAAGGACAGCGTGCTTGCGGGCGATCTCGCCGTCCGTTCGAGTGCGATCGACGGCGAAGCCGAGGGGACGGTCGATCTCGGGAACAACGTGTTCGATGACCTGGTGCTCGACTTCCGGCTCGCCGAGGCCGGGTTCGGCCCCGACATGCGGATCGAAGGCGCGCGCGTGCTCGCGACTCTCGACGGCGCTTTCCGCGACCTGACGATCGGCCACCGGCTCGTGGTCGACCGCTTCGCCAGCGGGACGACCGAAGTGCGCGGCTTGGTCCAGGAGGGCACCGCGACCTACGACGGCGCCCGCTGGACCTTCCCGCTCGACGCGCGGGTGCAGCAGGTGGTTGCCGGAAACGACCTGATCGACCCGCGGCTGGTGCGCGGCCGGCTCGCCGGCACCGTCGCGTACAGCGGCACGCGCATCGTGTCCGACGATCTGCGGCTCGTCTTCCCCGATGCCAGCGCGCGCTTCTCGCTGCGCGGCGAGACGCGGACCGGCGCCTACGCGATCGCCGGACCGATCGCGCTGCGCGGGCTCCGGCTGGAGAACATCGGCACCGTCGACGGTACGGCCAAGATCCTGTTCAAGACCGCGAGCGGCGTGCCCTGGACGCTGAACGCCAATTTCGCCGGCCGCATCCCCGACGTCGAGAATGCCACCCTCGCGAACCTCGCCGGTCCCTCGATCCGCTTCCGCGGCGGCGTGGGGCTGAGCGGGGCGGGGCCGATCGTCTTCCGCGACGTCTCGCTCGATGCCGCCAAGCTCCAGCTCGCGCTCGACGGGCAGGTGCGCGAGGGTGGGACGACACTTGCCGGGCGCGGGTCGCATACCGAGTACGGGCCGTTCACGGTCGAGGCCGCGCTGGACGGCACGGGGCCGACGGCGGAGCTGGTCTTCGCCAGCCCGTTCCCGGCCGCGGGGCTGGAGGACGTGCGCGTCGCCATCGCGCCGATCGAGGACGGCTTCCAGATCGACACCGAAGGCGGCTCCATGCTCGGCCCGTTCGAGGGGACGCTGGGGCTGTACATGCCGGCAGGCGGCCCGACGCGGATCGCGATCGACCGCCTCGACGTGTGGCAGACCAGCGTGCGCGGCGATCTGCTGCTCGGCGACGGCGGGATCACCGGCGATCTCGCGCTCTCTGGCGGCGGGCTCGACGGGACGGTGGCCCTCGCCCCGCGCGGCGGCGGGCAGGGGTTCGCAGTCGACCTCGCCGCCAACAACGCACGCTTCGGCGGCGAGACGACGATCGCGATCGGACGGGCGCAGATCGAAGGCAGCGGCCTGCTGGTCGACGGGAACAGCACGATAGAAGGCCGCGTCTCCGCGCAAGGCCTGCAGTACGGCACGCTCTTCCTCGGCCGGTTGGCTGCGAACGCGCGGCTGCGCAACGGGGAGGGCGACATCAGCGCCGCGTTCTCCGGCCGCCGCGGCAGCCGCTTCAACATGCAGGTCGAGGCGCAGGTCGCAGCGAACCGCATCGCGGTCGCAGCGCGCGGTGACTTCGCCGGGCGGCGCATCCGCATGCCGCGCCGCGCCGTGCTGCTCGCGCAGGAAGGCGGCGGCTGGGCGCTCCAGCCTACGCAGATCAGCTACGGCCGCGGCATCGCCATCGCCCAGGGCCGCTTCGGCGGCGACGAGCCGACCGCGCTGCAGGTGCAACTGGCGCGCATGCCGCTCTCGCTGGTGGACGTGGCGGTGGCGGACATGGGCCTCGGCGGCACGATCTCCGGCATCGTCGACTACAACGCCGGCGCCAGTGGGCTGCCGGTGGGCAGCGTGCGCGTGCAGGTCGACGGGCTGACCCGTTCCGGCCTCGTGCTCTCCTCGCGTCCGATCGATCTCTCCCTCGTCGCCAGGCTGAGCGAGGATCGGCTGGAGACGCGCGCCGTGATCGACGAGGGCGAGGAACGGCGCGGGCGGCTGCAGGGCCGCATCTCGGGCCTGCCGCAATCGGGCGCCCTGTTCGACCGGCTGCGCGCCGGCAGCCTGTTCGCGCAGCTCCGCTACGCCGGCCCGGCCGACGCGCTCTGGCGCCTCGCGGCGATCGATGCGTTCGACCTCACCGGTCCGCTCTCGCTCGCCGCCAACGTCACCGGCACGCTGGCCGAACCGCGCGTGCGCGGCTCGATGGCGAGCGACGACCTGCGGGTCCGTAGCGGGCTCTCGGGCACCGACATCACCGGCGTTACCGCGCGCGGCGATTTCGAAGGCTCCCGCCTGCGCCTGACCCGGTTCAGCGGCTCGACCCCCAACGGCGGCACCGTTTCCGGTAGCGGCACGGTGACGCTGCGCGACCTGGGCGAGCGCGGCCCGCAGATGGACATTCGGGCGGCCGCACGGAATGCCCGCCTGCTCAACGCCAACGGTCTTTCGGCGACCGTCACCGGCCCGCTGCGGATCGTCTCCGACGGGCTGGGCGGCACGATCGCCGGGCGCCTGCTGGTCAACCGGGCGAGCTGGAGCCTCGGCACCGCCGCCACCGCGCAGGACCTGCCGCAGATCGAAACGCGGGAGATCAACGCGCCGGCCGACATCGCGCCGCCCCGGGCCGCCAGCGCTCCGTGGCGCTATCTGATCGATGCCCGCGCCCCGAGCCGCGTCGACGTCGACGGCATGGGGCTCGACAGCGAATGGAGCGCCAACGTGCGCGTCCGCGGAACGACCGACGATCCACGCATCGGCGGCGAGGCCCGGGTGGTTCGCGGCGAGTACAACTTCGCCGGCACCAGCTTCGAACTGACGCGCGGCCGGATCGAGTTCGACGAGAGCGGCCCGATCGACCCGCGGATCGACATCCGCGCCGAGACCGAGCGCGACGGCCTCGACGTCATCGTCCAGGTGCAGGGCAATGCCATGCAGCCGGAGATCAGCTTCACCTCCAGTCCCGCGCTGCCGGAGGAGGAGATCCTTGCGCGGCTGCTGTTCGGCGGCTCGATCACGGAGCTTTCCGCGACCGATGCGCTCCAGCTCGGCGCGGCGGTCGCCTCGCTGCGGGGCGGGGGCGGGCTCGATCCGATCAACCAGCTTCGCACCGCGATCGGGCTCGACCGGCTGCGTATCGTCGGACCCGATCCGGCGCTCGACCGCGGCACCGCCGTCGCCGTGGGCAAGAACTTCGGGCGCCGCTTCTATGCCGAGTTGATCACCGACGGGCAGGGCTACAGCGCCACCGAAGTCGAGTTCCGCGTGACCTCGTGGCTCTCGCTGCTCGCGAGCATCTCCACCATCGGCCGCGAAAGCGTGCGGGCGGAGATCAGCCGGGACTACTGAGCGTTCGGCGCGCGCCAGCCGTAGAGCTCCGCTTCGGCCGCGCGGCGCCGGGCCAGGCCCCGGAGCACCCGGCCGCCCGCGCGGTTCCAGCGGGCGAACTCGCGCGCGGCGCCGGCATGGTCGGCCGCGATGTGTTTCCGCGTCAGCGTGGCCCGCGCGATCGCGCCGGTGTTGTAGTGGAACGAGACCAGCGCATCGAACTGGTCCTGTGTGGTCGGAGCGTCCCCGATCGCGGCCGCGACTTCGGCGGCGTAGCGTTCAAGGTCCCGCTCGAATCGGACGTCACACTGCGCCTGCGTCCAGACCGTCTCCGGTCCGATCTCCGGCCCGGTCGCGCCCCAGCCGATGGTCCATGGCGCCCCGCCGGTGGCCGGGTCGGGATAGGCCTCGACCAGTCCGTCCGCCCGCAGACGCTCGCACCCTTCGAACCGCTTGATAAGCGCCACGCCCGGCGGACCGACGGCGCGGGAGCGCGGCGGTTCCCGCGCCCCATCGGTGGCGAGCGCTCGGTCTATCGCCTGGTCGAGCCGCTCGACCTCCGCCTGCCGAAACCCGCGCCCCAGCATCTGCCGGACCGCATCGAAAATCGTCTTGCGCTGCATGGAAGCACCTCGTCGAAAGCGAATCGAGGCCAAGCAATTAGGCAGGATCGGGGCGTGTAGGAAAATGGTTTTTTCGTGCAGCCTGGCAGGCGTTGACGTCCATGCCAGGTTTACGCAAGTGTAACCTTGCGATTTCTTCTTTTCCCGTCAGGAGTTTGCGAAAGACAACCGCGGGTCACGTGTGCATTTCGGTTTCTTTAAAGTCACACTGCCGGGACTTTCCTGCCACGTCGGTTCCGATACACTGCGAGGTGAAGAAGCGATCGGGCAATGCGCATCCACACTGTGTGGCATATTCAGGCCGTGTAGGAAAACGGCATGTGCGCGGATCGTGTCTCGACCTGAAATGGCGAGAGCTTCCCGTGTTTGCACCAGCCGGGGTGATGGCTTAGCCGTGGCACAACATGGGGAGGCTGCATGGACAAGACGTTCGCGGGCGGGGGGTTGATGCTCGGCATCATCGCCGGCATCATATTCGACCAGGTCGCGCTCGGCATATTGCTCGGCCTGCTGTTGGGCGCCGTTGCCGGCAAGGCAAAATCGCAGAAGGACGGCGGCGAAGCCTAGTGATCTGGCGGGGCCGGAGACGACATGAGACCAGCGCAATCCCGCGACCGTGTGGCCTTCGCGCGGCCTCGCTTCCTCGACGGCGTCGAGCTGGTCACGGCGTCGTATCGCGATCGTGCCTTTCCGGTGCACACGCACGACGGCTATGTCGTCGGAACGGTGATCGAGGGCGCGGAGGCGCTTCGCGTGCGCGGGCGAACTTACACCGTCTCCCGTGGCGACGCTCTTTTGCTCCATCCGCACGAACCGCATGCCAACCGCAGCCTCGGGCGCGAGGCGTTGCGCTACCGCGTGTTTTACCTCCCTGTTGCCGCCATCGCGGCTCCTGCCCGCGAGGAGGACGCGCCGCTGGCGTTCCCCTCGCCGGTGGTGTCGGACCCCGTACTGGCCCATAGGATCGCTGCCCTCCACGCCCAATTGAGCAGAGCTCCGGACGACCGGCTCGCGCAACAAAGCGCGCTTGCCATGCTGGTGGGCGCGTTGATCGACCGCACTGCGCGCGAGGTTGTGCGGTTGCCGGCAGGTGGAGATGTCGCACGCGCCGTGCGCGACTGGATCGATGAGCATTTCGCGGAAGATTTCGGATTGGCCGATCTTGCGGCGCTCACCGGCCTCAGCGTGTTTCGGTTCGCGCACGTGTTCAAGGCCTGCACGGGCCTCAGCCCGATGGCCTACCGCAATCAGTGCCGGGTCAACGCGGCGCGGCGCCTGTTGCTCGCCGGACAGCCCATTGCCGACGTCGCGCTGCAGGTCGGCTTTGCGGACCAGAGCCACCTTACGCGGCGGTTCCAGCGGATTGTCGGTGTGTCGCCGCAGCGCTATCGCCAGCAATAACGTTCAATCCTTCGCCACCTGCACGGCGTATTTCCCCGGCGAAGGAGACCGAAATGTCGATATCGAACGGGAACGCAAGACGATCCGCGCCGCTGCGATGGGGGGTGGCGGCGCTGGTACTCTCATTGTCGGCCGCGCCCCTCGCAGCGAAAGACTTGTGCCGGCCCGGCATCTATGGTGCGGCGGAGGACGCATTCGTGGTCCTCGGCGCAGCCAGTTCATTGGGCCCGGGACAGCGCTACCTGTTCCCCGACGGCCGCCGCGGCAGCACGGCCGAAGCCGAAGCGGCGGTCACCTGCGAGGGCGATATCGCCACCGTCTCCGCGCCGGATGGTACCCGGCAGCAGTGGCCGCGGCGCGACACGCGCGAAACGGATACGGCGTTCGACAGCGCCGCCACGCGTCTTGCCGGGCAGTTGATCGAGCCGGCCGGGCCTTCCGATCCCGCACGGCCGCTGGTGGTGATGGTGCACGGCTCGGAACGGACCGCCGCTATCGGCAGCGTCTATGCCTACATGCTGGCCGCGCAGGGTGTCTCCGCCTTCGTCTACGACAAGCGGGGAACCGGCGCGTCGGCGGGCATGTACACCCAGAACTTCGAGCTGCTCGCGGAGGATGCGGCCGCGGCGCTGGAGCACGCGCGGCGCGTTGCGGCGGGCCGCTTTGGCCGCGCCGGCTTCTTCGGCGGCAGCCAGGGAGGCTGGGTCGCGCCGCTCGCCGCGACGCGCGCTCCGGCCGATTTCGTGGCCATCGGCTTCGGCCTGGTCGTTTCGCCGATTGAGGAGGATCGGGCGCAATTGCTGGAGGAGGCGCGCCGCATGGGCCTCGCCGCGGAAGAGATGGCGCAGGTGGAGCGGCTCTCCGACGCCACTGCCGAACTCATACGCACACATTTCGCGCGCGGATTCGAGACGCTCGAAGCCGTGCGGCGCGAGATCCGCGACGCTCCGTGGGCTGCGACCCTCGCCGGCGAATACAGCGGCGACATGCTGCGGATGAGCGATGCGGATCTGCGCCGCATCGGCCTTGCGCGGTTCGACAATCTGGAACTGATCTGGGACTACGACGCCAAGGCCGCGCTTGCGAAGCTCGACGTTCCGCTTCTCTGGGTTCTCGCCGAAGACGACCGCGAGGCTCCGATCGAGCGGACGCGCGCGGTGCTGGCGGAGCTGGCCGGGGCGGGGCGGCCGATCGACGTCTATCTCTTCCCGGACACCGACCACGGCATGATGGAATATCGCGAGAATGCCGACGGCTCACGCACCGGAACCCGCATCACGGACGGCTATCTCCGCCTCCTGGCCGACTGGATCAAACGCGATGTCCAAGGCCCCTATGGCCGCGGTGTGAAGCTATGATCCGCGGCTCCGCAAGGCGGTGTCTGTAAAGAGCTCTTGACTGACAAGAAGTCTGGACATTATATACTTGACAAAGCACCCCTCATAGCTAGGGTGTGCCTATGAAAAACATCTACGATCCCCGCTTTCAGAACGAAGATGCAGCCCGCGAGCACCTTGAAGCGCTCCACTGGCCGAATGGTCCTGTCTGCCCTCACTGTGAAAGCAAGGATACGAAGCGGCTCCCTCCGCAGCGTGGCCGCAAGACCAAGGCGCATCCCGAAGGCGCGCTTCGCAAGGGCGTCGTCCAGTGCAACGATTGCCGCAAGCAGTTCACCGTCACGGTCGGGACCGTGTTCGAAAGCTCTAAGGTTCCTCTCCACAAGTGGCTGCTTGCCACGCACCTCATGTGCGCCAGCAAGAAGGGCATCAGCGCTCATCAGCTTCACCGTATGCTCGGCGTCACCTACAAGACCGCATGGTTTATGGCCCACCGCATTCGTGAAGCGATGATCCCCACTGATGACACCCCCATGGGCGGCCCCGGCGGAACGGTCGAGGTGGATGAAACCTACATCGGCCGCGACAAGACCAAGGCTCTCTCACGCACTCCCATTCAGCACATGAACCGCGTTGTCTCGCTCGTGGATCGCGTGACGGGCCGCTCGACCAGTGTTGTGTTCACCGAGTCATTCGGCCCCGCCAACGTGTCCAAGCTCCTGTTCACCCGCATTGATCGTCAGAGCCGCCTCGTGACCGACGAAGCCAAGGCTTACATTGCACCGGGCCGTCACTTTGCCGCCCATGAGACGGTCAATCACCGCATCAAAGAGTATGCTCGCGGCGACGTGACCACGAACACGGTCGAGGGCTTCTTCGGCATCTTCAAGCGCGGTATGCGTGGCATCTATCAGCATTGCGGTCAGCAGCACTTGCACCGCTACCTTGCCGAGTTCGACTTCCGCTACAGCAATCGTTCGGGGCTCGGCACCAACGACGCGGAGCGCGCCGATCTGGCCCTCAAGGGCATCACCGGCAAGCGCCTCACCTATCGGCGGACTGACGCAATCGCCGCCTAAGCGATTGAAGCTGCTCCGCCATATCGGGGAGCGTCGTAAGCGCTGGACTCGGCCCTAAGGCCT
Source organism: Altererythrobacter sp. C41 (assembly GCF_016803135.1). Classification (GTDB taxonomy): domain Bacteria; phylum Pseudomonadota; class Alphaproteobacteria; order Sphingomonadales; family Sphingomonadaceae; genus Pelagerythrobacter. The sequence goes on from NZ_JAEVFE010000003.1 coordinate 291,301, forward strand.
GCCATTATGGTCCCCTCAATAGGGGAGAGATATGGCCGCAAAAATCTATTTTAAAGTCATCCAAGATGACGAAGCAGAGCCAGACGCAATCACTATGGTGCTGGAGAAGGGCGCTGGTTTTTCTGGCTCTAATCCCGATGAAAATTTGGCGTGTGGCGGATGTAAGGAGGTTTTCGGGCGCCACCTTACTACGCGAGCATTCATCGGCGAGGTGCTGAAGAATACCACTTCACAATGCTTGCTTCGCTGTCATTGCGGCGCCTTGAATCTCATCAAGTCGAAGTCCGCGGCCTGATGCATCCCGCATGGGATGACGTAGAGGCCGGATGCAATCGAACGCCTCGCAGGCTTGTGCGGCTTCGGCGGTGTCTTCAGCATCCGCTTTAGCGCTGCCTCGCGGCGGCGTTCGGTTTCCTCTTCGGAATAGGTCTCAGATTCTGCCATGAGCGACATGTATCAGCTCCTTCGTTTCACCCCTCACAGATAAGGAACACGCCCAGCTCGGGCGGATCGCCGTGCTTTGGGGGCAAGCCGACTGGCTTATCGATGAAATCATTCTCACCGCGCTGTCGATCACGCGAAAGCAGCAACAAACGCTAATTGGCGAGAAGCCACTTGGCCCGAAACTTGACCTCCTCAAGAAGCACCTGGACGACATTGCGGATGCTCGCGCCAGAGAGGCAGCGAAGGCAATCCACCAACGCCTGAATGACACAAAAGCTCAGCGCAACCATGCCTTTCACGGCATTTGGGGTTGGAGAGCCAATCCTAGGTCAAAAAAGGTGGAGCGCTGCTCCAGACATCCGAAGGCGCTAGACAACCCAATCAAGGCTCAAGACCTTCCGAAACTTGAACAGACCCTGTGCGAGGCAGTCACACAAGGCATTATGGCCGTATGGCTGATACGGGGCAGAGAACCTGAATCTGCGGTGGCTCGCTTTCTTCATGGGCGGGACGAGGATGTCCCAGAATGGTTTCGCCAATGGAGCGAACAACATCCTCTGCTCGGTGATAATTGGGATCGTAACTGGTCAGCAGGTCAATTGCCGCGTCTAGTCGATCCGATGAGATAGCTAACTGAGAAAGAACGCCGGCCTGTCGCGAATCATGTTCCATGTTCGTTCTGCTTTGTCAAGTATACAATGTCCAGAGCTCTTTACAGGCAGAGGAGTCGCTTGGGTGCGCAACCGTTTGAAGGATCACCGCGAGGCGCAGGGCTGGAGTCAGGGCGAGCTTGCCCGGCGGCTCGGCGTTTCGCGGCAGACGATCAACGCGGTGGAGACCGACAAGTACGACCCCTCGCTGCCGCTGGCGCTGCGCATGGCGAAACTGTTCGGCGTGGCGGTGCCCGATCTGTTCATCGACGAGTGGGAGCCCGAGCTATGAATGTCGCAAAGCAGGAGAAGTCGCTGGCGAGGGGTCTCGCCGTTCCCGTCGCCGTGGGGGCCGTGTCGGGCTTTGCCGCGACTTTGCTGTTCCTCAACCTCGTCGACGTAGAGGGAGCGCGAGGCCTCGGGCCGTCACGCGAGATCGCGGGCGTCGTCGGCGTCCTCTATCTTCTCACCGCCATCGGGGTCGGTGTCGGGCTTGCCAGCCCGCGCGTCGGCGCGCGCTTCCTGAACGTCGAGGATGCCGACGAACTGCGCGAGCAGCGGCGCATGCTCGGCTATAGTTGCGGTGCCATGGCGGCGCTGAGCGGGGCACTGTTCGTGCTCGTGCTGGCCGAGCCGCTGGGGCCGGTTGCCGGCGAGGTGGCGGCGGTCGTCGCCATCGCGCTCCTGCTGCTGGCGAACGGACTCGGGCTGCTTCAGGCGCGGCACACCGATGAGCTGCAGCGGGCCATGTCGCGGGATTCAGTTGCGAGCGCGTTCTACCTGCTGTTCGTCGTCGGTGGGGGGTGGGCGCTGCTCGCCCATTGCGGCCTGGTCGATGCGCCTGCGCCGCTCGACTGGCTGACGATGTTCGCCGTGTTCCTGCTGGTCGGCTGCTTCTGGCAGGTGGGGCGCCGCGGTCTCCTCGTCCGCGGGCCCAGATGACGCTCGAAAAGAAAGGGGCGCCCGGATCGCTCCGGACGCCCCTTCGTGATCGCGGCCGCGCGGATCAGGCGCTGTAGTACAGTTCGAATTCGACCGGCGAGGGCGTGGTCTCCACGCGGAGGACTTCTTCCCACTTCACTTCGATATAGGCGTCGATCTGGTCCTTGGTGAACACGTCGCCCTTGAGCAGGAAGTCGTGGTCCGCCGAAAGCGCCTCGAGCGCCTCGCGCAGGCTGCCGCAGACGGTCGGCACGTCGGCCAGTTCGGCCGGCGGCAGATCGTAGAGGTTCTTGTCCATCGCCTCGCCCGGATGGATCTTGTTCTGGATCCCGTCGAGGCCGGCCATCAGCAGCGCGGCATAGGCGAGGTAGGGGTTGGCCATCGGATCGGGGAAGCGGAACTCGACCCGCTTCGCCTTGTCGCCCGCGCCGTAGGGGATGCGGCAGCTCGCCGAACGGTTGCGCGCCGAGTAGGCGAGCAGGACCGGTGCCTCGAACCCGGGCACCAGGCGCTTGTAGCTGTTGGTGCTCGGATTGGTGAAGGCGTTCAGGGCCTTGGCGTGCTTGATGACGCCGCCGATGTAGTACAGGCAGTTGTCCGACAGGCCGGCATAGCCGTTGCCCGCGAACGTCGGCTTGCCTTCGTTCCAGATCGACATGTGCGTGTGCATGCCGCTGCCGTTGTCGGCCTTGATCGGCTTGGGCATGAAGGTCGCCGTCTTGCCGTAGGCATGGGCGACCTGGTGCACGACATACTTGTAGATCTGCATGTTGTCGGCCGTCTCGACCAGGGTCGAGAACAGCAGGCCGAGCTCGTGCTGCGCGGCCGCGACCTCGTGGTGGTGCTTGTCGCACTTGAGGCCCATTTCGAGCATGGTCGAGACCATCTCGGCGCGGATGTCGACCGCGCTGTCGACCGGGGCCACGGGAAAGTAGCCGCCCTTGGCGCGCGGACGGTGGGCGAGGTTGCCCGCCTCGTACTCGCGGCCGGAGTTGGTCGGCAGCTCGATGTCGTCGATCGTGTAGCCCGAGCCGGCATAGCCGTCCTCGAAGCGGACATCGTCGAACATGAAGAACTCGGCTTCGGGGCCGACGTAGATCGTGTCGCCGATGCCGGTGGTCTTGAGGTAGTTCTCCGCGCGCTTGGCGGTCGTGCGCGGATCGCGGGCGTACCAGTCGCCGGTCGAGGGTTCGACGATGTCGCAGAACAGGATCATCATCGGCGTCGCGCTGAACGGGTCGATGTAGGTCCGTTCCAGGTCCGGCTTGAGGATCATGTCGCTCTCGTTGATCACCTTCCACCCGGCGATCGAGGAGCCGTCGAACATCAGCCCGTCCTCGAGCTCGTCCTCGCCCAGGATCGACGCGGTCATCGTCAGGTGGTGCCACTTGCCCTTCGGGTCGGTGAAGCGCAGGTCGACCCACTCGATCTCCTGCTCCTCGATCTGCTTGAGGACGTCATTGGCCTTGGACATGTGGTATCTTCCTTATCTTCTCCCCTCCCGCTTGCGGGAGGGGCCGGGGGTGGGCCGGTCGCAACGGTCGGATAGCCCACCCCGCTGCGACTAGGGCCTGCTGCGCAGACCCAAGTCTCGCTCCCCTCCCGCGAGCGGGAGGGGAATAATTCTAGATCGCGTCGTCGTCCCGCTCGCCGGTGCGGATGCGGAGCGCCGATTCGATACTGGTGACGAAGATCTTGCCGTCGCCGATCCGGCCGGTCTGCGCGGCGGCGGCGATCGCCTCCACCACGCGCTCCGCGATCTGGTCGCCGACGACGACTTCGAGCTTCACCTTGGGCAGGAAGTCGACGACATATTCGGCGCCGCGATAGAGCTCGGTATGCCCTTTCTGGCGGCCGAAACCCTTCGCCTCGGTCACGGTGATGCCGGACACGCCGATCTCGTGCAGCGCCTCCTTCACCTCGTCGAGCTTGAAGGGTTTGATGATCGCTTCGATCTTCTTCATGTCATCCCGATCCTACGCAATGTGCCGACGCGCGCGGTTCTTCGTCCGCTCGGCCGGCTCATCGCTTACCCCGGATGCCAAATCAAGAAGCGTGCCAGAATGCGCGCAGAGGGGCGCCGGTCACCGCGGCGGCGATTTCGCCGGCCGCGTGCCCAATCGGAATCCAGTTGCTGCCTGAATTTTAGGCAGAGAGGCGCAGGCCGGCGGTTTCGTCGAGGCCGGTCATCAGGTTGAGCGATTGCACCGCCGCGCCGCTCGCGCCCTTGCCGAGATTGTCGAGCACGGCTGCGAGCCGCACGTGCGAAGGCTCGTCTCCGAACACGAACAGCTCGAGCCCGTCCCACGGCGCGGCGTCGCGCGAGAGCAGTGTCTCGCTGCCTTCGAACGGATAGCCTGCCACGCTCACGACCGGGGAGCCGGCATAGAACTCCGCCAGCGCCGTCTGCAGCGCCTGCGGCGTGGCACTGCGGCCCATCGCCGGCAGGTTGAGCGGCACTTCGACCAGCATGCCCCGATAGGCCGGCACGACAGCAGGCGCGAAGACCGGAGCGTGCGCGAGGCCGGCATGCTGTTGCATCTCGGGGAGGTGCTTGTGCCCGCCCGCAAGGCCGTAGGCGCGGAAGGCGATGTCCGGCTCGCGCGCGAAGCGGTCGATCAGCGCGTTGCCGCCGCCGGAGAAGCCGGACACGGCGTTGACGGTATAGGGCCAGTCGGCCGGGATCAGCCCGGCGCGCACGAGCGGGGCGACGAGCGCGATGAAGCCGGTCGGATAGCAGCCCGGATTGCTGACCCGCTCGGCCCCGGCCACTGCCTCGCGCCCGACCAACTCGGGGAAGCCGTACGTCCAGTCCCCCGCCGTCCGGTGCGCGCTCGACGCATCGATCACGCGGGTGCCGGAGGCCGGGTCGATCATCGCCACCGCCTCGCGCGCCGCATCGTCGGGCAGGCAGAGGATCGCCACGTCGCACGCGTTCAGCGCCTCGCGCCGGGCGGCAGGGTCCTTGCGCCGCGCGTCGTCGAGCGTCAGCAGCGCGAACTCGGCGCGGTCCTGCAGGCGGCCCAGGATCTCGAGCCCGGTCGTGCCGGCCGCGCCGTCGATGAAGACCGTAGTGGTCATGGCGCGAGCAGCGCCGTGCGCAAGTAGCCGCTCGGTCCCTCGGGGCCGCGGGTGGCCCAGCACCAGTCGCCCGCATAGTCGAGCGCCTCGACCGCCGTGCCGGCATCGAGCCGGACGACGACCTCCGAGTCGTCGCGCGGGATCAGGTGTAGCGCAGCGCCCTCCGGCCCGATCTCGCGCGGCTGGGGCACGACGTAATGCGCGGCGAGATAGCGCCCGGCGAGCGCGATATGGGCCAGGTCGCCGCGCAGCGGCAGCGTGCCGGGCGCCGGGCGCACGACGGGCCCTTCCAGGCCGATCGTCCCCTCAGGCAGATGGTATTCGGTAGCCACGCTCACGTGTTTTCTTCTTGGCCCTCGGAAATTGGCAGGCCGCGCGCTTAAACGCTGCCGTCGCCCCCCGCAAGCGTCCCGCGCCGATCGTCAACGGTTGCCGTAGCGCTGGCGCAACATATGGAACGCTGCGCGCAGGCCGTAGGCCTCGCCGCCCTTGGGCCGCCCGGGCTTCGCCGCAGGGCGCCAGGCGAACGTGTCGAAGTGCGCCCAGTCGATGCCTTCGCCGACGAACTTGTCGAGGAACAGCCCGGCCACGCTTGCGCCGGCGAAGGCGTTGGCATGGGCGTTGTTGGTGTCGGCGACGTCCGACTTGAGCCATTCGACATAGGCTTCGGGAAGCGGGAGGCGCCACGGCTCGTCGTCGTGCGCCTTGCCTGCGGCGATCAGCGCGGCGGCGGTCTCGTCGCGGCGGGCCATCAGCGCCGGATAGTCGGGGCCGAGCGCCACCCGCGCCGCGCCGGTGAGGGTCGCGAAGTCGATCACCAGGTCCGGCCCGTGCTCGCTCGCCAGTGCCAGCGCGTCGCCGAGGATTAGCCGCCCCTCGGCATCGGTGTTGCCGATCTCCACCGTCAGCCCCTTGCGACTGCGGAGAACGTCGCCGGGACGGAAGGAGTTGGCCGAAATGGCGTTCTCCACCGCCGGCACGATCAGGTGCAGCCGCACCGGCAGGCCCGCGCCCATGACCAGCCCGGCGAGCGCGATCGCATGCGCCGCGCCGCCCATGTCCTTCTTCATCAGCAACATGCCGGCGGCCGATTTCACGTCGAGACCGCCCGAGTCGAAGCACACTCCCTTGCCGACGAGCGCGAGCACCGGGTCGCCTTCCTTGCCCCAAGTGAGGTGCATCAGGCGCGGCGCGTGATGCCGCGCGGCGGCGCGGCCCACCGCGTGAACCATCGGAAAGCCCTGCTCGAGCGCATCGCCCTTGGTGACCGAGAGCTTGGCGCCGTGCGCCTTGGCGAGCGCCTCGCACTCCGCCTCCAGCGCGGCAGGGCCCATGTCCTCGGCCGGGGTGTTGACGAGGTCGCGCACCAGGCACACTGCGCGCGCTTCGGCGAGCGCCGGCTCGATAGCCTTCGCCTCGCCGGTCAGCAGCACGCGGGGGCCGGCCGGTTCGTCATCCTTGCGATAGCGGTCGAAGCGGTACTGCGCGAGCTGCCAGCCGTGCAGCGCGGGGCCGGGCTCTCCACTGGCGAGGCGATAGGTCCCGGCGGGCAGCGTCTCGGCCAGCTTCGCCATGCACCAGCTCGACAGGCTCGCCGGATCGGCCACGCCGCCGACCGCGAACCAGTGGTCGCCATCGGGCACGATGCCGACCTCGTATCCGCCGCCCGTGAACTTCTGCGCCGCCAGCGCCGCGCGCTGCCCGGCCGAGAGTTTCTTCATCCAGTTCTCGAAGCCGTCGCGAGCGACGAGATGGATGGAAATCGCGTCCTGCCCGCGATCGGCTTGAACGAGGTCGGTGTCATGGCTCATAATCGCCCCCTAGCGCCATTTCCGGGAGAAAATCCAATGTCGTTTCGCACCCTCGCCGCTGCCGCTCCGCTGGTCCTCGCACTCGCGGCGTGTTCTCCCTCGGCCGAGGGGAGTGATGGGCAGGACCCGGCTCCGGCTGGCGGCGCCACCGCGTCTGCCACCGCCGAAGCAGGGGGCGCGGCCAAGTCGGTGGAAGAGGAAAACGACCTCTACAGCTTCTCCTATGCCTATCCGGCGCAGGCCGGCGGGATTCCCGAACTGGCCGCCCAACTCGACGCGGATGCCGAGAAGGCGAAGGCGACCCTGATTTCGGAATCGGAGGACGACCGGACGCAGGCGGAAGCGAACGACTACCCCTACCGCGCCCACAGCTTTTCCAAGGAATGGAAAGTCGTCGCCGATCTGCCGCGCTACCTCAGCCTCTCGAGCGAGTTCGCGACTTACACAGGCGGAGCGCACGGAATGTACGGCCTCGAGTCGCTGGTGTGGGACAAGCAGGCGAAGGCCGGCATGGACGGCGTCGCGCTGTTCCAGTCGGCCGAGGCGCTGGACGAAGCGCTGGGGCAGAAGCTGTGCGACGCGCTCGACGCTGAGCGTGCGAAACGCCGCGGCGAGGCGGTTCCGGCCGATGCAGGCGACGACGCCACCGGCTTCAACTCCTGCCAGCACGTGAAGGACGCGACGGTGCTCGTGGGCTCCTCCGGCGGCGGCAAGTTCGACCGGATCGGCGTGTGGTTCGGCCCTTACGTCGCCGGGCCCTATGCCGAAGGAAGCTACGAGCTCAACTTCCCGGTCGATGCCGCGGTGATCGAAGCGGTGAAGCCGGAATACCGCGAGGCGTTCGCCGCGAAGAAGTAGGCGCCTCTCCAACATGGCAAAACGGGAATGCGCCCTCGCAATCGGCGCGTTCCCGCACTACATCGGCCGTCATGACCGAATACCAGGTGATCGACAGCCGCGAGACCGTCATCCGCGACGGCACCATCAAGCTCCACGGGCCCGACGGGTTCGAGGGGATGCGCCGTGCGGGGCAGCTCGCCGCGAGCATTCTCGATGCGATCGTGCCGCTGATGCGGCCGGGCGTGACCACGGCCGAGATCGACGACAAGGTCCGCGAGCTGACGCTGGCGGGTGGGGCCGTGCCGGCGACGCTCGGTTACCGCGGCTATACGCACTCGTGCTGCATCTCGATCAACCATGTGGTCTGCCACGGCATCCCCGGCGACAAGGCGCTGAAGGACGGCGACATCGTCAACGTCGACGTCACCCCGCTGCTCGACGGCTGGCACGGCGACACCAGCCGCATGTACCTGATCGGCGACGTGCCGCTGAAGGCGCGTCGGCTGGTCGACGTGACCTACGAGTGCCTGATGATCGGGATCGAGAAGGCGCAGCCCGGCGCCCGGCTCGGCGATATCGGCGCAGCTATCGAGGAACATGCACGGCAGTTCCGCTACGGCGTCGTGCGCGAGTTCTGCGGCCACGGCGTCGGCCGTCTGTTCCACGATGCGCCCGAGGTGGTCCATGCGGCGAAGGCCGGCACCGGCCCCGAATTGCGCCCCGGCATGTTCTTCACCATCGAGCCGATGATCAACCTCGGCCGCCCGTGGGTGAAGCTGCTCAAGGACGGCTGGACCGCGGTGACCCGCGACAAGAGCCTCTCGGCCCAGTTCGAGCACTCGATCGGCATCACCGAAGACGGGAACGAGATTTTCACGCTGAGCCAGAAGGGCCTGCACAAACCGCCCTACGAATAGATCCTGCCCGCTAGGGGTGGATCAGCTCTCCCGCGCGGCCCGGATCGCGGCGCCTGCGGCAAACGGCGTCACTGCCACGAGCAGCAGGCTGATTGCCGCCGCGAAGGCCAGTCCGCCGCCGTCAGGCCGGGCGAGGGCGCCGGCGCCGAAGATCAGGATCGGCACGCTGAGCGGGATCAGCAGCAGGCCGGCGAGCGCCGCGCCGCCACGCAGGCTCGCGGTCAGCGCGGCGATGAGCACGCCGATCGCGGCAAGGCCTGGCGTGCCGGCCAGCAGGCCGAGCAGGACGGTGCGCAGGGTCTCCTGCTCCAGTCCGAGCAGCGCGGCGGCGGGGAGGGCGGCGAGCAGGAGCAGCGGGGCGAAGCTGATCCAGTGCGCCAGCATCCGCACGGCGACCGCCAGTTCCTCCGCCACGCCTCGCACCGCGAGCTGATCGAACACCCCTTCCTCAAGATCGGGCGCGACGAGCCGGTCGAGCGGGAGGATCGCCGCGAGCAGCGCCGCCACCCAGATCACTCCGCCACCGGTTCGCGCCAGCAGCGGTGCGTCCGGTCCGACGGCGAACGGGTAGATCATCGCCACCGCGAGGAAGAACAGCAGCGGCAGCAGCGCGCCGCCGCGCCGTCCGCCCGGCATCAGCAGCGCGAGGTCGCGCAGGAGCAGCCGGCCGATCATGCGGCGAAATCCGCGATCTCGAGCCGCATGGCCTCCGCGAGCCGGATCGGCTGGTGAGAGGCGACGACGCAGGTGCCGCCCGCCGCGCGATGCTCGGCGATCAGCGTCTCCACCAGTTCGGTCCCGGCCGTGTCGAGGCCGTTGAGCGGTTCGTCGAGCAACCACACTGGCGCCCGCTGGCCGAGCAGGCGGGCGAGCGCGGCGCGCTTGCGCTGTCCGGTCGAAAGATAGCGCACCGGCACGTCCGCCAGCGCCACAAGGCCGAGGCGCTCGCGGTGCGCGTCCATCAGTGAGGTGCCGCTGCCGTCGAGCTCGCTCCAGAAGGCGAGGGCGCATTCGAGCGGAACCTGGGGGTCGAGTGCGTGGCGTTCGTCGAGCAGGGCGATCGAGGCGCGGCATTCGACCGATCCATGAAAGGGCCGCAGCAGGCCGGCGAGAATGCGGATCAGGCTGGTCTTGCCGATTCCGTTCGGCCCGGCGAGGTGGCACGCCTCTCCCGGCGAGAGCGACAGCGACAGGCCGCGGAACAGCAGTCGCTCGCCGCGGCGGCAGGCCAGGTCCCGGGCGGCGAGCATCGCTTGCATGACCGCGCCCGATAGGCGAAAGGCTGCCTGCTCACAAGCCGACCGCAAGTGGAGAAGATCGGATGGCCGTCGCCAAACTCACCGAGGAAGAACGCACGATCGCCCTCGCCGATCTGCAAGGCTGGTCGCTCGCAAGCGACCGCGATGCGATCGAGCGCACGTTCACCTTCGCCGATTTCGTCGAGGCGTTCGGCTTCATGACCCGGGTGGCACTATTGGCCGAGAAGGCCGACCACCATCCCGAGTGGTCGAACGTCTACAACCGGGTCGAAATCGCGCTGACCACCCATGACGCGGATGGCCTGTCGCAGCGCGACATCGATATGGCCAAAGCGATCGGCGCGCTGGTCTGAATCGTCACCCTGAATTTGTTTCAGCGCCCATTTCTCCCCTCATGGCTTCGCTCCTGAGAGGCAATGGACGCTGAAACAAGTCAGCATGACGGGGAATGATACGCAAAATCTGAACTTCGTGTCGTCAGGCTCTACCGCCCCAGCGGCCGTGCCTGCCGGCGGGCCATCTTGCGCACGCGGCCGGGCATCCAGCGCGAGGCGAAGGCCATGCGGCGCGCCGTCTGCCCCACCAGCGTGTGCAGCTTTTCCCCATGCACCGCGTCCCAGGCTGCCTGGGCGACGTCGCCGACCGGCGTGATCTCCAGCCCGGCGGCCTTCACGCGGTCGCGGATCGCCTCGTTGCTTGCGGCGTTGGGCGTATGCTCGAGCAGCGGGGTGTCGATGAAGCCGGGGCACAGCGAGCGGACCCTGATCCCGAACTCGGCCCATTCGGCGTCGAGCGCCTCGGTCACCCCGCGCACGCCGAACTTGGTCGCCGAATAGACCGACGCGCCGCTGGTGCCGTAGATGCCGGCGGCGCTGGCGGTGTTGAGCAGGCAGCTTCCCGGCGCCGTCTTCTGCAAGTGCGGCAGCGCGGCCTGCGCTCCGTAGAGTACGCCCTTGAGATTGATGTCGATGCAGCGGTCGATCTCCTCGACCGTGTTCTCGCTCAGCGAGCCGCCGAGCGGGATGCCGGCGTTGTTGGCGACCACGTCGATCCGCCCGCCGGCCGCCTGGGAAAACGCTTCCAGCGCGGTGTCCCACGCCGCCCGGTCGCGCACGTCGAACTTGTGCGCGTAGGTGAGGCCGTTGCCGATCCCGGCCAGCGTCTCCTGCATCCCGGCGTTGTCGATGTCGCCCACCCCGACGAACCAGCCGCGCTGGCCGAAAAGTTGCGCGATCGCGCGGCCAATGCCGGAGCCGCCGCCGGTTATGAAGATCGCCTTCCGCTCGCTCATTTCGTTACTCTCCCTCCCATCTCCGGGCGGGAGGGATAGACGCGGCGGGCGACCTTGTCAGCCGCGTTTCGTCAGAGCGCGGGGTTGTTGTAGCTGTGCCAGGTGAGCAGCGACACGGCGCCGCGATGCGGCCGCCAGGCGTCGGCGAGCGCGCGGGTTTCCTTTTCGGAGGGACGCGCGTCGAGGCCGAGGATCTTGCCGATCCCGACCTGCACGGCGAGGTCGCCCGCCGGCCAGATGTCGGGCCGCCCCTCGGCGAAAAGCAGGTAGATCTCGGCCGACCAGCGGCCGATGCCCTTGATCCGCGTGAGCTCGGCGATCGCTTCCTCGTCGTCGGCGGGAAGGGCTTCGAAGTCGAGTTCCCCGCTCACCACGAGCTCGCACAGCGAGCGGGCATAGCCCTGTTTCTGGCGCGAGAGGCCGCAGGCACGCAGCGTATCGAAATCGCGCGCCAGCAGTTCGGTCGGTGCCACTTCCTCGCCCAGTTCCGCCTCCAGCTTGCGCCAGACCGATGCGGCGGCGGCGACGCTGACCTGCTGGCCGACGATCGTGCGCAGCAGCGTCTGATATCCGGTCGGCCGGATGCGCGGTTCGGGATAGCCGACGCGCGCCAGCGCCTCCGCCAGCCGGGGTTCGCGCGTAGCCACTTCGTCCAGTCCTTCGCGCAACTGCTCGCTCGTCAATCCCATCGCCGCCCGCTTGCCTTCATTCGTTCGATTGCTTAGCAGCCCGCGCAAAGCGGTCCGCTTCGGGCCCAGCCATAAGGGAAGAGCAAGCAATGCCCAAGCTGATCGTCGTCAATCGCGCCGGCGAGGAATCCGCCATCGACGTGGCCGACGGCCTGACGGTGATGGAAGCCATCCGCGACAACGGGTTCGACGAGCTTCTGGCCCTGTGCGGTGGCTGCTGCTCATGCGCGACCTGCCACGTGCATGTCGACCCGGCGTTCAAGGGCAGCCTGCCTGCGATGAGCGAGGACGAGGACGACCTGCTCGAAAGCAGCGACCATCGGAACGAGAACTCGCGGCTGGGTTGCCAGATTCCCTTCACCGACGATCTCGACGGCCTGAAAGTGACCATCGCCCAGGAAGATTGAGAACCGATCCTCCCCATTTTGCGAAGCCAAATGAGGAGGGGGACCGCGACACGCGAAGCGGCTCGTGGTGGAGGGGCCTTGCGTGACCTCGCCCCTCCGTCAGACGCCTGCGGCGTCTGCCACCTCCCCATTTGTGCTCCGCAAAAAATGGGGAGGATCTGAAGATCAGATCATAGGACTCGTATCCCCCGGCAAACCGCAATTGCATTGCGCGGGCGCGCCCGGAAACCTAGCTCTACACCGATGACCGCACCTGCGCCCACTCCCGATACCCTCAAACTCATCGGCAACACGCCGCTCGTCCTGCTCAAAGGGCCGAGCGAGGCGGCCGATTGCGAGATCTGGGGCAAATGCGAATTCGCCAACCCCGGCGCCAGCGTGAAGGATCGCGCGGCGCTCGGCATCATCCGCGATGCCGAGGCGCGCGGAGAGCTCGAGCCCGGCGGCTGCGTGGTCGAGGGGACGGCGGGCAACACCGGCATCGGCATCGCGCTCGTCGCCAATGCGCTCGGCTACCGCACGATCATCGTCATGCCGGACAACCAGAGCCGCGAGAAAATGGCGACCCTGCGCGCGCTTGGCGCCGAGCTCGTGCTTGTGCCGCCGACCAAGTATTCGGATTGCAACCACTTCGTCCACACCAGCCGCCGCCTTGCGGAAGAGACCGAAGGCGCGATCTGGGCCAACCAGTTCGACAACGTCGCCAACCGCAAGGCGCATATCGAGGGGACCGCGGCCGAGCTCTGGCAGCAGCTCGAAGGCCGGATCGACGGGTTCACCTGCGCAGCAGGCACCGGCGGGACCATCGCCGGCGTCGGCATGGGCCTCAAGGAATTCGACGAGAAGGTGACCATCGCGCTCACCGATCCGCACGGCGCGGCGCTGTTCAACTTCTACGCGCACGGTGAGCTCAAGGCTGAAGGCAGCTCGGTCGCCGAGGGGATCGGGCAGGGACGGATCACCGCCAATCTCGAAGGCGCGCCGATCGACACCCAGTTCCGCGTTTCCGACGAGGAAGGGCTCGAATGGGTCGCGCGCCTTCTGCGCGACGAGGGGCTCTGCCTCGGCTTGTCCTCGGGCATCAACGTCGCCGGGGCGGTCGCGCTCGGCCGCCAGCTCGGCAAGGGATCGCGCGTGGCGACGGTGCTGTGCGACACCGGCTTCCGCTATCTCTCCACGCTTTACAACCGCGAATGGCTCGAGGCGAAGGGCCTGCCGGTGTTCGACTGGCTCGAACGCGATTGACTGGCCTGCGCGAAGGCGTAGCCTGACTATATGCGCAGAATCAGCGACTTTCTCGGTGCGAGGCGCCGGGGCGGGCCCGAGGAAACCGCGGTCGGCATCGCGGGCACGCGTTCGGAATCGCTGCACCGGCTGCAGGTCGGGCTCTCGGGTCTCGCGGCGATCGTTTTGATGCTCGCGCTTGCCAGCGTGATCATGGAGCGGGCCAACCGTACCGAGGCCGCCAGCGTGCCCGATGCCGCGGCAACCGTGCTGCCACCGCCGGTGCACAGCCAGCAGAACGATCCCCTGGCCGATGCTGGGGTCGTTCCCGACGTTCCGGCGCGACCTACCCCGACGCCAACGTCCACCCAGGTTCCGGTGATAGTGCTCGATCCGGACGATGCGACCGACCCGGAATAAGCTGATGATCCTCGCGGTTGCGGGGGCGATCGCCGTTGCGCTTGCGGGCTGGGGGCTCGCGGGGGCGGGGCGCCCCAAGCCCGTTCTGGGCCTCTTCACCACGCTGCCGATCTACTGGGCGGAAGCCGCCGACATGTCCGCGATGCTCGACCGGCAAGCGCATCCGGGCTGGGTTCGCGGGGCGCTGGAAGACCGCTTCGAACTCCTTCCCCTCGATACGCTCGCGGCCCCGGAAAGCGGCACGGCCCGGGATCTCGACGACATCGACGTTCTGCTCCTTGCTCAGCCGCGCGCGCTGTCGCCACAGGAGAACGTCGCGCTCGACGACTGGGTTCGCGCGGGCGGCCATGTGCTGGTCTTCGCCGATCCCCTGCTGACGGCGGAGTCGCGGTTCGCGATCGGCGACCGGCGCCGACCGCAGGACGTCGCGCTGCTTTCGCCGATCCTCGGCCGCTGGGGCCTGGAGATGCATTTCGATCCCGAGCAGACCGGTGGCGAGCGAACGATCGCTACCGATAGCGCGCCGCTTCCGGTGAACCTCGCGGGAACGCTCCATCCGGCCGAGGGCTATCCGACGAGCACCGAGGACTGCTGGATCGCCTACGACCGGCTGTTTGCGCAGTGCGCCATCGAACAGGGCAAGGCCACGGTAATCGCCGATGCCGCACTGTTCGAGGACGCCGAAGGCGAGGGGCGGGCGGTTCGGGCCGATGCCCTCGAATGGCTGACCGCCAGCGCCTTCGGCAGCGGCCGGCGCTGACCTTCGTCATGATCGGGGATTTCACGGGACGGCACCCGGATTCCACGGGGATCAGGCGGGGATCCCAGGGAAAATCGCGTCTGGTCGCGGGCCTAAGAGTGATTTTGAGTTCAGAATTTTCACTTACCAAGCAACAGTTTACCGACTCATCCCCGATAATCCCCTAAATTTCCCTTTCTTCCCGCATTTTGCCGGTTTAGAAATGTCTTCCATCGGACAGGTCGTCTCGTGCTGCGCCCCGATTCGCGGGGTGAGCCGCCAGTGTTTGCGCGCTGGCGGGGGCGGGGAAGGCATGTCCGCAGGAGCAAACCCTTTGGGTGATGGGGGCGGACCCGGTGCCGGAGGCGCAGAAGTTCACAGGATTTAGCGGTCAGGCCTTGTCGCTGGCAGGCGACAAGGGCCGCTACGTCCTGCCCTCCGCCTTCCGCAATCTCGTCAAGGAATCGAGCGACGGCCGCGTCCTTTGTATCGACAAGCATCCCAAGCTCGATTGCCTGGTCGGTTTCGGCCTCTCGCGTCACGACGAACTCGAAGCGCAACTCGACCGCGAAGAGGACATGGCCTGGAAGCGCGGGCTCGACTTCGATCGCGACACGCGCGCGGCACAGCTCTTCGGCTACATGCGCGTCCCGTTCGACGACAGCGGGCGTTTCGTCATGCCCTCGCACCTCGTGCGCCTGGGCAAGATCGAGGACCAGCTCTACTTCCACGGGCTCGGCCGCTTCTTCACGATCTGGAACCCGGCCGAACTGGCGCGGATGAACGACGACTGGGCGAGCGCCAAGGGTGCCTGCGCGGATCTCGTGGCCGAGCACGAAGCCAAGGCGGCGCGCAAATGAGCGGCCCCGCGACCCCGCACGTCCCGGTGCTTCTCGACGAAGTGCTCGCCGCACTCGCTCCGCGCCCGGGCGACGTGATCGTCGATGCCACGTTCGGCGCGGGCGGATACACGCGCGCGCTGCTCGACGCCGGTGCGACCGTCCACGCCTTCGACCGCGATCCCGACGCGATCGCCGCCGGTCGCACCTGGCCGGAAACCTCCGAGGAGCCTCCGCGTCTCGTGCTCCATCCCCGGCGCTTCTCCGAAATGGTCGAGGCGCTGGGCGAAGCCGGTGTGGCACAAGTCGATGGCGTCGCAATGGATATCGGCGTGTCCTCGATGCAGCTCGACCAGGCGGAGCGTGGCTTCGCCTTCTCCGCCGACGGGCCGCTCGACATGACGATGAGCCAGTCCGGCCCCAACGCGGCCGATTTCGTCAACAATGCGGACGAGGCGGAGATCGCCGACGTGCTCTACCGCTATGGCGAGGAGCGCCAGTCGCGCCGGGTCGCGCGCGCGATCGTTGCGGCGCGGCCGCTTTCGACGACCGGCGATCTGGCCCGCGTGGTGCGCAAGGCGCTCGGTTACCGCGCCGGTGCGCCGAAGGACCCGGCGACGCGCAGCTTCCAGGCGATCCGCATCCACGTCAACGCCGAGCTCGACGAACTCATGACGGGCCTTGCCGCAGCGGAAAGGCTGCTGCGCGAGGGCGGCCGGCTCGCGGTCGTCAGCTTCCACAGCCTCGAGGACCGTATCGTGAAGCGCTTCCTGCGCGAAGCCTCCGCCGTGACCGCAGGGTCGCGCCATCTGCCGCAGGTCGAAGCTGCGCCCGCAGCATTCGCCAGGGTGTCGCGGGCCGTGCGCCCGGGCGAGGCCGAGGTTGCGCGCAATCCGCGCGCACGCTCGGCCGTATTGCGTCACGCGGTCCGCACCGCCGCGCCGGCGCGGGAGGCGGCATGATGACCGTCGGCAGCCGCATGCGTCAGATCGGCTGGGCCGTCGTGCTCAGCATCTGCCTCGCCGGTTTCGTCGTGCTGACCTTCCGGGTCAATGCGGTGAAGAGCGAGGTGCGCCTGGCCGAACGCCAGATCATCGCGCTCGAGCGCGAGAACCTGCTGCTCGAAACCGAGTTCGAAACCCGCGCCAACCAGCAGCAGCTCGCCAACTGGAACCGGGTCGAGTTCGGCTATCAGGCGCCGCGCGCCGACCAGTTCCTCGACAACGAGCGCGAGCTCGCCGCGCTCGGCCTGCCGCGCGCGATCGGCGGGCCGGAACCGATCCGCGTCGCCCGTGCGCCTGCCGCGGAGACGATGAAGTTCCCGAAGATGGTTTCTCCCGTCACCGGCGAGCCGGCCGGCGTGGAGGACGATCGCCCTGAGGGCGAGGCAGTCGCCAGCACGCGCTCGCTGGCCGACCGGTTGTCCGGCCGGGTCGCGTTCGAGACGGCGTTCGCAGAGTTCTCCGAATGAACGCGCTGACCGTCAGCACGGCGATCTCGGTCGGCCGGGTTCATCTGATCACCAACCGCCAGCGCTCGCTCACCGTCGCGCGCTGGCGCGCGCTGTGGCTGGCACTGCTGTTCGTGGCGATCGGCGTCGTCGCGCTCGTGCGGATCGCGTTCCTCGGCCTCAGCGACCGCGCCACCACCGTCGCCTCGCTCGAGGAGGCGCTGCTCCCGCCGCGCGGCGAGATCACCGACCGCAACGGCGTGCCGCTCGCCCGCGCCTTCCCCGCTTACGCGCTGTGGTACAATCCCGAGGCGCTCGGCGAGGATGGAGAGCCGCTGGTCAAGGACCCGAAGCAGGTCGCGGCCGAACTCGTGGCGATCTTCCCCGAACTCGACGTGGAGCAGGTCGCCGAGCAACTCGCGTCGGGCAAGCCCGGCTATATCCGCCGCCGCGTCCTGCCCGAGGACGCCAACCGCGTGCAGGCGATCGGCGAGCTCGCACTGGAGATGCCGCAGGAGACCGACCGCTATTACCCGCAGGGGCACATGGCCGCGCACGTCCTCGGTTATGTCGACGCGATGGGCAATGGCCAGGTCGGGATGGAGCAGGTTCTCGACGAGCGCCTGACCGATCCAGCGCGCCGCGGCGAGCCGGCCGCGCTGTCGATCGACGTGCGGGTGCAGGGCGCCCTCGAAGACGAACTGCGCCGCGGCATGCTCGCAGTCAACGCGCTCGGCGCCGCCGGGATCGTGCTCGACGTCGACACCGGGGAAGTCCTCGCGCTCGCCTCGCTGCCCGAGTTCAACCCGAACAAGATCGACGTCGAAGGCGAATCGTACATGTTCAACCGGGTGACCAACCAGGTCTACGAACTCGGATCGACCTTCAAGCCGCTCACCGTCGCCGCGGCGATCGACGCCGGAGTGGTGCGCGACTTCGGCTACCGCTACGATGCGAGGCCCGTGCCCATCGCCGGTTACACGATCAAGGACAGTCACCCGCTCGGCGCGACGCTCAACGTGCCCGAGGCGCTGATCCATTCGTCGAACACCGTGACGGCGCGGATCGCGGACGAACTCGGCCCGGAACGCCTGCGTCAGACGATGATCGACCTGGGCATGAACGAGCGGCCCTATATCGAGCTGCCGGCGCGCGGCATGCCGATCTGGCCGAGTGAGGATTGGTCGCGCATCCGCACCATGACGGTCGGTTTCGGTCACGGCATCGCGGTCACCCCGCTGCACCTCGCGAGCGCCTACGCTGCCATGGTCAACGGCGGCATCTGGCGGCCGACGACGATGCATAAGCTCGAGCCCGGCGAAGCGCCCCGGGGTCGCCGCGTGTTCAAGGCTTCGACCAGCGCGCGCATGCGCCAGCTCCTGCGGATGATCGCCGCCTACGGCACCGGCCGCAACGCCAACGCACCGGGTTACCGCGTCGGCGGCAAGACCGGATCGGCCGAGAAGCCGGGCGCAGGCGGCTATCAGCGCAGTGCGCTCATCTCGACGTTCGCCGCAGCCTTCCCGATGGATCGCCCGCGCTACGTGGTCGTCGCCATGCTCGACGAGCCCAAGGGCACCACGGCCAGCTCGTTCCAGCGGACCGCCGCCTGGAATGCGGCGCCGATCGTCGGCAATCTCATTCCGCGCATCGGGCCGCTGCTCGGCGTGCGTCCGGACGATGCGCGAGACGTCGACATCAGCGATCTGCGGCCGCTGATCGGCGGAGGGGACAAGTGAGGCTGGCGCGGCTGGTCAGCGCCGCCGGAATGACGCCCGGCAGCGACTCCGATGTCCAGGTCACGGGCTTCGCGATCGATCACCGCAAGGTCGCGCCCGGCACGGTCTTCGGCGCCTTCCGCGGCAGCGCCTTCAACGGCGAGGACTTCATTCCGGCTGCGATCGCGGCGGGCGCCGTGGCGGTGGTCGCCCGGCCGGACGTGCGCGTGGAAGGCGCGGTCCATATCGCCGATGCCGAACCGCGCCGCGCCTTCGCCCGGCTGGCCGCGCAGTTCTTCGCGCCTGTGCCGCCGACGATCGTCGCGGTGACCGGCACCAACGGCAAGACCTCGACCGTCGAGATGACCCGGCAGCTCTGGCGCATGGCGGGCGAACGCGCGGCGTCGATCGGCACGCTCGGCGTCACCACATCGGACGAGAGCGTTTCGACCGGCCTCACCACGCCCGACATCGTCACTTTCCTTTCGAACATGAGCGGACTCGCGCGCGAGGGCGTGACGCATGTCGCCTACGAGGCCTCGAGCCACGGGCTGTCGCAGTTCCGCAACGAGGGCCTTCGAGTCTCCGCCGCCGCCTTCACCAACTTCAGCCGCGACCATCTCGACTATCATGCGAGCATGGAAGACTACTTCGCGGCCAAGATGCGGCTGATCGACGAAGTCGTATCGGACAATGCCGCCGTGGTCGTCTGGACGGGCAAGGGCGAATGGGCCGACCGCGCGATCGAACATGCGCGCCGCCGCTCGCTGCGTGTCCTGACGGTGGGCGAGCGCGGCGAGCACATCCGCCTGATCGCCCATGCGCCCACCCAACTCGGGCAGGAATTGACGGTCGAACACGCCGGCGAGCGGCGCACGATCCGCCTGCCGTTGATCGGCGCCTATCAGGTCGCCAATGCCCTGGTCGCGGCGGGCCTGGTGATCGCCACCGGCGGCCGCCCTGCGGCGACGCTGGACGGCGTCGCGCGGCTGCAGCCGGTGCGCGGACGCCTGGAACGCGCCGTGATCGCACCGTCGGGCGCGCCGGTCTACGTCGACTACGCTCATACGCCCGACGCGCTGGAGGCGGCGATCGCCGCGCTCCGCCCGCATGTGGCCGGACGGCTGATCACCGTGTTCGGCGCCGGTGGAGACCGCGATACCGGCAAGCGTGCCGAGATGGGCCGTGTCGCCAGCGAGCATTCGGATGCGGTCATCGTGACCGACGACAATCCGCGCAGCGAGGATCCGGCGGTGATCCGCGGCGCGATCATGTCCGGCGCGCCCGGCGCGACCGAAATCGGCGACCGGCGCGAGGCGATCTGCGCTGCCATCGAAATGACCGACGCGGATGATATCGTGCTGATCGCCGGCAAGGGTCACGAGCAGGGCCAGATCGTAGGTTCGGGAGAGACGATGCGGGTGTTGCCATTCGACGATGTGACGGTCGCGCGCGAATGCGCCGCGGCGCAAGGCGGCCAGGCATGAGCGCGCACCGCGCCTTGCGGGCATGGCCGGTCCGCCCGCGCGACAGCCTCGGCCTGGCGCTGTGGGACTCGGCTGCGCTCGCCGAGGCCATGGGCGGCACCGCCAGTGGCGCATTTCAGGTCGCCGGGGTCGAGATCGACTCGCGCGACGTGCGTGCGGGCGATCTGTTCTTCGCGCTCAAGGGCGAAGCGACCGACGGGCACCGCTTTCTCGACAAGGCGTTTGCCAACGGCGCAGCGGCCGCAGTGGTCGACCGGCCGATCGACTGGCCGCACATCCTGGTCCGCGACACCAATGCGGCGCTGGCGGCGCTCGCCGCCACCTCGCGCGCCCGTTCGGCCGCGGTGCGCATCGGCGTCACCGGATCGGTCGGCAAGACCGGGGTCAAGGAAGCGATCTTCGCCGCGCTCGACCGCGCCAGCCGCGGCCAGGCGCATCGTTCGGTCCGCAGCTACAACAACCACGTCGGCGTGCCGCTCAGCCTCGCGCGCATGCCGGCGCGCAGCCGCTACGGCGTTTTCGAGATGGGCATGAACCATGCCGGCGAGATCGCCGCGCTGACCGCGCAGGTCCGCCCGCAGGTGGCCGTGATCACGACGATCGCGCCGGCGCATATCGAGAACCTCGGCAGCGAAGAGGCGATCGCCGACGCCAAGGCGGAAATCTTCACCGCGCTCGAGCCGGGCGGCACGGCCGTGATCCCGGCGGATTCGCCGCACTTCGAGCGGCTGCGCGGCCAGGCGCTCGCCGCCGGGGCCCGGATCATCTCGTTCGGCCGCGCCGCGCACGCCGATCTGCGCCTGCTCGACGCGATTCCCTCGGCCAACGGCGGGGCGCTGGTGACGGCGGACCTCGGCGATACGCGGCTATGCTATTCGGTCGCCGAGCCCGGCGAGCACTGGATCGCCAATTCGCTCGCGGTGATGGCGGCGGTGCGCGCGGCAGGGGGTGATCTCGGATCGGCCGGGCTCGCGCTAGCCGAAATGGGCGGTCTCAAGGGCCGCGGCGCACGCCACCGGATTGCCGCGACCGGCGGCCGCGCGCTGCTGATCGACGAAAGCTACAACGCCAATCCCACCTCGATGCGCGCGACCCTGCGCCAGCTCGGCCAGACGCCCGCCTCGCGCCGGATCGCCGTGCTCGGCAGCATGAAGGAACTCGGCGACTTCTCCGCCGCCTATCACGCGCAGCTTGCCGAACCGCTGGCCGAGGCGAAAGTCGACCACGCGGTGCTGGTGGGCGACGAAATGCGCGCGCTTGCACGGGACTTGGGGAAAGGCGCAGGCGGTGCGCTTGCGGGCGGGCTGACGTTCGCGCATTGCGATGGACCTGCCGAAGCGATCGCGGCGCTCGAGGAATTCGGCATCGCGGCTGGCGATGCGATCCTCGTCAAGGGCTCCAACTCGGTTGGTCTCGGCAGGCTGGTTACTCATTTCGCCGCCAGGGATCACGGCGGCCGGGACGGCTGAATGCTATACCTCTTCGCCGAGTGGCTGGGTTTCGAAGGCGCCCTCAACCTCGTCCGCTATCAGACGTTCCGCGCCGGTGCGACACTGATGACGGCGTTGCTGATCGGCCTGCTCATCGGCCCGCGGTTCATCAACATGCTGCGCGTGCGCCAGGGCAAGGGGCAGCCGATCCGCGAGGACGGGCCGCAGACCCACCTCGCCAAGCGGGGCACGCCCACGATGGGCGGACTGATGATCCTCGTCTCGCTCGTGATTTCCATGCTGCTGTGGATGGATCTCAAGAACCCGTTCGTCTGGGCCTGCCTCGCGGTGACCGTGGGGTTCGGGATAATCGGGTTCCTCGACGACTACGACAAGATCTCCAAGTCGAGCCATCACGGCGTATCGGGCAAGGTCCGGCTGCTGCTCGAATTCATCGTCGCGGGCGTGGCCTCGTGGATCGTGGTGAGCCAGATCAACACGTTCCTCTACGTGCCTTTCTTCAACGATCTCGGCTTCGAGCTCGGCTGGTTCTACTATATCTTCGCCGCGGTCGTGATCGTCGGCGCGGGCAATGCAGTGAACCTCACCGACGGGCTCGACGGACTGGCGATCATGCCGGTCATCATCGCCTCCGGCACGTTCGCGCTGATCGTCTATCTCGTCGGCCGCGTCGACTATTCGCAATACCTCGGCATTCCGCACGTGCCCGGGGCGGGTGAGCTGGCGATCTTCTGCGCCGCGATCATGGGGGCGGGGCTCGCCTTCCTGTGGTTCAACGCGCCGCCGGCCGCCGTCTTCATGGGCGATACCGGCAGCCTCGCGCTCGGCGGCGCGCTGGGCGCGATCGCGGTCGTCGCACACCACGAGATCGTGCTCGCCATCGTCGGTGGCCTGTTCGTGGTCGAGGCGCTTTCGGTGATCATTCAGGTTTTCTGGTTCAAGCGTACGGGCAAACGGATTTTCCGCATGGCCCCGATTCACCACCATTTCGAACAGCTCGGCTGGAGCGAGAGCAAAGTCGTGATCCGCTTCTGGATCGTCGCCATCGTGCTCGCGCTGATGGGCCTGGCAACGCTGAAGCTGCGATGATCGTTTCGGGCGCCTTCTGCGGCAAACGCTACGCGGTCCTCGGTCTCGCCCGGTCGGGCCTGGCCGCGGTCGACACCCTGCTCGCGAGCGGGGCGGAAGTCGTCGCGTGGGACCGGCAGGACGTGGCGCGCGACAAAGTCGGCGGCCGCGCCCGGCTCGCCGATCCGCTGGACATCGATCTCACCGGTTTCGACGGCGTGGTCGTGTCGCCGGGCGTGCCGCTCAACACGCATCCGATCGCGGAGCGGGCGGCCCGCTTCGGCGTGCCGGTGATCGGCGATATCGAGCTCTTCGCGCTCGCCCGCGGGTCGCTGCCCGCGCACAAGGTGGTCGGCATTACGGGCACCAACGGCAAGTCGACGACGACCGCGCTCGTCCACCACATCCTCGAAAGCGCCGGCGTGCCCGCGCGCATGGGCGGCAACATCGGTCTGCCGATCCTGGCGCAGGAGCCGCTGCCCGAAAGCGGCGTCTACGTGCTGGAACTGTCGAGCTACCAGATCGATCTCACCCGCTCGCTCGCCTGCGACGCCGCGGCGCTGGGCAATGTCACCCCCGATCATCTCGACCGCTACGGGGACTTCGCGGCCTACGCAGCGTCCAAGGCGCGCCTCTTCGCGATGCAGGCGGCGGACCAGTTCGCCGTGTTCGGCTGCGCGGACGAGCCGACCGATGCGATCTTCCATGCCGAGCAGGCCCGGCGCGCCGCTGGCCGCGTGACTTGCGCGGATCGGGCCGCGCTTGCCGGGGAGCAGGCGAACTGGCCGGCGCTGCAGGGGCCGCACAACCTCGAGAATGCGGCGATCGCTGCGGCACTGTGCGAGGATCTGGGCGTGCCGCGCGCGGCGGTCCTCGCCGCCATGGCGAGCTTCCGGGGCTTGCCGCATCGGATGGAAGTCGTCGCCGACCATCGCGGCGTGCTGTTCGTCAACGACAGCAAGGCGACCAATCCCGCCTCGGCCGCGCCCGCGCTCGCGGCCTATCCGCCTAGCCCGCGTCCGCGCATCCACTGGATCGTCGGTGGTCTGCCCAAGGAAGACGGGCTCGGCGAGTGCGAGGCGTTCATCGGCAATGTCGCGGCGGCCTACACCATCGGCGAGGCGGGCCCGCGCTTCGCGGAGCTGCTCGAAGGCCGCGTGCGCGTGGAGAAGGCCGAACTGATGTGCCAGGCGCTCCGCCTGGCCATGGCTGCGGCGGGGCCCGGCGACGTCGTCCTGCTATCGCCCGCATGTGCGAGTTTCGACCAATTCCGCGACTACGAAAAACGGGGCGAATACTTCCGCGAACTCGTCGCCATGCTGATCGGCGAGCCGAGCCCGCCCATTGACTGTTTCGCCGGGAAATCGGCGGCATGACTACGAGCCCGCCCTATATCCCCCGCTCCGGCGAACGCGCGCCGCGGGCGGACCGCTATCGCAGTACGCGGCGCGCGGAGCTGAAGATCTGGTGGCGCGAGATCGACCGCGTGCTCCTGTTCCTCATCCTGGCGCTGATGGCGGTCGGCACCGCGGCCGTCGCGGCGGCATCGCCTGCGAGCGCGAACCGTCTCTCGACCGCCAAGGAGACGCTGCCGGACCTCTATTTCTACTGGGCGCACCTGCGGTGGCAGATGGTGGGCCTTACGGTGATGTTCGGCGCGGCGATGCTCTCGCGCGAGAACGCGCGCCGCGCGGGCATCATGCTGTTCGCCGTGATGTTCGGTCTGCTGGTGCTCGTGCCGATCGTGGGCAATGAGGTGAACGGTGCCAAGCGCTGGATCGATCTCGGCTTCTCGTTCCAGCCGTCGGAATTCCTCAAGCCCGCGTTCGCCATCGCGCTCGCCTGGGTGATCTCCTGGCGCGCCCGCGATCCTAACCTGCCGGTGATCCCGATCGCGACCGGCGTAATGGGCGCCGTCGGCATGCTGCTCATGCTCCAGCCCAATCTCGGCGACACCGTGCTCTTCGCCGGTGTGTGGTTTGCGCTGGTGATCCTGTCGGGGGTGTCGACGCAGCGCCTCGGCATGGTGCTCGGCGCGGGCGCGATCGTCTCGTGCATGACCTATCTGTTCTACGAAAACGGCCGCAACCGCATCAACGACTTCTTCGCGGGCGGCACGGCTTACGACCAGGTCGACCTTGCCGAACGCACGCTGCTCGCGGGCGGATGGACGGGGAGCGGGCTGTGGCTCGGGGTGCGCAAGATGAGCCTGCCCGAAGCCCACACCGACTACATCTTCTCGGTCATCGGCGAGGAATTCGGTCTGCTCGTCTGCGGACTGATCGTGCTGCTCTACCTCGCGATCATCGTGCGCGTGCTCGTGCGCCTGGTGGACGAGGAGGATCTGTTCACCTTGCTCGCGGGATCGGGGCTGGCGGTGCTGATCGGCGGCCAGGCGTTCATCAACATCCTCGTGAACCTGCAACTCGCGCCGTCGAAGGGAATGACGCTGCCGCTGGTGTCCTACGGCGGTTCTTCGACCATCGCGGTGTGCCTCACGGTCGGGCTGCTGCTCGCGATCACGCGGCGCAACCCGTTCCTCAGGCGCAATTCGCCTGGCCTCTGGCACCGGCTGTTCGGGCGGGAGGTGCAGGCATGACCGGCGCGAACCGCCACTATGTCCTCGCGGCGGGCGGCACCGGCGGGCACCTGATTCCGGCCTTCGCGCTCGCGACCGAGCTCGAACGGCGCGGGCACCATGTCGCGCTGGTCACCGACGAGCGGGGCGCTGTGATCCCGGGCAAGCCGTCGTTCCTGCCTGCGCATGTCCTTCCCGCCGGGCGCTTTGGAAAGAACCCGCTCGCCTGGGCGAAGGGGGCGAGCGCCGTGCTTGAAGGGCGCAAGATGGCGCTCCGCCTGTTCGAGACGTTCGAGCCGAGCGCAGTGGTCGGGTTCGGCGGCTATCCCGCCCTGCCGGCACTGCTCGCCTCGACTTCCGCCGGCATACCGAGCCTGGTGCACGAGCAGAACGCGGTGCTCGGCCGGGTCAACCGCATGCTCGCCGGGCGCGTGCAGGCGATTGCGACCGCCTATCCCGACATTGCCCGGCTGAAGCCGAAGCATGCGGAGAAAGTCCACCTCGTCGGCAACCCGGTGCGTGCTGAGGTGCTGCAACTGCGGCAGGAACCCTTTCCGCCCCTGAGCGAAGAAGGACTGCTACGCGTGCTGGTGACCGGCGGCAGCCAGGGTGCGCGCGTGCTCTCGGAGATCGTGCCCGACGGGCTGGCCATGTTGCCCCCGGCGCTGCGCCAGAGGCTCCAGATCACCCAGCAATGCCGTGCGGAGGACATCGACGCGGTGCGCGAGCGGTATCGGAGCCACGACATTCCTGCCGAGCTCGGCACATATTTCGAGGATATGGCCACGCGTCTCGCCGACGCGCACCTGTTTATCGGTCGCGCAGGAGCGTCGACCATCGCCGAGCTGACCGCCGTCGGCCGCCCGGCGATCCTGATCCCGCTGCCGATCGCGACCGACGACCACCAGGCCGCGAACACTCGCGAACTGACGAAGGCGGGCGGTGCGCGGATGATCCGGCAGGAACGGTTCACGCCCAAGGAACTGGCCAAGCAGATTCAGGTTCTCGCCCAGCATCCGCAGGCGCTTGCGAACGCTGCACACGCAGCTTGGAACTGCGGCCGGCCCGACGCGGCGAAAGACCTCGCCGATCTCGTCGAGTGTTTCGGGGGGGCGGAGATGATGGACGTCATCCGTGTCGGGGGCGAAGCGGCCGAAGCGAAAGGCCGGGAGGCGCTCGCATGAACCGGATCGCACCAATCGATCCTCCCCATTTTTGCGCAGCACAAATGGGGAGGCGGGCGACGCCGCAGGCGTCGGTCGGAGGGGCTGTGGAGCGCGTTGCCCCTCCACCACGAGCCGCTTCGCGTCTCGCGGTCCCCCTCCCCATTTGGCTACGCAAAATGGGGAGGATCATGCCATGAAGGGCGTCGCGACCGATATCGGGACGATTCACTTCGTCGGCATTGGCGGGATCGGCATGTCCGGAATCGCCGAGGTCATGCACAACCTCGGTTATGCCGTGCAGGGGTCGGACATCGCCGAAAGCACGAGTGTCGAGCGGCTGCGCGCGCGCGGGATCGAGGTTGCGATCGGCCATGTGGCGGAGAACGTCGAAGGCGTGGCGGTGGTCGTCACCTCCACGGCGGTCCGGCGCACCAACCCGGAAGTCGTCGCCGCGCTCGAGCATCGCATCCCCGTCGTTCGCCGCGCGGAGATGCTCGCCGAGCTGATGCGGCTCAAGAATACCGTTGCGGTGGCGGGCACGCACGGCAAGACGACCACGACCAGCATGATAGCCGCGCTGCTCGATGCGGGGGGAGTGGATCCGACCGTCATCAATGGCGGGATCATCGAGCAGTACGGCTCCAACGCGCGCCTCGGCGACAGCGACTGGATGGTGGTCGAGGCCGACGAGAGTGACGGCAGTTTCTTGCGGCTCGACGGGACGATCGCGGTCGTCACCAACATCGATCCCGAGCATCTCGACCACTACGGCGATTTCGATGGGGTGAAGGACGCCTTCATCGAGTTCATCCACAACGTGCCCTTCTATGGCGCGGCGATCCTGTGCATCGACCACCCTGAAGTCCAGGCGGTGATCGGCAAAGTGCGCGACCGGCGCGTGGTGACGTACGGCTTCTCGCTCCAGGCCGATGTCTGCGCGGTCAACGTGCGGCCGGTGCCCGGGGGCAACGAGTTCGACGTGGTCGTGCGCCAGCGCCACGACGGAGACCGCAGGATCGAATGCGTCCGCCTGCCGATGCCCGGGCGCCACAACGTCCAGAACGCGCTCGCCGCGATCGCGGTGGCGATCGAGATGGGCTGTTCGGACGAGACGATCTGCAACGGTTTCGGTCAGTTCGGCGGGGTGCGGCGGCGCTTCACCAAAGTGGGCGAGGTTGCGGGCGCTATCGTCATCGACGACTACGCGCACCATCCGGTCGAGATCCGGGCCGTGCTGGCCGCGGCGCGCGAGAGCGTGTCCGGCAATCCCGATGGGCGGGTGATCGCGGTGATGCAGCCGCATCGCTATTCGCGGCTCGGCGATCTGATGGACGACTTCCAGAACTGCTTCAATGACGCCGATCAGGTCTACGTCACCCCGGTCTATGCCGCGGGTGAGGAGCCGGTGGCGGGTATCGATTCCGACGCGCTGGTCGCCGGTCTGAAATCCCGCGGCCATCGTGCGGCGACAACGGTCGCCGATCAGGCAGAGCTGGCGCGCGCGCTGGCTGGCGAAGTCCGCGAAGGCGATCTGGTCGTCTGCCTCGGCGCCGGCGACATCACCAAGTGGGCCGCCTGCCTCGCCGACGCGGTCGGCCGGGAGCGGGCGGCATGATGGACCAGTTCGACTGGCCCGAGCTCGACGACGGCATGGCGCCGGACTGCGCGGTCGAAGGCGCCGTCGCTGGACCGGTCTCCGCCGAAGGCATTCGCGGCACGCTGACGCCGCGCGCGCCGCTCGCCAAGCTCGTCTGGTTCAAGACGGGCGGCGCGGCCGACTGGCTGTTCGAGCCGGCCGATCTCGACGACTTGCGCGAATTCCTGCTCCGCCTCCATGGCGATCTGCCGATCATGGCGCTCGGCCTGGGGTCGAACATGATCGTGCGCGACGGCGGCGTGCCGGGCGTGGTCGTGCGGCTGGGCAAGGCTTTCGCCAGGGTCGCGGTGAAGGACGATCACGTGCTCGAATGCGGCGGTGGGGCGAGTGGGATTCTCGTGTCCTCCACGGCGCGCGACGCCGGCATTGCCGGGCTCGAGTTCCTGCGCGGTATTCCGGGCACGGTCGGCGGCTTCGTTCGCATGAACGGCGGCGCTTACGGGCGCGAAGTGGCCGACGTGCTGATCGACTGCGACGTGGTGATGCCGGGCGGGGAGCTGGTCCGCCTGCCGGCCGCGGACCTGCGCTATACCTACCGGCACTCGGCGCTACCCGAAGGCGCCGTCGTCGTGACCGCGCGCCTGCGCGGCGTTCCGGGCGATCCGGCCGAGATCGGCGCGGAAATGGACCGCATCGCCCGGGCGCGCGAGGAGTCGCAGCCGCTGCGCACTAAGACCGGGGGCTCGACCTTTAAGAACCCCGAAGGCGACAAGGCCTGGCGTCTGGTCGATGCCGCCGGCTGCCGCGGCCTGAGGATGGGCGGGGCGCAAGTGAGCGAGAAGCACGCCAATTTCCTGATCAACACCGGCGACGCGACGAGCGCGGACATCGAAGGGCTGGGCGAAGAAGTGCGGCGGCGCGTCTACGCGCATTCGGGCGTGATGCTCGAATGGGAGATCCAGCGGGTGGGCCGGCCGTGAGCGATATGCAGAAGTACCACATCGTCGTCCTGATGGGCGGTTGGGCCCATGAGCGGCCGGTTTCGCTGATGAGCGGGGAGGGCGTCGCCAAGGCGCTGGAAGCGCGTGGTCACCGGGTGACCCGGATCGACATGGATCGCCAGGTCGCCGCCCGCATTGCCGAGGCGGCGCCCGACGTCGTGTTCAACGCGCTCCACGGCGTGCCGGGCGAGGACGGCACGGTGCAGGGCATGCTCGATCTGATGGGTGTGCCCTATACGCATTCGGGCCTCGCCACCTCGGTCATCGCGATCGACAAGGAGCTGACCAAGCAGGCACTCGTACCGCACGGCATCCCGATGCCGGGCGGGCGCATCGTCGAGAGCGAGAGCCTTTACGAACGCGATCCGCTGCCACGGCCTTACGTGCTGAAGCCGGTCAACGAGGGCAGCTCGGTCGGCGTCGCCATCGTCACCGAGGGCGGCAACTACGGCAATCCCATAGCCCGCGCGGCGAAGGGTCCGTGGCAGGAGTTCGACCATCTGCTCGCCGAGCCGTACATCCGCGGCCGCGAACTGACCGTCGCGGTGGTCGACGAGGCGGACGGTCCGCGCGCGCTGACCGTGACTGAACTCGTCCCCAAATCCGGTTTCTACGACTTCGATGCGAAATATACCGACGGGCTGACCGAACACATCTGCCCGGCCCAAGTCCCCGAGCACATCGCGCGTCTGTGCATGGACCTCGCCGTGCGCGCGCACCGCGTGCTCGGGTGCAAGGGTTGCAGCCGCACCGATTTCCGCTGGGACGACGAGCAGGGCGAAGACGGGCTGTTCGTGCTCGAAACCAATACCCAGCCCGGGATGACGCCGCTCAGCCTGGTGCCCGAGCAGGCGCGGCACTGCGGAATGAGCTACGAGGATCTCGTCGAGGCTATCGTCGCCAATGCGCTCGCGGGGCGGAACGGCGACGGGGGGAGAGCGGACGATGGCGACGGTTAGCCGCAAGGCGACGAAGGGCGTGCGGCGCTCTGCCGCGGCCAAGGGGCGCGCGCAGACGGCGCGGCGGGCGCGGGCGAAAACCGGCTCCCTGCTCGACAAGCTGATGGCTGTGCTGCCCTTCACCGAGGAGCAGCTTCACCGCGTCTTCCTGGCGCTCATCTTCGGCGGCGCGATCGCGCTGGCGCTGTTCGTCGCCAATCTCGCCGGCGTGCCTGCCATGGCCCAGCAGCAGGTGGCGCTGCTCGCCTCCGATGCCGGGTTCGAGGTCCGCCGGGTCAAGGTGACCGGCGTGGAGCGGATGAACGAGCTCAAGGTCTACGAACGCGCGCTGGCGCAGCGTGACATGCCCATGCCGCTGGTCGATCTGGAGGCGCTGCGCGCCGAGCTGCTCGAGCTGCCGTGGGTCGAGGATGCGCGCGTGTCGCGCCAGTTGCCCGACAGTCTCGTGATCGACGTCGTCGAGCGCACGCCGCATGCGGTGCTGCGCAAGCCGGGCCGCCTTATGCTGATCGATCCGAGCGGGGCGGAACTCGAGCCGATCTCGCCCGCCAATGCCAAGGGCATGCTGGTCATCGCCGGACCCGGGGCCAGGAACCAGGTCCAGGCCCTGTCCGATCTGCTGGCCGCCGCGCCCGCGATAGAGCCGCAAGTCAAGGAAGCCGAATGGGTCGGCAACCGGCGCTGGAATCTCACTTTCGATACCGGCCAGATCCTCGCGCTGCCGCAGGGTGACGATCAGTCCGCCGGCGCGCTGGTCGCCTTTGCGCGGCTCGACGGAGTCAACCGCCTGCTCGGCGGCAAGGTCGCGACGTTCGACATGCGCGCGCCCGACCGCATCTACATGCGCATTCCGGGCCGCGCGGCGCAGACGCTCGAAGCGAAAGGGGGCGAGTGATGGGCATGCCGCGCATCGGCAAGGTCTTCGGGGCGGTCAACGTCGGCTCGTTCCGCATATCGGCGATGATCATGGGCCTGTCGGAGACGGGCGAGATGATCGTGCTCGGCTCCGGCCACCGCGCGAGCCAGGGCATCAAGCGCGGTTACGTCACCGACATGGCGGCCGCGACTTACGCGATCCGCGACGCGGTCGAGCGCGCCGAGAAGAATGCCGGGGCGAGCATCTCCAGCGTCTGGATCGGCTGCGCCGGGGCGGGGCTGGGGAGCCAGGTCGCGAAAGTCGAAATCGACATCGGCGGTCGGCGGATCGAGGAAGAGGATATCGAGCACCTGCTCGTCGCCGCGCGCGAGAGCATCCAGCCCGATGGGCGCATGGTGCTCCATGCGCAGCCGGCGCACTACACGCTCGACGGCGCACACGGCGTCGCCAATCCCAAGGGTCTCCACGCCGAACGGCTGGGGGTCGACATCCACGTGATGCTGGCCGACGGCGCGCCGGTGCGGAACCTGATCGAGGCGGTCCAGAACGCGCATCTCGACGTCGAGGCGGTGGTCGCGGCGCCGATCGCGGCAGGATATTCGTGCCTCACGCCCGAGGAGCGCGAGCTCGGCACGGCGCTGATCGAGATCGGCGGCGAGGTGACCAACGTCTCGCTCTATGCGGGTGGCATGCTGCTCGGCCTCAAGGCGATCCCGTTCGGCAGCGCGGACATCACCGACGCGATTGCCTCGAGCTTCGGTGTCCGCCGCTTCCAGGCGGAGCGGCTCAAGTGCGTCGCCGGCTCCGCGATCGCGAGCCCGACCGACCACCGCGAGATGATCCCGGTGAACGGGCCGGGCGACGGCGGGGACGACACGGCGGCCGCCGGCGGCGAGGCGAACCGGATCCCGCGCGCCGAACTCGTGTCGGTGGTCACCGAACAGCTCGCCCGCCTCACCGACGAAGTGGGCAAGGCGCTCAAGGCGATGGGCTTCTCCGGATCGCGCGGAAGCCAGGTCGTGCTGACGGGCGGCGGCGCCGAACTCGCGGGGATCGCGGAATTCGCGCAGAGCGCGCTCGGCCGCCCGGTCCGCATCGGCAAGCCGCCGGCGCTGCGCGGCTTGCCGGAGGCACATTCCACCGCAGGCTTCGCGACGCTCGCGGGGCTGTGCCTCTATGCCGCGGACGACCCGATCGACATTCGCTCGGTCGGTCCGAGCTACCAGCCGACCATGCGCTACACCGGCCTGGGGCTCGTCAACCGCGTGGCGCGCGCCGTGCGGGACTATTTTTGATATGAACGCCGGGCGGTTAACCACTGTGGATAAGCGATTGCGCCCTATGCAACGGGGATTCGCTTTGTGCCAAACTGTGTGGCCAGAAACCTTCGCGCATACTACCCCTTGGAGCGACACCCCATGAGCATCAATATCGGCCCCGCAGCATCCGAAGACCTGCGCCCCCGCATTGCGGTGATCGGCGTGGGCGGCGCGGGCGGAAACGCCATCGCGAACATGATGGCCGCGCAGATCGAAGGGGTCGAGTTCATCGTCGCCAACACCGACGCGCAGGTGCTCAGCAATTCGCCGGCGCCCACGCGCATCCAGCTCGGGCCGGAAATCACGGGCGGCCTCGGCGCCGGGGCGCGCCCCGAAGTGGGCAAGGCCGCAGCCGAAGAGACCGTGAGCGAGATCGAGCACGCGCTCGACGGCGCGAACATGTGCTTCATCGCCGCGGGCATGGGCGGCGGCACGGGCACCGGCGCTGCGCCGGTCATCGCCGAACTCGCGCGCCGCAGGGGCGTGCTGACGGTGGGCGTCGTGACCAAGCCGTTCCTGTTCGAAGGCACGCGCCGCATGCGCGCGGCCGAGGCGGGGATCGTCGAGCTGCAGAAGCATGTCGACACCCTGATCGTCATTCCCAACCAGAACCTGTTCCTGATCGCGAAGGCGGAAACCACCTTCAAGGAAGCGTTCCAGCTTGCCGACGAAGTGCTGCAGCAGGGCGTCCGTTCGATCACCGACCTCATGGTCATGCCCGGGCTCATCAACCTCGACTTCGCCGATATCGAATCGGTGATGCAGGAAGCCGGCAAGGCGATGATGGGCACCGGCGAGGGCGAGGGCGAGAACCGCGCGCTCGAAGCCGCCGAGCGTGCCATCGCCAACCCGCTGCTCGAAGGCGTTTCGATGCAGGGTGCCAAGGGCGTGATCATCTCGATCATCGGCGGCGAGGACATGAAGCTCCTCGAGGTCGACGAGGCGGCGAACCACATCCGCGAACTGGTGGACGAGGACGCGAACATCATCTGGGGCTCGGCCTTCAACGCCGATCTCGAAGGCAAGATTCGCGTGTCCGTGGTCGCCACCGGGATCGATGCCAACGCGGAAGCGAGCCCGGAGAGTCGCCCGATGCCGCTCGCTGCCAGCCGTGCGCCGAAGCGGCCGGTGCTCGAACTGCCGAGCGAGAGCGAGTATGAGGAAGAGAAGGCGCCGGAGCCGAGCCGCGAGCCGGTCTCCTACGCCGCTCCGGCCGATCATGAGGACGAGGAGCAGGCGGATGTCGAAGGCGTCGTCGATCCGCTGGCTGGCCTGCGCAACGAGATCGCCGAGTCGCGCGGCAATGCCGCGGCCGGCGAAGGCATGACTGAACCCGCCGACGATTCCGACCACGCGGTCGTGGGCGCCAGTCGCGGCTTCGCCCAGCCGGAGCCGGCGCAGGGCGATCAGCGGCCGCGCAAGGAGCCGCTCGACCTGACGTCCGAGGCGCCGGCAAGCAGCGCGCGCGAGTCGGCCCGGCAGGACGAGCTCCTGCTCGACGCCGACCGTCTCGCGGAGGAGAACCGCCCGGTTCAGCCGCGCGTCGACGTCGGTCCCGGCATTGGCCGTCGCCGCGGACTCGTGAGCGAGGAGAGCGGTTCGAGCGGCGGTTCGACGCTATTCGAGCGCATGGCCAATCTCTCGCGCGGCTCGGCCGACAAGGATGCCAAGAATGCGCCCCGCGACGAGAATCGGGACGACGAGGACGACGGCAGCTCGCTCAACATCCCGCGCTTCCTCGGCCGGCAGAACAACCAGTAGGCGTGCGCCCGAGCTTCGTTTCGAAACGGTTCAACTGCCCTGTGCGATAGCCACCCTATGAAGGTGAGCCGTGGGCGACTATGGCCGGTCGCCATCGCTATGCGAAAGAATCTCGGCCATATCCTGTCTGGAGCGACCGCGATCGCGGTTTGCGCCGGTGCCGCGCCCGTCGCCGCGCAGGACGACGGGCCGGTGTCGCGTGCGGTCGTCCAGCCACTGCCGCCGCCGAGCGTCAGCGATCTGGGCGATGCGCTCCGCCGCCTCGCCCGCAATGCGCGCGACGTCGATGCGCTGATCGATGCCGGCAACGCGTCGCTCGACCTCAACGATATCGAAGCGGCGATCGGCTTCTTCGGCCGCGCGCAGGAGCTTTCGCCGGAGAACGCGCGGGTCAAGCTCGGGCTCGCTGGCGCCTTCGTCCGCTCGGGGCGGCCGATCGAGGCGCTGCGCCTGTTCGGGGAAGCGGAACGCGCCGGCGTCTCGACCACCACGTTGGCGAGCGCGCGGGGCCTCGCCTACGATCTCGTCGGCGACAATGCCGCCGCGCAGGCGCAGTACCGGCAGGCGCTCGCGACCGAGCAGGACGACGAGACCGTCCGCCGCCTCGCCATCAGCCAGGCCATCGCCGGCGACCGCAAGGGGTTCGAGGCGACGCTTTATCCGCAGCTCGCGCGCGAGGACTATGCCGGATTCCGCACGCGCGCCTTCGGACTCGCCATTCTCGGCGAGGAGGAGGAAGCGGTCGCGATCGCCGAGACGGTCATGCCGCGCGATCTTTCCGCGCGGATTGCGCCCTACTTGCGCTACATGCGGCGATTGACCAAGGCGCAGCAGGCGGCGGCGGCCAACCTCGGCGCCTTTCCGCGGGCCGCGCAGATCGGCCGCGACGATCCCCGCATAGCGCAGTATTCGGGTGGTGCGGCTGCAACAGCCGGTGCGACCGTGCAGCCTGCACAGCAGGTGGCGAACACGGGCGGCACGCCGACGCGTGCGGCGCCGCGAACCGTTTCGCGGCCGGTCGTGCAAGAAGTGCCCGAGCCCGAGCCGCAGCCCGCCCGGACCGCGAGCGCAGCCTCGGTGGAGCTGCCGCCCGTACAACCGGAGCAGGCGGTCCGGGAACCGCAGCAGGTGGCTCTGACCACCCAGCAGGTGCCTCAAACGCCGCAGCAGGTCGCGCAGGCGCCGGCACGGGTCGCCCTCGCGGCAGCTACGCCGGTGCCCGCACCCGGGTTCGATCTCTCGGCCGTCGCTGCGAGCACGCCTGCGGCTGCGAGCAGCGCTCCAGCCGCGAACGATCCCCCTCCGGCCACCGTGGCCGACGCCTTCGCCGCGTTCAAGCTCGGCCCCGAGCCCTCGTTCGCGCGATCGACCGGCGCGGTCGACATCACTCTGATCGAACCCCCGCGCGAAGTGGCGGAGAAACCGCCCGCCAAGCCCGAGCCGCCGGCGCATCCGCGGCGTTTCTGGGTCCAGGTGGCGACCGGCCGCGATCTTTCGGCATTCCGCTACGACTGGCGCCGAATCAGTCGGAAGGCACCCGAAATCCTCGGCGATTTCAAGCCGATGACGACCCCCTGGGTTGAGGCGAACCGGCTCCTGGCCGGGCCGTTCGAGAGCGAGAAGGCGGCCGAGGACGCGGTCGACAAGCTGCGCGAGGCCGGGCTCGACAGCTTCACCTTCACCAGCGAGGAAGGGCAGGAGATCGTCCCCCTCCGCTAGGCCGCACTCGCGGCTTTTGCACAAGCTTTGAACAGTCTTGTGCGGTTCTCCCCAGCAGCAAGCGAGGTGGCGATTGCCACGCCGCCCCCTCTCGCTGCATCGAGCGGCTCGTTACTCCTAACCGGGACTTAACCTCATGAGAACGGGCGCGAAGGGCATTCTGAACGGCGACGACGCGGCACCCGTGGACATGCTCGCGGCGTTGTTCGAGGCGCGCGGGTGGCCGTGCAGGTCATTGTCGGAAGAGGAAATTCTCGGAGAGATCCAGGGGAGCTGGGGCAAGTACCAGTTGCGTGGGATCTGGCGGCACGAGGACCGGGTGCTGCAACTGCTCAGCCTGCCCGACATTCGCGTCCCGCGCGAGAAGATGCGCGACGCCTACGAGTTGCTGGCGCTGGTCAACGAACAGCTCTGGCTCGGTCATTTCGACATCTGGTCGCAGGGCGACATGCTGGTCTATCGCAACGGGGTGATGCTCGGCGCGGACGGCCTCCTGGGCCTCGATCAGGCGCAGGCGCTGGTGGAAACCGCGATCGACGAATGCGACCGGTTCTACCCGGCGTTCCAGTTCGTGCTGTGGAGCGACAAGGCGCCGCGCGAGGCGCTCGCCAGCGCGCTGGTCGACGCCGCGGGGGAAGCCTGAGTGCCATCGACGGGGAACACCGCGCGAATCGCGCACGATTTCCGTGCTCCGACCTTGAAAATCCTCCCCAAACCGCAGATATTGGCGGGGTTAGCCGGCAGCTATTCCGCTGCCGGCAGAGGAGAGTTGAAAGACAATGGCTGATTGGAACGAACCCCGCCGGTCTCAGACGGGATTCGGTGCATCGCCCGGCTATCGCGGCCAGGTCGCCACCGGCGAGACCTTCGACGCGGGCCTGCGGCAGCATATGCTGTCGATCTACAATTACATGACCTCTGGCGTGCTGCTCACCGGCATCGTCGCCGCGCTGACGGCGCGGTCGGGTCTTGCTGCGCAGATGGTCGGCAGCCCGCTCATGTGGCTGGTGATCCTGTCGCCGCTCGCCATCGTGTTCGCGATGAGCTTCGGCGCCAACCGCTTCAGCAAGACCACCCTCCAGGCGATGTTCTGGGGCTTCGCGACGCTGATGGGGCTGTCGCTGTCGACGATCTTCCTCGTCTACACCGGCGCCTCGATCGCGGCGACGTTCTTCGCCACGGCGGCCGCTTTCGCAGGCCTGAGCCTGTTCGGCTACACCACGAAGAAGGACCTCAGCGGCTTCGGCAGCTTCCTGATCATGGGCGTCATCGGACTGCTGGTCGCGATGGTGATCAACATGTTCCTCCAGTCGCCGGGGCTGATGTACGCGATCAGCTTCATCGGCGTGCTGATCTTCGCGGGTCTGACCGCCTACGACACGCAGCGGCTGAAGGAGCAGTACTTTCACCTGCGGGGCACCGATTTCGCCGGCAAGGCGATCGTGCTCGGGGCGCTGAGCCTCTATCTGGATTTCATCAACATGTTCCAGTTCCTGTTGGCCTTCATGGGCAATCGCGAATAATCGCACACAGGACTCGTTTCATCGTGCCCGGGGCGCTCCATGCGCCTCGGGCATTTTCTTTGCATCTGCCAGCGTTTAGGGTCAGTGCTTAAGGCTAGCGCAATCCGCGATGGGGGATCGTGGCGCGGGCAATGGAGGGTACGTGGTAATGTTCGCACTGACCAAAGGTCGGATTCAGCTTCTGGCGATTGCCGGGGGCATGGCAATGCTGGCAGGCTGCGCGACACCGCCCCCTCCGCCCCCGCCCCCTCCGCCGCCACCGCCGCCGGTCAAGGTCATTCCGCCGCGCCCCACGCCGCCGGACAACGCGACCACCTCGATGTTCATTCCGCCGGTCGGGCCCGATGGCATTCGGCGCACGGTCAACTACGGGATCTCCACCGCGCAGACGACCTGGAACGTGCGGTCCGCGCTGAACGTGGCTGCGCTCAATTGCCTCGACACCGAGCACGCGGACATCCTGCCCGCCTACAAGTCCCTGCTCGAGCGGCACGAGCGCAAGCTCGACAAGACCAACGACGCGCTGCTGAAGGAATACCGCGAGAACTACGGTTCCGAGGGGCGCGAGGCCTACGACCGCTACATGACGCAGGTCTACAACTACTTCGCGCTGCCGCCCGCGCTGGACGACTTCTGCGACGCCTCGCAAAAGGTGGCCCGCGACTCGTTGCTGGTGGAATCGGACGATCTCGACAACTTCGCGCTGCGCAGCCTGCCGGTGATCGAGGCCGTATTCGAAAGCTTCTTCCGGGCTTTCGAGCGCTACCGGACGGCGGTGCTTTCGTGGGATGCCGAGTACGGGCCGCCGCAGCCGGCCGGCGGGCTCACGGGCGCGACCGCCACTGCGCTCGCCATGGCAGACGTGCTTCCGGACGACGATCAGGGCGTGCAGGCGATCGCGTCGTTCGACCCTTCGCCCAGCGTGGCGGTAGCTCCGGCCAGCACCCTCACACCCGCGGATGGTACGGCGATAGCTGCATCGGGCGCGCTTGCGAGTGCCGATCAGGTGACCTCGTCGGTCGAACTCTCGACCAGTGCGACGCCG
This sequence comes from Altererythrobacter sp. C41, assembly GCF_016803135.1. Classification (GTDB taxonomy): domain Bacteria; phylum Pseudomonadota; class Alphaproteobacteria; order Sphingomonadales; family Sphingomonadaceae; genus Pelagerythrobacter. Next base: position 329,573 of record NZ_JAEVFE010000003.1, read on the forward strand.
CCTGCCAGCACGCTCGCCGACGTAAGCGGCGCGGCCGTCGCGGCGCCGGACGCGCTTCCGGGCACCGGCGAGACGGTGCAGGCGATCGCCTCGTCCGATCCGGGCGCGAGCGTTGCGGCCCCGCCGGCTGCGGATGGAATGCTGGTCCTGCCGCCGATGGATACGGCGCCGGCGCCGGGCCAGGCGATCACGCTTCCTGCCACCGAGCAGCAGCAGCCGGTCCGCATGGTCTCCCAGCCGGTCGTTCAGGGCGAAAGCGCGGCGCAGCCGGGCTTCGGGCTGACGCTCCAGCCGGCGATCGAAGATAACGAGGCGGGCGCTCCGGTAACGGCGCAGCCCGCGCAGCAGCCCACCATCGTCCTGACGCCCGAGCCCGTCCCGGAAGCGGTGGACGAAAGCGGAACCGGCGGGGAGTGAAGCGCTGCGATTTTGCCCTTTGCAGCGCGCTGCGCATTCGCTAAGGGGCGCCCTCGCCAAGCGGACCTACCGCTTCGCGACAGACCTGGAACGGGGCCGTAGCTCAGTTGGGAGAGCGCGTCGTTCGCAATGACGAGGTCAGCGGTTCGATCCCGCTCGGCTCCACCAGGTTTTGATTTGGTCAAAACCTGGTTTTTTGTTTCCGCACGCGCATCCGCGCGCGCGATGTCCTCGCGCCTTAGGCGCTGCGGGCGGGCGGTCGCCCTTGCGGTCCCTACGGGACCGGACTAGCGCGAACGATCCATTGTTGACGCTTGGTCGCGGTAGCCAAAGGCCGACCGGCCGTCGCGCCGAATGGCGCGGTAGCCAAGGCCGCGGATGCGGCCGCCGGCGCTTGAGGCCAAACAAAATGCACTTTCTCGATCAAGCCAAGATATTCCTGAAGTCCGGCGCGGGCGGGCCGGGGGCGGTCAGCTTCCGGCGCGAGAAGTATATCGAGTACGGTGGGCCGGACGGCGGCAATGGCGGCCGCGGCGGCGACATCGTGTTCGAGGCGGTAGCCGGCCTCAATACGCTGATCGACTTCCGCTACACCCAGCACTTCAAGGCGCAGCGCGGCGCGCACGGCATGGGCAAGGACCGCACCGGCGCCTCCGCCCCCGATCTCGTGATCGAAGTGCCCGTGGGCACGCAGGTGCTCTCGGAAGACAAGGAAGACGTGCTCGCCGATTTCACCGAAGTCGGCCAGCGTGTCGTCTTCCTCGAAGGTGGCATGGGCGGGCGCGGCAACGCCAGCTACAAGACCAGCACCAACCGTGCCCCGCGTCAGCATCAGCCGGGCGAGCCGGGGCAGGAGATGTGGGTCTGGCTGCGATTGAAGCTGCTCGCTGACGTCGGGCTGCTCGGTCTGCCCAATGCGGGCAAGAGCACTTTCATCAACCAGGTGACCAACGCGCGCGCCAAAGTCGGCGACTATGCCTTCACGACGCTGATCCCCAAGCTCGGCGTGGTGCGGCACAAGGGGCGCGAGTTCGTGCTCGCCGACATCCCCGGCCTGATCGCGGGTGCGGCGGAGGGCGCGGGCATCGGCGACCGCTTCCTCGGCCATATCGAGCGCTGCCGCGTGCTCATCCACCTGATCGACATCGCCGGGAACGATCCGGCGGAGGCGATGCGCGTCGTTCAGGCCGAACTCGCTTCCTACGGAGAAGGACTGGCGGAGAAGCCGCAGCTCATCGCGCTCAACAAGGTCGACCTTGCCGATCCGGAACTCGTTGCCGGATTTACCGAGGAACTGTGCGCCGCGGGCGCCGACGAGGTGTTCGGCGTGTCCGGCGCGACGGGCGAGGGTGTCGAAGCACTGCTCGATGCGATCCTCGGCTATCTCCCCGACCGCACGGCCACCGAAACCAAAGGCGGCGAAGTGGAGGACGTGGCGGAGGAAGAGGGCGACTGGTCGCCGCTGGACTGACATTCCGGCAAACTCGGCCACCCACTCCGGCTGGCGCGGCCGGCTTTCGATCAAGCGCAGCGGACGTGCGCTGGAACCCAGCGTTCGCGGGGATGACGGGGGCAGATGGCTCGGCTAAGCGCCACCCATGTCCATCGCCGACCTCCCCCACCTTACGGATGCCGCGGCCTGCCCGCGGATCGTGCTCAAGATCGGCTCCTCGCTGCTGGTGGACGGCGAGGGCCAGCCGCGCCGCGCGTGGCTCGACTCGATCGCCGGCGAGATCGCGGCCCTGCGGCGCGGGGGGCAGGACGTGGTCGTGGTCAGTTCCGGCGCGATTGCGCTCGGCGCCGCGCGGCTGGGGCTGGAGAAGGGCGGGCGCGGCAGTCTCGCCGATGCGCAGGCCGCTGCTTCGGTCGGCCAGATCGCACTCGCTTCGCTGTGGTCGGACAAGCTTGGCGCGCAGGGGCTGACCGCGGCGCAACTGCTGCTCACGCTCGACGATCTCGAGGATCGCCGGCGCTATCTCAACGCTTCCTCCACCCTTGCACGCCTGCTCGAAAGCGGCGCGGTGCCGGTGGTCAACGAGAACGATAGCGTTGCCACGCAGGAGATTCGCTTCGGCGACAACGACCGGCTCGCGGCCCGTGTGGCGCAGGCGGCCCGGGCGGATGCCGTGCTGCTGCTGTCGGACGTGGACGGCCTCTATGATCGCAACCCGCGCGAGGCCGGGGCCCGGCTGGTGCCGGTGGTCGAGGGCGTGGACGATACCGTGCGGGCCATGGCCGACGGCGGCTCGTCCTCCGGCCTCGGTTCGGGCGGCATGGTGTCGAAGCTGCAGGCCGCGGAGATCGCCGGACGTGCGGGTATCGCGCTGGCGATCCTCAATGGCACGCATCCCGCGCCGATCGCGCGCGCGCTGGATGGCGGGACCGGGACGCTGTTCCTGCCGCCGCGCCGCGACCGCGGGCGCAAGGCCTGGCTGGGCGGCCGGCTCAGCCTTAAGGGGGCGCTCACCGTGGATGCAGGCTGCGCCACCGCGCTCGCGCAGGGCGGCAGCCTGCTCGCGGCGGGCGTGACCGGCGTGGAGGGCACGTTCGAGCGCGGCGACGCCGTGGCGGTCCGCGATCCGCAAGGCCGCGCGATCGCGCATGGTCTCGTCGAATACGGCGCCGCCGAATGCACGGCGCTCAAGGGCCGGCGTAGCGGCGAACACGCGGCGCTCCTGGGTTACGCCCCGCGCGCGGCCGTGGTCCACCGCGACCATATGGTGCTGCTGTGACGCTCGCGCTGACCGGAGGCACCGGGTTTGTCGGGCAGGCGACGCTGGATGCGATCGAGCGGCACGGGCTCTCGGCGCGAGCGCTGGCGCGTGCCGTGCCGAAGGATCGGCGCAAGGGCGTCGAATGGATCGGCGGCAGCCTGGCCGACCGGGCCGCGCTTGCCCGGCTCGTGGAAGGAGCGGAGGCGGTGGTCCATATCGCCGGGCTCACCAGTACGCTGGAGCCGGCCGCGTTCGAGATCGCCAATGTGGCCGGGACGCTGGCGCTGATCGAAGTCGCCAAGGCGGCGGGCGTGCCGCGGTTCGTGTTCGTTTCCTCGCTCGCGGCGCGGCGGCCCGAGCTTTCGGCCTACGGCGCCTCCAAAGCGCGCGCGGAGAAGATCGTCCAAGCCAGCGGGCTCAACTGGACGATCGTGCGCCCGCCGGGCGTCTATGGCCCGCGCGACCGCGATATATTCGAGCTGTTCCGCGCCGCGCGCCGCGGCATCGTGCCGATGCCTCCGCCCGGGAACGCGTCGATGATCCATGTCGACGATCTCGCGGAGCTGTTGCTGGCTCTGATCCCCGGCGGCGAAGGCGTGACCGGTGCGGTGTTCGAACCCGACGATGGGCGCGAAGGCGGCTGGCCGCATCGCGAGCTCGCGCGCACGATCGGCTGGACGGTCGGACGGCGGCCGTGGGTCCCGCATCTCTCGCGCGGCACGCTCGAATGGGTCTCGCGCGTCGACTGCGCCGTGCGGCGCAACCGGGCCCGTCTCACACCCGATCGGGTGAGCTACATGTGCCATCCCGACTGGGTCGCCGATCCCGCGCGCAAGGTGCCGGAGAGCCTGTGGACGCCGCGCATCCCCACGCGCGAGGGACTGAAGGCGACGGCCGACTGGTACCGCGAGCAGGGCTGGTTGTAGCTCCACGAGTCCCCGCCTTGGCGGGGGCTCGGTGATCGGCGAAGTGCCGGTGGCGGCCCCCTTTCGCGGAGGCTCGGATCAGAACGCCGGATCGAAGCCCGGGGGCAGCTCGCCCTCGTCGGTGAGGGGAGTGTGGATGCCGCACTCGGTCTTGTCCCAGCCTTTCCAGCGGCCGGAACGCGGGTCTTCGCCCGGGGCGACCTTGTGCGTGCAGGGGCTGCAGCCGATCGAGGGATAGCCCTGCTCGACCAGTGGGTGCCGGGGCAGGTCGTGCTCGGCCATGTAGTTGGCGAGATCGTCCGCGGTCCAGTCGATCAGCGGATTGATCTTGAGGCGTCCCTGGGAGTCGGAGGAGTCGACTTCAAACCTCGGTAAATTCGCACGTGTGGCCGATTGGAAAGCTTTGCGGCCGGTCAGGGTCGCGTCGTAGCCGCTCAGGGCGGCGGCGAGGGGGAGGACCTTGCGGATCTCACAGCAGCCGTCGGGGTCGTAGGACCAGCGCAGACCCGTCTCGTCGCGTCTGGCAAGGAGTTTGGGGTCGGGCTCGAGGTTGACCAGCCCGGTCAGCCCGAGCCGCTCGACGAGCGTGTCGCGGTAGGCGAGCGTTTCGGGGAAGTGCTTGCCGGTCTCGAGGAACAGCACCGGCAGTGCGGGGTCGATCTGCGATATGAGATGAAGCAGAACAGCGCTTTCCGCGCCAAAGCTCGACACAGTGGCAAGCTCGCCGACCAACCCGTCCGCGATCACCGTGCGCAGCATCTCGACCGTGTCCGCGCCGCGGAACATGCGGTTGAGCCGGATCGCGTCGGCGTCCGTGAAGCGCGGGCCGGTATCGATCCGGTCCTTGATGCGGATCGGATCGGCTTCAGCCATGGCGAAGCTGCCAGATCGGCACGTCGTCGGCCGCCGCGTGCTGATAGACATGCGGATAGCGATTGAGCACGCTTTCCACATCGGCCCGGTCGAGCGGCACATTGGGCGCGAAGCTGTCGAACCCGCAGCGGCGCATGAAATAGATCAGATCGACCAGCACATCGCCGATCGCCTTGATCTCCCCCTTGTAGCCCATCTCGCGCAGGATGCGCGCGCTGGAAAAGCCGCGGCCGTCGCGGAACTTGGGGAAGTCGATCTCCACCAGCCGCACCCGGTCGAGCACCGGCGCGAGGCGGCGCACGTCGTCGCCCGCCTCGATCAGCACCGACACCGCGTTCGATTGATCGAGGAACGTGTCGAGCGTCACCGCCGGCTCGTCCGGGGCCGGATCGTCGCGGAAGCGCAGCCAGTCGCGCTCGCCGCCCGGGGTGGGCTCCAGCGTGCCCGGTCCGCCGCCGGGGCCGCCCGCGCTCGGATCGTCAGCCATAAATCGCCTCCTTGAATCCATCCATTCCGACGCGGCGGTAAGTGTCGAGGAACCGCTCGCCCGGCTCGCGAATTTCGCGGTAGCGCTCTACCGCGCGTTCGACCGCATCGACGATCCCCGCCTCGTCGAAGCCGGGGCCGGTGATCTTGGCCTGGCTCGTCTCCTCGTCGCCCGAACCGCCGAGCAGGAGCTGGTAGTTCTCCGTACCTTTCCGATCGACGCCGAGAATGCCGATGTGGCCCGCGTGGTGGTGCCCGCAGGCGTTGATGCAGCCGCTGATCTTGATCTTGAGCTCGCCGAGATCCTTCTGCCGGTCGAGATCGGCGAAGCGCTCGGCGATCTTCTGCGCGACCGGGATCGAGCGCGCATTGGCCAGCGTGCAGTAATCGAGCCCCGGGCAGGCGATGATGTCGGTCACCAGATCGAGGTTGGCATCGGCCAGACCCGCTTCGCGCAGCGCCTGCCAGATCGCGTAGAGATCGGCCTTGCGGACATGCGGCAGGACGAGGTTCTGCGTGTGCGCCACACGCAGCTCGTCGAAGCTGTAACGCTCGGCCAGATCGGCGACGACCTCCATCTGCTCGGCGGTCATGTCGCCGCCGATGCCCTGGATCGGCTTGAGGCTGATGTTGGCGATCGCGTAGCCCGGCGCCTTGTGCGGCGCGACCTGCTGATCGACCCAGACCGCGAAATCGGGGTCCGACCGGTCGATCTCGTCGGGCAGGCCGGTCTCGAACGGCGGCGGCGTGAAATAGGCCGCGATGCGCTCGTATTCCGCCTGGGGAAAGTCGGTGCCCAGCGTCAGGATGTGCTGGAATTCCTCTTCCACCTGACGGGTGAACTCTTCCTCGCCCAGTTCGTGGACGAGGATCTTCATCCGCTGCTTGTGGATGTTGTCGCGCCGCGCGTTGCGGTTCCACACGCGCAGCACCGCCTGCAGATAGCTGAAGATCTGGTGCTGCGGCACAAAGTCGCTGCTCTTGTAGGCGATGAACGGCGTGCGGCCCATGCCGCCGCCGGGATAGACTTCGAAGCCGATCTCGCCCGCGTCGTTCTTGACGATGCGCAGGCCGAAGTCGTGCCAGCGCATCGCCGCGCGGTCTTCCTTCGCCGCGATCACCGCGATCTTGAACTTGCGCGGCAGGTAGCTGAATTCCGGCATGAACGTGGTCATCTGCCGCAGCGTTTCGGCCCACGGGCGAGGGTCCATGATCTCGTCGGCCGCGGCACCGGCGTAGTGATCGGCGGAGATGTTGCGGATGCTCTCGCCGCTGGTCTGGATGCAGTGCATCTCGACCTCGGCCAGCTCGGCGAGAATGTCGGGCGCCTGCTCCAGCTTGATCCAGTGGTACTGGAGATTCTGCCGGGTGGTGAAGTGCCCGTAGCCCCGGTCGTAGGTCCGCGCGATATGTGCCAGCTTGCGCAACTGCCTGCTGTTGAGCGTGCCGTAGGGGATGGCGACGCGCAGCATGTAGGCATGGAGCTGGAGGTAGAGACCGTTCTTCAGCCGCAGCGGCTTGAACTGGTCGTCGGTCATCTTGCCTTCCAGGCGGCGGCGCGTCTGGTCGCGGAAATCCTCCACGCGCGCATCGACCATCGCCTGGTCGTATTGGTCGTACTTGTACATCAGATCACCCAGTTGCCCGCGTTGGGGTCGGCCGGTTTGAGAGTCAGGTCGGGACGCACGGTCGGGCCGAGCGCGCGGATGCGGTCCTTGATGTGCGCGGGGCGCACGCCTTCGGCGGTCTTCTCGCCGTCGATCGCGTAGGGGCCGTTGACGCGGCACTCGGCTTCCTCGCGCGCCATGATCGCCTCGGCCCGGTCGCCGGCGTCCACCGCGTCCTCGACGTGGAGCGACCAGCCCTCGCCGTCCCACCAAACCACGCTCCCGGTCTTGAGGTCGTTGCCGGTAAGAATCTTCATGCCTGCGCCTCCAGCGCGAATTGGGCGAGCGCCGCGTCCTCGCGCGCGGTGACTTCGCCGATGACGATGAGCGCCGGGCTCCTGACCCGTTCGCGCTCGACGAGTTCGGGCAGGCCTGCGAGGGGGCCGCGGAGCACGCGCATGTCCGCGCGGCAGGCGTTTTCGATCACCGCCAGCGGCATGCCGGGCGCGAGGCCGTCGGCCATGAGCTTCTCGGCGATTTGCGGCGCGGTCTTCACGCCCATGTAGATCACCAGCGTGCGGCCCTTGCCGGCGAGGCCGGCCCAATCCTGATCGGACAGCCCCTTGCACTGGCCGGCGACGAAGCTGACCACGCTGGCCGCGTCGCGGTGGGTGAGGGCGATCTGCGCCGCGGCGGCCGCGCCGTTGGCGGCGCTGATGCCCGGCACGACTTCGACGGGTACGCCGGCCGCCCGGCAGGCCTCAACCTCTTCGCCGCCACGGCCGAAGATGAACGGATCGCCGCCCTTCAGCCGCACGACATCGCGCCCGGCGAGCGCCTCGCGCACGAGCAGGGCGCAGATGTCTTCCTGCGGCAGCGTGTGGCGTGCGCGGCGCTTGGCGACCGAGATAAGCTCGGCACTCGCGGGGGCGAGTGTCAGCACGGCGGGATCGATCAGCCCGTCGTGCACGACAAGCTCTGCGCGCTCGAGCAGCCGGGCTGCGCGCAGCGTCAGCAGGTCAGGATCGCCCGGCCCTGCGCCGACCAGATAGACGGTTCCGACATTTTTCATCCGGCCAAGATGCGCGCAGGGCCGCGCAGGCGCCAACGAGAATGGATGTCAGTACCGCTAGGATTGGTTTTGAAAGCGCGGATAGGCGCGCCGCAAGCCTAGCTTTCGCTCCTGCCCCGCTGCGAAAGCGCGGCGATAAGCTGGTCGAGCTGTTCGCTGCTCTTCAGGTTGATGTCGCGCTGCGGGAAGGGCATGGCGACCCCGTGTTCCTGGAAGGCGCGCCATACGCTCTTGAACACTGCCGAACGGACGTTGTTGACCCCTTCCTCGGGGTCGCTGATCCAGAACCTGATTTCGAAGTTTATCGCGTTGTCGCCGAACCCCATCAGGCGCACCGCGGGCGCCGGATTTTCGAGCACGCGCGGGGTGCCGACCGCCGCCTCCAGCAAGAGCTTCTCGACCAGGTCGAGATCGCTGCCATATGCGACGCCGACCGGCGCCTTCACCCGCACGTCGCGCGAGCTGTAGGACCAGTTCTCCACCTGGTTCACCATCAGGTTCTCGTTGGGAATCAGGTATTCCTTGCGGTCGCGGGTGATGATCGAGATCGCCCGGATGCCGATCTTGCGGATCTGGCCGAAGCTCTCGTTGCCGGCCATGTCGCTGACCGCGATCACGTCGCCCGGCTTGATCGAGCGGTCGGTCAGCAGGATGATGCCCGCGATCAGGTTGCCGAACGTCTTCTGCAGACCGAAGCCGATGGCGAGGCCGAACGCGCCCGAGAACACCGCCAGCGCTGTCAGGTCGATCCCGAGGATGTCGATGCCGATCAGGATCGCCAGCGCCCAGATCACGATCGACACGACCTTCTCGGCCAGCAGGTGCTGGGTGGCATCGAGGCGCGACACGCGATGGATCAGGCTGCGCGCAATCCACACGCCGATCCGCGCCAGCACGTAGACGCCCAGGATCACCAGCAGGACGACCAGCGCGCTCCACAGCGAGAAGCGGGTGTCGCCGACGGTGAAGCCCATAGCGTCGAGCCATTCGATGCCCTCACCGATCGTCATGCTGTGCTCGGCGACGGCATCCTTCAGCGATTCGGCGCCGACGACGGCTTCCTCCTCGACCGGAACGGTTGTCGGCGAGACGGCAGGCGCACGGGTTGCGGCGGGAGCGCTCATGCTTGCTCCATCGCAGCGAAACCGCGTTCGAGATCGCGGATGAGATCGCCAGCGTCCTCGAGCCCGATCGAGAGGCGGACGCCCCAGCGGTCGGCGGGGTTCCGGTCCGCGGGCGGCCAGGGGGTGGCGCTGCGGATCGCCGCAGGGTCGATCGGCAGTGCGAGGCTTTCGTAGCCGCCCCAGCTGAAGCCGATGCCGAACAGGGTAAGCGCGTCGACGAAGCGCGCGGCCGCGGCTGCGTCGCGGCCTTTCAGGACGAAGCTGAACAACCCGCAACCCCCGGTGAAGTCGCGTCGCCAAAGGTCGTGGCCGGGAGCGCCGGGGAGCATCGGGCAGAGGACTTGAGCGACCTCTTCGCGCCCAGCCAGCCAGCGGGCGATCGCGAGCGCGCTCTCGGCGGATTTCTCCAGCCGCACGCCCATCGTGCGCAGGCCGCGCAGGGCGAGCGAGGCATCGTCGGGGGAAACCACGTGGCCGAGCGCCTGGGCGGTCTGGCGCAGGGGACCGTACCAGCGGTCGCCTGCGCTTGCGGCGCCCATCATCAGGTCGGAATGGCCGCCGACGTGCTTGGTCAGGCTCATGATCGCGATGTCGCAGCCGCGTTCGAGGGCGGGGAAGCCGAGCGCCGAGGCCCAGGTGTTGTCGATCAGGCTGACCGCGCCTTTCTCGCGCGCGATGGCGGCGAGGGCTGGCACGTCGCACACCTCCATCGTCAGGCTGCCCGGGCTTTCCAGCAGGACCGCGCGGGTGCGGTCGCAGAACCGGCTGGCAAAGCCCTCGACGTCGAGCGGGTCGAAGAAGCGGCTCTCGACGCCGAAGCGCTTGAGCAGGCCGTTCGCCATGATCCGGCTCGGCTCGTAGGCGTTGTCGGTCACCAGCAGCACGTCGCCGGGCCGCAGTACGGCCATCAGCGCGCCGGCGATCGCCGCCACGCCGCTCGGGTAGAGCACGGTGCCCGCAGCGCCGGGTTCCAGCCCGGTCAGCGCATCGGCCAGCGCCCACTGCGTCGGCGCGCCGCGGCGGCCGTAGAAGAACCGGCCGTCCGCGTTGTGCTTGCCGCCTTCCCTGAGTGCGGCGGTGTCGGGGTAGAGGTGCGTGCTCGCGCGCCAGACCGGCGGGTTGACGACGGGGCCGGTCCATTCCTCGCGCCGGCCCGCGCCGACGAGGCGGGTGTTGGCGCCGTGGCTCTCGTCCGCACCGCTCACCGGGCGGGCCCCATTTCCCTGGGCGCGGTCGGATCGGCGCCCCATTCGCTCCAGCTTCCGTCGTAGAGCGCCGTGTCCTCCTCCTTGCCGAGCAGGGCCATGGCGAACAGCAAGACGGATGCGGTCACTCCGCTGCCGCAGCTCGTGACGACGGGCCGTGCGAGGTCGATGCCCGCGTCCGCGAAGGCGGCGCGCAGTTCGTCCTTACGCTTGAAGCTGCCGTCTTCGTTCAGCACCATGCGGAAATCGAGATTGCGTGCGCCGGGGATATGGCCGCCCGGCAGGTTGTGGACGGTGTCCACGGTTTCGCCGGTGAACCGGCCGGCGTCGCGCGCGTCGACCACCTGCTCGGCCGCGGTATCGATGTTGGCGAGCACCGCGGCCTTGTTCCGCGCGCGGCGCAGGTCTGCGGTGTAGGTGCCGGGCGCGACCGGGACCGGGCGGCTCTTGCCGGCTTCGAGCGGGCGGCCCTCGGCGCTCCATTTGCCGAGCCGGCCGTCGAGCAGAGCGACGTCCCGCCATCCGAACATGCGGAAGATGAACCATGCGCGGGCGGCAGTGCGCGGCGCGCTGTCGTCGTAGAGCACGACGCGGCTGCCGGGCCTCACCCCCAGCGCGGCGAGGCGCAGGGCGAACTGCTCCGCCGTCGGCAGGGCTGCCACGATCGGCGAGGCGTCGTCGTTCAGCGTTGCGAGGTCGAGAAACTGCGCGCCGGGAATATGACCCTCGGCGAATTCGGCCGCCGCATCGCGCCCGGCGCTCGGCAAGTGCTTGGTCGCGTCGAGCACGGTGACGGTGCCGAGATTGTCCGCCAGCCAGGCGGTCGAGACGAGCATGTCCATGCCGCAGGGGGTAGCGGCGGCGGTGCGCTGCGTCGAGGGGGTCAGTCGAGCGGACGCAGCCCGATCGCGTTGTAGCTTTGCGGCATTTCGTCGAGCCGGAAGGGGCGCAGGCGGCCGCCCTGGCGGTCGGGAAGCTGGCCGATCAGGAAGGTGCGCGCGATCGGCTGCCTGCCCTTGGCCGTCAGGCGAACGCGCAGCAGCGGGACGTAGACCGCGGCGCGGCCCTGCGGGATCGCGCGGACTTGGCCCAGCGGCAGTCGCACCTCGTGGGCGAGCTCCCGGGTATCCCCCGGCTCGAGCGCATCGAGCGTGCTCAGCGGCGCGAGCGCGGTGGCGGGATCGGCGACCTGCTCGCCGATCGGCACGGCCCCGTGCGCGGTGACGAGATCGGCCTCGACCGCAACGCCCTCCCATCGTTCCGCGCCCTGGTTCTCGAGCACGAGCCGGAACGCGAAGGTCGCATTCATCATGCTCTTGCTCAGGCGGACGGGCAGGGCATGGAGCGTGACCGGAGCGGCCAGCGTCTTTCCGGGCAGCGGCGGCGGAGGAGGCGCGGGGCGGGCGGCGGGGGCCGGCGTCGGTGCCGGTCTGTCCGGCGGGGTCTCGCGGCGCACGAGCGGCGGCTCGACGACCGGCACGGGCGCCAGCGCTTCCCTGCGCCGGAGATACCAGAACGCCCCGCCGGCGATGCCGAGCGCCGCGATCAACGCGGCGAGCCAGATCATGATCGAACTGCCGCTTTCCGGCGGCTGGGCGGTGGTTGCAGCGGGCACGGAGGCTGCGGGCGGAATCGAGGGCGCGAATTCGGTCGGTTGCGGTGCCGGCTCGTCCGCCGGACTCGGCGTTGGCGACGGGGTGGCGGTCGGCGCGGTCTCCGGGACCGGTTGCGGCTGCTGCCGCGGCGTATCGGCCGGCGCGGGCCGGGCCGGCGTCGGGCGCGAGGCGGGCAGGGTCAGCGTCGGCGTCGGGGTGGGTGTCGGTGTGCTCGTCGTGGGCGTATCGGTCGGGATCACCCGCGGGGTCGTCCGCACCTCGGCTTCCGGATCGACCGGGCCCTGGACCTCGGGCGTCGGCGTCGCGTCCGGATCGGGCGGCAACCGGAAGTCGCGCGCCGAGCCCGTCTGCTGCGCGAGCGACGGTGTGGCGAGCGCCAGGGCCAGAACGGCGGCCGAAACTGAAGTGCGAATGTCCATAAATCCCGAAGGTGTTCCCGAATCCCGGGTCGCGCTGAATAGGCTGTGAATCGCAAACGGCAAACCCGCGGGCTTGTGCACGTGACGCGATGAGACCACATGCGGCTTATGAGCGACACACCGCAGACCACGCATCTCGGCCAGGCGAGCAGCCTGCCCGCCTCGCCCGAAGAGGCGCGGCTCGACTATGTCCCCAACCCGCGCACGGGCGCGCTGTACCTGGTGCGTTTCGCGGCGCCCGAATTTACCTCGCTGTGTCCGGTGACGGGCCAGCCGGACTTCGCGCATCTGGTGATCGACTATGCACCGGGTGACACGATCGTCGAATCGAAGAGCCTCAAGCTGTTCCTCGGCAGTTTCCGCAACCACTGCGGGTTCCACGAGGATGTGACGGTCGGCATCGGGCAGCGGCTCGCCGCCGAGATGAAGCCGCGCTGGCTGCGCATCGGCGGCTACTGGTATCCGCGCGGCGGCATTCCGATCGACGTTTTCTGGCAGAGCGGCGCGCCGCCGGAAGAACTCTGGGTCCCCGATCAGGGCGTCGCCAGCTATCGAGGGCGGGGATGAGCGAGACGCGGACCGAAACCGACACCATGGGTCCGGTCGAGGTGCCGGCCGATGCCCTCTGGGGCGCGCAGACCCAGCGCTCGTTGCAGAATTTCCGCATCGGTGGCGAACGCCTGCCGCTCCCGCTGATCCGCGCGCTGGGCACCGTCAAGCGGGCCGCGGCGGAGGCGAACCGCGATCTCGGCATTCTCGAACCGAAGCTCGCCGATGCGATCGTCGCGGCAGCGCAGGAAGTGATCGACGGCCGGCTCGACGACCAGTTTCCGCTGGTCGTGTGGCAGACAGGATCGGGCACGCAGTCGAACATGAACGCCAACGAAGTGATCGCCAACCGCGCGATCCAGATGCTCGGGGGCACGGTCGGCTCGAAGGCGCCGGTCCACCCGAACGATCACGTCAACAAGAGCCAGTCGTCCAACGACACCTTCCCCAGCGCGATCCATATCGCGGCGGCGGGCGAGGTCGTGCGAACGCTCCTGCCCGCGCTGAGGGCCATGCAGGCCGATCTCAGCGCCAAGGCGAAGGATTGGGCCGATATCGTCAAGATCGGCCGCACGCATACGCAGGACGCTACGCCGCTGACGCTGGGGCAGGAATTCTCCGGCTACGCGGCGCAAGTCGCGAACGGGATCGCGCGGATCGAGGCGACGTTGCCCGGTCTTTACGAGCTGGCGCAGGGCGGCACGGCGGTCGGCACGGGGCTCAACGCGCCGGAGGGTTTTGCGGACAAAGTCGCCGACCGGATCGCCGCGATCACCGGCCTGCCGTTCACCAGCGCGCCGAACAAGTTCGAAGCGCTCGCCGCGCAGGACGCGCTGCTCTTCGCGCACGGGGCGCTCAACACGCTGGCGGCGAGCCTCTACAAGATCGCGAGCGACATTCGTCTACTCGGCTCCGGGCCCCGCTCAGGGCTGGGCGAACTGGCCTTGCCGGAGAACGAGCCGGGCAGCTCGATCATGCCGGGCAAGGTCAACCCGACCCAGTGCGAGGCGATGACGCAGGTCTGCATCGAGGTGTTCGGCAATCACGCCGCGCTGACGTTCGCCGGCAGCCAGGGGCAGTTCGAGCTCAACACATACCGCCCGATGATGGCGTGGAACTTCCTGCGCTCGGTGCGCCTGCTCGCCGATGCGGCGGAGAGTTTCAGGGAGCATCTGCTGGAGGGCCTGGAGCCGCGGCGGGAGAACATCGCCCGCGGGGTGGAGAACTCGCTGATGCTGGTCACCGCGCTCGCGCCCGCGATCGGATACGACAAGGCGGCTGCGATCGCCAAGACGGCACACCGGGAAGGCCTGACCCTCCGCGAAGCCGCACTGCGGAGTGGCCACGTCACCGCCGAGGATTTCGACCGCCTCGTGCGGCCGGAGGACATGGTCTGAGCGGCCGCTGAGCGGCGCGATCTCGGAATCGGCGAACCCGATACGTCAGCGCCATAGCGGCGGCGTCAGGTACCGCCGCCGTCGCTTTTCGGCGCGAGAATAGCGGCTGCCGAACCGTCCAGCAGCGGGAGGATGCCGTTTCGGACGAAGCGGGACAGTTCCGCCTCGTCCTCCAGGTCGATCGGGAACCGGTCCTCCGCGAGGATCAGCGCGAAACCTTGCGGCGCCCTGTAAGAGAGTTGGCAAACCAAGGGACTAGTTGAATTCCGCACCATTTCGCTCTGCGCCGCCAGGAACGCGGGCAGCTTCAGGCGTAGTGAAAGGTGGTGAATATCACCGCTAACGCCAGACCGAACGCCATCAGCATCACGCCGGCGATACGCCTCGCGTAGATTCGCGGATCATCGTCTGCGTTGTCGCGGGATCGATCCGTCGGTCGCGGCGAAGGCTTCTTGAACGCGATGAGGAGCCCGGCCACGATCAGCAGCACGCAAAATGCATCGAACAGGAAAATGTTCATCCCGGCTCCTCAAATGAACGACCGGCAATAGGGAAACCGGCGCCTCATACTATGGTCACCGGCGCAGAATCCAGGGTGCAATGGGTATGGAGAAGCGCGGCGGGCGCCGTTTTCGCTGCCGTTGACGACGCTCCGCCAAGGGCGATGACCGTGGTGGTCGGCTTTCGCAAGTTCGCGGTGACGGGTATCCGGCACCCGAAGCCGCAATTCGCCGCGCTCCGCCCTCGTGCATTCAGAGCGACCTTCACGCGGACGTGCCGGGCATGGGTGAAGACGGGCGGGTGGGTTGGGGAACGGATATAAGGATTTCTTTATATATCTATTGACCCGCCACTGAAGAGCTCCGAAGAAGCGCAGGTCGAGGTTCTCCGCGCCGGCCCGCCGGCCCGGAGCTAAGACGGGAAGCCGGTGCGATGCCGGCGCTGCCCCCGCAACTGTAAGCGGCAAGCAGACAGTCGAGACGTGTCACTGGCGGACATCCGCCGGGAAGGCCGGACTGCCTGCGGTGACCCGCGAGCCAGGAGACCTGCCTCCGACTCGATAACGTCCACCGGCGGGGTGCCCGGTCTGGTCGCTTGCATGGCGCGCGGCTAGGCTTCCCGCAGCGTCCGGCGTGCGTGCCCGGCTGGTCCCCCGTCCTCATCGGGGTTCACGCATGACAAAGATTCAAGATCCAAGCGCGAGGGTAGGACAGGCGGTCCAGCTCATTGACATGGTCTTCCCGGGTGACGCCAATCACCATGGCACCTTGTTCGGCGGCATCGCCCTCGCGCACATGGACAAAGTCGCGTTCCTGGCGGCGTCGCGGCACGGCCGTGCGCCTTTCGTCACTGCCTCGTCCGAGAAGATCGACTTCGCCGCGCCCGCGTTCGCAGGCGAAATGGTAGAGGTCACCGGGCGGGTGGTGCGGGTCGGCACGAGCTCGCTCGAGGTGGAGGTGGAACTGGTCGCGGAAGTGCCGGTGTCAGGGGAGCGGCGCCTGTGTACGCGCGGGTGCTTCACACTGGTGGCGCGGAAGGGCCCTGACACGCTGCTGCCGCTGCCGCCATTGGTCCTTGACCCGACTTCGAAGGCGGAGGGCGTGCTGCGGCTCGCCGAGATGGTCTTTCCGGGCCAGACCAATCACTACGGCACGCTGTATGGCGGCGATGCGCTGCGGATGATGGGGAAGGCCGCTTTCATCGCCGCGACCCGGCGCGCACGGGCGGTGCTGGTCATGGCGTCCTCCGAGCGGATCGACTTCAGCGCACCGATCGGTGAAGGCGACATGGTCGAACTGGTGGCGGAGGTGACGAAGACCGGTCGCAGTTCGGTCGACGTCACGGTCGAACTATGGTCCGAGGCTCTATTGAGCGGCGCACGGCGACATGCCGCGACCGCGCGCTTCACACTGGTGGCCGTCGACGAGCAGGGGAAGCCCAAAGCCATTCAGCTCGCCTGAGTCGCCAAGGACGGAAGGAGCAGGAGGGCGGTGGCGATCAGGGCCGCGCAGACCCAGCGCCAGCGCCCCATCCCCTGCCATAGACCGGAAAAGCTGCGCCCGATGCGGATCGCCCGCTCCCGCTCGCGCGCGATCCGCAGCGAATAGATGGCCGCACCGGAGAGGGAGAGCCCTGTCATCGCCAGTCCGAACAGGAACCACGGCACTTTCGTCCAGTAGCCGCCGAAAGTGCCGAAATGCAGCGGGTCGGCCATCTCGCCGATCCGCTGGTGCAGGTTCATGTCGCGCCCGTCGGTGGTCAACAGGACTTCGGCGGTGCGGGTGTCGACCCAGACGGCATTGGCGCGCGGTCGGACAAGGACCGCCTCGTAATCGCCGTGCAGCTGGAGTAGCGGATTATCGTCGCTCGGCAGGATCACGCGTTGCACTTGCAGGTCGGGATAGGCGGCGCTTGCCGCCTCGAACGACGCGGAAAGACCGCCGATGCCGGCCGGCACCGCAGGTAGAGTCTCGCGCGCCACGCGCGGCGCGGCCGGCGCATCGAGGCCCAGGCTCTCGGCGAAATACCATACGCTGGTGAGTGAGATCAGCGCGACAAACCACAGCGACCAAACCCCCGCAAGCCGGTGGAAGTCGCCCCACCAGGTCCGCGCATCTCGGCGCCGCAGCGGCTTGGCAAAGCCGCGCCACCACTTCTTGTAGACCACGAACGAGGTGACGAGGCTTATCAGCAGGAGGAATGCGAGCGACGAGACGATCGGCACGCCGTACCTCACCGGCAGATTAAGGTGCCGGTGCATGTTGCGCAGCACGCGCTGCGCGCCGACCCATGGGCCTTCTCCCTGGATCACGCCCGTGGTCGGATGCGCATGGAGGAACCCAAGCGAGCCATCGGCGCGCTCGATCGTCACTTTGGCCGCGAAGGCGGACGTCGTCGGCGCATCGATTGCGCTCGCTTTCGCCACGCCGGGATAGGCGGCGGCATTTCGCGCGATGCTCGCCCAGGCGACGGGCCCCTCGACGCTCGATAGGGTAACGCGCAAACTCGGCTGCAGCAACCAATCTATCTCGTGGCTCATCACCGCCAATGTGCCCGTGAAGAGCACGAAGGTCATGAACAGGCTCAGTTTTAGGCCGACCCACTGGTGAACGGCCCACCAGGCGCGCGCGGCCTTCGGCGCGGGCTTCGCGCGGACCGGGCTCCCGCCGTCCATCCCGCGCACCATATCCATCAGAAGCGGTAGCCGACTTCGAGGAAGACCGACCGCGGCTCGCCCGGAAAATGGCCGGTGCGCGAGATGAATCCCGACGCAGCGTAGGTCCTGTCGAACAGGTTATCGACGCGCAGCATCGCCCGGATCGGCCCGGTCTCGTAGATGAGCGACGCATCGAAGGTCATGTAGGCGTTGACCGGTTGCCCATCGATGCTGAGCCGATCGGAGACGTAGTCGCCTCCGAGCGCCGCGGCGAGCCCGAGCGCAGGAAACTGATAGCGCGTCCAGAAGCCGAGTTGGTGCTCTGGCGCATTGGCGAAGCGGTCGCCGACGTTGTTGGAGAACCCGCCGCCCCCATTGTCCCCGGTGATCCGTGTGTCGTTATAGGCGTAGGCGAGCGTGACGACCCAATTTGGCGTGACATCCGCTGCAACGTCGACATCGATGCCCTTGCTGGTGATCTCGCCGAGCGCGATCAGATCGTCGACCCCGTCGCCGCCTATATCGCCGCGCGGGTCGGCCTGCAGAATGTTCGTCCGCCGGATGCGATAGACCGACAGCGATGACTGAATGCGTCCTCCCGCCAAAGCCGTCTTGATCCCGCCTTCGACGATGTCGCCTGAGGTTGGCGCGAACGGACCGCCGGCGAGCGGATTCTGCGAGCTGGCGCCCTGCGGCTCGAAGCTGGTCGCGTACTGGCCGAAGGCGGAGATCTCGTCGGTCAGGCGGTAGACCGCGCCTGCGCGGTAAGTGGTCTCCTCGTCCTCGAACACGATGCCGTCGGCGTTGTCGGAGAAACTGTCGCGCCGGACCCCGCCAACCAGGATCAGCCGGCCGATCGTAAGCTCGTCGAGAAGATAGAAGCCGGTCCGCTCGGCATCGGTCAGGGTGACGGTGAACGGCCCCTGATTGTAAGTGGCAGGGTCGGACATGCCGTATTCGGGATCGAACAGGCTCAGCGGCCCAGGAAGACCCGCGGTCGGCCGCTCGCCGCCGCGCAGCGAGCGGCCCTGGAAGTGCTGGTCGGAGATGAAGTGGTCGAAGCCGGCCAGTACGCGGTTGCGGATTGACGGCGCAAGCTCGGCGGCCCAGACTGCATTCGCGCCGAAAGACCAGGTCTCCTGCTCGCGCCGCTGGTCGCGGAATTCGCGGATCGTGGCATCGATCACACCGTCCCCGTCGGAATCGAACAGCCCGCGCGGTTCGTGGTAATTCTGGACCTCGACCGCTTTGTTGTAACGGACCGTGCCGTCGAGCGTGAGGCCCGCCAGCGGCTCGGCTTCCAACCGAGCCTGGAGAACGTCGGATTTCAGGTTGAGGAAATCGGTCGGTTCGTTGTGGTTCCAGCGGCGACTGGCCAGGAACTCGCCGTTGTCATCGACGGGTACGCCGCGCAGCCGATTGGCATCGAGTTCCTGATCGTAGCGTGTGGCCTGGATATCGAGCCGGACGGGGCCGGGATCGAACGACACGCCGCCATCGGCGACAAGGGTGCGCGAAGCGGCGTTGTAGCGAAACGTGCCGCGGTCTTCGTAGAAGAGCCCTCCGCGTGCAGCGAAGCCTCTGCCGAGCGGCGCGTTGAGTTCGGCCGACCCGCCCCAACGGTCCTCCGTTCCAGCGATCGCCTTGATCTCGCCGGTCAAGGCGTCAGCCTGGGCCTTCTTCGTGATATAGTTGAACAGACCACCCGGCGCGCCGGGCCCGTAGAGCATTCCGGCCGGACCCTTGAGGAACTCGACCCGTTCGATGTTGAAAAGGTGCGGCACGGAAAAGCCCGCATAGGGATCGCCGCGCAACCCGTCGTAGAATATCTCCTCCTGCCGAAAGCCGCGCGCGGTCACGCCGGCATAGCTGAAGAAGCTGACGCCCGAGATGTTGCGATAGAGATCCTGCGCATCCCTGGCGCCCTGATCCTCGATCAACTGCTCTGAGATGGTCGTGATGACCAGGCTCGATTCCAGGGGCGGCGTTGCCATCTTGCCCGAGGTGGTCTCGTCGACGCGATAGAGCTTTTGCGCGCGGCCGGTGACGATGATCACGCCGCCAGCGTCGGCTCCCTGTTCGGCCTCTCCTATCTGCTCGTTTGGAACATCTTGCGCCAGCAATGGAGCGGACAGGAAGCTGCCCGCCAAGAAAACCAGCTTTAGACGGCGCGCAACATGCCCGAACACACGACCTCCCTTTATTTGCGAATCGATCGCAAAGGCCTCTAGTGAGATAGCTATTGCGAAGCAATCTCATAATAAGAGGGTATCGTTGTCTGTGTCCGGGCCGAGGCAAGTTGCCTCCAAGAATCGACGACGGGCCTTGGTGACGTGGTCCACTTGACCACGTCAGCACAATTCTCGCAGGACGGCATGTACTCGGAGGAAAGGGAGGAACGGATGAATCGGATAACGGTGAGGGTTGTCTCCGGACTGTTGGTCTCCACGGCCTTGCTCGGCGGCATCGGCGCTGCACAGGCACAAACACAGGCGCCCGTCGGGATCGTGGAAGCGCCGGCGGTATCCACGATCTCCGCCGAGCGGCTCGGCCGCTTGCGCACGCAATTGCAGCGCTATGTCGACGAGGGCAGGCTGGCCGGCGCGGTGGTGATAATCCAGCAAGACGGCAAGCCCGTCTTTTCGGAAGCAGTGGGATGGCGCGACAAGGAAGCGCGCGATCCGATGCGGGAGGACACGATCTTCCGCATCGCCTCCCAGACCAAGGCGCTGACAAGCGTCGCTGTGATGATGCTGATGGAAGAAGGCAAGCTGCTGCTCGGCGATCCGGTCGGCAAGCATCTGCCCGAATGGAACAAGACGACCGTTGCCGTGGCCGCACCGGAGGGCGGTTACGAGACCGTTCCCGCCGATCGGCCAATCACGATCCGGGATCTGCTAACCCATACGGCCGGCATCTCCTATGGCGGGGGCCCCGCGGAAGACGCATGGCGCGATGCAGGCCTGTCCGGCTGGTACTTTGCCAACCGCAGCGAGCCAGTATCGAGCGCCGTCGCCCGAATGGCATCGCTCCCCATGGCAGCGCAGCCCGGGGAGAGGTTTGTCTATGGCTACAACACCGACATTCTGGGCGTGATCGTCGAAAAGCTCAGCGGCAAGTCGCTGCAGGAATTCCTCGACGAGCGCCTGATCAAGCCGCTCGGCATGAAGGACACCTCCTTCTATCTGCCGCGTGAGAAGGCCGACCGGCTCGCCGTCGTCTACGAAGGCGAGGAGGGCGGCTTGAGGCGCGCGCCGGATGCGGATGCGTGGACGGGCGGCGGCCATTTCGGCCAGGGACATTATCTGGACGGTCCTCGCATAGCCTATTCCGGTGGTGCGGGCCTGCTGTCGACTGCGGCCGACTATAGCCGCTTTCTGGAGATGCTGCGGCGCGGCGGCGAACTCGACGGGCGGCGCTACCTGAGCCACAAGACGGTAGAGCTGATGGTGTCGGATCATCTCGGGACGATCGAATATACCCCCGGCATGGGCTTCGGGCTCGGCTTCTCCATCCGCCAGGATCTGGGGGCGGCAGGCGAGCCAGGGTCCGAAGGCGAGTTCGGCTGGGGCGGTGCCTACCACAGCCAGTATTGGGTCGACCCCGAGGAAAGACTAACGGTCACCTACATGACGCAGCTGCTGCCGGCTGGAGATATCGACGACCACGGCAAGCTGCGAGCGCTGATCTATCAGGCAATCGACTGACGACCACCACTGTCGTCTTGCGCTGCGGTGCAGGGTGCGTCAAAGCCTACCCTTGATAGTAGTACGAGAGGGGAAGAGGCCGCGAGCATCGTCCGTTTTCCAAGGCGTTGCTCTTGGCTTCGCTTTGCGAATAGCGATGTCTGTCAGCGCTTGGGGGCCATGCCCCCGTTGGGTTGGCCCCCATAGAGCCTCTGAAGGGCTGGTGCCGGCTGCAGGAATCGAACCCGCGACCTGATGATTACAAATCAACTGCTCTACCAACTGAGCTAAGCCGGCTCCGCTGCCGCCCAAATCGCAAAGCGACCGGGCGATGCAAGCGGGGGCCCTTTGCTTCAAAGTGCGCCGAAGGTCCAGCCCTCGGTGCGCGCGATTTCGGGGGTGAGGCCGCGGGGGCGCCAGCGGAGGGGGTCGTCTGCCACTTTGCGCAGCCAGGCGGCGGCGAGAAGAGCGTCGGAACGGTGATCGTCGATCGCGCCATCGCCGGCGGCCGGCGGAGAGTCGAGCGCTGCAAGCGCGCGGCTGAGATCCGCGATCGTACGGATCTTGCTTCGCGACGCTGAGCGCTGCGCCTCGAGCGCGGCAAGCGAGGTGTAGATCTCGACCAGCACGGAGCCGGCCACGGGCAGGGGATCGATCGGCCAGACGGGGAGTGTGCCCCGCAGCCGGTGAAGCACGCGCATGCCGGTGAGGCTCGACTTGCCCACCTGCGCCGCGCCGATAAGATTGAAGTTCGAGTAAGGTTTACATCCTTGTGCCGCCTGCGCGTGCTCGGTGACCCGGAAGCGGCCACGACCGTGTGCGGCGCCGTCGCAGCGGAACCGCTCGCCCTCACGTCCGCCGTGGCGACGGAAGTAGGCGCTGAAGTCCGGGTGATCGACGAAGGATGAGGCGCCGAGATGCGGGTCTCCGGCGCAGATCTCGTCGACCATTGCCCAGAGGCTCCGCGCGTCGGGAGGTGAGTTCGGGAGATCGGGGAAGAACGCTCCGCAATCGGCGAAGGGAAGGGACATGCCGAGATCGAGCCCGACGAGCGTATCGGGCGGCAGGTCTTCGCACAGCAGGGCCAAGACATCCTCGCGCGACCAGGCGCGGCTGCGCTCGATCAGCACCGGCGGTCCGCCCGCCGCATCGGCGAGCGCAAGCGCGATCCCCCGGTGTCGCTCGCCCGCAGCGCCGGACCAGTCGACGGCGAGGAAATGGGAAAAGCGGGGAGGGCTCACGGACGCGCGCCTCACTCGCCGCGAAGTTCCCGCCGCCGCTTGTCCCACCATTCCATGCGCTTGAGGACCTCGCGCTCGAATCCGCGCTCGGCCGGGGCGTAGTAAGTCTGCGGTTCCATCTCCTCGGGCCAGTAGTTCGCGCCGGAGAAGGCGTCCTCCGTGTCGTGATCGTAGGCGTAGCCTTTGCCGTAGCCGATGTCCTTCATCAGCTTGGTGGGGGCGTTGAGGATGTTCTGCGGCGGCATCAGGCTGCCGGTCTCCTTCGCGCTGCGCCATGCGGTCCGCTGCGCGCGATAGGCGGCATCGGACTTCGGCGCGGTCGCGCAGTAGAGGCACGCCTGCACGATCGCGAGTTCGCCTTCCGGGCTGCCGAGAAAGTCGTAGGCATCCTTCGCCGCGAGGCACTGGATCAGCGCCTGCGGGTCCGCAAGGCCGATGTCCTCGCTGGCGAAGCGGACCAGACGGCGCAGGACGTAGAGCGGCTCCTCCCCCGCGGTCAGCATGCGCGCGAGATAGTAGAGCGCCGCCTGCGGGTCGGAGCCGCGCAGGCTTTTGTGCAAGGCGCTAATGAGGTTGTAATGCCCCTCGCGGTCCTTGTCGTAGACCGCCACCCGGCGCTGGAGGAAGCTGCCGAGCTCGGCGGGGCCGAGCGGCTCCTCGATCTTCGCGGCGTAGAGCGTTTCGACCTGGTTGAGCAGGAAGCGCCCGTCGCCGTCGGCGCTCGCGACCAGCGCGCCCCGCGCCTCCGCGGTCAGAGGGAGCGATCCCTCGAGCTCCTCCGCACGCTCGAGCAGCTTCTCGAGTGCGGCCGCGTCGAGCCGGTGGAGGATCAGCACCTGCGCGCGGGAGAGCAGCGCGGCATTGAGCTCGAAGCTCGGGTTCTCGGTGGTCGCGCCCACCAGGGTCACCGTACCGCGCTCCACGAACGGGAGAAAGCCGTCCTGCTGCGCGCGGTTGAAGCGGTGAATCTCGTCCACGAACAGCAGCGTGCGCTGACCGGCTTCGGCGGCCTTGTCCGCTGCGGCGAAGGCTTTCTTGAGATCGGCGACCCCGGAGAAGACGGCGCTCACCGCCTCGAACCGCATGCCCACTGCGGCTGCGAGCAGACGCGCGATGCTGGTCTTGCCGGTGCCGGGCGGGCCCCAGAGGATCATGCTGGACAGGCGCCCCGCGGCGACCATGCGGCCGATCGCGCCCTCCGGTCCGGTGAGGTGCTCCTGTCCCACGACCTCCTCCAGCGTGCGCGGGCGCAGACGATCGGCCAGCGGTGCGTCGGCGCGCGGCTCGGGCGGCGGGGTGCCTTCGGGCAGGGTGTCGGGGAAGAGATCGGCCATCAGCCAGGCAGATAGGAAATCGCACGCCTCGCCGCGAGAGGTTCTTGAAATTCGATAGCTCCAAGATATATCGTGAAGCATCAAGAAAGGATCTGTGAAAATGCGACACATGAATCATCACGCGGGCCGCGGCTGGAAACGTGGCGGACGGCATTGGGCCGCGGCGTTCGGAACGGACGGTCCGTTCGGGCCCGAGGGGCCTTTCGGCCCGGGAGGGCCATTCGGCGAGCACGGCCCCTTCGGTCCGCGCGGGCCGTTCGGCGGCGGCGGGCGAGGGCATCGGCGGGGGCGGATGTTCGGCCATGGCGAGCTGCGCCTCGCCCTGCTGAAGTTGCTCGCGGACGAACCGCGCCATGGCTATGAACTGATCAAGGCGATCGAGGAACTGACCGGCGGCGCCTATGCGCCTAGCCCCGGTGCGGTCTATCCGACGCTCCAGCTTCTCGCCGACGAAGGCATGATCGAGGAACGCGGCGACGACAGCCCGCGCAAGGCCTTCGCCGCAACCGAGGCGGGCCGGGCCGAACTGGCCGAGAAGGCGGACGAAGTCGAAGCGCTGTTCGAGCGGCTCTCCGCGCACGGCGAGCGCGAACACCGCGGGCGCTCTCCGCATCTGTGGCGAGCGATGGGAAATCTCGCGAACGTGCTCAAGCATCGGGCACGGGCGGGCAAGCTCGACGAGGAGACGATCGACAGCATCGTCGATATGATCGACGAGATGGCAAAGCGGATCGAACGGCTATGAGCGTATCCACTAGTGCATCGGTGCCGACCGGAAACGGGTCGCGCTACCTCCAGCAGCTCTGCAAGCACTGGTCGCACAACCTCGCGGTCGAATATTCGGCCGAGGAGGGGCGCGTCACCTTCCCGGCGCAAGGTCGCAGCGGGAACTGGGCGGGGGACGCCACGCTGTACATGAAGGCCTCGCCCGAGACGCTGGAATGCCGGATCGATGGGAGCGAACCGGGGCAGCTCGAAGTGCTCAAGCGGGTCGTCGCCGAGCACCTCGACCGCTTCGCCTTTCGCGAGGCGCCGCTGACCTTCGACTGGCGTGACGACTGACCCCGCTGGCGCACCGGTGGCGGGAATGGTATTCTCGCCGCCGGGTCGCCCGGAGAGGGGGTTCGAAGATGGTGGAAGCTGCCAATAAGACGCCGTGGCACCTGTGGGTGATCGGCGCGCTCGCCACGTTGTGGAACGCGTTCGGTGCGAACGACTATACGCAGACGCAGATGGGCAACCGCGGCTATTTCGAGATGATGGGTTTCGACGCGGCCACGACCGAAGCCGCGCTCGCCTTCTTTGCCGGCGCTCCGGCCTGGGCGGACGCGGCCTGGGCGCTGGGCGTCTGGGGCGGGCTCGCCGGTTCGATCCTCCTGCTCCTGCGCAGCCGCTGGGCGATCGCCGGTTTCGTGGCGTCGCTGCTCGGCCTCCTCGGGTCGACGCTCTACCAGACGCAGATCGAGTTCCCGCCGGAGCTCGCCGAGATGAACAGCCCGGCGATGTTCGCCGTCATCTGGGCCGTCGCGCTATTGCTGCTGTGGTACGCCTGGACCATGCGCAAGCGCGGCGTGTTGCGCTGAACTAGCGGCCGCGCTTCGCCTCGACCAGGCGGAGATAGGTGTCCGCCACCGTCTGGTTGATCGCGTCCCAACTGAAATCCTTGCTGCGCGCCTCGCCCGCCGAGCCGTGGCGCGCGCGTAATGTTGCGTCGGTGCAGTAGGGCGCGATCGCCTCCGCGAATGCCACCGGGCAGCCGGGCGGGACGAGGGTGCCCGTCTCCCCGTCGCGCACGAGGCTGGCGCTTCCTGTCGCTCCGGCGGCCACGACCGGCAGACCGCAGGCCATCGCCTCCAGCGTGACGTTGCCGAAGGTCTCGGTGATCGACGGATTGAAGAACACGTCCCCGCTGGCGAGTGCGCGGCCGAGGTCGGCGCCGGTCTGGAACCCGGCGAAGATGCCGCCCGGCAGCGCCCTCTCGAACCAGCAGCGGGCGGGGCCGTCGCCGATGACCAGCACCTTGTGCGGCACCTGCCGCTTGCGCAGTTCGACGATCGTGTCGGCGAAGATGTCGAGACCCTTCTCCATCACCAGCCGCCCGAGGAAGACCACGGCCACGTCGTCGTCGCCTATGCCGAGCGAGCGGCGCCAGGCGAGGTCGCGTTTGGCGGAAGCGAAGACCGTGCGGTCGACCCCGCGCGTCCACAGCGAGATATCGCGGTTCATGCCCTGCTCGCGCAGGGTCTCGATCATGCTTTGCGAAGGCGCGACCAGAGCATCGCAGCGATTGTAGTAGCGCCGGATGAGCGCTTCGAGCCCAGGCTCGATGAACTTCAGGCCATAGTAACGAGGGTAGGTCTCGAACCGCGTATGCACCGATGCGAGCACCGGAACGTTCCGCTCGCGCGCCCAGCGGAGCGCGGCGTGCCCGGCCAGATCGGGCGAGGACGTGTGGACGATGTTGGGTGCGAAACGCGCGAGGTCCGCTTGGTTCTCTTGCGAAAGGCCGAGCGGGAAGCGGTACTCGGACCGTCCGGGTATCGCCACGCTCGGCACGCCGACGAGGTCACCCACCGGAGGAAACGCCGGTTCCGGCACCATCGGCGCATAGACGCGGACGGCGGCGCCCTTGCCCAACAGATAGCCGACCAGACGGTTCAACGCCTGATTCGCACCGTCGCGCACGTAATTGTAGTTGCCGCTGAACAGGGCGATGCGAAGGTCTGCGGTCTCCATGGCCGGGCAAGCCCATAGGGCGATGTCGCGCGCTTGGCGAGAGGCGGCGCAATGGAAATGTCGCGCGATCGGGGGATGCAATCCTATGCGCGCTTGACTTGTTGCGGCGCAACATTATTGCCGCGCGTGGGCCACGCGGTCCCAACGCCGCGCGTGCTCTCTGCAAGGAGAGAATACATGACTGACCTTACGCCTCCGGCCCTCAAGCCGGCGCGCCCCTTTTTCTCGTCCGGTCCCACGGCAAAGTTCCCGGGCTGGTCCCTCGACAAGCTGAAGACCGATTCGCTGGGGCGCTCGCACCGTTCCGCGCTCGGCAAGTCGCGCCTGAAGTACGCGATCGACCTCAGCCGCGAACTGCTCGGCGTGCCCGACGACTATCTCGTCGGCATCATGCCCGGTTCGGATACCGGCGCGCTCGAATGCGCGATGTGGACGATGCTGGGCGCGCGGCCGGCGACGGTGGCGGCGTGGGAGAGCTTCGGCAACGTCTGGATTCAGGACGCCGCCAAGCAGCTCAAGCTCAAGAACCTGACGACGCTGGATGCCGATTACGGCGAGATTCCCGATCTCGCCTCGATCCCGCAGGACAACGACGTCGTCTTCACCTGGAACGGCACCACCAGCGGCGCGAAGATTGCGAACACCGACTGGCTCGCCCCGGGGCGCGAAGGCGTGACGATCAACGACGCGACCAGCGCCGTCTTCGCGATGGAGATGGACTGGCCGAAGCTCGATGCCACCACCTATTCGTGGCAGAAGGTCATGGGTTCCGAGGCGCAGCACGGCATGCTGATCCTCAGCCCCAAGGCGGTCGAGCGGATCGAGAGCTACGATCCCGAATGGCCGCTGCCAAAGCTGTTCCGGCTCAAGAAGGGCGGCAAGATCAACCGCGGCATCTTCGAAGGCGCGACGATCAACACGCCCTCGATGCTGGCGACCGAGGACTATATCGCCGCGCTCGAATGGGCCAAGGCGATCGGCGGGCGCAAGGCGCTGTTCGAGCGGGCCGATGCCAACGCGAAGATCGTCTACGACTGGATCGAGGCGACGCCGTGGCTGCGCAACATGGTCGCCGACCCGGCCAAGCGCACCAACACCGGCGTGTGCTTCGTCTTCCAGGGCGACTGGTACGACAGCCTCTCGCCCGAAGAGCAGGCCGACGTGCCGAAGAAGATCGTCAAGAAGCTCGAAGGGCTCGACGTAGCCTACGACTTCAACGGCTATCGCGACGCGCCGCCGTCCCTGCGCATCTGGTGCGGCGCCACCGTCGAGCAGGAGGACATCAAGCGCCTGCTGCCGTGGATCGAGTGGGCCTACGAGAGCCTGAAGAACGGCGAGCTTTGAGCTAAAAGCCCTCTCCCCTTCAGGGGAGAGGGTTGGGAGAGGGGAAGTCCCACTCCATTCCGCAACTTATTCAAGGGCCGGGCGACGAGTGGGGGGGGCCCCCCCCCCCCCCCCCCCCCCCCC
>NZ_JAEVFE010000004.1:0-7500 GCF_016803135.1 Altererythrobacter sp. C41
CCGCCTCCGCTTCCTTCAGCACGCCGATGATCTGCTCTTCCGAAAACCTCTTACGCTTCATCTCGTCCGTCCTTCCATCAGGGCCGGACTCTAATCGAACGTGGAGGAAAATCAGGGGGTCAGGTCAGAAGTGATGAGGATGCGGCGGTAGTTACCGTTTGAGTGAGAGGGACGGACGAAAAACTGTGCGGTACCAAGACCTTATTCATAGTTACACCAACGAGTTACGTCCTTTGCCCGGGATAACCATTCTGAGGACATCCAAGTCCGTCATCCCAGCGAACGCTGGGATCGCTCTCCGCCTGGTTGGACTTTGCGGCACCCGATCCCAGCTTTCGCTGGGATGACGTGCTTGTTTGAGAGTCGGACGGTGGCCGCTCAGTCCTTCTTCAGCGCCCTGAGCGCTTCGGCCAGCGGGCCGGTGGCGCCTTCCTCGAGGATGCCGGCTTCCTTGCGCACCGCATCGGCGTTCGGCCCGGTCGCGTAGGGGTCGATCGCGAGGCCGAGCGATTGCGCGATCGCTTCGCCGAGGTCGAGGACGTCGCCGGTGTATTCGATCTCGTCGAGCTCGCTCTCCTCCAGCTCGATCTCCTCATCGGGCACGGTATGTGCGACCTCGGGGACGAAGCGCAGGGCGATCGGCTCGTCTATGCGGACCGGAAAATCCTCGCCCGAAATGCCGCAGGTCTGGACGATGTCCGCCTCGAGCCGGCCCGACACGGCCACATCCTCGCCTTCGCGCTCCAGCGTGACATCGGCCGCGAGCCGGTCCACCGCAACGATCCCGAAGCGCTCGGCCAGCGCGGCGCGTTCTTCGGCGTCCGCTTCGATCCGAATGGGGCGCGCGTCGATCTGGCGCAGCTTGACGACGCGCGGCAGTTCGCTCTCGCTCATCGGGCGATCTCCGCCCGCAGCAGCGCGTCGTTCGGGGTTTCCTGCAAGGCGCGGTGGAGCGCGCGCAGCCGCTCGGCGACACAGGCCGTGCTGCCGGCCTCGTGGAACGTGACGTTACGGGTCACGGCCTCGGTCAGCGCCGCATCGCCGGTGTCTGCGAGCCCCGCACGATAGGCGCCGATGCGGCCGCCGAGCGCGCTCATCAGCTTGCCCATGCGCTTGCCGAGCGTGGGATCGCCGATCCCCTGCTGGCGGAGCTGGCCCTCGATATCTTCGACGAACAGCTCGGTTAGCAGCGCGGCCTGCGCGCGCAGGCCCTCGTCGCGCTCCATCCGCACGATCACCGCCGCGAGCACGGCGGAGAGCATGTCGAAGCGCCCCTCCTGCGTGTCGGCCACGCCGCAGTCGGCATACCACTGCGGCTCGCGCGCGATCGCGACGATGCCGCGCCACAGCGGCACGAACCGGTCCCTGGGATCGGTCTGGCGACCGAAGATTTTCGTAAGCAGTGACATGGCCGTTCGTGTTCGTCCCGGAGTTGGTCGATGTTCGGTTCGATGTTCAGGGGCAATTCAACCCCGCCGCCGCACAGCGCGCAAGCGGCAAAGTTGCAAGCACGCGCGCATCGCCGTAAGGCTCGCGCCGATAGAAGGTTTCGCCGCGTCTGGCAAAAGGCGCGTGCGCCGATTTCGGAAGGTTTCTCGATGCAGGCAGGTAAGGCTTTGGGCATGGCGGCGGTCGTAGCGGCGCTGGCCCTGGGCGGGTGCAGCGCGATCCGCGAGAATCGCGGCTACATCCAGGATGCGACGCTCGTGTCCGCAATCCAGCCCGGCATCGACAACGAACGCTCGGTCGCGGCCACGCTCGGCCGGCCTAGTTTCACCAGCCAGTTCGGCGACGAGACTTGGTACTACGTCTCCAGCGTCACCGGCCGCCGGCCCTTCGTGCGCCCGACGATCCGCGAGCATTCGGTTCTCGCGGTGAAGTTCGACGCCTCGGGCAACGTCGTCGCGACCGAACAGTCCGGGCTGGAAGACGTCGTCTACCTCAGCCCCGACGGCGCCGAGACACCGACGCTCGGCCGCGAGCGCGGGTTCTTCGAGGATCTGTTCGGCAATATCGGCCAGGTCGGCACCCCGGGCGTCGGCGGCGCAGCCGGCCCTGGCGTCTAGTCACTTCGCTTGACCGCCGCGCGCGCAACCCCATATCGCGCGGCATGGACGACAACGCGGCGAGCCACGGCCTGATCCAGTGGCATGGCACCACCATCATCGGGGTCAGCAAGAACGGCAAGACCGTCGTCGCCGGCGACGGCCAGGTCTCCATGGGCAACACGGTGATGAAGCCCAACGCGCGCAAGGTCCGCCGGATCGGCAAGGACGGCGCGGTGGTCGCCGGGTTTGCGGGTGCGACGGCCGACGCCTTCACCCTGTTCGAACGGCTGGAAAAGAAGCTGGAGCAATATAGCGGCCAGCTCATGCGCGCCGCGGTCGAGCTGGCCAAGGACTGGCGGACTGACAAGTACCTCCGCAATCTCGAAGCGCTGATGATCGTCGCCGACAAGGACACCCTGCTCGTGCTGACCGGCAACGGCGATGTCCTGGAGCCCGAGGCGGGGATCGCCGCGATCGGTTCCGGCGGCAACTACGCGCTCGCCGCCGCCCGCGCGCTCGATGCTTACGAGGACGACGCGGAAGCGATCGCACGCAAGGCGATGGCGGTCGCGGCGGATATCTGCGTGTTCACCAACGGCAATGTGACGGTGGAGACGGTCTAAGCCCTCTCCCCTTCAGGGGAGAGCGTTTGGGAGAGGGGCAATGCGCTCCCCTCTCAACTCCGACTAGCCTGCTGCGCAGCCAAGTCTCCGTATCTCTCCCCTGAAGGGGAGAGAGCAATGGGAAGAAAATGACCGAAGCACTTACCCCCAAGGCGATCGTCGCCGCTCTCGACGAACACATCATCGGGCAGAAGGAAGCCAAGCGCGCGGTCGCCGTGGCGCTGCGCAACCGCTGGCGCCGCCAGCGGCTCTCGTCCGACCTGCGCGACGAGGTGACGCCCAAGAACATCCTGATGATCGGCCCGACCGGTTGCGGCAAGACCGAGATCAGCCGGCGTCTGGCCAAGCTGGCCGATGCGCCGTTCGTGAAGGTCGAAGCGACCAAGTTCACCGAGGTCGGTTATGTCGGCCGCGACGTCGAGCAGATCGCGCGCGACCTGGTCGAAGAAGCGATCCGGCTGGAGAAGGACCGCCGCCGCGAGGCCGTGCGCGAGGCGGCGAGCAAGGCGGCGATGGACCGACTGCTGAAAGCGCTCGTCGGCGAGAACGCCAGCGAGGCCACCCGCGAATCGTTCCGCGAGCGGATCGTCCAGAACGCGATGAACGAAGTCGAAGTCGAGATCGAGGTGGAGGAGGCGCCGCAGATGCCCTTCGACCTCGGCGGAATGGGCGGCAACGTGGGCATGATCAATCTGTCCGACATGCTCGGCAAGGCGATGGGCAAGACGCCGATGAAGCGGCGCAAGCTCAAGGTGCCGGATGCCTGGGACAAGCTGGTCGAGGAAGAAGCCGAGAAGCGCATGGACCAGGACGACGTCGCCCGGGTCGCGCTCGAGAACGCCGAGACCAACGGCATCGTCTTCCTCGACGAGATCGACAAGATCGCGGTTTCCGACGTGCGCGGCGGCTCGGTCAGCCGCGAGGGCGTGCAGCGCGACCTGCTGCCGCTGATCGAAGGCACCACGGTCTCGACCAAGTACGGGCCGATGAAGACCGACCATGTACTGTTCATCGCCAGCGGCGCGTTCCACCTCGCCAAGCCTTCGGACATGCTGCCCGAACTCCAGGGCCGGCTGCCGATCCGCGTCGAACTGCGCGCGCTGACCGAGGAGGACTTCGTCCGGATCCTGTCCGAGACGCGGGCGAATCTAGTGGCGCAGTACAAGGCGCTGCTTGGCACCGAGCAGGTGTCGCTCGAACTGGGCGACGATGCGGTGCGGGAGATCGCGCGTATTGCGGCGCAGGTGAACGAGAGCGTCGAGAACATCGGCGCGCGCCGCTTGCAGACGGTAATGGAAAAGCTGCTCGAGGAACTGAGCTTCGAGGCCGAGGACCATCAGGGCGAAACGGTCACGATCGACGCCGCTTACGTGCGCGAGCGGCTGGAGGAACTCGCGGGCGACAGCGACCTTTCGAAGTATATCTTGTAGCGCACTTGCGTACCCGATATGTTCTCCCGATCGAATCAGAGGGAGACATGCGATGACGGGCGGCAGATGCCATTGCGGTGCGGTGCGCTATCGGGTCGAGGGCGAGCCGAGGCATGTTTCGGTCTGCCATTGCGAGGACTGCCGCCGCTGCGCGGGCGCGGCCGGCGTGGCCTGGATGGCGGTCGCGAGCGACGAGTTCACGATCGTCGAGGGCGAGCCGGCGCTGTACCGGTCCTCGGCCGATGCGGAGCGTTACTTCTGCGGCGCCTGCGGCACCGGGCTCTACTACGTGAACGAGAAAGTGTTGCCGGGGCTGGTCGACATCCAGACCGCGACGCTGGATGATCCGGAGAACTATCCGCCGCAGATCCACGTTCAGGTGGCGGACGAGCTCCCGTGGGAAGCGACGCTGGGCGAGTTGCCGCGGTTCGATCGGTATCCGGGGTAGAAATTAGGCGCTCCCATTTGCCTCACCCCTGTCATCCCCATGGTCTGACGGTGGTCCATGGATCCCCGCTTTCGCGGGGATGACAAACTGGGTTGGCGGTCGGTTTCCGGATCTACTGATCCTCCCCATTTTCGCCGAAGGCGCAAATGGGGAGGGGGACCGCGAGACGCGAAGCGGCTCGTGGTGGAGGGGTTTCGCGCGCCAGTGCCCCTCCGTCACCCGCCTGCGGCGGGCGCCACCTCCCCATTTGTGCTGCGCAAAAATGGGGAGGATCTACCTCTACTCGGCCGCTTCGCTGACTTCGCTCTCGGCCTGCTGGCGGCGCCACATCTCTGCGTAGAGACCGTCCGCGCGTAGCAGGGCGGAGTGGCTGCCGCGTTCGGCGAGGCGGCCGTGTTCCATCACCAGGATCTCGTCGGCATCGGCAATGGTCGACAGGCGGTGGGCGATCGACAGGCTGGTGCGGTTCTCGCTCACGCGGTGAAGCGTGGCGAGAATGTCCTGCTCGGTGCGCGAATCGAGTGCGCTGGTCGCTTCGTCGAGCAGCAGGATCGGCGGATTCTTGACCAGCGTGCGGGCGATCGCGACGCGCTGCTTCTCCCCGCCCGAGAGCTTCAGGCCGCGCTCGCCGACTTCCGTTTCGAACCCGTCGGGCAGGCGCTCTATCAGCGGCATGATCGCGGCGTCGCGCGCGGCGCGCACGATCTCGTCGTGTGTCGCGCCGTCGCGTCCGTAGGCCACGTTGTAGCCGATCGTGTCGTTGAACAGCACGCTGTCCTGCGGGACGATGCCGATCGCGGCGCGCAGGCTGGCTTGCGTGACCTGTGCGATGTCCTGTCCGTCGATCACGATGCGGCCCGACCACGGATCGTAGAAGCGGAACAGCAGCCGCGCGATCGTGCTCTTGCCC
This sequence comes from Altererythrobacter sp. C41, assembly GCF_016803135.1. Lineage (GTDB taxonomy): Bacteria > Pseudomonadota > Alphaproteobacteria > Sphingomonadales > Sphingomonadaceae > Pelagerythrobacter. The sequence continues at coordinate 5,460 of NZ_JAEVFE010000004.1, forward strand.
GCGCCCGAAGGGCCGACGATCGCGACGTGCGCGCCGGCGGGGACTTCGAAGCTGAGGCCGTGAAGGATCGTCCGCTCGGGCTCGTAGCCGAACACGACATTCTCGAACGCGACGCTCGGCCGGCGCACGACCAGCGCCGGCGCGCCTGGCGTGTCCTCGATTTCCGCCTCGGTATCGATCAGCTCGAACATGGCGGCCATATCGATCAGCCCCTGGCGCACGGTGCGGTAGACCCAACCGAGCATGTCCAGCGGGCGGAAGAGCTGCGCGAGGTATGTGTTGACGAAGACGAGGTCGCCGGTGGTCAGCTCGCCCTTGCTCCAGCCCCAGACGGTGTAGGCCATCGCGCCGCCCATCAGCAGGTTGGTGATCAGCGACTGCGCGACGTTGAGCAGGCCGAGCGAATTCTCGCTGCGGATCGCCGCCTCCGCATAGGCGCGCGCGGCGCGGCCGTATCGCTCGCGCTCCCGCCCTTCCGCACCGAAGTACTTCACCGTCTCGTAGTTGAGCAGCGAATCGACCGCGCGCGAGAGAGCGAGGCCGTCGAGGTCGTTCATCTCCTTGCGCAGCTTGGTGCGCCATTCGGTGATCCAGCGCGTGACCGCGACGTAAGCCGCAACCGTTACCGCGGTCGCGAGCACGAGGCCCCAGCCGAAGTTGAGGTAGAAGATCACCGCCACCGCGAGCAGCTCAATCACCGTCGGCGCGATGTTGAAGAGCAGGAAATAGAGCATCGAATCGATGCTCTTGGTCCCGCGCTCGACCGTCTTGGTGACCTCGCCCGTGCGGCGCGAAAGATGGAAGCGCAGCGACAGGCGGTGGAGCCGGGCGAAGGTATCCTCGGCAAGATGCCGGGTCGCTTCCTGGCCGACGCGCTCGAACGCGACGTTGCGCGCGTTGTCGAAGCCGACCGAGGCGAAGCGGCCCGCGGCGTAGGCAATGACGAAAGCGAGCGCGACCATCGCCGCTTCGTTCGCCGGCGTCGTCATCGCGTCGACCGCGCGCTTGTAGGCGTAGGGGAGGGCGAGGGTGACGGCCTTCGCCGCCAGCACCAGCAGCAGCGCGATGACGATCCTCCGCCGCAGCGCCGCATTGTCGCGTGGCCAGAGATAAGGGAGGAACCGCCGGATCGTCGCCCACCCGTCGTGATTGGCGGGGGCGAGGGAGGGTGTGTCGGGCGGCATCGCGCGCCTATGTGGCGACGCCGCTCCGCCGGTTCAACGGATGGACGAGCTCGCTAGAAGCGGGTCGGGATCCCGCCGAAGCGCATCCCGCGGTTACCGGAGGCATACCCACGCGGCATGTCGAACAGCACGGTGCGCGACTCGAAGTCGATCGCCACCCGGTCGAACAGGCGCAGATCGCGCATGCCGAGGATCAGTGCCGGTCTCCGGTCAAGCCCCAGTGCGGCGAACGCAGGGCCGTCGGCGAAGGCGATCGGCAGGTTCTGGATCACGAACTCGTCTATCTTGAGCGAATCGACGAAATCGAGATCGCCGACGAGATCGACGCCATGGACGTCGGTAGAGCGCACCTGCTCCCGCTTTTTCGCTCGCAGCCGCTCCTGCAACTCGCGATTGCCAAGATTGCCCTGCGCCCCGGTGTCGATCACCACGGCGGTCTTCACCCCGTCGATCCGCGCGTCGGCGATGATCAGCCGTCCGAGCTTGTGCCGTGCGCGCACGACGATCTCGTAGCCGCGATTGCCGCCCAGCGCCTCGGCATCGTCGACCGCGATCGTGCCTTCGCGAAAGTCGATCAGCACGCGCAGATCCTGCAGGCTATCGAGGCCGATGATGCCGTCGGCGCCCACGTGCTGCGCCTCGAGCAGCGGGGCGTGGAGGTCGTCGAACGTGCGCGCGGCGAATTCGAGTCCGTCGAGCTCGACCAGTTGAACCCGCTGCGCGCTGGCCATGCCGACCACGGTGGCGCTGCCGAGCGGCTTGAGCCCGAGCCGGTCGCTGAGCCCGCGGGTGACGACGGTCGCCTGCGCGCCGGTGTCGATCATGAAGCGGAACGGGCCCTGGCCCTCGATCGTGAC
>NZ_JAEVFE010000004.1:12500-336822 GCF_016803135.1 Altererythrobacter sp. C41
TCGTACATGACCGATAGCGAACACAGTACCGTGAGGGAAAGGTGAAAAGCACCCCGATTAGGGGAGTGAAACAGTACCTGAAACCGGATGCTTACAAGCAGTTGGAGCCCCATAGGGGGTGACAGCGTACCTCTTGCATAATGGGTCAGTGACTTAATCTAACATGCAAGCTTAAGCCGTTAGGTGTAGGCGCAGCGAAAGCGAGTCTGAATAGGGCGACTGAGTATGTTGGATTAGACCCGAAACCCGGCGATCTAGGCATGACCAGGCTGAAGGTGCGGTAACACGCACTGGAGGGCCGAACCGTTGCATGTTGAAAAATGCTCGGATGAGTTGTGTTTAGGGGTGAAAGGCCAATCAAGCCGGGAAATAGCTGGTTCTCCGCGAAATCTATTGAGGTAGAGCGTCGGATGTATGCCGATGGGGGTAGAGCACTGGATGGGCTAGGGCTGCGCGAGCGGTACCAAACCTAACCAAACTCCGAATACCATCGAGTCTTATCCGGCAGACAGACGGCGGGTGCTAAGGTCCGTCGTCAAAAGGGAAACAGCCCTAACCTACAGCTAAGGTCCCCAAGTCGTATCTAAGTGGGAAAGCATGTGGGAATCCCAAAACAACCAGGAGGTTGGCTTAGAAGCAGCCATCCTTTAAAGAAAGCGTAACAGCTCACTGGTCTAAATAAGGGTTCCTGCGGCGAAGATGTAACGGGGCTCAAGATACGCACCGAAGCTTAGGGTTCAGTCTTTGACTGAGCGGTAGCGGAGCGTTCCGTAAGCGAGTGAAGCGGAAGGGTAACCGACCGTGGACGTATCGGAAGTGCGAATGCTGACATGAGTAGCGACAAAGAGGGTGAGATGCCCTCTCGCCGAAAGACCAAGGGTTCCTGCGCAACGCTAATCGGCGCAGGGTGAGCCGGCCCCTAAGACGAGCCCGAAGGGGGTAGTCGATGGGAACCACGTTAATATTCGTGGGCCTGGAGATGTGTGACGGATCGTGGAAGTTGTTCGACCTTATTGGATTGGTCGGGCAGCCAAGCGGTTCCAGGAAATAGCCTCTCCGTATAGACCGTACCCGAAACCGACACAGGTGGTCAGGTAGAGTATACCAAGGCGCTTGAGAGAAGTATCCTGAAGGAACTCGGCAAATTGCCTCCGTACCTTCGGAAGAAGGAGGCCCCGTTATTGCGCAAGCAGTAGCGGGGGGCACAGGCCAGGGGGTAGCGACTGTTTAGCAAAAACACAGCACTCTGCTAAGTCGGCTTCAAGACGACGTATAGGGTGTGACGCCTGCCCGGTGCTCGAAGGTTAAGAGGAGGAGTGCAAGCTCCGAATTGAAGCCCGAGTAAACGGCGGCCGTAACTATAACGGTCCTAAGGTAGCGAAATTCCTTGTCGGGTAAGTTCCGACCTGCACGAATGGCGTAACGACTTCCCCACTGTCTCCAGGATATGCTCAGCGAAATTGAATTCTCCGTGAAGATGCGGAGTACCCGCGGTTAGACGGAAAGACCCCGTGCACCTTTACTGCAGCTTCAGAGTGGCATTAGGAAATAACTGTGTAGCATAGGTGGGAGGCTTTGAAGCACCGGCGCCAGCTGGTGTGGAGCCATAGGTGAAATACCACCCTGTTGTTTTCTGATGTCTAACCACGCACCGTTATCCGGTGCTGGGACCCTCTGTGGCGGGTAGTTTGACTGGGGCGGTCGCCTCCTAAAGAGTAACGGAGGCGCGCGATGGTAGGCTCAGGCCGGTTGGAAACCGGCTGCGAGAGTGCAATGGCATAAGCCTGCCTGACTGCGAGACCGACAGGTCGAGCAGAGACGAAAGTCGGTCATAGTGATCCGGTGGTCCCTCGTGGAAGGGCCATCGCTCAACGGATAAAAGGTACGCCGGGGATAACAGGCTGATGATTCCCAAGAGCTCATATCGACGGAATCGTTTGGCACCTCGATGTCGGCTCATCACATCCTGGGGCTGGAGCAGGTCCCAAGGGTTTGGCTGTTCGCCAATTAAAGTGGTACGTGAGCTGGGTTCAGAACGTCGCGAGACAGTTTGGTCCCTATCTGCCGTGGGCGTCGATTGTTGAGAGGAGTTGCCCCTAGTACGAGAGGACCGGGGTGAACATGCCTCTGGTGTACCTGTCATCGCGCCAGCGGTGCAGCAGGGTAGCTATGCATGGACGGGATAACCGCTGAAAGCATCTAAGCGGGAAGCCTCCCTCAAGATAAGCAATCTTCGAACCGTCATAGACCATGACGTTGATAGGCCGGGTGTGGAAGCGCAGTAATGTGTGGAGCTAACCGGTCCTAATAGTTCTTTTCGCGCTTGTTGAATCCCACCATCAACGACAGTCCTGAATGGATTGTCCTCGGTGTGGAGGATGACCAGCCAGACATCGATTTAAAACCGCATCCGCCAGCTTCATTGCTTGGTGACCCTAGCGTCTGTGACCCACCCGATCCCATCTCGAACTCGGCCGTGAAACCGGACAGCGCCGATGGTACTAGCGCTCAAGCGCTGGGAGAGTAGGTCGTCGCCAGGCATTGCAGCTGACGGAGCACGGAAAAACCCATTTACAAGTCAGAGGGCCACCCCGTCCAGGGGAGGCCCTTTTGGCGTCTTTGGCTTTTGGCCTTTGATGCCGCGCCGATCGCCTCCTCAGGGGTTCGGCCAAACCGTCGCCGGAGGTGACGTACAGGTGCCGCGGGGTGGAGCAGTCCGGTAGCTCGTCAGGCTCATAACCTGAAGGTCGTTGGTTCAAATCCAACCCCCGCAACCAGTTTTAGCGAACCAGCCTCGCCGTCCTTCCGGACCGCGGGGCTTTTGTCGCTTTGGGGCCCGAGAAGCGCAACCAGGTCGCCATCTGGAACTGGCGGCATCATGGCGTGAGCGGGCTGGTGCGGATCGCGTGCTGTCCGTGTTAACCCGGCTCCGGCCGATCGTCGCGGAACGGTGAGGCGCCAGATTTCCGCCAGCGCCTGGTACGGAAACTCGAGGGCGCTTTGCGCCGCATTACCCACAGTGCTCTTGGCCTCGAGTTCGTTGAAGCCCCCCGTCAGGTTTTCGAGTTGAACCTGCGGGCGCGGGAAGCGGTGATGCTCGCTGGATCCCTGGTTGGTATTCTTCGTACACGATGCGGCCCCCGCGACCGGAGCGGGCGGATTAGGCGCTACCTGCGTCGCATGAACCGGCTGACCAGAAACAACTAGAATGGCCTTGGTCAGCGTGACGCCGCGAGTGGACAGGAGCGCTATCGGACATCGAGGTGATCCGAACCGGATGCCGCCTCGTTCACATCGGTTCGATCTCACCGCGAACGAAGGCGCGGAGATCCGCAGCCAGGCTGGCGAGCTGCGTCTCGTCTTCGAAGATCGAGTGGCCGGCTGGATAGCCGCGCTGGAGATAGCGTTCGCGCGGCACCCCCGCCTGATCGAGGGCGAACGGTCCCGCGTGAACCGGGGTGGTGATGTCGTAGTAGCCGCCAGCCACGAACAGCCGCATGGACGGGTCGACGCTTAGCGCGGTCGCGAGGTAAGGCGCGAACGTGGCCGCGCGGTAGCTCCCGCCGTAGCCTTCGCCCCAGTTCCACTGGAAGTTGATGCCGAGATTGAGGCTGCGATAGGCGCTCGGGAGCGAATAGCCGAGTTCATCCGCGAGATAGCGCTCGATCGCGTGGGGTCCGTCGCTTCCCAGCGACATCGATGGATCGTCGAACGGTGGCCGCAGCTTGGATTCCTCGATCGATCGCGTGACCCGCGCATCGAGCTGGCCGGTGCGCAACCCTTTCTCTTTCAAAAGCGAGAGCATGAAATCGAGCTTGCCGATCCGCAGCCGTTCCCGCTCGATCTGGTCGGCAGGCAGCCCGATCAAGGTCGAAAGCTTTTCGGCCACGCGGCGCCGTTCTTCGGCAGGCAGGCGTGGCCCCTGTGCCAGCGCACTCACATAATCGGTTTCGGCGAAGTGCTGCGCGGCCGCGAAATGCGCCGCGACATCGCGTCCCTGGCGGTCGATCGCGCCGTGATACCACGCGACTGCCGCTAAGGTCGGCAGTGTGGTCACCTGCGAGAGGATCGGCCCGTCCGTCCAGCCCAGCGACGGTGACAGCAGCACCACGGCATCGGGCAGTGCCTGCTCCGTGCTGTGCAGCTCGTTCAGGATCGCGGCCGCGCGCGCGGTGCCGTAGCTTTCGCCCACCAGCACGGCCGGGGACGCGAGGCGACCGTTGGCGCGCTTCCATTCGTCGATGATGCGGACGACGGCTTGCGCATCGCCCTTGACGCCCCAGAACGAAGCGGCGTCGGCCCCTTCGACCGGCATGCTCGCGCCCGTTCCAGGCGGATCGATGAACACGAGGTCCGCGACGTCGAGCAGGCTGTGCGGGTTGTCGGCCAGGCGCATGTCGGCGCCCTCACCGAGGATGCGGCGGGGCCCAAAGGCATGCATGTGGAGCGGGGAGGAGGATGCGCCCGGGCCGCCGTTGAACACGAACAGCACCGGCCGCGTCGCGGCATCGCCCAGGCCCTGGGCAACGTAGGCATAAGTAACTGCGACGACGGCCGGCTTGCCGTCCTTGCCCGCCAGCGGCTGTTCGCTGACGATCGCGCGGTAAGCGATGCGCTTGCCGCCCAGCACGATGTCATGATCGGTCGCGACGACGCGGCTCGTAGCCTCTTCGCGCGGGATCATCGGCTCCATCGCGCGCAGGAAAGCGGGCGACATCGGCGCATCGGCGTCCTGCGCCAAAGCCGGCGTGGCAGCCGTAGCGAGCAGGACGGACAAGAGGCAGCGGCGGAACGGCATCGTTTTCTCCCCGGAAACGGCCGCGCGCTCTTATGCGCGCGGTAAGGCGTCGAGCAGGCGGTCTATGTCCTGTTCGTCGTTGAACACCGAAGGGCACACGCGGAAGCGGTTCTTCGACAGCGTTATCTGCACTCCGGCGCTCTTCAATCGCTCGCCGAGCTTCCCGCGCGCATCGGCGAGGACGCAGGTCATCAACGGCGCGCGGCAGCCCGGCGGCGTGACCAGGGAATAGCCCTTCGCCTCGAGCCCGGCGCGCAGGCGATCCAGCAGAGGCTGACGCCACGCGGTCAGGCGTTCGACGCCAAGGTCGAGCAGGTAGCCGAGCGACCAGTCGAGCTGGACGATGCCGGCGTGCGAGCGCGTGCCCATGGCGAACATGCCCTCCGCATCGTCGCGCGCCGCGACGTCGGCGATCGTCTCGCCCGGCGTGTCGAGCGGATAGACGTGCGGCGTGAATCGTGAGAGGCCGTAATAACCGAAGCGCTTGCGCGTCAGCCGGTCCATCCGGTCGGCCCGCGCATAGAGGAAGCCGATCCCGAAATCCCCCATCAGCCACTTGTAGCTCGCGGTCGCGGCGAAATCGACGCCGCTGCCATGGAGATCGACCGGCACCGCCCCGGCGGCGTGGATGATATCGGCATAGACCAGCGCGCCGCGCGCATGGGCAATCTCGCACACGCGCTTCAGATCGTGCTCGAAGCCATTGTAGGTCGAAACCAGCGATAGCGAGACCAGCCGCGTTCCGGGAGTGATCGCGCGCTCGTAATCCTCGATGGCGATCCGCCCGTCGCGCGGTCGCAGCCAGGCCACGTCCATCCCGCGGCGCGACAGTTCCTCGTAGAGATAGAACGATCCGAAGAAATGGAGCGTGTCGGTGACGATGCGCCCGCCCGCCCGTGGCAGGTCGAGCGCGTCGATCACCATCTGCTCGCCCGCGGTCGTGCTCTGGACGAATGCGAGCTCCGCCGGCGAGGCGCCGACGAGGCGGGCGAAGCGTTCCTTCACGCGCTCTTCCATTGCGCTCGTCGGGTAATCGGCCGCCGTACCCCGGCGTGTGAAATAGTCGGCCACCGCCGCCCGCGCACCGCGCGCAGGCGGATGCATGGTTCCGGAATCGAGATAGACGCCGTCGACGTCGAAGGCGGATCTCTCCGGCAACCTTCCCGCCACGCCGGCGCTCGCCGTCACCGGAAGCGCGGCCGCTGCCGTCAGCACGGCACGGCGCGACATCTCCAGCCCGTTCCCCGATTGCGTCATATCCGGATTGTACGCTGCAGGCGGCGCATAGAACACGGCGTTCCCGTTGCACGGAGATCGCCTGTAGCGGCGTGCTGCTGCCCGACGAACGCGTGATTGCGAATAATCTATTCGTCTATTCCCCCTTACGATCGAGCAAATACTGCGGGAGAGCACGTCGTGCGCATTACATCGATTTCGCGAGTCCTGGTCCTGCTGACGTGTTCCTGGCTACCCGCCGCCGCTGCGCTCGCCGCATGTCCGGCTGATGCCGTCGAGACCCGCCAGAACAGCGGCACGCTGTCCTATCTTGCATGTGCCGGAACGATCGCGGTCGACAATGGCGGAGATGCGCAGGGGCGCATATTCTATACCGCCTACCTCGCGTCCGCGGAGCACGAGCAGCGGCCGGTCGCCTTCGTATGGAACGGCGGCCCCGGCGCTGATTCGCGGCTGCTCCACTTCTCGGCGCTCGGCCCGGTGCGCATCCGCGAGGGGCGGGTCGAGGCAAATCCTGACAGCCCGCTGGCGGTCGCCGATCTCGTGTTCGTCGACCCTGTGGGAACGGGCTTCAGCCGCGCCGCGAGCGAGGCGGATGCCGCGGGGTTCTACGCGACGACCGCGGATATCGCCGCGACGACCGATTTCATTCTTTCGTGGCTCGATGCGAGCGGCCGCTCGGGGGCGCCCGTCTTCCTCGTCGGCGAAAGCTTCGGCACCTGGCGGGCGGCGGGCGTTGCGGAAGCCTTGGCCGACCAGGGCCGTCCGGTCGCCGGGATCGCGCTGATCTCGGGCGGCATTCCACTGGGTGACCTGCCTGACCGCCATCTGATGCGTGCGCTCTCGCTGCCCAACCGTGCCGCGACCGCGCTGGCACATGGCAAGCTGCCGTCCGAGCTGCAGGGCGATATCGAGCAGGTGCTGCAGGAGGCGGAGCGGTTTGCGCGTGCGGTCTACGCGCCCGCGCTGGCCGATCCGGCATCGCTCTCGCCCGAGGAACGCCAGACGATCCGTGCGCGCGTTGCAGCCTTCCACGGCCTGCCGCAGGAGGCGGTCGACCCCGAGACGTTATGGGTATCGCCGCGCACGTTCCGCACAGAACTGCTCGGGGATGGCGGGCAGATGCTCGACGTGTTTGACATGCGCATCGCGGGTGGCGCCGATCCGACGCCGTCGGGCGCGGCGGTTCTGCGCTACTACCGCGAGCGCCTGCGCTACGCCGAGGGGCGTTACGCCGGGATCGAGGTGGAGGAACTGCCGGTCGGCGCCGGGTGGCAGTACGATCAGGCGCCGATCACGCCGGAATCGCTCGCCCGCGCCATGGCCGGCGAGGGGCCGCCCAGTCCCTCCCAGCCGTGGACCCTGCGCGCGATGGAGAAGATGCCGGACATGAGAACCTTCGTCGCGGCCGGATTTTACGACTCGCTCAATAGCTGCGCAGCGAACGAGGCCACGGTCGCGGCGCTGCCGGCCGCCGTCGCCGCACGGTTTGCGCTCCACTGCTATCCCGGCGGACACATGATGTACGACGAGCCAGCGGTGGCGATAACCTTCGGGCGCGACATCGCCGCATTCTTGAAGGGCGAGAAACAGGAATAATTTTCACGCTTCGAACCCGGTTCTCACCGAACCTAATGCTCTCTAGGGCTTGCATCGGTAGAGAACGACGACCGCAATCCAGTTCACCGGCATATCCTTCGGCGCGATTTCCGGGATGGAACAACAAGACCGAATCCGAAGGGGAAGCAGGATGCGTACGAGGATGACGATCACCATGGCGCGGCTGCTCGCATCCGCCGCGATACTGGCGGGCGGGGCGGCTCATGCGCAGGACGCTGACGAGGCCGTTGGCGGCCCGGTCGTCGGCGAAGCGACTGCGGGCGAAGCCCAAGCCCCCGAGATCGTGGTCACCGGCTCGCGAATCCGCAGCAAGAATGTGACCACCGCCTCGCCGATCATCGACGTCGGGCAGCAGGATGTCGAGGACCGCGGTTACGTCAGCGCCGCCGAGGCGCTGAACGACCTGCCTTCCGTCGTCCCGCAGCTCAACCAGGCCGATGGCAGCGGCGAGTCGAGCGGTTCGGGGCAGCAGTTCCCCAACCTCTTCGGCCTCGGGCCGGGGCGCACTCTCACGCTGATCAACGGGCGCCGCATGGTCACCTCGACCTCGGGCATCGGCAGTGGCGGCGTCGGCGACGCGCAGGTGGACTCCAACATCATTCCGCTGGGCCTGCTGCGGCAGGTCGAAGTCTACCAGGGCGGCGGCGCCGCGGTTTACGGATCGGACGCCATTGCGGGCGTCGTCAACTACATCCTGCGCGACGACTTCACCGGTGTAGAGCTCGACGCTCAGGCCGGGATCAGCGACCGGGGCGACTACGAGACCTACGCGCTGCGCGGCACGGCCGGGACCGACTTCGCCGATGGGCGCGGCAACGTCGCAGTCGACGTGGGCTGGTCGAGCTCGCCGATCCTGCGCTTCACCGATCGCCCGCTGTCGAACCTCGGGCGCCTGACGGTCAACAATCCCGACGATACGGGCCCGGACGACGGCATTCCCTCGGTCCAGGAAATCTTCAACGCGCGGTTCTGGCCCTTCAACGCCAACGGCGTCGTTTTCACCAATCCCGCCCCGCCGCCGAACTTCCTGACGCAGCTCGACGGCCATGCGATCCAGTTCGCACCTGACGGATCGATCGTTCCTTACGACACCGGTGCCCTGGCAGGCATTCCCTTCGCCAGCGGCGGAGACGGCTTTCCCTACCAGCAGCTCGCTGGCCTGCGCACGGGCGTGGAGCGTCTGACGGGCGCGATGGTCGGCCACTACGACGTGACCGACCGGATCCGCCTTTCGACCGAGCTGCTCTACGCAAAGACCGAAGGGACGGAGATCCCGCAGGGCAACAGCCGCACGGTGCTCAACGCCGGCAGCTACGCCGGGCCGATCGCGTTCACCGTCGACAACCCGTTCCTCACCGATCAGGCCCGCGCGGCGCTGATCGAGGCGAACCCGGCCTTCGCCGGCGGGCGGCCGCTGTTCCTGTCGAAGCTGTTCCTCGACCTCGTGCCCGACCCCTCGCAGCGCACCAAGACCGAAACCTACCGCGCGGTACTGGGCCTCGACGGCACCTTCGATGTGGGCGACCGTGAGTTCTACTGGGACATCTCGGGCAGCTATTCGCGTGTCGATGGGCAGCGCCGCGGTTGGCAGGTCATCAACAGCCGCTTCGACAATGCGATCAACGCGGTCCGTTCGGGCGGCCAGATCATCTGCGCGATCAACGCCGATGCCGACCCTTCCAACGACGACCCCGCGTGCGCGCCGATCAATCCGTTCGGCAACGGCAACGTCAGCGCCGAGGCGCGCGATTATGTCAGCACCATCGCCGGAATCGACTGGACCAACGAACAGGTCGATTTCCTTGCCACCCTCGGCGGCTCGCTGTTCACGCTGCCGGCGGGCGACGTGCAGTTCAGCGCCGCTTACGAACATCGCGACGAAAGCGCGCGTTTCGATCCGCTGCAGGCGAATCGCGAGGGCTCGTTCGGCTCCGGCGCGCAGGAGGTTCCGCAGTCCGGCAGCTACAACACCGACGAGCTTTCGGGCGAGCTGCTGATCCCGCTGGTCGGAGAAGGCTTCACGCTTCCGCTGGTCCACTCGCTCGAAGCGAAGGGTGCGTTCCGCTACGTCGACAACTCGCTCGCCGGGAAAGAGAACGTGTGGGACCTCGGCGTGCGCTGGCAGCCGGTGCGCGACGTGACGCTGCGTGCCTCGCGCAGCCGCAACTTCCGCGCGCCGACGCTGACCCAGTTGCTCGTTCCCACGAGCGAAGGGCTCGATGCCGCCGGCATCGATCCGTGCGATGCGGACCGCATCGTCGGCGGGCCCAACCCCGACATTCGCCGCGCCAACTGCCTCGCGCTGTTCGAAGCCAACCCGGGCTACGGCGTCGATGCCGACGGGACCGGGGCGGGGCTGTCGGCCGAAGAGCGGCTCGCCCGCTTCCAAAGCGGTTCGGAGAATTTCCAGCGTGCGCTCATCACCTCGCGCGGCAATCCCGATCTGCGCAACGAGGTCTCCGACACGTTCACGTACGGCATCGTCCTGGCGCCGAGCTTCATCCCGGGTCTGACGATCACGGCCGACCGGGTCGAGATCGATCTCGAGGACGGGCTGTCGCTGTTCACGACCGAGGATTTCGCAGCGACCTGCTTCGACGATGCGACGCCCGACGCGGGGATCTGCTCGGCCTTCACCCGTCTCGCCGCGCCCAACGGCGTCAGTTCGGGTGGGACCATCGTCACCGGCACCACGACCACGATCAACGCCGGCAAGATCCGCTATCGCGGCGAGGTCTACGCGGTGGAATATTCCTTCCGCCCCGGCGAGTGGTTCGGCGGCGACGATCTCGGCCGCATCCGGCTGGGGGTGACAGCGACGCACAACACGCTGCTCGAACGGTCGGTGACCGGCACGACCTTCGTGCGGGAAGACGATACCTACACCACGCCCGAATGGGTCGGACGGTTCAATCTCGCTTACGACAAGGGGCCGCTGCGGCTGACCTATCAGGCGGACTATCGCGGGGAAACGCGGGCAGGGCCTGACGCGACGATCGAGAACAATCCCAATCCGATCCTGGAAGGCAATACCGTCCACAACGTCTCGGCGCAGCTCGACCTCGGCGATTTCGTCCTCCGCGGCGGTATCGACAACCTGGCGGACAAGGCGCCCTCCTATCCGCAGATCGCCTACGGCGACATCCTCGGCCGGCGGTTCTTCGTCGGGGTGAAGATCCGACTCAAGTGATCGCTGCGACCTGCCACCGGCCCGGCGCAGCGCGCCCGGCGCGTCTCGAACAGGAAGAAGGCACGGCATGATCCGGTTCGACCAAGACGCGCCAGGCGGCGGTCCGGGCGGGGCACTGCCCGCCCCGCGCTTCGGCTCGTACAGCCAGTGGGTGCGCGACGTGATCCGCAAGGTGCGGTCGGAGCGCAACCTGCTGATCAGCCTGTTCGAAAGTTCGGTGCCGGAACCCGCCGAACTGCTGCACGAGATCATCCGCGACGCCTTCGGCGAAACGGTGACGACGCGCTACGCCAGCGCGTTTGCCGGCGGAAATCCCTATGTCATCGACCAGCTCGCGGCGCGCTACAGGGTCGAGCGTGACCGGGTGCTGTGCACGACCGGCGCGACCGGAGCCCTGTCGCTGCTGTACCGCGCGCTGCTCGCGCCGGGCGACCGCATCCTCGTCGAAACGCCGGGTTTCGATATCTTCGATACCGTCGCCCGCTCGCTGAACAAGCCGGTCGACCGCTTCGTTCGCCGGGGCGACGATTTTGCGATCGACCCGGAGGAAGTCGAGCGCGCGATGACCCCGCAGACACGGCTCATTCTGTTGTCCAACCTCCATAATCCCTCGGGCATGGCGATTGCGCCCGAAGTCCTGGCGGCGATCGCGCGCATGGCCGAAGCGCGAGGCGCGATCGTGGTGGTGGACGAGGTCTACGGCGAATATGCGGGCTCGGAATTCAACCCCGCGGCCTCGGGCACCTGGTCCCCGGCGCTGGTCAGCGTCAGCAGCCTGACCAAGATCTGGGGCCTCAGCACCCTGCGGTGCGGCTGGATCGTCGCGCATCCGAGCGTGATGGAGCCGGTCCGCGCGCTGAACCGGGAGGTCGAGTTCGGCATCTCCAATCTCGCGCACGCGGTGGCGGCGCTCGTGCTCGAACAGCGCGATCGGTTCGAAAGCTATCGCGAGGGCATGCTGCAGCAAGCCCGGCCGATCATCGAATCCTATCATGCGCACTGGCTCGCCGAAGGGTTGATGGCCGGCCGTCTTCCGCCGCACGGATGCATCGCCTTTCCGCGCGCGGTGGGGATCGACGACACCGAGCATTTCTCGGAGTGGCTGGCCGACCGGTGCGGGGTCGTGGTCGTGCCGGGCGAGCACTTCGGGGCGCCGGGCCATCTCCGGATCGGGTTCGCCCATGCGCCGGCGGATGTGGATTACGGGCTGCAGGCATTGACCGACGGCCTCAAGCGCTATCGAGCGCTCGGCGAGCATCGACGCGGGAGAACCTGATAATGGATACGGTGCGCGCCTGCAGGAAGGCTCTGGGTTTCGCGGCGCTCGCTGCGGCGGTGACTCTCTCCTCCGCCACGGTCGCACAGGATGTCCGTCACCGCGCGCAGAATGAGGCGAAGGTGGCCGGACGGACAATCGCCTATACCGCCGAAGTCGGCGAGATCGCCGTATCGAGCCCCGATCGTCCCGAGGACGCGAACGTCGGATACATGTCTTATGTGGCACGAGGAGCGGCGGATCGGCCGGTGCTCTTCGCGTTCAACGGCGGGCCCGGCGCCTCGGCCTCGTTCCTGCACATGGGCGCACTGGGGCCGGTGCGCGCCCGCGTGCCGCAGGACCCTGACGCGCCTCTGCCGGCGGAGGCGGAGGTCGGCGCCAATTCCGACATGCTGCTCGACGTAGTCGATCTGGTCCTGCTTGATCCGCCGGGCACCGGATTCTCCGCGATCGATGCCGGTGCGGACATGGATTGGTACCGCTCGGTCGACGGGGACGCCGATGCCGTCGCACAGGCGGTTCTCGCATGGCTGCGCGCCAACGGCCGGCTGGAGGCGCCGATCTACGTCCTCGGCGAAAGCTACGGCACGATCCGCGCGACCGCGATGATCGAAGCTCTGCACAAGCGCGCGCCCGAGGTGCGGCTCGCCGGCGTGCTGTTGATCGGCCAGGCTCTCAACATGATCGAGACCTCGCAGCGGCCCGACAACGTCGTCACGTATCCGGTGGCGCTGCCCACGCTGGCGGCGATCGCATGCTATCATGGGCGGATCGGCGAGTGCGACCCGGTCGCTTCGGCCGAGGCGGCCAGCGCGTTCGGGCCCGAATACCTCGCGGCGCTCTATCGCGGCCGCGCGCTCGATAGCGAGACGCGCCAGGCGGTCGCCGGGCGGCTGGCGGACCTGACCGGCATCGCCGAGGACCGCTGGCTCGAGTGGGACCTGAAGCTTTCCAAGGAGCGGTTCCGGGTCGAGCTGCTGCGGGGCGAGGGTGTCGTTCTCGGCCGCTACGACGCACGGTACACTGCTCCGCGCGCGCCGGATGCCGGACTTGTCGTTGGCCCCGACGCGTTTTCTCCGGTCTCCGGGTTGTATGGTGCGGCGATGGTCGCCGAACTGACGGATCGCGGGGTGCCCGGCGCGAAAGACTATCGCGTCATCGCCCGCACGGAGGGCGAATGGGTCTACGGTTCCGGAGATTCGCCGTTCAACGACTGGCCATTCATGGCAATCGCCGAGCAGGCGATGGAACGCGACCCGCATTTCCGCCTGTTCATCGGCACCGGTCTCTATGACCTGACGACGACCGTGGGCGCGGCCGACTATCTGATCGCCCAATCAGATGCCGGCCGCGAGCGGATCGTCGATCACGTCTACCGTGCGGGCCACGTCGCCTACTCCGACGACGAAAGCTGGCAGCAGATGATCGGCGACATCCGCGCCTTTATCGAGGGAGATACCGCGCAGTGACGAATGCTGGCGAGAAGGGGCTTGCCGCGCGGATCGATCTCTGGGGGGTCGTCGCGCTCGGGCTGGGCACGGCGGTCGGTGTCTCGATCTTCTCGGCTATCGCCCCAGCGGCCGCGATCGCGGGGCCGGGCATGCTGCTGTCGGTTCTGGTCGCGGCGTTGCCGATGTACCTGATCGCCGTCAGCTACGCCTATCTCGGTTCCGCTTTGCCGGTCTCGGGCGCATCGTTCGCCTGGCCGGCGCGATTCCTGCATCCCGCGGTCGGCTTCTTCATCGCCTGGGCGCGGATCGTCGCCAATATGGGTGCGATCGTGGTGCTGGCGCTGGTGCTGGTGCGCTACGGCTCGATGCTGGTGCCGCTCCCGACCAAGCCGACGATGTTCGCGGTAATGGTCCTAGTGCTGGCGGCTAACTGGTTCGGCATCGACGTCGCTGCGCGCGTGCAGAAGATCCTGCTCTCCGCCATGCTCGTGCTGTTCGCGGTGTTCGTGATCTGGGGCGGGGCGACCGAAGTGTCGCTCGACCGACTCCAGCCGCTCATGCCCGAGGGCTGGGGCGGCGTGATCGCCGCGGCGCCGCTGCTGATGGGGCTATTCTTCGGAATCGAGGCCGCGACCGAAGCGGGGGCGGAAGTCTCGAACAGCCGCCGCAACATCCCGCTCGGCATTGCGCTATCGATCGGGTCGGCCACCGTGCTCTATCTGGCGGTCGGCTTCGTCGCGTTGGGCCTGCTCGGCGGCCCCGCGCTGGCGGCGAGCGAGGCGCCTATCCTCGACGCTGCGCGCGTGTTCATGGGGCCGCTGGCGGTGCCGGTGATCGCCCTTGCCGCCGTGCTGTCGATCGGCAAGTCGCTCAACGCGATCTTCGCCATGTTCAGCCGCAGCCTCTTCGCAATGGGCGAGGCCGGCGTTCTCCCCGCCGCGCTGGGCCGCATCCATCCGCGCTGGCGCACGCCGCACGTCGCCCTGCTCGCAGTGTTCGCGATCGGCTGCGTCGGGCTGTTTCTGCCGATGGAGCTGACTTTCCTGTTCCTCGCGGTGAACATTCCGAACCTGCTCAAATATGCGAGCATCTGCCTGTCCGCAGCGCGCGTCGCCGCCCATCATCCCGAGCTCCATGCGCAGGCCGGCTTCCGCCCGCCGGCGGCGCGGATGCGCGTGATGGCGATTGCCGGGGCGCTCTGCGCGCTGGCGTTGATCGCGGTCGGCTTCGAAGCCGACTGGCGGCCTTACGCCCTGCTCGGCGGCTGGCTCGCGGTGGGCGTGGTCTACTATCTGGTGAAGCAGCGAGGGCGGTGATCGCCCCCGCCTCTGTTCACTCCAGCCCGGGGATCGCGGGCGCCTCGGCGAAGGGCTTCACGCCGAAAGCGGCGTGGATCTCCGACGGGAAGTAGATCGTTCCGTCTTTCACCACCATCGCGATCCGGTGCAACTCGCGCAGGTCCTCGAGCGGATTGCCCGGCAGCAGCAGGAAGTCCGCATACTTGCCGCGCTCGACCGAGCCGAGATTCTGGTCGCGGCCCATGTAGACTTCCGGCGCGAGCGTGCCGAGGCGGAGCACTTCCGCGGGCGCGATTCCCGCCTCGCCGTAGATCTGCAGTTCGCGGTGCAGCGACAGGCCGGTGGCGTCGTCGGTGCCCGGCAGGAGGCGCACGCCGCGATCATGCAGGCGCTTGATCAGTTCCTTGATCTTGACGAACGAGCCTTCGTAAGCGGCCGCATCGGCCAGCGTTTCGATCGGCGCGATCCCCTGGCGCCGGCGGCGCTGGAGCGCGATCGGCAGATGATCGATATAGTTCGCGACCGCAGGGCTCGGCTGCCCGTCGCGGCTTAGCATCAGCAGCTCTAACGTCACTGCGGTCGGGTCGAGCGCGATATCGTGCGCGGCCATTGCTTCGATCGTCTGCTGCACCTGGGCCGAGGAGAGGTCCAGGTCGGCCGTCCGCCGCATGGCCGTGAGGCGCAGCGGGGTGCGGGTATCTTCCTGCGGATCGAGGACCCAGCCCAGCATGAGCTGGTTGATGTGAGTCACTTCGTCGTATCCGGCGGCGATCATCGTATCGGCATTAGTGAAGGCCGGAATATGGCCGGTCACACCCATGCCCAGGCGGTGCGCTTCGCGGACCACCGCGGGAATCCAGTCGGGATTCATGGAGTTGTAGATCTTGATCTGCCAATAGCCGCGCGCCGCATACCAGCGCACGGCCTCGACCGCTTCGGCCTCGCTCGCCGCGATGATGCCGTTGCGGGCGGAGTAGCTGCTGCGCCCTTCGAGGAAGCCGTTGCGCACGATGCGCGGCCCGGCGACCGTCCCGTCTTCGATCCGCTCCATCAAGCCGTCGAGAACGGCGTTGTCGTTCCCCATGTCACGGATCGAGGTCACCCCGGCCGCGAGATAGAGCAGGGCCGATTGCGGCGAGACGTGGGCGTGCATGTCGTGCAGGCCCGGCAGGATCGTTCCGCCCTGGCCGTCGACGACGATCTCGCCCGGGGTCGCAGGCGCGTCGAGCGGGTGGATGCCCGCGATCCGCTCGCCCGACACGACCACCGATACCGGGTCCCCCAGCGTGCCGGCTTTCGGGTCGAACACGCGGACGTTGCGGATGCGCATCGGGCCGTCGAGCGTATGCGCGAACCGCTTCTGGAGCGCCGCGAAGCGTTCGGCGGTGAGCCGCGTCGCCAGTTCGGTGAGCTCAGGCACGGCCCCTTCGGAACCTTCGCGCACGGTCGCGCCGTCGGTGTCGATGCGGGCGAAGAGGCGCCCCTGCGGATCCAGCAGGATCAGTTCGGGCGACAGGTCGATGCCGCTGATCGAGAAGGCGCGGTAGGTCGTGCCTTGCACTTGCGCCTCGCCCAGCGCCTCCAGTTGCAGCTCGCCGCCGGGCAGCGCCGCCATGCGCTGATCCTCGTCCTTCAGGAGTGCGCGGGCATAGAGGCCGAGCGCCCACGGGCTGCCGTTCTGCGCGATGTAGAGCGCGGTGGCGGCCTGTTCCCTCTCCTGCGTTCCCGTGGAATCGGTCCAGCGGACGGTCTGCCCGTCGCGCGCGAACCGTTCGCGCACCTCGCTGCCGAAGGTGGAGGTGCCATCGATCGCCCAGCGCACGGGCAGGCCGTCCGCACCCAGCTCGATCTCTTCCGTCGTGGTCGGACCGCGACCGTTGTTCTTGACGTCGTAGCTGATGGCGACGGTGGAGCCCTGCTCGTCCGCTTCGACGAACCCGACTTTCTCGCCGCTGGTGACGACCGACCAGCGCACCGTTTCGGCATGGGCCGGCAGAGCGGCGAGAAGGGTGGATGCCGCGAGGAGGGTGCGGAGGGAATAATGACGCATCAGGTGTTCAGGCTCCGATAGACATGAGCGGCGGCGGCAAGATCCTGCACCGCATGGCCGAGCGACTTGTAAAGGGTGATATCGTCCGCGCTTGTCCGGCCGGCGACCGTGCCGAGCAGGACTTCGCCGATTTCGCCGACGATGTGATCGTCGCCGACGAGGCCGGCCGCGCGCGCATCGAGGAATTCGGCCGCCGCGTCGAGAGCCGAGGCGCGGCTGTCGGCGATGTAGCGTGCGCGCACGACCATCTCGTGATCGCATTCCACCGGGCCGGGGCCGCTCGAGCCGACGAGGTTCACGTGTGTGCCCGGCCGGACCCATTCGCCCCGCAGCACCGGCTGGGACGCGGCGGTCAGGGTGCAGATGACGTCCGCCTCCGCCGCGGCGCGAGGCAGGTCCTCGACCGCCTGCGCCTCGATACACGAATAATCGGCGGCGAGGGCCGCGGCTTTCGCGGGATCGCGCCCCCAGATCAGGATCCGGCGGAACGGCCGGACTTGCGGCAGGGCCTCGAGATGCGTCCGCGCCTGCCCGCCGGTGCCGACGATCAGCAGGGTGCCGGCATCCTCGCGCGCGAGCGCATCCGTCGCCATCGCCGTCGCCGCCGCAGTGCGGATATGGGTGATCTCTTCCGCATCGACGATCGCGACCGGCTTGCCGTCGTCGGGCTCGAACAGGACGATCACCCCGCGGTGCCGCCGCCTCCCGGGCGCGGCGGGATCGCCGAATACGCTGACCAGCTTGGCGCCGAACATGTCGTGCGTGCCGAGCGCGCCCGGCATCTGGGCGAACGTGCGTGCCTCGCCGAGCGGGATCATCGTCCGCAGTAGCTGGCGCGTCGTCCCGGCGGAAAGCGCTCGCATCGCCTCCCGCATGGCTTCGATGCACGAAGGGTAGTCCAGCCGCCGCCGCACGTCCGCTGCGTCGATTATCGTCAGATCGTTCCGGTCCATTGATCCTCCCTCGCCGAACCTATTTCGGTCCCTGCGGCAAAACTTGCCCGAAGGTTCCCCGCTTTCTAAGGCTGGCGCATGAATGATGCGCTCTCGCGGAATCCGGAGCATAACCATGGCCAATGAACTCGACCGCCTCGACCTCAAGATCCTCGACCGCCTGCAGGTCGACGCATCCGAATCCTCCAGCGAGATCGCCGAGCGGGTCGGGCTGTCGCAATCCCCGTGCTGGCGCCGGATGCAGCGCCTCAAGGCGAAGGGATACATCAAGGCGCAGGTCGCCGTGCTCGACCGGGATAAGCTGGGCGAGAGCATGTATATCTTCGCGCAGCTTCAGATAGGTCGGCTGACCGACGAAGAGCGCGACCGGTTCACGCAGGCGATCGAGGATATCCCGGAGATCACCGAAGCCTACACGCTGTTTGGCGAAATGGACGTGATGCTGAAGGTGCTGGCGCCGAGCATGGCCTGGTATCAGGGGTTCACCTTCCGCACGCTCCTGCGCCTTCCCGGGGTGCAGGATGTCCGCTCGACCGCGACCTTGTCGGAGATCAAGTGCACGCATCGCCTGCCGCTTCCATCGTTGTGATCCCTGCGCCCTCCAGCGGGGCGCATAGTCTATGCCGCGCCCGGTCGGGCCGGTCGGAGAACGACTGCGATCATGCGCGGACGTTGCCGTAGATTCGCCGTGCAACGTATGGGAGAGAAGGCGGTGAGGGGAATTCTGCTGACGATCTGCGCGCTCGGCGCGGCACCGGCCTTCGCGGCGACGCCCGTGGAAGCGCCCGCGATTACGATCACCATCCGTCCCGAGGCCGCGAACGCCGAAGGGGCCGTTCCAGCGCTCGATCTCACGGTCGTCGCCGACGGTATCGAGGCCGCGCCTGGAACGCCCGTCGTCGAACTGCCGATCGAGGCCAACACCGTGGTCACCAGCGCCGACGACGTCGAGGGGCTGACCGCACGCGACGCGCGCGGCGCGGTGATTCTGACGCCGACAGACGAGGCGGCGGACGCTTCCAACCGCACCCGGTTCTGGCATGCCGACCGTGCGATCGAGGGGCCGCTGACGCTGCGCTATCGCGTCACGATCGACGCCGCCCGGCCATTCATCAGCCGCCCGCAATACGAGCTGCGGACGGGTCACGGCAGCTTCTCGGGCGCCGGGAACGCCTTCCTCATGCTTCCCGCAGACGAGACTGCCCGGCGGGTGACGGTCGACTGGGACCTCTCGGCCATGGGACTGGGCGCGACCGGCGTTTCCAGCTTCGGAATCGGCGATGCGCAGAGCGCTACGCCGCTTGCGCCCGCGCGGATCGCGTCGACCTACTACATCGGGGGCCGAGCGGGCACGTACCGGTCGGACAGCGGCGGGTTCTTTGCCGGCTGGGCCGGCGATCCGCCGTTCTCGACCGACGAGCTCATGGCCTGGGCGGCCGATCTGCACGGTTTCTACGGCGAATTCTTCGGCGAAGCGGCGGCGAGCTTCGGCGTTTTCGCGCGCCCCAATCCGGACAATCCCGGCAGCGGTATCGGGCTGACCGACAGCTTCGCCTTCACCTATGGCCCCAAGTCCGAGATCGGCGATCTGCGCGGGCTTCTCGCGCACGAGATGCTGCATGCCTGGGTCCGCTCGCTCGATGAATCGATGGATCGACCCGGCGGCCTCGACCGGAGCTGGTTCGGCGAAGGGCTCGCGGTCCATTATCAGCGGATGCTGCCCTATCGCGCTGGGCTGATCGACGCGGATGCCTTTCTCGACGATCTGAACAAGACGGCGGGGCGCTACTATACCAACGTGATGATCGGCACGCCGAATGCCGAGATTCCGGCCGGTTTCTGGCGAGACACGCGCATCCGGGTTCTGCCCTACGACCGCGGCTCGCTCTACTTCGCCAGCCTCGATGCGAAAGTGCGCGAGGCATCGGTCGGCAAGCGATCGCTCGACGACCTCGTACGCGCGATGCTTGCGGAGCGCCGCGTCGGGCGGCCGATGGACGAGGCGCTGTGGCGCCGTTTGCTGCGGGCGGAACTCGGCCAAACGGGGATCGACGATTTCGAAGCCATGCTGGCCGGCGGGACGATTCTGCCGCCCTCCGACGCGTTCGGGCCCTGCTTCCAGCGCACCACGCGGCCGCTGCGACGCTTCGATCTCGGTTTCGATCCCGCCTCGCTGCTGAGCGACCCGCGCAGGGTGCAGGGCTTGAAACCGGGCTCCGAAGCGGAGAAGGCGGGGTTGCGCGAGGGAGACGCGATCACCAACACGTTCTCGCAGGATGGCCTCCAGGCAGACCAGGAGGCGTTTCTCACGCTCGAGGTGAAGCGGGGCGGCCAGAAGCTGACGATCCGGTACCAGCCGCGCGGCGAAACGGTCGATGCCTACCAGTGGGAGAAGACCGAGGCTGGCTCGTGCAGTTCGTGACCGTGTTGACGGCCTAAGAGCTGGGACGGTTTGGATCGCCCGGCGGGCGCGATGTCGGGTGGGAGCTCGACAGCCCGCCATCGACCGCAAGCGCCTGCCCGTTGACGTAGCTGGCCTCGTCCGACAGCAGGAACAGGGCTGCGGCGGCGATCTCCTCCGGTTGCCCGCCGCGCAGGAGCGGGTTCAACTGTCCGATCCTGTCTTCCTTGCCCGCCGCCCGCGCACCTTCGTAGAGCGGGCGGGTCATGCCCGTTTCGGTCAGGCCGGGGAGCACGGCGTTGATCCGTACGCCGGTGCCGGCAAGCTGCTGGGCGGCGGTCTGGACCAGATTGATGACGCCTGCCTTGCTCGCCGAATACTGCGCCGGCCCGGCGCCCGAGCGCAACCCGGCGACGGAGGCGGTGCAGAGGATCGCCCCACCGCCGCATTCGCGGATGGCGGGCGCTGCGTGCTTCACCGCGAGGAACGGTCCGATCAGGTTGACGCGCAGGACCTCCGCCCAGTCCTCAGGCGTGGCGTCGAAGAAGCCGCCGCGCACGCCGCCGGTGATGCCGGCATTGGCGAAGAATAGGTGGAGCGCGCCGAATTCCTTGCGGGCGGTCGCGACCAGCGCCTCGATGTCGGCTTCCGCGCCCGCATCGCCTGCCACCGCCAGCGCCATGCCGCCGCGATCGCGCACGATGTCGGCGGTCTCATGCACGGCGTCGGAGCGATCGAACGCGACGACCTGCGCGCCTTCCTGCGCGAACAGCAGCGCGCTCGCGCGGCCGATGCCCGAAGCGGCGCCGGTCACGACTGCGACCTTGCCGGCGAGGCGCGCGCTCATATCGTTGCGCCCCCGTCGACGACGATCATCTGGCCGGTTGTCCACCTGGCGGCGGGCGAGGAGAGGTAGACCGCCGCGCCGGCGATGTCGCGCGGCTCTCCGATCCGGCGCATGGGCAGGCGTGCCTCGGTCGCGGCGAGCGCCTTGGGGTTCTCCCACAGCGCGCGCGCGAAGTCGGTCTTCACCAGGCCCGGCGCGATGGCATTGACGCGGATACCGTGCTCGCCGTTCTCGACCGCGTAGTTGCGCACGAGCTGGAAGTCCGCCGCCTTCGAGACGTTGTAGGCCCCGATGGTCGGCGAACCGCGCAGGCCCCCGATCGAACTGACGACGATGATCGCCCCGTCGCCCTTCGCGCGCATGTCGGGCAGGGCGAGCTGGATCAGCCAGTGGTTGGAGAGGATGTTGTTGTCGAGCACCTTGCGGAACTGCTCGTCCTCGATCCCGTCCATCGAGCCGTAGTAGGGATTGCTCGCCGCATTGCAGACGAGGATGTCGACCGGGCCGAGCTGCTCCTTCGCGCGCGCGAACAAGTCCTGCAATTGCACTTTGTCGGAGATGCTGGCGGCGATCGCCACCGCGGCGCCGTCGCCGTGTGCGGCGTTGATCTCGGCCGCAACCTCGTCGCAGGCTTCCTGCTTGCGGCTCGAGATCACGACCTTCGCGCCCTGCGCCGCCAGCTCCTCGGCGATCGCGCGGCCGATCCCGCGGCTCGATCCGGTAACGATGGCGACCTTGCCGGTCAGATCGAATAGCGACATCGCGTAACTCCCTTGATTGCTATGGTATCATTTAACCTCAAACCGTTCGCCCTGAGCTTGTCGAAGGGCCACACTTTACTTCTAGCACTGCGCTCGAAGGAAGAACGGTGCTTCGACAAGCTCAGCACGAACGGAACTAGAGTGATTCACGTTATGCGCACGCTGCCTCAGACCGCCGCTCTCTCAGCAAAGCCCCACGCCTGCCGGGCGAGCGGGGCGATGCGCGCGGAGGCGGCGTCCGCATTGGCGTTCGACGCATTGCCGTCGATCGCGCGTTTCTTGATTCCCTGGATGATCCCTACCAGCCGGAACAGGTTGTAGGCGAAGAACCAGTTGAGGTCGGGCACTGAAGTGCGGCCGGTCGCCGCGCAATAGCGCTCGGTTGCCTCCTCCAGCGTGGGAATGCCGAGCGCGGGCAGGTCGAGCCCGCCGAGCTGCGCCCCGCGCTCGCCATGCGGCATCGCCCAGTTCATCGCGAGATAGGCGAAATCGGCCAGCGGATCGCCCAGCGTCGACAATTCCCAGTCGATCACCGCCAGTATCTCCGGCCGGTCGGGCGAGTAGATCATGTTGTCGATCCGGTAATCACCATGGATGATCGAGGTGCGGTCCTGTTGCGGCAGGGTCGCCGGGAGCCATTCGATCAGCCGCTCGACCTCCGGAATGTCGTCGGTCTGCGCCATGCGGTACTGCTTGGTCCAGCGGCCGACCTGACGCGCGAAGTAGTTGCCCGGCGCACCGTAGTCGCCGAGGCCGACCGCGACAGGGTCGACCGCGTGGAGCTTCGCCAGAGTGTCGATCATCGCGCGGTAGATCGCGCCGCGCTCCTCGGGCGCGCAATCGGGCAGGGCGCCGTTCCAGAAGGTGCGGCCTTCGACCAGCTCCATCAGATAGAACGGCGCGCCGATCACCTCCGGGTCCTCGCATAGCGCTACCGGCGCGGCGACGGGCACGCCAGCGGGGTGGAGCGCGGAAATAAGGCGATGCTCTCGCTCGACCGCATGGGCGGAAGGGAGCAGCTTGCCGAAGGGTTTGCGCCTGAGGACCAGCGGCCAGCGCTGGGTCTCGACACGGTAGGTCGGGTTCGACTGGCCGCCGGGGAACTTCTCGATGCTGCGGACTGCGCCGTGTCCCGCCGCCGCCTTACCCAGCCAGCGCTCCAGCGCGGCGCCGTCCAGATCGGCAAACGAGCTGTCGCTCATGCTTCGCGGTCCTGCTGCATGACGCGCTCCAGCGCCTCACCGCGCGGCCGCATCAGGCTCTCCTGCTGCGCGGTCGCGATCATCCGTCCGTCTTCTGCGAAGAAATGGCCGCGGCTGAGCCCGCGCGCACCGCCGGCCCAGGGACTGTCGGCGACGAACAGGTGCCAGCGGTCGAAGTCCGGCGTCTCGTGAAACCAGATCGCGTGATCGAGGCTCGTCGCCTGAACCTCATATCCGCCCGGGCGGATTCCGTGCGGCAGCATCGCCGTGCGGAGGAATAGCATGTCGGAGGCGTAGGCGAGCAGCGCGCGCTGCATGGCCGGCCCCGCACGGGTCGGCACACGCATCCGCATCCACGAGGCAGTCCGCGGCTCGCGCGGCCGCCGGCCGAACACCGACGACGGGTCGAGCGGGACGAGCTCGATGGGTCGCCGCTGCAGTCGATCGGCAATCGGGTGGTCCTCGGGTTCGGCATGGCGCTGCTTCCACTCGCCAAGACCGGCGAGCGCGGCCTCCACGTCGAGCGGGAACGG
The DNA here is from genome assembly GCF_016803135.1 of Altererythrobacter sp. C41. GTDB lineage: Bacteria > Pseudomonadota > Alphaproteobacteria > Sphingomonadales > Sphingomonadaceae > Pelagerythrobacter. The sequence goes on from NZ_JAEVFE010000004.1 coordinate 36,117, forward strand.
GCATTCCAGCCCGTGGCGGAAGCCCGGTTCCGGCCGGTGGAACGAGGCGATCATCGAGAAGATCAGCAGGTCGCCCTGCGACGCCTCGACCCTGCGCGTGGCAAAGCTGCGCCCGGCGGTGAGGTGCGTCACCCGATAGTCGACCGGCTCGTCCGCCATGCCCGGCTTGAGGAAGTAGCAGTGCAGCGAATGCGCTAGGCGATCCGCGTCCTCCTCCTGCGCGGCCGCCATCAGCGCCTGCGCAATCGCCTGCCCGCCGAACAGGCGCGGCCCCATCGCCGGGCCGGGCGCGCCGGTCCAGCATCCATCGCCCCCCGCCTCGCGCGGGGCGAGGAGGGAGGCGAGATCGATCGCAGTCTGGTCGTTCACGCAGTCTCCGGCATTCCCGTCCGCCAGTCCGAGCAACTTCAAGCTCAGAACGCCTTGCGGATTCCGATCTTGAAGTTGCGCCCCAATGGGTTCGCGGTGAAGGGGTCGTAGTTGTAGTCGAGCGCCGCGAAGCCCGGCTCCTTGTCGAGCAGATTGAGCACCGACAGGGTCAGATCGGTTTCGCTCGGAAGTCCGATCCGCACCGTAAAGTCGACCGTCGTGAAGCTGGGGATGTCATAGCCGGGCGCGCCGGGCTCCAGCCGCTGATCGGTGTAACCCTGGATATGGGTGACGGTCAGCCGCGCGTTGTGGCGGTCCCAGCCGAGGTCGGCATAGGCGTTCAGCTTCCACTCCGGCAGCGGATAGGCGGTCGTCTGGTAGTTGAGCTTGCCGACTGCCGAGAAGCCCGGCTGGATCAGATCCTCGCCGATGAAGAAGTCATTGGTCTGGAAGTCGATCACGTAGCTGCCGGTGACGCCGAGGCCCCAGGTGCCTTCGGAGCCGAAGTCACCGCGGTAATTCGCGACGAAGTCGATGCCGGACGTCGAGAGGCCCGCCCCGTTGGTGTAGAACGTATCGATGGTCGTCACGTTGGAGAGCGTCGGGGTGAGCGTCCCGCAGCCCCCGGTCGCGGGCCCGCCGGAGAAAGTGAAGCGGTTCACCAGCGGGTTGGAGCAATCCGCCGCTGCAGTGCCCGGCGTGCTCGATCCGTCCGTGCTGTTGAACACCGAATTGAGCAAGCCCGACAACGGCTCCGCCACGATGTCGTCGGAGAAGTCGTACCGCCAGTAATCGACGCTGGCGCGGAAACCGCCGAATTCGACCATCACGCCGCCGCCGTAACTCTCGGCACTTTCGGGAACGAGCGTGGGATTGTCGTTCACTCGCACCGCACGGAACGATCCGCCGACGAACTGCAGCGAGGTCAGATAATCGCCGGCGGTCAGAATCGTGGAGGGCGGTGCACGGAAGGTGGTCTGGTACGATCCGCGCAGGGCCAGCCAGTCGGTGACCTGCACGCGCGCGCTCGCCTTGGGATCGAACGTCGATCCGACCGAGCCGCCGTAATCCTCGTAACGCGCGGCGAGCTGGATATCGATGCGGTCGCCGATCGGGATCTGCAGCTCGCCGAACAGGGCATAGACGTCCTGCGAGCTGGAGTTCGGCCGGTCCGAGCCGAGGAAGCCGAACAGGCCGATCGGCCGCTCGCAGTCCTCCACCCCGAAGTCGAGGGAGGCGGGGCAGGGATAGATGTCGAGATTGTTGTACGGACCGTAAGCCGCGTCATAGTCGTTGCGGCGATACTGCGCGCCGAGCGCGTAGCCGATCCCGTTGCCGCCGCCGAGGCTGACGCCGGTGTCGCCGCTGAACACGAGATTGGCGACCATGAGCTCGTTGGAGATGCGGCTGGTCGACTTCTTGGTGAAGTAGTCGAAGATGGCCGGATCGTTCGCGACCGAAGCGTCGTAGCCGGGATTGCCCTCGCCGGTGATCGCGTTCGCTTGGATCGCATTGGAGAATGGATTGAAGAACATGCACGGCCCGACGCCCGGCGTGCCCGTCAGCGGGTCACAGTCCTCACCGCCGAGCCCGCGCAGTGCGAGCTGTACCCGATCGATGATCGTGTCGTAGCCGGTCGATTCGCGGATGTACTTGTGCCAGGTGCCGCTCAGCTCCCAGTTGAACGCGTCCGAGTGGCTTCCCCGCAGGGCGCCGGTGAAGCGCATCGACTCGCTGTCGCGGGTCATCGGCGACGCCCCGTCGATCCCGTTCTGATCCTTGAAAAGCGGGTTACCGCCGAGGAGGGCCGTCCGAAATACCCCGGCGGCGAGAAGCGCGCTGTTGGCACCGGAAGGGAACTGATCGGGATTGGCCTCGCGATAGGCGATCAGGCCGGGGTTGTTGGGCGGGACCCAGAATTGCGAGCCGATCGGATTCGCGAGACCCGGCGTAGGCGTGTTGAGAATGAGATAGCTCGGCGAGGTGTTGGCAGAGATGGCGGTGTGGCCCAGGAGGCCCGAAAACTCGGCCGCGATCTCGTCCGTCAGGTCGATCTCGGTCTCCAGATAGGCCTGCCAGCGGTTCTCCTTCTCCACCAGCAGGTCGAACGGCGTGTACTGAATGGCGCAGCGAGTGGCGCTGTCGATGCCGGTCGGGACTGATTCATTGACCGGCAGACCGCCCAGCGGCTCGCACCCGCGGTCCACCTGGAAGCCGCTGGTGAGGCCGACGAACGTGCCCGGGTAGAAGGCGAAAGGCAGGAAGGCGCCGGGGTTGCCCCCTTCGGTGAAGCCGCCCGCCGGATTGTCGGCATAGGGACGGATGGCGAAGTCGCGCTCGCTCACCGCGAGCGGCGAGCGGTGCTGGTAACCGAAGCTCGCCAGGACTCGCAGCCCGTCGCCGTCGTGGCCGAACGCGCCCGAGGCGGTCCAGTCCCCGTCCGACCCGTCGATGAAGCGATAGTCTCCGCTGACCACCAATCCGTCGAGCTGCTTGTTGGTGATGAAGTTCACCACGCCGCCGATCGCGTCGGAGCCGTAAGTCGCGGCGGCGCCGTCCTTCAGCACCTCGATCCGCCCGATGGCGGCGGTGGGCAGCAGGTTGGCATCGACCGCGGCGACGCCGATCGGCGAATTGGCGAGCCGCTGGCCGTTGAGCAGGACGAGCGTGCGCGACGGGCTGAGCCCGCGCAGGTTCACGGTCGCAACGCCTTCCGACCCTTGGGAACGCGAATCGAACTGGTTCGAATCGCCGAGCACGCCGCTGGATCCGGGCAGATTCTTGATGAGATCGAGCGCGGTGGGAGAGCCCTGATCGACCAGTTCGTCCTGCGTGATCACGTCGACAGGCAGCGCCGCATCTTCCGGCGTTCCGCGGATGAGCGAACCCGTAACCACGATGACCGGGTTTTCAGGAGCGGCGCTTTGCGGTGGTTCCTGGGGCTCGGCTTGCGCCATGGCCGGACTGGCGCCGGCGAGCCCCATAACGAGAGCCGACAGGGCGCACGTGTACCGAAGACCGTGTTTTCTCATCTTCCTCTCCTCTCCTGTGCGTTGTGCTCTCAGACACATACCCACTTATCGAAAGTGGAGTATTTCGGGGACCTTCTGTCAAGCCCTTTGTGAATTGAGCGGGCCTGTGAGGCCGGTAGAGGTTGTGGAAGAATGCCCGGACCATGCTTCCGAAAACATGCCGTTCAGCGCGGAGAGGAGGTGAGTTTTCTAGGAAGAGGTCCTAAAGTCGGGGGCGTACCGCGTTTTACGAGACTGGTTTCGAAAGCAAAGCCATGCACGGTGCCTGCGGCAGTCGATGGGTTTTGACTTGCCACTCATACCCTTAATTCGAACAGCAGGGTTCCCAACGACGAGTGCCGGGCCGTGGACAAGCGTGTCCGCCTACTCGGTGCCGCACGCGCGCCCGATCCTCCCCATTTGCCGGCGGCCAAGGGAGGATCGGGTTGCTTCGCGAATTCGAGCGGCTTTGGCCTCAGCCGTTGAAGCTTTCCCCGCGCTTGGCCTTGCCGCGCAGATAATCGCTGACCGGAAGCCCATGCTTCTCCAGCCCGGCGACCACCGTATCGAGGCCGATCGTATCGGCCCAGAACATCGGACCGCCGGTGTAGAGCGGCCAGCCGTAGCCGTTGATCCACACGACATCGATGTCGCTCGCGCGCTGGGCCATCTTCTCCTCGAGGATTTTCGCGCCTTCGTTGATCATCGGATAGAGCAGGCGCTCGCGGATCTCGTCCTTCGAGATCTCGCGCTGCTCATGCCCTTCCTTGGCCGCGAAGTCGGCGATGATCGCCTTCACCTCGTCCGACGGCGTGCGGTTGCGCGCCTCGTCGTAGTCGTAGAAGCCCTTGCTCGCCTTCTGGCCGAAGCGGCCCGCGGCGCAGAGCGCCTCGCGCACGGTGGTCACTTTGCTCGGATCGCGGTGCCAGCCGATGTCGATGCCCGCGAGGTCGCCCATCTGGAACGGGCCCATGGGGAAGCCGAATTCGAGCAGCACGTCGTCGACGTCCCAGTAGTTCGCGCCTTCCATGATGAGCTGGTTCGCCTGCTCCTGCCGCTTTGAGAGCATGCGGTTGCCGATGAAGCCGGGGCACACACCCGAGACCGCGGCGACCTTGCCGATCGTCTTGGCGAGCTTCATCGCCGTCGCCAGCACATCGCCGCGCGTCTTCGCGCCGCGCACCACCTCCAGCAGCTTCATAACATTGGCCGGCGAGAAGAAGTGCAAGCCGAGGACATAGCCTGGCCGCCCGGTCGCGGCGGCGATCTCGTCGATGTTGAGGTAGCTGGTGTTGGAGGCGAGGATCGCGCCCTGCTTGACCACGCCGTCGAGCGTGCCGAACACTTCCTTCTTCACATCCATGTTCTCATAGACCGCCTCGATCACCAGATCGCAGTCGGCAAGGTCGGCATAGTCGAGCGTGGGGGTGAGCAGGTCCATGGCCACCTCGACCTGCTCCATCGTCATCCGGCCGCGCTTGGCGGTGTTCTCGTAGTTCCGGCGCATGACGCCGGTGCCGCGCTCGAGCGCTTCCTGCTTCATCTCCAGGATCGTCACCGGAATACCCGCGCTGAGGAAGTTCATCGCGATCCCGCCGCCCATCGTGCCCGCGCCGATCACGCCGACCTTCCTGATCGGGATCAGCGGGGTGTCGGCGGGCACGTCGTCGATCTTGTTCGCCGCGCGCTCGGCGAAGAAGTAGTGCCGCATCGCCTTCGACTGCGTGCCGCCCATCAGCCTGGCGAACAGCTCGCGCTCCTTCTTCACGCCCTCGGCATAGGGCAGCTCACCCGCCGCCTTGACCGCCTCGATCGCGGCGTTGGGCGCATCGAAACCGCGCATCTTGCGGCCGTTCTTCTGGCGGAAATCGTCGAAGATCGCGGGGTTCTTCACCCCGTCCTGATTGGCCGTTCCTTGCGACGCGCGCGGCACCGGCTGGCCGATCTTCGATTTCGCGAAGGCGATCGCGTCCGCCTCCAGGCTGTCCTCACCCACGATCGCGTCCACCAGCCCGATCGCCTGCGCCTTCTTCGCCGGAATCGGATTGCCGGTCGCGACCAGCGGCAGCGCCGCTTCGGCGCCGACGAGGCGCGGCAGGCGCTGCGTGCCCGCGGCGCCGGGGATCAGGCCGAGCTTGACTTCGGGCAGACCCAGCTTCGCGCTCGGCACTGCGACGCGGTAGTGGCAGGCCAGCGCGACCTCGCATCCGCCGCCGAGCGCCGTGCCATGGATCGCGGCGACCACCGGCTTGTCGCTCGCCTCCAGCTTGTCGAGCGCTTCGGGGAGGCTCGGGCCCTTGGGCGGCTTGCCGAATTCGGTGATGTCCGCCCCGGCGAAGAACGTGCGCCCGTCGCAACGGATCACGACCGCTTCGACTGCGTCGTCGCCCAGCGCTTCCTCGATCCCTGCGGCGAGCCCCGCGCGTACCGCCTGGCCGAGGGCGTTCACCGGCGGATTGTCGGATACGATCACGAGCACATTGTCGTGGCGTTCGGTGCGGATCGGGGTGGTCATCGTGCGCTCCTTCATGCGTAGCTTTCCGCCAGTGCCGAGTAGATCAGCGTCTTGAGCTGGCGGCGGATGGGATAAGTGGACGAGGGGTAGAGCTGGGTCATGAAGACCATCGTAATCTGCTCGACCGGATCGACGAAGAAGGCGGTCGAGTAGGCGCCGCCCCAGTAGAATTCGCCCTTGCTTGCGGGCATCAGCGTCCTGGCCGGATCGATCACCATGGCGAAGCCGAGGCCGAAGCCGGTGCCGGCGTTGTTCGCCTCGGAAAAGAGGCTCTGGCTCATTTGCGTGAGGTCGGTACCGCCCGGCAGGTGGTTGGCGATCATCAGGTCGAGCGTCTTGGGCGCGACGATCCGCGCGCCGCCCAGCTCGCCCTTGTTCAGCAGCATGGCGCAGAAGCGGTGATAGTCGGCCGCCGTGCCGATCAGGCCCCCGCCGCCGCTGTCGAACTTGCCTTGTTCGAGCAGCCTGCTCTCCGCCGCGCGATCGATCAGTCGTGGCGGTTTGCCCGGACGATAGCCATAGGCGTCGGCCAGTCGCTCGCCCTGGCCTTCGGCGACGCGGAACGCGGTGTCGCTCATCCCGAGCGGTTCGAAGATATGCTGGCGGAAGTAATCGCCCAGCCGCATCCCCGAGAGCCGCTCGACCGCGATCCCGAGCACGTCGGTCGAAACGGAATAGTTCCAGCGCGTGCCCGGTTCGAACTCGAGCGGAATTCGCGCCAGTGCCGCGACATACTCGTCGGAAGTGATCTTGCCGCGCGAAAGGTCGAGCTCCGCTGCGCGATAGGCGGCATCGACGCTGCTGCGGTTCTGGAAGCCGTAAGTCAGCCCCGACATATGCGTCATCAGGTCGACGAAGCGCATCGGCGCGCCCCGCTGCACCGGCGCGAAGGGCAGGGCGCCGCCGCCGCCCGCGTAGGCGCCGAGCTCGGCGAACTCCGGGAGCACCCGCGCTACGGGATCGTCCAGCGCGACCTTGCACTGCTCGACGAGCTGCATGAACGCGATCGAGGTCACCGGCTTGGTCATGCTGGCGATGCGGAACAGCGCATCCTCGCGCATCGGCGTGCCGTCATCGCGCAAGGTTCCGAACTGCGCGTGGTGGACCGGTTTTCCGCCGCGCGCGACGAGCAGTTGGGCGTTCTTCAGGCGCCCGCTCTCGATATATTGCGCCTCGAGAAACGCATCGATCCTAGCCAGTCGCGCCGTGTCGAAGCCGAGCGCCGCCGCATCCGCCAATTCGATCATGACCTTTCCCGCATGGTGCCGTTATCGGCATACCTCGTTTTCTGACTGCTGCTGATAGACGATTTTTCGCTCTTTTGAAGCCTCATACCTGAAATTCAGAAAACAACCAGTTGCACCTTGCCACGCAGCGTCCCTTCTGCATAAATCTCCGGCAAAGAATCGCACAAGACGAAACCGAAAAAAGAGGATTGCCCGAATGCGCGACGCCGTCATCGTATCCACCGCCCGCACTCCGCTCGCCAAGGCGATGCGCGGCGCTTTCAACGCGACCCACGCCGTGCAGCTCGGCGCCTGGTCGGTCGCCGCCGCGGTCGAGCGGGCGGGGCTGGAAGGCGGCGAGATCGACGACGTGATCATGGGCGCCGCCAACCAGCAGGGGCAGCAGGGCTTCAACATGGGCCGGCAGGTGGCGCTGCGGGCCGGGCTGCCGGTGGAGGTCGCGGGGATGACGATCGACCGCCAGTGCTCCTCCGGCCTGATGGCGATCGCGACGGCGGCCAAGCAGATCATCGTCGACCGGATGGACATCTGCGTCGCCGGCGGGGTCGAATCGATCACCTCGCTTCGCTCGACCAAGCCGAACACGCAGCGCGACGACGAGCTGCTCAAGATGCACCCCGACATCTACATGCCGATGATCGGAACGGCCGAGGTCGTGGCCGAGCGCTACGGCATCGTGCGGGAGGCGCAGGACGCATATTCGCTTCAGTCGCAGCAGCGCACCGCGGCGGCGCAGACGGCGGGCCGGTTCGACGACGAGATCGTGCCGATCACCACGACGATGAACGTGACCGACAAGGCCACTGGCGAGGTGAGCCAGCGCGAGGTCACCATCGCGATGGACGACTGCAACCGGCCCGACACCACGCTGGAAGGGCTCGCGAAGCTCCAACCCGTGATGGGCGAGGGGCATTGCATCACGGCGGGCAACGCCAGCCAGCTTTCGGACGGCTCGGCGGCCTCGGTGCTGATGGAGGCCGAGGTAGCGAAGGCGCGGGGCCTCGAACCGCTCGGCCGCTATGTCGGCATGGCGGTGGCAGGCGCGAAGCCGGACGAAATGGGCATCGGCCCGGTCTTCGCGATCCCCAAGCTGCTCGATCGGTTCGGGCTCGGCATCGGCGATATCGGCCTGTGGGAGCTGAACGAGGCGTTCGCGGTGCAGGTGATCTACTGCCGCGACAAGCTCGGCATTCCGGACGACCGGCTCAACGTCAACGGCGGCTCGATCTCGATCGGACACCCGTTCGGCATGACCGGCGCGCGCTGCGTCGGGCATGCGCTGATCGAGGGCAAGCGCCGCGGTGTGAAGTATGTCGTCATCACCATGTGCGTCGGCGGCGGCATGGGCGCGGCCGGTCTGTTCGAGGTGCTCTGACCATGGCGACGCAGGCAAAGGATCTCGCTTCCGCGATCGGCTGGACCCCGCCGGAAGGCTGGCCCGTGCGGACCCGCGAGGATTGCAAGGCGATCCTCACCGCGCCCGGGCAACGCTTCGAGATGGAGACGATCGACATCCGCGGCGTGCCGACGCGCGTGTGGAAGAACGCGCCGCCGAACCTGCGCGCGATCGCCATGGCCGGGCGCATGCACGGCGAGCGCGAGTTCACGATCTACGAGGACGAGCGCGTCACTTACGACGCGTGGTTCCGCGCCGTCGCGAAGCTGGCGCACGAGTTCCAGGCGCGCGGCGTGGCAAAGGGAGACCGCGTCGCGGTGGCGATGCGGAACTTGCCCGAATGGCCCGTCGCGTTCTTCGCCGCGGTGACGATCGGCGCGATCTGCGTGCCGCTCAACGCCTGGTGGACGGGGCCGGAGCTCGCCTACGGCCTGAGCGATTCGGGCACGAAGCTGCTGGTCTGCGATGCGGAGCGCTGGGAACGGATTGCGCCGCATCGCGGCGAATGCCCCGATCTGGAGACGGTGTTCGTCTCGCGCTGCCAGGGCGAACCCGAAGGCGCCGAACGGCTCGAGGCCGTGATCGGCACGCCGAAGGGCTACGCCGATCTGCCTCAGGCCGAACTGCCCGAAGTCGAAATCGCGCCCGAGGACGACGCGACCATCTTCTACACGAGTGGCACCACGGGGAACCCGAAGGGCGCACTCGGCACGCACCGCAACCTCACCACCAACATCATGTCGAGCGGCTACAACGCCAGTTGCGCCGTGCTGCGACGGGGGGATGAGATGCCGGAGCCGGCGCACAAGGTCGGCCTGACGGTGATCCCGCTGTTCCACGTCACGGCCTGCTCCGCCGGCCTGATGGGCAACGTCGCGGCGGGCCACACGATGATCTTCATGCACAAGTGGGACCCGGTTAAAGCCTTCGAGATCATCGAGCGGGAGAAGGTGAACTCGACCGGCGGCGTGCCGACGATCGCCTGGCAACTCATCGAGCATCCCGAGCGCAAGAACTACGACCTGTCGAGCATCGAGGCGATCGGTTACGGCGGCGCACCCTCGGCGCCCGAGCTCGTGCGCAAGATCCGCGAGGTGTTCGGCGCGCTGCCCGGCAACGGCTGGGGCATGACCGAGACGATGGCCACCGTCACCGGCCATTCGAGCGAGGATTACCTCAACCGGCCCGACAGTTGCGGCCCGCCGGTCGCCGTCGCCGACCTCAAGATCATGAACGAGGACGGCACGCAGGAGCTGCCGCGAGGCGAAGTCGGCGAGCTCTGGGCGCGCGGGCCGATGGTGGTGAAAGGCTACTGGAACAATCCCGAAGCGACCGCGGCGACGTTCGTGGACGGCTGGGTCCGGACGGGTGATCTCGCGCGGCTCGACGAGGAAGGCTTCTGCTATATCGTCGACCGGGCAAAGGACATGATCATCCGCGGGGGCGAGAACATCTATTCGTCCGAGGTCGAGAACGTGCTCTACGATCACCCTGCGGTGACCGACGCAGCGCTGATCGGCCTGCCGCACCCGCAACTGGGCGAGGAGCCCGCCGCCGTCGTCCACCTTGCTCCCGGTTCCACTGCGAGCGAGGAAGAACTGCAGCGCTGGGTTGCCGACAGGCTGGCGAAGTTCAAGGTGCCGGTGCGGGTGGTGTTTACGGAGGAGACCTTGCCGCGCAACGCGAACGGCAAGATTCTCAAGAAGGATTTGGCCGCGCTGTTCTAACGGAAAGGCCGGCGGCGCGGTTGGCACTTTCGCCCGCGCTGTTGTAACGGGCCTGACATGGGGGACCCGATGGCGAGCAAGAGTGCGGAGACGAGACGGTTTGGCGAGAAGCGCCAGGCCATCATCCATGCCGCCTCGGTGCTGATAAACGAAACCGGAGTCAAGGCGACGACCCTGTCCGACGTCGCGCGCGCGATCGGACTCAACGCGACCAGCATCACCTACTACTTCTCGCGCAAGGAACAGCTCGTCGTCGCGGTCTACGAGGCGACGCTCGACCTGATGGAGCAGATGGCGGCCGACGCGCTGGCCGAGCCCGATCCCGCGTCGCGCCTGCGCCGCTACATCGCCGACCACGTCGCGCTGCGCAGGCGTATCCGGGGCGGGGAAAGGGGGCTGGTGACGGCGCTGTCGGAAATCCGCACGCTCGACCCCGAGACCCAGGCGCCGCTGCTCGCGCGCTACAGGACGGTGGTGAAGCTGGTGCGCGGCTTCTTCGGCGAGGCGCGGTCGGATCGCGACCACGCGCTGTTTTCCGCTCGCGCGCATATCCTGCTGGAGGCGATGATGTGGTGGCCGGTGTGGTCGCTGCGCTATTCCTCGCTCGATTTCCCGCGCGTCGAGGAGCGGATGTTCGACATCCTCGCGCACGGCATCCCGGCCGAACCGGAGCGCTGGTCGCCCCGGCCTCTGCCCGATCGCGGCTGGCGCACGGAGAAAGTGGCCAAGCCGAGCCAGAACGACGAATTCCTGCGCGCCGCCACCGTCACGATCAACCAGCGCGGCTATCGCGGGGCATCGGTCAACCGGATCGCGAAGTCGCTCAACGTGACCAAGGGCAGCTTCTACCATCACCACGACGCGAAGGACGATCTCGTGCTGGCCTGTTTCCAGCGCAGCTACGACAGGCTTTCCGCGGTGCAGATGGCCGGGCAGGAGATCGAAACGGATTACTGGACGCGGCTGGCGAGCGTGCTGCGCGAGCTGGTCGACGTGCAGTTCTTCGACGCCATGCCTCTGCTGCGCACCACCGCGCTCCAGTCGCTCGACAGCGATCAGCGGACCGATGTGGTCACGCGCTCCAACCGGCTGGCCCGGCGGTTCGCGGGAATGCTGATCGACGGGATCGCCGACGGCTCGGTGCGGCCGATCGATCCGCTGGTGGCCAGCCAGATCATCATGTCGACGCTCAACAGCGCCTACGAGGCGCGCAACTGGGCCGGGCGGTTCGATGATCCCGAGATGGCGATCCGGACCTACGTGTCGGCGCTATCCTCGGGGCTGCTCGCGCCGCCGGGCGCCGACTGATCAGCCCTTGGCGAGATCGCGCGGTTCGCGCACTCGAAACACCAGCAGCAGCAATGCAATGACGAGCGCACCGAGCACGAGCGCGAAGAGCGGCGTGAATCCCCAGGCCGCGACGATCAGGCCGGCGAGGACCGGCCCGGACGCGGCTATGATGCCTTCCACCGTGGTCACCAGCGCAAGCCGCATGGGCGTATCCTCGGTGCGGCCGAATTCGAGCACCATCGTGCTCGCGGCCAGCAGCCAGCCCGATCCGCCGAAGCCGAGCAGCACGAACGCGCCGTAAACGGGCGCCGCGGCTTCGGCGAAGATCAGCAGCACCACGCCTCCGATCGAACAGAGCAGCGCGAGTGCATAGACGATGCGGAATCCGAAGCGGTCCCCCATCGGCCCCCAGACGATGTTCGAGACCGTGTCCGAACCCAGAAACACGAAGCTGAGCCCGCCGATCAGCGCGCCGTCGAGCCCGAGCAGGCCGCCGGCATAGACGGTCCAGAACGGGGCACCGACTCGGGCCATGGTGGCGAAGCTCTGCGTGCCGAGGAAGTTGGCGAAGTCGCGGTCGGCGAGCAGCTCGGGAAATTCGCGAATGCGGTCGCGCAAGGGGATCTGCGGGCGCGACACTGGGGCGGGCGGCTCGCGAATCATCGTCTTGAGCACGACCAGCCCGGCGCTGGTGAGCAAGAAGGCGAAGAGGAACGTGGTCGCGTAGCCGTTGCCGAGCCAGTTTCCCGCGATGAACCAGTTGCCCGCGACCCAGGCCAGTACCGCGGCGATCAGTCCGCCGGCGAAATTGCGATAGCCCTGCAACCGCCCGCGCTTTCTGATGGGGATCAGCTTGCTCATCAGCATCTGGAAAGCGACGCGCTGCGCCCCGGTGAAGAAACCGAGCAGGAGGAAGAAAGCGAAGGTCGCCAGCAGCAGCGCCTCGCCGGTCAGCAGCCACCCCGCGAGCGCGAGGCCGAGGATCATCAGCCGCATCAGCGAGCCGACCCGGATCGCGTAGGGCAGGATATGGCTGCGATGCTCGATCCGCGCGCCGCTGGCGATCGGGCTGATGGTCGCGCCGAGTTGCAGCAGCGCGGTGCCGAGCCCCACGGCGGCCGCGCTGCCGGTCAGCAGCATCAGATAGGCCGGGATGATCGTCGGGGCGTAGATCAGGCGAAAGCCCGTCATCCCCAGCACGCCGTGGATGAAGTTCGCCCGGTAATTGCGCGTCAGGTTTTCGTCGACGAACCGCGCGTGATCGGCCAGCGCCCGCTGTTGGGCGCTGGCCGTGTCACCTAGGCCTTCGGGATCCTCAAGCGGATCCAATGCCTCAATAGCCGCCGATCCGCGCGAACCGGTCGCGCAGGTAGGAGGTGCCGCCCCAGCTCGCCTCGAGCACGCGGGCGCGCTTGAGGTAGAAGCCGATGTCGTACTCGTCGGTCATGCCAATGCCGCCGTGGAGCTGGACGCCCTCGCGGCTGATCGTGTGAAGCACGCGGTTGGCTTCCGCCTTGGCGATCGTCGCCGCCCGCGCGACGCCGAACCCGCTGTCGAGCGCCTGCAACCCGCCCTCGACCGCCGAGCGCATCATCGCGAGATCGCCGAACAGATCGGCCATGCGGTGCTGCAGCGCCTGGAAGGTGGCGAGCACCTGATTGAACTGCACGCGCTGCTTCAGGTAATCGAGCGTGGTGTCGAACACGGCCTGCGCCATGCCGAGCATTTCGCAAGCGGTCAGGACACGCGCGCGATCGAGCACGTCGTCGAGCAGGCTGTCGCCGCCGCCGGCGAGCTTGTCCGCCGCCGCGCCGTCGAAGGTCACCTCTGCATGGCTGCGCTGGTCGGTCAGCTTGCGGGTCGAGAGCGATACGCCGTCGCCCTTCTCGACGAGGTAGAGCCCGTCCGCCGCTGCGACCACGAACAGGTCGGCGCTGTGCGCCTCGTGAACGAAGGCCTTGGTGCCGGAGAGCTTCCCGCCCGATACGCTCGCGGCAATCTTCGCCGGGTTGTGATGCGGCCCCTCGTCTATCGCAAGCGTGCCGATCGCCTCGCCGCTCGCGAGCCGGGGCAGCCATTTCGCCTTCTGCTCCTCACTGCCGCCGAGCACGATCGCCGTCGCGGCGAGCGTCGTGGCGACGAGCGGGCTCGCGGTCAGTGTCTTGCCCAGTTCCTCGACCACCAGCCCGGCCGAGAGCCAGCCGAAATCCGATCCGCCGTGCGCTTCGGGCACGACGATGCCGGCCCAGCCCATCTGCGCCATCGCCGTATAGGCCTCGCGATCGAACGCCTCGGGCGCGCCGCTCGCGCGGACCTTGCGGAAGGCCGCGACCGGGCTTTCGTTCGTGGCCCAGTCACGCGCCATGTCGCGCAGCATTTCCTGTTCTTCGTTGAGAACCGCCATGTTCTTCGCGCCCTCTTACTGATGGTCGAGCATGCCAAGCACGCGCTTGGCGATGATGTTGTTCTGGATCTCGGTCGAGCCGCCGTAGATCGTCGTCGCCTTGCCGAAGAGCCAGGCGCGCACGCCGGAAAGCTCGGCGTCGGTGAAACCTTCGCCTTCCCAGCCGAGGCCCTGCAGGCCCATGATCTCGATCGTCAGCTCAGCCCGCTCCTGCCCGAGCTTGGTGCCGAGCTTCTTGAGCACCGAGCTGATCTCCGAAACGCCGCCGGCGGCCTTGCTTTCCTCGGTCGCGCGGCGCGCGGTGAGGAGGAAGGCGTTCCAGCGGATCTCGAAATCGGCGATCCGGTCGCGCAGAACCTTGTCGGCGATCGCGCCGCTTTCGTCGGTTTCGACGTACTTCTTGGCGATATCGGCCAGGCTCGCGCCCATCATGCGGGCGAGGCTGCCGCCGCCCGACAGGTTGGTGCGCTCGTGCTGGAGCAGGCGTTTGCCGATCGTCCAGCCCTGACCTTCCTCGCCGACGAGGTTTTCCTTGGGCACCTTCACGTCGGTGAAGAAGGTTTCGCAGAACGGGCTCATGCCGCTGATCATCTGGATCGGGCGGACTTCGACGCCCGGCGCGTCCATGTCGATCAGCAGGAAGCTGATGCCCTTGTGCTTGTCGCTCTTGTCGGTGCGCACGAGGCAGAAGCACTTGTCCGCCCATTGGCCGCCGCTGGTCCAGGTCTTCTGTCCGTTGACGAGATAGTGGTCGCCCTTGTCCTCGGCGAAAGTCTGGAGATTGGCGAGGTCGGACCCGGCGTTCGGTTCCGAATAGCCCTGGCACCAGCGGATTTCGCCGCGGCAGATCGGCGGGATGTGCTCGCTCTTCTGCGCCTCGCTGCCGTATTCGAGCAGGGTCGGGCCGAACATCATCACGCCCATGCCGCCGATGGGATTGTAGGCGCCGGCCTTCGCCATCTCCTCATTGAGGATCGCCGCCTGCCTGCGCGACAGCCCGCCGCCGCCGTATTCCTTCGGCCAGGTCGGTGTGCCCCAGCCGCGCGCGCCCATCGCCTCGCGCCACTTGCGCTGCGTTTCGCTCTCCTCGGTCGGTCCGTCGACTCCGGCCAGTGCGCTGCCTTTGCCCTTGAGCTCGGGCGGAAAGTTCTCCGCGAGGAAATCGCGCACTTCCTCGCGGAAGGCATCGTCCGCGCTTGGTGCTTTCAGATCGGGCTGGGTCGCCATCGCATTCTCCTAAAATTACCGGGCGGGGCCGCCCAGGGGCGCATCGCGCTGTTGTTGTTCGAGCGCCTCGGCTTCCCGGGCGCGAAGGATTTCGATGTTCCGCTCGTGCCGCGCGCGCGTGATCGGATAGAACAGAAGGATCAGCGCGCCGATTGTCCAGAGCGAAATCACTGTCGGAATGTAATGGCTCAGCAGGCTGTCGACCACGGAGCGTTCGATCGTCGCCGGATCGGCCCTCTCGGGGAATTGCGACCATGAGAGGACCAGTCCGGCCACGAAGAGGCCGAGTGCGTTGGAGCATTGCTGCATGAAGCTCGACGCGGCGAAGAAGGTGCCTGCGGTGTGCCGGCCGGTCTCGACCGCGCTTTCCTCCACCACGTCGGCCAGCATCGCGCTCGTGGCGATGAGCGAGACGGCGACCATCGCGCCGTAGATTGCACCGACAGCGAACAATACCGGCACGAGCAGCGGATGGCCCGGTTCGAAGAACAGGCCGAACAGGCTCAGAAACAGCGGGGTAAGACCCATGGCGACACCGACCACGGCGAAGACCATCGCGCAGTTTCGCTTGCCGAACCATCTGCAGAAGATCGGCGCGAGGGGGGCGGCCAGAGTCGCCGCCACCAGGCTGTCGAGCGTGAGAAGCGCGAGTTGCGCTGTGTTGAGCTTGAACAGGAAGGTGCTGAAATAGAGCGTGATCGCGCTGTAGAGGCCGATCGCGGTGTACTTGAACACGCCGAAGCCGAAGATGGCGAGGAAGGCGCGGTTACGGAAGGCGGCGAACATTTCGGCGACGTGATCGCGCAGGCGCAGCTTGGGCTTCCCTTGCGTGGAATCTGCCTGCCGAAGGTAAGGGATACGGTTGTGCGTCCCGGCCGCGCAGATCAGGATCGCGAGGAAGATCAGTACGGCCCCGAGCGCGGCGAAGTTGGCGTAGCTTGCCGGGTTGAGCTGCCCGCGTGGATACTCGGGCGATTCGATGAAGATGAACGCGAGCGAGAAGGCGGTAAAGCCGTACACGCCTGCGTATCCGAACCAGTAGCGGAGCGAGAACAGCCGCGTGCGCTCGTTATAGTCGGCGGTCATCTCGGGCGCCATTGCGGAGGCGTTGATCTCGAACGCGCTGATCGCAGCGCGGGTCGCGGAAGCGAACGCGAAGATCCAGAAACCGAGTTGGACATGGGTGAGACCCTGGGGCGGGAACCAGGTGAGGAAGAAGAAGATCGTGGTCGGGATTGCCGCTGCATACATGAACGGATGCCGGCGGCCCCAGCGCGAGCGGCTGACGTCGGCCCAACGCCCGAGGAACGGATCGACGATCGCATCCACCAGCAGGGTGCAGGCCAAGGCGGTGCCGACGATCGCCGCCGGCACCCCGACCACCTGATTGAAGTAGAGCATCAGGTAGCTGGAGAACGCGGCGCCCTTGATGCCGTTCGCCATCGCGCCCGCGCCGTAACTGACGCGGGTGACGAAGCCGATCGGCGGTGGGCTGGACGCGGCGGTGCGAGCGGCGCTGTCCTGCGCGGCGCTCGCCGCGGTCATGCGGCTTGCTCCGCCGCGTCGGTGATCTCCTCCAGCGGATCGTAGAGAGCCTGCGCGGCGGCGCGCCGGTGGATCAGCGAGTAGTCGGGGAAGATGGGATCGGCCACGTCGCGGTACTGGCGCAAGTGCTGCTTCGCGACGGTGACCTTGTGCACCTCGGTCGGCCCATCGGCGATGCCCATGACCATCGAGGCGACGAGGCTGCCGACGAAGGGCATCTCGTTCGACACGCCGAGCGACCCATGGATATGCACGCATCGCGCGGCGATGTCGTGATAGACCTTCGGCATCAGCGCCTTGATCGCCGCGATGTCTTTCCGGACCTTACGGTAATCCTGGTACTTGTCGATCATCCAGGCGGTCTTGAGCACGAAGAGCTTGAACTGTTCGAGCTCGATATAACTGTCGGCAATTTGCATCTGCACCGCCTGATAGTCGGCGATGGTGCCGGTGCGCGTCTTGCGGCTGACCGCCCGCCGGCTCATCATGTCGAGCAGGCGGCGGCAATTGCCCACCGTGCGCATCGCATGATGCACGCGCCCGCCGCCGAGCCGCGTCTGCGAGATGGCGAAGGCGCCGCCGCGCTCACCAAGTAGATGATCGGCCGGTACGCGCACGTCGGTGTAGCGGATGTAGCTCTCGGAACCGTCCTGCTGACCATAGACGCCGACGTTGCGCACGATCTCCACGCCGGGCGTGTCTACGGGCACGATGAACATGCTCATCCGCTCGTGCCGCGGCGCCTCGGGATCGGTCACGGCCATGACGATCAGGAAGTCGGCCCACTTGCCGTTGGTCGAGAACCACTTCTCGCCGTTGATCTTCCAGTGATTGCCGTCGAGCTCGGCGCGGGTGACGAAGTTGGTCGGATCGGACCCGCCCTGCGGCTCGGTCATCGAGAAGGCGGAAACGATCTCGTTATCCAGCAGCGGTCGGAGATACCGCTCCTTCTGTTCGGGCGTGCCATAGTGCGCGATGATCTCGGCATTGCCGGTGTCCGGCGCCTGGCAGCCGAACACGATCGGAGCGAAGTTCGCGCCGCCCAGGATCTCGTTCATCAGCCCCAGCTTGACCTGGCCGTAGCCTTGTCCGCCAAGTTCCGGCCCGAGGTGGCAGGCCCAGAGGGCTTGCGCCTTGACCTCCGCCTGCAGCGGGCGGACGAGTGCATTGCGGCGGGGGTTTTTCACATCGTAGGGATGGATGCCGAGCATCCCCAGCGGTTCGACCTTTTCACGGACGAACTCTTCCATCCAGTCGAGCTTCTCCTGAAACTCGGGCTCGGTTTCGAAATCCCAGGCCATGCACTCCTCCCATTGTCGCCGCCCCTTCGGGGTCTGTTGCGAATCAGCATACCCGATTTTTGAAACACTACAAGAAGGGACGAGGGGCCGTGGCTGACGACCGGGAAGAACGGACCGCGAAAGAGCGAGGCACCTTTCACCAACGCCGATTTTGACTTATCGCGCGCGGCCGTCATTGGTTTTGTCCGTGTCCAGCAATCGCGCGCCCAACGGTCTCGAAGCCGCCTTCCTCGCCAATCGCGAGCGGCTGCTGCGTTTCCTGCGCGCGCGCGGGGCGGGCGATGCTGCGGAAGACCTGCTGCACGAAGTCTGGCTCAAGATTTCCACCGCGGCGGTGGGCCCCGTCGCGGCGCCGGTGGCCTATCTTTACCGCACGGCCGACCTGCTGATGATCGACCGCTACCGGTCCGAACGTCAGGCCCGCCGGCGCGACAAGGACTGGAGCGAGGCGGCCGCGACGGTGCCCGGCGTCTCGGATGCGCCTTCGGGCGAGCGCGTCCTGATCGCCCGCGATCACGCGCGTCTGGTGGCCGAGGCGCTCGATGCTCTCGGTCCCCGTCCCGCGGCGATCTTCCGCCGCCACCGTATCGATGGCGTGCAGCAGCGGCAGGTGGCGGAGGAATTCGGCGTCAGCCTGAGTACGGTCGAGAGCGATCTGCGCCGCGCCTACCGCGCCGTGCTCGAGGTCAGGGAGCGGATCGATGAGGCTTGAGACCCTCGGCTCCGTCTTCTTTCGCGAAGAGGGCCCGCGATGAGGCAAGATGAACGGATGACCGACGAAGCGATTGCCTGGGCCGTGCGGACGGGGGACCCCTCGTTCGAGGAGTGGGACGCGTTCACCGCCTGGCTGGAGGCAGACCCCGCGCATGCGCAGGCCTACGACCGCGCCGTGGCCGGGGTGATGGATGCGGCCGAGGCAGGCTCTGTCGCGCCGGCCAACGACGATGTCGCCGAGGAAGCGCCTGCCCGCGGCGGCTGGCGGTGGCTGGCGCTCGCGGCGTCGGTCGTGCTGGTGGCGATGCTCGGCTTCATCCAACTGCGCGACGCGAGCTATGTAGTCGAGACCGCCGCCGGGGAGACGCGCACGGTGGCGCTCGCGGACGGCAGCGACGTCACGCTCGGCGGCGCGGCGCGGATCGTGCTCGACCGCGAGGACCCGCGCATCGCCACGCTCGAACAGGGCAGGGCGCTCTTCAGCGTGCGGCACGACGACGCGGACCCGTTCGTCGTCAATGTCGGCGAGCAAACGCTGGTCGATGCGGGCACCGTGTTCGACGTCGCGCGCATGGGCAAGACAACCAGCGTGGCGGTGTCCGAAGGCGTCGTGCTGGTGAACCCGGAGCGCAAGCTGGCGCGGCTCGAACCGGGCGATACGCTGAGCGTCACCGACGGGAGCGATGCCTATCGCCTCGGCACCGCGCCGGTTGCGCGAATCGGCGAATGGCGCGATGGCCGGCTGACCTTCGACGATGCGACGCTCGGGGAGATCGCGCATGAGCTTTCAAGCAGCACCGGCATTGCGTTTTCCGCCGCGCCCGCGGTGGCGGAACGGCGCGTGACGGGCAGCGTCGCTCTCGCGCCGGTGGAGCAGAATCCGCAGGCCATCGGTCCGCTGTTCGGCGTCGCCGTGCGCCGCGAAGGAGATAGCTGGATCATCGATCGACCCTGACGATGCGCGCATCCCTGCCGATAGCCCTGATCTCCCTGGTGGCCGCGGTCCCCGCGCAAGCGGAGGAAGTGCGGGTGGACGCGCCAGCCGGTCGCGGGGGTGAAGCGGCCGCCGCGATCGCGCGCCAGACGGGCACCAGCATCGTCATCTCCGACCCGGAGCTTGCCGCCCGCCGGGTACCGGCGATCCGTGGGACTTTCACCGCGCGCGAGGCGGTCCACCGGCTGGCGCGCGTGCTTGGCGCACGGCCGGTCAGTGCCGGTGCGATGGGCTGGCGGCTGGTGGCCGACAGGCAGGCCCAGACACGCAGGCCGGCATCTCGCCGCAAACCGACCCCCGATGCCCCGCCCGCGCCTCCGCCGCCTGCGGTGGGGCCGCCGATTGTGGTCTCCGCCAGCAAACGCGACGTGCGGCTGCAGGACTACGCCGGGCAGATCACGATCATCCAGGGCGACGATCTGGCGTTCGGCGGCCCCGGGGGCAGCGAGCGCATCGCCAACCAGGTCGCCAGCGTCACGTCGACCTACCTCGGCAGCGGACGCAACAAGCTGTTCATCCGCGGCATCGCCGATTCGAGCTTCACCGGGCCGACCCAAGCGACCGTCGGGCAATATCTCGGCGACCTGCGGCTCAGCTACAATTCGCCAGACCCCGATCTCCGCCTCTCCGACATGGAGAAAGTAGAGGTGCTGGAGGGGCCGCAGGGCACGCTCTACGGCGCGGGATCGCTCGGCGGGATCATCCGGCTCGTGCCCAATGCGCCCGAGCCCGGCGTCGTCTCCGCCTCCGCCAGCCTCGGCGGCTCGGCGACCACTCATGGAGCGCTCGGGGCGGACGCGGGGGCAGTGATGAACCTGCCGCTCGCGGGCGAGGCGGCCACGCTGCGGCTGGTCGTCGATGCCGAGAGCCAGGGCGGCTATATCGACAAGCCGCTGCTCGGCCGCGACGACGTCAACCGCACCCGCATCTACGGCGGCCGCGCCTTCGCTCGTGCCGACCTGGGGGGCGGCTGGACGGTCGACCTGATCGGGCTGGCGCAGCGGATCGACGGCGAGGACAGCCAGTATGCGGATCGCAATGGCCCGCCGCTGACGCGGTCCGCGCGGGTGATCGAAGGCTTCGACGCCGACTATCTGCACGGGCAGATAGTCGTCAGCGGGGAGTTCGGCGCGATCCGCTTCCGGTCGTCGACCGGCGTGGTCGATCAGGAGCTTCAGGAACGGTACGACGCAACCGAGCCCGACGAACCCACCCGCGTATTTATCCAGAACAACGATTCACAGATGATCGCCAACGAAACGCGGCTATGGCGGCCGATGGAGGATCGTTTCGGTTGGGTGGCCGGAGCCAGCTTCACGCACAACCGCACGCGCCTGACGCGCAGCTTCGATGCCGCGGAAGTCATGCGCGCGAGCACCGGCGTGCGCAACGGGGTGGACGAGGCGACGCTCTACGGCGAGGCGAGCTACCGCCTGCGCGAGGGGCTGGTGGCGACGGCCGGCGGCCGCGTCACGCGCTCCGAGCTCGGCGGCGCGGGCGAGGACGTCAATCCGATGATCGCGCTCGCCCGCTCCGAAGTGACCGCGCAGCGGCACGAAACGGTGTTCCTGCCCTCTGCCTCCGTCACGGCGAACCTCCTTTCCGAGACCGCGCTCTACATCAAGTATCAGGAGGGATTCCGGCCCGGCGGGCTCGCGATCGACGGCGAATTCGTCCGCCGCTTCCGCAGCGATCGGACGGCGACGCTGGAGATCGGCGCGCGGCATGGCCGGCCCGGGGCGGGGCCGTTCGATCTTTCCGGCAGCCTATCCTTCACCCGCTGGCGCGATATCCAGGCGGACTTCATCGACCCCTTCGGGTTGCCGACCACCGCCAACATCGGCGATGGGCAGGTCTGGACGGCGAGCTTCTCCGGCGGCGTGGCGGTGACCCCTGACCTGCGCCTCGAGGCAGGACTGTCGTGGAACCGCAGCCGCATCGAAAGTCCACGCAACTTCCTGTTCTCCAAGATCGGCCAGGTTCCGAACATCGCCAACGTGAACGCGCGCGCCGGTTTCGACTACGAACGCGCGATCGGCCGTGATCTGGTGCTCACCGCGCAGGGCTGGGCGCGCTACGTCGGCGAATCGCGGCTCGGAGTCGGACCCGAACTCGGCGATCCGCAGGGCGACTATCTCGACAGTGGCCTCACCGCGCGCGTCGGGCGCGAGCGGATGGGGCTGACGTTCAGCGTGACCAATATCTTCGACACGGAAGGCAACCGCTTTGCGCTGGGCACCCCGTTCGAGATCGGGCGCGAGCAGATCACGCCGCTGCGTCCGCGAACCTTCCGTCTGGGGCTCGATTTCGCCTTCTAGGGGACGCGGTAGCGGGCGGAGATCCGTCCGCCGCGAATTTTTTTGCCGCGCGGTCAAGGTTCGCGCGGAAGGGCTCCGTCCTGCTGGTCGACAAAGGACCGGAGGATTCATGCACCGCTACTTGCTTGCGACGACGGCGATCGCCGCACTTGCCACGCCACTTTCCGCCCAGACCGTGATCTCGGACGACCGCACCCAGCCGGTGCGCACCTCGACGATCAAGAACGGCTCGCCCGATTCGATCCGCATCGCCAAGGAAGGCTCCGTCGTGGTCGGCAGCGGTACCGCGGTGACGATGGACAGCAACAACGGCATCACTAACGAAGGCGAGATCGAAATCACCAATGCCAACGGCGCGACCGGCATCGCAGCCGCGGCGGGCACGACCGGCAACATCGTCAATTCCGGCACGATCACGATCGACGAGACCTACACGCCCGAAGACATCGACAAGGATGGCGACGCCGACGGGCCGTTCGCGGTCGGCACCGGCCGCGCGGGCATCCGTACGCAGGGCGCGCACACGGGCGACATCTCCAACAGCGGCAAGATCGTGGTCGAAGGCAACGATTCGGCCGGCATAGCGCTGGGTGGGCCGCTGACCGGCGATTTCACGCACAACGGCGAGACCAGCGTGCTCGGCAGCGACTCGGTTGCCGTCAGCGCGCAGGATATCACCGGCGATGTGCGGCTTGCCGGCAAGGTGATCGCCAAGGGTGAAGGCGCGGTCGGCGCTCACTTCGGCGGCGACGTCGATGGCGCGATGGTCGTACAGGGGCAGGTCTCCTCGACCGGCTACCGCTATCCCACGCCTCCCTCGGATGCCTCGAAGCTCGATGCCGACGACAAGCTCCAGGGCGGATCGGCGCTCGTCATCGAAGGTGACGTGACCGGCGGCATCGTGCTCGCCGCGGCGCCCGGCAAGCCGGGCGACGACGAGGATGACGGCGAAGGCGAAGGCGGCGAAGACGAGGGCGGTGAGGACGAAGACGGCGAGGGCGACCCCGCGGACAATACCGACCAGGACAAGGACGGCATTCCCGACGCCCAGGAAGGCACAGCTGCCGTCGTCTCCGCAGGCGAAGCGCCGGCCATGGTGGTTGGCGCGGAAGATCGCGACATCGCGATCGGGCCCGTCGCAGGCAGCGGCAACAACTTCGGCCTGATCGTCGAAGGCGGCATTCTGGGCGACGGCGTCTATGCCGGCGTCGACGGCAATGGCCTCGTGATCGGCGGCCGCGGCGGTGCGGTGAGCATCGCGGGCGGCATTGCGAACTCCGGCACGATCGCTGCCAAGTCGGTCGATGCCAGCGCCACCGCACTGCGCATCGGCGCCGACGCGACGGTTCCGGAGATCCGCAACTCCGGCACGATCAGTGCCAGCAGCGGCAAGACCGAGGATTCGATCGCGACGGCGGTCGTGATCGACGAGGGCGCCGACGTGGACACCGTCCGCAACAGCGGCACGATCAAGGCGGCCGTGTCCGGCAAGGACGGCACCGCGACCGCGATCCTCGACCGCAGCGGCGGGGTCGAACTGGTCGAGAACAGCGGCGCGATTTCCGCAGGCGGTGCCGACGAGGATTCCGACCGCAACGTCGCGATCGATCTGACCGCGAATGCAAACGGCGCCACCGTGCGCCAGACGGCGGTCGCCACGGGCAAGGACGCGCCCTCGATCAAGGGCGACGTGCGCTTCGGCGCGGGCGACGACGTGTTCGAGATCGCCGACGGCACCGTCAGCGGCAACGTGACGTTCGGCGCCGGCAGCAACGAACTCGCGCTCTCGGGTGATGCCAAGCAGACCGGCACCGTCACCTTTGGAGCCGGCACCGATACGATGAGCCTTGCCGGTTCGTCGGTGTTCGACGGAACGGCCGACTTCGGCGGCGGCGCGGACGTGCTGGCGCTGGCAGGCTCGGCGCGCTTCTCCGGCACGCTCACCAATGCGGAGAGCCTCGCCGTCACCGTGAGCGGCGGCGTGCTCGACCTTTCGAGCCCGACTTCGATCGGTTCGCTCGAGGTCGGTTCGGGCGCGATCCTCAACGTCACGCTCGATAAGGACGCGGGGCAGGGCACGTTGATCGACGTCGCCGGGACGGCGACCTTCGACGAGGATTCCAAGCTGCGCTTCCGCCTCGCCGATATCGACA
Organism: Altererythrobacter sp. C41; assembly: GCF_016803135.1. Lineage (GTDB taxonomy): Bacteria > Pseudomonadota > Alphaproteobacteria > Sphingomonadales > Sphingomonadaceae > Pelagerythrobacter. The sequence goes on from NZ_JAEVFE010000004.1 coordinate 60,328, forward strand.
GCGCCGAAGGGCGCTACGTCGTGCTCACCGCGGGCGACCTGCAGGTGGGCGATGAACTGACGGGCGACAACACGCTCCTCCCCTTCATGTACAAGGCGACCATCGATGCCGACGAAGCGGCCAACGAGCTGGCGGTCGAGATCGGGCGCAAGACGACCACGGAGCTCGGACTGAACCGGTCGCAGGCCACGGCCTACGATGCGATCCTCGACGCGCTGGGCGAGGATGACGAGATCGCCGACGTCTTCCTCAACATCACGGACGGGGCTGCCTTCCGCAACACCGTCACGCTGATGCTGCCGGACCACGCAGGCGGTGCATTCGAAGGGGTCAGCCTGGGCACGCGGACCATGTCGCGCTTCCTCTCCGATCCGCAGGGCCCGATCGACCCGTCGTCCAAGATCCACCTGATCTTCGATGCCGGCGGCTGGGGCTCGAACAAGGATGAAGGCGACACGGCCGCTTACGACCAGAGTGGTCTCGGCTTCGCCGCCGGCGCCGAAATCTCGACCGGCGTGGGCCGCTTCGGCGGCACGATCACCTACCTGTGGAACCGCCACGACATCGGCGATACCAGTTCGGTCATCTCCGGCACCTACGAGCTGGCCGCGCACTGGGTCGGCAAGTGGGGCGGTCTGCAGACTTTCGCCCGCGCCGGCATAGGCATGGTCGATTTCGAAGGCACGCGCTATTTCGACGCGACCGTGGGCGAGGACACCATCTCGCGCGATGTCGAGCGCGAGTGGGACGGCACCGTCACCAGCTTCATGGGCGGCGCCTCGTTCGAGGGCGGCGGCCAGTTCTTCTTCTTCCGCCCCTCGGTCGTGGTCGACTACGTCCGGCTGAAGGAAGACGGCTATACCGACACCGGCGGCGGTGGCCTCAACCTCACGGTTGCGGAGCGCACGAGCGACGAGTTCGCGATCAACGGCGGCCTGACGCTCGGCGTCGACCTCAAGGGCATGCGCGCGCGCGACGAGAGCTGGTTCCGCGTCGAAGGCGAGGGCGGCTGGCGCGAGATCCTCGGCGGCGGGCTGGGTGACACGACCGCGCAATTCGAGGGCGGCGATCCGTTTACGCTCCAGGCGGAGCAGAGCGTCAACGGCTGGTACGCCCGCCTGCGCGCGATCGGCGGCGACCAGGCCTTCACGATCTCGGGCGAAGCCGGTGCCGAGGAACGCCACAACGACGTCGGCTTCACGCTGCGCGGGACCATCCGCATGGGTTTCTGAGCCCCCCGTCCGCACTTTGTGCGGGCAGGTCGTGCCGCCCGGCTCCGCCCAGCCGGGCGGTACGACTTCCTGCGGGTGCGCCCGCCTCTTGCGAATTCTTAACCGCTTGCGGCCATGAAGGGGAATGGTCGGGGTTCAACGCAGCGTTGAGGAGTCGGGTTTGCGAACCTTCGGGTTCGCGCTTGCGTTCTTCGCGATAACCTCGCTCACCATCTATTCGACCCGCTTCAGCGGCGGCCTTGCGCTGGTCTGGCTTGGCACCGCCATTCTCGCGGCGCTGCTGGTCAACGTGCCGTCGCGTGCCTGGTTGCGCACGGTGATCTTCTTCGCCAGTCTCAGCATCTGCGCGACGACCCTGTTCGGCTTCGGCCCGCATGCTGCGATTCCGCTGGCGCTGGTCAACATGTGCGAGGCCATCGTCATCGCCGCACTGCTCGTGCGGCTGCGGCCGGAGCGGGATTACTTCGAGAACTGGTCCGGCTTCGTGAAGCTGATCCTGGTCGGCGGAATCGTCGGCCCCGGTCTGGCGTCGCTGCCCGGCGGAGGACTGGTCGCGGCGGAAGTGGGGGGCGGATGGCTGCACCATTCGGTCGAATGGTTCGCGGGGCACGGCCTCGGCACTCTGCTGGCGCTGCCGCTCGCGCTCCTGCTTGCGCGCGGGAGCGCTGCCGGGCTCACGCGGCTGCGGACGCGGCGAGGCTGGGGGGAACTCGCCGCCCTCTCGCTCGCCTGTGTCGCGATCGCGTTCCTCGCCTTCTATCAGACGGCTTATCCGATCCTGTTCCTGCCGATCCTGCCGCTGATGGTGGCCTGCTTCCGTTTCGGCCGGATCGGCGCGTCGATCGCGGTCCTGCTCACCGCTCTCGTGGCGTCAGCCTCGCTAGTCTCCGGCGCGGGTCCGTTCGCAGCCCTGCCGGTTGCACTGGCGGAGAAGGCGATGTTCCTGCAATTCTACCTCGTAATCGTCCTGCTCGCCTCCTTGCCGGTGGCGACGGCGCTCAAGCACCGGGAGATTCTGCACGCGAGCATTCTGCACCGCGAGGCTCTGCAGCGGATGATCTCCGATCATTCGGACGATGCGCTGCTGAGCCTGGATGAAACCGGGCGGATCCGCTTTGCTTCTCCGGCCGGCCGGCGCCTCAGCGGTGCGGAGGAGCTCGAGGGCCTGCCCCTGTCGATATTCTTCGATGACGCCGACGCGCCGCTGATCGCGGATGCGCTCGCGCAAGCCTGGGCGGCGCCGGGAGTGACCAAAGTCGTCGAGCGCCCCATCGCGAAGGGCGGAGAGGATCTTTGGCTGGAAGCGAAAGTCCGTGCGGTCGAGGGTGGGCAGACGGTCCCCGGCAGCTATGTCGTCACCGTGCGCGACGTGACCGTCCGCAAAGAGGAGGAGCTGCAGGCCATGCGCGATGCGTCTACCGATCCTCTGACGGGACTACCCAACCGCCGCGCGTTCCTCAAGGAACTGGAGCCGGCCCTCGCCGAGGCGGACGAGCGGCCGTTCTCGCTGGCGATCATCGATCTCGATCATTTCAAGACGGTCAACGACCGCTACGGGCACGATGTCGGCGATCTCGTGCTCAAGCACGTTGCAAGAATCATGAAGCGCCTGTCGAACGACGAGTGCTTCTTCGCCCGCCTTGGCGGCGAGGAATTCGGGATGATCGCCCGGCATGGTGCCGTGACGGATTCGGCGGATGTGTGCGAACGCTTGCGCGAGGCGATCAACGAGAACCAGATCCGCGACGCCGATGGCGGCATGTTCGGCGTTTCCGCAAGCATCGGCCTAGCGCACTTGCGCGAGCCGTGCAGCGCCACGCTGGCGCTGCAGACCGCGGATTCGCCCCTCTATTCCGCCAAGGCGGCGGGGCGGAACCGGGTCCACGTCGCGCAGGGACCGCTCGGGTGGAAATACCGGGCCGAAGGCGCGCACGACCGCCACCGGCTGCTTCAGTGCGTGTGAGCCGCCGCGCCGATAGATCGCCGCCGGCTTAGATCTGGACGACCTGCTGTTCGATCTTGCCGAAGATCGAGTGGCCGTCGTCGTCTTCCATCCAGATCGCCACGCGGTCGCCGGGAGCCATGAAGCGCGTCTTCGCTTCGCCCTGGGCAATCGTTTCGATCATGCGGATCTCGGCGATGCAGGAATAGCCCGCACCCCCTTCGGCGACCGGCTTGCCAGGGCCGCCGTCCGAGCCCTGGTTGGAAATCGTGCCGGAGCCGATGATGGCGCCTGCGCCCAGATTGCGCGTCTTCGCCGCATGGGCGACGAGGTCCGCAAGGCTGAAGGTCGCGTCCTGGCCGACATTGGCGCGGCCGAAGGGTTCGCCGTTGTAGTCGACCATCAGCGGGCGGTGGATCACGCTGTCCTTCCACGCGTCGCCCAGCTCGTCCGGCGTCACCGCCACGGGGCTGAACGCGGTCGCGGGCTTGGACTGGAAGAACCCGAAGCCCTTGGCGAGTTCGCCGGGGATGAGGCCGCGCAGGCTGACGTCGTTGACCAGCATCAGCAGCTTGATGTGCTCCGCCGCCTGCTCGGGCGTGGCGCCCATCGGCACGTCGTCGACGATGCAGGCGACTTCACCTTCCATGTCGCAACCCCAGGCGGTGTCCTTCAGCGGAATGTCGGCGCGGGGCGGCAGGAAATCGTCCGACCCACCCTGATACATCAGGGGGTCGTGATAGAAGCTCTCGGGCACCTCGGCGCCGCGCGCCTTGCGCACCAGTTCGACGTGGTTGATGTAGGCGGAGCCGTCGGCCCACTGGTAGGCGCGCGGCAGCGGCGAATGCGCCTCGCGCTCGTGGAAGCGCTCGCAGGGCACGGCCTGATGCTCGACATCGCGGTAGAGCACCTCGAGCTTCGGCGCGATCTCCGCCCAGTTGTCGAGCGCATATTGCAGGGTCGGCGCGATATTGTCGGCCGCGCAGTAGCGGGTGATGTCCTTCGAGACGACGATCAGCTTGCCGTCGCGGGTTCCGTCGTTGAGGGTCGCGAGCTTCATGGTGTCAGTCCTTCTCCGGCCCGGAAAACTCGGGGTTGTCCGGCTGATTGTCGGGGTGGGCACGCTGGAATTCGGGCAGCGCGAGGCAGGCCGCTTCGATCCGCGCGATGTGCGGCATGGCGCTTACATCGAGTGCGAAGCGGCGCGCGTTGTAGACCTGGGGCAGCAGCACGACCTCGAACAGGCCGGGTCTATCGAACAGGAAATTGCCCGTGCCGAGCTGCGCCAGGCGCGCCTCGATCGGGGTGAACGTGCGCGTGAGCCAGTGCCGGTACCAGGTGTCGATCTGGTCCTGAGAGGCACCGAACTGCTCCTTGAGGTACTTGAGAACCTGCAAGTTGTTCGGCGCGTGGGTTTCGGTGGCGATGGCATAGGCGAGTTCGCGCGCGGTGAAGCGCTGCTCGATGTCAGCCGGCAGCAGCGGACGCTCGGGGTAGGCTTCGTCGAGCCATTCGAGCTGCGCCATCGACTGGGCCCGGTCGCGCCCGTCGGCCTCGAGCAGCGGAACGCTGCCGAAGGGGTTGCGCGCCGTATAGGCCTCGCCCTTCTGCTCGGAGGTCACCAGGTTGACGGGGACGTATTCGTAATCGAGCCGCTTCAGGTTCAGCGCGATCCGCAGGCGGTAGCTCGTCGAGCTGCGATAATATCCGAAGAGCTTCATCAGAACGCCGGGATGCCCGTGATCGCGCGGCCGAGGATCAGCGCGTGGACGTCGTGGGTGCCCTCGTAGGTGTTGACCGTTTCGAGGTTCACCATGTGGCGGATCACCTGGTACTCGTCGGAAATCCCGTTGCCGCCGTGCATGTCACGCGCGGCGCGGGCGATATCGAGCGCCTTGCCGACGTTGTTGCGCTTGACGATCGAGATCATCTCCGGCGCGAACCGGCCCTCGTCCATCAGCCGGCCGACTTGCAGGCTGGACTGCAGGCCCAGCGCGATCTCGCTCATCATGTTGGCAAGCTTGAGCTGGTAGAGCTGCTTGGACGCCAGCGGAACGCCGAATTGCTGCCGGTCGAGTCCGTACTGGCGCGCGGCGTGGAAGCAGAACTCGGCCGCGCCCATGCTGCCCCACGAAATGCCGTAGCGTGCGCGGTTGAGGCAGCCGAATGGCCCTTTCAGCCCCTGCACCTCGGGCAGCAAGGCGTCGGCGCCGACCTTGACCTCGTCCATTACCACCATGCCGGTGGTCGAGGCCCGCAGCGAGAGCTTGCCGTCGATCTTCGGTGCGGAGAGGCCGGCCATGCCCTTCTCGAGCACGAACCCGCGGATCGCGCCGCCGTGCGCCTCGCTCTTGGCCCAGATCACGAAGACGTCGGCGAAGGGCGCGTTGGAGATCCAGGTCTTCGAACCGGACAGCGAATAGCCGTCGCCATCCTTCTTGGCGTAGGTCTTCATCGAGCCGGGGTCGGACCCGGCATCCGGCTCCGTCAGGCCGAAGCAGCCGATCAGTTCGCCGCTGGCGAGTCCCGGCAGATACTTCCGGCGCTGCTCTTCCGAGCCGTAGGCGTGGATCGGGTACATCACGAGGCTGGACTGCACCGAGGCCATCGAGCGGTAACCCGAATCGACCCGCTCGATTTCGCGCGCGATGAGGCCGTAGGCGACGTAGCCTGCGCCGGCGCCGCCGTACTCCCCGGGGATCGTGGCGCCGAGCAGGCCCGCGCGGCCCATCAGCGGGAACAGTTCGGGCGCATCCGCCTCGTCACGGAAGGCCTGCTGCACGCGCGGTTGCAACTCGCTCTGGGCGAAGGCGCGTGCGGCATCGCGGATCATCCGCTCGTCTTCGGTCAACTGCCCGTCGAGATCGAACGGGTCCTCCCAGCTGAACGACACCATCCCGGCCATAGTTTCTCCTGTAACTGTCGCATTCCCCTTCGCAGGGTTGCGCGGCAGCGGCAAGCCCGGCGCGAAAGGCCGTGCGTGCGAAATGGAGAGCGCAGCCGACCCCATGGAAGGCGCCGGGCCGCTACAGCGGGAAAACCCGTCAGTGCGCGCCGAGCGCCTTCTGCACTTTGGCAAGCATGACGCTGGGAGGGCAGGGCTTGGAACAAGCGATCGCACTGGGATACCGCCTGCGGACTTCCTCGGGCGTGAACTGGCCCGAATGGAAGATGACCGGCACGTCCTCTGCCATAAGCGCTTCGGCCAACGGGAAGGCGTCGCCGTCCTCGAGCTCGACGTCGAGAATGGCGAGATCGGGCCGCGCCTTCTGGACCGCAAGCATGGCGGTGGAGATCTCCGAATGCGGGCCTTCGACTTCGAAGCCGGCCTCCTGCACCGTATCGCACAAGTCGAACGCGACGATGAACTCGTCCTCGGCAACCAGAATACGCGGATGATTCATCATAAAGTCCTGCAGGAATTCGACCGGATTTTGATCGAACCAACCTGCTACGGACCCAATCGTTCCCGCGCCGGTTATTCGTGCTTTCTCAGAGCTTGCCGAATTTCTCCTCGTATCCGGCCGTATTTCCCTCTGCCAGGAGGCGCGCCTGCTCGACCCAGCTATCGCGCCGGATGCGCCCCTGAAAACGTCCGAGCTGTGCGTCGATCCGGTCGATGTCGGCATCGTTCCAGGCCGCGATCTGGGCAAAGCTCGTGACGCCGAGCGAGGCGAGCAGTTCGTTGAGCTTGCCGCCGACGCCCTTGATCCGCGTGAGATCGTCGCCCACGGGAGAGGGGGATGCCGGGGATGCCGGCTGCGCCTCGGCCTCGGCCGCCTCGGCTTCCTCCGCCATTCTGATCTGCTGGGCCTCGACGGCGGCGGCCACGGCCGTTCCCGCCCCGGCGACGCCCGGCGGGACCACCGGCGGCTGCACCGCTGCGGCGGGCGCGGCATCGATCAGCGCCTGATTGCGCGCCGCGGGGGCAGCGCCTTCGTCCAGCACGTCGGCGCCGCTATGGTCGCGCACCTGGGTCTTGCGGGAGGAGGCGAATATCCACCACGCGATCGCGATGCCCAGCAACAGTGCGACCACGAACAGCGGCCACCAGGTTTCCACCATCTGCATCATGCCATCATTCTCCCAGATCGTTCGATACGCGGCCCCATATCAGCCAACCGATGCCCAGGCCGACCGAATAGGCTGCGAGCAGCATTACCATCAATTCGAACCACATCGCCATGTCAGCGCGCTCCCGGCAGATCGATGGGTGAGATGCTGACCGGCTGCGTCGCCACGACCGAGAACTCGATCCGGCGGTTGGCAGGATCGCTGGGTGCGAGGCCTTCGACCGGCTCGCTCGATCCGACGCCCTGCGTGCGCAGCCCGTCCCCCGGGATGCCGCGCGCGATCAGCGCCTGACGCACGGCCTCGGCGCGCTCCATCGACAAGGCGAGATTGCCAGGCTCAGGCCCGGAGCTGTCGGTGTGGCCGGTGATGGCGATGATGCTGCCAAGGCACGGACGCAGCGCCGTTGCGACCTCGTCGAGCAATTCCTGGCTGGCGCTGTCGATCGTGCTGCGCGATTCCTCGAACCGGATGGTCCGCGCGCGCAGCAGCGCGTCGACATCGTCCTGACAGTGCGTCGGCGTGTATTCGGGGCCGCCCGAATGGGCCCGCGCCTCGCCGTCGGCCCACCGGATTCCGCCCACACCGGGGACGGCGGCGACAGCGCGCGCGATCCGGGTTCGCGTGCTCTCGTCCAGCCCTTCGCCGCCCTCGAGCACCGGATGACGCGACGGCCAGCCGGATGGGGAGACGAACCGCGCCGTCACCCCGCCGCCGTTCGCTTCCTCGATCGCTTGGGCCGCCTGCTCCGCGAGTTCGGCCTGCAATTCCCCGGCCGCCATCGACGTTCCGGCGATCGCGAGCGCGCCCGTGACGAGGGCGCCGGCCACGATGGCGATGGAGGTGCGGACTGGCATGCCGGCGCTTTAGCGGGCGGGGGCTTTGGGGGAAAGGGCCAGGGCGAAATGGCTCCTCTCAGGTCTCAGCGGTGTCTTCTCCGCCGAGATTCTTGCGAAACAGCACCCGATCCTCCGGGCCGAAGCCCTTGCGCCAGATGATCCAGCCATAGGTGAGCAGGATCAGCGGAATCCCGAAGATCAGCTCTGCCCACTCGGGCAGCCGCGTCGCGAGGTAGCCAACTGCGATGGCCGGGACCGCGGCCCACACCAGCGCCCAGCGCCAGTTGTTCACGCGCTCGCCCAGAATGCGCGAGAGCACCCATGCCTTGACGAGCGAGGCGACCCCGAGAGCCACCATCAGTGCGATCGCCGCCCCGGCGGCCTTGTAGGGTTCGCCGAGCGCCCACCGCTCCATCAGGAGGATCGCTGCCACCGTCAGTATGCCCTGAAGCACGATCGTGCCCACGGAAATTGCGAGATTGCGCTTCCGCGCCACGTAGACCAGCGCGGCTTCGGAAACGACCGCAGTCGCCGCCACCACTTCCGCCGCCAGCAGGAAAGCGAGCGCTCCGGTGCCGCCGACGAAATTGGGGCCGACGAGCCCCATCACGGCTTCGCCCGGCACGCCCAGCGCCAGCGCGATCCCCGCCTGCGCCGCAACGATCCAGAAGCCGACCTGGCACACTTGCTTGGCGATCGCCGGGTAGTTCTTTTCCTTGAGATTGCGGGTGATGACGGGGCCGAGGATCGGCTCGAAGCTGGTCTTGAGCTTCTGCGGCAAGCTGGCGACCTGCTGGGCGATATAGTAGATGCCGACCGCGGCGGGCGCCGCGAAGAGGCCGAGGATGAAGATGTCGAGCCGCCGAGTGCCCCATTCGATCGCATCGGCGGTCGCGAGCGGGAAGGCGCGGGTCGACATGCGCCACATGCCCTTGAGGCTGGGGCGCCACTGGCGCGGCAGGCCGTAGGTTCTGAAGAACGGCCACGCCGCGGCGAACATCCCGGCATAGATCGAGGCGATGTAGGCGAGCGACAGGCCCGACTTGGGGATCAGATAGAAGCAAACCCCTGCCATGATCGAGATCGTCCATGGCTCGACGATCGCGCGGGCGCGCACGGTGGTCGCGATATCGTAGCGATAGGCCTGTGCGGCGAGCAGGATTTCGGTCAGCGCATAGGCGGGGATCGCGGTGACGAGCAACTTGTCGAGCGTGCTGTACTGGCCGGCTGGGAACATCGGCGCGGGGACGAACCACAGGAACACGGCCGCCACCGTGGAAAGCAGAACGGCGAGCAACATGCTGTCGAACACGAGGTTCGCCGGGCGTATGCCTTCGCCTTCCGACAGGCGCTGGGCCAGACCGCGCTTTTCGCCCATCGAGCAAATGAGCGCGAGCAGTTCCACCACGACGAGGGCCGAGGCGAAGCGGCCCAGTTCGGCCGCGCCGTAGAGTCGCCCTGCAATGAACAGGAACGGCACCCGCGCGGCGAGCCGCAGCAGGAAGCCGATGAAGTTCGTTCGCCCGCCCTTGGCGAGCGCGGCGATGTCGCCCTGCTGTGCCGCGTCGGTCACGCAAGGCCTTCCTGTTCGGCGCGCAGCGGACGGGACAGCAGTTCGGTCACGATATCCCGCGCGGGTGCGCCGCCCAGCAGGCGATAGACGGCCGCAGCAATCGGCATGGCGACGCCGTGGCGTGCAGCGAGCTCGGTCAGCACGGGCGCGGTGTGCGCCCCTTCGGCGACCGTGCGCCGGTCGGCCATCAGCGCTTCGGCCGATTGCCCTTCGCCCAGCGCCTTGCCGAGCGAGAAGTTGCGGCTGGAGGTGGAGGAGCAGGTGAGCACAAGATCGCCCAGGCCGCACAAGCCCGCGAGCGTCTCGGCGCGCGCACCTAGGGCCTCGCCGAAACGCAGCATTTCGGCATAACCGCGCGCGATCAGCGCCGCGCGGGCGTTCTGGCCGAGCCGCAGGCCATCGACCACGCCGCAGGCGATCGCGAGCACGTTCTTCACCGCGCCCCCGATCTCCGCCCCGGTCACGTCGTCGGTGTAGTAGGGGCGGAACGACGGGCGCGCGATGACCGGCGCAATCCGGTCCCACTGCGCCTCGCTGCCACTGCAGGCGAGCGTCACGGCGGTCGGCAGGCCGGCGGCGACCTCGTGCGCGAAGGTGGGCCCGGAAAGGACCGCCATTTCGCTTTCCGGTGCTGCGGCCACCGCGACTTCGTTCATCAGCCTGCCGGTCCCCGCCTCGATCCCCTTGCTGCACAGCACGAGATCGCGCGGGGGCCGGGGCAGACTTTCGAGCACTTTGCCGAGATGCTGCGCGGGAGTAACCGCGAGGACCGTGGCGCACGTGGACAGATCGCCCAGCGCATCGGTCGCGCGGATCGATGGCGCGAGTTCGGCCGATGGCAGGTAAACGCTGTTGCGGCGGACCGTGTTGATCTCCTGGACCAGCGCCGCCTCACGCGCCCACAGCAGTACCTCGCGCCCGTCCGACGCGAGCATCTGCGCCAATGCGGTGCCCCAGGCGCCGGCGCCGATCACCCCGACCGGGGCCGGGCCGTTCATGCCTTGTATCCCGCGCCGCGCACCGGCTCAGCCTCAGGGTCGAGGGGCCAGCGCGGCCGTGCGGCGATGTCGAGCGGATCGGATTGGCCGAGCCGCTCGCAGCCCGCCCAGGCGATCATCGCGGCATTGTCGGTGCACAATGCCATTGGCGGCGCGACAAAGCGCATGCCGCGTTCGCAAGCGAACTGTTCGAGCGCTCCGCGGATGGCCTGGTTGGCGGCGACACCGCCGGCGACGACGAGCGCGGGCACCGGCTCCATGGCGTCGAGCGCGACCTGCAGCCGGTCGAGCACGCAGTCGAGCGCGGCCTGCTGGAAGCTCGCCGCGAGATCGGCGTCGCGGTGCTGCCCGCTCTCCTTCGCGCGAAGAACTGCGCTCTTGAGCCCGGCGAAGCTGAAATGCGGCTCTCCGCTGCCGACGAGCGGGCGGGGAAGGGGGACGGCGCGCGGATCGCCTTCGCGGGCGAGCCGCTCGACCGCTGGGCCGCCCGGAAAGCCGAGGCCGAGGATCTTGGCGGTCTTGTCGAACGCCTCGCCCAGCGCGTCGTCGATCGTCGTGGCGAGGCGCCGGTAGCGACCGACCCCCTCGACGCGCAGGATCTGGCAGTGTCCGCCCGAGACGAGCAGCAGCGCGTAGGGGAATTCGAGGTCAGCGTCGGCGAGGCGCGGCGAAAGTGCGTGGCCTTCGAGATGATTGACCGCGATCAGCGGCACGTCGCCGGCCATGGCGAGCGCCTTCGCGCTGACCAGTCCGACCATGACCCCGCCGATCAGGCCCGGCCCGGCGGTTGCTGCGATCGCGTCGAGGTCGCCCAGCGTCAGGCCCGCCTCGTCCATCACCGCCTGGATCATGGGCGCCAGCCGTTCGGCATGCGCGCGCGCAGCGATCTCCGGCACCACGCCGCCGTAGGGCGCGTGGCTTTCGTCCTGCGACGCAATGCGCTGCGCGACGATCCGCCTGTCGGTGGTGACGAGGGCCGCCGCTGTCTCGTCGCAGCTCGATTCGATGCCAAGCACGATCCCCATGGAGCTTCCCCTGAACAAATTGCCTCGCTAGGGCAAGCGCCGCCCATGACCGACCAGCCAAAGCTTCGCCTCGGAACCCGTCAATCGCCGCTCGCCATGGCCCAGGCCGGCGAGGCGCGGGACCGTCTGTGCGCGGCGCACGGATGGCCGGAAAGCGCCATCGAACTGGTGCCTGTGCGCGCCAGCGGCGACAAGGTGCAGGACCGCCCTCTGGCAGAGATCGGCGGCAAGGCGCTGTGGACCAAGGAACTCGACGAGTGGATCGCGGAAGGTCGCATCGACGCCGCGGTCCACTCGATGAAGGATGTCGAGACGATCCGCCCCGCGAGTCTCGCGATCGCTGCGGTGCTCCCGCGCGCGGACGTGCGCGACGTGCTGATCGGCGCGGCGAGCGTGGCGCAGATCCCGCGCGGCGCGCGCGTGGGGACGAGCGCCCCGCGCAGGGCGGCGCAGATGCTTCATCACCGGCCCGACTGCGAAGTGGTGATGTTCCGCGGCAACGTTGCGACCCGTCTGGCAAAGCTCGCAGCGGGCGAGGCCGATGTGACGCTGCTTGCCGCGGCCGGGCTGGCCCGGCTGGGCGAGCGCGGCGTCGGCACGCCGCTGGATACGGGCGAATGGCTGCCCGCCCCCGCGCAGGGCGCCATCGGGATCGAGTGCCGTGCCGAGGACGCGGCGACCCGCGCGCTGATCGCGGTGGTCGACGACGCGCCCTCGCGCGCGACGGTCATGGCCGAGCGGGCGCTGCTCGCTGCGCTGGGTGGAACGTGCCACAGCCCGGTCGCCGCGCATTCGGCGCTGGAGGGGGACGACATCGTCCTGCGCGCCGCCCTGTTCAGCCCCGATGGGGCGGAGCGCGTTGACGGCGCGTGCACGGTCTCCGGCAGCGACGACGGCGCGGCGCCTGCGCGACTGGCGGCCGATCTTCTTGCGCGGGCGAGCGCCGGCATCGCGGCGCATTTCGGCGGAGCGGCGTGAGCAGCAGAATCTTCGCGATCCGGCCCGAGCCCGGGCTTTCGGCCACCGTCGAGACCGCGCGGACGATGGGGATCGCGGTCGAGGGCTTCCCGCTCGCCGAGGTGCATCCGCTCGCCTGGCAGCCACCAAGCGAGGACGATTTCGACGCACTTCTACTCGGCAGCGCCAATGCCGTGCGGCACGGCGGCGCGGCGCTTGCACAGTGGCGCGGGCGTCCAGCGCATGTCGTCGGCGAAGCGACGGGGCGGGCGGCGCGGGCCGCGGGGTTGACGGCGGTTTCGGTGGGGCAGGGGCATTTGCAACCGGTGCTCGACGGCCTTGCGCACGGCGGACCGCTGCGTCTGCTGCGGCTTACGGGCGAGGCGCATGTGGCGGTGACGCCGCCGGAAAACGTCTCCATCGATACGCGGGTGGTCTACCACGTGGTCCACTTGCCGATCCCGCCAGACCTTGCGGCACGCCTCGCGCAAGGCGGGATCGTGCTGCTTCATTCGGGGGAGGCCGCACGGCATTTTGCAAGCGAATGCAACCGCCTGGGCATCGCGCGCGAGGCGATTGCGCTGGCTGCGCTCGCGCCGCGTATCGGTCAGGCGGCAGGCTCCGGGTGGCAGAGGGTGGATAGTGCCGCTGAGCCCACGGATAGTGCCCTGCTGGCCTTGGTCCGCGACATATGCCATTGACGGGCGCGCGATAGCGCCCTTCATAGCGCGCGCGGGTCGCAGAACGGAATTCGATGGATAGATATTCGCCCCCAAGCCGCACGAGCGGTTCCTTCAAGTCGATCCTTGCCGTAGCGGCTGCAGCGTTCCTGCTCGGTGCGCTGGCGGTCGGCTACTTCGCCTGGAATTCCGGCTTCCACTTCGGATGGGAAAGCGCGCCCGATCCGGCCGAACAGCCGGTGGAGGCGACGCCCGAGCCCCTGCCGATGCTCTCGCCCACGCCGACCCCGTCCCCGACCGCATCGGAAGCTGCTGCGAGCGATACGGTGGAGCGGGTGGCGGAACAGCAGGGTGGCATCGACCAGCGCCTGGCTGCGGCGGAACAGCGTCTCGCGCGTCTCGACCTCCAGGCTCAGGCGGCCGCGGGCAACGCGGCGCGCGCGGAAGGGCTGCTGATCGCGTTCGCGGCACGGCGGTCGCTCGATCGCGGCGCGGACCTCGGCTATCTCGCCGACCAGCTCCGCCTGAGGTTCGGCGATGCAAAGCCCAATTCGGTCGAGACGGTCATCGCCTTTTCCCGCAATCCGATAACGGTCGACGTGCTCGTGGCCCGTCTCGAAGGGCTCGCGCCCGAACTGACTGAGGCGACCGACGATCCGCTGATCGAGCGTATCGGGCATGAATTGAGCCAGCTCTTCGTCATTCGCCGCGAAACCACGCCGTCGCCGCGGCCCGAGCGGCGCATCGAACGGGCGCGGTTCTTCCTCGAAAGCGGGCGCGTGAACAAGGCGATCGAGGAAGTGCGCAACCTGCCGGGCGCCGAGCAGGCGCAGCGCTGGATCGACGATGCGGAGCGTTACGTCGCCGCGCAGCGTGCGCTCGACCTGATCGAAACCTCGGCCGTGCTCGAACCCCGGCGCCTGCGCGACGGGACGGGCAATACTATCACTCAGCCGAGCCCGGCGAGCAGCCCCGAAGAGCAGTAGCCGCTTCGGTCAGGCGCGCATCAGTTCGGGCACGTCGCCCGAAACGCCGCGCGCCTCGTCCATGAACCAGTGCTTCGGGGCGGGCACGCGCTGAACTCCCGCCATGCCGAAGCGGCGCACGGCCGAAGCGGTGCGTCCCGGAATCCCGAACAGGCGAGTTAGCCCGTCGGTCGCCAGCGCGACCATGAATGCGTCGAGCCCGCGCCAGCGTTCGTAACGCGCCAGAAGTTGTGCATCCCCCGGATCGAGCCCGAGCCGCATCCCTTCTATCAGTACTTCGACCAGCGCCCCGACGTCGCGCAGGCCCAGGTTGAGCCCTTGTCCCGCGATCGGATGGATGCCGTGCGCCGCGTCGCCGACCAGTGCCAGGCGCCGGTCCGCCACGCGGGCGGTATGGTGGAAGCCGAGCGGGAATGACGAGCGCGGTCCGACCCGGCGGATCTCGCCGAACAGATCGCCCATGCGCTTTTCCACTTCCGCCAGGAAGGCGCGGTCGGACAGCTTGAGAGTACCCGCCGCGTCCTTCTCGTCGACGGTCCAGACCAGCGCGCTGCGATGCGAGCCGTCGTCTCCGTCGCGCATCGGCAGCAGTGCGAAAGGGCCGGCCGGATAGAAGATTTCCCACGCTACGCCGCCATGGGGCTTGGCATGTTCAAGTCCGGCAATGATAGCGCGGTGGCCGTATTGCCACTTTGCCACCTTGACACCGGCTTCTTCCCGCGTGGGTGACATCCTGCCCTCGGCGCCGACCATCAGCGCGGCGCGCAAGGTGCGTCCGTCGGCCAGCGTGGCGGACACGGCATGCTCTCCGCGTTCGCGCGCGGCGACCTCGGTTTTCGCGTGCCAGGCGATCAGCGGCTCGGCCGCAGCGGCTTCGAACAGGGCGAGCCGCAGCGTGCGGTTGGCGAACATGCGCCCGAGCGATCCTTCGTAAGTCGCAGGCTGGAAATCGATCCGCCCGGGCTTGAGCTGGTCGCTCACCGCGATCGATTCGATCCGGCAGCCGTGCGGTTCGAGCGCCGGGGCGAGACCGATGTTGGTGAACAGGTTCCAGCTCGCGGTGGAGATCGCGCTCGCGCGCCCGTCGAAACCCTCGGCAGTGAGGTCCGCCGGATCGGCGCGGTCGACCACATGACTCGACAGCCCCTTGCGTGCAGCGGCAAGAGCCAGCGTCATTCCCACCAGGCCACCGCCCAGGATCAGCAGATCGCGCTTGTCGTCCATCGCCTTCTCATTGCAGGAATCTCCGCGCCGTCCTAGGACGGCGCCCGTGACCGAGGCAAGGACAATGGGCGGAGCGCGAACCTGGCTCGCATCCATCGCGCTGGCGCTCCTCGCCGCATTCGCGCTGCTTGCGTCTTCCGGGGCGGACGCCCAGCCGCAGGTGACCGACGACAACATCGCGGCGGAGATCTTCGCCGACGGTCCGCCGGAAGCGGGCGGCGAGTGGCTCGTCGCGCTGCGCTTCACGCCCCGCTCGGACGAATGGCATGGCTACTGGTCCAACCCCGGCGACGCGGGGCTGGGGATGGAGCTCGCTTGGGAACTGCCGCGCGGCTGGTCCGCGGGCGAGCCGCTCTACCCGGTGCCGCACCGGCTCGTGCTCGGCGGATTGATGAACCACGTGTACGAGGGGCGCTACACGGTTCTCGTGCCGATCCGCGTGCCGCGGGGCGCGAATCTCGAGGACCTCGAGCCGATTTCGCTGACGGCCGACTATCTTGCCTGCACGGACAAGATATGCGTGCCGCAGCGTGCGGTGCTCGAACTCGATCCGGCCGCCGCCGAGGAGGACCCGCGCTTCGTCCGTTGGCGTGCGCAGATCGCGCCGATGCTCGACAGCCGCGCGAACTTCGCGGTCGAGGACGAGCGGCTGCGCATCGGCATTCCGCTGCCGGCCGACATGGAGCTGTCCGATCCGCATCTCTTCCTGGAAGAGCGTGAGCTGGGGAAGGGCAGGCGGCCGGCCTATGCGGACGAGCAGACCTTCTTCCGCGACGGCGACCTGCTCGTCGCGGAAGTACCGCTCGACCAGCTCAACCTCCCGTCGGAAATCGTGCGCGAGCCGACGCCGCAACGAATCGAAGGAATTCTCGCCTTTTCGCGCGATGTGGGGGTGCGCTTTACCGCGGTGCCGGGCGCTGTCCCGAGCGCCGGCAAGCCCGTCGCCGCCGCCGACACGCCGGCACTGTGGCTGCTGGTCCTGGGCGCGCTTGCAGGCGGGTTGTTCCTCAACGTCATGCCGTGCGTGTTTCCGATCCTGAGCCTCAAGGCGCTGAGCCTCGCTCGCGCCGGCGAAAGCCAGGCCGACGCGCGGCGCGAGGGCTTCGCCTA
Source organism: Altererythrobacter sp. C41 (assembly GCF_016803135.1). GTDB lineage: Bacteria > Pseudomonadota > Alphaproteobacteria > Sphingomonadales > Sphingomonadaceae > Pelagerythrobacter. The sequence goes on from NZ_JAEVFE010000004.1 coordinate 76,965, forward strand.
TACCGCCGGGGTTCTGGTCGCCTGCATCGGGCTCGGCGCGCTGCTGCTGGCACTGCGGTCGGCAGGCGAGGCGGTCGGCTGGGCCTTCCAGCTACAGGAACCGGCCGTGGTGATCGGCCTTCTCGTGCTTGCGACGGCGATCACCGCCAATCTTGCCGGACTGTTCGAGCTACCCTCGATCGCGCTGACCCGCGGCGGCGAGCCTGCAGGGGCTTTCGCTACGGGGCTCCTCGCCGCATTCGTCGCGACGCCCTGTACCGGGCCGTTCATGGCGGCGGCGCTCGGCGCCGCGCTGATCCTGCCGCCGCTGGAGGCGCTGCTGCTGTTTGCGGCCCTTGGTCTCGGGCTGGCGCTGCCCTTCCTTGCCATCGGTCTCATTCCCGCACTGCGGCGAATGTTGCCGCGGCCGGGCGCGTGGATGGCGACCTTCCGGAAGGTCATGGCGGTTCCGATGGCGCTTACGGCGCTTGCGCTGCTGTGGCTCTGCTTCCGTCTCGGCGGCGATGAGCTCGGCTGGGGCGCGGCCGGACTGGTGGCGATCATCCTCTGCATCCTGCTCGTCGCCGGGCGGTGGACCGGCGCGATACGCCAGGCCGCGTTCGTCGCGGTTCTGTTCGTCGCCACGCTCGGCATCGGGTTCCTGCCAAATCTCGCGAGCGAAGAAGTCGAAGTTGCCGAGAGTCTTCTCGACCCGGTCGAGTTCAGCGAGGGTGCGCTTGCGGAAGCCCGTGCCAGCGGCAGGCCGGTGTTCGTCTGGTTCACCGCCGACTGGTGCGTGAGCTGCAAGGTGAACGAGAGCGTCGCGATCGAGCGCGAAGCCACCCGCGAAGCCTTCGCCAAGGCGCGCGTCGTCACGCTGCGCGGTGACTGGACGCGGCGCGATCCGGCGATCACCGAATTCCTCGCCGATCACGGCGCGGCGGGCGTGCCGCTCTATCTCTGGTATGCGCCGGGAGAGGACGGGCGGCAGCTCCCGCAGGTGCTCGGCCCCGATGCGCTGGTCACTCTGGCTCAGGCGGTACCGGTTCGTCCGGCGAACGTTCTCCACGACACGTCTCAATCAGGTGCCGCGGGCGTTCGCTCGGATTGAGTTCGACCGACCCTGCGCCAGGAACCGTCGCCTCGACCCGCCGCCGGCCGGTCAGCACGTCGAGATCGGGATCGTCGGCCGCGGCATAACCCTCCCACAACCATGCCCGCCCGTTCCACGTCGCGTCGACATGGAGCCGTGTGACATGGCCGTTGCCGATCAGAGCGAGAATCCCCTTGGCCTCCGGATCGGCCGCAGCGAAGCGGGTGACGTGGATGCGCTGGCCGTCATCCCCTTCCTCGCAGGCAAGCGCCATCAGCGGTGCCTCGCCGGGCTTGCCGTAGAGGATGCGGCCGGGCCGATCGCTTTCGGCCCACAGCGCCCCCTCGGTATCGGGGGAGGGGATAGGCTCGCTCGCATACATGCGCGCCTCGTCGAGCTCGACGCGGGCCACGTAGTCTTCGGCCGCGGGCGGTTTGCACGCGGCCAGCGCGATCAGCGCGGCGGAAATGGCGAAGCGGCCGTCCAAGATGTCAACGTGCGCGGATGAAGGCGCGGACGTCTTCCGAGAGCTTCCGCCGATCCTCGTCGCGCACATACATCATGTGGCCGGAGTCGTAATATTGCCACTCGATCCGGTCCTGCGGGAAGCCGGTGCGGGTTAGGGCATATTCGGCCGCGAAGAACGGGGTGGCGAAGTCGTACCATCCCTGGCCGACGAAAATGCGCATGCCGGAATTCTCGCGCATCGCCTTGCCGAGATAGGGGGCGACGTTGAGATAGGCGTTCGTGTCGCGTCCGCCCTCGAGCCGCCAGTCCCACGGCCCGACATAACCGATCGTCACGTAGTCGCGCTCGGTCTCGTAACCCAGCGTGTCGCGCATGAAGTGATTGACCGCGGCGGTATAGCCGCCGTCGATGCCGTAGAAGCTCGGGTCGTTGTCGGGGTGTTCGCCCGCGTTGTCGTAGTCGACGCCGGTGTAGCGGCTGTCGAGACGGCCGACGGTCAGGCCGCGGTCGCGCAGCAGTTCCTTGTAGAACCGGCCGGAGGAGACGCGCAGGTCCGCCTGCTCGAGGAACTCTTCGGACAGGCCGGTGAAACGCGCGAGCTCGGCGCGGACGGCGGTGCGCTCCTGAGCGCTCGCATTCTGACCCTTGAGCAGGAAGGCGGCATAGGGGCCGATGGCGAACTGGCGCGCCTCCTCGACGAACTGCTCGACCGACGGGGCGGTGGCCTTGCCGTGGTAAAGCGCCGTCGCGGCCATCGAGGGGAGCGTGGTGATGTAGCCGAGCTCGGCACCTTCGGTCTCGGCGCCCGCCCCGAAGTCGAGCACGGTGGAAATCAGGATTACGCCGTTGAGCGAGACATCGTTGTAGGCGCCTTCGAGCTCGTGAACGACCGCGGCGGACCGCGTCGTGCCGTAGCTTTCGCCGCCGAGAAACTTGGGGCTGTTCCAGCGGCCGTTTTCGCTGAGCCACATCCGGATGACCTTGGCGACCGACTCGGCGTCCTTGGTAACGCCCCAGTATTCCTCGCCCTTGGTGTCCCCGATCGTGTGGCTGAAGCCGGTTCCGACCGGATCGATGAAGACCAGATCGGTTACGTCCAGCAGCGAATCGGGGTTGTCGAGGATGGGATAGGGCGGGGCGCCGTCGTCGCGCGCGTCGGAAGGGATGGCGACCCGCTTGGGCCCGAACGCGCCCATCTGCAACCAGACCGAGCCGGAACCAGGGCCTCCGTTGAACAGGAACGTCACGGGCCGCGAAGGATCGCGCGGCTCGGCGACATAAGAGGTCGTGACGATGGCCGCCTTGGGCGTGCCGTCCTCCCCCTTGAGAACCTGCTCCTCGACCGTCGCGGTATAGCGGATCGAACGCCCCCCGAAGGTGCCGCTGAGCGTCTCCGAAGCGGAATTCGCCTCGTATGCTATCTCCGCCTTCGCGGCCGGTTCGGCCTCATCCGTCTGCGCGGTGATGGGCGAGGAAAGGGCGAGCGCGGCGGTTGCCGCAAGCAAGGTCCGGAAAATCATGCGGGGCTACTAGGGCAGCCGGCCCGGAAGATGCAATAAATCGCGACGGATCATCGACAGGCTTCGACGAACAAGCGCTCTTCCCACCCTTTGCCCCCCTTCGAATCGTGCGGGCGCTACCGTCCCCACTTCCGCTGCGTCTTGCCGTAACGCAGCTTCCGCGTCCCCGGCTTACCCTCGTTGCTGCGGCCGACGAGGGGCGCTTTCTTCTCGCCGTCCGCCAGGCCGAGTTCGTCGTTCTCCAGCCGCCGAATCTCGTCGCGCAAGCGGCCGGCTTCTTCGAACTCGAGGTTGGCGGCTGCTTCGCGCATGCGCTTTTCGAGATCCTCGATGTAAGCGCGCAGGTTGTGGCCGACGAGGTTGTTGCGCTCCGCGTCGCCGGTATCGATCGTCACCCCGTCCTGCGCTGCGGTATGCGCGACGATGTCTGCGATCTGGCGGCGGATCGTCTGGGGGGTGATGCCGTGTTCCTCGTTGTAGGCGCGCTGCTTCTCCCGTCGGCGTTCGGTTTCCGCCATCGCGCGCTCCATCGAACCCGTAATCCGGTCGGCATAGAGAATAACCTTGCCATCGACATTGCGCGCGGCGCGGCCGATCGTCTGGATCAGGCTGGTCTCCGAACGAAGGAAGCCTTCCTTGTCGGCATCGAGAATGCAGACGAGACCGCATTCGGGGATGTCGAGCCCCTCGCGCAGCAGGTTGATGCCGATCAGTACGTCGTAGACCCCGAGGCGCAGATCGCGGATCAGCTCGATACGTTCGAGCGTTTCGACATCCGAGTGCATGTAGCGCACCTTGACGCCCTGCTCGTGCATGAACTCCGTAAGGTCCTCGGCCATGCGCTTGGTGAGCGTGGTCACGAGCGTACGGTAGCCTTTGGCCGCCACCGCCTTGGCTTCGGCGATGCAGTCCTGCACCTGATCCTCCACCGGGCGCACTTCGACCGGCGGATCGATCAGGCCGGTGGGGCGGATCACCTGCTCGGCAAAGACGCCGCCGGTCTGCTCCATCTCCCAGTCGCCCGGCGTGGCGGAGACGGCAAACGTCTGCGGACGCATGGCGTCCCATTCGTTGAAGCGCAGCGGGCGGTTGTCGATGCAGCTCGGCAGACGGAAGCCGTATTCGGCCAGGGTGATCTTGCGCCGGTGGTCCCCCTTCGACATCGCGCCGATCTGCGGGATGGTCTGGTGGCTCTCGTCGACGAACAGCAGGGCGTTGTCGGGCAGGTATTCGAACAGCGTCGGCGGCGGTTCGCCGGGCAAACGGCCGGTCAGAAAGCGGCTGTAGTTCTCGATCCCCGCACAGCTTCCGGTGGCGGCGATCATTTCAAGGTCGAAATTGGTCCGCTGCTCCAGACGCTGCGCTTCGAGCAGCCGGCCTTCGGCGTGCAGTTCCTTCAGCCGCTCCTGCAGCTCGAAGCGGATCGCCTCCATCGCCTGCTTCATCGTCGGGCCGGGAGTGACGTAGTGCGAGTTGGCGTAGACCCGCACCCGGTCGAGACTGGCGCCCTTGGTGCCGGTGAGCGGGTCGAACTCGCTGATCTCCTCGATCTCGTCGCCGAAGAAGCTGATCCGCCAGGCCATGTCCTCGTAGTGGCTGGGGAAGATCTCGAGATTGTCGCCCCGCACGCGGAAGTTGCCGCGGGCGAAGGCTGCGTCGTTGCGCTTGTACTGCAGCGCGACGAGCTTGCGGATGATCTCGCGCTGGTCCTGCATCTCCCCCTTCTTGAGGTCGAAGATCATCGCCGAGTAGGTCTCGACCGAGCCGATGCCGTAGAGGCACGAGACCGAGGCGACGATGATCACGTCGTCGCGCTCCAGCAGCGCCCTGGTGGCCGAGTGGCGCATCCGGTCGATCGCCTCGTTCACCGAGCTTTCCTTCTCGATGTAGGTGTCGCTCCGGGGCACGTAGGCCTCGGGCTGGTAGTAGTCGTAATAGCTGACGAAATACTCGACCGCGTTGTTCGGGAAGAAGCTCTTGAACTCGCCATAGAGCTGGGCCGCGAGGATCTTGTTCGGCGCGAGGACCAGGGCCGGGCGTTGCAGTTCCTCGATCACCTTTGCCATGGTGAAGGTCTTGCCGGAGCCGGTGACGCCGAGCAGAACCTGCGTCTGCTCCCCTTCCTTCGCGGTCCCTACCAGGTCCCGGATGGCGGTCGGCTGGTCGCCAGACGGCTGGTAATCGGACACCAGCTCGAACCTGCGGCCGCCCATGCTCTTTTCAGGTCGTTGCGGCTTGTGCGGTGTGAAACCTCCCGAGGTGTCGGGCTCTTCCAGTCCTCTGCGAATGACGAGTTCGGCCATGGCCCGGGATATGGGCGAGCGCGGGGCGGACGGCAAGCGCTTGGCAGGCTGCGCGTCGGTTGATAGCTAGCGTGCAACGGGGACCCAGCAAGGAGCGATCGAATGCGTGCATTGGTCATGGTTACCGGCTGCGCGCTTGCGCTTGCCGCGTGCGGCAGCGAGCCCGATCAGTCGAAGACGGCCGAGGAGGTCATCGAAGCAGCCGACGAGTTGGTGAAGCCGCTCCCGGGGCTCTACCGCAGCAGCGCCGAAGTCATCGAATTCGAGATTCCCGGCATTCCTCCGGAACAGGCAGCCCGGATGCGCGACATGGCGGCCGGCCTTCAGGGGGAGCAGCGGACCCAATGCCTGACCGAAGCCGAGGCCGAGGAAGGTTTCCGGCGGGTGGTCAAACGCCTGGGGGAAGGGCAGGACGGTATTACCTGCACGTTCTCCCGCTTCGAGGCGGCTGGTAACGATCTCGACGCGGCGCTCACCTGCAACGGGCCGAGCGGGGTCGATGCGGAGATGACGATCGACGGTACCGTCGAGGAAGAACGGAGCCGCATGCGAATGGCCATGAGCCAGCAATCGGGTGCGATTCCGGGCGGCGAGATGCGCATGACGATGGAGGTCGTGTCGGAACGGATCGGCGACTGCCCCTGATCGAAGGTAAAACCGCACGGGGAACGGCGCCGTTCAGCCAGCGTTAGCCAAATGAGCATAAGTTGCATTTTGATGGCAACGCTACCGGCCCCTTCTTCGTTCGCACAACTCCCCACAACGCGGGAGGAACTGGCGCTGCGCTGGGAGCTTGCGCGCGAGGCGGATCCAGAGGCGAACGGCGGGCCCAAGTTCCGGTATCTGATCGGCGAGCTGTCGCATCTTGCCGAGCCGGTCGTCCGCCCGTTCCGGCGGATCGATATCCCGGCCGCTGCTGCCTGCCGCACCGTCATGCTGCTGCCGGGTTTCGCGACGCACCCGGTTCGCATGCGCTACATGGCGCGGCTGCTCGAACAGGCGGGGCACAAGGTGAAACGCTGGGGCCTGGGTTTCAACTTCGGGCCGACGGAAGAGAACGTCCAGTATCTCGAACGGCGGCTGATCGAAGTGCACGAGCGCTATGGCCGCGAGGTCTATCTGGTCGGCTGGAGCCTGGGCGGCCTCTTCGCCCGCGAAATCGCCAAGCGTCATCCGGAGCGGGTGGCGAAAGTGATCACCATGGGCTCCCCCTTTTCGGGCAATCCGCGGGCCAACAATGCCTGGCGCGCCTACCAGTTCGTCACAGGCCACCGGGTCGATCAGCCGCCGATCGACGCCAACCTGCGCGAGAAGCCGCCGGTGCCGACCATCGCGTTGTGGAGCGCCCGCGACGGCATCGTCAGCCCGCGCAGCGCGCGCGGCCGCGATAGCGAGCGTGACCGGGCCGTGGCGCTGCGCTGCACCCATCTGGGCTTCACCTCCTCGCCCCAGGCCATTCAGGCCGTCCTGCGGGAACTCGAAGCCGACTGAACCTTTTCCTACACGATGGGGGCGGCCTGTCGTGGGACGTGAACCGCACCGGATAGCGATCCAGGAGGTTCATGTACGAGGCGGACGGCAGATTCGACGAAATGCGAACCGGCGATGGGACGGTCCGGCCCGCCTACAAAGAATACCGCCACTGGTTCGATCAGCAGGACTCCGCTTTCCTTTCGCGCAAGCATCGCGAAGCGGAGATCGCGTTCCGCCGCACGGGCATCACCTTCAACGTCTATGGCGAGCATGAGGCGGAAGAGCGGCTAATCCCGTTCGACATGGTGCCGCGCATTATCACCGCGGACGAATGGCGCCGGCTGACGCGGGGCATCGAGCAGCGCGTGTGTGCGATCAACGCCTTCATTCACGACCTCTACCACCGGCAGGAAATCGTCCGTGCGGGGCTGCTGCCAGAGAGGTTGCTGCGCGACAATTCTGCCTGGCTGCAGAACATGGTTGGGTTCACGCCGCCCGGCGAGATCTACACTCATGTCGTTGGCATCGATCTCGTGCGCACCGGGCCGGACGAGTTCTTCGTGCTGGAGGACAACGCGCGCACTCCTTCGGGTGTCAGCTATATGCTGCAGAACCGGGAAACCATGATGGCGATGTTTCCCGAGCTTTTCACGCGCGTGCCGGTCCGCACGGTGTCGGACTATCCGCGGCGGCTGGCGAAGAGCCTCGCGGCCTGCGCACCCGCGGCGACGGAGGGCAAGCCGACCGTCGCGGTGCTCACGCCCGGGATCCATAACAGCGCTTATTTCGAGCACGCCTTCCTCGCCGATCAGATGGGCGCCGAACTGGTCGAGGGCAGCGATCTGCGGGTGACAGGCGGCCGGGTCGCCATGCGCACGACGCGCGGGTACGAACCGATCGATGTCCTCTACCGCAGGGTGGACGACGATTTCCTCGACCCGCTGACCTTCAATCCCGACAGCGTGCTGGGGGTGCCGGGCATCATGGACGTCTATCGGGCCGGCGGGATCACCATTGCCAATGCCCCCGGGACCGGCGTGGCCGACGACAAGGCGATCTACAGCTTCATGCCGGAAATCGTGGAGTTCTACACCGGCGAGAAGCCGCTGCTGCCCAACGTCCAGACCTGGCGGTGCGCCGACCGCGACGGGCTCGCCTACGTGCTCGACAATCTCGATGAACTGGTGGTCAAGGAAGTCCATGGTTCGGGCGGCTACGGCATGCTGGTGGGTCCGGCGGCCTCGAAGCGCGAACTGGCGGCCTTCCGCCGCAAGCTGAAGGCGAAGCCGCAGAACTATATCGCGCAGCCGACGCTTTCGCTTTCCACATGCCCGATCTTCACCCGGCGCGGCCTCGCCCCGCGGCATGTCGACCTCAGACCGTTCGTGCTCGTTTCGCCAGAAGGGATCGACATCGTCCCCGGCGGCCTCAGCCGGGTCGCGATGCGCAAGGGTTCTCTGGTGGTCAATTCGAGCCAGGGCGGGGGCACCAAAGACACCTGGGTGCTCAAGGACTGATGCGGAGGATCCTGCCTTGCTAGGCCGCACCGCGCATGGCCTGTTCTGGATGTTCCGCTACCTGGAGCGGGCGGAAAACACGGCTCGTCTGCTCGAGGCGGGCTTCCACATGGCGCTCACCCGCGACGTCGCCACCGCCGAAGAGGAGTGGCGCTCCGTCGTCGAGGCGTTCGGGCAGCGTGCCGGATACGAGATCAAGCACGGCACCTACACAGGGCACCAGGTCTGGAACTACCTCCTGCGCGACCCCGACAACGCGATGAGCGTGCTCGCCCTGATCGGTGCGGTGCGGACCAATGCGCGCGCGGCGCGCAACGCGATCAGCGGAGAGTTGTGGGAAGCGATCAACGAGAGCTGGATGGAGATTTCCGGGCTCCTCGCCCGGCCGGTGGCGCAGGGTAGCGTGGGCGAGGCAGTGCAGATCATCCGCCGCGCGGGCACCGCGGTTCATGGCGCGATGAATGGCTCGATGCTGCGCAACGAAGGGTTCCATTTCGCGCGTGCCGGCACTTTCGTCGAACGGGCCGACTGCGTCGCGCGTATTCTCGACATGAAGTACTATCTGTTGCTGCCGTCGCTGTCGTACGTCGGGTCGAGCCTCGATACGGGGCAATGGGATCAGGTGCTTCGCTCGGTCTCGGGCGACCGTGCGTTCCGGTGGCTCAATGCCGGACAGATCGACGCGCGGGGGATCGTCGAATTTCTCGTGCTCGACGACCGTTTCCCACGCAGCGTCGCTTTCTGCCATTCCGCCCTGCGCGAGGAGCTGGCGGCGCTGGCGCGGCTTCACGGCGCGGAGGGGGAGAGCAATGCCCTGATGCGGGAGAGCGCCACGCGGATCGCCGACCTCACGATCGAAAACATCTTCGAGACGGGCCTGCACGACTTCCTGCTCGAATTCATCACCTGCAACCGCGCGATCGCCGATGCGATCGCCGACGATTACCGGTTTCTGAGCTGACCGATGCGCCTCTCGATCCGCCATCGAACCCGCTACGTCTTCGCTGAACCGGTGGTTCATGCGCTACAGCGGCTGCGCATGACGCCCAAGGCGACCCAGGGGCAGGCGGTCTCGTCCTGGAACATGGAGTACGAGAACGCTTGCGAGGAGCTCACGTACGAAGACCAGCATTGCAACGCGGTGACTCTGATTTCCATCGAGCAGGGGGCGCGGGAAGTCGTCGTCGGTTGCAGTGGCATCGTCGATACCTGGGACCAGGCCGGCGTTATCGGCCACCATTCGGGCCATCTGCCGCTTTGGAGCTTCCTCGCACAGACTCCGCTGACACGCCCGGGAGCGAAGGTGCGCGCCTTGCTACGCGACATCGAGTGCAAGCCTGACGAGAAGCTCGATTTCCTGCACGCTCTCTCCCAGCGCATCCGCGATATGGTCGAGTACCGCGCCGGATCGACCGGGGTGACGACGACCGCCGAGGAAGCGGCAGGCGCTGGCTGCGGCGTGTGTCAGGATCACGCGCAGATATTCATCGGCGCGGCTCGCCTGCACGACATTCCTGCGCGTTACGTCAGCGGCTACCTGATGATGAACGACCGGATCGATCAGGAAGCGACCCACGCCTGGGCCGAGGCGCACGTCGACGAGCTCGGCTGGGTCGGGTTCGACATCTCCAACGGGATCAGTCCCGATGCGCGCTACGTCCGCGTAGCCACTGGCCGCGACTACCGTGATGCTGCCCCGGTCACCGGCGTCAGCTTCGGGGTTGCCAGCGAGGACCTCCACGTCGATGTGGCCGTCGAACAGCAGCAGATGGAACAGCAGCAATGACCTATTGCGTCGGAATGGTGCTCGACAAGGGCCTCGTCCTGATGAGCGACACACGCACCAATTCGGGCGTCGACAACATCTCGGTATTCCGGAAGATGTTCCACTGGCACAAACCGGGCGAGCGGATGCTCGCGGTGATGACCGCTGGCAATCTCGCGACGACGCAGGCGGTCATCAGCTATCTCGAGCAACGCACCAAGATTCCGGAGGAACGGCACAATTCGCTGCTCGAGGCGCCGACCATGTTCCAGGTCGCGACCGAGATTGGGCGTCTGCTGCGCGCGACGATCGAGGAACGGCAGGAGGCGAACGCGGATCGGGGGCGGGGCCGCTTCACCGCCTCGATCATCCTCGCGGGACAGATCAAGGGCATGGAGCCGCGCCTGTTCCTGGTCTATCCCGAGGGCAACTTCATCGAGGCGAGCTTCGACACGCCTTTCTTCCAGATCGGCGAGACGAAGTACGGCCGCCCCATCCTGATCCGCGGCTACGACCGCACGATGAGTTTCGAGGACGCGGTGAAGCTGCTGATGGTTTCGTTCGATTCGACTCTCAAGGCCAACCTCTCGGTCGGCCTGCCGCTCGATCTGCTGGTGATCGCCCGCGACGGTTTCGAGCCGACGCACGCGCGCCGCATCACGCATGACGACCCTTATTTCGAGGCGATCTCCTCGAGCTGGGGGAACGAGCTGCGCAAGGCGTTCCACGCCCTGCCGGACTACAGCTTCTATACGGGCGACGAATAGGCGCTCCTGCGGATCGGGGCAGCACGTAGCTGATACATCCATTCCGGACCAAAGCTGGATGCGCGACATGCCGCGTGTCGAGCGCCGGGCATAGGGGATCGCAGCTAGCTAAAATCTTGAAAACAGAGCGACTGTGATGCCGTAAGAAGCGCTGCTTGGGTGCATCGCTGCGCGGCATGGGCGGGCAGCAGATCATTCACATCGTCGAACCCGAAGACGACCTGCGCGCGCAGATCACGCAGGTCGCCGCCGCGCTTGGCCATCACGTGGAAATCTATACCGCGATCGACGAGGTGGCCGATGACCAGCCCGACCGCGGGCTGCTGCTGGTCAGCGATTGCGATCGGTGGGGCGGCATTGCGAAGAGTGTACGTTATCTGGTCCGGCAATCCGTCTGGCTGCCGGTGATCGCGACCGCGGCGGCGCCGGCAACGAGCCGGGTCGTCGCTGCCGTTCGGGGCGGGGCGCTCGACTATCTCGACTTGCCCCTGACGCGCGAAGCGTTGAGCGAGGCGATCGACCGGGCGGCGATCGAAGCACCGGATCACGTCGCCTCCCAGCGGCGGCTTGCCGAAGCGCGCCGCCATATCGCCGCGCTTACCGGGCGCGAGCGCGAGGTGCTCGATCTGCTGACCGAGGGCTTGAGTAACAAGGCCATCGCCCGCGAGCTTGGGATCAGTCCGCGCACGGTGGAGATTCACCGCGCGAACATGATGGCCAAGCTTGGGGCGCGGCATCCGGCGGATGCGGTGCGGATACGGCTCGATGCCAGAAAGTGACCGCGCCTGCGGTCAGCGGCAGAACCCGCCGTCGCCGCCGCGCTCGAGATGGAAGTGATTGCGATGCGCGGCGTTGTATTCGGGGCCGAGGACGGTCTCGAACCGTTTGCAGGCGCTGCGCTGGACGATGCGCAGGAACTCCCGCTCGGCAGACGTTCCCTCGTCCCAATCGTCGAGCACGCTCACCCTGCGGCCATCGGCGAGGATGAAGGCCGCAACGTCGATCGCCTGGGCCTGGGAGTGGGCGGAGCGCCGCGAACTGCCGGCGACGTTGCGGCAAGCATAGCTGCCCATCGTCTCGACCTGCACGATGGGGCTGCCGAGATATATGCGCGCGGCGCGGTCGACGCCGTAGCGGACCCAGCCCGTGAATGCCGTCGCGGTCGGGCAGGCGACCGGACCAAGGTTGGTGACGGAGAACATGCCGCGATCGCCCGGCAACCGGGTGAGATCCACAGTGTTGAGCAGCGAGCAGCCCTGGCCGGCATAGCGGTCGGGCAGCGGACTGAAGCCGGCCCCGGTCGCGCCGAGATCGGCCAGGCATTGCCGCGCCGCGGGGCTTGGAGACACAACCGCTCCGCTCGACGGCTCGCGCGGCCGCTGCGGACTGCGGCTTTCGGGCAGGACCTGGCAAGCGCCGAGTGCCACCAGGGCAAGGCAGGAAAGGATCGCGCGCCGCATTGCCGAAATCCTTGCCGCCCCGATGGTTAATCCAGCCTTGCCCGCATGCGCACGCCGCCGCCGATCAGTTCGCCGATAGGGGACGCGGCACGGAGGAGGCGGTTGCGAGGCTCACGCCCCAGATCGCCAGCCACGATGCGATGAAGCCCGGGATGATCTCGTAAACGCCTTCTCCGCCGAGGAAGCTCGTGTTCCAGCCGAGCGCGATCCACGCGATCACCACCACCGCGCCGGTGACGAGTCCGGCCGCGGCACCCGTGCCCGTCATCCGATTCCAGGTCAGCGAGAGCACGATCAGCGGCCCGAATGCCGCACCGAAGCCGGCCCAGGCGTTGGAGACGAGGCCAAGGACCTGGCTTTCGGGATCCGAAGCGAGAATGATCGCAGCGATGGACACCAGCAGCACGGCGAGGCGACCAATGTTGACGATCTCGCGTTCGCTGGCGTTCTTGCGCAGGAACAGCCGGTAGAAATCCTCCGTCAGCGAACTCGACGACACGAGGAGCTGCGAACTGATCGTGCTCATGATTGCCGCCAGCAGCGCCGCCAGCAGGAAGCCCGTGATCAGCGGGTGGAACAACAGGTTGGCGAGCACGATGAAGATCGTCTCCGGATCGTCGATGGCGAGGCCGTTGCGCACCATGTAGGCGCGGCCCGCGAGGCCGATGCCGAGCGCGCCGAGCAGGCACACGAGCATCCAGCCCATCCCGATGTTCCTCGCGACGGCGACGTCTTCCTTGCTGCGGATCGCCATGAAGCGGACGATGATGTGCGGCTGACCGAAGTAGCCGAGACCCCACGTCACTGCGGAGAGGAAACCTATGAAGGTGAGGCCGTAACCGATGTCGAGAAAGCCCGGTTGCACGAGGGTCAGTGACTGCCCCGCGCTGCCGCCCGGGCCGAACATCACCACCAGCGGCATCAGGATCAGCGCGACCATCATGATCAGGCCCTGCACGAAGTCCGTCAGGCTGACCGCGAGGAAGCCGCCGACCATCGTGTAGGCGAGCACCACGCCGGCGGTCAGCCAGACGCCGAACGTGTAGTCGCTCATCCCCATGTCACCGAACGCGCCGGCGAAGCTCGTCGCGAACAGCTTGCCGCCGCCGACGAGGCCGGCCGCGGTGTAGACGGTGAAGAACACGACGATGATGACAGCGGAGATGACCCGCAGCGTGATCGCCTTGTCCGGAAAGCGGTTGGCGAGAAATTGCGGGATAGTCAGCGCATTGCCGTAGTCGATCGTCTGCTGGCGCAGCCGCGGTGCGACGACGATCCAGTTGACCAGCGCACCGATGAACAGGCCGATGCCGATCCACGCCTCGACCAGTCCGGCCACGTAAAGCGCGCCGGGAAGGCCGAGCAGCAGCCAGCCCGACATGTCCGAAGCGCCTGCGCTAAGTGCGGCGACCGCCGGATGGAGCTGTCGTCCCCCTAGCAGGTAACCTTCCGACGTTTCGGTCGATTTCCGCCAGGCATAGAGCCCGATCGCGAGCATGAGGATGAAATAGAGGGCGAGTGAAATGATTGTTCCCGTCTGCATGGGCAGCGGGGTAACAAGGTTGCGTGGCGATGACCACCGGCGCGCGGAAATTCGCAACGAATTCGCTGCTCGAGCCATGCTGGCCGAGCATTATTTCGCCGCGACAAGGGCTGCTGCAAGGATACTGCGCCGAGCGTGCGTTTCCGGGCGTGGCGATGGTCCGCTACCGTTTTGCTCGGCAGGCAGGGTATTCGCCACGCCTCGGCGGCTTGCGTCTTACGCTTCGGCCTTGCGCTTGGCCTTCTTGCGCTCGTGCGGGTCGAGGATCGCCTTGCGGAAACGAATGCTCGTCGGCGTCACTTCGACCATCTCGTCGTCGTCGATATAGGCGATCGCCTGTTCCAGACTCATCCGGCGCGGGGGGGTGAGGCGGATCGCATCGTCCTTGCCGCTCGAGCGGAAGTTCGTAAGCTGCTTCGACTTGAGCGGATTGACCTCGAGATCGTCGGGCTTGGCGTTCTCGCCGATGATCATGCCTTCGTAGACCTTGGCCTGGGGCGAGATGAACAACTCGCCGCGCTCTTCCAGCGCGTTGAGCGCATAGCCGACGGCCTCGCCCGCGCAGTTGGAGATCAGCACGCCGTTGATCCGGCCCTCGATCGGGCCCTTGTAGGCGTCGTACTTCTCGAACAGGCGGTTCATGATCCCGGTGCCGCGCGTGTCCGACAGGAACTCGCCGTGATAGCCGATCAGACCGCGGCTCGGGGCGGAAAAGGTCACGCGCGTCTTGCCGAGGCCCGAGGGACGCATTTCGACGAGGTCCGCCTTACGGCGCTGCATCTTCTCGACGACGGTGCCCGAATATTCATCGTCCACGTCGATCACGACCGTCTCGTAAGGTTCCTGCCGCTGGCCGCCTTCCTCGCGGAACAGCACGCGCGGGCGGCTGATGCCGAGCTCGAAACCCTCGCGCCGCATCGTCTCGATCAGCACGCCGAGCTGAAGCTCGCCGCGGCCGGCGACTTCGAAGCTGTCCTTGTCGGCGCTCTCGGTCACGCGGATCGCGACGTTGCTTTCCGCCTCGCGCAGCAGACGGTCGCGGATCATGCGGCTGGTGACCTTGCTCCCCTCGCGCCCGGCGAGCGGGCTGTCGTTGACAGAGAAGCGCATCGCCAGCGTCGGCGGATCGATCGGCTGGGCCGCGATCGGCGCCTTCACCGCCGGGTCGGCGATGGTGTTGGAAACGGTCGCCTTCTCCAGCCCGGCAAGCGCGATGATGTCGCCGGCGCGCGCGCTGTCGACCGGCACGCGTTCGAGCCCGCGGAAGGCGAGCAGCTTGGTCGCGCGGCCGGTTTCGATCACGTTGCCGTCCATGTCGAGGGCGTGGATCGGATCGTTGACGTTGACCGTGCCCGACTGGACCCGGCCGGTGAGTACGCGGCCCATGAAGTTGTCGCGGTCGAGCAGTGTAGCGAGGAAGGTGAACGGGCCGTTCTCGTCCAGACCGGGGGTGGGGACGTGGTTGACGATCCGCTCGAACAGCGGGTCGAGCGTGCCCGAACGCGCCTCCTGATCGTTGCTCGCATAGCCGTCGCGGCCGCTGGCGTAGAGCACCGGGAAGTCGAGCTGCTCGTCGTTGGCATCGAGGCTGACGAAGAGGTCGAACACCTCGTCGAGCACTTCCTGCGGGCGGCCGTCGGGCCGGTCGATCTTGTTGACCACCACGATCGGGCGCAGGCCGAGCGCGAGCGCCTTGCCGGTGACGAATTTGGTCTGCGGCATTGCGCCCTCGGCGCTGTCGACCAGCAGGATCACCCCGTCGACCATGGAGAGGATGCGTTCGACCTCGGCGCCGAAATCGGCGTGGCCGGGCGTGTCGACGATGTTGATGTGCGTGCCGTTCCATTCCACGCTGGTGCACTTGGCGAGGATGGTGATCCCGCGCTCGCGTTCCAGATCGTTGGAGTCCATCACGCGTTCCTCGACGCGCTGGTTCTCACGGAATGTGCCGGACTGGCGGAAAAGCTGATCGACAAGCGTGGTCTTGCCGTGGTCGACGTGGGCGATGATGGCCACGTTGCGAAGGGCGCGGGACATGGGCGGAAGCCTTAAGAATGAGGTACGGTGCGGGTCGTTGGTTGTGTGCGAGGCCAATGGACTCCGCGAGCCCGACCCAAGGTGGCGCGCGCCCTAGCGGATATGCTGCAATGCGGCAAGATATTCGTCGGCATAGGCATGCCGCCGATTTGAAATGATCACGGCGCTCGCCGGCGCCTATTCGTTCGCCGCCGCCCCCGGATGCACACGCGGTTTGATCGGCGGCATGCGCAGTTCGATCTCGCCCTTGCTGATCTCGACCGAGTGGGGATAGGGGATCTCGATCCCCTCGGCGTCGAATGCTTCCTTGATCCGGTGGAGCATGTCGGCGCGGTACTGCAGGTAGTCGTCGGTCGCGATCCAGGCGCGCGCGGAGATGTCGACCGAGAACTCGCCGAGGCTTTCCGTCCCGAACCAGAGCGGCGGGTCCTGCAGGGTGCGCGGATCGTCGCCCATGACCTCGCGCAGCACCTCGATCGCCTTGTCGATGTCGTCCTCGTAACCGATGCCGACGACGATGATGCAGCGGCGGCGGCCCATGGTGGTGAAATTGACGATCGGATTGGCGAGCGCCTGACCGTTGGGGATGAATATCCGCCGGTCGTCTAGCGTTTCGAGCTCGGTGAACAGCAGGTCGAGATTGGTGACTTTGCCTTCCTGGCCGTTGATCTCGACGAACTCTCCGATCCGGTAAGGGCGCATCAGCGCGAGGATGATGCCCGCAGCGACATTGCCGAGCGTGCCCTGAAGAGCCAGCCCGATCGCCAGCGCCCCCGCGCCGAGCACCGCGACGAGGCTGGTCGTCTGCACCCCGAACTGCTGCAGGACGACGATCAGCACCAGCGCAATGACCGCGTAGCGGATCACCAGTGACAGGAAGGTTCCCAGCGTGGAATCGATGTGCGGATGATTGAGCGCCTGTCGCCTGACGACCCGCGACAGGAAGAATGCGAACCACAGGCCCGCCGCCAGGATGAGTCCGGCCGAGAGCACCCGCGCGCCCCAGACGATGGCGAGATCGGTCAAATCGAAATCCATAGGGCGCATCGTTAGGTTTGGTCGCGGCGGCGATCAACCCGCCGAGCGGCTCCTGCTGGGCGTGCACGTCGTGGCTGGCCCGGCCCACTGTGACTCGAAAGGCACAGCGCTTGCGTCGGTGAAGCGAAAAAGTCACAAGAACTTGAGAGGTTTCTTTCCGGAACCTAATCACGAGAGAAGGGATCGCGGCCCCGAATCCCGGCAGGTCGCAGTTTCACCATTGGAGAGGACATTCATGCGTTTCACCGCTTCCGTTCGCACGGCGCTGCTCGCAGGCGTCGCCGGCATCGCTCTTCCGACATCGGCCTTCGCGCAGGCGGCGGTCGATCCGGCCGAGCCCAACGGCGATCAGGACAGTTTCGAGCAGCAGGCCGACAGCGCCACGGGCAACACGATCGTCGTCACGGCGACCAAGCGCGAGCAGACGCTGCAGGACGTGCCGGTCGCGGTGAGCGTGACGACCGCCGAGACGATCGAGCGGGCGCAGATCCGCGACATCCAGGACCTGTCGAGCCTCGTCCCCAGCCTGCGCGTGACCACGCTGCAGAGCTCGGCCAACACCAACTTCATCATCCGCGGCTTCGGCAACGGCGCGAACAACGCCGGCATCGAGCCGTCGGTCGGCGTGTTCGTCGACGGCGTCTACCGCAGCCGCACCGCCGCGCAGATCTCCGACCTGCCCGACGTGCAGCGGGTCGAGGTCCTGCGCGGGCCGCAGTCGACCCTGTTCGGCAAGAACGCCAGCGCCGGCGTGATCTCTATCGTCACCAAGAAGCCGGAGTTCGACTTCGGCGGCTCGGTCGAGGCGTCCTACGGCAACTTCGACGCGATGGTCGGCAAGGCGCTGATCACCGGTCCGGTGACCGACAGCATCGCGATGAGCCTGGCGGCGGGCATCAACAAGCGCGACGGCTATCTGCGCGATCTCGGCACGGGCAATCGCACCAATGACCGCGACCGCTGGTTCGTGCGCGGGCAGGCGCTGTTCGAGAACGGCGGTCCGCTCTCCGTCCGCCTGATCGGCGACTACGACAAGATCGACGAGATCTGCTGCGGCGTGATCAACGTCCAGCCCTCGGCCGCGACCGCTGCGGTTCGTGCGGTGGGCGGCGAGGTCAACACGCCCGAGCAGATCTACGATGGGATCGTCTATTCGAACTTCGATTCGACCAACGACATCGAGAACTGGGGCATCTCCGGCCAGGTCGATTACGAGTTGGGCGCGGTCACGCTGACCTCGATCACCAGCTACCGCGAATCGCATGCGATCACCAACCAGGATTCGGACTTCACCAGCGCGGACCTGATCGGCCGCAAGTTCGACGATATCGGGCTCGAGACGTTCACCCAGGAACTGCGCGTCTCGGGTGAGATCGGCGACCGCATCGGCTTCCTCGTCGGAGGCTACTACTTCGACGAGAAGGTCGATCAGAAGAGCGAGATCTTTTTCGGCGAAGACTTCCGCCCTTACGCCGACCTGCTGATCCGCGGGGCGAGCGGGAATGCCTTCAATGTCGATCTGGTCGAAGCCACGATCAGCGGCCTGACCGGCGAGAACTACATCGGGCAGTTTTTCCTGCCCGGTCAGGGTCTCGACGAGGCCTACGGGCTCGACAACGAAGCCTACAGCCTGTTCGGCCAGGTGGACATCGACATTGTCGACGGCCTGACACTGACGCTGGGTGCGAACTACACCAAGGACAAGAAGGCGATCACCACCAACGTCACCTCGAGCGACGTGTTCTCCGGCCTCGACCTGCAGGACATCGGCCAGACGGCGATCTTCCAGCAGGGGCTAGCGACGCAGGTGGGCGGCCTGCTCGGTCTCGGGCGTCCGGCCACTGCCGCGGAGATCGGTGCATTCGCCGGCGCCAACCCGGCCGGCTTCGCAGCGGTTCAGTCGGGTGTCCAGGCCTACGCCGAGGCGAACGCGGCAAACCCGGCGGTGAACCCGCTGCTGGCGCTACGCCCGCTGCAGTTCCTGCCGCCGTTCCTGAACCTGCCCAACTCGGTCGAGGACGGCAAGACGAACGACAGCGACTGGAGCTATACCGCGCGGCTGGCCTACGACCTGACGCCGACGCTGAACGTCTATGCGTCTTACGCGACCGGCTTCAAGGCGAGCAGCTTCAACCTGTCGCGCGACAGCCGTCCGCTGGCGAGCGACATTCCGGCGCTCGGCCAGGCCGGGCTGATCACGCCGAACCTCACCACCGGTTCGCGCTTCGCGGGGCCGGAGGAATCGACGGTCTACGAGCTCGGCATCAAGGGCAACTGGCGTTATGCGTCGGCGAACCTGACGGTGTTCCAGCAGACGATCGACGGCTTCCAGTCGAACATCTTCACCGGCACCGGCTTCGCGCTGGCGAACGCGGGCGAGCAGGAGACCTTCGGTGTCGAGTTCGACGGTCTCGTTCGTCCGACCGACTCGTTGTCGCTCAACGTCGCTTTCACCTACCTCGATGCGAAGTACAACAGCTTCACCAACAGCTCGATCGGCGACCTGTCGGGCTTCCAGGTGGCGGGCGTGCCCGAGCTTTCGGCGACGTTCGGCGCGCAGTGGGACAAGGAGATCAATGCCAATGGCGATCGCCTGATCGTCCGCGGCGACTACCACTACGAGTCCGACACGCAGATCTCGCAGGGCCTGCCGGGCTATTACGACGGCGATCAGGAAGCGGCGATGGCCGCGGCCCGGCCGTTCCGCCGCCAGGTGGACGACGTGAACGCCTCGATCACCTACGCGATGGACATGGGGCTGGAGTTCACGCTGTGGGGCCGCAATCTGCTCAACGACCGCTATCTGCTCTCGCTGTTCGATTCCGTGGCGCAGGCAGGTTCGATCTCGAGCTATCCGAACCAGCCGCGCACGTATGGCGGCACGGTCAAGTTCCGCTTCTGAGGCGGGCTGGCATTGCGAAAAGGGGAAGGGGGGCTTCGGCTCCCCTTTTCTTTTATCGGGCCGGGGGAGGAGATGGGAGCGGGCTCGGCTTCGCTGAGCGGGCCTAGAGCGCTCGCAGCGCCTGCGCGGGCTTGGCTCTGAGGAGCGGCAGCGAGCCTGCCAGGGCGAAGATCAGGACCACTGCAAGTCCGGCGCCCAGCACCGCCAGCATGGCACTCCAGTCGGGTAGCCAGTCGAATTCGAAGAGCTGGGTGATCACGAGCCAGGCGAGCGCGCTGCCGAGCGCGAAAGCGACCGCGGCGAGGGCCGAGGCGAGGAGGCCGTATTCGGCCAGTTGCATGACGAGTACCTGCCGCCGGCTCGCGCCGAGCACGCGCAGGATCACGGTGTCGTAAGTCCGGGCGGCGCGGGCGGCGGCGATGGCGCCGATCAGTACGGCGAGCCCGGCGAGCACCGCGACCGAGGCGGCGGCGAACGTCGCGAGCCCGACCTGGCCGAGGATCGTGCGCGCTTCGGTCAGGATCTGTCCGACCTCGATCACCGAGCTCGAGGGAAACTCGCGGACCAGCCGGCGGAGCAGGGGTCCTGTCGGCGCGCCTTCGGGAAGGTCGATCGTCGCGGCGAGATTGTGCGGCGCGTCGGCGAGCACATTGGGGCTGAACACGAAGACGTAGTTGAAGCCCATGCTCTCCCAGTCGATGCGCCGCAGGTTGGCGACCCGCGCGGTGCGCTCCACCCCCAGCACGCCGACGGTGATGTAGTCGCCGACCTCGATGCCGGCTGCGGCCGCCAGTTCCTCGTCGACCGAGACCAGCGGTTCGCCGGCCCACATCGGACCCCACCACTCGCCTTCGACCACGGCGTTGCCGGGCGGCACCCTGTCGGCGTAAGTCAGCCCTCGTTCGCCGCGCAGGCCCCAGGCACCGTCGGGAATCTCCTCGAGGTCCGCAACGCGCGTCATGGCGTCTCTCGGCCCATAGGCGAGGACCGCGCCGCGCAGGGCGGGTACCGTGCGAATTTCCGCGTCCGGCTGATCGTCGCGTATCAGCGTCTCGAACGCCGCCACGCGATCGCGGGGAATGTCGAGCACGAAGTAGTCGGGCGCCTGCTGCGGCACGCGCCGCTCGATATTGCCGCCGATCGCGGTCTGAATGCCGGCCAGGAGCACGAAGGCGGAGAGGCCGAAGCCGAGCGCCGTCACCAGCGCGCCGGTCGAGGAACCGGGGCGGTGGAGATTGGCGATCGCATTGCGCAGCAATGGGCTCGCAGGACGGGGCAGCCGCGCGGCCGCGTAGCGGATGCCGTGGCCGAGCAGGGCCAGCAGCCCCAGCGTCGCCGCCGCGCCGAGAAGAAACAGGGCCGCCAGATCGGGCTGGCGCGAAGTCAGCAGGACGAGCGCCACGATCCCCGCCAGCCCGCCGAGCACCCAGCCCAGCGCGGTGCGGTCGCGCATCAGCGGCGCCACCCGGGCGCGCATCAGCGCCATGGCCGGAAAACGGCGCGCGCGCAGCAGCGGCGTCGCGGCGAAGACCAGCGCGACCAGCAGCCCGTAACCGGCCGCGAGCAGCAGAGCGCCCGGCGCGAAGACGAAGCCGCCCTCGACCGGCAGCAGGTCCTGCAGCGCGGCGGAGAGCAGGGGCGTGACCAGCAGCCCCGCGGCAAGCCCGAGCACGCTGCCGACCACCGCCGCAGCCGCGATCTGCAGCGCGTAAATGCGCGCGATGTCGCCGCTCGTGGCACCGAGCACCTTGAGCGTAGCGATGCTGGTCCGGCGCGCTTCGAGATAGGAGGTCACGCCGCCGCCGATGCCGATCCCGGCGATGACCAGCGCGGCGAGACCGACCAGCGTGAGGAACTCGCCCATGCGCCCGACGAAACGGTCCGCGCCGGGCGAAGCGCGGTCGCGCGTGCGGAAGTCGAAGCCGGCTTCGGGAAAGCGCTCCGTCAGCGCCTCTTCCACCGCTTCGGGATCCCGGTCCGGCTCGAAAGCGACCCGGTACTTGCTCTGATACATCGCGCCCGGCGCGATCAGGCCCGCGCGGTGGGGCAGGGCGACGTCGACGATCACCGTCGGGCCGAGCTGAAAGCCTTCGGAGAGCCGGTCGGGTTCGTCGGCGATGACGCCAGCGGCGGTCAATTCCTGCGTGCCGATGCGGAAGCGCTCGCCGATTTCGATCCCGAGCCGGTCGATAGCGCCCTGCGCGAGCCATGCCTCGCCCGGCGCGGGAGCGCCTACGGTGCGGCCGTCGGCCAGCGTCAGCGTGCCGTAGAGCGGCCATGCGTCGTCGACGGCCTTGAGTTCGACCGGCGCGGCGTTGTCGCCCGCGGTCGCCATGGCCTGCAGCCGCGTGCCGCCCGATATGCGGCCGTATTCCGCGAGCGCCGCCTTCTCCTCCGGCAGCAGGTCGCGCTGCCAGACCTCGATCTCGAGATCTCCCCCGAGCAGCACCTGCCCCCGGTCGGCCAGTTCGCCCTCGATCGCCCCCGTGAGCGTTCCGATCGCCGCGAGCGCTCCTGTGCCGAGGAACAGGCACACGAGCAGCAGCCGCAGTCCCTTGAACCGCGCATTGAGATCGCGCCGCGCGATCCGCCAGGCCGTGGACCACCTCATTTCGCGGCCCGCGTCCAGAATGCGTCCTTCGAGACGCCGCTTCGAGACGCCGCTTCGCGGCTCCTCCGCCGCTCCTCAGGATGAGCGGGGTAGTTCACAATCCGCTCATCCCGAGGAGAGACTGAGCGAAGCGCCGCAGGCGCGAAGTCGAAGGCTCGTCTCGAAGGACAGGTTCGTCCGCCTGACCCCATCTCACCCACGGCGGTCGCTCGCGATACGGCCGTCTTCGATCGTCACCACCCGGTCGCAGCGCTCGGCCAGCTCCGGATCGTGCGTGATGACGAGCAGGGTCGCGCCGGTCTCGGCGCGGCGGGCGAAGAGAAGGTCGATGATGCCGTGTCCGGTCGCGACGTCGAGATTGCCGGTCGGCTCATCGGCGAAGATGAGGCTGGGGCGAGGGGCCGTGGCGCGGGCGATGGCGACGCGCTGCTGCTCGCCGCCAGAAAGCTGGGTCGGGAAATGGTCGAGCCGGTGGCCGAGGCCGACGGCTTCGAGTTCGGCGCGCGCACGAGCCTGCACGTCGCTGTCGCCGGCAAGCTCCATCGGCGTCGCCACGTTCTCGAGCGCGGTCATGGTGGGAAGGAGGTGAAAGGCCTGGAGCACGATTCCGATGTGCCCGCGCCGGGCGAGCGCCAGCGCGTCCTCGTCCATCGCGGCGAAGTCTTGCCCCGCCACCGTCAGGCTTCCGCCGCTCGCCCGCTCCAGCCCCGAGAGGACCGCCATGAGCGAGCTCTTGCCCGAACCGGAGGGGCCGAGCAGCGCGAGGATTTCCCCCTGCGCAACGTCGAGGTCGACGCCGCGCAGGATGTCGACCGGAGCGCCCGTCTGGCCGAGAGTGAGGGTGAGGTTGCGCGCGGAAATCGCGAGAGAGGGGTTTGTCACAGCCCGGCGATGGCATAGGCAGGCGCCACGAACAAGGAGCCTTGCCGATGCGTCTCAGCCGTCTGTCGATTGTCGCCGTCCTTGCACTGGCCGCCTGTGGCGGCGAAGCGCCGCAGCGCGAGCCCGCGCCCGCGGCGGAGCAGACGGCGGACGCGGTCCCCGTCACCGGGCCGCAGCGGCACATCCTCGCTTTCGGCGACAGCCTCTTCGCCGGCTACAACGTCGCGAAGGAGGAGAGCTACCCCGCGCGGCTGGAGGCGGCGCTGCGGGCGCAGGGGATCGACGCGCAGGTCGCCAATGCAGGCGTGTCGGGGGACACGACGGCCGCTGGACTTCAGCGGTTGGCCTTCACGCTGGATTCGCAGGAAGAGACGCCCGATCTCGTGATCCTCGAGCTGGGCGGGAACGACCTTCTGCGCGGGCTCTCGCCCGAAGAGACGAAGGCCAACCTCGCGAGCATGCTCGATATTCTCAAGCAACGCGGCATTCCCGTCCTGCTGATGGGCATGCGCGCGCCGCCGAACTATGGACCGGAGTTCCAGCAGGCGTTCGACGCGCTCTATCCTGCGCTGGCGGCGGAGTATGGCGTGGAACTGGTGCCGTTCTTCCTGGAGGCGGTCTACGATCAGCCGCAACTGATCCAGCCGGACCGGATCCATCCGACCGCAGAGGGGATCGAGACGCTGGTGCAGGCGACGGCAGGCGAGGTGGCGGAGGCGCTGCCGGAGGAGGAGGCTCCGGAGGACTAGCATTCCGTCTTCCCGTCATCCGGTGGTTGCGGGCCGGAAATGCATGAGTGGGGGATTCTGTTGCTAGGCTCCCCCGGGCCCCCGGTTTCCGATTCTGTTACCCGGTTCGGTCCGAACCGTGCTCTTAGCTTTGTAAATTCAGGCCGTTAGGCCGTCACATTACGCAGCGAGAGCAAGTGCTTCGTTGTCGTTGGCACTTATGAGTTTTGAGCCTTTAACGGGTTACTCAGCCCGGGCGAAAACAGTGCTTTTCAACACACGTCGATCCTGGTTCGGCCCCGTCAGAACCCGCACTTTCGCGCGGTTTTTGGTGGAGCCGCCGGGTACTGCCCCCGGGTCCGTTGTGCCTATTGCACACCGCAGTTTATCGCCATAGCCGGTCGAAACCGGCGAGACCCTATATAGGCGCTGGCGGATGAATGTGAAGTGGACGTGGATCGTCCGCCGATCCACCGTCGCGCCCTGCGTAGACAGGGGCCAGGCACTATCCGAAGCAAGCACGGCAGAGCCCTGGATCGAACCCCGCCTGCTTGGCGGTCGCCGCTCAGCCGCGCTTCTTCAACTCGTCGCGAATTTCGGTGAGCAGCTCGATCTCGGTCGGGCCGGCGGCTTCCTCCGGCGGGGCCTTCTCGAATTCGGCGAGCACTTTCTTGGTGTAGCGCACGAGCAGGAAGATGATGAAGGCCAGGATCAGGAAGTTGATCGCCGCGGTGACGAATGCGCCGTAACCGATCATTGCAGCGCCCGCTTCCTTGAGTGCGGCGTAATCGCTCGGCGATCCCGTGTAGCCCCCCGGCGTGCTCAGCAGGATGAAATAGTTCGAGAAGTCCGCGCCGCCGAATATCCATCCCACAAGCGGCATGATGACATCGTCGGTCAGCGAAGTGACGATCTTGCCGAAGGCCGCGCCGATGATCACGGCGACGGCCAGGTCCATCACATTCCCCTTGGCGATGAACGCCTTGAAATCCGCCATCATGTCCGGTGCGCCTCCTCGTTCCAGCTTCGGCTCGATAAATGTTTCTTACATCATCGACGCACGCTGCCAAGCCCGCGGCGCCGCTTGAAAAGCGCTATCGGTGTGCTATCTGCGCAATACAGATGCTCGCAGGGCGCGATGCGCCCGCACAAGGGGAGCCTTCGATGAACTGGAAGTCCGTCCGCCGTTTTTCGCTCGTCGCACTCGCGTCGCTCGGCCTGGCCGCCTGCGGGATCAATTCGGTCCCGGCCGCCCAAGAGAACGCCAAGGCCAAGTGGGCCGATGTGGAGGCGGCGTTCCAGGAACGCGCGAATCTCATCCCCAACCTGCAGCAAATCGTCCTTTCGTCCGCCGAGCAGGAGCGCGAGACGCTCAATCAGGTGATCGAAGCGCGTGCCTCTGCCACCCGGCCTGAGATCCAGGTGGACGGGGACGACCTCTCCGATCCCGCCGCCATGGCGCAGTACCAGCAGGCGCAGAACACGCTCGGCGGCGCGCTGAGCCGTCTGCTCGTCTCGGTCGAACGCTATCCCGAGCTGCGCAGTCAGGAGAACTTCGGCCGCTTCATGACGCAGATTGAAGGGCAGGAGAACCGCATCCGCGTCGCCATCCGCGACTACAACGAGGCGGTGCGCCAGTATAACACCACGATCCGCACCTTCCCCGACACGATCGGCGCGAACATCATCCATGGCGCCGAGCCGATGGTGCCGTACGAGTCCGTGACCCCCGGCGCCGAAGTCGCCCCCACGCTCGACATGGGCGTCGGCGGCTCTGCATCCGGAGCCGATGCCGGCGCCAACGACAACACCGCCGAACTGCCCGCCGCCGCGGCGAACAATTGATCGCCCGCCGGACAGGCGCGATGCGTGAGCTGGCTCGCCTGCTCCTGATCCTCGCTGCGGCGGTCGGCTTTGCGTTGCCCGCCGCCGCGCAGGAATTTCCCGAGCGCGGGAGGGCGCCGGTGGTCGATGCGGCAAACGTGATCGACGACGCGACCGAAGCGGCGCTGACGCAGAAGCTCGACGCGTTCGAGCAGCGCAGTCAGCGGCAGTTCGTGATCGCCACGATCCCCGATCTCCAGGGATACGACATTGCCGACTACGGCTATCGTCTCGGCCGCGCCTGGGGATTGGGCGATACCGAGAACAACGACGGCATCATCCTGATCGTCGCGCCGAACGAGAAGCGGATGCGGATCGAGGTCGGGTATGGCCTCGAAGGCGTGATCCCCGACGGGCTGGCGTTCGAATATATCGAAGCGATGAAGCCCTATTTCCGCGAGGGCGACTATTCGGGCGGCATCGCGATGGCCGCGGACCGGATCATCAACCAGCTCGAGCTGCCGCCCGAGGAAGCGGCGCAAGTCGCCGCGCAGGCCGAGCAGGCGCGCGAGAGCGACGGCGGGTTCCCGTTCGGGGCGCTGATCTGGATCGCCTTCATGTTCTTCTTCTTCGTCCTCCCGATGCTCGGGCGCGGGCGCAAGCGGCGCTATCGCGGCGGCGGAGTCGGCGACGCGGTTGGCAACATCATCCTGTGGGAAGCAGGACAGGCCGTTGCGCGCGGCTTAATGGATAACGACGACTGGGGCGGCGGTGGCGGCTTTGGAGGTTTCGGTGGCGGAGGAGGAGGCGGCTTCGGCGGCTTCTCCGGCGGCGGCGGTAGTTTCGGAGGCGGCGGCGCCTCCGGGGGGTGGTAGGCGATGCAGTACCTGACAGCCGACCAGCACCGGATCGTCACCGAAGCGGTTTCCGCGGCCGAAAGCGAGACCTCGGGCGAGATCGTCACCGTGCTTGCCGACCGGTCGGACGATTACAACGATATCGCCCTGCTGTGGGCGATCGCCGCGGCCTTTACGGCGATGAGCGTGGTGGCGCTGTTCCCCGACTTCTTCCTCGGCGAGGTCGACTGGCTGATGGGCGGCTGGACCCACGAATGGACCGCCGGGGAGCTGTTCGGCATGCTCACCGCGCTCGGCCTGATCAAGTTTGCCGCCGTCTGGGCGATCCAGCTCTGGCAGCCGCTCAAGTTCTGGCTCGTGCCTGGCCCGGTGAAGGACGCGCGCGTGCATGCCAAGGCCGTGAAGCTGTTCAAGGTCGGGGCCGAGCGGCGCACGCATGGACGCACGGGCGTTCTGATCTATCTCTCGATGCGCGAGCATCGTGCGGAGATCGTCGCCGACCAGCCGATCGCCGAGAAAGTCCCGGCCGAGGTCTGGGGCGAGGCGATGGCCGACATGCTCACCGAGATCAGACAAAGCCGCCTGGCCGAAGGCATGGCCGCCGGCGTGCGCGATGTCGGCAAGGTTCTTGCCGGTCAGTTCCCGCGCGCGGACGACGACATCAACGAGCTGCCGGACCGGCTGATCGAAGTCTGATGGCGGCCGACCAAGACGCGCCAGAGCAGATCGTCTGGCAGGGCAAGTACCTCATCACAAAGAAGCGCGGCCGGTGGGAGTACGTCGGCCGGGCGCGCGGCATTCGCGCCGCGGCGATTCTCGCGGTAGAGGACGGCCATGTTCTGCTTGTCGAGCAGTACCGCGTGCCGCTCGGCAAGGTCTGCCTCGAACTGCCTGCGGGGCTGATCGGGGACGACGAGGGCCTGGAGGGCGAGGAGGCCGAAGCGGCCGCCACCCGCGAGCTCGAGGAGGAAACCGGCTACCGCGCCGAGCGGATGGAAAGCTGCGGCGAGTTCTTCTCCTCGCCCGGCATGGTCAGCGAGAGCTTCACGCTGATGCGTGCCCGCGGACTGACCAAGGTGGGCGACGGCGGCGGCACCGACAGCGAGGACATCACCGTCCACCGCGTGCCCCTTGCCGATCTGCCGCGGTTCGTTGCCGAACGGCGCGCGCTGGGGCACGGCATCGACGTGCGCATCGCCATGCTGCTGGCGAGCGGCTTCATCGGAGAGGACTGATATGGCGGGCAGGTGTGCGGGCAAGCTGGCGCTGGTGACGGGCGCGGCGCAGGGCCTCGGCGCGGCGCACGCGCGGCGGCTGGCGGAAGAAGGCGCGCGCGTGCTGTGCACCGATCTCAACGGCGGCGGCGCGGCAGAGACGGCCGATGCGATCAACGAAAGCTGCGGCAGCGGCACGGCCTTCGCGATCGCGCACGATGTCACCGATCCGGACGATTGGGCCGTGGCGGTCGAGGCCGCGCGCGAGCAGCTCGGCGGGCTCAACGTGCTGGTCAACAACGCCGGGATCGGCGTCGGCGGCAATATCGAGACCTGCGATTTCGAGGACTGGAAGCGCTGCTTCGCGGTCAACGTGGATTCGATCTTCCACGGCTGCCAGAAGGCCCTGCCGCTGATGCGCGAGCATGCGCCGGGATCGATCGTCAACATCTCGAGCATCGCGGGGCTGATCGCGAGCGACACGATGCCCGCCTACAATGCGAGCAAGGCCGCGGTGTGGATGCTGACCAAGTCGATCGCGCTGCACTGCGCGAAGAACAATATGGGCATCCGCTGCAACTCCGTTCACCCGACGTTCGTCGACACGCCGATCCTGGACGGAACGGCGCGGCACCACAATCTCGACAAGGATGTGCTGCTGGAGAAGCTGGCGCGGCAGATTCCGCTGAAATTCGTCGGAGAGCCGGACGATATCGCCAACGCGGTGGTCTATCTGGCCAGCGATGAAAGCCGCTTCATGACCGGGGCGGAGCTCAAGCTCGACGGCGGTATCTCGGCGATGTGACGGGCCCCCGCCGGGGACCCGTCAATCGGCGATCAGTGCGATCGCGAGGTAGACCAGGATCAGCGATCCGAACCCGATCAGCGTGCCGGCGACGAAGCCGATGCGGACCCAGGTGGCATTGATCCCGAAGTAATCGGCGATCCCGCTGCAGACGCCGAAGAGCTTGCCATTCCGCTTGTCGAGATGGAAGCTGCGCTCCGGCGCCACGGCGGGGCGGTTGCGCTCGGGCCGGCTCATACCAGGATGCCGGCCGGGCTGGCGGGGACGATCGCGGCGGCGAAGAACACGGCCGAGACGGCGAAAGCGGAGACCGCGGCGAGGACCCGGTTGCTCATCTGATTGAACGATTGCATCGAAACTCTTCCCTTCCTTGTGTCGTTCGAGGGCCAATCCCGCGAACATCCCATGCTTTGCACGTCGCGTGCCAATTTACGAAAATGGCAGAATTCCGCCATTTCCCGAACCTGCATAGAAAGTTCACCGGTCGTTCATCGCCGAGGGTTGGGAAATTTCACCATATGTCGGTATCGGGAGAATCCGATAGTCTTGGCAAGGCGGCCCGGCTATCGCCCGCGCTCCGATGGCGCTCGACCTGATCACCCTCTCCGACTTCCGCAACCACGTGCGCAGCGAGCTGTCGGGGACCGCGCATTTCAACCTGCTCACCGGGGAGAACGGTGCCGGCAAGACCAATGTGCTCGAGGCGCTCTCGCTCCTCGCGCCGGGCCGCGGCTTGCGCCGTGCGCCGCTTGCCGAGATGGCACGCGGCGGCGGCGCGGGCGGCTTCGCGATCGGTGCCTCGCTCGCGGCTGACGGCGGCGAGCCGGTGCGGCTTGGCACCTTTGCCCGTCCTGACCGCCCGAACCGGCGGCTGGTGCAAGTCAACGGCGCGGAGGCGAGCGCGGCCAGTCTCGGCGAATGGCTGGCGGTGAGCTGGCTCACCCCGGCTATGGACCGCCTCTTCACCGACAGCGCGGGCGGGCGGCGACGCTTCGTCGACCGCATGGCGTTCGCACTCGATCCATCGCATGCTCGGCATGCGACCCGCTACGAGGCCGCCCTGCGCGAGCGCAACCGCCTGCTGTCGGACGACACGCCGCCGGATCCGGTCTGGCTCGACGGGGTCGAGCGTCATCTCGCCGAACACGGCAGCGCGCTGGCTCATGGCCGTGCGCGGACGATCGCCGCAGTCGCCGAGGCACTGGCCGAGCTACCCGAGGAACCGTTCGCACGTCCCGCGCTCGCCTATACGGCGGGTGGCCCGCTCGATCAGGCAAACCTCGCCGTCGCCCTACGCGAAAGCCGCCGCCGCGACCGCCAGGCCGCGCGCACGCTCACCGGTCCGCATCGCGACGATCTCGACGTCACCATGGCGGGTAAGGGCGCGCCCGCTGCGATCTGCTCGACCGGCGAGCAGAAGGCGATGCTGATCGCGATCACCCTCGCGCACGCCGAACTGGCGGCCAAAGGGCGGCCCGGCGTACTGCTCCTCGATGAAGTCGCCGCGCACCTCGACCCTCTGCGGCGCGAGGCGCTGTTCACCCGCCTGCGGACAGGGGGCGCACAAGCGTGGCTGACAGGCACCGAGCGCGCACCTTTCGCGGGCATCCAGGGGGAAGCAGCGATGTGGGAGGTTTCCGCCGGAGCGGTCACCTGCGCTACCTGAGCCGGAGCATCGATCGCTCGGTCATTCCGGCTTTCGCCGGCTGACTTCAGGACTTGGGAGCGTTGGCGGCGGAAGCGGTTTCCGCGCGTTCCCGTTCATAGCGCAGCGCGTCGAGGATCTTCGCGCCGGCGAGGAACACTGCGCCGGTGCAAGCAAGGAAGAGGAGCTTGCCGCCCCAACCGGGGAACTGCTCGAGGTAGGCGGATCCGCGCGCCGTGGCACCGAGGGCGAGTGCATAGATAATCAGAAAGGCTTCGGCCCGCGTCTTGATGACGAATAGCCGGCCGACCTTCCTGAACATTCACATCCTTTCGTTTGCCGCGGGCAGCGTTCGGCGCCCCCACCACGGCTAACAGGCTTGCGAGAGTAGGAGTTCCCCGGGGGCGGTCCAAGCGCCCTAGATGTCCGATAATCCGAGTGTTTCAAGAAGGGACGCCCGCGCCGCGCGTACGTCGCGGGCCAGCGCGACGTTGCCGAGATCGGCCGGATCGATCTGCTCGGGCCAGGTGGCAGCGATCACCTGTTCGATCCGCTCCGCCTTGGCCTCGTCGAGCAGGAAGCGAGGATCGACCGTTGCAGGGTCGGCGACCACCCGCAGGCGCAGGCAGGCGGGGCCGCCGCCGTTGGCCATCGACTGGCGCACGTCGACCGGAATGACCTGCCGGATCGGACCGTTGCTCGCCAGCATCGCCTCGCACCAGCTCCACACGGCCGCGCTTTCGCGACATTCCTCCGGCACGACCAGCGCCATCTCGCCCGTAGGCAGTGTGAGAAGCTGCGCGTTGAACAGGTAGGTGCGGATGGCTTCTTCGAGGCTGACCGCGCCTGCCGGCACTTCGACCACTTCGAGCGCGGGGAACTTCGCGCGGATCGCCTCGCAGGCGCCGGCCTGGTCGGCGAAGGCCTGTTCGTGCGTGAACAGCACCCGCTCGTTCGCGACGGCGACCACGTCGTTGTGAAACGCGCCCGCTTCGATCGCCGCCGGGTTCTGCTCGATGAATACGGCGCGCTGGTGGTCGAGCCCGTGGAGACGCGCCACCGCACGGCTCGCCTGCTCGTGCTGACGTGCGGGGAATTTGCCGCCGGGGCGACCGTAGACGAACACCTCCACGCCCGGCGCGTCGTGCCCGTCGCAGAACCGCATGTGATTGGCCGCGCCCTCGTCACCGAAGCTGGGCGGGATGGCGTCGTGCACCGCGAAATGCGCCGCGTCGACAAAGGCGACGTCGAGCTGGCGCTTCGTGTCCGGCCATTCCTGCCCGCGGTGCAGCATGGTCGAGAGGTTGGCGGGTGTCAGATGGCAGCGCCCGTCCGCCGTGTCGGGCGCGGGGCTGACGGTCGCGGCGTTGGCGGTCCACATCGAACTGGCCGACCAAGCCGCGGCGAGCAGCGCACGGTCCGCAGTCTCGTCTACCGCGAGACGCGCCAACAAGCCCTCGTTCGGGCGGGGCAAGGGAAGGAGGAAGCCTTGCGCCAGCCCGCGCGCCATGTTGCCGCGCATCTTCGCCAGCCCCTGCAGCGCCGCGGCGCGCGGGTACGAGGAGTTACCTCGGTGACTTGCGCTGGCGATATTGCCCAGGCTGAGGCCGGCGTAGTTGTGGCTCGGGCCGACGATGCCGTCGAAGTTGATCTCGACGAGGGTCATGAGATGATCTTCAGTGCAGGGTGCGGGCGTATGGAGCGAGGCATCACCGCGCTACGCTCCATACCTCGTCATCCGGGCCGACGCGGAGCGCCTTGGCGGCTGTCTCGTCGATCGCCAGCGTCCCCTCGGGCGTGACCTCGCGCATGCCGTAGGCGGAGCGGAAGCCGCCCAGCGCGCCGGTGGCGATGATCGCGCGCTCACCGTATTCGAGATCGCACCGCTCCACCCGATGCCGCTGCGCCTCGGCGACGCTCTTTACCCGATCGGTCCTGGCGGTCATCGTCGGGCCGCCGTCGAAGATGTCGACGTAACCTTCGCAGGCGAAGCCTTCGTTCTCCAGCATCTTCATCGCGGCCCGGCCCGAGGGATGCGGCAGGCCGATCACGCTGCGCGCGTCGTCGTCGAGCATGGCGACGTAGACCGGGTGCTTGGGCATCAGGTCGGCGATGAACTGGTTGCCGTTGATCGCGTTGAAATAGTCGGCTTCCTGGAAGCTCATTCCGAAGAAGCGACCGGCAACTCCGTCCCAGAAGGGCGAGCCGCCGCGCTCGTCGATGATCCCGCGCAGCTCAGCCAGGACGCGGTCTGCGAAGCGCCGGCGGTGCATGGCGATGAACAGATAGCGGCTGCGCGCAAGCAGCAGGCCGAGCCCGCCGGCGCGCTCGCCCGGATGGAGGAACAGGCCGCCGACTTCGCTGCATCCCTCGAGGTCCGTCACGAGGCTCAGCAGCTCGGCGCGCACGGTGCGGTTGAGCTCCTGCGAGTGCTGCGTCAGCGTCGTCAGGCGGTAGGAATAGAACGGCCACTGCTGGCCGACCTGGGTGAAGAGCTGGCAGGTGCCGCGCACCTCGCCGGTCGCGGTGTTTTCGAGCACGAGCACGAACTGATCGTCGCCGAGCGCGTCGTCGGTGCGCGCGAAGGCCGTGGCCGCGCGGTTCAACTTGGCGGAGAGCGCGTCGCGATCGGGCGGAAGGTTGGTGAACCCGCCGCCGGTGAGCTTTGCCATTTCGTAGATCGGTTCGAGGTCGTCGGTGCGCGCGGCGCGCAGGGCGAAGGTCAAATGGCGTCTCCGTTGGCGAGATGGCGCAGCACGAGCGCGCTGAGCGCGGCGCGCTCGGCGAGCGAGGGTACGATAAGGAATTCGTCGGGCGAATGGATCGCGCCGCCGCGCACGCCCATGGTATCGACCACCGGCACGCCGGTAGCGGCGATGTTGTTGCCGTCGCACACCCCGCCGGTCGATTTCCAGCCGATTTCCTGCCCGAGCAGGGCGCCGCAGTCGCGCACGAGGTCGAACAGCTTCTGCGCCCGGCGGTCGACCGGCTTGGGCGGTCGGGTAATGCCGCCGTGGCGGTGGATGACGACTTCATGTGCCTGCTGGACCTCGCCGATCAGCGCGGCGAGGCCGTTTTCGAATGTCTGCGCAGCATCGGGGCTCTTCGGGCGGATATTGAACCGCAGCACGGCATGATCGGGCACGACATTGTTGGCCGATCCGCCTTCGATCTTCGCCGGATTGACCGGGCATTCGGCCGTCTGGAGCCGCTTGAGGCCCAGCACCAGCGCCGCCGCCGCCACGATCGCGTTGCGCCCGTCTTCCGGATTGCGCCCGGCATGGGCGGAACGACCGGTGACAGTGAGCGAGTAGTTGCCGCTGCCGCCGCGTGCATGGGCCAGCGTGCCGTCGGGCAGGGCTGAGGGCTCGTAAGTCAGCGCCGCATACTTGCCGCGGGCAAGCCCCTCGATCAGCGGCGCGGAGGCGAGGGAGCCGGTCTCCTCGTCCGAATTGATCATCACGTCGTAGCCGAGCTTCGCCGCATCCGGGCTCGCCTCGAAGGCCTTGAGCGCGTGGAGGATCACTGCGATCCCGCCCTTCATGTCGGCGAGGCCGGGGCCGTTGAGAGTCTCGTCGTCGATCCAGCGCTGCTGCTGGAACGGGTGGTCTGCGGGGAAGACGGTGTCCATGTGCCCGGTCAGCAGAAGCCGCCGCTCGGCCTCGGGGCGAACGCGAAGAACGAGGTGCTGCCCGAACAGTCGCTCGACCTCGCGCCCGTCGGCGGCGATGGCGGTGACGGGGGCGGGGTCGACCAGCGCGATCTCTCCCGGCAGCGCGGAGAACGCCTCCGCCAGCGCATCGGCCTGCCGTGCCAGCCCATCGAGATTGTCGGTGCCGGTGTTGATCGCGCTCCAGGCCTGCACCTGTTCCAGCATCGCCTGCTGGTCGATCGCCTCGAGAATGGCTGTGCTGTCGATATCCGGTTTCATCCGCAACCGGCTGTAGCGGGGCTTTCGGCCCGGCGAAACCCTCCCTCCTCTCCGGCTTGCAATCGATCCCGGGCTTGGCCATAGCCGCATTCGTCCTCCTCCCCGGGACGATGCTCGAATTGCACGCGCTTGGAGGACGAATGACCGATACGATCGAACGGGCCGGATTGCAGGTCCATGCCGCATTGGCGGAGCTGCTGGAGCGCGAGGTGCTGCCGGTGCTCGGGCGCGATGCGGATGTGTTTTGGCGCGGATTTTCCGAGCTTCTGGCGGACCTTGCGCCGTGCAACCGGGCGCTGCTGGTGAAACGGCAGGACTTGCAGGCGAAGATCGACGCCTGGCACCAGGAGCGGCGCGGGCAGCCGCACGATCCGAAGGCTTATCGCGCGTTCCTGGAGGCGATCGGCTACCTCGTTCCGGAACCCGCGCCGTTTGCGATCGGGACCGAGAACGTCGACCCGGAGATTGCCACCATGGCCGGACCGCAGCTCGTGGTTCCGGTGCTTAACGCGCGCTTCCTGCTCAACGCGGCCAACGCGCGCTGGGGCAGTCTCTACGATGCGTTCTACGGCACCGACGCGCTCGATGCGCCGCCAGCCAAGCCGGGCGGGTACGATCCGGAGCGCGGTGCAGCAGTGGTCGCGCGGGTGCGGGCGTTCCTTGATGAGACGGTGGCACTGGCCGAGGGGAGCTGGGCCGATCTGACCGATCTTTCCGGCGACATCCCGCTCGCCGATCCCGCACAGTTCGCGGGACGGACCGAGCGCGGGCCGCTGCTGGTCAACAACGGGCTGCATATCGAGATCGTCGTCGATCGCGAACATCCGGTCGGCAAGGACGATCCGGCGGGCATCGCCGATGTCGTACTCGAATCCGCGCTGACGACGATCTGCGACTGCGAGGATTCGGTCGCGGCGATCGATGGCGAGGACAAGGCGCTCGCCTACCGCAACTGGCTCGGTGTGATCCGCGGCGATCTGGAGGAGAGCTTCGACAAGGGCGGGCGGCGGATGACCCGCAAGCTGGCGCCCGACAAGCGCTACACCGCGCCCGACGGCAGCGAGCGGAGCCTGCCGGGCCGCAGCCTGCTGTTCGTGCGCAATGTCGGCCATCTGATGACGACCCCGGCGGTCCGTCTCGCAAGCGGTGCCGAGGCGCCCGAAGGCGTGATCGACGCGGTCTTCACCTCGGCCATCGGGGCACTCGATGTCGAGGGGCACGCGAAGCACGGCAATTCGCGTGGCGGCTCGATCTACATCGTCAAGCCGAAGATGCACGGGCCGGAGGAATGCGCGTTCACCAACGATCTGTTCGACCGTGTGGAGGACCTGCTCGGCCTGCCGCGCCACACGATCAAGGTCGGCGTGATGGACGAGGAGCGGCGCACCAGTGCCAATCTCGCGGCCTGCATCCACGCGGTGAAGGACCGGATCGTGTTCATCAACACCGGCTTCCTCGACCGCACGGGGGACGAGATCCACACGTCGATGCAGGCCGGGCCGATGATCCGCAAGGGGGCGATGAAATCGAGCGTCTGGCTCGATGCCTACGAGAAGCGCAACGTCGCGATCGGGCTCGCCTGCGGGCTCTCGGGCAAGGCGCAGATCGGCAAGGGCATGTGGGCCGCGCCCGACATGATGCGCGACATGCTGGAGCAGAAGATCGGCCACCTGAAAGCCGGCGCGAACACCGCCTGGGTGCCGAGCCCGACTGCGGCGACGCTCCACGCACTGCATTACCACCGGCTCGATGTGTTCGCGGCGCAACAGGGGCTGGGCGATGCGCCGGGGCTGGATGCTCTGCTGACGATCCCGGTCGTGGACGGCACCAACTGGTCCGAGGACGAGGTGCGCGAGGAGCTCGACAACAACGCGCAGGGCCTGCTCGGCTATGTCGTGCGCTGGATCGACCAGGGCGTCGGCTGCTCCAAGGTGCCCGACATCCACGACGTCGGCCTGATGGAGGACCGCGCGACGCTGCGCATCTCCAGCCAGCATATGGCCAACTGGCTGCTCCACGGCGTCTGCACACGGGAGCAGGTGATGGACAGTCTGCGCCGCATGGCCGCCAAGGTCGACGCGCAGAACGCGGACGATCCGGCTTACCGGCCCCTCGTCGGCAACGAAGAGGGCCCCGCATTCCGCGCCGCTTGCGACCTCGTGTTCAAGGGTGCCGAGCAGCCGAGCGGCTATACCGAACCCTTGCTTCACGAATGGCGCGCGGCGGCAAAATGGGGATAGTCGCGACCGAATTCCGAAGGGGCGGAGAGTGATCCCGGCTTTCGCTGGGATGACGGTTTCGGGGGCGACGGCAAGCGAAGTACTTCCCGGGCTTACCCATGTCTGGGGCCTTCGACGCGTGGTCCCCGCGCAGACGCCCGCATCGGTTCATCGCAAGATGCGCCCGGATCGACCTCGCCAGGCACGGGGGCGTGCGGAGCGTTCATCCGCCCGAAAGGATGATCTGAACAGCCGGGACATCCGCGGTGTCGAACGCGGCGTGCAAGCGCCGTGTGACATGCTGCGAGAAGAGGGGGGTCTCGACAGCCGGGCACGCAGGGCCGGCTGATGTAGATCAAGGAGTAACGTAATGAGTTTCATTTCCCACAGGCCGAAGGGCCTCTTCCTGCTTGCGATGCTTTCGGTGTCGGCTTCGGGCAGCGTCTATGCGCAGCAGCAGGAGGCCCCCGAAGGCGAGTACGTGACGACCGTGTACGGCTCGCTTCCGGCCGATCTGTCCGGCCTCCCCGAAGGCCCCGAGATCGAAGGCATCATCTCCGCGCGTGATGGCGACAAGGTGCAGGTCACCGGCGCCGACGGCACCAACACCGTGATCGCCGTGGGACAGGCCACCGAGATCAAGGCGACCGGCGGCTTCCTCGGCCTCGACCGCGACAAGCTCGCCGCCGACGCGCTGCTCAACGGCCTGCCGGTTTCGGTCAAAACCGTGGAATGGGGCGGCGGTCTGATCGCCAGCAAGATCGATCTCAAGAACAAGGACCTTCGCACCGCGTCGATGATCCGCACCGGCACCGCCCAGGGCTTCGCCGAGCAGACCGCGGCGACCGAGGCGCTGCGCGGCCGCATGGGCGACATCGACAAGTACAACGTCAAGGGCACCACCAACGTGCACTTCGACGTGGGCAAGGCCGTGCTGTCCGAGCAGGCGAAGGCCGATCTCTGCGCCACCGCGGCCCAGGCCGAGGCGACCGAGAACGCCCTGATGCTGGTCGTCGGCTACACCGATTCGACCGGCAGCCAGGAACTCAATCAGGAGCTCAGCGAGAAGCGGGCCAGCCGCGTCGTCAACTATCTGCAGCAGGCCTGCGGCTGGGCGCCTTATCGGATGCTGACCCCCACCGGGATGGCCGAGGCCGACCCGCTGGCGGACAACACTACGCCCGACGGCAAGGCGCAGAATCGCCGCGTCGCGGTGAACATCCTCGTCAGCAAGAGCGTCGAGGGCCTCTGAGCCGTACCGGGGCGGGCCGAGCCCGCCCCCGCGATGATCGAGGCGCCCCGCCGGCGGACATGCAGGAATGTCCGCCGGCGGGGCGTAGCCGTCACGACAGTTGCCGAGCCACTGCCACGAACTCCGCCACGCTGAGCGTCTCCGCTCGCCGCTGCGGGTCGATGCCGATCCTCTCCAGTGCCTCCAGCGCACCGGACACGCCCTTGAGACTCTGGCGGAGCATCTTCCTGCGCTGACCGAACGCCGCCTCGGTAACACGTTCCAGGATCCGGGCGGAGACCCCTTCCGGCATCGCGGACGGCTCGATGTGGACGATCGCGCTCGTCACCTTGGGCGGCGGGGTGAAGGCGCTGCGATGAACTTTCATCGCAAGCCGTGCGGCCGAGCGCCACTGGGCGAGCACCGCCAGTCGGCCGTAGGCGCCCGTGCCCGGCTGAGCGACGATCCGCTGGGCCACTTCCTGCTGAAACATCAGCGTCAGGCTGGTCCATTGCGGCGGCCACGCGTTCTCGTTTCCCCTCGGCCCGCCGAGCCAGCGAACGAATAACGCGGTGCCGACGTTGTAAGGCAGGTTGGCGACGACGGCGAAGGGCTCCCCCATCGTCGCATCGTGGTCGAGCGTGAGTGCGTCGCCTTCGATCACGCGCAGGCGGCCAGGGAAGGCGGCTTCGAGTTCGGCAAGGGCGGGGAGGCAGCGGCGGTCCATCTCGATCGCCGTGACCCGCGCGCCGGCCTTGAGCAGCGCGCGCGTCAGGCCCCCGGGACCGGGGCCGATCTCGAGCACCGCACGGTCGCGCAAGTCGCCGGGAACGGCGGCGATGCGGTCAAGCAACTGCGCGTCGAACAGGAAATTCTGCCCCAGCGCCTTGGAGGCGCTGAGCCCGTGTTTCGCGATTACTTCACGCAAGGGTGGGAGGTCGGCCATGTTCCGCGTCCCTAGACCGTTCGTCCGGAGCTTGTCGAAGGAGATTCGATCCGAGCGTCACATCGCCATCCTGGGATGACGAACGGGCTGTCGAATTCGAGCGCTTATGGGTTCCGATCGGCTGCCCGGCGCGCCGCGCATTCGCCGGCCATGCGGATCGCGGCGATGGTTGCGCCGGGGTCGGCGAGGCCCTTGCCGGCGATGTCGAAGGCGGTGCCGTGGTCGGGGCTGGTGCGGATGATCGGCAAGCCGAGCGTGACGTTGACCCCACTGTCGAAGTCGAGCGCCTTCAAGGGGATCAGCGCCTGATCGTGATACATCGCCAGCGCCACGTCGAAGCGGGTGCGGCCGCGCGGGGTGAACAGCGCATCGGCGGGGTGCGGGCCGGTGGCATCGATCCCTTCCTCGCGCAGCGCAGCGACCGCGGGGGCGATGATCCGGGCCTCCTCGTCCCCGAACTTGCCGTCCTCGCCAGCATGGGGGTTGAGACCGGCGACGGCCAGCCGCGGCCGGGCGAGGCCGAAATCGCGCTCGAGCGCGGCAGCGACCACGCGCGCGCGCCGGACGATGAGGTCGCGGGTGAGAAGGCTCGGCACCTCGGCCAGCGCGACATGCACGGTAAGCGGAACGGCGCGGAGCTGCGGGCCCGCTAGCATCATCACAGCGTACCGCGCTGCAACGCCGCAGGCGGCCGCGACATATTCCGTCTGCCCAGGATGCGCGAAACCCACCTCGGCGAGCCGCGCCTTCGCGATCGGCCCCGTGACGAGGGCAGCGGCGGATTGGGAGACGGCGAGCCGCGTGGCTCTGTCCAGCGAGGCAAGAGCGAGCCGCGCGCCGTCGCGGCTGGGCGTTCCGGGTGCCCAGTCCCCGTCATCCTCGCCGAGAACCGGCAGCGCGCGCGGGAATACTGCGGCGGCTTCCTGCGGATCGGCGATGGTTTCCACCGGCAGGTCGATCTGGCGCGAGGCAGCGGCGGCACGCAGCAGGCTGGCACCGCCCGTCACCAGGAATGGTGGCAGCCGCTCCGCCTCGCGCCGCGCCCAGGCCTCGGCAATCAGCTCGGGCCCGATACCCGCCGGATCACCCAAGGAAGCGACCAAGGGCGAAAGCGCGAGCGGCGCGTGCGTCAATTGTACTCTATGTAGGCGTCGTTGCGCAGGTCGCGCAGATAGCGCTGGGCGCGCTTGGCGATGCGGTCGTCCTCGATCTGATTCATGATCCGGTCGAAGTTCGGCCCGCCATCGGTCTGCGGATCGTCGCGCCCGCAGAGCAGCAGCACGCGCACGCCGTCCTCCAGCGAGCCGAAGGGCGGGGTCGCCTGGCCCACCTGCAGGCCGAGGATGGTCGGCTGCAACTGCTCGGGAAGCTGCGCGACGCGCATGCCGTCGTTGGTCACCACTTCGGCATTGATCTCGGATGCGACGCGTTCGGCATCGCCGCATCCGCGCATGCCCTGGATCGCGGTGTTGAACTGTTCGACCCGGGCCGCGGCCTGCGCTTCGGTCGTGCCGGGCGCGAAGGAGATCGAGATCTGCTTGAGGCTGAGGATCGCGTTGCGCGGATCGGGCATGCCGACCTGGCGCCGGTCGATCAGATAGACGATCTCGAAGCCACCGGGAATTTCGAACGGGCCGACGAGCTGGCCGGGCTCCATGTCGCGCGCGACCGTCGCCATTTCGGTGGGCAACGTGTCGAGCCGGACGAAGCCCAGATCGCCGCCCGCCGCGGCGGTCGAGGCTTCGGAGAACTGCCGCGCATAGACCGAGAAGTCGGCCCCCCGCTGAAGCTGCTCGACGATGCGCTGTGCGTTCTGGAGCACCGCCTCGCGGTTCGCCGGCGTGGCGGACAGGAAGATCTCGCCGATACGGTATTCGACCGTGCCGCGATCCGCCTCCATCCGGGCGAGCACGTCGGTCACTTCCTCGCGCGAGACATTGATGAAGGGCGCGACGTTGCGGCTGAGCAGGCGCTGCCAGGCGATTTCGGCACGAAGCTGGCGTTTGAGCGAGGCGGGCGAGGAGCCCATCGCGGTCAGCGCCTGGTTCATCCCTTCGATGCTCTGGTTATTGCGCTGGGCGATCTCGGCATATTGCGCGTCGACTTCCTGCTCGGTGACCGGCATCTCCTGCGCGGTCGCGGCCTGGATCTGCAGCGTCTCGTCGATCAGGTTGCGCAGGATCTGCATCCGCGCCGCCTGGAGCTGCTCGGGCGTGAGCTGGTTTCCGCTCGCCCCGAGAAGCAGCGCCACCCGCTGCTCGATATCGGTGCCCGTGATCACCGAGCCGTTGACCACGGCGGTCGCCGTGCGGACGTTGGGATCGCCTTCACCCAGCAGCGCGACGTCGTCGGGAATGTTGAGCGGGTTGGCGGCCTGCGCCTGCAGCGCGATCGGCCCTCCTGCGAGACCCAACGCGGCAATGCCCGCGAGCAGCTTGGAAAACTTGTATTCGATCACCTGCAAATCCCATTTCCGGCGCTACACGGCGCCCGCTGTCGCTTGCGGCGCATTGGCCGGCGACGGCTTAACCGAAGCTGAGTGAGGCGCGGATAGCGCACTTGCGCCGCGCTGCCAATCGCGATGGTTCTCCGCGGCTTGCGCTCAGCGGAAACCGAGATTGCGCAGCGCGAAGTAGAGCTGGAAGGTGTCGCCGCGCTGCGCGTCGCCCGCATCGGTGTAGTCGCGCCGCCAGGTGACGCCGAATTCCAGGCAGTCGTCCTGATAGGCGACGCCGAGACGCGTGCGGACCGGATCGAAGCCGTCGGAGGTCAGGGTCGGATCCTCCTCCCGGTCGGTCAGGTTGAACACGCCGGAGCCGAACACCGACCAGTAGCGGGCGAAGGCGACGCGGGTTGCGAGGCGCAGTTCCTCGCGGTCCTGCAGGTCCTCGATCCCCTCGGCGATGTCGCGGTCGAGCCGGAGATAGCCGATCTCGGCGTACGTGCGCCGGCTCCCCACCGTGGCGTCGAGCTCGTTCCGGCGTACGGCCAGGTTGTCCTTGTCCAGCCGGAAGCGGTGCGTGAACTTGATGAAGTCGCGGTAACGGACTTCGGTACGGCCGACGAAGTCCGACACGCGCTCGCTGAGGCCGGTGCCGTTGAGGAAGACGCCCGGATCCTTGTCGAAGCGATAGCTCTGGCCGACCGTCGTGTTGATCCGCCAGTCGGGCACCTGCAGCTCCCAGTCGAAGCCATAGGTCACGCGCGCACCGTCCTCTACCCGGTCGTAGCCGGGGAAGCGGTTGAGCGCGAAGAGGTTGGAATCCTCCAGATCGATCGCGCGTGCGTCCTCGTTGGGAACGGCGAGGTTGCGGATCGGCGGACTGGCGGCGAACTGGACGCGCGGGGTGAAGACTTGCGTTCCGCCGAACGCTTCGCCGACGAAAGGCCATTCGACGTCGATCGCGGCGACTGCGATGCCGCGTGTCTCCCAGCCGGGATTGCCGCGATAGACCGCGGTTTCGGTCAGCCCGTTCTCGTCGCTGTGATAGACGTCGCCGCGCACGAGGCCGGTCAATGTCACCACCTGGCCGAGCGAGGTGATACGCTTCAAGTCCCACCGCGCGCCGGCGAAGGCGCGCTGCGTGTCCTGCCCTTCGTCGCGCATGATCGCGAGCGAATTGAACTGGAGTTCCAGCTTGCCGCCGAGCCCCAGCGGATCTGCGAAGCGGTGCCGGTAGTCGATCACCGGCAGCGCCACCGGCACCTGGCCCTGTTCCTCGCCGAGGCGCAGCGTTTGTGTCGCCCAGCCGGCGATGGAGAGGTAGGAATCATCGTCGATCCGCTCGAGATTGACCGTGGAGCGGAGCCGGTCGTCGCGGCTGATGTCGTAGCGGCGCAGGAACGTGCGGTCGCTCGCGAGCCGGATCGAGCCGGTCAGGCTCCAGTGCGGATCGAACTGGAACTTGCCGTTGGCGAACAGGTAGCCGCGCGGATCCTTCTCCGTGATCGGGTCGCCGGTGATGTCCGAGATGCGGCTGCTATGGGTGGCGTAGCCGGTGATCTGGTAGGCGCCCTTGCCGGTCAGGTGGCGCCATTGCGCCGAGACCATCGGAGGGGCCTCGGTAAAGACGTGGGCGCCGAGCGTGAGGTCCTTGTTGTCGGCGATGCGCCAGAGGTAGCTGCCGCTGATCTCGACGCCGTTGGATTCCGAAAAGCGCAGGTCCGGGACGAGGAAGCCCGACACCGCCTTGCCGTCGGTGCGCACGGCGAGGCCCGGCAGCGGCAGGATCCGCGCGCCGAAGATCTCGAGGAATGCGCCTGAGAAGCGGATTCGGTTCTCGTCCGGGTCGTAGACCACGCGGTCGGCGGTGATGCGCCAGCTCGGATTCTTCGGGCACCCCTCGGCATCGGTGACCGCACAGGCGGTATAGGCCGCGCTGGAAAGGGTGACGGTACCATCCTCCCCCCGCTGCCCCTCGCGTGCGGCGAGCCGCCCGCCCTCGCGCAATGCGAGCAGCAGGTCCTCCATCGCACCGGCCTCGAACTCGTCGGTCAGCTCGATCCGCGAGGTGTAGAGCTGGTTCCCTTCCTCGTCGACGAAGCGGACGTTGCCCGTGCCGACGATCTGCCCCGTTGCGCTGTTCCAGGTGACCTGGTCGGCGCGCACCGAGCGGTCGGCGCTGCGCAGCACGACGTTGCCGGTCGCGGTGACGGTGTCGCCGTTCGAATCGTAGGACAGCGTGTCCGCTTCGAACGCGATCTCGTCCTCGCTCGCGGGCGCGTCGGGCGTGCCGCTGGGGTCGAGCGGGGGGAGGGGTGTGGTGAGCTCGGGCGGCTCGCGCCCCTCCTCCGGCTGCTCGAGATCGGCGTCGATCGCAGCATCGCCATCCTGCGCTGCGGCTTGCGCCGGCACAAGGACGGCCATCAGGGCAGCGCCCGCCACCCCGGCTTTCCAGGCCGCCCCGGTCATGCGGAAATCATCGGCTTGCAGCGCATTCGACCAGGCGGGGAGCATGGGTTGCCTATCGCATCGGTCGAGCCTAATCGCAATCGCCATCGATTGGCGTTGCGCCGAGGCGTGCATCGCGAACATCTCGAAAAACCTCCGGAGCCTCCATGAAAGTCGAATTCTCACCAGCACTTCCCGAAGGAACGCGGCTCGTCGCGTATATCGCCGACCAGGACAAGCTGCCCGGCGGGATCGAACCGGCGCTGGCCGAAGGCGCGAAAGTGGCGCGGTTCAAGGGGCGCGCGGGCGAGCTGTTCGAGGGCTTTGTGGAGCGCGGCGGCACAGTGGTCCGCGTCGCGTTGGCAGGTGCGGGGGAGGCCGAGACCCAGGCGCGCCCGGGCAACCTCGAGAAGGCGGGCGCGGCGCTCGCAGCCAAATATCTGACGTCGGGCGAGAAAAGCCTCGCGATCGACTTCACCGGCAGCGGCCTTTCGGCCGAACAGGCGGCCGCGGTGCTGCTGGGCCTGCGCCTGCGCGCATGGCGCCACGACGCCTACCGCACGAAGCTGAAGGACGAGCAGAAGCGTTCGCTCGACACCGTCGTCGCAGTCGGCGCGCCCGAGGGGGCAGAGGCGGCCTGGGCGGTCGAGGCGGCGCTGGCCGAGGGCGTCGAGTTCACTCGCGAACTCGTGACCGAGCCGCCGAACAAGGTCTATCCGGTCAGCTTCGTCGAAAAGTGCCGAGAGGCCTTCAAGGGCACCGAGGCGGAGCTGATCGTGCTCGACGAGGACGCGATGGCGAAGCTCGGCATGGGCGCGC
This sequence comes from Altererythrobacter sp. C41, assembly GCF_016803135.1. GTDB lineage: Bacteria > Pseudomonadota > Alphaproteobacteria > Sphingomonadales > Sphingomonadaceae > Pelagerythrobacter. The sequence continues at coordinate 121,433 of NZ_JAEVFE010000004.1, forward strand.
TGCTCGGCGTCGGGCAGGGCTCGACCCAGCCCTCGCGCCTGCTCGCGATCAAGTGGAACGGCGGCGGCAGCGAGGCCCCGACCGTGTTCGTCGGCAAGGGCGTCACCTTCGACACCGGCGGCATCTCGCTCAAGCCCGGCGCAGGCATGGAAGACATGAAGTGGGACATGGGCGGCGCGGGCGCGGTCGCAGGGGCGATGCTGGCGGTCGTGAAGCGCAAGGCGAAGGCGAACGTGGTCGGCGTCGTCGGGCTGGTCGAGAACATGCCCGACGGCAATGCGATCCGGCCGAGCGACATCCTCACCTCGATGTCGGGTCAGACGATCGAAGTGCTCAACACCGATGCCGAAGGGCGGCTAGTGCTGAGCGACGCGCTCTACTGGGCGCAAAAGGAGTTCGCGCCCAAGCGGATCGTCGACTTCGCGACGCTCACCGGCGCGATGGTCATCTCGCTCGGCCACGAATACGCCGGGGTCTTCGCCAATGACGACAGCCTCGCCGACGATCTGCTCGCGGCGGGCAAGACCAGCGGCGACAGGCTGTGGCGCTTCCCGCTCGATCCGGCCTACGACAAGCTGATCGACAGCCCGATCGCCGACATGAAGAACGTCGGCCCGCGGCCGGCCGGCTCGATCACCGCGGCGCAGTTCCTCCAGCGTTTCATCGAGAACGGCACCGCCTGGGCGCACTGCGACATCGCCGGGATGGTCTGGGCCGACAAGCCCGGCGCGACGTGGGACAAGGGCGCGACCGGATATGGCGCGCGCCTGATCGACCGCTTCGTGCGCGACACGCTGGAAGGCTGAGGAGGGTCGGGCCGTGCGCGTCGGGTTCTACCTCGCGCCGGGCCAGCCCGTCGAACGCGTCCTGCCGCTGATCGCCCGCGCGGCGGCGAAGGCGAAGCAGCGCATGCTGGTGGTCGCCGGGGACGACGACCTGCTCGACCGCATCGGCGGTGCGCTGTGGGAATACGCGCCTGCCGAGTTCCTCGCCAACGGCCGTGCGGGCGAACCGCACGCGGCACATCAGCCGGTGCTCCTTTCGCGCATATGCGCCGCGGAGAATGATGCGAAGCTGGTGGCGCTGGCCGACGGGGCCTGGCGCGAGGAGGCCGAGAGCTTCGAGCGCGCGCTGCTGTTCTTCGACGAAAGCGGGCGCGACGCGGCACGCGCGGTCTGGCGCAGGTTCGACGGTCGCGAGGATGTCGAGCGTGAGTTCTACGAACTCGATGGCGGCAAATGGCAGCGCAGGCGCTGAAGGAGAGGACGATGACGGTTCGATGGGCGATGGCAGGCATGGCAGCGCTGCTGCTGGCCGGGTGCGGTTCCGAGCGGTCGGGCACGGTCGAGGGCGAGGACGGGACCGTGGCGCACTACAAGGTGGACGAGTCGAGCGGCGAGGTGAACGCGACGCTCGAGACGACGGACGGCACCGCGACGATGCGCTCGGGCGCGGACGTCCCGGTCGAGCTGCCGCGCGGCTTCACGATCTACCCCGGGGCTCAGGTCACCACCAACACCGTGTTCGAGCAGGCCGACGCGAACGGCGCGCTGCTGACGATGGAATCGGACGCCTCGCCCGAGGAGATGGTGGCCTTCTACCGCAAGCAGGCCGAGGCCGCGGGCGTGAAGATCGCCATGAACATGAGCACCGAGACGATGCAGATGATCGGCGGCGATGCGCCCGATGGCGCGACGTTCAGCTTCACGGCGACCCGAAAGGATGGCGGGACGACGGCGCAACTCATGGTGGGTGAGGCTTTCCGGTAAGCGCCATCCCGGCGCTCGCTGGGATGACGGGATTGCATCGAACGGAAGAGAGCGGGGGCTTGCAGCCGAGGCGGTGCGGCGCTAGTTGCGCGCCGCATTCTCCCACGCACTTTCACGACTTCGAAGGAACACCCGATGGCGGTCACCCGCACCTTTTCGATCATCAAGCCCGATGCCACCCGCCGCAACCTGACCGGCGCGGTCACCAAGATGCTCGAGGAAGCCGGCCTGCGCGTCGTCGCCTCCAAGCGCATCCGTATGACCCGCGAGCAGGCCGAGGGCTTCTACGCTGTGCACAAGGAGCGCCCCTTCTTCGGCGAGCTGGTCGAGTTCATGATGAGCGGCCCGGTGGTCGTTCAGGTGCTCGAAGGCGTCGACGCCGTGAAGCGCAACCGCGACGTGATGGGCGCGACCAACCCGGCCGATGCGGCCGAGGGCACGATCCGCAAGACCTTCGCCGAGAGCATCGAGGCCAACACGGTCCACGGTTCGGACAGCGAAGAGAACGCCAAGATCGAGATCGACTTCTTCTTCGGCGAGGACGAGATCGTCGGCTGATTGCTCCGGTAACGGAGTTCACGAAAATTAACATTGTGTGCGACTCGGGGGCGGGTGTTATGCTCGCCTCCGTGTCGCCGCAGGACCGTGCGCAACCGCGCACACACGGGATCCGGTTCGCAGCAGGCGGCGCAGAAAGCGTGACGATGTTCGACTGGCCGACGCCCGAACCGATCAAAGTCGTGAGGCAATACCTCGCGGCAATGAACGCACGCGACGCCGCGAAGGTCGAGGCGTTGCTCGACGATCGTATTCGTTTCGTCGACAGCCGCGGCGAATGGATCGAGGGGCGCGAAAACGTCGCCACTGCGACCCGCAGGTTCTTCGATCTGGAGCCCGATTACCGGCTGCACGACATGAAGATCGTCATGCACGCCGGCGACGTGCTGCTCAAAGGACGCGTCTCCGCCCGGGAAGAACGGCTCGCGCACGACACCTTGTGGCGCGCGCGGACGCGCCGCGGCAAGCTCGTCTACTGGCAGAGCTATGGCGAGGACTCGCCGGCGCTCGCCAGAATCCTCATGCCAGAAGCGGTGCGGGGCGGCGAACTGAACTGACGGCGCGCCCCCGTGCGCGGTGCGGTCAGAACTGATCCGCAGCGTCCATCAGCGCGGTCAGCCGCTTCGGCGCGACCGCGCGCCAGCTTCGCAACAGCCAGTCTTCCACCGATGCCCAGTCGGTATCGCCGAGATCCAGCCGGATGCCGATCCATCCGTCGCCGAAATAGGGCGGGCGGTAATAGCGTGCGGGATCGCTCTCGATCAGGTGTGCCTGCTCGTCAGCGCCGCTGATCTTGGCCAGCAGCGCGGTGATCCCGTCGCCGTGATGGTCGACGCTGACCCAGGCGAACTTCTTGCCCTTGACGATGCCGAAGCAGGGCATGCCGTGGCTGAGCGTCTCCTCCGCCTCGGGCAGCGCCATCGCGCGCTCGCGCACGCGGGCGACGAGCCAGTCCGGGTCGAACGGGCGGGCGGCATATTCGGACAGGACGCGCGGGTAGAGCTGGTGTTCGGCGAGCTTCACCCGCTCCGCGAGCGTTTCCGGGGTGTCGCCCGGCAGGATCGCGACTTCCGCCCGGCCGAGCACTTCGCCCATGTCGAGATCATCGGTCACGAGGTGGACCGAGGCGCCTGCATGGGTGTCGCCCGCCTCGATCGCGCGGGCATGGGTGTCGAGGCCCGGATATTTCGGCAGCAGTGAGGGGTGGATGTTGAGCATCCGGCCCTCCCACCGGGACACGAAGTCCATGCCGAGGATGCGCATGTAGCCTGCGAGCGCGATATGATCGGCTCCCGCCTCGCGCACCGCGCGGTCCATCGCGGCATCGTGATCGGCGCGCGCCATGCCCCGATGGCTCAGCGCGAAGGTCGCCACGCCTTCCGCCTCGGCGAGCTTCAGCCCCTCGGCTTCCGGGTCGTTGCTGGCGACGAGCACGATTTCATAGGCCGCGCCGGTCTGGCGGCTGGCGTAGAGCAGGGCCGCCATATTGGTGCCCTTGCCCGAGATGAGCACCGCGACTTTGGCGCGCTTCATGTCATCTCTACCGCTTGCGGGAAGGGGAGAAGGTCAGGAGACATGGCGGGCCTCCCAGTCCTCCTTCGCCGACCATGTCCCGGCGGAGCCGCGAACCGTGCAGCCGCGCGCGCCGGGTTCGATCCGGCCGACGCGCAGCACGGTCTCGCCGGCCGCCGTCAGGTCGCGGACCAGCGAATCGGCTTCGCCTTCGTCAACCGCCAGGACCATGCCGACGCCGCAGTTGAAGGTGCGCGCCATCTCGCCCGGCTCGATATTGCCCTGCGCCTGGAGGAAGGCCATCAGCCGCGGCTGTTCCCACGCATCGGCATCGACCACCGCGTGCGCATTCTCGGGCAGAACGCGGGGGATATTCTCGAGCAGGCCGCCGCCGGTGATATGAGCGAGGGCGGCGATGCGCCCGGCGCGAATCTCGGGCAGCAGGCTCTTCACGTAGATGCGGGTCGGCTCGATCAGCGCCTCGATCAGCAGCCGGTCCTGATCGAACAGGGCGGGGCGGTTCAGCCGCCAGCCCATGTCCTCGGCCAGCCGGCGCACGAGCGAATAGCCGTTCGAGTGGACGCCCGAACTCGCGAGGCCGAGCAGGACCTGCCCCGGCCGCACCCGCTCGCCGGTAAGTTGCTCGCCGCGCTCGACCGCGCCGACGCAGAAGCCGGCGAGGTCGTAGTCGCCCGCGGCGTACATCCCCGGCATCTCGGCCGTCTCGCCGCCGATCAGCGCGCAGCCGGCCTGCTTGCAGCCTTCGGCAATGCCCGCGATCACGCGCTCGGCGACCCCGGTCTCGAGCTTGCCGGTGGCGAAATAGTCGAGGAAGAACAGCGGTTCCGCACCCTGCACGATCAGGTCGTTGACGCACATCGCGACGAGATCGATGCCGACGGTGTCGTGCCGGTCGTGGTCGATCGCGAGCTTGAGCTTGGTCCCCACGCCGTCGTTGGCGGCGACCAGCAGCGGATCCGAATAGCCGGCCGCCTTCGGATCGAAGAAGCCGCCGAATCCGCCGATCTCGCCGTCGGCCCCGGCGCGCGCGGTCGCCTTGACAAGCGGCCCGATGGCCTTGACCAATGCGTTGCCGGCGTCGATCGAGACTCCGGCCTGTTCGTAGGTGTAGCGCCCCGGTGGCGGGTTGTTTGCGGACATGGTTTCGGTCCTTAGTCATTCACGCTTGGAATTCCATGCCCGTTTCGGCAAAAGGCCGCGAGTTTTCCCCGATGGCCCAGCCCCTTTCGCTCCCCCGCCTTCCTCGCAAGGCCACTATCGCGACTGTCGCCGCACTGGCGCTGCTCGCGGCCGGCGCGGCGCTGTGGGCGCAGGTGGAGGGTGACCGCGGCATCGCGCCGATCGCCAGCAGCGGCGACATCGACGTCGGCGGCATCGAGGTCGACGTGCGCGGCGACAGCCCCGAGGACGCGCGCCAGAACGGCTGGCGCGAGGCGCAGCGCAAGGCGTGGGAGAAGCTCGGCGGCCCCGACATTCCCGACAGTCAGCTCCAGGGCCTCGTCGTGGCGGTGGTGATCGAGCACGAGAGCATCGGCCCGCGCCGCTACGTCGCGCGCCTGGGCGTCACCTTCGACCGCGGCCGTGCCGGCGCGCTGCTGGGCGCCAGCGGCCGCGGGCCGAGTTCCGCGCCGATGCTGCTGGTGCCGGTGACCCGTTCGGCAGGCACGTACATGGTCTACGAAGCGCGCAATCCGTGGCAGCGCGCGTGGGCCGAATACCAGACCGGCCCGAGCCGGATAAACTACGTCCGTCCCTCGGGCGCGGGCGGCGATTCGCTGCTCATCACCTACGGCCAGACGAATCGGCGCAGCCGCACCTGGTGGCGCAACGTGCTCGACCAGTTCAGCGCGTCCGACGTGCTCGTGCCGATCGCCCATCTCGACTACAAGTGGCCCGGCGGCCCGATCGAGGGGCGCTTCACCGCGCGCTACGGCCCCGACAACACTTATCTCGGCAGTTTCACGATGACCGCCGAGAGCCCCGAGCAGTTGCAGCCGATGCTCGACCAGGCGGTGCTGCGGATGAACACGCTCTTCGAACGTGCCTATGCCCAGGGCAAGCTGCGGCCCGATCCGACGCTCGATCTCGGCACGGTCGAGGCCGATCCGGCGCTCCAGCGACTGATGGAGCTCGGCCGCTCCGCACAGGCGCGCGATCAGGCGGAAGCCGCCGCGCGCGAGGCGGCGCTGAGCGCCGGGCTTGTCCCCACCGACGGCGCCACGCCGCCGCCCGCCGCCGCGCAGGTCGCGAGCTATCTCGTCCAGTTCGCGACGCCCGATGCCGGTGCGTTCGACGCGTCGATCTCCGCCGTTCGCGCGGCGCCCGGCGTGCGCAGCGCCGCGGTGACGAGCACTGCCATCGGTGGCCATTCGGTGATGTCGGTCGGCTTCTCGGGCAGCATCGAGCAGCTCGCCGAGGCCCTACGCGCACGCGGGTTCACCGTGCGCCAGTCGGGCAACGTCATCTCCATCAGCCGCTGAGGCCGATCGGCGCGATGTCGCAGATCGCTCTTCCGCTGGCTCCGCGGAGCAAGGACGATCCCGCGCGGATCGTGCTCGGCTCTGCCAATCGCCACGTCGCCGAAGCGCTGCAGGATGCGGAACGCTGGCCGTTCCGCACCGCCGTTCTCACGGGTCCCCCGCGCTCGGGCAAGTCGCTGCTGGCACGCTGGTTCGAAGGCGCGGGGAAGGGCGAGGCGCTCGACGATGCCGACGCGCTCGACGAGACGGAGCTGTTCCACCGCTGGAACCGCGCGCAGGAAAGCGGCCGTCCGCTGCTGCTGGTGGGCAGGGCGCAGGGGTGGGAAATCGCGCTCCCCGACCTGCGCAGCCGGCTGGGCGCGGCGCTGCATGTCGAGATCGGCGCGCCCGACGACGAGATGGTCGCCGCGCTGATCGAAAGCCACGCCGCCCGGCGCGGTCTTGCACTGGGCGAAGGTGCGCTTACCTACCTCGTGCCGCGTGCCGAGCGCAGCTTCGCAGGCGTCGAGCAACTGGTCGCGGCGATCGACCGGCTGAGCCTGGAGCGCAAGGCACCGGCGACGCTGTCGATCTGGCGCGACGCGCTGGCGGCGGTGCAGGGGTCGGTGCAGGGGCCTGAGCAGGGAAAGCTCGGCTTGGACCCCGCGAAATAGCGCCCGGCTTGCCTGGCCGGGCGACAAGTGGGACAAACGTACGGATGCTGGACAATCTCGTCGCCTATCTCGACTCGATCCGCGCCCGCGATCCCGCGCCGCGTTCGCGCTGGGAAATCCTGCTTTATCCCGGCGTCTGGGCGGTGGGCCTCCACCGCTTTGCGCACTGGTTGTTCCAGGCGCGGCTCTATTTCCTCGCCCGCTTCGTCAATCACCTATCACGCTGGCTGACCGCAATCGACATCCACCCGGGCGCGAGGATCGGGAAGAACCTTTTCATCGACCACGGCTTCACCGTGATCGGCGAGACCGCCGAGATCGGTGACGACGTGACGATCTACCAGTGCGTCACGCTCGGCGGCACGAACCCGACCAACGGGCAGGGGGGCAAGCGCCACCCGACCGTGCGCGACGGGGTGATTATCGGCTCGGGCGCGCAGGTCATCGGCCCGATCGTGCTCGGCGAACGCGCCCGCATCGGCGCCAATGCGGTCGTCACCGACGACGTACCGGACGGCGCGACGATGATCGGCCTCAAGGCGCGCTCTACGCTCGTCCCGGCCGAGGAGTGGCTTAAGGAATTCATCCCCTACGGCACGCCTTGCGACGAGCCGTGCGAGGAAATCGCGAGCAACGGCACGCGCCGGATCGAGGAGCTCGAGGCACAGCTCGCCGCGATGCGGGCGGAACTGGCGGAGCTCAAGGCCGCCTCGCAGGCACCCGTCAGGCGCAACGGGACCGATAGCTGATGGGGGCCGGCACGGGGCTGGGCGACCTACCGAACATCGTTCCCTTTCCCGGCCGCGTGCCCGGCCAGATCGGGTTCGCGCGTGACGAGCTGCAGCGGATCCTCGACCTCTACGGCCGCATGGTCGCCGCAGGCGAATGGCGCGACTACGCGATGGACTTCACTCGCGACGCCGCCACCTTCGCCGCCTTCCGCCGCGCCGCCGAGCGCCCGCAAGCCCGCATCGAGAAACGCCCCGCGCTCCGCAACCGGCAGGGCATGTGGACCCTGTTCGGCGAGCACGGGCAGATCCTGAAGCGCGGCCACGAACTGCCCGGCGTGCTCGCTCCGATGGAGCGCAAGCTGGTGAAGGCTGTGGAGGGTTAGACGGGGCCCCGGCCTCGTCAGGCGTGCGCGAGTGTTCCCGCCACCGGCAGGCGCGCCTGGAGCGCGCCGGGAAGCCGGTCCACGACAGCATTGCGGATCGGTGTCCAGAACGCCGAGAGGGTGAGCAGGGCGGAGCCGATTACGAGAGCGGTGAGCGCGACGTTGAGCTCCACTGCGCCGAAGCGGTCGAACAGCCAAGTCAGCGTCACCAGCACGTAGGCAAGAGCGGATACGAGCAGCGCGCGCCTGTCGACCGCGAGCGCCACTAGGCCCATCGCGACATAGACGACGAGCACTGCAATCGCTGCACCTGCGCCGATATTCACTCCCTCCGTCACGCCGATCCAGTAGAATAGCGGATGCGCGATCATCGGCGCGGCGAGCAGGTGGAGCCAGAAGGCGACGTCGCTGCGCCGGGTTTGCCGCTCACGGTCGCTGGCGTCCCACCGCATGGCGAAGAGGAAGATGGCGAGGCCGGCGGCGAAGACCAGCGGCATCAGGGCCGTTTCGGGTTCGACGTTGTCGGGGCCGATGATGGCGACGACGAGAGCGATCACGGTGCCCGCGATCGCGCCCGCGCCTGCGGCAACCGTGATCGGGACCATGAACCGGCGCCAGTGCACCCAGGCCGCGCCCGCGGTGATCAGCGCGCACCCTGCGATCAGAACGGCAATCAGCGATTCATTCGCATCGTTTGCCTGAAATGCCAGGATCACGAAGCCGACAAGCGCCTCGAACACCCCGCCGACGAAAGCGAGCAGCAGCACGATGCTGGGCAGCGCCATGCGCCGCTTGCGGGTGAAGAATTCGGCCATGGCCCAGGCGGCGCCGGCCATCAGAACGCCGGAGAAAGGCGGCGGGCCGTCAAGCGCCGGAGTGAATGCGTGGCCGATGCCGGCCATCGCCACCAGCAGCAGGATCGCCGCGATCGTCACGAAGATGTCGTTGAAGCTGTTGAGCAGGCGGAAATGCTCTTCATCGCCCTGAGGCGTGGCGCGCCGGCCGTGCACATGATGGCGCAGCGCCTCCGCCGCCTCGGCGCTCAAGGCGCCGCTGGCGACCGCGCCCCGCAGGTCGTCTTCGGTGTACATCGGCATAACTCCTCCCCTGTGAAGGGGAGAAGCTATGCCTAGTGTATTACTGTGTCAATACAGCGTGGAATCAGTCGCGCGCTGACGATGGCGCTGCTCCGCTGCCCAGCACGCCCTGCATCGCCTTGAGGATCGCGGCGGATTGCTCGGCGCCCGACTGCGGGGCGTGGAGATTGGTCATGGCGCCGATCTTGTCCCAGTTGGCGGCGAAGCCTTCGACCGTGCGGTCCTCTTCCTTCAGCCAGACGGCGTCGTTCATCATCACCCAGGCCGAGTGGAAACCGCCCGCGCCGGCGCCGACGATGGCGTTGGTGGGGGCATCCTCGCTCACCAGGAAGAGCGCCGCGGGGACGACGTTGACCGGGTCGAACAGCTTGAACGCTTCCTCGGGGAACAGATCCTCGGTCATGCGCGTGCCGGCGACGGGGCTGAGCGTGTTGACCTTGATGTTGTACTTCGCGCCTTCGAGCTGGAGCGTCTTGGTCAGGCCCGCGAGGCCGAGCTTGGCCGCACCATAGTTCGCCTGGCCGAAGTTGCCGAACAGGCCGGTCGAACTGGCGGTCATCAGAACACGGCCGTAGGCCTGCTCGCGGAAGGTTTCCCAGCAGGCCTTGGTGGCGAAGGCGGAGCCGGTCAGGTGGACCTTGACCACGAATTCGAAGTCGGCCGGTTCCATCTTCGCGAAAGTCTTGTCGCGCAGCACGCCGGCGTTGTTGATCAGGATATGGACGCCGCCCCACTTCTGCTTGGCGTCGGCGACCATCTTTTCCATCTGCTCGTATTCGGTGACGGAGGCACCGTTTGCGATCGCCTCGCCGCCGGCCTTTTCGATCTCCTCGACGACCTGCGCCGCGGCATCGGACGAGCCGGTGCCGTCGCGCGAACCGCCGAGATCGTTGACCACGACTTTCGCGCCGCGGCGGCCGAGCTCGAGCGCGTACTCGCGCCCCAGGCCGCCGCCGGCCCCGGTGACGATGGCAACCTTGTCCTTGAACGAAACGGTCATGGCATGTCCTCCTGTGGCCGCGCGGGGCCTTACGTGTGCGTCAATCAGAGCGCGGGGTGACAGGTTCCGCCGCGCGATGCAACTGCGCGTGCGAGCTGGCGCGATGCCGTAGGGGCATGAGGTTCAGAGCTTCTCCAGCACCGGAATAAGCTCGCTCAGCGAATCGATCGAGGCATCCGCGCCCAGTTCCTCGCGCGGCTTGTCGCAGTAGCCGTAGCAGGCGGCGATCACCGGCACCTCCGCAGCGCGGGCGGCGCGCACGTCGTAGGAGCTGTCGCCGACGTAGACCATGCGCCCGCCGCCGCAGCATTCGCGGGCGTGCAGGATCGGGTCGGGCGCCGGCTTGGCGCGCCCCTTGCCCATGGTGTCGCCGCCGATCACGCAATCGAACCGGTCGACCAGCTCCAGCGTGCCGAGAATGGCGCGCGCGAACTGTTCGAACTTGTTGGTCACCACGCCCACCCGCACGCCGCGCGCGGCCAGCTCGTCGAGCATCTCGACCGCGCCGGGGTAGGGCCGCGTGTGGACGGCGTGATTGTCGCCGTAGAAGGCGAGCATCTGCTTGTAGAGCGTGTGGAACTCGTCGTCGGGCAGGCCGCCCTGGTCGTCGATCGCGCGCTTGAGCATGATCTTCGCGCCGCCGCCGATCAGGTCCTTGGCACTGTCCGCCGGGACGCTGGCAAAGCCGCCGAGCGCGAGCGCATGGTTGACCGCCGCGCCGAGATCGCGGTGCGTCTCCAGCAAGGTGCCGTCCAGATCGAAGCCGACCACGTCGAAGGGGAAATCCGCCATGCGGCACGACCTGACGGATGGTTCTTCAAACCGCAAGCGTTTGCTGGCATGGCCGCGCGCATGAGAGAATTCGCCACGATCATCCTCGCCGCGGGCAAGGGCACCCGCATGAAATCGGACCTGCACAAGGTCCTCCACCCGATCGCCGGGCGGCCGATGCTCGACCACCTGATGGCTTCTGCCGCGGAGCTCGCCCCCGCCAAGACGGTGGTCGTCGTCGGCAGCGGGCGCGAGCAGCTCGAGGCAGCACTGGGCGACCGTGCGGAGACCAGCCTGCAGGAACCGCAGCTCGGCACGGGCCATGCGGTGCAGCAGGCGCAGGCCAGCCTCGAGGGCTTCGCGGGCGACGTGCTGATCCTCTACGGCGACGTGCCTTTCGTGCGCGCGCAGACCATGCGCAGGATGCTCGACCGGCTCCATGCGGAGGACAAGCCCGCGGTGGTCGTGCTCGGGTTCGAGCCTGCCGATGCGCTGCAATATGGTCGCGTGATCGCCGATGCGGACGGGCGGATCACGAAGATGGTCGAGCACAAGGATGCGGACGACGCGGAGCGTGCCTGCCGCCTGTGCAACTCCGGCCTGATGGCGGCGCGCGCGGCGGACATGTTCGACCTGCTCGCACGCGTGGGCAACGACAACAGCCAGGGCGAGTACTACCTCGTCGACGTGGTCAATGTCGCCAATGCCGACGGGCGGCACAGCGCGGTGGTGGTGACCGACGACCCGGACGAGGTCGCGGGCATCAACAGCCGCGCCGAACTCGCCCGGGCCGAGGCGCAGTGGCAGGAATTGAAGCGCGAGGAAGCGATGGCGAACGGCGCCTCACTCCGCGCGCCCGAGACCGTGTTTTTCAGTTGGGACACGGAGATCGGCCGGGACGTGACGATCGAACCCAACGTCGTCTTCGGTCCGGGCGCGAAAGTCGCCGACGGGGCGACGATCCGTGCGTTCTCGCACATCGAGGGCGCCGAGATCGGACCCGGCTGCGAAGTCGGCCCGTTCGCGCGCCTGCGCCCCGGCGCGGTGATGGAGAAGGGCAGCAAGGTCGGCAATTTCGTCGAGATGAAGAAGGCCGTTTTGGGCGAGGGCGCGAAGGCCAACCACCTGACCTACCTCGGGGATGCCGAGGTGGGGCCGGGTGCCAACATCGGCGCGGGCACGATCACCTGCAACTACGACGGCTACTTCAAGTACAAGACCGTGATCGGCCCGCGCGCCTTCATCGGATCGAACAGCGCGCTGATCGCGCCGGTGAAGATCGGCGCAGACGCGATCGTTGCCGCCGGCAGCGCGGTCAGCCGCGACGTTGCGGACGGCGAACTGCGCATGGTCCGCGGCGAGCAACTGGTGAAGCCCGGCTGGGCCGACCGCTTCCACGACACGATGAAGAAGAAAAAGGCGGAGAAGGGGAAGTAGCATCGTCATCCCAGCGAAAGCTGGGATCGCGTGCAGCCACGTCGGACCTCGCGGCCAGCGATCCCAGCTTTCGCTGGGATGATGGATTGGGAGGAGGGAAAGGGATGGCGCTCGCGTGACTCGCGAACCCCTTATCTGCTGGCTCTGCGGCCGTCCGATCGCCGAGCGGTTGCAGTGGCACCATCCGGTACCCAAGGCGAAAAAGGGCCGCGCCACCGTTCCCGTCCACCCGATCTGCCACCGCGCGATCCATGCCAACTTCACCAACGCCCAGCTCACGCGGTTCGGCGATGATCCAGAGCGGGTGCGCGCCGACGAGGCGATCGCGAAGTTTCTCGACTGGATCGCGGACAAGCCGCCCGACTTTCACGCGCCGACGCGCGGCGCGCGCTAGTCGATGCCGCCGAAGCCCGGGATGAAGGTTTCGGGCACGGTCCATTTGAACACCGGACGGTTCGCAACCACGCGGCGTTCCTCGGGCGTCCAGTCGCCCATGTTGAAGTCGTGGCTGACCACGCGCGCGCCAGGTTCGAGTTGTTCGAGCAGCTGCGGCCGCAGGCGCAGATTGAGCATGTCGCCGAGGTAGAGCGTCACCACGTCGGCGTCGGAGAAGTCGGTCGCGAACAGGTCCGATTCGCGGAACTCGACCAGGTGCGAGACCCCGGCTTCCTCGGCATTCCTGCGTGCGACCTTGATGAGCTGCGGGTCGATCTCGATCCCGACCGCTCGGACGCCGAACCGCTTCGCCGCCGTGATCGGAATGCGGCCGTCGCCGGAGCCGAGATCGTAGAGCACGTCGCCCTCACCGATTTCGCCCATCTCCAGCATGGCTTCGACCACGGGCTCGGGCGTGGGGATGTAGTGGATGTCCACCCGCGGCCCACATCCGGCGAGCGCGAGGAGGAATGCGGCCAGCTGCGACAGACGAAGAGGGAGGGCGGCGGTCACGCGGGTCGCATGAGCGCGGAATTGTGACGTCAGTATTAACGATGACGCGGGGCGGCTTGATGAGAGGCGTGGCGCGGTGCCGGATTTTAAGGCGCGGAGGCGTGAACTCGTGGAGCCGAGACTCCCACGTCATCCCCGCGCAGGCGGGGATCCAGCTTAGGTCTGCGGCGGAGGGGTTAGCTGGGCCCCCGCCTTCGCGGGGGTGACGGGTGGAGAACCGGGAGAGGACGCGGCGCGACAGCGCGGGGGGCACAAGGGAGAAGCCCGGTGCTGACCTCTTCGCGCCTTCGAGCGAAACAAAAAGGGCGGCCTCGCAGCCGCCCCTCTTCGATTCCGATCGGCTGAGGCCGTTAGCCCTCGACGTGCTCCGCGAGAACGGTGAGACCGTTCTCGCCCACTTCGGCGAAACCGCCGCGGACCTGGATCTCCTCGGGCGCGGCGCCTTCGGTCTTGTAGACCTGCACCGCGCCGTCGCGGATCGTCGACATGAAGGGCGCGTGGCCCTCCAGCACGCCGAACTCGCCTTCCGCGCCGGGGACGACGACCATGTGGACGTCCTCGCTGCGGACGAGCTTTGCCGGGGTCACGAGTTCGAAATGCAGTGCCATGTCATTCTCCCCCCTCCCGCTTGCGGGAGGGGCCGGGGGAGGGCTGGTTACTTCTCGGGGAGGGGGTGCCCAACAGGCCCTCCCCTGACCCCTCCCGCAAGCGGGAGGGGGACGTCGTTCGTTACGCCTCGTCGGCCAGCTTCTTCGCCTTGGCGATGACCTGGTCGATGCCGCCGACCATGTAGAAGGCGGCTTCGGGCAGGTGGTCGTATTCGCCTTCGACGACCGCCTTGAACGACTTGATCGTGTCTTCGAGCTGCACGAACTCGCCCGGGATGTTGGTGAACACCTCGGCGACGTGGAACGGCTGCGAGAGGAAGCGCTGGATCTTGCGCGCACGGGCGACGGTCAGCTTGTCCTCTTCGGACAGCTCGTCCATGCCCAGGATCGCGATGATGTCCTGCAGCGACTTGTACTTCTGCAGCGTTTCCTGAACCTTACGCGCAGTCTCGTAGTGCTCCTGGCCGACGACGCGCGGTTCCAGCACGCGGCTGGTCGAGTCGAGCGGGTCGACGGCCGGGTAGATGCCCAGCTCGGAGATCGCGCGGCTCAGCGTGGTCGTCGCGTCCAAGTGGGCGAACGACGTGGCCGGGGCAGGGTCGGTAAGGTCGTCTGCCGGCACGTAGATCGCCTGGACCGAAGTGATCGAGCCCTTGGTGGTCGAGGTGATGCGTTCCTGCAGGTTGCCCATGTCGGTCGACAGGGTCGGCTGATAGCCCACCGCCGAAGGAATACGGCCGAGCAGCGCCGACACTTCCGAACCCGCCTGGGTGAAGCGGAAGATGTTGTCGACGAAGAACAGCACGTCCTGCCCTTCCTGGTCGCGGAAGTATTCGGCCATGGTCAGGCCCGAGAGCGCGACGCGGGCGCGGGCGCCCGGCGGCTCGTTCATCTGGCCGAACACGAGCGCCACCTTGGAACCTTCCGAGGTCGCATTGCCCTCGGCGTCCTTGGCGATGACGCCGGCGTCGAGGAACTCGTGGTAGAGGTCGTTGCCCTCGCGGGTACGCTCACCCACGCCGGCGAAGACGGACACGCCGCCGTGGCCCTTGGCGATGTTGTTGATGAGCTCCTGAATGAGCACGGTCTTGCCCACGCCGGCGCCGCCGAACAGGCCGATCTTGCCGCCCTTGGCGTAAGGCGCGAGCAGGTCGATGACCTTGATGCCCGTGACGAGGATCGCGGCCTCGGTCGACTGGTCGACGAACAGCGGGGCCTCGGCGTGAATCGGGGCGGTCTGCTCGGCGCCGATCGGGCCGCGCTCGTCGATCGGCTCGCCGACGACGTTCATGATGCGGCCGAGCGTCTTCGGGCCGACGGGGACCGAGATCTGCGCGCCGGTGCTGATCACTTCCTGGCCGCGGACGAGGCCGTCGGTGCCGTCCATCGCGATCGTGCGGACGGTGTTCTCGCCGAGGTGCTGTGCAACCTCGAGCACCAGCGTATTGTCGCCGTTCTTGGTTTCGAGCGCGGAGAGGATCGCCGGCAGCTCGCCTTCGAAGGTCACGTCGACGACGGCGCCGATGACCTGGCTGATCGTCCCGTTCGTGGTCTGGTTGAGTACAGGTGCGGTGGCCATGATGTCTGTCCTGCCTAGCGGGTTATTGGGCGCAAACGGTTTCGGGATCGGCGAGTACCCACTCGCCTTCGCCCGTGGTCAGCGTCGCCTTGTTGCGGAGATATTCGTCTTCGCCGAGACCGTATTCGCAGATCACGTCGGTCGAACCGAACCCGGCCCGCTTGCAGACCGCGGTGTTGACCGGCTCGAGCTCGGGGCATGCCTCGGCGAGCATGCCGGTGAGGAGTTCCTGATCCGGCGCCGGCAGCGACGGCGTTGCAGGCGCAGTGGGAGTCTGCGTCGGCGCCGGTTCGGGCGCCGGTTCCTGGCCGCAGGCGGCGAGGGCGAGGACGGGGATGAGGAGAGCGATCTTTTTCACGATAGTGTTCCGGTAGCTTGTAGCCTTAGAGCGCTTCGGCGCCGGCGATGATTTCGATGAGTTCGGTGGTGATCGCGGCCTGACGGCTGCGGTTGTACTGGATGGTGAGCTTGTTGATCAGCTCGCCCGCGTTGCGCGTCGCGTTGTCCATCGCGGTCATCGAGGCGCCCTGTTCGGACGCGGCGATTTCCAGCAGCGCGCCGAACACCTGCGTCTTGACGTAGCGCGGCAGCAGCTCCTCGAGGATCGCTTCCTCGTCGGGTTCGTACTCGACCACCGCTTCCGCAGCGGAGGATTCCGCTTCCGCGCGCGGGGCGGGGACGGGGATCAGCTGCTGCACGGTCGGGTCCTGGGCCAGCGCGGACTTGAACACCGGGTAGACGAGGTGCGCGACGTCGAACTTGCCCGCCTCGTACATCGCGATCAGCTCGTCCGCGATCGCTTCGGCTTCCCCGAAGCCCGGATCACGCACGGTGCTGGTGTCGAAGTTCTGCTCGATGCGATCGGCATAGTCGCGCCTGATCGGCGCGCGGCCCTTCTTGCCGACGAGGTAGAACGTGACGTCCTTGCCCTCGGCGATCAGCGCGCGCGCCTTGATCTTCGCGGCCTTGACCACGTTGGCGTTGAGACCGCCGCACAGGCCCTTGTCGGTGTTGACCACGACCAGCAGATGGCGCTTGTCCGAGCCGGTGCCGGCCAGCAGACGGGGCGCACTGTCGCTGCCCCCGACCTTGCCGGCGAGCGAAGCCATGACCGCGGACAGCCGCTCGGCATAAGGGCGCGCGGCTTCCGCCGCGGCCTGCGCCTTGCGCAGCTTCGCCGCCGCGACCATCTGCTTGGCCTTGGTGATCTTCTGGGTCGACTTGACCGAGTTGATCCGGCCCTTGAGTTCCTTGAGTGAAGCCACTCTTCGGTCTCCATACTCCCTCTCCCCTGAAGGGGAGAGGGCCGGGGAGAGGGGGCTATCGCCACCTCGGTTGAAAGGTCTGGGGAGGAGAGCGTGCCCCTCTCCCAACCCTCTCCCCTGAAGGGGAGAGGGCTATGACTTAAGCGAACTGCTTCGCGAACGTATCGAGCGCCGCCACCGTGCGGTTCTTCACGTCGTCCTCGAACTTGCCGCTCTCGCGGATGTCCTTGAGCACGTCGGCGTGTTCGCTGCGCATGTAGCTCAGCATCGCCGCCTCGTACTCGGTCACCCGGTCGGTCGGGATCGCGTCGAGATAGCCGTTGGTGCCGGCGAAGATCGACACGGTCTGCTCCTCGAACGGCATCGGCGAGAACTGAGCCTGCTTGAGCAGTTCGGTCAGGCGCGCGCCGCGGTTGAGCAGCTTCTGCGTCGCGGCGTCGAGGTCCGAGCCGAACTGCGCGAAGGCGGCCATTTCGCGGTACTGCGCGAGCTCCAGCTTGATCGAGCCGGAGACCTTCTTCATCGCCTTGGTCTGGGCGGCGCCGCCGACGCGGCTGACGGACAGACCCACGTTAATCGCGGGACGGATGCCCTGGTAGAACAGGCCGGTCTCGAGGAAGATCTGCCCGTCGGTGATCGAGATCACGTTGGTCGGGATGTAGGCCGACACGTCGCCCGCCTGCGTCTCGATGATCGGCAGGGCGGTCAGCGAGCCGCCGCCGTTGGCCTTGCTCATCTTCGCCGCGCGCTCGAGCAGGCGGCTGTGGAGGTAGAACACGTCGCCCGGATAGGCTTCGCGGCCCGGCGGGCGGCGAAGCAGGAGCGACATCTGGCGGTAGGCGACGGCCTGCTTGGAAAGGTCGTCATAGACGATCACGGCGTGCATGCCGTTGTCGCGGAAGAACTCGCCCATCGCGCAGCCGGTGTAGGGCGCGAGGTACTGCAGCGGGGCCGGCTCGGAAGCGGTCGCGGCGACGACGATGGAATATTCCATCGCGCCGTTCTCTTCGAGCTGGCGCACGATCTGCGCCACTGTCGAGCGCTTCTGGCCGACGGCGACGTAGATGCAGTAGAGCTTCTTGCCCTCGTCGTCGCCCTGGTTGACTTCCTTCTGGTTGATGAAGGTGTCGATCGCGACGGCGGACTTGCCGGTCTGGCGGTCGCCGATGATCAGCTCGCGCTGGCCGCGGCCGACGGGCACGAGCGCGTCGATCGCCTTGAGGCCGGTCTGGACGGGTTCGGAAACCGATTCGCGCGGGATGATGCCCGGAGCCTTGACCTCGACGCGGCGGCGCTCGGCGGCCACGATCGGGCCCTTGCCGTCGATCGGGTTGCCGAGCGCGTCGACCACGCGGCCGAGCAGGCCCTTGCCGACCGGCACGTCCACGATCGTCTCGGTGCGCTTGACGGTGTCGCCTTCCTTGATCTCGGCGTCGGAGCCGAAGATCACGACGCCGACGTTGTCGGCCTCGAGGTTGAGCGCCATGCCCTGAACGCCGTTGGCGAATTCGACCATCTCGCCGGCCTGGACCTTGTCGAGGCCGTGGATGCGGGCGATGCCGTCACCGACCGAGAGGACGGATCCGACTTCGCTCACTTCGGCTTCGGTGCCGAAGTTGGCGATCTGGTCCTTGATGACCTTGGAGATTTCTGCGGCGCGGATTTCCATGTTCGTGTCTTCCTTCGAAGCCTTGTGGCGTCAGCCCTTCATGGCGTGGGCAAGAGAATTGAGGCGGGTGCGGATCGAACCGTCGATCCGCTTCGAACCGATGGTGACGACGAGCCCGCCCAGCAGATCGGGATCGACCCTCGTCTCCAGCTTGACCGTGCGCCCCTCGCGCGCGGTCAGCTTGTCCTTGAGCGCGGCGAGCTGCGCGTCGGTCAGCGCGTGGGCGCTGGTGACCTCGGCCGAAACTTCCCCGCGCTGCGCGGCGGCGATCGCGCGGAAGGCGCGGATGATCGCGGGCAGTTCGCCCAGCCGGCGGTTGGCGGCAAGCACGCCGAGGAAGTTGCCGGTCAGCTCGCTCAGGCCGAGCAGCTTGGCGACGCCGGCCATCGCCGCGCCCTGCGCCTTGCGGCTCAGTTCGGGATTGGTGGTGGCGGCGCGCAGATCGGCCGATTCGGCAAGCGCATCGGACAGCTTGGCAAGGTCCGATTCGACGGCCGTGACGGTGCCTTGCTCGGCGGCAAGGTCGAATAATGCCGAGGCATAACGCCCTGACAGGCTAGCCTGAATACCGGCGGAAATCTCCACGCGTCTCTCGTCCTTTGAAGGTCCGGAAAATAGCGGTGCATCGCCTATGCCGATGTGGGCGGCATGAGCCACCCCGGCAAGGCTGGCGCGCGCCTAGCACCGGCCATGCTGCGATGCAACCCGACTCGGTTACCGATCGCAGCAGGTTATCGCTTCGCCTCGCACGAATAGACCAGCCGTTCGTTCGGTGCGGCGGGGAGCAGGCTGGTGACCCCCGATTGCAGATCGGCGACGTTGCTCGCGGCGTCGGGCGCGCCGCACTGGGGCGGCGTGTAGGCATCGCGCGCCGCGCGCGCCTCCGCCATCGCCCCGCGGCCGAGGAGGTAGCGGTCGTTGCGGAACGTGGCGGTCGCAGGATCGAACTGGTTGACCGACACCGTATCCTCCTCGTCAGGCACGAACACCCGCGACCAGGTTCCGCCCGAGAAGCCGTATTGCGTGCGCCCGTTGACGCAGCCGTCCTCGCGCCAGGAGAATTCTAGCTCGCGGTCGGGCGCGCCGACGATGCGGCTGCGCGACAGGTCGAGCGTGCAGACCAGCATGCCGTCGCCGGTGGCATCGGCGCCCGGCGCATCCTGCGTCTCGCCGCCTTCGTTCATCGCGGCGGCGACGCGCCGGCTGACCTCTTCCAGACCGGGGCGGGTGAACCAGATCGCCAGCGCCGCGACCGCCGCGACCGCGCAGATCGTGCCCGCGATCATCAACTTCCGCTCGCCGTCCTCGCCTTGCTGCCGGGCTTGCCATGCAATGAAGGCGGCGCCGGCGGCGATCAGCGTGAGGACGAAGGCGAGGGCCATCGCGTTCTCGCGGTCCGTCTGGACCGATTCGCGCGCCTCGTCCTCGATCCGCTGCCGCTCCTCGCGCGCCTCGGCAGTGCGGGCGGCGAGTTGCTGGCGCGCCTCCGCCTGCTCGCGCTCGACCCGGGTCCGTTCGGCCTCGTTCAGATCTTCGAGGCTGCGGCAGGGCAGCTCGGTCATTCGCGGCTCGACGTCGTTCGCCTGGAGGAAGGGCAGCAGCTCGCGGGTCGAGACCGCGAAGTAGAACTCCCCGTCCGAACCGTCCGAATCGGTGCCGAAGCTGTTGACCCCGATTACCCGCCCGCAGCCGTCGAGCAGCGGCCCGCCCGAATTGCCGCGCGCGATCGGGGCGGTGTGGAGGATCGTGTCGAACAGACGGCTCGGCCGCTGGCCCGAAATGAACCCGCGGCTCTTCACTGGCGGCTGCGAATGGAAGATGTCCTCCATCCCGAGGCCTTGCGCACGGTCGACGTTCATCGGGTAGCCCACCGCCGACACCTCGCCGTCGCGCACCGGTCCGGCGGCGACCGTCAGCGGTGGCAGGCGCAGTTCGCCGGTGATCTCGACCAGCGCGAGGTCGTTGCTGGGGGAAACGGCGATCGGCCGGGCGTATGCCGCCGCCTCGCCGCCTTCGCTTGGGACGATGCCGATGCGCAGCGTATCGTCCTGCAGCGCCTCGCGCACGACATGCGCGTTGGTCACGATCTTCGCGGGAGAGACGGCAAAGCCGGTTCCGTGGCTTACAGGAAAGACCTCCTGCCCGTCGGTCCCGATGATCACCACCCGCACGACGCCGCGCGCGGCCGCGTCGATGTCGGCCGGATCGGCCTGTGCCGCGACGGGAAGAAACAGCGCAAGCAGCGCGGCGGCCAAGGTGAGCAGGCGCATCATCTGCACGGCTTCTAGGGGACTCCGTGTTTTGACCGCAAGGTCCGGGATGCGGCCGTCCTCAAGTGCGCGCATGTCGGTGACAGATAGCACGAAAGGATCGCTTGTCATGACCTATCGCATCCGCGGGCTCGACCCCGCGCAGTTCACGCACCGTTTCGCCATGGAGCCAGGCGCACTTGCCGCATCGCTGTCGCAGCGCCTGACGGCTGGCGCGGACGGAACTTACCCCTGCCGCGTCAGTCTCGAGGACGCCGCGCCGGGCGAGGAGATCCTGCTCACGAACTTCACTAGCCATGCGGTCGACACGCCCTACCGCAATAGTTTCGCCATCTATGTCAGGCGGAAGGCCGACCGCGCCGCGGAGTTCGTCGACCGCCTGCCGCCGGTGCTGCGCGCGCGGCCGATCGCGCTGCGGGGCTACACCGCGTCAGGCCTGCTGCACCGCGCCTCGCTCGCGCTGGAGGACGACGTCGACGCCGCCATCCGCGATCTCCTGAAAGACCGGGGCATTGCCTATATCGATGCGCACAACGCGAAGCATGGCTGTTTCGCCGCGCGGATCGAACGTTATGAGGAGCACTGACATGCTTACCGACGATCTTGCCTGGGCCGCGGTCCAGCGGCGCGACCGCAGCTTCGACGGCCGTTTCGTGACCGGTGTGCTCACCACCGGCATCTATTGCCGTCCCTCCTGCGCGGCACGCCATCCTAGCCGCGAGAACGTGCGCTTCTTCGCTAGCGGCGCCGACGCGCGCGCGACGGGCCTGCGCCCGTGCAAGCGCTGCCTGCCCGACGACGTCGCGCGCGACGAGGCGGCGGTGCTCGCCGCGATCGACGAGATCAAGCAAGGCGCCGATGGAACGGACGGCGCACCGTCACTCGACGAGCTGGCGCAGCTCACCGGCTATTCGCCCAGCCATTTCCAGCGCGTGTTCAAGCGTGCGACCGGCCTCTCGCCAGCCGCCTACGCCCGCGCCTTGCGCTCGGAGCGAGCGCGTGATGCGCTGACCGGCGGCGCAAGCGTGACCGAGGCGATCTATGAGGCGGGTTACTCGGGCCCGTCACGATTTTACGACGATGCGAAAGGGAGGCTGGGCATGGCGCCGAGCGCATGGGCCGACGGGGGCAGGGGAGTGACGATTCATTGGGCGGTCGTCCCCACGACGATCGGGCCGATGCTCGTCGCGGCCACGGATAAAGGTGTGTGCCGCCTCTCGTTCGACGAAGACGAGGCCGAGCTGGGCCGCCGCTTCCCGAATGCCGATCTGGTTCAGGGCGGTGCGGAGTTCGAGAAGCTGCTGGCGGAAGTCGTCGCATCGGTCGAATCGCCCGGCGACTTCGCGCACATCCCGCTCGACGTGAAGGGCACGGCTTTTCAGGAAGCGTGCTGGAAGGCCCTGCGCGAGATTCCGCCGGGCGAAACCCGCAGCTACGCCGATATCGCCGCGGCCGCCGGCAATCCGAGGGCGGTTCGCGCCGCCGGCAGCGCCAACGCGCGCAACAATGTCGCCGTGCTGATCCCCTGTCACCGCGTGATCCGCAGCGACGGCGATCTCGGTGGCTATGCCTACGGGCTCGATATCAAACGTGAACTGCTCAGGCGCGAAGGGAAGAAATGATGGACAAGATCGAACAATTCCGGGCTCTTCATATTCCGGGCGATCCGCTGGTGCTGTTCAATATCTGGGACGCCGGTTCCGCGCGCGTGGTCGCGGAAGCGGGTGCGCAGGCGATCGCCACCGGCAGCTACGGCGTGGCCGAGGCGCATGGCTTGCACGACGGCGAGACCGTCCCGCTCGACCTCGTACTTGCGAACCTGGAACGGATCGTCTCGGTCACCGGCCTTCCGGTCTCGATCGACATGGAGTCGGGCTACGGCGATACGCCGGACGAAGTCGCGGCGTCGGTCGGGCGCGCGCGCGACGCGGGCGCGGCGGGAATCAATATGGAGGACCGGAGGCCGGGCGAAGCCCCACTGGTGCCGCTCGCCGAGCAGGCCGAGCGCGTCGCCGCAGCCGCCTCGACCGGCGTGTTCGTCAACGCGCGCTGCGACGTGTTCCGCGGCCGGGACGCGTCGGCGGAGGGCAAGGCGCTGGTCGCCGAGGCGCTCGAACGCGCGCGCGCCTATGCCGACGCTGGAGCAGGTGGGCTGTTCGTTCCCTTCCTCGCCGACGCCGAGTGCATCGCTGCAATCTGTGAAGACTCGCCCCTTCCGGTAAACATCCTCTGGTCCCCCGCCTGCGGCGACCGCGCCGCCCTTGCCGCGCTCGGCGTCAGCCGCATCAGCCACGGCCACCAACCCTGGGCCGCCGCCATGGCCATGCTGGGCCGCGAGGCAGAGACCGTGCTCGGAGGTGGAGTGCCGGTTTACGCCGGCTAGCGCCTGTTCGCGGCGGATGTTCCCCGTCAGCCGGGATCTGTCGGCCATCGTCGGCGGAGCGGGCGACGCAGATAACTCGCGCCACGCTCCGCCCAGGCACATTATTTCCCTTTCCTGACCTCGCTCTCCTCTCCATCCTCTTTCGGTTCGAGGCTTGGTGCGAGTTCGCTGATCGCTTCAGCCGTATCGCCCTGCTCGATCTTCTCGGCGAGGTCCCGCAACTTCTCGCCACGTTTCCCGGCATGCGGGTCGTTCATCAATGGGCCAAGCACGACGATTGCTTCGGCATTGCGCCCCTCGGTCAGTAGCAAATGTGCGAGGTTCGTCCTGATGTCCGACGCGAAGGGCGCGTGATCGTACGCTTGCTCAAGAGCGATCAAGGCATTTTCAGGCGGGGTTTCACCGGCGAGGCGGTACGTGAGATAGTATCCGTTCAACGGAACGGGATTTGACGGTTCCAGGCGGTTCGCCTTCGCAAATTCCTGACGGGCGATCAGGAATTGTGAGGGATCATCCTTCGCACGGCGCATGGCAATCTTTGCGAGATAGATGTGGGCGCGTGCGGCCGAATCGTCGATTGTCAGTATTTTCCGCGCCAAGGCTTCAGCACGATCGTCGTTTTCCGCGTCGAACTCGGCCTCCATTGCAGCCAGAAGAACCGGTTCGCTGTTCGGATACCGCTCGGTCAAAGCGCGAGCATCGGGAACAAGCCTTTTTGCTTCATCTTCATCAACGCCACGACTGGAGGTGATGTGCAACATCATCCTCCCTGTCTCCGCTTCGCTCAGAGGGCGAACCTCGGCGTCCGGGGGCCGATAGTCCGGGAATGTGACCTCGATACCTTGCACGCGTCCGCGCCGGTACTTGTCCAGATCGCGGTTTAACCTGTCTAGATCGCCGAACGCTTCTTCAGCAGCTTCCCTCGAAGTCTTGCCGGCGTTGATGAGATCGAGATACTTGCCGAGTTGACCTTGCCGTTCCTGGCTAAAGGTCAGGTAGTGCGAGAGCAGCCACCCCATGGCGTAGATCTGCGCTCCATCACGATACGTCATCTTTTCCGGCGGATCGAGCAGGCGGGAAACGGGATAGCTGTTCAGGTGATGCAGCACCGCGGCGCGATGTTTCGCAGGGTTTCCGATCCTGAAGCCGCCGTCGGTAAGTTCGACGGTACCATAAACTTCGGCGAAGCCTTCCCTGTACCAGGCCGGATAAGCAGCTGCAGCATGCTGATACATGAAATAGTGTGCGTACTCGTGGAACAGTACGGTTTTGGCATCCAAGGCGCCATCCTGATCGGGCCTTGCTCCGAGGCCTCTATCGCGTGCCTCTCGCGCGGGAACGAACGCTACCGATTGTCCTGCGCGAGGGATGAAGAAACCCGCCACTCCTCGCGCGCCGGCAAGCCGACCGATGTCGTTGACATCGCCGAATTGGTAGACCGTGAGTTTCGCCGATTCCGCAAGAGGCTCCGCATCTTTTGCGATCCCCCGCAGATAACGCATCGCTTCGTCGAACCGTTCGAGTTCAACGGCAAACTGCTCCGCTTCCTCTTCGGAGGTTTCGGAATAAACGATGAAGTGATCGGTGCTCGCTCTCCACCAATCTGCGGCTGCTGCCGGCGTAGCGATCAAGGCCAGCGCCGCAGTGGCTAATAAAAAACGCATTTTGCCATTCCCCCAAACAGTGAGATCCGTTGCACGCTATCGCGGCGGTTTAATCCCGACGCTCAAGAGACCGACGGCTAATTCCGGTGTCAAGTTTCTGAACAACGGCTTTCCACCTACACAAAGCTGTACGGATCGACGTCCACGCTCACCCGCACGCCGCGGGGGAAGTCGAGGGCGCCGAGCCATTGGCGGATCACATCCTGCACCTGCGCGCTGCGGCGGGCGTTGATGAGCAGCCGGTAGCGGTAGCGGCCTCGTAGTAGGGAGAGCGGGGCGGCGGCCGGGCCGAGAATGGCGATGTCGGGGTGATCCGGGCGCGTGCCGCCGATCGCGCGGGCGGCTTCCTTCGCCTCGGCTTCGTCCTCGCTCGAGACGATGATCGCGGCCCAGCGGCCGAAGGGCGGGGCGCCGGCGTGGCGGCGGGCCTCCGTTTCGGCGGCATAGAAGGCGTCACGATCGCCGGCTGCCAGCGCGGCGATCACCGCGGCTTCGGGATGGCGCGTCTGGATCAGGACTTGTCCCGGCTTGTCCCCGCGACCGGCGCGGCCGGCGACTTGCGCGATCTGCTGATATGTGCGCTCCGCCGCGCGCAAGTCGCCGCCTTCGAGGCCGAGGTCGGCATCGACCACGCCGACCAGTGTCAGCTCGGGAAAGTGAAAGCCCTTGGTCACGAGCTGGGTGCCGACGATCACGTCGATCGCCCCCGCTTCGACTTGCGAGACGAATTCCGCCGCTTTCTCCGGCGAATTGAGCGTATCGCTGGTCGCGACCGCCACGCGTGCTTCGGGCAGAATCTCGGCCACTTCGTCCGCAATCCGCTCGACGCCGGGCCCGCAGGCGACCAGGCAATCGGGCTCGCCGCATTCGGGGCAGGTCGCCGGCGGCGGTGTCTCGTGTCCGCAGTGATGGCAGGCAAGCCGGCGGCTGAAACGATGCTCGACCAGCCACGCGGTACAGTTGGGGCACTGGAAGCGGAAGCCGCAATTGCGGCACAGCGTCAGCGGGGCATAGCCGCGCCGGTTGAGGAACAGCAGCGACTGCTCGCCGCGTTCCAGCCGCACCGACAGTTCCTGCGCCAGCCGCGGCGCCAGCCAGCGGCCGCGTTCGGGCGGTTCTTCGGTAAGGTCGATCGTCTCGATCGCCGGCAGTTCCGCCGCGCCGAACCGGCTGGGCAGTTCGAGCCGTTCGTACGTGCCGTTGTCCGCCATCTGGAGGCTTTCGAGCGCGGGGGTCGCACTGGCGAGGATCACCGGCAGCGCTTCGAACCGCGCGCGCATCACGGCCACATCGCGCGCGTTGTAGCGCACGCCGTCGTCCTGTTTGAAGCTGATCTCGTGCGCTTCGTCGATCACGATCAGGCCGAGGTTCGCGTACGGCAGGAACAGCGCCGAGCGCGCGCCCACGACGACTTGCGCTTCACCGCTCGCGATCGCTCTCCATGCGCGCCGCCGCTCGGTCGATTTCAGGGACGAATGCCAGACGACCGGCGGCACGCCGAAACGGTCCTCGAACCGGCGCAGGAACGCCTCGGTCAGCGCGATCTCGGGCAGCAGGACGAGCACCTGTCGGCGCGCGCGCAGCGCGGCGGCGACGGGTTCGAAATAGGTCTCGGTCTTGCCCGAGCCGGTCACGCCGTCGAGAAGGAAGGGCACGAAACGGCGCGCTTCGACGGCTTCGACCAGCCGCGCGGCGACCGTGCGCTGATCCGCCGTCAGCTCGGGCTGGGCATGGTCGGGATCGCCACGCGGGTAGGGACGGTCGCAATCGACGGCGACCGGTTCGAGCACGCCCTGGTTGACGAGGCCGCGCAGCACGCCTTCGGACACGCCGGCCAGTTCGGCCAGCTCACGGATCGTCGCCTGCTCGCCTTCGAGTAGCTCCATCGCGCGTTCGCGCTGCGGCGTCATCCGCTCCGGCATGCCGCCGGTCAGGCGGTACTCGGTCACCGTCGCGGGGCCCCGCAGCGCGCCGCCGCTGGCGATCACCATGCGGGCGACGGAGGAGAGCGGCGCGCAGTAGTAGTCCGCCGTCCACTCGATCAGCCGGCGCAGCGCGGGCCTGAGCGGCGGGACGGGCAGCACCTCGATCAGCGGACGGAGCCGGGAATCGGGAACGGAATTGGCGGGCAGGCGCTCCTCGTCCCACACGATACCGACGATCTGGCGCGGGCCGAGCGGAGCGACTACGACCGATCCGGGCTCGACCGCCATCCCGGCCGGAACCGAATAGTCGAGCGCGCCGAGCGCGGCGTTGAAGACGAGGAGACGGACGCGGTTCATGTGATCGCGCCCATATGAGAGCGGCAGGGCGCAGGCGGCAAGGCGTGGAAGGGCGAAATGTCCGGTTTGTTACGTCGCCCCTTCGCAGGGGTGAAGGGGTGGCCTGGCATCGCCGAAAAGGTATAGCGATCGCGAATCGCCAATCGGAGCCGAACATGAAATTCTTCGTCGACACCGCCGACACCGCCGAGATCGAGGACCTGGCCGCGACCGGCCTGCTCGACGGCGTCACCACCAACCCCTCGCTGATCGCCAAGTCGGGCCGCGACTTCATGGAAGTGACCAAGGAGATCTGCGGCCTGGTGGACGGGCCGGTCAGCGCCGAGGTCGTCGCGCTCGACCACGAGACGATGATGAAGGAGGCCGAGGTCCTCCGCAAGATCGCCGACAACGTCTGCATCAAGGTGCCGCTCACGATCGACGGCCTGAAGACCTGCAAGGCGCTGACCGGCGATGGCACCATGGTCAACGTCACCCTGTGCTTCTCGGCCAACCAGGCACTGCTCGCGGCCAAGGCCGGGGCGACCTTCATCTCTCCCTTCGTCGGCCGTCATGACGACAACGGGTTCGACGGGATGGAGCTTATCCGCGACATCCGCCTGA
Organism: Altererythrobacter sp. C41; assembly: GCF_016803135.1. Lineage (GTDB taxonomy): Bacteria > Pseudomonadota > Alphaproteobacteria > Sphingomonadales > Sphingomonadaceae > Pelagerythrobacter. The sequence goes on from NZ_JAEVFE010000004.1 coordinate 149,116, forward strand.
TCTACGACAACTATCTGTTCGATACCGAAATCCTCGTCGCGTCCGTACGCCACGCGACGCACGTGCTCGAAAGCGCGCGGATCGGGGCCGACGTCGCGACGATGCCGCCGAGCGTGATCCGCGGGCTCTTCAAGCACGTGCTGACGGACAAGGGCATCGAAGGGTTCCTCGCCGACTGGGCGAAGACCGGGCAGACGATCCTGAAGTGATCCGTGCGCTCATCCCTCTGAGTCCCCGCGCAGGTGAGGACCTCATGCCACTGGCGCTCCGCTCGAGGCCTGAGGCGCCCGCCTGCGCGGGGGTTCGGAAGGAATAGAATTTGGCCGACCAGACGCCTCTCGACCGCTTCAAGCTCGCGCTGACCGGAACGGCGCGTGCCCTCGCGCGCGAGCCGGAGGTGGAGGTCGCCTGGAGCGCGGACGCGCCCGCAGCCAACGGCAAGAACTTCCGCGTCCCGCTCCCCGGCCGCACTCTGCCGCCCGAGCAGGCGCGTGAGGCGCGCGGTTTTGCGGACAGCTTCGCGCTCAAGCTGCGCCATCATAATGCCGCGCTGCATGCACGCGGCGCGCCGTCGGAGCCGGTCGCGCGCGCCTGCTACGACATGGCCGAGCAAGTCCGCTACGAAGCGCTCGGCGCCAACAATTTCAACGGGATACGCGAGAACCTTGATGCGGCGGTGGAATTGCGAACCGCCAGCGATCCGATCTCCCGTGCGCAGAGCGAGAATGATGTCCCCCTGCAGACCGCGCTCGGTCTGATCCTGCGCGAGCGGCTGACCGGCGCGCCGATCCCTGAGCGCGCCCACGCCGGTGTCGAGATGGTCCGCGAGTTCATCGAGGCGCGGGCCGAGCCCGATCTGGAAGCACTCGCGCTCTCGCTGGACGATCAAAAGGCTTTCCAGTCGCTTGCTCTGGACATGTTACGCCACCTCGAACTCACCCGGCCGGAGGAAAACGAAAGCGGCGACAACGAGGAAGGCGACGAGGAGGACGGCCTCGACCAGGACGAGGATCAGGACGAAGGCGAGGACAGCGGCGAGGCCGAGCCGCAGACCACCGAAATCGCCGGCGAGCCGAGCGAGGGCGAGAGCGAGGGCGGCGACGATACCGACACGTCCGAAGGCGAGGAAATGGCCGACGGCGAAGAGTCGGAAGAGGGTGATGAAGGCATGCTGCCCGTCCGCCCCAACCGGCCGTGGACCGACATTCCGAACGACTTCGAGTACAAGTATTTCACCGACAAGTTCGACGAGGTGATCGAAGCACCCGAGCTGTGCGATGCGGAGGAGCTCGACCGCCTCCGCGCCTATCTCGACAGCCAGCTCGCCGGGCTCCAGTCGGTCGTCACCAAGCTCGCCAACCGCCTCCAGCGGCGCCTGATGGCGCAGCAGAACCGGAGCTGGGATTTCGATCAGGAAGAAGGCCTGCTCGATGCCGCGCGGCTGGCGCGCGTCGTCATCAGCCCCGGCCATTCGCTGAGCTACAAGATCGAGCGTGATACAGAGTTCAAGGACACCGTCGTCACGCTGCTGATCGACAATTCCGGTTCGATGCGCGGGCGGCCGATCTCGATCGCGGCGATCAGCGCCGACATCCTCGCGCGCACGCTTGAGCGCTGCGGGGTCAAGACCGAGATCCTCGGCTTCACCACCCGCGCGTGGAAGGGCGGGCAGAGCCGCGAAGCCTGGCTCGCCGACGGCAAGCCGCCGCACCCGGGCCGCCTCAACGACTTGCGCCACATCGTCTACAAGAAGGCCGACGAGCCCTGGCGCCGCGCGCGCCGCAACCTCGGCCTGATGATGCGCGAGGGGCTGCTGAAGGAGAACATCGACGGGGAGGCGCTGCTCTGGGCGCACCAGCGCCTGCTCGGCCGCTCGGAAGACCGCCGCATCCTGATGGTCATCTCGGACGGCGCGCCGGTCGACGATTCGACGCTGAGCGTGAACAGCGCGGGTTATCTCGAAAGCCACTTGCGCCGCGTGATCGACTGGATCGAGAAGCAGTCCCCGGTCCAACTCGTCGCCATCGGCATCGGCCATGACGTCACCCGCTACTACAAGCGGGCGGTAACGATCATGGACGTGGAGCAACTGGGCGGCACGATCATCGAACAGCTCGCCGGCCTGTTCGAGGCGGAGTGACTTGGTCGATCATACTTCGTGTGATATTGTATGCGGCATGGGAAAACTCGAACGCATCACTGTGACCATGCCTGAGGAAATGGCCGCCAGGCTGCGCGCGGCGGTGGATTCGGGTGCTTACGCCACCACCAGCGAGATCGTGCGCGAGGCCTTGCGTGACTGGAGCGACGATCAGGATCGTAAAGAAGCCGCAGTGGAGCGGCTTCGCGTGATGGTCGAAGAGGCAAGAGCCGGCCCGAGCTATCCTGCCGAGGAGGTTTTTGCCGAGATTCGTGCTCTGGTGGCTGAGCAGGCGGCTAAGTATCGAGCCGAAGGTCAGTGAGACGTTACGAGATTCGACAACACGCGTGCGGCGATCTGCGCGACATTGCCATCTATATCGGCCAGGAGGATCCCGATCGTGCCGAGGCCTTCGTCGGTGAACTCCTCGCGAAGATCGAATGGATCGCCGACAATCCCAAGCTCTATCGGCCGCGCTTCGAATGGGATCGCAACTTTCGGATTGCGCACCACGCGCGCTATTACATTCTCTACTATATCGAGGGTGACACCGTTGAAATCCTGCGCGTCGTCCATTCCTCGCGTGATCTCGCTGCATTGCTTGACGACCTAAAATGAAAGTCTCCGACGCCGTCGCTACCCGCCGCTCGATCCGTGCCTTCCTCGACAAGCCGGTCGACCGCGCCGTTCTGGAGCGCGTGCTGCAGAACGCGCAGCGTGCGCCGTCGGGCGGGAACACGCAGCCGTGGCACGGGCTCGTTCTCACGGGCGACCCGCTGCAGCGCTTGTTCGCACGGATCGCGGAGGAATTTCCCAAGGGCCGCGCGGCGCATGCACCGGAGTATCATATCTACCCGCCCGAGCTCGACGGCGCCTACGAACAGCGCCGGTTCGGCGTTGGCGAGGACATGTACGGCGCCCTGGGTGTCGCGCGGGAGGACAAGTCGCAGCGGCTTGCGTGGTTCGCCAACAACTTCCGCGGGTTCGGCGCACCGGTGCTGATGCTGGTCCACACGCCGAGGTACATGGGCCCGCCGCAGTGGTCCGACATCGGCATGTGGCTGCAGACGATTATGCTCCTCTTGCGCGAAGAGGGGCTCGACTCGTGCCCGCAGGAGGCGTGGGCGGTCTACTCCCCCCAGATCCGCGAGGTGGTCGAGATCCCGGAGGATCACACCTTCTTCTGCGGCCTCGCGATCGGCTGGCGCGACCCGGAAGCGCCGGTGAACAGCTTCCCCGTCGCCCGCGCGCCGCTCGACGAAGCGATCCGCTGGCAGGGGTGGGAATAGTCCCGTCATCCCGGCGCGAGCCGGGATCGCTCTCCCCCCGGCGCTCTATCGCAACCCGATCCCAGCTTGCGCTGGGATGACGCGTATTTATAGCCGGACTCCATGCCCGACTTGCCGCTGCGCCTGTTCAACAGCCTCACCCGCCAGCTCGAGACCTTCGAGCCCGTCCACCCCGGCGAGGCGCGGGTCTATTCCTGCGGGCCGACGGTCTACAACTACCCGCACATCGGCAACATGCGTGCGTACGTCTTCGCCGACGTGCTCGGCCGCACGCTGAGCTGGAAGGGCTACGCGCTCACCCATGTCATCAACATCACCGACGTCGGCCACCTGACCGACGATGCCGACGCGGGCGAGGACAAGCTGGAGAAGGCCGCGGCCGAGAAGGCCCAGTCGATCTGGGACATCGCCAAGCACTACACCGAGGCATACTGGGTCGACGTGAAGGCGCTCAACATCCGCCAGCCCGCCCACTGGTCGATCGCCACGGACTACGTCCCGCAGATGATCGCCTTCGCCGAATCGATTGCCGACAAGCATTGCTACGAACTCGACAGCGGCCTCTACTTCGACGTCTCCACGGTCGCCGACTACGGCCGCCTCGCCCGCGCGAAGACCGAGGACGGCGAAGGCCGGATCGAGGCGGTTGAAGGCAAACGCAACGCGGCCGACTTCGCCATCTGGCGCAAGACCCCGCCGGGCGAGACGCGCCAGATGGAATGGGACAGCCCCTGGGGCCCCGGCGCACCGGGCTGGCACCTCGAATGCTCGGTCATGGGCGAGGCACTGCTCGGCTTCCCGTTCGACATCCACACCGGCGGGATCGATCACCGCGAGATTCACCATCCGAACGAGATCGCCCAGAATCAGGCGCGTTGCTGCACCAACGGCCTCGACGATCCGCTCGCCAGCGGCGCCCGCATCTGGATGCACAACAACTTCCTGGTCGAACGATCGGGGAAGATGTCGAAAAGCGCCGGCGAATTCCTGCGCCTGCCGCTGCTGGTCGAGAAAGGCTACCACCCGCTCGCCTATCGCCTGATGTGCCTCCAGGCGCATTATCGCAGCGAGCTGGAGTTCTCGTGGGACGGCCTCGGTGCCGCGCTGACGCGTCTCAAGCGCATGGTGCTGGCCGCCGAGCGCTTCGCCGACGCGGAGGAAGGCGGCGATCCGCGCCATCCGCGTTTAGCGCCGTTCCTCGACCGGTTCGCCGCCGCGATGTCCGACGATCTCAACACGCCCCTCGCGCTGACCGCGTTCGAGGAAGCGCTGGCGGCGAAGAAGATCGACCCCGCTGCCCGGCGCGCCGCGATCGCGGAGATGGACTCGGTCCTGGGCCTCGGCCTGCTCGACCTCAGCCGCGCCGACCTCCGGCTGCGCCCGAAGGATGCCGAACTGGATGAGGACGACGTGGAAGACGCCCTCGAACGCCGCCGCGACGCCCGCGAAGCGCGCGACTTCTCGCGCTCCGACGCGATCCGCGAGGAACTTGCGGCGAAGGGTGTCGAGGTGATGGACGGCGACCCGCTGGGCTGGGAGTGGAAGCTATGACCGTCGCCGTTCTGTCCGGCCTGATCCGCCCGCTGGTGGAGGCGCAACTGCCGCCGGAGATCGCACCGCGCTGGTACACATCGATCGACGAACTCCACACGCTGGCGCCGGAGGCGGAGATCGGGTGGTTCGATCTCGACGCGAAGGCTCCGATGGCGGAGGCGGTGCGGCGAGGGGAGAAGCTGCGCTGGCTCAATTCGATCTACGCCGGGCTCGATTTCCTGCCGCTCGACCTGCTGCAGCAGCGCGGGGTGACGATCACCAACGGTGCCGGCATCAACGCAACCACCATCGCCGAATATGTGGTGATGGGCATGCTGACGATGGCCAAGGGCTATCGCGAGGTCGTCCGCGCGCAGGAGCGGCGCGAGTGGCTGCTGGATTCGCCCGGCAAGCGCGAACTGGCGGGCACCAGGGCGCTGCTGCTCGGCTACGGGGCGATCGGCAAGCTCATCAAACCGCGGCTGGAGGCATTCGAGGTCGAGGTCTCGGTCGTGCGCCGCTCGGGTGGTGAAGGCGCGCTGGGGCCGGATGAATGGCGCGCTCGCCTTGGCGAGTTCGACTGGGTGATCCTGGCCGTCCCCGCCACGCCCGAGACCGACGGCATGATCGGCGCAGAAGAACTCGCCGCGATGAAGGCCGACGCGGTCCTGGTGAACATCGCCCGCGGTGCGGTGGTCGATCAGGACGCGCTCGTCGCCGCGCTGGAGGACAAGCGCATCGGCGGCGCGTTCCTTGACGTCACGACGCCCGAGCCGCTGCCGGCCGAGCACAAGCTGTGGTCGCTCGACAACGCGCACATCACGATGCACCTCTCGGGCCGCGCGCAGGACAAGATGTTCATCCGCTCGGCCGAGCGCTTCCTCGCCAACTGCCGCCGCTACGTCGCCGGCGAGCCGCTCGAACCGATCTTCGATCCCGCGCGCGGATACTGAGCGCGGACCCATCGGCCGTCGCAGGGATTGATCGGGCAGGAGGATCCCATGCCCCAGCTCAAGGACACTTACCCGCTCTACCTCAACAACCGGGCGGCGCAGCCCAACACCGATCTCGAGGTGACGGACAAGTACACCGGCAAGGTCGCCTTTCGCACCGCGCTCGCCACGCCCGATGTGATCGAGGAAGCGATCGCCGGCGCCGTGCGTGCGGCCGAGCCGATGGCGCGCCTTGCGAGCTACGAGAAACAGGCCGTGCTCCAGCACTGCGTCGAGCGGTTTCGCGAGCGGTTCGACGAGCTCGCCTACGCCCTCTGCGTCGAGGCGGGCAAGCCGATCAACGATGCCGAGGGCGAGGTCACCCGGTTGATCGACACCTTCCGCATCGCCGCGGAGGAGGCGGTCAGGAACTACGGCGAGATCCAGCCGCTCGATATCTCGGCGCGGGCGAAGGGCTATATCGGCATGTGGAAGCGCGTGCCGATCGGGCCGTGCAGCTTCATCTCGCCGTTCAACTTCCCGCTCAACCTCGCCGCGCACAAGATCGCCCCGGCGATCGCGATGGGCTGCCCGTTCGTGATGAAACCCGCCAGCCTCACGCCGCTGGGCGCGCTCATCATCGGCGACGTGCTGGCCGAGTGCGATGTGCTGCCCGAAGGCGCGTTCTCGATCCTCCCCGCCCGGCGCGACGGGGCGGACCTGTTCACGACCGACGAACGGCTGAAACTGCTGAGCTTCACCGGCTCGGACGAGGTCGGCTGGGCGCTCAAGGCCAGGGCCGGCAAGAAGAAGGTCGTGCTCGAGCTCGGGGGCAACGCGGCGGTGATCGTCGACCGCGACGCCGACCTCGACCACGCGCTCGAACGCATCGTGTTCGGCGCGTTCTACCAGTCGGGTCAGAGCTGCATCGGCGTGCAGCGGATCCTGATCCACGAGAGCGTGTACGACCGGTTCAAGACGATGCTGGTCGAGAAGACTCGAACCCTCGTCGCCGGTGACCCGAAGGACCGCAAGACCTTCATCGGTCCGATGATCTCCGAGAAGGAGGCAAGCCGGCTCAAGGGCTGGATCGATGCTGCGGTCGAAGCGGGCGCCACCCTGCTGTGCGGCGGCGGGTGCGAGGGCAACATGCTCGAGGCCACGCTGCTCGAAGGCGTCCCCGAGAACTGCGACGCCAACCGGCAGGAGGCCTTCGGCCCGCTCGCCAACCTCTCCAGCTTCACCGACTTCGGCGAGGCGCTCGTCCGGGTCAACGACTCGCGCTTCGGCCTCCAGGCCGGGGTCTTCACTCGCGACATTCACCAGGTCCTCGAGGCCTGGGACCGGCTCGAGGTCGGCGGGGTGATCGTCAACGACGTCCCCAGCTACCGCGTCGACAACATGCCCTACGGTGGGGTCAGGGACTCCGGCCTCGGGCGCGAGGGCATCCGCTTCTCGATGGAGGACATGAGCGAGATCCGGAACCTCGTCATCCGGCGGGAGAGCACGGGTTAGCCCTCCGGCATGAACCACGCGGGCGGGAATCCAGCCCGGTTTGGGCGGCGGGGGATAGTGAATGATCATGCGTCCACCAGCAGCAGGAGCTCGCACTCGACCGTCATTTGCGGTTGAGGCAGCAGGGTGTGATCGACCCGGGTGACGGTCGCGTCGGCGACGAGCTGACCGGGTAGGGCGAATTCGTGTTCGGGCAGGGTGGCAACGAAGTGCTCGCCCGCTGCGACGGCATCGGGGCCGTCGAAGCGCAGCGTCACCCGGTGGCGGGCGCCTTCGAAGGTCACGCTCGCCCAAGCCTTCTCGCGGTGCGTCACCACCGCGGCCTTGTTGCGGCCGAGATCGAGCAGCGCCGCGCGCAGCCGGTCGGCCGTGGTGCGACGGGGCGGGAGGGGATCACGCGGCATGGGCAGTCTCCAGCGCGGCCTGGTAACCGGCCATGAAGGCACGGATGCGCGCCTCGGTGTCGGCGCGCGGTTCACGGCCGTTTCTCAGATCGAACACAAAGCGCGGGTCCTGCACCGCAAGGCGGCCGAACTTGGTCGCGGCGATGTCGTGCGCTCGGAGGAATTTCTCGATGGATCGGATCAGCATGGCTCTCCCCGACGGATGGTGATGGGCGACTCGGAACTATGTGTTCCCGATTCGTTCCACCTGAAATCCTACTTGTCTAGGAAAAATACATCGTCTATACGGGAAAAATGTTACAGGTATGGATCCCGTCATGACGGACGCGCGCCAGCGCCTGATCGAACTGGCCCGGGAGCGTGGGGCGAGCCTTGCCGGGCTGTCGCAGCTCATCGGTCGTAACCCCACGTATCTTCAGCAATTTGTCCGCAAGGGAAGCCCGCGGAAGCTGGAGGAGGAGGATCGGCGGACGCTTGCCGAGTTCTTCGGCGTCGCCGAATCGGAGCTTGGCGCACCGGCGGATAAATCCTATGCCGGTCCGCTGGTGGATTGGGTCGAGGTGCCGCGCCTTTCGCTCGACGCCTCCGCAGGGCCGGGGGCGCTCGGCGCGCAGGAAATTCCCTTCGACACCTTCCGTTTCTCGCCCCGCTGGCTGCGCGAAATGGGGCTCGAGGGTGCCGACCTTACCGCGATCCGGGTCGAGGGCGATTCGATGGAGCCGGACCTGCGCAGCGGCGACGAGATCTTCGTCGACCGCAACAAGCGCGGGCACGAGGGCATCCATGTGGTCCGCATCGGGGACGCGCTCCACGTCAAGCAGCTCCAGGTCAGCGCCCCGGGCCGCATCGCCCTCATCAGTCTGAACAAGGCCTACGCCCCGATCGACCTCGCCCGCGACGAAGTCGAGGTGATCGGCCGCGTGGTGTGGAAAGGCGGGCGGGTCTGAGCCTGCCCCGACCCCTTCCGCAAGCGGGAGGGGAACGAGGAATCGTAGCGATAGCGGAGATGACCGAAGGCCACCTGCCGAACCGTAGGTGAGGCTAGTCGCAGCGGGGTGGGCGCTTGCAACGTGCGGGTATCTTGGCCATCTCCCCACCATGACCGAAGCTCCCCAGCCCCCGATGCGCGCCGCGATCATGCCGGTGACCCCGCTGCAGCAGAACTGCTCGCTGATCTGGTGCACGAAGACGATGCGGGGCGCGCTGGTCGACCCCGGCGGCGATCTCGACAAGCTCAAGGCTGGCGTCGCCAAGGCGGGGGTGACGCTGGAAAAGCTGCTCGTCACCCACGGCCATCTCGACCACTGCGGGCAGGCCGGCGTGCTGGCCGAGGAACTCGGCCTGCCGATCGAGGGTCCGCACGAGGAGGACCGGTTCTGGATTTCGCGCCTCGACGACGACGGGCGCGAATGGGGCATGGCCGCGCGCAGCTTCGAGCCCGACCGCTGGCTGGAGGATGGCGACACGGTAACCGTCGGCGAGCTCACGCTCGAGGTCATCCATTGCCCCGGTCACACGCCCGGCCACGTCGTGTTCTTTCACCGTCCGAGCAAGTTCGCGATCGTCGGAGACGTGCTGTTCCAGGGCTCGATCGGCCGCACGGACTTCCCGCGCGGCAACCACCAGGACCTGATCGACGCGATCACCCGGAAGCTCTGGCCGCTCGGCGAGGACGTGACCTTCATCCCCGGCCACGGCCCGACCAGCACCTTCGGCCACGAGCGCAAGACCAACGCCTTCGTCAGCGACTACGCGCTGTCGTAGCGGCGATCGGAGCGTCTGCTCTCTCCCCTTCAGGGGAGAGATACGCAGGCTTGCGAGCTTGCTCGCTAGCCGGAGTTGAGAGGGGGATGAGGTAACTCGGGCCGGGAATGTCTCGCCACTTCCCTCTCCCAACCCTCTCACCTGAAGGGGAGAGGGCTATTCGTTTGAGCATGGTTGCCCTCAGATCACCCGCAGCACTGCGCCCACCGCCACGCCGGCGAGGAAGAGCTGCGTCGCCAGAGTTACCAGCGCTCCGATCATACGCCCGATCTGCGCCTTGCCGCCGTCCATTCCAAAGCCATGCGCCACCCGGCCCAGGATGAAGGCGCCGGCGACATAAGCCAGCCAGGTCTCGCCGATCCCGGCGATCTCCAGCGCTGCGATCAGGACCAGCACGATCGGCACGTTCTCCGCGAAGTTGAGCTGTGCCCGCATCCGGCGCTGCAGCGCTTCGTTCCCTCCGTCGCCCACGCTGATCCCGTGCGCGCGGCGCAGGGCGCCGACCCGCAGCGAGAGCCAGAGGTTGACGATCGCCGCAGCGGCGGCCGCAGTCAGTGTGACGGCAAGTATCATGCAGGTTTCCCTTTCCCCGAGAACGTCATGTGCTAGGGACAGGTCGCACGGCTTGCAACGGCGGAAATATGCGCTATAGGGCGCGCCTTCCCGCCATGGTCGGGTCCACTGCCAGGCGCGCACTTGTGCGTTGCCGGACCTTCGCCTAGAGCGGCGCGCAACACACGGATTTTACTGGAACAGGTGCCGCAATGGCTGTCCCCAAGAGAAAAGTATCGCCCCATCGCCGCGGCAACCGCCGTGCGCACGATTCGCTGAAGGTCGAGGCATTCCACGAATGCTCGAACTGCGGCGAGCTGAAGCGTCCGCACAACCTCTGCACGCACTGCGGGCACTACAACGGCCGCGAAGTCATCGCCGTCGGCCTCTGACGGCCGAAGTTCGGAGAGCGCTATGAGTTTGCCGCGTATCGCCGTCGACGCGATGGGCGGCGATGAAGGCGTGCGCGTGATGGTCGAAGGTGCCGCGCTCGCGCGCCGGCGCCACGACCAGTTCAAGTTCCTCCTCGTTGGCGACGAGAAGCGGATCGCCGCCGCGCTCGACACGCACCCGGGCATGCGCGGCGCGTCCGAGATCCTCCATTGCGAGGATGTCGTCGGCGGCGACGAGAAGCCGACCCAGGCCCTCCGCCGGGCCAAGACCACCTCGATGGGCCTCGCGGTCAACGCCGTGAAGCAGGGCGAAGCCGGCGCCGCGGTCAGCGCGGGCAACACCGGCGCGCTGATGGCGATGAGCAAGCTCGCGCTGCGCACGCTGCCCGGCATCGACCGCCCGGCGCTCGCCGCGCTCATGCCCACGCTCGGCGACAACGACGTCATCATGCTCGACCTCGGCGCCAATACCGAGGCGGATGCGCGCAACCTCGTGCAGTTCGCGATCATGGGCGCCGCCTATTCGCGCATCGTCACGGGTCTGGCCGAACCGCGCGTGCGGCTGCTCAATATCGGCACCGAAGAGACCAAGGGCACCGACGCCCTGCGCGTCGCGGCGGCCCAGCTTCAGACCGCGACCGGCCTCGCACTCTCGTTCGACGGCTTCGTCGAAAGTGACAAGATCAACCGCGGCGAAGTCGACGTGGTCGTCACCGACGGCTTTTCCGGCAACATCGCATTGAAGGCGATCGAGGGTGCGGCGCGCTTCGTCACCGACCTGCTGCGCAATGCCTTCACCAGTTCGCTGCGCTCCAAGATCGGGTTCCTCGTCTCGCGTCCGGCGACCGAGCTGCTGCGCCACCATCTCGATCCGAACAACCACAACGGCGCGGTCTTTCTCGGCCTCAACGGCGTGGTGGTGAAGAGCCACGGCAGCGCCAGCGCAGCCGGGGTCGCCAACGCGGTCGCCGTCGCCGCGCGCCTGCTGGAGGAAGACCTGACCCACCGGATCAGCGCCGATCTCGCCGCGCTCGGCGAAGCGCGCCTGCGCGTCACCAATGGCAACGGAGGGGCGAAATGATCCGCTCGGTCGTCCGCGGCAGCGGCTCGGCGCTTCCGCGCCGCGTGGTCACCAATGCCGAGCTCGCGGAGCGCGTCGATACCAGCGACGAGTGGATCGTCGAGCGCACCGGCATCCGCCAGCGCTATATCGCCGAGGACGACGAAACGACCTCCTCGCTCGCCATCGATGCTTCGCGCAAGGCGCTCGAGGCCGCGGGGCTCGAGGCGAAGGACATCGACCTGATCGTGCTGGCGACCGCCACGCCCGATCAGACGTTCCCCGCCACCGCCACCCTCGTCCAGCACGCGCTGGGCTGCAACGGCGGTATCGCGTTCGACGTGGCGGCCGTCTGCTCTGGGTTCCTCTACGCGCTCGCGAGCGCCGATTCGATGCTGCGCACCGGTATGGCGAAGCGCGCGCTGGTGATCGGCTCGGAGACGTTCAGCCGGATTCTCGACTGGGAGGACCGCACCACCTGCGTGCTGTTCGGCGACGGGGCCGGGGCGATCGTGCTCGAGGTGCAGGACGTTGCCGAGGACGGGCCGGGCGTGCTTGCCAGCAAGCTCCACGCCGACGGCGCGCATAACGAGCTGCTCTATGTCGACGGCGGCCCCTCGACCACGCAGACGGTCGGCAAGCTGCGCATGAAGGGCCGCGAGGTGTTCCGCCACGCGGTGGTCAATCTCGCCGCAGTGCTGGAGGAGACCCTCGCCGAGGCCGGGTTCACGCCCGACGACATCGACTGGGTCGTGCCGCACCAGGCCAACGCCCGCATCCTCGACGCGACCGCGCGCAAGCTCGGGCTGCCGGCAGAGAAGGTGATCGTGACGGTCGATCGGCATGCGAACACTTCGGCCGCCTCGGTGCCGCTGGCGTTTGACGCCGGCGTGCGCGACGGGCGAATCAAGCCGGGCGACCTGGTGATGTTCGAGGCGATGGGCGGCGGCTTCACCTGGGGCGCGAGCCTCGTGCGGCTGTGACCGGGCAGACATTGCGGAGCCGGGCGACAATCGTTAAGGTCCGGACACTTATCCTAAGTCGGGTCGCGATTGAGGAGAAAGGCGCATGATGCGTTCTGTGGGCACGCTGACTCGCGCGGATCTTGCGGAAACCATCAACCGCAAGATGGGTCTGTCGCGGGCGGAGTCGCTCGATATGGTCGAGGCGATCCTCGCGCATATGTGCGGGGCGATGGCCGACGGCCAGAATGTGAAGATCTCCGGGTTCGGCAGCTTCGTGCTGCGCGACAAGAAGGAACGCGTCGGCCGCAATCCCAAGACCGGCGTCGAAGTGCCGATCACGCCGCGCCGCGTGATCACCTTCCGCGCCAGCCAGCTCCTCAAGGACCGGATCGCGAGAGGCTGAGACGATGGTGACCGAATTCGACGATGGCAAGGAGCAGGGCGCCCTGAGAACCATCGGCGAGGTCAGCCAGGCGCTCGGCATCAAGCCGCACGTGCTGCGATACTGGGAGCAGCAGTTCCCGATGCTCCAGCCACTGAAGCGCAGCGGCGGCCGCCGCTATTACCGCGCGGGCGATATCGCGCTGGTCGAACGCATCGACCGGCTGGTCAACCGCGAAGGCTACACCCTGAAAGGCGCCCTGGCGGCGTTGAAGGGGGGCGAGGCATCAGCGAAGCCTGAATCTCCGCCGCAGAACGCCGGCGGGGCCGACGTTCCCGCCGACGTGCTCCCTCGCCTCAAAGCCATCCGCGAGAAACTGGCAAACGCGCTCGCGGCCTGAGGGGCGGGCGCCCAGCCCCCGTCGTCATCCCAGCGAAAGCTGGGATCTGGTGCAGCACCGTCCGACCTGGTGGAGGGCGATCCCAGCTTTCGCTGGGATGACGGGAGTCGATGGGTGGGGCTGTGAAGCGACGGAGGGCCCGCCCGAAGATCGGGCGCCAGCAAGAGGATCGGCCACCCACATCCCCTCCTCGTCATCCCCGCGGAGGCGGGGATCCAGCTAAGCTGTCCTTCTGGTCTGCTACATCAGCTAGGCCTCTGCCTTCGCAGGGGCGACGGCTGGGTAAGTGATCGCTGAGGAGGATCTACTCTGCCGCCAGCAATTCTTCCGCGCCGCCGAGGTCCACGCTGACCAGGCGGCTCACACCCTTCTCGATCATGGTCACGCCGAACAGGCGGTGCATGCGGCTCATGGTCACCGCGTTGTGGGTGACGATCAGGTAGCGGGTGGCGGTTTCCTTCACCATCGCGTCGAGCAGGTCGCAGAAGCGGTCGATGTTGGCGTCGTCGAGCGGCGCGTCGACCTCGTCGAGCACGCAGATCGGGGCGGGGTTGGTCAGGAACAGCGCGAAGATCAGCGCGATCGCAGTCAGCGCCTGCTCGCCTCCGGAAAGCAGGGTGAGCGACTGCAACCGCTTGCCCGGCGGCTGGGCGTAGATCTCGAGGCCCGCCTCCAGAGGATCGTCGCTGTCGACCAGCGCGAGGTGCGCCTGCCCGCCCTCGAACAGCCGGGTGAACAAGCGGCGGAAGTGGGTGTCGACCTGCTCGAACGCGGCGCGCAGCCGCTCGCGGCCCTCGCGGTTGAGATTGCCGATCGAGCCGCGCAGGCGATTGACCGCTTCGGCCAGTTCGGCCTGCTCGGCGGCGCTGTTGCCGTGTTCGTCCTCGATCCGCGCGAGTTCGTCGGCGGCGACGAGGTTGACCGGCCCAATCCGCTCGCGACTGGCGACGAGGCGGTCCATTTCCTCCGATTCCGCCGCGGAATCCGCAACAGCGTCCTCATCGAACTCGAACCGCCCGGCGAGCAGCGGCGGCGGGCACTGGAAACGTTCACCCGATATGCGGGCCATCTCGCCGCGCCGGGCTTCCTCGTTCTCCGCGCGTGCGGCAAGACCGGCACGGGTCTCGCGTGCGGTGGCAAGCGCCTCGTTGGTTTCGGCGAAGGCGCGGTCGGCGGCGTCGGAGGCGCTCTGCGCCCCGGCGACCGCCGCCTCCGCTTCGGCGAGCGCCGTTCCGAGCCGTTCGCGCACCGCATCGCCCTGCTCGATCTCGCGCATCAGCCCCTCGGGCTTGGCTGCGACGACCGCGCGCTCCTCGGCGATCTCCTCGAACCGCCGCTCCATGCCGGAAAGACGCTGCGCCGCCTCACCCGAACGGGCCTGCCAGTTGGCCATATCGCTGCGCTGCGCCGCCGCCCGCTCGCGCGCCACGGCGAGTCCCTGGTCGTGCGCGGCGAGCTCGGCCGCGGCGGCCTGCTGCGCCGATTTCGCCGCCTCGTTCTTCGCCTGGGCGGCTTCCAGCGTGGCGCGGCCGGTGGCGGGGTCGGGGAGCGCGGCCTTGCGCTCCTTCGCGGCATTCACCTCCGCTTCGGCCTGCGTGCGCTGCTCGGCCAGTTCCCCTGCCGCTTCGTCGAGCTCGGCGAGACGCGCCGCGAGCCGCTCGCGCGCCGCTTCGGCCTGATCGAGGGTGCGCAGGGCCTGCCGCTCGGTGTCGCTCGCCGCGGCGATTCCGCGTTCGGCGGCAACCAGCGCGCGCTGGAGCTCCGCCAGTTCCTCCTGCGCCGCCGCCTGCGCGGCCTCGGCGGTTTCGACTGCCGAACGCAGTGCGGGCAGTTCGCCCTCGAGCTCGGCGAAACGGTTCTCCGCCTCCAGCCGCGCCGCTTCCGCCGCACCTTCGCCGCGCGCGACGAAGCCGTCCCACCGCCGCAAGTGGCCGCCGGTCGTCACCAGCCATTCGCCGGGGCCGAGCGCGCGCCCGTCATCGGCTTCCGCGACGTGCACCAGCGCGAGCCGTGCAGCGAGTTCGGGCGGACAATCGGGCACATGCGCGGCGAGGCTGTCCGGCACCGGCGCGGGCGCCGCCCCGCCTGTCCAGAACCGCCCGTCGCCGTCGGCCGCGCCCAGCGGCGCCTTGGCATCGCGCCCGAGAACCGCCGCCAGCGCGCGTTCGTAGCCTTTCGCCGCGCGCACCTTGTCGAGCGCCGCGGGCCGCCCCTTGCGGCCGGCCATCTGCCGCTCGCGCGCCTCGCGGTCGCGCTTGAGCGCGCTCCATTCGCGCTCGACGCCCGCAAGCTCGGCGCGCGCGGAGGCGAGGGCGCTCGCCGCCTCGTCCCGCGCGGCCTGGAGCGCATCCTTGCGGGCGCGCTCGCTCTCCAGCTCCTCGCGCAGCCGCCCCAGTTCGCGCGCCGCGTCCTCGGCGGCGGCCTTGGCCTCGGCGACGGCGATATCGGGATCGCCCGCCTCCGACAGCGCGCGGCGGGTTTCCTCCTGCCGCCGCGCCTCGCCGTCCAGCCGCGCGAGCCGTGCCTCGGCCTGTTCGATCGCGGCTTCGGCCACGCGCCATTCGGCTTCGACCCCGGCGTGATCCGCGGTCGCCTTGGCCAGCGCCAGTTCGGCGGCGCGGCCGGCGCGCTCGCTGTTCTCCAGCCGGGAGACGAGGGCGGGGCGCTGCGCCTCGTCCTCGGCCAGCGCCTTCGCGTTTGCCTCCAGCTCCTTCTCCAGACGCGCGAGCGCCTCGGCGGCGTCGCGGGTCAGCCGGTCGGCCTCGCTGCGGTCCTCCTCCAGCCGCGCCTTCTGGCGGTCGAGATCGGACAACCGTTGCTCGGCCGCTTCGAGCTGGCTGGTCAGCGCCGCCATCCGGTGGCCGTGCGCGCTCGAATCGTCGCGCCGGTCGGCAAGTTCGTCGCGCGCCTCCGCCAGCGCCTTTGCGGCTTCATGCTGCGCCTTCTGCGCCGCATCCGCCGCGTCCTTGGACGCTGCGACCCGCTCCTCGGCCGCCTTGGCCTCGGCGCGTGCCGCCTCCGCGGCCGCCGCAGCGTCACGCCAGCGCGCGAACAGCAGCCGCGCCTCGGCCACGCGGATCTCGTCGGACAGCTTGGTATAGCGCTCGGCCTGCTTGGCTTGCCGCCGCAGCGAGGCGATCTGCGAGTCGAGCCCCGCCATCAGGTCTTCCAGCCGCGCGAGATTGGCTTCGGTCTGCCGCAGCTTGCTCTCGGCATCGCGCCGGCGGACGTGGAGACCGGCGATGCCCGCCGCTTCCTCCAGCATCTGGCGCCGCTCGGTCGGCTTGGCGGCGATCACCTGCGCGATCTTGCCCTGGCTGACGAGCGCCGGGCTATGCGCGCCGGTTGCGGCATCGGCGAACGTGAGCGAGACGTCCTTCGCCCGCACGTCGCGTCCGTTGAGGCGGTAGGCGCTGCCCGCCCCGCGCTCGATCCGGCGCAGAACTTCCAGCTCGCCCCCGTCGTCGGCCTCGGCCTGGAGCACCACTTCGGCGAAGTCGCGCGGCGGGCGACTGGCGGTGCCGGCGAAGATCACGTCCTCCATCCCGCCCGAACGCATGGACTTGGGCGAGTTCTCGCCCATGACCCAGCGGATCGCTTCGAGCAAGTTGGACTTGCCGCAGCCGTTGGGGCCGACCACCCCGGTCAGGCCGGGCTCGATGCTCAGGGTCGCAGGCTCGACGAAGCTCTTGAAACCGCTGAGCTTGAGCCGCCTGATCTGCATCGCCGCTTGCCGAGCCCCCCTCCCGCTCGGCGCCCTATCTGGCGCCGGCGGCCTGGAGCATCGGCTCCAGTGTCGACCAGCTCTGCGTGCCGACGTTGCGGCCGTTGATGAAGAACGTCGGCGTGCCGGTGACGTTCAGTTCGGTCGACTGGGTCTCCGAATTGGTCGCGATCGTCTCCATCGCCTTGGGATCGGCGAGACACTGGCGCGCTTGATCGCGGCTGAGCCCGCGCGCGGCGAAGAAGTCGTAGAAGCCGGCGACGTCGGCGAAGGCGGCGAAACGCTGCTCGGGCGGAAGCGACATGGCCTGCTCCACGGCGGCCTGGTTGTCGAACACTGGCTGGAGCACGCCCTGGAGGTTGGCCCAGATCTGCTCCGACAGCGGATGGTAGGCTTCCTTCGCGCCGCAGCGCACGAGCCGCGCGAGCACGAGGTCGTGCGGCCCGTGGATCTGGTTGCGCAGCTCGTAGCTGACCACGCCGGTGCTGATGTACTTCTCTTTCAGCGGTTCGATCCCTTCCTGCGCGAAGGCGGCGCAGGCCGGGCAGGTGAGCGAGGCGTATTCCATCAGCTTGATCGGCGCGTCGGGATTGCCGAGAAGATAACCGTCGGCCTCCGTCACCTGCACCATGTCGAGCCACTGGGTTCCCGCAGGCGCCTCGACCGGATCGACCGGGTCGCCGGCGGGTGCCTCACCTTCGGCGGCGGGTTCCGAACCGCATGCGGCGAGGCCGAGCGCGAGGGGCGCGGCGAGGGAGGCAAGGGCGATCTGGCGAAGCGACATCATGGCAGGTCCTGTCCTTTGCGGAATTGGTCGAGGCTATACGATGGGGCGCGGGGGGTGAAGCGCAGGAGGGGCCTTTCCACAGCTTGTCGCCGGAGGAAACCCCCGAAGAGTGTTCGGGAGGTGAGCCTGGTGGGGCGGGAACGCGTGGCGGGACCGGAGCTCGCAACCTTAAAGGTCGTTACCCTGAACTCGTTTCAGGGCCCATTCCTCCTCCCGCGTTGACGATTCTGGGAGGCGGAATGGGTGCTGAAACAAGTTCAGCATGACGGGAGTGGGGGGCGCGTCGCCGCCTCTAGAAACGCGCGGCAAGCTGGGGGGAGAGCATCGACCAGTCGTGCGTGCCGGCCAGGGTCACGCCGTTCAGCACGAAGCTGGGCGTGCCGGTGATGTGGTGTTTCTCGCTCGCGGCCTGGCTGCTCGCGATCAGCGTGCGGGCCTGGGCATCGCTGGCGAGGCACTTGTCGATCTCGACCCGGCTATATCCGCGGCTTTCCATCAGGCGGTAGAAGCCGAGGTCGGACGCGATCGCGCGGCGGCGCGCGGCCTGGCTGCCGCTTTCCCACCGCGCGCGCTGGGCGGCGGTCGCGTCGGCATAGCGGCCGAGCCACTTGTCCTGCTCGGTCATGAACAGCGTGTGGTTGCGCAGGAATTTCGACGGTGCGCCGCAGCTCGTCAGCATCGTCGCGACGAGATCGGCCGAATTGCGGATCATCGGCTGGATCTGCAGCTCGATCCGCCCCGGGCCGACATAGGCGAGCTGCAGCGGCGCCTCGCCCTCGGTGGTGAAGTGCGCGCAGTGCGGGCAGGTGTAGCTGACGAAGGCGATCAGCTCGACCTTGGCATCGGGGTTGCCGATGCGGTGCGCGCCGTCGGCCTCGACCACGGTGGTGTTCCAGTTGCCCGAATTGCCGAGCGTAACGGCCGCCGCGATGGCGAGCGCCCCGGCTTTCGCGAAACGCGCCAGTGTCATTGCCCCTGTCCCTCCTTCGTTCCCAGGCTGCGCGCGAGCGATTCGAGCACCGTGCGCAGTTCCGGATCGCCGATGTCGCGCAAGCTGTCGCCCAGTTCCATCGGGATCGGCTTGAGCGACGGCGGCGCCTTGGCGCGCTCTTCTGCACGCGGCGGCTTAACCTCGCCTTGCCGCAGCTTGACCCGCGCGACCGCCTTGTAGCCGAAGAAGCGGTTCACCCGCTCGATGATCTCGGGGATCACATGCTGGATGAGCGGCGCGTGCGCGGGCACGACGACGAGTTGCAGGATGCCCTCGCTCTTTTCGCCCGGCGGGAAGCGGATCGCCTCCGGCGCGCAGACCCGCGCGTGATGCTCGCCGACGATCTCGGGCCAGCGGGTGACGACGCTCGACTGAACGAAGCCGAAGCGGCGGAAGGCGGTGCGGCCGATCTGCGGCATCAGGTCGGCGATCTGGCGCGCGGGACCGCCGCGCGGGCGCTCGTACTCGCGCGCAGCGGGGCGCCTGGCGGCGCGTTTCGGTTTCGGCGGTGTGTCCCGTTCCATTGCCCGAGAGGCCATGCCATAGGCCGCGCGTGACCGCCAGCGGGGAGAATGTCGCGAGCCTGCTGCTCGCCTGGTACGACGCCCACGCGCGCGACCTGCCGTGGCGCGTGCGCCCCGGCGATCCGGCGCCCGATCCGTACCGCGTCTGGCTGTCGGAAGTCATGCTGCAGCAGACCACCGTCGCGGCGGTGAAACCCTACTTCGCCGCGTTCACGAACCGCTGGCCGACCGTCGGGGCGCTCGCCGCCGCGCCGGAGGAGGAAGTCATGGCCGCCTGGGCGGGCCTCGGATATTATTCGCGGGCGCGCAATCTGGTGAAGTGCGCGCGGGCCGTCGGGGAACGGGGCGGGTTTCCCGATAGCGAGACCGAACTGCGAAAGCTGCCGGGGCTGGGCGACTACACCGCCGCCGCGGTCGCTGCGATCGCCTTCGGGCGGCGCGCCGTCGTAGTCGATGCCAATGTCGAGCGTGTGGTCGCGCGGCTGTTCGCGATCGCGGAGCCGCTACCTGGCGCGCGCAAGGCGATCCGCGCTGCGGCGGATGCGATCACGCCTCGGCAGCGCGCCGGCGATTTCGCGCAGGCCATGATGGACCTAGGCGCGACGATCTGCACCGCGCGCGATCCGCGGTGCCTGCTGTGTCCGCTCTCGGCTGGATGCGAAGCGCGCAGGAGCGGTGATCCCGCGTGCTTTCCGGTCAAGGCGCCGAAGAAAGCCAAGCCGCAGCGTGTCGGCACTGTCTGGTGGATCGCCCGGGAGGGCCGCGTGTGGCTCGTCCGCCGGCCCGGCAGCGGCATGCTCGGCGGCATGCGCGCGCTGCCCGACGACGGCTGGTCGGCAAGGAACGATGGGTGCGGCGAGCCGCCGCTTGCGGGGGAGTGGCGCGAGGCGGGCGCGGTGCGCCACGGTTTCACCCACTTCGACCTCGACCTGCGGGTTATGGTGCTGGCCGATAGGGCAGCGCCGTCGGGTGAGGGAGAGTGGTGGCCGATCGAGGAGCTGGAAAGCGCCGGCCTGCCGACCCTGTTCGCCAAGGCGGCGCGCAGGGCGCTGGCCGACTGATCCTCCCCGTTTTCGCGTAGCGCAAACGGGGAGGGGGACCGCGAGACGCGAAGCGGCTCGTGGTGGAGGGGTTTTTGCGTGACGATGCCCCTCCGTCAGCCGCCTGCGGCGTCTGCCACCTCCCCATTTGTGCTGCGCAAAAATGGGGAGGATCGTGGATCAGATAAACCCGCCGCCCAGCATCAGCCGGACGACCGCGATCGCGAACACGATCAGGCAGAAGTTGCGCCCGCCGTTCGAGGACGACAGCGCGCCGAGGCCGATGCCGATCACCGCCACGGGCAGTGCGAACCAGTTGCCCCAGCCGAGGAAAGGGATGGTCGAAGGGATCACGATCACCAGCGCGACGATCCCGGCGAGGATGGAAAGCAGGTTGAGCATGTGTTCTATATGGTTAACACAGCGCGGCCGCGCAAGGGCAATTGACCGTTCATCGCCGATGCCCCAAACCCGCGACGCATTGCAAAAGAGGACCGTTCGCATGGGATCGAGGACGATGGAGGGAGCGGCCATCTCGCGCCGCGTGCTGCTGCGGGGCGGTGCGCTTCTCGGGGCAGGCGCCGCGCTCGGGACCCTGCCGCTGGGCCGCGCGGCGCTGGCGCATGCGGGGCACTGGCCGTCGGTCGCCGCGCTCGCCGAGCGCTACGTCGGCACCCGCAAGGTCGCCAACATGGTCGCCGCGCTCGGCTGGGGACAGCGCGCGCCGGACGTGATCGCCCACGGCACGCTCGCGATCGGGCAGGCTGTGCCTGCGGGGATCGACAGCCTCTACCGTATCTATTCGATGACCAAGCCGATCACCGGCATGGCGACCATGCTGCTGATCGAGGACGACAAGCTCGAACTCGACCAGCCGCTCGCCGAGATCCTGCCCGCGTTCGCGGACATGCAGGTGCAGAAGACCTACGACGGCTCGATCACCGATCTCGAGCCGGCGGAGCGGCCGATCACGATCCGCCACCTGCTCACGCACACCGCCGGGCTCGGCTACTCGATCATCCAGAAGGGGCCGATCAGGGTTGCCTACGAGCGCGCCGGCGTGGTGCCGGGGCAGGTGACACGGCTGCCGCTGGGCGAGATGTTCGGCCGCGGCACGCCCGCACCGAGCCTTAAGGTTTTTGCCGACAACCTCGCGAAGCTGCCGTTGGTCGCGCAGCCAGGGACGCGCTGGAGCTATTCGGTCGCACTCGACCTGCTCGGCCGCGTGATCGAAGTCGTCTCGGGCCGGCCCTTCGACGCTTTCCTGAAGGAGCGACTGTTCGACCCGCTCGGGATGACGAGCACCTGGTTCCAGGTGCCGGCGAGCGAAGTCGGCCGCCTGACGACGAACTACGGCTTGCTCGACGGCAGGCCGCTGCCGCTCGATCCCGCGCGCGCCTCGGTCTACCTCGGTCCGCCCGCGTTCCCGTTCGGCGGTGCCGGGCTCGTCAGCAGTCCGCGCGACTACGACCGCTTCCTGCGAATGCTGGTCGGGTACGGCGAATTCGAAGGGAAGCGGGTGATGAGCGAGGCCGCGGTGCGCCTCGGAACCTCGAACCTCCTGCCCGAAGGCGTCAGCACCGCCGGCACGCTGGCGGCCGGGGCCGGCTTCGGCGCGGGCGGCCGTGTCGGACTGGGTGAGCAGGCGGGTACTTACGGCTGGGGCGGCGCAGCGGGCACGATCGCGTTTGCGGACCTCAAGCGCGGCCTTCGCGCCGGCCTGTTCACGCAGTACATGCCGGCCGACGCCCTGCCGATCCAGAGCGAGTTCCCGCTCGCCGTCGCTGCCGACCTCAAGGCGATGGCATCGGCCGGATGACCGCAAGACCGCTGGCCTTTACCGGTTGCCGTATCGAGCGGGCGGACCACGTCCGTGCCGATCCGGAGGCGCTCGCCGGCCACATGACCTGGCGCGCGCGGCTGCTCGCGCTCGAGGGCATGACGCCGGCGGTGGACCAGGACGGACGGCTCACATGGGGGACGCTCGCCGACGCGGCCGAGGATGCGGAGCTCGTGTTCCTCGGCCTTCACGAAGGGCGCGGCTGCTTCGCGGCTGTCCCGGCGCAAGGCGACGCCGCGCCGCGCATGGCGAACCCCCAGCTCTGGTCGCTGATGGCGACGCTCGCGCCGGAGGAACTGGCGCTTTACGGCGGCGCGCGCAGCCTGATCGACTGGCACGCCCGGCACCGCTTCTGCGCCACTTGCGGCGGGCAGACGAAGCTCGCCAAGGGCGGCTGGCAGCGCAACTGCGAAAGCTGCGGCGCGCAGCACTTCCCGCGCACCGACCCGGTCACGATCATGCTGGTGGAGCACGAGGGCCGGCTGATGCTCGGCCGGGGCCTCGGCTGGCCGGAAGGGCGCTTTTCCGCGCTCGCCGGGTTCGTCGAGCCGGGCGAGAGCATCGAGGAGGCGGTGGCGCGCGAAGTGTTCGAGGAATCGGGCGTGCGCGTGCGCGACGTGACTTACGTCGCCAGCCAGCCGTGGCCGTTTCCGAGCCAGCTTATGATCGGCTGTCACTCGCACACCGACGACGACAAGCTGACGATAGACGCGACCGAAATGGCTGAAGTCCGCTGGTTCACGCACGAGGACGTGGCGGCGGCACTCGCCGGCTCCGACGAAGCCTCCTTCACCGCGCCGCCGCCGCACGCGATCGCGCATCATCTGATCCACTGGTGGCTCGAGCAATGACGCGCCTGTCGATCGACATCTGGTCCGACGTCATGTGCCCCTGGTGCCTGATCGGCTGGGGCCAGCTCTCGCGCGCGCTGGCCCAGCTGGAGGGAGAGATCGGCGCCGAAGTCCGCTGGCGCCCGTTCGAGCTCAATCCCGATATGCCGACCGAGGGCGAGGACCAGCAGGCACACCTCCGCCGCAAGTACGGGCGCAGCGAAGCCGAGATGCGCGACACGCGCGAGCGGATGCGGGCGATCGCCCAGGAGGCGGGCGTCTCGCTCGACTACGCGGGCGAGGACGAAGCGCCCCCGGCGATGATGTGGAATACGTTCGAGGCGCACAGGCTCCTGGCCTGGGTGCTCGACGGCGAAGGGCCGGCGAAGCAGACTGAGCTCAAGCTCGCGCTGTTCCGCGCGCACTTCAACGAACGGCGGCGGATCGGCGAGCGGCCGGTGCTGCTCGACGTGGCGGAGGAATGCGGGCTGAGCCGCGCGGCGGCCGAGGCCGCGCTAGAAGACGAGCCACTCGCGGCGAGGGTCCGGGCCGAGCAGCGGCAGGCGCTGGACATGAACATCACCGGCGTCCCGGCGATGGTGGTCGAAGGGCGCTTCCTGATCCCCGGAGCCCAGCAGCCGGAAACCTACGTGGCGGCGCTCCGGCGGGTCGCGGAGCGATTACAGGGTTGAACCACGCATCAATCGATATTCAATCCAGAACAGCCGCAAATAACTTTCGGCCAAAAGAGGACCCCGTCCCACTTCCTTGTCATTCCCGCGCACGCGGGAATCCACGGTGGAACATCGCTCCTTGGATCCCCGCTTTCGCGGGGATGACGAAGAATTAGGTGGTCCATCAGGCGAGCGAGGCCGCAGACCGCCTCTCCGCGTATCCGGTGTTAGCCCACCGACACGCGTCAAATTTCCAATGGGTCCTAGCCCTGCCGCCCCTTCTTGATCGCGTCCATCGTCTTGCGGCCCTTGGCCTCGTCCTGCTCCGGATTGTCGGAGCCGACCGCGCGCTCGCGATCTTCGGGGTCGGTCGCGCGATTGAGTTCGGCGCGCTTGCCGACGTCGCGATTGACTTCGCCGCCCGATGAACTCGACTGCGGCGGGGTCGGCTCGTCCGTCAGCTCGTCGATCAGGTCGTTGTCGGGGTGGCGCGATTTGCGTTCCGTCATCGAAGTTCTCCTCGTCCGACCAACGGGTGAGATCGCGCCCGCGTTCCGCAAACCGTCCTACGTCTGCCGCACGTAGGCGAGGAAGTCCTCCACCTGACCGCGCAGCGTTTCCGCCTGCCGGTGCAGCTCGTCAGCGGAGCTCAGGACCTGCTCGGCCGACTGATCCGTGGTCCGGACCATGCCGCGCACCCGGTCGATGCTGACGCGCACGCGGTTCGTGCCGTTCGCCGCGAGATCGAGGCTCTGCGCCAGCTCGCGGCTGGCGACGCCCTGCTCGTCGACCGCGTCCGCGATCGTGCGGGCGTTGTTTTCCACGTTGCGCACGTGCTCGCCGATACCCCGCAGGGCGAGGATGTTGGCGTGACTGGCGCGCTGGACGGCCGCGATCTGGCCCTCGATTTCCCCGGTCGATTCGCGGGTCCGCTTGGCAAGCTCCTTGATCTCATTGGCGACCACCGCGAAGCCGGCACCGACCTGGCCGGCGCGGCTCGCCTCGATCGTGGCGTTGAGTGCGAGGATATTGGTCTGCTCGGCGATCGCGTCGATCAGGCTCACGATCTCGCCGATCTGCGTCGCTGCGCCGGCCAGCTCGCCGGTGGTCGCGTCGATTGCTTCGACCGAGGCAAGCGAGTGGCGCGCGCGTTCGGCGGAACTCGCGGCCTGATCGCCGATCTCGCGCACCGAGGATGCGAACTGATCGCCGGTCGCGGCGGCCATGGCGACGCCGCGGTTGGTCTCGTCCATCGAACCGGCGACCTGGTCCACGTGCGCCGCGGCCTGCTCGGCGGACTGTGCCATTTCCCCGGCGGTCGTCTGGAGCTGCTTGGACGCGGCGCCGATCCCGCCGACGACTTCGCCGACGGTCTGCTCGAAGCGCATCGCGAGGTCGTGCAGCACGGCCGCCTGACGGTCGCGCGCGGCAAGCTTCTCTTCCGAGCGGCGCGCGGCATCCTCCTGCAGCTTGGCGAGCTCGCGGGCACTCCGCCGGAACACCGTGAGCGCGCGCGCCATCTCCCCGATCTCGTCGCTCCGGGCGGTGCCGGGAATGGTGGCCGACTGGTCGCCGGCAGCGAGGGCGGTCATCGATGCGGTGATCTCACGGATCGCCGCCGCGACCTGCCGCACCATAAAGCCCGCGCCGATCAGGGCGAGCACGACACAGCCGGCGATCAGGCCGACGATCACGGCCGAGAGAGTGCGGTTGAGATCCGCCAGATCGGCGCGCGCATCGCGCGTACGCGCGGCGAGCGTGGTCTCGACTTCCCGCGCCTGCCCGGCCAGCAGTTCGCCGCTGACGTCGATTGCGTCGGCGAGCGCGATTGCGCTGGGGGAGGGGCCGTAGGCCGCAATCGAGCTTTCGAGCGCGTCGAGCTCGGCTTCGAAACCGTCCACCTGCACGTCAAGCCAGGCGATCGCCTCCATGCTCTCGGGATCGATGTCGGCGGCGCCGTCGCGCGTTTCGGCGAGGCGCTGGCGCGCGCTGGCGAGCGTGTCGCGCGCGCGGGCGATCTCGCGCGGATCGCCGGTGACGGCATAGCGCGACGAGTAGTAGCGGCTCTCGGCGATCGCGGTCGTCAGTTCGGATGCGGCGAGAGATCCGCCGGCGAAGACCGAGGCCTCGTCGTTGCGGGCGGTCAACTGATAGAAGGCCGCGCCCAGCACCACGCCGAGCGCCAGCAGCAGGGCGACGAAGAACAGCGCGAACAGGCGGATACGGCCGGCGATCGTGCCGGCCAGGCGAACCCACAGCCTGCGCGGACCGCCGGGAAAGGGTATGCGGCTTCGGCCTGCGTCCGCAGGCCAGCGACCGGTGGTTTCGAGCAAGCTGACGTCCCCCTGTGCGACCGGCCGATGCGGCCGGAGCGGGGCGGATGGACGCGGAACTTTTCGGCAGTGTGACGCCGGCGTTAACTAATCGGTCAGACCAGCCCGAGCCGGATCAGCCGGTTCATCATCTTGCCGGGCAGCACGTCACCCGCTTCCTCACCCTCGGGGAGGTCGCGCGGCGCGTCGGAGTCGGCGAGGTAGCGCCAGCCCTGATGCGCGCGTTTCGGGCGCGGTTCGACGCGGATCAGTTTGGGCGCGAGGCGGATCGTCCAGCGCCCGTCGTCGCGTTTCTCGAAACCGAGGATCTCGCTGCGCGCGACCAGGGTGTGGTCCATGATCCAGAACAGCGAGCCGCCGACCATCTCTTCGTGCCGCTTGGGGAAATAGCGCGTGCTCATATGCGCTTCGGGCCCGCGCTCGACCCATGCGCGCAGCGAATCGAGGTTCCGCGTTTCATAGGCGATCTTAGTCATGTGAAGCGGCATGAGTGTCGAGATAAGGCTTATCGCCGTTCGCGCAACCGGCCCCTCCTCTTCAGAGGAGCGGCGGCGAGACTTGGCGGCGCGGAGCGGCGCCTAGTCGCAGCGGCGTGGTGCTAGTGGCGGAGCCCGACGCTTCGCATCGCCACCACCCCCCGGCCCCCTCCTCTGAAGAGGAGGGGGAGATTCAGCCGGCCAGTCCGCTCCACACGGCGAGGCCGAGGAAGGCGAAGAAGCCCATCGAATCGGTGATCATGGTGACGAACACCGAGCTCGCCACCGCGGGATCCTGCTTCAGGCGGTCGAAGATCACGGGCACCAGCACCCCGGCGAGCCCGGCCACGACGATGTTGATGATCATCGCGGCGGCGATCACGAGGCCCAGCTTGGGGGTGAATATGAGCCCGGTCGCCACGCCGATCAGCACCGCGATGGTCGCGCCGTTCAGCAGCGCGACGCGCATCTCTCGCCACAGGATGCGGCCGGTGTTGGCCTGAGTGAGCTGGTTCACCGCGATCGCGCGCACCGTCACCGCCATTGTCTGCGTGCCCGCGTTGCCCCCGATGCTGGCGACGATCGGCATAAGCACGGCGAGCGCGACGAGTTGCTCGATCGCGGCGCCGAACATGGCGATGATCAGGCTCGCCACCAGCGCGGTGCCGAGGTTCGCGATCAGCCAGCGCACGCGCGCGGTGTAGGCGTCGCGGATCGGCTCGTTGATGTCGCCGTCGCCCGCGCCCGAGAGCAGCAGCACGTCCTCGCCCGCTTCCTCGGAGATGATGTGGACCACGTCGTCGACCGTCATCTGCCCTACCAGCCGCCCGCTCTCGTCGACCACCGCGGCCGAGATCAGGGCATATTTCTGGAACATCAGCGCGACTTCTTCCTGGTCCATCGTGACCGGGATCAGCGTCTGGTCGCGCTTCATCACGTCGCTCAGCGCCACGCTGCGCGGGGTGCGCAGGATCCAGCTCAGCGCGCAGGTGCCGACCGGATGATGCGCGTGGTCGACGACGAAGATTTCCCAGAAATCGTTGGCGAGGTCGCCGCCTTCGCGCAGGAAGTCGATCAGGTCGCCGACGGTCATGTGCTCGGGCACGGCCACGAAATCGCGGCTCATCAGGCGCCCGGCCGTTTCCTCCGGATAGGAAAGGGCGCTTTCGATCGCCGCGCGGTCCTCGGCGTCGAGCGCGTCGAGGACGGCGCGCTGCTCCTCCGGCTCGAGATCCTCGATGAGCTGGACCGCGTCGTCGGTTTCGAGCTGTTCGGCGATGGCGGCGACGGCGCCGGCAGGCAGCGCCTCAAGCATGTCGTCGCGGACGTAGTCGTTGAGTTCCGCGATCACGTCGGAGCTCATCAGGTCGGTGATCGCGGCGGCGAGTTCGCGCCGCTCATCGCGCTCGAGCAGTTCGAGAAGGTCGGCGATGTCGGCCGGGTGGAGCGGCTCGACGAGGTCGTAGACCCCGCCCTTGTCGCCTTCCTCCAGCGCCTCGCGGACCGAGCGGATATAGTCCGGCTTCAGGCGGTTCTCTTCGTCGTGGCGTTCGTCGTCGAGGCGGTCGTCGGGGCGCGCACCGTCTTCCCCCGAGCCGCCTGCAAACGGCGGATCGGCCGGCCCAATCTCGTCCTCACGCGTCTCGTCCGCCATGCGCCCGCTCTACGGCCCGAGCGCGCAAAAGCAAGCCGCGCCGGGGTGACTTTGCCTCGCGAGTGCCTATACCGGCGCGAACACGAATTAGGAGACACGATTCCATGGCCGACCAGACGCTCACCCTCACACTCGATACTGGCAATGGGGAGGGTGGCGACGTCGTGATCAAGCTTCGGCCCGATCTCGCGCCGGGCCATGTCGAGCGGATCACGGAACTCGCCAACGAAGGCTTTTACGACGGCGTCGTGTTCCACCGCGTGATCCCCGGCTTCATGGCGCAGGGCGGCGACCCGACCGGCACCGGCATGGGCGGCAGCGACAAGCCCGACCTGAAGGCCGAGTTCAATGCCGAACCGCACGTGCGCGGTGTGTGCTCGATGGCGCGTACCCAGGTGCCCGACAGCGCCAACAGCCAGTTCTTCATCTGCTTCGACGACGCGCGCTTCCTCGACAACCAGTACACAGTCTGGGGCCAGGTCGAGAGCGGCATGGAGCACATCGACGCGCTGCCCAAGGGCGAGCCGCCGCGCGAGCCGGGCAAGATCGTCAAGGCGACCGTCGCCTGATCGCCATGGCCCGTGCATTGCGGGCCTGTGTCGGGGCGGGAGCGGCGCTGCTGCTCTCCGCCTGCGCCACCGATCTGACCCAGGCGCGCAGCCCGTGCCTCTACGAGCCGGGCGGCTGGTGCGGCTTCACGCGCGAGCTGGCGGAGGAGAGCTGGCAATACGCGCAGCTCGCCAACAACAGCTACAAGGACAATGAGGAGTTCGCCCACCCGCCGGGCGACTTCGTCCAGGCGGGCGAGCCGCACGAGCTCGAATCGGGCTACGCCTACGTCGTCTACGACCGTTACGAGCCGGGCGGTGAGACCGGAGAGCCGAAGCTGGCCGAGCGCGTGATCGCCTTCCGCGGCACCGAGATGGACAGCCTCGCCGACTGGGTGCTCGGCAATATCGGCGAGCTCCACAACGAACGCGGGTGGGATACCTACGCCACCCACCGCAAGATGCTCGACGAGCAGGGGCTGGACGCTGTGCCGATCCGGCTGACCGGCCACTCGCTCGGCGGTGCGATCGCGGCTTACGTGGCCCTGCGCGAGCCGCGCGCCACGTCCTACGCCTTCAACCAGTCGCCGCGCTTCTCGACCCCGGAGCAACCGACCCGCAGCCGCCGCGTGACCGTTTCGGAACGCGGCGAGGCGCTGCGGGGCCTGCCGACCGGCGACGCCGTGTTCCTGCAGGACCGGCTGGTCGTCAACTGCCGCCCGAACGGCGCCCCGTGGAAGGACCACTCGGTCCGCAAGCTCGCCGAGTGCCTCACCTGGATTGCGGCCTACGGCGACCCGGAGGCGCTCGATTCGATCCGCGAAAACGTCATCCCCAAGCCCGCGGTCGAATGCGGCCCGCGCGACAAGCCGCATCCCGGCGCCGCCCCGCGGGAAGGGCTTTGCCGCCACAACACGCGCATCGAAGAAGACTGAGCCCGGGTCTAAAGCTTGGCCTTCACCAGCCAGTCGTGGAAAAGCCGTACGGGCCGTTCCTCCAGTGCGGTGGGCTTGCACACGAACCAGTAGCTGTAGGGGCTTTCGACCTCGACATCGTAGAGGTTGGTCAGGCGGCGGTCCGACGCGCGGCGGAAGTGGTCGTCGTGCATGATCGCGATGCCGAGGCCCTGAGCGGCGGCCTCCAGGATCAACTGGCCCGAATCGAAGTGGTCGATCGCCGCGGGTTCGAGATCGTCGAGCCCGTGCGCGCGTTTCCACGCCTCGAAGCTGGCGGGCAGTTCGGTGTGGATCAGGAACGTCTGCTTCGCGAGCAGATCCGCATCGGGCTCTTCGCCCAGCGCCTCGGCGACCTCGACGCGGCAGATCGCGTGGACCTTGTTGTAGTCGAGCCGCACCGCGTGGAGCGACCGGTCGGGTCCGCGCGAGAGAATGATCGCCGCGTCGAGCGTATCGCCGACGCGGGATTCGAGATGTGGCCCGGTGTCGATGTCGATGTGCAGCCGCGGATGCAGCTCGCGCAGCTCCGCCAGCCGGGGAAACAGCCGCTGACTGCCGAACAGCGGCAGCACGCCGAGGTGAAGGCGGAGGAGCGAGAGGTTCTCCGACTGCCCCTCCACCGCGCGTGCCAGCGCTTCGAAATGGGGGCTCACGGCCTCGTAGAACTGATGTCCCTCGTCGGTGAGCTGCATCGCCTGCCGTGCGCGGGTGAACAGCTTCTTGCCGACGAATTCCTCGAGATTCCCGATCCGGCGCGAGAGCGCGGAGGGGCTGAGGCCGATCTCGTCGGCTGCCGCGCGGGCGGAACCGAGGCGGACGGTGCGCATGAATGCTTCCAGCGCGCGCAGGGGCGGAAGGCGACGGGTCGGTTTTGCCATTAGTCGACTGCCGGCGCTTCCTCGGGCGGATGCAGGCGCAGCCGCGTGACGTGCGTTGCGTCGCCCGCGGTCACTTCGATGCACCAGCCGCTCGGGTGCCTGACTACCGTGCCGACCGGCGGCACCTGCTCGGCCAGGACGAACGTCAGGCCGCCCAGCGTATCGACCGATTCCTCGACTTCGGCGAGGCGCGGGTCCACTTGCTCGGCAACGTCGTCGAGTTCGGCGCGCGCGTCGCAGTCCCACATGCCCTCGCCGATCGGGACGATCCACTGTTCGGGCATCTCGTCGTGCTCGTCCTCGATCTCGCCGACGATCTCCTCGACCAGATCCTCGATCGTGATGATCCCGTCGGTACCCGAAAACTCGTCGAGCACGACCGCGAGGTGCGTGCGCTGCGCGCGCATGTCGGCCAGCACGTCGAGCGCGCCGCGCGCCTGCGGCACGTAGAGCGGCTGGCGCATCAGCACGGTCCAGTCATCCGGCGGCGGCTTGCCTTGCGCAAGGAAGGGGAACACGTCCTTGATGTGGATCATGCCGATCACGTCGTCGAGCGTGTCGCGATAGACCGGCATGCGCGAATGGCCGTTCTCCGCGAAGCTGGAGACGAGTTCCTCCCAGCTCCGCGACGCGTCGATCGCGATGATCTCTCCGCGGGGAACCGCGATGTCGTCGGCATCGTGCTCGCGGAAATGGAGGATATTGCGGAGCATCTGCCGCTCGACGGGCGAAAGATCGTCGTCGGGGCCGGACTCCTCGCCATTGGCGGATTGTTCGTCCTCGTGTTCGTCGATCGCTTCTTCGAGCTGAGCGCGCAGCGAGCGGTCGCCTTCGCCGTCGAAGAATTTTCGAATCGCGAGCCAAAGCCCGCGTCTACTGTCCGCGTCTCCGGCAGAGTTATCGGAATCGGGCATGGCCCTGGATGTCACTCCTGGTTGTCTCGATCGCCATATGGGTCCGGCAGGCCGAGAAGCGCAAGCGCCTTTATCTCCAGAGCCTCCATTGCCTCGGCATCCTGCTCCGAAATCTCGTGATCGTACCCGGCGAGATGGAGCAGGCCGTGGACCAGCAGGTGAAGCGCGTGATTCTCGAGCGGAATGCCCTTTTCCGCCGCTTCGCGCATGCAGGTTTCCCACGCGAGCGCGAGATCGCCGAGCATTTCCGGCCCGCCATCGGCTGCGAGGCCGAGCAGTTCCTCCCGCGTCAGCATCGGGAACGAGAGCACGTTGGTCGGCTTGTCCTTCGTGCGCCATTCGCGATTGAGCGTGCGGACGTCCTCGTCGACGGTGAACAGCACGCTCGCCGTCAGCCGCTGGTTGGCCAATTCGGGCGCGACCTTCTCCGCCGCTTCGGCCGCCCGGTAGGCGAGATCCGCCCAGTCATAGGAGCTGGGCCACCCGTCGATTTCGATATCGAGGTCCATCACGCCCCCTTTTCTTCAGAGGAGGGGGCCGAGTGGTGACGCGGCGCGGAGCGTCGCGCATGACTCTGACACCGCTCCGCTGCGACCAGGCTCGCCAGCGGCTCGCCAAGTCTCGCTGCCCCTCCTCCTCGGAGGAGGGGGGCATGCGCGTTCATGCGTCTTTCCCCTCGTAAGCTTCGACGATCCGCCCGACGATCGGGTGGCGGACCACGTCGGCGGCGGTGAAGCGGCTGACGGCGATGCCCTCCAGCCCTTCGAGGCGCCCGACGGCATCCGCCAGGCCACTCATCTTGTCGCCACCGGGAATGTCGACTTGCCGCGGATCGCCGCACACCACCATGCGGCTGTTCTGGCCGAAGCGGGTGAGGAACATCTTCATCTGCTCGCGCGTGGTGTTCTGCGCTTCGTCGAGGATGACGAAGGCATCGGCCAGCGTGCGCCCGCGCATGAAGGCGATCGGCGCCACTTCGATCACGCCCGACATCAGATGCCGCTCGACCTGCTCGGGCGGCATGCAGTCGTAGAGCGCATCGTAGAGCGGGCGCAGGTAGGGATCGACCTTCTCCTTCATGTCGCCGGGCAGGAAGCCGATCTTCTCACCCGCTTCGACCGCCGGGCGGCTGAGAATCAGGCGCTGGACGCTGCCGGTGATGAGCTGGCTGACCGCCTGCGCGACCGCGAGGTAGGTCTTGCCCGTGCCTGCCGGGCCGAGCGCGAAGATCAGCTCGTCGCGGGCGAGTTGGCGCATATAAGGTATTTGTCCGGCGCTGCGCGGCACGATCGTCTTGCGCCGCGTGCGGATCATCACCGGCGGGCCGTCGCTCTCGCCCGAGATGATCCCTTCCAGCGTCGGTTCGTTCGACATGGCGATCAGCGATTCGATCGCGCCCGAATCCAGCTCCTCCCCGCGCGCCAGACGGCCGTACATGGCCTGAAGCACGTCTCGCGCGCGAGCGACCGAGTCCTCCGGTCCTTCGAGCAGCACCTTGTCGCCGCGCGCCGAGATGAACACGCCGAGGCGGTTCTCCACCTGGACGAGGTTCGCGTCGAACTGGCCGAACAGGGGAACGAGGAGCGACTGGTCGTCGAAACTCAGCTCGGCCCTGGCGCGCCTGATCTCGCGCTGCGGGCTGGGCGGCGGCGAGATGGCCGGATCGGCGCTGTTCGGTCTGCGTCCCATGCAATCCTTTCGTGATGCGGGGCCGAATCTAGAACGCAACGCGCGGGAGGCAAGCTTGGTGCCTGAACACGGCGGTGGATTGTTATAGAACTGCAACGGCGCGAGGCGCCGCGCGCGTCAGGCGAGTGCCGGTTCGCGCAGCTTGCCCGCAAGCGAGTTGGGGCCCGCCTCGACGAGCTCGGCCTCGACCAGATCGCCGATCGCCGCTTCGCCTTCGAACCAGACCGATTGCAGCCAGGGCGACTTGCCGAGCCACTGGCCGGGGTGCTTGCCCTTGCGCTCGACCAGGACTTCGCAGGTCCGGCCCACCGAGCGCTGGTTGAACGCGAGCTGATGGCGGTTGAGCGCGGCCTGGAGGCGCTGGAGCCGTTCGTCCATGACCTCGCGCGCGATCTGGCCGTCCATCGCTGCGGCAGGGGTGCCGGGGCGGGGCGAATACTTGAAGCTGAAGGCCTGTGCGTAACCGACCGCGTCGACGAGGGCGAGGGTTTCCGCGAACTCCGCGTCGGTCTCGCCCGGGAAGCCGACGATGAAATCGCCCGAGAGCGCAATGTCGGGCCGGGCTTGCCGGAAGCGCTCGAGCAGGCGGAGGTAGCTGTCGGCCGTATGGCTGCGGTTCATCGCCTTGAGCACGCGGTCGCTGCCCGACTGCACCGGCAGGTGCAGGAACGGCATCAGCTTGGCGATCTCGCCGTGCGCCGCGATCAGCGCGTCGTCCATGTCGGCCGGGTGGCTGGTGGTGTAGCGGATGCGGAGCAATCCATCGATGTCGGCGAGGTCGCGGATGAGGCCTGCGAGCCCGATCGCGCGGCCCTGGCGGTCTTCGCCGCTCCAGGCCGAAACGTTCTGGCCGAGCAGCGTGATCTCGCGCGCGCCGGCTTCGACCAATTTCTGCGCTTCGACGACGAGGTCGCTGTAGGGACGTGAGATTTCGGCGCCGCGAGTGTAGGGCACGACGCAGTAGGTGCAGAACTTGTCGCACCCTTCCTGCACGGTGAGGAAGGCGGCAGGCGGGCTCTTGCGGCGCTCGGGCAGGGCGTCGAACTTGGCGATCGGCGGCATGTCGGTGTCGGTGGCGCGCTCGCCACGCACGGCCTTGTCGAGCATTTCGGGCAGGCGGTGGTAGGCTTGCGGGCCGACGACCATCGAGACGGCCGGCGCACGCGCCATGATCTCCTCGCCCTCCGCCTGCGCGACGCAGCCGGCGACGGCGATCAGCGGCTTCTTCCCGGCCTGCTCGCCCGACTTCACCAGCCGGCCGATGTCCGAATAGACCTTCTCCGCCGCCTTCTCGCGGATGTGGCAGGTGTTGAGCACGACGAGATCGGCGTCCTCGCCCTCGGGCGCGGGCGTGATGCCCTTGTCGGCCAGCAGCTCGGCCATGCGCTCGCCGTCGTAGACGTTCATCTGGCAGCCGAAGCTCTTGACCCGGTAGGTCTTCGGAGGGGCACTCTGTCGCATGGCGCGCGCCTATAGCGGAGGCGAGCGCGGTTTGAAACTCATGAGTCCAGCGACGCTACTCGACAGGTGCGTTGTAGCGCACCGGCACGACATCGTGGCGGAATTCGCGCAGCGGTTTGCCGAGCGTGGTCAGCAGCGCCGCCTCGATCGCAGCGCGGGCCCGGGCGCCGATCGCCTTGCGGCCGCGGAATTCCTCGGGGCTGAACGGCTCGAGGAAATGCAGGCGAACGGGGAAGCTGCCCTTGCGTGCAAGGATACGGCGCGCGTTGTGCAGGCCGCTTTCCTCGCCGATCCAGCCAATCTCCTCTGCCACGGCGCCGTAATCGACCAGCACCGGCTGGACGAGCACGCCGGGCGGCGGCGGTTCGAGCACGCTCAGCATGCTGGTCTTGAACGGCAGGAGCGACTGGCCGTCGGTCGTCGTACCTTCGGGAAAGACGGTGACCGACCAGTTGTCCTGCAGCGCCTCGCGCAAGGCGTTGATCTGCTCGGCCACCCCGAGCCGGTTCTCGCGCTTGACGAAGACGGTCCGGTTGAGCCGGCACAGCCAGCCGATCGCGGGCACTTCGCTGATCTCGTGCTTGGCGACGAACGCGGTGCCGCTCGCACCGGCGAGCGAAAGGATGTCGAGCCACGAGACATGGTTGGCGATGAAGAACACGTCGCGCCGCAGCGGCACGCCGATCTTCTCAACCCGCGCGCCGGCGATCCGCGCGGTGAGCCCGAGGAACCACATCGGGAAGGGCGAGCCGTAAGCGAAGAGGCGATAGAGGAAATGCAGCGGCAGGAAGGCCGCCAGGAGCAGGAGGATCGCAAGGGCGCGAAAGGCCAACCGAAGATGACCTGCGAGGGACAGCGGCGCACTTTCCCCGCGCGCCACGGCCTCGCGTAGCGCCGGATCCATCAGTCGGGCTTGTCGCCGCGATCGAGCCTGACGCCGTAGAGTTCCATCCGGTGGTCGACCAGACGATAGCCCAGGCGTTCGGCGATGACTTTCTGCAGCGCTTCCAGCTCCGGATCGACGAATTCGACCACGTTGCCGCTCTCGACGTCGATCAGATGGTCGTGGTGCGCCTCGGGCGCTGCCTCATAGCGGGCGCGGCCGTCGCCGAAGTCGTGACGATCGAGAATGCCCGCCTCTTCGAACAGGCGCACGGTGCGGTAGACGGTGGCGATCGAAATCTTCGGATCGATCGCGGAGGCCCGCTGGTGCAACTGCTCGACATCGGGATGATCCTCGCTCTCCGACAGGACGCGGGCGATCACCCGCCGCTGCTCGGTTATGCGCAGGCCGCGGTCGGCGCAGAGTTGCTCGAGATCAATCCGCTGGGACAAGAGGGCACCTTAAAAGTAGAAACGCCCCGCATCCTTAACGGGGCGGGGCGTTCTTCTCAAGCGCGAGGACCGCGCTCAGTCCGTCTTCTTGCGGCGCCCGCGCTTCTGGCCGGGCTTGCGGCCGAGACCGATCTTCTTGGCGAGATCGCGGCGCGTTTCCGCATAGTCGGGGGCGACCATCGGATAGTCGGCACCGAGGTTCCAGCGCTGGCGATACTCCTCCACCGTCATGCCGTGCTCGGTCATCAGGTGGCGCTTGAGCATCTTCATCTTCTTGCCGCAGTCGAGGCAGACGATGTGATCCTTCTTGACCGACGAACGAAGCGAAACCGCAGGTTCCGGGGTCGGTTCTTCTTGCGCAGTATCGGCACCGAGCCCTGCAAGCGCGCCGTAAACGTTGCTGATGAGCGCCGGCACTTCGTCCACCGCGACGCTGTTGTTGCTCACGTGAGCTGCGACGATGTCCGACGTCAACGTGATCAACGTTTCGGTCATGTCAAATTCTTGCTGTTCCATTATTACCTCGGAGGCGACATTTTGTCATTGTTGTAAACTTGGTAATCGCGAGCCGCTGCCCACTGCGCGGTTCATGGACTAGGAATATAAATATTTCAATACTCATGAATTGCGAACGTATATCAAAACGCGGACGCTTTAGACCTTCGTGTTATAAATCGCGTCCGAACGTAATCGCATCGAGAAACTGCCCCGACGGCAACCGATAATAGGCCTTGCGGCGGCCGATCGGTTCGAAGCCCATCCGGCGGTAGAGCGAGACGGCCGGGTTGTTGTCGCGCATCTCCAGGAACATGCGCTCGGCGCCCCGGCCGCGCGCTTCGATGAAGGCGCGGGTGAGCAGCGCGCAGCCGATGCCCTTGCCGCGCAAGTCGGGCCGCACCCCGATCAGCAGAAGTTCCTCTTCCCCCGGGGCGAAGCGGGTCAAGGCGAAGCCGGCCGCGTCGCTTTCGCTCGCGAGCGGTTCGCCCTCCGCGCCGGCGAGAAGATAGTGCGTGTGCGGCAAGGTGAGGGAATCCGACACCTGGCGGCGGTTCCACGCCTCCGCCCAGGCCGGGTCGAACGCGGCCTCCATGACGTCCATGATCCGGTCGAGATCATCCTTCATGGCGAAGGTCTCGCATCGGGCGCACGGCCGTAGATCGGTCGCGGATCGGCGGACAGGAGAGGGGCGGGGACCTGCAGAGCGAAGCGCGCGTCGGGATGAATCGGAAAGGCGCGGCCGTTCCCGCGCCGGGCCACGAGCGCTTCGGCCTGGGTTCCGCCGACCAGCGGGGCGCCGATCGCGCGCACGGCTTCATCGGGCGGAAGCGAGCGGACCTCGGCCTCGGGCAACCCGTCGCGGCCGAACGGCTGCACGAACCATTCGCCGTGCCCGCCTGTGGTGCAGACGCCGACCGGTTCCCCGGCATGCTCGGCCCGGATCATGGCCGCGATCAGGGCGAGTGTCGGATAACCGGTGACCTGCGCGCTCCAGGCGTAGCCGAGCGCGCGTGCGGTCGCGAGGCCGATGCGCACGCCGGTGAAGCTGCCGGGGCCGAGCGAGACGAGGATGCGGCCGGCGCGTCCGCGTCCGGGCAGGGCCGCGATCATCGGCACCAGCCGCTCGGCATGGCCACGGCCAAGCACCCGGTGATCGTGCGCGACCGGTTCGTCGTCCTCGAACAGCGCGACCGAGCAGGCCTCGGTCGCGCATTCGATCGCCAGCGTTCGCATGTTTCGCGCTCAGTCCTTCCCGTCGCCGCGCACGACCCTTCCGCACGGCGTCGGCTTGCGCGTTTGCAACGACGGGAGGAGCCGTCAAGCGCCGAGCGCGCCCGACGGCCGGAAATCAGGCCCGGAAATCAGGCGATGACGTTGAACTTGTCGAAGTCGGGCCGGGGGCTGCGGCCGAAGATCGTCGAGGCGTCGCCATAACCGATACTGCAGATGAAGTTGCTGTGGACGCGCGGCTGACCGGCGAAGAATGCCTTGTCGACCGCCGCGTTGTCGAACCCGGACATCGGGCCGCAGTCGAGCCCGAGCGCACGCGCGGCGAGCATCAGATAGGCTCCCTGCAGCGAGGAGTTGCGGAAGGCGCCTTGCTCGCGCCCCGTCTCGTCGCCTTCGAACCAGCTCTTCGCGTCAGTGTGGGGAAAGAGCCACGGCAACTGTTCGTGGAAATCGATGTCGTAGCCGATGATGGCGACGACCGGCGCGGTTTCGATCTTCTTCTTGTTTCCTTCCGAAGCGAGGTCGGAAAGCTTCTGCTTCGCTTCGGCGGACTTCGCCCAGACGATCCGCGCCGGCTGCATGTTGGCCGAGGTCGGTGCCATCTTCATGAGATCGTAGATCGCGCGGATCTGATCGTCCGACACGGGCTTGTCGAGCCAGCCGTTATAGCTGCGCGCTTCGTGGAAAAGCTGGTCGAGCGCGTCGGCCGACAAGACGTTGTCGTGAAACTGCTTGGTCATCGAAACTCCACCGAAGTTGGAAAATCAGGCCGCGCGGACCTCGACGACCTCCGGCACGTAGTGCTTCAGGAGGCCTTCGATTCCGTGCTTGAGCGTCGCGGTCGAGCTCGGGCAGCCCGAGCAGGCGCCCTGGAGCTGGAGATAGACGACGCCGTCGCGGTAGCCGCGGTACTGGATATCGCCGCCGTCGCCGGCGACCGCGGGCCGCACGCGGGTTTCGAGCAGGTCGTTGATCTGCGCGACGATATCCGCGTCTTCCGGGTCTTCCTCCACCAGCATCTCGCTTTCGCCGGGCACGGAAATGCCGCTCGCGTCGGCGCCCGCGAACAACGGTGCTTCGGAGATGAAATGGTCGAGCAGGATCGAGACGACCTGCGGCTTGAGCGAGGACCATTCGACGCCCGGCGCCGCGGTGACCGACACGAAGTCCGCGCCGAAGAACACGTTGGTGACTTCGCCGGTGTCGAAGATCGCCTGCGCCAGCGGGCTCGCCTCGGCCGCTTCGGGGCTGGCGAATTCGCGCGTGCCGGAAGGCATGACCTGCCGTCCGGGCAGGAACTTCAGGCTCGCGGGATTCGGCGTGGTTTCGGTCTCGATGAACATGCCGGCGATGTAGGGTCGAGGGACCCGCCGGGCAAGGGCCGCACGCATTCACTATCCCTTCATCGCGGGGCTCCCTATAACCGCATGCATGACTCTTTTTCCGCGCGCCGTCCGGCGCCTCGCGCTCCTCCTCCCCCTTGCGCTCCTGACGCCGTCCGCAACGGCGCAGCAGGCCCTGCCCGCGGGCGCGCCCGAGTCGCTCCAGACCGGCGAGGAAGTGCCGTGGATTTATCGCGGGAGCGATGTTCCGCGCGACAAGGAATGGCTGTTCGGAGAGATGGACAATGGCCTGCGCTATGCCGTCCGCAAGAACGGCGTACCGCCGCGCCAGGTCTCGATCCGCATCCGCATCGACGCGGGATCGCTGCACGAACAGGACGACGAGCGCGGCTTCGCGCACTTGATGGAGCACCTGAGCTTCCGCGAGAGCAAATACCTCGGCCCGGCCATGGCGATCCCGACCTGGCAGCGGCTCGGCGCGACGTTCGGCAGCGACACCAATGCCGAGACCACGCCGACGCACACGGTCTACAAGCTCGACCTGCCCAACGCTACGCCGCAGGCGTTGGAGGAGAGCTTCAAGCTGCTTTCGGGCATGATCCGCGAGCCGGTGCTCAACGAAACCAACCTTGCGGCCGAAGTGCCGATCGTCCTCGCCGAGAAGCGCGAGCGGGGCGGGGCGGCGGAACGCGTGGTCGAAGGCACGCGCACGACGCTGTTCGCCGGGCAGCCGCTCGCCGAGCGCATGCCGATCGGCACCGAGGAGACGCTGAGAGGCGCCACGGCCGATGCCGTGCAGGCCTTCCACGACCGCTGGTATCGGCCCGAGAACACCGTGATCGTCGCTGCCGGTGACATCGATCCGGTGCGGCTCGCGCAACTGGTCGAGCAGTGGTTCGGCGACTGGCAGGGGAAGGGGCCGCACATCGAAGCGCCGGACTTCGGCGACCCCGTGCCGCCGCCCGGCGCGACGGGCGAGAACCCGGTGGGCGAGACGTCCGTCCTGGTCGAGCCGGACATGCCGCGCTCGCTGACTTACGCGATCATGCGCCCGTGGCGGAAGGTCGACGATACGATCGTGTACAACGAGGGGCTGTTGCTCGACTCGCTGTCGCAGGCGCTGATCAACCGCCGGCTGGAGGCCCGCGCGCGGGCAGGCGGCTCGTATCTCTATGCGCAGGTCCAGCAGGATGACGTCAGCCGTTCGACCGACGCCACGTTCATCACGCTCGCGCCGCTCGGAGAGGACTGGGAAGGTGCGCTGACCGACGTGCGGGCGGTAATCGCCGACGCGCTCGCGACGCCGCCGTCGCAGGAGGAGATCGCGCGCGAGATGGCCGAATTCGACGTCGTCTTCGCAAGCATGGTCGAACAGCGCGCCGTCATGGCCGGATCGAAGCTGGCCGACGACATCGTCAACGCCGTCGACATCCGCGAGACGGTCGCTTCGCCGGAGACCGTGCTGTCGGTGTTCCGCGGCATGAAGGACAAGTTCACGCCCGAAGCCGTGCTCGAGCATACCCGCACGCTGTTCTCCGGCGATGTGGTGCGTTCGGTCTACGTCACCCCCGCCACCGGCGAAGCCGACGCCGCCGCGCTCAAGGCAGCGCTGGAAGCGGAAGTCGCACCCGATCCCAGCGCCCGGCTGGAAGGCGAGCCGATCTCGTTCGCGGACCTGCCCGCGATCGGAGAGCCGGGCCAGGTCGTCAGCGAGGCGCCGCTGGGCCTGCTCGGGATCGAGCGGATCGAGCTCGACAACGGCGTCACCGCCATTCTCTGGGCCAACGATGCCGAACCCGGCCGCGTGGCCGTGCGCGTGCGCTTCGGCGCCGGGCACCGGGCGTTCGACGAGAGCGATGCCGTCTACCGCGCGCTGGGCGAAGCGGCGCTGGTCCAGTCCGGTCTGGGCGAGCTCGGCCAGGAAGAGCTCGACCGTATCTCGACCGGGCGCAAGCTCGGCTTCGACTTCGGGGTGGAGGATTCGACCTTCACTTTCTCCGCACAGACTCGCAACGCCGACCTTGCGGACCAGCTCTATCTTTTCGCGGCCAAGCTCGCGATGCCGCGGTGGGACGAGAACCCGGTCCTGCGTGCCAAGGCGGCCGCGCGGCTTGCTTACGAGAGCTACTCCACCAGCCCGAGCGCGGTGCTCAACCGCGACCTCGAATACTATCTCCGCGATCGCGATCCGCGCTATGCGACGCCCGACCTCGCCATGCTCGAGGGCGCGACGCCCGAAGGCTTCCGGGAAGTCTGGGAACCGCTGCTCAAGCAGGGGCCGATCGAGATCGCGATTTTCGGCGAGTTCGACCGTGCCACTGCTCTGGAGGCATTGCGCAAGACCTTCGGCGCTCTGCCCGAACGCGCGCCGATCCCGGCCGAAGTCGCCGCGCGCACGCCCGATTTCCCGGCGCCCTCGGCCGACACGGTGGTGCTCCATCACCGCGGCGACGCCAACCAGGCCGCTGCGGTTATCGCCTGGCCGACGGGCGGCGGCGTCGAGCGGCTGCCCGAATCGCGCCAGCTCGAGATCCTCGCCAATCTGTTCAACAACCGGCTGATCGACGCCATGCGCGAGCGGGCGGGGGCGAGCTATGCGCCGCAGGTCATGAATACCTGGCCGACCGACTTGCAGGAGGGCGGGCGCCTGACGGCCATCGCCCAGCTTCGACCCGAAGACGTGCCGGCCTTCTTCGCCGCGGCGGACGAGATCGCGGCCGACCTCGCCGCCAACCCGCCGACCGAGGACGAGCTCGCCCGTGTCACCGAACCGCTGCGCCAGCTCATCAACCGCGCCTCGACCGGGAACATGTTCTGGATGTACCAGCTCGAGGGATCGACCCGCGATCCGCGCCGGGTGCAACTGGTGCGCTCGCTGCTCAACGACTATACGGTGACCACTCCGCAGGCGATGCAGCAGCTTGCACAGCGGCACCTTGCCGTCCGTCCGGGTTTCCGCCTCGCGGTTATCCCTCAGGGGCAGGAACTGGTTCGCGCGGCACCCCCGGCTCAAGCGGAGGTCGCCGGCCGCTGACCGCGCATAGCGCAGCCATCAGCGGCTGTAAGTTAATTGCCCTTGCGGCACGCCGCGCATTGGCTTTCAATGCGCGGCTCTGGAAATACGGAAAGATCGGTCGTGGCTCGCAATTGGACCCCGGATAGCTGGAAGACGCAGGAAGCACGGCACCTGCCGCAGTACGGCGACGCGCAGGCGCTCGCCGAGGCGGAAGAGGCACTCCGCAACTTCCCGCCGCTGGTGTTCGCGGGCGAGGCGCGCGCACTCAAGGCCGAGCTTGCCGGAGTCGCGCGGGGCGAGGGCTTCCTGATCCAGGGCGGCGACTGCGCCGAGAGCTTCGCCGAATTCCACCCGAACAACATCCGCGACACCTTTCGCGTGCTGCTGCAGATGGCGGTCGTGCTGACGTTCGCGGGCAAGCTGCCGGTGGTGAAGGTCGGCCGGATGGCGGGCCAGTTCGCCAAGCCGCGCAGCTCGCCCACTGAAACCAAGGACGGCGTCACACTGCCGAGCTACCTCGGCGACAACGTCAACGGCATCGAATTCACGCCCGAAAGCCGCCGCAACGATCCGCAGCGCATGGTGCGCGCCTATTCGCAAGCCGCGGCGACGCTGAACCTGCTGCGCGCCTTCGCCGGGGGCGGTTACGCCAACCTGCGGCAGGTCCACCAGTGGACGCTCGACTTCATGGGCCGCAGCCCCTGGGCGGAGAAGTTCGCCGCGACGGCCGACCGGATCGGCGAAGCGCTCGACTTCATGGAAGCCTGCGGGGTCGATCCGGCCACCGTGCCGCAGCTCCAGGGCACAAGCTTCTACACCAGCCACGAGGCCCTGCTGCTGCCTTACGAGCAGGCGATGACGCGGCAGGATTCGCTGACCGGCGACTGGTACGACACCAGCGCGCACATGGTCTGGATCGGCGACCGCACGCGCTTCCCCGGCAGCGCCCACATCGAATTCGCGCGCGGTATCGGCAACCCGCTCGGCCTCAAGTGCGGGCCGAGCCTGGAGCCGGACGACCTGCTGACGCTGCTCGACACCCTCAACCCCGCGCGTGAGCCGGGGCGGATCACTCTGATCAGCCGCTTCGGGCACGACAAGGTCGAAGCCGGCCTGCCGCGCCTCGTGCGCGCGATTGCGCGCGAAGGGCATCCGGTGGTGTGGAGCTGCGATCCGATGCACGGCAACGTCGTCAAGTCGGACAGCGGCTTCAAGACCCGGCCGTTCGACCGCATCCTGACCGAAGTGAAGGGCTTCTTCGCGGTCCACCGCGCCGAGGGCACTCACGCGGGCGGCATCCACATTGAGATGACCGGACAGGACGTGACCGAATGCACCGGCGGCGCGATCGCGATCACCGACGAGACCCTGGGCGACCGCTACCACACCCACTGCGATCCGCGCCTCAACGCCGCGCAGTCGCTGGAGCTCGCCTTCCTCCTCGCCGACATGATCCGGCTGGAGGCGGGCGGCCGCCAGGCGGACGCAGCCTAGATCCGCGCGCCGAAATGACCGCTGCGCGAGGCACGGCGCGCTAGTCGTGCAGCGTCTCTTCGGTGGGTTCCGCGGGCGTATCGCTCGCGGCCGCCTCCGGTTCGCTCCATAGTTCGCCG
This sequence comes from Altererythrobacter sp. C41, assembly GCF_016803135.1. Lineage (GTDB taxonomy): Bacteria > Pseudomonadota > Alphaproteobacteria > Sphingomonadales > Sphingomonadaceae > Pelagerythrobacter. The sequence continues at coordinate 192,798 of NZ_JAEVFE010000004.1, forward strand.
CCGAGCAGCGCGGTCCCCTCTTCGACGCCCTCGAGCTTCGCCAGAAGCGCGCGCGCCTGGTCCGCCATGCCGCCGCCGTGCGGATCGGCGGCGACCGGCTGGAGGTTGTAGCGCGCGAGGTCGATCTTGCCTTCGCCCATCTGCATGACCGCCGCATTCAGCGCGAGGTCGCGGTCGAACGGCGCCAGCTCTGCCGCCCGTTCGAGCGCGTGCTTCGCCGTCTCGGTCGGCGTTTCGCCGCGTTCGAGGAAGCTGCGGTAGTAGTAGACCAGCGGTAGCGGATGATCGTTCTCGAGCTTGTTGAGCTTGCTGAACGGCACCATCGCGGCGGTGTAGGCGGCATCCGGATCGTCCGCTTCGCTTGCGATGCGGAACAGCGAGAAACCCTTTTGGACATAGGCGTTCTTGACCGCGGGATCGATGGCGATCGCGCGGTCGGCGGCGGCGATGGCTTCCGCGTCATTGCCCGCATCGTGCTCCGCCTCCGCCAGCATCGCCAGGACCCCGGCATCGTCCGGATAGCGCGCGGCCACCTTGCGAGCGTCGGGCAAGATTTCGAGCGCCTGTTCGCGCGTGACGCCGCGCTGGGAGCGGATGCGCAGGGGCATGGCCTCGTCCATGCCGTCGCTCAGCCGGCGCACCGTGACCGTTCCGATGGGGACCCAATCCGATTTCAGGTTGAACGTGCTGATCCGCCGCTGCCGCAGGTACGAATCGAGTTCGCGCTCCAGCGCGTCGAGATCCCCGAAGACCTGCTCGGCTGCCGCTTTCGGGGCGGTGCCGTCGGCGATCGCTTGCCAGTACTGCGTCAACTGGCCGCTCCGCTCGTCCGAGAAGGTCAGATAGTGATAGAGCGCCCAGGCGCGGCCGTAGAAGGCGTCGTAGCCCTTGCCGCGATTCTGTTCGTAGAGTTCGTGATCGAGAAGCTCCTGAACCGTGACGTCGGCAGCGTAGTAGAGCTCACCGGCGCGGTGGTAGGCGGGGCGACCGATCTGGATCGAGCCGTCCCGCGGGAACCGGCTCGATGCGAAGAATTCCGCCGCGCCCTCGCTCAGCCAGCGCGGCATCGCGTAGCGCGAGCTGCCGATCAGGAAATGATGCGCGTATTCGTGCAGGAGCACGATGAACGAGAAATGCGGCTCGCCATGCGAAATGCGCACGTCCGGCACGAAGGCGCGCGACCCGCCGGCGCGGGGAATATAGAACCCCGCCACATTGCTTGCTTCCTCTCCCGCGAGCCTGCGTACGTCGCGCTCGCTGCCGACGGCAAAGATCGTCAGCCGGTTCGACGGGCTTGGTGGCGGGGTGTCGCGCTTGGTCAGGAACCGCAGCGCCGAATGGTAGCGCTCGAGCATCTCGGCGAATTTCTTCACGTCCTCGGCGCTGTCGTCGGCATAGACGACGAAGTGCTCGGACTGCGCCTCGTGCCAGTGCGCAAGAGCCGGCGAGCTTGCGCCCAGCGCAAGCAGAAATGCGACCAGGTATTTCATTGGCCTCCCCCCATTTTTCCCCGCGGGAACGATAGTGGCAAAGCGCCTGCGGGTGAATACCCTCTCGTTCCCTGCGCGGGCCGGGATCCTGGCCGGCGAATTGCACTTGCCGGGCTGGAATGCGCCGACTGCGCGGATCCGCTGCTTTTTCACGGCGTTATGTCCGGGACGTGCCGGACGATTTCGCACGCCTGCCGCAGACACGGCATCGGCGTTCGCTGTCGACCCGGCCCTTTCTTTCATCAGCCGTTTGCGTCATCATTGCTGCGGACTGGTAGCGACAGGAGAGTTCCGTGCCCCAGCCCGAAGCGGCCCCCCGAGCGGTGGAGGCGCCAAGCCTGGCCGGCGGCTTTCGCCGCACGCGCGCGCTGAGCGAAGCGCTTGCCGCGCCGCTGTCGGACGCCGATGCGACGATCCAGTCGATGGAAGATGCCTCGCCCGCCAAATGGCACCTCGCGCACACGACGTGGTTCTGGGAGACGTTCCTCCTGCGCGACCGCAAGCCGGGCTACGAGCTGTGGCGCGGCGACTGGCCGTTCCTGTTCAATTCCTATTACGAGGCCGAGGGCGAGCGGGTGGCGCGCGGGCGGCGCGGACTGCTTTCGCGGCCCACTCTGGCCGAGGTGCTCGAATGGCGCGCGCATGTCGACGCGGCGATGGAAGACCTGCTCGGGGACCCGAAATGCGCGCCGCTGATCGCGCTCGGTATCGCGCACGAGCAGCAGCATCAGGAACTGCTGCTGACCGACATCAAGCACGCCTTGTTCCACAACCCGCTCGGCCCGGCGATGTGGCAGAACGATAATGGTCCGAGTCCCCGTGAAGGCGGGGACCTCAGGCAGCAAGCGGACGGACAGGCGGCCGGAGGCCCCCGCCTTCGCGGGGGCTCGGGGTCGGACAACTGGCACAGCCATCCCGGCGGGGTCGCGCTGATCGGCCATGGGGGCGACGGATTCGCCTTCGACAACGAAGGCCCGCGGCACCGCGTCCTGCTCGAACCCTTCGCGCTCTCCCGCCACCTCGTCACCAATCGCGAATGGGCGGAATTCGTCGCCGACGGCGGCTACCGCGAGGCGCGGCTGTGGCTCTCCGACGGGTGGGCCTGGGTGAACCGGCATGGCGTGGAGACGCCGCTTTACTGGCGAGAGGGGGAACAGTTTACCCATGCCGGCTGGCAGCCGCGCGACCCGGAGGCGCCGGTCACGCACATTTCCTATTTCGAAGCCGATGCCTTTGCGACCTGGGCCGGCGCGCGCCTGCCGACCGAGTTCGAATGGGAAGCCATCGCCCGCGGTCAGCACGCCGATGCAGCGCCCGCGCACGATCCCGCCGGCGGCAACCAGCTCGATGGCGCCGCCCCGCCGCTCCCCATCGGCAGTGAAGGGCTGTTCGGCGACTGCTGGCAGTTCACCCGCTCGGCCTATCTGCCCTATCCCCGCTTCGCGCCGGCGGCCGGCGCGGTCGGCGAATACAACGGCAAGTTCATGAGCGGCCAGTTCGTGCTGAAAGGCGCGAGCTGCGCCACCGTGCGCGGCCATTCGCGCGCCAGCTACCGCAACTTCTTCTACCCGCACCAGCGCTGGCAGTTCACCGGCCTGCGGCTCGCAAGGGACATTTGATGGCCGCAAACGAGGGGATGACGCTCGTTGATCTCGATGGGGAGGGGGTCGACCGGGCGTTCCGCACCGATGTCCTCGCCGGGTTGCGGCAGCCGCAGAAGGCCGTGCCCGCCCGCTGGCTCTACGACGATGCGGGCTCGCAGTTGTTCGAGGACATCACGCAGCTCGAGGAATACTACCCGACCCGCGCGGAAACCGAGATCCTGAGCACGCGCGGTACGGAGTTCGCAAGGGAGATCGGCCCCGGCCGCGCCGTCGTCGAGTTCGGCAGCGGCAGCTCGGTCAAGACACCGCTGCTGCTGCGGGCGATCGATCCCGCGGCCTACGTTCCGCTCGACATCGCGGGCGATTTCCTGCGGGCCGCGGCGGGCGAACTGTCGGCCAAGTTTCCCGGCCTGCCGGTCTATCCGGTGGAGGCCGACTTCATGCGCGAAGTCGCTTTGCCGGCGGCGGTCGAGGGGATGCCCAAGCTCGGCTTCTTCCCCGGTTCGACGATCGGCAACATGGTTCCGCGCACCGCGGTCGATCTCCTGCGCACCATGCGGGCGACGCTGGGGGCCGGCGCGAAGCTGCTGATCGGCATGGACCTGATCAAGGACCCGGCGGTGCTGGTGGCGGCCTACGACGATGCTGCCGGCGTGACCGCCGAGTTCAATCTCAACCTCGCACGGCGGATCAACCGCGAGCTGGGCGGCACGATCCCGGTCGACGACCTGCGCCACGTCGCGCGCTGGAACGACGACTTCGCGCGGATCGAGATGCATCTCGAGGCGCAGCGCGACATGACGTTCGAGGTCGCCGGCGAAGAGTTCTCGATTGCGAAGGGCGAGACGATCCATACGGAGAACAGCCACAAGTTCTCCCGCCGCAGCGCCAATGCGCTGCTGCTGGCCGGTCAGTGGACCCCGGCATGCCGCTGGACCGACAGTGGAGAGCGCTTCTCGCTGATCCTCGCCGAAGCGACCATCCCGCGCAGCGCGCCCTGATCCCGCGTGGACGCCTGCTTCGGCATTGTCGCGAACGTTCGGCATGGAACCGGGGGCGGCGAGCCACTATATCCCCGACGTGGATCTCGAGGCCCTCTTCAATGCCGTCGCCGGAGTGATCGCGGAAGTCCCGCGGTCCGGCCTCCTGCTGGCGACCGTCGCCGCGCTGCTCGCCGGCTGGGCCGGTTCGATCATGGCGCGGCGGGACGTGCCGCTGGGTCTGTTCATCCGGCGCCTGAGCACGCTCGCGCTCGGCGGTATTCTGGTCATACTCGTGCTCCAGCTCTCGCGTTTCGATCCGCGGATCGAGCTCGCCGTCCCGCAGATCGGCTTGCCCGAGCAGGTCGTGGAAGGCGGCGAGACCCGCATTCCCCTGGCGCCCGACGGCCATTTCTGGCTCCGCGCCGAAGTCAACGGAGAGCCGGTCGCCTTCATGGTGGATACCGGCGCGACGCTGACCGCGGTGTCCACGCAAGTCGCCGAACGCGTGGGGCTCGAGCCCCGCACCGGCGGCATTCCCGTGCGGCTCAACACGGCCAACGGCACGATCTCGGCCGACATCGCCACGATCGACGAACTGCGCTTCGGCAACGTTGCCGCGCGCGGCCTCGACGCGGTGATCGCCCCGAATCTCGGCGAGACCAGCGTGATCGGCATGAATCTCCTCTCGCGCCTCCAGTCGTGGCGCGTTGAGGACAACACGCTGATCCTCGTCCCCCATTACCCTCAGGAGCCGGCGGACTGGTAACCTGGCTGCCTGGCCTATCCGCGCGCCATTGATGCCCGGCGCAAAGCGGCTTAGGCGCGCAGTTATGGACGAGGTGGGGGGACGGCCGGGTTCGGTCATCGGTGAGCGCGGGGCCTGGTTCTGGGCCGGATGCGCTGCGATCAGCGCGGGGGTGCTGCTCCACCTGCCGATGCTGGCGCATGCTCACGCCATGGGCAACCGTCTGGCGGGCATGCCGATGGACCCGTGGATGTACCTCGGCATGGCGCTGATCGCGATCGGCGCTCCGCTCGCCTGTTACGGCGCGCTGCCCCGGCGGAAGCCGCGGCATTCAAACGACGCCGGGACCAGCTACGAGGCGCCGGATTCCACGCCGCTCAACCGGTGGCACGCCGGCGTGCTGATCGTCCTCACGCTCGGGCTGGTGATCGATGTCATGAAGCCGGCGACGCTCGGCTTCGTGCTGCCGGGGATGATCGGCGAATACAGGATCAGCCCTTCGATCGCAGCATTGCTGCCCCTGATCGCGCTGATCGGGACGACCGTGGGCTCCTTCATCTGGGGCTGGCTTGCCGACGTCTATGGCCGGCGGGTCTCGATCCTGCTGTCCACCATCCTGTTCGTCTCGACGTCGATCTGCGGCGCCATGCCGGCGTTCGAGTGGAATCTCGTCATGTGCTTCCTGATGGGCGTGTCCGCCGGCGGCATGTTGCCCGTAGTCTATGCGCTGCTCGCGGAAGTCATGCCGCCCCGGCACAGGAGCTGGGTTCTGGTCCTGGTGGGCGGGACCGGCCTCGTCGGAGGCTACCTCGCCGCGAGCGCCGCGGCCCATCTCTTCGAGCCCGTGTTCGGCTGGCGGGCGCTCTGGCTTCAGGGATTTCCGACCGGGATCCTGCTGCTGGCGCTGGCCCGCCTCATCCCGGAATCGCCGCGGTTCCTGGCCGAGCAGGGGCGTCACGCCGAGCTGGCGCGGATGCAGCAGAAATACGGGATCGTGCCGCGCGATCGTGCACCGCCGCCCCCGGACGCACCGGTCGCGCATCAGCGGCATGGCCGCCTGACGCTCGCGCTTGCGATCGCAGCGCTGTCGTGGAGCTTCGTCAACTTCGGCCTGCTGCTGTGGCTTCCGAGCGACCTGCAGGCGCGCGGCTACTCGGCCGAACTGGCGAGCGGGACGATCGCGAGCTCGGCCCTGGTCGCTCTGCCGACGGTGATGCTGGCCGCCTGGCTCTACAGCCGCTGGAGCAGCAAGTGGACGCTGGTGGGGACGATCGCGCTCACGCTGATCGGCCTAGTCGGCGCGCTGCTTCCGCCGGAGCTGCTCTCGTGGGAGCCGCTGCTGCTGGTGGTGATCGCCATGCTGATCATGGGCACGAACGGGATGATCGCGGTGCTCCTGCCCTATACCGCCGAGAACTATCCGCTCGGCACGCGGGGGCGGGCAACCGGGCTGGTGGCGGCCAGCAGCAAGTTCGGCGGCGTCGCCGTTCAGGTCTTCGCCCTGGTCGGCCTGATCCCGACTCTAGGTGGGGCGGCGTTGGGGTTGCTCGTTCCGATGGCCGCCTCGGGCGGGCTCGTCGCCTGGGCCGGGCGCGAGACGCGCGGCCGCAGCCTGCGCGATCTGGAGGCCTAGACACTCGGCTGTGCGCTAGGTCCGGCGCGCTATGCTCAGCAGCAGAATGCACGCCAGCAGCGCCAGACCGGAGAGTAGCAGGAAGAGCGCGGCAAAACCGAAGGCAGGCACCAATGCCAGCGCGAACCACGGCATGATGAGCGACGGGACGGTATTGGTCAGGTTGAACAGTCCGAGATCCCGCCCCCGCGTCTGAGGCTTGGTCAGGACGCGCAGGGTCTGGCTGGAATGGAGCGCGAGGAACACGGTGCTGGCGAGGCCGAAGACCACGTAGCCGGCGATCGCCAGGGCCAATGAAGGGGCGAGCGCCATGACCAGCAGTCCGACCGCCACTATACCGGCGCCCGCGGCCAACGGGGCGATCGGCCGGTCGGCCTTGTCGGACCAGCGGCCGGTCAGCAGCGCCAGGGGCACCCCGACGCCGAGGACGATGAAAAGCAGCGTGGCGGTGTCGTTGTCGCTGTAGCCGGGCTCGATACTGCGGAACCAGAGCAGCAGGTAGGCGAACAGCATGGCCTCCGCGATCTGGACCAGCAGGCGCGCCAGCCACATCCGCGCGACCGCCGTTCCGCCTGCGGCAGCCTTGCTCTCATCGGCTTCCGCAGGCTCCCGCCGCGCCATGAGCTGCGGCATGGGGCGGGGCGCACCGAAGAGGAGGGCGGGCAGGACAAGACCGATGACCATCGCCGCGACGAGGCCGAGCCTCTCGTCAGGTGAGGCCATCGCCGGCAAAGTGACGAGCGCACCCGACAGCGCGCCGAGCGCCGGTGCGAAGGAAAGGAGGCCGCCCAGCAGGCCTTTCTGGCCGTCGGGCACGAGGTCCCCCGCCCATGCCGCGAGCGGCGCCAGCATCATGTTGAGGCAGATCTGCCAGAGCACGATCACCGCGATCAGCACCGGCACGCTGGTCGCCGTCCTCACCGATAACAGCAGCAGGCACGAGAGGACGAGCCCCGCGACGATCCACGGACGGCGATCGCCGGTCCGGTCGCTGAGCCAGCCGAAGGCGATGTTCGCCAGGCTCGCCGCGGTCGCCCCGGCGAAGGCGGCGTAGGCGAGCACCGAAACGGCATCGTCGCCGGCAAGCGTCGACACCCTGACCGGAAGAAGGATCGTGAGAAAGGGAACGTAGGCGACCGCGCCGCCCGCGGCGGCAAGCGCATAGAGGTAGAGGAAGCGGGAGGACTGCCGCAGGGGCGGCGCGGCATCTTGCGGTTCGTCCGCCGCAAGGGATGGCGCGGTCAACGACATGCTGTCCGTGCGTCCGGAGGTCATCGAGCGGCGATTTTCCGGCCTGTCAGGCCCGCTCTACTGCGATCGACGGACTGCGGGCGTTTCGGATCATGACGGCGCTCTCCCATGTGCGAGATCGCAGGCCCGCGATTCGGGTTCCGTTTTGCGACGTCGCAGTTCCCGTTCGAAACCCTTTTCCCTCCGCGGTCAACGCCGCTGTGGGGAGAGGCGGCATCATGCGCCCGGGGCGGGACAGTAGCTTTTCAGATAGTCGCCGTGCGCTGGCATGACGCCGGCGAGGTAGCGAATCGATTTCTCGATCCCGTCGATCTCGCTGCTCAACCGGTCCATCGGCAACGCATCGGCCATCACGTTGCGCCCGCCCATGGCAATGCGCTGCCCCATCATGACCGCGGCCCAGCTCGTTTCGTTGAACAGCTCGTCTTCTTCGCGGAAGACCTGGCCGTTCTTGCGGAAGAGCGCGATCTTTTCGGTCAGCGTGTCGGGCACGGCCATCGTCCGGCAGTGGTTCCAGAACTCGGAATCGTCGCGCTCGGTCGCGTGGTAGTGCAGGATCAGGAAATCGCGGACCCGCGCATATTCGACGCCGGTCAGCCGGTTGTACGCATCCTCCTGCACTTGCGACACGCCGTCGAACGACAGCACTGCCACGAGCCTGCTGATGCCCGTCTGGATAAGATGGATCGAGGTGGATTCGAGCGGCTCCATGAATCCCGCGGCGAGGCCCAGTGCGACGACGTTGCGGTTCCAGAACTTCTTCCGTCGCCCGCTCACGAAGCGCAGGAAGTTCGGGTCCGCGGTCGGCTTGCCGACCATGTTAGCGACGAGGATGCCGTGCGCCTCGTCGTCGGCCATGAACTCGCTGCAATAGACATGGCCGTTGCCGTTGCGGTGCTGCAGCGGAACCTGCCATTGCCACCCGGCGGAGTGCGCAGTCGCCTTGGTGAAGGGCGGCGGGCCGCTGCCGTCGTCGCGGTTGCAGGGCAGGGCCACCGCGCGGTCGCACGGAAGCCAGTGCCGCCAGTCCTCGTAGCCTGTCCCGAGGGCCTGTTCGATCAGCAGGCCGCGAAAGCCTGAGCAGTCGACGAACAGGTCGCCGGAAATCTCGCTGCCGTCCTCCAGCTTGAGCGCGGTGACGAAGCCGCTCTCGCCGTCCAGCATGACGTCGGCGACCTTGCCTTCGTGCCGTACGACCCCGCGCGCCTCGGCATAGCGGCGAAGGAGGGCCGCATAGCGGCCGGCATCGATGTGGTAAGCGTAGTTGATTGGCGGCAGATCCTCGCGCGCATAGTCTTCGGTGCGCGCGAACTTGCCGAAGTAGGCGGCCATGGTCTCGAGGTTGAACACCTGTATCGGCCGCCGGTCGCCGTTCTGGTGCAGGCGGTGCCAGATGTGGTGGAAGGAAACGCCGTCGATCTCGTAGCCGTATCCGCCGAAGGGGTGGATGTAGCGGTCGCCCACCTGGCCCCAGTTGGAGAGCTGGATTCCGATCTTGAAGGTGCCTTGCGTGGCGGCGAGCAGCTCCGCTTCGTCGATCTCGAGCAACTGGTTGAAATTGACGAAGGGAGGGATGGTCGATTCGCCGACGCCGACGGTGCCGATCTGTTCGGATTCGACCAGCTTGATCTCGATGTCGCGCCCGGCCTTCAGCCGCGAGAGCGTGGCCGCCGCCATCCACCCCGCGGTCCCGCCGCCGACGATCACGATCGACTCGATTGCCATGCCCAAAATCCCCCTCGTCCTTTTTGTCTTGGCAGCCAGCGTAACTCCGATCGGCAAAATTGTGAACGTTCATTTTTTTCTTGAGAACGATCACAACGGCGCGTAGACGACGATTCGTGAAAGAGCGGGGCCACCCCGCCGCTACGTATAGGGGAGGTTATCTTGTCGGGCTTCAGCCAGCATTCCGCAAATCCTGTCGACGTTCGCCGACTGGCCCTCGGGACGGTCTCCGGCCTCGCGCTGTGTCTCGGCCTGGGCGCGCCCGCGCTGGCGCAGGAGAACGGCGAAAGCCCCGCCGAGGAAACGCCCGGCGGGACGCCGCAGGCGGTGGACGATGCGGAGAACGTGATCGTCGTCTCGGGCTTCCGGGCCTCGCTCGAATCGGCACAGAACATCAAGCGCGAGGCGGACACGTTCGTGGACGTGATCACGGCGGAGGACATCGGCGCGCTGGCCGACCGTTCCGTCGCCGAGGCGCTGCAGCGTGTCCCAGGTGTCAACATCTCGCGCTTCGAGCAGCGCGACGACCCCGATCGCTTCTCGGTCGAGGGCTCGGGCGTCATCATTCGCGGCCTGCCTTACGTGCGCTCGGAGCTGAACGGACGGGACATCTTCTCGGCCAACGGCGGGCGGGCGCTGAGCTTCAACGATATTTCACCGGAGCTGCTCGGCCGGGTCGAGGTGTTCAAGAACCTGACCGCCGACATGATCGAGGGCGGGATCGCCGGGACGGTCAATCTCGTCACCCGCAAGCCGCTCGACAACCCGGGCTTCAAGCTCGCGGGCACGGTCGAGGCGAACTACGGCGACCTGGCCGAAGAGTGGTCGCCGGGCTTTTCCGTGCTGGCGTCGAACACATTCGATACCGGCATCGGCAGGTTCGGCATCCAGTTCGGCTATGCGCAGCAGGAACTCGTCACGCGCACCGATGCCTCGCAGGTGACCGATCCCTGCTACCGCGCCGAATCGCTCGAAGCGGGTTGCCTTCGCGTTCGTCCCGTCGGCTCCGGCGGCTATTCGGGCGGCGAGGCTTTCGACGAGAGCAACTTCCCGCCGGCCGGCAGCGTCATCGTTCCCAAGGGTGCCGGCGTGCGCACCACCGACCTGACGCGCGACCGGCGCGCCTATTCCGGCGTCGCGCAGTGGGAAAGCAACGACAGCCGCGCGCGGGTCACGCTCGAATACCTGCGGGCCGAGACCGAGGCGACGCTCAACGAGTTCGCGGTGCTGGCGCAGGTCAATGACGACGCGTTGTTTCCGATCGTCGCGGATGGCACGACGCCGACCTTCGCGAACGGGATGGTCCAGACCATCACGCTGACGCAGGTTTCGCCGAACCAGGTGGACGGCATCCCGACCGAGATGCTGCGGTTCCAGCGCGAAGACGATGCCATGACCGAGGATTTCTCGATCGACATCGATCTCGAGCCGACCGACCGCCTGTCGTTCAACTTCGAGGTGCAGCACATCCGCTCGGACCGGAACGAGAATGGATTCATCGCCGCGCTGCAGACCTTCACCGACATCTACCTCGACAATTCGGGCGAAACGCCGATCGTCCAGTTCCTGAAGCCGCAAACCGGCGAATCGCCGGCGGGCTACTTCACCGATCCGGATCTGCTCTATTACTGGTTCAACATCGACAACCAGGTCCGCAACGAGGGCGATCTCACCAGTATGCGGCTGGATTCGGATTACGAGATCGGCGAGGGCTTCTTCAAGCGTGCGAGCTTCGGCGCGCGCTGGGCCAGCCGCAACCGCATCACGCGCAGCGGCAACTTTTCCAACTGGAGCAACTTGGGGGCGGCTTGGACCGGCCGCAACGGATGCTGGACATCGGCCGACCCGACCAACCCCGAAGGTTGCCTGTATCCGCCCGGAGCGTTCGGCCCCGGCGGCGCGTACGTCACCGACTTCCCCGATTTCGCAAACGTCTACGACCCGTTCGGCGACGGTTTCCAGCGCGGCAACGCCCCGACCCCGATCGGCGACGGATCGGCGTTCTTCTTCGGGGGGGACAACCTGGTCGAGGAATATCTCAGCGGCCTGACCGAAGAACAGATCGCCGCGATCCACGCGTTCACGCTGACGCCGGAAGGCCGGCCGCTGATGTACAACCGCGCCGGTCTCGTCGCGGGCACGCCGTACCTGCCGAGCGAGATTTCCAACGTCGACGAGGATTCCTTCGCCGCATACTTCCGCGTTGATTTCGGCATGGACGACGTGTTCGGAAAGGGTTGGATACTGGATGGCAACTTCGGTCTTCGCTATGTTCAAACGAAAGTGCGCACGGTCGGCTCGATCGGCTATCCGACGCCCTTGATCTTCGACGATGGCGATCCAGAAAACGCGGCCAGCCCTGGCGATGGTGATGGCGTCGTGGAAGTGAGCGATATCCTCGCAGCCTGTGCCAATGTCCAGCCGGGTCAGCAGCAGGGCGGCTACTGCAGCTTGTCCGATGCGCGCCTGGCCGAATTCGCGTCGATCTACACCGGCGAGGTCATCAGCGACAACACCGATCTATCGTACGAACACTGGCTACCGAGCTTCAATGTGAAGCTCGACGTCGGCGGCGGCTTGCTCTTCCGCGGTGCGATCTCGAAGGGGCTTTCGCGTCCCGATCTCGCGGCCTACCGCAGCGGCGGTGTGATCGGCGACAACACGGGCAACCTGCGCGCCCAGGGCACGCTGGAGACGGGTCCGCTGTTCCAGATATCCACCGGCAACCGGTTCCTGATGCCGATCGAATCGTGGAACTACGATCTCTCCGCCGAATGGTATTTCGACGACGTGGGCTCGCTGACGCTGTCGCTGTTCATGAAGGACATCAACAACGTCGTTAACCAGGGTGCCGCGGTCAGGACTTTCACCAGCCCGAGCGGGGCGACGACCGAAGTCCTGGTCAACGGCCCCTACAACGCCGACGAGGGGAGGCTGAAGGGCTTCGAAGTCGCCTATCAGCAGAGTTACGACTTCCTGCCTGGCTTACTAGGCGGGCTGGGGTCCCAGCTCACCTACACCTATGTCGACGCCAGCGCCTTCGACAATCCCACGCTGGGGGCCGAGCAGAGTCCGTTCGCGCAGGGGCAGCCCCTGGCTGGCGTCTCCAAGCATACGGTCAACGCCGTCGTCTTCTACGAGCGAGGGCCGGTGTCGGCGCGCGCGGCCTATAACTGGCGGTCGGAATTCCTGCAGACCCCGCGCGACGTCATCTTCCCGTTCTCGCCGATCTACGGCGAGGCGACAGGGCAGCTCGATGCCTCGATCTTCTTTGCGCTCACCGACCGCATCAAGCTCGGCGTGCAGGGCGTGAACCTGCTCGACGAGGTGACGCGAACCTCGCAGGTGATCGACTTCGACGGCACGCGCGTCACGCGATCGGCTTTCCGGAACGACCGGCGCTTCACATTCGTCGCGAGGTTCGACTTCTGACCATGCGATCGGATCGGCGGCACGGGGCCGGGTGTCATCTGATGAGACCCGGCCCTTCCGGCGATGCGTATCGCTGTTATTCGGGGGCGAGCCCGTTTGCCCTGACCCGTTATTTGGATAGATCGGACCAGACATGAGCCGCCGCCAGGCCGTGACCATCAAGCACGTCGCCGCCGATGCGGGGGTATCCCTGCAAACCGTCAGCCGTGTGCTCAACGACGGCCCAAACGTCCGCCCTGCGATGCGCGAGCGGGTGCAGGCGTCGATCGACAAGCTCGGCTATGTCCCCTCGATCGCCGCACGCCGGATGAGCGGCAAGCGTTCCTACCTGATCCTCGCCATCAACGACCGCGAGCGGACGATCGCCGACTGGCGCAGCCGCGAGGGCGGCGACTGGGTAGACCAGATGTTGCTGGGCGGAATGCTGAAATGCGCCGAGCTGGGTTATCGTCTGATCTTCGAGCTCGTCGATACGCACAACGATCACGTCGAGCGCGAGCTGGCCGCCACGCTGGCGTCGCTGCGCCCCGACGGTGTCGTGCTGACCCCGCCGCACTCTGACAATCCGCTGATCGTCAAGCTGCTGAACGAGCACAACATTCCCTTTGCGCGGATCGGCTCGAAAGCGCCAGGCGCCGGCATCCCCTTGACGATGGACGACGAGGGTTCAGCGCGCGTGGCGACCGAGCACCTGATCGCGCTCGGACACCGCGCGATCGGCTTCATCGCGGGCTCGGCAGAGTATTCGCTGAGCGAGTGGCGTATCGCGGGCTGGCGCGAGGCGATGGAGGCCGCCGGACTGGTGACCGAGGGGCTGCTCGCCCGCGGCGACTTCACTTATGATTCAGGCCTCGCTGCCGCGAACACGCTGCTGACGCGGGGCGAACGGCCCACCGCCATCGTGGCGAGCAGCGATCAGATGACGCTCGCCTCGCTCGAGGCGGCGAGCAAGGCCGGCTTGAGCGTGCCGCGCGACCTGTCGCTCGTCAGCTTCGACAACACGCCGATCGTCCGCTTCTCGCGGCCGGCGCTGACCGCCGTGGACCAGCCGATCGCCGCGACGGTGGCGCGTGCCGTGGAACTGCTGATCGAAGCGGTGAAAACAGGCGAGCGGCCGGATGATGTCGTGACCGTATCGGGCGCGCTGATCGAACGGAGTTCGACTGCTCCGCCGCCGGTCTGACGCACGCCAACTTCGAGAAAATCATTCGCATCGGGAGAGGATCGGGATGAACTGGCGCATCGGAATGGCGACATTGGGCTTGCTGGTCACGGCCTGTGCGGGCGCCATGGCGCAGGACGCAGCGTCGGCCCCGGCGTCGCAGGCCCAGGCCGATCCGCGGCTGTGGCCGGCCGCTTCCTCGCCCGATGCACTGACCGATCCTGCAACCGAGAAGCGGATCGAAGGCTTGCTCGCGCGGATGACGCTGGAGCAGAAAGTCGGCCAGCTCATCCAGGCGGACATCAGCGCGATCCAGCCGGCCGATCTGGCCGAGTATCCGATCGGCTCGATCCTCGCGGGCGGCAACAGCGGGCCCTACGGCGACGAACGCGCGAGCGCCGCGGACTGGAACCGGCTCGTGCGCGAGTTCCGCACCGCTTCGCTCGCCAATGCGGATAACGGGGTCGCGATCCCGATCATCTTCGGGGTCGACGCGGTTCACGGCCATAACAACATTCCCGGCGCGACCGTCTTTCCGCACAATATCGGGCTCGGCGCGGCGCTCGATGCCGACCTGATCCGCCGCATCGGCGTGGCGACCGCGCGCGAGATCGCGACGAGCGGGATCGAATGGACCTTCGCCCCGACGCTGGCGGTTCCGCAGGACCCCCGCTGGGGGCGGACCTACGAGGGTTACTCTTCCGATCCGGCACTGGTTGCGGCCTATGCCGGGGCGATGGTGCAGGGATTGCAGGGCGAGTTGAAGGCAGGCGCCCCACTTGCCGACGATCGGGTCGCCGCTACCGCAAAGCATTACTTCGCAGATGGCGGCACCGACAACGGGATCGACCAGGGCGACGCGACGATTTCCGAAGAGGAACTCGTGCGGCTTCACGCCCCCGGCTACCCGGTGGCGATCGAAGCCGGCGTGCTGACGGTCATGGCCAGCTTCTCGAGCTGGAACGGCGTCAAGCATCACGGCAATCACAGCTTGCTGACCGACGTGCTGAAGGAGCGCATGGGCTTCGACGGCTTCGTGGTCGGCGACTGGAACGGTCACGGGCAGGTTGCCGGCTGCACGGTCACTTCGTGTGCCGCGGCTATCAACGCGGGGCTCGACATGTTCATGGCGCCCGATAGCTGGAAAGCGCTTTACACTAGTACGCTCGCCCAGGCGCGCGACGGCACGATCCCGATGGCGCGCATAGACGATGCGGTGCGCCGCATCCTGCGGGTCAAGGCGAAGCTGGACCTGCTCGATGACCCGCTGCGCGAGCGGGCGGACTATTCGGCGATCGGCTCGGCCGACCATCTCGCCCTGGCGCGGGAGGCGGTCGCCAAGTCGCTCGTCCTGCTCAAGAACAACGGCTCGGTCCTGCCGATCAGCCCCGGCGCGAAGGTGCTGGTGGCGGGTCCCGGCGCCGACGACATGGCGATGCAGAACGGGGGCTGGACCATCAGTTGGCAGGGCACGGACGTGACCAAGGCCGACTTCCCTAACGGCCAGACGATCTGGCAGGCGCTGTCGAGCGCGATAGACGATGCCGGTGGCACGGCCACGCTGTCCGCAGACGGATCGTTCGAGAGCCGCCCCGATGTCGCCGTGGTCGTGTTCGGGGAGACTCCCTATGCCGAGATGCAGGGCGACGTTCCCACGCTCGACTACCAGCCCGTCGGGGCCGAAGACCTCGCGCTGCTCCGGCGCCTGAAGGGGCAGGGCATTCCCGTGGTCTCGGTATTCCTCTCGGGCCGCCCGATGTTCACCAGCCCGGAGATCAACGCGTCCGATGCCTTCGTCGCGGCCTGGCTGCCGGGCACGCAGGCGAACGGCATTGCCGACGTTCTCGTGGCGCGCCGCTCGGGCGAGCCGGTGCGGGACTTCACCGGCACGCTGCCGTTTGCCTGGCCCGCCGATGCGCGTTCTCCGGTCACGGAGCCGCTGTTCGAGCGCGGCTACGGCCTGACTTATGCGTCGGCGCAAACCGTTCCGGCGCTGCCCGAAGACCTCGGCATCGATCTGGCGGAGGCGCTCAATCTGGAGACCTTCTTCGCCGACGGCCGCGCGCAGGACCCCTGGGTGCTGGCGGTGGCCGATGCGGGCGGCAAGCGCCCGGTCGGGCCGGCCGCGGCAGCCAGCCCGGGCGGCGCCGTCGCCGTTCGCGCGGTCGACGTGACCGCGCAAGAAGACGGCAAGGCCTTCACCTGGAGCGGTGCGGGCCAGGTCCTGATCGAAGGGCCGCCGGCCAATCTCTCGGCGCAGCATGAGGTGGGCGACGTCCTGCGGATCGAGCTGCGGGTGGACGACCCGGGCAGCGGCGATGCGCGGCTGGCGATGCACGGTCAGTCGGTCCCGCTGGCCTCCTGGCTCGAGACGGCGCCGCGCGGCGAGGTATCCACGCTGCGCGTACCGCTGCGCTGCCTGTTCGCGGAGGGCGAGGCGCTGGAGGCGGTCGGCAACGTCGTCCGGATCGACGGCGATCGCGGCCTGGCGCTGACGCTGCTCGAAGCGCGACTGGAAGAGGGGAAGGGCGATGCCGACTGCACGCGCTGGTCGGGCGCGGAAGCGCAGGATCGGGGCGCGCTGATCTTCTCGGACGATTTCAACTCCGGATCGCTCGACCGCAGCAAGTGGAACGTCGTCGGCCCCGAATTCTGGGTGAACAACGAGCAGCAGGTCTATGTCGACTCGCCGGAGACGATCCGTTTCCTCCCCGCGGGCGCGGTGCCCGGCGCGGAAGACGGCGTGCTCGTGCTGCAGCCCCGCTTCAGCGAAGGCTTCGAGACGCCGAGCGGGCGCGTGGCGGACTTCGTCTCGGGCCGCATCAATACCCGCGGCAAGTTCGACTTCACCCACGGCCGCGCGGCCGCCCGCATCCGGATGCCCGACGCGACCGGGGTGTGGCCGGCGTTCTGGCTCCTCGGCAACGGCAACTGGCCGGACAGCGGCGAAATAGACATCCTCGAATACGTGGGCGAGAAGGACTGGGTCGGCGTCGCGCTGCACGGCCCCGGCTACTCGGGCGAGACCCCGCTGGTGAACAAGTACTTCTTCGAAGATGGTGCGGACGTCACCCAGTGGCACGTCTACGCGGTCGAATGGTCCGACAGCGAGATCGTGTTCACCGTCGACGACCGCACCATCTACCGTGCCACCCGGCCGATGGTGGAGCACTATGGCAAATGGGTCTTCGATACGCCCAAGTTCGTGATCCTCAACTTCGCGCTCGGCGGCGCCTACCCGTTCAAGACCAACGGGATCGACGAACCGTACAACGGCCTGCCGGCCGAGACGGTCGAGCGGATCAAGGCGGGTGAGATCACGATGGAGGTGGACTGGGTCCGCGTACACGCGGGCGAGTGACCCCTAGTCCTCCGTCGCCGCTGCACGTTCGATCACCGGCCGCCATTCCGGCGCGACCGGCAGGGTGAAGCGCTCGGCCAGTTCCCGCTCGATCTCGTCGGCGGTGAGCATGCGGCGTTCGATCATGCCGTCCGGCGCGCGCACTGTCAGCCGCCGCCCGGCGAGCACATGGCGCGCCTCCGGAGTGGTGCGGGTGACGATCAGCCGGTGGCGGAAATGCGAGCTGGGATGGGTCGCCGTGTACCAGTTGGGAAGCTCGTAATCGACGTCCAGCTGCGGCGCGCCGGTGATCCGGTAGCTCGTCCGCCACTCGTCCTCGATCAGCGCCTCGAGCTGCAATTCGCCCGCGACGGGCACAAAACGAAAGGCCTCATGCCCGGTCTGCTGCGGCTCCGTGCTGTCGAGACGCAGCGGCGCCGTTGGAATGCAGCTTCCGAAACCCACATCGACCATCCACGCCTCGCCGTCGATCGTGACGCGGAGAGTCATGTGCGACGGCGGGCGCAGCGGCGCGTCGGGCGGCGCCATCCAGTTGACCCGCGCGATCAGGCCCTCGACTTCGAACCCGATCGCCTCCAGCACGCGCTTGAACAGCCCATTGTGCTCATAGCAGTATCCACCGCGCCGCGCGCCGAGCAGCTTGGCGTCGACCGCGGCCGGGGCGAGGTCGACGCCGCGGTCCAGCAGCACGTCGATTGCTTCGAACGGGATCGCAGCGGGGTGGAGCTCCTGCAGAGCCGCAAGCGTTTCCAGCGTGGGCGTGAGCGGCCCCGAATAGCCGATCCGGGCGCAATAGGCCCGAAGGTCCACGGCGGGTGAAGTGGATTCGGAATGTGTGACCACGCTCATGCTGCCTCTCCATAGGGCCGCGCCGCGCGGGCTTCCTGCAACGCGAGGCTCCACCAGACCAGCCGGCGGAGCATAAGGCGCATCGACGCTTCGGCTCTCTCCGGATGTCGCAGCCGGCCTTCGGCATCGAACTGCTCCCACGCGCTCGCGAAGCTCACCGTGTCCCTGATGCCGACCGCGTGCAGCTCCGCGAAGACGCCGCGCAGATGCTCGACCGCGCGCAGGCCGCCGGAGAGGCCGCCGTAGGAGACGAACGCCACCGGCTTCGCCTCCCATTCGCCGCGGGCGGCGTCGATCAGTTCCTTGAGCGGACCGGTGTAGCTGTGATTGTACTCGGGCGTGGCGACGATGAACGCATCGGCGCGCCCGATCCTCTCCACCAGCGCAGGATTGTCGGCAGCCTGGGGATCGATCGGGTCGAGTTCGAACCCGCCGTCGGCGTCCACGCGTTCCGTGATCCAGGCGGCGATGGTGTCGCAGAAGCGGCCCGGCCTTGCGCTTCCGTAGACAAGGCCGAGCCGTAGCGGATGATGCATCGTGTTCCTCCTTCAAACGTGTAGAGGACGTGCTTATGAAACTTCAAGTAAGGTTTAGGTCAAGCGCCGAATGAGCGGAAATTCCGGTCACAGAGATCAGCCTAGTGGAGATGCTTCAGCTTGTCCGGGTTGCGCATGATGTAGATCGCGACGATCCGGTCGCCCTCTATCTCGAACGCGGTCGTCTGCAGCTCGCCGTCGGATTCGCGCGTGACGAAGCCGGGCAGCCCGCTGATGAAGCCGGTCTGCACCAGCGTCGATCCGCGTTTGACGAACAGGGCGGCCAGCGCCTTGTGCACCTTCATGACGTGATCGAACCCGATGATCGGCTGTGGCGCCGCCGGGCGCTTTCCGCCGCCGTCGGCGTGCAAGCTGACATCGGCGGCCAGCAAAGCGCCGAGCGCGCTCATGTCGCCGCTCCGCGAGGCGGCATAGAACGCTTCGGCCAGCTCCAGCCCGCGCTTCTTCTCCAGCTTGTAGCGCGGCCGCGCATCGCGGACGTGCGCGCGGGCCCGCGAGGCGAGCTGCCGGCACGCGGCGGTATCGCGTCCCACGGTGGTCGCCACTTCGTCGAAGGACAGGCCGAACACGTCGTGCAGCAGGAACGCCGCGCGCTCCAGCGGCGAAAGCCGTTCGAGCGCCAGCATCAGGGGCAGGGTGACGTCTTCCTCGTCCTCTTCCTCCACAATGGGTTCGGGCAGCCAGGGGCCGACGTAGGTCTCCCTGCGGTGCCGCGCAGACTTGAGCTGGTCGAGGCACAGCCGCGTCACGGTCCTGCGCAGGAAAGCCTCAGGCTCCCGCACTTCCGCTCGGTCGGAGCGCATCCAGCGGATGAAGGCTTCCTGCACGACATCCTCTGCATCCGCGACCGAGCCGAGCATGCGATAGCCGAGACGGAGCAGCATCGGCCGCAGCGGGTCGAAACCCGCCGCGGCCTCGTCGGCATCTGCCGTGCCGCTCACGCCGCCGCCTTCGCGGCGGGCTCGTACCAAAGCCCGAAGCCGACCGCGAGCCGGTTCCAGCCGTTGATTACGTTGATCATCAGGGTGAGCTTCACCTGCTCCTCTTGCGTGAACTGTGCCTGCAGGGTTTCAAGGGCGTCGTGATGGTTGTGCCCTTCGGACAGCCGCGTCAATGCATCGGTCCACGCGAGGGCGGCCCGCTCGCGGTCGGTATAGCACGGTGCCTCCCGCCAGGCCGAGAGCAGATAGATGCGCTGTTCGGTCTCGCCCTTGGCGCGTGCCTCGGCGGTGTGCATGTTGATGCAGTTGGCGCAGCCGTTGATCTGCGATGCGCGGATCTTCACCAGCTCGATCAGCGTCGGCTCGAGGCTGCCCGCGATGCGGGTCGAGGTATCGAGCCAGTCCTTCATCAGTGCGGGAGCGGCGGCGAAAAGGTCCATCTTGGCAGTCATGGTCGGTTCTCCTTGTGGGTTCCGCAACCAAGACGAGATGGCCCCCGCCAGATGTGACATCGGGGCGAAAAAAGTTTGGTGGTTATCGCCTGCGAGGGCGCGTCACCCACCCCCAGCCCCTCCCGCAAGCGGGAGGGGAGCGAGACTTGCCGAGCCGCAGGCGAGGCTAGTCGCAGCGGGGTGGGCCTGACATCCTTCGCTCAAGGCATGCGCAAGCGGCGTCTCCCTCGTGAGGACTACCGTCTCAACCGCCGGACCATCCGCCGCCCAGAGTGCGAAACACGTCGATCTGCGCGCGCGATACTTCGGCGTCCTGTGCCGCGAGCTGGGCCCGGGTCTCAGCCAGGGTGCGTTCGGCATCGAGCCGGTCGAGCGAGTTGATCTGCCCTTCGTTCTGCTGCGCGCGGACGATGCGGAATGCGCTTTCGGCCGCTTCGCTGGCCGATTGCAGCGCACGGCGGCGCTCGATCGCGCGGGCATAGTTGGACAGCGCCGTTTCGGTTTCCTCCAGAGCGGTGAGGACGGCGCCGTCGAAGGCCGCCAGCGCACCCTTAGCATCGGCTTCGGCCGCGTCGATCCGCGCGCGCACCGGTTCCTGGTTGGGGAACGTCCAGCTCAGCACAGGGCCGAGCAGCCAGCGCAGCGGACCGCCGGTGAAGATATCGCCGATGTCGGGCCCGGTCGATGCGGCCGAGGCGCCGAAGGTGATCCGCGGATAGAGATCGGCCGTGGCGACCCCGATCCGCGCGGTCGATGCGGCGAGGCGTCGCTCGGCCGCGCGCACGTCGGGCCGCCGGGCGAAGAGCAGGACCCCGTCGCCGACCGGCAGCGGCTGCTCGATTTCGAGCACGATACTGCGTTCCCCGGCGATCGGCGGCAATTCGGCCGGCGCGCGCCCGGTCAGGGTGGCGAGGCGGAACAAGGCAGCGGCGCGGGCGGCCTCGAGTAACGGGATCTCCGCCGCACGCTGATCGCGCAGCGTCTGGATGCGGGCCACAGCAAGGCCGCTTTCGAGCCCGGCGTCATAACGCTTGCGGGTCAGCATGAGCGACTGGTCGAGCAGCTCGACGATCTCGCGCGCGACGCGGAGTCTCTCGGCGCCCGAGGCCGCGTCCGCATAGGCGCGGGTGGTGTCGGCGACGACCATGACCCGCACTGCGTCCGCATCGGCCTCGCTCGCCGCGAGGTCCGCCTGCGCCGCCTCGACCCCGCGGCTCACCCGGCCGAACAGATCGATTTCGTACGAAACGTCGATCCCCGCGTCGTAGGACCAGTCCTCCCGGTCCGCGCCGGGAGGCACCTGGCCCTCCGGCACCTGGCCGTAAGTCGCGCCGGCGCCGATCGCGCTCTGCGGCAGGCGGTCGCCGCGCGCACCGCGCAGGCCCGCGCGTGCCCGCTCGATGCGGGCCAGCGCCTGGCGGACGTCGGTGTTTGCCCTCAGCGCATCCTGTACCAGCGAGTCGAGCACGGGATCGTCGTAGAGACGCCACCAGTCGGCGGGCAGCGGTGCCGGCGCGAAGGCCGGATCTCCGGCGGAAAGGAAGGGGCCGGACGACGCGGGGCGGGGGGGAGCAGGGGCGTAGTCCGGCCCCACCGCGCACCCCGAAAGGGCGAGCGCGGAAAGGGTCGAGAGAGCGAGGGAACGGAACTTCATCAGGGCACCTATTCGGCAGGCTGCAGGGCGTAATCGCCGCTGCTGCGGCCGCCGCGCAGGCGGGCGATGCGATCGCCCAGGGCGCGGCAGACGACGTAGAAGGTCGGGGTGAAGATCAGGCCGAAGCCGGTCACGCCCAGCATGCCGAAGCACACTGCCGTTCCCAGCGCCTGCCGCAGCTCGGCGCCGGCCCCGGTCGCGATCACCAGCGGCACCGAGCCGAGGATGAAGGCGAAGCTGGTCATCAGGATCGGGCGCAAGCGGGTCTTGGCCGCCTCGACAGCGGCCTGAGCCGGCGAGAGCCCGTGCTGCTCCTCGCCCTGACGGGCGAACTCTACGATCAGGATCGCATTCTTCGCCGCCAGCGCGATCAGCACGACGAGGCCGATCTGCGTCAGCACGTTGTTGTCCATCCCGCGCAGATTCACCCCGATCATCGCGGCGAGCAGGCACATCGGCACGATCAGGATGATCGAGAGCGGCATGACCAGGCTTTCGTACTGCGCCGCGAGCACGAGGAAGACGAGCAGCACGGCGAGCGCGAAGACCAGCGCGGCGGTGTTGCCGGCAAACTTCTGCTGGTAGGCGATGCCCGTCCATTCGAAGTCGTAGCCTCGCGACAGCGCTTCGGCGGCCACCGCTTCCATCGTCTCCAGCGACTGGCCGGTGGAGAAGCCGGGCGCCGTGTCGCCGTCGACGGCGACCGCCGGGGCGAGATTGTAGCGGGTTACCCGGTAGGGCCCGGTCGTGTCGCTCAGCGTCGCGACCGATCCCAGCGGGACCATCGCGCCATTGGCGGAGCGCATGTGCAGGTTGGCGATATCGGCCGGGTTGTCGCGGAACGGCGCGTCGGCCTGCGCGGTCACCCGATAGGTCCGGCCGAGCAGGTTGAAGTCGTTGATGAAGGCCGAGCCGAGATAGACCTGCAGCGTGTTGAAGATGCTCGACGGCGAAACGCCGAGGATCTGCGCCTTGTCGCGGTCGATATCGGCGCGCACGCGCGGCGTGCCGGTGTCGAAGAAGGTGTAGACACCGGCCAGCCCCTCCTGCTGGTTCGCCTGTGCGATGACCGCCTGCGCGATCTTCTCCAGCTCGCGGTAGCCCTGGCCGTTCTTGTCCTGCACCATCATGCGGAAGCCGCCGGCCGAACCGATGCCGCGGATGACGGGCGGCTTGACGATCATCAGGCGCGCCTCGTTGATGTCGGCGGTCGCCTTCTGCGCCTCGGCGATCAGCGCGTCGACAGTCTGCCCCTTGTCCGCGCGCTCGTCGAAGTCGTCGAGCACCCAGTAGGCGGCGGCGGAACTCGCGGACTGCGTTTCGGACGTACCGTCGAAGCCGGAGAGCATGACCACGCCGTCGATCCCGTCGATCGGCAGCACGCGGTCGGCGACTTTCTTCATCACCGCCTCGGTGCGCGAAGTCGCCGAGCCCGCGGGCAACTGCACGACGGTCAGGAAATAGGCCTGGTCCTGCTGCGGAACGAAGCCGGTCGGTGTCATCCACAGCGCGGCCCCGGTCAGCGCGATCAGCCCGGCATAGGCGGCCATCATGCGCCGCGGCATGGCGACCATCCGCGCCGTCCACCGGCCGTAGCTTTCGCTGAAGCGGTCGAAGGCGCGGTTGAAGGCCTCGCCGGCCCGCTCGACCATCCGCCGCCAGCGGGCACCCTCGGGGGCGTGCTGATGCGGCCGAAGCAGCAGGGCGGAGAGCGCGGGCGAAAGCGTCAGCGAGACGATGAGCGAGATCACCGTCGCCGCCGAGATCGTCACCGCGAACTGCTGGTAGAACGCGCCCGACAGGCCGCCGATGAACAGCGTCGGCACGAACACGGCGCAAAGCACCAGCACGATCGCGACCAGCGCCGCCCCGACTTCGTCCATCGAGGTGCGCGCGGCCTGCAGCGGGGACATGCCCGCCTCCAGATTGCGCTCGACGTTCTCGACCACCACGATCGCGTCGTCGACCACGATGCCGATCGCCAGCACGAGCCCGAAGAGCGACAGGTTGTTGAGCGAGTAGCCGAGCGCCGCCAGCACCGCGAACGTGCCGATCAGCGAGACCGGGATCGCCAGCACCGGGATCAGCGAGGCGCGCCATTTCTGGAGGAATACGACGATCACCAGCACGACCAGCACGACCGCTTCGAGCAGCGTGTCGACCACCGCGTCGACCGACTGCTGGATGAACTCGGTCGGGTTGTAGACGATGCGGTATTCGAGGCCGGCGGGGAAGTCGGCGGCAAGCTCGTCCATCGTGGCCTTGACCACTTCGGCCGAGGCGAGGGCGTTGGAGCCGGGCTCCTGCAGCACCGGGATGATCACCGACTCGCTGTCGTTCAGGAAGGCCGAGGTGCTGTAGTCCTGAGCGCCGATTTCCACCCGTGCGACGTCGTTCACGCGCACCTGCCGCCCATCGGCATCGGTGCGGATCACCACGTTCCCGAACTGTGCGGGATCGGTGAAGCGTCCCTGTGTCTCGACGTTGAGCTGGAAGGCGCTCTCGGGGCTCGGCTGCTGACCGAGGATACCCGCCGCGACCTGCACGTTCTGCGCGCGCAGGGCGGAGACGATGTCGCCGGCGGTCAGATTGAGCGCCGCCGCGCGGCCGGGATCGATCCAGATCCGCATGGCCAGTTCGCGGCTGCCGAAGAGCTGCACGTCGCCCACGCCCTCGATCCGCGCGAGCCGGTCCTTGATCCGGGTCTGCGCGTAGTTGGACATGTATTCGCGGCTGAGCGATCCGTCGGGCGAGATCAGGTTGACGATCAGCAGGAAGTCCGGCGTCGTCTTGCGGGTGACGATGCCGAGGCGCTGCACTTCCTCCGGCAGGCGCGGTTCCGCGATGGCGACGCGGTTCTGCACCAGCACCTGCGCCTCGTCGAGGTCGGTGCCCTGCTCGAAGGTGACGGTGATCGTCACCCGCCCGTCGCCGGTCGACTGGCTCGAGAGGTAGAGCATGCCGTCGACCCCATTGATCTCCTGCTCGATCGGGTTGGCGACGGTCTCCGCCACTGTTTCGGCCGAGGCGCCGGGGTAGGTTGCCATCACCGTGACGGTGGGCGGCACGACCTCCGGATATTGGGAGACCGGCAGGAAGAAGTACGAGATCGCACCGATCAGCGTGATGATGACGGCGATCACCCCGGCGAAGATCGGCCGGTCGATGAAGAAACGGGACAGGCGCATTTCGGGCTCCTGGTGGAATCGGTCAGGTCAGGAAGAGGTGAGAGCCGTCAGCCGGCGATGGTCGCCTCGCCGGGAGGTGCTCCGGCAACGGCGGCGTCCGGCTTGGCGGCCGCGGGTTGGTCGATCCGACCGCGCCGTGCGGTCACCTTGGCGCCGGGGAAGGCCATCTGTGTGCCCTTGATGACGACCCGGTCGCTCGGTGCCAGCCCGCCGCGGACGACGCGCAGGCCGTCGATTACCGGGCCGAGTTCGACTTCCTTGGCCGCAACGGTGCCGTCCTTCCCGACGACCAGCACCAGCTTGCGCGTCTGGTCGGTCTGGATCGCGGTGTCGGGCACCAGCAAGGCCTGGACCGTGCCGCCGCTCGCCATGCGCATGTTGCCGAACATCCCGGGTGCGAGGAAGTTGTCGGGGTTGCGCACCACGGCGCGTGCGCGGATCGTACCGGAGTCGGGGTCGAGCCCGTTGTCGGTGAAATCGAGCGTTCCGTGCCAGGCGTATTCGGCTTCGTCCTGCAGCCGAATGTCGACCTGTGCCCCACGCTCGCGCCCTTCGCGGCGCGCCTCGAGGAACAGGCCTTCGGATCCGTTGAAAGCGAAATAGAGCGGGTCGGTCGCGTTGATCGTCGTCAGCAGCGTGGCGGAGGGCCCGTCACTCGCGGCGACGAGGTTGCCGGGATCGACGCGCCGGTCGGAAATGCGCCCCGTGATCGGCGCGCGGACGGTGGTGAACTCGACATCGAGGCTGCGCGAACGCACCCGCGCCTGGGCGGCCGCCAGTGCGGCGCGCGAGGCCGTCGCGCGGGCCTCCAGAGCGTCGATCTCGCTTTGGGCGACGGCATTGTCGTCGATCAGGCGCCGCGCTCGCTCGAGTTCGGTCGTGGCGAGCGCGAGATCGCTGCGCGCGGTGGCGACGCCGGCCTGCGCTTCGGCCAGGGCCGCGCGGTAGGGCCGCGGATCGATCGTGAACAGCGGCTGCCCCTTGCGCACGATCTGTCCGTCGCGGAAATGCACGGCGGTGATCTCGCCGGACACGCGCGGGCGCAGCTCGACGCTGCGGCTTGCCTCGAAGCGGCCGATGTAGTCGTCCCACTCGGTCACTTCCTGTTGCAGCGGAGTGGCAACCGTCACGACCGGCGGAGGCGGGACCGCCGCGGGGGCGCTATCGCCCCGCAGCAGGTACCACGCGAGCGCGACGGCGACGACGAGCGGAACGATCCACATCAGCCGCCGGCGCGATTGTGACCGCGAGCCGAGGTCCGCGTCCTCGGCATCTTCCAGTTGCGTCATCTCGATGGGCGTCAGGTCATTCATCTGGCGGTCCTCAATTCTGCACGCCTGCCGTCCCTGTTCGATGGGCGCACGCAGTCGTTCCGGGGAGCGAGGCACCCGGAGGAGTAAAACTGTTCGAGCAATCAGAGGCCCGGAAGGCCGGGCGTGGATGTCGGGCAAAGACGCTGCGAACCAGCCGCGCGGAGACACGAAAAGCCCCCCCCGGCAGAACCGCTCCGCAACGTTCTATACTGATAAGTATGTAATCTGGCGTTCAGGTCAAGGGCTAGTTCTGTACCGACCGATACTTTTTTCTGCAGCGCAGCATTTTCAGGCGTTTAGCGCCCGGGCCAGATGGTCAAAGCAGCCTCTGCGACGCGTTCCAGTTCGTCCCGACTCGCGCCAGAGCCAGCCTGAACGGAGATGCCCTGCAGCAGGGCAAGAAGGTAGCGCGTCATCGCTTCCGCCTCGACGGGAATGGTGAAATCCCCCTCGTCGATCGCGCGTTGCATGCGCTCGTCGATCGCGCAGCGGGCAGACTGAACGCGCGCCTGCACGTCGTCGCGGATGGGCGAATCCTGGTTGCTGCAGCTGACCGTCGCGATCACGCCCAGGCAGCCGCGGCATTCGCTGGTGATGTTGTCGATCGTGCCGGTGAGCATGCGCTCCGCCACGCCGCGGGCGGTGGGCGCCTCCAGCGCGCTCTCGACATAAGCGAGCTTTTCTTCCTGGTAGAGATCGAGGGCGCGCTTGAAGAGCGCTTCCTTGTTGCCGAACGCGGCGTAGAGGCTGGGCCGGGTAATACCCATCGCCTCGGTCAGATCGGTAAGCGAGGCACCGTCGTACCCCTTCGCCCAGAAGACGCGCAGAGCGCTGGCAAGCGCCTCGTCCGTGTCGAATTCGCGGGGACGCCCTCTCTGAACCACCTGTTCCATATCGATCGGTATGTAATACCGTCGCAACCGAGAGTCCAGCGGATGACCGTCATGCGGCAGCGACCCAGCCGCGAAACGAAAAGCCGGCGTAAAACAGGGCGATGTCGGAAAAGCCCGCTTCGGCGAGCAAAGCTTCGTCTTCCTCGGCCCGCAGGACGGGCAGGTGCTGGGCCATGGCGGCGGCGGTCGCGGAGGCTTGCGAGAAGTCGCTAGTCTCGCGGTTCGCGAAGGCAATGGATCGCGTCAGCCAAGTCTGGGCGTCGCCCCCTTGCGGCGCGCTGTGGTGCGCGACCACGAGCGGCGCGCCGGGCGCCATGCGCCGCCGTAGTTCCTGCAGCGTGCGCAGCCGTTCCGCCCTGGGCAGGAAGTGGAGGGTGAGCAGGCAGGTCGCGCCGTCGAACGGGCCGGGCGGAGCATCGTCGATCAGGCCCTGCACCAGCCGAACCTGCGCCATGCGCGCGCCGAGAACGTCGCGGGCGAGATCGAGCATGGCCGCCGCAGGGTCGACGCCCACCAGATGCCACCGCGGCTGCGCCTCGGCGAAGGCCTTGAGCTCCATCCCGCCGCCCGCGCCGAGCACGAGGATGTCCGCCGGGCCGGGCGCATGCTCCGCGAGCAGCAGCATCGCCATGCGCTGGAGGTCCGCGAAGCCGGGCACCTTCCGCGGCGTGCTCTGCGCGTAGTGCGCGACCGTGGCAGGATCGGTGAAGGGGGACAGCAGATCCATGTGTCAGCCGAACACGAGCGCACGGTGAGTCGAGGTGCCCGCCGTCACCCCGTCCGCGACGGCCCAGCTCACGCTGTGCGGCGCGCGGGCGATGTCGCCGGCGGCATAGACACCCGGAACGGAGGTCATCTTGTTCTCGTCGGTGCCGATCAGCGGTCCGAACGGGCTGTCCTCGATCGCAACGCGCAGTTGTTCCGCGAGGGGGCTGGAGAGGCAGGATTGCGGGGCAATATAGAGCGCTTCCACGGGCCGGCGTCGATCGTCCTCGAACACGATTGACGAGAGGGCGGTGCCGTCGCCCTCGAGACGCGTGACCGCACCCGGCTCCACTGCGACACCGCGCTGGGCGAGCGTTTCCGCATCCAGGGGATCGAGATCGGCACCGTTGAGGTATAGCGTCGTTGGCCCCCATTCGGCGATCAGAAGCGCCTGATGAACCGACATCGGGGTGCGGTAGAGGACCCCCAGCGCGCGATCGCTGAACTCGAACCCGTGGCAGTAGGGACAGTGCAGCACCGACTTGCCCCAGCGCTCCCGAAGACCGGGAATCTCGGGCAGGATGTCGCGCAGCCCGAAGGCCAGGATCAGCTTGCTCGCGGCCAGCGCGGCGCCGCCGGCCAGCAGGACCCGGAAGCCGTCGCCGTCCGCATGGGCCTGAACCGCCTCGTCGTCCAGCATCCCCACGCTCGGGTAAGCGGCAAGCTGTGCGCGCGCCGTTTCGAGGATCCGGCGCGGATCGCTGCCATCCTGCCCGAGGAAGCCGTGCGACGCTTCGGCAAAGCGGTTGCGCGGCTGACCCGTGTCGATCACGCAGACGCTGCGCCGGGCGCGCGCGAGATAAGTCGCCGCGGCGAGCCCGGCAAAGCCCCCGCCGACGATGACGGCATCATGCTTCATGTGCGTTCTCCAGGGTAATGGCCTCCGCGGCACCGGGCATCATGGCGGCCACGTCGGCGCTCAATTGCGACAGGGTGACTTCGCCGAAGCGGCGCAGCAGCAGCGCTTCGGCCTCGTCGAATGCGCTGCCGAGCGCGGCATTGACCGCCTGTTCGACGAGGCAGCCCGGCGCCTCGGTGCGATTGCCCATCGCGAGGATCTCCGGCTCGCCCAGCGCCTCGTAGATGTCGCGCAGCGTGATCCGGTCGAGCTCGCGGGCGATGATCCAGCCCCCGCGGTGTCCTTTCTCGGAGCGGACAAGGCCCCGCTCGCGCAACCCGGCCATCAGGCGCCGGACCACGACCGGATTGGTTTCCATCGCGCGGGCGAGGGTCTCGGATGTTTGGGGCCCTGGCTGCCGCGCCATGTGCAGCAGGATGTGAAGGACCCCGGAGAGGCGGCTATCGCGCTTCATGTAACTTTAAATGATACGTGAGTCGGCCTACGTCAATCCCTCTTCGCTCCGGAGCAAGGAAATTTGACTGGTCATCGGAGAGCGTGACGCTACGGCGCTCGGATGATTTCGGAAGCAACGGACTTCGCGGCAGACCACCGGCGCATGCTTGCCGAGCTTGGGGAGCGGCAGCGCCTGCGCCGGCTGATATCGCGCAGCGGCGTGGACTTCTCGTCGAACGACTATCTCGGGCTGGCCGGATCGCCGCGGATCGCCCGCGCCATTCGCGAGGCGCTGGACCGCGGCGTGCCGACCGGATCGGGCGGATCGCGCCTGCTGCGGGGCAATCATCCGGAGCATGAGCTGCTGGAGGAGGAAGCGGCGCGCTTCTTCGGAAGCGAGGCGGCCTTGTTCTTTTCGAGCGGTTTTGCGGCGAACGCGGCTTTGTTCGCGACGCTGCCGCAGCGCGGCGATCTGGTGGTCCACGATGCCCTGGTCCATGCCAGCGCGCACGAGGGCATGCGCCTGGGCCGCGCCGAGTGCGTCGCCGCCGCGCATAACGACCCCGAAGCCTTCGGCAACGTGATCCGCGCCTGGCGCAGCGGCGGCGGAAGGGGCCGCGTCTGGATCGCGCTCGAGAGCCTCTACAGCATGGACGGCGACAGGGCCCCGCTCGACGCGTTCCGCGCCCTCGCAGACGAGCACGAGGCTTTCCTGCTCGTCGACGAAGCGCATGCGACCGGCGTGTTCGGACCGCAGGGCCGCGGGCTCGCGGCGCACCTGGAAGGGCTGGAGAACGTCATCGTCCTGCGGACCTGCGGCAAGGCGCTCGGCTGCGAGGGCGCGCTGCTGACCGGTCCTGCCTTCATGCGCGATTTCCTCGTCAACCGCGGGCGCGGGTTCATCTTCTCGACCGCCCTATCGCCGCTGATGGCGAGCGCGGTGCGCGAGGCGCTGCGGATTCTCGCCGGTGAGCCCGAACGCCGGCAGGCGCTCGTTGCGCGGATCGACGAGGCAGAGCGCCTTCTTGCCCCCCTCGGCGCGGTCTGCCGGGAGACGCAGATCCTGCCGCTCATCGTAGGTGACGATGCCCGCGCGATGGCGGCTGCAGCGGCGATCCAGGCTGCCGGCTACGACGTGCGCGGCATCCGGCCGCCCACGGTGCCTGCGGGGACTGCGCGGCTGCGTATCTCGATCACGCTGAACGCGAGCTTCGACGATATCGCCGGCCTCGCGGCCACGCTCGGGGAGGTGCTGGCATGAGCCGGACCTTCGTCGTGACGGGCACCGACACCGGCGTCGGCAAGACCGTGTTCTCCGCGGCGCTCGCGGGAAGCCTCGGGGCCTTCTACTGGAAGCCGGTCCAGGCGGGGCTGGACGAAGGCAGCGATACCGAAACCACAGCAAGTCTTTCGGGCTTGCCGGCGGATCGAATCCTGCCCGAAGCCTACCGGCTCACCACACCGTGCTCGCCGCATCGCGCCGCCGAGATCGACGGGATCGAGATCGATCCTGCTCGACTGCGAATGCCCGAAGTCGCCGGGCCGCTTGTCGTTGAGGGCGCGGGCGGGGCAGCGGTCCCGCTCCGTGCCGATTACCTCTATCTCGACCTCTTCGCTGAATGGCGCGCGCCGGTCATCATCGTGGCGCGCACGGCGCTCGGCACGATCAATCACAGCCTGCTGACGATAGAGGCGCTGCGGTCGCGCGGGATCGCCATTCACGGCATCGCCTTCGTCGGCGAGCCCCATCAGGACAGCGAAGCGGTCATCTGCAGGATCGGCGGCGTGACGCGCCTCGGCCGGCTACCGCAACTGCCCAAGCTCGATGGCGCCGCGCTGCGCGCCGCGTTCAGCGCCAACTTCGACCTCGAGGATTTCCGATGACGCGCAGCCCTGTCTGGCACCCATTCACCCAGCATGGACTGCGCGAACCCGTTCCGCTCGTGACACGCGGCGAGGGTGCCATTCTGTGGACCGAGGACAGGCAGAGGGTCATCGACGGCATTTCCTCATGGTGGGTCACCACGCACGGCCATGGCCATCCGCGGATCGTGCAGGCGATCGCCGAGCAGGCGGGCAAACTCGATCAGGTCATCTTCGCCGGCTGGACGCACGAGCCGGCCGAGACCTTGGCCCGCGGCCTCGTCGATCTGATGCCCCATCCGCTGGCGCACGTGTTCTTCTCGGACAGCGGTTCGACCAGCGTCGAGGTCGCGCTGAAGATGGCGCTCGGTTACTGGCTCCACCGGGGCGAGCCGCGCCACCGGATCGTGGTGATGGAGCACAGCTATCACGGCGATACGATCGGCGCGATGTCGATCGGCGCGCGCGGCGTGTTCAACCGCGCCTATGCGCCGCTGCTGTTCGACGTGACCGAGATCCCGTTCCCGCACGAGGGAGCCGAGCAGGCGACACTCGACCGGCTCGAGGCGATCTGCCGCGACGAAGTGCCTGCGGCGCTGATCGTCGAGCCCCTGATCCTCGGCGCGGGCGGCATGCTGATCTACACTCCGCGGGTGCTCGCCGAGATGCGCGCGATCTGCGCCCGGCACGGCGTGCTCTTCATCGCGGACGAGGTCATGACCGGCTGGGGCCGGACCGGCACCTTGCTCGCTTGCGAGCAGGCCGATGTCGTGCCGGACATCCTGTGCCTGTCGAAAGGGCTTACCGGAGGGGCCATCCCGCTCGCGGTGACGATGGCGACGCCGGCGATCTTCGACGCGCATTACTCCCCCGACCGGTCGCGCGCGCTCTACCATTCGTCGAGCTATACCGCGAACCCGATCGCCTGCGCGGCCGCCAACGCCAACCTCGCGGTCTGGCGGGAGGAATCCGTTCGCGGGCGCATCGACGATCTTGCGGCCCGGCAGGCGCGGCATCTGGATGACGTGGCATCGCTGTCCGGCGTTGCGCGTGCGCGCCGGATCGGAACGATCGCCGCGCTCGATGTCGAGGTGCGGGACACCGGTTATCTCTCGGCGGTCGGACCAAGGATGCTGGCCCGCTTCCGCGACGCGGGGCTGCTGCTCCGCCCGCTCGGCAATACCGTCTATGTCATGCCGCCCTATTGCATCGAGGAGCCGGACCTCGCGGCGCTATACGCGGGAATAGCCGGCGCGCTGCACGAACTTGCCGGTTGATCATCCGCCAGGATAGACGACGCCTCCCTCCGCGACCCGCGCGCCATCGGTCATCCGCGCCGGCTCGATTCGTCCCTGTCCCATGAGGTGAAGGACGGTCCGCCCGCGCGACAGCAGGTAATCCGAGATGATACGGCGATGGCAGCGCCACCAGACGGCTTCGGAGCACATGATGACGCAAGGTGTCTCGTCGGCAAGCGCCTCGAGTTCGCTCAGACCAGTGCGGAAGCTCTCGGACAGGGCATAGTCGGCATAGTTGTGGAAGCTCTGGCTCTGCCAGAAGGCGTTGACCTCGGGGTCCACCTCGCGCTGCCGCGACCGCCGGCCACCCAACTCGGCGATGTAGCGATGCCGGATCTGCCGCTCGCTCAGCGAGTCGGGCAGGGTGTCGAGGTTGTACTGCGGATTGGTGCGCGACCGCGGGATGCTCCGCACGTCGACCACGCAGCGGACGTCGCCGGCGCGCAGGATCTCGACGAACTCCTCCAGAGTTCGGGTCGAATGGCCGATCGTACAGACCGGGTTCGCGCCGGTTTCCGAGTTCACGCCGCGGCCTCCAACGCGTGCCGCACTTGCGCGCGCAGCTCCGGCAGGACCTCGGCTTCGAACCAGAGGTTGTCGCGCATCCAGATGTGGGAGCGCCAGGACGGGTGGGGCAGGGGGAAATAGTCGGGCAGGAAATCGCGAAAGCGGCCTACGCGTTCGCGCATCTTGCCCGGTCCGAGCGCGTCCTGCTGGGCGTACGTGCCGACCAGCAGGGTCAGGCGGATCTGGGGCATCAAAGCCAGCAGGTCCTTGCGCCAGAGCTTCGCGCATTCCGGGCGAGGCGGCGCGTCGCCGCTCTTCGCGCGCCCCGGATAGCAGAACCCGATCGGCAGGATCGCGATGCGGCGCGCGTCGTAGAACTCGGCTTGCGTGACGCCCATCCACTCGCGGAGCCGGTCGCCCGAAGCATCGGCGAAGGGAACGCCCGATGCGTGCACTTTGCTCCCCGGCGCCTGACCGGCGACCAGCAGCCGCGCCGTCGGCGAGATCTGGAACACCGGCCGCGGCTCCACCGGCAGCACGGCGGCGCATGCGCGGCAGGCTCGGGCGGATGCGGCTAGTTCGTCGAAGTCGGTCACAGGGAGCGTCACACGATAGGGAACGAACGGCCAGGCGAAACTATCCATGCCATCCCACGCGCCCTCATGCTGCGAGGAACGACCAGATCTGCTGCACGCACAGGACGACGAACAGCAGTGCCGACGCGGCGAGCACGCCGTTCGACAGCCAGCCATTGCGGTCCTGGTCCGGAACGCGCTTCGAATTCAGCAGCAGGAGAAGCGTGACGGCCAGGAACGGCATGAAGATGGCGCCGACCACGCCGTAGATGATGACGAGCAGGAACGGCTCGTCGAAAAACAGCAGCAGCATCGGCGGGAAGGTGAGCCAGGCGAGATAGGTGCGAAACGGCCATCGGCGTTCGGGGCGTTCGCTTCGTTCGGTCTGCCCGCGCATATGCTCAACGAAGTCGGAGAAGAGCAGGCTTACGCCGTGCCAGACCCCGAACAGCGACGACATCGCCGTCGCCGCGAATCCGACGAGGAAGGCGATCGCTATGGGCTGGCCGAACCTGTCCTCGAGCACGTCGCTGAGGTTGAGCAGGCCCCGGTCGCCTGCCGCGAGGGCGATCTGCGCGCTGTGCAGCAGCTCGGCGCCCACGATCAGCATCGCCACCACGAAAGTCCCGGTGACGACATAGGCAACCGCATTGTCGAGCCGCATCATCGGGATCCACGCCGGCCCCCGCCAGCCCTTGGCGTTCACCCAGTACCCGTAGGCGGCGGTCGTGATCGTCCCGCCGACGCCGCCGATCAGGCCGAGCGTGTAGAACACCGATCCTTCGGGCAGGGACGGAACGAGGCCGCCGAGCACGTCGCCGAGGCGCGGCGCGACGAGCACGGCGAGGCCCGTGATGACCACGAACATGACGGCGACGAGCACTTTCATCACACGCTCGAAGGTCTCGTACCGGTTCAGTGCGACGAACAGGAAGCTGGCGACACCTGCGACGATCGCCCAGGCCGGCAAGGGCAGGATCGGGAACAGGACGGCGAGCGGCAGAGCGGTCGCGCTCATTGCCGTCGCGCCGTAGATGAAGCCCCAGACGACGATGTAGATGCCGAAGTACCAACTCGTCCACGCGCCCAGCGAGCGCCAGCCTTCGAAGATCGTCGATTCGGTCGCAAGGTGATAGCGCGCCGCGCCTTCCGACAGGGCGATCTTGACCACGCAGCCGAGCACGGCAGCCCACAGCAGCGCATAGCCGAACCGCGAGCCTGCAACGAGCGTCGCCACCAGATCGCCCGCACCCACGCCGGTCGCGGCGGCGACGAGACCCGGGCCGATCAGCTTCCAGCGGCTCGTGCGCGGCGGGTAGGTGCATCCGCTTTCCGGTTCGCCCGCCGCACGATCCTCTGACTGCAACTGTCGCTCCCCGCTCGGAAACACGCCTCGCGACGAGGCTCGCACCGTCCCTCGGCGCCCTTCGTGTTTCCGGCTCTACAGCCTAGGTGCCCTGATGGCCACTGTCGGTCAGTCCGCGAAACAGATGGCAATCGTCGCTGTCGGCCCGCCACTCCTGACCGGCGGCGTGCTTCTCCACGAGCGTGCCAATGACATAGGGCGGCTCGCAGCGGGCCGTGGCGAGATCCCGGCTGCTGTGAGGATGGCGCAAGCCCGCACGGTGCGCGATTTCGTGAGCGAACGTGTTGGCGATCGATGGTGCCGAACGCGGCAAGGCCGCCCTGTTCAGCAGGATGGGGCCCTCCGCCGACCCATCGTAGGCCATATTGCCGAAGAAGGTCCTGAGGAACCAGCCGCGCAGCCCGCCGTAGGTGGCGACCCTCTGTCCCGGCACGCCGGCCTTCAGAGCCGCGATCGTTGCGACCGGGTCCACCCCGGCCCATGCGGCGGCGTGGTCGCCATGCGCCGCGTGGCGGGTTGCGAAATTCCTGAGATCCTCCGCGAATTCCCGGGAATGGATGGCGTCGATGGCTTGCCGCGCGGCAAGCGTGAAGGTCGCCCGCTGATCGTCGGGCACGTCGATCGCCCCGAAGCAGATGGCGGACTGCGCGCCGGAGCCGCACGGCTGCTCCTGCGCTTGCGTCATCGACGCCGCGAAGACGGTCACGGTCAGTACGGCCGCCCAGCGCCAGCGCCAGTGATTGCACGTTGCCATACGGTGTCCCCCTCCACCTGAAGTCAGAGCAGCGACGCGGGGATCGCACAAGCCCAAAGAAATTCAGCGAAGGCTGTGGAATGGCGACGCTCGATCTGCAAAGGACGACGGGAGTGCGAGGCCGGTGTCTTGAAACTGTAAAGGAATGTAAAATCGACGCCTTGGCGCTTGGAATACGGATCGTCACGATGTCCTGAGGACGCGGACTTGACGCAAGGGAATGCGGAACGCTCCCGTGCGACCACCTGACGCTTGTTTCGGCGTTTCCTCCAGGGGCAAATGAAAAGCGATGCGCATAGCGATCCTTGAAGACGATCCCACCGTTGCGACCCAGTTGAACACCACGCTGTCGGCAGCGGGGCATCACTGCTTCCCCTTCGAGACCGGGAAGCAGTTGATGAAGTTCCTCCGCGGCGAGACGATCGACATGCTCCTGCTCGACTGGAACGTTCCGGATGCCTCGGGCCTCGAGATCGCGCGCTGGGTGAACGAGACCTTCGAAGCGCCGCCGCCGATCGTGATGATCACCGTCCGCTCGGTCGAGGAAGACATCCTCGCAGCGTTCCGTGCGGGCGTCGACGACTACGTGACCAAGCCGATCCAGCCCGCCGTCCTGCTGGCGCGGATCGATGCCGTCGTCCGCCGCGCCTATCCGGAGCCGCCGAAGGACAGGTTCGAACAGTTCGGCTTCTATCGCTTCGATATACAGTCGAAGGAAGTCAGCGTTGCCGGCGAGGTCATACCCGTCACGATGAAAGAGTTCCTGCTCGCGCTCCTCCTCTTCCGCAATCTCAACCGCAGCCTGTCGCGATCGTACATCTTCGAATCCGTCTGGGGCGGAAACCCCAACGTGCAGACGCGCACGGTCGATACACACGTTTCGAAGGTGCGGGCGAAACTGAAGCTTCGCGCCGATCACGGCTTTCGGGTTGTTCCACTATACGGCTATGGGTACCGGCTCGAACCGACGGGTTAGCTTGGGGGCACCATGCGCTGGCGACTTCTTCTTCTGCCGCTCCTTGCGGCTACGCTGCAGGCCGGTCCGGCAAGCGCCCAGCGGTCCGACGAGACGGCGATCGTCGTCTACCACATGCGCAAAGGCGATAGCCTCTACGATCTCGCGCAGCGGCATTTCCGGCGTATCGAAGACTACGTCGTCGTCCAGCGGCTGAACCGTATCCGCAATCCCCGTCGCATCGCGATCGGGCGGACCGTTCGCATTCCCAAGCACCTTTTGCGGCACGAACCCGTTGCGGCCCGCATCATCTCGTTCCGCGGAAACGTGCAGCTTCGACGCGAGGGTCGCCTGCTGGCCGTATCGCCGGGGATGGCCGTGCGCGAGGGAGATGAACTGGCGACCGGAGCGAACTCCTTCGTCTCCATGGGGCTTCCGGACCGTTCCGCAGTGGCATTGCCGTCGCAGAGCAGGGTCACCGTCCGGCGCCTGCGCAAAATGTCGCTGACCGGCGCCGTCGAACGGCTCTTCTCGGTCGAGCAGGGGCGTGCCAAGGCGGTCGTCTCGCCGCTGGGCGAGGAGGACGAGTTCCAGATCTCGACGCCGATCAGCGTTTCGGCCGTGCGCGGGACCGAGTTCCGCGTCCGCTACGACGCGGCGACCGAACGTGCGGCGACCGAAACGCTCTCGGGCGAAGTGACGATGTCCGGCGCTGGAGAGACGAGCCGCGACCTTCCCGCCGGCTTCGGCGCGGTTGCCGCGGGTGCGGAGCTGAGCGCGCCGGTCTCGCTCCTTCCTGCACCGCGCCTCGTCTCGCCCGGCGAGATCCAGAACGAACGCGAACTCGCGTTTGCGCTGGAGCCGCTTGCCGGGGCGGAGGCCTATCGGGTCCAGATCGCGCAGGACGCGGGGTTCCTCGAGGTCGTGGCCGAAGCCGTGACGCAGACGACCGAAGTCCGTCTGCCGCCGATCGAGGATGGAACCTGGTTCGTGCGCGTGGCCGCCATCGACGGCCGAGGTCTCGAGGGGATGTACGAGACTTACGGCTTCCAGCGGCGACTGAACGATATTTCGGGCACTGTCGCCGAGTCTCGCGCAGGCGGCTACCGCCAGTACCTCTTCCGCTGGCGGGTGATGGGCGACGGGGAGCGGCAATACCGCTTCCAGCTCTCGCGGCAGGAAGACGGGGGCGATCCGATCATGGATGAAGTCGGGCTGACCGAGCAGCACCTCGTCGTGACCGACCTTCCGCCGGGGACTTACTACTGGCGGGTCATGGCGCTGCAGTTCGCGGACGGCGAGGTGCATGAGAACTGGTCGCCAACCGAACGACTGACCATCAGCGCCGACCAATGATCCGGCGGACCGGGCTGCGGCGCCTGGCCGCCGAGTGGTGGCTCGTCGCGCTGCTGTCCTCGGCACTTGCGCTGTTCCTCGTCCACGATCGCACGACGCAGCGGCTGGACACGCTGCTCTACGATCTCCTTCTCCAGCTCGACGGCAGCGATCCCGATCCGCGCATTCTGATCGTGGCGATCGACGACCACAGCACGCGCGAGACGGGCGCCTGGCCCTGGCCGCGGGAGGTGCAGGCGGAACTCGTGGAGAAGCTCGCCGACGCCGGGGCGGCCGCCATCGCCTACGACGTCCTGCTCCTCAATCCCAAGGCCGGAGACGCCGCGCTCGGACGCGCCATGGCCGGTCCGGCAAGGGTCTTCGTTCCGCTGCTGATGCGCGCGCCGGGCACCAATGGCACGCCCTTCGACGTCATCCCGCCCGTTTCCGAGGTGCGCGATGGAGCGACCGCGATCGGGCATGTCAATCTGCTCCTCGACAGTGACGGGAAAGTCAGGCGTGCACGGCTGGTTGCGGGGGACGAACGGGGCCGCTGGCCGCATCTGATGGTGCTGACGCAGCGCGCGGCCGATCCCGCTGCCGACTTGCCGGAGGAAGGCGAGGGGCCACTCCTGATCCCGTTCGCGGGTTCGGCGGGACACTTCCCGACGATCGGCGCCTCGTCGGTCTTGCGCGGGCAGGTGCCGGCCGAGCTGCTGCGCGACCGGCTCGTGCTCGTCGGTGCAACGGCAGAGGGACTCGGCGATCGCTACGCCACGGGCGGGGGCAATCCCGGCGGCATTCTGCCCGGCATCGAAGTCCAGGCGCACCTGCTCGATGGCCTTCTGTCGGACCGGATGATTGCGGAGAGCGGCTTCTGGCCACGGGCCGCCTTCGCGCTCGTGCCGCTCTGGATTCTGCTCATCGCCTTGCGCGTGATGCAGCCCTCGGCGCTCGTTGCGCTGATCGCGGGGCTGGTCGTCCTCCTGCTCGCTGCGGCTGCAGCGGTGCTGCTGGGGTTCCGCCTGTGGCTGACGCCCATGCCCGGGCTCGCCGCGCTCGCGGTGGTCTATCCGTTGTGGGGCTGGCGGCGGCTGGCGGCCGCGAACAGGTACATGATCGAGGAACTCGAGCGCTTCCGTGCGGAGCCGGACCTCCTCGCTCCCGCCGGTCCCCTGCCGTCCGCTCCCGATCCGGTATCGCGGCAGATGGCACTGCTGAACGATGCGATCGGACAGAGCCGCAATCTGCGCCGCTTCGTGACCGAGAGCCTTCGCCAACTGCCCGACGGGGTGTTCATCGCCGATCGCAGCGGTGCGATCGTTCTCGCCAACGCCGAAGCCGAAGCGTTGGCGGAGGAACTGCGGCTCGCGGCGGACGAGCGGACCCTGCCTGCACTCTATGCCCGCTTCCAGCCCATTCCTCTGGCCGAGGGGCGGCTCGAACCCGAAGGGAGCGATCTGCCGCCGTGGCCCGCTCCGCTAGAGCCGGGCCGCTATCGCGCGCGTTCGGCCGGCGGTCGCTCTTTCGAAATCCGCGTCGCGCCGCGCCGATCCGCCCAGGGCGAACTGCTCGGCTGGGTGGTGCGGACGACGGACATCACCACTTTGTGGGAGGCGCAGCGGCAGCGCGAAGACATGCTGGAGTTCCTTTCCCACGACATGCGCTCACCCCAGACCTCGATCCTGGCGCTGCTCACGGACGCGGACGGAAAGCGGATCGACCCGCAGATCGCGGGGCGGATCGAGAGCCATGCCCGGCGCACGATCGCGCTGGCGGAAGGGTTCGTCCAGCTCGCCCGCGCGGAGTCGCTTCCCTATGAAGCGGAGCCGGTCAATGTAGCCGACATGCTCGTCGACGCCCTCGACCAGCTATGGCCGCGCATCGCCGCCAAGGACCTGAAGGCCGAACTGGCGGGCGAAGATGCCACGCTCTTCGTGGCGGGCGAACGCTCGCTGCTGACGCGGGCCGTCGTCAACCTGATCGACAACGCCGTCTATCACAGTCCGCCCGGCGCACGTCTGCGCTGCTCGATCGAGGTGATCGAGGAGCAGGGCGTTCCCATGGCGACCTGCACGATCGCTGACGAGGGACCGGGCATCGCACCGGATCATCTTGCCGCTCTGTTCGAGCGGTTTCGCCAGGCGCCTGGAAAAGGCCGGGGGAACGGCGTCGGCCTGGGTCTCGCTCAGGTCCACACCGTCGCGGTCCGCCACGGCGGCTGGGTCCGCTGCGAAAGCCGGGTGGGAGGCGGCTCGACCTTCGTGCTCGGCCTTCCGCTGCTCAGCGAACCGACGGAGGATCCTGCTCAGGACGGGGCGTCAGCATCGTCGCAATGAGCGGTTCCAGATGCTCTTGCACATCGTCCGGGTTGCTCCTGACGGCGGCAGCCGAGCGGTAAACTTCGTGCCCGCTCTCGCGCTCGCTCAGACTGACCGTCACGCCGCGCACGACCTGCCGACTGCCGAGCCAAGGCCTGCGGAGCCATTGCTGCTCGTCGGGCTCGGGCACGAGTGCTCCGACCGTCGCGGGACGATCGAACGTGCCGATCTGAACGAGATAGGCGGGCTCCCCGGATTGCTCGAATCCGAGCGCGGTGAGCTGCTGTGAGACGAGGTCCTGCATGTGAGGAGGGGCATCCTGCGAAAGGATCCCGTAAGTCCCTCCCGGCGGCAAGGCGCCTTGCGAGGTCACGATCGGTTCATGCGTCGCGCAGCCCGCCAGTCCGGCGAGCGCGAGCAGGGCGGGGAGCATGGGTAACTTGCGCATGAGAGCGCGATAGTCCGCTCGCGGCTCGCCGTCATCCTCCGTCAGCGGATATTTGCGGAACTGCCTCTCCGGGCGGGCAATCGGCAGCCCCGCCCGCGGCGTCAGTTCTCTCCCATGCCGCCGAGACCCAGCGCGTCGCGGATGATGTAGAACATATCCGTCTGATCGGTCAGGCCGGTGAAGTTGATCGCGCGCGGGCCGTATGCGGCGACGCGAAGCTGCGCGCCGGTGTGGCCCTGCGATCCTTCTTCGGCGGTGCCGTAGCTGATCGTCATCACCGCATCGTCGTGCGTTTTGAGCGCAGCCGTCAGCCCCGGTGCGCGGGTGCCGTTGCCGACGATCTGGCTGGTGTGCGCATGGTCGGCGGTGACGATCACCAACGTGTGCCCGTCGGCGCGCGCGAAGGCGAGGGCGGCTTGCACGGCCTCATCCAGATCGACCGTCTCGCCGATCTGGCCGCACGGGTTGGCGGCGTGGTTCTGCTTGTCGATCGAGGCGCCCTCGACCTGGAGAAAGAAGCCGTCCGGGTCGCCTTTCAGCAGTTCGATCGCCTTCGCGGTCATGGCGGCGAGCGTCGGGATGGTTTCGGTTCGTTCGGGATTGTCGGCGCAGCGGACGGGCGGCTGGTCGATATTGCCGTGGTACGAAGCCTTCGGACCGGTCCAGCGCACCGGCATGACGCCGGGCGCAAACAGGCCGAGCAGCGGCCGGCGCTGGTCCGCCTCGCCCGCCGCCTGCAATTCCGCCGCGTCGCGAACGATCGCGTAACCGCGCGCTTCGGCCTGCTGGAACAGCGTGCGGCCTTCGAACGGACCTGCCTTGGCGACCTCCGCGAACGTGGCCGCGCCGCCGCCCAGCAGCACGTCGGGCCGAAGCGCCAGCGCCTGTTCCGCAATCGACCCGGCGCCACCGTTTTCGAGCGCATTGGCCGGGCA
Organism: Altererythrobacter sp. C41; assembly: GCF_016803135.1. Classification (GTDB taxonomy): domain Bacteria; phylum Pseudomonadota; class Alphaproteobacteria; order Sphingomonadales; family Sphingomonadaceae; genus Pelagerythrobacter. The sequence continues at coordinate 234,447 of NZ_JAEVFE010000004.1, forward strand.
CACCTCGCTCGTCGCCACCGGGCCGTAGCACTTGCGCTGGGTCACATGCGCGATCTGCGCCGCGGGTGTCGCATCCTCGATCTCGCCGCTGGTGACGTTGCCGGTGGCGAGGCCCGCCGCCTTCGCCATCTCTAGCAGTGTCGGATGCGGCCGGGCGTGGATGTCGACGCCGATCGCGCCGTTATAGGTCTTCACGCCCGAGGCCCAGGCGGTCGCGGAAGCGGCGGAGTCGGTCACGTAGTTGGGCTTCCCCGTCTCGCGATCGAGCGCATAGTGCGTGTACTGGCCGGAGACCGGCAGCGCATCGATGCCCTTGAACGCGCCGCCGGCACCCTCGGCATAGTTGCGGGCAATGGTGATCTCCGAATCGCCCATGCCGTCGCCGATCAGCAGGATCACATTACGGACTTCGCGCTCGGACAGCATATCGCGATAGCGGTCGGTCAGGTCGTCGCCGATGCGGCGCGCACCCGCTGGTACGCTCAGATCGCCTTGCGCCGCGCGCGTCGGATCGGCCGCGGGCGAGGCGGTCTGATCCTGACCGACGGCAGGCACTGCGGCGAGCGCGCAGAGCAGCATGATCGAAGGGCGGCGAAGCGGAAGCGGCATTGGCGTTATCCTGATGTGTGATGTTGAGAAGGGCGGTCAGCGCGCGGGCGCTTCGAGCGGATCGGTGCCGCAACCCTGCGGGCGGCTCACCGGATTGCAGGCGACGGCGGCCCCACCGGGCAAACCGACGCGATATGCGGTGCCGAAGCGGGGATCGGGCCAGAGGTAATCGGTCGAGACGTACTGCGCGCCGCTGGCGAGTGCCGCGTCGCGCTGGCGCGTGTCGCCGGTCCGTGCAGCGGCGGTGCCTTCGTCCGCGCGGGTCCGCACGATGAAACCCGCCTCGACCGCGCGCCGGATGCGCTCCGCCTGACGGATCGGATGGTTCAGCGTGAGATAGGCCGCCGCGGGCGAATCTTCGTCGGTGTTGACGAACAGCACGCGCCCTTCGAGCGACACGCGGTCGCCGCGATAGAGCGCGACCTTCTCCGGACCTTCGTCGAGCGCGAACATCAGGCGCCCGCGCGCCGCGTCCAGCGTCGGCCAGTTGTCGGCGAGCACCGCCTCACGCAGCGTCGGATAGCTGCCCTGAACGTCGTCGGGGACGATCAGCTTGTCTGCCGGGAGCATCGACCGGATCTCGCGGTCGAGCGCGTCGAAGGCGGTTTCGGTGAACGGCAGCGCCTCCACGATCGGGGTGGCGTCGCCGGTGCTGTCCTTCGCATTCATCATGACGAGGATCGGCGCATGGCCCGGATGGGCGTCCGACCATCCTTTGATGACGGCAAGACACTGCACCAGGGTCGGGCAGCTCGTGCGGTCGTCGAGGCCCGGGATGTGCTGGACCTTGAACCCGGGCCGCCGAAGCGCGGGATCGTCCGACGTCTCGGCGAAATGGTCGCCGTGCGGATCGTAATAGACGTCGAGCTCGATCTGCCGCGCACCTGCATCGAGCTGCTCGGTCAGCGGGCGGTGCGCATAATCGAGCGAGTCCGCGGCCTGCGGGTCGTGCTCGCGCAGCCGCGCCATACGCTCGTCCGGCATTGCTAGCTTGTAGCTGTTGTGCGTGCCCACCATCACCAGATCGTTGATCCTGACCGGCTCCTCCGCCGCAACTGGCAGAGGATCGAGCATCAGGAGGATGGCGCTCAGCCAAAACATGTCTTTACTCCTGTGGTGACGGAGAGGGCCGAGATCTCGCCGGCTGCCGCGCCGATAGGCGGCCCATGTTAAGCTTGTGAGACGATCGGCCGAGGCAAGGGGTGGGGCACCCTCACGCCAGGCGTGAGGGCGCTCCTGTAACCGCCGGCCCGGCGATCAGAACTGAGCGCGAACGCCCAGGCTGATGCGGCTTCCCGAGAATTCGTAGGTGGTCGGGAAGGCGGGATCCATCGTGTACCCCGTGGTCGCTTCGTCGGTCACGTTGATGCCCTGGAGTTCGACCCGGAAGTTGTCGGTCACCTGATAGCTGACGGACAGGTCGACTTGCCCGTAGGCATCCCGATAGACCGGATACATGTTCCGCTCGATCCGCTCCACATAAGCGCTCTTGTGGTTGTAGGACACGCGCGCCGCGAACGGGCCGCGTTCGTAGAACAGCGTCGCGTTGTAGGTGTTGTCGGACAGGCCGATCGGCGAGGTCGGAATGTCGAGATCGGATTCGCCCGTCAGCGAGCTGTCGAGGAAGGTGTAGTTGGCGTTCACGCCGAAGCCTTCCAGCGACTCGTGGAACCACCAGAACGGCACCACCGCGACCAGCTCGACGCCGCTCACCTTGTACGACCCCTCGGCATTCACCGGCTGATAGACGTCGAAGTCGTAGACCCCGTCGATCGTGCCGTTGGCGTTGTACTTGGTCACGTCCTCGACCACGCCGGTCAGCTCGTTCTGCACCACGCCCTTGATGTTCTTCCAGAAGTAGGACGCGGCGAGCAGGCCGTCGCTGCCGAGATACTTCTCGATGCCGACTTCCCATTGATCGGCATAGGTCGGCTTCAGGCTGGGGTTGCCGTCGGTGAAGCGGAAATCGTTCCAGCTTGCCGTGCGCTTGTAGGCGAGATCGGTCAGCGCCGGGCGGATCAGCGTCTGCGAGGCGGCCGCGCGGACCAGCAGGTCGTCCGCCAGTTCGATATGCGCGTTGAAGGACGGCAGGACCTTTTCGTAACTGCCCTCGCTCGAGACGGGCTCGTCGGTGTAGCCGGTCGAGCCGTCGGGGTTCTGCACCTGATGGAAGCCCGAGGAGCGCACGGTCGTCTTGATGTAGCGCGCACCGGCATTCACGAAGACCGGCATCGAGGCGATGTCGAACTCGAAATCGGCCATGCCGTAGGCGGCGATCGTCTCCTCCTTCACGCGGTAGAACTGGCCGTCGTCGAACGGCGAGAGGAAGCCCTCGGGCCGGAAGAAATCGCGCGCATAGTCGTTCGAGATCTGCTGCCAGTCGAGGTCGCGCGCCTGATAGTCCTTGCCGCCGACGATATCGGTCACATAGCCGAGCTCGCTGTCCGCCAGCGTCCGCTCGTTCACGTACGACGTGTCGCCGCGCGTCGGCCCCTGGATCTTCTCCTCGCCGTACTGACGCTCGGTCGTCTTGTTGGTGTAGCGCGAGCCGAAATTGATGCGCTTCAGCACGCTGTCGAAGTTGTAGGTGACATCGAGCTGGGCGGTGTACTTGTCGTCCTCGATCTCCTCGTAGGTCGTCTCGTAGGCCTCGAAGAGATAGGATTCGGGCGAGTTGTACATGTCGATCGTGTTCGGATCGTCGCTCGGGATCGTTTCGCCGCCGGTTTCGGTGTAGCGGGTGCGCGACGGGGCATAGGCGACGTGCTTCAGATTGGCGTTGTCGCGCGACTTGCTCGCGCCCGAGTAACCGGCGAGCAGGTCGATTTCCCAGTTGCCGGTTTCCCAATTCATCTCCCCGCCGAACTGGCGGTAGTCGGTCTCGGTGATCCGTTCCTTGCTCAGGAACTCGTGCTGGGTGGCGGTGTAGGACACGTCGCGCAGGACGACGATGCCGTGCTCCGACAGGGTCGTATCGTCGTAATCGTGGATGATGCCGAGCGTCGAGCGGCTGGACGCGGAATAGGCGGCGGCGTCGTATTCGTCCTCGACCGTGTCGAACGAGCCGAGGAAGGCGTCGAACGTCAGGCTGAACTGATCGCTCGGGCGGTACTGCAGCGATCCCGAGAAGCCCAGCTTGTCCTGATCGTTGAGGTAGATCCGGTCGCCGACCTTGTCGAGGAAGACCACCCGGTCGACTTCGTTCGCATCGTTGACGTCGTCGAACACGATGCCGGCGTCACGCTCGAGCACCTCGAGAGCCTGGTCGGTCTGCGCGTCGCCGCGGTCGGTCCAGCGCGAAATGGGACGGAAGTTGATGCCCGAGTTGGAATCGGTGCGGTTGGTCCGCTGCCCCTTCGATACCGAGAGAAGCACGCCGAAGTCCCCGAAGGTGTCGCTCGCAAGGAAGGAGAACTGCGGATCGATCTCTTCGGAAATCGAGTTGTATGCGCCTTCCACGGAGCCGACCACGCGCAGGCCGGGATTGTCGAACGGGCGCGCCGTTCTGATCTTCACCGAGCCGGCGATGCCGCCTTCCTCGTCCGCCGAGGTCGGAGACTTCTGGACGGTGACCGACTGGATCAGCTCCGACGCGAAGATGTCGAACTCGACGTCGCGACCGCCCGAGCCGGACGCGGTGGCGAGATTGTTGATCGTAACCAGCGTGAACTCGGTCGGCAGGCCGCGCACGTTGACGCGGGTGCCGAGGCCTTTCTCGCGCTCGATCGTGACGCCCGGAATGCGCTGCAGCGCCTCCGACAGGTTCTGCTCGGGGAAATCGGCGATGTCGGTGGCGACGATCGAATCCGAAAAACCGATCGTCTCGCGCTTGATGTCGATCGCTTCCTGCAGGCTCTGGCGGTAGCCGGTGACGACGATCGCGTTTGCTTCGGCCTCGGCTGGCGCCGATGCGTCTGCTTCGACCACGGGCGCAGTCTGCGCGAAGGCGGGTGCTGCGGACAGTGCGGCGAAGGCCACCCCGGCAAGGAGCTGCGCGGCGCGGACGTTGACGGTACTCTTCATTTTTCGCTCATTCCCCCTGGAGTTCACGCCAGTCGGGCGGCGAAGCGACTTTCGCCGGCAGCGGTATGCGCGCGCCGGCACGCCGGATTCCGGGAAGGAAATCCGGCAGCCGAAGTCAGCGGCGAGATCGCTCTGGACGACAGTGCCGCTGTGCCCCTCGTGGCTGTTCCGATGTGAACGAGGGCGCTGGTGGGGAAGAGTTGTTACGCCTCGTTTGCGGATTCATTGCGGAGGCATGACTCGTATCGATTTTTTGTGGGGCGGCGCCCCGCGGCCGGTAGCCCGTTGGCCTTAATCAACAAGACGCGGCCGGCCCTTCCGGCCGATTGCGCAGGTCAGGTCTTCATCCCAATCCGCGAGCTCTGCCGCGGCGTCGAAGGTGGATGTCAGAAATTCCAGCAACGCCTCGCGTGGTTTCGTGGCGGAGCGGACGGCTTCGTAGGGCAGCACGAACTCGCCCAGGTTCTTGTCGAACCTTGCCGCCTCCGGCTTCACCGGCCGTTCGGCGAACCCGTCGGGCGTCGGATAGGCGTACGAATAGAAGCAGGGTTCGTCGATCCCGCCGCCGCCGGGCCAGAAGCCAGCGGAACTGACCTCGTGACTGTAGGCTTCCCGCGTGACGGCGTCGGGCAGGTTGGGAATGCCGCCGGGATGCAGTGGGGCCGATCTGCCCGAGAAGCGCGTCACGGCAAGGTCGAAGCTGCCCCAGAACAGATGCACCGGGCTGACCTTGCCGAGAAATCCGGTGCGGAATTCGTTGAACACCGCGTCGATCCGAACCAGCGCCCGATGGAAGCGCGACACGGCATCGGCATCCCACGGCCGCGCGGTGGTATCCTCGGCGAAGGGAAGCGGGTCGGGCAACTCGTTGGGGCAGCCATGATATTCCGGCGATCCGCCGAGCGCCGCGATCGTTTTCTTGAACCTGCTGTCGAATGCAGCGGTCGACATGGGTTCGAGCGGGAAGCCGTCGCTTTCTCCGGTCGGGCATGACGCGACGAGGCGCTGGCGCTGCAGGTCGAACTGGACGGTGATGCCCGGACCGTCGGGGATCAGCCCGGTCGTGAGCCCGTCGGCATTGACGTAGAGCGTCGCGTGCCACGAGTGATTGACCCAGGGCGTGTGGGCCAGCCGGTACTTGCCGACGATCTGCGTTTGCAGGTGCAACGCGGCGCAACTGTCCTTCCATGGCGCGAAAGGAATGGGCGGCCAGTCGGCATTGTCGCTCATCACAATTCTCCGTGATTTCTCTCGGCTTGGCTCCGCGCCCACTCTTCCATCGCCTGCAAGACCGGCTGGAGACTGCGGCCGCGGCCGGTGAGCGAGTAGTCGACGCGGGGCGGAATCTCGCCGTAGTCCTTGCGCTGGACCAGCCCGTCCGCCTCCATCTCCTTCAGCGTCTTGGACAAGGTGCGATGGGTAATCGCACCGAGCCGCCGCTGCAGCTCGTTGAAGCGCAGCGGGCTTTCCATGAGCCAGAAGATCACCATGGGACGCCATTTGCCCGAGAGGAAATCGAGCGTCCGTTCTGCGGGGCAGTGCCAGCCTTCCACTGCGGTCGCGGGCCGGTTCATTGCAGTATCCTTTTGGATCGTACTTGCTGTCATGTCAGCACATACATATGTTGCGCCCAACACGAAAGCAATGCCTCGGGGCGAGGCAGACGATGCGCCCCCTCGAAAGGTCAACGCCATGAAGACACTCGACACCATTCTGCGCAACGACACCCCTCACTGGGTGGGCGACGGCTTCCCCGTGCGCTCTCTGTTCAGCTATCAGGGCGATACTTCGGCGATCAGCCCTTTCCTCCTGTTCGATTACGCCGGACCGTGGAATTTCGAGCCCGTGACGGGTCATCCGCGCGGCGTGGGCGAACATCCGCACAAGGGCTTCGAGACGGTGACGATCGTCTATGACGGCGAGGTCAGCCACCGCGATTCCACCGGCGGTGGCGGCACCATCGGCACGGGCGAGGTCCAGTGGATGACCGCCGGATCCGGCGTGCTGCACGAGGAGTTTCATTCGCCCGGCTATTCGAAGACCGGCGGCCCGTTCCGCATGGTGCAGTTGTGGGTCAACCTGCCTGCGAAGGACAAGCTGACCCCGGCCAAGTACCAGGCGATCACGCGTGACGCGATCGCCGAAGTGACTTTCGACGGTGGCCGCACGCGGATCATCGCAGGCGATTTCCGCGGCACGAGGGGGCCTGCGAGCACCTTTACGCCGATCAATTTGTGGGACGTTCGGCTCGATGCCGGCGCGGAGGTCACGTTGCCCCTGCCCGATGGCCACACCACGATGATCGCCGTGCTCTCGGGCCACGTCACCATCGACGGCAAGGGCGTGGGCGAGGCCGAGATCGCGCGGCTCTCCAGAGATGGGGAGGGCGTCACGATCAAGGCCGATGGCGACGCCATGCTGCTGGTGATGACTGGCGCGCCGATCGACGAACCCGTGTTCGGCTACGGCCCCTTCGTCATGAACACGGAGGCCGAAATCCGCGAGGCGATCGCGGAGTTCAACTCGGGCAAGTTCGGCGCGCTCGCCCCGGCTTGATCAATCGTGCCCGGAGAGTTCGATCTCTCCGGGCACTTTTGCCCGCACCCGTCACACTCTTGCCCGATTGACCCATCAAACGACCCGTTGGATCGAGGAAATCACGAATGATCGAACGCATTATCGACAAACGCACGCATGACCTTGGTGGCGGGTTCGAGGTGGGCCGCGTGCTGCCCTTCCATGCTCGCCGCACGGTCGGGCCCTATATCTTCTTCGATCACATGGGCCCTGCAGACCTTGCTCCGGGCTTCCCGCGCGAGATGGACGTGCGCCCGCATCCGCACATCGGCATTTCCACCGTGACCTATCTCTACGATGGCGCTCTGACCCATCGCGACAGCCTGGGCGTGACGCAGGATATCCGCCCGGGCGAAGTCAACTGGATGGTCACCGGCAGCGGGATCACGCATTCCGAGCGCTTCGATCACGCACGCGAGCACGGGGCGCATATGCACGGCATTCAGGCCTGGGTCGCCCTGCCGACCGAGCACGAGGAAACCGATCCGGCATTCTATCACCACGAAGGGGCGGCCGACTTGCCGACATGGGAGGAGAAGGGCCTGCGGGGCCGCCTGATCGCAGGCAGCGCCGAAGGGATGCGATCGGCGGTGAAGGTCCACAGTCCGCAATTCTACATGCACTGGGATATGGATGCGGGTGCAAGCCGCACCCTTCCCGCCGAGTACGAGGAACGCGCGGTCTACGTTGCCGCCGGCGTTGCGGAGATCGCGGGTCAGGTCCTGCACACAGGGCAGATGGCCGTGCTCGAGCCGGGCAAGGACGTGCCTGTTATCGCGAGGGAGGCGGCCACCGTCATGGTGCTCGGCGGCGATCCCATCGGCGAGCGGTTCATGTTGTGGAACTTCGTCAGCTCGTCGAAAGATCGCATCGAACAGGCCAAGGAAGACTGGAAGCAGGGGCGCATGAAGCTGCCGGATGCCGACGACGAAGAGTTCACTCCCTTTCCGGAGGATCGCGATTATGCCCGATGAGAAGCCCGAAATCACCGTCACTCTGGAAGATGGCGAACGACGCGGCCGATATGTCGGCAAGGTCGCAGGGATCGATGCGGAAGGCGAGATCACCTTCACGCACCGCGGGCCGGATCTGATCAGCGCCGATCACACGGGCGCGCCTGACGAACTGAGGGGCACGGGTCTCGCAGCGGCGATGGTCGAATACCTCGTCGCCGATGCGCGGGCGCGTGGGTTCAAGATCATCCCGATCTGCCCCTATGTCCGCGCCCGATATGAAAAACACCCGGAATGGCGTGATGTCTTTACAGTCGGCCCAGGTGAGAAACCGAAGCTGACCATGGCGCAGATGAAAGGAGGGTAGCCCTTCCGCGAACGGCACCGATTGGAGGTTAGGCGACTCCCGTGAGGGCCGAGTCAGCCGTTCGTTGGAGTGGGAAGGTGCATGCAAGTCGACCGAAGTCCATCGGCTTGCTGTCATGCATCTGAACCCGATGTGTAACATGCCGCTCCTACGCGCGCCGCATGACTATGCCCTCCCACGACCGTACGCAGTGGCTTGCGCGCCGGATTCTGCCGCACGAAGGCGAGCTGCGTACCTGGCTTTCGCGTCGTCCGCTGGTGGGTCTCGATATCGATGACGTGATTCAGGAATCGTATGCCATCCTGGCGGGGCTCGGCTGCGTCGGCCATATCCGCAATCCGCGAACTTACTTGTTCGAAGTGGCGAAGTCCGTCGTGCTGATGGCGCTGCGGCGGTCGCAGGTCGTTTCCTTCAGCGCATTGACGGACATGGAGAGCCTGGAGGTTCCCTGCGATGCGCCCGGTCCCGATGCCATCGCCGCCGGACGACAGGAACTGGAACGCATCGCCACTTTCATCGCGACGCTGCCGCCCAAATGCCGTGAGGTCTTTACCCTGCGGAAGGTGCACGAGCTTTCCCAGAGGGAGGTCGCGCACCGCATGGGCATTTCGGAAAGCACGGTAGAAAAACACATGGGGAAGGCACTGCGTCTTCTTGCAAATGCAATCACCTATGGCGGAAATTCACCAATCCCGGCATCAAAAGCATGTGAAGACGAACGCGCCAGAACAGAAACGTCCGGAATCCGCCTCCGAAATTGAGAGCAGTGCGGCATCCTGGGCGGCCAAGGCCGATCGGGGTGATCTGTCCTTCGATGAGCAGGCTGCGCTCGAGAAGTGGCTCGGCGCCGACACCCGGCGGCTGGGCGCCTATGCGCGCGCGCTGGCGGTGAACGCCCATTTCGACCGGGCCGCCGCGTTGGGGCCCGGCTTTTCGCCCGACGATTTCGAGGAAGCACGCCCGTCGCCGCCTCCGGCGTTGAAGCGCAGGCATTTCCTGTTCGCAGGCGGCGCGGCTCTGGCAGCATCGATCGCTGCGGCAGTGGGGTTCGGAGCGCTCTCCGCCGGTACGGCAGTGGTAACGGCGAAGGGGGACACGCGCCGCATCGCGCTGGCGGAAGGTTCGGCCATCACGCTCAACACCGACAGCCGCATAGAACCCCGTTTCGAGGAACGGCTTCGCCAGGTGGATCTGGTGAAAGGGGAGGCGCTGTTCGACGTATCCCGGGATCGGGACCGGCCCTTCGTCGTCCATGCCGGCGACGTGCGCATCCGAGTGCTGGGCACCAGCTTCTCCGTGCGGCGCTTCGACGACGGCGCGGTGGAAGTGGCGGTTCTGGAAGGCCATGTTGAGGTCGGGGCAGCCGGCGAGCTTCACCCGCACAGTCTGAGGCGCGGCCAGCGCGTTCGGGTTTCGCCGCGCGGTGACTTTCGAATCGAACGCGTGTCGCACGCCGCCCTCGAACGGTCGGTTGGCTGGCGCCGGGGAATCATCGATCTCCAGGGTATGACGCTGGCGCAGGCCGCGGCCGAATATGCGCGCTATTCCGACCGCCGGATCATCATCGCCGATCCGGCGGTCGGCGCGATGAAGGTGACGGGCGTCTATTCCACCAGCGATCCGCTGGGCTTCGCAAGAGCGGCCGCGCTCAGCCTGGGCATTCAGGCAATACCGACCGCCGACGGCGTACGCCTCGACCGGCGCTGACGCGCCGCAGAATTTTTTCCCTTCGCAGTGGCGGAAACAGCGCCGCCCGTCATCCAGCCTCCGAACAGCGATCGCTCAGACAAATTCGGGGGCGCGACAATGTACTTCAGGTCCGTTTTGAGCTGCGGCGTTGCCGCGGTGGCAGTGGCAGCTTCGTCGCCGGCAATGGCGCAGGCCGTGACGTTCGACATTCCGGCACAGAGCCTGCCCTCGGCGATTTCGGCATTCGGCCGCCAGACGGGATTGCAGATCGTCGCCCCGGCGACCGGCATCGAACATCTCAGGTCTCGCCGGATTGCGGGTGCCATGGAGCCCCGGATCGCGCTGAGGCAGCTGCTGGAAGGCAGCGGCCTGGAAGTCGCATCGTACGACGGCGGCGTAGTGATCCTGCGCGCCGCCTCACGGATGCAGGACCCGTCGGTTCCGGCGTCGAGCGCCCGCCGGGCGGACACCTCTTCGGGGCAGTCGCAGACGGCCGGTCAGGGAGTGATCGAGGGGCAAGTGCTCGACCCCGCGACCGGTGAATATCTGCGCAACGCGATCATTCGCGTCGAGACCGCCGATGGTCGCAGGCGGACCACCGCCTCCGCCGAGCGCGGCGAGTATCGCATTTCGGACGTTCCGGCAGGGCAGGTCGAAGTTACGGTCAGCTACACCGGCTACCGCGATCTGACGTCCACTATCGAGGTTCGCTCCGGCCGGGCGGTGCGTCACGATGTCGAGCTGACGCACTCCACGCGGGAGGAAGCCGGCGCCGGCCAGGAGATCGTCGTCACCGCGGCCGGGGTTCTGGAAGGCGACGCGCGCGCGATCATGGATCAGCGCCAGTCGATGGACATCAAGAACAATCTGTCCGTCGAATCCTACGGCGATATCGCCGACGGCAATCCGGCCGAATTCATCAAGTACATGACCGGCGTCGACACGGACGGCACGACCGGGTCGGCGGTCAACGTCCAGCTTCGCGGCCTGCCGGCGGCCATGACCGGGGTTACGCTGGACGGCGTGGGTCTCGCTTCGGCGGACGCGAACAACGGGGCCGACACTTCGCGCGCGGCCAGCTTCGAAGGTCTGTCGCTGGCCGGGATCGACTCGATCGAGATCTCCAAGACGACCAGCGCCGACGTCGACGCCAACTCGCCGGCGGGCACGATCAACATCCGCACCAAGCGCGCGTTCGATCGCCGCGGGCGGCGTATCCAGGTCCAGGTGAGCGGCGCCACGCACGCGAACATGTGGGACGGCAAGAGCAATGCCGGACCCGGTGACGGCGGGCATGACGGGAAGAAGTTCCTGCCGAACGGCCTGATCGAGTATTCCGACGTATTCTTCGATCGGCGGCTCGGCGTGGTCGCGAGCGTGAGCCAGACCAACACCTATATCGAGCGCGAGCAGCTCACATCGAGCCGCAACTATGATCCGACCGCCGTCAGCCCCGAACCGCTCGCCGTCACGGTCCAGCAGTTGCAGATGGCGCCGCGCCAGACTTCGCGCTTTGCCGCTGCGCTCAATGTCGACTTCAAGGCGACCGACAATCTCATCCTGTCCCTGAAGTCGTCCTACAACCGCAGCACCGTGTGGCAGGATTCATCCACGCCTCGTTTCACGACCGGAGCTCGCTCGTTGGGCGTGGACGGGGACCCGACCCTCGATTTCACTACACTGCATCCCGCCGACGCCTATTCCTACGAGATCAGCAACACCTCGACCTACAAGATCAACGAGGGCCAGAACCTGGTGCCGAGTTTCGAGTATCAGACCGATACGCTCACGATCGACGGCAATTTCTCGTACTCGAAATCGACGAGCGAGTACGATCCGCTCAGGAAGGGGGCCGTCGCCGGCTTCACCAACGACATCCGGTCGCAAGGCAATTTCTCCATGCAGCGCGACAATCTCGTTCACCAGGATTGGGACATCCGCCAGGTGAGCGGCCCCGACTGGCGAGATCCGGCGTCGTACGACCTGTCGGGCACGCCGACGATCCGCAGCGGCAATGGGAGCTTCGCCTCGGTGAAATACCTGGGCGGCGCCGCGAACCTGGCCTGGATGACCGACCTCGGTTCGGTGCCGATCGTCTTCAAGACCGGCTTCAAGATCCGGAATGCGATCTATGATTTCGACAATACGAGCGACAACAATCTCTACGAATACGTGGGCCCGCTGAGCAACGAGGAACTGCTCCGTGCGGTGCAGAGCTCGAACCAGCTTTCCTATGGCGACACCGGCGCCACGATCGCGACCATTTCGGGGTCGGATTTCTTCTACATGCCTAGCCCCTACAAGCTCGGGCAGATGTTCCTCGACAATCCCGAGCACTGGCAGCACACGCAAACGGCGACCCAGTGGTACAACGCCAACGTCGCCAACAAGCGCCACTTCGAGGAGAAGACGACCGCCGCCTATGTCATGGGCACCGCGGAGCTGGCGGCAAACGTGAAGTTCCGCGCCGGCGTCCGTTGGGAAAGAACGGATACCATGGCGCGCGAATTCGATCCGCTCACGCCGGCCGAGGTCGAAGCGGCAGGCTACACCGTGTCGGATTCGACCGATCGTGCGACAACGATCGAGGGCCTGCAGTACCAATACCTCACGCGGCCGATGATCGATCGCAAGGGCAACTACGACTTCTTCTTCCCCAGCGCCTCGCTCAAATTTCTTCCGGCGGACAATACCGAAATCCATCTGGGCTACAGCCGCACGATCACCCGGCCCGAGGTCGCGGTTCTCGCGGGTGTGTGGCGCGTCAACGAAGAGGACATGATCGTTCGGGCGCCGAATCCCAATCTCGAGCCGGCGATCTCGGACAACTATTCCATTCGCGTTGCCCAGTACTTCGAACCCGTCGGCATGGTCGCCGTCAACTTCTACCAGAACAAGGTCAAGGGCCTGTTCCAGGAACAGGAACTGACCGCCGAGGAGTTCGGGAACACCAATCCGCTCTACGAGGATTACACGTTCATCACGACCGACACGGTGAGCGGCGATGCCGTCAACATCCGCGGCGTGGAGATCGAGTTCAATCACGCGATGACATGGCTGCCGTCGCCGCTTGACGGCCTCTCGGTCCGCGGATCGTTCATGTACAACAAGCCGGAGGAGCCGATCGTCCGGGTCGCGGACAAGGTCGGCACGCTCTCGCTCTCCTACAAGAAGGGGCCCGTGCGGCTCTACGTCAACGGCATCTGGACGGGCGACAAGTATCGCAGCACCACGCCGTCATGGTTCGCCAAGCGCCTCGATGTGAGCCTATCCGGCGCATATCAGATCAACCGCACGTTCGAGGCGTTCTTCTCGGTCCGGAACCTGCTGACCAGACCGCTCAACGTCATGGTGCCGGGCAGTCTGGCGGAGAGCGGGGCGCTGGGCGACCACAGCGCGATCTATGTCAACAACGGCACGTCGGGGACGATCGGCGTCAGGGCGCGCTTCTAGTCGCGCAGGCGCCGCAAGCCCGCAGGAAAGGCCATGACCGTCAAACCGCTGATCATTCTGGCGCTCGGCTTACTGCCTGACCCTGCGGGCGCGCAGACCGCGCCTGCTGAGGTCGAAGTCGGGCAAAGCCTTCCCGCCTGGAGCGAAGGCGAACTCGACATTCACCATATCAATACCGGCCGGGGTGAGGCGTCGTTCCTCGTCTTTCCGGACGGCACCAACCTGCTGGTCGACGCCAGCGGCAAGACGGTAGAGAAGCCGCCATTCTCGCTTCCGACCAGGCCCGATGCGTCGCGCCCGCCCGGCGAATGGGTGGCGCGATACGTCCGGCACGTGCTGCCTCCGTCGAGGCGGACGATCGATTACGCCCTGCTGTCGCACTTCCACGGCGACCACATGGGCGCGATCGTCGAGGATTCACCGCCGGCGGGTGAGGGCGACTACCGGCTGAGCGGGATCACCGAAATCGCCGAGCATCTGCCGATCGGCAAGATCATCGATCGGGGCTGGCCGGATTATGCCTATCCGAAGCCGCTGAAGAGCCGCACGGTCACAAACTATCGCCAGTTCGTCGAGTGGCAGACCAAGAACCGGGGCCTCGAGGTCGAGCGCTTCGAACCGGGCCGCGCGGATCAGATCCAGCTCCTGCGCCGGCCCGACGCCTATCCGCAGTTCGAGGTGCGCAACCTGATGGCCAACGGCATCGTCTGGACCGGTCTGGGCTCCGAAACGCGCGCGCTCTTTCCGCCGATCGAGAGCCTTTCTCCGGGCGACTACCCGATCGAGAACAAGCTCAGCATCGCCGTTCGGGTCACGTACGGGAAGTTCGACTATTTCACCGGCGGTGACCTGTCGGCTGCCGGCGACGAGACGCTTTCCTCCGCCGATGCGTGGAAGAACGTCGAAACCCCCGCCGCGCAAGCGAGTGGGCCGGTCGACGCGATGAAGGCCAACCATCACGGAAGCTGGGACGCGAACAGCGCCGCCTTCCTGGGAATCCTGCGCCCGCGGGTGATCGTGGTCACGTCCCGGGCCGAGGGGCATCCCGCGGTGAACGCCTACAGGCGCATGACCTCCCAGGCGACCTGGCCCGGGCCGCGCGACGTGTTCGTCACCAACGTGTCACCCGCCACTTTCAGGACGACCTACGGCATCGAGGACGCGGCGAGCACGCAAGGCCACGTCGTCATCCGCGTGGCGCCGGGCGGGGCCAGTTACCGCGTCTTCGTGCTCGACGACGCGGACGAGGAGCGGCGCGTGAAGGCCGCGTTCGGCCCTTACGTCAGCAATTGATACCTCTGCCCACAATGCAAGGGAGCGCTTTCGCATGACCATCCGCAGAACTCTGACCCGACTTGGCGCCGCGCTTCTGGCCGGGGCCGTTCTTCCCGCGGCGGCGGCCGGCGCGGCCGACTACCGGCAGGGCGATTGCGGCGAATTCACCGTCGCCATGATTCCCGATACGCAGAACTATGTCGATTACCGGCATCAGAAGTGGTCCGGCTTTCCGATCGACGGGGTCGACCAGTTCTACCAGCAGATGCGCTGGGTGGGCGAGAACGCGAAAAGCACGGGCGGCGAGATCGCGTTCGCCACGCATGTCGGCGACGTCTGGCAGCACTATTCCGAATGGATGGACCCGGGCCATGCCGCGCGCGGCTTCCAATGGATGCCCAACGGGGGATCGGAAGTCGCGAGGTCGCCCAAGGTCCATACCAGGTCGTTCGAGATTCCCGCCGCCGTCCAGGCGTTCGAACTCGTCGCGGGCAAACTGCCGTTCTCCGTAGTGCCGGGCAACCACGACTATGACGCCCTGTGGACCGATCCGGCTCATCCGCCGCAACCGGAAGCGAAGAAACAGGGTGTGCGCCATGTCGGCGGCCTGAGCGGCTTCCAGTCCGCATTTTCCGGCACGTCGGAATTCTTCGCCGGCCAGCCCTGGTATGTCGGCTCCCACGACGGCGGTGCGGACAGCGCGCAGGTCTTCACCGCGGGCCAGTGTCGCTTCTTCCACATCGGTCTGCAATATCACGCGCCGGATGCGTCGCTCGCCTGGGCAAGTGAAGTGATCGGCCGCTATCCGAACCTTCCGACCATTGTGACCACGCACGATTATCTGGGGCGCGACGGCAAGCGCAACATGCGCTCCAATCCGCTGAACAGCACGCTCGATCCGCTCGACAACGATCCGGAGATGATCTGGGACGAGTTCGTCAGCCGGCACGACCAGATCTTCCTGGTCCTGAGCGGCCACGTCGGCGGTCAGGGCTTCAGCGTCGCCACGAACGAGGCGGCCAATCCCGTCTATCAGATGATGGCCGACTATCAGGGACGCGGACAGACCGCGAAAAGCGAGGGCGTGGAAAGCGGACCGGTCGGCGACGGCTGGCTGCGGCTGCTGACATTCCACCTGGATACGGATCGCCCGCGTATCGAGGTTCGCACCTATTCCACTCATTACGGGAAGTTTGCCTCGGAGCTTCCAGAGTACGGCGCTTGGTACAAGGCTCACGACGGGCAGGGTCACTTGTCGGACGCCGACTATCTGGCGCGCGAGGAGTTCACGATCGCGCTCGACGACTTCCACGACAGGTTCGGCGCTCCGACGGACGAGGCGGCGCAGTGAAGGGCGGGGCGATGCGGTTGGATCGCCGCGGCCTGATCAAGACGGCAGGCTCGCTCGCTATCTTCACCGGGCTCACCTCGCGGCCGGTCTTTGGCCGGTCGCTTGCCGGATACCCGTTCACGCTCGGCGTCGCGTCGGGCGATCCGCACCCCGACGGCTTCGTCCTGTGGACGCGGCTCGCGCCTAATCCCCTCGAAAGGGGCAGCGGCATGCCGATGCAGGCGGTGCCGGTGCAGTGGCAGGTTGCCGAAGACGAACACTTCACCCGCATCGTCCATTCGGGCGAGGAAATGGCCCGGCCCGAGCTTGGCCATTCGGTTCATGCCGAGGTTGGCGGCCTCCGGCCCGCTCGGCGCTACTGGTACCGCTTCCTCGCGGGCGGCGAAGCGAGCCCCGTCGGAACGGTTCGGTCGGCTCCGGCGGCGGCGGCCGCTGTGGATCAGCTGCGCATCGGTGTCGCCGGATGCCAGAACTACGAGGCCGGCTATTTCACGGCCTATCGCCACCTGAGCGAAGAGCCCGATCTCGACGCGGTCTTCCATTACGGCGACTACATCTACGAGCACGTGGCCGGCCGCGTCTGTCCGAAAGGCGAGGGCGGAGAACGCACCTGCTTCCGCAGCCACGTCGGCGACGAGATCTACTCGCTGGACGATTATCGCCGCCGCTACGCCCAGTACAAGATGGACCCCGATCTCCAGGCCGCCCATGCCGCCGCCGCGTTCCTGTCCACCTGGGACGACCACGAGGTCGACAACAACTGGGTGGACACGTGGGACGAGCAAGGCACGCCGCCCGAGATGTTCCTGCTACGCCGCTATGCGGCGATGCAGGCCTGGTACGAGAACATGCCCGTCCGCCGCGCGCAGTTCCCCGCACACGGCGGGCTGCGCATGCACCGGCGGCTCGATTACGGCCGGCTCCTGCGCATCCACCTGCTCGACACCCGCCAGCATCGCACGGATCAGCGCTGCGGACTCCAGAACACGACGCATTGCCGTCCCGCCGAAGATACCGCGCCCTCGCAGATGCTGGGCGCGGAGCAGGAGGCATGGCTGACGGACGGAATGAGCGCCGACTTCGGCTGGAACCTGCTCGCGCAGCAGGTCATGATGATGCCGTTCCTCTACCCTGAGAGCCGGGCCGACGGCCGGCACAACTTCGATTCATGGAGCGGCTATTCCGATGCGCGGGCGCGGGTGCTCGAAGCCATCGGTGAGAGGGGGCTCACTAACGTCGTCGTGGCCACCGGCGACGTGCACAAGCATCACGCGGGCGTGGTCCCCATGAACGAGGACGACCTCGACGGTCCGGCCGCGGCGACCGAGTATGTCGCGACTTCGATCTCCTCGGGTGGCGATGGGTCGGATGTCCCGAAGGGATGGGGGAACGTCCTCTCCGACAATCCGCACACCCGGCTTCTGAACGATCGCCGGGGCTACCAGGTCTTCACCATCGGCAAGGACGAATGGCGCACCGACGTCGTCGGTGTGGACAGGGTCACCACCCCCGGCGGGGCCAAGACCAAGATCGCAACTCTCGTTACCGTTCCGCAGAAGCCCGGGGTTCATCCGGCCTAGGAGCGTGCCGGGCTGCGACCGCCAGGTGAATTACCGCGCGCAAGCGACTGCGCGCACTGGGCATCGACCTCTCAGCCCGCGAGACCGGGCAGGTCGAGCCCTTTCTCGCGCGCGCAATCGATGGCGATGTCGTAGCCGGCGTCGGCGTGGCGCATCACGCCGGTCGCGGGGTCGTTCCACAGGACGCGTTCGAGCCGGGCGGCGGCTTGGGCGGTGCCGTCGGCGACGATCACCATGCCAGCGTGTTGGGAATAGCCCATGCCGACTCCGCCGCCGTGGTGGAGCGAGACCCAGGTCGCGCCGCTCGCCGTGTTGAGCAGCGCGTTGAGCAGCGGCCAATCGCTGACGGCGTCGCTGCCGTCCTTCATCGCCTCCGTTTCGCGGTTGGGCGAGGCGACCGAGCCCGAGTCCAGGTGATCGCGACCGATAACGACGGGCGCCTTGAGCTCGCCGCTCGCGACCATTTCGTTGAACGCGAGGCCGAGCCGGTGGCGATCGCCGAGGCCGACCCAGCAGATGCGCGCGGGAAGGCCCTGAAAGTGGATCTTCTCACGCGCCATGTCGAGCCAGTGGTGGAGGTGCGCGTCGTCGGGCAGCAACTCCTTCACCTTGGCATCGGTCCGATAGATATCCTCGGGATCGCCCGACAGCGCTGCCCAGCGGAACGGCCCGATGCCGCGGCAGAAGAGCGGGCGGATATAGGCAGGGACGAAGCCGGGGAAGTCGAAGGCATTCTCGACCCCCTCATCCTTCGCCATCTGGCGGATATTGTTGCCGTAATCGGTCGTCGGCACCCCCGCCGCCTGGAAGTCGAGCATCGCGCGGACATGCACGGCCATCGACGCCTTGGCCGCCTTCGCGACGGCCTCCGGATCGCTTTCTCGTTTCTCGACCCAATCGGCGACGCTCCAGCCGATCGGCAGATAGCCGTTCACCGGATCGTGCGCGCTGGTTTGGTCGGTCAGCAGGTCGGGGCGGACGCCGCGGCGGTAGAGTTCGGGGAGGATTTCGGCGGCATTGCCAAGCAGGCCGACGGAGACCGGCTTCTTCTCCGCGCAGCTCTTCTCGATCACCGCCATCGCTTCCTCGATCGTCTGCGCGGCGACGTCGAGATAGCCGGTGCGCAAGCGCATCTCGATCCGGCTCGACTGGCATTCGACCGCGAGGCACGAGGCGCCCGCCATGACCGCCGCAAGCGGCTGCGCGCCGCCCATACCGCCCAACCCCGCGGTCAGCAGCCATTTGCCCGACAGGTCGCCGCCATGATGTTGGCGCCCCATCTCGACGAAGGTCTCATAGGTGCCCTGAACGATGCCCTGCGTGCCGATGTAGATCCACGATCCCGCGGTCATCTGCCCGTACATCGCGAGGCCGCGCTTATCGAGCTCATTGAAATGCTCCCACGTCGCCCAGTGGGGCACGAGGTTGCTGTTGGCGATCAGCACCCGCGGCGCATCGGCGTGGGTGCGAAAGACGCCGACCGGCTTGCCCGACTGGACGAGCAGGGTCTGGTCGTCCTCGAGCCGCTTCAGCGCCTCGACGATGCGGTCGAAACTCTCCCAGTCGCGCGCGGCGCGACCGATGCCGCCATAGACGACCAGCTCCTCGGGCCGCTCGGCGACGTCGGGGTGGAGATTGTTCATCAGCATCCGCAGCGGCGCTTCGGTGAGCCAGCTCTTCGCGTTCAGTTCCGGGCCGGTCGGCGCCTTGATCACACGGCTGTTGTCGAGGCGGGTCATGGTCATCCTTTCGCAAAATCGAGCGCGGCCGCGATCACTTGCCGTAACGTCGGCAGGATTGCGGGCGCGGGGTCGAGCGGGCTCGGCCAGTTGGTTTCGTCGAGGGCCGCCGGCTCGGCCATATAGCCGCGCATCGCCAGCTCCATCTGGATCGCGTGGACATCGCTTTCGGGGCGGCCGTAATGGCGCGTCGTCCAGCCGCCCTTGAAGCGGCCGTTGAGGACGTGGCTCTCGCCGTTCGCGGCGCAGATGGCGGTAATCGCGGCTTCAAGCTCCGGCGCGCAGGTAGCGCCGCCGTTGGTGCCGATGTTGAACTGCGGCAATTCGCCGTCGAACAGGCGCGGAACGTGGCTGCGAATCGAATGGGCGTCGTAAAGGACGACGCGGCCATGGAGGACGCGCAGCCGTTCGAGCTCGGCGGCCAGCGCCGCGTGATAGGGCTCGAAGAACGCCTGCTTGCGCCGCGCGATCTCGTCCGCATCGGGCACCGCACCACGATAGAGCCGGTCGCCGTCGAAGGTCGTCGTCGGGCACAATTCGGTCGTCGCCTGTCCTGGATAGAGCGAGGCGCCCGACGGGTCGCGGTTCATGTCGATGACGCTGCGCGAGATGCCGGTCGCCACCGTCGTCGCGCCGAGATCGCAGACGAAGGCATAAAGGTCCTCCACCCACCAGTCGGTGTCGAGCCGCGCCCGCCACGGCGAGACGAAGGTGCCCTCCAATCCGGCCAGCCCGGTACCGCCATGCGGAAAGGCGACGACCAGCGGCGCCTCGCCGCGATGGACGCGCAGCCAATCCATCAGGCGATCCCCGGCAGCGGCAGTCCCGCCGCCTCCGCCACCGCGCCGCCGCGCACCAGTGCGGTCGCCGCCTCCATGTCGGGGTGGAAATGCCGGTCGTGGTCGAGCATCGGCACTTGCGCACGCAGCAGGTCGCGCACGGCCTCCAGCGCGTTCGACGAGGCCAGCCCGGTATGAAAATCGCACCCCTGCGCCGCCGCGAGCAGCTCGATGCCGATCACCGCGCTTGCATTCTCCGCCATCGCCAGCAGCCGCCGCGCGCCGTGCGCGGCCATCGACACATGATCCTCCTGGTTGGCCGAGGTCGGGATCGAATCGACGCTCGCCGGATAGGCGCGCTGCTTGTTCTCGCTGACCAGCGCCGCGGCGGTGACCTGCGGGATCATGAAGCCCGAATTGAGCCCCGGCTGCGGGGTCAGGAAAGCGGGCAGGCCCGACAGCGTCGGGTCGACGAGCATCGCGATCCGGCGCTCGGCGATCGAGCCGATCTCGCACAGCGCCAGCGCGATCATGTCGGCGGCGAAGGCGACCGGCTCGGCGTGGAAATTGCCGCCGGACAGCGCCTCGTCGGTCTCTGGGAAGATCAGCGGATTGTCGGAGACGCCGTTCGCCTCGATCTCCAGCGTCGCCGCCGCCTGCCGCAGCAGGTCGAGCGCGGCGCCCATGACCTGTGGCTGGCAGCGCAGGCAATAGGGGTCCTGCACACGCGCATCGCCTTCGAGATGGCTGGCGCGGATGGCGGACCCGGCCATCAGGCCGCGCAGCGCGGCCGCGACCTCGATCTGTCCGCGATGGCGGCGCAGCTCGTGAATGCGCGCGTCGAACGGTGTGTCGGAGCCTTTGGCCGCCTCGGTCGAGAGCGCGCCGGTGACGAGCGCGGCGGTGAACAGCGTCTCCGCCTCGAACAGCCCCGCGAGCGCATTGGCGACCGAGAACTGCGTGCCGTTGAGCAGGGCCAGCCCTTCCTTCGCGGCGAGATCCAGCGGGGCCAGCCCGACGCGGGCGAGTGCTTCGGTGGCAGGCAAGCGCTCGCCCGCCAGCTCGATCTCGCCCACGCCGATCATCGCAGCGGCCATATGTGCCAGCGGCGCCAGATCGCCGCTCGCACCGACCGACCCCTGCGACGGGATCACCGGCGTCAGCCCCTTCGCGAGCATCGCTTCTAGCAGCGCCACCGTCTCCGGGCGCACCCCCGATGCGCCTTGTGCGAGGCTCGCCAGTTTGAGCGCCATCATCAGCCGCACCACCGACACCGGGGAGGGCGCCCCGGTCCCCGCGGCATGGCTGAGGACGATATTGCGCTGGAGCGCCGCGAGATCGTTGTCGCCGATCCGCACGCTCGCCAGCTTTCCGAAGCCGGTGTTGATGCCATAGACCGGGTCGCCGTGCGCGAGAATGCGGCCGACGGCGGCGGCGCTTTCGGCGATGCGCGGGGCGCAGGCCGGGTCGAGCGTGGCGGTCGCGCCGCGATAGATGGCGCGCCAGTTGGCCAGCGAAACCGCGCCGGGAACGAGTATCAGATCGGTCATCGACCACTCCAGATGCGGGCATGAAGCGGGTTGAACCCCATGCGATAGACAAGCTCGGCCGGGTGCTCGACGTCCCAGATCGCGAGGTCGCAGCGTTTGCCCGCCTCGAGCGTTCCGATTTCGTGCAGAAGGCCGAGCGCGGCGGCGGCGTGGCGCGTTATGCCGAGCAGGCATTCCTCGACCGTCAGGCGGAACATCGTCGCCCCCATGTTCATCGTCAGCAGCGGGGAGGTGAGCGGCGAGGTGCCGGGATTGCAGTCGGTCGCGAGGGCGATCTTCACCCCCGCCGTGCGCAAGGCTTCGACCGGCGGCAGGCGCGTCTCGCGCATGAAATAGAACGCGCCGGGGAGCAGAGTCGCGACCGTCCCTGCGCGCGCCATCGCGGCGACGCCAGCTTCGTCGAGATGCTCAAGATGATCGGCGGAAAGCGCGCCGTATTCCGCCGCCAGTGCCGCGCCGTGCTGGTTCGAGAGCTGCTCTGCGTGGAGCTTGATCGGCAACCCCGCTTTCGTCGCAGCCTCGAACACCCGGGCCGTCTGGCTGGCGGTGAAGCCAATCCCTTCGCAGAAGGCATCGACGGCATCGGCGAGGCCCAGGCGCGCGATTTCGGGGATCATCTCGTCGACGACCCGCGCAATGTACCCGTCGGCGTCTCCCGCATGTTCCGGCGGCAGGGCGTGCGCGCCGAGGAATGTCGTGGCGACCCGTATCCGGCGCTCGTCGCCCAGCCGGCGCGCGGCGCGCAGCATGCGGATTTCACTGTCCGTATCGAGTCCGTAACCCGATTTGATCTCGACCGCCGTGACCCCCTCGGCGATCATGGCATCGAGGCGGGGGAGGGCGCTTTCGACAAGCTCGTCCTCGCTGGCGGCGCGGGTTGCCTGCATGGTGGAGACGATGCCCCCACCGGCGCGGGCGATCTCTTCGTATGACGCACCCGCCAGCCGCATCTCGAATTCGCGCGCGCGGTTCCCTCCGTGGACCAGGTGCGTATGGCAATCGATCAGGCCGGGGGTGATCCAGCGGCCTTCGCAGTCGATCGTCTCATCGGCCTCGAACGAGGGCGCGTCCTGCTCCGCCCCGGCATGAACGATCGTGCCGCCGCGCGAGGCGACAAGACCGATTTCCACCAGTCCGAGGCCCGGCCCCGTCATCGTGGCCAGCCGCGCATTGCGCCACAACCTGTCGCATCGCATTGCCCGAGTCTCCTTCGCGGCAATAGATTGCATTGATCGCCGATAATGTATAGACATTAATTAACGACTTCGAGAGGCCCGCGAATGAGCCACGACGTATCCCCTGCACGCCGGCACACGATTCATTTCGACTGTGCCTTGCTGCCCGGCGGCTGGGCCGAGAACGTGCGCCTTGCAATCGAGGGCGGGGTTATCGCGGCGGTCGAAATCGGAGTCGATCCGGCTTCGGCCGACGAGCGCCACGCGATCGCCATTCCCGGCATGCCCAATGTTCACAGCCACGCCTTTCAGCGCGGCATGGCGGGGCTGGCCGAGCGACGCGGCGCGGGCGACGACAGCTTCTGGACCTGGCGCGAAATCATGTATCGCTTCGTCGACCGGATCGACGCCGGGGCGCTGCACGCCATTGCAGCGCTCGCCTATGTCGAGATGCTGGAAACGGGCTTCGTGCGCGTCGGCGAGTTCCACTACGTTCATCACGACCCGGACGGATCGCCTTATGCCGATCCGGCGGAACTGACCCACGGAATCATCGCGGCCGCCGCCGAGACCGGTATCGCTCTGACGCATTTACCGGTTTTCTACGCTCACAGCGGATTCGGTGGCCTTCCCGCGAACGAGGGGCAGCGCCGCTTCGTCCATGATCCCGACAGCTTCGCGCGCCTGCTCGAAGCCGCTAGGGAGGCCGCGGCGGCACTCCCGGATGCGCTCGTCGGCATCGCGCCGCACAGTCTGCGTGCGGTTACCGCGGAGGAACTGCGGCTGCTGCAGCAGATGGCCGGGGCCGCGCCCGTGCATATCCATATCGCGGAACAAGTGCGCGAAGTGGACGATTGCCTGGCGTGGAGCGGCCGGCGGCCCGTGGAATGGCTGCTCGACAATGCCGAGGTCGATGCGCGCTGGTGCCTGGTCCATGCGACCCATATGGCCGCGGCGGAAGTGACGGCCCTGGCGGCCATCGGCGCCGTCGCGGGCCTGTGTCCGGTGACCGAGGCCAATCTGGGCGACGGCCTGTTTCCCGCCTCCGCGTTCCTCGCCGCCGGTGGGCGGTTCGGCATCGGTTCCGATTCGAATGTGCTGATCGATATGGCCGAGGAGCTTCGCTGGCTCGAATATGGCCAACGGTTGGCCGCGCGCTCGCGCAATGTCATGGCGCCGGGCAGCGACTGCTCCACCGGGCAGGCGATATTCGATGCGGCATTGGCGGGCGGCGCGCAGGCGCTGGGCGCACCGGCCGGATTGGCAGCCGGGAACGCGGCCGATGTCGTCAGCCTCGACGCCGACCATCCCTCGCTCGCCGATCGCCCCGCCGCCGCGATCCTCGACGGCTTCCTGTTCGCCGCCGGCCGCAGCGCCGTCGATTGCGTATGGCGGCGCGGCGACAAGCTTGTCAGCGGCGGCCGCCATGTCGCGCGCGACGCCATCGCGGCCCGCTACCGCAAGGCGATCGGGGCGCTGATCGCGTGAACCTGCCCCTGCACGAGAAGATCCGCAGCGAGATCGAGGCGGACATCCTCACCGGCGTACGCACGCCCGGCTCGCGCCTGCCGACCGAACACGATCTGATGCAGCATTACGGCTGCTCGCGAATGACGGTGAGCAAGGCGCTCTCGGCGCTCGCCGACGGAGGGCTGATCGAACGGCGCAAGCGCGCGGGATCGTTCGTCGCGCGCCCGAAAGCCCATTCGATGATGCTCGATATTCCCGATCTGGAGCAGGAGATCGTACAGCGCGGCCAGCGCTATCGCTTCGAATTGTCCGAGCGGACGATCCTGCCGCCGGGCACGCCGCAAGCGCGGGAGGCGGGGCTGGCGGACGATGGCGAACTACTGATGATCGCGGGTGTTCATTTCGCCGACGACGTGCCGCTCGCTTGCGAATCGCGGCTGGTCTGCCTTTCCGCAGTGCCGGAGATGGCCTCTCAGCCGTTCCGCGCGGATTCGCCGGGCGCATGGCTTCTGAAGCACGTCCCATGGACCGAAGCGGAAAGCCGGATCGCCTCCGTTGCAGCGAGCGCCGGCATCGCCGCACAGCTGAAACTGCCGGCCGGCGCGCCCTGCCTCTTCGTCGAGCGGCGCACCTGGCGCGGAAACGAAGGCATCACGCAGGTTCGCCAGCATTTCGTCGGCTCCGCCTACAGCCTCGTCGCCCGCTTCGGCCCGGCAAAGCGGGCAGCGGATTTCTGATCTACGACTGCGGGGGGCAAATCGCCGCGCCTGCTTAATGAACGGGAGATCGGCCATCCGCTCAATCCGAAGTTCATCCAGACTTCGAATTCCGCGGTTGGCTGGGGCGGCAGGATTCGAACCTGCGAATGCCGGTACCAAAAACCGGTGCCTTACCACTTGGCGACGCCCCAGCAGCGCGGGCCCCTATAGCGGTTTGATCCGCCAGGGGAAGGGGGCGATCAGAGCTTCTTGCCGTCGAAATCGGCGGCCGAGTGGCGCTCGCGCAGTTGCTCGTCTTCCTCGCCCCAGGTCTTGTTGACCAGGCGGCCGCGGCGGACGGCCGGACGCTCGGCGATTTGGCGGACCCAGCGATCGACGTGCTCGTATTCGTGGATCGAGAGGAACTGGCGCGCCTCGCCGTAGATGCCGCCGAGGACGAAGGGGGAGAGCCAGGGCCACGTCGCGATGTCGGCGATAGTGTAGTCCTTTCCGCCCAGATACTCGCTCTGCGCCAGGCGCTGGTTGGCGACGTCGAACAGCCGCTTGGTTTCCATCGCGTAGCGGTTGATCGGATACTCGTATTTCTCCGGCGCATAGGCATAGAAATGACCGAAGCCGCCGCCGATGAACGGGGCGCTGCCGACCTGCCAGAACAGCCAGCTCAGCACTTCGGCACGGGTGCGGTCGGTGGGGAGCAGGGCGCCGAACTTCTCTGCCAGGTGCATCAGGATCGCGCCGCTTTCGAACACGCGCACCGGCTCCGGCCCGCTGCGGTCGAGCAGGGCGGGGATCTTGCTGTTGGGGTTCACGCCGACGAAGCCGCTGGTGAACTGGTCGCCGTCCGAGATCTCGATGGTCCAGGCGTCGTATTCCGCGGCGTGACCTGCCTCGAGCAATTCCTCGAGCATGACGCCGGCCTTCACCCCGTTGGGCGTGGCGAGCGAGTAGAGCTGGAACGGATGCTCGCCGACCGGCAGATCGCGCTCCTCGCGCGCACCGGCGGTCGGGCGGTTGATGCCGGCGAACTTCCCGCCGTTCTCGGTATAGGTCCAGACTTCGGGCGGGATGTAGGTCGGATCGGCCATCGCGGGCTCCCTGTTTGTGCGTCGAGCACACGAAATGGGTCGGGACGCCCGGAACCGCAAGCGGGAAGCGCGGTTCCTTGTCCCATGGCCACCCGCGCGCCCAAGCTCATCTATGTCGACGACGAGCTGCCGGGCATCACCCGCAAGCGGGCGGGGAAGGGCTGGGCCTACTACGACGTGCATGGCAAGCTGATCCGCGACCCCGCAGAGCGCAAGCGCCTGAACGCGGTCGCCCTGCCGCCCGCCTATACCGATGCCTGGTTCTGCCCCGCGCCGAACGGCCATATCCTGGCGACCGGGACCGATGCGAAGGGACGCAAGCAGTATCGCTATCACCCGGATTTCCGAACGGCTCGCGAGGGAGAGAAATTCGACGGCTGCCTCGTTTTCGGCAATCTCCTCCCGCTGGTGCGGAAGCGCGTCGAGGAGGACCTCTCCGGCCGCACGCTCACCCGGGAGCACGCGATCGCGAGCGTCGTGCGCCTGCTCGATCTCGGTGCGATGCGGATCGGGAACGAGGGCTATGCCAAGGCGAACCGCAGCTACGGTGCGACCACGCTGCGCCAACGCCATGCGGAGGTGACCGGGCGGACCCTGCGGCTGCGCTACAAGGGCAAATCGGGCAAGCTGCGCGAGGTCTCGCTGACCGACGGCGCCCTGGCGCGCGTCGTGCGCATGATGCAGGATCTGCCCGGGCAGCACGTGTTCCAGTACATCGATGACGAGGGCGACCTGCACGCGGTCGGTTCGCAGGATGTGAACCAGTACTTGTGCGAGACCATGGGCGAGCATTTCACCGCCAAGAACTTCCGTACCTGGCACGCGAGCGTGCTCGGATTCCAGATGCTGGCCGAAGCGTCGGAACGGCTGCCGCTCAAGGCCATGCTCGACGTCGTCGCGGAGCATCTCGGCAACACGCCTGCGGTGACGCGCAAGAGCTATGTCCACCCGGCCGTGATCGATCTGGTGGAACGGCAGGAGGAGTGGCGCGCCACCCTGCGGCTGCCGCGCGCGACCCAGTGGCTGACCCGCGAGGAACGGGGGCTGATCGAATTGCTCGAGCAGGCGCCCGGCGCCGAGGAGTTGCTTGCCGCGTGACGAAGACCGAAACCCTGGACCCGATCCTGCCCGAAGACCTGTCGGAAAAGGCCTGCGCCGTGCTCGAACGCGCAGCCGAACGCGAGATTCCGCTGATAACGGCGGAGAGCTGCACCGGTGGCATGCTCGCGGCGCTGCTGACCGACGTGCCGGGGTGCAGCCATATCTTCGAGCGCGGCTTCGTCGTCTATTCGGACGATGCCAAGTGCGACCTGCTGGGGGTTGACCGCGGCGACCTGGAGCGGTGCGGGGCGGTGAGCCGCGAGATCGCGGTCGCTATGGTGAAGGGCGCGCTCGACCGCTCGCGCAAGGGCATCGGTGTGGCGATCACCGGCTTCGCGGGGCCGGGCGACGACGATGACGAGGAAGGCCTGGTCCACTTCGCCTGCGGTGCTCACGGCGGGGAGATCGCGCACCGCGAGGAGCACTTCGGTGCGATCGGTCGCGACGGCGTGCGCATCGCCGCGCTTGCAGTCGCGCTGGACATGGTGGACAATGCGCTTCGCGCATGACCGACCATACCGATCACCCGTTCTTCGACCGCCGCACCCACGGGTTCGTGCGCGTCGCCACCGCCACGCCCCGCACGCGGACCGCTGACGTCGCGGCCAATGTCGCGGGCATCCTGGACGAGTTGCGCAAGGCGCACGAGCGGCAGGCGGACGTGGTGCTCTTTCCCGAGCTGTCGCTGTCCAGCTACGCGATTGACGATCTGCACATGCAGTCGGCGCTGCTCGACGCGGTCGAGCGGGGCGTGCGCGAGATCGTGGCGGCGAGCGCGGAGCTGTCGCCGGTCGCCGTGGTCGGCGCGCCGCTGCGCAGGAACGGCCGCATCTACAATTGCGGGCTGGCGGTCGCGGACGGGCGGCTGCTTGGTGTGGTGCCCAAGAGCTTCCTGCCCAACTACCGCGAGTACTACGAGAAGCGCTGGTTCGCCCACGGGCGCGGCTGCATCGGGTTGGAGATCACGGTGGACGGTGAAGTCGCGCCGTTCGGCACCGACTTGCTGTTCGAAGCGGAGAACCTGCCCGGCTTCTGCTTCGCCCTCGAAATCTGCGAGGACTTCTGGGCGCCCGAACCCCCGTCGACGCGCGCGGCGCTGGCGGGGGCGACGATCGTGCTCAACCTCTCGGCCTCGAACATCACCATCGGCAAGGCCGACGAGCGGCACATGCTGTGCCGGTCGCAGTCGAGCCGGGCGGCCTGCGCCTATGCCTATTCGGCCAGCGGTCACGGCGAAAGCACCACCGACCTCGCGTGGGACGGGCAGGGCATGGTCTACGAGCTCGGCGACCTGCTCGCCGAGAGCCAGCGCTTCGACCTCGAACCTGAGCTGTGCATAGCCGACGTCGACGTTTCCCGGATCCTGGGCGACCGGATGCGGATGCAGACCTTCAACGATGGCGCCGAGGCCGCGGGGCGGCCCGAGGACCTCTACCGCCGCGTTCGCTTCGAGCATGCCGCAGCACCGGGCGACAGCGGCCTGATCCGCCCGATCCGCCGCTTCCCCTTCGTCCCCAACCGGCCGCACAAGCTGGACGAGGATTGTTACGAGGCGTTCAACATCCAGGTCGACGCGCTCATGCGCCGTTTCCAGGCGACGAACGGGCAGCACATGGTGCTGGGAGTCTCGGGCGGGCTCGACAGCACGCACGCGCTGCTCGTTGCGGCCAAGGTCTGCGACAGACTGGATCTGCCGCGCACCACGATCCGCGGCTACACCATGCCCGGCTTCGGCACGTCGGAAGGGACCAAGTCGAACGCCTGGAAGCTGATGGAAGCGATGGGCATTGCGGCGGAGGAGATCGACATCCGCCCCGCGGCACAGCGCATGCTGGAGGACATCGGCCATCCCTTCGCCAAGGGCGAGCCGGTCTACGACACCACGTTCGAGAACGTGCAGGCTGGCCTGCGCACCGATTATCTGTTCCGCCTCGCCGGGCAGCATTCGGGCTTCGTGCTCGGAACGGGTGACCTGTCGGAGCTGGCGCTCGGCTGGTGCACCTATGGCGTGGGCGACCAGATGAGCCACTATGCGGTCAATTCCGGCGTGCCCAAGACGCTGATCCAGTACCTGATCCGCTGGACCACACGCACCGACCAGTTCGATCCGGAGACCGATGCGGTGCTCGAGGCGATCCTTGCGACCGAGATCAGTCCCGAGCTCGTGCCCGTGGGTGAGGACGGCCAGATACAGTCCACGCAGAGCGTGATCGGCCCTTACGAGCTCAACGACTTCTTCCTTCACCACACGATCCGCTGGGGCCACGCGCCGGGCCACATCGCCTTCCTCGCGTGGCACGCGTGGAAGGACGCCAGCGCAGGATTGTGGCCGGCTGAATTTCCCGAGGCGGCGAAGAACGAATACGATCTCGCCACGATCGCGAAGTGGCTGGAGAACTTCCTCAAGCGCTTCTTCGCCTTCAGCCAGTTCAAGCGCAGCGCGATCCCCAACGGTCCCAAGGTCAGCGCCGGCGGCGCGCTAAGCCCCCGCGGCGACTGGCGCGCACCGAGCGACGCGGTCGCGGATGTGTGGCTGGAAGAATTACGCCGCGCCCTGCCGCCGATGTAAGCCCAGCCAAGATCCTCCCCATTTTTCCGCAGGACAAATGGGGAGGGGGACCGCGAGACGCGTAAGCGGCTCGTGGTGGAGGGGTAATGTTAAAGACCCCTCCGTCACCCGCCTGCGGCGGGCGCCACCTCCCCATTTGGCTGCGCAAAAATGGGGAGGATCAATTTTGCGACTAAAGCCGCATCACCCAGCCGTGGCTGTCTTCCACCCGGCCGCGCTGGATGCCGACGAGCTTGTCGCGCAGCTTGCTGGTGATCTGGCCCGGTCCGCCGCCGCCGATGGTGAACTCCCCGTCCGGTCCGGCAACCGTGCCAACCGGCGTGACGACCGCGGCGGTGCCGCAGGCCATCGTCTCGACCAGGCGTCCGCTCTGTGCGTCGTCGCGCCACTGGTCGATGGAGTAGGGCTCCTCGCGCACCGTCAGCCCCTCCTCGCGCAGGAGCTGGATCAGACTGTCGCGCGTTATGCCGGGCAGGATCGTGCCGGTGAGCGGCGGAGTGACGACGCTCCCGTCGTCGAACACGAAGAACAGGTTCATGCCGCCCAGTTCCTCGATCCACTTGCGCTCGGCGGCGTCGAGGAACACGACCTGGTCGTAACCCTTCTCGATCGCCTCGGCCTGGGGGACGAGGCTCGCGGCGTAGTTGCCGCCAGTCTTCGCAGCGCCCGTGCCGCCGGGAGCCGCGCGTACGTAATCGCGGCTGACCCAGATCTTCACCGCCGGCGCGCCAGACTTGAAGTAATTGCCGGCCGGGCTCGCAATCAGCAGATACTTGTACTGCTTCGCCGGGCGCACGCCGAGGAATGCCTCGCTCGCGAACATGAAGGGCCGCAGGTAGAGCGATCCGCCTTCGACCGTGGGAAACCAGTCCTTGTCGACCGCGATCAGGCGGCGGATCGATTCGAGGAACATCTCCTCGGGCAGGTGCGGCATCGCCATGCGGTCGGCCGACTGGTTGAAGCGCCGTGCGTTCGCCTCCGGCCGGAAGAGCGCGATCCCCCCGTCCTCATGTCGATAGGCCTTGAGCCCTTCGAAGATTTCCTGCGCATAGTGCAGCACCGCCGCCGCCGGATCGAGGCTGATCGGCTGGCGCGGGCAGACTTTCGCGGCATGCCAGCCGCCCTTGTTCGCGTCGTAGTCGATCTCGACCATGTGATCGGTGAAGAGCGTGCCGAAACCCGGGTTGGCAAG
This sequence comes from Altererythrobacter sp. C41, assembly GCF_016803135.1. Lineage (GTDB taxonomy): Bacteria > Pseudomonadota > Alphaproteobacteria > Sphingomonadales > Sphingomonadaceae > Pelagerythrobacter. The sequence goes on from NZ_JAEVFE010000004.1 coordinate 265,703, forward strand.
CGCCTCGTCGCGCGTGGCGGAGGGAACCGGGGCGGCGTGGGGGATGTGTTCGAAATCCATGCAGCGCCGCGTAATGGGGAGAAGCGGGCAGGGCAAGACCGATCGTTTCGCGAAAACGCCTCTGGCCGCAAAATGAGAAAGGCCGCTTCGGCCTGAGCCGAAACGACCTTTCGCATGGTCAGCGGCCGATAGCGCCGCTCACGAAACCTCTATCGCTGTCTGCTCAGCGATAGTGCCTCGCGCGGAAACGTACCGACCTCCCTGCTGAACCATGAGACATCGGATCACCTCCTTTCGCGCTATGTAGCCGAACCTGGCGTTTCACCGCCGGGTGAGAGCCGCGCTCGCCGCTGGCCTCACTTGAGAATGTGAGTCAGCGGGCCCGGGAAAACAAGCCTTGAAAAAAACTTTTCCCACGTCAGAATTGATCGCTGTGGCCCGTGTTTCGCGGGCTTTTTTTGTTGCCGCGATCACGTGAATTTACCGGCAATCCTCGATCACCCGCGTCACTTCGGGCCAGCTCGGGATATAGAGCGTCGCGAGGCCCTGGGTCTCGACCGCGAACCGCCCCTTGGAGAAGGCCATCGCGGCCAGCAGAGGATCCGCCGCGGGCAGCGTGGCGGCGAGCATGGAGAGCCCGGTGCCCGCCTGCTGTGCGGGAACTGCGCGGTCGCTGGTTTCGGTGCGGATGTTCATCGCCGTTGCTCCGGCTGCACTGCCGGCGCGGGTCATCGTGATCGTGCGCGCGGCGCGATCGCAGGTGAGCGCGAAGATCGCCTCGCTGTTTGCCGGGCCGAACACTGCCTGCGATCCGCCCGCCGTGCTGCGGAAGTACCAGTCGCCCGGGGTAGCCGGCGCATCCATCCAGTTGTCGTAGGCCGGCGGCGCCACCGGCGGCGGGGCGGGCGCGGGCGCCGGCTCGGGTGCGGGAGGGGGCGGGGCCGGCTCCGGCGCCGGGGTGACGCAGGAGGCGAGCGCGAGGCAGGTGGTGGCAACGGCAAGGGCGCGGCGGTAGTTCAAGCGAATCTCCCGGTTTCTCAAAGCGACAATGACCGTTAACGGGGTTCGGGTCCATGCCTGCCAAACAGCGCCTCGATCAGTTGCTCGTCGCCCGCGGCCTCGCGGAAAGCCGAACCCGTGCGCAGGCGCTGGTGATGGCAGGCCTCGTGTTCTCGGGCGAAACCAAGCTCGCCAAGGCCGGCCAGCAACTGGCGGAAGATGCGCCGCTGGAGGTGCGCGGGCGCGATCACCCGTGGGTTTCGCGCGGCGGGATCAAGCTGGCGCACGCGCTGGAGCACTTCGCGCTCGATCCGGCGGGCGCAGTGGCGATGGACATCGGCAGCTCGACCGGCGGCTTCACCGACGTGCTGTTGCAGAACGGTGCCGAACACGTCTTCGCGGTCGATTCAGGAACCAACCAGCTCGCATGGAAGCTGCGCCAGGATCCGCGCATCACCGTGCTCGAACAGACCAGCGCGCGCATTCTCACGCGCGCGCAGATCGATCGGGCGTGCGACTGGATCGTTTGCGACGCTTCCTTCATTTCACTCGCCAAGGTGTTGGAAAGACCTCTGGAACTGGCTGCGCGTGAGTGCCGGCTGGTGGCGCTGATCAAGCCGCAGTTCGAAGTCGGGCGGGATGAAGTCGGCAAGGGCGGGGTCGTGCGCGATCCGGCGCTGCATGCGCGCGTCTGCGACGAAGTGCGCGAATGGCTCGAAGGGCTGGGCTGGGCGGTGCAGGGGATCGTCGAGAGCCCCATCACCGGGCCGGAGGGCAACGTCGAGTTCCTGATCTCGGCAGCGCGAAATTGAGCGCCATCCCGCACTGGCACGCCGCGGGGAGGCTTGCTTGTGCGGCCGAAGGAGTCCCGCCAGTATTCGCAACGGCCGAATCGCCGGTCCTCGGGGAGATTCAATGACCGCACTTGCCTCGCGTGGACAGTTGCGCGCCAGCGTCATGCGCTGGGCGCTGTTCACCGTTCCCGCCTGCATGCTGCTCGGCTTCCTTGCGGGCAATCTCGCGCAGAGCGGCCCCGAGAACGCCTGGTTCGCCGGTCTGATCAAGCCCGCCATATTCCCGCCGCCGATCTGGTTCGGGATCGTGTGGACGATCCTCTATGCGGTCATGGGCTTCGCGCTCGCACTCGTCTGTGCCGCCTGGGGTGCGCGCGGGCGGACGGCGGCGGTCGCGCTCTTCGGCCTGCAGTTCGTGGTCAATCTCGCCTGGACGCCGGTGTTCTTCGGCATGCACCAGATGACTGCGGCGCTCGGCATCCTGCTGGCGCTCGACGTGCTGGTGATCGCGACGATCGTGCTGTTCTGGCGGGTGCGCCGGCCGGCCGCGCTGCTCCTGCTGCCCTACCTCGCGTGGATTTTGTTCGCCACGCTGCTCAACTGCGAGTTCCTGCGCCTCAATCCCGAGGCGGACGGGGCGGACCAGAGCCGCGGCGCCGTCCAGCGGATCGAAATTTGAGTTGAGCTTCGCGCCGCCCGCGCCCAAATAGCGCGCATGCAGAGCCAGAACCCGATGATCGCCGATTTCGTGAAGCTCCTCAACGGAGCCGCCGGCACGTTTGCCGGCATGACGCGTGAGGCGCGCGAAAGTGCCCGCGAGCGGGTGAAGGAAGCGATGGGCGGGATGGACTTCGTCAGCCGCGAGGAATTCGACGCGGTCAAGGCCATGGCCGCCCGCGCGCGCGAGGAAAACGAAGCCCTCGCCGACCGCCTCGCCGCCCTCGAAGCCCGCATCGGCGGCGGGTGATCCGCCGCGCGCGATGAACTTTCGCGCACCCGCCATCCTCCTCGCCGCGCGGCCGCATGGGGAGACGGCGGTGATCGCGCGGATGCTGACCGAAGAGCATGGGCTCGTCGCCGGCTATGTGGCTGGCGGGCGCGGGCGGCAGCTTCGGCCGGTGGTGATCCCGGCCAATGTCGTCGAGGTCGACCTGCGCGCGCGATCGGACAGCCAGCTTCCGTTCGCGCGATTGGAACTGACCGAGAGCCGCGGCCCATGGTTGGCCGAACCGCTTCCGGCCGCGGCGATCGGCTGGGTCACCGCGCTGACCGCCACTGCCTTGCCTGAGCGCAACCCCTATCCCAATCTCTACAGCGCCTTGATCGCTCTTCTTGATGCGATCTGTCACGCGCCCTCGGCGCGCGGCTGGCTGCGGGCGCTGGTCGCTTACGAGGCGCTGCTGCTGCGCGAACTCGGCTACGGGGGCGCACCGCCGCCTGCCGAAGCGGGGCTTGAGTCGCTGCTGGAAATCCTTGCCGCACAGGGGCCTCTGCTGGAGCGCTACCTGCTTGCCGACCGCCGGGGCGATGTTATGGCCGCCCGCGCCATGCTGCGCGAGCGGCTGGCGAAAATGGCCGGGTGAAACGGCGCTCCTGGTCGCCTGCAGTCGCAAATCGCGCGTGAGACGAAGGAAATCCAGCACCATGAAGATCGCAATCTTCCCCGGCGACGGGATCGGCCCCGAAGTCACGCGAGAGGCGGTGCGCGTGCTTCAGGCGCTCGACCTGCCGGGCATGGTGCTGTTCGAAGGCGACGTCGGCGGTGTGGCCTACCACCGCCACGGCCACCCGCTGCCGGCCGAGACGCTCGAGATGGCGCGCGCCGCCGATGCCGTTCTGTTCGGCGCGGTGGGCGATCCGGCCTGCGACGGGCTGGAGCGGCATTTGCGACCCGAACAGGCGATCCTCGGGCTCCGGGCAGAGCTCGGCCTCTTCGCGAACCTGCGGCCAGCCACGACTTTCCCCGGCCTTGAAGCCATGTCCGCGCTGCGGCCTGAGATCGCCCGCGCGATCGATCTGCTGATCGTGCGCGAGCTCAACGGCGATGTCTATTTCGGCGAGAAGGGCATGCGAACGCTCGACGATGGCCGGCGGCAGGGCTGGGACATGATGGCCTACGCCGAGGACGAGGTACGCCGCATCGCGCACGTCGCATTCCGCGCGGCGCGGGGGCGCGACCGGCGGCTGGTCAGCGTCGACAAGGCCAACGTGCTCGAAACGAGCCAACTCTGGCGCGAGGTCGTGAACGACGTCGCCGCCCAATATCCTGACGTTGCGCTCGAGCACATGTACGTCGACAATGCCGCGATGCAGCTTGTGCGCGATCCGGGCCGGTTCGACGTGGTCGTGACCGGCAATCTGTTCGGCGACATCCTTTCCGATCAGGCGAGCATGTGCGTCGGCTCGATCGGCCTGCTTGCCAGCGCCTCGCTTGGCGAGCGGCAAACCGCGCACGGCACGTTCGGACTCTACGAGCCGATCCACGGCAGCGCGCCCGACATCGCCGGGCAGGGCAAGGCCAACCCGATGGCGACGATCCTCTCCGCCGCCATGATGCTGCGCCACAGCTTCGGCCGCGAGGCGGAAGCGACGCGGATCGAAGCGGCCGTGGCGAAGGCGCTTGCCGACGGGGTGCGCGGCGCGGACCTCGGCGGCGATGCGGGCACCGAAGCCGTAGGCGATGCGGTGCTGGAGCGGCTTTGAAGCGAGACAGCGTCGAAATTTTCGTCGCCCCCAAGAAGGCAGGCGCCTATCCAGGGCCGATGTTCCGTGTGGCCTCCCATCACGACTTTCATGCCCTCGGCATCTTGCTACCGCATCGGCGCTCGCCACGTGTCATCTGGATCCCTGCCTCGGCAGGGGCGACGGGCTAATAATATGGCACCCCCGTCACCGATTCTCGCCATCGTCCTCCCCACGCTCGAAGAGCGCGAGAACCTCGCGCCCCTGATCGCGCGGATCGACGCGGCGCTCGGGCCCCAGGGGTGGGAAGCGATCGTGGTCGACGACGTCAGTCCCGACGGCACGGCGGAAGAAGCGCGGCGCCTCGCGCGTGCAGATGCACGGGTGCGAGTGATCGAGCGGATCGGACGGCGCGGGCTCGCCTCGGCCGCGGTCGAGGGCATCTGTGCCACCGCCGCCCCGTTCGTCGCCGTGATGGACGCCGACCACCAGCACGATCCTGCGCTGCTCCCTGCCATGCTCGGCGCCGTGGAGCGCGGCGAATGCGAGGTGGCGGTGGCCAGCCGCTTCGTCGACGGTGCCAGCCTCGATGGGCTCCCGAGCGCACGCCGGGAGAAGGGCTCCCGTCTGGCCAACCGCCTCGCGCGCCGGATCGCCGGGGTCGAGCTGACCGACCCGATGAGCGGCTACTTCCTGATGGAGACTGCCAGAGCGCGCGCGCTCGCGCCGCGTCTATCGGGCATCGGCTTCAAGATCCTGCTCGATCTGCTCGCGAGCGCCCCCGCGCCGCTGCGGGTGAAGGAGTTTCCGCTGCAGTTCGGCGAGCGTCGCAGCGGCACCAGCAAGCTCGACCGCGCGATCGCGTTCGACTTCCTGGTCGGCCTCTACGACAAGGGCTTCGGCCGCGTGGTTCCGACCCGCTTCGCGCTGTTCGGCACCGTCGGCGGGCTCGGCGTGCTGGTCCACCTCGTGGTGCTGGCGCTGCTCTACCGCGCATTCGGGACGGCGTTCCTGACGGCGCAGGCGGCGGCGACTTTCGCAGCGATGACGTTCAACTTCTGGCTCAACAACTGGCTCACCTACCGCGACCGCCGGCTGACGGGCGGTGGCGCGTTCCTGCGCGGCTGGGCGGCCTTCTGCGCCACCTGCGCCGTGGGTGCGGTCGCGAACGTGGCGGTCGCGGGACTCCTGAAGCAGCAAGACCTCCACTGGCTCCTCGCTGCGGGAGCAGGTATCTTGGTCGGGGCGGTGTGGAATTACGCCCTGTCGAGCCGCTTCGTCTGGCGCCGCAGGTGACCTTCGCCCGAGGTCGACGTCACCGCCACCCGTCGAGCCACATCCAGAACGCGAAGCTGTGCTCCCCGACGAGCGGCGCGGCGCTCAGGATCGGGTAGAACCAGACGAACAGCGCCACGCTCGCGAGGAGCGTTGCCGTCGTCGATCGCCGCCAGCCGCGCTGCCGAAGCTCGGCCAGCGCCAGCGCGAGCGCGGCGAGCAGGAAGCAACTCGGCAGGAAGTAGTGATAGTAGAACTGGACCGGCTTGTTCACGACCATCCAGAAACCGAGGCTTACTGCGTAGAGCACCGCGACCGACAGCGCCGCGCGGTCGCCCCCGGCGCCTCTCCAGATCACCCAGACCATCGCCGGCAGCCCGAGCAGCATGGTCAGCGGATTGCCGATCAGCAGGATCCCGCGCTGCGCGCCGTCGACCGGCTCGTAGAGATACCAGATCGCGCGCAGGTTGAAGATCCATTCGGGCCAGCGCGATTGGTACGGGTGCGGTTCGACCACGCTTTCCTGCAGCGCGACGATCTGGCGGTGCAGTTCGATCAGCCCGCCGGGCTGGAGCGCGCCCTTGTCGAAGCCGTAAGTCGGCAGGAAGGTCGCCGCGTAGACTGCCAGCGGCACGAGGCCGAGCCACAGTGCGGCTTCGAGCAGCGACACGCCGGGCACCGGAATACCCCTGCGACTGGTGAAGAGTCGTCGCCGTCCCGCCGCCAGCCGCGCGGCGAAGAAGGCGAGGCCCGGCACGACCGCCAGCGGCACCGCGTTCCACTTCGCGGCCATCGCCAGCCCGATCGCCACGCCGGCGATCGCGAGCCGGCGCCGCCCGGTCTCGGGCTCGCGTACAGCGGCGGCGCATTGCCAGAGCGCAAGCGCGAGGAAAGCGACGAAGAACACGTCGAGCATCGCGATGCGGCTGTGCACGAACAGCGCGAACCCGCTCGCCAGCAGCGCGCCGTAGGCGACCGCGGCGAAGCGCGAGAGGCTGGCGAACCATAGCGCGCGCGTGAATGCGTAGAGCGCACCCGTACCTGCCAGCGCCGGGAACAGGCGCCAGCCCCAGGGGTTGTCACCCAGCAGCGCAATGCCCAGCGCGAGTATCTCCTTGCCTAGCAGGGGGTGCTCGCGATTGAGGTATTCGCTTCCGTCGAGCAACGCCCGTGCCGCGGGCAGGTAATGGATTTCGTCGAAATAGGGGGTGCCCGGGATGCCGATTCGCACGAGGCAGAGCACGAAGAAGACGACGGCGATCGCGGCGCTCCACCTGGCCGGGTCGCGCGGATGATCGGGCGCCTCGTTCATTGACGCGACGGATAGTGCTCGTCCCGCGATGGAGCAAGTCGAACGGGGCGTTACATTAGTTAATAAATCCCTGTATAGAGCAACGACCGGACGTTCACACGGGGAGAAGCCGGTCGGAAAGAACAAGTGTCGGGGGCGCAGAGAAACGGAGTTGCGCAAGAATGGCTCGTCACGTTGTTTGCATGGTCCTCGGCCATCAGGTCAACCGTCGCCGCATACGCCGCGAAGGGCAGATATATGTCGGCCGTTGCCGCTGGTGCCGCACGCGGATGTGGCGCGCCGAGGATGGATGGGAAGAAGGGGTTCCGCAGGACCCGATGCACCTGGACGAAGGCGGATCCCACTTTCACAAAGCGTGATCTTTGCGCGCCCGGCCGTTGCATTTTCTAAAAAAATTGGGTGACGGCAGGGAACGTTTTAGCTTAAAGCCCGTCTCTCCTCAGGAACTTCGGTCCCGAACGGAAGGGTAATAGTCTATGAAACTTCGCAATCTCCTCCCAGCTATGGCTGCGGCGTCGCTGGTCGCCGCTCCGGTCGCAGCGCAGGCTCAGATCGCCGACCGCGCTTCCGAGCCCGTGAGCGGAGAATCCAAGCTTGCTGGCCAGATCGGCCCGGCGCTGATCATCGTCGCGATCGCGGCCGTGGGCATGATCGCCCTGCTCGTGACCGACGACGACGATGAAGATCCGGTGAGCGTCTGATCGCTCCACTGCGTACTGGTAGGCGCGGTTCTATAACGGATATTCCTTTTTCATTGCGCCGGGGGCTTCCCCGCCGTTAGAGCGGCCGCGATGAAGAAGACCACCGGAATGAACCGCGCCGCCACACGCACCTGGCGCCCCGCAACCCGTGCTGTAAGAGGAGGCGCCTGGCGCTCCGAGCACGGCGAAACCAGCGAAGCGCTATTCCTCACCTCCGGCTATAGCTACGACGATGCGGCCAGCGTTGCCGCGCGTTTTGCTGGCGAAGCCGAGGGGATGACGTATTCCCGCCTGCAGAACCCGACGGTCGCGATGCTCGAGGAGCGGATCGCGCTGATCGAGGGTGCCGAGGCATGCCGCGCACAGGCCAGCGGCATGGCGGCGATGACTGCGGCTCTCCTCTGCCAGCTTTCGCACGGCGATCATGTCGTGGCCGCGCGCGCAGCGTTCGGGTCGTGCCGCTGGCTGGTCGACCACCTCTGTCCGCGCTTCGGCATCGAGGCGACCGTGATCGACGGCACCGACGACGCCGCGTGGGAAGCCGCGATCCGGCCCAACACGAAGGTGTTCTTCTTCGAGACCCCGGCCAATCCGACGCTCGACGTGGTCGATCTCGAATTCGTCTGCGGTCTCGCCAGGGCCCACGGCATCACCACCGTCGTCGACAACGCCTTCGCCACCGCGGTGCTCCAGCGCCCGATGGAATTCGGCGCCGATGTCGTGGCCTATTCGGCGACCAAGCTGATGGATGGGCAGGGCCGGGTGCTCGCAGGTGCCGTATGCGGCACGCGCGAGTTCGTCGATGAGGTCCTGCTGCCGTTCCAGCGCAACACCGGGCCCAACCTGTCGCCGTTCAATGCCTGGGTCGTGCACAAGGGGCTCGAGACGCTTCCGCTGCGCGCACACCGCCAGAGCGAGACCGCGCTGGAACTCGGCCGCTTCATCGAAAGCCGGGTGCCCCGCGTGCTCCATCCCGGGCTCGAGAGCCACCCGCGCCATGCCATCGCCGCGAAGCAGATGGATGCCTTCGGCCCGATCTTCGCGTTCGATGTCGGAAGCCGCGAGAAGGCCTTCGCGGTGCTCGACGCGCTCGAACTGGTCGATATCTCCAACAATATCGGCGACGCGCGCAGCCTGATGTGCCACGCTGCGAGTACCACGCACGCCGGCATGACGGCGGAGGCGCGCGCCGAGATGGGCGTGGGTGAGGGGCTTCTGCGGTTCAACGTGGGGCTCGAGGATCCGGAAGACCTCAAGGAAGATCTCGACCGCGCACTGTCCGCCGCGGGGTTCTGATTCGGCTCACCGCCGGCGCCGCGTCAGGAGCCGCCGTCATCCCCACGAAAGCCGGGAAAGCTTTCCAGCGGCGCGCGGGCGGCTAACGATCCCGGCTTTCGCCGGGATGACGATGAACGCAAAATCACCACAAACGCGCCCTTTACCGGCCCCGCCCATTGCCTCTATTCTCGCCGACGCAATGAAACAGTTGTTCCAGCACGCCGCGATCACCGAAGGGATCACCGTCCGCGTGGCGGTGAACTTCCTGCCCGAGCAGTCGCAGCCCGAGGCGGGCAAGTGGTTCTGGGTCTATCACATCCGGATCGAGAACGGCTCCAACGAGCGGGTGCAGCTGATCACCCGCCACTGGCGGATCACCGACTCGCGCGGCGGGGTCAATCTGGTCGACGGGGAGGGCGTCGTGGGCGAGATGCCGGTGCTCGCACCGGGGGACAGCCACGACTACGTGTCCGGCTGCCCGCTCGGGACACCCCACGGATCGATGGAAGGGTTCTACACCTTCCACCGCGCCGACGGCACGCCGCTCGAAGTGCGCATCCCCTATTTCCCCCTCGCAGCGCCCGCGACCGCGGACTAGCGCCCTCAACTCATGATGAGCGCGAACGGAAGTGCTGATCATCTCGATGCCACAGTCGGAGGCGGCGTCCGATAGTGTCCGTCAGATCCCAGACGCAGGCGAGCATGACGCGCTGAGCCTGGGCCGGTGTTGCCACAAAGAGGCAGCCGCCACGGAGTAGCCACCGGCACCGTCTGGCGTGAGAACAATCAGGAAATCGCGGTCATCGCGAATTTGCGCATGAGCTAAGGCTGTCGCCGGGACCAGTCGCCTGTGTTCGCTACCGCGAACCACCCGCTTGATGTGGATCTGAAGCCGATATGCACTTTGCCAGCCAGGGAGAGGATCGTTGCCTTGGATGGCCGTTTGGTCGAGCGTTTTTATTCGCCCGACCACGGCAATATCCTCGCATCCGAACTCCAGGTGACGCGCGGGCTCCTTCGTCACACATCCCGCGACGAAGCAGAGCAGAAGAAGCGACATCTTTGTGTGCATGGCCGATGCATAATATGCGTGGCAGCCGCCATCGACCAGCGAGGACGATCATGAGTCCACGGCCCGGGTCGCTCAATCGCTGACGCGCAGCTCCGGCGTCAGCCCCAGCCAATCCCCCAGCGCTGCGAGATCGCGCATGACGCCTTCGCCGGCGAGTGCCGCGCGGCTCTGGTCGAGGCGCAGCACCAGGCTAGTTCCGTCGCGTTCGAGCGCGCTCGTTGTTACGGATACGCGCGATGTTGCGCTCATGCGGCGGGCGAGGCGCATGGCGAGCCCCCAGCCTACCGCCTGTCTGAGATCCGTCTCCGGCGCGAGCGCGGCCACGCGCCTCGGCCAGGAGGTCTTTCCGCAGCTCCCGAGCATCATCGCGGCGAGCATCGCTCGTCCGTGCGCGTCGAGGCCGATCCACCGCTTGTCGAGCGCCCATTCGACCGCCTGGCTGGTGCGGAAGTTCGGCTCCACCCGGTGCAGCGCCAGCGACAGCAGCGCGCCGGCGAGCCGCAACCGCTCGCTCTCGCCGCCGCCCGGTTCGGTCACGCCGACCACCCAGGCCGACATCAGCGCCGCGTCGGTGATCGCGCTCTTCATCGGCGCGGCGAAATCCGCCACCGCGACGATCAGCGGGTCCTTCGCACGCTCCAGCGCATCGAGTCGCCGGAAGAGCAACCCTTCGCGCAGCCCCCAGCTCGAGAACACCAGCGCCTCCGGCTCGATTTCGGCGAGCATGATCCGCAGCAATGCCGCCGCATCGGGCAGGGAAGGCGCGCGTATTGCGCCGATCCCCTCGATCTCGACCAGCTTCGCCGGATCGGTGCGGGTCAGGGCGCGCGCGATCCGGTCGGCTTCCGGCACCTCGAGCCGATAGCCGTGCGGGTCGGTCAGCGGATGCCGTGCGTCGTGCATCGCGTAGGCGGCGAGCGCGCGCCAGGTTCCGCCGACCAGATAGAGCGGTCCGGCCTGCGCTGCCGCCCCGCCGGCGTTCGCGAACGCCTTCTTCACCGCGCGCTTGAAGCCCGGCGCTTCCTTCGCGCGCAGGGCGGGCAGGCGCAGGGTGCCGAGCGGCAGGGTCGCGCCGTCGCGGCATGCGCCATCTTCCACCGCGACCAGTTCGAGGCTGCCCCCGCCGAGGTCGGCGACCGTGCCGCGCGCATCCGGGAAGGCACCGATCACCCCGTAGGCGGCGGCGATCGCCTCGTCCTCTCCGCTCAGGAGCTGCGGCGCGAGCCCCAGCGCCCGGACTTGTTCCAGGAACTCGGCGCCGTTCTCCGCGTCGCGCGCCGCTGCCGTGGCGACCGTCTGCACGTCGGTCACGCCCAGCTCGCGCGTCAGCAGCGCGAAGCGGGCGAGGGCGGCGAGCGCCTGCTCGCTCGCTTCGTCCGGGATGCGGCCGGTCTCGGCAAGATCGCGGCCCAGCCGCGCGACGACCTTCTCGTTCCACATCGTGCGCGGCACGCGCTGGGGACCGTCGTAGACGACCAGCCGCACGGTGTTCGACCCGATGTCGATCACCGCCCGGCGATCGGCGGGGGCCACGCGCAGGCCGCGCCAGGCGAAGGCACGCAGGCTGGTCACGCGCCGCTTCCTTCCAGGCGCAGCTTGGGCACCGCGCCCGCCTTCAGCGCCGCGCCGCGGCCCGAGAGCGAGGGATTGCTCATGAAGTAGTCGTGGCAGTTGAAGCCGCCTTCGCCCATGCGCATGCGCGCGTACTCCCCGTCCGGCTGCAACTGCCAGCTCTGTTCGGTGTCCAGGATGTTCGCCAGCATGACCTGCTCGAGCACCTGGTCGTGGACCGTCTTGTTCGCCAGCGGCACCAGCACTTCCACCCGCCGGTCGAGATTGCGGCTCATCGCGTCGGCGGAGGTCAGGTAGACGGCGGCATGCTTGCTCGGCAGGCGGTGCCCGTTTCCGAAAGCCCAGACGCGGCTGTGTTCGAGAAACCGGCCGATGATCGACTTGACCTCGATGTTCTCTGACAGGCCGGGCACGCCCGCGCGCAGGCAGCATATGCCGCGCACCACGAGCTGGATCTCCACTCCCGCCGCGCTCGCGGCGTAGAGCCGGTCGATCAGTTCGCTGTGGGTGATCGCGTTGAGCTTGGCCCAGATGCCGGCGGGCCGGCCGGCGCGGGCGTTCGCGATCTCGCGGTCGATCAGCTCGAACAGCTTTTCCTTCAGTCCGATCGGAGAGATCGCCAGGCATTCGGTGCTGCGCGGCTCGACGTAGCCGGTGATGAAGTTGAACAGCTTGGCCGCGTCCCGCCCGAGCGCCTGATCGGCGGTGAAGTAGCTGAGGTCGGTATAGATCCGCGCGTTGGTGGGGTGATAGTTGCCGGTGCCGAAGTGGCAGTAGGTGCGGTAGCCTTCCTCCTCGCGCCGGACGACCAGGCTGACCTTGGCGTGGGTCTTCCAGTCCATGAAGCCGTAGATGACCTGCACGCCGGCGCGCTCGAGCTCCGCCGCCCAGTGCAGGTTGCGCTCCTCGTCGAAGCGGGCCTTGAGCTCGACCACGGCGGTCACTGCCTTGCCCGCCTGTGCCGCATCGATCAGCGCGGCGATCACCGGCGACTGGTCGCCGGCGCGGTAGAGCGTCTGCTTGATCGAGACGACCGCCGGATCGACCGCCGCCTGGTGGAGGAAGTCGACGACCACCTCGAAGCTCTCGTAAGGGTGCTGGATCACGATGTCCTTCTCGCGGATGGCGGAGAAGCAGTCGCCGTCGTGCGCCAGGATGCGCTCGGGATAGCGCGAGGCGAAGGGCGCGAACTTGAGGTCCGGGCGCGGTTCGCCGCAGATCGCGCTCAGGTGGCGCAGGCCGAGCATGCCGGCGGTCTTGGCGACCATCGCCGTATCGACGTCGAACTGCTCGCGCAGCAGCGCCTCGGCCGCGGGGTCGCAGTTCTCGTCGAGCTCGAGCAGCACCGCGCGTCCGCGCCGCCGCCGCTGGATCGCGGTGCGGAACAGGCGGACGAGGTCCTCGGCTTCCTCCTCCACCTCGATGTCGCTGTCGCGCAGCACGCGGAACAGGCCGTCGCCGAGAATGCGGAAGCCGGGGAAGAGCTGGTCGGCATAGCGCACGATCAGCTTCTCGATCGCGACGTAGATTGCCTCCTCACCCGGCACCCGCACGAAGCGCGGGGCGCCGCTGGGGATCAGGACCATCTCGACCAGATCGGGCTGGCGCTTGCCGCGCTTCAACCGGAACAGCACGCCCATGCCGAGGTTGGCGACGAAGGGGAAGGGGTGTGAGGGATCGATTGCCTGCGGCGTGATCAGCGGCAGGATGTCGGTCGTGAAGTAGGTCACCAGCCAGGCGCGCTGGCGCTCGTCCAACTGGTCGATCTCCGCGATCAGGATGCCCTCTGCGGCGAGCAGGCCGCGCAGCGTCTCCAGCGTGCGCTGCTGCCGGCTGTCGAGCGCGAGCACCTGCTCGCGGATCGCGGCGAGCTGCTGGCGCGGATCCAGCCCGTCGATCGCGGTCGTCTCGATCCCCCGAGTCGCCTGGCCCTCGAGCCCGGCGATCCGGATCATCGTGAACTCGTCGAGATTGCTGGCCGAGATCGACAGGAAGCGCAGCCGTTCGAGCAGCGGATAGCGCTCGTTCTCCGCCTCCGCCAGCACCCGCCGGTTGAACGAAAGCCAGGAAAGCTCGCGGTTGACGTACCGCTCCGCCGGCGCCGCGCTGCCGCCTTCGGCCCGCTCGGCCGCGCCCTGCGTGAGTACGTCCATGGAAGTGCCAAGCCCTCGCAGACCCACTTGCAAGCCGCGTGTTACGCTTGTGTGACACGGCGCCCGATTGCGGCAGAGGCGGCTTGCCGCTATCCGCACCGGCACGATGAAGCGCACGCACCTGCCCCTCAACGCCCTGCGCGTTTACGACGCCGCCGCGCGGCACCTCTCCTTCACCCGCGCCGCGGACGAGCTGGCGGTGACGCCGGCCGCCGTCGGCCAGCAGATACGCGCGCTCGAGGATCACCTCGGCACCGTGCTGTTCCGCCGCACCTCGAAGGGGCTGGAGCTGACCGAGGAAGGGCTCGCCGGGCTCGACGCGCTGCGCGAAGGGTTTCTGAAGTTCGAAGAGTCGGTCCAGTCGATGCAGGCCGGGCAGGCGAGCGACCGCTACACGATCGCCGCCCCGCGCGAGTTCTACGCCCAGTGGCTCGCCCCGCGCCTGTCCGCCTTCCGCAAGGCCAACCCCGGCATCCGCTTCCGCTTCGTGGCCGACGAGCATGCCGACTTCACCGAGACCAACCTCGACGTCGCCGTGCGCCTGGTCGACGGGCCGGGCGAGCTGGAGGGCGTCGAGCTCGCCCCGGCACGCCGCGTGGTCGTCGCCGCCAAGGACGCGCCCGAGGAAGTACTGAGCGCCTGGATCGACTGGCCCGGCGCCCCGCTGCCCGAAGGCGCCGAGCCGACGGTCGAGGTCGGCAACGCCGGTCAGGCCCTGTCGAGCGCGATCGCCGGGCTGGGCAAGGCGGTGCTCCCGTACCTGCTGGTGGAAGACGCGCTGGAGGACGGCCGCCTGACGGTGCTCGAAGGCCCGGACGAAGGGCGCCGTGCGTACTGGCTCGTCGCCCCGCTGCCCCAGTGGCGGCAGAAGAAGGTCAAGACGCTGGTCGCCTTCCTCACCGCCGCCTAGCCGCCCGCGCCGCGCAGCCAGGCGAGCGCGCCCGCTTCCATCCCCTTGAACTTGGGCCAGCCCTCCCGCGTGTCGGCGAGGGGCGCAACAAGCAGCGCGGCGCCGGCCGGCAACTGCCGCTTGATCCGGTGGTAGAGCCGCGAGCGGCTCAGCCAGCTGCGGACCAGCCACAGCGTTTCCGCCAGCGGATGCCCGTCGCCGTGCAGGTCGAGCCCGCCGGGCACCTCCGCCGCCGGATCGATCCACAGCAGGTAGAGCGCCGCGCCCTCGTCCCCAGCCGAGCCGGCCATCCTCAGCCCAGCAGCCGCACGAGGATCGTCAGCACGACGAACGCCGCGAGCCCCGCGATGAAGATCAGCCGGTTGCGCCGCTTGCGCAGGACGATCTCCGCCCCGCGCGCGTCCTGCGCCTCGATATGGATCGCCTCGTCCCGCTCGGGTTCGCTCATCGCTCGTCTCCTCACGGGACCAACGGTCGACCCGGTGGGGCGGGTTCCCGTTCGCCCGGCGCCGCAAGGGCCTCGGGCGGGAAGGGGGTGTTGACACGAGTGACACGGTCCCCGGGGCAAGTGTCACCTTGCATGTCATGTGTAACCTTGCGGCATGGCTGCGAGCCCCTGCGTCCCGGTGTGCCGTGCTGCCGGTAGCGCGCCGCGACGCTCCGCCCGGGGCTTGCGGGTGGAAGCGAACGACCCCCGGCAGGCCAGGGCCTGCCACGGCGCCGCATGCGGCTCCATCAGCGCTGATTGGGTTCACGCAAGGACGCGAAGACACGAAGGGGCAGGCGACTCGGTCGGACATAGCCCGCAAGCAGATTGCAAATTTTCGGCGTGTAGGAAAATGGTTTGTGAGCGAGCGTCGACCGGCCCCGGATCAGCCGTCCGGGAACGCGCCGCGGGTCCGGTTGGCGAGCGCGACCAGCGAGAGCATCACCGGCACTTCCACCAGCACGCCCACCACCGTCGCCAGGGCCGCGCCGCTGCCGAGCCCGAACATCCCGATCGCGACCGCCACGGCGAGCTCGAAGAAGTTCGAGGTGCCGATCAGCGCGCAGGGCGCGGCGATCGCGTGCGGCACGCGCCAGGCCTTCGCCGCGCCATAGGCGATGAGGAAGATGCCGTAGCTCTGGATCACGATCGGCACGGCGATCAGCGCGACGAGGAGCGGCCGCGCGAGAATGGTTTCGGCCTGGAAGCCGAACAATAGCACCACGGTCACGAGCAGCCCGAGGATCGAGAGCGGCTTGAGGCGGCCGGTGAAGCGATCCACCGCGCCCGGATCGCCGTGGTGCGCGGCGAGGAGCCGGCGGCGGACGAATGCGCCCGCCGCAAGCGGCACGACGACGTAGAGCGCGACCGAGAGAAGCAGCGTCTCCCACGGCACGGCGATGTCGGCGACCCCGAGCAGCAGGGCGACGATCGGCGCGAAGGCGACGATCATCACCAGATCGTTCACCGCCACCTGCACCAGCGTATAGGCCGGATCGCCTTTGGTAAGCTGCGACCAGACGAACACCATGGCGGTGCAGGGCGCGGCGCCAAGCAGGATCAGCCCCGCGATGTATTCCCTCGCGTCGGCCGGCGCGATCAGATCGGCGAAGACGACTTCGAAGAACAGCACGCCGAGCGCGGCCATGGTGAAGGGCTTGACGAGCCAGTTCACCACCAGCGTGATGATGAGGCCCCTGGGCTTGTCGCCGACCCGGCGCACGGCCGAGAAATCGACCGCCACCATCATCGGGAAGATCATCGCCCAGATCAGGACCGCGACCACGAGATTGACCGAGGCATATTCGATCGCGGCGAGCGCGCCGAAGATGTCCGGCGCGAGACTGCCGAGCGCAAGGCCGCAAAGGATCGCGCCGGCGACCCACAGCGAGAGCCATTTCTCGAACAGGCCCAGGCCCGCGGCGCGGGTGTCGATGGGCGCGGCAGGACTGGCAGCGGATGCGCTCATCGTCCGTCCGCCTCCTGCCCGATCGCGTGCAGCCGTTCGCGCAGCGCGACATCCTCGAGGCTGTCGGCTGGCAGGGCGAGCATCAGATCGATCCGCCGCTTGAGCATGCGGAACGCATCGAGGAAAGCCGCGGCTTTCTCCGCATCGCTCCCGTCGACTGCCGCAGGATCGGGAATGCCCCAGTGCGCGCTGACCGGCCGGCCCGGCCAGACGGGGCAGGTTTCCGCCGCCGCGCTGTCGCAGACCGTGAAGATCAGATCGAACTGCGGACCTTGCGCGAACTCGTTCCAGCTTTTCGAGCGGTATCCATCAGCCGGATAGCCCAGCTTGTCGAGCGTATGGATAGCCCAGGGACTGACCGTTCCGGCCGGATTGCTGCCGGCGCTGAAGGCGCGGAATCGGCCGTCGCCGTCGCGGTTGAGGATCGCTTCGGCGAGGATCGAGCGAGCGGAATTGCCGGTACAGAGGAACAGCACGTTCAGCGGCTGGGTCGGCATCGTGGGTCTCAGCAGCAGGACACGGAAGGAGCCGAGGCGTTTGCAGCCTTCGGCACGCAGCAGGCATCGGAGGCCGCATTCGTCGAGGCGAGCTGCGCAAGGTCGGGATTGCCGCCGTAGGTCGTGCTTTCGCCGTCGGTCAGGAAGGCTTCCCACACGACGCCGTCGGGGTCGGCGATCCAGCTCTTCTCCGACTTCGCGTAGCAACACGTGGTCGCGCCTTCTTCCAGCACGGGCCGGTCGGCCGCCTTGAGGCGGGCGTAGACTTCGGCGAGCTCGTCGCCGTTCTCCACCTGCAGCCCGACGTGCTCGATACCCGTCGATGCGCCTTCGCGCAGCGAGACAGCGAAATTGATCCGCGGGTCTTCGAGCATCCACTTGGCGTAGTCGCTCTTCACCACGCTCGGCTCAGCACCGAACAGCTTGTTGTAGAAGGCGATCGATCGGTCGAGATCGGTCACGCCGACATGGACATGAAAGCGCTTCATCACGCGGTCCTTTTCGTTTGGGGAGGGCAGGTGGAGGCATCGTCGGCGCAGGGAACGCCGCCGCAGCAATTCTCGGTCAGGTAGCCCATCAGCGCGTTCATCGCGGCATAGTCGGCCGAATAGATGATCGATCGGCTTTCGCGCCGCTGGGTCACGAGCCCGGCGTTGGTGAGCTGGGCGAGGTGGAAGCTCATCGACGAAGGCGGAACGTCGAGACTGTCGGCGAGCGCGCCGGCTGCCATTCCGTCCTCGCCCGCCTGTACCAGCAGGCGAAATGCGGCGAGGCGGTGTTCCTGGGCCAGAGCGGACAGGGCGCGTATGGTGTCAACCGCTTCCATGGGGTACTTTCAATGATTCGATAACTATCGAATTATAGAATTGTGGAAGGTGAGACAAGATGCAATTTTCGTGATGTCGGGCGTCGCCTCGGTACCCTTCGTCATCCCAGCTTTCGCTGGGATGACGGCGGGGTGTAACGATGTAGTGACTAGAACGCAGCGATCCGACGCCGGGAAGGGCAGCGGTGCGCCGGTTCTTGACCGTGAGCCCGAATCCCCCTAAGGGCGCGCTCATCCGAAACGGGGTGCGCTCCGCGTCGGTCAGATAGAGCTGAACATTGCCGGTCATGTCCCGGAGGCCTTGGCGCTGAGCGCTGGAGGCTTTTTTCTATTGAAGCGCCCTTGGGGTGCTTCGGGGCAGCCGTCAAAGTAACCCGGTGTCCGTGACCCGGGTGGAGTGTTTCAGGCTCGCTACCGAGCTCCCGCGCAGGCGGGAGCCTCAGGCCGCAGGCGGTGCGCCGGTGGCACGAGGTCCCCGCCTTCGCGGGGACTCAGGGCAGCCCAAATCTCTCCACCCTGGCCCCAGTGTCACCTCCATACGGTGAAGAGAAAGAATCTATGCCGACGATCAACCAGTTGGTCCGCCTGGGCCGCGTTCCGCAGAAGGCCAAGTCCAAGGTCCCTGCGATGGAGCAGAATCCGCAGAAGCGCGGTGTCTGCACCCGCGTCTACACCACGACGCCGAAGAAGCCGAACTCCGCTCTGCGCAAGGTGGCCAAGGTCCGCCTGACCAACCAGCGCGAAGTCATCTCCTACATCCCCGGCGAGGGGCACAACCTGCAGGAGCACTCCGTGGTGCTGATCCGCGGCGGCCGTGTGCGCGACCTTCCGGGCGTGCGCTACCACGTGCTGCGCGGCGTGCTCGACACGCAGGGCGTGAAGGACCGCAAGCAGAGCCGTTCGAAGTACGGCGCCAAGCGGCCCAAGTAAGGGGCGCGCAGCTCTTCACCCGTCATCCCCGCGCAAGCGGGGACCCAGGGCGGGTTCGAAGGGCGGTTTGGTTTTCAGGCGCCGCGCTTTGCCTCCCTGGGCTCCCGCTTTCGCGGGAGTGACGAAGGAGGGAAGGGCAGGGGCCAAGATAAGGAATACATCCGATGTCACGTCGTCGTCGTCCCGAGAAGCGGGAGATCCTGCCTGATCCGAAGTTCGGAGATCAGGTGCTGTCCAAGTTCATGAACAACCTCATGCTCGACGGAAAGAAATCCGTCGCCGAGCGTATCGTCTATGGCGCGCTCGACACCGTCGAGGCGAAGGCCAAGGCCGATCCGATCGCGCTGTTCCACGACGCGCTGAACAATGTCGCGCCGCAGGTCGAGGTCCGCAGCCGCCGCGTCGGCGGTGCGACCTATCAGGTGCCGGTCGAGGTTCGGCCCGAGCGTGCCCAGGCGCTGGCGATCCGCTGGCTGATCACCGCCGCCCGCGGGCGTGCGGAAACCACCATGGCGGCGCGTCTGTCGGGCGAGCTGCTCGATGCGGCGAACAACCGGGGCAACGCGGTCAAGAAGCGGGAAGACACGCACCGCATGGCCGACGCCAACCGCGCGTTCTCGCACTACCGCTGGTAAGGCGGGGACCGGCGGGGATCGCTCGTCGCAGGGAAGCGGGCCGGGCCGGCGTCTGCCGCAGGCCGGTCCGCTTCCCGCGAGACGTCTTCAACCGGTCACAGAGTTAACTATATGGGGCGCGCTTCTCCGCCGCTCCTAACGAACCCGAGGAATTTCCCATGGCCCGCAGCCATCCTATCGAGCGCTATCGCAACTTCGGCATCATGGCGCACATCGATGCCGGCAAGACCACCACGACCGAGCGCATCCTCTACTACACCGGCAAGTCCTACAAGATCGGCGAAGTCCACGACGGCGCCGCGACGATGGACTGGATGGAGCAGGAGCAGGAGCGCGGCATCACCATCACCTCGGCCGCGACCACGACCTTCTGGAAGGCCGACGACGGGCAGGGTGAAGAGCACCGCCTGAACATCATCGACACCCCGGGCCACGTGGACTTCACCATCGAAGTCGAGCGTTCGCTGCGCGTGCTCGACGGCGCGGTCGCCGCGTTTGACGGCGTCGCCGGCGTGGAGCCGCAGTCCGAGACCGTGTGGCGCCAGGCCGAGAAGTACGGCGTGCCCCGCATGTGCTACGTCAACAAGCTCGACCGCACGGGCGCCGATTTCTACTACTGCGTGCAGACGATCATCGACCGTCTCGGCGCGGTCCCGGCCGTGCTGTACCTGCCGATCGGCGCCGAGTCCGACTTCAAGGGCCTGGTCGACCTGGTCAACGACCGCGCGATCATCTGGCAGGACGAGAGCCTCGGCGCGAAGTTCGATTACGCCGAGATCCCGGCGGACATGGCCGACAAGGCCGCCGAATACCGCGAGAAGCTGGTCGAACTCGCCGTCGAGCAGGACGACGAGGTCATGGAAGCCTACCTCGAAGGCAACGTGCCCGATCCGGCGACGCTCAAGAAGCTGATCCGCAAGGGCACGCTGAACCACGCGTTCGTGCCGGTGATGTGCGGCTCCTCGTTCAAGAACAAGGGCGTGCAGCCCCTGCTCGACGCGGTCGTCGACTATCTGCCGAGCCCGGTGGACGTGCCGGCGATCAAGGGCGTGAAGCCCGACAGCGACGAGGAGGACACCCGTCCTTCGAGCGACGACGCGCCGTTCAGCGCGCTGGCGTTCAAGATCATGAACGACCCGTTCGTCGGCTCGCTCACCTTCACCCGCATCTATTCGGGCAAGCTGGCCAAGGGCCAGGTCCTGAACTCGGTGAAGGAGAAGAAGGAAAAGATCGGCCGCATGCTGCTGATGCATTCCAACAACCGCGAGGACATCGAGGAAGCGTTCGCGGGCGACATCGTCGCGATCGCCGGTCTCAAGGAGACCACCACCGGCGACACGCTGTGCGATCCGGCCAAGCCGATCATCCTCGAGCGGATGGAATTCCCCGAGCCCGTGATCGAGCTGTCGGTGGAGCCGAAGACCAAGGCCGACCAGGAGAAGATGGGCGTCGCGCTCAATCGCCTGGCCGCCGAGGATCCGAGCTTCCGCGTCTCGACCGACCACGAGTCGGGCCAGACGATCATCAAGGGCATGGGCGAGCTTCACCTCGACATCCTGGTCGACCGCATGAAGCGCGAGTTCAAGGTCGAGGCCAACGTCGGCGCGCCGCAGGTGGCGTACCGCGAGTCGCTCGCCCGCGAGGTCGAGGTGACCTACACCCACAAGAAGCAGTCGGGCGGTTCAGGCCAGTTCGGTGAAGCCAAGGTTCGCGTGATCCCCGGCGAACGCGGCCAGGGCATCATCTTCGACGACCAGATCAAGGGCGGCAATATTCCGCGCGAATATATCCCGTCGGTCGAGAAGGGCATGCGCGAGCAGGCCGAGAGCGGCTATCTGGTCGGCTTCCCGATCATCGACTTCACCATCGAACTGATCGACGGCAAGTACCACGACGTCGACTCGAGCACGGTGGCGTTCGAGATCACCGGTCGCGGCGCGATGCGCGAAGCGGCCAGCAAGGCCGGCATCAAGCTGCTCGAGCCGATCATGAAGGTCGAGGTCGTGACGCCGGAAGAGTACATGGGCGACGTCATCGGCGACCTCAACAGCCGTCGCGGCCAGATCCAGGGCACCGACAGCCGCGGCAACGCCCAGGTGGTCGACGCCTTCGTGCCGCTCGCCAACATGTTCGGCTACGTGAACGAGCTGCGCTCCTTCACGCAGGGACGTGCGAACTACTCGATGCAGTTCTCGCACTACGACGAGGTGCCGGCGAACGTCGCGCAGGAGGTCAAGGAGAAGCTTGCCTAAGGCTGGGCAAGCGTCTAGGGGCGGCGCCTGATTCACCTGGGTGCCGCCCGCGACTTTGGTGAAATTCAATCTGACAGACAGAGGTTACACGCAAATGGCTAAGGAAAAATTCGAGCGGAACAAGCCGCACTGCAACATCGGCACCATCGGCCACGTCGACCACGGCAAGACCACGCTGACGGCGGCGATCACCAAGGTGCAGGGCGCCGCGGTCGATTTCGCGAACATCGACAAGGCCCCGGAAGAGCGTGAGCGCGGCATCACCATCTCGACCGCGCACGTCGAGTACGAGACCGACGCGCGCCACTACGCGCACGTCGACTGCCCGGGCCACGCCGACTACGTGAAGAACATGATCACCGGTGCGGCGCAGATGGACGGCGCGATCCTGGTCGTGAACGCTGCCGACGGCCCGATGCCGCAGACCCGCGAGCACATCCTGCTCGCCCGTCAGGTCGGCGTGCCGGCGCTGGTCGTGTACATGAACAAGGTCGACCAGGTCGACGACGAGGAAATCCTCGAGCTCGTCGAACTGGAAGTGCGTGAGCTCCTGAGCTCGTACGACTTCGACGGCGACAACATTCCGATCGTCAAGGGTTCGGCTCTGGCCGCGCTCGAAGGCCGCGATCCGGAAATCGGCGAGAACTCCATCAAGGCTCTGATGGAAGCCGTCGACAACCACATCCCGCAGCCCGACCGTCCGGTCGACAAGCCGTTCCTGATGCCGATCGAAGACGTGTTCTCGATCTCGGGCCGCGGCACCGTGGTCACCGGCCGCGTCGAGACCGGCAAGGTCAACGTGGGCGACGAAGTCGAGATCGTGGGTATCCGCGACACGCAGAAGACCACCGTCACCGGCGTCGAAATGTTCCGCAAGCTGCTCGACAGCGGCGAAGCCGGCGACAACATCGGTGCGCTGCTGCGCGGCACGGGCCGTGACGACGTGGAGCGCGGCCAGGTTCTCGCGAAGCCGGGTTCGGTCACTCCGCACACCGAGTTCAGCGCGGAAGTCTACGTGCTGTCGAAGGACGAAGGCGGCCGTCACACGCCGTTCTTCGCCAACTACCGCCCGCAGTTCTACTTCCGCACGACCGACGTGACCGGCGAAGTGATCCTCCCCGAGGGCACCGAGATGGTCATGCCGGGCGACAACGTGACGATCGGCGTCAAGCTGATCGCGCCGATCGCGATGGACGAAGGTCTTCGCTTCGCCATCCGTGAAGGCGGCCGCACCGTCGGTTCGGGGGTTGTCAGCAAGATCACGAAGTAATATAGGCGCGCGACCGGCGGGGGATTCGTCCCTCGCCGGTCGGATTTTTCGAAGGGGGCCGCCCCTGACCGGGTTTTCCGGGAGGCGGGGCTGGCCTTCTTTTTTTGGGGGCGAACGCCGCAACCGGTGGCGCTCCTTGGCTCTTTCGCATCGGTATAGGTAATGGAAGCTCAGAACATCCGCATTCGCCTCAAGGCGTTCGACCACCGCGTTCTCGACCAGGCGACTGGTGAAATCGCAGATACCGCGCGTCGTACGGGTGCTCTCATTCGTGGCCCCATTCCCATGCCGACGCGGATCGAGAAGTTCACCGTGAACCGCGGCCCGCACATCGACAAGAAGTCGCGCGAGCAGTTCGAGGTGCGCACCTACAAGCGGCTGCTCGACATCGTGCAGCCCAACGCCCAGACGGTCGACGCGCTGATGAAGCTCGACCTCGCCGCGGGCGTGAACGTGGAGATCAAATTGGCCTGAGCCGATTTGCCGCGAGCCCCCGCGAAGGCGGGGGTCTCAGTCCTCCTGGTCGGACGTTAAAATGACCGGGCAAGTTTATAGGTCGCCGCAGGCGGCCTGAGGTCCCTGCCTTCGCAGGGACTCTCGACGACATAGGGATACCTCCGGTTTCAACCGGGCAAGCGTCCCCCGTCTCGCCTTCTTCGGAAGGCATTCAGCCCGGACGGGGCGACGCATCATTACCAGGGCTGTCACGCACCTCCGGATGGGCCGGGGGTGCCTCTGTTTTAGGAGTCTTACGATGCGCACCGGCGTTATCGCAAAGAAAGTCGGGATGACCCGCCTGTTCCAGGAGGATGGCCGGCACGTGCCCGTGACCGTTCTCGCTCTGGAAGACTGCCAGGTCGTTTCGCACCGCACCGCCGATCGCGACGGCTACTTCGCGCTTCAGGTCGGTTCGGGCGAGGCCAAGCAGAAGAACGTGAACAAGCCGCAGCGCGAAGCTTTCGCGAAGGCGGAAGTGCCGTTGAAGATGAAGGTCGCCGAGTTCCGCGTTGAGAACGAGGAAGGCCTGATGCCGGTCGGCGCGACGATCAGTGCCGAGCACTTCATCGCCGGGCAGAAGGTCGACATCACCGGCCACACGCAGGGCAAGGGCTTTGCCGGCGCGATGAAGCGCTGGGGCTTCGGCGGTCTGCGCGCGTCGCACGGCGTTTCGCTCAGCCACCGTTCGCACGGTTCGACGGGTAATCGCCAGGATCCGGGCCGCGTCTTTAAGAACAAGAAGATGGCGGGCCACATGGGCGACCGTCAGCGCACGCAGCAGAACCTCGAGATCGTGCGCACCGACGCCGATCGCGGCCTCCTGTTCGTCAAGGGCTCGGTTCCGGGCGCGAAGAACGCCTGGCTGCTCGTTCGCGACGCCGTGAAGTTGCCGGTTCCCGAAGGCGTGCCGTTCCCCGGCGCGATCCTCGAGAAGAAGGGCACCGCTCCGGCGCACGAGGAAGCTGCCCCGGGTCTGGTCGAGAGCGCTGCCGAGCACGAAGTGCACGAGCAGGTCGACGCCGAACAGCAGGCGAAGCTGGCCGCAGAACAGCAGGCCGGGGCCGGTGACGACGTCACCCCCGCGGCAGGCGAAGAGAACAAGGCCGAAGGCGCTGCCAGTGATGGCGGGGCCGACGGCGAGAGCAAGGAGTCCTGATCGTGAAGGTCAAGGTCCAGAAACTCGACGGCAAGGCGTCGGGCGACATCGAGCTCAATGACGCCGTGTTCGGCGTCGAGCCGCGCGCCGACATCCTGCACCGCGTCGTCACCTGGCAGCTCGAGAACCGGCGCGGCACCGCCCGCCCGACTCGCGAGCGGTCCGATGTCGCGCGCACCGGCAAGAAGTTCGGCCGTCAGAAGGGCGGCGGCACGGCTCGTCACGGCGACCGCGCTGCTCCGATCTTCATCGGCGGCGGCAAGGCGCACGGCGCCCGTCTGCGCGACTTCGACGTCTCGCTGAACAAGAAGATCCGCGCGCTCGGCCTGAAGATGGCGCTTTCGAGCAAGGCGAAGGACGGCCTCGTGGTCGTCGACAGCCTTGAGCTCAAGGACGCCAAGACCAAGGCCGTCGCCGAAGCGTTCGGCAAGAACGGTTGGAACGGCAAGGTGCTGGTGATCGACGGCGAGGCCGTGAACGAAGGCTTCAAGAAGGCCGCGGGCAATCTCAAGGGGGTCAACGTGCTCCCCGCGATCGGCGCCAACGTCTACGACATCCTGAAGCACGACACGCTGGTCCTGACCAAGGACGCGGTCGAAAAGCTGGAGGCGCGCTTCAATGGCTAAGAAGCAGGAAATCGATGCGCGTCACTACGACGTGATCCTCAGCCCCCACATCACCGAGAAGTCGACCCTGCTTTCGGAGCAGAACGGCGTCGTCTTCAAGGTGGCGAACGATGCGACCAAGCCGCAGATCAAGGAAGCGGTGGAAGCGCTGTTCGACGTGAAGGTGAAGGGCGTGAATACGATCGTCGTCAAGGGCAAGACGAAGCGCTGGAAGGGCAAGCCCTACAAGCGCAGCGACCTGAAGAAGGCGGTGGTGACGCTGGCGGAAGGTGACTCGATCGACGTCACCGGCGGAATCTGAGGGCAGGACAGATGGCACTCAAGAACTACAAACCGACGAGCCCCGCGCGCCGCGGCCTCATCCTCGTCGACAAGTCCGGCCTGTACAAGGGCAAGCCGGTCAAGTCGCTGACGGAAGGCAAGCGCAAGACGGGCGGCCGCAACAACAAGGGCCATGTCACCTCGCGCGGCATGGGCGGCGGTCACAAGCAGAAGTACCGCTTCATCGACTTCAAGCGTCGCAAGTGGGACGTCGAGGGCACCGTGGAGCGGATCGAGTACGATCCCAACCGCACGGCCTTCATCGCGCTGATCAAGTATGCCGATGGCGAGCTGACCTACATCCTGGCGCCGCAGCGTCTGGCCGTGGGCGACAAGGTCGTCGCCGGCGAGAAGACCGACACCAAACCGGGCAACGCCATGCTGCTCGGCCAGATGCCGGTCGGCACGATCTGCCACAACGTCGAGATGAAGCCGGGCAAGGGCGGCCAGATCGCCCGTTCGGCGGGCGCCTACGTCCAGCTCGTCGGTCGTGACCGCGGCCTGGTGATCGTTCGCCTCAATTCGGGCGAGCAGCGTTACCTGCGGGCGGACTGCATGGGTACGGTTGGCGCGGTGTCGAACCCCGACAACCAGAACCAGAACCTGGGCAAGGCCGGTCGCCGCCGCTGGATGGGCATCAAGCCGCTCACCCGCGGTGTCGCCAAGAACCCGGTCGACCACCCGCACGGCGGCGGTGAAGGCCGCACCTCGGGCGGCCGTCACCCGGTCACCCCGTGGGGCAAGCCGACCAAGGGCGCCCGGACCCGCAAGAACAAGGCGACGGACAAGATGATCATCCGTTCGCGCCACGCGAAGAAGAAGAGGTAATCGGACATGGCTCGTTCCGTCTGGAAAGGTCCGTTCGTCGAGCTCAGCCTTCTCAAGAAGGCTGAGGACGCACAGGAAGCCGGTGGCCGTGCGCCGATCAAGACCTGGTCGCGTCGCAGCACGATCCTGCCGCAGTTCGTCGGCCTGACGTTCAACGTCTACAATGGCCAGAAGTTCATCCCGGTCTCCGTTTCGGAAGACATGGTCGGCCACAAGCTCGGCGAGTTCGCGCCCACGCGCAACTTCCCGGGCCACGCTGCCGACAAGAAGGGTAAGCGCTAATGGGCAAGCAGAAAGCTCCCCGCCGCGTTGCGGACAACGAGGCGCTGGCCGTCGGCACCACGATCCGTGGTTCGGCGCAGAAGCTGAACCTCGTCGCCGAGCTGATCCGCGGCAAGAAGGCCGAGGACGCGATGAGCATCCTCGCCTTCTCGAAGAAGGCGATGGCGCGCGACGCGCAGAAGGTGCTCGCCTCGGCGATCGCCAATGCCGAGAACAACCACGACCTGGACGTCGACGCGCTGGTGGTTGCGGAAGCTTCCGTCGGCAAGTCGATCACCATGAAGCGCTTCCACACGCGCGGACGGGGCAAGAGCACCCGCATCCTCAAGCCGTTCAGCCGGCTGCGCATCGTGGTTCGCGAGCAGGAAGAGGCGTAAGATGGGCCAGAAGAGCAATCCGATCGGTCTGCGCCTGCAGATCAACCGCACCTGGGACAGCCGCTGGTACGCCGAAGGGCGCGACTATGCGCGGCTGCTCAAGGAAGACATCGAGATCCGCAAGTACATCATCGAGAACCTGCCGCAGGCGGCGATCTCGAAGGTGGTGATCGAGCGTCCGGCCAAGCTGTGCCGGGTCTCGATCTATGCGGCCCGTCCCGGCGTCATCATCGGCAAGAAGGGCGCGGACATCGAGAAGCTGCGCTCCAAGCTGTCGACCATGACCGAGAGCGAGGTGAAGCTGAACATCGTCGAGATCCGCAAGCCGGAAGTCGATGCCAAGCTCGTCGCGCAGGGCATTGCCGACCAGCTCGTGCGCCGCGTGGCATTCCGCCGGGCGATGAAGCGCGCGATGCAGTCCGCCATGCGTCTGGGTGCCGAAGGCATCAAGATCGTCTGCGGCGGCCGCCTCGGCGGTGCGGAAATCGCCCGTGTCGAGCAGTACCGCGAAGGCCGCGTGCCGCTGCACACGCTGCGCGCCAACATCGACTATGCCGAGGCCGAGGCGCTGACCGCCTACGGCATCATCGGCATCAAGGTGTGGGTCTTCAAGGGCGAGATCCTCGGCCATGATCCGACGGCGCAGGACCGTCTGATGATGGAATCGCAGACCTCCGGCGTCCGTCCGGCTCGCTGAGATTAGGTAAGAGCAATGCTGCAACCGAAGAAAACCAAGTTCCGCAAGGCCTTCAAGGGCCGGATCAAGGGCGACGCCAAGGGCGGCACCGCGCTGAACTTCGGCTCGTACGGCCTCAAGGCCATGGAGCCGGAGCGGATCACCGCACGCCAGATCGAGGCTGCGCGCCGTGCGATCACGCGCCACATCAAGCGCCAGGGGCGCCTGTGGATCCGCGTGTTCCCCGACGTGCCGGTGTCGAAGAAGCCTGCCGAAGTCCGTCAGGGTAAGGGCAAGGGTTCGGTCGAATACTGGGCCGCCCGCGTGAAGCCCGGCCGCATCCTGTTCGAGCTCGACGGCGTCGCCGGCCCGCTCGCCGCCGAAGCGTTCGAGCGCGCGGCGATGAAGCTGCCGATCAAGACCAAGGTCGTCGCCCGTCTCGGCGACACCTCGCATCTGGAGGGTTGATCATGACCAAGATTGAAGACCTCCGGACGAAGACCGACGACCAGCTCGACGCGCAGCTCACCGAGCTCAAGCGCGAGCAGTTCAACCTCCGCTTCCAGGCGGCGACCAACCAGTTGGAAGCCCCGGCGCGGATCCGCCAGGTTCGCCGCTCGATCGCGCAGATCAAGACTCTGCAGAACGAGCGCGCCGCCGCGGCGGCAGCCAAGGCTTGAGGAGCTAGACAATGCCGAAGCGTATCCTGATCGGGACTGTCACCTCCGACAAGACCGACAAGACCGTCACCGTGCTGGTCGAGCGTAAGGTGAAGCACCCGCTCTACGGGAAGATCATCCGCCGCTCGAAGAAGTACCACGCGCACGACGAGAGCAACGAGTACAAGCTGGGCGACACCGTCCGGATCGAGGAGACCAAGCCGATCTCCAAGACCAAGACCTGGAAGGTGATCGACCGCGTTGTCGCGGGCGGCGTGCAGGCGATCGAGGCCGATCTCGAGGCCTGACCGCCGAAGTGATTTCAACCGATCCTCGGCTTCGAGGACAGGCGTTTTTGGAACTGCCGGACGGGTTCCGGCAAGCCAGGTAAGAAGGAACCGCATCGATGATTCAGATGCAATCGAACCTAGACGTCGCGGACAACAGCGGCGCGAAGCGCGTCCAGTGCATCAAGGTGCTGGGCGGGTCGAAGCGCCGCACCGCGAGCGTCGGCGACGTGATCGTCGTTTCCGTGAAGGAAGCGCAGCCGCGTGCCCGCGTGAAGAAGGGCGACGTTCACCGCGCGGTGATCGTTCGCACGAAGAAGGACGTTCGCCGCCCCGACGGCAGCGTGATCCGCTTCGATTCGAACGCCGCGGTCCTCGTCAACAAGAACGAGGAACCGATCGGCACACGTATCTTCGGCCCCGTCGTGCGCGAACTGCGCGGGCGCGGGTTCATGAAGATCATCTCGCTCGCTCCGGAGGTGCTGTAATGGCCGCCGCCAAGATCAAGAAGGGCGACAACGTCGTCGTGCTCTCGGGCAAGGACAAGGGCCGCACCGGCACCGTCCAGAAGGTCATGCCGAAGGAAGGCAAGATCGTCGTCGAGGGCGTGAACGTCGCTGCCCGTCACCGCAAGCCGAGCCAGGCCAACCCGCAGGGTGGCATCGACCGCTTCGAAGCGCCGATGTCGATTTCCAAGGTTGCCGTGGCCGATCCCAAGGACGGCAAGCCGACCCGCGTCCGCTTCGAGGAGCGCGACGGGAAGAAGGTCCGCGTCGCCGTCAAGTCCGGGGAGACCATCGATGGCTGACAAGTACATCCCGCGTCTGAAGACCAGCTACGACGAGCAGATCGTCAAGGCGATGACCGAGAAGTTCGGTTACAAGAACCGGCTCGAAGTCCCGCGGCTCGAGAAGATCACGCTCAACATGGGCGTGGGCGAGGCGAGCCAGGACAAGAAGAAGGTCCAGACCGCGGCCGAGGAAATGGCCCTGATCGCCGGCCAGAAGCCGGTCATCACCAAGGCCAAGAAGTCGATCGCGCAGTTCAAGCTGCGCGAGGGCATGCCGATCGGCTGCAAGGTCACCCTGCGCCGTGAACGCATGTACGAGTTCCTCGACCGCCTGGTGACCGTCGCGATGCCGCGCATCCGCGACTTCCGCGGACTGAACCCGAAGAGCTTCGACGGGCACGGCAACTATGCGATGGGCCTGAAGGAACAGATCATCTTCCCGGAAATCTCGTACGACAAGATCGAGAAGGTCCGGGGCATGGATATCATCGTGACCACGACGGCGAAGACCGACGAGGAAGCCCGCGAACTGCTGC
This sequence comes from Altererythrobacter sp. C41, assembly GCF_016803135.1. GTDB lineage: Bacteria > Pseudomonadota > Alphaproteobacteria > Sphingomonadales > Sphingomonadaceae > Pelagerythrobacter. The sequence goes on from NZ_JAEVFE010000004.1 coordinate 295,852, forward strand.
GTCTGTTCGGTTTCCCGTTCCCTGCCGAGCAGGGCGCCGAAGAGAAGGAGGCCGCGTGAGCGGCCCCCTGAACGCTAGGAAAGCAAAGAGAGCTTAAGTCCAATGGCGAAACTGAGTTCCATCAACAAGAACGAGCGTCGCAAGAAGCTCGTGAAGAAGTACGCTGCGAAGTACGCCAAGCTGAAGGCGATCGCGGACGACGAGTCGCTCGACGAGGGCGAACGTCTGATCGCGCGCCTGAAGATGGCGGAGATTCCGCGCAACGGAAACCCGACACGTGTGCGCAACCGCTGCACCACCACCGGCCGCCCGCGCGGCTATTACCGCAAGTTCGGCCTCAACCGCATCGAACTGCGCGATCTCGGCAACAAGGGCCTGATTCCGGGCCTGACCAAGTCGAGCTGGTGAGGATCTGACAGATGGCTATGACCGATCCCCTGGGTGATATGCTCACCCGTATCCGCAACGGGCAGCAGGCGAAGAAGGACAGCGTCCTTTCGCCGGCGTCCAAGCTGCGTGCGAACGTGCTCGAAGTGCTCCAGCGTGAAGGCTACATCCGTGGCTACAGCGAGGACACGACCGGCAAGCACCCCGCGCTGCGGATCGAACTGAAGTACTTCGAGGGCGAACCTGCGATCAAGCACGTCGCCCGCGTCTCCAAGCCCGGCCGCCGGATCTACTCGGGTTCCAAGGAACTCCCGACCGTCCGCAACGGCCTCGGCATCACCATCGTCTCGACGCCCCGCGGCGTGCTTTCCGATGCGGAAGCCCGTTCGCAGAACGTCGGCGGCGAAGTGCTGGCGGAGGTGTTCTGATGAGCCGCATCGGCAAGAAGCCGGTGGCGATCCCGAGCGGGGTCACCGCCACGATCGATAACGGCACGCTGACCGTGAAGGGGCCCAAGGGCACCCTTTCGCTGGGGCTGGCCGACGAGGTCGAGTACAAGCTCGAGGGCGACGAGATCAGCGTCAAGCCGGCGAACGACACCCGTCGCAGCCGCGACTTCTGGGGCATGCAGCGTACGCTCGTGTCCAACCTGGTCGAAGGCGTGACCGAAGGCTACACCAAGGTCCTCGAGATCTCGGGCGTCGGCTACCGTGCGCAGGCGCAGGGCAAGAAGCTCAAGCTTCAGCTCGGCTACAGCCACGACGTCGACCTGGACGTGCCCGAAGGCCTGGAAGTGAAGACCCCGGATCAGACCACGGTCGAGATCAGCGGGATCGACAAGCAGGCCGTGGGCCAGTTCGCCGCCGAAGTCCGCCGCTGGCGCAAGCCCGAACCCTACAAGGGCAAGGGCATCAAGTACCGCGGCGAGTACATCTTCCGCAAGGAAGGGAAGAAGAAGTAAGATGGCCAAGCTTTCCCTTTTCGAACGCCGCCGTCGCCGTGTCCGCACGGCCCTGCGCAGCCGCGCCGGCGATCGCCCCCGTCTGTCGGTGCACCGCACCGGCAAGCACATCTACGCCCAGATCATCGACGATGCCGGGGGCAAGACGATTGCCGCCGCCTCGACGCTGGGCGGGAAGACCTCGGGTGCCAATGTCGAAGCTGCCAAGCAGGTCGGCACGGACATCGCCGCGGCCGCCAAGAAGGCGGGCGTGACCACCGTCGTCTTCGATCGCGGTGGCTTCCTGTTCCACGGCCGCGTCAAGGCGCTGGCCGACGCCGCCCGCGAAGGCGGGCTGGAGTTCTGATGATGGCTGAAGAAAACAACACCGAGAACACCGAAAACACCGGGGCCGAGATCCAGGCCGCCGCTGCGACGGAGCAGCCGACCACCGGCACCGAAGGTGCGGAGACGGCGACGACCGAGGCTGCGGACAACCAGTCGGCCGAAAGCGGCGATGCCACGCAGCAGCGCGGCCGTGGCCGCGGCGGGCGCGACGGTGGTGACCGGGGCGGGCGCGAAGGCGGACGGGGCCGTGGCCGCGGCCGCGACGACCGCCGCGGCAACCGCCGCGAGGAAGAAGACGACGGGATCATCGAGAAGCTCGTCCACATCAACCGCGTCTCGAAGACGGTGAAGGGCGGCAAGCGCTTCGGCTTCGCGGCGCTGGTCGTGGTCGGCGACGGCTCGGGCCGCGTGGGCTTCGGCCACGGCAAGGCCCGCGAGGTGCCCGAGGCGATCTCCAAGGCGACCGCTTCGGCGCGCAAGAAGATGATCCGCGTTCCGCTCAAGGAAGGCCGCACGCTGCACCACGACGGCAAGGGCCGTTTCGGTGCCGGCAAGGTCACCGTGCGCACCGCGCCTCCGGGTACCGGCATCATCGCCGGCGGTCCGATGCGCGCCGTGTTCGAGAGCCTGGGCGTGGCCGACGTGGTGACCAAGTCGGTCGGCACGTCCAACCCCTACAACATGATCCGCGCCACGTTCGACGCGCTGACCGACCAGACTTCGCCGAAGTCGGTCGCGCAGCGCCGGGGCAAGAAGGTCGCCGACCTTCTCGGTCGCGGTGGCGCCAGCGAGGCCGAGGCTGAAGCCGACGCCGCAGCTATCGTGGAGTAATCGAGATGGCGAACAACAAGACCATCAAGATCAAGCAGATCGGTTCGCCGATCCGCCGCCCGGAAAGCCAGCGCAAGATCCTCGTCGGTCTGGGCCTCGACAAGATGCACAAGGTCGTCGAGCGTCAGGACACCCCCGAGGTGCGCGGCGCGATCGCCAAGATCCCGCATCTGGTGGCGATCCTCGATTGACATGCGAGCCCCCGCGAAGGCGGGGGCCTCAGTCCGCAGGCGATGCGCCAGTGGCACGAGGTCCCCGCCTTCGCGGGGACTCACGATTTTTAGCGCGAACAAAGCGAAAGCGAGTGCAAGACCATGAAACTGACAGACATCCGTGACAACCCCGGCGCCCGCAAGGGCCGCATCCGCATCGGACGCGGCATCGGTTCGGGCAAGGGCAAGACCGGCGGCCGCGGCCAGAAGGGCCAGAAGAGCCGTTCGGGCGTCGCCGTGAAGGGTTTCGAAGGCGGCCAGATGCCGCTCCACATGCGCTTGCCGAAGCGCGGGTTCAACAACCCGTTCGGCAAGGACTTTGCCGAAGTGAACATCGGCATGGTGCAGAAGTTCATCGACGCCAAGAAGCTCGACGCCGGCAAGGTCGTCGACGACGAGGCGCTGCGGGCCGCCGGCCTCGCGCGCGGCGGCAAGGACGGCATCCGTCTGCTGGGCAAGGGCGAGCTGAAGACCAAGGTTCAGTTCAAGGTCGCCGGCGCCAGCAAGGGCGCGATCGAGGCGGTCGAGAAGGCCGGCGGTTCGGTCGAACTGCCTGCGGCGAAGACGCCCGAGCACGAGAAGAAGGCCGCCCGGCGCGAAGCCAACAAGGCCGCCAAAGCCAAGTAACGGCAAAAATAGGGGTGGGGGGTTCGACATCGTGCCTCCCGCACCCTATCTAGCCTTTCCGAGCCGGGAGGGTCCGGCGCCGAGTTAGGGCACAAGCATTTCTCATGGCATCACGCGCCGACAATATCGCGAGCAACCTCAGTCTCGCCAACTTCTCGAAAGCGACCGAGCTCAAGAATCGTATCTGGTTCACGATCGGCGCGCTGATCGTCTTCCGGTTCCTGAGCTTCATTCCGCTTCCCGGCGTCAATCCGCTGGTGCTGCAGGACCTCTACGATACCGCGCGTGGCGGCATCCTCGATCTCTTCAACACTTTCTCGGGCGGCAGCCTGGAGCGCATGAGTCTCATCGCGCTCGGCGTCATGCCCTACATCACCGCCTCGATCGTCATCCAGCTTGCCGCGGCGCTGCATCCCTCGCTCGCCGCGCTCAAGAAGGAAGGTGCGAGCGGGCGGCAGAAGCTCAACCAGTACACGCGCTACGGCACCGTGTTCCTGTGCGCGATCCAGGGCTGGTTCCTCGCCTCGGGCCTCGAAGCCTACGGCGCGCAGAGCGGGCTGCAGGCGGTCGTCCAGCCCGGCGTGATGTTCCGCATCGGTGCGGTCATCAGCCTCGTCGGCGGCACGATGTTCCTTCTCTGGCTGGGTGAGCAGATCACCAGCCGCGGGATCGGCAACGGCGTCTCGCTGATCATCATGGCCGGTATCGTCGCCCAGTTCCCGAGCTTCGCCACGAACCTGTTCGAAGGCGGCCGCAGCGGTTCGATCTCGCCGGTCCTCATCATCGGCTTCCTGGCGATGATCGTGATCCTGGTGCTGTTCATCTGCTTCATGGAGCGCGCGCAGCGGCGATTGCTGATCCAGTATCCCAAGCGAGCGACCCAGCGCGGGGTGATGCAGGCCGACCGCAGCCACCTGCCGCTCAAGCTCAACACCGCCAACGTGATCCCGCCGATCTTCGCCAGCTCGCTGCTGCTGCTGCCGCTGACGATCAGCCAGTTCGCCGGCAACCAGGTCGATACCGAGAGCACGTTCGGCAGCGTGATCGTGTGGCTCAACCAGTATCTCGCGCACGGGCAGCCGATCTACATGGCGCTCTATGCCGCGGGCATCATCTTCTTCACGTTCTTCTATACCGCCGTGGTCTTCAACCCGGAGGAAACGGCCGAGAACCTGAAGAAGAACGGCGGCTTCATCCCGGGTATCCGCCCGGGCAAGCGCACGACCGAATATCTCGACTACGTGCTCACGCGCATCACCGTGATCGGCGCGATCTACCTGACCCTGGTCTGCGTGATCCCCGAATACATGATCGCGCAGACGGGCATTCCGCTGTTCCTGGGCGGCACCAGCCTGCTGATCGTGGTCAACGTCACGGTCGACACGATCACGCAGATCCAGTCGCACCTGCTGGCGCACCAGTACGGCGACCTGATCAAGAAGGCGAAGCTCAAGGGCCGCATGCGCTGATCGCGATGGTTTCGGAACGTTAGGGGAAGCGGGTTGGACATCATCCTCTTGGGCCCTCCGGGGGCAGGCAAGGGCACGCAGGCTCAGCGCCTCGAGCAGAAGCACGGCATGCGCCAGCTTTCGACCGGCGACATGCTGCGCGCCGCCGTCAAGCAGGGCACGCCGGTCGGCCTCAAGGCCAAGGAAGTGATGGACCGCGGCGAGCTCGTGTCGGACGAGATCGTCTCCGAACTGATCGACGCCGAACTGACCGCGATGGGCAAGGACGTCGGCGCGATCTTCGACGGCTATCCGCGTACCGCCGGCCAGGCCGAGTCGCTCGACCGCATCCTCGCCAGCCACGGCCGCGGGCTCGATCACGTGATCGAGCTCGAGGTCGACGAGGACGCGCTGGTCGAACGCATCACCGGCCGTTTCACCTGCGCCCGGTGCGGCACGGGTTATCACGACACCTTCAAGCAGCCCGAGGTCCCGGGCGTGTGCGACAAGTGCGGCAGCACCGAGTTCAAGCGCCGTCCCGACGACAACGAGGAAACCGTCCGCACCCGCATGGCCGAATACCGCGCCAAGACCGCGCCGATCCTGCCGATCTACGAGGAACGCGGGATCGTCAGCCGGGTCGACGGCATGGCCGGCATCGAGGACGTGACGCGCGCGATCGACGCGGTCCTCGGCTGACCGCCATTCCCCTCGCACCGGGCGGGCCTTTGCGCGCGCCACAAGCTGTGGAATAGCTGCGCGGGAAGGGGGACTGCCGATGCCGAAGATTCGCACTGCCGTGCTGCTGGTCGCGGTTGCCGCCGCGGCGCTGGCGCCCGCCGCCGTCTCCGCGAAAGTCGTGAAGCAGGATGCGGCGGGTTTCGTCACTCGCGACACCGTGGTGGTCGAGAGCACCCCGCGCGAGACGTGGATGGCACTGATATCGCCGGCGAAGTGGTGGAACGAGGCGCACACCTGGTCGGGCGATCCGGCGAACCTTTCGCTCGCCCCGCAGGCCGGCGGCTGCTTCTGCGAGCGCATTCCCGAAGTCGAGACCCGGGCGGACGTCGGCCTCGCGGGCAGCGCGCAGCACATGACCGTCGTCCACGCCGCTCCCGACAAGGCGCTGCGGATGCGCGGCGCCCTCGGACCGCTGCAGAGCGAGGCCGTGACAGGCGTGCTCACCATCGCGCTCGCCGAAGTGGAGCAGGGCACCGCGATCACCTTCGAATATGTCGTCGGCGGCTACATGCGGTACGAGATGCCCCCGATCGCGGAGGCGGTCGACGGCGTGATGAGCCAGCAGCTCGCCGGCCTTGCCGCGCTGCTCGGCCCGGTCGGTGCACCGTCCGAGGAGAAGGGCGAGGAGAAGGCCCCGGACGAATCCACCGGGAACGACGCCGATGTGCCGCCCGAGAAGAAGCCGAGCGTCGAGGAGGCGTTCGGCGACCTCTCGGACGACGAATAACCGCTGCCGGAACGCCCGCGCAGAACGCCCGCATCGTGGTAAACGGGCCGGAAGGCTTTTGACCTGAGGCGCAAGCTGCTATAGCGCAGGCTTGCATTCTCCAGCGGCCCGCCCATATCGGGCGGCGTGCTCGTATGCGCGCGCATAGCGGTTGACGTGCGCAGCGAATCACCCTAAGCGCGCCGTTCATTCGGCATTTCGGGACAGTTGGGCGGACAAGTCTGGCAGGCGGCAGCCTTCGTAGCGCGCCATCCGGACTTTTTGCCATTCCGGCTCCGGCCATGCCGATGAACGACAGCGTTGAGATAGGGGGTCGCCACCAGTTCGCTTGCGGACCGGCCGGCCGGGTCCCTGTGGAGCATGGAGAAGTAAGTGGCTCGTATTGCCGGGGTAAACATCCCCACCAACAAGCGCGTGATCATCGCGCTCACCTACATTCACGGTATCGGCCGCACCACGGCCGTGCAGATCGCCGACAAGCTGGGCATCGATCACTCCCGCCGCGTGCAGGATCTGAGCGATGCGGAAGTCCTGCAGATCCGCGAGACGATCGACAGCGACTACACCGTCGAGGGCGACCTGCGCCGCAACACCGCGATGAACATCAAGCGGCTGATGGACCTCCGGTCCTATCGCGGCCTGCGTCACCGCAACCAGTTGCCGGTCCGCGGTCAGCGCACGCACACCAACGCCCGCACCCGCAAGGGCAAGGCGAAGCCCATCGCGGGCAAGAAGAAGTAAGCGAACGCTTTCGCAGCTTCGCTTTCATCACTTCTTTTTAGGAACAGGATACTCAGCCCATGGCACGCGAACCAGGCCGGATCAGGCGGCGCGACAAGAAGAACATTTCGAGCGGCGTCGCGCACATCAACGCCAGCTTCAACAACACCATGATCACCATCACCGATGCGCAGGGCAATGCGATCAGCTGGTCCAGCGCCGGCATGATGGGTTTCAAGGGCAGCCGCAAGTCGACTCCCTACGCCGCCCAGGTCGCCGCGGACGACGCGGGCAAGAAGGCCGCCGAGCACGGCGTGCGCACCCTCGAGGTCGAAGTGAAGGGTCCCGGTTCGGGCCGTGAGAGCGCGCTGCGCGGTCTCGCCGCCGTCGGGTTCACGATCACCTCGATCCGTGACGTCACTCCGATCCCGCACAACGGGGTGAGGCCGTCGAAGCGCCGTCGCGTCTGATCCGTACCTGCCCGGCGGTGTCATGCCGCCGACCCTAACGGACCGGACGCGCCCACCAGCGCAGCCGGTCCTGCCCGTATTTGAACCCTAGGGGAAATCCATGGCCGTCAACACCAAGAACTGGCAGGAACTCAAGAAACCCAACAGCCTCGAGATCAAGGCCGGCGGCAAGTCGCGTGCGGCCACGTTCGTCGCGGAACCGCTCGAGCGCGGCTTCGGCCTGACGCTCGGCAACGCGCTGCGCCGGGTGCTCCTCTCCAGCCTCCAGGGCGCTGCGATCACCTCGATCAAGATCGAGAACGTGCTGCACGAGTTCTCCTCGCTCGCCGGCGTGCGCGAGGACGTGACCGACATCGTGCTCAACGTGAAGCAGATCGCGCTCAAGATGGAAGGCGAGGGTCCCAAGCGCCTGCAGCTTTCGAAGACCGGCCCCGGCGCGGTGACCGCGGGCGACATCGCCGTCTCGGGCGATATCGAGGTGATGAACAAGGATCTCGTGATCTGCCACCTCGACGAAGGCGCCACGTTCAACGTCGAACTGACCGCCGACACCGGCAAGGGCTACGTTCCCGCCGTGCAGAACCGCCCGGCCGATGCGCCGATCGGTCTGATCCCGGTCGACTCGCTCTACTCGCCGGTCCGCCAGGTCAGCTACAAGGTTGAGAACGCCCGCGTCGGGCAGGAGCTCGACTACGACAAGCTGAGCCTGACGATCGAGACCGACGGCACCGTGACCCCGGAAGACGCCGTGGCCTATGCCGCGCGCATCCTGCAGGATCAGCTCACACTGTTCGTCCACTTCGAGGAAGGCATTCCGCAGCCGAGCTCGGCCATGATCGGCCACGCCGCGCAGCCGGAAGAGAGCGACGCCAACCAGCTCAACCGTTACCTGCTCAAGAAGGTTGACGAGCTCGAGCTGTCGGTCCGTTCGGCCAACTGCCTCAAGAACGACAACATCATCTACATCGGCGACCTGGTCCAGAAGACCGAGGCCGAGATGCTCCGCACGCCGAACTTCGGCCGCAAGAGCCTCAACGAGATCAAGGAAGTCCTGAGCTCGATGGGCCTGCGCCTCGGCATGGACATCCCTGGCTGGCCGCCGGAGAACATCGAGGAAATGGCCAAGAAGCTCGAACAGGAACTGCTTGGTTAAGACATGATCCTCCCCATTTTTTGCCGCAGGCACAAATGGGGAGGGGGACCGCCGAGCCGCAGGCTCGGTGGTGGAGGGGTAAGGCACAACAGCCCCTCCGTCATCGAGCGCTGACGCGCTCGCTGCCACCTCCCCATTTGCCCTTCGCAAGCTCAGGGAAAATGGGGAGGATCGAACAGGGCAAACGGCCGACCCTCAATTCGGCCAGGACCGGGCTACCTCACACGGGCCCCTTACGAACGGAGTAACGAGAAATGCGTCACGGAATTCACGGCCGCAAGCTGCAGCGCAAGACCGGCCACCGCAAGGCCCTGTTCCGCAACATGGCCGCCGCGCTGATCAAGCACGAGCAGATCATGACCACGGCCCCCAAGGCCAAGGAACTGCGCCCCTACGTCGAGAAGCTGATCACGCTTGCCAAGCGCGGCGGCCTCAGCAACCGGCGCCTGGCGATGAGCCGTCTCGGTGACGAGACCCAGCTCAAGAAGCTGTTCGACGTCCTCGCCGAGCGCTACGGCGACCGCGACGGTGGCTACACCCGCGTGATCAAGGCCGGCTACCGCGCCAGCGACGCCGCGCAGATGGCGGTGATCGAGCTGGTCGACCGCGATGTCGAGGCGAAGGGTCAGGACTCCGGCCCCGTCATGAATGACGAGGAAGAGTTCGAGGAAGCCTGATCGGCACCAAGATAGGTGTGAGCACGAAGGCCGCGGGGGAAACTCCGCGGCCCTTTCGTTTGACTGCGCGCGAACGCGTGGCACAACGCGGCCCATGATCCGCCATCTCATCGCCGCCGCCGCGCTCCTCGCGCCCGTTCCCGCCATCGCGCAAAGCCAGCAGGAGACGCTCGACGCCCGCTACGACCGCGCGCTCGCGGCGGGGTACAAGGCGCTGTTCCTGTGCAGCGCGATCGCCAACGCCGAACGCGCCGGGGCGGAGCGGACGCCCGAAAGCGTGATGCAGTGGGAACTCACCGGCATTCAGGCGCCGCTGGACGAGATCGTTGGCGAACTGCCCTACGAGATCGTTCGGGCGGATGAGGGCGGGGCTCAGGTACGCCACGTCTCCGTCGGCTGGGCGGAGGATATGCCGCCGCGCTACGCGGTGCACGACACGGACAAGGGATGCGCGCTGCTCCCGATCGGTGGCGAACCGTCGACCGGCAAGGTTGCGGCCCGGCAGGAGTCCCTCCCCTCCGCTCCGGTTGCCCAGCCCAAGGCCGCGACCCTGGCCACCGCGCTCGATCGTGGCTTCTCCCCTTCCTACGGTGAGGGCGCGCGCACGACGGCCGTTCTGGTCCGGCGCGGCGGAGACACGCTCGGCGAGCGCTATGTCGAGGGTTTTGGCCCGGATATGCCGCAGCGGACCTGGTCGGTCGCCAAGAGCATCGCTGCGACCCTGATCGGCGCGGCCGTAGAGCGCCGAGACATCGACGTGGCATCCCCGGCCGGTCTGGGCCTGACCGACACCGACCCGCGCCGGGCGATCACGGTCGATCACCTCCTGCGCATGGCCTCGGGCCGTTATTCCGATACGCCCGGCAACCGCACCGATCCGCTCTATTTCGGCGGCGCGGCGGTCGGCGAGCGCGCGGCGGTCTGGCCGCTGGTCCACCCGCCGGGCACTGTCTTCCGCTACGCCAACAACGACACGCTGATGGCGGTGAAGGCGATCGAGGATACGTTCGGGCAGCATCCGCCCGCCGAGCTGCTCGCCACTCTTGGCATGCACGACACCGTCGCGGAGACCGACTGGCAGGGGAACTACATCCTCTCCAGCCAAGTCTGGTCGACGGCGCGCGATCTCGCGGCGCTCGGCCAGCTCTATCTCGACGGCGGCGTGTGGAACGGCGAACGCCTTCTGCCCGAGGACTGGGCGGCTTACGTCTCCCGCCCGAGCGGCCCGCAGCCGGATGGCGACTTCGGCTATGGCGCCGGCTTCTGGCTGTTCAACAGGTCCGAAGGGGTGCCGCCCGACACCTTCGCCGCCATGGGCAACCGCGGGCAATATGTCGTGATCGTGCCCAGCCGCGAGGTCGTCATCGTCCGCCGCGGCGAGGATCCGCCCGGCGGCGGCTTCGACATCGCCGCTTTCACACGCGACGTGCTCGCCGCGCTGGACAACTGATCTCTCACGGATTGCAAAGCCGCGTCAGGCGGTTACATCGGCAACCAGTCTGGACTGGCCCTTCGGGAGATTACAATGCGCCTTCGTTCCGCCGCGCTCGCGGCTTCTGCCGTTTCGCTCGCCCTTGCAGCGCCGCTCACCGCCGAAGAGGTTCCCTTGCCCGCATATCCCGAAACCCGCACCGGCGACGTCACCGAAACGCTGTTCGGTGAGGAGATCGCAGATCCCTACCGCTGGCTCGAGGCCGACGTGCGCAACGACGCCGAAGTCGCCGCCTGGGTCGAGCAGCAGAGCGAGTTTACCGACACCTACCTGAAGGCGCTGCCGGGCAACGAGTGGTTCAAGGCCCGCATCGGCGCGCTGCTCGACTACGAGCGCTTCGGCATCCCGCAGAAGGCGGGCGAATACTACTTCTACACCCGCAACACCGGCCTGCAGAACCAGAGCCCGCTCTACGTCCGCCACGGCCTCGACGCCGAGCCTCGGCTGCTGATCGACCCGAACGCCTGGGCGCAGGACGGCGCGACCGCGCTCGCCGGGTGGGAGCCGTCGGAGAACGGCACGCTGCTCGCCTATGCCGTGCAGGACGGCGGCACCGACTGGCGCGTGATCCGCGTGCTCGACGTCGAGACCGGGCAGCCGCTGGAAGACGAGATCCGCTGGGCCAAGTTCACCGGAATCTCGTGGCTCGGCAACGAGGGCTTCTTCTACTCGCGCTTTCCGGAGCCCGAGGAAGGGCAGGACTTCCAGGCGCTGAACTACAATCAGGCGGTCTACTACCACAAGCTCGGCACGCCGCAGTCGGAGGACCGCATGGTTTTCGCCACGCCCGAGCATCCGGAGCGCGGCCACGGCCTCGGCGTGTCCGACGACGGGCGCTGGGGCTTCATCATCAGTTCGCTCGGCACCGACGCGCAGTACGAAGTGCACGTGATCGACTTCCAGGACGAAGGTCGCAAGTGGGAGGCGAAGCCGCTCGTCACCGGGTTCGAGAACGCCTGGAACCCGATCGACACGATCGGCACCAAGGCGTTCTTCGTCACCAACAGGGATGCGCCCCGCTATCGCATCGTCACCACCGACCTTTCCGCGCCGACGCCCACCTGGACGACGATCGTGCCCGAGACCGAGCAGCCGATCGACGGCGCCTCGATCGTCGGTGACAAGCTGATCGTCACCTACCTGAAGGACGCCACCACCCGCGCGGCGGTCTACGACCTGCAGGGCAAGGCGCTCGACGACATCGAACTGGGCGAGCTCGGCACGGCCGGCGGCTTCGGCGGCAAGCCGGGCGATCCGGAGACGTTCTACACCTTCACCAGCTTCAACCGGCCGGGCACGATCTACCGCCTGAACGTCGACACGGGCGAAACGAGCACGTTCGCCGAGCCGGAGCTGACCTTCGATCCCGCACGGTTCGTCACCGAGCAGAAGTTCTACACCTCGAAGGATGGCACCCGCGTGCCGATGTTCATTGTCCGTCGCAACGACGTGACCGGCCCGGCGCCCACGCTGCTCTACGGCTACGGCGGGTTCGACATCTCGCTCACCCCGAGCTTCTCGGCAGCACGCATGGCCTGGCTGGAGGCGGGCGGTGTCTTCGCGCTCGCCAATATCCGCGGCGGCGGCGAATACGGCAAGGCGTGGCACGACGCCGGGCGCCTGCACAACAAGCAGAACGTGTTCGACGACTTCATCGCGGCGGGCGAGTATCTGAAGGCGAATGGTTACACGACGCCGGACGGCCTCGCGATCCAGGGCGGATCGAACGGCGGCCTGCTGGTCGGCGCGGTGGTCAACCAGCGGCCCGACCTGATCGACGCCGCCAACGCGGCCGTGGGCGTGATGGACATGCTGCGCTTCGACCGCTGGACCGCCGGGCGCTACTGGGTCGACGACTACGGCTATCCGTCGAAGGAGGAGGACTTCAAGGTCCTGCGCGCCTACTCGCCCTACCACAACATCCGCTCGGGCGTGGACTATCCCGCGGTGCTCGTGACCACGGCGGACACCGACGACCGCGTGGTGCCGGGGCACAGCTTCAAGTACGCCGCGGCGCTCCAGGCGGCCGACGTCGGCGACAAGCCGCACCTGATCCGCATCGAGACTCGTGCGGGCCACGGCAGCGGCAAGCCGACCGACAAGGCGATCGAGGAAGGGGCCGACGTGCTCGGCTTCCTCGCGCACTGGACGGGCCTGGCGGTGCCGGAGGAAGGGGCTGCGTCCGAGTGACGCCCGTCGCCCTGCGCAGGCAGGGGCTCATAACTCCCGCGAATATGCGGTCGGGTGTCGCTGGCGCTTTGCCGGTGGCACTCGACCGCGCAAGGCTGACATCAGCCAGGCCCTGCCTGCGCAGGGGCGACGAGACGTTCATAATTTGAAGCTCTTTTCTGAATATCGCCTGTCGCGGCAATTCAGCCTCGTCTCACTGCGGATGACCTAAAAGGGCATTCGTAGCCGGGAGCAGTTCCGCTCCCGGGAGAGCGAGGAATGCACCATGAAGACCATTTCCAAAGCCCTGGTCGGAACCGTCGCCGCAGGTGCGATGGCGATGACTTCAGCCGCGCCCGCCATGGCGCGCGATTACTACGATCGTGACGACGGTATCGATGTCGGCGACGTGATCGCCGGCGCAGTGATCATCGGCGGCATCGCCGCGCTCGCCGGCGCCTTCGATGGCGACGACGACCGCTATCGCGACCGCTACCGCGGCTACAACTACGGCCCGCGCGGCGCGATCGAACGCTGCGTCGCCGCGGTCGAGAACAACGCCCGCCGCTATGGCTACCGCTATGCCGACGTCACCGAAATCCGCGACGTCGACGGCCGCCGCGGCGATCTGCGCGTGAAGGGCCGCATGACGGTCGACGGGCGCTACGATCGCTACAACCGCTACGGCTACGACCGCTACGATCGCGGCCGCGGCTACGACAGCGGCAAGTTCACCTGCCGCATCGACCGCGGGCGGGTCTATGACATCGACTACGACGGCATCCGCGGCCTGAGCTAAGGCCGACAGGAAAACCACGACGGACGGGCGGTTCAGGATGTCGAAATCCTGGACCGCCTAGTCTTTTCTGCAATCGAGCGGCAGAATGCCGCCGTTTGGAAGGCACCTGGCTCATGAGCCGTATTTCGAAGATCTCCACCATGCTCGCGAGCGCCGCTGCGCTCGCGATGGCTGCGACGCCCGCCGCCGCGGCCGAACTGCCTGCGCGCGGCCCTGCCGTCGTGGAAAATGCGCTGGCCGTCTGGAGCGCCGAAAACGTCGCCGCCGAGCGTTCGCGCTGGCGCCACCGGCACCGCCACTGGCGGGACCGCGACAACGGAATCGACGCTGGCGACGTGATCGCCGGCGCCGTCCTCATCGGCGGTATCGCCGCGCTTGCGGGTGCCTTCGACAACGATCGCGACGAACCGCGCGCCGACTATCGCTATCCCCGGCAGAGCTACCGGAGCGACGGTCTCGACCGCGCGGCCGAGATGTGCGTCGCCGAAATAGAGCGCGACGTGCGCGTGGCCTCGGTCGACGGCGTGGACCGCGCGGCCGGGGGCTGGCGCGTCAACGGCTCGCTCTACGACGGGGAGGGTTTCACCTGCCGGATCGGCAACGACGGGCGCATCTCCGACATCGACTACGGCGAAGGCGGGGTGCGTTACATCACCGAGGCGCGTGGCAACCAGTGGGACGACGAGACTTATGCGGCCGCCTGGGATCGTGTCGATGGTGGCGCGGCGTCGCCGCAGCCGGCCTATCCGGGCGGCCCGCTGCCGGGCGAGACCTACGAAGGCTACTGAGGCCCCGCGGCGGGGGCATCAGCGCTCCGCCTCCGCTTCCTCCTTCTTCCGCCGCTCGCGTTCGCGGTAGCTGGGCAGGGCGATCTGCCAGCGGATCGCCGCGCCGCGCAGCGCGAAGCCGGCCGCCCAGGCCGTGGTCCACGCCGCCGCGTCGGGCAGACCGGCGACGGTGCCGACCACCGTCAGGCTCGCCGAGAGCGCCGCGGCGGTGACGTAGAGCTCGGGCCGCATGATGATCGACGGGACACCGGCGATCACATCGCGCACCACGCCGCCCGCGCAGCCGGTGATGATGCCGAGAACGGCGGCGGGAAACGGGTCGACGCCATAGGCCAGCGCCTTGGCCGCGCCGAGCACGGCGAAGGCCGCCATCCCCGCCGCATCGGCCCATTCGAGCAGGCTCCCCTCCCACCAGCGGCGCGGCGTGAACCAGGCGATCAGCGCCGTCACGAAGATCACCAGGGCCACCCACGGATCGCGCAGCCAGAAGGCGGGTGCGCCGATCAGCATGTCGCGCACGGACCCGCCGCCCACGCCCGTCACCAGCGCGAAGAACGCCATGGTGACGAAGGTCTGCTGCAGCCGCGCCGCAAGCAGCGCACCCGTGAGCGCGAAGACCGCGGTGCCGGCAAGATCGAGCGCCGGGGGGAGGGCAGGGGCGTCCGGAAACATGATGCCATTCCTAGGCCCGTTTCTCGTGCGAGGGAACGGGCGGTGTGTGTTCCCCCCGGAGAGTAAACTTCAACTCGAGTTGAAGTATCCGGTCACGAGCCCGATCCCGGCGACAGCGCTGCCACCGCGCTCGCCCCCCATCGCGCTTAGCGTTGCACCCGCACGAGCATCAGGTTTGCCGGCGTCCCCGGTGCGGGGAGCGCGAACCGGGTGTCGGTGATCCACAGCAGTGTGCCCGAAGCGTCGGTGATCCGGGCCGAGACGGCATAGCTGCGGCCCGGTACGATCCGTGCCGGATCATACTCGAGAGCGAAGGGGATCGGTACTTGCCTTCCTGCCGTCTCGATCTCGGTTTCCGCGATGACCGTAGCCGGAGCATCCGCCAGGCTTACGTCCGAAATCGCGACCCTGAGCCGCGCATCGGGCGGCAGGGCTATGCGCTCACGATAAGCAGCGGTTCCGTCGAGAGTCACGCGGGCCGCCGCGGTTTCGGACGCCGCAGACGAGGTATCGGTGGTTTCGCAGGCGGCGAGCGCCGCAAGGATCGGCAGCAACAGTAGAAGACGCATCGTCGTTTCTCCCGATGGATTTGCCCGGTGTAGCGCCATTAGGCGGCCATCACCCGTGCAAAATCTCCCCGATCGCCTTTGCCGCGGCGATGCAGTCGAGGTCGGCCCAGCGCGGGCCGATCACCTGCATGCCGCAGGGCAGGCCGTCGGTCGCGCCGACCGGCAGCACGGTGGAGGGCAGGTTGGGGAAGGTCGCGATCCCGGCCCAGGCGAGCCCGGCGGCCGCGCTTTCCTCGCGCCCGTTGATCGTCAGCGTGCCGTCGAACACACGCCCCTCGCGGTGCGGCATGGCGAGCACCGGCGCCGGCGGCGCGAGGACGAAGTCGTAGGTTTCGAACAGCGCGTGCCACGCCGCTTCGGTGCGGGCCTGTGCGTCGAGCAGGTCGAACCAGTCGGTCGCGGTGGCGCGCTTGCCGTCGGGCGCGGGCATCCCGCGCGCCATGGCGACGTTGAGCATCTTCATATAGTCCTGCTGCTGCCGCGCGAGATCGGGCAGCAGGTCGGTCGTGCGCTCCACCCGCACGCCGGCGTCCTCCAGCGCCGCGACCGCCGCCTCGATCGGGCCGAGCACCGCCGCGTCGACCGGGCTCCCCGGATAGTCGGTCACCAGCAGCAGCCGGCAATCGGCGAGCCGCCTGCCGCTCGCGTGCATCGGGATCGACGCGGTCAACTGCAGCAGGAGCGCAAGATCGTCGGCATTGCGCGCGAGCGGTCCGGCTATCGAGAGCGCTCCGTCGTGCGCGTCGCTGCCGGCCATCATCGGATGATCGTGGCCGTGCTTCGAGATAAGGCCCCAGCTCGTCTTGTGGCCCCAGACGCCGCAGAAGTGCGCGGGCACACGGACCGATCCACCGATGTCGGTGCCGTATTCGCACGGTACCATGCCGCTCGCGACCGCCGCCGCCGATCCGCCCGAGGAGCCGCCCGGGCTGCGCGAGGTGTCGTGGGGGTTGCGGGTGCGGCCGTAGACCGGGTTGCGCGACTGCCAGTCGGCCAGATCGGGCGGCACGTTGGTCTTGCCGATGAAGATCACGCCGGCCGCCTTCAGCTTCTGCACGATCCGCGCGTCGCGCCTGGCGATGTTCCCGGCGAACTGCTCGTGCCCCCAGGTGGTCGGCAGGCCGGCGATGTCGAAGCTTTCCTTGATCGTCATCGGCACGCCGAACAGCGGGCGGTCTTCCCCGGGCGTCTGACCGTCGAGCGCCGCGGCCGTCTCGCGGGCGCGCTCGAAATCGCAGACCACGACCGCGTCGATCTGCATGTCCCGATCCTCGATCCGGGCGATCGCCGCATCGACCGCCTCGAGCGGCGACAGCGCCCCGCTGCGGATCTGCGCCGCGAGCGCGATCGCGCCCGGCTGGTCGGTCAATGTCGGAATCATTCGATCGTATCTCCCGTTCGCCGCCGCAGCATGGGCAAACGGGCCTGATTTGCAAGCGCGGAGGTCAACGCGGGGCGAGGGTGATCGACGCCGTTCCCGTGCCGCGGACCGGCAGGTAGAGCCCTTGTCCCGCCGCGGTGAGGCGGCCGGTCTGCACGTCCTCGATCCGCGCCCGGATCAGCAGGTCGCCTTCGGGCTTGCTCTCGATCGCCCGCCCGATCTTCGCCAGGAGTTCGTCGTAGTCGTTCTCGAAGTTCTGGGCGAGCGCCAGCGCGATCGTCTGCGAGAAGCCGGGCGAGTTGGCGAGATCGAGCAGCAGATCCGCGCCCGTGCGGTTCGTATCGCCGGTGACTTCGAGATCGCGGAACGAAACCTCGCGCGAGTTCTCCGCGTTGACTGGCCTGGCCGTCAGCCAGACGGTGCCGCTGGCGGCGCCGAGCGCGCGGTCGCGCGGCGTGGCGGTGAAGGTGACACCCACCGCCAGCCGGCCGCCGATGGTGCCATAGGCCTCGACCTCGCCGAACCGCGCGTCCACCGCGCCGATGCCGGGGAGGGCGAAGGGCCGCTGCGCACGCTTTGCCAGGGCCTCCGCGATCACCGGTTCGAGCTGGGCGTAGTCGGCGATCACCGGGATGAAGAACACCAGCTTGCCCGGCTCCTCGTCCAGTTCCTCGAGCGGGGGAAGCGGCGTGGCGGCCGGATCGGCGGGCCGGTCGCCGACGAAAGTCTCGGTGCGCGCCTTCATGCCGAGTTGCAGCTCGATCCGTTTGCCCGAGAGCGTGAAGCCGCCGTACTGCAGTTCCTGCGGAGTGATGCGCATCCACACCGGCGGGTTCGATTCGTTGAGCTGGAGCGAGGTGAAGGCCTTGCTCCACAGCCGTTCGACCTCGCCGCGGAGTTGCACTTTGGCGATCTCGCGCGGCAGCGTGCGCTCCAGCCGCGCCACCACGCCTTTGAGCTTGGCGTCCGCCTTGCTGGTGAATTCGATGCGCTGGCCGAGGAAGTCGACGTGCGGGGCATCGGTCCAGTCGTACTGGATGTCGACCGTGCCGCGCGGGCTCCAGTCGCGGTTGAGCGCGATGTCGACCACCGCGCGCACCTGTGCGTCGCCGGTCGCGGTCTCCTGCTTGAACACGCCGGCGATGTCCTTGGCGCGCACCTCGGCGTGGATCGGCATGGTGACCACGATCCGCTGCCCGCGCCCCTCGAAGGTCAGCCGCCCGCGCGTCACCGTGCCGACGATGTCGCACTCGATCCGCGGCGTCTTGAGCTTGACGAAGGCGACCTCGATCCGCTCGGAGGCGACGCAGGTTTCGCCCTTGCGGTCGATCGTCCATAGCGTGCGCGGCACCTCCCGTTCGAGCGCGGCGCCGAGCGCGGACAGGTCGGCCGTGACCGGCACGGCGATGACGGAGGACTGCGGCGGCACCTGGATCGTGCCCTGCGCCCGCGGGGGAGGGCCGGCGGGCGCATCCTTCTTGCAGCCCGTCAGTGCGAATGCGGCCACGAGGGCCGCCAATGCGGCAATTCGACCGATCGCCATGGATCGCTGCATCCTGTTGCCCTGGATGCAGATATACCCGGGCCGGCGATCGGTTCCAGCGCGAAAGAGCCTCGCGCGCCGGAACCGGGCCGCTGCTTACATGTGGATCGGCTTGCCGGTCACCGCCATCGCCGCTTCCTTGATCGCTTCGCTGTGCGTCGGGTGGGCGTGGCAGGTGTAGGCGATGTCCTCGCTGGTGGCGCCGAATTCCATGGCCTGGGCCGCCTGCGCGATCATCGTGCCGGCGACGCTGGCGATGCACCAGACGCCGAGCACGCGGTCGGTTTCGGCATCGGCGATCACCTTCACGAAGCCCTCGGGCTCGTGGTTGGTCTTGGCGCGGGAGTTGGCGAGCATCGGGAACTTGCCGACCTTGACCTCGCCCTTTTCCTTCGCCTGCTCTTCGGTCAGGCCGACGCCGGCGATTTCGGGCCAGGTGTAGACGACGCTCGGGATCACGGCGTGGTTCACGATGCCGGTCTGGCCGGCGATGTTCTCCGCGACCGCGATGCCCTCGTCCTCGGCCTTGTGCGCCAGCATCGGGCCGGGGATCACGTCGCCGATCGCCCAGACGCCCCCGTGTTCTGTGGCGACCTTCGTGCGGAAATCGTGATCGGTCTCGATCTGGCCGCGCTGGTTCGGCTCCAGCCCGATCGCATCGAGCCCGAGCCCTTCGGTATTCGGCCGCCGCCCGATCGAGACGAGCACGCAGTCCGCCTCCAGCGTCTCGCTCTCGCCGCCGCTGGCGGGTTCGAGCGTCAGCGTCGCCTTCTTGCCCTTGACCGTGCAGGCGGTGACCTTGGTCGAGAGGCGCAGTTCCATGCCCTGCTTCTTGAAAATCTTGGCCGCTTCCTTGCGCACGTCGCCGTCCATGCCGGGGAGGAGCTGGTCGAGAAATTCGACCACCGTCACTTCCGCTCCGAGCCGCCGCCAGACCGAGCCGAGCTCCAGCCCGATCACGCCGCCGCCGATCACGACCATCTTCTTCGGCACTGCGGCGAGCTCGAGCGCGCCGGTGCTGTCGACCACCACGCCCTTGGCATTGTCGACCTCGACGCCCTTGAGCTGGGTCACGGAGGAACCGGTGGCGATGACGACGTTCTTCGCCGTCACCGTCTCGTTGCCGACCTTGACCGTATGCGCATCCTCGAACGCGGCGCGGCCCTTGAGCCAGGTGACCTTGTTCTTCTTGAACAGGAACTCGATCCCGCCGGTGAGCTGCTTGATCGCGTCGAGCCGCTGGCCGTGCATCGCCTCGAGGTTGAGCTTGGGACTGACCTCGACACCCATCTTCGCCATCGCGCCGTTCGCGGCGGCGTCGAAATACTCGCTCGCGTGGAGCATCGCCTTAGAGGGGATGCAGCCGACGTTGAGGCAGGTGCCGCCGAGCGTGTCGCGGCTTTCCGCGCAGGCCGTCTTCAGCCCGAGCTGCGCCGCGCGGATCGCCGCGACGTAACCGCCGGGGCCGGCACCGATGACGAGGACGTCGTAGTCGTAGTTCTGGTCAGCCACCAATATTCTCCGCTGTCATGGTGTCGGCCGCATTGCCGGTCGCCCCAGCCGTGCGCGTGGCGCAGTCGTTGACGATCCCCTCAATGCGCTCAGGGGTCGCATCCTCGAGCGTCAGGTCGGGATCGGCCATGAAGGTATCCGCGCTGCACTGGCATACTTCGGCGACCCGCGCGCCCACGATGCCGGCGCTCCCGGCCATCTGCGCGCACTGGGCTGCGACGGCGTTGCGCACCTCGCCTTCGACGGCGTCGCCGGCGATCTGCGTCGCCGCATCGCAGCCCGCGAGCGATCCCGCGACGAGCAGAAGGGCGACCGTTTTCCCGAGCATCTGTTTCCTCTGTTCCATCAAAGATCGATCAGCATCCGCGTCGGATCCTCGATCGCCTCCTTCATGATCTTCAGCGCGGTCACCGCCTCGCGGCCGTCGATCAGGCGATGGTCGTAGGAGAGCGCGATGTACATCATCGGGCGCACCACGATCTCGCCGTCGACCACGACCGGGCGGTCCTCGATCCGGTGCAGGCCGAGCACCGCGCTCTGCGGCGGGTTGATGATCGGGGTCGACATCAGGCTGCCGAATACGCCGCCGTTGGAGATCGTGAAGGTGCCGCCCTTCATGTCCTCCATCGTCAGCGTGCCCTCGCGGGCGCGCTTGCCGAAGTCCGCGATGTCCTTCTCGATCTGGGCGAAGCTCTTGCGGTCCGCATCGCGCACCACCGGCACCACCAGCCCGTTGGGCGCGCTGACCGCGACCGAGATGTCGACGAAGTCGTGATAGACGATCTCGTCGCCCTCGATATACGCGTTGGCCGAGGGCACGTCCTTCAGCGCGAGGCAGGCGGCCTTGGCGAAGAAGCCCATGAAGCCGAGCTTGATGTCGTGCTTCTTGGCGAACAGGTCCTTGTACTTCTCGCGTGCCTCGATCACCGCGCTCATGTCGCAGTCGTTGAAGGTGGTGAGCAGCGCGGCATTCTCCTGCGCGCTCTTGAGACGCTTGGCGATCGTCTGGCGCATGCGCGTCATCTTGACGCGTTCCTCGCGCCGCGCGCCTTCGGCGGCGGGGGCAGGGATGTCGATCTTCGCCTGCGCTGGCGCGGCGTCGTCGATCGTGTCCGCGCCGCCCTTCTTGGCCTCGGCGGCGGCGAGCACGTCTTCCTTGGTCAGGCGGCCGTCCTTGCCGGTGCCCTTGATCGTCGTCGGGTCGACCCCGTGCTCCAGCACCGCGCGGCGCACCGCGGGGGACAGCGTCTGGGTGTCGACCGGGGCGGCTTCCTTGGCGGCGGCGGGCGCGGGGGCCGGCTTGTCCGCCTTCTCCTCCGCCGGCTGCTCGGGGGCCTTCTCCTGCCGCGGCTCGACCTTGGTGCTTTCGCCCGCGGCCACATCGTCCTCGATCACGGCGATCACCGCACCGACCTCGACCGTGTCGCCCACGGCGAACTTCTGCTCGCTCAGCACGCCGCCAACGGGCGAGGGGACTTCCACCGCGACCTTGTCGGTCTCGAGGCTGACGATCGGCTCGTCGACCTTCACCGCGTCGCCGGGCTTCTTCAGCCACTCGCCGATCGTGCCTTCGGTGACCGATTCACCGAGTGTGGGGACTTTGACTTCGCTGGCCATATTCGCGTTCCTCAAGCCTTCTTCTTGCCGGCAGTCTTGCCATTGCGCGCGGCCTCGCCGCCATCGTTCAGTCCGAGCGCCATCGAGACGAGGCAGCGCTGCTGCTCCTCATGCCGCTTGGCGAGCCCGGTTGCGGGGGAGGCCGCGACCTCGCGTCCGGCATAGCGCGGCCGCATGCCCTGATGCCCGGCAGATGCGAGCGCTTCCTCGATCTGGCTCTCGACGAAGAACCAGGCGCCGTTGTTCTTCGGTTCTTCCTGGCACCAGATCACCTCCTCGAGGTTCACCATGCGGCCGAGGCGCAGCGCGAGCGCTTCGCCGGGGAAGGGATAGAGCTGCTCGATTCGCACGATCGACACATCGTCCAGTCCTTCCTCGTCGCGCTTCTCGATCAGGTCGTAGGCGACCTTGCCCGAACATAGCACGAGGCGGCGCATTGTCTCGTCGGCGATGTCGGCCGTGTCGCTGACGATGCGGCGGAAGTGGCTTTCGCCCAGGAACTCGTCCGCGCTGCTCTTGGCCATCGGATGCCGCAACAGCGACTTGGGGGTCATGATGACCAGCGGCTTGCGGAACGAGCGCTTCATCTGCCGGCGCAGGACGTGGAAGTAGTTCGCCGGCACGGTGATGTTGCACACCTGGATGTTGTCGTTCGCGCAGAGCTGCAGGAACCGTTCCAGGCGGGCGGACGAGTGCTCCGGCCCCTGGCCTTCGTAGCCATGCGGCAACAGCAGGACGAGACCGTTCGCGCGCAGCCACTTGACCTCGCCCGCGGCGATATACTGGTCGATCATGATCTGCGCGCCGTTCGCGAAGTCGCCGAACTGCGCCTCCCACAGCACCAGCGTCTTCGGATCGGCAGAGGCGAACCCGTATTCGAAGCCGAGCACGCCGTATTCGCTCAGCGGGCTGTCGTAGACCTCGAACTTGCCGTGCGGGAGCTGGGTGAGCGGGATGTACTTGTGCTCGTCGGTCTGATCGACCCAGACCGCGTGGCGCTGGCTGAACGTGCCGCGGCCCGAATCCTGGCCCGACAGGCGCACGCCGAAGCCTTCGGTCACGAGGCTGCCGAAGGCGAGAGCCTCGGCCGTCGCCCAGTCGAAGCCTTCGCCGCTTTCGAACATCTTGCGCTTGGCGTCCAGCACGCGGCCCAGCGTCTTGTGGATCGTCAGGCCCTCGGGCACGCCGGTGAGCGTGCGGCCGAGGCTGTCGAACAGCTTGCGCTCTACGCCGGTGTCGATGTTGCGGCGCGCGGTTTCGGGATCGGCCGGCTTGTTGAGCCCGGTCCAGCGGCCGCCGAACCAGTCCGCCTCGTTGGGCTTGTAGCTCTTCGCCGCTTCGAACTCCTGCTCCAGCGTGTCGACGAATTCGGCGCAGAGCTTGTCGCGCTCGCCTTCGTCGATCACGCCCTGCTCGACCAGCCGCGCCGCGTAGATCTCGCTGACCTTGGGATGGTTCTTGATCGCCTC
Source organism: Altererythrobacter sp. C41 (assembly GCF_016803135.1). GTDB lineage: Bacteria > Pseudomonadota > Alphaproteobacteria > Sphingomonadales > Sphingomonadaceae > Pelagerythrobacter. Next base: position 319,144 of record NZ_JAEVFE010000004.1, read on the forward strand.
GTACATCAGCGGCTGGGTGAACTTGGGCTCGTCACCCTCGTTGTGGCCGAAGCGGCGATAGCACCACATGTCGATCACGATGTCCCGGCCGAACCGCTGACGGTATTCCATCGCCAGCTTGCAGGCGAACGTCACCGCTTCCGGATCGTCGCCGTTGACGTGCAGGATCGGCGCCTGGACGCCCTTGGCGACATCGGAGGGGTAGGGGGACGATCTGGCGAACTTGGGGCTCGTCGTAAAACCGATCTGGTTATTGATGACGAAGTGGATGCAGCCGCCGGTGTTGTAGCCGGCTACCCCGGAGAAGCCGAAGCATTCCCACACGATGCCCTGGCCGGCGAAGGCCGCGTCGCCGTGGATCAGCACGGGCAGGACCTGCTCGTGCTTCTTCAGATCGTCGCGGATCGCCTGCTGGGCACGGGTCTTGCCGAGCACGACCGGGTCCACCGCCTCGAGGTGCGAGGGGTTGGGCACGAGGCTCATGTGCACGTCGATCCCGTCGAACTCGCGGTCGGTGCTGGTGCCGAGGTGGTACTTCACGTCGCCCGACCCGCCGACGTCCTCCGGATTGGCGCTGCCGCCGGAGAATTCGTGGAAGATCACCTTGTAGGGCTTGCCCATGACGTTCGCGAGCACGTTCAGCCGGCCGCGGTGGGCCATGCCGTAGATGATCTCGCGCACGCCCGACTGGCCGCCGTACTTGATCACCGCCTCGAGCGCGGGGATCATCGACTCGCCGCCGTCGAGGCCGAAGCGCTTGGTGCCGACGTACTTCTTGGCGAGGAACGCTTCGTACTGCTCGCCGCGGATGACCGCGGCGAGGATCGCGCGCTTGCCCTCCGGCGTGAACTGGATGACGTCTTCCGGCCCTTCGAACTTCTCCTGCAGGAAGCGCCGTTCCTCGACGTCCGCGATATGCATGTATTCGAGGCCGACCTTGCCGCAGTAGCTCGAGCGCAGAATCTCGGCGAGCTCGCCGACCTTCAGCCAGTCGCGGCCCATCAGCCCGCCGACGTAGACTTCCTTGTCGTCCTGTCCGGCGAAGCCGTGCCACTCGATCCGCAGATCCTCGGGCAGCTCGCGGTTGCTGAGGCCGAGCGGATCGAGATCGGCCGCCAGGTGCCCGCGCACGCGGTAGAGCCGGATCAGCAGCATGGCGCGGATCGAATCCGCCGCGGCTTCCTCGATCGCCCTGGGATCGGTCGGCTTGCCCGCCTTCTCGGCCGCGGCCTTGACCGCGATCTTCATCGTCGTCGGGTCGAGCGCCTGGGTCAGGTCGCTCTCGGCATCGATCCCGGTCAGCGGCCAGCGGGGGTTGTCCCAGCTCGGCCCCGGCTGCGGCCCTCCCTGATCGGAAAGTTCGGGGAGGAAATCGTGGCTCTCGTTACCCATTTCTATCTCCGAGCCCCCGCGAAGGCGGGGGCCTCAGGCCGCTGCCGCATGATTACAATTCGTCCGCAAGGTCCTGCCACTCCGGGTTCATTTCGACGATCCGAGCCACTTTCCATGAGCGGTTCCATTTTTTCATTTGCCGTTCGAACGAACGGGCATCGTGAATGTTCTCGAATTCCGCGAACCAGACCAGTCGGTGGCAATTGTACTGTTTCGAAAAACTCGACACTGCGCCCGAGCGATGCTGCTCGACACGCTTCGCCAGATCGTCGGTGACTCCGATGTAAAGGACGCCCATCGGCTTGTTGGTGAGAATGTAGACATAGCCTGCTCTCATGCGTCGTCCGGGCGGCCTGAGGTCCCCGCCTTCGCGGGGACACACCGATAGCTAGGCCAGTTCCTTCAGCATGGCGTCGAGCGTCGTGCCGAGTTCGCTGGGCGAGGGCGAGACGCGGATGCCGGCGGCTTCCATCGCGGTGATCTTGTCCTCGGCGCCGCCCTGGCCGCCGCTGACGATCGCGCCCGCGTGGCCCATGCGGCGGCCCGGAGGAGCCGTGCGGCCGGCGATGAAGCCGACCATCGGCTTCTTGCGGCCCTTCTTCGCCTGGTCCTTGATGAACTCGGCCGCTTCTTCCTCGGCCGAGCCGCCGATCTCGCCGATCATGATGATCGACTTGGTCGCGTCGTCGCTGAGGAACAGGTCGAGCACGTCGATGAAGTTGGTGCCGTTGACCGGGTCGCCGCCGATGCCGACCGCGGTGGTCTGGCCCAGGCCGACCTGCGTGGTCTGGTGCACGGCTTCGTACGTCAGCGTGCCCGAGCGGCTGACCACGCCGACCGAACCCTTCTGGAAGATCGAACCGGGCATGATGCCGATCTTGCACTCGCCGGGGGTCAGCACGCCAGGGCAGTTGGGGCCGATCAGGCGCGACTTCGAACCGTCGAGCGCGCGCTTCACGCGGACCATGTCGAGCACCGGAATGCCCTCGGTGATCGCGACGATCAGCTCGATCTCGGCGTCGATCGCCTCGAGGATCGAGTCCGCGGCGAACGGCGGCGGCACGTAGATGCAGCTCGCGGTCGCGCCGGTCGCGGCCTTCGCTTCGGCGACGGTGTTGTAGACCGGCAGGCCGATATGCTCGGTGCCGCCTTTGCCCGGCGTCACGCCCGCAACCATCTGCGTCCCGTAATCGAGCGCCTGCTGCGTGTGGAACGTGCCGGTGTCACCGGTCATGCCCTGGGTGATGACCTTGGTGTTCTTGTCGACGAGGATGGACATTCTTCTTTTCCCTTTCCGATCCCCCGCGAAGGCGGGGGTCTCAGGCAGATTGGCGCTGGGCCGACTGAGGTCCCCGCCTCCGCGGGGACTCACGAATTACTTCAGGCTTTCGTCGATGCCCTTGCACGCCACCAGCAGCTCCTTGACCGCGTCGACGCTCTTCTGGAAGCCGGCCTTCGCCTCGTCGTCCAGCGGGATCTCGACCACGCGCTCGACGCCGTTCGCACCGATCACGATCGGCACGCCGACGTAGAGGCCGTCGACGCCGTACTGGCCGGTCAGGTGCGCGGCGCAGGGGAGGACGCGCTTCTTGTCCTTGAGATAGCTCTCGGCCATCTGGATCGCGCTGGTCGCCGGCGCGTAGTAGGCCGAACCGTTGCCGAGAAGCTGGACGATCTCGCCGCCGCCCGAACGGGTGCGCTGGACGATCGCGTCGATCTTCTCCTGCGTCGACCAGCCCATCTTGATGAGGTCGGGGACCGGGATGCCGGCGACGGTCGAGTACTCGATCACCGGGACCATGGTGTCGCCGTGGCCGCCGAGCACGAAGGCGGTGACGTCTTCCATCGAGACGTCGAACTCTTCGGCGAGGAAGTGGCGGAAGCGCGCGCTGTCGAGCACGCCGGCCATGCCGACGACCTTGTTGTGCGGCAGGCCGGAGAATTCGCGCAGCGCCCAGACCATCGCATCGAGCGGGTTGGTGATGCAGATCACGAAGGCGTCGGGGCAGTTGGCCTTGATGCCTTCGCCCACGGCCTTCATCACCTTGAGGTTGATGCCGAGCAGGTCGTCGCGGCTCATGCCCGGCTTGCGCGGCACGCCTGCGGTCACGATCACCACGTCGGCGCCGGCGATGTCCTTGTAGTCGCTCGTGCCCTTGAGCTTCGCGTCGAAGCCTTCGACCGGGCCCGCCTGGCTGAGGTCGAGCGCCTTGCCCGCGGGCATGCCTTCGGCGATGTCGAACAGGACGACGTCGCCCATTTCCTTCATCGCTGCGAGGTGGGCGAGAGTGCCGCCGATCATGCCGGCGCCGACGAGGGCGATCTTCTTACGAGCCATGGCTGAGCGTGTGTCCTTCCGATACGCGGGACGTGATGCCTGGCCGTAATGCGCGCAGCCCCGTGTCCCGCGAGGAAGCCGCGCCGGTTGAACGGCATGCGACCTAGGCTCGGCGAATGGCGATTGCAACCGTGAAAGGTCCCGCGTGTGGAACTATCTTTGCGATTGGTTCGCATTTGCAATAAATAGTTGTAACGGGACGATAACTGCGGGCTCGCGGGCTATCGGATAAGAAATCGATCGTTGCGCATCGGGTTCCCCGCTCGCGCTCGCGAAGGCCGTCAGGAGGCGGTTCTGCGCAGCAGGTCCTCGTCGCGCTCCTGCGCCAGCAGCATGGCCGCGAGATAGTCGGGCACGGCACGGCTGAAGTAGTAGCCCTGGCCGAGCGTGCAGCCCGCGTCGCGCACGGCGGTGACCTGCTCGATCGTCTCCAGCCCTTCGGCGACGATCTCCATGTCGAGCTGCGCGCCCATTTCGGCGACCGCACGGATGATCGCCTCGGTCCGCCGGGACACCTCGGGGCCGGACACGAAGCTCCGGTCGACCTTGATCTTCCGGAACGGATACTTGTTGACGTAGGCGAGCGAGGAGTAGCCGGTGCCGAAATCGTCGAGCGCGAAGCGCACGCCGCGTTCCGACAGCTCGCGGATGAACGCATCGGTCGCCTCGCTGTCGTCGAGGAACAGGCTCTCGGTCACTTCCAGCTCCAGCCGGGCGGGATCGAGCCCCGCCTCGCGCAGCGCGTTGATGATCCCCAGCGCCGCGCCCGGCGCCTTGATCTGTAGCGGCGAGAGGTTGACCGCCAGCGTCACGTCCGCCGGCCACTGCGCCGCGGCGCGGGCCGCCTGCGCAGTGATCCAGTTGCCGAGCGTGACGATCACCCCGGTCTCTTCCGCCACCGGAATGAACTCGTCGGGCCGCATCTCGCCCTTCTTCGGGTGGAACCAGCGCACCAGCGCCTCGAACGTGCGGATGCGCCCGGTCGAAAGGTCGACGATCGGCTGGAAGAAGATCGACAACTCGTTCTTCTGGATCGCGCCGCGCAGCTCCGCCTCGACTTCGCGGCGGCGCGCGAGATCGCGGCTCATCGCGGCATCGAAGAAGCAGGTCTGGCGCCGGCCGTTGACCTTGGCGTGATAGAGCGCGAGGTCGGCGGCCTGCATCACGCTGTCGGCATCGGCGCCGTCCTCGGGCAGCACGGCGACGCCGAGCGAGGCGCCGATCTCCAGCCGCTCGCCGTCGATCCGCACCGGGCGCATGATCTCGGCATGGACTTCGCTCGCCAGCCGCATGCAGTCGGCCCGGCTTTCGACCGCGCAGAAGACGATGAACTCGTCCCCGCCGAAGCGCGCGACGGTGGTTCCGGGGGGCGTGATCTCCTGCAGTCGCTTCGCCACGGTCTGCAGCAGGCGGTCGCCGACCGGGTGCCCGAGCAGGTCGTTCACTTCCTTGAACCGGTCGAGGTCGATCCAGATCATGCCCATCATCTGCCCGTCGGGCAGGTCCATCAGCGTCTCGACCATGGCGTGGTTGAGCCCCGCGCGATTGGCGAGGCCGGTCACCGCGTCGGTCCGGGCGAGTTGCTGCATCTTCTCCGCCAGGCGGGCGCTGGTTTCGGCCGCGGCGATATTGTCCCGCAGCACCTTGAACACGCTCATCGTGATCGCGGCCATGGCCGGGACCATCAGGAGGATGGTGACACCGAAGACGGTGAAGGCCAGCGAGCCGAGATAGACGCATGCCGCGATCATCGGCAGCGAGACGAGAATGAGCTGGCCGATCGCGATCACCGGGCGGCCCGCGTTACGGGCGCAGATGGCGACGCCGTAGCCGATGGCGTTGGCGGAGATCAGCACTTGCGCCGCCGGATCGACGTTCAGCACGAGCGCCGCCGCCGCGGCGGTGCCGAGAAGGAACGAGTAGGTGAACGCGCCGACTTCGTAGACGATCTCCAGTTCGCTGGTGCTGGTGTCGCTGTCGGGCGAGTGGCTGAAGGCGAGTGTGACCCGCGCCAGCGCGACGATGCACAGCGCCACGGTGAGCACGTACATGACTGCAGAATCGCTGACGTAGGCGACCACCAGCGAGGAGACGATGCCGCTCGCCGCGCCGGCGGCGAGGCTGCTCGGCTGGGTGTAGAGCGTGCGGACCAGCGTGCGGCGCACGCGTTCCGACAACGCGTCGCCCCTCTCGAAGTAGGACAAGGCGTTGAAGGCCTTCCCCTCGGGATCGCTGGTCGCCATGTGCGGGGGCATAACCATAAGTGGTCACTGCATAGTTAACAGGCTGCTTACGGGGCGCACTGCGCATAGTCCGTCATCCCAGCGAAAGCCGGGATCGCTGTCAGCCTGGTCTGACTTCGCGGCACCCGATCCCCGCTTTCGCTGGGACGACGGTCCTCTCTATCCCGAGCCATCCGACGCGGGCCGCACTACGGCCTGCGGGCGTCCGCGGGTTCCCTGCTCCAGCGACCGCGCGATCCGCGCATCGAGCGCGCGGCAGATCCCGAGCCACCAGTCGTAGCTTTCCCGGTCGCCGGCGAAGAAGGCGCGCTCCGCCTGGCGGCGCGCCTCGCGGGCGGCGCCGAGGCCGTGGCGCGCGAAGTGCCGCAGCGCGGCGTGCAGCATGCGGTCGTCGCCGCGCGTCGTGCAGTTGTCGTTCGCAGCGGCGGCGGCTCCGCGGCGCTGGAGAATCCGCGCGAGCGGCGAGTTCGCGGCAGAGCGCGAGGCTGCGAAGCGGAATGTCATGCGATGGCCTTCCATCAGGCTCCCGCCGGGGCGGTGCCGGTTGCGACTTGCGATGGAACTAGGGCCCGAGCCCCTAAGCGAGCGTTTGGCGCTACGGTTTCCGCGGCGTTAAGACTTGGGGCCCGCCGGCCCCCGCGAGCCGGTCAGTTCGGCTGCGCGATCCACCGCCCGCTGTTGGCATATTCGGGCCGGACCGTGCCGCCCGAGGGCAAGCTGTCGGCGGTGAATGCCGCGTCGCCGCCGTGCGCCTCCACCGCGGCCGCGTAGTCGGGCGCCGGCGCGCGAGCGGCCGTTCCGGGGCTCGCCGCCGCCGCGCTGATCCGCGCTTCCTCGTAAGCGCGAGCGAGCGCCACCGGATCGGTCGCTGCGGCGGGCTCCGGGGCGGAGGAGCGCGGGTGGGGCGCAGCGGCCGGCTCGACCCCGCGATAGCTTGCGGTGAATGCCGCCGGCCGTCCGGCGGCGCCGCGCCAGCGGTAGAAACGGTGCGCGCCGATGGTGCCGACGGTGTCGAGGCTCGATGCCCAGTACGGGTTGATCCAAATCGTGTGGTAATGGGTCGCGAGGCCGACCGGCTCGTAGACCTCGCCCGCCAGCGCCTGCCGCGCCACGGTCAGCGCCCGGTCCCACGCCGCCTTCATCGGCTTGCGCGCGAGCGAACCGTCGCAGGTGAAGGTGAACTGGCAGCCGGTCTTGCGCTCCGACCCCTGGAACACGACGCCGCACACGCTGTTCGGATAGCTCGGGTGCGCCACGCGGTTGAGCACGACTTGCGCCACGGCGCGCTGCCCGCCGATCGCTTCGCTCGCCGCCTCGTAATAGACCGCGCTCGCCAGGCAGTGCAGCGCGCGCGCCTTGTCGATGCCTGTTCCGGCCAGCCGGAACGCTGCGGCGGCAGGCCCCGCGACCCGCGCAGCGGCGAGTTCGGCGGCCACGCCGTCGCCGGTGCCGGTCGGATCGTAGAGCGTGGCGGCATTCTCGGGCAGGGCGTAGGCGACGCGCGGCGCGTCCTCGAGGAAGTAGAAGGCGGAGCCGGGGAAGTTCTGCCCCGCGCGCTCGTAGGCGAGCGGCTGGACCGTCTCCGCCTGCGTCAGCGCGGCGGCCGGCTCGCCGAACGCTGTCCAGTCGCCGGGCGCCGCCATCGCCGGCACGCCGATCGCCGCGGCCAGCGCGAGGATCCGCCGCCCGCTCAGGCGCCGCGCCAGGCGCGACCACAGCGTCACCGGCTTGCGGCGCGTGCGGAATTTCGCAGCGGAAGCGGGGGCAGGGGTCACGGCTGTCCTTGATTCGAGGAGGCAAATGCGCGGCGCGCTGGCGGCGCGTATCAGCAGCGAAGGCGCGCTTCGACCGCCCCGTCGCGGGCGTCCCTTGGCGGTACAGATCGCAAGCGCCGGTTAATCGGGATGCTGAAGAACGGGTTACGAACGGCGACGTCGCATCATTGGCCCAGTGGCTTGCCGCGGCGCGGAGGCGCGTCTAAGGGCCCGCGACGTCATGGGTTGTCCGCCTGCCCTTTCGCAAGGGAGGGCGGACCGAAGAGGGAAGGGGGTTGAATGCCCCCGCTGCCCCCGCAACTGTGACCGGGGAGCGCCCGTTCCCACGCGCCACTGGTCTCGTCCCTCGGACGGCCGGGAAGGCGGAGCGGGCCGCGAAGATCCGGGAGCCAGGAGACCTGCCGATGACGGTCGTTCGCGCTGCCGGGCGGGGTGCACCGGAAGCAAGCGGGGAGGGCGTGCGCCCTCGCTCCGTCATGAGCGGCAGTTCGTTCGTGACAGGAGGATACATGCGTAATTACTTGATAATCGGTGCAAGTCTCGTGGCGCTCGCCGCGCCGCTTCAGGCGCAGGACAGCGGCGACGATGCGGCGGCCGAAGCCCCGAAGATCTCGTCCGATCCCTTCGCCGACTTCCGGCCGGAGGAGACGGAGATCACCGTTACCGCCACCGGCACGCGGATCGAGCTGGAGGACACCGGTCAAGCCGTCACCGTGATCGGCGAGCACGAGATCCAGAGCATCCAGGGCGCCGACCTGACGCGCGTGCTCGAGCGGGTACCCGGCCTGGCGGTCAGCCGCGACGGCGGCGTCGGCGCGGTCACCAACGTCGGCCTGCGCGGCGCGAAGGGCGAGCAGCTTCTCGTCCTGATCGACGGCGTGCGCGTGGCCGATCCGGCCTCGCCCGGCGGCGCGTTCGACTTCGGCAATCTGCTCACCAGCAATCTCGCCAAGATCGAGGTGCTGCGCGGATCGAACAGCACGATCTGGGGCTCGGACGCGATCGGCGGGGTGATCGTCGCCTCGACCCGCGCCGAAAGCGGCCTCCAGGCGAGTGCCGAATACGGCGCGCGCGACACCGCCACCGGCGCCGTCTCGGGCGGGATCGGCGGCGATCGCGGCTTCCTCGGCGCCTCGGCGAGCTACTATCGTACTGACGGCTTCTCGCAGGCCGCGAACGGCACCGAAGCCGACGGGTTCGAGCAGTGGACCGCCGGCGGGCAGGGCCGCCTCTACCTCTCGCCCAGCTTCGAGATCTTCGCCCGCGGCCGCTGGGCCGAAGGCGACCTCGACCTCGACGGCTTCCCGGCGCCGGACTTCGCGCTCGCCGATACCGGGGACACGCAGGACACCCGGCAATATTCGGGCTCAGCGGGCGCGATCTACGACACCGGCCCGCTGTTCGTCAGCGCCGCCTACTCCTTCGCCGATACCGAGCGGGTGAACCGCGATGCCGCCGGCGAGCCGACTTTCTCCAGCGACGGCCATTCGGACCGGGTCGAAGTGCGCGGCGAGTGGCGCCCGATCGGCCCGCTGCTGGTCAACTTCGGCGCCGAGAACGAATGGGAGGCCTTCAGCACTTCCACCGAAGAGCGCCAGACCACGCGCATCTTCGGCGCCTATACCCAGGTCGGCATCGAGATGGGCCCGCTCGCCGCGCACGCCGGCGTGCGGCTGGACGACCACGCGCGCTTCGGCAGCGAGACGAGCTTCGGCGGCGACATCAGCTATGCCCTGACCCGCGACCTGCGCCTGCGCGCCAGCGTGGGCGAGGGCTTCAAGGCGCCCACGCTCTACCAGCTCTTCTCCGACTACGGGAACCCGGCGCTCCAGCCCGAACGCAGCACCAGCTACGACATCGGCCTGATCCACGGCGACCGCTCGCTGACGAAGTCCCGCTTCTACGGCGCGCTCACCGCGTTCCGCCGCGACGCGCGCGACCAGATCGAGTTCGTGAGCTGCTTCGGCGGGACCGACCCGTTCTGCGCGGACCGGCCGTTCGGCTACTACGGCAACACCGACCGCGCCCGGGCGCAGGGCGTCGAAGTCGAACTCGGCGCGCGCCCGTCCGACCGGGTGACCACCCGCGCGGTCTACGCCTACGTCGATACCGAGAACCGCACGCCGGGCTCGGCCAACCAGGGCAACGTGCTCGCCCGGCGCCCGCAGCACGCGCTGACGCTATCGGCCGACTGGCGCACGCCGCTCCGCAACTTCACGATCGGCGGGGACGTGCGGATGGTCAGCGACTCGTTCGAGAACGCGGCCAACACCACCCCGCTCGACGGCTACGCGCTCGCCTCGGTGCGCGCCTCGCTGCCGTTCGGCGAGCGGTTCGAGCTGTTCGGCCGGGTCGAGAACCTGTTCGACACCGACTACCAGACCGCCGCCGGCTACGCCACGCCCGGCCGCAGCGCCTACATCGGCGCCCGCGCGCGGTTCTGATAATGAAAAAGCGCCCGGCCTCGCGGGAGGCCGGGCGCTTTCGATTTTCTGAGCGTTCAACCGTCCGTCATCCCAGCGAAAGCTGGGATCGCTCTCCGCCCGGTCGGACCTGGCTGCACCCGATCCCAGCTTTCGCTGGGATGACGGGAGGGCCTTACCGCGCCCCCTCGTCGGTCGTCTCGGGCGGCAGCGGGCCGTCCGAAGTGCCCGGTTCCGCGGTCGGATCGTTGCCGACGAGGCCGCGCGCTTCGAGCATCGGAGTCACGTCCGGCTGGCGGCCGGCGAAGTTCTCGAACATCTCGAAGTAGTTCATCGTCCCGCCGCGGCTGAGCACGGTCTTGCGGTAGTGGTCGCCGTTCGCGCGCGTCAGGCCGCCGTTCTCGAGGAACCACTTGCGGCTGTCGCGGTCGAGCATCTCGGTCCACAGGTACGAGTAGTACCCGGCGCTGTAGCCCGCGGGGCTCGAGAAGATGTGGTTGAAGTAGCTCGAGCGGTAGCGCGGCGGCACCAGGTCGACTTCCAGCCCCAGCTCCTCGAGCGACTTGCGCTCGAACGCGTCGACTTCCTCGGGCGTGTCGATCGCCGCGGCCTGCTCGGGCGTCAGCGCGTGCCACTTCATGTCGAGCAGCGCCGCCTCGACCGTCTCGCCGAAGTCGTAGCCCTGGTTGAACTTCGCCGCGGCCTCGATCTTCTGGATCAGCTCGGCCGGGATCGTCGCCCCGGTCTGGTAGTGCTTGGCATAGTTGCGCAGCACGTCCGGATAGGTCGCCCAGAGCTCGTTCACCTGGCTCGGGTACTCGACGAAGTCGCGCGCCGTCGCCGTGCCCGAGAGCGAGGCGTACTTCTGGTCCGCGAAGAACCCGTGCAGCGCATGGCCGAACTCGTGGAACATCGTGTTGACGTTGTCGAAGCTCACGAGCTGCGGCTCGCCCTCGGCTGCCTTGGGGATGTTGAGCACGTTGTAGATCACCGGCTTGGTGCCATACAGGTGGCTCTGCTCGACAAAGTTGCTCATCCACGCCCCGCCGCGCTTGCTCGGGCGCTGGTAGGGATCGAAATAGAAGATCCCGAGCTCGCTGCCGTCGGCGTCATAGACGGTATAGGTCGTGACGTCGGGGTGATAGACCGGCAGGTCCGTGCGCTTCTTGAAGCTCAGGCCGTAGAGCTTGTTGGCGGCGTAGAACACGCCGTTCTCGAGCACGCTGGTGATCTCGAAATACGGCTTCACCGCATTCTCGTCGATGTCGTACTTCGCCTTGCGGACCTTCTCGGCGTAGCGGTACCAGTCCCACGGCTTGACTTCGAAGTCGCCGCCTTCGGCCTTGATCTGCTCGTTGAGCATGGCCGCCTCGCGCCGCTGCGTCGCGGCAAGGGCGGGGACCATCTGCTGCATGAAGTCGAGCGCGGTCTTCGGGTTCTCCGCCATGCGGTCGTACATGACGTAGCTCGCCCAGTCGGGCTGGCCGAACAGCGCGGCCTTCTTCGCGCGCAGCTCCACGATCTCGGCCAGCAGCGTGCGCGTGTCGTTCGGGCCGCCCCGATCGGCCCGGTGGATGCTGTTCATGAACAGCTTCTCGCGCGCGGCGCGGTTCTCCATATCGGGCAGGAGCGGCTGCTGCGTCGTGTTCTGCAGCGCGATCACGTACTTGCCGGGCAGACCTCGCTCGACGCCGAGCTTGGCCGCGGCATCGATCTCCGACGGAGAAAGGCCCGCGAGCTCGGCCGGGTCCTCGACCACCAGCGCCCCGGCGACGGTCGCCTCGCGCACTTTCTGAGAGAATTCGGTCGTCAGCTCGGACAGGCTCGAGTTGATCGTCTTGACCTGTTCCTTCTGCGCCGGGGTCAGCAGCGCGCCGGCGTGGACCATCTGCTCGTAGGTTTCCTCGAGCAGCTTGGCGTCCTCGGGCGTCATGCTCATCGCCGCGCGGTTGTCGTAGACCGCCTTGACCCGCTCGAACAGCACGGGGTCGAGCACGATCGCGTCCGAATGCTGCGACAGCTTCGGCCCCATCTCGGCCTGGACCGCGTCGAGCGTGTCGTTGGTGTTGGCGCCGGTCAGCGCGAAGAACACGGTCGCGACGCGGTTCAGCATCTGGCCCGAGGTCTCGAGCGCGACGATCGTGTTCTCGAACGTCGGCGCCTCGGGATTGGTCTTGATCGCCTCGATCTCGGCGCTGTGGATCATCATCGCCTGCTCGAACGCAGGCTTGTAGTCGCTGTCCTGGATCTTGGTGAAGTCGGGCGCATGGAACGGCAGCGTGCTCGGCTGCGCGAAATAGCCGGTCGCCTCGGGAATGTCGGCGGCGGCGGCGGGCGAGCTATCGCTGGCGGACTGCACGTTACCCTCCCGCATGGTCGAACAACCCGCGAGCGCGAACGCAATGGCGGTGGTGGCCAGAATATGGGCCTTCATCGTCTCTCCAATCTCGTTTCGAACGGCACCGGCACGGCGTGCCTGACATGCGACGGAATCTTCCTGCGGCCGCTTGAACCGGAGATTGATGGCGAATGCAAGGGCTTGCACGGGGGCAACGAAGCGGCACGTGGCTGCGCGTTCAGCGGAGCGCAAAGTCCTCCAGCCGCTCGTAGTCCGGGCCGTAGGGCGTCAGCCGGCTCTCGTAGAGCGCGAAGCACTCCGCCCGCCACGGCCCGGCCGAAAGCAGGGCGTTGTCCGCCAGCCAGCCGCCGATCGGCCCGCTGCCGCTGTTGAGCCGGGCGAGCGTGACATGCGGCACGAACTTGCGCGTCTCCGGCGGCAGGCCCGCCGCGCGGCACGCCCGCTCGACCCGCCGCTGGAGTACCGCCAGCGGCTCGCTCGGCGCAACCCCGGCCCAGAGCGTATGCGGCCGCCCCTTGCGCTCGAAATGCCCGGCGCCGCGGATCTCCAGATCGAACGCTGGGCTCTCCACCCGCGACAGCGCCGTAACCAGATCCTCCCCCTGCCGCGGATCGAGCTCGCCCGCGAACCCCAGGGTCAGATGAAGCTGCTCCTCCGACTGCCACCGCGCCCCTTCGATCCCGTCCATCGTGTCGAGCAGGGTGTCGGTTACGTCTGGCGGCAAGGGCAGGGCGGCGAACAGGCGGTGCATGGGGCGGCTTTAGCAGGTCGCGAGCCGGGCCGCATCCGCAGTGGTTGGCTCATTCCAGGCCAGCCCACCCCCGACCCCTCCCGCAAGCGGGAGGGGGGAGGCCGGCCCGAGCGGCGCAGGCCAGTCGCACCCAGCCCCTCCCGCTTGCGGGAGGGGAGCGAGACTTGCTGAGCCGGAGGCGAAGCTAGTCGCAGCGGGGTGGGTCGTGTGCTCCAAGTAAACTAGTCGCAGCGGGGTGGGCCCTCGCGCAACGCCAGCCGAATGGCGGTCACGACCCCTTCGACGTTGCCCCGAACATCCTCGTTCATAAAGCGCAGCAACCGATACCCCTGACCCCGCAGAAACCGCTCCCGCACGACATCCCGCTCCGGCGCCACATCATGCGACCACCCGTCGAGCTCGACGATAAGCTTGCGCTCGCGGCACAGAAAATCGGCGAAATACGGCCCGACCGGCATCTGCCTGCTGAACTTCACCCCGAGCTGCGACTTCGAAAGATACCGCCATAGAACCCGCTCCGCCGGAGTGGCCCGGTTGCGAAGCTCCCGTGCGCGCTTCGTGTTCCGCGGTTTGAAGGTTGGCACCGCCGCACTGCCCACCCCTAGCCCCTCCCGCAAGCGGGAGGGGAGAGGCCAGCCACAGAGGGTGAGCCCAGACGCCCAACCCCTCCCGCCTGCGGGAGGGGCGCGAGACTTGGTGAGCGCAGCGAACCTAGTCGCAGCGGGGTGGGCCGGTGCGTCGACCATGATCAGAACTGCTCTCTCCCCGCCCGTCCTCACCCGTTGCAAATCGGCCCGCCGAAACCATATCGCATCCTCACCGCTGACCTCCCGCACCCCTCTTGACGGCAGCGAACATTTCCGGAACACGGCACTTCATGGCTCTCACACAAATCTCCGTGCGCGGCGCGCGCGAGCACAATCTCAAGGGCATCGACATCGATCTGCCGCGCGATGCGCTGATCGTGATCACCGGGCTCAGCGGCTCGGGCAAGTCGAGCCTCGCGTTCGACACGATCTATGCCGAGGGGCAGCGGCGCTATGTCGAGTCGCTCAGCGCCTATGCGCGCCAGTTCCTCGAGATGATGCAGAAGCCGGACGTCGAGCATATCGACGGCCTCAGCCCGGCGATCTCGATCGAGCAGAAGACGACCAGCCGCAACCCGCGCTCGACCGTCGCGACGGTGACCGAGATCTACGACTACATGCGCCTGCTGTGGGCGCGGGTAGGGGTGCCGTACTCGCCCGCGACCGGCCTGCCGATCGAGGCGCAGACCGTCTCCAACATGGTCGACCGGGTCATGACGCTGCCGGAGGGGACGCGACTCTACCTGCTCGCGCCGGTCGTGCGCGGGCGCAAGGGGGAGTACCGCAAGGAGCTCGCCGAATGGCAGAAGGCCGGCTTCACCCGCGTGCGCATCGACGGCGAGATGTACGAGATCGAGCAGGCGCCCGCGCTCGACAAGAAGTACAAGCACGACATCGAGGTCGTGGTCGACCGCCTCGCGGTGCGCGAGGGGATCGAGACGCGGCTGGCCGACAGCTTCGAGCAGGCGCTCAAGCTGGCGGACGGACTGGCGTATGTGGATCTGGCGGACGGGACCGTGGCTGAACTGCACCACCCCCCGACCCCCTCCTCTAAAGAGGAGGGGGGGAAGAAAGAGCGCGCCGGAAAAGTCCCCTCCTCTTTAGAGGAGGGGGTTGGGGGTGGTGCAGGCGGCAAGCTCAAAGGCGCCGGCCTCCCGCCCAACCGCATCGTCTTCTCGGAGCGTTTCGCCTGCCCGGTCTCCGGCTTCACGATCGAGGAGGTCGAGCCGCGCCTGTTCTCGTTCAACGCCCCGCAGGGCGCCTGCGCCACGTGCGACGGGCTGGGCGAGAAGCAGCTCTTCGACCCGCAGCTCGTCGTGCCCAACGAGGCGCTGACGCTCAAGCAGGGCGCCGTCGTGCCCTGGGCCAAGTCCAACCCGCCGAGCCCCTACTACATGCAGGTCCTCGCCAGCCTCGCGGCCGAGTTCGGGTTCGACCTGACCACGCCGTGGAGTGAGCTCAGCGAGGAGCACCGCGACATCATCCTCCACGGCACCCGCGGCAAGCCGGTCCCGCTCACTTTCAAGGACGGACGCAAGGAATATACGGTGCGCAAGGCGTTCGAGGGGGTGATCGGCAATCTCAACCGCCGCATGCTCCAGACCGAGAGCGCGTGGATGCGCGAGGAGCTTTCCAAGTTCCAGACCGCGCAGCCGTGCGAGACCTGCGGCGGCAAGCGGCTGAACGAGAAGGCGCTGGCGGTGAAGGTCCCCAGCGCCGAGGGGCCGACCGACATCGCCACCCCCACGAAGATGAGCGTCGCCGACGCCAAGGCCTGGTTCCTCGGGCTCGAGGGGCAGCTCAGCGAGACCCAGGCGCAGATCGCGCACGCCATCCTGAAGGAGATCAACGAGCGATTGGGCTTCCTCGACAACGTCGGGCTCGACTACCTCAACCTCGACCGCACCTCGGGCACCCTCTCGGGCGGGGAGAGCCAGCGCATCCGCCTCGCCAGCCAGATCGGCAGCGGCCTGTCGGGCGTGCTCTACGTGCTCGACGAGCCCTCGATCGGCCTCCACCAGCGCGACAACGACCGCCTGCTCGAAACGCTCAAGCGCCTGCGCGATCTCGGCAACACGGTGATCGTGGTCGAGCATGACGAGGACGCGATCCGCGCCGCCGACCACGTGGTCGACCTCGGCCCCGGCGCCGGCGTCCACGGGGGCGAGGTGGTCGCGCAGGGCACGCTCAAGCAGATCCTCAAGGCCAAGGGCTCGCTCACCGCGGACTATCTCACCGGCCGGCGCGAGATCGCGGTCCCGGCCGAGCGCCGCAAGGGCAACGGGCACCAGCTCACCGTCCACGGCGCGCGCGCGAACAACCTCAAGGACGTGACCGCCAGCCTCCCGCTCGGCACGTTCACCTGCGTCACCGGCGTCTCCGGCTCGGGCAAGTCGAGCTTCACCATCGACACGCTCTACGCCGCCGCGGCCCGCGCGCTCAACGGCGCGCGCGTGATCGCCGGCCCGCACGACAAGGTCACCGGCCTCGAGTTCTGCGACAAGGTGATCGAGATCGACCAGTCGCCGATCGGCCGCACCCCGCGCTCCAACCCGGCGACCTACACCGGCGCCTTCACCCAGATCCGCGACTGGTTCGCCGGCCTGCCCGAAAGCCAGGCGCGCGGCTACAAGCCGGGCCGCTTCAGCTTCAACGTCAAGGGCGGCCGGTGCGAGGCGTGCCAGGGCGACGGGCTGATCAAGATCGAGATGCACTTCCTGCCCGACGTCTACGTCACCTGCGAGGAATGCCACGGCAAGCGCTACAACCGCGAGACGCTGGAGGTGAAGTTCAAGGGCCTCTCGATCGCCGACGTGCTCGACATGACGATCGAGGATGCGGAGGAGTTCTTCAAGGCCGTCCCCCCGATCCGCGACAAGATGCACATGCTGAACGAGGTGGGCTTAAGCTACGTCAAGGTCGGCCAGCAGGCGACCACGCTCTCGGGCGGCGAGGCGCAGCGTGTGAAGCTCGCCAAGGAACTCAGCCGCCGCAGCACCGGCCAGACCCTCTACATCCTCGACGAGCCGACCACCGGCCTCCATTTCGAGGACGTTCGCAAGCTCCTCGAAGTGCTCCACCGCCTGGTGGACCAGGGCAATTCCGTCGTCGTCATCGAACACAACCTCGACGTGATCAAGACCGCCGACCACATCCTCGACCTCGGCCCCGGCGGCGGCGTGCGCGGCGGGGAGATCGTGGCGCAGGGTGTTCCCGAAGAGGTCGCTCGCAATCCGAGGAGTTACACCGGCCAATACCTTAAAGCCATGCTGAAGGCGTGACCCGGGAACGAGCCTGCCCCGGACGTGATCCGGGGCCGGAGGAGGTCGCGGCGACGCCGGCGAGCTGTACGGGGCGGTATTGAAGCCGATGCTGGAGAAGTTGGGGGGCTTTAGCCTACTTTTGGAAGCGAAGTTCGGAGGGCATTTAGCCGATCATCGTATTGCCGCCCCGTCTCGAAACCGAAAAGGTTGGTATCCGCGCGGAAAGTGATACTCTCCAGAGCTGAGGGCAAGCGAAGTGCGTCGGATGGGGGGGAAGGTGCGCTACTTAAAATTTCGGATCCAGAACTTCAAAGGCATCAAGGACACCGAGGTCGACTTACGGTCTTCGACAGGGGCCAATGTGTTTTCCCTCGTGGGTCTAAACGAGAGTGGAAAGACCACCATCCTTGAAGCGATCCATAGTGACCTGACCCCCTGATTTTCCTCCACGTTCGATTAGAGTCCGGCCCTGATGGAAGGACGGACGAGATGAAGCGTAAGAGGTTTTCGGAAGAGCAGATCATCGGCGTGCTGAAGGAAGCGGAGGC
>NZ_JAEVFE010000005.1 GCF_016803135.1 Altererythrobacter sp. C41
AAAAGCAATGGCCTGCTCCGCTACGCCCTACGGGCTCCGCTGCGCAGCCCATTGCTTCAACCGCGCTCATGCGCAAAACAACCGCCCGGCTCTAATCCCAGCTGGAGGAAAGCTGGGGGTCACGTCAGCGGCGATCCATCTCGTACGCTGAGTATGACGAAAGGGGTCTTCTTGGCCGCCTTCGCCATGTTGGGATTTCGCCTGAGTTCTCGAACCCAAAGCTCGTACGTTGACGCCATCGTCCTGCTGATTGGCAACAATCTCGATCTCGTCTTCACGCTCGGCAATTCGACGCGTGGATCCAACGGATCATTGGGAGTAAAAGTCACATGGAATGTGGACCGAGGTCCAATCGTAACGTGACTTCCTTTAAGCGTCAGTACCTCCGCCTTTCTAATCCCTAATTCGTAGTAGGCGAGAATGATCAGGAAGTTTCGTAGCTGTGTTCGCTTCTAAAATGGATTGAGAGGCGATCCCGGACGAACTATTTCGAATAACCGCTTGCACTGCTCTTCAGTTAGGCTCCCCCGGGGCTTAGATACACTTCTGCCTCTCAATGAATTCAGTTGCTCGACAGTCGCGGCAAGCCTCATGTTGATGTGCTCGGCCCTTGGGTCGTCTAGAGCCGTGGCCGACACAATTTTCCCAATCCGCCAATTGATGTAGTGAATCAGGCTGTCGATCCTGGACGCTTGCGTCGCCCCAACGACCGACAGCGGGAGTTCGCCCTCTTTCCCGCGTCGGCCGCTCAGCCACAGAGCGTCAGCGAGACTGGTAGTCTCATTGCTGTCGAGGAGACGGCCTGTTCCGAACCTTTCATCAAGATCAATGCGCTGCTGGTCCGCCCAAGCGTGAAGCATCGCGATCGCATCAATTGACTTTTTTGTGGTGCCAATGGGCTTCGCGCGATGGTGAGCGAGACTATAGTCGCACGCCATGCCATTGGGCAGTCCGGTCGACAGGCTTATGAGCAGGGGCAACCGCTCCCCGCCCTTGAGGATTATTGTCTCAACACGAAAGTTTCTAGGTATCACTCTTCGCTCCACTCGGTCTTGAGTGGTTTTAGGAAGAGAGGATCATTTGTGCCAAATGAGCCAAGGCCGACCCGATTGGGACGGCCTCAGATGGCTGACGGTTACGCTTCCAGATACCCGGTTTCAGCTGGGCAGCAACCAAACGAATAGTTACAGCCGTGTAGCTGCATCAGCCAGGCTCAAAGCGAGGAGTTCTGCTCCTTGAAGCAACACAGCAGCAGTTACACCGCGTTACCCCAGGTTAGAACGGAATGTCGTCGTCCAGATCGTCGAAGTTCGAGCCGCCGCGCGAGCCGCCGCCCGAACCCTGGCCTCCGCCACCCTGATTCCAGCCGCCGTCGTTGTTGCCGCCCGAAGAGCCGCCGCCGCGGTCCCAGCCGCCACCGCCGCCGCTGCGCTGGCCGCCACCGCCGCCCGCGCCCGGCGCGCCGTCGAGCATGGTCAGCGTGCCGTTGAAGCCGCGCAGCACGATCTCGGTCGAATAGCGGTCCTGCCCGTTCTGGTCCTGCCACTTGCGCGTCTGGAGCTGGCCCTCGATGTAGACCTTGCTCCCCTTGCGCAGGTAGTTCTTGGCGACGTTGATCAGCCCTTCGGAGAAGATCGCCACGCTGTGCCACTCGGTCCGCTCCTGCCGCTCGCCGGTGTTGCGGTCCTTCCACTGCTCGCTGGTCGCGATGCGCAGGTTGCACACCGCGCCGCCGTTCTGGAACTCGCGCACTTCGGGATCGGCGCCGAGATTGCCGATGAGCATGACTTTGTTGAGGCTGCCGGCCATGGATTCGCTTTCCTCTTTCGGGTGTGGCGAACGGCTTAACCAATGGGTCGAGGGGGCGCTACCCCGGGACGGGGCCAATCCTGAGGATATTTTCGCCCGCGGCCACTACAGCCCCAGGGCGACCGCGATCCAGTAGGTCAGCCCCGCGAAGACATAGGCGAGCGCGAACAGGTAGCCGACCATGAACGCCGGCCATTTCCACCCGTTTGTCTCACGCCGCGCCACCGCGATGGTCGAGAGGCACTGCGGCGCGAACACGAACCAGGCGAGGAACGCGAGCGCCGTCGGCAGGCTCCAGCGCGCGGCAACCTCGTGCTCGAGCGCAAGCGCGGTCTGCTCTTCGTCCTCCGAGGCGACGGCATACGTCGTCGCGAGCGAGGACACGGCGACCTCGCGCGCGGCCATAGCCGGCACCAGCGCGAGCGCCATCTCGCGGTTGAACCCGATGGGCTCGACCACCGTGTGCACGCCGTCGGCGACCATGCCGGCGAACGAGGCGTCGATCTGGCTTTCGCCCGGGTCGGCCTTGGGGAAGCTCAGCAGCACCCACAGCGCGATCGTAGCGGCGAAGATGATCGTGCCCGCACGGCGCAGGAAGATCCATGCCCGCTGCCACAAGCCGATCGCCAGATCGCGCAGGCGCGGCATCTGGTAGCGCGGCATTTCCATGATGAAGCCGCTCGCCGCCCCCTGCGTCACCGTGCGGCGCAGCAGCAGCGCGGCCGCCATCGCACCGATGATCCCGGCGACATAGAGCGCGAACAGCACCAGGCCCTGCAGCCCGATGCCCCCGCCGACCGTCGTCTGCGGAATGACCGCGGCGATGATCAGCGCATAGACCGGCAGCCGGGCGGAGCAGGTCATCAGCGGCGCGATCAGGATCGTCGTCAGCCGGTCCTTCGGATCGGCGATGCTGCGCGTCGCCATGATCCCGGGAATCGCGCAGGCGAAGCTGGAGAGCAGCGGAATGAAGCTCTTCCCCGAGAGGCCGACGCCGGCCATCATCCGGTCCATGATGAAGGCCGCGCGCGCCATGTAGCCGCTCGCTTCCATCACCAGGATGAAGGCGAACAGGATCACGATCTGCGGCAGGAAGACGACCACCGAGCCGACGCCCGCGAGGATGCCCTGGGTCACGAGGTCGCGCAGGAAACCGCCGGGGAAGGTCGCCAGGACCCAGTCGGAGATCGCCGTCACCGCGGCCTCGAGCCCGTCGGCGAACGGCGTCGCCCAGGCGAACACCGCCTGGAACATGACGAACAGGATCGCGAACAGGATCACCGGCCCGATCCACGGATGGAGCAGGACCCGGTCGACCTGCGCATGGATGCGATGTTCCACCGATTCGGAAACGGTCGCCGCCTTCGCCACCGTCCGCGCGGTCTGCCGCCGCTCGGACAGGGTCGGCGCGGATCGCGGACTGGCCGGAGACGCATGGGCCGCCGCACGCGCTTCGGCCTGCTCGATCGCCGCGGCGAGTTCGGTCAGCCCCTTGCGCCGCACCGCGACGGTCGGGATCACCGGGACGCCGAGCGCCTTCTCGAGCGCCGCGGGGTCGAGCGTCAGCCCGTCGCGCTCGGCGAGGTCGAGCATGTTGAGCGCGACCACCGTCGGCCGGCCCAGCGCGATCACTTCCTGCGCGAACACGAGGTGCTGTTCGAGATTAGCGGCGTCGAGCACCAGGACCAGCACTTCGGGCAGGGCTTCGCCGGGAAACTCGCCGTGGATGACCTTGCGGGTCACTTCCTCGTCCGGGCTCGCCGCGTCGAAGGAATAGCTGCCCGGCAGGTCGATCAGTTCGACCGGCGCGCCCGAGGGCAGGATCAGGCGGCCCGCCTTGCGCTCCACCGTGACGCCCGGATAGTTGGCGATCTTCTGCCGCGCGCCCGTGAGCGCGTTGAACAGCGCGCTCTTGCCCGAATTGGGATTGCCGACCAGGGCGGCCCTGCGCTGGCGGCTCATATCGCTTCGACCTTCATCGCCGCGGCATGGACGCGGCGCACCGCCACGGTCATGCGCCCGACGGTCACCGCAAGGGGATCGACTCCGCCGAACACGCCGCGATGCTCGACGGCGACGTGCGCGCCTTCGTCGAGGCCCATGGCGCGCAGGCGCTTGGCATCTTCGGGGGCAAGGAGGGCCCAGTCGACCGCAAGGACGGTCGCCCGTTGGCCGCGAACGAGCTGGTCGAGTGTCATGCCATGCCCGCTATGGGATGCGCACCTGATTTGCAACTGATTATCAATAGAGCCTTTGGACTAGCGCGCCGGATAGCGCAGCCGCCCGAGGAATCGCGCCACGTTGAACCCCTCGCGCCCGCTGCCGAGAAGCTGCGCCTTGGCCTTCTCGAACCGCATCACGCCGTCGATTCGCCGGTCGAGGAAGGCGCGCGTCTCCGCCTTGCCCTCGCTCTCGTCGTCGACGAACACGGTCACCGTCGCGCCGTAGATCGAAGCGAGCAGCGCGCGCTTGGTATAGTGGTTGTAATCGGTCGCCGTGTCGCCCGCGAGCCGCCACATGACGTCGGCGCTGCGCCAGCCGAGCTTGAGACTGCGCGCCGCGTTCTGCGGCATGGCCATGATCGACAGCGCGCGCCGCAGCGCCTCCTCGCGCCCGAGCATGGCATCGAGCCGCGCCTGCACCAGCCCTGCGATTCGCGCGCGGATCTTCATGCCCGCGAGCCGTTCGGGCGGCAGCGCCGCGGCCATCGCCGCATCGACCGATTCGAACCATGCGGCGATCATGTCCATTGCCCCGCCCGGATAGGCGAGCGCGGCGACGTCGGGGTCGACGCCTTCGATCTCCGCCGCCACGCGCACGGCCTCGTGGGTCCAGCCGTCGAAGATCGCCGAGTCGGCGACCGCGGGGGCGAGCGAGAGCCGCAATTCGTCGAGCGTCAGGTCGGCGGAAAGGGCCATGTCAGAGCTTCGGCCCGTAGCTCGCGCCGCTGGTCGCCTTCTTCTCGTCGGCCGCGGCGATGGCTTCGGCAATGCGGGTGTCGGAGCCGAGCAGTTCGGCATAGTCGCGCGCGGAGCGCCCCGAATTGTCGGTCCGGTCCGGATTGGCGCCCTTGTCCAGCAGGAGCCGGATCATCGCCATGTCGCGCCGGTGGATCGCCGCGATCAGGGGCGTCTCGCCGGTCGCGCTGGTCACATCGATATGGGCGCCGGCCTCGATCAGTTCCTTCGCCCCTTCGACGAGGCCCAGCCGCACCGCGATCGACAGCGGAGTGTTGCCGGCCTTGTCGCGCACGTTGGGATTGGCGCCCTTGGCGGTCAGGAAGCGGATCCACACCGGGTCGCGCCGCTCGGTCACGATGTGCAGCGCGGTCTGGCCCGTGGAGATGTCGCGGGCGTTGACCACGACCGCACCCGGCTGGCTGAGCGCTTCGGTCACCTTGGTGCCGTCGCGATCGCGCACGGCTTCCAGGAACTCGTATCCTTCCGACATCATCTGGGCGGCGGCGGGCGCGGCCGCGATCGCGGCTGCCAGTCCGATCGCCAGGGTCGCCTTGCGCAGAACGGCGCGGGCCATGTCTTCCCTACCTTTCGTCGTCGTGTCTTGTCGTCGTCGTGTCCGGGGAGCCCTTGCCGCCCCCTTGCGGAAGCCCGATTAGCAGAGCATGAAGCGCCGCGCCATGCCTCTCCCCCGAACTCTGGTCGCCCTTTCCGCCGCGCTGGCTCTGGCCGCCTGCGACAGCCAGCCCGCGCTGGACACCGCGCCGCTCTACGGCGCCGCCATCGGCGGTCCCTTCGCGCTGACCGGCGGAGACGGAAAGGTGCACCGCTGGGCCGACTACGACGGCAAGTGGCGGATCGTCTATTTCGGCTATACCTATTGCCCCGACATCTGCCCCACCGACGTGCAGCGCTTCTCGCAGGGGCTGACGCAGTTCGAGAAGGCTGAGCCGGAGCTCGGCGCGCAGGTCCAGCCGATCTTCATCACCATCGACCCGGCCCGCGACACGCCCGACGTGGTGGCCGAGTTCGTCTCCAACTTCCATCCGCGGCTCGTCGGGCTGACCGGCACGCCCGAGCAGATCGAGGCGGTCGCGAAGACTTTCGGCGTCTTCTTCTCGCGCGGTCGGGAGGGCGAAGGCGGCGCCTACGACATGAACCATTCGAACGTCGTCTATCTTTTCGCGCCCGACGGGTCGCCGGTCGCGATCCTGCCGGCAAGCGAAGGCGCGGACGCGATCGCCGCGGAACTGGCGCGATGGGTGCGCTGAGGGACAGGTTCTGGGAGCGCCCGCTCGCCGAGCTCTCGCGCGAGGAGTGGGAGGCGCTGTGCGACGGCTGCGGCCGCTGCTGCCTGCACAAGATCGAGGACGCCGACACCGGCGAGATCGAGGACACCAACGTCGCCTGCAAGCTGCTCGACACGCAGACCGCGCGCTGCCGCGACTATCGCCACCGCAAGGCCTTCGTGCCCGACTGCCTGCGCCTGACGCTCAAGATCGTCGGCACGGTAAGCTGGCTGCCCGAGACCTGCGCCTACCGCCGGCGGGCCGCGGACGAGCCTTTGCCCGAATGGCATCCGCTGCTGACCGGCGACCCTGAGAGCGTGATGCGCACCGGCGCCTCGGTCGCGGGCCGCGTGGTCAGCGAGACCGAGGCGGGGCCGCTCGAGCACCACATCGTCGACTGGAGCCAGGCGTGATCGACTGGCTGCGGCGCGACGTGCGGGCCGCACCGGAGATCGAGCTGGGCGACCGGCGCCTGCCGATCCTCGTCATGCGCCATCCGCGCGCACGCCGCATGGTCCTGCGGCTCGCGCCGGAGGGCGACGCGGTGCGCGTCACCCTGCCGCGCTGGGGCCGCACGGACGAGGCGATCGCATTCGCGCACGCCCGCCGCGACTGGCTCGCCGCGCAGCTCGACGCCCTGCCCCGCGCTGCACCGGTCGAGGCCGGCGGAACGCTCGCCTACCGCGGCGAGGAGCTGGCCATCGCTTGGTCGCCCGAGGCTTCGCGCCGCCCCGTCGTGAGCGGGGGCGCCATCGCGATCGGTGGGCCGGAGCGGCATCTCACCTCCCGCCTCCAGCGCTGGCTGGAGGGCGAGGCGCAGCGGCTGATGGAGTCCGACCTCGCCCACTTCTGCGCCGCCGCCGGCGTGCCCGTCCCGGCGCTCCGCCTGTCGCGGGCGAAGCGGCGCTGGGGAAGCTGCGCGAGCGACGGCACGGTGCGGATCAACTGGCGGCTGATCATGGCGCCCGATGCGGTGCGCCGCTCGGTGGTCGCGCACGAAGTCGCGCACCTGCTGCACTTCGACCACGGCCCCGCGTTCAAGGCGGCGCTTGCCCGCATCTACGACGGCGACCTGCCCGCCGCCGACCACTGGCTGAAGGAGCGCGGCCGCACGCTCTACGCCGCATTCGGCTGAACACTGGCGCTCGGGCGCCGGAACCCTTATCTTGTCCCCCATGCGTTTGATCAGCCGCCTCAACCCGACCGAGGGCATCGGTGACTTCTGGGCCTATATCCGGCGGCCACAGCCCTACCGCTGGCCGATCCTCGGGCTGTCGGTCCTGATGACCGGGACCCTGCTCTTCTGGGTCTTCCAGGAGAAGTACTACCTGCCGCCCGAACGGCCCCAGGTGACCTACATCACCACGTTCGCGCCCGGCCGCACGGACGAGGAGATCATGGCTTCCAACCGTGCGAATCAGGCCCGGCAGGACGCGCTCGCCGCCGAGCAGGCGGAGCGCGAGGAAATCCGCCGCGAGATCTACCGCACTCTCGGCCGCGCCTCGGGCATGGACGTCGAGAAGATCGAGCGCGAAGCCGCCGAGGCGCGCGCCCGCGAAGCCGCCGCCGAGGCAGAGAGGCGCGAGGCCCTTATCGGCGATTCCATTGCCGAACGCGCGGAGTGAATCCGCCCGGTGACGCCGCCTGGCTCGCCGCCGCCGCCCGCCTTGCCGCGCGCGGCCGGCCGCTGAGCCGCCCCAACCCCGCCGTCGGGTGCGTGATCGTCAAGGACGGCAAGGCCGTCGGCCGCGGCTGGACCCGGCCCGGCGGCCGCCCCCATGCCGAGGCGATCGCGCTCGCCGAAGCGGGCGAGGCGGCGCGCGGCGCCACGCTCTACGTCACGCTCGAACCCTGCGCGCACCGCTCCGAACGCGGCCCCGCCTGCGCCGATCTGATCGCCGAGGCCGCCCCTGCCCGTGTCGTCATCGGCGTCCGCGATCCGGACGAACGCACTCGCGGCCGCGGGATCGAGCGGCTGGCCGCAGCGGGCATCGCGGTCGAGACGCTCGACTGCCCCACGTCGCGCGCCAGCCTCGCCGGATACCTGACCCGCGCCGAACACGGCCGCCCGCACGTCACGCTCAAGCTCGCGACCTCGCTCGACGGATGCATTGCGACGACGGCGGGCGAGAGCCGCTGGATCACCGGCGAGACCGCGCGCGCGCACGTCCATTCGCGCCGCGCCATGGCCGATGCGATCCTCGTCGGCGGCGGCACCTGGCGCGCCGACGCCCCGCATCTCGACGTCCGCCTGCCCGGCCTCGAAGGGCGCAGCCCGCGCCGGGTCGTCCTCTCGCGTGAGGTCGAGGACGAAGCGGTCGAGACGATCGCCGCGCCCGAGGAGATCGCAGGGCTCGAAGCCGTCCAGTACCTCTACATCGAGGGCGGGGCGCAAGCCGCCGCCGCCTTCCTTGCCGCTGACCTCGTCGACCGGCTCGAGCTCTACCGCGCGCCGGTCCTGATCGGCGCCGGCACCCCGGCACTCGGCGACATCGGCCTCGCCTCGCTCGCCGACGCGCATGGTCGCTGGCGCCTTGCCGAGCGGCGGCAGCTTGGCAGCGACATCTGCGAGGCCTATGAGCGCGCCCGGATAGGGAGCGAACAATGTTCACCGGCATAGTCAGCGCGATCGGCACCATCGAGGAAGCGCAGCAGCGCGGCGACCTGCACTTGCGGATCGCCTGCCCCTACGATCCCGAGAAGATCGCCATCGGCGCCTCGATCGCCTGCTCGGGTGTGTGCCTGACGGTGGTGGAGCGCGGCGGCGAGCCGGGAGACGCCTGGTTCGCGGTCGACGTTTCGGCCGAGACGGTCTCGCGCACCGTGCCCGGCATGTGGCGCGCCGGCCGCCGGCTCAACCTCGAGACCGCGCTCAAACTGGGCGACGAACTCGGCGGCCATATCGTCACCGGCCACGTGGACACCGTGGGCGAAGTCCGCCTGGTCCGCGCCGAGGGCGGCTCGACCACCGTCGCGATCCGCACCAGCGCCACCTTCGCGCCCTTCGTCGCGCCCAAGGGCTCGATCACGGTCGACGGCGTCTCGCTCACCGTCAACGACGTGCGCGATCAGGAGGACGGCGCGTGCGACTTCCTCCTCAATCTGATCCCGCACACGGCGGAGGTGACGACGCTCGGCGACCTCACCGAAGGCGACCGCGTGAACCTCGAGATCGACGTCCTCGCGCGCTATCTCAAGCGGATGCAGAGCCTCCAGCGCTAGACGCTGGGGCAGGCGACCCCGCCGCCGCCCCCACTCCCCTTTTGTCATCCCCGCGAACGCGGGAATCCATGGCCGACGCTGGAACTGATTCCCGCGTTCGCGGGAATGACAAGGAGGGGGCAGGCGAGATCGCTCTTTCCCCTCTCGTCGCCCCAGCGAAAGCTGGGATCGCGTGCAGCAAAGTCCGACCTGGCGGGTAGCGATCCCAGCTTTCGCTGGGATGACGGAAGTAGGGGTGATCTCCTCCGCCGCCCCCCGTCCGCCAGCGACTCGGCGCACCCCAACGCGACCGCTCGTAACCCCACACCCGAACAACCATCCCACCCTGTTGACGTAATGGTATAACATCATCTATCGACCCCGCGCCAATCAGGAAGGGGTTCACCACACGATGATTTTTTCAGTACTCGCCCGGCGGAAGCGGCTTTGGCTTTCCGCCGCCTCGGTCGCACTCGTCTCGCCCGCCGCCGCTTGGGCGCAGGACGCCGCGGACGAGGAGAAGCCGCGCGAGCGGGCCGCCCGGGCCGACATCGTCGTCACCGGCGCCTCGCTCGAGCGCGAGGAGACGAGCGAGCCGCTGCCGGTCCAGGTCCTCGCGGGCGACGAGCTCGCGCACCGCCGCCAGGGCGGCCTCGGCGAGACGCTCGCGGGCCTTCCGGGCGTGCATCTCGACAGCTTCGGCGGCGGCGCCTCACGCCCCGTCATCCGCGGCCAGACGGTGCCGCGCATCGAGATCCTGACCGACGGCGCCAACCTCTTCGACGCCTCGTCCGTCTCACCCGACCACGCCATCGCCGCCGATCCGCTGCTGCTCGATGCGATCGAGATCCAGCGCGGCCCCGCCGCCGTCCGCTACGGCGGCAACGCGCTTAACGGCGCGATCAACCTGATCGACAGCAAAGTGCCCAAGGCCGTGCCCGAGGGCGGCTATACCGGCGCGACCGAAGTCCGTTACGGCACCGGCGACGAGGAGAAGACAGTCGTCGGCCGGGTGACCGCCGGCATCGGCTCCTTCGCCGTACACGCGGAAGGATCGCGCCACGTCAGCGAGGACTACGACGTTCCTGACGCCTTCGGCAGCGACAAGCTCAAGGACTCCTACGCCGAAGGGACGAGCTACAGCTTCGGCGCCTCATGGGTGACGGACAAGGGCTATATCGGGGCCGCCTACACCCGGCAGGACAGCGAATACGGCCTGCCCGGCCACAGCCACGCCAACGCCCCGTGCCACACCCACGACCTCGATCTGCACTGCGGCTCGCACGGCACCCCGCCGCCGCTCGTCTCGGCGCCCGACGATCATACCGCCTACATCGATCTGCGCAGCGAGCGCTTCGACATCCGCGCGGACTACGACCGCCTGCTGCCGGGGCTCGAGCATACCCGCCTGCGGCTGTCCTACACCGACTATAGGCACGAGGAGATGGACGGGACGTTCCTGTTCGCCCGCTATGGCAACAAGGTTTACGACGGGCGGCTGGAGCTGACCCATGCCCCGCTGCTCGGCTTCACCGGCACGTTCGGCGTCCAGTACACCGACGGGACCTTCAGCGGTCTCAACGTCAACGACGTCTATCGCGGCTACGACAGCATCTACGACATCAAGACCGAGAATGTCGGCCTGTTCCTGACCGAGCGGCGCGCGTTCGGTCCTGTCGATATCGAGCTGGGCGTACGGCAGGACTGGCGGACCATGCATGCGGTGAAGAAGCACTGGACGTCCTACTACATTCTTCCCCCCGGGTTCGAGCTGACGCCGGAGATCGAGGAGATGTATTCGGGCTTCTACGACGACTATTTCGCGTCGAACTATCCCGCCTCCGAACACAACCCCTTCTCGGTCTCCGCAAGCGCGACCTGGAACATCGACGCAGGCTACTCGCTCGGGCTGACGCTCGCCCGCTCGCAGCGCGCGCCGAACGTGCGCGAGCTCTACGCCCGGGGGAACAACCTCGCGACCAACAGCTACGAGGTCGGCCTGGCGCGCACGGCGACCATCTCCGACGAGCTGCCCGCGCCGGTGACCGACCTCGTCGAGACGAACAAGTCCGTCGACCTGACCTTCCGCAAGACCGACGGGCGCACCCGGTTCGAACTCGGCGCCTTCTATCAGGACGTCGACGACTACATCTTCGCCCGCCTGATCGAGGAGGAGCGCGAGACCGGCCGCCCCCATCTCCTGCTGGTCTACACGGCGGCGGACGCGCGGTTCTTCGGGATCGACGGGCAGATCAGCCATCAACTCGCGCCGGGATCGCTGGTCACCCTGTTCGGCGACTACGTCGACGCCGAGCTCAAGAGCGAGGACGACAATCTGCCGCGCATTCCGCCGGGGCGCCTCGGCGCGCGTTACGAGTGGACCTCGGGCCCGGTCTCGGCCGACCTCGAATACTACCACACCTTCAAGCAGGACCGCGCCGCCTCCTACGAGACGCCGACGGGCGGCTACGACATGCTCAACGCGACGCTAGCCTACCGGTTCGACGTCGGCGGCGGAAAGTCGGTGGAGCTCTACGCGCGCGGCACGAACCTCACCAACGAACTGGCCTACGTCCACACCTCGTTCGTGAAGGACCAGTCCCCGCTCCGCGGCCGCAGCGTCGCGATCGGCATGCGCCACAGCTTCTGACCGAACACGCCGAGCAGGTTCGTCACCGCAGCGGCGACGGGGGGCACGGGGGGAGGTGCGGAGGGAGATGCTCCCCGCCTCCCTCCGTCATCCCAGCGGCGCGTCCCGCCGGGTCTGGCCTCAGCGGCCGGGCGCCTCCGCGGCATCCTGCGCGGCTTTGACGTACGCCTCGGCCGCGGTCTGGATGCGCTGCTTCAGTTCGGGGTCGCTCTGGCTGCCCACGGCAATGGCCTGGAATTCCTGCGGTCCCATGCCCGATTCCTGCATCACCGCCATCATCTTCGCCTGCTTCTGCTGCTCGTCGGCAGCCGTATCGCGCGCGATCTGCTGAACCTTCAGGACGGCGAGAGCGAAGCGGTCGACCTGATCGTCCGAGACGTCCGCCGATTTGGGCGCGGCTTGCGCCGGCGCGGTCTGCTGCGGGGGCGCGGCGTCCTGGGCCCATGCGGTTCCGCCCATCGCAAGCGACGCGGCGGCCAGTGTCAAAACGGTCTTCATGCGATCCTCCATGATGAAGGCCGCCAAGTACGCGGGGCAGCACGGGTTTATAACCGTCAGCGAGACGGGTCGTGTGACGTGCGGGGTGGCGCGTACCTCCGATGCGGAAGCGCCCCGCCGCCGGGACCGGAACTGAACCCAATGCCCGTCATCCCAGCGCCTCCGGAACAAAACGCGCACAAACAACTTTCCTACATCGCGAAAATCTGCCTTATCCTTCCGGATGAAGCACTATCCGCCCCTTCTCCCGCGCGAGCGGAAGCCTTCGCCGCCCCGGATCCCGCTGTTCTACGCCGTCCCCGGCCGCACCCGCGCCGACGGATGGACGCCGCGGCGGCAGGCACTGTTCATCGGGCATCTCGCCGAAACCCGATCCGTCACCGAAGCCGCGCGGCGCGTGTCGATGGCGCGCGAGACCGTCTACCGGCTGCGCGGCCGGGCCGGCGCGGAAAGCTTCAACGCGGCGTGGGATGCGGCGCTCGGGATCGCCCCTGCGCAAGGTGACGGCGAAAGGTCACAGGTCGGCGTGACCCCGTCACGGAAGGTCACGAACAGCGAGCTCATGTGGCGGGTCGAGACTGGTCTGTGGCAGGTGCGCATGCACCGCGGCCGCTTCGCCGGGGTCTGGCGGAGAGCCGACAATGCTTCGCTTTTCCAGCTACTTGCCCGGCTCGACCGCGCGCGGCTCACCGGCGAGCGCACCCGGCGGGAGAGGGAGGCGGCATGAAAGGTCACGCCGCGCAAATATGCCGTCGAGTGTCAACCGAGAGGTCGACAAATTCCCATGTCGGCACCGGCCCGCGCCCCCACCCGGCTACCCGGCAAGGGCCTATCCTATGGGTGGCCGGGTGGGGGTACGGGCCGGTGTCGCATCTTTCAAAAACATACTCAGCCGGTGACGGCGGCGATCGCCTGGACGAACTTCTCGATGTTGCCGCCGTGCAGTCCGGCGACGTTGATCCGGCCCGAGCCCGCCATGTAGATGGCATGCTCGGTCCGCAGCCGGCCGACCTGCTCCTTGCTCAGCGGCAGGACGGAGAACAGGCCGTTCTGGTGCGCCAGCGGCGTCAGGTCGACCGCGCCGGCCGTTCCCGCGTCCGCGAGCGACCGGCGCACGTGGCGCATCCGCTCGCGCATCGTCTCGAGTTCGTCGAGCCACAGCGCGGTCAGGTCCGCGTCGCGCAGCACGATCCGCACCGCCGCGCCGCCGTGATCGGGCGGCATCGACCAGGCCGCACGGGCCAGCGCATTGAGGTTCGACTGGATCGCGTCGATCTGCCCGGCGTCGCGGGCCAGCGCGTAGAGCGCGCCCACGCGGTCGCGGTACATGCCGAAGTTCTTGTCGCAGCTATAGGCAACCAGCGCTTCCGGCACCGCAGCCATCACGCGGCGCAGGCCGTAGGCGTCCTCCTTCATCCCGTGGCCGAGGCCCTGGTAGGCGAGGTCGAGGATCGGCAGCGCCGCGCCGCCCGCGAAGGCATCGGCGATGGCGTCCCACTCCTCGGCGGAGTAGTCGATGCCGGTCGGGTTGTGGCAGCAGCCGTGGAGCAGCACCGCCTCGCCTTCCTTCGCGCCGCGGATCGCGGCCAGCGCGGCCTCGGCATTGGCGGTGCCGTCGGGATTGGCATGGTCGAACATGACCGCCTCCACGCCCACGTCGGCGAGGATCTGCGCGTGGTTCGGCCAGCTCGGCGCGCCGAGGTGGATGCGGCTCACGCCCGCGCGCTGGGCCACCGCGACCGCGAGGCGCACCGCGCCGGTGCCGCCCGGCGTCTGCATGCCCTGCAGCCGCCCGCCCATCGTCCCGTCGCGCCCGAAGGCATGCGGTATCAGCGCATTGACGAAGCCCATGTCGCCCTCGGGGCCGAGGTAGGACTTGGAATCCTGCTCCTCGACCAGCCGCTGCTCGGCCTGCTTGATCGCGGCGAAGACGGGGGTGCCGCCCTGCCCGGTGCGATAGACGCCGACGCCGAGGTCGATCTTGTCCGGCCGGTCGTCGTCGGCATAGAGCTTGATCAGCGCCAGCAGGGCGTCGGGCGATTGGGGTTCGAGTCTGTCGAGCATGCGCCGCCCCATGCCCAGACGCGCGAGGGGCCGCAACAGGAAATCCTGTCGCGGCCCCTGCCCCTCCAAGCAATTTTGCTTGTGCGGCTAGAAGGGCATCCAGCGCTGCTCCTTCGAGAACTTCATGTAGCCCGCGTTGATGCCCAGGCGCAGGCCCGCACCCATGCGGATCGGGATCAGCACCACGTTGTCCTTGCGCAGGTAGCTGGCAGTGAGCCCGCCCACCACGTAGGCCTGCCCCTCGCCGGCCGGATAGCGTTCGTAGAGCTGCTCGGTATCGTAGAGGTTGTAGACCAGGACGAAGGTGTTCGCCGCGTTCGCGCCGACGTCGAACCCGATCGACGGGCCGGTCCAGTAGACCGGGCGCTGGCCCTCCACCTTGTGGTAGAGCGTGCCCGAACCGTAACGCGCACCGACGATGAACGCGCCGCCCGCCTCGCGGCCGACGATGTAGGCGTTGGGCTCGCCCTGCTCTTTCAGAAGATCCTGGATCATCCGCGCGAGACCCTCGGCGCCCTTGCCGAACAGGCCCTCGGCCGCGCCGATCAGGTCGTCTTCCTTGAACGTCTCGCTCTGCGCGCCGGCGACCTGGGTGGTGCCGGCGGTCTCTCCGGTGGCGACGGCGGTCTCGCCGCTCGCCGCGGGGTCGGCCCAGGCCGGTGCGACGGGCGCGCCGTCCGGCGGCGTCTCGCTGTAGGTGATGCTGTTGTCCTGCGCCGGCGCGGTCTGCTGCGGCGCCGGGGCGGAGGTCTCCTGCGCCGGGATCTCCTGGCTGTAGTCCGGCTGCGCGCCGGGTCTTTCCTCGAGATCGGCGTCGATCGCGGTGTCGGGATCGAACGTCTCGATCGATTGCGCGGCGAGCGGCGCCGCGGCGAGCGCGGCAACCGCGGCTGCGCCTGCGATCGCGCGGCGGATGATGGGAATGAGTTGCATGCGGCCCCTCCTGGTCCGAAATCGGGCCCGAAACCCGGACCTGTCCAGGGCCGAACAGAATCCTTTGCGGCTGAAGCGGCAATGAACCGGCGACGAATCGAATCGGAAACACGGCGAAACGAGTCGGAACGCCCCTGTTTTCATGGCTTTTGCCGAAGCGGAGAGAGGCGGCTTGCAGCACTCACCCGTGCCCGTTATAGCGCGCCCCTCGCACGCCGCCAGGCATGCGGAGACGTGGGTGAGTGGCTGAAACCAGTTCCCTGCTAAGGAACCATACCCTATCGGGTATCGAGGGTTCGAATCCCTCCGTCTCCGCCAGCGGCCTGACAATCAGCGAACCATAGCGATCGTGAGCGCGCGCGAAGGCGGCACCGGGATACCGGTATTGCTGAACGCTATGTTCAGCCGACCACGACCGGCCGCGGCGCGGTCGCTCTGGATCGAGATCTCTTGGCTTCTTGTCGGCGCCGGCAGCTAGGCCGCTCTCGCTCCGGCGATCAGCCCACGGGCCGCCAGATTCGCCATGAGGCTCGACACGCCGAAGGTCCATGGCGCGGCAGCCGCCGAGTGTGTCACGCGATTGACGAGCGTCCCCAGCTTGGGCGTCGATATGGAAACGATATCGCCAATCTTGTGCGTGAAACCACGGCCCGGATGATCGCGATCCTGGGTGGGAGCGAACAAGGTGCCGAGCAGCAGAACGAATCCGTCGGGATAGTGGTGTTCGCTCATGGTCTGTCGGAGAAGTTCATCCGGATCGCGGCTGATCTCCAGCATGGAGCTATGACCGTCCAGTTCGTACCCATCCTCGCCCCGGATGTGCAGAGTGACTTCGGCGGAGCGAACGTCGTTCATGCCGAAGCTCTCGTCGAACAGACGCACGAGCGGTCCGAGCGAGCACGAAGCGTTGTTGTCTTTCGCCTTCCCGAGCAGGAGTGCCGAACGCCCTTCGAAGTCCCGCAAGTTCACGTCGTTCGCGAGACATGCTCCGACCGGCTCACCCGTCTTGTCGGCCAGGAGCGCGATCTCCGGCTCGGGATTGCTCCAGGCCGAGTCACGCCGGATCCCGATGTCGGCGCCCCACCCAACGGTCGAGAGTATCTGCGATTTCGTGAAGATTTCCGCGTCCGGTCCGATCGCCACTTCCAGATATTGCGACCACATGCCTTCGTCGATCAGCGCCTGTTTGAGCACCATCGATTCACGCGAGCCCGGAACGATGCCGCGGATGCTGCCGCCGACGGCGTGTTCGAGCATTGCGCGCATTTCCCCTGCCTTGGCAGCGTCTCCGCGTGCGCGCTCTTCGATGACACGCTCGATCACCGAGACGGCAAAGGTAACGCCGGCCGCTTTGACGCACTGAAGATCGATGGGGCTTATGACGCGTGTCGCGGGCGACCAGTCGAAGCCGTCGATCTCGCCCAGAGCGATCCCAGCGGACGTATCGAAGGCGCGATCGGCGACGATTTGCGACGCGGTCGGAGCGACCCGGCTCATCTCATAAACCGTACCGCCCTCGACCAGAACCGGACTAGGCCCCTCCGCGGTAGCTATTCGGCCGAGAAAAAGCGCATCGCGCCAGTCGTCGGCCAACATATGCGTTCCGAAAGTCTGATCTATCATCGCGTGACCTGTTCCAATGGGTTCCTGATCCGGTTTCGAAGCCTGCTACCTATGCGGCCGGGACGAGCCCTCAATCGCGCGCGCGGCAGGCCTTCTGCTGCCGCGTTCGGATTGTTCGCTAGCCTGGGATAAGCGATGGGCCCGAACGACGGCAGCTAGGAGGCCGCACGAGCGTCACCGTCCGTCGGTTCGCGAAAAAGAGGCCTGGAGGCATCGAGCCACAGGAAGATGATCGCCGCGATCAGGCACAGTATCGACAGCACGTAGAACGCGGGCTCCCATCCTGCACTTGCGACGATATAGCCTGTAAGGACGCCGGCCAATGCCGCCCCGATGTTGCCGAAAGTATTCATCAGCGCCGAGACCGAACCTGCGTACTGGCCGCCCACATCGAGCGAGACCGCCCACGATACGCCCACCGTCAGCTCGAGTCCGAACACCGCAACACAGAAGCAAATGATGCTCACAGCCGTGTCATCCGCGGTGACGGCAACCGGAATGAGCACTGCGGCCATTCCGAAGCCGACGACCGCTACCAGCCGCCGCGCCAGCTTGAGCCCCCATTCGCGCTTGACGAGATGATCGGAGACGTATCCCCCAGCAAGGTCGCCAAGCACACCGGCGACCAGAGGAGCGCTGGCAAACAGGCCCATGGCTGCCAGTTCGAAGCCGCGCGCATCATTCAGGTAGTTGGGGAACCACGTGAGGAATATGTTGATGCAATACGCGTAGCAGAAATACATCGATGCGAGCAGCCACATCTGAGGATTGAGCAGGATCTGCTTCCAGGGCACGGAGCCGCTGCGCTTCGCCGAGTGATCGCCGAGCGCTTCCACGATCATCTCGCGCTCCGCGTCGTTTACGCCGGAGTGTTCGCTCGGATTGTCGCGATAATACCAGAACCAGATCGCGGCCCATATGACGCCGATCAATGCGAACAGGAAGAACGGCATCCTCCAGTCGTAAAGCCCAATCAGGGCAACGACGAGGACCGGGGTCAGGGCCCCACCGAGCCGGGAACCGGCGTGCGTCAGGCCTTGGGCCCAGCCCCGTTCCGAAGGCAACATCCAACGTGAGAGGGAGCGTGTCGCGATGGGAAACGCTCCCGCTTCGCCCATTCCGAACAGGAAGCGGCAAACGATCATGGACGCCGCCGACCACGTGAGCGCTGTGGCGGCGGTGAAGAACGACCACCAGGTAACAACCCAGGTAAGGGCCCGTCTCGGGCCGAAGCGGTCCCCAAGCCATCCGCCTGGAACCTGGAACAGCGCGTACGAGATCTGGAAGGCGAAGAATATCCAGCCCATCGTGACGACGGAAAAGCCGAACTCTTCCTGGATGGACGGCGCTGCAACCCCGATCACAACACGGTCCATGTAGGTGACCATGTAGGCGGCGACTGTGAGCCACAACACCGTGTGCCGGGTGCGCGTAGGACGTGCACTACGCGCCAGCGGCGCCGAAGTCGTTTCTTCCATGCTCGTCATTGCTGTACCTTCCGTCCGGCGATGTAGACCGCGTTGATCGTCCGGCTGTTGAGGATGTCAGCAAGCGGATCTGCATCGAGGACCACGAAGTCGGCCCAATGCGAGGTCTCGAGTGTTCCCAGGTCTTCGGCCTGAAGGAACTCCGCGGCCCGCCCCGTGGCGGCATGCAGCGCTTCGGCGGGGGTAAAGCCGGCGTCCACCATCAACTTCAGCTCCCAATGAGCGAAATAGCCGGGGAAACGTCCGGGAGGGCCGCTGTCGGTACCGAAAGCGAAGCTCACGCCGCCATCGGCGAGGCGCTTGTAATTGGCCTGGGCCGTTTCCAGGAACTGCGGATAGTCATGGAAATGCGCGCCCCCGGAGACGCTCTTCTGACGTTCGGGGCTGGCAAGCTGGGCGAGCGCCGTCTCGGAAACGGAGCGGCGAAAGAACGGATCATCGAGGAACGGTGCGGGCTCGCCATAGGCGAACATCGAGGCCTCGCGCGAAAGCGTCTCGGCAACCTGCCAGACGTCGTTCTCCTTCATGGCGCCGACGAGTTCCTGGTCCACCGGGCGGTCACGAACTGCGTGAGCGAGCGCGTCGACGCCTTGTTCGACCAGTTCCTTGGCGTCGGCGAGGTAGAAAATGTGGGCCGCCACCCGCAGGTCCCGTTCGTGGGCGGTGTCGATGATGGCCTGACTCATTTCGTAGGGCATCTTGGGCATTGTGCCCAATTCATCGTCCATCCAGAACTTGACGATGTCGACGCCCTTGTCGGCCTGGGCGTTCACTTCCGCGATGGCTTCTTCGACGGTGGCAACCTGGTTGTTGACGCCGGCAAGGCCGCCGTACCCGCCTTTGAAGACGAGGCCCTGTCCTGCTGTGTAGACCCGGGTCGTTTCCGGCCGGCCTTCGCGCTGCGCATTGCGGATGTCGAAGATGAGATCCTGGTCGGTGCCCATGCTGAGAACGGTGGTCACCCCGTAGGACGCATAAGTGCGAAGGTCCTTCTCGACGCTCTCTCGCGTGTAATTTGCCTTATCCTGGTTGAGATCGACGACATTCCCGAGATGGACGTGGAGGTCCATCAAACCGGGGATCACGTACTTCCCTGCAAGGTCCGTCGGCTCGACATCGTCGGGTATTCCCAGCTCTCCGACCGGGCCAATCCGGACAATGCGCCCGTCTTCGACCAGCATGCCGGCGTTCTCGACGGCTGGCGCACCGGTTCCATCGATGAGCGTGAAATTCGTATAGGCTTGGACGTCCTGGCCCGCCGAGCCGGAGCTTGCAGCATCGCAGCCTCCAACCGTAAGCGCCGCAACTACACCCAACCACCAGCGATTTCGCATCATTCGCCCTCCCTTTGGCTTGTTCGCCCTTTCACTTCGTCACGCCGAGCGCCTGCATTCGTGAGGCCGGGCGCGCCTTGCAAAAGGTCAGATCATTTTCGTCTCAGATTGGCAGCTCCACGAAGTTCGACGATCCGATGGCGTTCGTCCGCGCACGGCCTATGGGCGGGACAAGCCGCCAAAACCCGGAGATCTCATTCGGAAGCAGCCGCTGCCAGGCGGCAGAAAATGTGCAGGCGGACGGGCGCTCATCGACGGAGGAGCGGCACGCGGAATTCGGAGCGGCAATGATCCCCGCTGCGCCTAAGCTGCGCTGCATCTTCCTCTCCTCTCCGGCGGATGAACTCCGCGCTTATGAGCGGCAGGCAGCCTTTGGCCTGCAAAGGTGCTGGTTACCGCCGCCTCGCTACGGCTATGACCGTTTGGCGTCCATAGCTCCGCTGCGAATCATATCATATCTTATCTGGCAGCATAACGCCTTGATCCCGAGGCGCCATCCCTTTTTGCATGAAAGTCCATCTTCGGCCCCGGCTGGAGACCAGCTCCGGCAAGAGCACCGGCAGAACGGCGCGCTGCTTGCCGCGGACGGTGCGAGCACCGTCAGCCACCTAAATCGCTCGCCCTGCAACCACCTCTGCCACCCGCGCTAAGGCCGGTCGGCCTCGGTCGCGTCTCATTGCGAAACAGCAACGGCACGGTGGTA
Organism: Altererythrobacter sp. C41; assembly: GCF_016803135.1. Taxonomy (GTDB): domain Bacteria; phylum Pseudomonadota; class Alphaproteobacteria; order Sphingomonadales; family Sphingomonadaceae; genus Pelagerythrobacter. Next base: position 20,549 of record NZ_JAEVFE010000005.1, read on the forward strand.
GAACTATCCCGGCTCCCGCACATAGAGAGAGAATGTATGCGTGCCACAAGCCGCTGCATGAGTGGAGACAATAGGTTGCTGAAATGATATCAGATGTGAAATGGGCCCTCTGATTTCAGGCGCCTCCCACACCTTTTTGAGACAGCAAGATGCCAAAAACGAAGACCAGCAAAAATTCTGACGCCGCCTCGGCGCTCGAGGACGGCTTTGCTCCGCGCGCGCGCGCGGCACGACCATCGGCGAGCCCGACCATGGTCAAGCAGGCTTACGACCACCTGTTGACGGCGCTCATGACCCTGCAGATCGCACCGGGCGACCGCATTGCGATTGATCAGGTGGCGCGAAGGCTGGACATTTCGCAAACGCCCGTCCGGGAAGCGCTTAGCCAGCTCGAGGCCAAGAAGCTGGTCGTCAAGACGCCCAATGTGGGATACCGGGCCAGCCCTCAGATGACGCGCGAAGAAGTGCGCGATCTATATGCGCTGCGCCAATTGATCGAGCCATATACCGCGGCTCGCGCTGCCGCCGCGATGTCGCCTCGCTCGATAGCAACGCTCAAGTCGATCGATCGGGCGATGTCCAGTATCGTGGACGGCGACCCCGACGCGTTCTCCAACTTCGCCGCGGCGGACGACCAGCTTCACCAACTGATTGCGGCCCTGAGCGGCAACCGTCTCGTGGCTGATATGCTGGAAGGGCTGCACGCCCACATGCATATCTTCCGCGCGCTCTACAGAACCAATGCGCCGAGCGAAGCGGCGGCCGAGCACAGAGTGGTCATCGATGCTCTGGTGGCCGGCGATCCAGACGGTGCGGAGAATGCCATGCGGATCCACCTGGAGCGCTCTCTTCAAAGAATGGATGAGGCGCTCGCAGGCGAGGAAGCCCCAACCACATAGAATTCCACAAAGAGTCCCTTGACAGCCGCACGGCCCGCTCCTAGCCAAATCATATAGGATAGGAAACAGGGGCCATGGATGAGCCTGGTGCGGTTGCATTTTGCGGCCTGGATTCATGCGGGCACCGAAAGGTGCACCCTCCAGGTGTTTGCGGCCCGCGTCTCCGGGCGGTCCGTGGCGACAGGCATTTCACTTGCGCCTTCTACCGGCCCTCCGCGCATGCGTCCTGACGACAGCGTGCCGGAGGGCTGGCTCCCATTCCGACGTCTCAAAGGGCGGCGAAGCGAACGCATCGCCGGTGTCAAACGTCGACCGAGCGCTTTCGATCGGTCGGGCAGAAAGCGAGCAATACGTGGAAGATACTAGCGCACTTTTCGGCGCCGCAAGGTTGCCCCGCGGGGTGTTGTTTGGACGTGAGCAGCGTAAGGCCATCGGGGCAGTCAGTGCTCGCCTGGGCACGCGCACCCTGCTGGTCACGGATCCCAGGCAGGCGGCGCAACCGGAGTTCGCGGCCATACAGGACGATCTTGCTGCCTGCGCTGTCGAGACGCAGGTGTTCGACGGCGTGGTACCGGATCTGCCAATTTCTGCGATTGAGGACTGTGTCGAACTCGCCCGGGTCTTCCAGCCCGAAGTGCTCATCGCAGTTGGTGGCGGCAGCTCGATGGACTTGGCCAAGGTGACCGCTGTCCTGTTGGCGCACGGCGGTCATGTTAGCGACTACTACGGCGAATTCGCGGTTCCCGGCCCGGTATTGCCGCTGATTGCGGTGCCGACCACCGCAGGAACGGGCTCCGAAGTGACGCCGGTAGCGGTCGTTTCCGATGAAGCGCGGGGCGCCAAGATCGGCATCGCCAGCCCGTACCTGATTCCCCAGGTCGCAATCTGCGATCCGGAACTGACGGTAAGTTGCCCGCCGGAATTGACTGCCGTGTCCGGTGCCGATGCACTTACCCACGCGATCGAATCGTTCACCGTAGCGAAGCGGCACTATGATCCGTTGCTGACGGAAGAGCATGTCTTCGTGGGAAAGAACGTGCTTTCCGATCACTTCGCGCGCCTCGCGGTCGTGAATCTGTTCCGTTACCTAGAGCGCGCGTTCAAGGATGGCAGTGACCTCGAGGCACGCGAAGGCGTGATGCTTGCGGCGCTCGCTGCGGGCTGCGCGTTCGGCACCGCCGGAACGGCGGCTGCCCATGCGCTGCAGTACCCTCTGGGCAATCTCACGCACACTGCGCACGGCGCAGGCGTTGCGGCGTTGTTGCCCTTTGTGATGCAGTTCAATCGGCCTGCTTGCGAGGAATCCTTTGCGGAATTGGCCGACCTGATCGGCCTGCCCGGCGGGAGCACGGAGGAGCGCTCACAAGCCTTCGTCGAGGCGGTCGCGGACTTGCTGGCCGTTATCGGCATTCCTCGCTCCCTCGCCGAACTGGGGCTGGCCGAAGATGAGCAGGAATACGTGGCCGCACACTCGCTGGATGCCGCGCGCCTCATCAAGAACAATCCGCGTCCGCTCGATCTCGCGGCAATGCGGGCGATAACGCAGGCGGCCTTCAGCGGAGACAGGCAGCGTCTGATCAAGATCTAATTCGAGGAACAATGATGACCGTCCACAGCTTCACGCTGCCCGATCGCCCCGGGCCGTTCGCCATCCCGACCGACAATCTGATCGGCGACGCCTGGCAGTCCAATGGCATGGGACGCATCGACGTCATCGATCCTTCCAGCGGGAGCGTGCTCACTTCCGTCGCCGACGCAGGTGTCGAAGAAGCTCTTGCTGCGGTTGACGCCGCCGAGGCGGCCGCGAAATCCTGGGCGGCCACCGCACCGCGAAAGCGCGCCGAGATTCTCGTCGCTTGTTTTCACGCGATTATGGCCGAACAGGAATGGCTGGCGCACCTGATCTCGCGCGAGAGCGGCAAGGCGCTATCCGATGCGCGCGGGGAAGTCGCTTATGCCGCTGAGTTCTTCCGCTGGTACGCGGAAGAGGCCGTCCGCATCAACGGCGAACTGAACATGTCGCCCAGCGGCGCCAACCGCATCATGGTGCAATATCAGCCGATCGGCATCGCGCTTTTGATAACGCCCTGGAATTTCCCGGCTGCCATGGCGACTCGCAAGATCGCGCCGGCGCTCGCCGCGGGATGCACCTGCATTCTGAAACCCGCCGAGGAAACTCCGCTTACCGCCCAAGCGGTATTGGAGATCATCCGCCAGGCCGGGGTGCCGGCAGGCGTGGTCAACCTCATCAATACCAGCGATCCAGGGCCGGTATGCCGCGCAATTTTGCACGATCCGCGCGTACGAAAACTATCGTTCACTGGATCTACCGAGGTCGGCAGAATACTGCTGCGGGAAGCAGCGGATCAGGTCATCAAAACCTCAATGGAACTGGGGGGCAACGCGCCCTTCCTGGTCTTCGATGATGCGGATCTCGATGAGGCCATAGAAGGCGCCTTGCTCGCCAAGATGCGTAACGGGGGCGAAGCATGCACCGCGGCAAATCGCTTCTACGTCCACCGCCGGCTCCACAATGCCTTCGTCGCCAAGCTATGCGAGCGAATGGGTGCCATTGCGGTGGGCCCGGGCGCGGACCCGGCAACCCAATGCGGCGCCATGATAAATCAGGCCTCGATCGACAAGATCGAGCGGCTGGTAGCCGACGCGGTGAAGCGGGGGGCCGAGGTGAAGCTGGGCGGCAAGACGCTGGCCCAGCCGGGCTATTTCTATCCTCCGTCGGTCATCGCGAACGTCCAGCCAGGTTCGGAAATCCTTTCGACCGAGGTCTTCGGCCCGGTTGCGGCGGTGATCCCCTTCGAGGATGAGGATCAGGCAATCGAACTTGCCAACGCCACCGAGCATGGCCTCGCCGCTTACGTCTATTCGCGGAGCCTGGAGCGAGCGCTGCCGATCGCGGAACGCATCGATTGCGGCATGGTCGCGATCAACCGCGGGCTGGTTTCGGATGCCGCAGCGCCCTTCGGTGGCGTCAAGCAGAGTGGGCTCGGCCGCGAAGGATCACACCACGGCCTGCTCGAATATTGCGAGGCGAAGTACATCGCCGTGAGCTGGTGATGCATATGCGAGGGGTACGGATCGTCAATGATCCGGCCCGGCGGAGAGAGGATGAACACCTATGGCAGAACTGACCAGGCGCAGACTTCTTGAAGGTTCGGCGCTCGCTGTCGCGACAGTGGGGCTAGGAGGATTCCGGCGAGCGCTGGCCCAGCCTATGCAGTCCGGAGACGGGGATACCGAATGGCACCACTATGCAGGTGACCAGGCGAACACCCGTTATGCCCCGCTTGATCAGATCAACGGGGAGAATTTCGGTGATCTCGAGTTGGCGTGGTCTTTCAAGACCGACGTGCTGGGCGCGCGCAAGGAATACCAGTTCGAAGCTACGCCGCTGCTGATCAAGGGACGCCTGTTCCTCACCGCGGGCTCACGCCGCGACTGCATATCGGTCGATGCGGCAACGGGCGAGTTGCTATGGATGTACCGCCTGGACGAAGGTGCGCGCGCGAGCAACTCGCCTCGTCAGCTGTCCGGGCACGGATGTTCCTACTGGACCGACGGCACCGAAGAACGCATCCTCTTCGTCACGATCGGTTATCAGCTCGTATCTCTCGATGCCAAAACAGGCCGGCCGGACCCCGCCTTCGGTGACGGTGGGATCGTGGATCTCAAGCGCAACTTCGATCAGGATATCGATCCCGAAACCGCGGATGTCGGCCTCCACTCCACGCCGCTGGTGGCGCGCGACACTGTCGTCGTGGGTGCGGCGCACACGGCCGGCGATGCCCCCCCGATCAAAGACAATGTGAAGGGCTATATTCGCGGATTCGACGTCCGGACCGGCAAACGCAAATGGATTTTCCACACGATCCCGAGAAAGGGTGAATTCGGTTACGATACCTGGCTCGAGGACGATGCAGAGAACGCCGGCAATGCAGGTGCCTGGGCGCAGATGTCGGCCGACGAAGAGCTAGGCCTCGTGTACGTCCCCGTCGAGCTGGCAACCGGCGACGAAGTGGGAATATTCCGCCGAGGCAATGCGCTGTTCGGCGAATCCCTCGTCGCGCTCGATATCGAGACGGGTGAACGCCGGTGGCACTACCAGTTCATCCATCACGGTCTGTGGGACCACGACATCCCGTGCGCACCGATCCTTTGCGACATCCCGGTAGAGGGACGTATCGTGAAGGCCCTGGCACAGCCGTCCAAACAGTCGTTCCTCTATGTGCTCGATCGCACGAACGGTGAGCCTGTCTGGCCGATCGAGGAGCGTGAGGTAGAGGCGGGCGACGTGCCGGGCGAGTGGTATTCGCCAACGCAGCCCTTCCCCACCAAGCCGCCGGCCTACGATATACAGGGCGTAACCGAGGACGACCTGATCGATTTCACCCCCGAGTTGCGGGCGGAAGCGCTCGAGCTCGTCGAGCAATACAAGATCGGTCCCCTGTTCACGCCCCCCGTTCTGAGCAAACCCGGACGGTGGGGCACGATCATGTCTCCCGGCATTCAGGGCGGGACCAACTGGCCCGGCGGATGCTACGACCCTGAAACCCACACCGTGTTCGTCTATTCCAAGAACCAGCCTGGGGTGGTGGGCATTATTCCCAACACGGATGAGAGCGTTTCGGAGTTTCCCTACATCCGCGGCATTCACGGTAACGAGCCGCGCGCTATGTCGCCCATGGGTGCCGCGCCTTCTAACCCGTTGCCACCTCGTCGCCCCCCTTCGAACCAGCAGGAAGGAGATGGCCCCCCGCCCGGCATCTTGTCGGTTCAGGGTCTGCCGCTGCTAAAGCCGCCTTACGGCCGCATCACCGCAATCGATCTGACACGGGGCGAACATCGCTGGCAGATCGCCCATGGCGAGACGCCCGACAACATTCGCAATCATCCCGCTCTGAAGGGCATCGATATCCCGCGAACCGGCCGCGCCGGCAATCTCGGCCCTCTCGTCACGAAGACGCTGGTGATCTGCGGCGAAGCGGGATTCTACACCAACGAGTACGGCATTCGCGGGGCCATGCTCCGGGCCTACGACAAGGCGACGGGCGACGAGAAGGGGGCCGTCTACATGCCCGCGCCACAGAGCGGCTCGCCGATGACCTACATGCTCGGCGGACGCCAGTATATCGTCGTCGCAATCGGAGGCGGCAATTACAGCGCGGAGCTGCTCGCTTTCCGCCTACCACCAGGAGTAGTATGATGCCGATCAACCTGAAGAAGACCGTCGCGGCCACATCTACGCTTGCCGCCTTGACCGGCTTGGGCCTGTTCGCGGCGCAGGCGCAGGCACCGCAACGCAATGTCTGGTCCGGCGTCTACACTGCCGCACAGGCCGCGCGCGGCGCCGATGCCTATGCCATGCATTGCGCAGCATGCCACGGCTCCTCGCTGGAAGGCATCGATGTGGCTCCCGCGCTTACGGGCGCCACTTTTTCCAGCAACTGGAACAATACGTCAGCGGCGGATCTACACGAGCGCATCAAGCTCACGATGCCGATTCAGGCGCCCAACAGCCTCGGCGGACGCATGGTCGCCGATATCGAGGCCTATATTTTCCAGGCCAATGGCATGCCCGCGGGCGATCTCGATCTGCCACCTAACCCCGCGCTGATGCGCAATGTCGTGATAACCTCGCAGAAGCCGGCCGATGACGAAGGCGACTGTACCTGTTGAACCGCAAGAGGCTGCGTCGCACGGTTTGCGGCGCAGCCTGTTCCTTCAGCCGAAGCGTCCGATCACTGCCCTGTCCAGTCAGGGATGCGCCTCGTCTTGGCCAGGAAGTCCGCCACACCGCGACGGAAATCCGCGCTGCCGTAGACGCCGGCGATCAGTTCCTCGATATCGGGCAGGCCCTCGAATACCATCCGGCGGATCGTTTCCTTGGTGGCGTGCGTGGTCAAAGGAGCGTTAGCGGATGCCTGCTCGCATAATGCAGCAACTTCCGCATCCATGTTCTCCCGTTCGACCAGTTTGAGCAGGAAGCCGCTCGCGTAGAGCTGATCTGCGGTCAGCATCTCGCCAAGCAGGACCATTCGCTTGGCGAATTGCACTCCCACCGCAGCGCCTATCCGCGCCACGCTTGCAGCGGATAGGCAATTGCCGATGGTGCGCCCGATCGGCGAGCCGAACTTCGAATCCGGCGTGGCGATGCGGAAATCGCAGGCGGATGCGATATTGATTCCGCCGCCGACCGCCCAGCCTTCGACAACCGCGATCGTCGTGCAAGGAATGGCGTCGAGCGCCCCCATGCACTCGTCTATCTCACGCTCGTAAGCAACACCTTGCCGGCCGTCTTCGTACTCGGCAAACTTGGAGATATCCGTGCCGGAGACAAACGCCTTGCCGCCGGCGCCCCGGAAGGTAACGACGCGAACGGAGCGATCCTGCGCAAACTCGCGCGCAGCATCGCGCAGATCGAACCACATCTGGCTCGTCAAGGCGTTGTGCGCGGATGGGTTGTCCATACGGACATGCGCCGCCGCGCCATCGCGCGTGACTGTGATACGCCCCTCGCTCATTCCGCCGCCTCCGCGCCTTTGGACAGCAAGCCTCGCTCCATCAGTTCCTCGCGGATGGCATCGCCGTGTTCGTCGAGCAGTGGCGGTGGCAACCTCACTTCCTGCGGCGTACCGCGCATCTTGACCGGAAAGCCGAGCGAGCGGAACTCTCCCTCCACCGGATGTTCCACCATCATCATCATCTCGCGCGCTTCGGCCTGCTCGCTTGCAATGGCTTCACCATAGTCGAGGATAGGCGCCGCGGGGACGCCTGCGCCCAGAAGAGTGTCGATCCACTCCTGCTTGGTGCGCGTCTTGAAGGTAGGCGCCATCGCGTCGATCAGCTCCTGGCGGTTCTGGACACGCGATGCGTTGTCGGACCAGCGGGGATCGTCCTGCAATTCCGCCCTCCCCATCACATCGATCATCTTGAGCCACAGGCCCTGGTTTGCGGCACCGATCACGAACCAGCCGTCCGATGCTTCTACCGCTTGGTAGGGGGCCGACATGCGGTTGGCAGAGCCGATAGGTTGAGGCGGTTTTCCCGTGCCCCACAGTTCGGCCGTTTCCCAGATCGACAGGCCCAGGGCAGCTTCCAGCAGCGATGCGTCGATGTACTGACCCTTGCCCGTTTTTTCTCGTCCGATGATCGCGCTGAGTATTCCGTAAACGCTGAACAGGCCTGCACCGAGATCGGCAACGGCGATCGAATTCTTGGCCGGCTCCATGCCCGGGAATCCGTTCGAACTCAGGACCCCGGACATAGCCTGCGCAATCAGGTCGAAACCGGGACGCATTGCCCAGGGCCCGGTCTGGCCGAAGCCCGAAATACTGGCATAGACGAGCCTGGGATTGAGCTCGCTTAGCGTCGCGTAATCGATGCCAAGCCGCTGCGCGACGCCCGGCCGCGCGTTTTCGACCAGAACGTCGGCAGTCTTGACCAAGGCGTAGAGGACCTCGCGTTCGGCTTGATCTTTCAGATTCAGGCAGATGCTGCGCTTGTTGCGATTGAGCGCGAGAAAACCCGGACTGTCCTCCCCCTTCAGACGAAATCCCATGGAATGGCGCGTCGAATCGCCGGTTCGCGGCGGCTCGATCTTGATGACGTCGGCTCCCATGTCGCCCAGCAACATGCAGCAGAATGGCCCCGCCATGACCTGCGAGATGTCGAGGACGCGCAGCCCCGCGAGCGGCAAGTGTGCCATCAGAATGTCTCTCCTCAATAACCTTCTAATTCTGGCCTAAATCATATTGTATATGATTCCAAGGCGGTTTAACGTAGCGCTTTAGATGGACCTGCCGGGGGCCGATGCCCCCAGGCAAGCCTTTATAGGGAGAGGGCTTACCGATGCGATTGAAGCACTGGCCCGGATTCTTGATCGGAAGCCTGTTGGCGACAACCGCTTGCCCGGCACTTCTGGCGGAGGGTCCCGGCGATTGGAGCAGCTACGGGCACGACGAGAGCCACGCGCGGCATTCGCAGCTGACCGTAATCACCCCCGAAAATGTCCACCAATTGCGCAAGCTGTGGACCTTCAACATGCGCCCCGAGGGCCAAGCTGCAGAGGCGGTCGCAATGCCCGACACCTCGGCGCCGCCACAGCCGTCTCGTTATTCCGCGTCGCAAGCCACTCCTCTCGTCGTGGACGGCACGATGTATCTGCCGACTCCCTATAACCGCATCGTGGCTCTCAACGCCTCCACGGGCGAAGAGCGATGGGTTTTCGTGCTGCCCGACAAGGACCAGGCGTCGACTCGCGGCGTGGCATACTGGCCAGGGGACGGCGAGGTCGGCCCCCGGATCGTGTTTGGCTCGCGGAACGGAAAACTCTACGCGCTCGACGCAGCCACGGGCCGTCTTGCGGAGGGGTTCGGAGAATCGGGCGCGGTGAACATGAAGACGCCCGAAGTCATGAACGGCACGCGCGCGCCGCTGGGCATGACCAGTCCGCCGGCGATTTACCGCAATCTCATCATTACCGGCTCGCGCGTGCAGGAGATGCCGGTCAAGGGCGCGCGGGGCGACGTACGCGCCTGGAACGCGGTTACCGGCGAACTCGTGTGGACGTTCCGCACCATCCCGCGCCCGGGCGAACCCGGCTTCGAAACCTGGGAGGGCGACAGCTGGAAGGATCGCTCCGGCGCCAACGTCTGGACATTCATTCCCGTCGATAATGAGCGCGGCATCGCCTATCTCCCCGTCGGCGCTCCCACCTATGACCGATGGGGCGGCGACCGCCCGGGCGAGAATCTCTACGGCAATTCCGTGGTCGCGGTGAACGCAGCCACCGGCGAATACCTGTGGCACTTTCAGACGGTGCATCACGACATTTGGGACGTCGATCTCCCGGTCGTGACCCTCGTCGACGTGAAGCGCGACGGCGAGACGATCCCCGCGATCGTGGCGATGAACAAGATGGCAATCATGTTCATCCTCGATCGCGTGACCGGCGAGCCACTCTACGACGTGACGGAAGTCCCGGTCCCTACCGAAACCGATATTCCGGACGAACGGCCCTGGCCCACGCAGCCCATGCCGGCCAAGCCCGCGCCGCTCGCCCGCCTGAGCTTCGACATGAGTGAGATCGTCGAGGGACCGCCAACTCTGCGCGCAGCGTGCGAGAAGGTTGCCGCAGAGCTGAACGTGGTCGGCAGCAAGATGTTTCAGCCGTTGCGGGCGGATTCAGCTGTTGCATTTTTTCCCGGCAGCCTCGGCGGAGTGGACTGGGGCGGCGGATCGTTCGACCCTGCGACCTCGCTTTACGTCGTCAACATCAACAGTCTCGGAAGCCCCCAGCAGATGGAGCAGCAGCCCGACGGCAGTTGGGGCATGAAGACCGGCTACACGTACTTCCGTGACCCCGAGACTGGCCACCCCTGCGGCAAGCCGCCGTGGGGCGAGCTGGTGGCGGTAAACGTGAATACCGGGGACGTCGCCTGGCGAACTGTCTTGGGCGACAACGAAGAGCCCCTGCTCAAGGATGCGGGGCGGATCAGCGCCGGAGGCCCGATCACCACGGCTAGCGGCCTGACCTTTATCGGCGCGACGACGGATTCAATGATCCGAGCGTTCGACACCCGCACAGGCGAGTTGCTCTGGAAGGACCAGCTGCCTGCCTCAAACTACGGAACCCCCATGACATACGCGATGGAGGACGGGCGCCAGGCGCTCGCCGTCGTGGCTACGGGCGGGTTCGCATCCCAACCTCCGACTGCCGACGAGGTGGTCGTCTATACCCTGCCATGAGGTCTTTCTATGCTGACTAAGAATCTATCTCGCCTCGTTCTTCTGCTCGCTGCGGCCGGGACTTGCACAATGGCCGCCGGTCAGCAGAGAACCGCTCCGCCCCCCGGCCCCGGACTAAAACTCATCAACGAGCGCTGCGCCTTCTGCCACACCACCGCACAGGTGCTACGCGTGCGTAAGACTCCTGAGGCCTGGAGAACCACCGTCAGGCTGATGGTCGACCGGGGAGCGGAACTCAGCCCCAGCGAAGAGAAGGTAATGATCAATTACCTGAACACCCATTTCGGAGTGCGGAAAGGCAAGCAACGCTGACGGCGCTCCGCGCGCCGATGGTGACAATGCGCCTCACATGCCCGGGGCGCTCCACAGCCCGTGATCGGCGAGATGCCTGTTCGAGGGCGGCATTTGGTTTAGCAGGTCGATCCGGGCTAAAGTCTTGCACGAACTGCTGCCTGAAACCATTTGCCGCCCCGACGATGTCCGGGACCCGATACGCTAGCCGGGCAGCACACCTGAGGCGTGTCGGTTGGTACGCGGCCCTCCCGACCGAACGCTTTGCCGGAGTCTCTTCGCAGCTGAGGTAAATGGCCGGCCGCGTACAGCGGATTATCGCGCGTAACGAGGCAGAGCTCCAACGCTCTTGATCGGAACGCGATAGATGCTGGTGGAAGCAGTGATCCATAAGGCGTCGCCGCCTTCACCGAACGCCACGTTCGCGGCCACTTCCGGCATATGAATGCGCCCCAGCAACTTGCCTCGAGGGGAGACGATCCAGATGCCGCCCGGGCCGGTGGCCCAGAGATTACCGATCTTATCGACCTTGAGCCCGTCGGCGCCGCCCGGTTCATCGCCCTCGAGGGTGATGACCTTGCGCTTGTCCGACAGCGTACCGCCCGCACCGATCGTCCAGGCATAGATGGTCGCGTCGCCGTAATCCGAAACGTAGAGCGTGGCGCCATCGGGCGACAGGCCGATCCCGTTCGGCAGCTTCAGGTCGGTGATCGCCGGCGTCAGGTCTCCGTCGGCATAGCGAAATACCGCATTATAGGGCAGCTCCTTGGCCGGATCATCGTTCATGCCATTGAAGAGGCCGAACGGCGGATCCGTGAACCACAATGCGCCATCGGGGCCGTAAACGAGATCGTTCGGGCTGTTGAGACGCTTCCCGCGGTAGTTGCTGATGAAGGGTGTCACGGCTCCTTCCGCATCGACATGGACGATGCGTCGGGCGCCCATCTGCGCCATCAGCACGCGCCCGTCCTGACCGGGGGCGAGGCCGTTGGAGCCGATGTTGGCACCCTCCGGCGGGTTGGGAAGCCCCCCGGAATTGGCGAGAAGCTCGGTAACCTCCCCTTCCCTGCTGACGACCCGCAACTTGTCGCCGCTTACGTCGGAGAACCAGAGCTGGCCATCATGCCACAACGGACCTTCGGTGAAGCCGAACCCGGTAGCGACCCGCTCGATGGATGCGTCCGGGGAGATCAAGGCGTCCAGCGCAGGGTCGACGCGCTCGATCCGAGCCGCTTGACCGGCTTCGCCTTCCTGGGCGGCCGTGTTGGGGGACACAGCCACGAGCGTCGCTGCGGCGAGGATAGCGAATGCGCGCATGGCCGTGCTCCTCAAACGCTGTCGGTCAGCAGGACCAGGTAGTCCTTGTTGAGCACCGTATCCTCGATCAGAGGCCAGACCTCTTGATGAATGTCCGACTTGATCCATACTTGCCGCTGCGCCTCGCTTTCGTAAGTGAGCTGAAAGCGATAGTTGATACCGGGCGCGGGCGCTGGACGGCCCTGGATGATGGCCCGGAGCCTGAGCATTTTGACATCGATGTAGCCCCGGCCGCGGAAACTCTCCGCCGCAGGTTTGAAACGCGTGCGGAAAGCATTGAGCATTTCTTCCTCGCGCTCGGGATCGACCGCAAGATCGCAATATAGCACGATCGGCTTGGGCCCGGAGCCGCTGCCGGCACTGCGGTCCTGCGCCATGGCGGCCGCCCGTGCCACGCCACTGACACCAACGCCGGCTACCGCCAGCAATTTCAGCATGTTGCGTCTTTCCATGTTCCTCTCCTTCAACGCGCGCGCTGCTGGCTCGCAGCATAGGCCGCCTTGGCAGCCAGGCTTTCGGCTACACCGAATACGATCAGTTCCAGGGGCTCTTCGCCGGTCGTTCGTATCTCGCGCGCCTGCCCGACATCGACGGGCACCGCGTCGCCTGCTTGAATGCGTGCGGTTTCTCCGCCGACGACGACGTCGCCCGCGCCTGACATCACGTAGAGCACCTCGCTCATGCCCGGGTTCTGGCCGCTGCCCACACTGGTACCGGACGGAACCAGTAAATGGTCGACATAGGTCCAAGGCGTGGAGAACACGCTGGGACCCAGCACGCGCCGATACAGCACCTCACCGGCCCCGCCATCCATCGCCTGCACGGGCCGGAGCAACGCGCGATCGAAGCGCGCGTTGATGAATTGCGGGATGCTATCGAGTTCGACTCCCTCGCGAGAGTCGTTAAGGTCGAAATTATCGTAGCTCTTGGTCATCCCCACATTGATATTCAGCCACTGGAGCGGCTTGTCCGTGTGGTTGTAGATGGCGTGCGCGTCTCCCATCCGATCCGGCACGGCCGCCGGGCCAGGGATCGTGGCGGTACGGCCGTTGATAGTGAACTGAGCCTCTCCGTCCAGGATGAGGAACATCTCTTCGCACTGATTGTGAAAGTGCTGGCCGATGCTGCTTCCGGGCATGATGACGCCGCGGTGGACGAATATGACGTTGGTGCTCAGCGCATCCGCGCCAAGCAATGAGCCCAGACGCATAGAGCCTGCGCCCCCGTGGACACCGGCTGCCTCGCGCATGTTTGCCGGATCGGTGCGACCGATCCGCTGCTCCAGAGTCTGCGCGACTGCTGGCGCGGCCATCAATACCGCCGCCAGCGCCGCCATAACGCCTGTTGCTCGTGCGGTGCGAAGCATGGTGCGCCCTCCCTCCTTGCGCCGGATGACCGGCCTTTACGTATCTCTATAACCGCATTACAGTGATAATCATATAGGATATTTAAGTTGGGAGGGATCGATGGCGGCGAGCGGACGCTCACGGATACGTGTACAACTGGTGTTCCTGCTGTTCGTGATCAGCGCGATCGCCTTCCTCGACAGAACCAACATCTCCGTCGCCGGCGTGCAGATGCGCGAAGAGTACGGCATCGACCAAATCCAGCTGGGCTGGATATTCAGCGCCTTCCTGATCGGGTACGCAGCGTTCCAGGTGCCCGCGGGCTGGATGGCAGCACGTTTTGGTCCGCGAAAGCTTCTGACGTGGGCACTGATCTGGTGGGGTGTATTCAGCGTCGCGACGGCGCTTGTACCCGCGGAAGGTCGCTATGCGGTGACGATGCTGATCCTGGTCCGCTTTGCTCTCGGGATAGGAGAGGCTGCCGTCTATCCCGCCGGGAATCAGTTCATCTCGCGCTGGGTGCCAGTTGGCGAACGGGGCAAGGCAAACGGCTTGATCTTTGCCGGCGTCGGCGCGGGCTCCGGCCTTACGCCGCCGCTGATAACGGCGGTCATCGCGTTCGCCGGTTGGCGAGCATCATTCTACGCCTGCGCTGCCATCGGTCTGGTGGTGGCGGCGATCTGGTACGTGGTTTCGCGCGACCGACCGCAGGATCACGCCGGCGTCAATGAAGCCGAGCTCGCGCATATCGAAAGCGGGCTTCCGCCGGCCCCGCCCGCAGAACGCGTTGCGCCCCCGTGGCGAGCCATCCTCTCGAGCCGCAACGTCTGGGGCCTGTTCGTAAGCTACTTTGCATTCGGCTACGTGGTCTGGATCTTCTTCAGCTGGTTCTTCATCTACCTTACGGAGGTGCGCGGGCTCGATCTCGCTTCCAGCGCAGTGTTCGGCATGGCACCGTTCATCGCCATGACGGTCGGTTGTCTCGGCGGCGGCTTCCTAAACGACGCGATCTCGAAGCGCTTCGGCCTCTTTGCCGGTCGCTCGGGCCTCGCAATGATTTCCTTCCTGCTGACCGCCCTCTTCCTGCTGGTCGGCTCGAACGTCGACAACGTACCGCTCGCGGTTCTGGTCCTCGCCTTGGGTGGCGGCGCGATCTATCTGTCGCAAAGCAGCTTCTGGTCCGTCACCGCGGATATCGCCGGCCGGCACACGGGGGTGGTGTCGGGACTGATGAATGCCGGATGCCAGATCGGCGGCGCTATCACGGCCTCTCTCACGCCCTGGATTGCAGCCCAGTACGGTTGGGTTGCGGCGTTCGGGACCGGTGCTGCAATAGTCGTGGTGGGAACCGCAGCCTGGGCCGTGGTTGACCCCCGCCGGCTTATCGAACCAGTCGAGACGGACGAATCCGTCCCTCAGTCAGCGTTCGCCAATCCCGTCGCCGAGAGCGGGCGGTGAACAGCGATGTTCCGCCGCCATGTCGGCGAGCAATGCGGCACCGAGTGTTCACTGGTCGCTTGTCGTTCGGCCGAATAAACAGCCGGCAACGGCCCAACCCCGCCATAAAAATGGCGCAATGACCTCAGGAGGATGCATGAAAATTTCCCGTCCCTCGGCGGTGCCGTGCGCGGCCGTTCTGGCCGCGTTATTCGTCTCGCAAGCGGCGGCTGCGCAGAGCCCGCCGGAACAACGGCCCGCCCCGCTCGTCGCCTGGACGCCCAAGAAAGCACCTTCCAAGCCGTGGGCGGAGCCTAACAGGCCTTGGTGGAAATTGGCCGACGTGCGCGCATTGCACGAAGGCGAGGAGAACTGGACGCAGCCCGTCATCCGCAACAAGGATCTCGTGGCCGATTGGCACCAGCTGTCTCCCCAAGGAAAGACCCCCACGATCGCCTATTCCGATAATCGCACGGCGATAATCGTATGGGAGGGTGAATTACGCGTCAGCATGGAAGGCCACGAGCCCTTTACGGCTCGCAAGGGCTTCGAGATAAATGTGCCGCTAAGGGTGCCGTTCACGCTGGAGTCGGTGGGCTCGGAGCCGGCGCTCTACTTCCAGCTCAACGCGGCCAGCGACATGCGGCTCTATCCCGTCGAGACGACACCGGCGAAGCCCGAGGACATTGCCGGCTGGGAATACGAACAGCGGTTGATTCCCGGCAGACCGGGCGGCTTCGATGAAAAGCACCGTCCATATCTCGATTATTACGGCGACGTGGTGAACGGGAACGACCGCGCGGGTGCCTTTATCGCCGATCAGCACATGTTCGTGAACAACATCCGCGGCCGGGCCACGCCTACGCCGCCGGCGTCCAATCTCGGCCACTTCCATATCGGCTACGACGAGTTCTGGTTCGTGATGGAAGGCAATGTGACCCTCCAGGTGGAAGGACAGCCGGTCTTTACCGCCGCAGCCGGCGATATCATTTCCGCCCCGCAAGGCCACTGGCACCGGGCCAGCTTCGGAGGGCCGGTGGGTCAGATGGGCACGCGGGTAGCAATCAATCCTTACCCGCAGGGCGCGCACGTCTACACTCAGGAATCCGGCGGGCGACAATAGTAGACCGGCGGGTGCGCCGTACTTACCGGCGCACCCGCCCCCAACTACCACGCAATCCAATGGCGCACTGTGCGGCACGCGCAGTGCGCTTTTCCGTGTTCTTCGACGCCCATCCTTTCGTCCGGGCGCCGGGTGATAGGCACCACGTTGCCTGGATTACGACATCGTTCCGCCGCGATCGATCTCGCGGATTACGGCAGCCTCTCCCCGGTCCATCACAAGTTGCACCGGAAGGCACCAATCACCTTAAAGCGCGTGACCTCATAACTTGATCCGCGCGATCCACGCGGCCGGATCCGCCCTCTACCCGCACGGGTTTGGCAGGAACTCGCCGCGTCCGGGAAAACAAAAAACGATCCCCCGGCGCGAGCGCCGGGGGATCAGGGGGGGGTGGCCCTGACGGGTCGGGCCGGGAGATTAGAACCGCGCGCGCAGCCCGACCGTGGTCAGACGCCCGATCGGGCTGGAAACAAAGCCGTTATATCCCCATGCGCCGCCCATGAAACCGCCAGTGTTCCCATTGTAAAATGGCGGTTCTGTGTCGAAGAGATTCTGCACATCCAGAAACACCTGCCAATCATTGAGGAAGTTGGCAGTTTCGAACGTGTATTGCAGATGCAGGTCGAACGTGTTGTTGGCGTCCACGCGGTCGCCACCACCTACCGGATCGCCGTTCTCGTCAACCTCGATCGGATTGACCGAAGTGCTCGACCAGTTCCGATAGCTTCCGGTGTGGTTCCAGTACAAATCGATAGCAGCCGGTCCGGATTCCCAACCCAGATGCGCGCGATTCTTGAACTGAATGGACGGGAACGTGGTGTTATAGCCCGACGTGTTCAGAATGCTGAAGTAAGGCGCGCCCGCGAAGTTTTGCTCGAACCGGGTGAAGTAGGTGAACGCCGTCCCGATCGTGAACGTGCCGATCCCCGTTTCCGGGGTCTGGTACGCGAACTGGCCGTCGATCCCTTCCACCTTCAGGTTGAGCGCGTTGCGCGAACTCTGATCAATGAGGAAGTAGACGTTATCAGGAATTGCCCCGGAGATGGTCGCGCCGTTGGCAAGATTGGCGAACTCGGCAATTTGCGCATCGGTGCAGCCCGTCGTGCAGACGGTCAGCAGGTCGTGCAATCCGGCCGAGTTGACGATCGCCGTCGGGCTGGGGGAGCTGGTGCCGCCATCAAACGTATTGTGGAAGAAGGTCGCGGCCGCAACGAATCCCGGGAGGAAGACAGGTGCGAAATCGACACCGACCGACCAGCTGGTGCCGTATTGCGGCGTCATTCCGGAGAAACCGCCCCCAAGCTGCCGGCGCATGCCCTGGATGTTTGTGGCAGAGCCGATCTCGCAGGTCTCGGGACCGCAGGTGATACCCGGAATGTTGACGATTTCGGGATAGTTCGCGATCGGCACGTTGATCAGACCGCCGCTGACGCCAATGCTGCCCGAGGAATAGAGGTAACCCTGTGTCGGGTCGCCAATAACCGCCATCGGCGGCGCGACGAAGGATTCCGAATAGTTGCCGCGGAGCTTCAGGCCCGGGACGACTTCCCAGTTCGCCGCGAACTTCGGGTTGGTGGTGTCGCCAACGTCGCTGTAGCTGTCGTAGCGACCTGAGATGCTGACATCGATCGAATAGACCAGCGGCACGTTCATTTCCGGGGAGATGACCGGAATATACAGCTCCGCGTAAACCGACTTCACGTCGCGATCGTAATTATAGACGCGGAAGCCCGAGCCGGTCGTGGTCGGACCGGTGTTGTTCGGTGAAGTGATCTTCTGGGTCTGGGTCTGCCACAGGTATTCGCCGCCCACGGCAATCCGCAGCGGCCCCGCCGGCAGGTCGAAAAGAGACCCCTGCAGGTCGAGCTTCATCTGGTTGAAGGTGTTGAAGTTCTCATTCTGGCTGTTGTTGCGATAGAGACTGTTCGCAACCAGCTCCGAGGTGCGCGCCTGGCCGGGCACACTCCAGACATCCAGGGCGTTCTCCTCCGTCAACGGCATATTGTGAACTATGACATCCTGGCCGGGAATATTCGTCTGGTTCGGATTGCCGGTAAGCTGAGCGGTCCCATTCAGCGCCAGCAGCGCACAAGGGCTGCAGAAGGTATTGACGTTGGAACGATCCGACCGATTCCAGCCGAAAGCGTCGCTAAACGTTAGCGTCCAGTCATCACTTACGTCGTATTCGGCCACCAGGGTGGCATAGATGGTATCGGACTGCGTCGCGCTATGGCCGTAATTGCCGTCCTCCCGAGGAACGATGAAACTGACTTGCTGCTCGATGGCGTCGGGCGCGCCGGCGGGATTGGTATAAAACGGGTTTTCCTGGCCGGGATTCACACCACCGAAGCCGCCGGAACCAGGTGCAAACACGGTGGCCTGGTTGATGCCGCCGGGCCCGTCCAGGCTCTTGGTCTGGTTGCGATTGTAATTCATCATCGCCGTCACGCGGAACCGGTCGCTGAAATCATTCGTGACCTTGATCAGCGCATTGGCGCGCATCTGGCTCGGCAGGTTCGTTCCGTAAATTGAGTTGTTGCAAGGGGCATTGAACGAATTGCGCTCCACCGTCTCTGTCGAGTCGAGCGACAGGAACACGCCATCTATGCCGTCCGCGACAATCGTGGCGGGAGCACACTGATAGCTCTGGTTCACGGAGCCCCCGACAGCGCGATAGTCGCCGCGACTCAAGAATTCCCGGTCGGCCTGCATCAAGTCCGATTTTTCGCCATAGGAGCCCGCGACATAGACGCCGCCGGTGTCCCAGGTGTCGCCCCAGATGAAATTGGCCTGGAACGTGCCGTAATCGTCCGCAAAGCCCTTCTGCACGTTAGCCTCGAGGCCGTCGAACGTTCGGCGAGTGATGAAGTTCACCACGCCGGCGACCGCATCGGAGCCGTAAACGGAGGAAGCGCCGTCCGCCAGAACCTCGACGCGCTGAATCGCGCTGACGGGAATGATGTTGGGGTCGGTCTGTGAGAACTGAATCCCGGCACCAGGCAGGCGAAGGCCGTCTGCAATCGTCAACGTGGTGTTCGACGACGACCCGGCAAGACTGTGGATCTGGGGCGAATAGTACGACCAGACGTTTTCGCCCTGCGCGACCGATCCTGCGGTCGAAATCGCGGGCACGGTGTTGACCAGCTGGGATACGTCCACCGGCGCCGTCTTCTCGATGGCTTCCAGCCCGACCGAGACGAGGTTGGAGCCGACCGGCGCGACACCCCGGATGGCCGACCCGGTGACGACAATTACGCTTTCTTCGCTGTCAAACGTGGAGGGAGGTGTTGTTACTGCCTCCTCCCCCGACGCTTGTGGATTGCTGGCCGAATCCGCCGCGTCTTGCGAGCTTTGAGCTTGCGCGCTCCCCGCAATCAGGCATCCAGCGACCGCCGCGGCGGACACACCTCTTCTGTAACGAAGCCTTAGGGTCATAAATCCCTCCCTCTCTCACGATTCTATCCTATATGATTCACAGGACTGACATAGAGTCGCATGATGGTCAACGGGGGATTTGGGCGCCGCCATTTTTTTGAAAGTGCTCTTCGCCAACGCTTATTCGTCGGCGGAGTTGGGGCGCCAGGCATGACGCGAAGCGCATGCGAACGCGACTTAGGAGCTTGATTTTTCAAGTATCTATTAGTGCCCGGTCCTGATGGAGAGGCTGGCGAGGCAAAACGTTTCGTCGAGTAGACGAGAATTATGGCCGCCAGGCGCGAGCCGGGCAGAAGAAGAACTCTTCATCATCGGCTTGGGCACTATAAGCTGCGATCCAGCCCGTGGTTTGCGCGTTCTTTCGCTGTGCAGCGCGCGAGTCGATCAGGTACGTCCGGCGCCGTTCGGCGCCCCCCTCAACGATCGACAGCAATGCCTTTCGCGAGGAGGTCGCCGGCGATGGCAGCCACGCGTTCGGCGGGCAAGTCGCCCTCGCCCCAGACGGCGTAGCGCAGGCCGAGAAAGACGTTCATGCCCATGATCGCCCAGGCGTGCGCCTCTTCGAGGTCGGCGCGCAGTTCGCCCTTGCGCGCGCCTTCGCGCAGGCGATCGAGGATGCGCGCGCCGGTCGTCTCGTAGTGTTGGCGGTAGCTTTCGGGGTCGACGAACTCGGCTTCGTCGATGATCCGGTAGACTTCCTTGTGCTCCGCGGCAAAGCGCAGGAAGGCGGTGAGCGCGGCGCGCTCGCGCTCCAGCGCCGAGGCCGGTTCGGCCAGGGCCTCGCGCGCGGCGACCTTCACCGCCTCGCTCATGTCGCGCACGAGCGCCTGGAAAATCGCCTCCTTCGAATCGAAGTAAGTGTAAAAACTGCCGAGCGCCGTCCCGGCCCGGGCGGTGATCCCGCTGATCGAAGCGTCGTGGAAACCCCGTTCCCCGAATTCGACCGCCGCTGCGTCGAGCAGCTTGCGCAGCGTGCGCCGGCCACGCTCGGTGCGCGGTTGCTTGTTGGTGTCGGCGGCGGCTGGTGTCCCCGTATCCATCGATGTCCGGGCTAGATGGCGAGAGGCCGATCCGCAAGAGGAAACTTGAAACCTGGTTCATGTTTCAATATTGAAGCTCCAACGAATAGCAGGAGAGGATCGATGAGGGTCATCAATTCACGCATGGCGGCTGTGCTGCTCGGCGGCGTGGCGGCTGCGGCGTTCATGATGGAGCCTGCGGCCGCGCAGGACGCTTCGCCGACCCCCAGCCCACCGATCGAAACGGATCGGGCCGCGTCAGCCGACGGTGTAATCGTGGTGACCGCGCGCCGGCGCGAGGAGCAGTTGAACGACGTGCCGGTTGCCGTGACGGCCTTTACCGGTGAGACGCTGGAGGCGCGCGGCGCACTCGACATCACCGACATTTCGAATGTCACGCCCAACACCACGCTGGAAACTTCCCGCGGGACCAATTCCACGCTCAGCGCCTTCATCCGCGGTGTGGGTCAGCAGGACCCGGTGCCCGGCTTCGAAGCCGGGGTCGGCATCTATCTCGACGACGTCTATCTCAACCGCCCGCAGGCCGCGGTGCTCGACATCTACGACGTCGAACGGATCGAGGTGCTGCGCGGACCGCAAGGTACGCTCTACGGCCGCAACACGATCGGCGGCGCGGTCAAGTACGTGACCAAGCTTCTGCCGCAGGAATTCAGCGCCAAGCTGCGCGCTACCTACGGCACCTACGATCAGGCGGAAGGCGTCCTGACCGCCAGCGCCCCGATCGGCGATCTCGTGCGCATCGGCGGATCGGTGGCGCGGCTCTCGCGCGGCGGGTTCGGCGACAATCTCAACATTCCCGGCGTCGAGAATTACAACAAGGACGTCTGGGCTGCGCGCGGCACGTTCGAGCTGGGCGGGCACGGCGAGCCGGTGCTGATCCGTATTTCAGGCGACTACACGCGCGACAAGTCCGATCCGCGCAACGGCCATCGCCTGATTCCGGGTCTGCTTTCCGGCGCCCCCGTGCTCGAGGACGAGTTCGACACCCGCGCCGGGCTCAATGCGCCGGAGCAGGACGTCGAGGCTTACGGCGTCGCGATGAACGTCACCGCCGAGCTTACAGACAACCTCACGTTCCGTTCGATCAGTGCGTGGCGCAAGGACGAAAGCTATACGCCGATCGACTTCGACGCCCTGCCCGCGGTCGACGTCGACGTGCCGGCGGTCTACCGCAACGAGCAGATCAGCCAGGAATTCCAGCTCCTCTACGAGAGCGACCGGCTGCACGGCCTCGTCGGGTTCTACTACCTCGACGCGCGTGCCTATTCGAAGTTCGACGTTCTGCTGGCGACCACGGGCGAACTCCTCGACCTGCCCGGGTTCGGCCAGCAGACGATCGGCGACGTGCGCACCGACACCTGGTCGGTGTTCGGCGACTTCACCTTCGACGTGACCGACCGGCTGCACCTCTCGCTCGGCGGCCGCTACACCGTCGACGATCGCGACAGCTTCATCTTCAAGCAGAACCAGATCCTCGGCGCCGATCCCGAGTTCGGCGGCACGGCGCTGCCCATCGGCGCGCCCATCACCGATTTCGAAGGCGAGGCGCGGTTCAAGAAGTTCACGCCGCGCGCATCGATCTCCTACGACGTGACCGACGACGTCATGGTCTATGCCTCGTATTCGCAGGGCTTCAAGGGCGGCGGCTTCGACCCGCGCGGCAGCGCCAATGCCGCGGCGATCGACGTCAACGGCGACGGCGACTTCTCCTACCAGGAAATCTACGACTTCTTCCTGTTCGAGCCGGAAGAAGTCGACAGCTACGAAGTGGGGATCAAGGGCGCGGCGCTGGGCGGCGATCTGAATTTCGCGCTGACCGGCTTCTATGCCGACTACACCAACGTCCAGATTCCCGGTTCGATCGGCATCGACGCGGACGGCGACGGCGTGTTCGAGGGTTTCTCGGGCGTCACCACCAATGCCGCGTCGGCGACCTTCAAGGGCCTGGAGCTAGAGACATCGGCCAGCTTCGCGCGCGGCTTCGCGGGCGCGGGGTCGCGGATGATCTTCGCCGGCACGCTCGGCTATATCGATGCGCAGTACGACGAATTTATCGGCAACCTGGGCACCGACGTCGCCGACATCACCGATATCCAGAACACGCCCACTTGGACCGCTTCGGGCACCTTGGGCGCGCTCGTGCCGATGGGCGCGGACGGGGAGCTCAACCTCTCGACCACGCTTTCCTACCGCAGTGAGACGCAGCAGTTCGAATATCCCAGCCCCTATCTCGATCAGGAAGGCTACGCACTGTGGGATGCGAGCCTAGTCTACAGCTTTGGCGGGGACCGCTACTCGATCGGCCTCCACGGCAAGAACATCCTAGACAAGCGGTACAAGACCTCAGGTTACCAGTTTCTCGTGACCGATCCGGCGACGGGCTTGCCGGTGGTAGGCGGCAACGGCTTGCCCACCCCGTCGCTTGGCCGTGAGGGCATTGCGACCGTGTTCTACGGCAATCCGCGGCAGGTCTTCGTCACGGCAACGCTGAAGTACTAGGAGAGCCTCAGCCCCGCGCCGAACGCAGCGCTGCGGAGCCCGCGGTTTCGCCTTCGATCGGCACGTCGAACGCGCGCACGTAATCGTCGAGCCGGTCGCGCACGTCCGCTTCCGACAGCCCGAATTCGGCGAGGCTGTAGGTATGCGGACGGCGCTTGAGCGCGCAGGCGCGGCGCATGTAGTCCTCCATCGCGGGGAGCGCGGGGTCGATGTCGAGCTCCAGAAAGCGGTAGACCCGCTGCATGGTGCCGCGCCAGTCACGCTCCATGTCGTCGTACTGCACGTCGATCATCCGTTCAGGCGGGATCGTCTCGCGCGCGGCGCGCATGCGGTCGATCTGGAGCGCGGTCTTGCGCAACCACTCGCGGCCCATGCGGGCGGGATCGACGTGGTCCGAATAGATGATCGTCTGGTTCCAGGCGAGCGACGTGGCGCTGCCGACGACCTTGTGCGGATCGCGGTGCGTGAAGATCAGCCGCGCATCGGGAAAGACCTTCAGCAGTGCATCGAGATCGAGCATGTGCTGGGGCGTCTTGAGAATCCACGGCCGGATGGAGGAGACCTGCTGAGACCAGCCGACCAAGCGCAGCAGGTTCGCCATGTGGCGGTAGGCGGGCTCCGCGCACTCGGCCTCGCACCAGCGCCCGTAAGTCGGAACCTGCCACTGCGCTTCGTGCTTCATGCCCCACATGCTCGCGACGAGCAGGCCGAGTTCCTCCTCGGGCTCGTAGGGACCGGTGGGATGGATCGAGAGCGTGCGAGGGTTGGCCAGGCGGGCGACTTTCATGATCCGCGCAGCCAGGATCGGGCGAAAATCCTCGCGCCGCCCCTCCAGAACTTCCTCGAAATCGGGCCGCGGCACGGGACTGATCGTCTCGAAGCTGCGCATGTGGCTGAAGCGTCGATCTCCCGCGAGGAGGCGGTGCAGCCGCGTCGTGCCCGAGCGCATTGGCCCGACGATCACGACCGGGCGCGGTATGGGCCGGGCAAGGATTTCCGGGTGCCGCTTGAACCACATTTGCGCCAGCAGCCGGTCGCGCAAAACATGATGGAACTGCTTCATCGCGGAGAAGGTGCCGGCCGCATTGAGCCGTGCCTCGCGCTTCACCGCGTCGAGCAGCACCTCCATCGGGCGTTCGAACCAGCGGCTGCCGAAATCGTCCAGCTCCGCGCTCTCCGCCGCCTGCGCGATCAGATAATCCTTGTCGAGCCGCGCCGGCTCGACCGCACCCAGCTTGCGCCCGCCGCGGATCGCCGCGTCCAAGATGTCGATGAAGGGGGTTCGCCGCGGGGGCTGGATCTTCTGGTGCTGCAATACTTTCGCCCGCGCTGCGGATTTGACGGCCGGGCTGGCTGCCAATCGATCCGTGGGTTGTCTACCCTTCAGCCCCGAAATCCGTTCCCGAAGCCTACTGGAAAAGGACGCGCGCGTGCGGCATAGGCCGCGCCCATGCACGACATCCGCCTGATCCGCGAAAACCCGCAAGCCTTCGATGCCGCACTTGCGCGCAGGGGAGTCGAGCCGGTCGCCGAAAGCCTCCTCGCGCTGGACGCCAGGCGCCGCGCAGTCACGACCCAGATGCAGGAGGCCCAGAGCCGTCGCAACGACGCGTCGAAGGCGGTCGGCCAGGCGATGGCGCAGGGCGACAAGGACAAGGCCGAGGCGCTCAAGGCCGAGGTCGCCGAGCTCAAGCAAACCCTTCCCGCGCTCGAGGACGAGGACCGCACGCTCGCCGCCGAGTTGCACGACGCCCTCGCCGGCCTCCCCAACCTGCCCGCCGACGATGTCCCGCCGGGCGAGGACGAGAGCGCCAACGTCGAGCTGTCGCAATGGGGCGACCGGCGCGAATTCGCCTTCGAGCCGAAGGAACATGCCGACCTCGGCCCCGCGCTGGGGATGGATTTCGAGACCGGCGCGAACATCTCCGGCGCCCGCTTCACTTTCCTCCGCGGCCAGATGGCACGCCTGCACCGCGCGCTCGGCCAGTTCATGCTTGACCGGCAGACGACCGGGAACGGCTATACCGAATGCGCCCCGCCGCTGCTCGTGCGTGACGAGGCGGCGTTCGGAACCGGCCAACTGCCGAAGTTCACGGAAGACTTGTTTCCCACCTCTCGGGATATGACTTTTTACCACTACGCCATCGATCGACTGGGTCCTGTATCTGCGGGAGCGAGCATTCGGGACACGATTCTGGAAACTGTTAAAGCCTATGACGAATGGGTAAAACCACCTGAAAAGCATGAACGTCTTTGGCTCATCCCCACCGCCGAAGTCAGCCTGACCAATGCGGTGCGCGAGCAGATCATCGACGAGGCGCAGTTCCCGATCCGCATGACGGCGCTCACCCCCTGCTTCCGCTCCGAAGCGGGCGCGGCGGGCAAGGACACGCGCGGCTTCATCCGCCAGCACCAGTTCGAGAAGGTCGAACTGGTCAGCGTCGTCCGGCCAGAGGAGAGCGAGGCCGAGCACGAGCGGATGACCGAATGCGCCGAAGGTGTGCTCCAGGCGCTCGGCCTGCCCTATCGCAAGATGCTGCTCTGCGCCGGCGACATGGGCGCGACCGCGCGCAAGACCTACGATCTGGAAGTCTGGCTGCCCGGCCAGGGCGCCTGGCGCGAGATCAGCTCGTGCTCAAACTGCGGCGACTATCAGGCGCGGCGGATGAACGCGCGCTACAAGCCGGAAGGATCGAAGAAGACCGAGTTCGTCCACACGCTCAACGGCTCGGGCCTCGCGGTCGGGCGCACGTTGGTGGCGGTGATGGAGAACTACCAGCAGGAAGACGGCTCGGTCGAAGTGCCCGAAGCATTGCGGCCGTACATGGGCGGGATCGAGAACCTGACACCTTAGTCCGTCATGCTGAACTTGTTTCAGCACCCATCCTGCCTCACAGACCATCGGGTCATATGGCGAAATGGGCCCTGGAAGCGAAGCTGTGCAACGCACAACCGAGTTCAGGGTGACGGATCAGAGAAACGGCACCGATGAAAATCCTCCTCACCAACGACGACGGCATTCACGCACCGGGTCTCAAGATTCTCGAGGAGATCGCGCGCGAGTTCTCGGACGACATCTGGATCTGCTCGCCGAACGACGAGCAGTCGGGCACCGGCCATTCGCTGACTCTGACCCAGCCCGTCCGCCTGCGCCGCTTCGGAGAGCGGCGGTTCTCCGTCACCGGCACGCCGACCGACGCAGTGACGATCGGACTGCGCAAGGTGATGGACGGCCCGCCCGACGTGATCCTCTCCGGCGTCAATCGCGGCGCCAACCTGGGCGACGACATTACCTATTCAGGCACCGTCTCGGCCGCGATCGAAGGCGCGCTGGCGGGTATCCGCTCGATCGCGCTGAGCCAGGTCTATGCGCGCGAGGGCATGGGCGACGAGGTGCCCTTCGGCGCCGCGCGCGAATGGGGCGCACGCGTGCTCGCCCCCCTGCTCGACGCACCGCTGCCCAAGCGCACGCTGGTCAACGTCAACTTCCCGGCGCGGGCACCCGAGGAGGTAAAGGGCATCCGCGTCGTGCGGCAGGGTTTCCACGACTATTCGCGCGGCACCGTGGTCGAGGGGCGTGACCCGCGCGGCTACAAGTATTACTGGTTCGGCCTCCAGGCGATCGAGCATACGCTCGACCACGGGACCGATCTGGAGGCGATCGACGAGGGATATGTCGCGGTGACCCCGTTGCAACTCGACTTCACGCATCACGCTTCGCTCGGCGATCTCGGCGAGCGCTACGCGGGATGAAACGCCTCGCCCTGCTTGCGCTCGCGCCGCTGCTGATCGCCGCCGGCGATCCAGCGACCGAGACCGAGCACGTGGTGAAGGAAGGCGAGACCCTGAACGGCATCGCCAATCGCGCGCGGGTCCCCGCCGCGGTGATCGCGGCGGCCAACGGGCTGGCCGAACCCTATGCCGTGAAAGCCGGCCAGCGGCTGGCGATCCCGCGGCAGCGCATCCATCTGGTCGAACCGGGCGAGACGGGGTTCGCGATCGCGATACGCTACGGCGTGACGTTCGAGAACGTCGCCCTCGCCAACGGGCTCGAGCCGCCTTACCGCATCAGCCCAGGCCAGCGCCTGATCATCCCGGCCGTTCTCAAGGTCCCGCCGCCCGCGCCGCCCATGCGCAGCGAACCTTATTTCCGGCCCCCGCACGATGGAGCGGTTCTGCTCGGCTATGCCGTCCGCCCCGATGGGGGCGGTCATGACGGGATCGACTATGCCGCCCGGCGCGGCGACATGGTGCGCGCCTCCGCCAGCGGCACGGTGGTCGAGGCCTCAACCGAGGCGCCGCGTTTCGGCAGGCTGGTGGTGATCGACCACGGCAACGGCTGGCACAGCGCCTATGGCCACCTCGGACGGGTCACGGTGGAGGCGGGCGACGTGGTCAAGACCGGCGAACGGATCGGGATCGCCGGCGCATCGGGCGATGCGGAGAGCCCGGAGCTACACTTCGAAATCCGCCATAACGGCCGGAAGGTCGATCCGGCCAAGAAGCTGCAGGGCGCAAGCGGCGGGTGAAGCGGTTCCAGCTCTCCGAAAGGCTTGCCCGGCGCCGCACGCATCGCGGCACGCGCTTTCAGCCGCTGCGACGAGCGCTCAAGGTGCCGATCTGGGCCGACCTCGGCCTCCGCGTGGGCGCCGCTCTGACACTGGTATTCATCGTCGTTCTGATCCACTGGTGGGACCGCGCGGGCCTGGTCGACAATCTCGACGGAGAGGTGTCCTTCCTCGACGTCGTCTATTTCACCATGATCTCGATCACGACCACCGGTTTCGGCGATATCGCGCCGATCAGCGACCGCGCGCGATTGGTCGAGGCGGCGATCGTGACGCCGATCCGCTTCATCGTGATCTTCATATTCATCGGCGCGGCGTACGACTTCATCATCAGGCGCAGTTGGGAGAGATGGCGCATGGCCCGCATTCAGGAAACGCTTTCCGGCCATGTGGTGGTCATTGGCTTCGGCATATCCGGCTCGGAAGCCGTCGCCGAACTGATCGAACGCGGCACCGATCCGCGCCACATCGTTGTGATGGACACGCGTGAGGAACGCCTGGCCGAGGCCGAGCTGCTCGGCTGCAACGTCATGGCGGCGGATGCCACGCGTGACGACAGCCTCATGGCCGTTCGGATCGACAAGGCCGAGACGGTGCTGGTCTCCGCCGGGCGCGACGATGCCTCGATCCTTATCGTCCTTACCGTGCGCCATCTCGCGCCCGACGTGCCGATCACCGTGGTCGTGCGCGCGGCGGACAACGAGCTGCTCGCCCACCAGGCCGGCGCGAACAACGTCATCAACCCCGTGCGCTTCACCGGGCTGCTCCTCGCCGGCAGCGTCCAGGGCATGCACATTGCAGACTACATGGCCGATCTCGCCTCGGTGACCGGTCGGGTCCACCTCGTGGAGCGGCCGGTATCGCCCGAGGAGATCGGCAAGTCGATCGACCAGTTGGCGACGGGCGGGCGCGGCCTCAGGGTCTATCGCAACGGCGCGGCGCTCGGCTTCTGGGAACCGGAAGCCCAGCGGCTGCAACTCGGAGACGTGGTGGTCGAGATCCGCCCGACCGCGGAAACAGAGAGCTCTCTAGCCTAGCAGCCAAAACACCGCGCCCATCGTCAGATAGCCGGCGAGCCAGTAGCCCGCATCGATCATCGCGACGCGAATCGGCACCCGGATGTGCGTGAAGCTGATCCACAAGGCCGGGATCACGAACGCCAGCGCCAGCCCGCCCGACATCATGAAGTAGAGCCAGGGCTTGGCCGCCAGCGTCTCAGCCCCGATGCGCGCGAACATGTGCCCCATCATCGCCGAGGTCAGCAGCAACAGCCCGCCGGTAATGGCCGCGACTCGCTCAGGACGGGAGCGCGCAAGGATCTTTCCCGGCGCGACCTTGCGTGCCTTGGCGCGCCCGAACAACGGGCCGAACCACGCAAAAGCGAGCAGTCCTGCGGCCAGCGCCGCGACGACGACTGCAACCCAATTCACCGGACCCAAGACGCATCTCCTTCGCCTTTTCCCGTACCTGCTAGCGCAAAGCGAGCCGGAGGTGTAGGGCGCGCCGCGCAATGGCTTCCAACCCCAACACAACGATTCCCGGCCAGAAAAGGGTCGGCATGGTCAGCCTCGGCTGCCCGAAGGCTCTCGTCGATAGCGAGCGTATCCTCACGCGTCTGCGCGCCGACGGCTATGCGATGAGCCCCGATTATGCCGGCGCGGACGTGGTGCTGGTCAACACCTGCGGCTTCCTCGACAGCGCGAAGGAGGAGAGCCTGGCCGCGATCGGCGAGGCGATCGCCGAAAACGGCCGCGTGATCGTGACCGGCTGCATGGGCGAGGAAGCCGACGCGATCCGCGCCGCGCATCCGGCTGTGCTCGCGGTCACCGGCGCGCACCAGTACGAACAGGTGGTCGAGGAAGTGCACCGCGCCGCTCCGCCGAGCCAGGGGCCGTTCGTCGACCTGATCCCGCAGCCCGACGTGAAACTCACGCCGCGCCACTACAGCTATCTGAAGATCTCCGAGGGCTGCAATCACTCCTGCGCCTTCTGCATCATCCCGCAGCTTCGCGGGAAGCTCGCCAGCCGCCGGATCGACGCGGTGTTGCGCGAGGCGGAGAAGCTCGTCGCGGCGGGCACGAAGGAGTTGCTGGTCATTAGCCAGGACACCAGCGCCTACGGCGTCGATATCCGGCACGAGAGCCGCGAATGGCACGGCCATGAGGTGCGGGCGCACATGACCGACCTCGCCCGGGAACTCGGCACCCTGCGTACGCCGGAGGGCCAGGTGCCGTGGGTGCGATTGCACTACGTCTATCCCTATCCCCACGTCGACGCGGTGATTCCGCTGATGGCGGAGGGGCTGCTGACGCCCTACCTCGATATCCCGTTCCAGCACGCCAGCCCGAAGGTGCTAAAGGCGATGAAGCGCCCGGCGAACGAGGCCAAGGTGCTCGAGCGCCTGAAGTCCTGGCGCGCGATCGCACCCGACATGACCATCCGCTCCAGCTTCGTGGTCGGCTTCCCCGGCGAGACCGAGGATGATTTCCGCTACCTGCTCGACTGGCTCGAGGAAGCGCAGCTCGACCGCGTCGGCGCCTTCCGCTTCGAACCGGTCGAGGGCGCCGCGGCCAATGCCCTGCCCGACCCGGTGCCCGAGGCGGTGAAGGAAGAGCGCTACGCCCGGCTGATGGAAGTGACCGAGCGGATCAGCGCGGCCAAGCTCGCCGCCAAGGTCGGCCGCACGCTGCCGGTCATCGTCGACGAAGTCGGCGAGCCCGACGAGGACGGCGATCTCGGAGCCACCGGCCGCAGCCAGGCCGACGCGCCGGAGATCGACGGCCAGGTCTTCCTGCGCAACGTGCCCGAGACGGTGCGGCCCGGCGATTTCGTCGATGCCTTGATAGAGGATGCCGACGCGCACGATCTCTACGGCGTGCCGGCTTGACCTGTTGACACCTGTGACACGGCAGAACCGCTGAATTCTGCCGTTTTCGGATGCGGCGAGCTCGGAAGGTCGCCGGGAGATGTGACCATCGACCGTCACGCGATCGCGCTTATTGCAAATGACTATCATTGACCTTCGCCGCCGCTCCGCATAGGCGGCGGCGCATGCGTCGTAGCACTATCCGCGCCTGGTACCTGGCTCACAAGTGGAGCAGCATCGTGCCCACGGTGTTCCTGCTCATGCTCTGCCTGACCGGGCTGCCGCTGATCTTCCATGACGAGATCGAGGCGCTGGAGGGGGTCGACTACGAAACCGCTCTGCCCGGCGCGCCCTCGGCGGAAGGCGGGGTGCCGCTC
Organism: Altererythrobacter sp. C41; assembly: GCF_016803135.1. Taxonomy (GTDB): domain Bacteria; phylum Pseudomonadota; class Alphaproteobacteria; order Sphingomonadales; family Sphingomonadaceae; genus Pelagerythrobacter. The sequence goes on from NZ_JAEVFE010000005.1 coordinate 51,512, forward strand.
GATACGATGCTCGAAACCGCGCTGGCCGAGCGGCCGGGTGAAGTGCCGCTGTTCATGGCTTTCAGCCAGGAGAGCCCGCTGCTGACCGTCACCACCGGCCCGTCGCCCGACGCGCCGGGCGAAGACATGACGCTGCTGTTCTTCGACCGTGCAACCGGCGAATCGCTCGGCCCCGCGCCGGGAGGCGGAGTGATGGACTTCCTCCTCCAGCTCCACACCGACATGTTTCTCGGCCAGCCGGGCATGTGGTTCCTGGGCGTAATGGGCGCACTGTTCGTGGTCGCGCTGATCTCGGGCACGGTACTCTACGCGCCGTTCATGCGGCGGCTGCGGTTCGGCGCGCTGCGGATGGACAAGAGCCGCCGCGTCGGGCGGCTCGACCAGCACAACCTCGGCGGGATCGTGATCCTCGCCTGGGCGCTGGTCGTCGGCGGCACCGGCGTGATCAACGCTTTCGCCGATCCGCTGACCGACGCCTGGCGCGAGGGCGAGCTGGCGGCAATGACCGCCGAGCACGGCGGCGAGGAAGCGGTAGCCCCGGCCGACTACGGATCGCTCGACGCCGCAATGGCCGAAGCGCATGCGGTATTGCCCGGCCGCAACCCGCAGTTCATCGCTTTCCCCGGCGGAGGGTGGAGCACCGCGCGCCACTACGCCGTGTTCTTCCAGGGCGACCGGCCGCTGACCGAGCATCTGCTCACCCCGGCGCTGATCGATGCCGCAAGCGGCGAACTGGTCGATGCACGCGCCATGCCCGCGCTCAACCAGGCGCTGATGATGTCCAAGCCGCTCCACTTCGGCGACTATGGCGGGCTGCCGCTCAAGACGCTGTGGGCGCTGCTGACGCTGGCGACGATCTGGGTGCTGTGGACCGGCGTGCTGCTGTGGTGGCGGCGCTCCCCCGGCGAAGTCGAGCGGCGGGTGGCCGAGATCCACGGCGGCGCGGAAGGGCAACTCGCGTGAAGCCGTTCGCCCCGTCGCAGGGCCGCCGCGCGCGGCAGGGCCTCGCCCGCGTGTTCGCGCTGCCGCTGGTGTTGTTCGCGGCGAGCCTGGCCGGGCTCGTCCTCGGCCTGACCGGCGAGGGCGCGCCCGACGTGCTCGCCTGGGCCCTGCTCTCGCTTCCCGTTTTCGCGGTCTGCGTCGCCTGGCGGCGGCGCGGCCGATCCCCCTCACCAAAGAAAGACCCGACATGATCGTTCGTTACGCCTTCACGGCCTCCGCCCTCGCGCTTGCAGCCGCCGCCGCGCCCGCCTTCGCGCAGGAGAGCACCTCCGAGAGCACCGGCCAGAGCACGAACGACATCGTCGTCACCGCGCAGCGCGTGAACGCGACCGAGGTGACCAATGGCGGCGATGCCGGCGTGCTGGGCAACAAGCACGCGGTCGACCTCGCCTTCTCGATCCGCAGCTTCGACGAATCGCTGATCCTCAACCAGCAGCCGCTGACGCTGGGCGAAGTGCTCGACAACGATCCGACGGTGCGCTCCACCTACGGCTTCGGCAACGCGGCGGAGCTGTTCGTGATCCGCGGCTTCGCATTGTTCGGCGACGACGTCGGGCTGAACGGCCTCTACGGCATCGCCCCGCGCCAGATCGTCGCACCCGAGCTCTACGACAGCGTGCAGGTGCTGAACGGCGCGAGCGCGTTCCTCAACGGCGCGGCGCCCGGCGGGTCATCGCTCGGCGGGTCGGTGAACCTCAAGCTCAAGCGCGCCGGGTTCGACCCGCTGACGCGCGCGACGCTCGGCTACACCTCGGGCGCGCACTTCGGCGGCAGCTTCGACGTCTCGCGACGATTCGGCGCCAACGGCGAGTGGGGCCTGCGCGTCAACGGCGCCTACCGCGACGGCGAAACCTCGGTCGACCGCGAGGAGCGCCGGACGCAGGTGATCGGCGGCGCGCTCGACTACGACGGCGGCAACTTCCGCGCGGCACTGGACCTTGCGTACCAGAACGTGCGGATCGACGCGTTGCGGCCGAAGGTGACGCTTGGCGACAGCGTCACCGCGATTCCGGCGGTGCCGGAAGCCGATGCCAACCAGGCGCAGGCCTACACCTATACCGAGATGCGCGACGTGTTCGGCACGCTCAGCCTCGAGTGGGACATCGCCGACAACGCGCTGCTCTATGCCAGGGCCGGCGCGCGCGATGGGCGCGAGGACGGGAACTACGGCGGCATCACCCTGACCGACGCGGCGACCGGCGACGGTTTCGACGATTCGCTGATCGTGCCGCGCACCGACAACAACGAGGCGGTCGAGGCCGGCCTGCGCGTGAATCTGGGCGAGACGGTCACGCACGAGTTCAACTTCGGCGGCAGCATAAACTGGCAGACCAACCGCAACGCCTTCGACTTCCGTGACGAATTTGCGGCCAATATCTATCACTTCGAGCCAATGCCGCTGCCGCCGTCGACCGTCGCCTCGTGGAACCCGGGCGGCGATCTCGACGATCCTTTCCCGCGGGTGAAGAGCCGACTCTGGAGCGCCTTCGCCTCCGACACGATCGGGCTGTGGGACGATAGCCTGCTGATCACCGGCGGCCTGCGGCTGCAGACGATCCGCATCGATAGCTACAGCGCGGCCGATGGCCAGCTCGAAGCAAGCTACGACGAAGACGCGATCACGCCGGTGGTCGGCGTGGTGTTCAAGCCGCTGCCCTACGTCTCGCTCTACGCCAACCGGATCGAGGCGTTGCAGCAGGGGCCGAACGTGCCGCTCGACGAAAGTCTCCAGAACAGCGGCGGCGTCCTCGCCCCGCGCAAGTCCACCCAATACGAGGCCGGCGCCAAGCTCGCGCTCGGCCGCTTCCTCTATGCCGGCCTCGCCTTCTACCAGATCGAGCGCCCCGGCGAGGGCGTGATCGAGAACCCCGACGGCACCGAGCGCTACGGCTATATCGGCGACCAGCGGCATCGGGGTATCGAGTTCACGCTGAACGGCGAACCGGTCGAGGGGCTGCGACTGATCGCGGGCCTCTCCACCATCGATGCCGAGCTCGACACCGGCTCCGAAGTCGCCGGCGTGCCGGGCTTCACCGCCAATGCGAACGTCGAGTGGGACCTGCCCTTCGTCCAGGGCCTGACGCTGACCGGGCGCATGACCCATACCGGCGAACAGTGGGTCAATACGGCGAATACGCTGCGGCTCGACGACTGGACCGTGTTCGACCTCGGCGCGCGCTATGTCTTCGCGGCGGGCGGCAAGCCGGTGACGCTGCGCCTGACGGTCGATAACGTCGCCAACAAGCGCTACTGGGCTTCCGCCTTCGACGCGTTCGAATCCGCCCTGCTGCAAGGCCGCCCGCGCACGGTGAACGCCTCGGTCTCCGTCGATTTCTAGCGCAAGCTCCGCAGCGTCAGCGAGCGGCGGGTGACGGCCATGGGGGCAATCGAATGCTCCCATGCCTCGCGCGCTTCGCCGCTCAGCAGGTAGAGCGAGCGCGGCGGCAGCTCGACGCTGCGGCGTTCGAACCCCTGCGCAGTGCGGCGGCGTAGCCGCAGGACGGCGGGCGCGGCGAGCGAGAGGCCGAGGACCTCGCCGTATTGCGGCCGGTCGCGGTGCCAGCCGATGCCCGCGCCGGGATCATAGCGGATCAGCAGCGCCTGCCCGAAATCGCGCGGGTCGCGCAGGACAAGCGGTGCAAGGCGCGCCCGCAAGGCCTCGATCCACTCGGGCAGCGGCGGCGCTTCGGCCACTCTGCCGCGCTGGTAGTCGTAAGCCGAGCCGTAGTTCGCCGTCAGCCGCTTGCCGCGCCACTGGCCGAACTGGAACGGTTCCAGCGGCGCGGCGTCGATCCGCGCCTCCAGCGCGCGTTCCTCTTCGGCGCCAATCGCTTCCTCGATCAGCAGCATGCCCGGCACCGGCGGTGCCACGGCCTGCCCCTCGGGGGCGAAGAGGTCGCGCTGGAAACCCATGGCAACTATATGGGTGCGATGCCGCACCACACCACCACGCTAGCATTCGACACCCACGGACCGGGGCTGACCGAGATCACCGATGAGGTCACCGCCTGGCTCGCCTCCACCGGGATCGAGACCGGTCTGCTCACCGCCATGTGCCGCCACACCTCCGCCTCGCTGCTGATCAACGAGAACGCCGCTCGCGCGGTGCAGCACGATCTGGTCGCCTGGCTCGATCGCATCGCTCCCGAAGGGTCGCACTACCTGCACGACGACGAGGGGCCGGACGACATGCCGGCCCACCTCAAGGCCGCGCTCACCGGTGTCAGCCATTCGATCCCGATTTCCGGCGGGCGGATGATGCTCGGCACCTGGCAGGGCCTGTTCCTCGCCGAGCATCGCGCCCGCCCGCACCGGCGCGAAGTCGCGCTGCACGTGGCGGGCGAATAAGGGCGAAACAACCGCGCCGCCGCCGCGTTGGCGGAGTATGCCCATATCGATCGATCTCGCCTTCGCCTTCCGCATGGAGAAGGTGACCGACGTGCTGCTGCAGTTCGAAGCGGCGATCATCCCCGAGCAGACGCTGCTCGAAACCGATACCTGGGTGACGAAAGGCGAGCACTTCGCGCGCATTTCGGCGCAGGACGACATCGGCGAGCGGGTGTGGATCCGCGCGGAGGGGCGCTACGACGTTTCGTACAAGGCCAAGGTGGCCGTGAATCGCCTGCCGGCCGAGATCGGAAACCTCGAATACCTGCTGCCACACGACCTGCCGGGCGAGGCGGTGCAGTATCTGTTCGATTCGCGCTATTGCCCCGCCGACCGGTTCCAGCCGTTTGTCGAGGCGGAGTTTGGCGGCAGCGAGGGCGGCGCACGGGTCGTGGCGATCCGCGACTGGATCGCCCGCAATCTCACTTACGAGCCAGGCAGCAGCACCGCCAACACGACCGCGCTCGACAGTTTCATCGAACGGCGCGGCATCTGCCGCGATTTCGCGCATGTCATGGTCATGCTCGCCCGCGCCTCCGGCATCCCCGCGCGTTTCGTGAGCTGCTTCGCGCCCGGGGTCGATCCGCCGGACTTCCACGCCGTCGCCGAGGTGTTCCTGACCGATCCGACCACCCCCGGCGGCGGCGCCTGGTTCCTGGTCGACGCCACCGGCATGACGCGCCCGGACGAGGTCGTGAAGATCGGAGTCGGCCGCGATGCCGCGGACGTGAGCTTCATCACCAGCTTCGGACCGACCGAGTTCCTGGAGAAGGACGTCACGGTTACACGCGCCGCGTGAATATGTATGCGGCGCGTGGGCATGGCGCGGTGCGGCTGCTACCAGCCGGGCAGGAGATGAAAGCGGGAGGAGACCGATGGATCTGGTCGTGGTGGATATCGGCGGCACGCATGCCCGCTTCGCGATTGCGTCGATCGGCGAGGACGGCGCCATTTCGCTGAGCGAGCCGGAAACGCTTCACACCGAGGATCACGCCAGCTTTCAGACGGCCTGGGAAGAGTTCCGCCGGCGCCAGGGCGGTGCCCTGCCCGACGCGCTGAGCATGGCGATCGCCGGGCCGGTCGGCGGCGAGGTGATCCGCTTCACCAACAATCCCTGGATCATCCGCCCGGCGCTGGTGAAGCCCAAGCTGGGCGTCGAGCGCTATTGCATCGTCAACGATTTCGAAGCCGTCGCCCATGCGGTCGCGCGCGCGCCGGAGGACCAGTTCCTCCACCTGACCGGCCCGGACGAGCCGCTCGGATCGGAAGGGACGATCAGCGTGCTCGGCCCCGGCACCGGGCTCGGCGTCGCGCACCTGTGGCGCTCGGGCGGCCAGTATCGCGTGCAGGCGACCGAAGGCGGCCATGCCGACTTCGCCCCGCTCGACTTGATCGAGGATGCGATCCTGGCGCGGCTGCGCAAGCGGCACACGCGGGTCTCGGTGGAGCGCGTGGTCGCCGGCCCGGCGATCGTCGACATCTACCAGACGCTCGCCGCGATGGAGCGCCGCTCGGTGCCCGAGTGCGACGACGTCGAGATCTGGACCAAGGGCATGAGCGGGGAGGACAGCCTCGCCGCAGCGGCGGTCGACCGATTCTGCCTCTCGCTCGGCTCGGTGGCCGGCGATATCGCGCTGGTCCAGGGCGGCTTCGCAGGCGTCGTGATCGCCGGCGGGCTCGGCTACCGCATCCGCGAGACGCTGCTGACGTCGGGCTTCGCCGACCGGTTCCGCGCCAAGGGCCGCTTCGCCGGGCTGATGGGCTCGATCCCGGTCAAGCTGATCGTCCACCCGCAGCCGGGCCTGTTCGGCGCGGCCGCCGCCTTCGTCGCAGAGCACGGAATGAATCAATGACGAGTGTCGCACAGCTTGCCGATCGCCTGGCCGTTCTGCACCGGCAGACGCAGGAAGCGCCGCTGTTCAACCCTGTGTTCCAGCTCTCGCTCGAACTGTCGCGCATGCTGGAGAGCGGCGAACTCGACCTCGCCGGCGCGGAGAGGCTGATCGCCGAGCTGGAATGCGATGCGCTGATGACCCGCGCCGGGCGGCTGCGGCGGCTGGTCGCGCCGGTCGAGCCGCAGGCTAACGATGACGCGCTTGCAGCGTGCCTGGGCACGGCCAACTTCGCGGAGTTCCGCGCGGCCTGGGAGCGGCCCCAGCTCCATGCGGTGTTCACCGCACACCCGACGTTCCTGCTCACGCCTGCGCAGTCGGAGGCGGTCGCTTCCGCCGCGGCGAGCGAGGAGGGGGTTGGGAAGAACGCCTGCGCGGCTTCGCCGGAGCGCCCCAGGATCACGCTCGCATTCGAGCACGCGCAGGCGATGGCGGCGCTGACCCAGGCGCAGGACGCGCGCGACCGGATCGTGGCGCACCTGCTGAACGCGGCGTGCGAGCGGTGGCCGGACGAGTGGCACGATTTCGCCCCGCTCCCCTACCGCTTCGCCACCTGGGTCGGTTATGACATGGACGGGCGGACTGACATCGGCTGGCATACCTCGATCGGGTTCCGGCTGGCCGAGAAGGCGGAACGGCTCGGGCGTTACGCCGATGCGCTGGAGGCCATCGACCGCAGCCATCCGCTGCTCGGCACGCTGCGCGCGGCCGAGGCGCACACTGCCGACTGCGCCGCCGCCTTCGCCGAACCGCTGGACGAGGCCGGCGCGCTGTCGGCGGCGGCCAACGGGCTGACCGCCGATCATCCGGCCAAGCTGCTGACGCTCGCGCCGCTGATCGACGAGCTGGAGCGCGAGGCGCGCGGGGCCGGCAGCGAACGCGCCGTCGCGCTCAAGACGCTCGCTGCCGCGATGCGGGCCGATGGGCTCGGCATGGGCGGGATCCATTTCCGCGTGAACGCCAAGCAGCTCCACAATGCCATCCGCGGGCGGCTCGAAGGCGGCGAGAGCCTCGACCTGTCGAGCCAGGGGGCGCTCGCCACGCTGCGCACGCTGATCGCGGAGGCGACGCCGCTCCGGAGCAATTTCGCCGCGCTCGCGATCGAGAGTTCGACCGCGATCCGCCAGTTCCTCGCCATGGCGCAGATCCTGCGCCACATCGACGCCGACGCGCCGATCCGCATGCTTGTCGCCGAATGCGAACAGCCCGCGACCGTGCTCGCGGCGCTCTATTTCGCGCGGCTGTTCGGGGTCGAGGATAAAGTCGACGTCTCGCCCCTGTTCGAAACCGAGACCGCGCTCGAGCACGGCGGCCGCTTCCTCGACGCACTGCTGGCGGAGGACATCTACCGCGACTACGCCCGGCAGCGCGGGCGGGTCTGCGTGCAGACCGGCTTTTCCGATGCCGGGCGCTTCGTCGGGCAGATTCCGGCGAGCCTCGCAATCGAGCGGCTGCAAGGGCGGCTGGCCGATGCGATGGCCGCGAACGGCCTGACCGACGTCGCGGCGCTGATCTTCGACACGCACGGCGAGAGCATGGGTCGCGGCGCGCATCCCGGCGGGTTCGCCGACCGGCTCGAATGGCCGCTGTCCCCCTGGGCGCGGCGGCGCTTCGCCCGCGCGGGCATCCGCATCGAACCCGAGGTCACCTTCCAGGGCGGCGACGGCTACCTGTTCTTCGCCAACCCCGAACTGGCGCTGGCGACGCTGACCCGCATCGCCGAGCTGCGCCCGGCCGAAACCGACGCGGAGGCGCCGACCGATCCGTTCTACCGCCGGACCGACCTGAGCCTCGATTTCTACCGCGCGATCCGCGATCACCAGCACGAGCATCTGGAAAGCCGGACCTACAGCCGCGCGGTGACCGCCTTCGGGCTCGGCCTGCTCAACGCGACCGGCAGCCGCGTGTCGCGCCGGCAGTCCGATCTGTCGTCGGACCGCGAGATGAGCCTGCGCCAGATCCGCGCGATCCCGCACAATGCGGTGCTCCAGCAGCTCGGCTATCCGGTGAACGTGATCGCCGGCATGGGCAGCGCGGCCGAGGGCAACCGCGAGGAGATCGCCGGGCTGCTCAGCGAAAGCGCGCGCGGGCGGCAGCTCGTGCGGCTGGTGCGGGCCTCCAACGCGCTCGGCAGCATCAAGACGGTCGCCGCCTATGGCGAGCTGTTCAATTCAGCTTATTGGGCGAGCCGCACCTATCGCGGGACCGAGAGCCACATCGCGAACGCCTGCGCGGCGCTGGCCGAATATCTGGTGAAGGACGACCGTGCGGGCGTGTTCCGCCGCCTTGCCTCGCGCCTGCGGATCGACGCGCTGAAGCTCCACCGCCTGCTCGACCTGCTGCCCGACGAAGCACCGATGGAGGACCGCGAGCAGGTCCGCCGCCGGATCGGCGTGCTCCAGGCGCTGCGGCTGGCGCTGCTGCAGTTCATGTTCCTGCGCGCGGTTTCGGTCCCGGCCTTCAGCCGCGCGAACGACATCAGCCGCAGCGACGTGATCGAGATGGTGCTGACGCTGCGGATCGAGGAAGCGCTGGCCCAGCTCCGCCGCGCCTTTCCGACGCGCTTCCCCGCGCCTGCGGATTATGTGCTGGACGAGCCATCGGACTATCCGGATGGCGGTGCGGAGGGCTATGCCGCGATCGAGCATGACTTCATCGCCCCGATCGAACGGGCGCACGCGCTGAGCCTGCGGATCACCACCGCCATCGCCAATGAGTTTGGCGCGCATGGGTGAAGCCTAGGATCCTCCCCATTTTGCGCAGCCAAATGGGGAGGGGGACCGCGAGACGCGAAGCGGCTCGTGGTGGAGGGGTTTCGCGCGCCAATGCCCCTCCGTCAGACGCTTGCAGCGTCTGCCACCTCCCCATTTGTGCTGACGCAAAACTGGGGAGGATCAGCTCATCATCGCGCCGTGCTGCCTCGCGCGATCAGCGAAACCGGCACTCTTCGCGGCGGCGCGTCGTCGCCGGCATTGAACAGGGCGTCGACCAGCAGCGAGCCGGCAGCGGCCGGGTCGGGAGCGATCGTGGTCAGGGTCGGCTGGACGAAGCGCGCGGCGGGCAGATCGTCGAACCCGGCGAGGCCGATCTCGCCCGGCACGGCCACGCCGCGGTGCTTGAGCGCGTCGAGCGCGCCCAGCGCCATTGCGTCGCAGGCTGCGAAGATCGCATCCGAGCCGCCGCCCCCATCGAGCCACGCTTCAACGGCGGCGGCTCCTTCTTCCTCGCGCGTGACGCCATCGCGCGTCGGCACCAGGCACGGCTCCAGCCCGGCCGCGCGCATGCCCTCGCAATAGCCCTCATAGCGCTCGGCAAACTGGTGCTGCGGGGAATCGATCGCGCCGAGGAAGCACGGCGCGCGGTAGCCCTGCGCAAGCAGGTGTTCGACCGCCAGCCGCCCGGCTGCGCGGTTGTCGGAGCGGACCCATTCGAGATCGTCGAACGGCGAGCCCCAGTAGACCACGCGCCGATCCGCTTTCTCGAGCCCGCGGAAATAATCCCACGCGGCGCGGTTGGTCGTCGTGCCGATCACCACCAGCCCGTCGGCCCAGCCGCGTTCCTCGTAATGGCCGAAGAACTGCGCCTCGCGCGCCTGGAACGAAACCAGCGTCTCGAACCCGCGCTCCGATGCGGCGAGGCAGACGCTGCCGAGCAGCATGTACGAGAACGGGTTGATGTCCGCCGCGCTTTCGCCCGGGCGGCAGATCACCACCACGGCGAGCGTGCCGGTGGAGCCGCGCCGCAGCCGGGCGGCGCGCTCGTCGACGAAATAGCCGATTTCCTCGGCCGCGCGCAGCACGCGGGCGCGGGTCGCTTCGGTGATCACTTCGGACCCGGCGAGCGCGCGCGACACGGTGGACTGGCTTACGCCCGCCCGTTCCGCCACATCGATCGAAGTCGGCCGCCTTTTCATCGCCGCTCCCTATCGGGAAGAGCGCGCAAAAGCGCAAGCGAGCCTGAATATGTATGCGGCACACTGGAATGCGCTCGCCCGGTTTCCTAGACAGGGCGGCGACAAGCGAAAGGCATATGCGCATGAGCTTCACTGCGGACCGTCTGGTTCTGTTCGGCGCGACGGGCGACCTGGCGCAGCGCATGCTGCTCCCCTCTCTCTGCGCACTGGATCACGACGACCTGCTCGCGCCCGACCTCAAGATCGTCGGCACGGCCCGTTCGGACATGAGCGACGCCGAATTCCGCGACTTCGCGCGCGCGGCGCTCGAGAAGTTCCTTCCCGCCAACCGCCGCGGCGGCATGGCCGAATTCCTCAACCGCCTGAGCTACCAGCCGCTCGATGCGACGACGCTGGAAGGCTACAAGGAGCTGGCCGCCAAGGTAGGCGAGCCCGAGCGCGGGATCGCGATCTTCCTCTCCACCGCACCCAGCCTGTTCGAGCCGACGATCCGCGGCCTGCAGCACGCCGGGCTGGACGGGCCGCGCGTGCGCATGTGCCTGGAAAAGCCGCTCGGTGTCGATCTCGAGACCAGCCGCGAGATCAACGACGCGGTCGCCGCCGCCTTTCCGGAAGAGCGGATCTTCCGCATCGACCACTATCTCGGCAAGGAGACGGTGCAGAACCTGCTCGCCTTGCGCTTCGCGAACATTCTGTTCGAACCGCTGTGGAACGCAGGCCACATCGACCACGTTCAGATCACCGTGGCGGAAACGGTCGGCCTCGAAGGACGCGTCGCCTTCTACGACGACGCCGGCGCCCTGCGCGACATGGTGCAGAACCACATGCTCCAGCTCCTCGCGCTGGTCGCGATGGAGCCGCCGAGCAGCTTCGATTCGACCTCGGTGCGCGACGAGAAGGTCAAGGTCCTGCGCGCGCTGCGCCGCGTCGGAGAAGGCGAGACGGTGACCGGCCAGTACCGCGTCGGCGCGATCCAGCGCGAGTCCGTCCCCGGCTACGACGAGGAACTGGGCAAGGATTCGGACACCGAGACTTACGTCGCGATCAAGGCGCACGTCGACAACTGGCGCTGGAAGGGCGTGCCGTTCTACCTGCGCACCGGCAAGCGCCTGCCCGAGCGAGTGACCGAGATCGTCGTGCAGTTCCGCTGCGTTCCGCACTCGATCTTCGAGGACAAGGGTGCGCGGATGCAGCCCAACCGCCTCGTCATCGGCATCCAACCCGAAGAGAACGTGCACCTTTCGCTGATGGCCAAGGTGCCGGGGCTAGACCGCGAGGGCATCCGCCTGCGCTCGGTACCGCTCGACATTTCGATGCCCGACGCTTTCTCGGGCGCAGTGCGGCGGATCGCTTACGAGCGGCTGCTGCTCGATCTGATGGAGGGCGACCAGACGCTGTTCGTCCGCCGCGACGAGGTCGAAGCGCAATGGGAATGGATCGACGCGATCCGTGCCGGCTGGACCGAACAGGGCCTCACCCCCCGCCCCTACAGCGCCGGCACCTGGGGCCCGAGCGCGGCGATTGCCCTGGCGGAGCGCGACGGAGTTACCTGGCATGAGTGATTTTGCGATGTGTGGAGCAGGCGAAACCTTTCCCCTCGTCTTCAGAGGAGGGGAGCGAGACTTGCTCCTGCGTCAGCAGGGGCTAGTCGCAGCGGGGTGGTGCGCTACCGGGCGCGACGCTTACGCGCCGCCACCACCCCCAACCCCCTCCTCTGAAGAGGAGGGGGCATGATGACCCTCAACGACACCATCCACCGCGTCACCCAGCGCGTGATCGAAAACTCGTGCGATAGCCGCGCGGCTTACCTCGACCTCATGCAGCGCGAGGCTGAGGACCGGCCCGATCGACGGTCGGTTTCGTGTTCCAACCTCGCGCATGCCTATGCCGGGACGCTGCACGATCAGCCGGAGCTCAAATCCGGCGAGTTGCCGAACATCGGCATCGTCACCTCCTACAACGACATGCTTTCGGCGCATCAGCCCTACGGCCGCTATCCGGAGCGCCTGAAAATCTACGCGCGCGAAGCCGGCGCCACGGCGCAAGTCGCGGGCGGCACGCCGGCGATGTGCGACGGCGTGACGCAGGGCGAGACGGGCATGGAGCTGTCGCTGTTCAGCCGCGACGTGATCGCGCTCTCGACCGGCGTCGCGCTGAGCCATGCCGTGTACGACGGGGCGCTGATGCTCGGCATCTGCGACAAGATCGTGCCCGGCCTGCTGATCGGCGCGCTGCGCTTCGGCTATCTGCCGACGATATTCGTGCCGAGCGGCCCGATGCCGACGGGTATTCCGAACAAGGAGAAGCAGCGCGTCCGCCAGCTCTATGCCGAGGGCAAAGTCGGCCGCGACGAGCTCCTCGAAAGCGAGCTCGGCAGCTATCATTCGCCGGGCACCTGCACGTTCTACGGCACCGCCAACTCCAACCAGATGATGATGGAGCTGATGGGGCTGCATATCCCCGGCGCGGCCTTCGTTCAGCCGGGCACCAAGCTGCGCCAGGCGCTCGACCGGGCCGCCGTGCACCGCGTCGCGGCGATCGGGCAGAAGGGTAACGACTACCGTCCCCTCGCCCGCTGCGTCGACGAGAAGGCGATCGTCAATGCCGCGATCGGGCTGCTGGCGACCGGCGGATCGACCAACCACGCGATCCACATTCCGGCGATGGCCCGCGCGGCCGGCATCCGCTTCGACTGGGACGATCTCGCCGAACTGTCGCACGTCGTGCCGCTGCTGGCGCGGGTCTATCCCAACGGCGCAGGCGATGTGAACCATTTCCACGAGGCCGGCGGCATCGGCTACGTGATCGGCGAACTGCTTGAAGCCGGTCTCGCGCACCGCGATGTGCTGACCGTGAGCGAGGGCGATCTGTCGCGCTATGCCGAGGAGCCCGGGCTGGACGAGGACACGCTCGTGTGGCGCGATCCAGGCCCCAGCGGCAACCGCGAGATGCTCCGTCCGGCGTCCGAGCCGTTTCAGGCCGACGGCGGCATGCGGCTGGTTCAGGGCAACCTCGGGCGGGCGTGCTTCAAGTCGAGTGCGGTCGAAGAAGAGCGCTGGACGATCGAGGCGCCGTGCCGCGTATTCCAGACGCAGCGCGAGGTGGCCGAGGCGTTCAAGGCTGGCGAGCTCGACCGCGACGTGGTCGTGGTGGTCCGATTCCAGGGGCCGCGCGCCAACGGCATGCCGGAGTTGCACAAGCTCACCCCGCCGCTCGGTGTGCTGCAGGACCGCGGCTACCGCGTGGCGCTGGTCACCGACGGGCGCATGTCGGGCGCGAGCGGCAAGGTGCCGGCGGCGATCCACTGCACGCCCGAGGCGCTCGGCGGCGGCCCGCTGGCGCGGCTGCGCGACGGCGATGTGGTTCGCGTCTGCGCCGTGACCGGCGAGCTTTCGACCACCACCGATCTCGACGCGCGCGAGCCGGCGCCCGATCCGCTGCCCGAGTCGGGCACCGGGCGCGAGCTCTTCGCCATGTTCCGCAACTTCGCCGATGGCGCCGAACAGGGCGGCTCGGCCATGCTCGCCACCGCAGGACTTTGACATGACCGATATCGACGCGCTGATGCGCACCGCCCCGGTGATCCCGGTGATCGTGATCGATGAGCTCGAACACGCCGTGCCGCTGGCCGAAGCGCTCGTCGCCGGCGGTCTGCCCGTGCTCGAGGTGACGCTGCGCACTCCGGCCGCGCTGTCCGCAATCGCGGCGATGAAGCAGGTGCCCGGCGCAATCGTCGGCGCAGGCACGGTCGCCAACCCGCGCGATCTGGAAGACGCGCTCGCCGCCGGGAGCGAGTTCATCGTCTCCCCCGGTCTCACAGAACCGCTGGCGCAGGCGGCGATCCGCCGCGGCGTGCCCTTCCTGCCCGGCATCGCCAATGCCGGCGACATCATGCGCGGGCTCGACCTCGGCCTCACGCATTTCAAGTTCTTCCCGGCCATGGCCGCGGGGGGCTTGCCGGCGCTCAAGTCCCTTGCTGCGCCGTTCGGTGCCTGCCGGTTCTGTCCCACGGGCGGGATCGGGCTCGATAATGCCGCCGAGTGGCTCGCCTTCGATCCGGTGCTCTGCGTCGGCGGAAGCTGGGTCGCTCCCCGCGGTGCGCCCGACCGCGAGCAGGTCGAACGAGTCGCCCGCGAGGCCGCGGCGCTCACGCGTTAACGTCCCTGCGCCCGGCGTCCCCTTGCGGGACGCGGCGTGCGGCAGGCTGGCCCTTGCGCGGCAGCCGGCGCATAGCCCGCGCCCATGGACCCGATGCTCAAATGGATCGGCGGTGCGACCGCCGCACTCGTGCTCCTGCTCGGCGGAGCTACTCTGGTCAGCCACCTCCGGGACGCGCCGGAGGCCGAGAATGCGCCCGCGCTCGAGCAGGCCATTCCGGTCGATGAGGCTGCACTGACCGAAACGCCCGAAGGCGCCACCGATAGCGAGGCCGAACCTGCCGCCACCGGCGGCGATACGCCCCCGACCCCCGCGCCCTCGACCAAGGAGCAAGCCTTCGTGGTCAAACGGATTCTACCGATCGAAGGTCCGATCAAGTACGGCGAGTGGCACTGGGACGACGAGGGCGTGCCCGACGGACCGCTGGTCGTGACCGTGGATCTCGACGCGCGCGTGGTCTCGATCTTCCGGAACGGTTACGAGATCGGCGCCGCCGCGGCCATGCTCGGCACCGAGGAGCACCCGACCCCGCTCGGCACTTTCCCGATCATGAGCAAGGAACGCCACAACGTCTCGGAGAAGTACGGCAACGCGCCGATGCCCTGGACCCTGCGGCTGACGCACGACGGGGTTGCGATCCATGGCGGCTCGGTGGTCGAGAACGGCTACGCCAGCCACGGCTGCATCGCCATTCCCGACGAGCTCGCCAGCCGCCTGTTTGCGGTCGCGAAGAAGGGGGACAAGGTCATCATCACCCGCGGCGAGACGATGCAGCTCGGCGATTCGATTATTTAATACGCACCATGATCGAGCCGTCGCTCCTGCGCAGGCAGGGGCCCATCCACGCTCTCCGCCTCAGTGGAACCGCGCGTTGATGTCGGGACGGCTCTCGCCCGAGCCCGAGCCTCTAAGGACTGAAGTTAGCGGCCCCTGCCTGCGCGGGGGTGACGCGATCGAAGCGGACGTCAGGATCGGCGGGGCGGTTCCGGTTCCAGCAGCCAACCTTCCGCTGTGCCGCGCCCGGCGACGCCGCCGCAGTTCGCGGCCGATCCGCGTGTCAGGGCATCGTCAAGCTGCGCCAGAGCGGCGCCCCGCGCGGCGCCGCCAAGCAGGGCGACCGCTCTCGCCAGAATCCGCAGACGGATCGCACGTGGAGCTTGCGGTCGGTAGAGGTAACCGCCTGCTCGTTCCTCCACTTGCGCGTCCCACTCTCGGTCCGCCGCCCATTGCAGCGCGTCGTCGGCGTCGGCGAGGTGAGCCGCGCTCTGCGCCAGCGCGGCGATGTCGAGCCAGTCGGTGTCGGCAAGCGCGCGGCGCATGCGGACACGGTCGAAGCGCTCGTCAGCATTGGAGGGGTCCTGCGCGGCAACCACCCCGACGGCGTCGAGCACCGCCTGAAGCTCTGCCCGCCGCCAGCCAAGCAGCGGGCGCAGCAGCACGAGGTCGCAGCCGGGCACGTGAGTTCGCGTGCGCACCCCGGCAAGCCCGGCTACGCCGCTTGCCCGGTTGAGCCGCATCAGCAGCGTCTCGGCCTGATCGTCGGCGTGATGGGCGGTGGCGACGGCAGCAAGCCCCCGCCGGCGCGCCCAGCCTTCGAGCGCCGCGTAACGCGCCTTCCGTGCCTCGTCCTGAAGATTGCCGCCGGCGACCGCGACGCGAAGGGTGGCATGCGGCACGCCGAGCTCACCGCAGAGGCGTGCGACCATCGCCGCCTCGTCCGCGCTCTCCGGCCGAAGACCGTGATCCACGGTCGCCGCCTCCAGTTCGCCGGGAACGGCCGCATGGGCGAGCAGCAGCATGGCGAGGCTGTCCGGCCCGCCCGAAACGGCAAGGCCCAGCCGTCCGGCCTCCGGCCCGATCCGCGCGAGGTCGGCCCGGAAGCGGGCTACGCGCGCGGGATCGACCGGCCTATCAATTGCAGGTGACCTTCTTCCGGTCGGCCTCATACTGGTCGGACAGACGGCCGGCCGCGATCGCCGGATAGGTCTCCGCGAATTCGGCCAGCGCGATGCAGGCCCGGTTCGTGTCCTTGGAGGCGATCATCGCTTCGGCAAGATAGAGGAGGCTGTCCGGCGCGCGCGCACCCTGCTTGTCGGTCTGGTAATTCTTGAGGAACCAGGGCGCCGCCTCGGCCGGCTTGCCGTCGTCGAGGTAGGCCCGGCCGAGCAGGTTGCGCCCGTAGGTCGTGCGCCAGTGGCTCGGGTACTTCTCCACGAACAGCGCGAGTTGCTGCTGCGCTTCGGGGTAGAAGCCCGCTTCCCACAGGCGGAAGCCGTAGGAATATTCGTCGTCGGCCGGATCGTCAGTCTGCGGCTTGGCGATCGCCTGCACCGCGGCGAGCCGCTGGGGGCTCGGTCCGCTGGAGGCGGGCGTCGATGCCGGCGGCGGCGGTGGAGACGGCGGCGGCGCGGAGGCGGATGCGCCACCGGTCATCACCGAAAGGTTCTGCTGCGGCGCGCTCGAGCCGGAGGTCTGCCCGGCCGGCGCGGTGTTCGTCACCTCAAGCGCGGAGAGCCGCGTTTCGAGCTCGCTCAGCGAATTGGTGTTGCGTTCGGTCTGCGCCGTCAGCGACTGGATCTGCGCCTCGAGCGCGTCGAGCCGCGCGAGAATGTCGGTCACCGCGGTGGTCGACGGCGGCGCCTGCTGGGTGCTCGGCGCAGGCGCCGCGCCGGTGATCTCGGGCTGGAAGAAACGCCCGTTCGGTCCCGGGAACACGGTGCGCTGCAAGGCACGCACTTCGGCTTCGAGCTTGCGCAGGCGCGTTTCCGCATTCCCGTCCTGCGCGAGCGCCGGGGCAGACGCGGCCCCGACCGATACGATCGCCAGTGCGCCCAGAATTGCACGGCTCGTTCGGCTGGTCATGATGAATTGGCTCCTGTCCCTGAAGGTCGCGGCCACCCAAGCGCCCGGTGCCCGAACAACGCCTGAATGGCATGAAATCTGTGCCCCAAGCACGCCCCGCTGTCGAGGTGGGCGGCGCGTGAATCGGGGGAAACCGTACTCGGCTTACCCGCCCTCCGCAGCCGGCTGCCCGCGGGCGAGCAGCGCTTCGGCACTGATCGGGACGTCACGAATGATCTCGTTTTCCTCGGACAGCTTGGGAACGCTCCGCCCGCCGACCGTGATCGCGAAGGCATAGGGCCGGCCGGTCCATATCTGCGGACCTTGGGCATCCGCCGGCACCGTATAGCTTTCCCCTTCGGCCATCTGCTTCTGCATCAGTTCCTCGCCGTTGGCGTCGTAGAACTTGACCCAGGTATCGTCCTGCAGGGCGGTGAATACGACCGGTCCCGTCGCCGTCGCGGCCGGCGTGGGCGCGGAGGCAGCCTGGGCCGGCGCCGGCGTCTGCTGCGCCTCGGGCCGGATCAGCGGCCCGGGACCCGCGCCGGGGAAGAAGTAGTCCTTGAAATAGGCGAACCCGCCCCCGATCAGCAGCAGCGCGGCGAAGGCGCTGAACCAGGCGAGCCCGCGGCTGGGCACCCGCGCCGGATCGCCGGGCTCGAAACTGCTCGCGCGGGTCACCTCGTTCGCGCTCTGCACGCCCAGCTCCTCACGGACCTGGCGCGCGATCTCGCCTTCGTCCAGATCGACGGCCCGGGCATATGTGCGGGAGAAACCGATCGCATACGTGCGTGCCGGCAAGGCGCCGAAATCGCCGCGCTCGATCACTTCGAGATGCCTCCGCGGGATGCGCGTTTCGGCGGCGACCTGCTCGAGCGACAGCCCCGCCTTCTCGCGCGCGCGACGCAAGGTTTGCCCCGCCCCATCCAGCGGCAGTTCCCCTGGAGCTTCGTTCAATTCGTCCGACATGCCGTCCCTAGCGTACCCGAAAAAGCGCGGCTTGCTCGCTCCTTAACCCGAACAGGGCGCCGCGCGCCACCCTGTCGAACCGCCTGTCCACGCAGACGTGCGGCTTGCGGGCCGACCGCGCGCCCGCGGTGCGGCCTCAGTCGGTCTCGATTCCGCGCTCGGACGCCCATCCGGCGATCGCGGCGCGCATGTTCTCGGGCGGCGACGACAGCCAGCCCTGCATCGCCTTTTCCAGCTCGCGCAAGTCGATCTGGCGCACGATCTCCTTGATCGGACCGACCGAGACGGGCGTGATCGACAGCCTGCGAAAGCCGAGCCCGAGCAGCGCCAGCGCCTCCAGCCGCCGCCCGCCCATCTCGCCGCAGATGCCGAGATCGACGCCGCTGCCGAGCGTCGTCTGCGCAACACGCCGCAGGAAGCGCAGGATCGCCGGACTGAGCCAGTCGTAGCGTTCGGCGAGCTTGGGATTGGCGCGGTCGGCTGCGAACAGGAACTGGGTAAGATCGTTGGTTCCGATCGAGAGGAAGGACACCCGCGGCAGGAGCAGATCGAGCACTTCGGCCAGCGCCGGCACCTCCAGCATCGCCCCGTAGCGGATCGCCTCGGGCAGGATCTTCTTCTGCTTGCGCAAGTGGGCGAGCTGATCGTCGAACACCGCCTTGGCAGCGTCGAACTCCCAGGGCTCGCTGACCATCGGGAACATGACGTAGAGTGACCGGCCGGCCGCGGCCTCGATCAGGGCGCGAGCCTGCGCCTTCAGGAGCCCGCCGCGTTCGAGCGCGAGGCGCAGCGCGCGCCAGCCCATGGCCGGGTTCTCGTCGTTCTCGAACTCGCTTTCGCGCAGGTAGGGCAGCGCCTTGTCGCCGCCGATGTCGACCGTTCGGAAGATCACCGGCTTGTCGCCCGCCGCGTCGAGCACGTCGCGGTAGAGCCGGAACTGGCGCTCGCGCTGAGGCAATGTGGCGGACACGAGGAACTGGAATTCGGTGCGGAACAGCCCGATGCCGTCGGCGCCCACCAGCGGGAGGGTGGAGATGTCGTCGCGCAGCCCCGCGTTCATCATCACCTCGATGCGCGTGCCGCAGCGGGTAAACGGCTCGATATCGCGCAGTTCGGCGTAGACGGCCTGGCGCTGGCGCGATTTGGCGAAGCGGGCTTCGAACGCGTCGACGACCGGCTGCGCGGGGCGGGCCGTGGCCGTTCCGTTGTCGGCATCGAGCAGGATGACGTCGCCTTCCTGCACGATCCCGCGCAGGCCCCGCACGCGGCCGAGCACCGGCACGCCCATCGCCCGCGCCACGATCACGACGTGCGCGGTGAGCGAGCCTTCCTCCAGGATCACGCCCTTGAGCCGCCGCCGGTCGTATTCGAGCAATTCGGCGGGTCCGAGGTTCTTGGCGATCAGGATCGCATCGCCGCGCAGGCCCTGCGTCGCCGCTGTACCAAGCTGGCCCGAGACGATCCGCAGCAGACGATTGGAGAGATCCTCCAGATCGTGCATCCGGTCCTGCAGCAGCGGATCGTCGATCTCGCGCATGCGCATGCGGGTGCGCTGCTGCACCCGCTCGATCGCCGCCTCGGCGGTGAGGCCGGCATCGATCGCCTCGTTGATCCGCCGGCTCCAGCCTTCATCATAGGCGAACATCTTGTAGGTCTCGAGGACCTCTTCATGTTCGCCCCCGACGCCGAACTCCGCGCGGTCCGCGAGGTTGTCGATCTGGTCGCGCATCTTGTCGAAGGCGCGGTAGACCCGCTGCCGCTCGACCTCGATGTCCTCGGCCATGACCTGGTCGATGGTGATCCGCGGCTGGTGGTAGACGGCGACGCCGCTCGCCAGCCCCTTGACCAGCGGCAAGCCGGAGATCGTCGCCGGGCCGGTGTCGGCGGGGGTGAGGCCGCGCGCCTCCTCCTCGTCGATCAGTTCGTTGTTCGAGATGAGTTCGGAGAGGACCATGGCGGTGGTCTGCAAGGCCTCGATCTCGATGTCCTCGTAACGGCGCGGATCGACGTGCTGGACGCACAGCACGCCCACCGCCCGCTCGCGGTAGACGATCGGCACCCCCGCGAAGGAATGGAACTTCTCCTCCCCCGTTTCGGGCCGGTACTGGAAGTCCGGATGGGCCTTGGCCTCGGCCAGGTTGAGCGTTTCGACATTGTCGGCGATCGTGCCGACCAGGCCTTCCCCGATCGCCATGCGGGTGACGTGAACCGCCTCAGCATTGAGGCCCCGGGTCGCGAACAGCTCCAGCATCCCCTCACGCAGGAGGTAGATCGAGCAGACTTCGCTGTTCAGGGATTCGGCAATGATGTCGACGACATGATCGAGCTTGCCCTGCGCGTGCAGGCGCGAGGCCATGACCTCGTGCAAGCGGGTAAGGATGCGGCGGGCGGCGGCGGCTGCGCTCATGCAAGCCGCCTATAACAAAAGCGCGCGATATTGGAACGATTCCCGCGCCGCTTCTCCCTTTTGCCGGTCTCCCCGGATCAGATCTCGGCGAGTTCTTCCTTGATCCGGAGCTTCTGTCGCTTGATTGCCTGGATCGCCGCCGCGTCGGGAGAGGGCCGGTTCATCTCCTCGCGGAGCCTGTTTTCGAGACCGGCATGCTTGCTCTGTAGTGCGCTGGCGTGGGACGATACCATCGGGCTCTCCTTGGTTGCAGCCATGGAGCGACTCGTCCTTCGCGGGCGAGCCGCGCAAGGGGCATAGAACCACAACCGGACCCGCTTGCGAAGGGGCGAGATTGCGCATTTCGATGGGACCGGGCAGAGGCACGTCGAATCGACCGGGAGGAGCAACCTGGGGTGAACGAGCAGGAACTGCGCAAGCGACTGGCAACGCTGAGGATCGAGCACCGCGACCTCGATGCGGCGATCGATGCCTTGCGCGCTTCGGGCTCGGTGGATCAGTTGCAGATCGCGCGTCTGAAGAAGCGCAAGCTGAAGCTGAAGGACCAGATCGCCGCCATCGAGGACGAGCTGCTGCCCGATATCATCGCCTGATGTTCTCCAGGCCCTCCCCAGCCCCCGCAGCGAAACCCGGGAAGGATTATCGGCCTCGCTATCCCGCGACGGCACAATTGTTATCAAAG
The DNA here is from genome assembly GCF_016803135.1 of Altererythrobacter sp. C41. Lineage (GTDB taxonomy): Bacteria > Pseudomonadota > Alphaproteobacteria > Sphingomonadales > Sphingomonadaceae > Pelagerythrobacter. The sequence continues at coordinate 72,763 of NZ_JAEVFE010000005.1, forward strand.
TGGGAAAAACCCGCGCGGCGCGACTAGCGGGGCGACTCCGTCTGCGATAGCGCTCTGCGGGCATGGGCAGCCGCGCGGACATCAGCCAGACGATCATCGAATCGCTCTATTGCGAGGCTCTGGTCCTTGCCGATGACGTGCGCGCCACATTCGATCTCTCGCAGTACGACACCCCCACCAGCGAAAGCGACTTCGCCCGGATTGCGCTGTCGGTGGAGGGGCTGCGCACGACCACGCGAGTGATGCACGTCCTCGCCTGGCTGTTGAACCGGCGCGCGTTCTTCAATGGCGAGATGACCGAGTTCCAGCTCCGCCGCCACGGCAAGCTGCCGGAGGACCGGCCGGCCGACCCGGACAACCTGTCGTGGCTCGACCCGCAGATCCGCGACCTGATCCGCGCGAGCGGGAGGCTCCACGCGCGGATCGCACGGCTCGACCGGGCATGGAACGACGGATTCGAGATGTATCCCCCGGCCATCCTGCGCCTGCACGAGCGGCTCGGGCGCCGGGTGGGCGAGATCTAGACCGCCGCCAGCGCCTTGCGCCAGCGCGCGAGACGCTCCGCGCGCGTGCCTGCCGCCATCGCGGGTTCGAAGCGACGGACCTTTCCGCGCATGGTCTGCGCCGCATGCTCCAGGCTCGCGTGAATGCCCGCCCCCACGGCCGCAAGCATCGCCGCGCCGAGCGCCGTCGTCTCGACGAAATCGGGCCGCTCGACGGTGACGCCCAGAATGTCGGCGAGATCCTGCGCCATCCAGTCGTTCGCGCTCATCCCCCCGTCGATGCGGAGCGTCTGCCAGGCGGTGCCGTCGGCGGCGAATGCCTCGGCCAGATCGTGCGTCTGATGTGCCATCGCCTCCAGCGCCGCGCGGGCGATCTGCGCCGGACCGCTCGCAAAGCTCAGTCCGGCGATTACCCCGCGCGCGTCAGCCCGCCAGTGCGGCGCGCCGAGGCCGGAGAGCGCAGGGACGATCGTCACACCGCCGCTATCGGGAATCGAACGGGCAAGCGCTTCCGTCTCGGATGCGGTGCTGATCAGCCCGAGCGTGTCGCGCAGCCACTGGATCAGGCTGCCGGCGACGAAGACCGATCCCTCGAGCGCGTAGCGCCGCACGCCGCCGCGCTGGGTCAGGATGGTCCCGAGCAGCCGGTGTTCGGAACGCGGAAGCGCATTCCCCTGGTTGGTCAGCACGAAGGCGCCGGTGCCGTAGGTCGCCTTGGTCTCGCCCGGGGAGAGGCAGCATTGCCCTACAGTGGCTGCCTGCTGGTCGCCGGCAAGCCCGCACACGGGAATGGCGCGCCCGAACAGTTCTGCGCTGGTTTCGGCGAGCGCCCCGTGCGTATCGACCACCAGCCCGAGCGCCGAGATCGGCACGCCGATGAGGTCACACAGGGCAGTGTCGAACTGCGCACCGTCGAGCGGGAGGAGGAGCGTGCGGCTGGCGTTGCTCGCGTCGCTGACGAACGTGCCGCGCGAGAGCTGGAACACCAGCCAGCTCTCCACCGTGCCCAACGCCAGCGCCTTGCGCTCGGCCGCGGCGCGCACGGCTGCATCGTTGTCGATCAGCCAGCGCATCTTGGTGCCGGAGAAGTAGGGATCGAGCAACAGGCCGGTGCGGCGCTGGATCTCGGCTTCGTGCCCCGCCTCGCGCAGGTCGGCACAGAAATCGGCCGTGCGCCGATCCTGCCATACGATCGCACGGGAGAGCGGTTCGCCGGTGTTGCGGTCCCACGCGACCACCGTCTCGCGCTGGTTGGTGATGCCGATTGCCGCAACAGCGTCCGCGCCGCCCGCCTTGTCCACCACCTCGCGCGCGCAGGCGAGCGTGCGCTGCCATATCTCGCCCGCGTCGTGTTCGACCCAGCCGGGGCGCGGATAGTGCTGCGTCAGCGCCCGCTGCGCCATGTGATGGAGCGCGCCGTCCGCCCCGAACAGCATTGCGCGGGTCGAAGTCGTGCCGGCATCGAGTACAAGGATCTGCTCTCCCATGCCCCCACCTTAGCCAATATCGTCGTCCCGGCGAAAGCCGGATGACGGGCGGTGATGGTCGCGGTCGATGGGCGCGGAACTCGACACACCCCTTCCCCGCTCCCATATGGGAATGCATGGCAGGTCCCCCGCCCAAACCCTGGCCGACCGGACTGGTCGAGCGTCCCGAGCCGCTGGTGCGCCGTGTGCTCGCGCCCAATCCGTCGCCCTACACCTATACGGGCACGCAGACCTACATCGTCGGCGAAAGCGACGCGGTTGCGGTGATCGATCCCGGCCCGGACGATCCGGCGCATATCGACGCCATCCTCGACGCCGTCGGCGAGGCAAAGATTGCCGCGATCATGTGCACGCACACCCACCGCGATCATTCGCCCGCCGCGCGCCCCCTCGCCGCGCGCACCGGTGCCCCGATCGTCGGCTGCGCGCCGCTGGTGCTCGACGACAGCGAGCCCCGGGCCGATGCCAGCTTCGACCGCGACTACGCGCCCGACCGGGTGATGGAGGACGGTGAGGCGATGATCGGTCCGGGCTGGACCTTGCGCGCGATCCACACGCCTGGCCACACGTCCAACCACTTGTGTTTCGCGCTCGAGGAAAGCGGCGCGCTGTTCACCGGTGATCATGTGATGGGCTGGTCCACCAGCGTCGTCGTCCCGCCCGACGGCGACATGGGTGCCTATATGAAGAGCCTCGAGAGGCTCTACGAGCGTGACGACCGGGTCTACTACCCTGCGCACGGCGCGCCGGTGGAGAAGCCCCGCCAACTCGTGCGCGGGATGATCGGCCACCGCCGCCAGCGCGAGAATCAGATCCTGCGCCTGCTCGGCGACGCGCCGCATACCGCGGCCGATTTCGTGCCGCGCATGTACAAGGGCCTCGACCCGCGGCTGACCGGTGCGGCCGAGATGAGCGTAACTGCGCATCTGCTCGATCTGGAACGCCGCGGCCTCGTCGGTCGTTCGGGGGACGTATGGCAAACCCTTTGAGAACCAAGCGCCGTGACGGCGAGGCCCTCGGCCCCGAGGTCCGCCGGGAGCGCCCCTTGGCGCTTGTCCAGGCTGTGCCGTGGATGATCGTGATCGTCCTCCTTGCGCTCGCCGCCTGGCTCGGCTGGCGCGCGTTCGTCTATCAGGAAGAAGGGGATCCGGTCGGCAGCGCGATGCTTGCGTTCGAAAAGCAGAATTCCCTGACGGTATTCTCATCACGCTTCGAAGTCGTCGCCGAAAGCGAGGATACGCGCGGCGTTCTCGGCGTGCCGGTCCTGCGCTCGCGGCAGGCCATGATCCTTCCCGCGACGGTCGAATACCGCGTCGATCTCTCGCAGGTCGGGCGCGAGCGGATCGACTGGAACGCAGAGACACAGCAGCTCACCGTGCGCCTGCCGCAGCTCCAGACCACGCGCCCCAACCTGGACGAGGCACAGGCGCGCGTGTTTCAGGACGGGGTGTTCATCACTCGCGACGCTTCCCGCGACCTCAGCCAGAACAACTCGCGACAGGCGGAGCGCAAGGCCAGTGCTTTCGCGAAGAACCCCGAAGTGCTGGCGCTTGCCCGCACCGCAGCGAAGGAGGCCGTGCGCCAGAACCTTGCGATCCCGCTGCAGATCGCCGGTTACGACCGCGCGACCGTACAGGTCATTTTCGACGGGGAGTAGCACCACCAAGTATCGCTTCCGCCAAGGGTCGAATCGCAATATAACGGGCGGGCAATTGGGGGGAGGTCGATCATGGCGACCGTTTCCGATTCCGTTTCAGACACGATTGCCCATTCGGCGCCGCGATCTCGCGATTTCATTGGTGACCAGCGCTTTTTCACCCGCCTCGCCATCGGGCTTGCGCTGTTCATCGTCATTGCGTTCGCCCAGTTCGCGCTCCGAGGGATAGTCGATTATCGCACCGCGCCCTTCTGGGTTCACCTGCATGGCGGATTCATGCTGGCGTGGCTGGCACTGTTCACCACGCAGAACTGGCTGATCGAACGGCGCGCCATCGTGCAGCATCGCGTGCTCGGCCGGATAGGCGTGGTCCTGGCGATGCTGGTCGCTCTCACCGCAAGCTTCACGGGTTACTGGGCGGTTGCGATGGAACGTCAGCCCCCCTTCTTTCCGCCCGCATACTTCATCGCACTGACCCAGGTCACCGCGGTGTTCTACATGGCGCTCGTGTTCTGGGCCGTCAGCCTTCGGCGCAACACGCAGTGGCACCGGCGGCTGATGTTCGCCTCGCTGATCCTGATCCTGGAGCCGGCCCTGGGACGTGTGCTGCCTCTGCCGCTAATGATGCCGTGGGGCGAATGGGCCGTGCTGGTGGTTCAGCTCGCGGTATTTCTCATCATCCTGCGGCACGACCGCAAGACGCTCGGCCGCATGCACCCGGCCACATGGGCCGGCATCGCGGCGGTGACCCTGCAGCACGTGGTGATCGAGGGCCTCGCGATCGCCCCGCCCTTCATCCGCTTTGCGGAAGCGATCGCCGCACGTTGAGCGGCCTCACGCCAGCCGCCGCGCCTGCCGGAAATGGGCGTAGCGGTTGAGCAGGTCGTGGATGACCTGGCCGCTCGTATAGCCGGTGACGTCGTGCGCATGTTCGCCTTCGGAGCTGTGCGCCATCGCGCGGTAATGGCGCCGCTCGCGCTCCTGCGACTTGCGCGTCTCGGCCCAGACAAAGCTGGGAGACATGAAAGCTCGGCTGCGAACGGTGTAGCGGAACACGCCGCGCTCGCCGTGGGGAACGGTGAGCTCGATCTTGTCCTCCTCCTGAGTCACCTCGGGGGCAAGTCCGTTCTCGCGGAGCTCCTCGGCTACCTGTTCCAGCGCCCGTAGCGCCGTTCCTTCGACGAAGCTGCCGATCTCTTCCCGGCCGAAGAACCTGGTGATCGAGGCGAGGCGCTGCTGCCAGTCCAGCTCCGGGTCGGGCGGCGCGTCTGTCGGCTGGGACAGGTCCGCGGCGGTGCCCACCGCTTCCATCTGCAAGGCGCGCAGCAGGCCGTAGCAGATGAAGATCATCACCACGGCGAACGGCAGGGCACTGGCGATGGCGGCGGTCTGCAGCGCCTCCAGCCCGCCGGCGAGCAGCAGGACGGCCGCGATACCGCCCGCACAGGTAGCCCAGAAGATGCGCTGCCAGACGGGCGGGTTCTCGGCCGCCCCCGACGTGATCATGTCGATCACCAGTGCGCCCGAGTCGGCCGAGGTCACGAAGAACGTGATCACGAGAAGGGTAGCGAGCAGCGATGTTATCGCGGCGAAGGGCAGTTCCGAAAGCATCTCGAACAAGGCGACCGGCAGATTGTCGGCCACGACCCCGGCGATCGGCGCCGTCCCGCTCATGTCCATCCCGATGGCGGTATTCCCGAAGACCGTCATCCACAGACAGGTGAACAGCACCGGGACAAGCAGTACGCCGCCGACGAACTGGCGAATGGTGCGCCCGCGCGAGATCCGGGCGATGAACATGCCCACGAAGGGCGACCAGGCGATCCACCATCCCCAGTAGAACAGGGTCCAGTCCCCGAGCCACGGATTGGGCTCGTAAGCGTACATGCGGAAGGTCCGCTGGACGAAGGCGCTGAGATAGGCGCCGACGTTCTGCACGAATGCTTCGAGCAGGAACACGGTCGAGCCAGCAAAGAGCACGAACAGCAACAGCAGCACGGCGAGGACGATGTTGAGTTCCGAGAGGCGCTTCACGCCCCTGTCGAGCCCGAGGACCACCGATAGCGTGGCAAGGCCAGTGATCCCCACGATCAGCAGCAGTTGCACGCCCGTGCCCACCGGCAGGCCGAACAGGTAGCTGAAGCCCGCGTTGACTTGCAGGACGCCGAGCCCGAGCGAGGTCGCCACGCCGAACATCGTGCCGAGCACCGCGAAGGTGTCGATCGCGTGGCCGATCGGTCCGTTGATCCGTCGCCCGATCAGCGGAAACAGCGCGGAACGGATCGTCAGCGGCAGACCGCGCCGGAAGGAGAAGTAGGCGAGCGCCAGCCCGACCACGACGTAGATGCCCCAGGCGTGAAATCCCCAGTGAAAGAAGGTCAGCACCATTGCCTGCCGTGCGGCATCGACGGTTCCGCCCTCGCCCACAGGCGGAGCTGCGTAGTGCTGGATCGGCTCGGCGACGCCGAAGAAGACGAGCCCGATGCCCATTCCCGCGCTGAACAGCATCGCGAACCACGACAGGTGGCTGTATTCGGGCTCGCTCTCGTCCGGCCCTAGCTTGATGTCGCCGTAACGGCTGATCATGAGGAAGACGACGAAGATCAGAAACCCCGCCACCGAGGCGATGTAGAACCAGCCGAAATCGGCGACGATGACGGCCTGCACCCGGCCGAACAAAATGCCGGCGCGCTCCGCAAACACCGCACCGAACAGCGCGAAGGCGACGATCAATGCCGCGGAAACGAAGAAGACCGGCGGATTGACCTTGATCCGCGCACTCTGCTCTGCGCCTGCCGCTTCCTTCAGGACTGGATCGTTCACGCCGCGCTCCCCAACTGCTCCTCCGGCAAACAACGCGCGCCGGCGCTGCCGGTTGCGTCTTGCCCCGATCGCTGAGAATAGCGCGAGATCGCAGGGGCATAGGAATAACTCCGCGACACAGGCGCGGCCGCTTCCTATATGCCAGCGCGACAGGAGATTGGCATGTCCATTGAAAACAAGATCCCCGCCGGAACCGATCTGCTCGCCGAGATCGATCGCCTGCGCAAGGAGCGCAATGCGGTCATTCTGGCGCATTATTATCAGAAGCCGGACATCCAGGACCTCGCCGATTTCGTCGGCGATTCGCTCGAGCTCTCGCGCAAGGCGGCGGAAACCGATGCCGACGTGATCGCGTTCTGCGGTGTGAAGTTCATGGCCGACACGGCCAAGATCCTCAGTCCGGAGAAGATCGTCGTCCTGCCGGACCTGGACGCCGGATGCAGTCTCGAGGATTCCTGCCCGCCGGAGAAGTTCAAGGCTTTCCGGGAGGCGCACCCCGATCACATCGCGCTGACCTACATCAACTGCTCGACCGAGGTGAAGGCGCTGTCGGACGTCATCGTCACGAGTTCCTCTGCCGAGACGATCATCAGCCAGATCCCCAAGGACCAGCCGATCATCTTCGGCCCCGACCGGCACCTGGGCGGCTATCTCAGCCGCAAGTTCAACCGCGAGATGCTGCTCTGGCCCGGCGTGTGCATCGTGCACGAGGCCTTCAGCGAGACCGAGCTGATGAAGCTGAAGGAACAGTATCCGGGCGCCCCGGTCGCCGCGCACCCGGAATGCCCGCCGACGATCATCGATCATGCGGATTACGTCGGGTCTACCAGCGGCATCCTCCAGTTCGCCCGCACCTTCGAAGGCGACACGCTGATCGTCGCGACCGAGCCGCACATCATCCACCAGATGGAAAAGGCGCTGCCGGAGAAGAATTTTATCGGTGCGCCCGGCGCGGACGGCAACTGTTCGTGCAACATCTGCCCCTACATGGCGCTCAACACGATGGAAAAGCTCTACGCTTGCCTGCGGGACCTCGAACCGCGCATCGAGATCGAGGAAGGCCTGCGCCTCAAAGCCAAGCAGAGCCTCGACCGTATGCTGGAGATGGCGAGCGGCACGATCGGCAAGGGGGACCTGGGGCGGGTCTAGCTCCCGCTCGTTCCTGCCCTCTTCCGTCGTCCTGCCTGAGCAGGGACGACGAAGATTGACGTGTCCGGCTACGTTTAGATCGCATCGCACCCCTTTGATCGGGCGGCAAAACCGGTATGGTCCCGCGCATCCACAAAGAGGTGCCAATGCTGCTGAACCGCACGACCGCTTTCGCTCTCGCCTTCCTCTCGCTGCCCGCCGCGCTCGCCGCACAGGATGCGGTGTCGGACGACGATCCCTATGTCTGGCTGGAGGAAATCCAGGGCGAACGCGCGCTCCAGCAGGTGGAGAAGTGGAACGCGGAAACCGAAGCGAAGCTGACCGGCGAGCCCGAATATGCGATCGCCCAAGCCTGGGCACGGCAGATACTCGACGACGAGCGGCAGATCGCAATGCCGACCGCGATCCAGGGCGACCAGGTCACCAACCTCTGGCGCGACAAGGACAATCCCCGCGGACTCTGGCGCATCGCCTCGCTCGACAGCTATCTTTCCGGTACGCCCGAATGGCGTGTGCTGATCGACGTCGACGCCCTCGGCAAGCAGGAAGGTGAAAGCTGGGTCTGGCACGGCGCGAACTGTCTGGCCCCCGAATATACCCGCTGCCTCGTCTCGCTCAGCCCCGGCGGCACCGATGCGGACGTGGTGCGTGAATTCGATGTGACGACCGGCGCCTTCGTGGAGGGCGGCTTTACCCTCCCCGCGGCGAAGTCCAACGTCGCCTGGTTCGATGCGGATACGCTGATGGTCGGCACCGAGTACGGCGCCGGCAGCATGACCGATTCCGGCTATCCGCGGCAGATCCGCCTGTGGAAGCGCGGGGCGGACCTCGCCGAAGCGCCGCAACTGATCGAAGCCGAGCAGCAGGCGGTCAGCGCGGGCGCCTTCTCGATTCTCGACGGCACGACGCGCTGGCGCTTCGTCAATGTCTCGCCGAGCTTCTGGACCAACCGTGTCAGCCTGGTGCGCGAAGATGGCGCGACGGTTGCCCTGCCATTGCCCGAGGATGCCGATTTCCAGGATGTGCTGGGCGGGCGCATGATCGCCAAGCTCAATTCACCGCTGGAGGCCGGCGGCGCCACCTTCGCGGCCGGCTCGCTGGTGTCATGGCCGCTGGCGGAGATCGCCGCCGGCAGCGACGCCGCGCCATCGCTCGTCTTCGCACCGAGTGCATCGCAAGCGCTGGAAGAAGTCGCTGCGTCGCAAGGCAACCTGTGGATCAAGCTGCTCGACGACGTCTCCGGCAAGCTCGTCGCGCTGACGCCGGGCGCAAGCGGCTGGACGGCCGAGGAGATGGCCCTGCCCGACAGTTCCACCCTCTCGCTCGCCGCAGTGAGCGGCAGCAGCGATCTGGCGCTGGTGACGGTCGAAGGCATGCTGACGCCGCCGACGCTCTATGCCGCCACACCGGGCGCTGAGCCGCGCGTCGTCGATTCGATGCCCGCACAGTTCGATGCCTCGAAATTCGCGGTCGAGCAGCGCTTCGCCACCTCGAAGGACGGCACCAAGGTTCCCTACTACATCGTCCGCCCAAAGGGCGCCGAGGGGCCGCTGCCGACGCTGATGCACGCTTACGGCGGCTTCCGTGCGGCGCAGACCCCGAAGTACCTCACGGCAGAGCCCTATCGGAGCGGTCCGCTGGCGCTGTTCTGGCTTGAGGAAGGGCATGCCTACGTGCTTGCAAACATCCGCGGCGGCGGAGAATACGGGCCGCGCTGGCACGAGGACGCTCTGCGCGAGAAGCGCCAGAACAGCTTCGACGATCTGCACGCGGTGGCCGAGGACCTGATCGCGAACAACCTCGCGGTGGCGGACGGGATCGGCATCTCGGGCCGCTCCAACGGGGGTGTGCTCGTCGGTGCCGCGGCGAACCAGCGCCCAGACCTCTACGCGGCCGTGATCTCCGGATCGCCGCTCGACGATATGAAGCGCTATCACAAGCTGCTCGCCGGCGCCTCGTGGATGGCCGAGTACGGTAATCCCGAAGTGCCGGAGGATTGGGCGTTCATGAAGGAATGGTCGCCTTATCAAAATCTGCGCGCGGTCGAGGGTTATCCGGCGACCTTCTACTACAGCTCGACGCTCGACGACCGGGTCCATCCGGGCCACGCGCGCAAGATGGCGGCGAAGCACGAGGCGCTGGGGCAGACGCTCTACTTCCACGAATACCGCGAAGGCGGCCATTCGGTGGGCGCGGACCACGCCGAGGACGCGAAGCGCGCGGCCCTGCTGCTGACCTTCCTCAACCGCGAACTGGCGAAGATCGACTGAGCGCGCGGCAACGTACCGCTCCTCAAGGGGTTTAACGCGCATGACGGCGGACCTCAGGTGGCTACTCGCGCGGCTCGGGGCGAACTATTGGTTCTATCCGGCACTGTTCTCGATCGCGGCGGCGGCGCTCGCGTTCACCCTGGTCCATCTCGATCGGATCGGCGCGGCCGAATTCCTCAGCCGGGTGGAGGCGATCGTACCGGCGCGACCCGACGGCGCGGCCAATATGCTGACCGTGATGGCCGGGTCGATGATCGGGGTCGCCTCGACCGTGTTCTCGATCACCATCGCGGCGGTCGCCTATGCCAGCGGCACCTATGGCCCGCGGCTGCTGACGAACTTCCTGGAGGATCGCGGCAACCAGTTGAGCCTCGCCACGTTCATCGGAACGTTCGTTTACGCCCTTACCGTGCTGAGGACGGTGCGTGCCGAGGACGAGGTGGCCGCTACCGCCGAAGCAGCCGTTGCCACGACGCTTCCTGGGTTCGTGCCGCAGCTATCGCTCCTGGTTGCCTATTTGCTGATGGCATTGTCGGTGGCGGTGCTTGTCTATTTTCTCAATCACGTCCCATCCAGCATCCGCATCAACAGCGTGCTGCACGGTATCGGCAAGCGCCTGCTGGCCGACATCGAGGATAATTATCCCCGCGATCACAACCCCGGCGAAGAGGGGGAGGCGCCCGTCGGCACGCCTGTGCCGAGCGAGCACACCGGCTATGTCCAGATGATCGACTACGACGAGCTCGCGGCGCTCGCGGCGAGGGCGAACTGCACGATCGCGCTGGAGGTGCGGACCGGCGATTTCGTTCATCCAGGAATGGCGCTGGTGCGGGTATGCGAGGGCGAATCATGTGAGACCGTCGGCGAAGCGGCCGCAAACGCCTTCTCGTTCGGCGCCACGCGCACGGCAGAGCAGGATCCGCAGTTCCTGATCGACGAGCTGGTCGAGATCGCGCTGCGCGCACTATCGCCGGCGATCAACGATCCTTTCACCGCGATCAACGCGCTCCACTGGCTCGGCGCTGCTACGGCGGAGTTGGGACGACGCGATCTGCGGCGGCGATGGGAGGACCATCCCGAACACGCGCGTGTGCATCCACTGCCGGAAACGTTCGGTCATTTCCTGCATCGCGGATTTGGAACCATCCGCAGCGCCGTCGCCACCAGCCCCACCGCGGCGCTTGTCACCTTCGACGTCCTGCGCAGCGCCGCGGCGCCTATCACCGACCAAGCGCGGATCGCCATGCTGCGCGACGAAGGCAGGCGGCTCTACGAACAGGCGCAGCTCGCGATCGGAGGTCCCGATATGCGTGATGTCGCAGAAGGTTACAGCCGCTTTCTGCACGGGTTTCCCGAAGACGCGGCGCGTTAGCGCTCGGGCGGCACGGCGCGCGCAGCGCGCGGCTCCGCCACTTTGGCGAATACGAGCGCGCAGGCGACAAGCACCATGCCCGCCATATCGGGCACGCCGAGCGTTTCGCCGAATGCGAGCCAGCCGGTCGCAGCGGCGATCGCCGGTTGGGTCAGGAGCGCGACTCCGATCACCAGCGGCGGAAAGTGTTTGAGCGAGAACACGAGCAAGCCTTGCCCGATAACCTGGCTCGAAATTGCCAGTCCGACAACAGGCGTCCATCCGGCCTCTCCCGGCCAGACCGGCTCGCCCAGCACCAACGCAACCGCAAGCAGCACGGGCGCGGCGGCGAGACCGGCCAGGAGCAAGACGGTCCACTGCCCCAGCCCGGTCCGCGCGCGCTGCGCCGGCAGGAGATAGAAGACGTAGAACACGCCGGCGAGCAGACAGAACAGATCGCCCACGAGCGTTACCGCCGAGATCTCGAGGCTCTGCCCCATGAGGATCGCGGCGCCGCCGAGCGCGGCTGCGAGCGCGAGAATCTCGCGTGTGCCGGGTATCCGGCGCAGCGCCAGCAGTCCCCAGATCATCAGGATCACGCTGCCCGCGTTGCCGAACAGAGTCGCGTTGGCGAGCCGGGTGCGCTCGATGCCGACGTGCCAGCTCGCCAGATCGAAGGCGAAGAACAGTCCGGCTGCGGCGACCAGGAGCAAGAGCCGCCGGTCGATCGGGCCCGGCGAGCGAGCACGCCAGGCAAGCAGGGCGATGACCGGCAGAGCGATTACCATGCGCCAGAAACCGGCGGCTACCGGGCCGGTGTCGGCCATGCGCACGAACCACGGGCCGAACGCGAGCGCGACGTTGCCTCCGACGAGCGCAGCGAAGTGCCAGGCGCTCGCCTGATAGTTTTTCTCCGCAATCGGTTCGGTTGTGATCGCCATGACCGGGCCCTAGCTCCAATGGCAGAAAGCGACAGCAAAAAGGATGTATCCCGAATGCACGAGAACCTGTTCGAACCGCTGACCATGGGTGCTCTCCAGGCGAAGAATCGCATCTTCATGGCACCGCTGACGCGCGGCCGCGCAACCCTCCCCGGCGTGGTGCCGAACGAGATGATGGCGACCTATTACCGCCAGCGCGCCGGCGCCGGGCTCATCATCAGCGAGGCGACGGGGATCAGCGTCGAAGGATCGGGCTGGCCGGGCGCGCCCGGCATCTGGAGCGAGGAGCAGGTCGAAGGCTGGAAGCCGGTCACCGATGCAGTGCACCGCGAAGGCGGGCTGATCGTGCTCCAGCTCTGGCACATGGGCCGGCTGGTCCACCCCGACTTTCTCGACGGCGCGCCGCCCGTCTCCGCCAGCGCGACGACGGGACCCGGACACGCCCACACCTACGAAGGGCGCAAGGATTACGAGCCGGCCCGCGCGCTGAGCGTGGCGGACATCGCGCGCGTGGTCGAGGATTATCGCAAGGCGGCCGAGAATGCGAAGAAGGCCGGCTTCGGCGGCGTCCAGCTCCACGGCGCGAACGGCTATCTGATCGACCAGTTTCTGCGGGATTCCACCAATCTTCGCGAGGACGAATATGGCGGCTCGCCGGAAAACCGTGCACGCCTGCTGCGCGAGGTGCTGACCGCGCTGATCGACGTCTGGGGCGCCGATCGCGTGGGACTGCGCCTTTCACCCAACGGCGAATCGCAGGGCTGCGACGACAGCGATCCTGCGGCGACCTTCGGCGCTGCCGCCAAGGTGGCGGAGGATCTCGGCATTGCCTTCCTCGAACTGCGCGAACCCGGGCCCGACGGGACCTTCGGCAGTACCGAGGTGCCCAAGCAGAGCCCGCTGATCCGCAGCATCTATTCGGGACCGCTGATCCTCAATTCCGATTATGATCCAGCGCAGGCGGCAGCGGATGTCGACGCGGGCCGCGCCGACGCGATCAGCTTCGGCCGTCCTTTCATCTCGAACCCCGATCTGCCCGACCGTATCCGCGCCGGCGCCGACCTCGCCCCGAACAAGGGCGTGCCGCAAAGCTGGTACGGGCGCGGTCCGGAGGGGTACGTCGACTACCCGACGCTGATGGAGCAGAGCGCAGCGGCCTGAGCTTCGCCCGGCAGTGGCGGGCGGGGCCGCCGGTTCTCGCCAGCCGCCCTTCCGAAACACCGTTATCCCAGCGAAAGCTGGGATGGCGAAGCCCTAATCCGGCTCGCCCTCATCTGCCGGAGCTTCGGGCTCCGGCGCGGGGTTTAGCTGGATTTGCGGAGGGCCGCCGGCGTCCGCATCGGCGGCCGCCTCATCGCCGTCGCCAGCTTCCTGCGCATCGGACGCTTCGTCGGCCTCCTCCGCCCCGTCTTCACCAGTTGCGTCGCCGGTCGGCTCGGTGCGCAGTGGCGGGGACTGCGACTGAACCGTGTCGAGCGGCAGCATCTCGTCGCTGATCGTACCGCCGAGCACTTCGCCCTCGGCCGTGCCGCCATCCGCCCCGCTGTCGGCGCCGCCGTCGCAGGCGGCAAGGAGCACCGCCAGACCGGCCACCGCAATCGTCTTGTGCATCATGCCTTCACTCCGCAAGCACGCGCGAGGCCATCGAGAAAGCCCCCGCCGCGCGCCTCCAATGCCTCATCCCATTCCTCCGGCGCAACCGTGACGCCGAGCCGCTGGAGGCTGGTGACCCCGTATTCGGCGATACCGCAGGGCACGATCCCCGCGAAATGCGAGAGATCGGGCGCCAGGTTGACCGCGAAGCCGTGCATGGTGACCCACCGGCGCACCCGCACGCCGATCGCGCCGATCTTGGCTTCGCTGCCGTCGATGTCGTGCGTCCAGATGCCTATCCGCCCTTCGGCGCGCCAGGATTCGACCCCGAAGTCCGCCAGTGTGTCGATCACCCAGCCTTCGATCGCATGGACGAAACAGCGCACGTCCTTCCCGCGACGGTTCAGGTCGAGCAGGACGTAGCCGATCCGCTGGCCCGGACCATGATAGGTGTAACGACCGCCCCGCCCCGCCTCGACAACCTCGAAGCGCGGGTCGAGCATCTCGGCGGCCGCGGCGCTCGTGCCGGCGGTATAGACCGGCGGATGTTCGAGCAGCCAGACGAGCTCCCCCGCCTCACCCTCGGCAATAGCGCGGTTGCGCGCCTCCATTTCGGACAGTGCTTCCCGATAAGGCACGGGCGCAGCCTCGCGCCGCCATTCGATTTCTGACTGGGTATTGCCGGACATTGCCGATTGCGTGGCGCGCCCCGCGCAGCTTATCAAGGGCAAAGGCACCGCAACGAGGGGACATGCCATGAAATTCGACATGGGACGCGCGTGGAACGAAGCGACCGCGATGGTCGGTGCGAACAAGGAATTGCTCGCCGTGATCGCGGGCATCTTCATATTTCTGCCCAACCTCGCACTCGCGCTGCTGGTGCCGGAGATGATGACCGGCCCGGCCGAGGTCAATCCGGAGGACCCGATGGCCGCCTTCCAGGCGTTCTACGCCGACAACGGCATCTGGTTTTTGCTGCTGGGGATCATCCAGTCGGTGGGAACGCTGTCGCTCCTAGCATTGCTGCACGACCGCCGGCCGACCGTGGGCGAGGCGATCAGGACCGGGCTCATCACGCTGATCCCCTATATCGCGGCGCAGATCCTTCTCGTTCTCGGCCTGTCGATCGTGCTGGGCGTGCCCGTCGGCGTCGCGGCGGGACTGGGCGGGCCCGCTGCGGGCGTGCTCGTGGGCCTGCTCGCCTTCGTCATATTTGCGTACGTGATGGTGAAGTTCTCGCTCGTCTCGCCGGAAATGGTGATCGGCGCCAATCTCAATCCGATCACGGCGCTGCGCAATTCGTGGCGCCTCACCAAGGGCAACAGCCTGCGACTGTTCGGCTTCTACCTGCTCCTGGCGATCGGCGTGATCGTGGTCGGGATCGTCATCAGCATGATCTCGGGCCTGTTCGTCGCCATGCTCGGCCAGAACACGGCGGGCCTGCTCGTCGGCGGGGCGCTCAGCGGGATCATCGCCGCGATCTGGAGCGTGCTGATCGTGTGCGTGCTCGCCGCGGTCTACAAGCAGCTCGCGGGCCCCTCGGCCGAGGCGGTCAGCGAAGCCTTCGAATAAGGAAGATCGGAAGCGAGGCGGCTCAGGCCGCCTCGTCCTTCCAGCCCCAGAAGAGCTGGCACGGCAGGACGTTCCACAGCTCGAAGCCCTGCTCGATACGCGCGAAGTGCTTGGCCATGAAGTCGCGTGCCTTGGCGCTGAACTGATAGACGAGGAACGCCCCGCCCGGACGCAGCACGTCGTGCGTCGCCTCGGCAATGGCGGGTCCCACCCCGTCGGGCAGGGTCGAGAACGGCAGGCCGGAGAGCACGTAGTCCGCCTCCTCGTACCCGATCGCGCGGACGATCTCCTTCACATCGGCAGCCGACCCGTGGACGGCGACGAAGCGGCCGTCGGTGATCGTCCGTTTCAGATAGTCGATGTAGAGCGGATTGGTGTCGATCACGAGCAGCTTGCCGTCGCGCGGCAGCCGCTCGAGCACCGGGCGGCAGAAAGTGCCGACGCCGGGCCCATACTCCACGAACAGCTTGCATTCGGCCCAGTTCACCGGGCCGAGCATCTTGCGGATCGTGAAGCGGGAGGACGGGATGATCGAGCCGACCATGCGCGGATGTTCCACGAAACCGCGGAAGAAAACGCCCCATTGCCCGAACAGCCGGGCGGTGCGATCGCGGAGGCGGGTACGCGGTTCGACCGCCAATTCGTTCATTTGGGCCAAGAAATGTTGCCTCGTTCGCGGTTGCGCCGTTCGCGTTCGCAAATCCACGGGCGTATTGCAAGCGCTCCGCGGCGAGCCTAGCGATGAGCGCGATGGCCGACAGGGACCCCCACCTTCCCCCGATCGAAGCGCCTGCGGCGCAAAGGATCTCGCGCGGGCGCATGGTGCTGCTGTTCCTCGTCATGCTGGTGACGGCGGCGGGGAATACCGCGATGCAGTCCGTCATGCCCTCGGTCGGCACGGCGCTGGGTGTGGCGGACGTGTGGATCAGCATAGCCTATACCTGGTCGGCGCTGCTGTGGGTGATCTGCGCGCCGATCTGGGCACGCCGCTCCGACCGGCGAGGACGCAAGGCGATGATGGCGATCGGCCTTGTCGGCTTCATCGCGTCGTTCGCGCTGTGCGGCCTCGTCCTGATGTTCGGACTGGCCGGCGCAATCTCCGCTGCGGCGACGCTGATTTTCTTCGCCGCCGCGCGCAGTCTCTACGGCGGGTTCGGCTCGGCCGCACCGCCCGCCGTCCAGGCCTATGTCGCAAGCCGCACGCCGCGCGCCGAGCGGACCAAGGCGATGGCCCTGATCGCCTCCAGCTTCGGGCTGGGTACGGTGATCGGTCCGGCGCTGGCGCCGCTGCTGATCTTCCCTGCAACGGGACTGGTCGGCCCGTTCTTCGCCTTCGCGCTGGTCGGCGCGGCGGTGCTGATCGCACTGCGCCTGCGCCTGCCGAATGACGCGCCGACATTCGCCGCGCGCGGCGACGTCGTGGCTGTTCCCTTCAGTGCGAATTCGAATCCCAACGTCGTCCGGGGGGAGGACGAGGAGGAGCGGGAGGATGCTCTGCCCGCGCCCGAGGCGATCCCCGATCTGTCCTGGCGCGACAGGCGGCTGCGGCCCTGGCTGGTGGCGGGATTGCTGGGCGGCCATGCTCAGGCGGCGACGCTGGGCATCATCGGGTTTTTCATTCTCGACCGGCTGGGGCTGCGGACCGATCCCTCGGCGGGCACGGGGCCGATCGGCCTGGTGCTGATGTGCGGCGCGATCGCCACGCTGCTCGCGCAGTGGGGCCTGATTCCCATGCTCAAACTGGGTCCGCGTTCCTCCACGCTCTGGGGCATGGCGCTGGCGATCATCGGCGTGATCGGCTTTTCGGTGGCGCAGGACCTGCATTCGATCGCGCTCGGCTTTGCGGTCGCATCGCTCGGGTTCGGCCTTTATCGCCCGGGCTTCACCGCGGGCTCCTCGCTCGCGGTGACGCGGGGCGAGCAGGGGCAAATCGGCGGCATCGTCGCCTCGGTCAACGGCGCGGCCTATATCGTCGCACCCGCGGCGGGCGTGTGGCTCTACGGCCATCACGCGTGGATCGGCTTCGCCGCGATCTGCCTGCTGTGCGCGGCCGTGTTCGCGTTCGGCTGGCGCTCGCTCCAGTCAGACGACCTGCTGGAAGGTCGCACCGCGGACGACGACTAGAGAATTTCCTCGATCCGTTCGGTCGGACGGCACAGCCGCACGCCCTTCTCCGTCTCGACCAGCGGACGTTCGATCAGCTTGGGATCGGCGGCCATGGCGTCGAGCACGGTGTCGTCGTCGGCTTCGGTCAATCCGCGCTCCTTCGCATCGGTGCCCTGGGTCCGGATGCCCTCGCGCGGTGCGATTCCCGCATCGCTGTAGAGCTGGGTCAGCTTGTCGCGGCTCGGTGGGTTCTTGAGATACTCGACGACCTCGAGCTCGATGTCGTCACGCCCGCGCAGCGTCTCGAGCGCCGCACGCGACTTGCTGCAGTTCGGGTTGTGCCAGATGGTTGCTTTCATCGCCGGTCTCCTTTGCAGGAACGGTTAGCGCCGGCGCGGCAATTTCGCGAGTCCCTGAACCGCGCGCTATTCCCGCGCCTCGCTCTGCGGCGCAGCCATTGCCGGCACTTCCGCAGCCGCATCGTCGGCGCTGATCCCCGGCGCGGGGGCGGCGCTGATGCGTTCGACCCGCCGCGCGACCCGGCCGGCGCGCTGGATGGCGCGGACGAGCCGCGGATAGACGCCGCAGCGGCACAGGTTCGGGATCGCCTGCCTTATCGCCTCTTCGGATGGATCGGGATTGGCCTCGATCAGCGCGGCCGCCGCCATGGCTATGCCGGGTGTGCAGAAGCCGCACTGGATCGCCTGCTCCGCCACGAGCGCCTGCTGCACCGGATGCGAGCGGTCGCGGCTGAGCCCCTCGATCGTGGTGACGTAACGCCCCTCGGCCTCGGCCAGCGTGATCAGGCACGATCGGAGCGCCTCGCCATCGACGATCACGGTGCAGGCATGGCA
This sequence comes from Altererythrobacter sp. C41, assembly GCF_016803135.1. GTDB lineage: Bacteria > Pseudomonadota > Alphaproteobacteria > Sphingomonadales > Sphingomonadaceae > Pelagerythrobacter. Next base: position 91,069 of record NZ_JAEVFE010000005.1, read on the forward strand.
ATCGCCCACGCCGCAGCCATACTTGGTGCCGGTGAGATTCGCCGCGTCACGCAGCGCCCAGAGCAGCGGCGTCTCCGGGTCCATGTCGAAGCGGACCGGGCGGTCGTTGACGGTGAGCGCGGGCATTCGGTTCGGCGGAGCTTGGTTCTCAGTCGCGCCAGCTCGAATCGATCCGATCGACCTTGCGCTTCCACGCCTCGAAGTCGGCGTAGCCCGGCCCGCCCGGTGCCTGCGCCTGGCTGAGATCGCGCTGGTGGACGTTGATGACCTCCTGCGAGACGTGGATCGGCCGGCCCTGGCTGAGCGTCGCAACCTGGATCTCGCAGGCGCGCTGAAGCGCCCAGGCCTGAACGAACATCTCGTGGATCGTGCGGCCAAGCACCACCGGGCCGTGGTTGCGCAGCATCAGGATGCGCTTGTCGCCGAGGTTCGCGAGCAGCCGCTCGCCTTCCTCCTCGCGCACGGTCACGCCTTCGAAATCGTGATAACCGATCTGGCCCTGGAAGTTGCAGGCGTAGAAGCTGATCGGCAGCAGTCCGCCTTCGGTGCTGGAGACCGCCATCGCCTCGGTGGTGTGCGTGTGGCAGATCGCGTGCGCCCAATCGAGGTGGCGGTGGAAATAGGCGTGCTGGGTGAAGCCCGCCTTGTTCACCGGGTAATTGCCCGAGAGCACATTGCCGTCGATGTCGATCTTCACGAGGTTGGAGGCGCTGACTTCCGAATAGAGCAGACCGAACGGGTTGATGAGGAACGCGTTGTCCTCTCCCGGCACCCTCACCGAGATGTGGTTGTAGATCGATTCCGACCAGCCGAAATGATCGAAAATGCGGTAGCATGCGGCGAGATCGAGCCGGGCCTGCCATTCGGCCTCGCTGCATTCCATGCGGGGTTTGAGCTGAGTCGCCACGAGCACTCTCTCCTTCGATTGCTTTGTGCCACTTATCGCACGGAGCATCCCCCCTGCACAAGCGCCGGCCCGGCGACCTTGCAATCGTGCGGGGCGGCGCTATCGGCAAGCGCATGAGCGAGGGCGCCAAGCTGACGCGCGGATCGATCCGCGGCCACCTCGTGACCCAAACCCTGCCCATGATCATCGGCGTTGCGGCGATCATGTCGGTCGGGCTCATCGACGCCTATTTCATCGGCCAGCTTGGCAGCGCGGAGCTGGCGGCGGTCGCATTCGTGTTTCCGGTCACCATTGCGCTCTCCAGTCTCGGGGTCGGCGTCATGGTCGGTGTCAATTCCGTGATCGCGCGGGCGCTGGGTGCTGGCGATACCGCGCAGGCCGCGCGGCGGGCGAACTTCGGTGCGGTGTTCGCGGTCGTGCTCGGCGCGATCCTGGGGCTGACGCTCTATCTGCTGCTCGATCCGCTGTTCCGCCTCATGCAGGCATCGGACGCACTGCTGCCGCTGATCCGGGCTTACATGGCCCCATTCGCGCTGGGCATGCCTGTGCTGCTGTTGCAGATGGCGCTCAACGGCGTGCTGCGCGGCCAGGGGGAGGCGCGCAAGACCACGGTCGTCGCATTCACTTTCGCCATCGCGAATTGGGTCCTCGATCCGCTGCTGATCTCCGGTGCCTTCGGATTTGCCGGTTTCGGCATGGCGGGCGCGGCCTACGCCTCGATCGCCGGATATGCGCTCGCCATCGGCGTCGCCCTGTGGCTGATCGCCGGCACCGAGCTGCCGATAAAACCGAGCCTGATCCGTCAGTCCCGTTTCGGCGAATCCGCCCGTGCGATCCTGCGCGTCGCCGGGCCAGCCGCTTTCTCGAACGCGGTCAACCCGATCGGACTGTCGATCCTCACCGCACTGCTCGCCGCGCAGGGGGAAGCCGCGGTGGCGGGTTTCGGCGCGGCCGGGCGTCTGCAGAGCTTCGCGGTGGTGCCGCTGCTCGGCCTCTCCGGGTCGATTGGGGCGATCGTCGGACAGAACTGGGGCGCTGGGCGGCCCGACCGGGCACGGCTCGCGATGCTGGAGGCAGGCGTGTTCTGCCTCGTCTACGGCATTGCGCTCGCCTTCGTGCTGTTCGCCGCGGGCGAATGGTTCGCGCGGTTCTTCACCGACGATCCGGCGGTGATCGCCGAGTTCGACAGCTATCTGCGCATCGCCGCCTGGGGTTATGCCGGGTTCGGGCTGGTAATCGTCGCCAATGGCGCACTCAATGCGGTCGACAAAGCAAGCTGGGCCCTGACGCAGAGCTGCGCACGGGTGTTCCTGGTCATGCTGCCCATCGGCTGGTTGCTGCGTCCACGCTGGGGCGCGGAAGCGGTCTATGCCGCCGAGCTTGCCGCGAACGTCGTTGGCGGGGCGGTCGCGGCCTTGATCGTCTGGCGCGCATTGCGGCACTTTCCCGGGCGGCAGTGACCGTTCGTTAACCATCCTTGGCCATACCTCCCCGCTCTATCCGGGGGGCTGGGATTTTCGATGGACGACCTGCTGGCTGATTTCGTGGCCGAAACCCGCGAGATGCTCCAAGCGATCGAGGGCGAGATCGTGGCGTGGGAAGCCGATCCCGCGGACCGCGAGCGGCTCGACGCCATCTTCCGCTTCGTCCACACCGTGAAGGGCAACTGCGGCTTCTTCGACTTCCCCCGCCTCGAAAAACTCAGCCATGCGGCCGAAAGCGCACTGTCCGATGTGCGCGCCGGGCGCCGGCGCGCCAGCAGTGCCCTGGTCACCGCGGTGCTCGCGGTGATCGACCGCATTACCGACATGATCGATGCGATCGACGCAGGCGAGGACCTGCCAGCAGGCGGCGACGACATGCTAATCGCTGCGCTCGAACCAGGCCGCGACGAGCCCGACAGCGAGACGATCCAGGCGGGCGAGAAGGCCGGACCGCGCGCGGCGCGGGCAGGCAGCACGCGCTCCATCCGTTTGCCTGTCGAGCTTCTTGACCGGGTGATGAGCGGCGTTTCCGACATGGTTCTCGCCCGCAACGAACTCGCCCGGCGGTTGCGTGACCACGGCGCCGATCCCGTACTGCAGGGTCCGTTCGAGCGGCTTTCCACCATTCTCGACGAGGTTCGCGAAGGGGCGACCCGGATGCGGATGCAGCGCCTGGAGCACCTGTTCGGCGCCCTGCCGCGCATGGTCCGCGATCTTTCCGCCGAGCTCGGCAAGCAGGTAATGATCGATCTCGAAGGCGGCGATGTCGAACTCGACCGCGAGATGATCGAATCGGTCCGCGACCCGCTGACCCATATCCTGCGCAATGCAATCGACCACGGGATCGAACCGCCGGCCGAACGGCTCGCCGTGGGCAAGCGCGAGATCGGCATCATCACCGTTTCCGCGCGCCGCACGGGCAACCGCATCATCGTCGCCGTGAGCGACGACGGGCGCGGCATCGCGCTCGGCAAGCTGGGCGACAAGGCGGTGGCGGCAGGCGTGGCGAGCGCTGCCGAAGTCGCCGCGATGACCGATGAGCAGAAGCTCGACCTGATCTTCGCGCCCGGCTTCTCGACCGCCGCCGAGGTCAGCCAGGTGTCCGGCCGCGGCGTCGGCATGGATGTCGTGCGCGCCAATGTCGAGCGGTTCGGCGGTTCGGTTTCGGTTTCCAGCAAGGAAGGCCGGGGCACGATCGTGTTCCTCCACTTGCCGCTGACGCTCAGCATCGTGGAGGGGCTGACGGTCAAAGTTGGCGCCCACACGCTGGGCCTGCCGCGTTCCTACATCGTCGAGATCGCACGCAGCGTCTCGCGCTCGGTCGAGGTCGACCGGCTCGGCGACGGCATCTTCCTCACCTTCCGCGGCGAACGCGTGCCCTGTCTCGATCTCGCGGAAGTGCTCGGGCTTGAACAGGAGGTCGATCTCGAGCGCGCCACCTTCGTCTTCCTGCGGCTCGTCAGCGGTGACCTGTTCGCGCTCGCGGTCGATCGGGTGCTCGACAACGAGGACTTCGTTCTGAAGCCCCTGCCCCCGGCGCTGGAAGCGATCGGTCTTTACGGCGGCACGGCGCTGCTCGACGACGGCCAGCCGATCCTCAAGATCGACGTTCCCGGTCTTGCCGAAGCATACGGGCTGGCAAGCCATGCACGCATCCGCACCGCGGTGCAGGAACATGGCACCGAACAGGCCGCGGCGCCCGCCGAGCACGCGGTGGTCTTCACCTCCTTCGCCGGACGCAGACTCGCGATCCGCATGGCGGCCATCCGGCATATTCATACTCTGCCGGTCTCCGCAATCGAGCTCACCGACGGCGGCGTGCTGGCCACCGTCGACGGCACGATCCTGCCACTGCTGGGGACAGAGGGCGGAACACTCGTCAACGACACGATTACTGCGCTGCGTCTCGGGGATGGTGAGTTCGAACTGCTCTACGCCGTCGCCGGTATCATCGACTCGGTCGAGCTGCCGGGCCCCGTCGTGCCGCTGGAAGGCGACGAAACGCTGGAAGGCACGGCACTGATCGACGGCGCTATCGTCGGCGTGATCGACGCGCACGGGCTCTTCGCCCGTCATGGGCGCGCCGCGCTGCGGGCACAGCGCCCGACCTGCCGCCTGCCCGGCTCCGACCCGTGGGTGGCGAGCTTTCTCGAACCGCTGATCCGTTCGGCCGGCTACGATGTTCTAGGCGACGGCGATGGGCGGGCCGCTGACATCACCGTAACGCTCGATGCAGCGGAGGACACCGGCCCCGCCGCGGCCGTCGTCCGCCTCCGCTCGCGTCCGGAGGGGGGCGAGCGCGATCCGGACAGCATCTACCGCTACGACCGCGACGGGCTTCTCTCGGCCCTTGCCCGGGCATGCCCGGGAGCAAGACGATGAGCAGCCTGCTTCTCCTGACGCGCATCGGCGGGCGGCCGGCCGCGTTCCGGGCCGAGGACATCAGCTCGATCATCGAGTTGACCGGGATTACCCCGGTGCCGCGCGCACCGGATTTCGTCGCAGGCCTTGCTGCCCTGCGTAGCCGCGCCTTGACCGTGATCGACAGCCGCAAGGCGCTCGCTCTTTCCGGCACCCCCAGGGAAGCCGATGTGCGTGCGCCGGTCGTCGAGGTTGGGGGGCACGCCTACGCCCTGCTCGTCGACCGGGTGGACGACGTTGTCGCCGCCGTCGGTGAACCTACGCCGCCGCCTGCCACTTTGGGACCGGCCTGGACGCCGGTCGCACGCGGGATGATTGAAACCACAGCCGGCCCTGCCGTTCTGGTCGATGTGGCCGCCCTGGTCGCCGGCCCGCAGCGGGCCGCCGCTTAAATGATTGGTTACCCGGAGCGAATAATCCGGGATCATAGAAAAGGATCGCGCACAATGAAGACCTGTCTGATCGTCGATGATTCGCGGGTGATCCGAAAGGTTTCACGCCACATTCTGGAATCGCTCGGCCTTTCGGTCGACGAGGCGGAGAACGGCGAGAAAGGCATCGCGCAGTGCGAGAAGGCCATGCCCGATCTCGTCCTGCTCGACTGGAACATGCCGGTGATGACCGGCATCGAATTCATCACCCACCTGCGCCGCATGCCCGGTGGGGACGTGCCCAAGGTCGTGTTCTGCACGACCGAGAACGACATCGCACACATCCGCGAGGCGATCGGGGCGGGTGCCGACGAATACGTGATGAAGCCGTTCGACCACGAAACCCTGCAGATAAAGCTCCAGCTCGTCGGAATGGCCTGAGGTCCGGCCCGTGGGCGCGGAGAGCAGCATCGCGGCTGGCAGGGCCGGCCGATCGTCGACCGAACGGGCGCCGATCCGGGTGATGATCGTCGACGATTCGCTGACGGTCCGCGCCGTGCTTTCCAGGATCATCGCGCCCGAAGGCGATATGACCATCGTGGGCAAGACCGGCAGCGCAGAGAACGCGCTCGCCGCCCTCGCGATCGCCCCGGCAGACGTCGTGCTGCTCGACCTCGAAATGCCGGGCATGGGGGGCCTTCACGCTCTGCCCAAGATCCTCGCCGCGCATGCAGGCACGCAAGTGCTGGTCGTTTCCTCGCTCACCGAAGTCGGGGCGGAGCACACACTGGCCGCGCTTTCGATGGGCGCCGCCGACACCATGCTGAAGCCGCGGAGCGGCGAGTTCGATCAGCACTATCGTACTGCGCTGCTGCAACGCATCCGGGCCTTGGGGCGGCGCAACTGGACAGGCGCGGCCGCCGTACCGCCCATTGCGCCACCGCTGCGCGCGCGCAACAAGCGGGGCGGCCCGCTGGAAGTGATCGGCATCGGCGCTTCGACCGGGGGTATCCACGCGCTCTGCATGCTGCTGCGCAACCTGCCGCGCTATGTCGAAGCGCCGATCCTGGTCACGCAGCACTTGCCGGAAACCTTCATGCAGGTCTTCGCCGGGCAGCTCGAGCTCGCGAGCGGGCGCGAAGCGGTGGTGGTCGACGGCGCGACACCGGTCGAGAGCGGCCGTATCCATATTGCGCCCGGCGACGGGCACCTTCTGCTTCGCCGGGACGGCGGGGTGCTGCTTGCCGGCACGGCCGCTTTCAAGGCGCCCAGCGGCTGCATGCCTTCCGTCGATACCATGTTCGAGAGCATGGCCGACGTTGCGGAGGGGGCGGCGCTCGGCGTCGTGCTCTCGGGCATGGGCCGCGACGGCCTGATCGGCGCCGAGCGACTGGTCCGCGCCGGCGGCAATATCATCGCGCAGGACGAGGCCAGTTCTTCCGTCTGGGGCATGCCGCGCGCGGTCGTTCAGGCGGGCCTTGCTTCGGCCGTGCTGCCGCCGGAAAAGATCGCCTTGCGCATCGCGCTTCACGCCGGAGAAGCCGCATGGAGGTGACGCAGATCTCGCACCGGATCATTGCCGACCTGCTTCTGGAACGGACCGGTCAGCAACTCACCGAAGGCCGCCAGTGGCGTATCGGCAGCGCGCTTGCCGGAGTGTTCCGCGAATACGGGATCGACAACCTCGACCAGCTCGTCTGCATGCTGGGCACCGGCGATTCCGGGGAACTCTCGCGCAAGGTCGTCGAGGCCCTGCTCAACAACGAGACCTACTTCTTCCGCGACCGGCAACTCTTTCAGCAGCTATCCGAAACCGTCCTGCCCGATCTGGCCGAGAAGCGCGCGGGCACCCGGCGCCTGTCGATCTGGTCCGCCGGCTGTTCGACCGGGCAGGAGGCGCTGTCGCTGTCGATGATGTTCGCCGACCGCCCGCACATGTGGCGCGGCTGGAAGATCGAGATCCTGGGTACCGACATTTCGACCCACGCGATCGCGGCCGCGCGGCGCGCGTGTTACAGCCAGTTCGAGATCCAGCGCGGCCTGGGCGTCGCGCAAATGCTGCGCCATTTCAACGAGACGCCGCGGGGATGGGAGCCGGACCCGGCGCTGCTGACGCCGATCTGCTACCGCGTCGGCAACGTGCTCGACGTACAGTCCCGGCCGGAGCGGTTCGACCTCGTGCTGTGCCGCAACGTACTGCTCTATTTCGACGGGGAGACCCGGCAAAGGGCACTCGGCCGCGTGGCCGACAGCCTGCGCGACGACGGGTGGCTGATGCTCGGTGCGGGCGAGACCATGGCCGGCAAGGCGGGGCGTTTCGCCCCCGCAACGGACGTCCAGGGGCTCTACCGATGCGTCGAACCGCGCGCGCCGGCTCTGAGCACCCGCATGGCGGCTGCAAGGTAAATCGGTGTTTAACAGTTCTTTAGTGCCGCGCCGCTAACTTGCGGAGCAAGAACAGGGGTTTGGGGTCCGGCGGGTGACACTAGAGGGGGAAAATCACGGTTTGGCGCCGCGCCTGCTGGTGGTCGCGCCCGTCGCCGTTCTTACGGCGATCTTCGCGGCGATCTGCCTTGCCCTGCTGATGAGCGACGATTTCGCGCTCGCCAAGGCTTCGCCACTGATCCTCGTGGGCATCGTCGCTTACGCGATCGCGGTGCTCCTGCTGCTCCGTTTCGGTTTTGCGCATGTCGCGCGGCTCGAACGGCTCGGCATGACCGACAGCCTGAGCCAGCTTCCCAATCGCCGCGCGCTGCACCGGAACATCACCGCCGCGGCGATGACCGGACACGAAATGGCCGTCGCGCTGATCGACCTCGACGGCTTCAAGACCGTCAATGATCTTTACGGGCACGGGGTCGGCGACCGGCTGATCAAGGAAGTCGCGCTGACCTTGCGCCGGCTGTGCGGCAACGACGCCGCCGCCTACCGCCTGGGCGGAGACGAGTTCGCCGTGAGCATGGTGGGCCCGCTCGCGGGAACGCTGCTCGAAGGAATCTGCCGCGGGCTGCTCGAGACGCTGTCGCAGCCGGTGGCACTCGACGACCGGCGTATTCCGATCGGGGCGAGCGTCGGGCTGGCCCGCTGCGCTGCCGGCGGAACTCTGGAATCCTCCGAGCTGCTGCGCCGCGCCGACGTGGCGATGTATGTGTCCAAGCGCGACGGGAAGATGCGCTGCACCTGGTTCAAGGACGAGTTCGACCGCAGCCTGGAGGCGATGCGCGATCTCGACAACGAACTGCGCGCGGCGCTCCTCAACGAGGAGTTCCGCGTCCACTACCAGCCGCTGGTGGACGCACGGACCCACCGCGTCGTGGCTGTGGAATCGCTGCTGCGCTGGCAACGACCCGACGGCCGGGACGTAGGGCCCAACGTGTTCATTCCGGTGGCCGAGGAATCGGGGCTGATCAATGCGATCGGCCTTTGGGTCCTGCGCCGCGCCTGCACCGATGCCCTGCCCTGGGGCATCCAGCTCTCGGTCAACATCTCCGCCGCGCAGCTCCGCAATCCCGAATTCCCTTTCCAGCTCGGACAGGTTCTGGAGGAGACCGGCTTCCCGCCCGAGCGGCTCGAACTGGAGATCACCGAAACCTGCCTCGTGCTCGATCCCCTCGTTGCCGAGCGTAGCCTCGATCTCGTGCGCGGCCTCGGCGTCGACGTCGTGCTCGACGACTTCGGAACCGGCTACGCGTCCATCGGCTTTCTCCGGCAGTTCCGGTTCGAGAAGCTCAAGCTCGATCGCTCGCTGGTTGTCGACTCGGCGATCGACGAGAGCCTGCGTGCGATGATGCTCTCCAGCATCTCGATGGCACGCGCGCTCAAGATGCGCGTGACGGCCGAAGGGGTCGAAACCGAAGCCCAGGCCGCCATGGTGCGAAGCGCCGGCTGCGATCACATTCAGGGCTGGCTCTTCTTTGCGCCGATGCCGCCCGACGACATCCCACAGCACCTCGCCCCCGCTGCCCGAAAGGCCGGCCCGGCCAAGGTCGAACCGGGAAGGAAAGTAGCATGAACGCCCCGACGACGATCATCGTGCCCGACGAGATGCGCGACGAAATCGACCAGGTCGAGCTGAGCCAATCGGCCCCGACCGCGGCCGCTGCCGGCAAAGGCTTCGTGCATGTGCGTTTCTTCAACAACCAGTCGCTCGTGCGCAAAGTTGCGATTCTAGGCGGGCTGCCGCTTGCCGCGCTGGCACTGGTGACCGTGCTCGCCTGGATCGGGCTTTCTTCGGCAGACACGCAAGCCGCGGCCGCGCTGCGCTGGCCAATCGTCGCCATCGCGGCCGTAGCCGCCCTGCTCGGCCTCGGTGCGATCAAGGCGATGCTAGCCGACACTTCGGACCAGCTTGGCACGCTGGCGCGTGACATGACTGCACTTGCCGCCGGCCATCGCGACTTCACGATCAGCGGGCTCGATCGGCGGGACGAGATCGGTGAGATCGCCCGCGCGTTCGAGGTCTTCGTCAAATCGGGCGTGAAGCTCGACGAGCTGTTCGCCAACCGCCGCGCGGAACGCGAGCGGCGCGAGAAGGAAGTCCGCACCTTCGGGCGTACGTTCGAATCGAGCGTGGGCGAGGTGGTCTCGGGCGTCGGCGCGGCTTCCGCGCAACTGAAGGCGACCGCCAGTTCGATGGCCGCCGCCGCCGAACAGGGCGCGGCACAGACCCAGCGCGTGGCGCGGGCGATGATGGAGGCCTCCTCCGGCGTCACTGCCGCGGCCGCTGCGTCGGACGAGTTCGCCATGTCGATCGGCGAGATCAGCCGTCAGGCCGCGCAGTCGGCCGAACTGGCACGCCGGGCGACCGGCTCCACCCGGCAGGCCAACGACACGATCTCCGCGCTTTCCGCCACGGCGGACCAGATTGGGCAGATTGTCGAGTTGATCTCCACCATTGCCCAGCGCACCAATCTGCTCGCGCTCAATGCCTCGATCGAGGCAGCACGCGGCGGGGAAGCCGGTCGCGGCTTCGCGGTCGTGGCATCGGAAGTGAAGGAGCTCGCCTCCCAGACCGGCCGCGCGACCGAGCAGGTGGCGCAGCAGATCCGGGCCATCCAGGAATCGACGGGTGCCAGTGTCGGCGCGCTGCGCACGGTCGCCGATCAGGTGCAGCAGCTCGAATCAACCGCGGTCTCGATCGCCTCCGCCGTGGATCAGCAGTCGGTCGCGGGGCAGGAACTGGCGCGCAACATCGATCTTGCCGCACGCGGTGCGAGCGAGGTGCAGGCGAGCGTCGACCAGATCCGTGAAACCGCGCTCTCGACCGGCGCGGCCGCTTCGCAAGTGCTCAACTCGGCAACCGAGCTGGAGACGCAGGCGTCGACGCTGCGCAGCCAGGTTGCGCGGGTCATGCAGGTAATCCTGAAGCGCACCTGAGCCGACGCGTTCCCTCTCTCGCGCACAAGGCCCTTGGTGCGCAGCCCATGGCGGCGCTATGGCCGCAGCGGTGGAGGGAGAGAGTCAATTGCCGGGCGCAACGCTATCCCGGATCGGCAAGAGCTTTGGCGCAGTCACGCTGTTCGACGGCCTGGACCTGTCGGTCGGTGACGGCGAGTTCGTCGTGCTCGTCGGCCCTTCCGGCTGCGGCAAGTCGACGCTGCTCCGGCTGATCGCAGGGCTCGACGGGCCGGACAGCGGCGAGATCCGCATCGGCGCGCGGCGCGTCGATCGCTTGCCGCCGGGCGAGCGCAGCGTCGCCATGGTGTTCCAGTCCTATGCGCTCTATCCGCAGATGACGGTCGCGCAGAACATCGCCTTTCCGCTGCGCATGGCGGGGCGGCCGAAGCGCGAGCTGGACGAAAGCGTCCAGCGGACCTGCGAGCTTCTGGGGCTTGCCGAGCTGATGGATCGGCGGCCAGCCGAGCTGTCGGGCGGGCAGCGGCAGCGCGTCGCCATCGGCCGCGCGATCGTGCGTCAGCCCGACCTGTTCCTGTTCGACGAGCCCCTGTCGAACCTCGACGCCAATCTGCGCGCGCAGATGCGGCGCGAGTTCGCGGAGCTGCACGCGCGGCTGGGCGCCACGACGATCTACGTCACCCACGACCAGGCCGAGGCGATGGCGCTGGCCGACCGGATCGTGCTGATGCGCGACGGGCGGATCGAACAGCAGGGCACGCCCGAGGACCTCTATTGCCGCCCGGCAACGCTCTTCGCCGCAGAATTCTTCGGCCAGCCGCCGATCAACCGCTTGCCCGGTCGCATTGTCCGCGCCGATGCGCGAGGGACCGAAATCACGGTCGGTGACGGTGAGCGGATCGTGCTCGGGCCGCTTACCGGCGCAGGCCCTGTGCAGGACGATGTGGTGGTGGCGATCAGGCCCGAGGCACTGACGGCACGGCCGAATGGCGGCACGATCGCGCTCGCCCCGCGCGCGGTCGCGTTCGTCGAATGGTTCGGCGGGGAGCGCCACGCGCGCCTTGGGGACGGCGATACTGCGCTGGTCTGGCGCACCACCGGCGATCACCCGATTGCCGCAGGGGAGAGCATTGCGCTGCATGTCGCGCCCGAGAAGGTGCACGTCTTCGACGGCGAGGGACGAGCGGTTCCGCATGCCGCATTGCCGAATTTGTGAAAACGGTTACATTGACGCGGGAGAGGGAAGGCATGGTCACGATTCGGGATGTTGCGCGGGAAGCCGGCGTTTCGATCGCCACCGTGTCCCGCGCGCTCAACGGGCACAGCAACGTCACCAAAGCGACCCGGGAGGCGATCGAGGCCGCGGCCAAGGCGCTCAACTTCGTGCCCCACAGCGGCGCGCGCAGCCTGACCAATCGCCAGACCGATACCATCGGCGTAATCCTGCCCGACCTGTTCGGCGAGTTCTTCTCCGAAGTCATCCGCGGGATCGACAAGATCGCCCACGGTGCGGGCAAGCACCTGCTGCTCGGCAACATGCACGGCAGCTCGCACGAGACGACCAACGCGATCCGCTCGATGCGGGGGCGGGTCGACGGGTTGCTGCTGATGCCGCCCGACTCCACCGCCGAGCTGCTGTCGGACCACCTCGACGTCAACATGCCGACCGTCCTGCTCAACGCGCAGGCGGACGGCAGCGACGTGCCCTTCGTCGCGGTCGACAACTATCACGGCGCACGGACGATCACCGAGCATCTGATCGCGCGCGGGCGCAGGCGGATCGTCCATATCTCGGGGCCCAAGCACAACCGCGATGCGCGCGAGCGCCTGCGAGGCTTCACGGACGCGATGCGGGATGGTCTGGGTGAGAGGGCCCCGGTAATCCTGCCCGGCGATTTCACGGAGAGCGCGGGCCTGGAAGCAGCCCGCCTGCTGCTCGCCGGACAAGTGCCCGCCGATGCGGTGTTCGCGTCCAACGACGTGATGGCGGTCGGCCTCATGTCGGTGCTCGAGGAGGCCGGCGTCGCGGTCGGCGTGGACACACTCGTCGCCGGCTTCGACGACATCCCGCTCGCGCGCCATGTGAGCCCGAAGCTGACCACGATGCAGTCGAACATGGCGCAGCTCGGCTCGACAGCGGCGATGCTGCTGCTGCGGATGCTGCGCGGGGAAGAGCTCGGCCGGGAGCATGGCGTCGTCCTTTCACCCCAGTTGGCCGCGCGCGGATCGACCGGAGCAGAATCGCACGACGGCGCGACCATTGCGGGCGCGCCCGCCGACGTGGCCTGATGACGAGCGCCCTCTCGCGGCGCGCGGTTCTCGCGGCGGGGCTTGCAGGATCCGCCGCGTTCGCGCTGGGGGGCTGCCGCAGCGAGGGCGGACTGACCTTCTGGGCCATCGGCAACGAGGCGGCCGCCCTCCCCGCCTTCCTTCCCGACCTCGGCCTCGGCGGGGTCGAGGTGCAACCCCTGCCGTGGTCCGGAGCACATCAGAAGCTGCTGACCGGGTACGTCGGCCAGTCGCTGCCCGACCTGGCGCAAGTCGGCAATAGCTGGTTGGCCGAGCTCGCGGCACTGGGCGCAATCGATCCGGTGCCAGCCGACCTCGACCTCGCCGAAGACCAGTTCGGCGCGGTGCTCGCAAGCAACCGCATCGGCGGCCGGCTGATGGCGGCGCCATGGTATGTCGATACGCGCGTCCAGTTCTACCGCACGGATCTGTTCGCCCGGGCGGGCTACGGCTCGCCGCCGCTGGATTGGGACGAATGGAAGGCGGCGCTTCACCGCATTCGCGCCCAACGCGGGAGCGAGACCTACGGCGTACTCCTGCCGCTCGAAGAGTTCGAACACCTGCAGACGCTGGCGCTGTCCGCCGGCGCGACGTTCCTGCGGGAAAATCGCACGCGCGGCGCTTTCTCCGCGCCCGAGTTCGTCGAGGGCCTCGCCTTCTACAAGTCGTTGTTCGACGAGGGGCTGGCGCCGATCGTCACCGGCGCGCAGATCGCCAACCGCTGGGTAGAGTTCGCCCGCGGTTGGTTCGCGGTCTATCCGGCGGGCCCGTGGATGATCGAGGAGATGCGCAGGCGCCTGCCGGCCGCAATGCAGGACCTGTGGAGCACTGCGCCGCATCCGGGCCCCGGCGGCGCCGGTGCCGCCGCACCGGGGGGATCGAGCCTCGTCGTATTCAGCCGCGGTGAGCGCAAGCCGGAAGCCTGGGATGCCGTGCGCCGCCTGCTCGAGCCCGGAGCGCAGCTTGCGCTGCACCGGACGACCGGCGACCTGCCGGCACGGCGCTCGGTCTGGCGCGAGGCCGAGCTTGCGGGCGACCGCGTGATTTCGCCGTTCGCGCGCCAGCTCGAGCTCGCCCGTCCGCTGCCCAAGGTTCCCGAGTGGGAGCGCGTCGTTACCGCCATGCAGGTCGTCGCCGATCGTATGGTGCGCGGCGAATACACCGTACGCGGCGCGGCTGCCGAAATGGACCGGAGGGTCGACGAGATCCTCACCAAGCGTCGCTGGATGATGGGAAAGGGGCGTCTTCCATGAGCGGCGCCGGAATCAGGGCGGAGCGGCGAGCCGGGTGGCTGTTCAGCGCCCCGGCGCTGCTCGCAATCGCGCTGTTCTTCATCCTGCCGACGATCGCTTCGCTCGCATTGAGCCTGACCGATTTCGACATCTATGCGCTTGCCGACATTCGCAACCTGCGCTTCGTCGGCTTCGACAACTACGCCGCCTTGCTTGCCGATCCGCTGTTCTGGGCTGCGCTCCACAACACGCTTTGGTTCGTCTTGCTCGGTGTTCCCCTGGTGGTGGTCGTTTCGCTCGGCGCGGCGATCCTGGTCAACGAGCGCATGGTCGCCTGGCGGCCGGTGTGGCGGGTGGCGTTTTTCGCACCCTACGTCGCGACGCTCGTGGCGGCAGCGATGGTGTGGAAATATCTGCTCCACACGCGCTACGGCCTCGTGAACTACGCGCTTGGCGCCCTGGGACTGCCGAGGGTCGACTGGCTCGGCGATCCGCGCTGGGCGATCCCGGCGATCACGCTGTTCGTCGTCTGGAAGAGCTTCGGCTATGCCATGCTGATCTTCCTCGCCGCACTCCAGACCGTGCCGCGCGAACTGGACGAGGCGGCGCGGATCGACGGCGCAGGATGGTGGGCCCGGCTGCGCCATGTCACGCTGCCCGCCATCGCCCCCGCGACCGGCCTCGTCGCGATCCTCACGATAATCGCCATGTTCCAGCTCTTCGCCGAGCCTTACGTGATGACCGAGGGCGGCCCCGCGCAATCGACGATCACCGTGCTCTATCTGATGTTCGAGGAAGGCTTCCAGTGGTGGAACCTCGGGACCGGCGCGGCGGTCGCGGTCGTGCTGTTCGCATGTATCCTCGCCGCGGCGGTTCTGCCGGCGCTCGCGATGCGGCTGCTCGGGGTGCGCAAGGCATGATCGCGCGGCGCGCCCTGACCGCGCTCGCCGCCCTCTTCGCGGCGATCACGCTCGCGCCGCTGTTGTGGATGGTCTCGGTCAGTCTGATGCAGCCGGGGGAAGCCGGTCAGTTCCCGCCGCCGCTGATCCCCGTCGATCCGACACTCGCCAATTATCGGGAGCTGTTCGCCGCGCAGGGCATGGGCGGCTTCCTGCTCAACAGCCTGCTCGTCTCCACTCTAGCGACATTGCTCGCACTGCTGTTCACCCTCCCTGCCGGCTACGCCTTCGCCAAATTGCGATTTCCGGGACAGGCGGCCACCGTGCAAACCCTGCTCGCGCTGCTCTTGATCCCGGGTCAGATCGGCATGCTGCCGCTGTTCCTCGAACTCAAGGCGCTCGGGCTGGTCAACTCATACGCCGGCGTCCTCGTCCCCTGGCTGGCGGGGATCGTCGGGATCTTCCTGGTGCGACAATATGCGCTCTCGATCCCCGACGAACTGCTGGAGGCGGCGCGGATAGACGGCGCGAGCGAGTGGGAGGTGTTCCGCCACGTCGTGTTGCCGATCCTCCGCCCGGCGATCGCGACGCTGGCGCTGTTCGTGTTCCTCGGGAGCTGGAACGACTTCATGTGGCCGCTGATCGTGCTGTCCGATCAGGACCTCTACACCCTGCCCGTCGCCCTCGCCTCGCTGGGGCGCGAGCGCGCGCAGGATATCGAATTGATGATGGCCGGCTCGGTGGTGACCACCGTGCCGGTGCTGCTGCTGTTCCTGGCGCTCCAGCGCCAGTTCATCGGCGAATTGCTTGCCGGGAGTGTCAAAGGATGAATTGGGTTCGCTTGTTGCCGCTGGTCCTCTTGCTGGGGGCCTGCACCGGTCATGCCGTGGCGGCGACACCGCCGCCTCCGATAGAAGCCGGGCAGCACCCGCAGCCGGCGGTCGAGGACAGCGGCTACGTCTATCAGCTTCACCTGCCGCCCGGCGTCGCGACGGCGGACGAGGACGCGCGCTGGCCGCTAATGATCTTCCTCCACGGTTCGGGCGAGCGCGGCAGCGACGTCGCCAAGGTCAAAGTCCACGGCCCGCCCAAGGTCGCCGACCGGCAGAAGGACTTCCCCTTCATTCTGATCTCCCCGCTGCTGCCGGCGGAAGAGGACTGGGACATCGCCAAGCTCGACGCGATCGCCGATCATGTGAGGGAAACGCTGCCGGTCGATCCGGCGCGTGTCTATCTCACCGGCCTCAGCCGCGGCGGCCATGCGACCTGGCGCTGGGCGGCCGCGGAGCCCGACCGCTTCGCCGCCATCGCCCCCGTCGCCGGGCGCGGCGATCCGGCGACCGCCTGCGCGCTGGTCGACACGCCCGTATGGGCCCTCCACGGCGACCGTGACGATGTCGTGACGCCGGAGGGCAGCTTTGCCATGTCGCGCGCGATCCGCGCCTGCGGCGGGCACCAGAGCCGCCTGACGATCTACCCCGATCTCGGCCACAACGCATGGGATCCTGCCTACGACGACCCCGCGCTTTACTTGTGGCTGCTGTCCCATCGCCTCGACGAGCAGGGCCAATGAGCGGCTTTCCCGATGATTTCCTCTGGGGCGCGGCAACCGCCGCCTATCAGGTCGAGGGCTCCCCTCTGGCTGATGGCGCGGGCACCAGCATCTGGCACCGCTTCACTCATGACCCGCGCCTGATGATCGCGACCGGCGACACCGGCGACGTGGCCTGCGACCACTACAATCGCATGGAAAGCGACGTGGAGCTGATGAAGCAACTCGGGTTGCAGGCCTATCGCTTCAGCGTTTCGTGGAGCCGCGTTCTGCCCGAAGGCACCGGCCGGGTGAACGAGGCCGGGCTCGACTTCTACCGCCGTCTCGTCGACCGCCTGCTCGAAGCTGGGATCGAGCCCTTGGCGACCCTCTACCACTGGGACCTGCCGGCCGCGCTCGACGACCGGGGCGGCTGGCTCAACCGCGAGAGCGCGGAATGGTTCGCAGAATATGCCGGCGTCATGTTCCGGGCGCTCGACGGCAAAGTGAAGAAGTGGGCCACGCTCAACGAGCCGTGGGTGGTGGCCGATGGAGGCTACCTCAACGGCGTGCTCGCGCCCGGCCACCGCAGCATCTTCGAATGCGCCATTGTCAGCCGCAACCTGATGCGCGCGCACGGCCGCGCGGTGCAGACCTACCGCGAATGCGGGGCGCACGAGGTCGGGCTGGTCATCAATATCGAGCCCAAATACCCGGCCAGCGACAGCCCCGAGGACCTCGCCGCCACGGCGCGTGCCGATGCTTATATGAACCGCCAGTATTTCGACCCCGCGCTGCTCGGCACCTGCCCGCCGGAGCTGCCGGTGATCTACGGCGAGGCGTGGGAGGACTGGTCGGCCGAGGACCTGGCGCTGTGCTGCCAGCCGGTCGATTTCGTCGGCATCAACTACTACACCCGCAGCGTCGTGCGCGCGTCGGAAACGGCCTGGCCGCTGTTCGCCGAACACGTCGTGCAGGAAGGCGCGCCGCATACCGAGACCGACTGGGAAGTCTTCCCCGAAGCGATGACCCGCACACTGCTCTGGTTCCGCGAACGCTACGGCGACCTGCCGGTCTACATCATGGAGAACGGCGCCGCCTTCTCCGATCCCGCGACCAGCGCCGCCGAGGGCATTCCCGACGACGACCGCTGCCAGTATCTCGCCGAGCACATCGCCGCGGTGCGCGACGCGATCGCGGCAGGGGTGGACATTCGCGGCTACATGGTCTGGTCGCTGTTCGACAATCTCGAGTGGGCGCTCGGCTATGCCAAGCGCTTCGGGATCGTCCATGTCGACTACGAAACGCTCGCGCGCACGCCCAAGCACAGCGCGCGGCTCTACCGTCAGATCATCGCCAGCAACGGCGCCGAACTGGAGCACGCCGCATGAAATACCTCCTCTCCCTCCTCGCGACCGTTCTGCTCGCCGCCTGCGCGCATGTGCCGGCGCAATCCGCCGATAGCGCGCCGATCCGGGCAATGACGTTCAACATCAGGCTCGACGTCGCTTCGGATGGCGAGAACGCCTGGCCGCACCGCAAGGAGATGGTCGAAGCCGTCATCAAGCACGAGAATCCCGACCTGCTCGGCATGCAGGAGGTCCTGCTGCACCAGAAGCAGTATCTCGAAGCCGAACTGACGGATTACACATTCGTGGGCGTCGGGCGCGACGACGGAGCAGAGGCCGGCGAGTTCTCCCCGCTGGGCTGGCGCAACGATCGCTTCGCGGTGGTGGACTCGGGCACGTTCTGGCTCTCGCCAACGCCAGAGGTGGCCGGCAGCAAGGGCTGGGACGCCGCCCTCCCCCGCATCGCCACCTGGGCCGTCCTGCGCGACAGGAGCAGCGGCGAGACGATCCGTGTCCTCAATACCCATTTCGATCACGTCGGCACGGCTGCCCGCGCCAATGCCGCGCTGATGATCGCCGAATGGGTCGCCGACGGCGGGGCGCCCGCGATCGTCATGGGGGACTTCAACGTCAAGCCGGATAGCGAACCTTATCAGGTCCTTGCGGACACCGCGCAGAGCGGCCTTTCCGACACTCGCACGATCAGCGCCCTCCCGCCCTACGGACCGCCCGGCACCTTCACCGGCTTCGACATCATGGCCGCAGCCGAAGCGCCGATCGATCACATCTTCGCAACCGGCGACTTTTCAGTGAACCGTTATGCGGTCGTGACGCAGCACTGGGAGGGCCGCCTGCCCTCCGACCACTACCCGGTGGTCGCCGATATCAAACTGCGGCGGTGAGGTAGAGCGCCGTCATCCCGGCGAAAGCTGGGGTGACGGATTGGCGGGACGGCTGGCGCGTTGGGCAGCCGCCGAACGGCCTACTTGCCCTCGTCCAACCAGCCGCCGGTGAAACCGAGGCGCTCGAGCCCCCGGCGGATGTGCGGGTTCTTGCGCATCGTGCGCCACACCAGGCCGCTGCGGTGGTTTTCCATCATGGCCAGGATCGGACCCTGATCGATGCCGATATGGTCCCGCGCGATCCAGCCGAACTTCGGATCGACCGTGCCGCTGCGGCTGCCCGCGTCGACGAAGGTGTAGCTCGGATTGAACGCGTCCTTGAAGCCGTACTTGGTGTAGAGCTTGCTGCCGTATGCCTCGCGCATGTTCATCAGCGCATCGATTGTCACCTCCGGCGCGAACGGCACCGAGCCGCCGGCCGCGGTGGGCACGATCGTGCCGTCGTCGATCACCCGCTCCGCGCTGACGCCGCGCGCGGCATAGCCGAGGAACTCTCGCGCCTTGCCGTTGACGGCCCGCCCGTTCGCAGCGCCGGTCGGCCCGTCGGATGCCGTCCAGCCCCAGATATCGGCCGAATAGCCGATCCAGTCGTTCGGATTGTCGGCGCCATAGGCGCGCTGGCTCAAGGCCGCGCGGCGGCTGTTCTCGAAGTAGTCGATCCCCTTCCCGCGCATGAATTCGTCGCGGATGCCGCGGAAGTCGACCCAGACGTGACTGTACTGGTGGCCGAACATCGGCTCGAACTGCAGATGCTCGTAGCCGTAGTAAGTGCCCCAGTCCTTCTCCAGGTTCGCCGCCCAGCCGGTGTCCCAGGCCTCCTTGCCGATCGGATGCGTCGGTGATCCGGCGGCGAGGATATAGACCAGCATGCCTTCGTTGTAGCCGACCCAGTCGTGGGTCCCGAAGTCGCCGTCCTCGCCGCGCTCGGGATACCAGCCCATCACGATCGCCTTGCCGCTGCCGCCGTTGGCAGAGGGAATCTCGCTGTTCTCGCGCTGCACGAAGGTCCAGTCGACGCGGCGATAGATTTCCTCCGCGAGGTCGCGGATCTCGGCCTCAACCGCCGTGTCGCGGTCGAAATAGCTCTGCGCGAACAGCACGCCGCCGAGCAGCAGCGAGGTATCGACCGTCGACAGCTCGGTCTTGCCGCGGCGCGTACCGTCCTCGTTGGTGAGGAAGTGGTAGAAGAAGCCCTTGTATCCGGCCTTGCCCGAAACTTCGGGCCCCTGCGGCGCGTTCCAGTAGAATTCCAGGCAGTCGCGGGTGCGCTGCGCCGCTTCCTCGCGCGTGACATAGCCGCGCTCGGCGCCGATGCCATAGGCCGTCAGCGCGAAGCCGGTCGCTGCGATCGAGGAGAACGGGTTGCTCGGCCAGCGATCGGGCGCGAGGCAACGCTCGGTGTCGGTGGTCTCCCAGAAATACTGGAACGTGCGCTGCGAGAGCTGCTCGGCGAACTCCGCCTGCGTGAGCTGAGGCAGCGCCGCAGCGGAATTCCCGCCCGCCGCCGCAGGAGGAGGCGGGGTGGCGGTAGAAGTGCACGCTGCCAACGCCAGAAGCGGCAGCGCAAGCGACCCGAAACGGAAGGACATCATAACTCCCAAGAGTAGGATGGACGCCCGGTCAAGGGAGGAGGAGGGGAATGACCGAGCGCCCGAACAGTGTCGACGATCAGAACGAGAAGCCGGCAGAGAACTTGATCGTGCGGGGCGGCCCGTCTGTGCCGAAACTGCCAAGATTCCGCTCACCCGTCTCGGCATTGAAGCTGTTATAATTTCGATCGTTGAACAAGTTGATCACGTCGGCTCGAACCCAGATTCTGGTATCGTCGGTGACAAACGGCAGATTGAGATACTTAGTGAGCGCGAGATCCATCTGACGATAGCCCCAACGATCACCGTTTCCTTCGGTCTCCACGGCGATCACGTCACGCGACAATGGATCTCCCTCAACCGACACGAAGCTCGTCTGCCACTTCGGTGAGGAGATCTGGAACTTGCCCGCCAGCACCATGTCCATCGGAAGATCAACGGTCCCGGCCATGACCAAGCGGTGCGTACGTACGCCCGCCGAATGCACGAAGGGGTAGTCTTCGATCGACGGGAAATCGAGCGCGAAGACCTCGCCGAACGACCGGTTCTCCTCGGCGTCCGTATAAGTGTAGGTCGCGTCAAGGCTCCAGCGGGACGTCTCGGTGTAGCGCTTGGTCAGCTTCAGATAACCGGTGTTTGCGCGCGTCTCGAGGCCATTATCGCCAATGATGAGGTTACCGAAGGGGGAGGGCGCGAAGCCCCATGGCGATGAAGGATTGCCACTGGGCGGGAAGAAGCTGCCATCCGGACGACGGTTGCCAAGCAGATATACGAAGCCGTCATGGCTATTGACGCGTGTGTAGCCCACTTCGAGGTCGAGCAGGTTGAACCGTCCACGCAAGCCAAGACTGAACTGGTCGGAGTACGGAACCTTCAGATCATTCTTGATGAAGCGCAGTTCGCGCCCCGTGCCAACTGGTACACTATCGATGAGCTGCTGACGCCCCTCCTCGGTCAAATAGATCGGATCCCACGCGATACAGGTAACGCCTGGCGTGCACGGCGAATCCGCATCGGCACCGATGAACTGGAAAGTCCTGCCGGCGAAGAGGCCCTGTGCCAGCTCCTGCTGAATGAAGTCGAACTGCGTACGGTCATACGAACGGCCATAGCCGCCGAAGAGCACGAAGCGACTTTCGTCATCGAGCTCATAAGAAAACCCGAGCCGCGGCTGGAATGCGCCGGTGAATGCCTTCCGTTCATTACCGGTCGAGATGTAGTCGTTGATGTCGTAGTTCGCGTTGTTCAGGTTCGGATAGTTCTCCGGAGACACGGCGGCGACCTGTTCAGGGTCGTGAACGTAATCCAGGAACGCCGGCGTACGCTCATAATCCCAACGCACGCCGAGGTTGAGCGTCAGACGATCGGTGACTTCCCAATCATCCTGAGCGTAGATGCCGAACTGGAAGTTCTTCGAGCTGATCCGCGGATCGGCATCCCCTACGGGCGCGCTGAACTGCAGGCGATAGGGGATCTGGTCGTTAAACGTCAGGCCACTGTCGGTCGGATCGTACGTGACCAGATAGCTGAATACGGGGTTCAGATTGTTACGCTGGTCCGAATTGAGACGAACCCATTTGGCCTTCACGCCGAACTTCAGCGTATGGTTCGAGAAGCCTGTGTAGGTGAAGTCGTTGGAGACCTGCCAGCCCTTCTGCCCCTTGTTCTGGAAGTTGCTGCCGCCTCCGAAGCGCAGGATGTCCCCGCGACGAGTGGTGCCCGGCTCTTCTCCAGGCACTCGCGCAGTGAAGAGAGTCGTATTTCCGATCGTGAAGGGACGCGGGTTCCAGAACACGTCCTCGTAGGCGACCTTGAAGTCATTTACGAAGTTGTCACCGGTGTGCTCCCAGCGAGCCAGCCCGCGCCACTCCCGCACGTTCGTGATGCTCCGCGTATCGTAGGCGGCAATACCTCCATTGTACTGCTCGCCGTACTCGTCGCGGAACTTCACCGATACATCGAATATGTCTCGGCTGGTCGGAGAGAAGGTCAATTTTCCGAAGTAGAGATCTTCGTTGAACTCTTGATTCCGTGCACCGAAGTATCCCTGATATTCTTCGGGAAAGAAGCTGACGGGCAGATCAAGACCGGGAACGGCGTCGCGAGGCTCGACGCGCCGCTTGCCCTCGTAAGTTGCGAAGAAGTGCAGTACGTCCTTGATGATCGGACCGCCCAATGCACCGCCGAACTGCAAGTCCCGACTCTCTACCTTGCCGGGGTTATCACCGAAGATCTCGATCGGCCGCGCGTCACGCAGATCCTGGTTCGTAAAATCGACGAACCCCTGACCTTCGAATTCGTTGGTGCCCGACTTGGTCACGGCCGTGATTGCGACCGAACTGACCTGATCGAACTCGGCCTTGTAGTTGGAGCTGATCACGCGATACTCACCGATGGCGAGCTGCGGGAACGGATTGCCCTGGGTCGAATCCTGGCCGGTGACACCGTTCTTGAGGACATAGTCCTTCTGTCCGACGCCATCGATGAAGACGTTGACGGTACTGCTGTTTTGCGCGCCACCCTGCAGCCGGCTGTCGCCATTGGCTCCGGTGATGAACTGCACACCCGGCGCAAGATCGGCAAAGGCCAGGAAGTTGCGGTTGTTCTGCGGAAGCTGCTCGATCAGTCGCTGGGTGATGTTAACACCGACTTCGCCGCCCTCCATCGTGCGGATGCGATTCGCCGTGACAATGATCTCGCCCCCCTCGCCTGCGTCGGGAAGCTCTTCACCCGTGGCGGTGGGTGCGGCCTGGGGCGCGGACAGGTCGAAATCCAAAACTGCGTTTTGCGCGACGCGCAGCGTGAACTGATCGGTGCTTCGCACTCCGTCAGCGGTAGTGATTTCCAGACGATAGTTGCCGGGCCGCAGCGAGGCAAAAGTGTAGCCGCCCCCCGCATCGACCACGGCGGTGCGACGAATGCCGGTGTCGACCTCGATAGCTGCGACCTGGCTAACCCCCTCAGCACCGGTGATCGTGCCACGCAAAGACGCGTTCACCTGCTGCGCATGCGCCGGTGCGACCATGGCGAGCGACAGCGCGCCGCCGGCAACGCCGAGAGCGAGCGCCGCGGCCAGCTTGCGGGCGAAGCGGGGGTTGGCGCGAACGGTGTGGGATTGGGTATGCGACATGAATTTCTCCCCGTGGTCGGCCGCATTCTCAGCGCGATCCGAAAGGCTTTCACACACGGCCGAACCCCTCGGCGGGGCGCTGCCGAATCAAAACATGAAGGGTCTTGTAACCGGTTTCATATCGCCTGTATAGCCTCCCCCACACACCGATTCCGGTATTCGTTCAGACCCTTCCGCGGTTAAAAAGGCGGACGGGTGCGGGGAGATAGAGATGATCAAGACAGCCCGATTCCTGCTCGCCGGCGCCGCTGCGATGGCGCTCGCCGGGTGCGCAACGGCGCAGGCTCAGCCGGCCGCCCCGACCGCGTCCACAACCGCCGTGCCGATCACACAGGCCGAGCCCGAATGGGCGCGCCCCGATCCCGCGATGGATGCGTTCCTCGACGAACTCATCGCGAAGATGACGCTGCAGGAGAAAGTCGGACAGCTCACCTTGCTGACGAGCGACTGGGAGTCGACCGGCCCCACGATGCGCGAAGGCTACAAGCAGGACATCGCGGCCGGCCGCGTCGGCTCGATCTTCAACGCCTACACCGCCAAGTACACGCGCGAGCTGCAGCAGATGGCGGTCGAGGGGACGCGGCTGGGGATCCCCCTGCTGTTCGGCTATGACGTAATCCACGGACATCGCACGATTTTCCCGATCTCGCTGGGCGAAGCCGCAAGCTGGGACCTCGAGGCGATCGAGAAATCCGCCCGCGTTTCCGCGCAGGAAGCCTCCGCCGAGGGCCTCCACTGGACGTTCTCGCCAATGGTCGACATTGCGCGCGACGCGCGCTGGGGCCGCATTTCCGAAGGTGCGGGCGAGGACGTGTTCCTCGGCAGCGCGATCGCGCGGGCGCGCGTGCGCGGCTATCAGGGCGAGGATCTCGGCGCGGTCGACACCATTCTCGCGACCGCCAAGCACTTCGCCGCCTACGGCGCGGCACAGGCGGGCCGCGACTACCACACGGTCGACATCTCCGAACGCACCCTGCGCGACGTCTATCTGCCGCCGTTCAAGGCCGCGCTCGATGAAGGCGTCGCGACCTTCATGACCTCGTTCAACGAGTACGACGGCGTCCCGGCAAGCGGCAGCAAGTACCTTCTCACCGACGTCCTGCGCCACAAGTGGGGCTTCGACGGCTTCGTCGTAACCGATTACACGTCGATCAACGAGATGGTCCCGCACGGCTATTCCAAGGACCTTGCCCAGGCCGGCGAACAGGCGATCAACGCCGGCGTCGACATGGACATGCAGGGCGCGGTCTACATGGAGAACCTCGCCAAATCGGTCGAGGAAGGCCGTGTCGACATGGCGCGTATCGACCAGGCCGTTCGCAGCATCCTGGAAATGAAGTACCGCCTCGGCCTGTTCGAGGATCCCTACCGCTATTCCGATGAGGCGCGGCAGAAAGCCACGCTCTACAAACCCGAGTTCCTGGAGGCCGCGCGCGACGTGGCGCGCAAGTCCATGGTCCTGCTGAAGAACGAGGGCGGCGTCCTGCCCCTCGCCGCGCAAGCGAAGTCGATCGCGCTGATCGGCCCCCTCGGCGACAGCAAGACCGACATGATCGGCAGTTGGTCGGCGGCAGGCGACCGCCAGACCCGTCCGGTCACCATCCTCGAAGGGCTGCAGGCGCGCGCAGGCGACGGCGTGACCGTCGAGTACGCCAAGGGCGCGAGCTATGCCTTCGAGGACGAAGGCAAGACCGATGGTTTCGCCGAAGCCCTCGCACTGGCCGAGAAGTCCGATGTCATAATCGCCGCCATGGGCGAGCGATGGGACATGACCGGCGAGGCCGCCAGCCGCACCTCGCTCGACCTGCCCGGCAACCAGCGGGCCCTGCTCGAGAAGCTGGTCGCGACCGGCAAGCCGGTGGTGCTGGTCGTGCTGAGCGGGCGGCCAAACACGATCACCTGGGCGGACGAAAACGTGCCGGCGATCCTGCACGCCTGGTATCCGGGCACGCAGGGCGGCCATGCGGTCGCTGACGTACTGTTCGGCGACTATAACCCTTCGGGCAAGCTGCCGGTGACTTTCCCCCGCACGGTCGGCCAGTCGCCGATCCACTACGACATGAAGAACACCGGCCGCCCGATCGAACTCGGCGCACCGGACGCGAAGTACGTCTCGCGCTATCTCAACACGCCCAACGACCCTCTCTATCGCTTCGGTTACGGCCTCAGCTACACGACGTTCGGCTACTCGCCGGTCACGCTCTCGGCCGCCTCGATGGGGCCGGACGGGTCGATCACCGCTAGCGCAACGATCACCAACACGGGCAGCCGCGCCGGTGAGGAAGTCGTGCAGCTCTATGTCCGCGACCTCGTAGGTTCAGTGACGCGGCCGGTGCAGGAGCTCGAGGGCTTCGAGAAGATCATGCTCCAGCCGGGCGAGGCGCGCACGGTCAGCTTCACGCTGCGGCCCGAGGATCTCGCCTTCACCCGTGCCGACATGAGCCACGGGTGGGAGCCGGGCGAGTTCCAGCTCTGGATCGCGCCTTCCTCCGGAGCGAAGGCGAGCACGCCGGTCACCTTCACGATCACGGAGTAGGAACGATGGGTCGATCCCGGATCGCTCTCGCCGCCGCGCTCTGCACGCTGGCGCTGCCCGCCTGCACCACACTGCCCGAGGATGCCCCGCGCCATGCGGCGGCACCTTCGGCGACGCCGCAGGACGAACGGCAGAGGCCGAACATCGTGTTCATCATGTCGGACGATCACGCCTATCAGGCGGTATCCGCCTATGGCGGCGAGATCGGCCGGTTGGCGCCGACCCCGAACATCGACCGAATTGCGCAGAACGGCGCGATCTTCCTCAACAGCTACGTCACGAACTCGCTGTGCGGCCCGAGCCGCGCAACCATGCTGACCGGCCGGTTCAGCCACATGCACGGCTTCACCAAGAACGGTCAGAAGTTCGACAACTCGATGTGGAACTGGCCGCGGGCGCTGGGCCAGCAGGGGTATCAGACCGCGCTGTTCGGCAAGTGGCACCTCAACTATTCGCCCGAAGGCGCAGGCTTCGGCACCTGGAAGGTGCTCGACGATCAGGGCAAGTACTACAACCCCGACATCATCACGCCCGACGGGCGCAGCGTGGTCGAGGGTTATGCGACCGACCTCGTCACCGATTACAGCCTCGAGTGGCTGGAGGAGGAGCGCGATCCCGACAAGCCGTTCGCGATCCTGATCCACCACAAGGCGCCGCACCGCAACTTCATGCCCGCTATCCGGCACCTGCAGAAGTACCTGGGCACCGAATTCCCGGTGCCGACCAATTACTTCGACCATTACGACGGCCGCCCCGCCGCCGCGGCGCAGGAAATGAACATCTACCGGGACATGTACGAGGGCCACGACCTTCACATGACCGAGGCGGCGGGATCGAGCGAACTGCGCTTCGACCGCTGGCCCGACGATTTCGCTCGCATGACGCCTGAGCAGCGCGCCGCGTGGGATGCGCGGCTGCAGGCGAACAACGATGCCATGAACGAAGCTGATCTCCACGGCCGCGACCTCGCGCTGTGGAAGTACCAGCGCTACATGAATCAGTATCTCGCAACCGTCAGCGCCGTGGACGAGAGCGTCGGACGCGTGCTCGACTGGCTGGAACGGACAGGGCTCGATGAGAACACGATCGTCGTCTACACATCCGATCAGGGGTTCTATCTCGGCGAGCACGGCTGGTTCGACAAGCGCTTCATGTACGAGGAGTCGCTGCGCACGCCGCTGGTGATGCAGTACCCGGGCCACATTGCGCCGGGGACACGGGTGCAAGCGCCGGTGCAGAATGTCGATTACGCCCCGACCTTCCTCGACTTCGCCGGGTTGCCGATGCGCGACACGATCCAGGGACGCTCGCTGCGCGAAGTGGTCGACGACGGCGAGGCGCCCGCGGACTGGCGCGAGGACGTCTACTACCACTACTACGAATATCCGGGCTTCCACTCGGTCCGCGCGCACTATGGCGTGCGCACCGACCGCTACAAGCTGATGCGCTTCTACGGCGATATCAACGCGTGGGAGTTCTACGACCTGGAAACCGACCCGGGGGAGATGCACAACCGGATCGACGATCCGTCGATGCAGGGCGTGATCGCCGGGCTCAAGCGCAAGCTGGTGGACCTGCGCACGCAGTACGAGGACACCGACGGTCCTGCGGTCGACGACCCGTTGTCTACGGTCGCGAAGGGCCGACATGATGCAGAGGCGGCAGCGGGGCTGCATCACCACTGACCGCCGGCAACACGCGCCTACGTATGCAAATTGACGGGGTGCGGTTTCCGGGGATGAGTTGCGATGGAAGAGAATCGGCTGTGCAACTGATTACATGACCGCATAGGCGGTTCGGGCACGGCGATCGATTGGGAGGAATGCAAGGTATGGCAATCGCACCGGAAGTCTCGTCGAGCGCCGATCCGAATCCGTTGGAAGGCGACGGGCAGAACGTGAATGCGCCCGGTCTGCAATACTTCGTGTTCGGCCTGTTCTTCATCTTCGGCGGCATCACATCGCTCAACGACGTGATCATCCCGAAGCTGAAGGAGCTGTTTACGCTCAGCTATTTCGAAGCCTCGCTGGTGCAGGTCTGGTTCTTCATCGCCTACGCCGTCGTGGGCATTCCGGGCGCCAAGCTGATCAAGAAGATCGGCTACATGCGCGGCGCGGTCGCCGGACTGGTCACGATGATCGCGGGCTGCCTGCTGTTCATTCCGGCGAGTCAGTCGGCGGTGTTCGCCTTCTTCCTCGTCGCCTACTTCGTACTCGCGACAGGCGTGGTGCTGGTGCAGATCGTCGCCAACCCGCTGATCAGCCTGCTCGGTCCGGCGAAGACGGCGCACAGTCGCCTGACTTTCGCGCAGGGTTTCAACTCGGTGGGCACCACGATCTTCCCCTACTTCGGGTCGATCCTGATCCTCGGCAGCCTTGCGACCGTGACCGCGGCCGAGCTCTCGGGCGCGGAGCTCATCGCCTATCGGCAGGCCGAATCACAGGCGATCGTCGACGGCTATCTCGGCCTCGCTGCGGCCATCGCGGTCGTCGCTTTCGTCGTCTGGCTGTTCCGTAACCGTCTCAAGGGGGAGCGGCACGAGCAGACCAGCCTCGCCGAGGGTCTGGCGCTGCTGAAGCGCCCGCGCTTCGGCTACGGCGCGGCGTGCATCTTCCTTTACGTCGGCGCGGAAGTCGCGATCGGCAGTTTCATCGTCAACTACCTGATGCAGGCCGACGTGCTTGCCCTGCCGGAGCAGGAAGCGGGCAAGCTGATTTCGGTTTACTGGCTGGGGGCACTGATCGGCCGCTTCATCGGATCGGGGCTGCTGCGCGTGATCAACCCGGGCCTGCTGCTCGCCACCTTCGCTAGCGGCGCGATCGCGCTGATCGCGATTTCGATGAGCACGACGGGCACCGTTTCGGGCTATTCGCTGCTCGCCGTCGGACTGATGAACTCGATCATGTTCCCGACGATCTTCACCCTCGCCTGCGAGAAGCTCGGCGCGCGCGCCGCGGACGGCTCCGGGATCATCAACGTCGCCATCGCCGGCGGCGCAGTCATCCCGGCGGTCTATGGCGCGCTGGCCGACGCGACGAGCCTGGCCGCGGCCCTCATTCTGCCCGCCATCTGCTATGCGATTATCGCCGGCTTCGGAATCTTCGCCCGCCGTCCGGCGTAACGCGCGCGGCGCAGCCCCGGCGTGCCGCCGGCGGCTGCGCCCGTCACGCGAGGCCTGCACCCCGCAGGAAGAATTCGATGCGCGCGGCAATCCGCTCGGCAGACGGGCGGGCGACCACGCCGTGGCTGATTGCGTCGGTCTGCATGTCGCTGACCATCAGTCCCAGGAACACTTCCGCCAGCATGTCGGGCGAGCCGCGCAGCCGCACGCCCTGCGCCTCCCACTGCGCAAAGGTGCGCTCCAGCGCGCGGCGCGTGTGCATGGCCGTACTTTCGAAGAAGCGGCGCGCAAAGTCGGCATCGTCGATGCTGCGCGCGATGACGATGCGGACGAGCGCGACGTCGTCCGGGTCGAGGAAACGCTCGTAAAGCACCGCCGCCAAGCGGCGCAGCGTATCGGCAGGGCTCGCCCCGCATTGCGCGATCTCGCGGATCAGGTTCTCGCCCGAGGCCGCCTTCTCGAACACGACGGCGTCGAGCAGCCCTTCCTTGTTGCCGAACAGCTTGTAGATCGTGGCGAGGGAACCGCCCGCCCGCTCGACAATTTGACCGAGTGTCGTACGCTCGAAACCTTGTTCGATGAACAGGGCGCGCGCTGCGTCCGTGATCGCACGCCGGCGGCGATCGAGCCGGTCGCATTCGAATTCGTCGGTCATAATGCGGGGCTCTACGATAATGGCTTGCCTGACAATCGTGTAATGGATATTACACCTTCGCACCTGCACAATTTCTGCCCGAAAGTCCATCGATGAAGCGCATCCTCACCGGTATGTTCGCCAGCCTCCTGCTTGCTGCCTGTTCCGGTAGCGAGCAACCGCCGGCGCCACAGGCGGTTCCCGTGAAGGCCATCACGGTCGCGAACCAGGCGATCCCCAATGTCATCGAACTGCCGGGCCGGGTCGAGCCGGTGCGGGTGGCCGAAGTGCGCGCCCGGGTGACCGGGATCGTGCAGGAGCGGCTATACGAGGAAGGCACCAACGTCTCCGCCGGTCAGCCGCTGTTCCGCATCGACCCGCGCGAGCTGCGCGCCGCCTATGCCCAGACGCAGGCGAGCCTCGAGCGCGCACGCGCCACTGCCGCCAATGCCAAGGCCGTGGTCGAACGTTACCGTCCGCTGGTGGCCGAGGACGCGATCAGCCGTCAGGAATACGACGCCGCGCTTGCCGCCTCGCGCGAGGCCGACGCCAACGTCGCGCAGATCCGCGCGCAGCTCGAGGCCGCTTCGCTCCAGCTCGGCTACACCACCGTACGCGCGCCGATCGCCGGTCGCGCCGGCCGCGCGCAGGTGACCGAAGGTGCGCTGGTCAGTCAGCCCGAAGGCACGCTGATGACGCGGATCGAGCAGATTTCGCCGGTCTACGTCAGCTTCGCCCAATCGGCGAGCGAGGTCCTCGCGCTGCGCCGCGCGGTCGCGGCGGGCGAGATCGAGCTCGATGAAAACGATCGCGTCGAGGTTCGTCTGACGTTCAGCGACGGCACCGAATATCCGGTCCCCGGCCATATCGATTTCCGCGGCTTCTCGGTCGACCAGCAGACGGGTACGGTCGAGCTGCGTGCGGAATTCGCGAACCCGTCGGGCCTGCTGCTCCCGGGTGAGTTCGTCCGCGCGCAGATCTTCGCGGGCCAGGTCAGCCAGGGCATCGCCGTACCGCAGCGCGCGGTGACGCTCGGCGAAGATGGCGGATCGGTCTTCGTTATCGACGAGGAGGGCCAGGCTGCGCTGCGGCCGGTTAAACTCGGTGCGATGGTCGACGGGCGCTGGATCGTCGAAAGCGGCCTCAAGGCCGGCGACGTGGTGATCATCAGCAACCTGCAGAAGATACGTCCGGGCGCGCCGGTGACTCGCGTCGAGACGCCGACCGGCCGCAAGGCCCCTGCCGCCGAGGCATCCCCTGCCGGCAACAAGGCGGCGACCGCCGGCGAGGCGCGCTAAGCCATGGCACAATTCTTCATCAACCGGCCCATTTTCGCGTGGGTCGTGGCGCTCGGCATCCTGCTCGCCGGAGTGATGGCGCTGCGCGCACTGCCGATCGAGCAGTATCCGGAGGTTGCGCCGCCCTCGCTGACCATCAACGTGACTTATCCCGGCGCCGACGCTGCGACGCTGGAGAACAACGTCACGCAGGTGATCGAGCAGCAGCTCAACGGCGTCGAGGGCTTCCTGTACATGTCCTCGTCGAGCCAGTCGAACGGCACGGCAAGCATCACGCTGACCTTCGAGGCCGGCACCGATATCGATATCGCCCAGACCGAGGTTCAGAACCGGCTGAGCACTGTCGAGGCCCGTCTGCCCGAGGAAGTTCGCCGACAAGGGATTACGGTACGCCAGGCCAACGCCGGCTTCCTGATGATCGTCGCGCTCACTTCGGAGAGCGGCACACTGTCGAGCACGGACCTCGGCAACATCGCCACCAACCAGGTGGTCGACGAACTGCGCCGCGTACCGGGCGTGGGCGACGTCATGCTGTTCGGCTCGCCCTACGCGATGCGCATCTGGCTCGATCCCGATGCGCTCGCATCCTATAACCTTTCGCCGAGCGCCGTGCTCGCCGCGATCCAGGAGCAGAACGCGCAGACGGCGGGCGGCGCGATCGGCGTTCAGCCGTTCACGGACGGGCAGCAGATCACCGCCAACATCTCGACCGAGGGCCGCTTCACCACGGTCGAGGAGTTCGAGGATATCATCCTGCGCGCCAGTACCGGCGCCGCCGTGGTCAGGCTCGGCGAAGTCGCCCGGGTGGAGCTTGGCGCGCAGACATACGCCTTCTCGACCGAGCTCAACGACCAGCCGATGACCGGCATGGCGATCCAGCTCGCCACGGGCGCCAATGCGCTTGAAGCCGCCGAAGGGGTCAAGGAGCGGTTGGCACAGATCGCGCCCACGCTGCCGGGCGACGTGACATGGTCTATCCCCTACGACACCACGCCCTTCGTCGAGGCCTCCATCGAGGAAGTGGTCAAGACCCTGGTCGAGGCGATGATCCTCGTCTTCCTGGTCATGTTCCTGTTCCTGCAGAACTGGCGCGCGACGCTGATCCCGACACTGGTGGTTCCGATTGCGCTGGCCGGTGCGTGCCTTGGATTGTGGCTGCTGGGCTTCTCGATCAACGTGCTCTCGCTGTTCGGCATGGTGCTGGCCATCGGCATCCTGGTCGACGACGCGATCGTCGTCATCGAGAACGTCGAGCGCATCATGCGCGAAGAAGGTCTGCCGCCGCTGCAGGCCACCCGCAAGGCCATGGGTCAGATCACCGGCGCGATCATCGGTATCACCCTGGTGCTGATCGCGGTGTTCGTACCGATGGCGTTCTTCCCCGGTTCGACCGGCGGAATCTACCGCCAGTTCTCGGTCACGCTGGCCATTTCGATCTTCTTCTCGGCGGTCCTCGCGCTTTCGCTGACGCCGGCGCTGTGCGCCACGTTCCTCAAGCCGATGCATGGCCACGACGAGGAACCCGACGCCGAAGCACAGGCCGAGCTGGAAGCCGCTCAGGCGCAGCCCGGCTGGCGCGGATGGGTTGCCCGTGCACGCGCATGGTTCAGCCGCTTCTTCACCCGCTTCAACCGCTGGTTCGCGGAGATGACGCGCAAGTATGGCCGCGCCAACGACAAGATCCTGTCGCGGCCGATGCGCGGCTTCGCGGTTTTCCTCGCGCTGACCGCCGTCACCGCACTGCTGTTCTTCCGGCTTCCCACTGCCTTCCTTCCGACCGAGGACCAGGGCTTCCTGATCACCGCCGTGCAGGCGCCCCCGGGTGCGACGCAGGAACGTGCCGACGAGGCGCTGAACCCGATCACCCAGTACTGGCTGGATCAGGACGAGGTCCAAAGCCTGGTCGTCGTGCGCGGCTTCAGCTTCTTCGGCCAGGGCCAGAACAACGCGATCATGTTCGCCTCGTTCAAGCCGTGGGAAGAGCGCACTGCCGACGAAAGCAGCGCCGAATCGATGCTCCAGCAGGCGATGGGCCAGTTCATGCAGATCGACGGGGCCACGGCTTTCGTCATCCAGCCGCCAGCGATCCAGTCGCTCGGCACGGCGAGCGGGTTCACGCTCAAGCTGCAGGACCGTGGCGGCCTCGGCCGTGAAGCTCTGGTCGCCGCGCGCGACCAGCTGCTCGGCATGGCCTCGCAAAGCCCGCTGATCGCCAACCTCATGCCCGAGGACCAGGGCCCGAGCCCGCAGCTCGCGGTCGACATCGACCGGGTGCAGGCCCGCGCGCTCGGCCTCTCGCTGCAGGACGTGAACGCGGCACTCTCGATCACCTTCGGCTCCGCCTACGCGAACGACTTCAACCGCGACGGGCGCGTGCTGCAGGTGCTGGTTCAGGCCGACGCACCGTACCGCATGCAGCCGGAGGACGTGCTGTCGCTGCGCATCCCCAATCAGCAGGGCGAGCTCGTGCCTTTCAGCGCCTTCGCCGACGTCGAATGGTCGGCCGCACCCGCCAGCCTCTCGCGCTACAATGGCTATCCGGCCATGACCCTGTCGGGCATGGCGGCGCCGGGCGAATCCTCGGGCGCCGCGCTCGAGGAGATGGAGCGGCTCGCCAGCCAGCTTCCGCAGGGCATCGGTTACGAATGGACCGGCATCTCGTTCGAAGAGAAGCAGGCGGGAGGCCAGATCGGCCTGCTGCTCGGCCTCTCGGTCGTGGTCGTCTTCCTGGTGCTCGCCGCGCTCTACGAGAGCTGGGCGGTGCCGCTGGCCGTGCTGCTGATCGTGCCGACCGGCGTGCTCGGCGCCGTCCTGTTCACGATGCTGCGCGGGTTTTCGGCCGACGTCTATTTCAACGTCGGGCTGATCACCATCATCGGCCTTGCCGCGAAGAACGCGATCCTGATCGTCGAGTTCGCGATCGAGGAGGAAGAGCTCGGCAAGCGGCGCATCGATGCTGTGAAGGCGGCCGCGCGCCTGCGCCTGCGTCCGATCATCATGACCTCGCTCGCCTTCACCATGGGCATGGTGCCGCTGGTGCTCGCGAGCGGCGCGGGCGCGGCAAGCCGCGCTGCGGTGGGTACGGGCGTGATGGGCGGCATGATCGCCGCGACCGTGTTCGGCATCTTCCTGATCCCGATGCTCTACCTGCTCGTCAGGCGGAACATCAGCCGCAAGCAGCCGGTGGCCGCCGGTCATCTCGAGGAATCGCCGGTCCCGCCGACCGGGCAGGAGCCCGCACGATGAAACGTCTGATCGCCCTCGCCGCGCTCTCGACCGCGCTTGCGGGCTGCGCCAACTTCGCGCCCGAGCACACCCGACCCGAGCTCGCGGTCGCCCCCGCCTACGACGGCGAGCTGCGGCCCGACGGAACGGTCGTCGCCTCGCAGCTTTCGTACCGCGACTGGTTCCTCGATCCGCGGCTCGAGGGGCTGATCGCAAGTGCACTGGAGAACAACCGCGACCTCGTCGCCGCGACCGCACGGATCGAGCAGGCACGCGCCCGCTACCGCATCCAGGACAGCCGCAGGCTGCCCACGGTGGTCGCCGATGCCAGCGGTACGCGCACGCGCCAGTCGCTCGCCGGCAATCCCGCGCTCGGCGGGGGCGGCGGCGAAGGGGGCAGCGATGCGCCCGGGTCGGTGACGTACAACCGCTTCCAGGTCGGCGTCGGCATCAGCGCCTTCGAACTCGATTTCTGGGGCCGTATCGCGAACCTGAGTGAAGCGGCGCGAGCCGAGTACCTCTCGACCATCGCCGCTCAACGCGCGTTCTATCTCTCGCTGATCGCCGATACCGCCAACACCTACTTCGAGATCGTCGAGACCGAAGAACAAGTCGCGCTGGCGGAGGCGACGGCGCAATCCCGCCGCGAAGGCCTGCGGATCGCGCGCCTCCGGCTCGACTCCGGCGTGACCTCCGCCCTGCCCTACCGGCAGGCGGAAACGCTGCTGACGCAAGCCGAGCAGCAGCTCGCCGCCGAGCGGCTCGCGCTCGCACAGCTCCGCAACCAGCTTGCGGTACTGGTCGGCGGAACGGTGCCCCAGGGCCTGCCGCAGGGTCTGACCCTTGCCGCACAGGCCGACGAACGGCGACTTGCTGCGGGGCTGCCGTCGGACCTCCTGCTCGCCCGACCCGACATCATTGCCGCGGAAGAGCAACTCCGCGCCGCACGCGCCAACATCGGCGCGGCACGGGCGGCGTTCTTCCCGACGATCTCGCTCACCGGCAACGCGGGTTTCAGCTCCGACAGTCTCGGCGGCCTGTTCGATTCCGATGGGCTGGGCTGGAGCTTCGGCCCGACCATCAGCCTGCCGATCTTCGACTGGGGCGCACGTGAGGCCGACCTCGACCTCGCCCGCGCGCTGGAAGTGGAGCAGATCGCCAACTACGACCGCACGGTTCAGACCGCCTTCCGCGAAGTGGCCGACGCGCTCGCGGGCCGGCGCTATCTCGCCGAGCAGGTCGAGACGCTCGAACGGGCGCTCGCGGCGCAGGAGAGGATCGCTCGCATCGCCCGCCTGCGCTATCGGGAGGGCGTCGCCGACTACCTCGAAGTTCTGGATGCCGAGCGTAACCTGTTCAGCGCGCAGCAGCAGCTTCTCGCCACGCGCCGGGCCTGGCTGCAGAACCGCGCCACGCTGTTCGTCGCGCTCGGCGGCGGGTTCGAGCAGGACGGCCGCGCCGCGCAGGCACCGGTGGAGGACTAACGCCTTTCCGCCGCGAGCGGGCCCGGCGCGCGCAGTCGCTCCCATCCGAAATCCGCCGCCGGTAACATAGGGCCATTGCCCTCTCCGGCAGCAAGCCTATGGGCCGGCGGATGGAGCTCACTTTCGAACTCGTCGCCTTCCTGATGGCGGTCGCCTTCGTGGCCGGGGCAATCGATGCCATGGCCGGCGGCGGCGGACTGCTGACGCTTCCCGCGCTTCTCGCGGCCGGAGCATCGCCCGCGGCGGCGCTGGGGACGAACAAGCTGCAAAGCACGTTCGGCGTAGCCACCGCCGTCATCACCTTCGCGCGGAAGGGCCGCATCGATCTGAAGCGGTTCGGCGGCCCGGCGATCGCTGCCTTCGTCGGCTCGGTCGGCGGGGCCTTCGTGCTGACGCGCATCGATCCGGAGTTTCTCTCCGGCCTCATCCCGGTGCTTCTGATCGCCATGGCCATCTACTACTCGCTCAAGCCCAGCCTGAGCGACGAGGACCGGCACGGGCGCGCGCGGCCGATCCTGCTGCTCGCCGTGGCGCTGGTGATCGGGTTCTACGACGGCTTTTTCGGTCCCGGCACCGGCTCGTTCCTGACGACCGTGCTGATCGCCGTGTTCGGCCTCGGCACCGTCAACGCGATCGCCCATACCAAGCTGCTCAACTTCGCGAGCAACCTCGCCAGCCTGGCCGTGCTGCTCGCCGCCGGGGAGGTTCTGATCGTGCCGGGCCTGGCGATGGCAGTCGCAAGCATTGCGGGCGGTTACGTCGGCGCGCGCAGCGCCCTGCGCTTCGGGGGCAAGGCGGTGCGGCCGCTGCTGATCGTCATGTGCCTGGCGCTGACCGCGAAACTGCTCGCCGACCCGGCCAATCCACTCACAGCCGCCATTCTCGAATGGTGGGCCCGCCCGCCCCGGTGACAGACACGGCCGCGATGCTTATGGCGTGCGCCCGATGACGCAGTTGCGCGCCTCGATTCGCAGGCATCACCGTTTGGCGATCGTGCTGCTGGTGCTGGCGTTCTTCATCAAGGCGGCGGTCCCCGCCGGCATGATGATCTCGAGCACGCCCGACAAGGTGCTGACGGTAACCGTCTGCACCGGAAGCGCGGGCGAGGTCGAGACGATCGCGCTTGCCGTACCAGTGAACGCCGAAAAGGGCGCCGGCCATCCGAGCGACACCGTCAAGGCCGATCACTGCGCCTTCACCGGGCTTTCCCAGGCGGCGCTGGGCGGGGCCGATCCAGTCCTGCTCGCCGCAGCTTTCGCATTCATCCTCGTGCTCGGCCTCGCGCCGGTTCGCGCGGCACCGCTCGCACGCTTTCGCTACCTCCTGCCGCCTCTGCGCGGCCCTCCGGCAGCGGCCTGACGATCTGACCTGATCCTTTGGCCAACCTCCCGGCCGCGCGCCCGCGCGCCGGGCTGTCGGAGTAATCGAACATGACTGTTATCCCGCGCTGCCCGCAAAGGCAGCCGAAGGCGGCCGTTGCCGCCGGACCTCGCCGGGTGGCGAAAGCCATCGCCGCCGCGCTTGTTCTCGCCCTTCCCCTGTCCGCTTGCGGCTCAGCGTCCAACACGGGTGCTCCCACAGAGGCGGCTGCCGGCCGCATCACCGTGGAGCGCGCGTGGTCGCGCGAGACCGCGCCCGGCCAGGATGCCGGCGGCGCCTTCCTGACGATCGTCAATCCGGGCAGCGCCCCCGACCGCCTGATCGGCGGCACGGCCCCCATTGCGGACGACGTCCAGATCCACATGGTGGACATGACTGGGGGCGTCATGCGCATGCGTCAGCTCACGGAAGGTCTGGAAATCCCCGCAGGCGGGACGGTGACGCTGAAGCCGGGCGGCTATCACATCATGCTGATGGACCTGCAGCAGCCGCTCGACCGGGGCGAGGCAGTGCCGCTGACGCTCGAGTTCGAGAATGCGGGCCGCGTCGAAGTGAACCTTGCGGTCCAGCCCATCGGCGCCGCGGGACCCGAGGAGGCGCACCATGACTGATCCCGCACCAGCAAGCCGTCTCAAAGCCCTGCGCACTATCCTCTGGCTCCTCGTCCTGCTGGCGGCGGGCGCGGGGCTCTACGCCCTCCTGAATCGAAGCGAAGAGCCGCCCGAAGCGGCAGCCTATGCCGACGCAGTAGGCGGCTCGTTCGCGCTCACCGCGCCCGACGGCTCCGTCGTCACCGACCAGACGCTGGCCGGCAGGCCGTTCGCCTTGTTCTTCGGCTTCACCCGCTGCCCCGACGTCTGTCCGACCACTCTCGCCCGGCTGGCGCAGCTGCGCAAGCGGATGGGCGCGGATAGTGACAAGTTCGAGATTGTGTTCGTCTCGGTCGATCCGGAATCCGACACGCCCGAGGACATCGGCCGCTATGTCGCGCTGTTCGACACCCCGATCATCGGCCTTACCGGCACTAGGAAGCAGGTCGACGCGATCGTCGGCGCCTACCACGCCTTCTACGAGAAAGTACCGACGGAAGGCGGCGGCTACACCGTCGATCACACGGCCTCGGTGTTCCTGATGGACCGCGAGGGCAGGCTCCAGTCGATCATCGACCATCACGAAAGCGCCGAGACCTCGCTCGAGAAACTCGAACGGCTCGTAAGCGCCTGAACGTCCTCGGGAGGACACACCATGACCATTTCACGCCTTGCGCTGGCGGCGTCGCTGCTCGCCTGCGCCCTTCCCGCTCATGCGGAGACCGCCGTGGAAGCCGATCGGGCGGAGGGCCGCACCATCATCGTCACCGGCGTCAGTGCGGCGGACGAAGCCGAAGCGCGCGCCGCCGCGACACCCGGCGGCACCGATGTCGTGACGCACGACGAATATGCCGACAAATCGCTCGTCTCGCTGCGCGACGCGCTCGCGTTCTCGCCCGGTGTCTATCTCCAGCCGCGCTACGGGCAGGAGGTGCGGATCTCGATCCGCGGGTCGGGGCTGTCGCGCGGCTACCACATGCGCGGCATCACGCTGCTGCAGGACGGGGTGCCGATCAACCTCGCCGACGACAACGGCGATTTTCAGGAACTGGAGCCGATCTTCTTCGACTACCTCGAGGTCTATCGCGGCGCCAACGCGCTGCGTTTCGGCTCGGGCACGCTCGGCGGCGCGATCAACGGCGTGACGCCGACGGGCGAGACTGCGCCGGGGCTCTACCTGCGCGGCGATGTCGGCAGCTTCGACACCTGGCGCGGACTCGTCTCGGCCGGCACGCAGATGGGGCCGGGCGACGCGTGGGCTGCGCTCAGCGTCGACGGTTCGGACGGCGACCGCGATCATGCGAAGCGGCGCTCGCTTCGCTTCCACGGCAATGTCGGGCTCGATGTCACGGAGTCGATCGAGACGCGCTTCTACGCCAGCGTGAACGACATCGATCAGGAACTGCCCGGCGCGCTCGATCTCGCAACCGTCCTGAACGTACCCGAGACCGGCAACTTCGCCGGCGATCAGGCGCGCGATATCGATTCGATCCGGCTGCAGAACCGCACGCGGTTCTCGTTCGCCGGAGGACAGCTCGATGCAGGGGTCTTCGTCAACGCCAAGTCGCTCTATCACCCGATCTTCCAGGTGGTCGATCAGGAGTCGGTCGACCGGGGTGTCTATGCGCGGCTCGACTACGCATCCGGCCCGTTCGAGCTGACGCTGGGCGGAGA
Source organism: Altererythrobacter sp. C41 (assembly GCF_016803135.1). Classification (GTDB taxonomy): domain Bacteria; phylum Pseudomonadota; class Alphaproteobacteria; order Sphingomonadales; family Sphingomonadaceae; genus Pelagerythrobacter. The sequence goes on from NZ_JAEVFE010000005.1 coordinate 130,470, forward strand.
GGCACGGTTCGGCGATGTCGCCTCGAAGCGCTTCGTCAATCTCGACGGCCAGCGCGGCGACCGGACCTTCGATGCGAAGCAGGATGCGCGCACCGCCAACCTCTACGGCGAGGTGCGTTTCCGCCCGATCGACTCGCTGCAACTGATCGCGGGCGGCATCTACGCCGATGGCTACCGCGCGCAGCGCTTGCGCTACGACGCGTTCCAGGGCGGCCCCGCGGACGTGACCGGCCGCGCCGACTACAACGCCTTCTCACCCAAGGTCGGCCTGCTCTACGAACCGTCGGCAGGCGTCCAGATCTTCGCCAACTACAGCCGCTCGGTCGAATTCCCCGGCTTCATCGAGCTGGCGCAGATCGCCAGCTTCGTCGACCTCAATCCGCAGCGCGCGTGGAGCTTCGAAGTCGGCACGCGCGGCCGCACGGGCATCGCGGAGTGGGACATCGCCGCCTATCGCGCCGATCTCGATGGCGAGTTGCTGCAATTCGATGTCGGACCGGACATTCCGGCCGCGACCTTCAACGCGGGCGAGACGCGGCATCAGGGGATCGAGGCAGCGCTGGCCCTGAACGTCACCGAGTGGCTCCAGCTCCGCCAGATCTACCAGTACAGCGACTTCCGCTTCGTCGGCGATCCGCAGTACGGCGACAACCGCCTGCCGGTCGTGCCCGAGCACGTCTACCGCGCCGAACTGCGGTTGGGCACGGACGCGCTCCACGTCGCGCCCAATGTCGAATGGGTGCCGCGCGGCGCCTGGGCGGATTATGCGAACACACTGCGGGTCGACGGTTATGCTCTGGTCGGGCTGAGTGCGGGGGCGACGGTCGCCGAAGGGATCGACCTGTTCCTCGACGCCCGCAACCTGCTGGGCGAGAAAGCCGTCGGCGACATCAGCGCGGCGATCAGCGCCACGCCGGAATCGGCGATCTTCTATCCGGTGGAGCGCCGCGCCGTGTTCGGCGGCGTCCGTGCCCGGTTCTAGGGGGGAAGCATCATGGCCGACACGGCGCTCTATCGCAGGGTCTGGCGCTGGCATTTCCATGCCGGGCTGTTCGTGCTGCCGTTCATCCTGATCCTCGCCGCCACCGGGGCGATCTATCTGTTCAAGCCGCAGATCGACCGGTGGGAGGAAAGCGCGTTCCGCGGGCTCCCGGCGCAGGGTGCCGTATCGGCCGACGCGCAGCTCGACGCCGCGATGGCGGCCTATCCCGGCAGCCGGTTCAATCACTATCGGCTGCCGGAGAACCCCGGCGACGCGGCCATGCTCCAGCTTGCCTTGCCGGGCGGCGAACTGGCCGAGGTCTACGTCTCGCCGCAGGGCGAAGTGCTCGGCGCGCTCGATCCCGGGGCCCGCATCTCGGCCTCCGTCTCGCGGATCCACGGCACGCTGCTGCTCGGCGACTGGGGCGATGCGCTGGTCGAGCTGGTGGCGAGCTGGACGATCGTGATGATCCTGAGCGGCCTCTACCTCTGGTGGCCGCGGCCGTTCAAAGCGGCCGGCACGTTCTGGCCGCGCCTGACGCTGCGCGGTCGCCCGCTGCTCAGGGATTTCCACCGGGCCACCGGCTTCTGGATCTCGGGACTGGTGCTGGTGATGCTCGCCAGCGGCCTGCCCTGGGCCAGCGTATGGGGCAGCGGCTTCAAGTGGGCGCGTACCGAGCTGGGGCTGATCGACGGACCGCAGGACTGGAAGATCGGCGCCGGCGGCGGGCATTCGGGTCATACGCACGGCGCGGCGATGCACATGCCTGCGTCCCCGCCGGCCGAGAGCCTCCCGCTCTCGGCCTTCGTCGCGAAAGCCGGGCAGGAGAACCTCGCCTTTCCCGCGCTGGTTCTGCCGCCGCACGCGCCGCAACTCTTCGGTCCGCCGACGGGCAACGAGTGGACCGCTAAGTCGCAGGCGCAGAACCGCCCGCTCGTGCGCTCGGTCACTTACGATCCGCTGACCGACGCGGAGACCGGCCGCAGGGGGTTCGCCGACCAGCATCCGATCGACCGCGCGGTCAACTACGGCATCGCCTGGCACGAGGGGCAGCTCTTCGGTCTCGCCAACCAGCTTCTCGGCCTCGCGACCGCGCTGGCGCTGATCGCCGTAAGCGCGCTCGGCGCCGCGATGTGGTGGAAGCGCCGCCCGCGCGGAGAACTCGGCGCGCCCGCAGGTGACGAGCGCCCCTTCGGCCCGCGGCTATGGCTCGCGATCGCCGCGCTGGCGATCCTGCTGCCGCTGTTCGGCCTCTCGCTGCTAGCCGTCCTCGCAGCCGATCACCTGTGGACCCGGCTGCAAGGGGCGATGCAGCGAAGCGAGCCTCAGTCCTCCCACCAGTAGGGCAGGCGCTGGAAGTCGCCGGTCTCGACTTCGTTCATCGTCCGCGCGTCGTAGAGGCGGCCGCCGAGCATGACCCGCTCGATCTCGTCGCTCGCGCTGATATCCTGCGAGGGATCGGCCGAGAGGACCACAAGGTCGGCGAGCTTGCCCGGCTCGATGCTACCGATGTCCTGCGCCATGCCGAGCGACTGCGCGGCCACGATCGTGCCCGCCCGCAGCGCCTCCACCGGCGTCATGCCGCCGCGTACGAAGCTCCACAGCTCCCAGTGGGCTGCAACGCCCGCCTGCTGCCCGTGCGCGCCGATTGCGACCTTCACGCCGCGGTCGGCGAGCTTGGCCGCCTCGCGCGCGTTGTTGTCGTCGACGAAAGCCCACTCGGGCGCTTTCACCCGGCGTGCGGTCGCGGCGAGCAACTGCCGCGGCGGCGTGTGGACCAGCAGCGGGTTCTCGAACACGTTGGTCGCCTGGCGCCAGTACGGGTCGCCGGCGAGCCCGCCGTAGGTCACCACCAGCGTCGGGGTGTAGTTGCTCTGGCTCTGGCTGAAGAACTGCAGCACGTCCTCGTACATCACGTCGACCGGCACGTTGTGCTCGATCGTCGAGTTGCCGTCGGCGACCAGCGCCATGTCCATGCCGAACAGCGAGCCGCCTTCGGCCACCACCAGCATGTTTTCCGCGCGGCTGGCGGCGACGACCTGCTGGCGCTGCTCGCGCCTCGGCTGGTTGTAGTTCTTGATCGAGATGCCGCCCTGCGCCTTGATCCGTCGGACGTGCGCGAGCGCATCCTCGTAGCTGTCGATCCGCGCGTAGATGCCGGCGGCTTTGGCGCCGTAGACCACCTCGCCGGTCGAGAAGATGCGCGGGCCGAGCAGCTCGCCGGCGCGCTGGCGTTCGGAGGCGGCGAAGATCATGCTCGCGCTCGACGAGGGGTCATGGATCGTGGTCACGCCCATCGCCAGTTCCTGGACCAGCGCCCAGTTCTGCTGCGGCACTAGGTCGCCCGTGCCCTGCGGCCCATGCGCATGGGCGTCGACGAGACCGGGCATGATCGTCTTGCCGCTCGCATCCACCACCGTCGCGCCGCTCGGGATGCTGACGCTGCCGGCCGGTCCGACCGCGACGATCCGGTCGCCCTCGATCACGATCGTGCCGTTGTCGATGGCGCCGGCATCCTCGCCCGCCATGGTCAGGATGCGCGCCCCGGTCAGTGCGACCGTGCCGCTCGGCTTGTCGGCGCGCAGGGTGCGCGCGATCGAGATCCCGCTCTCGGGCGGGGTGAAGCCGGGTGCACCTTCCGCCTGCGGTGCGCGCGGGAACATCGCCGCGGCCGTGGCGCGATAGACCGTCGGGCCCATCGACCAGTAGAGCGTATCGCCCCCGCCCGACCAGCCGATGTATTCGGCGCCGCCCTTGCTCGCGCGGACCACGGGCAGGACCTTTGCCTCTTCATCGACTTCGACCGCCTGCCCGCCGGGCATCAGCGGCATGGCGAAAACCTCGTAGTTCTGGCGAAAGGCGAAGAACTCGCCGTTCGGCGAGACGCGGAACTCGCTCGCCAGCTCGCCCTGCGCATGCACGCGGCGCGCTTCGCCGTTGAGGTCGGCGGAGATGAGCTGCAGCTTGCCCTCCTCCCGGCCGAGCATGAACACCCGCTCGCCGTCGGCGCCGAACTGCGGATCGCCGAGATCGCGCGCGATCAGCTCGGGCGTGCCGCCCGATACCGGAACACGGTAGACGCCCGGATCTTCCGAATACTCGGGCGCCGTCAGGTCGCCGCCCGCGCGCTTTTCGAACACCAGTGTGCTGCCGTCGGGCGAGAACTGCGGCACCGCGTAGTGGCCCGGCTGGCTTGTCACCGTGCGCACGTTGCGGCCGCTGGCGTCGGCAACCACGATTTCGCCCAGCCCCGTGTCGGTCCAGCGCACCCAGGCGAGCTGGCGCCCGTCGCGCGACCAGGCGGGCCAGAGCTCCAGCGCCTCGTCCTGCTGGGTCAGCCGCCGCGGCTCGCCGCCGGCGGTGTCCTTGACGTAGAGCTTGCCGAGGCTCGCGAAGACCACGCGCCCGCCATCGGGCGAGATCGCGGCGAACTTCGGCATCTTCGCCACGAAGGTGTCGGGCGCCACCGGGATCACCGGATGGGGCGCGTCGGCGACGCCGCGGGTGTCGTCGATGGCGAAGGGAATCTCGCTGAGCCCGCTGCCGTCGGCGTTCACCCGGCGCAGCTTGCCGCCCGCCCAGAACACCACGCTGCGGCTGTCCGGCGTCCAGTCCATATTGGGATAGACGCCGTAGACCGCCCAGGTCTCCTGCATGTCGAGGTCGAGATCGCCATAGATCATCCGCTCCTCGCCCGTCTCCAGGTTCTTGACCCAGAGCTGCGACTGATCCTTGTCGCGTCGTACGAAGGACAGCAGCTTGCCGTCGGGCGAGGGATTGGGACGGACCGAGCCGCCGTAGCCGGAAACCGCCGTCGTAACCTTGCCGGTCTTGAGGTCGTAGCGCTCGATCTCGAACATGCTCTGGGTCGAATCCTGCGCATATTCGAAGATCGGACCGGGCGTGACATTGCGGGTGTAGTAGATCGCGCTTCCGTCGGGCGCGTAGACCGGCTCGCCCAGTTCCTTCTGGAGCTGCTCGTTCGCACGCTCCACCAGCGCCACGCCGCTACCGCCCGACACGTGGTAGAGCCAGACTTCGCCCGTGCCCGCCGAGCGGCCGGTGGTGAAGTGCTTCTTCGCCGCGATGAAGCGCCCGTCCGGGCTCCAGGTCGGCTGATTCAGCAGGCGGAACTTCTCCTCGGTGACCTGTCGCTTGTCCGAACCGTCGGGGTTCATCAGCCAGATGTTGTCGCCGCCGCCACGGTCGGAGGTGAAGGCGATCCGGCTCCCGTCGGGCGAGAAGCGGGGCTGCACCTCCCAGGCGAGCCCTTCGGCGATCCGCCGCGGCGTGCCGCCGGAAATCGGCATGGTGTAGATGTCGCCGAGCAGCGCGAAGGCAACCGTGCTGCCGTCGGGCGAGACGTCGACGTCCATCCACGTGCCTTCGTCGGTGCGGATCGGAATCTGCCGGATCGTCGCCCCGCGCGGTGCCATGACGTCCCACTTGGCCTTGTCCGCCTCGGTCTCGGTGGGGTCGACCGGGCTGGAGGTCACTGCCTCGCCGCTACCTTCCGTCGGGAGCGGGCCTTCGTCGCCTTGCGACGCATCGACCTCCTGCTCCTCCACCGGGTTCGGCGAGGGCTGCGGTTCCTGGTCCTGCGCACTAAGCGAGGTGGCGAACAGCAGGCTGGCGATGACGGATGCGACGCTGGCTTTCATGTGATCTGTCTCCCCTGGGAAAGGAGGCGTTCTATGCAAGCCGGTGCGCCAGGTCCATGCCGCCCGTCGATTGATTTCGCACCCTTTCCTTTTGCGCCGGACAGTCTAGCAACCGCGCAATGGACCGGGCGACAATCGTTCACGAGAACTTCCTCCGCCGCGTGGCGCAGGGCGACCTGCCGCAGGGGGCGGAGCCGCACGGGCCGCTCCGCCGCGAGGCGGCGGTGCAGCTCTATCGCTCGGGCTGCCTGACGCGCGCGCTCGACATCGTCAGCCGGCGGATGCAGGCGGCCGGAGAGGGCTTCTACACCATCGGATCGTCCGGCCACGAGGGCATGGCCGCGGTCGCCGCGGCGCTGCGGCCGAACGACATGGCCTTCCTCCACTACCGCGACGCCGCCTTCCAGATCGAGCGCGCGAACCAGGTGCCGGGCCAGTCGATCCTGTGGGACATGCTGCTGAGCTTCGCCTGTTCGAGCGAGGACCCGATTTCGGGCGGACGGCACAAGGTGCTCGGCTCGAAAGCGCTCAACATCCCGCCGCAGACCTCGACCATCGCCAGCCACCTGCCCAAGGCCGTCGGCGCCGCCTATTCGGTCGGCCTGACGAAGCGCGTGAAGCCCGAGCATCAGGTTCTGCCCGACGACGCCATCGTCATGTGCAGCTTCGGCGATGCCAGCGCCAACCACTCGACCGCGCAGGGGGCGATCAACACGAGTTGCTGGACCGCGTTCCAGAAGATCCCGATGCCGGTGCTGTGGGTGTGCGAGGACAACGGGATCGGCATCTCGACCAGGACCCCGAGCGGCTGGATCGCGGCCAATTTCGCGCACCGCCCCGGCCTCGGCTACTTCGCCTGCGACGGGCTCGACATCTACGACACCTACGCCACCGCGCGCGCCGCCGCCGAGTTCGTCCGCACGCGCCGCAAGCCTGCCTTCCTCCATGTGCGCACGGTGCGGCTCTACGGCCACGCCGGAGCCGACATGCCCACGACCTACATGGCTAGGCACGAAGTTGAGGCGGAGGAGGCGAACGATCCGCTGCTCCATTCGGTGCGGCTGCTCGGCGAGGCCAGCGCGCTCGAGCGTGAGGAAGCACTGGCCATCTATCAGGACACCCTCGCCCGCGTCGAACGTGTGCGGGCGGAAGCGGTCACGCGCCCGCGGCTGAAAACCGCGTCCGAGGTCATGGCCAGCCTGATCCCGCCGAAGCGCGAGAATGCGCCCAGCAACGGCCCCTCCGCCGAGACGCGCGAGGTCGCGTTCGGAGCCGATCTCAAGGCGATGGAAAGCCCGCAGATCATGAGCCGCCTGATAAATTGGGCGCTCACCGACCTGATGCTCGAACACCGCGAGATCGCGCTGATGGGGGAGGACGTCTGCACCAAGGGCGGCGTCTACGGCGTGACGCAGAAGCTGGGCCAGCGCTTCGGCCGTGCGCGAGTGATCGACACGCTGCTCGACGAGCAATCGATTCTCGGCCTCGGCCTCGGCATGGCGCAGAACGGGTTCCTGCCGATTCCGGAAATCCAGTTCCTCGCCTATTATCACAACGCCGAGGACCAGCTTCGCGGCGAAGGCGCGACGCTGCCGTTCTTCTCGAACGGGCAATACACGAACCCGATGGTCGTGCGCATTGCCGGGCTCGGCTACCAGCGCGGGTTCGGCGGGCACTTCCACAACGACAACAGCTTCGCCGCGCTGCGCGACGTGCCGGGGGTGATCCTCTGCTGCCCGTCGAACGGCGCGGATGCCGCCAGGCTGCTGCGCGAATGCGTACGGCTGGCGCGGGAGGAGCAGCGGCTGGTCGTGTTCCTCGAGCCGATCGCGCTCTACCCGATGCGCGACCTGCACGAGCCCGGCGATGGGCTGTGGCTGCGGCACTATCCCGAGCCTTCCGAGCGGATCGGTTTGGGCGAGGTGACGGCGCACGGTGACGGCCGCGATCTGGCTATCGTCAGCTATGCCAACGGCCTGCATCTTTCGTTGCAGGCGCAGAAGCGGCTGGCCGGAGAGGGGATCGCCGCGCGCGTGATCGACCTCCATTGGCTTAATCCCCTGCCGGAGGAGGCGCTGCTGGAGGCGCTCGGCGACGCGGAGCGCGTGCTGGTGGTCGACGAGACACGCCGCACCGGCGGGCTGGCGGAGGCGCTGATGACGCTGCTGACTGAGCGCACCGAGAAGCCGCATGCCCGCTATGTCGCGGAGGACAGCTTCATCCCGACCGGTCCCGCCTATGCTGCGACGATGCCGAGCGTGGAGGGTATCCTCGACGCCGCGCGCGCGCTTGCGGGAGGCAAGGCATGAGCGGCCGGAAAACCGCCGTGGTCGTCTGCCCCGGACGCGGCACCTACAACAAGGCGGAGCTTGGCTATCTGGGGCGCCACTTCCCGGACGCCGCGCTGCTCGCGGCGTTCGACGCGCAACGTGCTGCGGCCGGGCAGGACACGCTCTCCGCGCTCGACGGCGCCGAGCGCTTCAGCCTTGCGCAGCACACCCGCGGCGACAATGCCTCGGGCCTGATCTACGCCGCGACGCTGGGCGATTTCCTCGCCATCGACCGCGAGCGGATCGAGGTGGTCGCCGTGACCGGCAATTCGATGGGCTGGTATTCCGCCCTCGCCTGCGCCGGCGCGGTCTCGGCAGAGGACGGGTTCGCAGTCGCCAACACGATGGGCACTCTGATGCAGGAAGCGCTGATCGGCGGGCAACTCGTCTATCCCTTCCTTGGCGACGACTGGCGGCCCGACCCGGCGCGCAAAGCCGCGCTGCTCGGCATCGTCGCCGAAATCGACGCACGGCCCGATCACACGCTGGCGCTGTCGATCGACCTCGGCGGAATGCTGGTGCTGGCGGGCGACGAAGCCGGCTTGAAGGCGTTCGAGAACGCGGTCGAGCCGATCGACGGGCGATTCCCGATGCAGCTCGGCAACCACGCCGCGTTCCACACGCATCTCCAGGCACCGGTCGCCGAGCGGGGCCGCGCGGCGCTCGCGCTGGACCTGTTCGGCCAGCCTGCGCTGCCGATGATCGACGGGCGCGGTGCGGTCTGGTGGCCGCGCTCGGCCGACGTGCACGCGCTGCGCGACTACACGCTCGGCGCGCAGGTCACCGAGACCTACGACTTCACCCGCGCGATCGCTGTCGCCGCGCGCGAGTTCGCGCCCGACCTGTTCATCGTCACCGGCCCCGGCACGACGCTGGGCGGCGCGGTGGCGCAGTCGCTGATCCTCGCCGACTGGCGCGGGATGGGCGGCAAGGCCGACTTCAAGGCACGGCAGGACAGCGAACCGCTGCTCGTCTCGATGGGCATGGCCGAGCAGCGCGCTCTCGCCGCCGGACCGTAGCCGAGGCGCGCCGCCTGCGACACCGGAGGGCGGCCGAGCCAAGCCGGTCGGTTTCAATTTGCCATGGGGACTCGCCAACCCGCACGCGATAGTTTACGTTCGCGTAAGGAGGGAGAGAGGCCAATGTCAGCAACACCACCCGATTTCGACGTGCTGATCGTCGGCGCCGGAATTTCCGGCATCGGCATGGCGGCGCACATGGAAATGATGTGTCCCGGCCGCAGCTACGCAGTCGTCGAGCGGCGCGAGGACCTCGGCGGAACCTGGGATCTGTTCCGCTACCCCGGCATCCGTTCGGACAGCGACATGCACACGCTCGGCTTCGTGTTCGAACCGTGGAAGCACGAGAAATCGATCGCCGATGCGCCCGCCATCCTCGATTACCTGAACCGTATCGTCGACGAGCGCGGCATTCGCGGCAAGATACGCTACGGTCACAAGGTGCTCTCGGCCGACTGGCGCAGCAGCGAGGCGCGCTGGCACGTCACGGCCGAGCTGCCCGACGGGACAACGACCACTCTCACCGCCAACTTCCTCTACCTCGGCTCGGGCTATTACGACTACGACGATCCCTACGACGCCGGGTTCGACTTCGGCGAATTCGCCGGCCGGGTCGTGCATCCGCAGTTCTGGCCCGAGGATCTCGACTACGCCGGCAAGAACGTCGTGGTGATCGGATCGGGCGCCACGGCCGTGACGATCGTTCCCGCGATGGCCGAGCAAGCGGCGCACGTCACCATGCTCCAGCGCACGCCGACCTGGATGTTCTCGCGCCCGGCGAAGGACCGGATCGCCAATTTCCTGCGCAAGCTTCTGCCCGAGGAGCTCGCCTATCGGATTACGCGGTGGAAGAACATCAAGCTGCAGGACATCAGCTACAAGCGCGCGCGCGAACGGCCCGAGAAGGTCAAGGAATTCCTCCACAAGCGCATCCGCAAGATCTTCGCCGGCCGCGACTACGACGCGGCCGCCTTCACCCCGCCCTACAATCCGTGGGAACAGCGGCTGTGCCTGGTGCCCGACGACGATCTGTTCGAAGCGATCAAGCGAGGCAAGGCGGACATCAAGACCGGCCGCATCGCGCGCTTCGTAAAGGAAGGGATCGAGCTCGAAAGCGGCGAGGTTCTGCCTGCCGACGTCGTCATCACTGCCACCGGCCTGAAGCTCGCCATCGCCGGCAAGATCGCCGTCAGCCAGGACGGAGCGCCGGTCGATTTCGCGCAGCGCTATTACTACAAGGGCTGCATGTTCTCGAACCTGCCGAACCTGGCGGTGGTGTTCGGCTATCTCAATGCGAGCTGGACGCTGCGGGCGGATCTCAATTCGGACTACGTCTGCCGCCTGCTCAACGAGATGGAGGCCAAAGGCGCGCAGATCGCCATGCCGGTGCTGAGCGAGGCCGAGCAAGCCGCGCTGGAGGACGACGACATCTTCGATTTCTCGTCGGGCTACATCCAGCGTTCGAAGCACATCATGCCCAAGAACGCGGTCGACTTCCCGTGGCGACTGAACCAGGAATACGTGCTCGACCGCAAGCGCATGGCGGAAGATCCGGTGGACGACGGGATCATCGCCTTCCGCCGTGCCGGGGCGAATGCGAGCGCTCCCGAAGAGCAGCTCGAGGCGGCGGAATAACGGGCCCTCTTCTCCCGAGGTGAGAGGGCTAGCAGCACGGCGGCATATCGAATAACCCGATCCGCATGACCGCCAGCGACCGCATCTACACCGCCGGCCTCGTCGTGATCGGCGACGAGATTCTCTCGGGCCGCACGCACGACCGGAACATCGCGCAAGTGGCGAGCTGGCTGCAGGTTCAGGGCATCCGCCTGGCCGAAGTGCGCGTGGTGCCCGACGTGCTCGACAGGATCGTGGCCGCCGTCAACGCGCTGCGGGCGGAGAACGACTATCTCTTCACCACCGGCGGGATCGGGCCGACGCACGACGACATCACCGTGGACGCGGTCGCTGCCGCTCTCGGCGTTCCGGTGGTCATTCACCCGGAGGCGCGCGCGGTTCTGGAGCGGTACTATGCCGGCCGAGGCGGGCTCAACGAAGGGCGCCTGCGCATGGCCCGCGTACCCGAAGGGGCCGAGCTGATCCCCAACCGCATGTCGGGCGCGCCGGGGATCAAGATCGGCAACGTCCACATGATGGCGGGCGTGCCGCACATCGCCGCGCAGATGCTGGACGCGCTGACGGGCACGCTGGAAGGCGGCGCGCCGCTGCTGAGCGAGACGGTCGGCGGCTACATCCCCGAAAGCGAAGTCGCGGTGCTGCTGCGCGAGGTCGAACAGGCGCACGAGAACTGCCAGATCGGCAGCTATCCCTTCTTCCGCGAGGGCAAGGTGGGTGCGAACTTCGTCGTCCGCTCGACCGATCCCGATGCGCTGCAGAGCTGCGTCCACACGCTGTGCGAAGGCCTCGGCGAGCTGGGCTTCGACTTTACCCCCGGCGGCATCTGAAGCGCACGCAGCGGTGAAAACCCGGTCTTAACCTTGGGTTGCTAGGCCCCACGCATGACGGGGGTCTACATCACGATCGACACCGAGTACGCGTCGAGCCTTGCGGGCCTCGGCCGGGCGGAGAACTTCGCGCGCTCGATCGCGGGGGAGACGCCCGAGGGTCCTGCCGGCGTGTTCTACAAGATGCGCCTGATGGAGCGCTGCGGCCTCAAGGGCGTGTTCTTCGTCGATCCCATGCCCGCGCTGCTGTGGGGGCGGGAGGCGATCGTCGACGTCGTCCGCCCGATCGTCGAGGCGGGTCACGACGTCCAGCTCCACTGCCATACCGAATGGCTCGAACTGGCCGGCAGTGCCAATCCGTTCGGCGGGCGGACCGGCCGGAACATCGCCGACTTCCCATTCGACGAGCAGTGCGCGATCCTCGAATGGGCGCGCGATACGCTGGTGGCGGCGGGCGCGCCGCGGCCGGTCGCGTTTCGCGCGGGCAACTACGGTGCGAACGACGACACCCTGCACGCCCTCGCCGAGATCGGGCTCGCCTACGATACGAGCCACACCCCGGGCATCGCCGATAGCGCGTGCCGCATCTCGCTGACCCGCCGGCATCGTCGGCCGATCCGCCACTGCGGGGTGATCGAAGTGCCGACCGGCTGCATCCGCACCTTCGGCCGCGGGCTGCGCCACGCGCAGGTCACGGCGATCTCCTCGGACGAGATGCTGGCGGCGATCCGCCACGCGCGCGATCACCACCTGTCGAGCTTCACGCTCGTCTCGCACAGCTTCGAGCTGCTGTGCCGTGCGCGGATGCGGGTCAACACCATCCTGCAGCGGCGTTTCGAGAAGCTGTGCAAGGGGATCGCGGAAATGCCCGGCGTGGCAAGCGCGACCTACGCCGACGCCCCGCCCCGCCCTTCGGCGAAGGAAGGCCCGCGGCCGGTCCTGCCTGCAAGCCGCATGCGCGCGGGCATGCGGATGGCGGAGCAGCTCGTTTCAAACAGTCTCTACGGCGCGCGCTGAGGCGGTGGGCTAGAGGTCGATCGTCCGATCCTGCCGTTCCTCGAGATCCTCGCGCAGCTCGCGGGCGCCCCGCTCCGACTCGCGCACCGAGCTCTCGTCGGTCTGCTTGTCCCTCATCCAGACGTAGATCGCCACGACGAGGAGAATGATCGGGCCGAGAATGACGGCGACGCCCCAGATGGAACCCATCGGTCTGCTCCTTGGATCAGCTCATCCAAGGAAAACGCGCGGCGGCACCGATCTTTCCGGCGGACAAAGAGAAAGGGCCGGGAAGATCGCTCTTCCCGGCCCTTCGATCGCGTCAACTCAGGCTGGATCAGGCGCCTTCGACCTCGGCGAGGTCGAGCTTGAGGCCCGGGCCCATTGAGCTGGTCAGGGTGACCTTGCGCACGTACTTGCCCTTGGCGCCGGCCGGCTTGGCCTTCACCACGGCGTCGGTCAGCGCCTTGAAGTTCTTCAGCAGGTCCTCGTCCTTGAACGAGAGCTTGCCGATGCCGGAATGGATGATGCCCTGCTTCTCGACGCGGAATTCGACCTGGCCCGCCTTGGCGTCCTTCACGGCCTGCTCCACGTTCGGCGTCACGGTGCCCAGCTTCGGGTTCGGCATCAGGCCCTTGGGGCCGAGCACCTTACCGAGGCGGCCGACCACACCCATCATGTCGGGCGTCGCGATCACGCGGTCGTAGTCGAGGTTGCCGTTCTGCATGTCTTCCATCAGGTCCTCGGCACCGACCTTGTCGGCACCGGCGGCCAGCGCCTTGTCGGCGTTGTCGCCGCGCGCGAAGACCGCGACCTTGACGTCCTTGCCCGTGCCCGAGGGCAGCGAGACCATGCCGCGGACCATCTGGTCGGCGTGGCGCGGATCGACGCCGAGGTTCATCGCGACCTCGACCGTCTCGTCGAACTTCTTGCTCGCGTACTGGCGCAGGGTGCTCAGCGCCTCTTCGACGTTGTAGAGCTTCTCGGCGTCGAGCTCGGCGAGCGTCTTCTGCTTCTTCGTCAGCTTTGCCATCGGATCAGCCCTCCACCACTTCGAGGCCCATCGAACGCGCGGAGCCTTCGATGATCTTGGTCGCCTGCTCGATATCGTTCGCGTTGAGATCCTTCATCTTGGTCTCGGCGATCTCGGCAAGCTGCGAGCGCTTGATCGTTCCGGCCGAAACCTTGCCCGGCTCCTTCGAGCCCGACTTGAGCTTGGCCGCACGCTTGATCAGGAAGCTCGCCGGCGGGGTCTTGGTGACGAAGGTGAACGAGCGATCCGCATAGACCGTGATGATGGTCGGGATCGGCATCGACTTCTCGAGATCCTGCGTCGCGGCGTTGAACGCCTTGCAGAATTCCATGATGTTGACGCCGCGCTGACCCAGCGCGGGGCCGATCGGCGGGCTGGGGTTGGCAACGCCAGCCGGCACCTGCAGCTTGATGTAGCCGGTGATTTTCTTGGCCATGAGGCCACTCCTTTCTCACTGTTGCCCCGGCCGAGGCCGAAGCTCATGGTAAGCGGTCAAGCGGTCTACCGGGGCAGACCTCCCGCAATGGTTTCCCGGTGCTGTCGCGTGGGAAGGCGCGCAGATAGCGCCAACCGGGCAAAATGCAAGCGATAGTGCCCGCCGCGGCGGCGCAAGGTGACGCCGAGGCCTGACGCTCCCGCGGGTTTTAGCAAGTGTAACCTTGGCACCTTTTCGCTTTCACACCAGGGACTTGCGGGATGCTTGCGCGGACCGGGTGTGGCTTTTCCCATCGCGAAAGCCACACTGTCACCTTGCACCGTCACCTTCTTCTTCACCGCCCGCAGAGGACGGGAGACTGGCACCATGGTGGCCCGCGAATCGTTCGTTCGATAGAACATATACGGAACGTAAGCGGGAAACGCGCATGTAGGAAAGGGGCAATCTCGAGCCCGGCCCACAGCCCGCCTGACCCGGTCCCTCCGTCATCCCAGCGGAAGCTGGGATCGGGTGCAGCAAGGTCCGGCTTGGCGGCCAGCGATCCCAGCTTCCGCTGGGATGACGGTGTGGGTGTCGGTGTGTGAGTGAATGGGACGGCGAGACGCCGCCCCGGCCCTTACTTGACCAGTTCGACCTGCTCGAAGTCGAGCTCGACCGGGGTCGCGCGGCCGAAGATCGAGACGCTGACCTTGACCTTGGCCTTGTCGAAATCGAGCTCTTCCACCACGCCGTTGAAGCTCGCGAACGGGCCGTCGAGCACCTTGACCTGATCGCCGATCTCGTAATCGACGCTGATGTCCTTCTTCGGTGCGGACTTCGCTTCCTCGACGCCGCCGAAATAGCGCGCGGCCTCCTTCTCGGAGATCGGCTGCGGCTTGTTGCCCGAGCCGAGGAAGCCGGTGACCTTGGGCGTGTTCTTGACCAGGTGGTAGACGTCGTCGGTCAGCCGCAGCTTGGCGAGCACGTAGCCGGGCATGAACTTGCGCTCGACCTGCACCTTCTTGCCGCGCTTGACCTCGGTCACGGTCTCGGTCGGGACCTGCACTTCCTCGACGGCTTCCGACAGGCCCAGCCGTTCGGCCTCCGCAATGATCGCGTCGCGGACCTTGTTCTCGAAACCCGAATAGGCGTGGATGATGTACCAGCGAGCCATTGTGATCCCTGTCGTGCCTTTGTGTTTTTCGATCAGGCGATCGTCAGCAGCCAGCGCACCACTGCGCCGAAGGCCGAATCGATGCCGAGAAAGAACAGCGAGAGAATCAGCATCATGATCCCGACGAAGATCGACGTGCGGACCGTCTCTTCGCGCGACGGCCATACCACCTTGCTGCCTTCGGCGCGGACCTGGCGGATGAACTCCCCGGGGCTGGTCTTGGCCATGTGCTCTCTCGCTCTTGCCTGAAATTCCTGTCGCGCCTTCCGGAATGGGGCCATCGCCGCCCCGGTTCAAGTCCGGGAGGGGCTTTTCAAGGCTCCGATGTCGGAAGGCGGGCTGCATTTAGGCGGCATGGCAGGCAAAAGCAAGGCGGTGCGGCGTGGAGCGACAAACCGGTTGCAGTGGAAACTTGGGGGTGGTCCTCGCCGCTTCGCGCCGTTAGCCTGCCCATCATATTTCAGGGGCACTTAAGGGGATAGACGCGAATGGCAGCAAGCCAGGCACCAGCCACGCTGGGCGAACGACTGATCGCACCGGTCACCAACATATCCGACTTCATCTGGGGCGGGACGTGGAACGGTGAGCAGTTGATCCCCATTCCGCCCCTGGCCGTGATCCTGCTCGGCGTGGGGCTGTGGATCATGATCGGCCTGCGCTTCTATCCCATCGTCAAGTTCGGCGCGGCAGTGCGCGGGCTCTTCGCGGGCCGCAAAGGCTCCGGATCAGGCGAGATCAGCCCTTTCGCCGCGCTTTCCACCGCGCTCTCGGGTCAGGTCGGCACCGGCAATCTGGCCGGCGTCGCCACGGCGATCGCGCTCGGCGGGCCCGGCGCCGTGTTCTGGATGTGGATCACCGCGCTGTTCGGCATGGCGCTCGCCTTTGCCGAAGGCAGCCTCGCCATCCGCTATCGCGAGACCACGTCCGATGGCGTCGCTCGCGGCGGTCCGATGAGCTACATCATGCTGGGCCTCGGCCCGAAATGGACCTGGCTGGCGATCGTGTTCTGCATCGGCACGCTGTTCTCGGCGCTGGTCACCGGCAATTCGATCCAGGCCAACGAAGTGGCGAGCGGCCTCACCGAGCTGTTCGGGTTCGAGCGGTGGCTGGGCGGGCTGATCGTCGCGATCGCGGTGTTCGTGGTGATCATCGGCGGCATCAAGTCGATCGGCAACGTGGCCGAGAAAATCGTGCCGTTCATGGCAGCGGCCTACATCGTCATGGCGCTGATCGCCCTCGCCATCAATTTCGGGGACCTACCGGAGACTTTCGGCCGCATTTTCGCCGGGGCGTTCAACGCGCAGAGCGCCAGCGGCGGCTTCGCCGGCGCGGCGATCATCCTGGCGATCCGCGCGGGCGTGGCACGCGGGCTGTTCTCCAACGAGGCCGGGCAAGGTTCGACGCCGATGGCGCACGCCGTGGCGCAGACAGACGATCCCGAGCAGCAGGGCCGGATGGCGATGCTCGGCACCTTCATCGACACGATCGTGATCTGCACCATGACCGCGCTCGTCATCCTGACGGTGCAGGGCGACTTCACCTACAACGGCCAGCCCGTCGATCACGTGTGGCAGTCCGACCTCGGGACCACGGCCATGTCGGGCTTCGTGACGACATCGGGCGCATTCGCCGCGGCGTTCCCGTTCGAGATCGGATCGATCCCGCTCGGCACGCTGGTCGCCAGTGTGGCGCTGATCCTGTTCGTCTTCACCACCCTGCTGACCTGGTCCTATTACGGCGAGCGCGCAATCACGTTCATCTACGACCGGGTGCCCGGCTCCACTCGGGGCGGCGAGAAGGTGCTCCACATCATCTGGCGGGTGATCTGGTGCATCGCCATCTTCATCGGCGCGATGCAGCCGTCCCAGCTCGTCTGGCGGCTGGGCGACATCTCGAATGCGACGATGGCCCTGCCCAACCTGCTTGCGCTGGCGCTGCTGTCGGGCGTCGTGTTCAAGCTGGCGCGGGGCGAGCGCAAGGCCGGGCGCGACTACCGCAGCGAAACGCCGGAAGAGCCCGAAGAATACTGACGGCCGACCAGAGAAAGGGGCCGGATGCCCGTGCATCCGGCCCCTTTTCCGTTCTGTCGTCCCACCGGGTGACGGGATTCTAGCGGACGCCGAACAGGCGGGCCCAGAACCCCGGCTCTTCCATCGGCCGGATCGGTCCGTGCATCAGATATCGCAGCGAAGCGTCGCGATGGGGGCGGGGCTGAACCCACCGGTCGGGGCGACTGCTGCGGAAGGTCAAACCCGACATGGCATCGTCTCCATGATCACTCGTGCCCTCCGTCCGACGCATACAATGACCGGTTCGGCGCAGCGGTTCCCGGCCTTGCGGCGGCTGCTCCACTGCGGGACGCAAGCCCGAGCGCCTCGCGCTGTTTGTCGAGGGGGTTCCCGTGGAGAGCGAATTTTCAGGAGCTGTGGCGCGAATGCCATCGCGGCCGGAATCGCCTGGCAGGGGTGACAGGATTCGAACCCGTGGCCCTCGGTTTTGGAGACCGATGCTCTACCAACTGAGCTACACCCCTGCAGGCGGAAGCGCCCTCTAAAGCGAAGCACGGGGGATGGCAAGGCGGCGCGCGCATGGCGCTAGGAACTTCGCCCCATGCGCGATAGAGGCGGCGGTCATGCACGCGCCCGCGCAAGGCCCGATCCCCGGCGATCTCCTGCTGCTCGCCTATCGCAACGGGATCTTCCCGATGGCGGACGGCCGCGACGACCCGGAAGTGTTCTGGGTCGAGCCGCGCAAGCGCGCGATCCTCCCGCTCGACCGATTCCACTGCTCGCGCTCGCTGCGCAAGGTCCTGCGGCACGGCGGGTTCACCGTCACCTGCGACCGCGCCTTCGAGGAGGTCCTGCGCGCCTGCGCCGCGCCCCGGCCGGATCACGAGGGGACCTGGATCAACCGCCGGATCGAGGAGAGTTTCTGCGCACTTCACCGCGACGGGCACGCCCATTCGCTCGAATGCTGGCGGGGCGGCGAGCTCGTCGGCGGGCTCTACGGGCTCGCGGTCGACCGGGCATTCTGCGGCGAGAGCATGTTCAGCCGCGCCGACAATGCGTCCAAGGTGGCGCTCGCCTGGCTGGTGGCGCTGATGCGGCGGGCCGGCTTCGCGCTGCTCGACTGCCAGTTCATGACCCCGCACCTCGCCTCGCTAGGTGCGGTGGAGATTTCACAGCGGCGCTACTGCGCCTTGCTGGAGGATGCGCGCGGCGAGCCGCGCATGACGCTGGCCGAAGCCTACGATTCGCTGCTGGCCGAGGCCGAGCCGCCCTCTTCGCCCGGGAACGTCATCGCGCAGTCCTTCACCCAGACGTCGTAGATCGGGTGCTCGACCACGTTCAGGCTGGGCGAGTTCTTGAACAGCCAGCCCGAGAAGGTCTTGTCCCACACCCCTTCGTCGCCCGCCTGGCGGACGAAGACCTGGACGAACGCCCCGGTCTCGTGCGGCATCTCCCAGGGGGCGGTGCGCTCGCAGGCGGCGAGGCGGACGATCACGTCACCCACGCGGCGCGATTCGCCGGGCTGCATCTCCAGGTCCTGCGACAGGTTGTTGCGCTTGTTGAGCAGGCCGAGCGTGGCGACCCGCTCTTCCATCTGCGTTCCCGCGCCGCTGTCGCCGACCGGCGCGGGCGGCGTGCCGGTGCGCAGGCTTTCGGGAATCTCGGTCTCGACCGGCTCCGGCGCCGGCGCTTCCTGCGTGCAGGCGGCGAGCGCCGCGGCCAGTGGCAGCGCGAGGGCGAGCCGGCCCACGCTCAGTTGTCCGGCGACCACGCTTCGTAGTCACCCGTTGCCGCCGCACGGCGCCCGCCGCGCTGCAGCGCCCCCTGCGGCAGGTAGGCTGCCTCCGTCCCCGTCGCGTTCGGCGTGTAGTCGGCTTCCCAGATCCGCGGCGGGGGCAGGCGGCTCTCGGGCACGTCGTCGAACTGGCCGTGGAGCCAGCCATGCCATTCGGGGGGCACCCGGCTGGCGTCGTTCGAACCGTCGTAGATCACCCAGCGGCGCTCCCGCCCGTCGGGCGACTTCTTGCGCGACCGGAAGTAGCGGTTGCCCTGCGCGTCGGTGCCGACTTCGACACCGTGGCGCCAGCTATTGAGCAGCGTGCCGATCGTCGCGCCGTTCCACCAGGTGAAGATCTTGGCCAGGAAGTTCATGGAGCGGGCGGTTAGCCGATTCGCTCCGCGCGGCCAAGCGCGCAATTGAGAACGGCCGCGATTACCATTCGACCGCGTCGCCCGGCTCGATCCCCAGTTCGGCCGCCCGGCCCCCGGGAATTTCGAGCACGGCGCTCGTCAGCCCGACGGCCGAAACGGAATCGAGCGAATAGGGAACGGTGTTGGCAGCGATGTTCATGATCCGCCCGTCCTCGCCGATGAAGATGATGTCGAGCGGCAGCGGGGTATTCTTCATCCAGAAGCTCGCCACGTCGGGCGGATTGCGGGGAAAGACCATGCCCTCGTTCGGCCCGAGCTCGGTGCGGAACATGAGCCCGCGTGCCTGCTCCTGCGGGGTGCGTGCAACTTCCACCGTGAAGGCGTGGCGCTTGCCGTCGCTGACCACCGCGAGCGGGATCGTCTCCAGCCCCGAGACCGGATGGCGGCTGGTGGTGGTCTCGGCAGGGGCGGCCGCCCCCGCGCCGGCCTGGGGCGAGCAGGCCACCGCGAGTGCGGCGGCGAGAAGGGAAAGCAGTGGGCGCATCTATCGATCCTCTTCTTCGGCGGGGGCTTCGGCCACCCATTGCTTGGCTTCCGCGACGTCCTTCGCGTCCACTACCGCGCGGGCGTCGTCAAATCCATGCCCGGCGCGGATCATTGCGGCGATCTGCTTCTCGCGCCGGTCGCGTTCGGGCACCTCCCCCGCGAACGGTCCGAAGCGCCGCCGGCGGGCCAGCGTCAGGGCGGCTTCGCGCCGCGCCCGCTCGCCCGGCCGGGCCGAGATGCGCAGATCCTCCTCGACGCCGGCCCCGCGCAGCGCCTGGTCGATCCGGCGCGCGCCGTATCCGCTCCGCAGCAAGCCCCCGGCCCGCGCCCGGGCATAGGCTTCGTCGTCGATGTAGCCCAGTTCGGCGAATCGCGCCGCGATCGCCGCGGGGTCGGCCGGGCGCTCTCCGTCCCATCCGCGCTCACGCAGCTTGCGCGCCAGATAGCCCTCCAGCTTCGCCGCCGTGGTGGCGAAACGCGCGACATAGGCGAGCGCGAGCTCCTCCAGCCGCTGGGCGTCGAGCGGCCTCGGCGGGCGCTTCCTGCGCCTCTCGTGCGTTCCTTCGCGATCCATGCGGCCTTATTCGTGCCACAGTCGTTCGGAAATGGGAAAGTTTGAAACGACGGCGAGGAAGGGATAAGGGCGCCGGATAGGGGATAATGGCGCATTGTTGCGCACTAATGACGGGTACCGCCTCCAGACATGACCGATTCCAACCTGATTCCGACCCCGAACGACTGCGCCTTACCGCGCCGCAGGTCGGATTTCGCCACCTTCAACGAGGCGATCGACTACGCCGCCCGTAGCGAGAAGGGCCTCAATTTCCACGACATGCGCGGCACGCTGGAACGGGCCTATCCCTACGGCGAAATGCGCGAGGATGCGCTCGCGATGGCGCGGCGTCTGGTCGCGGCCGGCATCGGCAAGGAAGACCGCGTGGCGCTGGTGGCCGAGACCGGACCCGAATTCGCCGCCCTGTTCTGCGCCTGCGTCTATGCCGGCGCCTGGCCCGTGCCCCTGCCCCTGCCGACCAGCTTCGGCGGCAAGGACAGCTATATCGACCAACTCGCCGTGCAGCTCGAGAGCTCGGACCCGAAGATCTTCATCTATCCGCCCGAGATCGCCGAAATGGCGCAGGCCGCCGCAGACCGGCAGGGCTGCGAAGGGATCGACTGGGCGCGCTTCGCCGAGCGCGAAGCGCCCGAATGCGAACTGCCCGAGGCGCGGCCCGACGACATCTGCTACCTCCAGTATTCCTCCGGCTCGACCCGTTTCCCGACCGGCGTGGCCGTGACGCACGAGGCGCTGCTGCACAATCTCTACGGCCACGCGACCATGGTCGACCTGGGCGAGAACGACCGCGTGGTGAGCTGGCTGCCGTGGTATCACGACATGGGGCTGGTCGGCTGCTTCCTCTCGCCGATCGCCAACCAGGTGAGCTGCGACTACCTCAAGACCGAGCATTTCGCGCGCCGCCCGCTCGCTTGGCTCGACCTGATCAGCCGTAACGAGGGCAACACGCTCTCCTACTCGCCGACTTTCGGCTACGACATCTGCGCCCGCCGCATATCGAGCCAGAGCAGCGTGGCCGACCGCTTCGACCTCTCCCGCTGGCGCACGGCGGGCAACGGAGCGGACATGATCCGGCCCGACGTGATGCAGAGCTTCGTCAACGCCTTCGCCGACGCGGGCTTCCGCGCGAGCGCCTTCACTCCGAGCTACGGCCTCGCCGAAGCGACGCTCGCGGTCACCGTGATGCCGCCGGGCGAAGGGATCCGCGTCGAGCTGGTGGAGGAGGAGCGGCTGTCGGGCACGCGCGCCGATTTCTCGCGCCCCGCCCGCTACCGCGCGATCGTCAACTGCGGCAAGCCGCTGCCCGGCATGGAAGTCGAGATCCGCGGCGAGGACGACAAGGCCAAGGGCGATCACAAGATCGGCAAGGTCTGGTGCCGCGGCAAGAGCGTCATGCACTCCTACTTCCGCAACGAGGAAGCGACCAGCGACTGCCTCGTGGCCAAGGAAAACGGGGAGGTCTGGCTCGACACCGGCGACATGGGCTACATGGCGAACGGCTACCTGTTCATCGTCGGCCGGGCGAAGGACATGATCATCATCAACGGCAAGAACCACTGGCCGCAGGACATCGAGTGGGCGGTGGAGCAGCTTCCGGGCTTCAACCACGGCGACATCGCCGCCTTCTCGGTCGAGACCGAGAACGGCGAGGAAGCGCCGGCGGTGCTGGTCCATTGCCGCGTGTCCGACCCCGAGGAGCGCGTGCGCCTGCACGAGCAGATCCGCGACAAGGTCCGCTCGATCACCGGGATGAACTGCGTCGTCGAACTGGTCCCCCCGCGCACCCTGCCCCGCACCAGCTCGGGCAAGCTCAGCCGGGCCAAGGCCAAGCGGCTCTACCTCGCCGGCGAGATCCAGCCGCTGCCGCTGATGGAAGCCGCCTGACCTCTCCCGAGTCCCCGCGCAGGCGGGGACCTCAGGCCGCTGGCACTCCGCCCGCCTAAGTATAAGGCCCTGCCCGCGCTGAGGCTCGGACGAGGTGCGCCGGCGTATCGCCCGCTGCCTGAGACCCCCGCCTGCGCGGGGACTCGGACAGGCCTTTCTCGCTTGCCTTGCGCCGAAAAAAGCCGACATTCCGTCGACGACGGTCAGCGCCACCGTTGAATTTCGTGTGTTATGCACTTAACACAGTATGCAGGAGCCGGGCCGTGCCCGGCGAGGAGCGAAGAAGCAGGCATGGCTACCGAAACCAAGACCGCCACGGCGACCGCAACCGATTTCGAGCTGACCCCGCCCGATCCGGTGCCGGACATCGCGCCCGAGAAGGCCGCCGGACTGGTGCCGGTGAGCGAGGAGAAGAAGTCCAAGCTGGACGAGAAGGTCGAGGCGTTCATCAGCGACCTCGTCGCCGAGGACGCGAATTCGCCCGCCTTCGGCCAGAAGGTCGACCAGATCACCAACATGGGCCGCAAGGAGATCATGGCGGCCTCGCAGCATTCCAATCGTTTCCTCGACCGCCCGGTGCGCGCGATGGACAAGGACGAGGGCGTGGGCGCCAACCTGGCCGAACTGCGCCGCACGGTGGAGGAGCTGGACCCTTCGCGCCGCGGCAAGCTGACCGGGCCGAAGAAGCTGCTCGGCATCATCCCCTTCGGCAACAAGCTGAACGACTATTTCCGCAGCTACCAGAGCGCGCAGACCCACATCCAGCAGATTCTCTCCAAGCTCGGCAACGGCAAGGACGAGCTGCTGATGGACAACGCCGCGATCGACGTCGAGCGCGCCAAGCTGTGGGAGGCGATGGGCAATCTGGAACAGATGATCCACATCTCCAAGACGCTCGACGAGCGGCTGGAGGAGAAGGCCGCCGAGCTCGACGCGACCGACCCGGCCAAGGCCAAGGCGATCCGCGAAACCGCACTGTTCTACGTCCGCCAGCGCACGCAGGACCTGCTGACGCAGATGGCGGTTTCGGTGCAGGGCTACCTCGCGCTCGATCTGGTCAAGAAGAACAACGTCGAGCTGGTGAAGGGCGTCGACCGCGCCAGCACGACCACCGTCGGCGCGCTGCGCACGGCGGTGACGGTGAGCGAGGCGATGACCAACCAGCGGCTGGTGCTGCAGCAGATCACCGCGCTCAACGACACGACCGCAGGGATCATCGATTCGACCAGCACCATGCTGCGCGAGCAGACCGGCAAGATCCACGAGCAGGCCGCATCGAGCACGATCCCGCTCGAAACGCTGCAGCGCGCGTTCCAGAACATCTACGACACGATGGACGAGGTCGACACCTTCAAGCTGCGCGCGCTCGATTCGATGAAGCAGACGGTGACCGCGCTGAGCCAGGAGGTCGAGAAGTCGAAAGGCTATATCGCCCGCGCCGAAGGCCAGGCGCAGGCGCAGGCCAAGATCGGCTCCAGCGAACCGTCGCTGCTGACGCTCGATAGCTGATGCCCGACAGTACCCACGAGAGCGACGTGATCATGGCCGGCGCGCGGCGCTCGCTGGCCGAGAACCGCGCGGGCGGCTACCACCGGCGCGCCTCGATCGGGCGCGGATCGGCCGATCTCAAGTCCCGGCACCTGATCGGCAAGGTGAAGCGGATCGCGCTCGCCGTCGGCGGGATCGTGATCGCGGCGATGGTCGCCGGGCTGGTGATCGACGGGATCGGCTTTGCCGGCGTGATGGTCACCCTGCTGGCGATCGTCGCGGCGGTCTTCGTGTTCTCGGCTTTCCCGAAGATGAAGGTGCCCAAGCGGGCCGAGCTCAACAAGGGCGATACCCGGGAGATGGTCGGCCGCACCGAGCTGTGGCTCGAGCACCAGCGTCCCGCCCTGCCCCCGCCGGCGGCGAAGATCGTCGACGACCTCGGCGTGCAGCTCGACGCGCTGGGCCTCCAGCTGGAGACGGTCGACCAGTCGCACCCCGCGGTGCGCGACGTGCGTCAGCTCGTCGGCGAGCATCTGCCGGAAATGATCGATTCCTACCGCAAGGTGCCGGCGCACCTCCGCGGCGAGAAGCGTGCGGGGGCGACGCCCGACGAGCAGCTTGCCGACGGCTTGGGCCGTATCAGCCGGGAGATCGACAGCGTCACGCGGCAGCTCGCCGACGGCGCGCTCGACGATCTCGCCGTGCGCCACCGCTATCTCGACTACCGCTACGGCGAAGGCGCCACGAAGGACGAAGGCTGATGCGCGTTGCGATTCCCCACGATCTTCCGCGCGAGACGGTGCGCGAGCGGCTGCGCAACCGCAGCCACGAGATGGCGGATCACATTCCCGGCGGCATGGCCGAAGTGACGACCGCCTGGCCCAGCGAGGACAGCATGACCATGCGGGTCAGCGCCATGGGCCAGAACCTCGACGGCCGCGTCGATATCGAGGACGGCCAGCTCGTGTTCGAGATCGACCTGCCGCCCGCCCTCGGCTTCGTCGAACCGATGATCGCCAACGCCGTGCGCCAGCAGGGGCACAAGCTGCTGACGAAGGACTAGAGCCGGCCGATATTCAGAGGTTTGGCGTGTCGTCGCCGGTCGGCACCGGATGTGCGCGGGGATCGATCCGCAGGGCTCTTGCCCATTCGATGGCCCAACGCTTTGTCATCCCCGCGAAAGCGGGGATCCAGGGCGCGGCCGTTCCTCCGTGGATTCCCGCGTGCGCGGGAATGACAGAAGGGGGACGTGCCGCCGCGTTGAGCTGAGCCGCCATTTCGCAAGCCCTCGTGGCGGGATGTCGATTGGTTCTAAGACGGGCTCAGCCGCTCGCGCCGCCGAGCTTGCCGACCTTCTGTGCGCCCGACGCGCTCATCACCAGCACCTCGTCGCCGTCGACCACCACGATCACGTCCTCGAGCCCGATGCACGAGACGCGCGGGCCGTCGCTGTCGACCATGACGTTGCGACAGTCGACCAGCTCGGCCGCTCCGCGCACGACATTACCGGCTTCGCCCACTTCCCGCGCCTCGCGCAGCGCGACCCAGTTGCCGATGTCCGACCAGCCCATGTCGACCGGCACGAGCGCCGCGCGGCCGGTGTTCTCCATCACCGCGTAATCGATCGATTCCGCCTCGATCCCGGCGAACACCGAGGCCGAGGGATGGAACCGTGCGCCGTGTTCCGATCCGCGGGCCACGGCTTCCCGCGCGGCTTCGGCCATCGCCGGGCGGTGGTGCGCCAGCTCCTCCAGGAACGTCCCCGCCCGAAACGCGAAGATGCCGCCGTTCCAGCTGAATTCGCCCGAGGCGAGGAAGTCGCGCGCCAGCGCCTCGTTCGGCTTCTCGACGAAACGCGCCACGTCGTAGCCGCCGTCGATAACCGCGCCGCGCTGGATATAGCCGTAACCGGTCTCCGGCCGGTCGGGCGCGATGCCGAAGGCGACGAGACGGCCGCGCCCGGCGAGCGCCACGGCGGCGTCCACCGCCGCGAGGAAGGCGTGAGTGTCGGCGATATAGTGGTCGCTCGGGCAGACCAGCATGATCGCATCCTCCGGCAGCAGCGCCGCCGCGAGCGCGATGGCAGGCGCGGTGTTCCGCCCCTCCGGCTCCACCACGATCCGCATGCCCGGCTGTCCCTGCGCCTCGACAAGATCGAGATGCCGCGCCCCCGTCACGACCATCGGCGGCGCGAACCGCGCCCTGTCGTGGCACCGGGCCAGCGTGGCTTCGAACAGCGATTGCTCGCCCAGCAGGCGCAGGAAGGGCTTGGGGCGGTCGGCGCGGCTTCGCGGCCAGAGCCGCGTTCCGCTCCCGCCGCACAGGATCACCGGATGGATGCCGTCGGTCATGCGTGCCCGTCATTCACCAGCTTGCGCGGCAGGGCAAGGCTCAGCACCCGCCCGGTGCCCGTGTGTCCCGATCAGAACCACCGTTGCCGCCAGTAGAACGGGGCCGGAACGGGGTTGCCCTGCGCATCGGTCGCGGGGCGGAAACGCAGCCGCTCGACCACCAGACGGCAGGTGATCCGGTCCGCTTCGGGGTCGGGGCTCGGGCGGTAGACCGTGCAGTTCGATGCGCGCCCGTCGACCCCGACGACCACTCGCACGATCACCTCGGTTCCGCGGCGCGCCGCGCGACCGCCCTCGGGCACCGGGTAGTCGCCCGCGTCGTCGATCGAACCCGCAATGTGCTCGGGCTTGGTCACCGCCCCGTCGCCCTGGCCGCTGCCGCCCTGTCCGCTGCCGGTCCCCTCGCCGCCGGCACCGGTCCCCGACCCGCTCTCGCTCGCGCCCGAACTATCGGCGCTGCCGGTCGACGAAGCGCGCGGAGCCGGCACCGGCCGAGGCACCGGGATCGGCGGGTCGGGCGCCGCGACCTCCCGCGGCACCGCCTCGCGCCCCTCCTCGCCCGAAGCGCCGGCGTCGGGCTCGGCCGCAGGTTCGGGTTCCTCGGGCGGGGCCGTGATCGTGACCGTAACCGCCTCGACCACCTGCCGCTCGACCGCGCCGGTAAGATCGGGCGCGAACGCCTTCGCGAGCCCGTAGATCGCCAGCACGTGCAGCAGCGCGATCAGCGCCAGCGTGCCGAAGCGAGGCCTGCGGCGCGAAGTGAAGGAGGAGCCGGTCCCGATCATCCCGCGGATTAGAACACCTCCCTCGCGCCCTGCGTTCCCCTTGCAAAAGCATAACCGACCATGCGCCGCGCCCGGGCATAAAAAAGCGGCGGCGCTCCTTTCGGAACGCCGCCGCCTTTTCAACGGTGCTGGATCGGTTCGTCAGTAGCCGACGACGAGCGAGATGCTCGCTGCGCGCGGCGCGCCGATCTGCGCGAAGGGCACGCTGTCGAGCGAGCCGCCGTAGTAACCGACGTAGAGCTCGTCGAACAGGTTGGTGACGTTGAACTGGAGCGCCGCTTCCTTGCCCGGCGCGAACTCGCCGAGAGTGTAGCGCACGTCGAGGTCGACCAGCGTGTAGGACGGCACCGTGGTGTCGTTCAGGTCGTTGACGAAGCGCTTGCCCGTGTACTTGACCTGCGCACCGAATTCGACCGGGCCGAAGTTGATCTGACCACGCGCACCGACCGTGTACTTGGCCGAGCCGCTCTCGCGGCTCCCCGCGGTGGGAAGATAGTAGTCTTGACCGACCGTGGCGACGGTGCAACCGAACTGCGCCGGATCGGGCATACCCTCATCGTCGAGGCCGCACTGGCCGCCCAGAACGTCGTCCTTGATCTCGGAGTTGTTGAACGAGCCGAACACGTAGAGCAGCGTGTTCGGAGTCGGGCTCCAGGCCACCGAGCCGTCGATGCCGTATTTGTCCACCCGGCCGAGGTTCCGGTAAAGGGTCTCGTCCAGGATCGGATCGTAGGCCGACGCAAGCCGGTTGTTGTAGCGCGTGTACCAGCCGGCGATCTGCGCCGTCAGGTTGTTGCCCAAGCCGTACCGCAGGCCGACGTCGAAGCTGTCGGTCGTTTCCGGAACCGGCTGCGATTCACGAACGTCGGCCAGGAAGAGCGAGTCGTAGAGCGGATCGGTGCCGGGCACCGAAAGGCCCTTGGCATAGTTCGCGAACAGCGAGACGTTCCCGAAGTCGTAGGTCAGCCCGATGTTCGGGAGCAGCTTGTCGTACTTGTAGGTACGCGTCTGCGGCGGCGCATTTTCCGGATTGGCCGCTTCGTAAGCAGCCGTGTCCTGATTGCCGAGGCAGTCGACGAAGCCCGACGCCGAGGTCGTGAAGCAGTTCTGGTTCAGCTCGCGCTTGAAGAACGGGAGCCGCAGCCCGGCCACGACGCCGAGCGGACCGAACGTGCCGCTATATTCGCCCGATACCTGATTGAGGATGGCGTAGGACAGGCGGTCGCGCTTGTTCAGCGCATAGCCGTCCGAGGTCAGGACCGGATCGTTCATCGGGAACACGTCGAACGGCTCGCCACTCGCGCGCAGGAAGCCCGTCTGGCCCGTCTGCCGGTGACGCGCGTGGTCGAGCGTGTATGCCAGGCGGACGCGGTGATCGTCGTTGATGTCGTAGATCAGGTTCGCGATGACACCGTAGCGATCGGTGCGCGTCTGGCTGGGGTCGATACCGGCCACGCGATCCTCCAGATCGCCGTCACCGTTGAGGTCCATGCCGTAGTAGTAACCGCCACCGATGAAGCCGGTGTACTGCACGCCGCCGATCGTCTGGAAACCTTCGCGAAGATCTTCCACGCCGCCGCCATTTGCCTTGACGTACTGGAAGCTCGGATCGACCGTGAGGGTCAAACCGTCCGACAGGGTGAAACGCGACGAACCGCGGATGTTGCCGGTGTTCGACGGGTTGTAGCGCCGGTCGAATTCCGCGCCGCAGCCGTTCCGGTCATCATATTGCTCGGCGACGCCAGCTGTGCCCTCGCCGAAACCGCCGCCCAACTGGCCAGCCGGAATCGTGCAGGGATAGTTGATTTCGTAAAACCGGTCGCGGCCTTCGCCGTTCTGCACCATCTCCTTGAGATCGAGCACGTCGAACGAGCCGAAGAAGTTGTTGCGGTTCTCGTTGTAGTGACCGGCCACGGAGATGAAGTCGCCGTTCGAGCCGATCTCCTGATAGAGGCGGCCGTTGTACTGCTGCTTGCGGACTTCGCCGTAGTTGTTGAACGGATTGTCGTAGCGGGTCCACGACGCCGAAACGAAGGCGCGCGTGCCGAAGCCGGTGATGTCGCCGGTGTCGACCATGCCGAACGCACGAACGTAGGGGCGGTCGCCGGCGCCTTCGGCGAGAATGTTGCCGTAGCTCGCCGTCGCGACGACGCCGAACGTTTCGCCGGGAACCCGCGTGCGCAGGTTCACCGTGCCGCCGGTCGCGGACGCGGTCGGGCTGTCGACGTCGGTCACGCCGAGGTTGACATTGACCTGCTCGAGAATCTCGGGGTCGATCTGCTGGTTGGTGTAGAGCGCGTAGTTGCCCGAGTCATTGAGCGGCAGGCCGTCGAGGGTCTGCGACACGCGATCGGCGCCGAAGCCGCGGATGGTGAAACCACCGCCGCCCGAACCCCAGGGATCGTTGTTCTGGAAGCTGACGCCCGGAACGAGGTTGATGATGTCGTTCACGGTCTGGCCGGGGCGCTGACGCCGGATCACTTCCTCGGTCAGCACCTGCTTCGCCTTCGGCGTGTTGGGCACATCGACACCGCCGACGTCGGAGTCGCGCGTGCCGGTCACGATGATGACGTCGTCATTCTCGAAGTCGACGGAGCCGGTGGACTGGGCATGTGCCGTGGAGGGCATCACGGCCGCGGCGGAAAGGCTGACGACGCTGGCAGCCAGGAGATACTTGAGCTTCATGAAAACGATCCCTTCGGTGAGGCTCGGTTGCGGGGGTGGAAACGGATGTCGGGCCGATAGGCACGAACCGCGACGCTAGGAAGTCGCTTTTGTTACCAAATAGTGACAGTCCAGCACCTTACGCCGCCGCCGCCGCGGCAATCCGCGAAAAAGCGCGGATTCACTGGGGTTTCGCGCTGTTGCTGCAATGCAACATCATGGGAGATTTTGCGATCCGGTGGAAAACCGGGCGCCGATTTCAGACGAGATTGATCTCGCGCAGCCGCTGCATCAGGAAATCGTGGCTCGATATCGGGGCGGGGGCCGCCTCGTCCGAGTCGGGGTCGATGCAGCTTTCCAGCGTCTCGATCGTGAAGTCGGGCCGGAAGTGGAGGAAGAACGGCATCGAGTAGCGGGAGCGATAGGCCGCCTCGCCGCGTGGGTTGACCACCCGGTGAGTGGTCGAGCGGAGCGTGCCGTTGGTCAGCCGGTCGAGCATGTCGCCGATGTTCACCACCAGCGCGCCTTCCGGAACCTCGATCGCCTTCCATTCGCCGCTCGCGGTGAGCAGCTCGAGCCCCGCTTCCTCGGCGCCGAGCAGCAGGGTGATCGTGTTGATGTCGCCATGCGCGGCGGCACGGATCGCGCCCTCGGCATCGGCGCCGGTCAGCGGCGGGTAGTGCAGCAGGCGCATGACGGAGTTGCCGTCCTCCACCGTTCTCGCGAACCAGTCCTGCGGCAGACCCAGGTGGAGCGCGATCGCCTCCAGCACGCGTGCGCCGGCTGTCTCGAACGCGGTGTAGAGCGCCTCGAAGGTCTCGCGGAACCCGGCGATCTCGGTCGGCCAGAGGTTCGGCGCCATGTATTCGGCGAGCGGATGACCCTCGGGCAACGAGCGGCCGACGTGCCAGAATTCCTTCAGGTCATGGACCGAAGCGTCCTTGGCCTTCTCGGTTCCGAACGGGGTATAGCCGCGCGCGCCGCCGCCGCCGGGGATGTGATAGGCGCGCTTGACCTCGTCCGGCAGGGCGAAGAACGCCTTGGAGAGGTCTTCCGCCTTCGCGATCAGGTCGGCCGGGATGCCGTGGTCGCGGATCACCGCGAAGCCGTATTCCTCGAAGCTGCGCCCGATCTCTTCCGAAACTTCGGACAGCGGGCGGGCGATGGAAACGGAAGCGATCTCGGACATGTGCTGCGACTCAATAAGGTAGGAACAGGCCTGCCAGCGCAGCGCTCATCAGATTGGCGAGGCTGCCCGCGGCCAGCGCGCGCAGGCCCAGCTTCGCGATGACCGGGCGCTGATTCGGCGCGAGTCCGCCCGTAACCGCCATCTGGATCGCAATCGAGGAAAAATTGGCGAAGCCGCACAGCGCGAAGGTGACGATCGCGCGGCTACGGTCGGTCAGCATCTCGAGCTGTCCAAGCTCGATGAAGGCGACGAATTCGTTGAGCACGATCTTGGTGCCGAACAGCCCGCCGGCGATGCCTGCCTCTTCCCACGGCACCCCGATCAGGAACATGACCGGCGCGAACAGCCAGCCGAGCACCATCTGGAACGACAGCTCGGGTTGTCCAAACAGTCCGCCGACGGCGCCGAGAATGCCGTTGGCAAGGGCCACCAGCGCGACGAAGGCCAGCACCATGGCGCCGACCGCCACGGCCAGTTTGACGCCCGTCTGCGCCCCTTGTGCGGCTGCCTCGATGATATTGGCGGGCCTGTGCCCTTCCTCGAACGTTTCCGCGACTTCGACTTCGTGGGCCTTGTCCCCTTCGGTGATCGCGGCGGGCCCCTCCGCGCTGATCCGCCCGCGGGGCAGCACGATCTCCCCTTCCGCCTCGGGCGAGGGTTCCTCGTCATCGGGCATGATGATCTTCGCCATCAGGATGCCCCCGGGCGCCGACATGAAGGCCGCGGCAAGCAGGAACGGCAGGTATTCGTTGCCGAGCAATCCGGCGTAGGCTGCGAGGATCGTGCCCGCGACGCCCGCCATGCCGACGGTCATCAGCGTGAACAGCCGGCTCGGCGACAGCGCGGCGAGATAGGGGCGGACCACCAGCGGGCTCTCCGACTGGCCGACGAAGATGTTCGCCGCCGCGCCGAGCGATTCCACGCGGCTGATGCCCGTCACCCAGCCGATCGCTCCCCCGACCCAGCGCACCACGCGCTGCATGATACCCAGATAGTAGAGGATCGAGACGATCGAGGCGAAGAACACGATCACCGGCAGCGCGCCCAGCGCGAAGGTGTTCTCCAGCGGATTGTCCGCCCCGAAGAGGAACGCGGTGCCCGCATCGGCATAGGACAGGAGCGCCGCGACCCCGTCGCTCATGCCCTTGATCGCCGCCCGGCCCCACGGGGTGCGCAGGACGAGGAACGCAAGCAGGGCCTGCAGGGCAAAGGCCGCGGCTACCACCCGCAGGCGGATGCGCCGCTTGCCCGTCGACAGAAGGAAGGCGAGCGCCAGGATCGCGACGATCCCGAGCAGGCTGGTGACGACTGGATGCATGGACGGCCCTGTTCGGCGAGATATCTAAGCCGCTCTCTTGCCTGCCCGGCATCCACAGTCAAACGGGCAGCGCCGCTTAGCCACGCTTCCCTTTTTGCCGGCGAGACAATAGGCGGTGGCCATGAACGACGCATCCGCCGCGAATCCCATCCCCCGTTCGCTTTTCGTCTTCGCGCTGGTCTATGGCGGGATGACGGTTCTGGCCGGGTTCCTCGCGGTCAAGCAGGTCATGCTGTGGCCGACCTCGCTGGGGGTGGAATCGGGCATCTTCGCGTTCCTGGTGCTGGTCGTGCTGTCGAGCGCGACCGCGCAGGTACACGGGGCGCCGGCGGCCAACCGGCTGGTGGTCTGGGGCTTCCTGCCGCTCGCCATGTCGATCGTGCTGATCCTGGTGGTGCTGCGCCTGCCGGCCGATCCAGCCATGTGGCCGGAAGGACTGGAGGCGTTCCAGCTCATCCATGCGACGACGCCGCGGATCATGGCGGCCGGCCCGGTCGCCTATCTCGTTTCGCTGCTGCTCAACGTGTGGATCTTCTCGAAGCTGCGCGGAGAGGGCGAGGCGAACGGCAGCGTGGGCCTGATGGTGCGCGGCGCGGTCGCCTCGGCGCTGAGCCAGGCGATCGATTCGGTCATCTTCATCACTCTCGCCTTCGGCGGAGAGCGCGAGATCGGATCGCTCATCGTGGGCCAGGCGCTGGCGAAGATCGTGCTGTCGCTCGTCCTCGTGCCGTTCCTGATCGCGATCGCGGTGAAGATCGCGCGGCGGCTCGATCGAGCCTAAGATTTTCCGGCGGCGTCGAGCAGGTCCATGAAGTTGCGGGCCGCCTCGCGCTCTTCGTGACTCTCGAAGACCTCGTCCAGATCGGGCGCGGCGCCGAGCATGTAGAGCAGCGTCCACAGCGCGAAGCGCTTGCCGGGATCGGTCTCGAGACCGAGATCCACCTGGCACCGCTCGATCCCCGCAGCCAGCGCAGGCCCGGGCACGGCATCGATGTCGTCGGTCGCGAAATAGCGGCGGAGAAGGTCGTCGAGGTCCATGCGGGGTGCCTAGCGCAGATCACGGCCCGCGGCCATGCGCCGCCCGGGCGTCACTCCAGCGGCAGCTCGGTCGTCGCCTTGATCTCCGACAGGGCGACGGTGGAATTGATCTCCTGAACGCCGGGCAGCTTGCTGAGCTGATCGAAGAAGAAACGTTCGTAGGCGTCGATGTCCTTCGCCACGATCCGCAGCATGAAATCCATCGTCCCCATCAGGACATAGGCGTCGAGCACTTCGGGGAAGCCGCGGATCGTCTCGCTGAACTCGTCGAGATTGGCGCGTCCGTGGGCGTTGAGCTTCACCTGCGCGAAGACATGGGCGTTGAGGCCGACCTTGCGCCGGTCGACGATCGCCACGCGCTTACGGATGTAGCCCTCGCGCTCGAGGCGGTCGATGCGCCGCCAGCAGGGGGAGGCGGAGAGGCCCACCCGTTCGGCGATCTGCGCCGTCGTCTGATTCGCGTCACGCTGCAATTCGCGGAGAATCTTTTTCTCGTATCGGTCGAGCTGGGTCATCTGTTTCTCATAATCCCACATCTCGGGCAGGAACATCCCCCAAAGAAGCTGCACCGCCGCCAAAGCGAGCAAGTTTCTCCGGCGGACCGGTGCGATGATCTGCGCGAGCTCGTGAAGGAGAGACTTGCATGGTTGCCCGCCCCGCCCGCCTGACCCCGCCGCTGCAGTGCGTGCCGCTGCGCGACCCCGAGAGCGGTCTCGAAGGCGTGATCGTCATCCACTCGACCGCGCTGGGGCCGGGTGCCGGCGGATGCCGCTTCTGGAGCTACCCGGACATGGACGGGGCGCGGGCCGATGCGATGCGGCTGGCGGAAGGGATGAGCTACAAGAACGCGCTCGCCGGCCTGCCGCTCGGCGGGGCCAAGGCGGTCCTGCGCAGGCCGGGGGGAGAATTCGACCGGGCGCGCCTGTTCCACGCCTTCGGCCGCGCGGTCGAGGAACTCGGCGGGCGCTACGTCACGGCGGAGGATGTCGGCACTTCGGTCGCCGACATGCAGGACGTCGCAAAGGCGACGCGCCACGTCGCGGGCCTGCCGCCGGCCGAAGGGCGCGCGGGCGGCGACCCCTCGCCCTGGACGGCGCGGGGCGTGTTCGAATCGATGCAGGCCGCGGCCGCCTTTGCGCTCGGCAGCGAGTTGCGCGGCCTGACAGTCGCCGTGCAGGGAACCGGCAACGTCGGAGCGGATCTCTGCCGCCATCTCGCCGAAGAGGGTGCGCGCCTGGTGATCGCGGACCCGAGCCCCGCCCGGCGGGAGGAGCTGCGCGTCGCCCTCGGCGCAAAGGTCGTCGGAGTGGGCGAGATCGCCGAAGTCGAGGCCGACGTGTTCGCGCCCTGCGCGCTCGGCGGAGCGCTGACCCGCGAGAGCGTCGGCAAGCTCCAGGCGCGCCTGGTCTGCGGCGCCGCGAACAACCAACTCGCCAGCCCCGAGGTCGGCGCCATGCTGCTCGACCGCGGGATCGCCTACGTGCCCGACTATGTCGCGAACGCGGGCGGGATCATCAGCGTCTCCGCCGAGTACCTTGGCGAGACCGAAACGGATGTGGCGCAGCGTGTCGCCGCCATTGCCCCGCGCGTTGCCGAGATCCTCGAGCGCGCCGCGCACGAGAGCCGCTCGCCCGCCACCGTTGCCGACGAGATGGCGGAAGAAGTTATCGGCCGGGCGCAGCAGGCGGCGGCCTGAGGCGCATCTCGCCATGCACCGGTTCCGCATCGACGCGATTGCCGATCCGCAGTCGCTGCCGCGCGTCACCGGTGCATTCGCGCAGCGCGCGATAATCCCCGATACCCTGTCGGCGCGCTTCGACGGCGAGGCCGTACGGATCGAAGCGACGATCTCAGGGCTGGACGCCCGGCAAGCGGCCGTCATTGCGGCGAAGCTGGGCGCAACCGTGGCGGCGGTCGCGGTGAGGCTGGAGGCAGTGGAGGAGGCGTTCGCCTAAGGTCGAGGTTCCCCGCCCTGCGCGGCTAGGATGCGCAGCACGTTGCCGCTCCACATCTTCTCGATGTCGGCATCGGAATAACCTGCAGCCTCGAGCCGTTCGGTCACCTTGGGCAGCGCCGAAATATCCTCGATCCCCGCAAGGCCGCCGCCGCCGTCCCAGTCGGCGCCGAAGCAGATATGGTCTACCCCGCCGACTTCGATCGCGCGCAGGACCATCGCCATGTAGTCTTCGAAATCGGCGGCCCACATCGGTTCGGTCTTGTCGAGTTCGCGCCACTTGCGGGTGAGTTCGGCCTGCTCCTCCGGTGCCATCCCGCCGATCTGCTCGTACTGCCCGAACAGCTCGGCCCGCGCCGGAGACATGTTCATCTCCGACATGAAGATGGTCGAGATGCACATCGCGCCGCCTTTCGCCGCGAGCTTGCGCAGACGCTCCTCGTCGAGATTGCGCGGGTGATCGTAGGCCGAGCGCAGGCTCGAATGCGACAGGATGATCGGATACTTCGACAGCTCCAGAAGCTGGTCGAACGCGGCGTCCGAAGAATGGCTGGCATCGATGACGATGCCGAGCCGGTTCATCTCCGCCACCCATTTCCTGCCGAGGGGACTCAGGCCGCTCCAGCGCGCTTCCCCGGTCGCCGAGTCCGCGAACTGGTTGGTCGCCGAATGGACCGGGCCGGCCATGCGCACGCCCTTGTCGTAGAATTCCTGCAGCAGCGAGAGATCTTCGCCCAGCGGGTAGCTGTTCTCGATCGACTTGAACGCGATCAGCTTGCCTTCGCCGTTGAGCCGCCGCGCATCGTCGGCGGTCAGCGCCGGAGCGATCGCACTGCCGTTCTCCGCAACCACGCCATCGATCAGGTCGGACCGCTCGCGCGCGAACGCCAGCGCATCGGCGTAACCCTGCGGTGTCAGCGGCCCCTGCTCGGTATAGATGACGAAGAACCCGCCATCGAGCGCGCCGTCCTTCATCCGCGGAATGTCGAGCTGGACGAGGTCGTTCGCCAGCGCGTGCCGGTCGGCGAAACTCCACCCTTCGCGCTCGAAATGAAGCGGCGTGTCGAGGTGAGTGTCGAGCACGAGCATGTCCGCGTGAAGCGATGCAGGCCCGGCGGGTTTCTCCTCGCCCACGGCCGAGCAGGATGCGAGCGCCGTGGCGGCGAGCAGCAGGGCGGGCTTCTTCATTTCTTGTCCTCCACGGGCTTCAGATCGAGATCCTGATAGTCCCAGCTGAAGTCGGCGATAACGCTCACCGGCTTCATGGTCACGCCGGTCACCTTGCCGTCCGCATCGAGCGCGAAGGTAACGTAGGCGGGCTCGATCGCCGGATCGTCGAATTCGGTGACGAAGCTGTCGTATTGCCAATGCTTCAGCCGCCCCGCCATGTCGGGCGTGGGGGTGAAGTCGATTCTCAGGCCCTCGGGCGTGGCACCGATCACGACGTCGCCGTACCACGCATCGCGGTACCGCCCCGCGTAGCGCGCGAGATCGAGCGAGGGGCCGACATCGACCGGCGAGGCTTGCGCCTGTTCGAGGTATTCCTTGCCCCCCTGCAGCCGGGCTTCGAACCAGTCCTGCCACTTGGTCGTCCAGTCGAAATCGGGCTGATCGAGATAGTGGTCGAGCAGGTCGTAGGTCAGGCCGAGGATCATTCCGCTGTCCTCGCTGTTCATCATGATCGCGAAACCGACGTCCAGATCCGGGATCATCACCACGCGGGTGATCGAGCCGAACACACCGCCGCTATGCTGGACGATACGGTGTCCGCGATAGTCCTGCACCTGCCAGCCGAGCGCATAGGCCTGCTGCGTGGGCTGTGCGGGCTTCAGACTGTCGGGCAGTTCGGTGATGGGCATCGGCGTCACCGGCGTCCACATCTCCCGCGCCTGCTCCTCGCTGAACAGCCGCCCGCCGCCGGGCAGCGCGCCGTGTGCGAGCTGGATCTTGAGCCAGGCCGCCATGTCCTCCGCGCTCAGCGCAAGCCCGCCTGCGGGTGCGGCGCTGCGGCCGAGTTCGTCGCGCTCGTCGAGCACCTGCTGCGGCCCGAGACCTCGCAGCACGCCCGAGAGACGGGCATGCGGCCACGAGCGGTTGGGCGTGCGGAACCGGTCCGCGCTGTCGCTGGTCGCGTTCTCCATCCCGCCTGCGCGCAATACGCGGTCGCGCATGAAGACTTCCCAGGTCTGTCCGGTGACTTCCTCGATCAACTGTCCGGCCACGGTGTAGAGGATGTTGTCGTAGGCATAGGCGGAGCGGAAGCTCGTCTTCGGCTTGAGGAAGGCCACGCGCTCGACCGTCTCGCGGCGAGTGAGACTGCTGCGCGGCACGAACAGCAGGTCGCCCTGCCCGAGCCCCAGACCGCTGCGATGGACGAGCAGGTCGCGGATCGTGATCTCGCGCGTGACCCAGGGGTCGTACATGCGGAACCAAGGCATGTGCTCGATCACCGGATCGTCCCACGCGATCTTGCCCTCGTCTACGAGGATCGCGAGCGCCGCGGCCGTCATGGCCTTGCCGGTCGAGCCGGTCTGGAACAGCGTTTCGGCGTCGACCGGTGCAGGCTCGCCCAGCTTGCGCACGCCCCAGCCGCGCGCGAGCGTCGTCTCTCCGTCCTCGACGATCGCGATCGCCACGCCGACGGCGCCGATCTCCTGCCGCAGCGCCTCGACGCTTTCGCCGATATCCGCCGGCGGATCGGCCAGCGCGGGTGCCGAGCATATCAGCAGGAACGAGAGGGCAAACAGGCGGACGTGGCTCATGACGATACCTCCGGTCGGGGTTCGCGGCCTCCGCGCAGGAGGCGATAAGTGCCGATGCCTAGCAGCGGCACGACGAAGACGGCGAGGAACAGCCAGGCAAGGAAGCGGTAGCCGCTGGCGATCAGGTCCACGAGACCCACGCGAACGGCGATGAACATGCATCCGGCGAGGATAGCCGCGCCGATCAATGCGCGCAGGGCCGGCCCCGGTGCCGGGCGTCCGCGCGATTCCAGTGCGCCGGCGATCCGTTCGTTGACCGCATGGATCGCGCCGACACCGCTTTCGAGCAGCGCGGTGAAGATCATCACCTGGAAGAGGACGTGAAAGCCGGGCACGTCCATCTGCCGCAGGAGGAAGTCGGACGGCAGGATCTCCGCTCCGATCGCCGGGTAGTAGGCCATCATCGCGGTGAAGAAGAGGATCGCCGGCAGCATGGTCAGGGGCCCGGCGACGACGCCCGCGATCAGCGCATCGCGCCGGCTGGTCAGGTGGCGCAGCACCGGCAGGATCACCACCGCGCCGACGATGTTGTAGCTCGCATAGGTGAACCCGCCCGCCATCCAGTCCCCGGCCGGTGACGGCGCGGCGGCGAAGCCTTGTCCGATCAGATCGCCGAAGCTCGTCAGCGCGAAGACGATGAACAGCGCGTAGACCGTGTAGATCAGCATCGAGGCGTATTTGAACAGGCGCTCGACCCCGGCAGTCCCGAAGGCGGTCGTCACCAGGATCGCCGCCGCCAGCAGGATCGAACCTGCCAGCTCCGGCCAGCCGAAGGTCGCCGCCCCGATCGCGCCCGCTGCGGCGCCGAACACCGCGACGATCAGGACGACGAAGATCAGATAGGCAGCCTCGAACAGCACCCAGCCGGGTCCGAGCAGCCCCTTGAAGAAAGCGCGGTAGTCGTAGGCGTTCATCGCCCGGGCGAGCGCGAAAGTCAGCGCCGCGACG
Source organism: Altererythrobacter sp. C41 (assembly GCF_016803135.1). Classification (GTDB taxonomy): domain Bacteria; phylum Pseudomonadota; class Alphaproteobacteria; order Sphingomonadales; family Sphingomonadaceae; genus Pelagerythrobacter. The sequence goes on from NZ_JAEVFE010000005.1 coordinate 169,203, forward strand.
ACGCTCCAGATCAGCGTCGCCAGCAGCATTCCCGCCAGCCCGCCCCATGGTCCGGCCGGCACGAAATACTCCGCCAGTTCGCGCCCCGTGGCGTAGCCTCCGCCGATGATCACCGCCTTGAGCGCGAAGCCCGGCAACAGGAAGCGCTGGAACCAGTTCCCCCCGCCGACGGCTTCGCCCGTGCTCATGCGAGGCAGCTGTCGACCAGTGCGGCGAACGCGGCGCCCCCGCGGATCGGGTCGGCGACCGGGATGTTGAGCCGCTCGCGCTCCGCCGCCATCAACGCCTCAGCCTCCCCGGCGCTCAGACTTGAGGTGTTGAGGCTGACGCCGCCGCAGCGGATCACCGGATTGGTGCGGCTACCGAGGCGGATCGTGAGATCGACCACCTCCTCGACCGAGGGCAAGACGAAGTCTTCGAGCCCGAGGATCACCTTGCGCGCGGGATCGTGGCAGACGACGAAGACGTCGGGCTGGCTGCCGTGCAGCAGGCCGAGCGACACCGCGGCGTAGGCCGGGTTGAAGATCGAGCCCTGCCCCTCGATCACGTCCCAGTGATCAGCGGGCGCGTCGGGGCTCAGGATCTCCGCCGCGCCTGCTTCGAAATCGGACACGACGGCATCCATCGGGATACCGCCGCCCGCTATCATGATGCCCGTCTGGCCCGTGGCGCGGAAGTCCGCGTCGATCCCGCGCTCGACGAAGGCGCGGTGCAGCGCGAGCGCGGTGTACTTCTTGCCCAGCGCGCAATCGGTGCCGACGGTCAGCAGCCGCTTCCCGCTGCGCTTGCGCCCGTTGCCGACCGGAATGCCCGGCGGCGGGCTGCGCACGTCGATCAGCCGCCGCCCGGTGCGCCGTGCGGCCTCGGCCAGTGCCGGAATGCTGTCGAGCCGGACGTGGAGGCCGCTGACGATGTCGAGTCCCGCTTCCATCGCCTCGACCAGCGCCGCTACCCATCGCTCCCCGATGATCCCGCCCTGGTTGGCCACCCCGATCACCAGCGAGCGCGCACCCGCACTGCGCGCCTCGGCCGGCGTCATGCGCGGCAGACCGGTCGAAACCGCGCAGCCGTCCACGCCGAACTCGCCGACGCAGCGGTCGGCCGCCCAGTCGGCCAGCCCGAACGCCGTCTTGGCGAAGCTCGGCTCGGTCGTGTCGCCGAGGAACAGCAGATAGGGCTGCGGCAGCACCATGGCGTCGGCCCGCCGGCCGATCGGAGCGTTCATCTCGTCCACCCCTCCCCGCTCAAAAGGCCATGTCGACCGCGAGGCCGATCGTGCGGGGTTGCAGCGGCGAGATGGCCAGGAAACTGGGCTGGTTGAGCCCGTCGGCCAATGTCGTCCGCCCCATCTCCCCTTTGTTGTCGAGCAGGTTGCGGGCGTAGGCGCGCAATGTCCAATGGTCGTCGAACGTCACCGAGGCGTTGAGATCCACCGAGGTGTACGGCTTCGCCCGGGCCGCGAGCGGATCGCTCTCCACGAGCGAAAGGCGGCTGCCGGCATGGCGGACGCCGACGCCGAAGCTTCCGGTGTTTGATGCGCCGAGCGCGAACTCGTAGTCGGCGCGCACCGCGCCGCTGAACTTGGGAACCGCGGGCAGGCGGTCGCCGTCCATGCCGCTGATCTCGGGCACGTCCTCGCTCAAGGTCGCGTCGGTGTAACTGCCGGTCGCACTGATCGTCAGGCCGGGCGACGGGCGCAGGGCGATGCTCCCTTCGAAGCCCTTGCTCGTCGCCTTGCCCCCGTTGGCGCCGCCGGAAACCCCGCCGAACGCGCGCGTCACCTGGATGTCGGTCCAGTCCATCCAGAAGGCTGCGATGTCGAGAGAGATCATGCGGTCGGCGAGATCGCCTTTGAAGCCGATCTCGTAGTTGGTCATGCGGTCTGCATCGACGCTCGGCGGCACGTTGGGGACGATCACGTTGGGGCCGCCAGGGCGGTAGCCCGTCGCCACCCGTCCGTAGAGCATCGCGTTCTCGTTCAGGTGGATTTGCGGGCTGACCGAGAAGGTCCACACGCTTTCGGCCGACTTACCCGGGTCGTTCGCGCTCGGCACGATCGCCCCCTCGCTGATCTGACGGAAGGTCTGTTCGTTGCGCGCCCAGCGCAGGCCGGCGGTGATGTCGAACATGTCGCTGAACTTGTAGGTGCCGTTGCCGAAGACCGCGTATTCCTTGTAGGTCGCAGGCAGGCCGACGGTCGCCAGCGGATCGAGCGGTGCGATCGGATTGCCGTCCATGTCGAACGAGCGGACGAGTTGGACGTTGCTGGTCGTCTCGTCGGTGAAGAAGCCGCCGATCATCCATTCGAACCGGTCGCCGGTCGGCGATGCGAGGCGCACTTCCTGGGTCCACTTCTCGAGACCCAGGTCGAGCGCGAAAGGCGTGATCCCCGGAGCAATCGCGCCGCCCGTGAGCAGCGGGAAGAGAACGCCGAAGGCGTAGCTCGCGTCCTGCAACTGCCGGCTCTGCGTCTCGCTGTAGGTGGTTGCGGAGGTCAGTATGGCCGGACCGAAGTCGTAGTCGATCGTCGCCGAATAATACTCGAGATCGATGTCGTAGGATTCGGGGACGAAATTGTTGAACGAGCGCCCGTCGCCCAGCCGGTTGCCGTCGAGATCGGCGGCGTAGAGCGCGTTGCCGTCGGAATCGAGGGACTGCCAGATACCGGCCAGCTTGACGCTGAGTTCCGGTGTGGCCTGCCACAGCAGGGCAACGCGGCCGCCGCGCTGTTCGTAATCGTTCTGATCCTCGAGCGCGGGATTGTTGATGCTGTCGACCCAGCCGGGCGTGCTGCGCCAGGCAAAGCTGCCGCTGATCGCCAGCTTGCCCTCCACGATAGGCACGTTGACCAGCGTCTGTGCTGCCCAGCCGAGTCCATCGCCCCCCTTGATGCTGAATCCTTCGACACCGCCCCGTACCCGGAACTCGCGGGTGTCGGGCTGTACGGTCACGTATTTTACCAGGCCGCCGATCGAACTCGCGCCATAGAGCGTGCCCTGCGGTCCCTTGAGCACTTCAACCCGTTCGAGATCGTAGGGCATCAGATCGATGGTGAACGCCCCGGCGCGATTGTAGATCGCGCTCGATCCGACCGGCGCGTCGTCGAGATAGATGCCGACCGTCTGCGCGGCCGAGATCGGCGCGACGCCGCGCAAGGTGATCGTGGTCTGTCCCGGCGTGCCGAAGTTGGAGACCTGCATGCCCGGCACGTACCCAGCATAATCGACCAGGGAGACGGCGCCCTGCTCCTTCAGTTCCTCCCCGCCGACGACACTGATCGAGATCGGCACGTCCTGCACGTTCTGCACCCGCTTCTGCGCGGTGACGACGATCTCGTTTTCGGTCTCGACCGCCGTATCCTCCTGCGCCTGCGCCGGCATGGCGGCCGCGAAGGCGAGCACGCTTCCTGCAATCCAGAGATTCTGTTTCATCGTCTCACCCCCACACTGCGCGAGCAGCCGGCGGAAATTCCCGCCGAGCACCGCCCGGATGTTGTCGTTGGAATAGCCGCGGCGGATCAGTTCCTCGGTCAGATCGAAGATCTTGCGGGGATGATCGAAGCCGTCGATGTCGATCTTGTCGCGGAAGCCGTAGCTTCCCTTGTAGCTCGCCTTCAGGGCCGCGTATTCGTCCGGCACCATGTCGTCGTAACCATGGAGATCGGCATCGGAGCCGATGCCTACGTGTTCGATACCGACCAGCTTCGCGACGTGATCGATATGATCGACCATGTGGCTCACGCTCGTCGGATCGGCCGCGCGAATGAACATCCGCACGCCGGTAATACCCATCACACCGCCCTTGGCGGCGAGCGCCCTGATGGCCTCGTCGGTCTTGACCCGCGGGTGATCGACCAGCGCGCGCGCATTGCTGTGCGTGATCGCGATCGGCCCCTGGGCGATGGCGATCGCATCGAGCGTGGTCCGGTCGCCGCAGTGCGATACGTCGACCAGCATCTTCGCCTCTTCCATGGCAGCGATGATCGCCGCACCGAAATCGCTGACGCCCCCGTCGCCCCGCTCCGTGCTGCCCGAACCGATCAGGTTCTGGCTGTTGTAGGTGAGCTGAGCGCACCGCAGGCCGAGGCTGCGAAAGCGGGCGACGTCTTCCACCGTCTCGAACTGCTCGGCATTCTGGATGCCCATGATGACCGCGCACTTGCCCTCGGCCTTGGCCCGGTCGAGATCCTCCACGCGGCCGGCGAGGGTGAAGACGTGGCTGTTGCGCCCCACGAACCCATGCCACCCGGCAAGGTATTCGAGCGCCTGCTCCTGCGCGTCCGGTCCGCCCAGGCCGACCGCGTTGTGAAAGCCGGTGATGCCGCTGGCCCAGAACTCCGCCGCTTCGGCATCGGTCAGCCGGTGCGCGACATAGGCGGGGTTCATCGTGATCTTGAGCGGCGCGAGCATGTCGATGACGAGCGTTTCGGCCACGAGGTCGACCGCACGGCGCGAGTAGGTGCGCCCCGGCGCGCCGGAGAAGGCGAATGCACCCGTGGCGATCATCGGCGCCGCCACGGCTGCGCCGATCGCGCCCGCCATGACCGCGCGCCGCGTCGCGGGGAATGAACGCGCCATTCCTTCCTCCCTCAAGATTATCTGTTTTGCCGAGTATTTGTCCTGATTGGAAAATTGTCAACCCATTCAGGACATATCCGCCAACTAATGCCCCCAGACCTCCGGCGAGCAGTGGATCATGCCATCGCGGTAGCGCACGCCCGGCGTGCGATCGCGCGCGAGGAAGGTCGGCCCGTCGAGATCGACGATGTCGCAGAGCTGGCCCACGAGGTAGGAAGGCGCCATCGACAGGCTCGTGCCCATCATGTTGCCGACCATGACCTCGAGCCCGAGCTGCCGTGCCTGGCGCGCGATCGCGAGCCCCTCCGTCAGCCCCCCGCACTTGTCGAGCTTGATGTTCACCACATCGAATCGCCCGACCAGCGAGGGCGTATCGGCGAGCGACAGTGCACTCTCGTCCGCGGCGAAAGGCAGCGGGCGCTTCAGTCCGTCCAGATCGCTCTCCTGCCCGCGGGGCAGCGGCTGTTCGAGCACCGCCATTCGATGCTCGACGAGCACCTCGAGCAGGGCCGGAAGCGTCTCCCGCCGATAGCCCTGGTTGGCATCGACGCCGATCCATGCCTGCGGCCGCGCTGCGCGGATCGCCGCGACACGGGCCGCGTCCTCGTCAACGTCGCCGGTCAGCTTGACCTTGACCGGCGCCAGCGGGTCGATCGCGCGCGAGGCAGCTGCCATCGCCTCGGGCGTGTCGGCGCCGAGCGTCAGCGTCGAGCGCAGCGGGCGCGGTTCCGGGAGGCCTGCCAAGTCCCACACCGGCCTGCCGGTGCGCTTCGCCTCCAGATCCCAGTAGGCGCAGTCGAGCGCGTTGCGCGCGCCGCCGGGCGGTAGCAGCTCCTGCAGGTCGTCGCGCGTTGCCCCCGCCTCGATCGCGCTCCGCACCCGTTCGGCCTCGGCGAGCATGTGGTCGGCGTCGTCGCCGAGGTAATAGACTCCCGCACCCTCGCCCCGCCCGCGATGCTCGCCGTCCACGATCTCCGCGACGAGCAGTGCAGTCTCGCTGAACACATGGCCGGAGATGCGGAACGGCTGGTGATAGGGAAAGCGCTCGACCCGAAGGTCGAGCGCCAGTTTCCGCCTGTCTCGCGTGGCCATCAATAGACCATCGAGAAGCCGTAGAGATTGAAGGCGAAGGTCACCCAGACCAGCACCAGCGCCGCCAGAACCAGCAGGGCGCCGCCGACCTTCATCGTCCACCGCCGCCCGTCGCGGAAGCAGAGCCACAGGTGCCATGCCGAAGCAGCGAGCAGACCGATCGTCGCCACCGGCGTCAGCACGCGCAGCAGGATGATGAGCCAGTCGAGCGGGCCGCCGAGGCTGCCGATGTCGCCCATGAAGGTCACCACCAGCATGACCCAGCCGAAGACCGCGAGCAGCACCAGCCAGGCGAAGATCCGCGACAGGCGCCACGCCTTGCGGGCATGGTCCTCCAGCGCAAACGTCGCCTGGAAGTGCCGGCGAACCAGCGCACGCACCGGCCAGGCGAGCGCGGCGAGAAGCACCAGCGTCAGGGCCAGAAGCAGTGCGGGCACCAGCCATGCGCCGTTCGTGCCTGCCGCGGCCGGTTCGAGCACCATGAACGGCGAGACCGCATCGGTGCTTACGCGAACGACGCGGCCGTCCTTCACTTCGGCAGCCAGCCGCTCACCGGTGGCAGTGTCTATCCAGACGAACGGCTCGACCTCCACCCAGTCGCGCGCAGCGGCGCTGAGGCCATCGAGCGCCGGCATGGCGATCTTGCCATCCTCGCCCACCACGATCTGCATCTGGCTGAGCAGGCCGAGCACACTCATGAAGTTCGTGAACGAACCGCGGCTCGACACGTAGTGGCCCGCCAACATCGCGGCATGCTCACGCGCAGTCTCCGGGTCGACCCGTGCGGTCGGGTCCGCGCCGGGCAGATAGCGGTCGGCGAATTCGTGGAACAGTGCGCTGCGCAGCGCCTGCGCCGCCCCTTCCTTGCCCGCGCTGTTGACCGAGACGAACAGCCCGATGTCGTCCTCCGGGAACAGCCAGAGGTACGAGTGGAACCACTCCGTATCGCCGCCATGGCCGATCGCCCGGCGGCCGTTGACCCATTGCTCGTAGAAGCCGAGCGCCATCGTGTTGAGCGGCCCCACGCCCGGCGCACGATAATCGTGCATCGTCCGGGCAGTCTCCGGCTGCAGCAGGGCCCCTCCCTCGTTGAGGTGCGCCATCATGAACTTGCCCATCGCCGCGCCCGATGCGGACAGGCTGCCTGCCGGTGCGGGAATGACGATCTCGAACGGCTTCGCCTTCTGGGCCACCGTCGGATAGCCGCTCGACATGAACGGCTGCAGCGCTGCCGGAAGCGGCTGACGGAAGGTCGCGTAACGCATTTCCAGCGGCGCGAAGATGTGCCGCTCGACATAGTCGTCAAACGGCTCTCCGCTCACCCGCTCGACGATATATCCGGCGAGCGCGGTGGCGTAGTTGGAATAGGCGGGCGTCGTGCCGGGCGCGAAGACCCGCTCGGGCAGCGCCTCGCGCGCATAGGCCTGGAGCGGCATGACCGCATCCGGGTCGCTGCTGATCAGGTGGCGGATCGATTCCTCGAAACCGGCCGTGTGGGTCAGGATGTGGCGCAGCGTGATCGGCTCGCCCTCGTACGGCGGAATCTCGAAGTCGAGATAGGCGTTCACGTCCCCGTCGAGATCGAGCTTGCCCGCCTCGACCTGCTGCATCACCGCCGTCCAGGTGAACAGCTTCGACACCGAACCGGGCCGGAACAGCGTGGTCGCCGGATCGACCGGTTTGCGCGTGGCGACGTCGGCGAAGCCGTAGCCCTTTTGCAGTACCGGCCCATCGCCGCGCACGACCACGACCACGGCGCCGGCAATCTGCCCGCGATCAAGCGCGAACGGCATGAAGCCGTCGAGCCAGGCCTCGACGTCGGCCGCATCGAGTTCGGCACGCTCGGTCTGTGCGGCCGACGCCGGCGGCACGGAGCTCTCCGGCTGTTCCGCCGGTTGCTGCGGCACCGGCCCCTGCGCTACCAGGGGCAACGCCAGCAGCGCGGCCAGACCGATCATCAGCTTGCGAACAAAACGCATCGCTCTTTCCCCTCCCCTACGGCTCCGCTCGTGACACCTTGCAGCATCTTCGGCGAGCCCTTACCAAGGAACAACAGTTGTTGGCCCGATGGGGACATAATGATCCTGATTGGAAAATTGTCAAACCCGAGTTGGAAGATTTGATGGCGGACGCTGCCGATCCGCCGACGCTGGGAACGGTGTTGCGCGGCATCCGCTCGCGAAACGGCTGGACGCTCAAGGAGATGAGCGCCCGGTCCGGCATCCCCGTGTCGACGCTCTCGAAAGTCGAGCATGACCGCCTGACGCTGAGCTATGACAAGCTCCAGCAGCTCAGCCAGCGGCTCAACATCCGCATGTCCGACCTGTTCGCGGAAGGCGCGGAGGAGAGCGCGCCGCGCGTGACCGGCCGGCGCAGCATCGGTACGCTGGACCAGGCGGTGCGCGTCACCACCGACAACTACGATTACCACTACCTCTGCACCGATCTGCGCCAGAAGCGCATGATCCCGATCATCACCCGCATCCGCGCGCACAGCGCCAGCGAATTCGGCGACCTCGTCCGCCACCAGGGCGAGGAATTCATCTACGTCCTCGAAGGCCAGATCGAGGTGCATTCGGAATTCTACGACCCCGTCCTGCTCAAGGCCGGGGAAAGCATCTATCTCGATTCGTCGATGGGCCATGCCTACGTGGTCGCGAAAGGCTGCGAGGAAGCGCTCGTTCTCGGCGTCTGCTCAAGCGCCGACGAAGGCTTGATGGATTCGCTGATGAACCTCCACGGCTGATCCGGCCGCGGTATCAGGGAGGTGGTGAGCCCGCCGGGCTCGAACCATCCTTACGGATACATGCCGTAGCTCTGGGATTTTCTCGCCCGGCCCACAAAATTCCAGATCATAGCCGCCATTTCCACGGCCGTTTTCGGCTATCGCCTCAGACCAACCTGTTATTGACATAAGAATATGTCATAATATGGTGGATATGCCTTTTCCAAGGGCCGATTTACGAGTAAAATTCTAAGCTTAAAACATATCACAATAGACTCATAACTTATGCCTTGAGGAACAGTGTGAGAGGCGGAATCCGCTCACGCAAAGCGCGTCGCTTTTCCAAATCGATCGTGTTCCGCCGGCCTGGGTCGTCCGGCAATGAACCAGGGATAGTCATCCATCCACGGAGAGAGAAATGAAGCACAGCACAATAAGCGGAAAGATTCTTTACACTTCCCGTAAACCTGGTCGTGAAGGCCAGGAGCGCGGCCGCGAGTATTTCACCTTTACGAAGCATAGCAATGGCTCGCGGACCCTGCGCGCGCTGTGCGAGATCGAGGAACCCGATCCGACGGTTCTGCGCGACATCACCTACAGCCTGGACGCTAACGACATGCCGACGGATTGCTTCGTCCGGCTGATGATCGGTGACGAATTCATGGGGGCGGGATTGTTCCGCATTCTCGAAAACGAGATCGAATGCGAGAGCTTCGGACCATCGATCGGAAGAATCTCACAGCGCCTGCCTATCGTTGGCAAGTATGACGGTTTTGGCACGCATCCTATTTCGGGCGACGCCTATATCACGAAGAAAATGGACCGTTCCAAAGGACCACACCAGCGCGCCCTGCGCACCTTCCTGCCCTCCCCGGACCATCGCGGCGCGACACCCCCACTGCTCGACGAAGTCAACATGGAACTGGCCTATGTCGGCGAAGAGACGGTGACGGTCGCGGCCGGCACGTTCGACGCCTATCATTACCGCTTTTCCGATGAACATGGCGGCATGGCGACGACCAGCGGTGCGCATCCCGACTATGACGTGTGGGTCACGGCCGACGACGACGCCATTTTCCTGAAGGGCGGCGTCGGAGGCTATATGCAGACTTGGTACGAGCTTACCGAACTGACCCGGCGCTGAGCACTGCCGCGTCGCCGGCCCAAGTAGCGCCGGCGACGCGGAATACCGCAGCCCTGCCGGCTATCAGCTCTCCTGCAGATCCGGGACCATGACCTGACGGATCGCTTTGCCGTCGGCGAGCTTGTCGAGCAGACCGTTGATCTCCGTGAGCGGACTGATCGAGGTCAGAAGTTTTTCGACCGGCAGCCGTCCGTTTTTCCACATCGTGATGTAACGGGGTATGTCTCGCGCCGGAACGGCCGATCCCATGTAGGAACCGATCAGGGTCTTCCCCTCCGCCACGAGCGAAACGGCTGGAATGTCCAGCCGCTCGGCAGGGTTCGGCAGACCGACGGTTACGATGCGGCTACCGCGCCGCCCGGCTTCGTAGGCAGCCTTGAGCACTGCGGCCTTCCCAACCGTTTCGATCACCACATCCGCTCCCCCCTGGGGGAAAAGCGCAGGCAGGCGCTCGGCCGCTTCCTCCGGACCAAAGGCGATGGCGCCAAGTTCTTCGGCAAGTGCGCGCTTCTCCGCCGAAGGATCTATGGCGCACAGGATGGCCGCACCGGCCGCACGAGCTGCAAGCAATGCGGACAGACCCACTCCGCCCAGGCCGTAGATCAGGATGCTTTCGCCGGCGCGCAACTGGGCGGAGTTGATCACCGCTCCAGCGCCCGTGAGCACTGCACAGCCGAACAGTGCCGCGATGTGTGGCGGAATATCGGGAGCGACCTTCACGGCCGAACGGCGATCGACGACGGCATGCGTCGCGAACGCGGAAACGCCGAGGTGATGGTGCACGTCCCCGCCGCAGCCATCATGCAGGCGGCGCCCGCCATTCAGCAAGCGCCCTTCTCCGTTGGCGGCGGCACCCTCGGAGCACATGTAGGGCTCGCCGCCGTGGCACGCCGCGCATTCGCCGCATGAGGGAAGGAAGGCGAGGATGACCCGGTCGCCAATCGCGAACTGTCGTTCGTCGGGCGAGCCGAGACCCTCGACTATCCCCGTCGCTTCATGCCCCAGCGCCATCGGCATCGGACGCGGACGATCGCCGTTGATGACCGACAAGTCCGAATGGCACAGGCCAGCGGCGTCGATGCGGACCAGCAGTTCACCCGGCCCCGGCGGATCGAGAGTCAGCCCGGTCAGCTTGAGCGGCGCCTCGTCCGAATAGGGGCGAGGATTGTCTCCCGAGCGCTCAAGTACGGCGGCGGTGATCTGCATCCCATTCATCCTCTTGCAAACGTCATTGAAGGTGGGTCGGAGCCGACCGCGAAACGAGGCGCGCGGACTATTTCGACCACTTCCGTTCGAAATCCCAGACTTCCCGAAAGCCGATCATTTCGCAGAACGTCCGGAAATCGAACATCGGCATGTCGGCGGGTTCGCCGTCTCCCTCGTCCCGCAGTTTGACGAAGGCGGTCTCCATGGCGGAGGCTGCGATCAGGCTCGACAGGGCCGGATAGATCGCAAAGGCATAGCCGATGTCCGTCAGCACGTCGGCCTTGAGGATCGGGGTAGATCCGCCGTTGGCCATATTGGCCATCACCGGCAGGTCGAAAGCGGCGCAGACCTTGCGCATCTCTTCTTCGCTTTCCATCGCTTCCGGGAAAAGGATGTCCGCGCCGGCCTCGGCATAGGCCTCCAGCCGGCGCAGCACGGCGTCCATGCCTTCCGACTGGCGCGCGTCACTGCGGGCGATGATCAGCATGTCCTCACGCGTGTCCGCAGCGACCTTGATCTTCTCCGCCATCTCCTCGACCGGGATCACCCGGCGATTGGGCGTGTGGCCACACTTCTTGGGAAACTCCTGATCCTCTATCTGGATCGCGGAGACGCCCGCCGCTTCGTATCCCTTGACCGTGTGATGGACGTTCAGCAGCCCGCCGAAACCCGTATCGGCGTCCGCGATCAGTGCTGCCTTGCTCGTGCGCTTCAGCGTGGCCATGCGATCCAGCATCTGCGTATAGGTCACGAGCCCGGCGTCGGGCAGGCCCCACGCCGACGCCGTCAGCCAGTATCCCGTGCCATAGACGATGTCGAAACCGACTTTGTCCGCGATGACGGCCGCGATCATGTCGTGAACGCCGGGCACCACGAAGAAGTCTCCGGCCGCGAGCTTGTCGCGCAGGCGGGTGTCGGTCATGAAAACTGCTTCCTTATGTCCAGAGCCATGGGGCGGCGCGTTTCTGTGCCGCCTCGAAACGCGCGATGTCAGCCGCGTGAAGAGCGAGAATGCGGGTCGTGTCGTTCCATCCGTTGAGCAGGGCCTGCCGGCGGTCGTCGGCAACCTCGAAGGAAATCGAGGCTAGATCGCCCGCAACCACTGTCTTTGCCTTCAGGTCGACCAGGATCGTTCCGTTCGCTTCGGCGATCCGTCGCAAACTCTCCACCCGATCCCGCTCGAGCCGGATCGGCAGCATGCCGTTCCGGAAGCAGTTCGAATAGAATATCTCCCCGAAGCTTTCGGCGACGATGACCCGGATACCCAGGTCTCCGATCGCCCAGGGGGCTTGCTCGCGGCTCGATCCGCAGCCGAAATTGGGGCCCGCGATCAGGATCGGGCGGTCGTTGCCCACTCCGATCGGAAAACCGGGTTCATCACGTCGGTCGGCAAAGGCATAGCGGCCGAGACCCTTCTTCTCGGTAATGAGGAGAAAGCGCGCCGGATAGATCACGTCCGTATCCACGTCCGCATCGGGCAGCGAGATCGCCTGCCCCTCCACCCGTTCCAGCCGGTTCATGCGAGCGCCTCGCGAACATCCACGATCCGGCCGGCAATGGCGGCGGCTGCGACCATGGCGGGGCTCATCAGATGCGTGCGGGCGCCCGCGCCCTGCCGGCCTTCGAAATTGCGATTGGAGGTGGAAGCGCAGCGCGCGCCCGCAGGCAGACGATCGCTGTTCATGGCGACACAGAGCGAACAGCCGGGTTCGCGCCATTCGAAGCCCGCGGCCTTGAAGACACGGTCGAGCCCCTCGGCCTCGGCCTGGCGTTTCACCTGCATCGAGCCCGGCACCACAAGGGCGCGCACCCCATCGGCGACATGAGCTCCCCCAATGACTGACGCGGCCGCCCGCAAGTCTTCCAGCCGGCCGTTCGTGCAACTGCCGATGAACGCATGGTCGATGGGCAAACCGGCGATCGCGGCTCCCGCGGCAAGCCCCATGTACTGCATCGGCCGCTTCAGGGCACCATCTCCCGGGAGCGCGCTGTCGATCGAGACGGCCTGATCGGGGCTGGTGCCGAACGTTACCTGTGGGGCGATCTCACCCGCTGCGATCACGATCTCGGGGTCGAAAACGGCATCCGCGTCGCTCGCGAGCGTGCGCCAGTGAGCGACTGCCGCTTCCCACGCTTCTCCCGAAGGTGCGCGGGGGCGCCCCTCGAGGTAGGCGAACGTCTTCTCGTCCGGAGCGACCAGACCGGTCCGCGAGCCCGCCTCGATCGCCATGTTGCACAAGGTCATTCGGCCTTCCATCGAGAGCGCCTCGACCGCTTCACCGGCGAACTCGACCGCGTGGCCCGTGCCGCCCGAAGAACCGACCGCTGCGATGAAGGCGAGAGCCATGTCCTTCGCCGATACGCCGGGTTGCAGCGCACCCGTAAAGGTCACGCGCATCGTTCGGGCGCGGGTCTGCCAGAGCGTCTGCGTCGCCATCACGGTGCCGCATTCGGATGCCCCTATGCCGAACGCGAGCGCGCCGAACGCGCCATGGGTCGAGGTGTGGCTGTCGCCGCAGACGAGTGTGATCCCAGGCAGGGTAAAGCCCTGTTCCGGGCCGATGACATGCACGATGCCCTGATCGTTCCCTTGCAGCGGCAGATACGCGATCCCGAACTCGGCGCAGTTGCGCTCAAGCAGTGCGATTTGAGCCGCGGCCTGCGGATCGTCGATCGCTAGGTTGCGGTCATGCGTCGGAACCGAGTGATCGGCGACGGCGAGCTGGGTTCCGGGCCGGTGCACCTCCAGACCGTCTTCACGCAACGCCTCGAACGACTGCGGCGTGCTCACCTCGTGCAGGAGATGCCGGTCGATGTAGAGCAGCGCCTTGCCGTCGCCGCTATCGACGACGACGTGCGCGTCCCACAACTTGTCATAGAGGCTGCGAGACATGCTCGATCAATCGATCTGCGGCCCCGCCGCCGCGGCGATTTCGCCTCCCGTGGCGAAGCCATGGCCCGGCTGCGCGGCCAGCCACTGCAGCAACCGGTCGAACTCCGCCATGCGGTAGGGAAGGCCGGTGATATAGGGCGTGACGTTGAGGCTGAGCATGCGTCCGCCAAACGTTTCGGCCTCGCCTGCCAGCCAGGCGAAGGCGTCCTGCATCTGCTGGCAGTAGGATGCCATGCTCTGCTGCTGCACGTTCAGGATCTGCCGATCCGACAACTCATGGTTTAGCGGCAAGTTGAGTATCGGGCCCTCGGGCGTGCGCATGCGATAGGGCAGATCGTCGTTCACCCAGTCGCACATGTAGCTCAGCCCGGCCTCGGCCAGGAGCGCGGGCGTGTTGAAGGACTGCGACCGGGCGATGGAAAGCCAGCCGGTGGGACGGGTCCCGGTGGCCTTCTCGAGTTCGCTCAGAGTGTCTGCGATGATTCGTCGCTCGTCGTCCTCGTCCACACCGGTCGCGATGGTTCCGTTCATATCGGTCGAATGGGCGATGATCTCGTGCCCAGCTGCGACGATGTCCGCGATGAGCGCGGGATAGCGCGCCGCGATTGCGGCGTTGGCGGCGATGCTGGCTCGCGCCCCCGCTTTTTCGAGCGCATCCAGCAACCGGTAGACGCCCACCCGGCTGCCGTAGTCGCGCGACGTGTAATGGCGATAATCGGGATAGGCCGTCTGCATATGGCCCGGAGCCCTGAACGGCTTGTCGTTCGGCACGATCGGGAACCATTCGAGATCGATCACGATCCAGGTCAGCACCTTGCTGCCGTTCGGCCAGGAGATCGGCGCGCGTTCGAACAGGTTCGACCAGGAATAGAGGTCGTGATCCATGCCGTGGCGGCGCATCGGATATTCGAGATAGCCGGGGTCGAGGGTCATGCCTTGCCTCCCGCGAGATCCGCATGGTGGGTCAGATAGTGGTCGGCAATATCGCCGCTGCGCGTGATCCATGCACGCCCGTCGGCCGCAATGTGGCGCAGCACTTCTTCGAACGGTCCGATACGGTGCGGCTGACCGATCAGATAGCTGTGCAGGGGGATGCACATGACGGTTCCCGAAGCCTCGCCCTCCTCGGCCAGCCGTTCGTACTGCCGGATCAGCGTCTGCGCATATTCACGCGGGCTCATGTTGTAGATGAAGAAGCCGTAGTGGTCGTTGACCTCGAGGCTGTAGGGCATCGAGATCAGGCGTCCCGACTTCGTCGCCACCGGCATCGGCTGATCGTCGTGATAGAGGTCGCAAGTGTAGCTCATGCCGTATTCGGCGATCAGATCGAGCGTGCGCGGGGTGTGCGTCAGCGCCGGAGCGAGCCACCCCTTGATCGTCTGGCCGGTCGCATCGCGAACCGTGCGGATCGAATCCTCGATGATCGCGCGTTCCTGCGCTTCATCCATCCCATAGCTGTAGCGGGTATTGTAAATGCCGTGGCTGAAAAACTCCCATCCCAGTTCGTTGGCATGGGCGACGACCTCCGGCACGTGCTGGCAAAGGGCGACCGACAGGGACACGCTGCCCTTGAAGCCGTGCTTTTCCATGACCTCGGCCATCCGCCAGTGGCCGACGCGGTTGGCATAGTCCCGGTGGCTGTATCCGACGACATCCGGATGCGGCTTGGGCCAGCTCTTTCGGTGAGGATTCGCCGGCGGATCCAGTTCGTAGAACTCGAGATTGGGCGAAACCCACACGGCAATCTGCTTGCCGCCCGGCCAGGTGATCCGCGGACGCGCCCTATAGGGAACGTAATCGTAGAGACCTGGATCGCCCTCGCCTTCACGCATCGCGCGCCTCCAGCCAATCGATCACCGTTTGCACGGGCTCGACATCCGCATACTTGAGCTGAAGGTCGGTCAGGTTCGCGAAGTGATAGCTTTCATGCTTGTCCGCGCAGGTTTCGATCGGAACGATCGTGCGGTAGCCGCGGCTGAGCGAATCGACGGCCGTGGCCCGGACGCAGCCCGACGTGCTGCCGCCGGTCACGACGACGGTATCGACGCCGTGCCAGACGAGCAGGCTTTGCAGCGGAGTCTCGAAGAAGGCCGAGGGCATGCGCTTGTCGTAGATCGTGTCGGCCGGATCGATCCGGCACCGATCGTCGAACGCATGGCGGCGGCTGCCGTATTTTATATTCTGCAGCGAGTCGGGCGTGTTCGTACGCGTACCCCATACGCCGGCATCCGAGGCGTCCTCGGCATAGGCAACATGCGTCCAGATGACGGGCATGTTCCGCGATCGCGCGAGGTCCGACAGGGTATTGATATATTCGATCTGACGCGGGTCAGTCTCGTAAGCGGTCTTGAATTCGTCGATCCGCGTATAGGCGTTCTGGACGTCCACGTTCACGATCGCGAGCTTCCGCCCGAAGCCGAACTTGGCGCGCGCCGGGTTGGCCATCACTTCTTCGAATATCTGCCGCGCGGTCTTGTCTTCGCGGATCATGCGCGTGCCTATCAGCGTCATTCGGTTGCTCCTGTCCGGTCGATGGTTGCAGGGGTGAAACCCAGCGGCAGCCCCGCAAGCGGGGCGAAACCGTAAAGGGGTTCGTCGCCGATCACGCCCTGCAGGTATTCGCGGACGGCGAAAAGTGCTTCCAGATCGATTCCCGTCTTCACGCCCATTGCCTCGAACATGAAGACCAGATCTTCGGTCACGATATTCCCACTCGCGCCCGGCGCGAAGGGACAACCGCCGATCCCGCCCAGCGAACTGTCAAAGGTGGTGAGGCCGGCTTCGAACGCGGCGAAGGCGTTGGCGATGCCGAGCCCGCGCGTGTTGTGAAGGTGGATGCCGGTGAGCGCCCCTTTCCCGAACGCGCTCCACAGTGCCCTGATCATGGTCTGCACCGAGCGCGGGTCGGCGTAACCGGTCGTGTCCGCCAGCCCGACTTCGTCGCAGCCGGCTTCCAGCAGCGCTTCCGCCAGTTCCAGGACTTTCGCCTGGGGCACCTCGCCTTCGAGCGTGCATCCGAATGCCGTGGACAGGCTCCCCTCGAAGTGCGGGCGCTCACCTTCCGGAAGCTCACGAATAAGCTCCCCGATGCGCCGCGCCTCTTCGATGACCTGCGCGTGCGTCCGGCGCAGGTTCGCCAGGCTGTGCGTTTCACTGCATGACAGCGGCAGTGTGATCTTGTGCGCGCCGGCGGCAATCGCATCGGCCGCTCCGCGCGCGTTGGGGACCAGCGCCGCGATTGTCAGCCCTTCGATTTGCGTTGCATAGCGCACGATTTCCGCTGTGTCGGCGAGCTGCGGCAGAAGCTTTGCCGGCACGAAGCTGCCGACCTCGATTTCCCTGACTCCTGCCTCCCAAGCCATTGAGATCCATTTCTTCTTGGCCTCGGTGGGTAAAATTTGGGCGATGCTTTGCAAGCCATCCCGCGGCCCAACCTCACTGATCAAAACTTCCACTGGAGTTCCTGCCTTGATCCCATATGTATTGCGTATATATCAATTAAATCTCGAATGTCGAGAGCGCAGCAGGGAGCACATGTGCAGCATCTTATGGAAAGCCCCCCCCTTCAGGGAATCCGGGTGGTCGAATTCAGCCACATGGTCATGGGGCCATCGACCGGTGCGATTCTGGCGGACCTGGGCGCCGACGTGATCAAGGTCGAGCCGCTGGGCGGAGACCGCACACGCAGACTGCTGGGATCTGGTGCGGGCTACTTCCCGATGTTCAATCGGAACAAGCGCAGCATCTGCATCGACCTGAAAAGCGAATCGGGCCTCGCCGTCGCAAAGCGACTGATCGGCGAGGCAGATGTGTTGATAGAGAACTTCCGACCAGGTGCGCTGGAGCGACTGGGACTTGGCCCAGACGGATTCCCGGAGAGCAACCCGGGGCTGATCTATTACAGCGCCAAGGGTTTTCTGAGCGGCCCCTACGAACATCGCTCCGCCCTGGACGAGGTGGCGCAGATGATGGGCGGCCTTGCCTACATGACCGGTCCGCCGGGGCGCCCTCTCCGAGCGGGCGCATCTGTCATCGACATAGCAGGCGGCATGTTCGGCGCGATCGGGATCATGGCCGCACTCTTGCGCCGCCAGGAAGGCGGGAACGGCGCCGTCGTCCGCTCCTCCCTCTACGAGACCACGGCCTACGTGGTGGGACAGCACATGGCGCAGATGGCGGTTACGGGCGAGGCTGCGCGTCCGATGCCGGATCGCGTTTCCGCCTGGGCGATCTACGACGTCTTCGAAACCGCGCATCCGGGCGAACAGGTCTTCATCGGTGTGGTCAGCGACAGCCAGTGGCAGAGTTTCGTAGGCACGTTCGATCTGGGGTCGATTGGCAGCGATCCGGCCTTCGAGAAGAACAACGACCGCGTCAAAGCGCGCGACGTGATCCTGCCCGTCGTTCGCGATATCATGGCCCGGCACACCCGCGCCGACCTGCTGGCCAAGCTGGAAGCCGCGGCCGTTGCCTTCGCACCGATCGCGCGGCCGGAGGATCTGTTCGACGACACCCACCTCAACGCCAATGGCACTTTGGTCGACCTGACACTCAACGACGGGCGAAAGGTGAAACTGCCTACGACGCCGGTCGAACTTGATGGAGCTTTACCAAGCGTCCGGCGCGATATCCCGCATCCCGGAGCCGACGCGGAACAGATCCTCGCCGACATTGGCTACTCCGATGCCGAAATCGCGGAACTGCTTGCCCGGCAGGTGATCGGATCGACGCGACCCGCGGCGGGCGAGGAGAACTGATCGGCGCCTACTCGCGCCTCAATTGTATTTTCTCTATGTCAAATCGTGCGCAACTCGCTATCCGGCGGCTGGCACCAGGGAAGGGAGCGGGGAAATGACCCTCTTGAAATGCGCCACGCACGTAGTTGAATCTGTCGACGACGCCGTCGCGCGCTATGCTCGCTGGTTCGACTACGACGTGGTCGAAGACGGCGTCGTGGCCGCGGATCTCGCGGCCGCGTGGGGAACCCCCGCGAGCGCCGGCCGGCGCTACGCGATCATGAAGCCCGCTTCGGATAGCCCGATCTTTCTCCGCTTCATCGAGGGAGACGAGGTTCCATCGTACCTGCCGATCCGCACATATGGCTGGGCCGCCATCGAAATCTGCGTGCAGGATGTGGAGGCCGTGAACGAGCGGATGCTGACTTCCGGCGTGTTCGACGTCATCGGCCCTCCCAAGCCGCTCGACGGATTTCCCAACGTCAAGCCGATGCAGGTGCGCGGGCCGGACAAGGAGACCGTTTATCTGACCGAGATTCGGGTCGACGACCCGTCCAGCGGCCTGCCGCAGCCCCAATCGCTGATCGATCGCCCGTTCATTCTCGTCCTCGCGTGTCCCGACTTGCGGGCGACCGCCCGGTGGATGGCCGACGTGCTGGCGCTCGAGGTCACTGATCCGGTCGCGATCCGCTACTCCATGATCTCGCTCGCTTTCGATTTGCCCGAAGACGATCGGCACGAACTCGTCACCGCGAAATGGAATGGGCAGGTCTTCCTCGAGGCCGATCAGTACCCCGAAGGTGCCGTTCGGCGACCGGCCCATCCCGGCGCCCTGCCCCCCGGCGTGGCGATCGTTTCAATGGTCCATCCCGATTTCCAGAAGCTGGAAGGGCATTGGGTATCGCCGCCGGTGCCGCGCGGCGGGCCGCTGTATGGCGGCGCGCGAGTGGGCGTTCTGAAGACACCCGAAGGGGCGCTGCTCGAGGTCATCGAGGGCGACGCGCTTCCGTGGGGAAGCTGACTATCTCTCTTTGCCATTCGATCGGGAGCACAGTGACATGAATACAATCAAGCGGGGTTTCGTCGATCTGCCGCACGGCCAGACCCATTACCGTCGCGCCGGTTCGGGGGAGCCGGTCGTGGCGCTGCATGCATCGCCGGGCAGCTCGCGCCAGCTCGTCGGGTTGATCCAGGACCTCGCCGCGGATGCCGAGGTTTTCGCACCCGACACGCCGGGGAATGGGGACAGTGAGGCGCTGTTCGACCGTGAGCCGTCGATCCCCGAACTGGCGCGGGCGGCCCTCGGTTTCCTGGACGCAATGAAGCTGGAACGCGTGAGACTGTACGGTTCCCATACCGGCGCGGCCATCGCCACCGAACTGGCGCTGATGGCCCCCGACCGCATCAGCCACGTCGTGCTGGACGGTGTGAGCTGGATGTCACCCGAAGAGCTGGAAGAGATTCTCGCCAACTACGCGTTCCCGTTCGTGCCCGATCGCGAGGGTGCCTATCTGACGCGGATCTTCCAGTTCTGCCGCGATCAGTACCTGTTCTTTCCCTGGTACAAGCGCACTCGCGAGGGGCGCCGCGACAACGGCCTCGGCAGTGCGGCCGACCTTCACGCGTGGGTGACCGAAGTGATGAAGGCGAACGAAACCTATCATCTCAATTATCGCGCCGCATTCAAATGGGACGGCCGCGACCGGCTCGCGGCCCTGAAGGTCCCGGCGCTGCTGATGGCGGGGGAGAACGACCCGCTCTACGACAGCACGGTAGAGATGGCCGCGCTGGTTCCGGGCGACAACGCGTTTGCCGCCTTGCCGCGCTTCGATGCGCCGGACTTCGCCGCTCGGCGCAAGGCGGTGATCACCGATTTCTTCAACACCGCAGCCTGAGAGGAGAGAGGTGATGGATACCGGCATAGCCCTGCTGACTCTCCTGCATCTGTGTATCGCCATCTACTGGTTGGGCGGCGATCTGGGCGCCTTCTACGGCTCCACATTCATGACCGATCCCAAGCGGTCCGTGGCCGAACGCATGATGGCGGTGAAGATCCTCAACAACATCGACATGGCGCCGCGGACCGCACTGATCCTGGCCTTTCCGACCGGGCTGACGCTGGCATGGGTCAAGGGCTGGCTGCAGTTGCCGGGCGACGTCGTGGCGATCGCCAATGTCGCGTTTCTCCTGTGGCTCACTATCGCTTGGGCGGTTCATCTTGCGCATGGGAAAGGTGACGGAATTCGGCGCGTGGATATCGCCATACGCTACGCTGCGCTGCTCGGGTTCGGCGGTGCGGGCCTCGCAGGTCTTGCCGGCGCGATCACCATTCCCTTCTTCATCGCGGCAAAGCTGTGCATCCTCGCGCTATGCGTGGGACTGGGGTTGATCGTGCGACGCCAGTTGGCTCCTCTCTTCGTTGCGATCCGGACGATGGTGGCGACCGGGCCGACCCGCGAGACCGACGCGACGATTGCCGCCGTCAATGGACGGGCGCGCATTTCCGTTCTCGCGATCTGGGTTCTGGTACTCGCCGCGACCTTTCTCGGGATCGCGACGCCGGTCTGATCCTCGCGCGCTCTGATCCCGGTCCTCCGACCGGGATCAGTAAGGGGCTTCCCCAGTCCATTCACGGCGCCAGCTCTCCGGCGTGCCTTCGGGCATGACGGGCGCGTAAGGAGCGCCGATGGGCAGTGGACTTGGCGTATCGGACCAGTTTGTCTTGATCGCGTTCACGCCCGGCGAGCGCATGATCTGGAAAAACCCGCTCTCCGATACATGCGGCCCGTGCACTATACCGGGCGGGCGAAAGAAGTAGGCGCCCTGACGCATACGCCCTTCGGGGGCCCACATTTCACCCGCCAGCATGAACATCTCTTCGCAGTGGTCGTGGGTCTCCGCGGGCAGCCTGTCCACTGGAGGCACGCCGTGCGGCATGCCCGCGAGCAGGAAGGTACGGCAACTGTCGTTCGGGCCGAGCCGCAGAATCTTGCGTGCGAGACGCAGATGAGTGAGCTTGGGATCGTAGGTGGAAACGTCCCACGGCATCGCCGGTGCGTCGAGGGCGATACTCTCGGCCACCCCTTCGACGCTGTTCGGATCGGTGCGACCGTGCCGGAATACCAGCAAGGTCGCTCCGCCCTCGCTCGACCGCGCTTCGCGTGCGGCTCCTCGCGGCACAAAGCCGTAGGCGTGATAGCCGCATGAACGGGCCCCGATCCGCACCTCGCCATCGAGGACGAAGAACTCGTCGGCCTGCGGTTCCTTACCTCCTCCAACGCGTTCGAATCCCGCCGGGTAGCGGAGGAGCAAGGTTTCCTCGCCATCGACGGGATCGACATTCAACCGCTTCACCTGTGTCCCGTCGTCAAGCTCTTCCCAGTCGATATTCTGGCATTGAACGAACTCGATATACGGACGGGCCACGGTTCAGACCTCCGTTTCGAGCCCGAGCGCGCCGGGATTCATTCGGCCCTCGGGATCGACCGTTCGCTTGACGCCCTTCAGCAATGCCAACGATTCAGGCCGCAGAACGTCCGCATAGCGATAGGTGCGGCCGATCTGGTTGGATTGCGCACCAAATTTCGCGAACAGGTCAATCAGCTCCCCGCGCACCTTGAAGACGAGCTCGCGTGCGGAGGTATTGGCCGGGGGCTCTGCAACCTTCCCGCGCATATCCTCGCTGACCGTGGCGTGATGGATCGGCAGCCAGCTATCGTGCCAGTTGAACACCGGTTCGTAGCTGAAGACGTGGTTGCCGATTACCGTCAACAGGCGCGACACGACGACGCCGTGCGCTTCGAAATCGACCTTGTGTCGAGCCAGAAGGTCTTCCACCGCGTCCGCCAACTTCCGGGCATCGCTGTGCGCAACCTTGGCGTTCAGTGCGATCCAGCGATCTCCCGTCGGCCCCAGAACGGCGTCCAGGTTCGAATAGGGATCGGCGCGGCCGGCCTTGGGGATGGAATTGGGGAGTTCCTTGCCGTTCAGCTCCGCCGCAACGCTGCGCGCGAGGTTCATGTCCGCCTCGACGGCTTCCCGACTGCGCCCGGCAAGCACGAGATGAAGCGAGTGACACCCCTCCTCGATGAAGTCCCGCCCCGCCATCGCGAGCTGGACGCCGGCCTTGATCCCGCGGAACAGACCGCGCTCCTGCGCGACCACTTTCATCAGGGTCTTGCCGTCCTTGATGAGATCGCTGGGTGCCGCCAGCGCCTGGCGGGTCTTGTCAGGATCCATCACATAGGCGTCTTCCGCCAGTTCCCGACGGCCGATCTCGCATATCGCCTCGATAGCCGAGGCCCGGTCGGCAAAGCCGAACGACAGATAATCGGTATGCGTGGGTGCGTGAATCATGCGCAGCGTCAACTCCGCCTTGATCCCCAGTGCGCCCGCGTCATGCGTGAACAGGCCCGTCGTATCCGGACCGAAAGTGCGGGTGAACGAGCGTTCGGCAGTCGTGATCGCCGTCTGACCGGTGTGGAGAACCGATCCGTCCGCCAGCACCACCTGCATGCCGAGAACGATCTCCGCTGCCGTTCCATATCGCGCCGTGCCAAGGAAAAGCGCGCCGTTCGACATTCCGCCGCCCACCGTCGCCCCGCGGCCCGAGAAGGTGCCGAAGAAAGGCAAGCGGAGACCGCGCGGCTTCAACGCATCGTAGATCTGTTTCCAGGTGACGCCCGCTTCGACCGTGATGAGCATGTCCTGCTCATTGATCTCGACGATGCGATTCATGCGCTTCAGGTCGACGACTACGGCGCCCGCTGTCCGCGACACGTAGCCACCTACATAGGTCAGCCCCCCTCCTCTGGGCAGAAGGTCCAGGCCGGCCGCAGCGACCTCGCGAATGGCCGCGCTCAGTTGCTCGATCGAGGCAGGGCGGATCACCGCGCTCGCCAATTCGCCCGGAGCGTAAAGGTCCGCCGAATAGAGGCACAGGCTGTCCTCGTCGGTCAGAACGGCGTCGTCACCCAGAATATCGCGCAACCGATCCGTCAATCGGCCGTGGTCGCACGTGGACTTCGCGTGCATCGCATTCCTCTCTTTCGTTAAGCGTTGTGATCGTAGGTAGCGGCGCGAAACGCAGCGCGTCCCGCCAACAGCACGACGGTCGCCGCCAGACCGCAGCCGAAGAAGACCAGGGCGAGCGACCAGGAAATGCCGGCGGCCCCGGTGAAAACGTTATCGGACAGGAAGCCGACGATGAAATTGCCCGCGGTCAGCGCGATGAGGCCGGAACAGATGGTGTGCAGCGCCATGACCTGGCCGCGCAGTTCGTTCGGGACGATTTGCGCAATGCCCGAGTAGACCGCAGAAATATTCCAGTTCACGAACAGCGCGTTCAGACCGTAACCAACCAGCGCCAGCGAGGCCAACGGCACGATGCAGGCGAACGTTCCGAATACGACCATCGACAGTGCCGCGGCGATCGCCGCAAGCATCGGAGCATCGCGGTGGCCGCGCTTGAACAGGGTTGAAATGACCCAGCCGCTGTTGAGCGCGGCGAAGATGCTGATCGGCATGCCGACGGCACCCAGTATCCAGCCCGTCTCCGCCGCTTCCCAGCCGTGGACGCGAATGAACAGGGCAGGAAACCAGCCGATGATGGCGTAGACGCACACCAGATTGAGGACCGTGCCCAGCATCAGCGAGCCGAGGGCGAGTGGACGCTTGCGAAAAAGCTCCATCACCGGCGCGAGGCTGAATCGGGCCGTGCTTTGCTGCACTCCTTGCCGCTTCGGCTCCTTCACCGTGCAGATCAGGATGAGCGAGAGGAGCACGCCCGGAAGGCCGCACAGGATGAACACGATCTGCCATTCCGCCATCTCGCTGAAGAGGGTGTAGCCGTTGATCAGCTTGTCGGCGATGACCAGGAACAGGCCGCTGAGCGCCATTGCCGCCGCCGTACCCAGCGAGCTGCCCGTGACGAAGGTGCCATAGGCCTTGGGCCTGGTTTGGGGGTCGAAATAGTCCGCGATGAGCGACGCTGCGCATGGCACCAGTGCCGCCTCGCCCACACCCACTAGCATGCGCGCGAAGAACAGTTCGCCGAAGCTGTCGGCGAAGGCGCAGCCCATTGTCGCCGCGCTCCAGAGGAACAGGCCGAGTGAAAGGAGCGGCACCCGGCGGGCGCGGTCGCACCACATGCCGAGCGGCAGACCCAGGACGCTGTAGAACAAGCTGAACGCCAGCCCCTGCAGCAGCCCGAATTCGGTATCGTTTATCTGCAGATCGGCCTGCAGCGGTTCGATCAACAGGCTAATCGAAACCCGGTCGAGAATCGCCAGCGCATAGGCAAGGGTCAGCAGCGAGACCACGTACCATGCGTAGTTGCGCCGCGGCCAAATGTGGGCGGAAGTCACTGGGCATTCTCCTGTGCCGCCGCATGTCCGTCGAGCAGCTCGCGGACGAGCCGTGCCGCGTCATCCCATCGGGCGGGACGTTCACGGATTTCGGCATTGGGAAGGCCGGCTTGAAGCGCGGGTGCCCCGGCATGGGCGGGGTCTCCGGCGCGATGGAAGAGCAGAGCGGGTTGTGGAAAAGCCGGATAGCGCTCGGCGGTCCGCACCAGACAGCCGGCGCGGGCAATATCGCCATAGCGGGCGGGCTGCTTAAGGATGCCGAGAAGCGCCTGATGAAGTTCGGGAGCCGACAGAATCGGCTCGTCCCGCCGCCGTGTGTCGGCATCCCCGGAGTGCCACGGCCAGTTGGCGCTCATGTCGCGCAGCATGTGCCAATACCGGTGGAGATGGGCCCCCGCGAGCCCGTCGAACGGAAACTGCGGACAAAGGCGCTCCGCAAATTCGCCCGCTGCGGAATCGCCGAGTTGGAAACAGCCGTCGAGGGTCACGCTGCGGACACGATCGGGATGGTGATGCGCCAGGGTGGCCGCAAGCGGCGTGGCAAAGCCCGATGCGAGCAGATCCACGCTCTCGATCGCAAGACCGTCGAGCATCAAGGCGAGCGCGTCGACCGCAGCTTTCAACGAAGGAGACGGCAGCGGCGATGATTCTCCGAACCCGGGCAGCTCCGGAACCAGTGTTGGCCGTTCAGAGAACAGTTCCTGCCATCGGCGGGCCTGCAGCGTCGTGGGCGCGTCGAGGATGAGCAGAGGCGTATCGGTGCCTTCCCCTCGGCGATGCACAAGCATCTGCCCGTGCGGAAGATCGACAAAGCAGGCGGTCCGGGCCGGAAGCGGCACGCGGCCGCTGCGCGAAACACTGGCATCGTTCTCCACGCGCAGTGATTGCTTGAGCCAGTGCAGCCAGGCCGAACGATCCGCCGGCAGCCGCTCGACGGTCAGGGCGGGATTTTCCTCGACGGGCACGAAATCGAGATGCGGATAGAGCACGTCGTCGCTGCGCGCGGCAATCAGCGTCGGACAGGCAACATCGCGCAGCGCCGCCATGGGATCGTAGCGCATCGCGGCCGCATAGGCCGACGAGTAGTGGGGCCCGGCCGAGAGGAAATCGATTGCATAATCGGATAGCCACTCGTCCGTTGGCGCGTCGATCGGCATGCGCTTGTCCGGCTCGCGCAGGAACCAGGGAAACCAGCGGACCATGTCGCGCATCCGCGTCCATTCCACCGCAAGATAGCCGCCGTCGTCGTCGAGCCGCATCGGGCGCATGTACCGCTCGATAAACGCCAGGTCGGGCGCGGACTGGGGGGTGGACAGGCCGTCGAGGATCAACCGCGCGGGTTCGGCAAAGCGGGCGGCGTATTCCAGCGCTATCTTGGCGCTCGTATGGGTCGCATATAGCGGCACGCCCCGAAGGCCCAATGTCTCGATTGCCGCCGAAAGCGCGGCCGCGAAATCGGCGATGGCCGGCTCGGGCTTCTCAAGCGGAGCGGAGTTGCCGTAACCCGGGGTATCGAATGCGTAGACGGTATAGAGATCCGACAGGCCGCGCATCGTTTCGAGATGCAGTCTCGACGATCGGGGAGAGTCGTGCAGTATCACCACCGCCGGCCCCTGCCCCATCGTCCGATAGTGGAAGGCGCGCCCGTCGACGTCGATGCAGCGCTGAACCTGACCGCCAAGTTCCTTCAAACAATGGGATTTTGGAATCGTCATTCGCTGCGCATCCATCCGGCTTTCCGGGCTAAGGGGATTGACTTTGAAAACTTATGCTTGCGGTTTTGATATAACTATATGACTTATGGTGCTGCAACGTCATAAACTTGTCCAGCCCGGAGTAAGAAATATGTTCGCCACGGTTTCAGGCCCGATGACGGGACCGTCATCGGGAAATCGGCGGGGCTGGCTGGTAGTGTTCGCCGCCATGGTCGGGGCGGCGGTGGGCCTCAGCCCTATTCCCTTCTACACCATCGGCATGTTCGCGCCGGAACTGTCGCGCGCGTTCGGATGGAGCTTCGCCTCGATGATGGCGAGCATCGGCGTGCAGTCCGCCGTTGTCATGGTATCGAGCCCGCTCGCGGGATTCGCCGTGGACCGTTACGGCGCACGGCCCGTGGCGATCATCTCGTTGCTGCTGTTCGGCTTATGCTTCATGAGCCTTGCCTTCAGTACCGGCTCGCTGATGCTGTTCTACGGCCAATGGGCGGTGATGTCGCTCCTCGGCGCGGGAACCTTGTCGGCAACCTGGACGCGCGTGGTAAACGGCTGGTTCGACAGAAATCGCGGGCTGGCGCTGGGTATCGCCAGTACCGGCACCGGAATCACCGGGTTTCTGATCAAGCCCTTCACCGCCTGGATCATCGAGGATTTCGGCTGGCGCGCGGCATTCCTCGGCGTCGGGATCTTGCCGATCGTTATCGGCATCCCGGTCATTTTGTGGCTATTCCGCGAAAAGCAGGCCTCCGCGGAGCGAGCGGGTGAGGATGCCCCGGGCGCCACTCGGCAGGATGCGAGCCCGAACGACGACGAATATGGGCTGACCTTGAAGGAGGCTTTGCGCGGCATGCATTTCTGGGTGCTTGCCGGAGCCTTCTTCCTGATAGCCTTCGCATTGACTGCCCCCACGCCGAATCTCGAAAACATTCTGAAGACTTTCGACTTCGAGCTCACGGAGATCGGCCGCATCGCCGCAACGTTCGGATTGGCGGTCATAGCCGGGCGGATCGTCGGGGGGTGGCTCCTGGATCGTATCTGGGCTCCTCTTTGCGCCGTATTCGTCCTCGCCATACCTGCGACCGGTTGCTGGCTTCTCACCGGCGACAGTCTGAGCAGCCAGTCGGCCTACCTCGCGGTGATGTTCCTGGGCTTCGGCGCGGGCTTCGAATTCGATCTGCTGGCCTTCCTCATTTCCCGCTATTTCGGGCAGCGCAATTACGGCGTGATCTATGGTTGCTTCTACACCGTCATCGCATTGGGGGGCGGACTGGGCCCGGTAGTTTACGGATATATGTTTGATAGTCTTGGAACTTATCACCAGGCGCTAATCATGGGCACGATCAGCGTAATGATCGGCGGGGCACTTCTGCTCCTCCTGGGCCCCTATCCGAAATGGCGCGAACGGTAGCGTCTGTCGAAGGCGTTTTTGTGAAGATTCAGCCGTCCATTGAAATGTGCTTGACACATAGCCCCTCACCATTTGATATATTGTTGGGACAATAAGACATAAGCCGTGCTTTGCGCGACTGGTTGAAGGGAGCTGTCATGAATCACACCAAGTATGGGAATTTCGGAGCATCGCGGATCACCCTGGCGGCCGTTGCGGCGGCCTCGGCCCTCTGGGGCACCACATCGGCGCAAGCCTCCGAGCAGCCGACGGAATCCGCACAGCCGGTCGCATCTGCCGACGCTGCCAATGAGCAGGCGAGTGCGACGGAAGAATACACCGGCCAGGATATCGTCGTCACCGCGCAGCGGCGCCCCGAGCGAATGCAGGATATTCCTGTTGCAGTCACGGCCTTCACCGAATCGACCATTCGCGAGCTGAATCTGGACGACGCGATCTCCGTGTCGAAATATGTTCCTTCGATGATCTCGCAGAACAATGCGGGGCTTTCGACCGCGAACGCCTACTACCTTCGCGGTTTGGGCAACTCGCAGTCGGCGGCGACATTCGATCCGCCGGTCG
Organism: Altererythrobacter sp. C41; assembly: GCF_016803135.1. Lineage (GTDB taxonomy): Bacteria > Pseudomonadota > Alphaproteobacteria > Sphingomonadales > Sphingomonadaceae > Pelagerythrobacter. Next base: position 197,625 of record NZ_JAEVFE010000005.1, read on the forward strand.
GCACCTACGTCGACAACATCTACGTCGCACGTCAGAACGCCAACAACTACGCGTTCTTCGACACGGAGCGCGTCGAAGTCCTTCGCGGGCCGCAGGGCACGCTGTTCGGCCGCAACACGACCGGTGGCGCGATGTCGATCATCATGCGCAAGCCTTCGGACGTCGCAGGCGCGAAGTTCGAGACTTCCTACGGCTCTTTCGATCGCGTCACCGCGAAGGCCATCGTGGACGTACCCCTGTCGGAAAGCGTCCTCACCAAGTGGTCGGCGTTCTATGTGAACGACGAAGGATATCTCAACAACATCACGACGGGTGAGAAGCTCAACGGTGAGCGCAGCTACGGTTTCCGCAGCGACTGGCGTTTCCTTCCGACGGACGAGCTGACCATCGATATCGCCGGCGAGTATACCTACAACAGCGGCACTTACCTGGGTGTGCGTTCGGAGCCGACGCCATCCTCGCGCTACGGCACGCCGAACACGCCGGTGTTTTACGAAACCGCCACGAACATGCGCAAGACGAGCTGCGATGGCGATCCGGTCGAAATCCTTCTGTCCACTGGCAACGGGCTCTGCCAGCACACCGATGCCTACGCTGTTACGGCCAATGTCGCCTACGCGGCCGATGCCGGCACGCTCGAGGCGATCTTCGGCTGGCGGGATATGAAGCAGGGCTACATCAACAACTACACCGCCTCGGTGGTCAACAAGTACGCCGGCTTCATTCTCGCCGACTACAGCGAAAACAGCCAGGTTTCCGGCGAGTTGAAGTGGAGCAGCGACCTTCTCGACGGACGGTTGAAGTATGTCGGCGGGATCTTCTACCTCAAGGAGAACAACTCCCTCGCCAGCGCGGACTTTATGGGTGCTGCGGACGCGACCGCCTACAATCTCCTGAACGATCGCCACTTCGAGCAGGAAGTCGAAACGGCGGCCGCCTATCTGCAAGTCGACTATGAGCTGGTTCCCGCGCTGACCGCGACGGTTGGCGCACGCTATACCTGGGAATCGAAGAACCTCGACTTCTTCAAGTCGGAGCGCTTCCCCGGCCTCGGCTTCGACAGCGCCGACGCGATCGCGGCTGGCGTGCCGCTGAAGATGACCGAGAAGCGGGTCACGCCGCGCTTCGCCCTGTCGTACAAGGCCACGCCCGACATCATCATCTTCGGCTCGGTCACCAACGGCTTCAAATCGGGCGGCTGGAACGGCACGTCGGCCAAGGCGACGCAGGTCCTGCCGTTCCGCCCCGAAGTGACCTGGTCTTACGAGGCAGGCTTCAAGTCGGACCTGTTCAACCGCAAGCTGCGCCTGAACGGAACGTTCTATCTCGCCGATACGAAGGATCTGCAGATCACTTCGGGCATCATCATCCCCCCGGATCCTGCGATCATCAGTCTGGCGCGTAACGCTGGCAAGCTGCGCGCCTACGGATTCGAATGGGAAACCGCCTATAATCCGAACCGCAATCTCAACATCTTCCTCAACGGCTCGCTCAACCACGGCGAGTATCTTTCGACCGTGGTGACGCCGGGCGTTCCCGACAACCTCCAGGTGACCACCGAGACCGTTCCCGTGCGCGTGCCCAAGCTTCAGCTTGCGGGAGGTGCGACGTACAAGGTGCCGGTCGATGCGCTTGGCGGCGATCTCGGCCTGACGGCCGCCTATCGCCACAATTCACCCTACTTCGTTTCGCTGTTGAACACCGCGAAGACCGGTCCCGAGGACTTCGTGGATCTCACGTTCACCTACGATCACGAAGATGGCCAATGGGGTGCATCGTTCGGCATCACGAACCTGACCAACGAGGAAACGATCACTGCGAACTTCCTTTCGTTGTTCCCCGGCGATCCGCGCCGCTACACGGGTCGCATCTGGTTCAACTTCTGACGTATGTTCCGTGACCGGAACGACGATGGGGCCGCCGGCAGGCGGCCCCAATTTCGTGACCGGCGCATGTGACATCCGGCCCACGACGGACCTGCGGATTGCGGGCAACGCAAAACAAGTAACGAATTGAGGAACGGCCAATGAAAGCATTTCAGATCGGCGAACAGAACGGTGTCGATGCCCTTACGGCGGTGACACGGCCTGAGCCGGTGGCCGGTCGCGGGGAAGTCCTGGTCGCGCCGCGGTTCGCGAGCCTGAACAATCGGGATCTTCAGATCGTCCAGGGCGCCTATGGCGCGAAGAAGGCGGCGGAGCGGATCCCGATGTCCGAAGGCGTCGGCACCGTTCTCGCTGTCGGAGAAGGCGTAAGCGGCGTCGATCTCGGCGACCGTGTGATCTGCGGACATTTCGTCAATTGGACCGGGGGTGCCTTCGGCTACCACGCCTTCGGCCACGACATCGGCGTCACTCACGATGGCTGGCTTGCGGAGAAAGTCGTATTGCCCGCGTCCGCGGTCGTGCGCGTTCCCGATGGGCTTAACGACCTCCAGGCCGCTCCCCTGGCCGCCGCCGGCCTGACGGCGTGGAACGCGGTGGTCGAAGTGGGCAAAGTTAAGGCGGGCGACACCGTCCTCTGCCTGGGCACCGGCGGGGTCGCGATCTACGCATTGCAGATCGCCAAGGCCCACGGCGCGCGGGTGGCGATCACCTCCTCCAGCGACGAGAAGCTCGAACTCGCACGCACACTCGGCGCCGATATCACGATCAATTATCGCGCCACGCCCGAATGGGGCGCCGAGCTCATGACCCGTACCGGCAATGCGGGTGCCGACATCGTCGTGGAGACGGGTGGTCAGGGCACACTGGGTCAATCGATCGCGGCGGCGGCGGTGAACGCCCGCATCCCGATCATCGGGGTGACGGCAGGAATGGGGGCCACGATCTCCAACTACGGAACGATCATCGGCAAGAACCTGGTCCTGCGCGGCATTGCCAACGGAAGCCGCGCCATGCTGGTCGACTTCGTCCGCGCGGTCGACGCGAACGGCATCGAACCGGTCGTCCAGAAGACGTTCCCGTTCGACGAGGCGCCCGCCGCCTACGCCTACCTCGCCTCCGCCGAGCATGTCGGCAAGGTCTTGATCGAATTCTGACGTGAACGCGGCGCACCGCCTGGTCGAACATGCACTGGCGGTCACCTGGGTCGATCTGCCCGGGTCCGCGCGCCAGGCTGCGCGCAATTTCCTGCACGACAGCCTTGCTGTAGGCATCGCCGGACGTAACGCGCCGCTGGCGGACGCTGCCTTTTCCGCTGCACAGACGTGGAGCGGCGCAGGCGGCACGGCTTTCGTCCTGGGCCGTCCGGGCGAGCGCCTCACACGGCCCCATGCAGCATTCGTGAACGCGTACCAGATCCATTCGCAGGAATACGACTGCGTCCATGAGCCTGCAGTTGCGCACCCTATGGCCACTGTCGGTGCCGTGCTGCTCGCGGAAAGCAGCCGAGCGCCTGCGTCGGGCGGAGATTTCCTCGCTGCAATGGTGGCGGGCATCGATATCGTCGCCACGCTCGGCGTGGCTGTCTCCTCGCCGCTCAAGTTCTTTCGCCCGGCAACGGCGGGTATCTTCGGATCGATCGGCGCCTTATGCCGCCTGCGGCGCCTCCCGCCCGACGTTTCGCGCCATGCGTTCGGCTATGGCTTGGCCTTTGCGAGCGGCACGATGCAGGCGCATATCGAGGGAAAGCCGACACTGGCCGTACAGGTAGCCGCTGCTGCGCGCTCCGCGATCGAAGCGGTCGATCTTGCATGCGCGGGCTTCGAGGGACCGGACGCGTCGATCGACGGGCCGTTCGGTTACCTGTCCTTGTTCGAGGACGAGGTCGATCCGGCCGCGGCACTCGCAGAGTTGGGAAAGCGCCACCGCGTTGAGGAATTGAGCTGGAAGCCGTTCCCAACGGGCCGCGCTGCACATGGAGCCATCACCGCCCTGCAGATGCTGATCGCCCGACACGGCATCACTCCGGATAATCTCGAGCGCTTCGAATACAGCGCGCCGCCGCTCATCTACCGGCTCGTAGGGCGCCGGCCGGTCCCAGGGATGAGCGTCGCTTACGCGCGCCTGTGCTTCGCCTGGCTGGGCGCAGTCGTGTTGACGCGGGGAACGATCGATCTTGCCGACTTCACCGGCGAGGCCTTGAGCGACCCTGCCCTGCTCGCGCTCGCCAGGAAGATCGAAGTCAAGGCTGATGCAAATCCGGATCAGGCCGCGTTCGTGCCCGCCGCTGCCACTGCGATAATGAAAAACGGTCGGCGTCACAGCCAGGCTGTCGATCGCCAGTTCGGCTCGCCGGAAGCGCCCCTGAGTCGCGAAGAGCATTTGGCTAAGGCACGCCGCTCTCTCGAATTCGGCGGCCTGCCGGGCAGGCATGCAGAACTGGCCGATCTGATCGACGACTTCGAGAACCTGGACGACGTGGCGGCCGCGCTCCTTCGAGTGATCGAGCCTGTCTGACGAACGCGGTCGGCCCCTCGTCCGCGGGACGCGAGGCCGACCGGATACTTTAGTGCGGCTCCTCCCCGCCCGAAACATTCATCGATTCGGCGGTGATATAGGCGGCCGCGTCCTGACACAGGAATGCGACCGCGTTGGCGGTATCCTGCGGAACGCCGGGGCGGCCCATCGGAATACGCGCTGCCATGTCGGCCAGATACTGCTCGAGACTCTTGCCCTGCCGCTCGGCGAAATAGCTGTTCTGCCAGGCGCCGAGACCGGTGGTCACATGGTTCGGACAAACGTTGTTCACGGTGATGCCGTGCGCTCCCAGTTCGATCGCCGCCGAACGGACGAGTCCGACCAGCCCGTGCTTGGATGCGGTATAGGCCTGGGCGCAGGGGAAGCCGCTTTTCGCCGCCTGGCTCGCAATATTGATGATGCGTCCTCCGCGGCCTTGCGCGACCATGCGTTCGGCGGCGGCACGCAAGCCATAGAAGGCGCCGGTCAGGTTGACGTCTATGACGGCGGTCCAGTCGCTCGGCGCCAGGTCGAGCATCGGCTTCATGATGTAGCCGATGCCGGCGTTGTTGACCCATATGTCGAGCGATCCGTGCGTCTCGACAGCGTGGTCCGCCAGCGCCTGCACCTCGTCCCAGTTGCGGACGTCGCAGGCCTTCGCGGACACTGCGACGCCGGACGCTTGAATCGCCGCGGCGATTTCCGCCATCTCGGACGAGCCTCCGATCATCGAATCGGGAGTCGCGGCATCGCGGGAAGTGCCGATATCCGACAACACGATGTTGGCGCCGTCCTCCGCCAGGCGTAGCGCAATGGCTTCGCCAAGGCCGCCCTTGCGGCCCGACCCTGTGATGACCGCCGTACGCCCCTCGAGCGGCCGGGTCATCGTGCGTCCTCGATGTCGCGGGTCAGGATGAAGACCGGATCGGCCCATTCCTGAAATTCGGCTGCGATGCGGCCCATCGCTTCCGTGGCGACCTCCTTGCCGAACACGTCCATGTCCGCAACGTCGATGATCTCGATATAGTCGTATGGTGGGCGCGCGTCGCTTCCCAGCACGCCGGTCGTCTGGAACACGGAGAACGCAGAGACCGACTCGAGCGAGCGGACTGTCGGAAGGTCGGTCGCCAGGGCCCAGCGTTCATAATCCGCAGCGCTTTTCCCGGGTTTGAGGTGCAAGAGTACGATAATCTTGGTCATGCTTGCGCATCTCCTTGGCATTCGGGTTCGGAGGTGTCATATTGTCCTAATCATATATCAAACGGCAGGAAAGCGCATTCGACATGACCATCGCAAATGCATCTGCTCAGCAGGCCTACGAAGGCCCGCCGGATTATCGCGTCATCGGCCGTCACGGCGTGTTCCCGGAAACCACGCACGACGAGATCGAGCGGATCAATTTCCTGGCGCAGATGAACCGCCATCTGTCCGCACGGGTAGTCCCGAGCGTGCATGACGCGTACGAACGGCGGGTTTCTCCCGCCTTCGAAAAGGCAAATGGCCGCTCCATCGCCGATCGGCACGAGGCACGCCGCGAACTCCTGAAGGATCCGATGTTCCGCCTGTGGTCGGCGCTTCGCCGGATGACGATGGAACAGCGCCAGCAGGCCGGGCGGTGGACTGCCATAAGGCAGCGCGAAGCGCTGGCCGCAAAAGCGGCAGCCTTGATCGGAGACGACGATCGGCTGCAGCTCGACCCTGCGGTGGAGATTCCCCGCTATGTCTCTGCGGTCGATCATCACTGCATGCCGGGAAGCTACCACACCGAATATTTCCCGGGCGACGTGACCAACGGGGCGAACTACGACCATGCGGGTTTCGTCACGACCGCAGGCCTGCTGGGCAAGTTCTCGGACGGCGGCGGCCATGCCGTGGTCAACTGGGTCCGCCGCAACTATCCCGATTTTGCGCCCAAGCGCATTCTCGAGATCGGCGGCACGGTCGGTCACTCCAGTTTGCCGATCGCTCAGGCCTACCCCGATGCGGACATGACGGTGACCGATCTCGGCGTCCCGGTGCTGCGCTACGGGCTGGCGCGCGCCAAGTCTCTGGGTGTCGACAACATCCGCTTCGTTCAGGCGAGCGGAGAGGACCTGTCGCGCTTTCCCGACGCGAGTTTCGACTGGATTCAGACGACGATGTTCCTGCACGAATTGTCGAATTCGGCGCTGGCGAACATCTTGCGTGAGACGCGGCGCCTGCTGCGCCCGGGCGGGCTCGTTCTCCACGTCGAGCAGCCGCAATATTCGCCCGACATGCCGCTATTCGAGCAGGTCATGCGCGACTGGGATGCCTTCTACAACAACGAACCGTTCTGGAGCCGCATGCACGAGCTCGATCTCGACCAGGCGATGGTCGACGCCGGTTTCGACCGCGACAAGTTGATCCACGGCGGAGTGACGGGGGTGGTGGATAAGGAGCTGTTCCCCGACGCAGCCGAGGACGACACCGAGGATTACGGCCGCAAGGCAGCATGGCATGTGATCGGAGCGACGGTCTGATGAGTGTGAATGACGCAATTGCCGAAGCAGGCGCGAAGGCGGCGGGGAAACGCCCGTATTTCCTGGATGAGGAAGCCGAAACGGTGCTCGCCATCACCATGGCCGCCGTTCAGGAGCTCGCGGTCGCTCGCCAGCGCATCGACACCCTGGAGCGTCTGCTGGAAGGCAAAGGCGTGCTCGACCGGTCCGAGATCGACGCCTTCGTTCCCGATCGGAATGCCGCTGCGGAACGCGCGCTGGCCAATCAGGAATTGATCGCGCGGGTTCTGCGCATCGTGCAGCAGCGCGGCGAGGCCGTCGATATCGCCAACGATCCGGCGTCCGAGGATGTCGCCGAAGAGATCGGCGCCGACAGTTGAGCGAGTTCGAATTCTCGGTGCCGGTGCTGATCGCCGGCGCCGGAGCGTGTGGCGCCGCTGCTGCTCTCGCCGCCTCCGATGCGGGCCTCGATGCACTGGTCGTCGAGCGCGACGATCGACCCGGCGGGTCCACCGGAATGTCGCAAGGCCTGTTCTGCGCTGCCGGGACGACTTCGCAGAAGGAGAACGGCGTCAACGACGACGCCGAGGTTTTCTTCGCGGATATCATGGAGAAATCGCGGGGACAGGCGGATCCGGTAATCGCCAGGACACTGGCCGAAGAAAGCGCGCCCACCTTCGAATGGCTGCGCAATGTGCATGCCCTGCCCTGGCAACTGGATACCAGCTTTCGCGCGTCGTACGGGAACAGCCGCCCAAGAGTGCATGGCTGGCCCGGACACGGCGGGCTCGACATGATTCAGCTCCTCCATCGCAGGATGAGCGACGCGGGCGTCGATGTCCTGATGGAGACGCGTCTCGTCGATATTTTCGACGATGGGCATGGCCGGGTCCGCGGAGCCGCATTGCAGCGTGCCGACGGGCAAGTCGAACGCATCGGCTGCGACGCGCTGATCCTGGCCTGCGGCGGGTTCGGCGCCAATCGTGCGATGACGGACCGCTACATGCCGGAAACGCGGGCGCTCCGCTACAATGGCCACGAAGGCAGCGAAGGCGACGCCATACGCCTGGGCGAAGGCTTGGGCGCGGCGTTGGGAGACATGGGCAGCTACCAGGGCTACGCGATGCTCACGGATCCCCAGGGCATATCCGTCCCGCCCCCCGTTCTGATAGACGGTGGCATTATCGTGAACCGGCACGGCGACAGGTTCACCGATGAATCGGAAGACATCGCGGGGATGGTGCACCCGCTTTCGAGCCAGCCCGGCAGCGGCGGCTGGGTGATCTACGATGCCGATATCGAGTCGGCTTGCGGGGGAATTCCCGAGCTCGCGCAACTCATCGCCTTGAACGCACACAAAACTGCCGAGCGGCTGGATGACCTCGCGGGCGCGATCGGAGCCGATCCGGCACGCCTGACCGCCTCGGTCGACCATGCAAGGGAGGCCGCGGCGCGCGGCGCCCGGGATTCGTTCGGTCGCGACTGGGCAGGCGGCCACATCCTCCGCGCACCGTTCCGCGCCCTCAAGGTGATCGGGGCGATATACCACACGCAAGGGGGCCTGCAGATCGACCGGCACGCCCGCGTTCTACGGCGCGACGGTCGCCCCTTCCCCAATCTATTTGCCGGCGGCGGCTCGGCGCGCTCGGTTTCCGGACCGTCGTCATGGGGATACCTGCCGGCCATGGGTCTGACCACCGCGGTGGTCCTCGGTCGCATCGCAGGGCGGTCCGCAGCTTCACTCCTCACGAGCTGACCTTCGGACTAGGGTTGCAGCGGAAGCTTGCAAGCTCCGATTTATATGTCATAGTATTGATACATATGGAGCGCGTGCCTGGCGTTCCAACGGGAGGATCGATGCAACAGGACGCGCAAGCCACCATCGACGCGGAGCGGGACGGGCTTTTCAACCAGCTTGCCGAAATCATCGGGCGCCAGAATGTCCAGCTCGACGAGGCGCGGCGGCGGCTGTTCAGCGAAGATATCTGGCGGCCGGTAAATTCCGTCGTCGCCATGGTGGCAGCGCCCGGCTCGTTAGCCGAGCTGGCAAAGACGGTCGCTGCAGTTCATGCGGCCGGCTATGCGATCGCGCCGCGCGGATCGGGCATGAGTTACACGGGCGGATACGTCCCGGCACACGACCGGACGGTCTCGCTCGATATGTCGCGCATGAACCGTATCCTGCGCATCAGCCGCGAGGATATGACGATCACCGTCGAAGCCGGGGCGACCTGGAAGGACATGAACGAGGCCCTGGCGCAGCAGGGGCTGCGCACGCCCTTCTGGGGGCCGATGTCGGGCCTCGTCTCCACGGTAGGGGGCGGACTGGCTCAGTTGAACGCCATGTTCGGGGCCGCGCGCTACGGCACCTCGAGCGAGAGCGTGGTCTCGCTCACAGTCGTCGCGGCCGACGGCTCGATCGTCCGAACCGGTGCGTGCGGACCAGATGGACAGACCCCACACTATCGGCACTACGGTCCCGATCTCGCAGGCCTTTTTTGCGGAGATTGCGGCACGCTCGGCATCAAGGCGGAAGTCACATTCCGTCTGATCGAGGCGCCGGCTTTCGAAGATCATCTGTCCTTCTCGTTTCCCGATGGCGAAAGTCTCTTGCGCGCGATGGCGGAGGTGGCCCGGCGGGGTATCGCGGCCGAGACCTGCGCGTTCGATCCGGGTTTGACGGCGGTGCGTCTGCAGCGCGCGTCGCTCGCATCGGACGTCAAGACGCTCGGAGCGGTGGTCGCCAAGGAAAAGAACCTCGGCAAGGGACTGTTCGCGGCGGCGAAGATCGCGATGGGCGGGCGCAATTTCATCGCACCGACCGATTATCCGCTTCACATAATCTGCGAAGGCCGGTCGAAGGCCGCGGTCGATGCGGACGTTGCCGTCGCGCGGAAGGTGGCTGGAAGTTTCGGCGGGGAGGAGGTCGAAAATACGATCGCGAAAGTCATTCGCGCGATGCCCTTTCCCGCGCTCAATTCCATGCTCGGCCCCACGGGCGAGGCCTGGGTTCCCGTCCACGGCGTTTGTTCGCTTTCGAACGCGCCCCGGATATTCAAGGAAATTCAGGCGCTTTATGCAGTGCGCAAGGCGCAGATGGATGCGCAGGGGATCCACACCGGGTTCCTCTTTACCTCCATGGCCAGCAACGGGCTGATTATCGAGCCGGTGTTCTTCTGGCCGCAAGGATGGCGGCCGGTCCATGAATCCGCCGTGGAACCCTCGCACCTGGCGCGGCTGCAGCAGCGCGAGCCCAATGCGGCGGCGACGGCGCTCGTAACGGAACTGCGCCAGGCGGTGATTGACGTGTTCGCCCGCTACGGATGCGGTTTCTTCCAGATCGGCCGAACCTATCCCTACCGGGAAAGCCGCGACGACCTGTCGACGAAGCTTCTCGATGCAGTGAAGGACGTCATAGATCCGGACGGTGTCTTCAATCCGGGCGTGCTCGGCTTTCCGTTCAAGGGTGCGGCATGACGGAGACCTACCGTGCGATAGAGCTGCGGCGCTTTGCGGATGGTTTTCGCAGTGGCGCAGAGATCGTCACCCTCGACAGGCGTCCCCCTGCACCGGGCGAATTGCTCGTGCGCAATCTCTATTGCGGCGTGAACGGGATTTTCGACACCCAGATCGCCCGCAATGCTGTCGACTACGTCAAGATCGCACTGCCCACTCTCACCGGGGTCGAGGCATTGGGGATCGTCGAAGCGACCGGGTCCGACGTGAGCGGCTTCGCGGCGGGCGACCCGGTCGTGACGACCCGTTTTCCCGGCGGCTACCGCGAATGGAACATCGCTCCGGCCTCACATTTCGTGCGCGTTCCGGAAGCGAAGCCCGAATGGCTTGCATTGGCTTCGACCGGCGTGTCGGCGATGCTGGCGATCGAGCATGTCGGCGCGCTTCGGGATGGCGAGACAGTGGCGATCTCCGCCGCCGCGGGCGGATTGGGCCATATACTTGTCCAGCTTGCAGCGCTCCGCGGCTGTCATGTCGTAGCAGTCTGTGGCGGGCAGGAGAAGAGCGATTTCGTACGCTCACTCGGCGCCCGGCGCGTCATCGACTACCGGACGGAATCGGTCGCGGAAGTGCTTGCGGCCGAATATCCGGACAAGCTGGACGTAGCGATCGATACGGTCAGCGGCACCATATTCGACGCGTTTCTCGACAATGTCGCGCCCCACGGGCGGGTGGTCGTAGGCGGCGCCGCGGCCGATCTGGAAGGCCGGCCGGAGATCGTCACGCAGCCCCGCATCGCGCACAAGCTCTATTACAAGGGCGCCTCGGTGCGCGGTTTCATGAACGGCTTGCTGACGGACCATTGGCCCGCCGCGCGAGAGAAAGTGTTCGAGCTCTACGCCGACGGCCAGTTGAATATCACCTTCGACAGCCGTCGCCACGTCGGCATCGAAGGAATTTTCGATGCGGTCGAGCACCTGCTGTCCGGGCGGTCGATGGGCAAAGTCATCGTGGATCTGCGCTCGTGAAACGGAACCGCATCGCGGCGGGTCGGCGCATCCATTTTCACCTCTCAATCAGCTGCAAGGATTATTCGTGACATATCGTCTTGGAGTGGATGTAGGCGGGACTTTCACCGACCTGTTGTTGTTTAACGAGGTGACGGGCGAGTTTTGGCGTCACAAGACGCCGTCGACGCCGTCGGACAGTTCGGAAGGCATTTT
>NZ_JAEVFE010000006.1 GCF_016803135.1 Altererythrobacter sp. C41
AGCATCACCGCGCTGTCCTTGCCCACCGAATACAACATCACAGGCCGCGACGCTTCCGCCGCAACCTCACGCATAATATGTACGCTCTCGGCCTCAAGCCGCTCAAGATGGGTCAGGCGATGCATCGAACAATGTCTTGAAGGCGATCTCTGCCAAGGAAAGGGATGCGACTGGCTAACGGATCGGCGCACAAGGGCAAAAGGGATTTGCTTGAAAGGGACGAAGCGATCGTGTCCCGCGCCGGCAACCGCAAACGCGATGTTGACGAATCCGCGCCGATGATGGCAAGCGGGTCGGCGCCGAGCGGGTATAGCTTAGTGGTAAAGCCCCAGCCTTCCAAGCTGGTTATGCGGGTTCGATTCCCGCTACCCGCTCCAACTCTTCTCTCATGACGTTCCTTCCGGCCCCTGCATGGTCGGTACGCGTGCGCCGTCAGCAGTTCTCCTGAGCTCGGAACCAAGACCGGGCGCGGCCCATTCCCTTGGGCAAAAGGAGATTTTTTGATGGCGACACGATTCATCGATCGCGGTGAGCCGCAGCGATCGCAGTTCCTGACCGACAGCTTCCAGCGCGGGCTCGCGCATTGGAACCGCGAGCGCCTGCAGCCCGGATTCCCCGGCGAGGCATGGCAGCGCGAGCTGGAGCGAGACTTGCGGATGCAGCGGCTCGAGGGCGCCTTCCTCGAAGGCTTGCGGGCGGAGGTCGTCGCAGAGGCGGCCGAGGCGCCGACCGACGCGGACGGATTCATCGACTGGTTCGAAAGCCTGAAGGAAACCGGCCCTGGACAGGGCGACCCGCTGTTCCCCTGGCTCGCCGAAGAGGCTGACATCGACCAGTTCCGCTGGTTCTTCGAGCAGGAAGCGGCAGGCGAGGCCGGGTTCGACGATCTCGTGGCCATGACGCAGGTCAAGTTGCCGGTGCGGCCCAAGCTCGAACTGGCCCGCAACTACTGGGACGAAATGGGCCACGGCGTGGAGAAGGGAATGCACGGACCGATGCTCGATGCGCTGGTCGAAACGCTGCGGGTCGATCCCGTGATCGAGAACACCGTGTGGGAGAGCCTCGCTCTCGCCAACGCGATGACCGCCATGGCGGCCAACCGGCGCTATGCCTGGCACTCAGTCGGCGCGCTGGGCGTTATCGAGCTTACCGCGCCCGGCCGCGCCGCGCTGGTCACTAAGGGCCTCGAGCGGCTCGGCTTCTCGGGCAAGGAGCGGCGCTACTTCGCAGTCCACGCCGTGCTCGACGTCAAGCACAGTGAGGACTGGAACCGCGAGGCGATCCGCCCTGCGGTGGAGGAGGATCCGGCGCGCGCGACTGCGATGGCCGAAGGCGCATTGATCCGGCTCAAGTGCGGCGAGCGCTGCTTCGAGGCCTATCGCGCGCGGCTGTGGAGCTGACGGCGGTTAACCCGTGCCGACTGCCATATTGTCGATCAGGCGCGTGCCGCCGATCCGTGCGGCGACGAGCAGGCGGGCGGGCGTTTTGCCGAGATGGTCCAACCGAGCGAGGCTTGCCGCGTCGGCGATGTCGGCATAATCGACCGAGGAGAAACCGGCGTTCGTCAAAGCTTGCTCGAGCGCCCGCATGGTGATCCGCAGGTCCGCGCCCGCCTCGATCCGTTCGATCGCCTGGCGCATCGCGCGCGGCAGCGTCGCAGCGGCTTCCCGGTGCTCGGGCGAGAGATAGCGGTTGCGGCTCGACATCGCGAGCCCGTCCGCCTCGCGCACCGTCGGCACGCCGAGGATGGCATCGGCATGCGGCGCGGTGAGATCCAGATCGCGCGTCATGCGGCGGATCACGGCGAGCTGCTGCCAGTCCTTCTCGCCGAACAGTGCGACATCGGGCCGCACCTGGTTGAACAGCTTGCAGACGACGGTCGCCACCCCGTCGAAATGCCCGGGGCGACTCGCACCGCAGAAGCCCTCGCTCACGCCCGCGACCGAGATCGTCGTGGAGAACCCTTCGGGGTACATCTGGGCCACATCGGGCGCCCAGAGGAGGTCGACGCCCTCTGCCTCCAGCAGGCGCTTGTCCTCCTCCATCTGGCGCGGATAGGCGTCGAGGTCCTCGTTCGGGCCGAACTGCGTCGGGTTCACGAAGATCGAGACCGCGACCCGATCGGCCCGTGCCCTAGCTTCACGCACGAGCGTCAAATGCCCTTCGTGCAGTGCGCCCATCGTCGGCACGAGCGCCAGGCTTTCGCCGCCACCGCGGAATTCCGCGACGGCCGTTCTCAACACATCAAGCTCGGTCGCGGTTTGCACGTCTCCGGGGCCTCCGATAAAGCGAGCACGGGGCCGCTTAGCCGCTGGCGCCCGGCAATGACAACAGACAGAAAGCCTGCCCGCAGTGTCCGCCAAAGTGTCGCAGCGCCCGCACCGGATCGTATTCGCCAACGAGAAGGGCGGAACCGGCAAGTCGACCACCGCGGTCCACGTCGCGGTCGCGCTCGCCTATCGCGGGGCCAAGGTCGCCGCGATCGACATCGATTCGCGCCAGCGCACCATGGACCGCTACTTCGAGAACCGCGCCGAGACCGAGCAGCGGCGTGGGGCCACCTTGCCCAGCGCGCGCTGTGAAGTGTTCTGCGGACAGGCGATCGAGGAGTTCGACGAGGCGCTCGAACGGGTGGGCGAAGGGGCCGACTTCCTCGTCATCGACACGCCGGGCCGCGACGATCTCCTCGCGCGCCACGCGGCGGTCGGCGCCGACACGCTGGTTACGCCGCTCAACGACAGCTTCGTCGATTTCGACCTGATCGGCCAGGTCGATCCCGAGACGTTCAAGGTCCGCCGATTGAGCTTCTATGCCGAGCTGATCTGGGACACGCGCAAGACGCGCGCGCTCGAGCGGCGGCAGGAAATCGACTGGGTCGTCGTGCGCAACCGCACCGGCCATGTAGAGGCGCGCAACATGCAGCGCATCGAGCGGGCGCTTGCCGAACTTTCGAAGCGGGCGGGCTTTCGCGTCGCGCGGGGCCTGTCGGAGCGCGTGATCTACCGCGAGCTTTTCCCGTCGGGTCTGACGCTGCTCGACAAGGGGCACCTGGGCGAACTCGGCACCAGCCATCTCGTCGCGCGGCAGGAGCTGCGCACGCTCGTCGCAGGGCTCAACCTGCCCGAACCGGCGAGCAAGGCGGCAGAGCTGGAGCCCGCCTGACCCATGCTGCGGCTGATCGTTATCCTTGCGGTCGTATCGATCGGCTGCCGGATGATCTTCGGCAAGTGGCCGTGGGACTATCTGCGACCCGCTTCGACGCGGGGCCAGGCGCTGTTTCGCGCGCGCAAGCTGCTGGGTGTTGGCGCCCGTGCCGATCGCGGGGAAATAATCGCAGCCCACAAGCGTTTGGTGGCCATGGTCCACCCCGACCGGGGCGGGACCAGCGATCAGGTGCACGAGGCGAATGCCGCGCGCGACCTGCTGCTCGACGATCTGCCCGACCAACATTGAAGGGCCGCTGACGCTGAAGGGAGCGTATGACTTACAACTTCGACCCGACCATCCTGCGCGAATACGACATCCGCGGCATCATCGGCGAAACGCTCGGCCCGGATGACGCGCGCGCGATCGGCCGCAGCTTCGCAACTCTTCTGCGCGAGGCCGGCGGCAGCAAGGTGGCGGTCGGCTACGACGGCCGGGTGAGCTCGCCGACGCTGGAGCACGCACTGATCGAAGGGCTCACGGCGAGCGGGTGCGACGTCGTACGGGTTGGCATGGGGCCGACCCCGATGCTCTACTACGCCGAAGCCTCAGCCGAAGAGGTACATGGCGGCATTCAGATAACTGGCAGCCACAACCCCCCCAACTACAACGGCTTCAAGATGGTCTTTCAGGGCCGGCCGTTCTTCGGGGAGGACATCCAGCGGCTCGGCCGCGTCGCCGCCGAAGGCGCCTGGCGCGACGGGACCGGGACGGTCGAGGAACGCGCGATCCTGGACGAGTACATCGAGCGGCTGCTCTCTGGCCTTGGCGGTGTGGAACCTGCAGCGATCGAGAGGCTGCGCGTCGGCTGGGATGCCGGTAACGGCGCCGCGGGCCCTGCGCTGGAAGCGCTCGCCGCCCGCCTCCCGGGCGAGCATCACCTCCTCTACACCGACGTCGACGGCGACTTTCCCAATCATCATCCCGATCCCACGGTCGAAGCGAACCTGGCGGACCTGCGCACGCTCGTTGCCGAGAAGGATCTCGACTTCGGCATCGCGTTCGACGGCGACGGCGACCGCATCGGTGCGATCGACGGCGAAGGCCGCGTGATCTGGGGTGACCAACTACTGATGATCTACGCCGAAGACCTCCTCGCAAGACTACCTAATGCGACGGTCATCGCCGACGTGAAGGCCAGCCGTGCGCTGTTCGATCACGTCGCGCAGCACGGCGGAACACCGGTGATGTGGAAGACCGGCCATTCGCTGATCAAGTCCAAGATGAAGGAAACCGGCGCGCTGCTCGCGGGCGAGATGAGCGGGCACGTGTTCTTCGCCGACGACTATTATGGCTACGACGATGCTCTCTACGCAGGGGTCCGCCTGCTCGCCGCCAGCGCGCGGCTCGGCCGCTCGGTGACCGAGCTGCGGGGTGCCATGCCGGCGATGGTCAACACGCCGGAGATGCGCTTCCAGGTCGACGAGACGCGCAAGTTCGCCGCGATCGGCGAGGTCAAGGCGCGGCTGGCGGACAGTCCGGCTGACGTCGACGGCACCGATGGGGTGCGCGTGACCACTGCGGACGGCTGGTGGCTGCTGCGCGCCTCCAACACGCAGGACGTCCTCGTCGCCCGTGCAGAAAGCGAGAGCGAGGAAGGGCTGGAGCGTCTGATCGCGCAGATCGACGAACAGCTTGCCCTTTCGGGCCTCGCGCGTGGAGCACAGGCAGGGCACTAGATCCCATAGGGGAGGGAACGATGAAGAACGGTATTCTGGCGGCGCTCATGCTGTTTGCGGCGGCACCGGCGCTTGCACAGGACGAGAGCCCGCCGGCTGCGGACGCGTCGCCGGACATGGAGGCGCTTGCGTCCGCATTCGGCGAGATGTTCCCGGCCGCGCCGCTCACGCCCGAGCAGGAGGCGCGCCTGCCGGCGGCCCAGGCGGTGGTCGCGCACATCTTTCCTCCCGGCACCTATGCCCGGATGATGGACGAGATGATGGGGCCGATGATGGACTCGATCCTCGGCTCGATGGCGCAAATTCCCATCGCGCAGCTCGCCGCGATCGCCGGCATGGAGCAGGCGCAGGTCGCCGCGATGGGCGAGGGGAAGCTGGGCGAGATCATGGCGATCGTCGATCCGGTGTACGAGCGCCGCAACGCGATCGCGTCGGACGTCATGATGGAGATGATGGGCGACGTGATGAAGCGGATCGAGCCGTCCTACCGCGAGGGGCTGGCGCGTGCCTACGCCGTGCGCTTCGCACCGTCCGATCTCGCAGAGCTTGAGCGGTTCTTCCAGACGCCGGTGGGCAGCCGCTACGCGGCCGAATCGATGCTGATCTATGCCGACCCGCAGGTCATGGCCGCGATGAACGAAGTCATGCCTGCCGTGCTGGAGATGATGCCGGCGATGATGGAACAGATGCAGCAGCGCATGGAGGGCCTTCCCGAGCCGCGCGCCTTGTCCGACCTGAGCGATGCCGAGCTGCAGCGGTTGTCGGCGCTGCTGGGTGTGCCGGCGGAGGAACTGCGTGCCAACGCGGCGGAAAGCGAGGCGGCGGCGGAAGGCGAAGCGCCCGGCGACGGTGCCTGACGCAAAAAGGGCCCGGACGCGCCGGGCCCTTCGCGTTGCAATGGCGGAGGTGGATCAGATCGCCGTGCCCTCGTCGATCGGCGTGCCGGCATCTTCGTTGCGGTAGCTGCGCACGTTGACCCGCAGGTTGTTCTGCACGTGCCCGACACCGGACACGTCCTCCGCGCAGTCTTCCGCGCGGCGCTTGTCGAAGCGGCTGCCGACGGTCCCGTCGAGCGTGACTTCGCCGTTCTCGACCGTCACCTGGATGCCGCTGGCGTCGAGATTCCAGTCGTCGGTCAGCGTATCGCACACATCCTCGAGGATGCGCTGGTCCGAACGGGTATAGTTGGTGGGGCCTCGGCCGCGGTGATCCATCCGCCGGCGGCGCGCAGCGTCCTCGTCGCCGAACCAGCTCGCGACCTCGTCGCCCGCGCGGTCGAGAAAGCCGCGCTCTTCATAGCGGTCGGTATAACCGGAATGCGGTTCCGCATCGTAAGTACCGGAGCCATAGGCGGCCGACATGCCGCCGAACCCGGCGCCGTATCCGCCATAAGGCCGGCGGTTGCCGGCCGAGAAATCCCCGCCTGCCTGATCGCTCGCGGTGAAGCTCGAGAAACCGCGCCCTTCGCCGGTGTCGTACCGCGCCGGGCCATAGCTCGAACGATAGCGGGACTGCTGCGCGCCGCGCCGGTCCTGGCGCTCCTGTTCGCGCCAGCCGCGTTTCTGCATGTCGGTGTAGTCGCGTTCGCGATAGTCGTCGCGGTAGCTGCGGCGTTCGCCCATCTGGCCGGCGAGCGGTTCGTCGTAGCGATCCTCGCGGTAATCGGGCTGCCCGTAGCGGTCGGCCTCGAACTGGTCGGCCTGCGTGTAGTAGTCCTCGCGGTCGTAGCTGCCGCGGCGCCTTTCGCCATAACGGTCGCCCGGGCGGTAGTCGTTCCTGTAAGCCATTGGTCTCTCCTGAAGTTCTCGGGGAAGCTCCGGCGCGCCGCCTGGGGGGACGGCCGCGTCGCCCTGTTGCATGAAACCAATGCGCGAGCGGGCGGATCGTTGCCCGGCCGGGCGCATGCGGACCGCGCTTCGGCGACGGCATGTGGTACCGTCGCCGGAACCTTTCGCATCGCGCAGGAATCTGGTGCAGTGGAGGCCATGCACGATCGTTGCTCCGCACATGCCTGAGGCGCAGATCCCGCCCGAGATCGCGGCCTGGTTCGACGCGCGCGGCTGGCGGGTGCGGCGGCATCAGGCGGATATGCTGTCGGCGAGCCAGGCGGGGCGGCACGCGTTGCTCGTGGCGGATACCGGCGCGGGCAAGACGCTTGCGGGTTTCCTGCCGACGCTGGCGGACTTCTGCCCGTCGCGGCTCGCCGGTGCGGCGCCGCCGGAGGGGCTGCACACGCTCTACGTCTCGCCGCTCAAGGCGCTCGCGCACGACGTTCAGCGCAATCTTCTCGCCCCGGTCGAGGAAATGCGCCTGCCGCTGCGGATCGAGACGCGCAGCGGCGATACCCCGGCCGACCGCAAGCGCCGCCAGCGCGGGCGGCCGCCCCATATCCTGCTGACGACGCCTGAATCGCTTTCGTTGCTGCTCAGCTATCCGGAGAGCTTCGCCATGTTCGCCGGGCTGAAGAGGGTGGTGATAGACGAGGTCCACGCCTTCGCCACCGGCAAGCGCGGCGACCTGCTCGCGCTTTCGCTGGCGCGGCTGCAGGCGATCGCGCCGGCGATGCAGCGCGCGGCGCTTTCCGCGACCGTCGCCGATCCGGAGGGCTTCCGCGAGTGGCTTGCCCCGTGGGGCGAGATCGATTCGGTCGCGCTGGTCGAAGGAGAGAAGGGCGCGCCACCGGAGGTCGAGATCCTGCTGCCGGAAGAGGAGCGCGTGCCGTGGGGCGGGCATGCAGGGCGTTGGGCGATTCCCCAGCTCTACGACGAGATCCGCCGCAACCGGACGACGCTGGTTTTCACAAACACGCGCTTTCTCGCCGAATTCGTGTTTCAGCTTCTGTGGGACGTCAACGACGACAACCTGCCGATCGGCATCCACCACGGCTCGCTGTCGAAGGAAGCGCGGCGCAAGGTCGAAGGGGCGATGGCGCGGGGCGAACTGCGGGCGCTGGTCGCCACGGCCAGCCTCGACCTCGGCGTCGACTGGGGGGACATCGACTGCGTAGTGCAGATGGGCGCGCCGAAAGGCTCCTCGCGCCTGCTGCAGCGCATCGGGCGGGCGAATCACCGACTGGATCAGCCGAGCCGTGCCATCCTCGTGCCCGGCAACCGCTTCGAGTTTCTGGAGGCGACCGCGGCCAAGGACGCGGTCGATCAGGGGCAGCGCGACGGCGAGGATTTCCGCCCGGGCGGCCTCGATGTGCTGGCGCAGCATGTCATGGCCTGCGCCTGTGCGGCGCCGTTCGACGAGACGGCGCTGCTGGCGGAAGTGCGCGCCTCACTCGCCTATGCCTGGGTCGATGAAACCGTTTGGCAGCGCGTGCTGGGCTTCGTCGAGAACGGCGGCTACGCGCTGCGGGCTTACGACCGGTTCAAGCGCATTGTCCGCGACCGCCATGGCGTCTGGCGGCTAACCCATCCCGAACACGCCCAGCGGCATCGGATGAACGCGGGGATCATCGTCGATTCCGAAATGCTCACGGTGCGGTTCCGCAATGGCCGTCAGCTCGGCAAAGTGGAGGAGCGCTTCGCCGCCTCGCTCTCGCCGGGCGACACCTTCTTCTTCGCCGGCATGAGCCTCGAGGTCGAGCGGGTGAAGGATATGGAGGTCACCGTGCGCGCCGCGAAGAAGTCGGCCACCATCCCCTCCTATGGCGGCCAGCGGCTGCCGCTGACCACCCATCTGGCAGAGCGGGTGCAGGCGATGCTGGTCGATCGCGCTGGCTGGGCGCGCTTTCCCGACGACGTGCGCGAATGGCTCGAAGTGCAGGACTGGCGCAGCCGGCTGCCGGGCCCGGGCGAGTTGCTGGTCGAAAGCTTCCCGCATGCGAAGAAGCACTACAGCGTCTACTACACCTTCGAGGGGTGGAACGCGAACCAGAGCCTCGGCATGCTGATCACGCGGCGGATGGAGGACCGCGGGCTGCTGCCCGGCGGCTTCGTCGCCAACGACTATTCGCTTGCGGTCTGGGGTCTGAAGCCTGTCGCCGATCCCGCGCCGCTCCTATCTCCCGACATCCTGGCGCACGAGTTCGTCGACTGGGTGCAGGAATCACACCTCCTGCGCCGCGCGTTTCGCGAAGTCGCAGTGATCGCGGGCCTCGTCGAGCGCCAGCATCCGGGCAAGCGCAAGACCGGCAAGCAGGTCACTTTCTCGACCGACCTCATTTACGACGTGCTGCGCAAGTACGAGCCCGATCACGTCCTGCTCGAGGCTGCCTGGGCCGACGCGCGCGCGCGGCTGACTGACGTCGGGCGACTCGCGAGCCTGCTAGAGCGCTCGGCCGAGCAACTGGTCCATGTCGAACTCGACCGCGTCAGCCCGCTGGCGGTGCCTGTCATGACCATGATCGGGCGCGAGGCGCTGCCTCAGGGCGCAGTCGATGAGGAGCTTCTGCTCGAGGCGGAGAGCCTCGCCGCCGCGGCAATGCGGGTGGATGCGGCGGACGACGAGACGGACTAGGCCCTGCGCCGGCTCAGCGCGCGGCGAAAGTCCGGTAGTTCTCGTTGCCGACGAAGCCGAATCTGGTGATCCCCGCCGCCTCGATCGCGTGCAGCGTGCGTGCCGAGATGTCGTAGCTTGCCTGCGAAGCGGGTTCGAACTGCAGCTCCGGCTCGATTGGCAGGCGGCGGGTTTCGGCCAGAAGTGCGCCGAGCTGCGCGTGGCTCACGGAGTTGCCGTTCCAGAGGACCCGGTCGCTGCCGTCGATGACGATGCGGTTCTTCACGTTATCGACCGCGGGACAGTCCGTGCAATCGCGTGGCAAATCGACTTCGACCGAATGTGTCGCCGCCGGGATCGTGATCACGAACATGATCAGGAGGACGAGCATCACGTCGATGAGCGGGGTGGTGTTGATTTCGCCCAATGGCCGGCTGCCGGGTACTGACATCGCACTTCTCCCACAGTTGGGAGATGTCATACCATGACGCGTCGCGTTCACCAAGCGCACCTGCGCCCTCGGAGCGCAACGAAAAAGGGGGCGGATCGCTCCGCCCCCTTTCGGTGTTCGTTCGTACGTTCGGATCAGCCGGTCGGGTTGGCCGGCCCGCCGGTGGTGAACGTCCGGTACTTCTCGTTGCCGACGAAGCCGAATTTGGTCACGCCGGAAACCTTGATGATGTTCAGCACCTTGGCCGAGAGATCGTAGCTCGCGAACTGCTCGGGCTCGAACTGCAGCTCGGGCTCCGGGTCGATCGACTTGCTGATCTCGAGGTTGCGGACCAGTTCGCTCTGATCGATCGAATCGCCGTTCCAGAGGATCTCGCCCGTCTGGGTGATGACGATCTTGTTCTTGATCGGATCGATCTGGTCTTCCGGCGGCGGATTCGGGTTCGGCGCCGGAAGATCGATGTCGACCGAGTGCGTCGCAACCGGGATCGTGATGATGAACATGATGAGGAGAACGAGCATGACGTCGATCAGCGGCGTCGTGTTCATCTCCATCATCGGGGTGCCGTCGTCGCGGCCGCCTGACATTGCCATGGTGGGCTACTCCTGAATTCTATCCGCGGACCGGATCACGCGTTCGGATCGACCGGGTTCGAGATGAAGCCGATCGTGGGATAACCGGCCGCCTGGACGTTGTAGATCGTGCCCGCAACGCACCGCCACGGGGCATTCACGTCGCCGCGGATGTGGACCTGCGGGATCTTGTCGGGATCTTCCATGATCGCCTCCGGACCACCCGCGCGCTGCACGATCGCGTCGAGCCGTTCGAACGCCCGGTCGTAGAGCTCCTGCGAGTCCACCGGGGTCGTGTTGTTGAAGTAGACCCGGCACTCGCCTTCGCGCGAGGCGCCTTCGAAACCAGGCTCACCCGCACTGCGGCCCGCGGCATCGGTGGTGCTCACGGTCAGCTGCAGGTTCTCGACCTTGTCCTTGGATTCGGTCGACTCGAACACGGGGATGCGGAGCTTTTCGATGGTCTGGATCGCAACCGGCACCGCGATGAGGAAGATGATGAGAAGCACCAGCATCACGTCCACGAGCGGCGTGGTGTTGATCTCCGACATCGGCCTTTCGTCGCCGCCGCCTCCCGTCGAAATCGCCATGACTATATCCTATCCAACTTATCTATTTCGGAGGTCATGCTGGTCCGGCCGAAGCCGGCCCAGCATCACGGCTATCAGCGCTTCGTCGTGGTGGTCGTGGTCGTGCCCGTAGCCGGGGCGGTGGCCGCAGCCTTGCCCGCCTGCTGGGTCGACGCCGCCTTGGTCAGCACCGCCGGCTTCACCGCACCCTTCGAATTGATGTTCGCGAGGATGTCGGTCGAGAAGCCCGAAAGCAGCTCGGCGATACGCTTGTTGCGGCTCTGAAGCCAGTTGTAGGCGAGCACCGCGGGAACGGCGACGAGCAGACCGATGGCGGTCATGATCAGCGCTTCACCGACCGGACCGGCGACCTTGTCGATCGAGGCCGAACCGGCGATGCCGATGTTGATCAGCGCGCGGTAGATACCGATAACGGTACCGAGCAGACCGACGAACGGTGCGGTCGCACCCACGGTCGCGAGGAACGGCAGACCGCCCGCGAGCTTGGAGTTGATCGACGCTTCCGAACGGGCCAGCGAGCCGTGCAGCCAGTCGTGTGCTTCGAGGCTGTCGGTCATCTTGCTGTGCGCGTCTTCGGCGGCAAGGCCGTCGTCGACGAGCTGGCGCCATGCGCTGTTCTTGTTGAGCTTGGTCGCGCCCTCGCGCAGCGTGCTCGCACGCCAGAACTGGCCGCGCACGTTCTTGTACTCGGCAAAAATCTTCCGCTGCTCGAGCAGCTTGGTGATCAGGATGTAGAACGATCCGACCGACATGATGACGAGCACGCCGAAGATCGACCAGGCGATCACGCCGCCCTGTTCCATGGCTTCCATGAAGCCGAAGGAGTTCTGGGGGGCAGCCTCTCCGGCGGCGGCAAGAAGTTCGATAAGCATTGCGAAAGTCCTCTCAGAAAGAAGCAGATTGGGAAGAAGAGACCCGCCGCCGCGCCCTGCGCGGCGGCGGAAAAACAGCTAGTTCGGGATCTCCCAGCGAACGGTGCTGGAGTAGTTCCCCGCAACCTCGTCACCGTTGCCGTTCGTCGCCGGACGGAAGCGGGCGCGCCGTTCGATCAGGCTGCAAGTCGCTTCCTTGAGTTCCGACGGAGCCGAGCCGCCGGTGATCGAGCACGATTCGACGCGGCCGTTTGCTCCCACACGCACGGTGAACGAAGCGGTGCCGGTGTATTCGCGGTTGATCCAGCTGCTGCGATAGTCCGAGGTCGTAACCCAGCTACCGGGATTGTTCCGCGGCTCGGGGTTCTTCGGCGGGAACCGCGGCGGCGGCGGGGGCGGGGGAGCCGGCGGGGCCGGCGGCGGCACGCGCAGCACGGGCGGTGCGGGCGGCGGAATCGTCGGCTGCGTGCGGATCGGCGGCGGAGCCGGCGCGATACTGATCGGCGGCGGCGGTGCGACCGGCGGCGGCGGCGCGGTGTCGGGTTCCGGCGGCGGCGGCGGTTCGTCTTCCGGCTCGGGTGGCGGCGGCTCCTCGATATCCACCGTCGTCACGCGTTCGACCACCTGGGTAACCGCCTCATAGGCGAGACCGGTGATCAGCGCATATCCGAGCAGGATATGGATAACCGCCACTATGACCAGGGCGACGACCCGGTTTCCGCTCATTTGTTGGTCAGCGTAGGCCATTCAGTCGCATCACTCCATCGTCTCTCGCCGAGGGTAGCCCCGGCGATTCTCCTCACGACAAGCAAATCCCTTGCCAGAGGGCAATCCCAAATGTCCACCCTGCCGGCCGACTTCGAAAAACGCGAAGGCCGATGGGCCCAGGCGCCGCGAGGCCAGCATGGGCCTGTCTGCCGCGCATCATGTTGTCTGTTGCGGCAAACTGCCGCGAGCTTTAGCTTCGATGCCGAGGGCGCGCAAACGCTTTATCGGTTAACTGCGAATTCACGATCGCAAGAGTGAATGGGAACGGAACGACGCAAGGCATCGCGCATTGCGAAAAATGCCCCAAAACTGGAATTTTATGGCGGATATGCAGAAACTCACCAAGCTTACGCTCACGCTCGCGGCGGGCCTTTCGGCATTGGCCGCGCCGGCCGCCGCGCAGCCGGCTCCGGCGCCCAATGCGCCGACTTATGCCGATCTGGTGGACCTCGCGGACCCGGCCGATCTGGTGATCCGCGCGCAGATTCGCGACCAGGCCCTGCTCAGGCCCGAACGCGCTCCGGGCGTGCGCCCCGGTTACGGGCGGCTCTATGTCGAGGCGCGTACGCTCGCGCTGATCGCGGGTTCGGAGCCGATCGGCGAATCGATCCGCTACCTGGTCGACGTGCCGCTGGACGAGGACGGCGATCCGCCCAAGCTGAAGAAGCAGGAGGTGATCCTGTTCGCCAGATCGGCGGGCCGGCCGGGCGAGATCCAGCTCATCGCGCCCACCGCCCAGTTGCCCTGGAGCGAAGCGCTCGCGGGCAGATTGCGCCCCGTCCTGGCGGAACTGTCGGCTGCCGACACGCCGCCTTCGGTCCTCGGCGTGCGCGACATTCTCTCGATGCCGGGCAACCTCGCGGGGGAATCGGAGACCCAAATGTTCCTCAATACGGACGGCGACGGGCCGGTCTCGATCACCGTCGTGCGGCGTCCGAACATGGCGCCGGTGTGGGGAGTCTCGTGGACCGAGATCGTCGACCAGGCCGCGCGACCGCCGGCGAAGGACACGCTCGCCTGGTACCGGATCGCTTGCTTCCTGCCCGACGATCTCCCGGCCGACGCCAACCTCGCGCAGGACCCGGCCTCCCGCGCGCAGGCGGAGGAGGACTTCCGCTTCGTGCAGCAGAGCCTCGGGCCCTGCCGGCGCAACCGCAGCTAGCGCGCGCCCAAGCGAAACTGGTTCCCATGCCGCCGCCTCGCGGGTTAGGGGCGGCGCCATGAAACGCGTCGCCAACAAACGCCGCCGCCATGGCTGAGCCGCTGCGCATCGCGCTGGCCGGGCTCGGCACAGTGGGGGCGGGCGTGATCCGCCTGCTCGAAACCAACGCCGCGCTGCTGCGTGCCCGCTCCGGGCGCGAGCTGCAGATCGTCGCAGTCAGCGCGCGCGAGCGCCACAAGAACCGCGGCGTCGACCTCTCCTCCTTCGCCTGGGTCGACGACATGGCGGAGCTGGCCGCGCGCGACGATGTCGACGTCGTGGTGGAGCTCGTCGGCGGGTCGGACGGGCCAGCGCTGGCCCTGGCGCGCCGGGCGATCGGCTCGGGCAAGGCGCTGGTTACGGCGAACAAGGCGATGATCGCGCACCACGGTGCCGAACTTGCTGGCGCCGCCGAGCAGGCCGGCATCGCGCTCAAGTTCGAAGCCGCGGTCGCGGGCGGCATTCCGGTGGTCAAGGCCCTGCGCGAAGGCGCGGCCGCGAACGCCATCGGGCGCATCTACGGCATTCTCAACGGCACTTCGAACTACATCCTCTCGACCATGGAGGCGACCGGCGCCGGCTTCGACGAGACGCTGGCCGAGGCGCAGAGGAAGGGGTTCGCAGAGGCCGATCCCGCGTTCGACATCGAAGGCACCGACGCCGCGCACAAGCTCGCGATCCTCGCTGCGATCTGCTTCGGCGCCGAGGTCGATTTCACCGGGGTGACTTGCGAGGGCATCACCCGCGTGCGGGCGGAGGACATCGCCCGCGCCGACACGCTCGGCTACGTCGTGCGACTGATCGGCATGGCGGATCTGGAAGCGGGGGAGGACGGTGCGACGGCCCTGCTCCAGCGGGTCAGGCCGTGCCTGGTACCCAAGGGCCACCCGCTCGCGCACGTCACCGGAGCGACCAACGCGGTCGTGGCCGAGGGCAATTTCTCGGGCCGCCTGCTGTTCCAGGGCGCCGGGGCGGGTGCGGGACCGACCGCGAGCGCGGTCGTTGCCGACCTGATCGACATCGCCCGCGGAGAAATCGGCGCGCCGTTCTCCATCCCTTCGGCCGAGATAGCGCCGATGCCGCGCGCCGAGGCTGGACACCGCACCGGCCGCACTTACCTGCGCTTCACCGTCGCCGACCGTCCCGGGGTGCTGGCCGAGATGACCGCCGCGATGCGCGACGCGGGCGTCTCGATCGAAAGCCTGATCCAGCAGGGCCGGCAGGAGGAAGGCGGCGAGGTCCTCGTCGCGATGGTCGCGCACGAGGGGCCCGAGCGGAACGTACAGCACGCACTGGAGCTCCTGCGCGGCTCCGACAGCTTCACCGCGCCGCCGCTGTCGATGCAGATCCTCGGCGACTGAGCGCTATTGCGGCGGCGGGTCGGCGGCAGGTTCCGGCTCGCTCGCGGTCTGCTCCTCCGGCTCCCCATCGTAGCCGCGCGGTGCGAGCCCGCGCCCGACGCGTGCCGCATCGGAGCCGGGCGGCGTCTCGGGCAGTTCCTCGAAGTCGATCATGTAGGCGGGAGGCGCCGGGCAGGGCGGGATCACGCACATGCCGGAGATGGTCGCGGGCCCCTTGAAAATTCCCGGTCCGGACACGTCTGGCGCCTTGGGATCGCCCTTGTTCATCGTCGCCGCCGCGTATTCGTTCTCCGCGTCCTCGTCGGAGCGGACGCGGAATTGCGACTGCTCCTCCAGCCGCGCACAGACCACGATCTCGTCGCCTTCGGGCTGCTCGCAATCGGGTTGCGGCGGCGCGGGGGGCGGCGGGCCGTAGGCGTCGCGGGTCGCCTCGAACGCCTGCTCCACCGGATCGGTCACGCCGGGGTCCGGGTCGCTCGTCTGCGCCCCGGCCGGTGCGGCGACGAGGCAGAGGGCAAGCGCCAGGTGGTTTCTCGACATTCCCGCTCCCGCTGTCTAAGCGCGCTTCCAAGCACTCCCGGAGGACTGAATCCAGTATGAATAGCAAGAATCCGCCCGCGGGCTCGCAGCTCGATCGCGTCCTGGTGCTTGAACTGGTCCGCGTCACCGAAGCCGCCGCGATCGCCGCGAGCGAGCTGATCGGGCGCGGCGACGAGAAGGCGGCCGATGCCGCCGCGGTCGAAGCCATGCGCCACGCCTTCGACCAGCTCGAGATCGACGGGACCGTGGTGATCGGCGAGGGCGAACGCGACGAGGCGCCGATGCTCTACATCGGGGAGAAAGTCGGTGGAGCGCCGGGCAAGGGGCCGAAGATCGACATCGCGCTCGATCCGCTCGAAGGGACCACCATCACCGCCAAGGCAGGCCCCAATGCGCTCGCCGTGCTGGCCGCTGCGGAAAAGGGCTGCCTGCTCAACGCGCCCGACACCTACATGGACAAGCTCGCGGTCGGTCCGGGGTATCCCGAGGGGATCATCGATCTCGCCAAGACCCCGACCGAGAACGTCTGCGCGGTGGCCGAGGCCAAGGGCGTCGAGCCCAAGGACATCATCGTCTGCGTGCTCGACCGGCCACGCCATGCGGAGCTGATCGCCGAGCTGCGCGGACTCGGCTGCGGCGTGGTGCTGATCGGCGACGGCGACGTGGCGGGCGTGATCGCGACGACCGATCCCGAAACCACGATCGACATGTACATGGGCCAGGGCGGTGCACCCGAAGGCGTGCTCGCGGCCGCCGCGCTGCGCTGCGTCGGCGGGCAGTTCAACGGCCGGCTGGTGTTCCGCAACGAGGACGAGAAGCGCCGCGCGGCCAAGTGGGGTATCGAGGACCTCGACCGGATCTACAAGCTGGAGGATCTGGCCAAGGGCGACTGCATCTTCGCCGCGACCGGCGTCACCTCAGGATCGCTGCTCGAAGGCGTGAAGCGCCTGCGCGGCGGCAGGATGACGACCGAAAGCGTCGTCATGCGCGCCAGCAGCGGCACGGTGCGCTGGATCAAGGGCGAACATCGGCTCCCCTAAAGATCCTCCTTATTTGCTCCTGCAGCGAAAACGGGGAGGATCGGGTGCCCCCTGTTGCAATCGCGTGACGCCGGGCTAAGCGAAGCGGACCGATTCCCGCCGCAGCAACGAAGGTACCCCGCGCGATGAAGATCATGTCCGGCAACTCGAACCTGCCGCTCGCCCGCGCGGTCGCCGCCTATCTCGAGATGCCGCTGACAGACGCCAGCGTCCGCCGCTTCGCCGACGAGGAGGTTTTCGTCGAGATCCACGAGAACGTGCGCGGCGAGGATGTCTTCCTGATCCAGCCGACCAGCTTCCCGGCGAACGACAACCTGATGGAACTGCTGATCTGCATCGACGCGCTCAAGCGCGCCTCGGCCACGCGGATCACCGCGGTCGTGCCTTACTTCGGCTATGCCCGGCAGGACCGGAAGCCGGGTCCGCGCACGCCGATCTCGGCCAAGCTGGTCGCCAACCTGATCACCCAGGCGGGCGCCGACCGCGTGCTCGCGGTCGATCTCCATGCCGGGCAGATCCAGGGCTTCTTCGATATCCCGACCGACAACCTCTACGCCGCACCGGTCATGGCCGCCGACATCCAGGCGCGCTACGGCGACCGCGACCTGATGGTCGTCAGCCCCGACGTCGGCGGCGTGGTCCGCGCCCGTGCGCTGGCCAAGCGGCTCGACAACGCGCCGCTGGCGATCGTCGACAAGCGCCGCGACCGCCCCGGCGAGAGCGAGGTCATGAACATCATCGGCGATGTGAAGGGCCGCCACTGCATCCTGATCGACGACATCGTCGATTCGGGCGGTACGCTGTGCAACGCGGCGCAGGCGCTGCTCGACCAGGGCGCGACCTCGGTCGCGGCCTATATCACTCACGGCGTGCTTTCGGGCGGCGCGGTGGCGCGGGTGGACGGCTCGACGCTGACCGAGCTGGTCATCACCGACACGATCCGCCCGACCGACGCGGCGCAGGATTCGGACAAGATCCGTATTCTCACCGTTGCCCCGCTGATCGGCGAAGCCGTTCGCCGCATCGCCGACGAAAGCTCCGTCAGCTCGCTTTTCGACTGACATGGCGACGGACAGCGATATCGCGCTCGCCAACCGGCTGGCGGACGCGGCGGGCGAGGCGATCCGCCCGCTGTTTCGCGGCGAATGGGCCGAGGAACGCAAGAGCGACGCAACGTTCGTGACCGAAGCCGACCGCGCCGCCGAGGCGGCCATGCGCGCGATCATCGAGAGCGAGCGGCCGGGCGACGGGATCATCGGCGAGGAATATGGCAACCGCAACCCGGCCGCCGCGCGCCAGTGGGTGCTCGACCCTATCGACGGCACGACCAGTTTCATCGCCGGGCGGCCGATCTTCGGCACGCTGATCGCGCTGATGGAAGATGGCTGGCCGGTGCTGGGCGTGATCGATCAGCCGGTCCTGCGCGAACGGTGGGTCGGACGTGTCGGTCATGGCACAACCTTCAACGGCAAGCCTGTCCGTTCGGCGCCCTGTCCGGAGCTTTCCAACGCGGTGCTCGGCACGACCAGCCCCCACTGTTTCTCGGGCGAGCAGGTCGACGCCTTCATGAGCCTCGCCAAGGCGGTGGCCGAGCGCAAGATCGTCTACGGAGGCGACTGCTACAGCTACGGCCTCGTCGCCTCGGGCCATATGGACCTGGTGTGCGAGGCGGGGCTGCAACTGCACGATTTCGCCGCGCTCGTGCCGGTGGTCGAGGGAGCCGGCGGAACCATGTGCGACTGGCAAGGCGAACCGCTCAACGCTCATTCGACCGGTGAAGTGCTCGCGATCGGCGATCCCGCCCGGCTGGAGGACGTGATCGAGGCGATGGCCGGCATTGCGCACGGGGCAGAGCACTCGCACGGTTAGCCAAATGCTAAGCCCTGCGCGCTAATCCTCGCGCGCATGGCGACCACACCTTTCGAAGGCAACCTCGTTCCCGCGCCCGGAGCGCTGCGCGCGCGCAGCGCATGGGCGCGCCTCGTCGTTGCGTTCCCGTTCGCGCTCATGGCGCTCGTCTCGCTGATCGAGCTGGCGCTCGCCGATCGCAAGTATGGGCTGTTCACCGGCGGTTTCGGCCAGTCGCGTGCGGTCGATACGCCGGGCGAGATCGCCTTGTTCTTCCTCGGCTATATTGCCGCACAGGCCGTGATCGCGCTGGCAGGCTGGGCGCTTGCCCTGCGTCTCGCGCGGCGCGGCCCCGCCTGGGCGACCTGCTTTGCCTTCGCGCTCCTGAACGGCGCACTGTTCTGCGGGTTGCTTGCCGCGCAGTACCAGCTCCATTCCTACTTCAGCGACGCGGTCGGCTTCGCGCTGCTCAAGCAGCTCGGCGGCGGGAGCCTGGTCGATGCGATCCTGTTCGGGCTGAGCGAGATCGGCGTGGCCCTGATCGCGTTGCTGGCCGTCGTCATCGGCGCATGGATCGTGTGGAGATCGCTTGCCTGGCTGCTGCCGCGAAACCTGCCGCGCCCGACCGCGCCGCGACGGGCGGTGTGGGTGGCAGTGATCGCCGGATTTCTCCTTGCCGCCTTCGCCATCCCGCGCACCGGAAGCGACGCCGCCTTCGGACTCAACCGCACGCTCGCATGGCAGGCGCTGACGGGGACGCTCGATCTCGCAAGCGACGTCGACCGTGACGGCTACGGCCTGTTCGGCATCCAGCACGACACCGCGCCGTTCGATGGTAGCCGCCATCCGCTGGCGCTCGATGTCCCCGGCAACGGGGTGGACGAGGACGGCTATGGCGGTGATCTGCGCCTGGTTCCACTCGCTGCGCCGCTGGGCCAGCAGGTGTTTACCGGCGATCGCCCGCATGTCGTGATCGTGGTGATGGAATCGACCCGCGGCGACGTGCTCGGCAAGCGGATTGGCGGCAAGCCGGTCGCGCCCAACCTCGAGGCGATCGCGGCAGCGGGCAGCGCGGTCTATCCCGCTTACAGCCATGTCGGCTTCACCACCGAATCGCTCAAGTCGATCTTCTCCGGCCAGCTCGCCCCGCGCGAGGGCGATCCCTCGCTGTTCCGCGATCTGAAGGCGAGCGGCTATCGCATCGGAGTTTTCTCGGGTCAGCCTGAGGATTTCGGCGGGATTTCGGAGACGGTCGGCATGCGCGAGAGCGCCGAGGTCTTCGTCGATGCAGAACGCTTGCGGAACAAGCGGGCGTTCGACTTCGCCGCGCAGGGCAGCCTGCTGGTCGACGAAAGCCATTTGCTCGCCGCCTTCGATCGTACGCTCGGTGCGGAGGACTGGCAGGCGCGGCCGCACTTCGTCTATTTCAACTTCCAGTCGCCGCATTTCCCCTACGATCACGAAGGCGTGCCGGCGCGCATGGTCGATACTCCGATCGAGCGCGGCGCGATCGGCGCGGACCGGGCGGAGGACGTGCAGGCGACCTACTGGAACGCAGTGGCCAACGCCGATGCCTGGCTGGGCGAGGTCGTGCAGCGGCTCAAGGCGAAGGGCGTGTGGGAGAACACCTTGCTGATCGTCACCGGCGATCATGGCGAGGATCTGTTCGAAGATGGCTTTCTCGGTCACGGCCATGTGATCAACGCCCGCCAGTTCGGCACGATGCTGGTCGCCAACCGCCCCGGCATTCTGCCGCCCGCGCCAATCGCACTGGCGGACTATCGCGCTATCCTGACGGCCGCACTGCGGAGCGAGCCGCCCGGAGTGCCTGCCGCGCCGCCTTTCCTCCATATCGGCCCGCTCGATACGCCGACGGCAATCGGGCTCGCCGGGCCGGGGGGAGAACTCGCCAGCCTGCGCCTCGACACCGGCGAGGCCTGCCTCGTCGAACGCGGCGAATGCGCACCGCATGGCACGTTCACGGGGGCCGCGAAGACGCGAATCGAGGCGTTGATCGCCCGCTGGGGCTCCGAACGCTGGCGTGCCCATGAGCGCGCTGAAGGAACTTCGGCGGTGGAATGAGCGCCGCGCATGGTCCACTAGGGCGCGCATGACAGCATCGGCATCGTTGGAAGGGCGGATCGCCCTCGTCACCGGCGCAGCGCGCGGGCTCGGATACGCGATTGCCCGGCGGCTTGCCGCGGGGGGAGCGGCCGTCTGGCTCAACGGGCGCGACCCCGCCGCGCTCGACGCGGCGGCGGAGCGGATCGGCGATTTGGCGCGGCCGATCGCCTTCGATATCGCCGACGACGCGGCGAGCGCGGACGCCTTCGCGCGGATCGAGCGCGAGGGCGGGCTCGATATCCTCGTGAACAATGCCGGAGCCCGTGACCGGCGCGGGATGGCGGAGCTCGACCGGGAGGCCGTGCGCGCCATGCTGGATACCAATCTGGTCGCGCCTTTCGATCTCGCGCGCCGCGCCGCACCATTGATGCGCGCGCGCGGTTACGGGCGGATCGTCAACATCACCTCGATCGCCGCCGAGATCGCGCGCGGCGATGCGGCCTATACCGCGAGCAAGGGCGGACTTGCCGCTTTGACCCGCGCATTCGCGGCGGAACTCGGCGGCGACGGCATCACCGTCAACTCGGTCGCGCCGGGCTATTTCGCGACCGATGCAAACGCGGAGATGGTCGCCGATCCCGCGATCGCCGCGCATCTCGCCCGGCGCACATCGCTCGGCCGCTGGGGCAAGCCGCACGAGATCGCAGGCGCGGTCGCCTTCCTCGCTTCGCCCGAGGCATCCTATGTCACCGGGCAGACGCTCGCGGTCGACGGCGGCTATCTCGCCCACTTCTGAAAGCTTGCATTCCGCGCCGATTTCGCTAGGGGCGCGTGCTTCACCGACACGTGTTTCATGTGCCGGCCTGGCGACAAGGGCTGCCAGGGCTGGTTCGACGTGTCTCTGTTACAGGAGATGAAAATGCCCAAACTGAAGACCAAGAGCGGCGTGAAGAAGCGCTTCAAGCTCACCGCGACCGGCAAGGTCAAGCACGGTGTTGCCGGCAAGCGCCACCGCCTGATCAGCCACAACGCGAAGTACATCCGCCAGAACCGCGGCACCACCGTCCTGTCCGAAGCGGACAGCCGCACGGTGAAGAAGTGGGCCCCGTACGGGCTTGATTGATAGCTGAGCGGCTCCAGCCCGCTCCCTCGCCCTTCCACCCGGATTATGCCCGGGAGGATCCGGGTGGAAGGGCGGGGGAGCGGGCCGGCACCGCATTCTGAAAGGATAACACATGCCTCGCATCAAACGCGGCGTTACCACGCGCCAGAAGCACAAGCGGATTCTCGACCAGGCCAAGGGCTATCGCGGTCGCCGCAAGAACACCATCCGCATCGCCCGTCAGGCGGTCGAGAAGGCCGGGCAGTATGCCTACCGCGACCGCAAGGTTAAGAAGCGGAACTTCCGCGCGCTGTGGATCCAGCGCATCAATGCGGCGGTTCGCGCAGAGGGCCTGACCTACTCGCAGTTCATGCACGGCGTGAAGCTCGCCGGCATCGAGCTCGACCGCAAGGTCATGGCGGACCTCGCGATGAACGAAGGCGGCGCCTTCCAGTCGATCATCGCGCAGGCGAAGAAGGCCCTTCCGGCCTGACGCATAAGGGGTTTCGAGCCCCATCGATGCTCAAGAGAGGGCGCGGCAGGCATATCGCCTGCCGCGCCCTCTAAGTTTTTTGGGGTCGTATCGCTTCCCCCCGCGCCCGGCGCCCGGTATTCTCCGCAGGCAAAGGGGGGCAAACGGGGCGCGAATTAGGATGGCGACGCAATGCGACATCGCGGTGCGCTTCCATGCACCGCCGGCGGATCTCGCGAGGTTCTTCACGACCTTCTACCGGGTCGAGATCACCGTCGCGCAAGGCGCACGCGTTGCCGATGCCCTGCAGCCCGAATGGGGCAACCTGCGCTTCTTCAGGGGCGATCTGCCCGTCACCCGCTCGGTGAGCGGAGACGAAGTTCGCGGCGCCGACTTCGTACCGACCGGGCCGAGCACGAGCCTCCTCGAATTCACTCTCGGCAATACGCGTATCTGGGGCATCGGTCTGCTACCGCTCGGCTGGAGCACGTTCATCGGCAGCCCTGCCGACCGGATGGCCAACCGCGTGTTCGACGGCCGCGCCGAGCCCGCCTTCGCGCCTTTCGTGCCGCTCGCCGACGAGCTCACCGGCAGTGCGGAGCGCGAAAGCGAGGAATACGACCGATTGGTCGCGTTCTTTCGGGACGAAGCGCCCCGGCACGGGCCCGAGGACTCGCGCATCCAGGCGATCCACGCGATGCTGCTGGAAGAAGACCTGCCCGACGTCGCCACGCTGGCCGAGCGGACGGGTCTCAATCAGCGCACGCTGGAGCGGATCTCGCACCGCGCGTTCGGGTTCTCGCCCAAGCTGCTCCTGCGGCGCCAGCGCTTCATGCGCAGCCTTGCCGCCTTCATGGTCCGGCCCGACGCGCGCTGGAGCGGTTCGATCGACAGGCGCTATTGCGACCAGTCCCATTTCGTCCGCGATTGCCACGCGTTCCTCGGCATGGCGCCGAGCGAATATGCGGCGATGGACCACCCCGTCATGGCGAGCTTCCTGCGCGAACGTCTCCGCCTCCACGGCAGCCCTGTGCAGACCCTCGACGCACCTGGACGCGATTGACGCGCGCCCGTGCGCGCGATGGCGCTTTGCGTTGGCGCGGATTTGGCGCTAGCGGGCCATCGCGATGAGTGAACTGCAAACCCGCAAGGACCAAGCGATCGCGGCCATCGATGCCGCCGACAATCTGGATGCGCTCGAGGCGCTGCGTGTCGAGGCGTTGGGCAAGCAGGGCTGGATCAGCCTGCTGCTCAAGACGCTCGGCCAGATGTCGCCCGAAGAGCGGCAGAACCAGGCGCCTGCGATCCAGGCTGCGCGAGGCGAAGTCGCCGACGCGATCGCCGCGCGCAAGGCCGCGCTCGAGAATGCCGAGCTGGAACGCCGGCTGGCGAGCGAGACTCTCGACCTTTCGCTGCCCGCGCCTCAGGCGCCGCGCGGCTCGGTGCACCCGGTCAGCCAGGTGATGGACGAACTGGCGGAGATCTTCGCCGATCTCGGCTTCTCGGTTGCCACGGGTCCGGAGATCGAGGACGACTGGCACAACTTCACCGCGCTCAACATGGCCGAGACACACCCGGCGCGGGCGATGCACGATACGTTCTACTTCCCGGACCGCGATGCGGAGAAGCGGCAAATGCTGCTGCGAACGCACACTTCGCCGGTGCAGATCCGCAGCATGGTGGCGCAGGGCGCGCCGATCCGCATCATTGCGCCCGGCCGCGTCTATCGCTCCGACAGCGATGCGACGCATACGCCGATGTTCCACCAGATCGAAGGCCTGGTGATCGACCGCGATATTCACCTCGGGCATCTCAAGTGGACGCTGGAGACCTTCCTCAAGGCCTTCTTCGAGCGCGACGACATCGTCCTGCGCCTGCGCCCGAGCTACTTCCCCTTCACCGAGCCTTCGGTGGAGGTCGATGTCGGCTGGCAGGCCGTGAACGGCAGGCGCGTGCTCGGCGGCGACGGCGATGCGCCGGGCCACGGCTGGATGGAACTCCTTGGCAGCGGCATGGTCAACCGACGGGTGCTCGAATTCGCCGGGCTCGATCCCGACGAATGGCAGGGCTTCGCCTTCGGCGTCGGCGTCGACCGCCTCGCCATGCTCAAATACGGGATGGACGACTTGCGCGCCTTCTTCGACGGCGATGCGCGGTGGCTTGCGCATTACGGCTTCTCGGCGTTCGATCAGCCGTCGATCTCGGCCGGCGTGGGAGCACGCGCATGAAGTTCTCGCTCGAATGGCTGAAGGATTACCTCGAAACCGAGGCGAGCGCCGCCGAGATCGCGGCCGCGCTCAACGCGATCGGGCACGAGGTCGAAGGGATCGAAGACCCAGCCGAACGGCTGGCCGGCTTTCGCGTGGCGGAGGTGCTGACCGCCGCGCCGCACCCCGATGCCGACAAGCTGCAAGTGCTCACGGTGAATACGGGCGAGGGTGACCCACTGCAGGTCGTCTGCGGTGCGCCGAACGCGCGGGCCGGGATGAAGGGCGTGCTCGGTCTACCGGGCGCGGTCGTGCCGGCGAACGGCATGGAACTGCGCAAGAGCGCGATCCGCGGCGTCGAATCGAACGGCATGATGTGCTCGGTGCGCGAGCTCGAACTGGGCGACGAGCACGACGGCATCATCGAGCTGCCGGCAGATGCGCCGGTGGGAACGGCCTTCGCCAACTACCACGGCGCCAGCCCGGTGTTCGATGTGGCGATCACGCCCAACCGCCCGGACTGCATGGGTGTCTACGGCATCGCCCGCGATCTTGCGGCGGCCGGGCTGGGCACGCTCAAGCCGATCGCGGTGCCCGAGATTGCGGGCGAGGGCGCGTGCCCGGTCGAGATCCGCACCGACGATTCCGAGGGTTGCCCCGCGTTCTATGGTCGCGTGGTCAAGGGTGTGCGCAACGGCGCGAGCCCTGAATGGATGCAACGGCGTCTCATCGCCGCTGGCCAGCGATCGATCAGCGCGATCGTCGACCTGACCAATTATCTCATGCTCGGCTTCGGGCGCCCGGCGCATGCCTACGATCTCGCAAAGCTGACCGGCGCGGTTGTGGCGCGGCGCGCGAAGAACGGCGAACAGGTGCTCGCCCTCAACGAGAAGACCTACACGCTCGACGACACGATGACCGTGATCGCCGACGATGCCGGTGTGCACGACATTGCAGGCATCATGGGCGGCGAGCATTCGGGTGTCAGCGAGGGCACGACCGATGTCCTGCTCGAGATCGCCTATTTCGATCCTGCGCGGATCGGCGTGACGGGTCGCAAGCTCGGCCTCACTTCGGACGCACGCACGCGCTTCGAGCGCGGGGTGGACCCGGCCTTCCTCGACGACGGGCTGGCCCTGCTGACCGGCCTGATCGTGGAAACCTGCGGCGGCGAGGCGAGCGAGATCGTGCGCGCAGGCTCACCGCGGGTCGAGCCCAGGGTCGTGGCATTCGACCCGGCGCTGACGCGGCGGCTGGGTGGGGTAGAGATCGCCGAAGCCGAACAGCGCCGCATTCTCGAAGCGCTCGATTTCCGCGTGGGGGATGGCTGGCAAGTCACCTGTCCCCCGCGTCGCCACGACATCGAAGGCGGGGCCGATCTGGTCGAGGAAGTCGTCCGCATCCACGGGCTCGACAAGGTCGAAAGCGTCGCGCTGCCGCGGGCCGAAGGTGTGGCGAAGCCCACCGCTACGCCGCTGCAGCAGATCGAGCGGAAGCTGCGCCGCACGGCGGCAGCGCGCGGTCTGAACGAGGCGGTGACCTGGTCCTTCCTCCCCGAAACCGACGCCGATCACTTCGCGGACGGCAACGGCGGCCTGTGGATCCTCGAGAACCCGATCAGCGAGGACATGAAGGCCATGCGCCCCTCGCTGCTGCCTGGTCTCCTCGCTGCGGCCAAGCGCAATGCCGATCGCGGCGCTGCCGGCTCGCGCCTGTTCGAGATCGGCCGCCGCTATTTCCGCGGGGAGGGCGGCGCAAGCGACGAGCGCCCGACGCTGGGCGTGATCCTGGCGGGTGAGAAGTCGCCGCGCGGCTGGGCGACGGGCAAGGCGCAGGGCGTCGATGCCTACGACGCCAAGGCCGAGGCCGAGTCCTTGCTCGAAGCCGCCGGCGCGCCGGTCGGCAACCTCATGGTCATGGGGGAGGCAGGGCCGCAGTTCCATCCCGGGCAGTCCGCCACCTTGCGCCTCGGCCCCAAGAACGTGCTCGCCCGCTTCGGCGCGCTGCACCCGAACACGCTCAGGGCGTTCGACATCGAGGGGCCAGTCGTCGCGGTGGAGATCTTCCTCGATGCGATTCCGGCGAGGAAGGGCGGCGGCGCGTTCGCTCGCCCGGCTTATTCGCCGCCTGCGCTGCAGCCGGTCACGCGCGACTTCGCGTTTCTGGTGCCTGCTGACCTTGCCGCCGGCGATCTTGTCCGCGCGGTCAAGGGGGCGGACAAGCAGGCAATCGTCGATGCGCGGGTGTTCGACGTCTTTGCCGGCCAGGGCGTGCCTGAAGGCCGCAAGTCGGTTGCGGTCGAGGTCGTGCTGCAACCCGGCGAGAAGAGCTTCACCGATGCGGACATCAAGGCGATCTCGGACCGGATCGTCGCGGCCGCTGGCAAGCAGGGCGCGGAGCTGAGAGCATGAGCCGGACGGCGCTTGTCACCGGAGCGACTGCGGGGATCGGCGAGGCCTGCGTGCGCAGCCTCGTCGCCAGCGGCTGGCGCTGCGTTGCTACGGGGCGCCGGGCGGAGCGGCTGGAGAAGCTGGTTGCCGATCTCGGGACGGACAAGGTGCATGCTGCGGTGTTCGACGTGCGCGACGAGGCGGCGCGCGACGCCGCGCTCGATGCGCTGCCGGAGGCGTTCGCGAACATCGACCTGCTGGTGAACAATGCCGGCCTCGCGCTCGGCACTGCGCCGGCGCAGGACGCGAGCCTGGCGGACTGGAAGACCATGATCGAGACCAACGTCACCGCGCTGGTCTCGCTCACCCATAAGCTCCTGCCGGGCCTGATCGCGCGCAAGGGCGGGGTGGTCAACATCTCCTCGGTGGCGGCGAACTATCCGTATACGGGCGGCAACGTCTATGGCGGGACCAAGGCCTTCGTGCGCCAGTTCACGCTGGGCCTGCGCGCTGACCTGCACGGCACCGGCGTGCGCGTGACGTCGATCGAGCCGGGCATGGTCGAAACCGAGTTCACCCTGGTGCGCACAGGCGGGAACCAGGAGGCACACGAGCGGCTCTACGGCGGCGCGGACCCGATGACGGCCGACGACATCGCCGAAACCGTCCGCTGGGTCGCGGAACTGCCGCCGCATCTCAATATCAACACGCTAGAGCTGATGCCGGTGAGCCAGAGCTTCGCCGGATTCCAGGTCGCGCGGGAGCACCATTAACGTCACCCCCGCGCAGGCGGGGGTCCAGCTAGCCTCGCCGCACGGGTCGAGGTCAGATGGATTCCCGCCTGCGCGGGAATGACGAAGGAAGAAACCATATGTCCAACCGCCGCACCTTCGCCATCATCTCTCACCCCGACGCGGGCAAGACCACGCTGACCGAGAAGCTGCTGCTTCAGGGCGGGGCGATTCATCTCGCAGGCGAGGTCAAGGCGCGGGGGCAGGCGCGGCGGGCGCGGTCGGACTGGATGAAAATCGAGCAGCAGCGCGGGATTTCGGTGACCAGCTCGGTCATGACGTTCGAGCGCGACGGGATCACCTTCAACCTGCTCGACACGCCGGGGCACGAGGACTTCTCGGAAGACACCTACCGCACTCTGACCGCGGTCGACTCGGCGATCATGGTGATCGATGCGGCCAAGGGGATCGAGCCGCAGACGCGCAAGCTGTTCGAGGTCTGCCGCCTGCGTTCGGTGCCGATCATCACCTTCGTCAACAAGGTCGATCGCGAGGGCAAGAGCGGCTTCGAGCTGCTCGACGAAGTGGCCGACACGCTGGCGCTCGACGTGTCGCCGCAAGGCTGGCCGGTCGGCATGGGCGGCACCTTTCAGGGCATTCTCGACTTCGCTTCCGGCGAAGTCAGCCGGCCGGAAGGGCCGAGCAAGGAGTTCCAGGGCACGCGCGAAGCGGACGCCGTGCTGCCGGACGATGTGGCCGAGGAGGCCGAGCTGGCGCGGATCGGCTATCCCGAGTTCGACCTCGAAGCCTACCGCAACGGCGATCTTACGCCGGTCTATTTTGGCAGCGCGCTCAAGAATTTCGGCGTGACCGAGCTGATCGAGGCGATCGCGACCCACGCGCCGCCGCCGCGCCCGCAACCCGCCGGCGAGGAGCAGGTGAGCCCAGAGCGGGACGAGGTCACCGGCTTCATCTTCAAGGTCCAGGCCAACATGGACCCGAACCACCGCGACCGCATCGCCTTCATGCGGCAGGTCTCCGGCACCTTCAAGCGCGGCATGAAGCTGACCCCGAGCGGGCTGGGCAAGCCGATCGCGATCCACTCGCCGATTCTGTTCTTCGCGCAGGACCGCGAGCTCGCCGACACGGCGGAAGCGGGCGACATCATCGGCATTCCAAACCACGGCACGCTGCGCGTCGGCGACACGCTGAGCGAGAAGAACCAGATCCGCTTCACCGGCCTGCCGAACTTCGCGCCGGAGATCCTGCGCCGTGTGGTGCTCAGGGACCCGACCAAGACCAAGCAGCTCAGGAAGGCGCTCGACGACTTGTCCGAAGAGGGCGTGATCCAGGTCTTCTATCCCGAGATCGGCGCGCAGTGGATCGTCGGCGTCGTGGGCCAGCTCCAGCTCGACGTGCTCGTCAGCCGGCTGGAGGCGGAATACAAGGTCGAGGCCGCGCTCGAACCCGCACCCTTCGCCACCGCTCGCTGGCTCAAGGGCGATGCCAGGGCGCTGGGCGAGTTCGAAAGCTTCAACCGCGCCAATCTCGCGCGCGACCGCGATGGCGATCTGGTGTTCATGGCCAAGAGCCCATGGGATGTCGGCTATCAGCAGGAAAAGAACCCCGACCTGACCTTCTCCGCGACCAAGGAGCGGTGACAGGCCGGGCCATGCGCCCTAGAAGGCCGGTGATGGGCGATCCTGCAGACATGCCGCGCCGCGACCGATCGTGCGGCGCACCCGGTACCGATCGGCGCTAGATCGCGTTTCCTTCCGCGTGCAGCTCACCTTCGCCAGCTACAACATTCACAAGGCCGTCGGGGTCGACCGGCGGCGCGATCCCGATCGGATCATTTCGGTATTGCGCGAGGTCGATGCCGATGTGATCGCGCTGCAGGAAGTCGACCGGCGGATCGGCGACCGGGCGAGCGTTCTGTCGCGCGCGGCGCTGGACGACACGCCGTGGAAGCCGGTCCAGCTCGCGAAGCGGCCGCGCAGCCTCGGCTGGCACGGGAACGCGATCCTCGTGCGCCGCGAATACGAGGTGATCGAGGCCGAGCCGCTCGACCTTCCCACGCTCGAGCCGCGCGGCGCCGTGCGGGCGGACATCGACTGCCACGGCCGGCGCGTGCGCGTGATCGGAACACATCTCGACCTCTCCGGTCTCCGGCGCCGCGACCAGATCAAGGCGATCCTTGCACATCACGGGCAATGTGCGGGCGGCTGCCCGACGATCCTGATGGGCGATTTCAACCAGTGGGGCGCCCGCAGCGGCGCGATGCGCGAGTTCGGCGACGGGTGGCAACTGCTCGATCCCGGGCGGAGCTTCCCCAGCCGCCAGCCGGTCGCGCGGCTCGACCGGATCATCGCCTCGGGCGATTGGGACGTGCATGCGGCCGGGGTGCACCATAGCGCTCTGGCGGCCCAGGCCTCCGACCATCTGCCGGTGCTTGCCACGCTTGAAATGCGTAAAATATAGGCATTGCTTAATGATTGAGCATTAATGCTCTAGCTAACGAAACGTAGTTGCGCATAAAGTCCCTGTAGAACAGCAAAATTCCCCAACTGGCACGCCTCTTGCTGCGCTTGCGAAGCCGGAGAGGTTCCGGCGAACAGCCAGGGGGGATCGATGAAGCTCATCATCGCCATCATCAAGCCATTCAAACTCGACGAGGTGCGCGATGCCCTCGCTTCGATCGGCGTCGCCGGCATGACCGTTTCCGAAGTCAAGGGCTTCGGGCGGCAGAAGGGCCAGACCGAAATCTACCGCGGGGCCGAGTATTCGACCAACATGCTGCCCAAGGTGAAGATCGAGATCGCGGCCAGCGACGACCTCGCGCCGCAAGTGGTCGAGACGATCACGCAGACTGCGAGCACCAAGAGCATCGGCGACGGAAAGGTCTTCGTGCTCGACCTCTCCGAAGCGACCCGCATCCGCACCGGCGAAACCGGGGACACCGCGCTGTGAGTGCGGCAACAGACAAGAGGGACCAGACGATGATCCGCAACATGCTTTGCGGTGCAGGCGCGCTCGGCGCCGCGCTGTTCGCCGCCGCGCCCGCACTCGCGCAGGACGCCGCTGCCGTGCCCAACCCGGGCAACAATGCCTGGATGATGACCGCAACGGTCCTCGTCCTGATGATGATCCTGCCCGGCCTCGCGCTGTTCTACGGCGGGCTCACGCGGCAGAAGAACATGCTCTCGACGATGACCCAGGTCGGCGCGACCGCCGCGCTCGCGATGCTGATCTGGGTCATGTGGGGCTATTCGCTCGCTTTCGGGGACACGACTTACGAAGGCATGCTCGGCCTGTTCGTCAGCGGCGGCAGCTATTTCCTTGCCGGAACCGACGCGAGCAGCACCGCCGCGACCTTCACCGACGAGGTGATCAGCAAGTACGTCTTCATCAGCTTCCAGATGACCTTCGCTGCGATCACCGCCGCGCTGATCCTCGGTGCGACGGCGGAGCGGCTCAAGTTCTCCGCCCTCATGGCCTTCGTCCCGATCTGGCTGACGATCGTCTACTTCCCGATCGCGCACATGGTCTGGGCCGGCGGCGGGCTGCTGTTCGAAGACGGCGCGCTCGACTTCGCGGGCGGCACGGTGGTGCACATCAATGCCGGCGTATCGGGCCTGGTGCTCGCCTATCTCCTCGGCAGGCGCCGCGGCTATCCGGCCGAGCCGATGCCGCCGCACTCGATGACTCTGACGATGGTCGGCACTGGCCTGCTGTGGGTCGGCTGGTTCGGGTTCAACGCCGGTTCGGCGCTGGAAGCGGACGGCTCGGCAGGCCTGGCGATGATCAACACTTTCGTCGCCACCGCGGCTGCCGCGCTGGCCTGGATGATGATCGAGCGACTCGCGGGCCACAAGGGGTCGGCGCTCGGCTTCTGCTCGGGTGTGATCGCGGGCCTCGTTGCGGTAACCCCGGCAGCTGGGAACTCGGGCCCGTTCGGCGCGATCCTGCTCGGCATCCTCTCCTCGACCGTATGCTACTTCGCCGTGGCGAAAGTGAAGGCGAAGTTCGGCTACGACGACTCGCTCGACGCCTTCGGCATTCACGGGGTGGGCGGCATCGTCGGCGCGATCGGCACGGCGGTGGTCTACCAGCCGTTCCTCGGCGGGCCCGGCGACGGCTCGACCGCGCTCGGCGCACAGCTCGGGGTCCAGATCTTCAGCGTGCTCGTCACGATCGTCTGGGCCGGCGTCGGCACTCTGGTGGCCGGCACGATCGTCAAGGCGCTGATGGGCCTCCGGGTCTCGGAGGAGAGCGAGGTCGACGGTCTCGACATCTCCGAACACGGGGAGCGCGCCTACAACTGACGGACAAGTTTGGCGGACTGGGGCCTACCTCCTCTCCACCCGGTCCGCCTTCCAGCGTTCCTCCTGCGAACGCCACCTTTATGGGCCGGAGCCAGCCGCTCCGGCCCGTTTTTTATGCCTCAAGCGCCGGCGCGCGCATACGCGCGCTTGGCTATCCTCCGCGCGGAGCGCTCCGGACGGGCGGTCGCCCTTGCGGGCCGCCTGCGGCGGACCGGACATTCCGATCCCCCAATTGCGCTGCGCGACAACCGGCAGGATCGCTCAGGCCAGGCTGCGCTTCATGAAATCCGCGCAGCGTTCGCCGATCATGATGCTCGGCGCATTGGTATTGCCGCCGATCAACTGGGGCATGATCGAGGCGTCGGCGACCCACAGGCCGTCGACTTCGCGCACCTCGAGCGTGGGGTCGACCACCGCCTGCTCGTCCGCGCCCATGCGGCAGGTGCCGACGGGATGGTAGACGGTGTCGGCCCGGTTGCGGATCAGCTCGTCGAGCGGTTGATCATCGTCGAGGTCGATCGGGTAACGGTCCTTGGGGCGGTATCCGCTCATCGGCGGCGCCCCGACGATCCGGTGCGAGAGCCGCACGCCGGCCCGCAGCACGGCCATGTCGCGCTCGTCGGCCAGGAAATTCGGGTCGATCACCGGCGCGGCGGCCGCATCGGGCGAGGCGAGCCGCACCGTGCCGCGGCTCTCGGGCCGCAGCACGCAGGCATGGAGCGAGAAGCCGTGGCCCTTGACCTTGGTCCGCCCGTGATCCTCGAGCATGGCGGGCACGAAGTGCCATTGCACATCGGGTGCCGGGGAATCGGGCAGGACGCGCCAGAACCCGCCCGCTTCCGCATAGGGCGTGGTCATCGCGCCGGTCCGGCGGCGACGGTGCTCGGCGATCGCCTTCAGCATGCGCCA
Organism: Altererythrobacter sp. C41; assembly: GCF_016803135.1. Classification (GTDB taxonomy): domain Bacteria; phylum Pseudomonadota; class Alphaproteobacteria; order Sphingomonadales; family Sphingomonadaceae; genus Pelagerythrobacter. The sequence goes on from NZ_JAEVFE010000006.1 coordinate 32,770, forward strand.
TGTCCCGGCGAGGCTGTCGCCGATGAAGTCGCGGCTCTCGGTCTCCCAGCTAGAGACATAGTCGATGTGGTCCTGCAGATCGCTGCCGACGGCGGGTCGGTCGAGTACGACCTCGATCCCGTGCTCGCGCAAATGCTCGCCGGGCCCCACGCCCGAGAGCATCAGGATCTGCGGACTGTTGAATGCGCCGGCCGAGAGCACCACGCCGCCGCCCGCGCGCAGCGTCTCGCGCCTGCCGCCGCGCCGGATGGTCACGCCGGTCGCCCGGCCGTCCTCGATCACGATCCGCTCGACCAGCGTTCCGGTCAGGACCGCGAGGTTCGCACGGGCACGCAGCGGTTCGACATAGGCGCGTGCCGCGGACCAGCGCTCGCCGCCCTTCTGGGTCACCTGATAGAGCCCGAAGCCTTCCTGCTTCGCCCCGTTGAAGTCATGGTTCACCGGCAGTTGCAGCGCGGCGGCGCTCTCGACGAAGGCGAGACTGCCGGGATTGGGCCACTTCTGATCGGAGACGCATAGCGGCCCTGCCTCTCCATGGAATTCGTCCGCGCCGCGCACGTTGTCTTCGGCACGCTTGAAGTAGGGCAGAACGTCCTCGTAAGCCCACCCGGCACAACCGAGCGCCGCCCAGTTGTCGTAGTCCCAGGCGTGCCCGCGGATGTAGATCATCGCGTTGATAGCGCTGGACCCGCCAAGCCCTCGTCCGCGCGGCTGATAGCCGGTCCGGCCGTTCAGCCCCTTCTGCGGCGCCGTTTCGTAGCGGTAGTTCGCGGCCTTGGGCAGGAAGGGCATGAAGCCCGGCGTCTTCACCAGGAAGTTGTCGTTCGTCCCGCCCGCTTCGAGCAGGCAGACCTTGCGCCTGCCGTCTTCCGCCAGCCGTCCGGCGACCGCGCTCCCCGCGCTGCCGCCGCCGATTACGATCACGTCGAATTCCGCCATGTTTCATCCTCCCCGGGAAGGATGGTTAGGCAGGCTCGCCCTCCGCGGCAATCGGGTTTTCGTTTGGAACCTTTTCTTCGCCGCCGCGCCGCTGGCGCCAGCGTGCGCGGATCATGTCCGAGGTCTCGCGGCTGCCGTCGTGAGACCAGCCGGGCTCGCGCAAGAGGTAGGACAGCTTGTGCCGCCACGGCGCGCGCCAGATGTCCTGCAGCATGCCGATCCATTCGTGGAACACCGACCATAGAAGGTTGAACGAGCCGAGCTGCTTTACGATGCCGTATCGGATCCGCTCCTCGTCGTTTTCCGGCTCGAACGTGCCGAACAGGCGGTCCCACACGATGAACACGCCGGCGTAGTTGCGGTCGAGGTAGCGCGGGTTGGTCGCGTGATGCACACGGTGGTGGCTGGGGGTGTTCATCACCGCCTCGAACCAGCGCGGCATCCGCCCGACCGCCTCGGTGTGGATCCAGAACTGGTAGATCAGGTTGAAGCCTGCGCAGATCGCGATCATCGCCGGGTGGAAGCCGAGCAGCACCAGCGGCAGCTTGAACGCGAACCCGAGCGTGAAGGCGCCGGTCCAGCTCTGCCGCAGCGCGGTGCTGAGGTTGTAGTGCTGGCTCGAATGATGATTGACGTGGCTGGCCCAGAACCAGCGCACGCGGTGACCCGCCCGGTGAACCCAATAGTAGGCGAGATCGTCGAGTACGAAGCAGGCGATCCACACCCACCACGCCCAGCCGATGTCGAACAGACGGTACTCGTAGGCGGCAAGGAAGACGAACAGGGCGAACCCGCCGAACAGCACCCCGGCGACCGTGCTGCCGAGCCCGAAGGCGAGGCTCGTGAGGGTGTCCTTCGGCTCGTAAGCCTCCGGCCGCCGCTTCCACGCCCATAGTATCTCGGCGAGGACGAGCAGCACGAAGGCCGGGATCGCATAGTCGACGGGGGAAAAATCGGGCATGATGGACCGGGTCACAGCCTCCTGAGGCTTGCCGCCCAATACTGCGCCTGAGGGCCGAGGTCGAGGGTGACCTCGCCGAAGCGCCTCTCCGCCGTTCCGACCACGAGTTGGTGGCGGTCGAGCCGCGCGTGGGTGTGGCCGGTCAGCAGTCGTGCAGCGAAGTGAGCCCCGTGGCGGCGCAGCAGCAGGACGCGGCCGTTCGCATCGCGCAGCAGGGCGGCATGGCCAGCGCGGTCGATCGCGACGTCGGCGGCGTCGAACCCGTACACCGCCTCCTCCGCCAGTTCGCGCGCATGGGCCTCGTCGCGGATCCGCAAGTCGCCGCCGAGACGAAGCTTCCAGGCAAGCCCGGCCAGCGCGAAGATCGCGAGAAGCGAGCCGCCGAGGCGGAGAAGGAGGTCGAGATCCATCGCTTGCGATCTGCCACGCACCTGCGAGCGTGTCGAGCGGTCCACATTTGCAAATCGGCAGGGCCGCTTTAGACCTCCTTCGACAGAGGGAGAGATCAATGAGGAAAACAGCGTTTCTGCTCACCGTCGCCGCGCTGGCGGCGCAGCCGGCCTTCGCCCAGACGTTCGACGCCGTGGAGGCGGTCGACGCGCAGTACGACCGCACCGAACGGGTTGCGCGCCAACTCTGGGAATGGGCGGAGGTCGGCTATCAGGAAACGAAGTCGAGCGGGCTGCTCCAGTCCGAGCTCGAGGCCAACGGCTTCACGGTGCAGGAACGCGTCGCCGGCATCCCGACGGCATTTGTCGCAGAGTACGGCAGCGAAGGCCCGGTGATCGCCATTCTGGGCGAGTTCGATGCCTTGCCCGGCCTCAGCCAGTCCGTCTCGCCGCTGCGTGAGGCCGTGGCGGGCAAGCATGCCGTCCACGCCTGTGGGCACAACCTGTTCGGCGCCGGCTCGCTGACCGCCGCCATTGCGGTGAAGCAATGGCTCCAGGAAACGGGTACGCCCGGCCGCATCCGGTTCTACGGCACCCCGGCCGAGGAAGGCGGGTCGGGCAAGGTCTACATGACCCGCGCAGGCCTGTTCGACGACGTGGACGTCGCCATCCACTGGCATGCGGATGACGAGAACAGCGCGGCGGCCCAGACCAGCCTCGCCAACCGTTCGGCCAAGTTCCGCTTCCGCGGACGCTCCGCACATGCCGCCGGCGCACCGGAACAGGGCCGCTCGGCGCTCGACGGGGTCGAGGCGATGAACATGATGGTCAACATGATGCGCGAGCACACGACGATGGATTCGCGCATCCACTATGTCATCACCGAAGGCGGAACCGCGCCGAACGTGATCCCGGACTTTGCCGAAGTGTTCTACTACGTGCGCCATTCGGACACTGCCGAGGTCGAGGCGATGTGGAAGCGGCTCGAAGCCGCGGCCAAAGGCGCCGCCATGGGCACCGGAACCGAAGTGGAATGGGAGATCATCCACGGAAACAACCCGCTGCTCGTGAATGAGACGCTGGCGAAGATGATGGACGCCAAGCTGCGCCGGGTCGGCGGCGTGGACTACACGGCCGAGGAACTGGCGTGGGCCGAGCAGCTCTCAACGACCTTGGGCGACGCGGCGGAGCCTCTGACCGGCGCGGCGCAAGTGCAGCCCTACGAGACGTCGCTCGGCTACGGTTCGACCGATGTGGGCGACGTCTCGTGGGCGACGCCCACCGTCGGGCTGCGCACGGCAACATGGGTGCCCGGCACTTCGGCCCATAGCTGGCAGTCGGCCGCCGCTAGCGGCACCACGATCGGCTTCAAGGGTGCGCAAGTGGCGGCGAAAGCGATGACGCTGGCCTCGATCGAGCTCTACACGAACCCCGAACTGCGTACGCAGGCGCGCGCCGAGTTCGATGCAGCGCGCGGGGAAGGCTACGAATATCGCTCGCTGCTCGGCGACCGCGATCCGCCGCTAGATTTCCGCAAGTGATCAGCCGCGCGCGCGGGTCGAGAGCATGTCGATCGCGGGCCGCACGGGCGTGACGTCGTAACCGGCGGCGGCTGCGGCGGCCGCGATCTCTTCGGGATCGCCGCCGCTATGCGCCTGCGCGAGCGCCCAGAGAAGCGTCGAACGCGTGCCCGACCGGCAATAGGCGAGCACCTTGCCCTCGGCGCTCGCGAGCGCGTCGGCCATTGCACTGACCTGCGGTTCGCCGAAGCCCGCGCCGCCGATGGGAATGGCCACGTAATCGAGCCCCGCGGCGCGCGCCGCCGCTTCGATCTCTGTGCCGGGCGTCTGGTCCTCGGCTTCGCCCTCGGGACGATTGTTCACGATCAGGGTCACGCCTTCGGCCTGCGCCGCCGCGATATCGCCCGGTGTGATCTGAGGGCTTGCGAGAACCGACTCGCTCAGGGTCCGGAAGTCGCTCATTGCGAGCCGGCCCGTGCGGCCTTGGTTCGCCGATTGCGCTGCACCATGTTGAGCAGCTCGACGCCGACCGAGAACCCCATCGCCGCGTAGATGTAGCCCTTGGGAACGTGGAAACCGAAGCCGTCGGCGATCAGCACCAGGCCGATCATCACGAGGAAGGCGAGCGCGAGCATCACCAGCGTCGGGTTTTTCTCGATGAAGCGGGCGAGCGGATCGGCGGCGATCATCATGATGCCGACGGTGATCACCACGGCGGTCACCATGATCGGAATGTCGTCGGTCATGCCCACCGCGGTGAGGATCGAATCGACCGAGAAGACGATGTCGATCGCGACGATCTGCGCGATCACCGCACCGAAGGTGGCGGTCGCCGCGGCCGCGATGCCGGGGGTCTTGTCGAGCAGGTCGCCCGAAGGATCGGCAGGCTCCATCGAGTGGTGGATTTCCTTGGTCGCCTTCCACAGCAGGAAGAGACCGCCGACGAGCAGGATCAGGTCACGGCCCGAGAATGCGGTCTCGAAGCTGGGCTCGCCGTACTGATTGGGCGCGCCCTGCAAGCCGAGGTCGAACAGCGGCGTCTGCAGCGTCACGATCCAGCCGATCAGCATCAGCAGGCCGATCCGCATGACCAGCGCCAGCGTCAGGCCGATGCGGCGCGCGCGCTGCTGCTGGTGTTCGGGCAGCTTGTTCGACAGGATCGCGATGAAGATCAGATTGTCGACCCCGAGAACGACCTCGAGCGCAATCAGCGTGAGCAGAGCGGCCCATGCGGCCGGGTCGGAAAGGAGCGCGACGATGTCCATGCCGCGCCTGATGCCGCAAGCGCGAGTCGCAGGCAAGCGTCTGTGCGAGCGAAAGACGCAATGCCAAAATGTCACAATTTTGCGCCAAGGTGGGCGAAGCCGTTAAATCGTTCGCGCAGGCACACTTTCTGCGCTATGGTTGGCGTTTGGCAGGTGGGGATCCAGCGCATTCGCGTGGTTGGCCACCGACGTGACCTTGCCGGGGCCCGTCCGTCCGGTAGGCATGGGAGAGTTCGGGGGCGGTGCGAAGGTACGTGTTGAACTATGGGTTACGATAGAGGCCGCCGGGGTCGCGGACGCGACAAGCGCGATGGTTTCGGTGAAGACGGGTTCGATCCTTTCGGTGGACCTGGCGGAGATTTCGGACAGGGCGGTTTCGGCGGCGATCGGTTCGGCGGCGGTGACCGCTTCGGTGGCGGTGGCGATCGTTTCGGTGGCGGCGGAGGCGGTGGTCGCTTCGGCGGCGACCGTGGCGGACCGCGCGGCGGCGGTGGTGGCGGTGGTGGCGGTTTCAGCCGCATGCCGGCACAGGTCGTCGGCACCGGCAAGGGCACGGTCAAGTTCTTCAACGGACAGAAAGGCTTCGGCTTCATCCAGCAGGAAGGCGGCGGTGAGGACGTGTTCGTCCATATCAGCGCTGTCGAGCGCGCCGGCCTCGAAGGTCTGGGCGAGGGGCAGGAGCTCGAATTCAACCTGGTCGATCGTGGCGGCAAGATTTCCGCGCAGGATCTGCAGATCGTGGGCGACGTCGTGCCGGTGCAGGCGCGCAGCGGCGACCGCGAGGATCGCGGCGACCGGGGCGACCGCGGGGGTGCTCCCCAGCGTGAGCTGACCGGTGAGAAAGCGACCGGCACGGTCAAGTTCTTCAACGCGATGAAAGGCTTCGGCTTCCTCGTCCGCGACGATGGACAGCCCGATGCCTTCGTGCACATCAGCGCGGTGGAGCGTTCCGGCCTGGCCGGCATCAACGAGGGCGAACGCTACGAGTTCGATCTCGAGGTCGATCGACGAGGCAAGTACTCGGCGGTCAACCTGGTGCCCGTCCAGGGCTGACACGCCCGCTTCCCGCCCGGTGTTTGACCGGACGGCAGCGAAAAACTAAACGGTGCGAATGGCGGCTCTCAGGGGCCGCCATTTGTCGTTTCCCGATCCCGTTCGCGAAGGATTCTGCCGATGTCGATCACCCCGCTCATGCCCGTTTACCCACGCTGCGGTGTGCGCCCGGTGCGCGGCGATCACTGCCATCTGATCGACGAAGGCGGCACGCGTTACCTCGATTTCGCGAGCGGCATCGCGGTCAACCTGCTCGGCCACAGCCACGAGGGCCTCATCGGCGCCATCCAGCGCCAGGCCGCGACGCTGATGCACGTCTCTAACCTCTATGGCAGCCCCCAAGGCGAGGCCCTGGCGCAGCGGCTGGTGGACAAGACCTTCGCCGACACGGTGTTCTTCACCAATTCGGGCGCGGAAGCGGTCGAGTGCGCGATCAAGACGGCGCGTGCCTACCATCAGGCGGCCGGCAACGACGGGCGTTACGAGCTGATCACGTTCACCAACGCCTTCCACGGACGGACGATGGCGACCATCAGCGCTTCCAATCAGGAGAAGATGCACAAGGGCTTCATGCCCCTGCTCGGCGGCTTCAGGTACGTCGAGTTCGACGATCTCGAAGGTGCGAAGGCGGCGATCGGTCCCGATACGGCCGGCTTCCTGGTCGAGCCGATCCAGGGCGAAGGCGGCATTCGCCCCGCGTCCGAGGCGTTCATGAAGGGGCTGCGAGCCCTGGCCGACGAGCACGACCTCATGCTGGTGCTCGACGAGGTTCAGTGCGGCGTCGCGCGCACGGGCAAGTTCTACGCGCACGAGCACTACGGGATCGAGCCCGACATCCTCGCCTCGGCCAAGGGGATCGGCGGCGGCTTCCCGCTCGGCGCCTGCCTTGCGACCGAGAAGGCTGCGCGCGGGATGGGCTTCGGCACGCACGGCTCGACCTACGGCGGCAACCCGCTGGCGATGGCCGCCGGCACGGCAGTGATGGACGCGGTCGCGAACGACGAATTCCTCGCCGAAGTGACCGAGAAGGGCGAGCGCATCCGCGCCCGGCTCGAACAGTTCATCGGCAACTATCCCGACCTGTTCGAGCTCGTCCGCGGCAAGGGCCTCATGCTCGGGCTGAAGATGAAGGTCGAAAGCCGCCCGTTCTTCGTCCACCTGCGCGACAATCATCAGTTGCTGACAGTGGCCGCGGGCGACAACACCCTGCGCGTCCTGCCGCCGCTGGTGATCGGCGATGCCGAGATCGACGAGTTCTTCGACAAGCTCTCGGCCGGCGCGGCGGACTACGTGATCCCTGAGGCCGCCTGATGGCCGTTCGCCACTTCCTCGACCTTTCCGATGCGGGGACCGACGCGCTCGCCGCGATGATCGACGATGCGCAGCAGCGCAAGGTGGCGCGCCGCGAGTGGCCCAGAGGCAAGGCCGACGCCGACGCTCCGCTCGCCGGGCATGTACTGGCGATGGTGTTCGAGAAGAATTCGACGCGCACCCGGGTCAGCTTCGATATCGCCATGCGCCAGCTCGGCGGCTCGGCGCTGGTGCTCGATTCCGCGTCGAGCCAGCTCGGCCGCGGCGAATCGATCGCCGACACCGCGCGCGTGCTCAGCCGCATGGCCGACGCGATCATGCTCCGCACCGACGATCACGCGAAGGCGGAGGAGATGGCGCGCCATGCCAGCGTGCCGGTGATCAACGGGCTGACCGACCGGTCGCATCCGTGCCAGATCGTCGCCGATCTGCTGACAGTCATCGAACAGGGCAAACCGCTGCCCGGGCTCGAGCTCGCCTGGCTCGGCGACGGCAACAACGTTCTGCACTCGATCCTCGAGGCGGCCGGCCTGTTCAAGTTCAACGTCCGCGTCGCCACTCCGCCTGGCTACGAACCGGACGGAGAGTTCGTCGAGGCCGCGCGGGCGAACGGTGCGCGTATCCTGTTGACGAACGACGCGGCTGCAGCCGCGGAAGGCGCAGACATCCTCGTCACCGACACCTGGATTTCGATGGGGCAGGAGCATGCCGAGGCCAAGCTCGCGGCGATGGCGCCGTTCCAGGTGAACGAAACGCTGATGGCACGTGCCAAGCCTGATGCGCGCTTCCTCCACTGCCTGCCGGCGCATGTCGGCGAGGAAGTGAGCGAGGGCGTATTCGAAGGCTCGCAATCGGTCGTCTTCGACGAGGCGGAGAACCGCATTCACGCACAGAAGTCGGTCCTGCTCTGGTGCTTCGGGAAGCTTTGAGCGCGTCCACGCCTTACTTTCGCTGACTCGCTGCCCCATATGCGCGGCATGACGGACCAGACCGAAACCTTCTCCGACAAGCTGCTGGGCTTCACGATCCCGGCGCGCAATGCGCGCGGCAAGGCCGTGCGACTCGATCGCGCGATCGACGAAATTCTCGCGGCGCACGATTATCCGCCCGCCATTACCCATCTGCTGGCCGAAGCGCTCGTGCTCGCGACCCTGATCGGCGGGCTGCTCAAGGACGAGAGCGGCCAGTTGACGATGCAGGCCCAGACCGAAAGCGGCGTGGTGCGCCTGCTGGTGTGCGACTACCGCGACGGGCAGCTTCGCGGCTACGTCGATTTCGACCGCGAACGGCTGACCGAGCTCGGCGCCAATCCATCGCTCTTAGCGCTGTTCGGCAAGGGCTACCTCGCGATCACCTTCGACATGGCTGGCGGCAAGGGGCGTTACCAAGGCGTCGTGCCCCTCGAAGGTGAAACGCTGGCGGAAGCCTGCGAGACCTATTTCGCGCAGTCGGAACAGATCCCCACGCTCATCCGGGTCGCCGCGCGCGCCGGAGAGGACGGCTGCGTCGCCGGGGGTCTGCTCATCCAGCATCTGGCGGACGGCGAGGAGGGCCGCGAGCGGCTTCACACGCGAATGGATCATCCGGAATGGGAACACGTGGTCGCGCTTGCCGGGAGCACGCGGCACGAGGAACTCGTCGATCCGGCGCTTTCGCTCGACGCACTGGTGTGGCGGTTGTTTCACGAGGAGGAGGAAGTGCGTGTCCAGCCGGGCGCGCCGATCGCGCGGGGATGCCGTTGCTCGGTCGAACACTATACGCAGATCATCGAGCGCTTTCCTGAGGAGGACCGGGCGGACATGCGAGACGAAAGCGGAAAGATTATGGTCGACTGCGCGTTCTGTTCGAAAGTGTTCGAGATCGAGGCCTGAACGGACTGTCGCATTCGTGCAACGACTTGCCGTCACGAGCATGATACATATTTAACAGTCAGGCGTGTTGTCTGGAGATAGATCGATGCTCAAGTCGTCCGTCGCTGCATTTCGATCGATTGCGATAGCTGTCGGGCTCGCAGCCGGGATTTCTGCTGCTGCGCAATCGCCGAGCCTGTCGATGCTCGACAGGCTCGAACCGGGACAGTGGCAGTTGCGTTTCCGAGACGGCAGCCCGGCGCAGCAGATCTGCGTCAGGACCGGGCGCGAACTGATCCAGTTGCGCCATCAGAACAGCAAGTGCTCGCGTTACGTGATCGAGGACGGGCGCGACGAAGTGACGATCCAGTATACCTGCCGCGGCGCGAATTACGGGCGAACCAGCATTCGCCGGGAAACAGGCTCGCTGGCCCAAGTGGAAAGCCAGGGAATCGCCGGCGGCCTCCCGTTCCAGTTCACTGCCGAGGCGCGCCGGACGGGGACCTGCCGCTGACTCGGGCGACGGGGCAACGCTTTCGATTGCTCCGTCCGGCTTTTCTCCCTAGCCCGGAACAATGGGATCGAATGCGGACAATCGGCGCGACGCTGCGGTGGTGCTGCTCTCCGGTGGACTCGACTCGATGGTATCCGCTGCCCTGGCGCGCGAGCGTGGCTTTGCCTTGCATGCGCTGACGATCGATTACGGTCAGCGCCACCGGGTCGAGATCGAGGCCGCGAGGAACATCGCCGCCATGCTCGGGTGCACGCGGCATATCGTCCTTCCGCTCGACCTCACCGTCTTCGGTGGTTCGGCGCTTACCGACGACATCGAAGTGCCGACCGGCGGCGTGGGGGAAGAGATCCCCGTCACTTACGTCCCCGCGCGCAACATCGTGTTTCTTTCGCTCACGCTGGCCTGTGCCGAGGCTGTCGGCGCGCGCGACATCTTCATCGGCGTGAACGCGCTCGACTATTCGGGTTACCCCGATTGCCGGCCGGAATTCATCGCCGCGTTCGAGGAGATGGCGCGGCTCGGCACCAAGGCCGGCGTCGAGGGGCGTGCGATCGCCATCAACGCGCCGCTACAGCACATGAGCAAGGCCGAGATCGCCGCAGAGGCGCATCGCCTGGGCCTGGACACCGGGCTGAGCTGGTCGTGCTACGCGCCCGGCCCGACCGGCCGCGCGTGCGGGGTATGCGACAGCTGCCGCTTGCGTCAAAAGGGGTTTGCGGAGGCGGGGTTGGAGGACGGGATCACGTATGAACGACATCCAGACTGACGAGTCGCCCGCGCCCGCCGATGCGGAGCGGTCGCGGGAAACGGTACCGGCTTATAGCTGGTACGCACTCGGCGTTCTGGTGATCGTCTACGTACTCAACTTCATCGACCGGCAGATTCTCTCGATCCTCGCGAACGACATCAAGCTCGATCTGGGGGTGGAGGACGATTACCTCGGCTTCCTCTACGGCACGGCTTTCGCGGTGTTCTACGCGCTGTTCGGCATTCCGCTCGGGCGGCTGGCGGATAGCTGGAGGCGCCTGCGGCTGATGAGCCTCGGTCTGGCGCTGTGGTCGGCGATGACCGCACTCTCCGGCTTCGCGCGCAATGCCGCAACGCTGACCGTGGCGCGCATCGGTGTCGGTGTGGGGGAGGCGACCGCCAGCCCTGCCGCCTATTCGCTGATTTCGGACTGGTTTCCCGCCCGCCTGCGCGCGACCGCGCTCGCGATCTATTCCTCGGGCCTCTATCTCGGTGGCGGCATATCGCTGCTGATCGGCGGGTTGGTGGTCGAAAACTGGAACGCGGCCTATCCCGAGGGCGGACCGCTGGGGCTCGTAGGCTGGCAAGCCGCCTTTCTCTCGGTGGGCATTCCCGGCCTGCTCCTGGCATTGTGGATCCTGACGCTGCGCGAGCCGATCCGCGGCGCGATGGACGGATTGCCGACGCCGGAAGATCCACACCCGTTCCGCGGGTTCCTGGAGGAGCTGGTCCAGGTGATCCCGCCCTTCACTCTGATCGGCGCAGCCATGCGGGGACTCGGCGCCTTGGCCGTGAATATCGCCGGCGCGATCTTCTTCGCCATGCTCGTGGTGCTGCTCTCGTCGCTCGTTCCAGCGACTTCGGCGCTCGTTCCCGGCGTGTCCGACCAATGGCTGTTCCTCGGCGTCGGTTATTACGCGGTGTTCAGCTGGACGATGTCGCTCAAGTCGCGCGACCTGCCGACATTCCGGCTCACCTGGGGATCGCCCGCATTCCTGACGGTCGTGCTCGGCTACGGCACGGTGGCCTTCGTTGCCTATTCCGCGGCTTACTGGGGCGCGCCTTATGCGGAGCGCGCGCTGGGGGCCGACAAGAGCGATCTCGGCTGGTTTCTCGGCGCGCCTTCGGCGTTGGCGGGCTTCCTGGGTGTCATCGGCGGCGGCCGAATGGCGGACTTCCTGCTGGAACGCCGCCCGACGGGACGCGTCTGGGTGATCATGTTCGGGCTTCTGTCCTCGGTGCCGCCGCTCGTGCTCGCCTACAACACCTCCAGCCTGACGGTCTTCTACATCGCCAGCTTCTTCGCGCAGTTGACGTCGGCGTCGGCGCTCGGGGCGGCGGCCGCAAGCAGTCAGGCGCTCGTGCTGCCGCGCATGCGCGGTCTCGCCACGGCGATCTTCTTCCTCTCGACCACGCTGATCGGGCTCGGAATCGGCCCCTTCATGGCGGGCTACGTGTCCGCGATCAGCGGAGACGACCTGACCCTCGGCATCATGTCCACGCTGGTGGCCGTGCCGATCGGCTTCGTATTGCTGCTCGCCGCGCTCAAGCTCGTGCCTGCTGCGGGCGCGACCGTGGTCGAACGCGCACGCGCAGCAGGTGAAGAGTTGCGCTAGACGCGCTTCGCGTCAGGTGCGTGCGAGCACTCCGCAGGCGAGACGCGAGCCGGCATTGCCGGTGGGATCGGTGCGATAGTCGTCCGCATCAGCGTGCACGACCACTGCAGTGCCGTCGGCGTCGAACAGCGAGTCGATCACGCTCTGGTCTCCGCTGCCCAGGTCGGCCGTGGTCGACGCAGTGCCATCGGCAGCGACTTCGAGGTTGGGGAGGTCGCCCATATGGCTCCCGGCGGGATTCTCGTGGCCATGCTCCTTGCCGGCGGGATTGAGGTGCCCGCCCGCGGAGGTGAAGTCGGGCGGCGTGCATTCGCCCGTCGTGTGCAGATGGAAGCCATGGGTCCCTTCCGGAATTCCCGTGACCGCGATCTTCAGCGAAAGATTGCCGCCATTGGACAGCAGTTCGACCGTCCCGGCAGGCGTGCCGTCGGCGAGCGCCAGCGAGGCCGATCCGACCGTCCCGCTCGAGGGAGTCTCAGTCGCTGCAGTATCATTCGAAGAAGTCTCGCTCGATGCGTCCTGTTCCGCGGTATCCGAAGCGGGAGAGCATGCGGCAAGCGCGACCACGGCGGTCAGGGCGATGGGGAAAGATAGGCGAATCATGAAAGGCTCCTGTCTTGCGAGGACCCTAGCTTAACAAAAAAGGGGCCGGATTGCTCCGGCCCCTTCCATTGAAATCGTCGCTTTCGCGAGACTTACATGCCCGAACCCGGACCGTAGGTGATTTCCACCCGGCGGTTCTGGAGTTCGCGCACGCCGTCGGCGGTCGGAACGCGCGGCTGCGATTCGCCGAACGCTTCGCTCGAGATCCGCGCGTCGGGAACACCTCGGCCGCTGAGGTACGAACGGACCGACTCGTTACGACGCTCGGCCAGACCCATGTTGTAGGTCTGCGTACCCGACCGGTCGGTGTGACCGGCGAGCATGACCGAAGCCGTGCCGCAGTTGGTGTACGCCGACACCGCGTTGTCGAGAATGGTGGCTGCTTCGGGCGTGATGTCCGACTTGTCCCATTCGAAGAACACGATGTACGGCCCCTGGTTGCACACCGGCGGCGGAGGCGGCGGAGGCGGCGGGGGCGGCGGAGGCGGCGGGGGCGGCGGCGGAGGCGGCGGGGGCGGCGGAGCCGCGGGTTCGCCACCGAAGTTGAACGTCAGCGTGCCCAGGATCGAGTGCGACCGGAACCGCGTGTCCACTTCGCCACCGTCCGCGTCGACAAGCGTGACGTCGTCGGCGTTGAAGAAGCGATAGCGCAGACCGACGTCGATGCTGTCGGTCAGCGGAGCGCGAATGCCGGCGAGAGCCTGCCACGCGAAGCCCGTGTCCGAATCGTCGAGCACGTCGACACCACCAACCGTCGCGTCGAGGCTGGTGCGCGCAACACCGGCACCGGCACCGACGAAGCCCTGCAGGCCGTCGTCTTCACCGAAGTCGGCCAGCGCGTTCAGCATGAACGCGAGGGCGCTGGCGTCACCACCGGCGCCGAACTGGTCGCCCTCGGTGGTCAGCGTGTCGATCGACGCGGAGCGATAGCTGGCGTCGGCTTCGAGGCGGAAGCCACCGAAGTCGTAACCAACCACACCACCGAAGTCGTAGCCTTTGTCCATGTCGGCGCCGGCGGTGTCGATGACCTCGCCGTCGGCATCGACGATGTCGAAGTCGAGATCTTCGACGATCATCGGGCCGCCTTGGCCTTCGATGTACCACTGGCCGTCACGTGCGAGGGCCGGCGATGCAAGGGCCGTAGAGGCCATCGCCAATCCAATGACGAGTTTCCGCATTATATAATTCCCCTTTTCAGCGAAATAGAGCCACCGTGTGCTCTGTTTTCTAACTTTTCCCCAAGAGGGAGGCAAGCGGCCAATATCCCGAAACTGTTGCAATAATGCCTCGCTTTGGGATGCTCCGGCCGAAATCTTGAACGAAAAAGACCCTCCTGTGCCACCCCGAACGCGCGACCCACGATTGGGTTCCTCAATCGGTGCGGGGTAAAATTCCTGCGAGGCGGAGGGTTTCGATAAGGTTATCAATCGCAGCGCGCGCCTCGGCATCCACGGTGGACCCTCCCGCGGGGCTCTCCGGGGCGACCGCCCGCACCCATTCGCCTTGGTGAAGCGCGGCCTGCCGTGCCGCCCTGTCGAACACTCGCATGCCGTCCTGCGGCGCAGCGAACAGCCAGGCTCCCGCCTGGCGCCCGGCGAGCTGGCCTGCGTGCTCGTTCCACTCGCCGGTCGGTGCAGGGCCGACGATCCAGACTTCGCCCTCCGTGGGCGCAGGGGGCGGATCGTTCGCCTCGCCCTCGACCGCGCAGTGCAGGAGCATGTCGAGAAGCGCATGCGATTCGTTGACGATGAATTCTTTCTGGGATTGCGCCGGAAAAAGATGGCGCAGACCGAAGCGCGGGGTCGCGGATTCGAAAGTGACGGGCTGTGACATCGGCAGTCTTGAGCTTGCGTACTTCGGCCAGCGTGGACGAGTTCATGGACGAGGCTCGCCCCCTGCTGGTGCCCCGCCTTGAGGGTGTGCACCAGCACGATCAGCGCCAGGTCGGGATCGCTCCCGAAGCCCGTGGCATCGCCGCTGCGGACATATTGCAACGTGCCGAACGCCCGCGCGCCATCGTCGACGGCCGACGAAGGTGCGGCGAGAAAGCCCGCCGGCTGGTTCGCGCCGGTGCCGTTGACGAACGCGGCCCCTTCCGCGCGGGCGAACTCCATCGCGATCTCGCTGGCCAGCCAGGCCTCGACGTCGAAACGCCGCGTCGTCGAGCATAGCCTGACTCGCCGCCGGGTTGGCATAGAGCTCGCCGCTCGGCGGGGCGATTTCGGTGAACTGCGGCGTCGCGGTCTCGGGCCGCCCGGCGGTCTCGCTGACCCAGCCCGAGGCGGTGCCGCCGGTGCTCACCAGCTTGCGGTAGCCGCTCGTGCCGGTCTGCACGACTTGCGCGATCGAGCGGATCGGGCTGATATCGGTGAGGGCGCGGGCGATCTCCGCGTCGATCTCGCGCGGCACGGCGTAGCCGCCGTCGGCCGGAACGCCGGTCGAAAGCGACTTGACCTCGGCGATGGAGCCGCGGCGCAAGTATCCGTCGACGAAGCCCTTGACCTCGGGGTTGTCATTCGCGCCGGAAATGGCGGGCCGCTGGGCGGCACGGCCGATTTCGTCGACATCGGTGCGCAGTGCCGCGACATCGGTCTCGGTCTTCTCCTGCCGTGCGACGAGATCGAAGCTTTCCTCGAGCGAGTCGGCGGGGGCGGTGGGCGTAACGGGCATATCCATCGGGCAATTCACCTTTCTTCGGGCTGACAAAAAATAGCCCCCTCCTCTTCAGAGGAGGGGGGTCAGATGATCAGATGCACCCGCGCCGCGTGCTGCAGCGGATGCGTGACGAGGCTCACCTCGAACAGCTCGACATCCTCCAGCACGCGGCCCGCGGGTTCGTGCCGGAAGCGCCGCGCGCGGTAGCCGAAGCTCAGCCCGCTCACCGCGCGCCGGCGGAGCATCGCAGAGGCGCGACCGTCCGGGTTGTCGAGTGCGGCGATCACGCGCAGGCCGCGCGCGTCCTCCGCGATCCGTTCGACCCAGCCGATCCGCTGCTCGGGCCGGTGCTGCCAATAGAGCGGCAGCGGCTCCTGCCGCTCGGCAAGCGTGCGGGCGAAGGCGCCGGGCCGGATCGTATCGCGGCTCGCATCCGCGCGGCCGAACAGTGCCGCGTAACCGGCCAGCCGCATCACCGCAGTACCTCGGTCAATCCAAGCCGCACGGCGATGCCGATCAGCACCAGCGCCAGCACCCCGCGTACGAGCCACGCCAGCGCCGCGCGCCACACGCTCGCCTTGGCGTCGCGCCAGGCCTGGAGCAGCTTGCGCAGCTCGTCGAGATCGTCGCGCGCATCGGGATCGGCGAGCCCGGTACGCTGAAGCGCGCGGTCGGCGCCGAGATCGGTCGCTTCTTCGACGATCGCGCGCAGCGTCACCAGCTCGCAGCCGCCTTCCTTCGCCTCGGCGATCAGCCGGGCGATCATGTCCTCACGGATCATGTTCGTTTCTCCAAAAAATTGCTGATCTCGATGCGCTGGGCTTCGATGATCAGGCATGGGCCAATCCCGTGCGACATTCCGACTATCGGCGGTTCTCGCTGAAGGTGCAGGTGAGCTGGCTCACCCCCATGCATTTTTTGCTGCTTACTCCAGCTCGAGGATGGCGCGCTTCTCATCCGCAGAGAGAGACTCGGCCGATGAAACCTGCGTCCACAGCCGCTCCCGATCCTCGGCCAGCGCGGGCACCCGGTCGAGGTCGACCGCCAGCGCGGCCTCGGGGAACCACGGTGCCAGCCCCTCACAGGCCGGCGAGGATCTTGCCCACAGCGCGCGGTTGGCCTCGCGGCAGTTGGCGTAGGTGTTGTCGCCTAGCAGCCCGAGCAGCATCGGCGGCACCCCGAAGGCGAGCGCGATGTCGCGAGCTCCTGCAGGAAATAGGTCCGCCAGTGCTTGTCGAGAATGCCTTCGCCACCTCGCGCCTTCTGCGTGGGCGAGATCCTCACCTGTTTGCGCAGGGTGTTCGTACGGCGTTGAGCCATGATGTCGCTCCCGGTTCGATCTGTGCGACGGCCCGAGACGCAAACGGGCGGCGCCGGAAGCCCGGCACCGCCCGTTTCGAATCACACCATCGCGATATTTTGCTTTTCTAACCAAAGAGCGTCACGATGTCAATAAAAAAGTGCCAAACAGGTTATTTCGGGTTTGTTTTGCGCGGAGGCGCAGAGGTACGACGCACCCGCCCGCCTTGAGCAAGGCTCCGCGCGCGCCATGGAAATAGAAATAGCCGTCGAGTTCCGGCACCAAGGGCTCGATCAACTCGATCGCAGCCTCGACGCCGTGCACTCTGGCCACTGGCACCGCACGATTGAGCATCATCACCGGTGCCGGCGTGGTTGCTGGATCGAAAGTTACCGGCTGGCGCCGCTCAAAGCTTCCAGTCCAGTCGCGAGCGCCCCCAATGGACCGGTCATCGGCCCCAGCTTCGGCGGGGCCAGACGGTGGCCAAGTTGTTCCGCATAGGCCGCAAGCGATCCATACCCGGCAATGCTTGCAGCGAGCGCTACACGCAACTTCGGAAACAACTCCGCTCGTGATGCCATCACGCCGCCGCCGATTGCGATCCGCTCCGGTGCGGCAGTGACGATCAGGTTATGCAACAGCCCTGCGAGGTCATGGACAAACAGATCCCATTCGGGGCCGTCTTCGGCAAGATCTTGTCCGGGTCGGCCGAACCTCTCGACAAGAGCCGGTCCCGAGATGAGCCCCTCGACGCAATCACCGTGAAACGGGCAGCAGCCGGCATAGCCGTCGCCGGTTGCGCGGCGCACGCGCATATGCCCTGCCTCGCCATGCGCTACGCCCTGCACCGGCTGGTTGCCCGAGATCAGCCCGACACCAACACCCGTGCCGATCGTGATATAGCAATGGCTCGACAGCCCCTGCGCACCGCCCCAGCGCTGCTCCGCAAGCGCGGCGCCGATCACGTCGGTCTGGATCGCCAACGGCTTGCCGTAGCGTGCGGCGAACCGGCGCATGAGATCGGTTCCCGTCCAGCCGGGTTTGGGGGTTGCGCTGACGGATCCGAAGCCGGGGCTGTGCGGATCGAGATCCAGCGGTCCGAAGGAGGCGACGCCGAGCGCATCGAAGCGCCAGCTGTCGAGCACCTTTTCCAGCGCAGCCAACGTCGCGGCGGGATCGGTGGTCGGCACCGTTTCGCAAGCCCGAACATCGTCGGGTTCGGTTCCCAGAATGGCGACGCATTTGGTGCCGCCCAGTTCGAGACCGGCAATCAATGGAGAACGTGTCATTGGAACTTCCAAATGAGAGATGAAATCCGCCGCCTTGAGCGGTGATCAGACCTTGACTGCTTGCGGCCTGCCGGGCTCCACGACGTAGCGCGCCAGCGTGCTGATGCGGCCACCTGGTGTGAACACCTGATCGACAACGCGCAGATCGGCGTGCCAGGTCTTGGGGGCCACATCGAACAGCAGATAGCCGCGCTGATCGTGGATCATCGAGATATGCGGGTTGGTCGCCGCGCGCGGATCGGGGCCGATGGGCAATCCGTTGGTGCTGATCGAGCTGACCGACGTTCCGTGGAACTCGGGCGCGATCGATGGGCTTTCGAGATCTCCGCGACGCGACGGCAGGTTGCCGATGAAGAACATGTGGCTGTCGCCCCCGGTGATGACGACATTCTTGCCGCGTTCCCCGATCATCCCGATCAACCGCTCGCGTGCATCGGGATAGCCCGTCCAGTTGTCGTAGCCGTTCGAGGGAACCGCTTGCGCCGACCGATCGAACGGCATGACGAGCCCGCCGAGTCCCAGCAGATTCCACGCGAAAGCAGGCGTGAGACCTTCACCCAGCCAGCGCTCCTGCGCCCCGCCCAGCAGGGTGTCCGGCGTGTCGCGCGTATCGACGCAATTGCCGTTGCCGGGCTTCTCGCACAGACGGATGCTGCGATAGCTGCGCTTGTCGAGGACGTGGAGGCGCACGAGCTGGCCGAAATCGAGCCGCCGGTAGGTGCGCGGCGACCCCCGATACGGAAACTGGGTCATCCGCACGGGCATATGTTCGTACCAGGCCTGCATCGCGGCGGCACGGCGCAGCAGGAACACTTCCGGGGGCGTGGTGCCGGCATCGAGATCGCCCGCCCAGTCATTCTCGACCTCGTGATCGTCGAAGGTCGATACGAACGCCGCGGCCGCGTGC
This sequence comes from Altererythrobacter sp. C41, assembly GCF_016803135.1. Taxonomy (GTDB): domain Bacteria; phylum Pseudomonadota; class Alphaproteobacteria; order Sphingomonadales; family Sphingomonadaceae; genus Pelagerythrobacter. The sequence goes on from NZ_JAEVFE010000006.1 coordinate 51,689, forward strand.
GCCGCCTTCAGATCGGGATCGGTCTTGTAGAGCGCATAGCGCTGCCGATAGTCGTCGAGGCTGTATATCTCGTCGCTGTTGTGGTGGCGCACGAGGGGCGCCTTGGCTGCCGCCGCCAGGCCGGCCGCCTTTCCTTCGTAGATATAGTCGCCGTAATGATAGACGAGATCCAGGTCGGCTTCCTGGCTGATATGGTGCCAAGCCGTGAAGAGCCCGCGCTCGTAATGCTGGCATCCGGCGACCGCCATGCGCAACCGGTCCAGCGTCGCTCCGGCGGCGGGCGCCGTGCGGACGGTGCCGATGTCGCTCGCGATCCCGTCGACGACGAAGCGATACCAGTAGCGGCGATGGCTGCCGAGGCCCCCAACCTCGACATGAACCGAATGCGCCAGTTCGGGCCGTGCCAGCGCCACGCCGGTACGCACGATCCGGCGGAACGATTCGTCCTCGGCGACGTCCCAGCCGACCGGCACGGCCTCGGCTGGCATGCCGCCATGGGGTTCGAGCGGTTTCGGCGCCAGGCGGGTCCAGATGACGAAGCCATCGGGCGCCGGATCGCCCGAGGCGACGCCCAGCGTGAACGGATCGTCGAGGAATTTCGGCGCGGCGAGTGCGGGCGCCCGCGCCAGCGCAGCGACCAGCGCGGCGTGTCCGCCGGCGCGAAGAAGGGTGCGGCGGCTGAACGGATATCCCGTCATAATATAAGGCTCGCAGGGTTTGTCTGGAAGGCGGTGTTCGACAGCGTCAGACCGTCATCGATCCGGGTGGGCGCGCGTCGCATCGGTCAGCCTTCGATGTAGCGCGCCATGGCCCCGCGCACTCCCTCATCCCAGACGAGATGCAGCGCCTCCGCGAACGCGGCGACGAGGGCGGGATCGTTCGCAAGGTTGCCGTAGATCGCACGCATTCCGATCCATCCGACGGGATCCTGCTTCGCCGCGCGGGCTGTGGCCGTCAGCTTGTCCCAATCGGGATCGTTCGGGGCGATCGCGCGGCCATTGGGGGCGGTGCCGTAGCAATAGCGGCACCATAGGGCGCTGGCGAGGATCAGTCCCTTCGGCATGACGCCTCTGGCGATATTGTCGCGGATCGACGGGATGATGAACTTCGGCTGCCGGTTCGATCCGTCGAAGCACAGGCGGTGCGCGGTGTCGGCGATCTCGGGATTCGAGAAACGCTGCAGGATGAGTTGCTTGTAGTCGCTCAGGTCATGACCCGGAACGAGGGGGACGATCGGCACGATCTCGTCGCTTTCGATCTTGTCGACGAAGGCCGCGATCGTGGGGTCGGCCATCGCCTCGTGGACATGCTCGATTCCCAGAAGTTCCGCCGGATAGCCGATGATCGCGTGGCCGCCATTGAGGATGCGGATCTTCATCGTCTCGAAATCGTGGACACAAGAGCTGAAGGTAGCGCCGACCTTCTCGAGGGCAGGGCGACCGGCCGAGAAGCGGTCTTCGATCACCCACTGGCGGAACGGCTCGCACGTCACCGGCACTGGATCGTCGCCGAGGCCGAAGGCCGCCGCCATCGCGCGCTCGCGTGGGCCGGTCGCCGGCGCGATGCGATCGACCATGGCGTTCGGAAAGGCGACATGGGCGTCGATCCAGTCGGCGAGGCCGGGATCGGACAGGCGGGCCAGCCCCACCACCGCGGCGCGCGCGACATCGCCGTTGCCGGGCAGATTGTCGCACGACAGCACCGTGAACGGCACGACGCCGGCGTCGCGGCGCGCCGCCAGCGCCGCGACGATCGCTCCGAAGGCGGTCGCCGGGCGATCGGGCATGGTACCGTCGGCGACGATCTCGGGCGCCGACGGGTCGAAGCGGCCGGTCGCGGGATCGATGAAATAGCCGCCTTCGGTAACGGTCAGCGAGACGATGCGGATTTCCGGCCGGCGCATCGCGGCGATCAGGGGGCCGTTCGCGGGATCGACCTCCACGAAGCCGATCATGGAACCGATACGGCGCGCGCGCTTGCCCTGGGGGTCGAGCTCGATCACCGTCGACAGCCAGTCCTGCGCCATGAGCGCATCGCGCATCCGCGCATCGGCCGGGCGCACCCCCGCGCCGAGGATGGCCCAGTCGTGATCCTCGCCCAGCGCGAACAGATCGTCGAGATAGGCCGCCATATGGGCGCGGTGGAAATTGCCCAGGCCGATATGGACGATCCCGGCTGTCAGGCGTGCGCGATCATAGCGGGGCTGGGCGACGCTCATCTCATGCTCTTTCGGGAGGCAGCATCACCGGGCAGCGCTGACCGCGGGATAGGTGGTCAGTTCGATCGGTGCCGCCGGGGCGACGACATTGTCGAAATCGACCACCGCGCCCTGCGCGATCAGCGTTTCGCGCAGATGCTCGAAGTTCATCGCCGACATGCTGTAGCCGTGCTTGACGCTCAGGGCGGCCGCCGTTCCTGCGCCCTGGCCCATCGCCATGCAGGTCGCCATCACACGAACCGAGCCGAAGCCGGGGCCGTCCGCGCTCAGGCAGCGGCCCGCCGTGACGAGGTTGACGCTGCCTCGCGGCACCAGGCAGCGGAAGGGAACGTTATATTCCTGCCGCGGGATGACGAGGCCGTTCTGATCGTTGCTGTCGCTCGCATGGATATCGATCACGTGCGCGCCCTTCGCGATCGTGTCGGGGAAGGCCTTCGGGGACAGGATGTCGTCGCGCTGCAACTCGTAGAGGCCGACGATGTGATAGGATTCGCGCACGCCTGTCTGGATGCCCGATTTCGCCAGCCAGCAGTCGCGGAATTCCGGAAATTCGCGGCGCAGCACTTCGATGATGAGCTGCAGATTCTCGCGCAGGCTGCATTCGGTCTTGGTGAACCACTCGGGATCGCTGGCGTCGGTCGCCTCGCGGAGCACGTTGATGCTCACCATGCCGTCGTGGAAGAACTTGTTGATCCAGGGGCCGCCGAAAATCGGAATCTCGCCCTGTTCGTTGAGTTCGAGCAGCCGGCCGCGGATGGCCTCGGACACCGGCAGCATCCCGTCGACCGCGTCGCCGAACAGATAACCGAGCGCGTCGGTATCGACGCCGCCCAACTGGAACCACAGTGTCGCCGGCTGCAGCACGTCTCCCTTCGTGGTCGGGAAGCCGGCCGCGCGCACGAGGTCGGCGTCGCCGGTGCAATCGACGAACACCTCCGCCTCGTAGGCGACGCGGCCCGCCTTGTTCTGCACGATGACATGGGTGACGCGGTCGCCCTCGACGACACAGTCCGAAAACCAGGAGTGGTAGAGCAGCGTCACCCCGCTTTCGAGCAGCAGACGCTGGGCAGCGAGTTTCAGGATCTCGTCGTTGACAGGAAAATTGCCGCTCTCGCGCGTGACGTCTGCGCCGCCGAGTTCGGCCGCTTTCTCCAGCAGCTCGAAGGGGATGCCGCCGATATGCTGCTTGCCGAAATGCCGGAATTCGCTGATCGGCGTCACCAACGCACTCGTCGACATGCCGCCAACGAAGCCATAGCGTTCGATCAGCAGCGTCCTCGCGCCGTTTCGCGCCGCCGCGACCGCGGCGATCAGCCCCGCCGGACCGCCGCCGCAGACGACGACGTCATAGCTTCCGATAACCGGAACCTCGCTGCGGGGGACGCTGATTGACGCATTGTGCTTGGGCATTGCGGGGCGTTTCTTTCCTGTTGGTGATCTGAATTCGTACGCGGCCATGCCGCGACGCCTCGGTGGATGAGCGGCCGGCCGAGAATGAAAGTGCTGGCGGTACTGGAACGGTGGGGGGGCGTGCGCCACTCGGAACTCCCTGCCTGATCCCACTCCTTCCCGTGTCGTTATCTACAATGACGATATATCTAGATATCGATAATGTTATTCCTGCCATAACCCGTCAACCCAGTCAACGTGCTTATAGATAGTTGATATATTGATGGTTTTATCATCCCGTCCAGTGATGGGAGGACTTGATGTGTGGGGAATCAAGCCCATTTAGAGATAACGATAATGTATGTTTGGCGACTGGAGCATCGGACGCTAGACTCATGAGCCAGATCAAGGGGCGTAGGCATGACTGACGAAACCAGGGGGCGGCGTCAGCCCACTCTTCAGGATTTGGCGAAAGTCGCCGGCGTGACGGCGAACACTGTTTCCCGCGCACTCAACGATCGGCCGGGCGTCAGCCCGGCCACGCGGGCCCTCATCAAGGCCGAGGCCGAACGCCTGGGCTACGTGCCCAATGTCCACGCTCGCTCGCTCGTCCTCGGCGCGCGCAAGACGATCGGCGTGATCATCGCCAACATTTCGAATCCCTTCTTCGCCGACCTCGTCAGCGAGGTCGAGTTGCAGGCGCAGCATGCCGGCTACACGGTGCTGCTGCTGCTGTCCTACGAATCGGCGGAGCGCGAGCGCGACGCCATCAACCGCGCGCTGCGATCCGGCCTGGACGGTCTCATCGCGGCGCCGGTGCAGGAACGCTCCGATGCCTGGACGCCGGTGATCAAGGCGGGCATTCCGCTCGTTCTCGTCAGCCGCGAGCTGCCCGAGCTGGGTGTCGACTTCTACTCGACCGACAACGAGGCTGGCATCCAGCTCACCACGGAGGCGGTTCTGGCGCGCGGCGCGAAGGACATCGTGCTGCTTGATGAGGACATGCCGTTTTCAACCATCCGGCTGCGCACCGAAGGGTTTCGGCACGCGCTCGAGCGGCACGGTTTGGCCTTCGATCCCCGCAACAATCTCGCGCTGATTCCGCCGCCGCGCTCGTTCCGCGTCTCGCAATCGTGGCATGCCGACGATGCCTATCGCGTCGCCAGCGATCTGCTGGATCGCGGCCGGCGGCCGGACGCCTTCGTCGTCGGCGACGACTATTACGCGCTCGGTCTGTATCGCGCGCTGCGCGAGCGCGGTATCCGCGTCCCAGACGACGTACTGGTCATGGGCTGGGGCAACCATCCCTTCACCCGGTTTATGGAACCGCCGCTTTCCACGCTGCTGCTGCCGTTTGAGGAGGTCGCCCGCCGCGCCACGCGCCGGCTACTCGACCGGATCCAGGGCACGGCAGACGATCGGGTCGTCACCGACCGAATCGTGCCGGAACTCGTGATCCGCGCATCAAGCACGCGCTGAAATCGCGCGCCGGCTGCGCCCGATTACCACGATCAGGATCACCGCCGACAGCGGGTGCAGGACCGCGAGCCCGACGAACAGCGCGACGTAGTCGAACTGTTCGAGGATCGATCCGGCGAGCAGGTTGAGGATCAGCGAGGTACTGGCGCCGACCGCGCCGAGAATCCCGACCGCCGACGCGTTGACACGAGCGGAAAACAGCCCGGCCAGGAGCACGTTATAGCCGACGAACCAGGCCTGGCAGACCACAACGACGATCGTGATGATGGCAATCGCCAGGGCGGCGCTGGAGGTCATGGTGATGATGGCGCCCAACGGCATCAGCGCGGCAGTGAATGCGAAAATGCGAAGCTGGACCCGGATGGGGTCATGCCCGCGTTCGGTGAATCGGTCGACCACCCGGCCGAGCACCATGCACATCAATACGGCGGCGATGAATGGCAGGCCGCCGACCAACCCGAGTTCCGACAGCGACAGACCGACGCGTTCCTGCAGATAACCGGGAATCCAGAACAGATAGAAATACCAGACCGGATCGCTGAGCATGCGGACCGCAATGATCGACCAGAATCTCTTGTCGCGCATCAGTCCGCGGACCGATGCGTCGCCGTCGTCGACCGGCTCGGGCAAGGTCGGCGCCGCGTCCGCCATCGGCTGAGCGGGCGGAGTGTGCCGGGTGTCGGCGAACCACCACAGGATGGCTACGATGATTCCGATCACCCCCGGAATTACGAATGCCGCGCGCCAGCCGATTCCGGTCGCCAGCAAGGCGATCAAAGGTGGTGCGAGGATGGCCCCGATATTGCCGGCCGGCGTAGCTATGCTGATCGCCAGCGCGCGTCGCTCGATCGGCACCCAGTTCAGAATGGCGCGCTGGACGACCGGAAACGCGCCGGGCTCGGCGGCGCCCATCAGGACGCGCGACGCGACGAGATGCCCGAAGTTATGCGACAGACCCGACACGATATTGGCGACCGACCAGCCGATCGCGAACACCGTCATTGAGGCCCGAGTGCCGAACCGGTCGATCAGCCGGCCACTCACCACGTACATGAGGATGTAGGGCAGCATGAACGCGAAGGTCAGCAGCGAATAGGCTTCGTCGTCGAACGCCAGCTCGGCCTTCATGATTGGCTTGAGGATCGAGAGCGTTTGCCGATCGAAATAGTTCAGCACCAGCAATGCCATCAGCAGCCCGATGATAAGCCAGGCTTTGCGCGGCATCTTCTTGATCGGTGCCGCGTCGGCGGTCGCTGTCTGGGCGTCGGTCATCTGGCTGGTCCAATCGATTGCTGGCGGCGTGCGAGAGCGGGCGGCGTTTGTGGGGCGCGCGTCGCGACGCCCTGGTTGAGGAGCAGTGACCGAGAAGCCTGGGCGCCGCAACGATGTGCGATGGCCGAGCCGTCATCGCGCCGCCGCGTCGGCGGCCAAGGACGAGCGCCGGACATCGAACGGTGAGCCGCTGTCAGGCGTGTGTGCAAGTACGACGAACGGGCAATTGCGCTACGGGCCATCCGGCGACATCTCCCTCATAACATTATCGTTATCGTAGAATCGCCCAGAGCTCTTGTCCAGTGAGCGATTCTCCCGCGGATCATATTCATAAAAATGCCATAAAACAGAGAGATAAAGAAGAAGTTGACTATCGCTGGGTCATCTGGCAGGTCTACATTAACGCTATCGTTCATGTCGTAGCTGTCGGCCATCAGGCTGACGGCAATTAGGCGATCCGGCGGGGCGACCTTGAAACGGATACAGATTCAATAACAAACACAATGGTTTAGTGGAGGAACTAATGGGATCGAAGGCAAGCCTATTCCGCGCGACATCAGCCATCTCCCTTTTGATGGCGGGCGTCTCACCGGCATTTGCGCAGCAAGCATCGTCGTCACCCGACGAAGGACTCGCGGCCGATGCCGCGTCACAAGTGGCGCCCGGCGACATGATCGTCGTGACCGGGTCGCGCATCGCCCGACCGGAACTCGAGTCGCCCATGCCCGTCAGCGTCACCAGCATGGAGCAGGCGCTCGATATCGGCCGAACCAGTGCCATCGAGGCGCTGGAACTGGACCCTGCGCTCGGCACCAACCAGAATCTCAGCAGCGACGTCCGGGGCTGGGATGCGGGGATCGCGGCGGTAAACCTGCGCAATCTCGGCACCAATCGCAGTCTGACGCTTATCGACGGACAGCGTCGCGTGTCCGGTTCGGCACGATCCTCCGCGGTCGACATCGGCATGATTCCGGTAAGCATGATCGAGCGGATCGAGGTCGTGACCGGCGGCGCTGCCGCAATTTACGGGGCGGACGCGGTCACCGGCGCGGTCAATGTCATCACCAAGCGCGACATCGAAGGCCTCCACATTTCGGGACTGGCCGGTATTTCGGAGCAAGGCGATGCCGCGAAATACCTTGTCTCCGTCGCCACTGGCGGCAAGTTTGCCGGGGGCCGCGGCTCGTTCTCGATCGGGGGCACCTACTCACAATCCAATCCCCTGATCTATACCGACCGCTTCGACTGGCGGGATTGGCCGACCTACCGGGCAAATCCCGACAATACCGGGATCGATGACGGAATTCCCGATCGTGTGCTGTCCCCGAACACCAGGCAGATCTATTATGACTATGTCCCGACCTACTGGCTGAACGGCCAGCGCTACATGGTCGAGAACGGCAATATCCGCGAATCCCGCTGCGACATCGAATACAGCCCCGGCCAATATGCGGTGTGCGATGGGGGCGACGGCCGGAACCTGAGCGACCGCGACCAATTCCGCGGCGGCCTGAAGTCGTTGGCGCTGATGGGGCGGGTCGATTACCAGATCACCGACGCCATCGAATTCGGCACGCACTTCTCCTATGCGCGGCAGAAGTACGATGGAACGTACAATTATTGGCGTGACGACAGCCGGACCACCTATTTCTCCGGCCCGGTTCCCGGTGGACGCGGCGCCAGCGCCACGCTGGACAACCCCTATCTGCCCGACTCCGTCCGGCAGGTGATGATCGATAACAACCTCACGTCGCTGTATATCGACCGCACCTACGGCAACTTCCCGGAACGGGAAGAAGATCACGACCGGGAAAGCTATACCATCGGCGCCTCGCTTGGCGGGGATCTGGGCTCCGGTTTCAAATGGGAAGCATTCTGGCAATATGGCCGCGTGACCGACAACGTCACCGAAGCGAATGTCCCGTGGAAATCGCACTGGATCGCTGCGCGCGACGCGATTGCCGATCCCGTTACCGGCGAACCCGTTTGCCGCGACGAGGCAGCTCGTGCCGCCGGCTGCGTGCCGTTCGATATCTTCAGCACGGAACCGGCGACCGAGGCGCAGATCAAATGGGCAATGGCCGATCGGCACGAGCGGCGGGTCAACACGCAGCAGGTCTACGGCGCGAATATCAACGGTCCGCTGTTCGCACTTCCTTATGGAGACGTTTCGGTCGCCGTAGGTGTCGAGCATCGCAAGGAAACGCTGACGACGCGGGACGATCCGCTCGCACTCGCCGGCGAGCTTGTCTACGGCGCCGGTCCATCCGAACATCCGGAACTCGACGCGTCGTTCGATGTGAGCGAAGCCTATGGGGAAATGGTCATTCCGGTCCTGAGCGATCTGCCGTTCGCCCGCCGGCTCGAGGTCGAGGGCGCCTATCGCTATTCGGATTACAGCACTGTCGGCAGCACGCACGCCTGGAAAGCTGGCGCCATTTGGTCGCCGGTTGACGGGATCAGCTTCCGCGGCGTCCGCTCACGCAGCGTGCGCACGCCGAATTTCGGCGAGCTCTACGAAGCGAAGGTCGAGACGCTCACCGGGGCTTATACCGATGCCTGTTCGCTGGCGCTGTATTACGCCTCCGAGACGCGAGCCGCGAACTGCAAGGCGCTGGGGATCGATACTCCCTTCGAGACCCCCAGGATCGGGCCGGTGGTCGTCACCGGCGGCAACCCCGATCTCAAGCCGGAAACCTCGAACAGCCTGACGCTCGGCGTCATTCTGCAACCCGGTTTCCTGCCCGGTCTCGATGTGACGGTTGATTATTGGGATATCGACATCAAGAATGTCATCACCCAGTTCTCCTACGCCACCCTCATCCGGCTCTGCGTGGATGCGCCCACGATCGACAACCCCTATTGCGCGCGGGTGACGCGCGATCCGACCACCCATTATGCGACGCGGGTCGAATCGAACCAGCTGAACGCGGCGCGGCTCTATGCGCGCGGCATCGACATCGGGGCGGCTTATCGCCGGCCGGTGGGCGGCGGCGTCCTCAGCCTCTCGTTCAAGGGCAGCTACCTGCTCGACAAGGTGACGGAAACCACTCCTGGAATCCCCGAAGGCGATGTCGTGTCCGATGGCGCCTGGGAGAATCCCCGGTTTCGGGCGAACTTGCTGACCGCATACAGGGTCGGCGACCTCAACATCGCACTTAATACGCGCTTCATCAGCGCCGCCACCTACGAGCTGAATACCGATTCCGACGAAGCCTATCCGCGGCAGCATATCCCGGCCAAGGTCTACAACGACCTGACCCTGCAATATGATATCACGGAGAAATACCAGTTTGGCATCGGGGTGAACAACATCCTCAACATCATGCCTACGCACATGCCGACGATCTATCGCGACGACAGAATCTACGGCGTCGTCGGCCGGTATTTCTTCGCGACGGTCAAGATGGACTTCTGACCCGGTAGGATGGAATCGCAAGCGAGGGCAGCCGCTCTCGCTTGCCGCTCGAACGAGGAGAGCAGAGGCATGATCCGATCCCTCATCACGATCGCGGGGGCGCTGGCATTCGCCGTCCCCGCCGCCTCGCAGACCCCGCCGCGGGCCGCCAAGGCCGAGGTGGTGCGCGGTGTGGAATCGCGGGCGAAGCTGTCGCAGGTGATCAACGATCAGTTGTTCAGCTATGCCGAGATCGGATTCCAGGAGCATGAGACGGGGCGGTTCCTGACCGCTCTGCTCGAAGAACATGGCTTTGCGATCGATCGCGATGTCGCGGACCTGCCGACCGGATGGGTGGCGCGGTGGACGAACGGCACCGGCGGCCCGGTGATCGCCTTGGGAAGCGACATCGACGGCATCCCGAAAGCAAGCCAGACGCCGGGTATCCCGTGGCACCAGCCGATGGTCGATGGTGCTCCGGGTCATGGCGAAGGGCATAATAGCGGCCAGGCGATGAACATCGTCGCAGCGCTGGCGGTGAAGGACTGGATGGTCCGGACGCAGACGCCGGGGACACTGGTGATCTGGCCCGGCGTCGCCGAGGAGTTGCTGGGCGGCAAGGCCCGCTTCGTCCGTGCCGGCGTGTTCAAGGATGTCGACGCGGTGATCTTCAGTCACGTCAGCAGTCAGCTCGCCACCAGTTGGGGCCGGCCGAACGGCACCGGCATGGTCAGCGTCGAGTATACGTTCGAAGGCAAGAGTGCGCATGCCGCGGGTGCGCCGTGGCGGGGAAGATCGGCTCTCGACGGCGTGATCGCGATGGCGGATGGCTGGGAGATGCGGCGCGAGCACCTTCGCCCCGTACAACGGTCGCATTACGTCATCAGCGAAGGCGGGGACCAGCCCAACGTGGTGCCGTCCGAAGCGAAGATCTGGTTCTACCTGCGCGAGATGGATTTCGAGGCCATCAACGAGATGCTGGCGACCGCCGATGCCGTTGCCGACGGGGCAGCCAAGATGACCAACACGACGGTCAGCCGGCAGATTCTCGGCGTGGCGGCAACCCAGCATTTCAACCGGCCGATGGCAGAAGCCGCCCACGCCAATATCGTCGCTGTCGGCTTGCCCGAATGGGACGCCAACGACCAGGCGTTCGCGCGTGCCGTGCAGGAAAATGTCGGCGCCACGGTGAAGACCGGATTGCCCACCGAACTGGCGGCATTCGGCCCGCCACCGAAGGAGCCGAAATCGGCCGGGTCGGACGATATCGGGGACGTGAGCTGGACAGTGCCTACGATCACCATCCGCTATCCGGCCAACATCCCTGGTCTGCCGGGGCACAATTGGGCGAACGCCATCGCGATGGCCACCCCGATCGCGCACAAGGGCGTGCAGGCCGGCGCCAAGGTGATGGCTATGACGGTCGTCGACCTGCTGACCAGGCCCAAGCTGATGGCGGAGGCGAAACGCTATTTCCGTGAGGTGCAGACGAAGGATCAGAACTATGTCTCGATGCTGGCGCAGGACGATGCGCCGCCGACATGGCTGAACTCGGAAACCACAACGCGCTACACGCCCGAGCTGCAAAAGCATTATTACGATCCGGAGCAGTATGGATCGTATCTCGAACAGCTTGGGGTCGAGTGGCCGACACTTACTCGACCGGAGAAATAGCGACCTTCAAGCGTCGCGATCGGGTCGGTTCGACCGGCCGACGCCGTCCGGCACCTGCATCCAGGGGAGCGGATCTATACGTTCTGGAAATACTGGCGCGGCGCTTTCGAGCGCAACGCAGGCCTCAGGATCGACCATTTCCTCCTCAATGGTCCCGCCGCCGCACGCCTGACGAAAGCGGCGGTCGATACGCGCCCGCGAAGCTGGGAGAAGACCAGCGACCATGCGCCGGTCTGGATCGAGCTCGCGGAACGGATGCCGCGAAAGCGTCGCGGCTGAACAACGCCCAATGCCCATTCGGGCCCATGTACGAACTGGCGCGGTGCCATCCGCGTTGTTCTGGGCGCTGTTCGAGGAGGCGCCGCGCAAACCGGGTCACCCCCTCTTACGCGGCGATCGTTTGCAAAGGACGCATCGATCTCGAGGAGCCCCTAAGAGGAGCCGGCTCATCACGGGCCGGGTAGGGTCTGCCGCCTCAGCATCACCTCGAGCAGCGACGCGGCCCTAACCCTCGAACGTCGTCTCCAGCGTAATCTCGGCCTTGAGCAGCTTCGAGATCGGGCAGTTCGCCTTCGCCTCGGCGGCCAGCTTCTCGAACTCCTCGCGTTCGATGCCGTCGACCCGGCCGGTCAGCGTCAGGTCGGAACGGGTGACGGTGAAGCCTTCGCCTTCCTTCTCCAGCGTCACCTTGGCCTCGGTGTCGAGCGTGCCGGCGGTGTGCCCGGCGCGCGCCAGCGCGAAGCTCAGCGCCATGGTGAAGCAGCTCGCATGCGCTGCCGCGATCAGCTCCTCGGGATTGGTGCCCGGCGCGCCTTCGAATCGCGTCGCGAACCCATAGGGCTGGTCCTTGAGCGCGCCCGATCCGGTCGAGACATGGCCCTTGCCGTCCTTGCCCAGTCCCTCGTAGCGTGCGCTGCCGGTATTGGTGGTCTTCATCGCTTCCGATCTCCTTCACAATCGAGACGACTGGCGGGCGTCAGCGTTCCGCATGTTCGCGCCACCGCGCCCAGCTATCGGCCAGCTCGGCGGGAATCGCACGCGAGAATTCCTCCCCCAACGGATAGTGCGGCATCGCCTGAGCCACGGCATCGAGCACGGCGAGGCCCTGTTCGCGGTCCTTGCGCCGCTTGAGCGGGTTGCGCTTGGCCTGATCGGCGAGCCACAGCTTGTGCAGCGCGAACCAGCGCGGGTCGGGCGCGACGATCCGCGCCGCGCTGCCGTCGCGGCAGGGGACGACCTGGTCGATCGGCGTGCCGAGCAGCAGCCATTCCTGCTCGGGCAGGGGGATCGGCCGCGGCCGGTCGCGCCGGGCGAGGGCGTCGGCGCGCGACGGGGCGACGAGCAGTTCGACCTCGTAGGCATCGGCATTGCGCGCCTGAAATCCGCGCTCGGTGTTGACCGTGAAAGTGGGGTCGACCGCCTTGAGCAGCTCCCACACCGGCGCGCCTTCGGGCCGCTCCTCGCCGGCCCAGGCGAGATCGAAGTCCTCGGTCTCGTCGGCTACGTCGAACCGCGCGACCGCTTCCTGCTGATAGGCGACGAGGCAGTTCGTGCCGACGACGAGCAGCGCCCCGTCGAGCAACCCGCGACAGTCCGCCTCGCGCAGGATCGGCCCCGGCGCCGCCGCGAGCATCGGCACCCGCAGCGCGCGCACCAGCCGCGCGCCTTCCTCCAGCCGCGCCCGCGCTTTCGCGAGCCGCTCCTTGGCGTCCGCCTTCTCCGCCTTGAACGCCGTCAGGCGCCGCTCCGCCTCCTCGTCCCAGCGGCAAAGGCTGGTGCCGTTGCCCGAACGATCGCGAATCTCGTAGAGATACTCATACGCGCCCACCGCCTTGCGCCGCAGGTCATACGGCAGCGCCCGCAACCCCCGCTCGGCATCGCGCCAAGCCTCGTAACGCTGCCGCAAATTGACCAGCGCCCGCGCCTGCTCGTCGGTGTAAGGGGTGAGCGTCATCGCCGCCATTTATCCCACATTTTTCGTAAAATGGGAAATCGTGGGATAAACTATGTGATTACAAAGCTTTTGACCAGTCCCCCCCGCGCCTCTCTCGTGGCGCGTTGGTTCGAAAGGCCTCCTACTCAACTCGATAAAGATCACCCGCAGCATTGAGAATGAACATGGTTCCATCGTGCGCGGTAAGCACGCTTTTCGGGACTCCCATCGTGCCGCTTGCAGGAGTGAAATCCGCGGAGCGATCTTCCACCTCGAACCCGGTATGCAACGCGCCATCGGTCATGAAACTGGCCGGTGCGGCCAGGATCTTGCCTGAAGCTTCCGCGAAAACGAGCTTGTCCTTGAGGCTCGTATTCACGCCGGTGTAGACCGCACCACCGACAAGTCCGGTGGACCGACCGTATCCGCTTCCTCGCTCGAATGTAAGAAATGGTCCATTCACATCGGCGGGAGGATTGGCAGAACGCTCGTACACGCCTTCGCGAGCAGGCCAGCCGAAATCAAGAGGCCGCGCTTCCGGATCGAAATAGGTTAATTCGTCCTGATGAATGGTCCCCCGATCGAGCAGGAAGGCCAACCCGCGATAAGAACCCGCACCGCCCGGATCGTGAATACCCTCTCCCACGACTTCCGATTGCAGACAGACCGAAAGAAGCGAAGCGCCACAATACGGATCGAAGTTGAGTCTGAAGAGCTTGCCAAAACCGCTCGATGCATTCTGTGCCGAACTGCCGGTGGGGTCGCCGAGCGCCGCGCTGACAAACCCGTTCGCAAGCAACAGTATACCGGTTGCGTTCCTATCCACCCCGTCTGCCAGCATTGGCGTGGGTCGGGATGCATTGGCATCCGTTGCGTGGAAGAACCTGACAAATGTCCCCCGTCCTTCGATGGTGATCATCACGAAGATCCAGGCCCGGTCCTGTATCGCCGACAGGACGCGGCCAGTCTCGCCCGTGAGGAATATGTTGCCGAGCAACGTCTGTGTGCTTCCTCCAATATCGAACTGGATCAAGCTTCCGTCGGATTTCACCACCAGGAGTTCATCACGTCTGTTGACCGGCACCACCAAGACGCCGGGATCGTCGAAGTTGGCGGCGAGTGTCGTCGACACCGCCTCCTTGTCGTTCCGAACTTCAACTGTCAGCTCCACGCTTCGGCTACCGCCACGTCCGTCGGAAACGTGCGCGCTCAGAACATAACTGTTGTCGTGGTTGGCATCGGCAAAGAGATCGTAATTGGGCGCATTGCGGAACCCGATCTGCCCGTTTGCATCAACCGCGAAGTGCTGCGCATCCTCGCCAGAAAGCGAATAGGTCAACGTGTCGCCGTCGGGATCGTCCGCCTGGAGCGTGAATAACGTGCCGGTCAAATTCTCCGCAATCGTCGCAGCATTGCGGTCCACGCTCAATGTAGGCGCACGATTTGATGGCGAGGGTGTCGGGGATGATCCGTCGCTACCACCACAAGCGGAAACAAGGCACGCGCCGGCCAGAACCAATGAGCTGCGCGACATGGCGCGCGAAAGCGACGAAGAAACCATTGAGCACCCCCTGCGCGGAAGATCATCCGCGCAGGTATTTACATGGCAGCTTCGATTTCAGGTCAAGAAATAATACCCACAGCCTTCCCCGCACGCTCGAACATGCCGAGGATCGTCTCGACTTCCTCTTCCGAGTGCTCGGCGCAGAGCGAGCAGCGGAGCAGGGTCATGTTCGCCGGGGTGGCCGGCGGGCGGGCCAAGTTGACGTAGAGGCCTTCCTTCAGCAGCGCCTCCCACATCGCGGCGCCGCGCTCGAGGTCGGGCATGATGACTGCGACGATCGCGCTTTGCGGTTCCTCGGTGCCGAGCTCGAAGCCGAGGTCCTTGAGGCCGCCGTGCAGCCGCTTGGAATTCTCCCACAGGTGGGCGCGCTTGTTGGAGCCCCGCATCAGCTTGCGGATGCTCGTCGCCGCGGTCGCGACCACGCTCGGCGGCAGGCTCGCGGTGAAGACGTAGGGGCGGCAGACCAGCCGCATGATCTCGAACTTCGGGTGGTTGGAAACGCAGAAGCCGCCGACCGTGCCGACGCTCTTGGAGAACGTGCCGATGATGAAATCCACGTCGTCGATCACGCCCGCCTGCTCGCACACGCCGCGGCCGTGCTCGCCGATGAAGCCCATTGAGTGCGCCTCGTCGACCAGCACCATCGCGCCGTACTTCTTGGCGACCGCCACCATTTCCTTGAGCGGCGCGGTGTCGCCGAGCATCGAATAGACGCCTTCCAGCACGACCAGCTTGCCGGCGCCTTCGGGAATGCGGCGCAGGCGCTTCTCCATCGCCTCGAGGTCGTTGTGCTTGAACGGCACGACTTCCGCCTTGCCCATCGCGCACCCGTCCCAGATGCTCGCATGGCTGTCGATGTCGAGGACGATGTAGTCGCCCTTGCCGGCGATCGTGGAGATGATGCCGAGGTTGGCCTGGTAGCCGGTCGAGAACACCATGGCGTGATCCATGGCGTAAAATTCACGCAGCGCGTCCTCGCATTCCTTGTGGCCCTGGTACGTCCCGTTGAGCACGCGGCTGCCGGTCGTGCCGCTGCCGAAATCGTCGAGCGCCTGCTTGCCCGCCTCGACCACGTCGGGGTCGAAGGTCATGCCCATATAATTGTACGTTCCGAGCAGGATCGTGTCGCGCCCGTTGCAGATCGCGCGGGTGGGGGAGAGGACTTTCTCCATCACCAGATTGAAGGGGTCTTCCTGGCCCTGCGCCAACAGCCCTTCGCGCATGGCGATGAGATCGTCGAACTTGCTGAACAGGTCGCGCGACTCGCCGGCTTCCGGCGTTTCGGGCTTGTCCGGCTGCGAAATACCCTCGCTCACCGGTCGGCCTGCAGCTTGTGGACCGCGTCGACGAGCTGCCCGTAGGTCTCGATCTCGGCCTGCTGGTTCATGGAGATGATCACGTCGAACTCGTCCTCGATCGCGGCGACGAAATCCATCACCGTCAGGCTGTCGAACTCGAGGTCGCCGGCGAAGGTCGTTCCCTCCGCGATTTCGACGCCCTTCTTGTTGAACGGCTCGATCAGGCGGCGGATGGTCTGGTCGGTTTCGGCGCGATCCATGTGCGGTGTTCCAATCTTGCAACTGCGGGCGCGGCGCCCGTCATGTCAAAGCGGCGGCAAAGCGGGTCCGGCCCCTGCTTGTCAAGCGGGCACCAGCCGGCGCACCGCCGCCATGAAGGGCCCGATCGAGACCGGTTTCGCCAGATAGTCGGCCGCGCCGGCGTCGCGGATGCGGTCCTCGTCGCCCTTGCCGGCATAGGCGGTCACCGCCAGCACCGGCACTTCGGCCAGCCCCCGCTCGCGCTTAAGCGCGGCGATCAGGTCGACCCCGGAGACGTTGGGGAGCTGAATGTCCATCAGCACCAGATCGGGCGCGAAGGCCCGCGCGGCGTCGAGCACGAACTCGCCGTCGGCGACCGGTTCGACGTCGAAACCGTTCGCGCGCAGGACGTCGCAGAACAGTTTCCGGTTGAGGTCGTTGTCCTCGACAACCAGCACTCTCTTTGCCACAGGCTCGCTCACGTCGGGCATGCTCCCCTTGCTGCCTCGCCTGCCTTATGATCCCCGGAGGACGCTGACAATTATTCGCGAGACCCGAACGAACGATCACGCTCCGGGCGACGCCGATTCGCTGGCGCTCGCCGCGCTCGGCTGGGTGCTGCAGGACGACGATCGGGCGCAGCGCCTGCTCTCGTTGACCGGGCTCACGCCCGAGATCCTGCGCGAGCGGCTGACCGACCGCAGCGTGCTCGCCGCCGTTCTCGAATTTCTCGCCAACCACGAACCCGATCTCGTCCTCGCGGCCGACGCGCTGAACGTCACGCCCGAAACGCTGATCGAGGCGCACAGGAGCCTTTCGCAATGAGCCGCCCGCTGATCATCTCCGACTGCGACGAAGTGCTGCTGCACATGGTGGCGCACTTCCGCGACTGGCTCGGCGAGAGCGAGGGGATCGATTTCACGATCGGCAGCAACAACTTCGCCGAAGCCATGCGCTGGCGCGACAGCGGCGAGAGCGTGGGGGAACGCGACATCTGGCGCCTGCTCGGCCGCTTCTTCGACACCGAGATGGACCGGCAGCTTCCGATCGAGGGCGCTGTCGCGGGGATCACGGCGCTGACCGAGCATGCCGACGTGGTGATCCTGACCAACCTGAACGACGAACGGCAGGAGCGCCGCGCGCGCCAGCTCGCCGATCACGGGATCGCGGCGCGGGTCTTCACCAATCAGGGGCCCAAGGGGCCAGCGCTCAAGGCCATCGTCGAGGAATATGCGCCGAGCCGCGCGATCTTCATCGACGATCTCCCGCAGCATCACCGCTCGGCCGCCGAGACGGTGCCGGAGGTCCTGCGCCTGCATCTCTGCGGCGAGCCGCAACTCGCGCCCCACATCGACTGCGCGCACCGCGCCGGCCACGCCCACGCCCGAATCGACACCTGGGGCGAGGCGCTGCCGTGGCTGATGGACCAACTGGGCTCACTTCATTCGGTATCCAACCAGCCATCGTCACCCTGAGTTCGTTTTCGTCACCCTGAACTTGTTTCAGAGCCCATTCCTCCTCCCGCGCCTCTGCCCAAGGAGGCGTGATGGATGCTGAAACAAGTTCAGCATGACGGGATGGGAGGTTCGGCATGACGGGACGGAGGTTTCAGCATGGCGGGACAGGGGAAGGTGGTTCAATCGGGAGCGAAGCATCTCTAGGAGCCGAGGCTCCTCGATTCGGAAACACAGGATAGGGAACACGCATGAGCATCGAAGCGAAACTTGCCGAGCTGGGGATCACGCTGCCGGAGGCCGCGGCGCCGGTTGCCAGCTATGTGCCGGTGGTGGTCGCGGGCGGTCTCGCCCACGTCTCGGGCCAATTGCCGTTCATCGACGGCAAGCTGGTGACCGGGCGCCTGGGCGAGGACGTCGCGCTCGACCAGGGCGCCGCGGCGGCGCGCGCCTGCGGACTGATGATCCTCGCGCAGCTCAAGGCCGCGCTCGGCTCGCTCGACCGGGTGGAGCAGATCGTCAAGCTCGGCGCCTTCGTCAATTCGGCGGGCGACTTCACCGATCAGCCCAAGGTCGCGAACGGCGTGTCGGACCTGATGCTGGAAGTCTTCGGCGACGCCGGCCGTCATGCCCGCGCCGCGGTCGGCGTGCCGGCGCTTCCGCTCGGCGCAGCGGTCGAGGTCGACGCGATCGTCGCCGTGAGGGACTAGAGTGCTCTAAGCTGAATCCGATCGACGCATGGCGGGCACCGGCCCCTGATCCCCGGCGGGTCGAATGGCTCGCGCGGTGGACTTATGCCC
This sequence comes from Altererythrobacter sp. C41, assembly GCF_016803135.1. Classification (GTDB taxonomy): domain Bacteria; phylum Pseudomonadota; class Alphaproteobacteria; order Sphingomonadales; family Sphingomonadaceae; genus Pelagerythrobacter. The sequence goes on from NZ_JAEVFE010000006.1 coordinate 70,407, forward strand.
ACCGCGGGCTCCATTCGCCCGGCGTGCCGGAGAACTCGCCCTCGGCCTTCGCCGAGGCGATGGCGCGCGGGCTCGGGATCGAGTGCGACGTGCAGCGCACCGGCGACGGGCGCGCTGCGGTGTTCCACGACTGGGAGTTCGACCGGCTGACCGACGCGCGCGGCGCGGTGATCCGCCGGCCCTTGGCGGAGATCGAGGCGATCGCGCTCTCCGGCAGCAGCGACCGGATTCCCTCGCTCGAACGCACGCTGGCGCAAGTCGGGGGCAGGGTGCCCGTGCTGATCGAGCTCAAGTCCAAGCGCGAACGGCGGGTCGCGCCGCTGTGCCTTGCCGTGCGCCGTGCGCTCGACGGCTATCAGGGGCTGCATGCGGTGATGAGCTTCGACCCGCGCGTGTCGCGCTGGTTCTCGGTCCACGCGCCCCGCACGGTGCGCGGGCTGGTCGTGACCGAGGAGGACGATCGGGGCCTCGCCGGCCTCTGGCGGCGCCACGCGGCGCTGTGGCACGCGCGGCCCGATTTCCTCGCCTACGACGTGCGCGACCTGCCGAGCCGCTTCCCCGAAGGCCAGCGCAAGCGCGGCCTGCCGGTCCTGACCTGGACCGTCCGCTCGCCCGAACTCCGCGACCGCGCCGCGCTGCACGCCGACGCACCCATTGCCGAGGGAGAGGGATTGGCGTGAGCGACGGCGAGCCGCGCGTGCGCACCGCCGAGTCGGTCGGCTCGCTGCCGCGCGCCGAGTGGGACGCGATCGCCGGCACGGACAATCCGTTCGTTTCCTACGACTTCCTCACCGCGCTCGAGGATTCGGGCAGCGTCGGGCCCGAAACGGGCTGGCTGCCGCTGCCGATCGTGGTCGAGCGCGGGCCGGACCACCGGCTCGCCGCCGCCATGCCGACTTACGTGAAGTCGCACAGCCAGGGCGAATATGTGTTCGATCACGCCTGGGCCGATGCCTACGAGCGCGCGGGCGGGGCCTATTACCCGAAGCTGCAGATCGCCGTCCCGTTCACGCCCGCGACCGGGCCGCGGCTGCTGGCGTCCACGCCGGGCGACGCGGAAGTGCTCCTGCGCGCGGCCGAATGGGTCTGCGGCCATTTCAAGCTCTCCTCGGCCCACGCCACTTTCATCGAACCGGCGCAGCGCGCGCTGTTCGAGCAGGCAGGCTGGATGCTGCGGAGCGACATCCAGTTCCATTGGGAGAACCGCGGCTACGACAGCTTCGAGGCCTTCCTCGGCGCGCTGAGCTCGCGCAAGCGCAAGGCGATCCGCAAGGAACGCGCCGCCGCGCAGGAGGGGCTGGAGATCCGCCACCTGACCGGCGACGCGATCAGGCCGGAGCACTGGGACGCGTTCTGGGACTTCTATCAGGACACCGGCGCGCGAAAGTGGGGGCATCCCTACCTGACGCGCGAGGCCTTCACCCTGCTCGGCGAGCGGATGGCGGACCGCATCCTGCTGGTCTTCGCCTACGAGGACGGGGTGCCGATCGCCGGCGCGCTCAACGTGATCGGCGGGACGACGTTGTTCGGCCGCTACTGGGGCTGCACCACCGAGCGGCGCTTCCTCCATTTCGAGCTATGCTACTACCAGGCGATCGACGCCGCGATCGAGCGCGGGCTCGCGCGGGTCGAGGCCGGCGCGCAGGGCGGGCACAAGCTCATGCGTGGCTACGAACCGGTCGAGACCTGGTCGGCCCACTGGATCGCCGATCCCGGCTTCCGCGACGCGGTGGCCGATTTTCTCGAGCGCGAGCGCGAAGGCGTCTCGCTCGACCGTTCGTTCATGGCCGAGCGGACGCCGTTCCGGAAAGACTAGCTAGGCTACCTTGCGCTCGCCTTCGCTGAGCCAGTTGCGCGCGCGGCGCTGTGCCTCGGCGATCTCGCGGGCGGTCATTTCCTCGGAAACCTCGGCCCGGCAGCCGGCGGCCGCCTCGTGCCCGCCCAGTGCGGCGAGGTTGAACCACTTGTGCGCCTCGACCAGGTCGCACGGCGCGCCGTGGCTGCCGGTCGAAAAGGCGACGCCGAGATCGAAATAGGCGGCCGGATCGCCGCGTGCCGCCGCGGCGAGGCAGCGCGCGACCAGCATCTCGGCTGCGGCCATATCGGCGGGCATTGCCATGCCGCCCTCGATCGGAATCAGTTCCATGTGTCGGTTCCCCCCAAGAAATCCGGCGATCCCCCATCGCCCATGAAGCCGACTTTCGGCACTCATGGTCAACAAACCGTTAACGCCGCGGCGGGGATGTCGCGGGCGAGAGAGGGGCCGCCGTTAGGCCTGGCTTAATTTTCGTGCGGCTAGCGCGCGGCATCGATTGTCGCTTGTGCGTGCTTTTGCCCCCGCCTATAGGCGCGCCCAACGCGAAGGCCAGGGTCGCCGGAATGCGCCGGAGATCCGACAGACAAGCGCCGGCCGCGGCCGGCAGGGTTGAGAGGCAACTATGGCGTCCGCGATGTCCAACGACATCGAAGTTCTCGAAAAGGCCCGAAAATCGGTCGCGGCGGACTATGTGCCGCGCGAAGACGAGCCTTACATGAGCGAGCAGCAGGTCAACTTCTTCCGCAAGCTCCTCCTCGAATGGAAACGGTCGATCCTCGATGCTTCCTCGGCGACGTTGCAGTCGCTGCAGGACGGCCCGATCCGCGAGCCCGATCTCAACGATCGCGCCTCGAGCGAGGCGGACTGGGGGATCGAACTGCGCACCCGCGACCGGCAGCGCAAGCTGATCGCCAAGATCGATGCGGCGCTGCGCCGGATCGATGCGGGTGAGTACGGCTACTGCGAGGTGACGGGCGATCCGATCGGCATCCGCCGCCTGATCGCGCGGCCGGTCGCGACGATGACGGTCGAGGCCCAGGAAGCGCACGAGCGGCGCGAGAAGATCTCCCGCGACGACTGATCGGGCGCCGGCTTCGGCCGGTGTGCAAACAGGCTTAAAGCTTCCTTAGCCAATCGCGTCTAAGCCGATTCGGACCCGCGGGTCGCTCGGCGGCGCGGAATTTTTGGACCGAGGAAAGGGCAGGAAAACCGCGAATGTCCGGCGTCGACACCAGACACGTCCCACGCGACAGCCTGTTCCTGCTCGCATCGCTTCGCCTCGACGGCGACGCGGCGGAGCACCGCGTCAAGGTCCGCAACCTTTCCGCAGGCGGCATGATGGCCGAAGGCGACGTGCGGGTGGAGCGGGGCGCGCGGCTTTCGGTCGACTTGCGCAATGTCGGCTGGGTCGACGGCACGGTCGCCTGGGTCCAGGACAAGCGCTTCGGCATCGCCTTTGCCGAAGAGATCGACGCCAGCCGCGTCCGTGCGCAGGTTGCCTCGCCCGACGCGGGCACGCCGCGCTTTACCAAACCCGCCTCGATCATGCCGCTGCACGGTGCGGTCGATCCTTCGCGCCTGCGCAAGCTCTGATCCCGTTCTTCGCGGCTGACCTCGCCCGGTTTGCTTGCTAGGCCATTGCGGAGATGAGACTCCGCACGCTGGCCCTGTTCCTTTTCTCGCCCCTCGCGCTCGCCGGCTGCGGCGGCGTGGGCGACGACGATCTGGTCGATGTCGTCTTCATCGGCCAGCCGGAAGAGCTGGAGGAGGACGGGCTGCGCCTCTCCCCCGCCGGGCAGCACTTGCGCGCCGCGACCGCGGAAGGGCTCGTCTCGCTCGATGCCAACGGCAACGTCGTGCCCGCGGTCGCCGAGCGCTGGATCGTTACCGACGATGGTCTCAGCTACATCTTCCGCCTGCGCAATTCGGACTGGGCGGACGGCACGCCCATCGAATCGGAGGACGTCCGCGCCGAACTGGGGCGGACGATCGCGCGGCTCAGCGGCACCTCGCTCGGGCTCGATCTCGCCAAGATCCGGGAAGTGCGGGCGATGACCGGGCGCGTGATCGAGATTCGCCTGTGGAGCCCGATGCCCGATCTGCTGCAGGTCCTCGCCCAGCCGGAGCTCGGGCTGCGCCGCAATGGGCGCGGCACCGGCCCGATGGCCGCCAATCCCACCGACGAGGCGTGGGTCCTGCGGCCCCGGCCGCCCGAATCGCGCGGCCTGCCCGCCGATCCGGAATGGAGCCAGCGCATTCGCCAGCTTCGCCTGCGCGCGATGCCCGCGGAGCAGGCGGTCGCGGCGTTCGAATCAGGCGGGGCCGATCTCGTGCTCAACGGCCGGCTCGCCAATCTTCCGCTGGCCGACGTCGGCGCGCTCTCGCGCGGAACCGTCCGGCTCGACGCGGCGCTCGGCCTGTTCGGCTTGCGCGTCCATTCGCGCGAGGGCCTGCTCGCCGATGCCGCGCGGCGCGAGGCGGTGGCCATGGCGATCGACCGCGAGACGCTGCTCCAGCCGTTCAACATCGGGGGCTGGATTCCCACGACCCGGATCGTCGCCCCGGGCCTGCCCGACGACATCGGGACGATCGACGAGCGCTGGGTCGACCTGACGCTGGAGGAACGCCGCGCGCAGGCCGCGCAGCGTGTCGCCGCATGGCTGGGGGAGGGCGAGGAACGCTCCGCCCGGGCGACCATCGCGCTGCCGCCCGGCCCGGGGTCCGGCCTGCTGTTCCGCGAGCTGGCGGCGGACCTGGCCGCGATCGGCATCCGCCTCGAACGGATAGAGGACGCGGGCGAGGCCGATCTCACCCTGGTCGACCGGGTGGCCCGCTACGGCAGCGCGCGCTGGTTCCTCAACCAGTTCAACTGCGAACTCGACACCGGCCTCTGCGTGCCCGAAGCCGACGCGCGCGTGGCCGAGGCGCGGTCGCAGATCGACCCGATGGTGCGCGCCGCGCTGTTCGCCGAGGCCGAGGCCGAGCTCGCCGCGAGCAACGTCTATATCCCGATCGGCGCGCCGATCCGCTGGTCGCTGGTCCGCGGCGGGATCGAGGGGTTCCAGGAAAACCGCTGGAACGTCCATCCCTTGCTCCCGCTCGCGCTCCGTCCCATCTAGGAAACGAGGAGAAACGCATGGACGAGCGCCAGCAACCCCGCGCGATGGGCGTCGAATTGCCCCTCGGCACCGATCCGCACTCGGTCCGCAAGCGGATCGAGGCGATGGAGACGCTGCTGGAACGCAGTTTCCGCATTCCCGGGATCAACTATCCGGTCGGGCTCGACTCGATCGCCGGGCTCGTGCCCGTGGTCGGCGACCTCGTGACCGCGGCGATGGGCGCCTACATCGTGTGGGAAGCGCGCAATCTCGGCATGCCCAAATGGAAGCTCTGGCGCATGGCAGGCAACGTCGCGTTCGATACGGCGATCGGCGCGATTCCCATCGCCGGCGACGCCTTCGACCTCCTGTTCCGCTCCAACACGCGTAACCTGAAGATCGTCCGCAAGCACCTCGACAAGCACCATCCGGCGACCCGCGTGATCGAGGGATAGTTTCACTCGCAATCGCTTCGCGCTAGGGACGTCGCATGGCCCGCGACGTCACCTATTCGTCCTACCTCGATCTCGACCGCATCCTGGCGGCGCAGCACCCGGTGTCGGGCGCGCACGACGAGATGCTGTTCATCATCGTCCACCAGGCGAGCGAGCTGTGGCTCAAGCTCTGCCTGCACGAGCTTCAGTCCGCGCGCGAGCACATCGCCGCCGACACGCTGCGCCCGGCGTTCAAGATGCTCGCCCGCGTCGCCCGCGCGCAGGGGCAGTTGATCCAGAGCTGGGACGTGCTCTCGACGATGACGCCGCACGACTATTCGACCGTGCGGCCGTACCTCGGCAGTTCGAGCGGGTTCCAGTCGGCGCAGTACCGGCTGATGGAATTCCTCCTCGGCGGGCGCAATCCGGACATGGTGACGATCCACGAGGCGACGCCGGAAGTGGCCGATGCACTGCGCGCCGAACTTGCCCGTCCGAGCCTCTATGCCGAGGCGATCCGCCTGCTCGCCCGGCGCGGTTTCGCGATACCGGACGAAGTGCTCGACCGCGACCACCAGGGCCCCTGGCAGCACTCACCCGCGGTCGAAGCGGCCTGGGCCGAAATCTATCGCGACCCTTCGGCACACTGGGATCTCTACGAACTTGCCGAGAAGCTGGTCGACCTCGAATACCATTTCCAGCGCTGGCGCTTCGGCCACCTGAAGACGGTCGAGCGCATCATCGGCTTCAAGCGCGGCACTGGCGGCACGCCCGGCGTCCCCTACCTCGAAGGCGTGCTGAAGCAGGCGTTCTTCCCCGAGCTGCTCAGCGTGAGGACGGCGATCTGATGCTGGCCGAGGCCCGCGCCCTCGACGCCGCCGATCCGCTGCGCGAATACCGCGCGCGGTTCGATCTGCCCGAGGGAGTGATCTACCTCGATGGCAACTCGCTGGGAGCGCTGCCGAAAGTCACTCCGGACCGGATGGCGCGGGTGATCCGCGGCGAATGGGGCGAGGGTTTGATCCGGAGCTGGAACAGCGCGGGCTGGATCGGCATGCCGCAGCGCGTCGGTGGGAAGATCGCCCCGCTGATCGGCGCCGCGCCGGACGAAGTGATCGCCTGCGACAGCACTTCGGTGAACCTGTTCAAGCTGATCGCGGCCGCGCTCAGCATGCGGCCCGGGCGCAAGGTCGTGCTATCCGAACCGGGCAATTTCCCGACCGATCTCTACATGATCGCGGGGCTCGAGGCGCGGGGGCTCGCCGAACGCCGCCTCGCCCCGCGCGAGCGGATCGCCGAGGCGCTGGACGGCGACGTGGCGCTGCTGCTGCTGACCCACGTCCATTACAAGACCGGCGCGATCTTCGACATGGCCGCGCTCACCCGCGCTGCGCACGAGGCCGGCGCGTTGGTCCTGTGGGACCTGTCGCACAGCGCCGGCGCGATCCCGGTGGACCTTGAGGCGTGCGGCGCCGATTTCGCAGTCGGCTGCGGCTACAAGTATCTCAACGGCGGCCCCGGCGCCCCGGCCTTCGCCTATGCCGCACGCCGCCACCACGAGGCGCTGGAGCAGCCGCTGACTGGCTGGATGGGGCACGCCGCGCCCTTCGCCTTCGCTGACGATTACGCGCCCGCGCCGGGTGTGGACCGCCTGCTCGCCGGCACCCCCCCAATCCTCGGCCTCGCAGCGCTCGAATGCGGCGTAGAGCTGGCCGCCGAAATCGGCATCGAGCGTCTGGCGGCGAAATCGCGCGCTTTATCCGAGTTCTTCCGCACCTGCCTCGACAGCCTCGGCGTCGAACTCGACCTCGCCAGCCCGACCGACCCGGCACAGCGCGGCAGCCAGCTCTCCTTCCGCCACCCGGAAGCCTACGCGATCTGCCAGGCTCTGATCGCCCGCGGCGTCATCGGCGACTTCCGCGACCCCGATATCCTGCGCCTCGGCTTCGCGCCTGCCTACGTCTCGTTCGAGGATGTGGCACAGGCAGCGCAGCACCTCGCCGAAGTGCTCGAAACCGGCGAATGGCAACGCGAGGAGTTTCGGGAGCGGGCGGTCGTGACCTGACAGTTCGGCGGACTAGGCTACCGGTTACTCGCCCGCGTCGCGCGTTGTAAGCTCGGCTAGCCGCTCCTCCTGCATCGCGATGGTTGGGACCCGCGAGGCTTCCCGCATGGCGTCGCTTAGCAGCTCTCGCGCAAAAGGCTCTTGGGACCAGCCATCGTTTCGCTTCTGGAACTGGGTTCCGTAGATTTGCGGCTGCCCGATAGCCATGAGGTAGCGGTCCAGAGTCGCGGCGGCGATCCAGGTTGCCTCCTCCTTCCCTCGGGCCACCGCGACAAGCGCCAATGCGTGTGCCTTCAGATAATCCGATGGCTCACCGCCATGCTGGAAGACGAAGGCAGCGTGGTAGAAGTCATCTCCACTACGTAGTTCGCCGGCACCGAGCAGTTCACCGACGCGTTTCCTGCGTGCCGCGTCCTCTTTGGCAACGGTGACCCATTCGATGTCCGGCCCCTTGCGCGCGGCCTGATCCGCTTCGAAGATCGCGGTCATTTCGGGGTTGGTCGGCCGGTGGGCAGTCTGCGACGCGATGTCCTTGCGGGGCTCCTGCGCTGCGGCTGGCGCCGTGAGCAAAAGCACCGATAGCCAGGTCAGTTTTCGAAGTATCACGATTGCCTCCCCCTAAAAGCGCAGATCGTGCCGATCTGCCGACGCGGTCTCACTCCTCCAGCTCGATGTCCCAATAGAGCCAGTCGCGCCAGGTTTCGTGGAGGTAGTTCGGCGGGAAGGCCTTGCCGCGTTCCTGCAATTGCCAGCTTGTCGGGCGGATCGGGCTGACGATCGGCATGTGCGCCTGGCGGGGCGTGCGGCCGCCCTTTTTCATGTTGCAGGGGGCGCAGGCGGTGATGATGTTCTCCCAGGTCGTCTTGCCGCCCAGGCGGCGGGGCACGACGTGGTCGAACGTCAGATGCTCGGGGCTGCCGCAGTACTGGCAGGCGAAGCGGTCGCGCAGGAACACGTTGAAGCGCGTGAAGGCGGGGAATTCCGAATGCTTCACGTACTGCTTGAGCGCGATCACGCTCGGGATCTTCATGTCGAGCGAGGGCGAATGGACCTCCCGCTCGTAGGTCGCGACTACGTCCACCCGGTCGAGGAAGATCGCCTTGATTGCCGTCTGCCACGGCCACAGGCTCAGCGGATAGTACGAGAGCGGCGTGAAGTCGGCGTTGAGGACGAGCGCCGGGCATGCCGACAAGCTGCGTGTCGGATCTTCCTCGGCGCTCCTGAACCGCGCCGCCCGTTCGATCAGTTCGGCCTTGAACACGTTCGCGTGTCCTCCCTGATGCGTCGAAGGGAGCACTTGCCGCAAAACGCGTCAAGACTGTTACAGGAGCGGAATCCACAAGCTTTTTCCGCGAGTCGCGGCTTTTGCGCCACGGAGGCAACCTCTGACCGTCACCCGCTTCGCTCCCAGCCCGAACGGCTCGCTGCATCTCGGGCACGCCTTCTCGGCGATCATCGCACACGATATCGCGCGGGAGAAAGGCGGGCGTTTCCTGCTCAGGATCGAGGACATCGACGGGGCGCGCAGCAGGCCGGAACTCGCGGAGGAATTCCGTGCCGATCTGGCCTGGCTGGGGCTCGAATGGGACGAGGTCGTTCCCCAATCGGCGCGGCTGCCGAGCTATGCCGCAGCCGCCGACCGGTTGCGGAGCGAGGGCCTGCTCTACCCCTGCACCTGCACCCGGGCGGAGATCGCCGCGGCGGCGAAGGCCATCGGCCCCGAAGGCCCGGTCTATCCCGGAACCTGCAAGGGCCGCGCCGTCGACACGAGCGAACCGGTCGCCTGGAGGCTCGACGTGGCAGAGGCTCTCGCGCGCACCGGCCCGCTGAGCTGGACCGACGAGCGCGCCGGCGTGCAGCAGGCCGATCCGGCGCGCCTCGGCGACGTGGTGCTGGTGCGCAAGGACCGCGAGACGCCGGCGAGCTACCACCTCGCCGCCACGCTCGACGATGCGGCGGATGGCGTTACGCTGGTGACGCGCGGGCGCGACCTGTTCGCTGCGACCCACGTCCACCGCCTGCTCCAGGCGTTGCTCGGCCTGCCGGTGCCGACCTGGCATCATCACCCGCTGCTGCTCGACCCGGACCGCCGCAAGCTGGCCAAGCGCCGCAATTCGCCTTCGCTGGCGGACCGCCGCCGGGCGGGCGAGGACGGACTCGCGCTCGCCGCCGATCTGCGCGCGAGGCGCTTCCCCGCTGGCATTTCCCTCGGCGAGTGATTACATTGCGCAGATGACCACACTGCTCGTCATCGTCCTCGTCGTCCTCATGGGACTGGTCGTCTATTCACTGGTGCGCGGCATCGTCGCCTTCCTCAAGAGCACCAAGATCGACCTCGAACGCGAGGATACCGGCGTCGCGACCGAGATGCAGTTGATGCAGAACAAGATGATGTTCGCGCGCATCAAGTACCAGGCGCTGGCGGTGCTGGTCGTGGCGGTCCTGCTCGCCGTTTCCAGCTAGGCGGCACCGGCGCCGCGCGTGGTCAAGCTCAACAAGATCTACACCCGCACCGGCGACGACGGCACCACGGGCCTCGTCGACGGTTCGCGCACGGCCAAGCATTCGCTGCGCATCGCCGCGATCGGCAAAGTCGACAGCGCGAACAGCGCGCTGGGGTTCGCGGCGGTCGCGCTCTCGGACGGCGACCATGCCGCGACGATCTACCGCATCCAGAACGACCTGTTCGATCTCGGCGCCGACCTCGCCACGCCGGGGGAGGACTTCGCGCCCTCCGAGATGACGCTGCGGATCGTGCAGGCGCAGGTCGACTGGCTGGAAGGCCGGATCGACCGCATCAACGCGCGGCTCGAGCCGCTCAGGAGCTTCGTGCTCCCCGGCGGCACCGAAGCGGCGGCCCGCGTCCATGTCGCCCGCGCCTCGGCGCGTGAGGCGGAACGGGCGATGACCGCCCTGGCGGAGCGCGAGCCGGCCAATCCCGCGGCGCTGGCCTACATCAATCGCCTGTCGGACTATCTCTTCGTCCTTGCCCGCGCGCTCAATGCGGACGGCGCGGACGACGTGAAATGGGTGCCCGGCGCCAACCGCTAGCCAGCGTGCCGCCGAGCCGCTAACAGCCCCCTTCTGCTGCAACTGCGAAGGGTTTTGCGAATGCGAAAGGTCGGGATCATCGGAGCGGGCCAGATGGGCTCCGGCATAGCGCAGACCGTCGCGCAGCGCGGGATCGACGTCCTGCTTGCCGATGTCGAGCTGAGTGTGGCCGAGAAGGCGAAGGCCGGGATCGACCGCACGCTCGGCAAGCTTGTCGGCAAGGGCAAGATCGAGGGCGCCGAAGCGGAGGCCGCGCTGGCGCGGATCACCCCCGTCGCCGGCTACGAGACCATGGCGGATGCCGAGCTGATCATCGAAGCCGCGACCGAGCGCGAGGAGATCAAGCGCGCAATCTTCGAGGCGGCGGGCAAGATCCTGGCGCAGGATGCGATCCTCGCCAGCAACACCAGCTCGATCCCGATCACCCGCATGGCCAAGTGGTCGCCCGACCCGGCGCGCTTCATCGGCCTCCATTTCTTCAATCCCGTGCCGGTGATGGGGCTGATCGAGGTCATCCCCGGCCTCGCCACCTCCGACGAGACGACCGCCCGCACGCGCGCTTTCGCCGAGCGTCTCGGCAAGGAAGTCGTGCTCTCGCAGGACGAGCCCGGCTTCGTCGTCAACCGCATCCTCCTGCCCATGCTCAACGAGGCGGTCTTCGTGCTCGGGCAGGGCACCGCCAGCATCGAGGACATCGACAAGGGCTGCCGGCTCGGCCTCAACCATCCGATGGGGCCGCTGCAGCTCGCCGATTTCGTCGGCCTCGACACCTGTTTCGAAATCATCCAGGTGCTCCACAAGACGACCGGCGATCCCAAGTACCGCCCGGCGCCGCTGCTGGTGAAATACGTCGAGGCGGGCTGGCTCGGCCGCAAGACGGGCCGCGGTTTCTACGACTATTCGGGCGAAGAGCCGGTTCCGACGCGCTGAACGGCGGAACGGCTGGGGCGCACCGGCCGTTGGCTCTGCGAAGGAGAACTCGCATGGCCGACAAACCCGTGAAGAGCCAGGAAGAGCGCCAGGCCGACCTCGCGCCCGAGACGCACAACGCCGAGCAGGACGATCACGGCGAGCAGACGCAGGACGTCGCGGAGGACGCGATGAAGCCCTCCGAGCGGAGCCCCACCGAGAGCGAGAAGGACGATAATTCCAGCGGTCTGATGGACGATTCGACCCAGGACGTGGTCGACCACATGCGCGATATGGAAAGTTCGGGCCGGATCGACATGGACGCCTACCGCGGCGAGCCGAACCACGACGACAACGTCGACAAGTATGGCAAGGCGCACAAGCCGGACGGCCTGCGCGGGGACGGCACCTAGTCAGAGATCGCCGTCGTTGAGCAGCCAGAGGCCCGCGACCAGGATCGTCGAGCCCAGCATGACGGCGAAGGCCAGCAGCCGGAAATTGGGTGACGACGCACGCTCGATCGAGTGGGGATGAAGCCGCTCCAGCGTTCGGCAGGCCCGCCGCTGGGCGGCGAAGGCGAGTGCCGCGCCCGCCAGGATGAACAACGTCGCGATCGCCTTGGCGAGCCAGGGAGGCTGGAAATCGCCGAACAGTGCGTGAAAGCCGATGCCGATGCCGATCGCGGCGAAGGCCGTGCGGATCCACCCGGCGAAGGTGCGCTCCATCGCCATGATGTTGCGGTCTTCGGCATACTGGGTCCGCTCGACCGCGAGCTCGCTACGATCCGGGGCCTTCGACATCGGAGGGGAGCATAGGCGCCTCTTCCCCGGCTTCAAGGATCAGGCCGTCGTCCGGCCCTTCGTGCACGATGGGCGGCGTGGTGTCGAACCCCTGCGCATCGTCGATCAGTTCCGCCTCGGGCGTGAAGCTTCCGCGATCGACCGGCTCGCTGAACGCACGCTCGGGCGGGATGAGCTCGGGAGAGGGCAGGTCTTCCCGCAGCTCGGCCGGTTCCGGCGGTGCCTCGGCGCGCTGCCGATCGGCCACCCGGTCGAGCAGCCCGCCGCCGTCCTCGCTGCCGACGAGCGCGGCGGCCGCCAGCAGGATCAGGCCGGCGAGGGCGAGCGCCGCCCATCGGTTGCGGAACGGGTCGAAATACATCGCGCGGGAGCGGATAGCGCCGAATGCTTAAGGTTCGGTGGAGGCGGCGTCCTGCTTGAGCGCGTAGAGCGCATCGAGCGCATCGCGCGGGGAGAGGGCGTCCACGTCGAGCTCCCGCAAGCGGTCGCGCAGGGTGTCGCGGCGCTCCTCCTGCACGGCGCTGGCCGCGGCGAACAGCGGCAGGTCGCCAAGCCCTGCGGCGAGACCGCCGGTTTCGGCGCGTCCTTTTTCCAGCCGGTCGAGAACCGACTTCGCACGCGCCACGACCGCGTCGGGCACCCCGGCGAGCCGCGCCACGGCAAGCCCGTAGCTGCGGTCCGCAGGCCCCTGTGCCAGTTCGTGCAGCAGCACCAGATCGCCCTTCCACTCGCGCGCGCGGACGTGGTGGAGACTCAGCGCCTCGCAGCTCTCCGCGAGGCGGGACAGCTCGTGGTAGTGCGTGGCGAAGAGGCAGCGGCAGCGGTTGGTCTCGTGCACCGCCTCGACCACGGCCCATGCGAGTGCGAGACCGTCGTAGGTGGACGTGCCGCGGCCGACTTCGTCGAGGATCACGAAGCTCCGCTCCGTGGCCTGCGACAGGATCGCTGCGGTCTCGACCATCTCGACCATGAACGTCGAGCGCCCGCGCGCGAGGTTGTCCGAGGCGCCGACGCGGCTGAACAGGCGGTCGACCAGCCCGATGCGGGCGCTCGCGGCGGGCACGAAGCAGCCTGCCTGCCCCAGCAGCACGATCAGCGCGTTCTGCCGCAGGAAGGTCGACTTGCCGCCCATGTTCGGTCCGCCGATCAGCCACAGCCGGTCCTGGCCGTCCAGCCGGCAGTCGTTGGCGACGAAGCGCTCGCCGCCTTTCGCCAGCGCCTGTTCGACCACCGGATGGCGGCCCCCGGCGATCTCGAGGCAGCGATCCTCCAGAATCTCCGGCCGGCACCAGTCGCCCTCGGCGGCGCGCTCGGCGTTGCCGGCCGCGACGTCCAGCCGGGCGAGGGCGGCCGCGGTCGCCGCGATCGCCTCGCGCGCGTCGATCACCGCGGCGGTGAGCTCCTCGAAGTGCGCTTCCTCGGCCGCCAGCGCATGACCGCCGGCCTCGGCGATGCGTGCGGCTTCCTCGTGCAGGCCGAGCGAATTGAAGCGCACCGCGCCGGCCATGGTCTGGCGGTGAGTGAAGCCGCTGTCGGAGGCCATTAGTGCATCGGCGTGTTTCGCGGGCACTTCGATGAAATAGCCAAGCACGCCGTTGTGCTTGATCTTGAGCGCCGCGATCCCGGTATCCTCGCGGTAGCGCCCTTCGAGCGCAGCGATCGCGCGGCGGGCATTGCCGGAGGTTTGCCGCAGCTCGTCGAGCGCCGCGTCGTAGCCCTCGGCGATGAACCCGCCGTTCTGCCGCTCGGTCGGCGGAGCGGGGACCAGCGCGCGCTGGAGCAGGTCGACCAGCGCGCCGTGCCCGCCCATCGCCGGCAGCAGCCGTTCGAGCAGGGCGGGACGGTCGGGCTTGCCTTGCAGGTAATCGCGAACCCGCCGCGCCTCGGCCAGACCGTCGCGCACCTGGCCGAGATCGCGTGGGGATCCGCGCCCGGCGACGATCCGGCCGAGCGCGCGGCCGATGTCGGGCAGGGCGCGCAGGACCTCGCGCAAGTCGGCGCGCAGCAGCGGATCGGCATGGAGCCAGCCGACCAGCGCCAGCCGCGCCTCGATCGCGGCGCGGTCGGTCAGCGGGGCGGAGAGGTCGTCCGCGAGTTGCCGTGCGCCCGCGCCGGTCGCGCAGCGGTCGATCGCCGCGATCAGGCTTCCCTGCCGCCCGCCGCGCTGGGCCTCGAGGATCTCGAGGCTCGCGCGGGTCGCCTCGTCCATCGCCATCGCGGAGTCGCTTTCGCGCGCCACGGGAGGCAAGAGCAGCGGAAGCTTGCCGCGCCCGGCGTGATCGAGATAGGCGAGCAGCCCGCCCGCGGCCGCCAACATCGGGCGCGTGAACGCGCCGAACCCGTCGAGCGTCGCGACCCCGTGCACCGCCTTGAGCCGCGCCTCGCCCGCGTCGCTGGCGAAGTCCTGCCGCGCGCGCTCGATCGCCTCCGCCGGCCGCGCGTCCCAGTCCTCGGGCGCGACGACTTCGCTCGGGCCGAGGCGGGCCAGCGCCGCGCCGAGCCGGTCCGGTGCGCATTCCTCCAGTTCCATCCGCCCGGTCGAGATGTCGACCGCCGCAATGCCGATCGTGCCGCGCAGCTCGCAGACCGCGACGAGCATGTTCGCGCGGCGCGGCTCCAGCAAGGCCTCCTCGGTCAGCGTGCCCGCGGTGACGAAGCGCACGATGTCGCGCCGCACCAGCGTCTTGGACCCGCCGCGCTTCTTCGCCTCCTCGGGCGTCTCGACCTGCTCCGCGATCGCCACGCGGCAGCCCGCCTTGATCAGCCGCGCGAGATAGCTTTCGGCCGAATGCGCCGGCACGCCGCACATCGGCACCGCCTCGCCGCCGTGCTCGCCGCGGCTTGTGAGCGCGATGTCGAGGATCGCGGCGGCCTGACGCGCGTCGTCGAAGAACAGCTCGAAGAAGTCGCCCATGCGGTAGAACAGCAGACACCCTTCGGCCTCGCGCTTGAGCGCGTGGTACTGCTCCATCATCGGGGTCGACTTGCCCGCCATGCGCAGGGGCCTAGCGTTGCCGCGCGCGATTCGGAAAGGGGAGCGGCGCGCCTTTCCCCTACCGCTCGCAGGCCTGGGCCGTTAAGGGTCGCGCCACAGTTCAGGAGACACGCACTTTGGCCGAGGAAAAACAGGCGGGCTTCACCGCACGCGAGGCGCTTTTCTACCACGAGACGATCCGGCCCGGTAAGATCGAGATCATCGCGTCGAAGCCGATGGCGACCCAGCGCGACCTCAGCCTGGCCTATTCCCCGGGCGTAGCCGCGCCGGTGGAAGCCATCGCCGAAGATCCCGCCAACGCCGCGCGTTACACCGCGCGTTCGAACCTCGTCGCGGTGATTTCCAACGGCACCGCGATCCTCGGCCTCGGCAATCTCGGCGCGCTGGCCTCGAAGCCGGTGATGGAAGGCAAGGCGGTGCTGTTCAAGCGCTTCGCCGACGTCGACTCGATCGACATCGAGCTCGCCACCGAAGACCCGGACAAGATCATCGAAGCGGTCGCGCTGATGGAGCCGAGCTTCGGCGGCATCAATCTTGAGGACATCAAGGCGCCCGAGTGCTTCATCATCGAGCAGGCCCTGCGCGAGCGGATGAACATCCCGGTCATGCACGACGACCAGCACGGCACCGCGATCATCGCCGCCGCGGGCCTGATCAACGCCTGCTACCTGACCGGGCGCGATTTCAAGGACGTGCGGATGGTGGTCAACGGCGCAGGCGCCTCTGCGCTCGCCTGCACCGCGCTGATCAAGGCGATCGGCGTGCCGCACGACCACGTCATCGTCTGCGACCGCTCGGGGCCGATCTACCGCGGCCGCACCGATTCGATGGACCAGTGGAAGAGCGCGCATGCGGTCGACACCGACGCGCGCAGCCTGGAAGAGGCGCTGGTCGGCGCCGACATCTTCCTCGGCCTCAGTGCCGCCGGCGCGCTCAAGCCCGAGTGGGTCGACGGAATGGCCCAGCAGCCGATCATCTTCGCGATGGCCAATCCGGTGCCGGAGATCATGCCCGACGAGGCCAAGGCCGTGCGCCCCGACGCGATCATCGCCACCGGCCGCAGCGACTTTCCCAACCAGGTCAACAACGTGCTCGGCTTCCCCTTCATCTTCCGCGGCGCGCTCGACGTGCAGGCGACCGCGATCAACGAGGAGATGAAGATCGCCGCGGCGCATGCGATCGCGAAGCTGGCGCGCGAACGCGTGCCGGACGAGGTCGCCGCGGCCTACGGCAAGAACCACGCCTTCGGCACCGACTACATCATTCCCGCACCGTTCGATCCGCGGCTGATGGAAGTCGTCTCCTCCGCCGTGGCGCAGGCGGCGATGGACACCGGCGTCGCGCTGGCGCCGATCGCGGACATGGACGCCTACCGCATGTCGCTGAAGGCGCGGCTCAATCCGACGACCTCGGCGCTGACCAACACCTACGAGCTGGCCCGCGCCAACCCGAAGCGCGTGGTGTTCGCGGAAGCGGAGGAGGACATCGTGCTGCGCGCTGCGATCCAGTTCCGCGACTTCGGCTACGGGACGCCGGTGCTCGTCGGCCGGACCGAGAAGGTCAGGGAGAAGCTGGTCGAGCTGGCGGTCGACGATCCGGACGAGTGGGAGATCCAGAACTCGGCCGATTCCGAGCTCGTTCCGGCCATGGTCGACTATCTCTACCAGCGGCTCCAGCGCAAAGGGCGGACCGAGCGCGACGTGCGCCGCATCGTCAACCAGGACCGCAACGTCTTCGCCGCGCTGCTGGTCGCGCTCGGCCACGGCGATGCGATGATCTCCGGCCTCACGCGGACCTTTTCGCAGACCGCGCGCGAGGTGAACCTGGTGCTCGACCCGAAGCCGGGGCAGGTGCCGTTCGGGATCCACATGATGGTCGGCAAGAACCACACGACTTTCCTTGCCGACACCACGATCAACGAACGGCCGACCGCGGAGCAGCTCGCGCACATCGCGCGTGAGACCGCCGCGGTCGCCCGGCGCATGGGCCACGAACCGCGCGTCGCGTTCCTCTCCTACTCGACCTTCGGCAACCCCTCGGGCCAGTGGCTGAACAATATCCGCGACGCGGTCGCCGTGCTCGATGCCGAGCAGCCCGATTTCGAATACGAAGGCGAGATGGCGCCCGACGCGGCACTCAACCCCAAGGTCATGGCGCTCTATCCGTTCAGCCGCCTGTCCGGCCCGGCCAACGTGCTGATCATGCCGGGGCTGCAGTCGGCCAATCTCTCGGCCAAGCTGCTGCGCGAACTGGCCGGCGACGCGACGATCGGCCCGATGCTGATCGGCATGGAAAAGCCGGTCCAGATCGCCCCGATGACCGCCATCGCGCCCGACGTGCTGACCCTGGCCGTGCTGGCCGCGGCGGGCGTGGTGGGCTGACGGTTAGAAGGCGATGAGGCGGCCGGCGAAGATGGCGGCCGTCCACAGAGCGATCGACAGCGCCGCGGAAGCCCGCAGGCGCCAGCCGACCGGCGCGTCGTCGCGGACGAGAGCCTTCCAGCCCTCGCTGCGGTGGAGCAGGAGCGCGTGCACGGTGCCGAGGCCGACCAGCGACACTTTCGCAAGGAAGGCGCTGTTGGCCGCGTAGTCGAACGGCTCGACCGTGAAGAGCAGGAATCCGGTCAGCGCCGCGAGCACCAGGCCGGAGGCGGCCACGCGGGGAAGGGCGAGCGCGAGGGGCCGCGCCGGTATTGCCGGAAACGCGCCGAGAAGCCTCAGGTCGAGCGCGAGGATCGACCCGAACAGCGTCGCCAGCCCCAGGATGTGCGCAGCGTTGACCAGCGGATAGACGTAGCGCGAGGCCGCGAGCGCTTCGGCCAAGGGCGAAACCTCGAGCCACGCGAGCGCCGCGTCGATCATCGTGCGCGGATCAGCCCGCGGGTTTCAGCGACTTGGGCCGGTCCGGATAGACGTCGTAGGTCTTGCCGTTGACGGTGATGGTCTCGGCCTTGAACACCAGCTCGCCGGCGTCGCGCGAGCGATGGCCGGTGAACGTCGCCTTGTCGCCCGGCTTCGCCACGCCCTTCACGAAGCCCGCTCTCGCCGAGGCCGATGGCGGGGCGAGATCGACCTCCCACACTCCTTGCGCATTGCGGAGCTTGAGGCTGGCGTGCGGATTGCCGTGGTCGATCGAGACGATCGTGCCCGAGAGGCGGCTTTCCTTCTCCTCGGTCCAGTTCCAGCCGTGATGAGCCATCGCGGTCGCGGGAAGTAGCAGCGCGGCCGCCGCGAGGAGCTTGAGGGAGCGCAGGTCCGGCATAGTCTCTCTCCAGTCGGTCGCCCGACCGATAGCAGAAATTTGGCGCCGTGTCCCGGCTGCGTTGCGCTGCCTCGCCGGCCGCCGCAAGTCACCGCCGCCGATAGCGGAAGTACCAGACCTCGTGGCCGTAGACGTTGCGGGCCTTGGCTTCGTAGCGGGTCTCGCACCAGCCGCTCGGGCGGTTCTGCCAGCTCTCTGGGCCTTCGACGAGCCATTCGAACGCGTCGCTATGGCGGCGCATGACCATCAGCGCGTGGCGCAGGTAGACCGGGTGGTCGGTGCCGAAGCGGAATTCGCCGCCGGGTTTGAGTTTGGCGGCGATCATTTCGACCGGGCCGTCGTTCATCATCCGTCGCTTGGCATGGCGCGCCTTGGGCCAGGGATCGGGATGGAGCAGGTAGAGCATCGTCAGCGATCCGTCGGGGATGCGCGAGAGCACTTCCAGCGCATCGCCGTGGTGCAGGCGCACGTTGGCGAGGCCGCCGTCGCGGACATGGACGAGCGCCTGCGCGACGCCGTTGATGAAGGGTTCGGCGCCGATGAAGCCGTGGTCGGGCAGCAGGTCGGCCCGGTAGGCAAGGTGCTCGCCGCCGCCGAAGCCGATCTCGAAATGCAGCGGGCGATCATAGCCAAACAGCCGCTCGGCCGTCACCGGTCCTTCGGCCGGCACCGCGATCTGCGGCAGCAGCTTGTCGACCAGTTCGGCCTGCCCCTTGCGCAGCGGCTTGCCCTGGCTGCGGCCGTAGAGCCGGTTGAGCGTGGTCGGATCGCCGGGCTTGTTCGCGGTCATGCCGCGCCCGATAGCGGGGAGCGACGAGGAGGGAAAGGCGTCAGGAAAGCGCCGTGTAGATCCCGTAGGCGCTGGTCACGGTCAGCGCGGCACCGACCATGACCAGCATGAGCTTGGGGCTGAAATGCTTCGCGGCGAACGCGCCCAGCGGGGCTGCGGCGATGCCGCCGATGAGGAGGCCGAGCGTCGCCCCGGCAAGGTCGGCGATTCCGAGGTGGAAGATGAAGGTCGCCGAGATCGTCAGCGTCAGGAAGAATTCGACCGCGCTCACCGTGCCGACGACCTTGCGCGGCTCGGCGCCCTGGACGAGCAGGTTCGAGGTCACGATCGGCCCCCACCCGCCGCCGCCGGCCGCGTCGAGGAACCCGCCGATCAGCCCGAGCGGGGCGACGCGTTTCGCCTCGCGGATCTTCGGCGGGTAGAGCAGCCCGCGAGCCAGCAGGTAGAGGCCCATAGCGGCGAGATAGGCGAGCACGAAGGGCTTGATCACCGAGGCGTCGATCGAGGTCAGCAGGTAGGCGCCGGTCACCCCGCCGATCACGCCCGGGATCAGCAGGCGGAAGAACAGCCGCTTGTCGATATTGCCGTGGAGCAGGTGGCTGATGCCGCTGGTGGCGGTGGTGAAGCACTCGACCACATGGACCCGCTGCGAGGCCTGCGCGGGCGGCAGGCCGAGCACGCCGACCAGCATGGTATTGGTGATGACCCCGAAGGCCATGCCGAGCGCGCCATCGATGAGCTGCGCTGCAAAGCCGATCGCGATGAAGGGCAGAAGCCCGGTCAGATCGATCCCGAACAGTTCCATCGCGAGCGTCCTTCATATCGACGTTCTTGGTCGCGCAATTAGGGCGAACCGGGCGAACCGGCGAGCGGTAAAACGCTATGCGTCCTGAAAGAAAAGGGCTTGAAGCAGTGTCTCGCGTCAGCCTCCGAAGGGGACACGCGGCAACCTGTGGCGACGGAGCGGCATCAATTCGGATTCCGCTTCGCATTGAAAGCGGGAGACCGGTCGCTGCCTTCCAAAAAAATCGTTCTGGACCCTCGCTTGGCCGTGTGGTGAGCAAGAACCATGTCAGCTCCGCAACTTTCGCGCCGTCCGTTCGCGACTCTTACTGACAAGGAGCTGGAAATCCTGCGGCTGCTTGCGGCTGGACACACCGTCAAATCCATTGCTGCGGAGCTAGGCCGTTCGGAAAGCTCGATAAACGAGCGACTGCGCGACGCGCGGCGCAAGACGGGGGTCAGCAGCAGCCGCGAACTCGCCCGCCTGTTGGACGCCCAGAAAATCTGGACCAGGAAAATTGATCTACCGTCGCAGGGTTCCAGGACCGACACCTTCGAACAGCCCCGGACCATGGGGTTCGAATGGTCGAAAGGAACGATTGCCATGCTAGTATCATTGCCGCTCGCCGCCGCCGGACTCATCTTTGCGGCATCGACTTCGATCGATCAGACTGAACCAGCGCAAGGCGTTCAGGTCGAAGTCTCCAGCCAATCGCCGCTGTTTGGGAGCTGGTCGCTCGACACAGGTCGCATTCCCGCAGAAGAACGACCGCAGCGGGTGACCATCGATTTCAGCGTTTCGCCCGACCGGAAATGGACGACCCATGTCGAGATCGTCCATCCCGATGGCTCGATCCGCCGGGCGGAATCGACAGCGGCGCTGGACGGTGTCCCTGTGCCCGTCACCGGCAATATGCAATTCGTCGACAGCGTTTCACTGCGCCAGCCTGCGCCGGGCACACTGGTGATGTCGCTCGCGAAAGATGGCGCACCGGTATCGACCCGGGTGTACACCGTCGCGAAGGATCGGCAGTCCATGACGGAAACGATTATCTGGGCGGGAGAGGGTGTCCCGAAATTGCCGACGACCCATTTCAATCGGATCGGTTGACCGAATCATTCCTGCGCCGATTCACGTAGCCTGACCTCGATGCGCCGGGCAAAAAGGCGGGAATGGGTTCCCTTTGAACGAAAAAGGGCCGGGGCGTCGCCGCGCCGGCCCTCTTCTACCGCTATTGCAGGCGATCAGGCAGCTTCGGCCTGGCTCTCGGGATCGCGCAGCACGTAGCCGCGGCCCCAGACCGTCTCGATATAGTTCTCGCCCGCGCAGGCGTGGCTGAGCTTCTTGCGCAGCTTGCAGATGAACACGTCGATGATCTTGAGCTCGGGCTCGTCCATCCCGCCGTAAAGGTGGTTGAGGAACATTTCCTTGGTCAGCGTCGTGCCCTTGCGCAGCGAAAGCAGCTCGAGCATCGCGTATTCCTTGCCCGTCAGGTGCACGCGGGCGCCATCGACCTCGACCGTCTTCGCATCGAGATTGACCGCCAGCTTGCCCGTGCGGATGACCGACTGGCTGTGACCCTTGCTGCGGCGGACCACCGCATGGATGCGCGCGATCAGCTCTTCACGGTGGAACGGCTTGGTCACATAGTCGTCGGCGCCGAAGCCGAAGCTGCGGATCTTGCTGTCCATCTCGGAGATGCCCGACAGGATCAGCACCGGCGTCTGCACTTTGGCGACGCGCAGCTTCTTGAGCACGTCGTACCCGTGCATGTCGGGCAGGTTCAGGTCGAGCAGGATGATGTCGTAATCGTAAAGCTTGCCGAGATCCAAGCCCTCTTCGCCGAGATCGGTCGAATAGACGTTGAACCCTTCGGTCGTCAGCATGAGCTCGATGGCCTTCGCCGTAGTCGGCTCGTCCTCGATCAACAATACGCGCATGGGTACCCCCCCTTTTACCCTCGCCCGGCGCGGCCGCGCCGCTGCCCGAAGGTTCTAGCCCGATATTAACCACAAGAGGTATGAATGGAAAAGGTTAATACGTTCTAAACCAAGTGGCATCAATTGTTTCACCCGCCTGCGGCGAGCTTCTTCTGGCGCCGGCGCTGGACCGAACTGCCGATGCCCATAGCCTCGCGGTACTTGGCGACGGTGCGGCGGGCGATGTCGAACCCCTCTGCCTTCAGCAGGTCGACCAGGGTATCGTCGGAGAGGATCTTCTTCGCGTCCTCGGCATCGATCAGCGCCTTGATCCGCGCCTTGACCGCTTGCGAGCTCGCCCCTTCGCCGTCGGCGCTGCCGACGCCGCTGGTGAAGAAGTACTTGAGCTCGAACGTGCCGCGGTCGCAGTGCAGGTACTTGTTGCTGGTAACGCGGCTGACCGTGCTTTCGTGCATCTCGATCGATTCAGCCACTTCGCGCAGGGTGAGCGGCCGCAGCTCGGAGACGCCGCGGCGGAAGAAACCTTCCTGCTTCTTCACGATCTCGGCGGCGGTCTTGAGGATCGTCTTCTGGCGCTGGTCGAGCGCGCGGATCAGCCAGTTGGCATCGGCGAGCTTCTCTCCCAGCCATGACTGCGCGGCCTTGCCCGGGCAGCCCTGCCGTAATTCGAGGTAGTAGGCGCGGTTGACCACCAGGCGGGGCAGCGTGTCCTCGTTCAGAGCGATGTCCCAGCCGCCGTCCTTCGCCCGGGTGACGAGGATGTCGGGCACGACTGCGCTTTCGACGGCGCCCCCGAAGCGGAACCCGGGCTTCGGATCGTAGCCGCGCAGTTCGGCGAGCATCTCGGCGAAATCCTCGTCGTCGACGTCGCACATGCGCTTGAGCCGCGCGAACTCGCCGCGCGCGACGAGGTCGAGATTGTCGATCAGCCGCGCCATGCACGGGTCGTAGCGGTCGGCTTCCTGCGCCTGGAGCGCGAGGCATTCGCCTAAGGTCCGCGCGCCGACGCCGGTCGGGTCGAGCGACTGGACGACGGCCAGCGCCCGCTCGGCCTCGGCCAGCGGGATGCCGAGCTCGCCCGCCACCTCGCGCAAGTCGGCCGCGAGATAGCCGGCCTCGTCGAGCAGACCGATCAGATGCCGGGCGACGAAGGCCTCGCGTGCGTCGCCCGCTGCCGCGCCGACCTGCTCTTCGAGATGTTCGGCGAGCGTCGGACCACCGCTGCCGCGCTCGTCGATGCCGGGGAGGTCATCGGAAGGCGCGGAGGTGTGGGCGGCGCCCCATTCGCCGTCGCCGGTATCGCGGTCGCGATCGAGCGCCGAGGGGTCGATGTCGAGCGCGCTCTCTCCGTCGGAAGCGCCGTCCATCGCGGCGTCGGCGCCGGGCTCCTCGCCCGCCGGCTCGATCCTCTCGCCGTCCTCGCGCTGGACCTCGCCCGCCTCGAGCAGCGGGTTCGCTTCCAGCGCCTCGCCGATGAAAGTCTCGATCTCGAGGTTCGACAGCGCCAGCAGCTTGATCGCCTGCTGGAGCTGCGGCGTCATCACCAGCGACTGCGTCTGCCGGAGATCGAGGCGCGGCCCCAGCGCCATAAGTCAGCTCGCGACGTGCCGGGGGATCACAGGCTGAAGCTCTCGCCCAGATAGAGCCGGCGCACGTTCTCGTCGGCGACGAGATCTTCCGGCGTCCCGGCGAACAGCACCTGGCCGCCGTAGATGATGCAGGCGCGGTCGACGATGTCGAGCGTCTCGCGCACGTTATGGTCGGTGATCAGCA
The DNA here is from genome assembly GCF_016803135.1 of Altererythrobacter sp. C41. Taxonomy (GTDB): domain Bacteria; phylum Pseudomonadota; class Alphaproteobacteria; order Sphingomonadales; family Sphingomonadaceae; genus Pelagerythrobacter. The sequence goes on from NZ_JAEVFE010000006.1 coordinate 94,123, forward strand.
CCCCGATCCCCCGCTGCTTGAGGTCGAGCACGAGGTGGCGGATGTCGCTGATGGAAAGCGGATCGATGCCCGCGAAGGGCTCGTCGAGCAGCATGATCGATGGCTTGGCCGCCAGCGCGCGGGCGATCTCGCAGCGTCGCCGCTCGCCGCCCGAGAGCGCCATCGCGGCGCTCTCGCGCAGCCTGGTCAGGCCGAATTCGTCGAGCAGCCGCTCCAGCTCCTGCGCCCGGGTCTCCTTGTCGGGCTCGACCATCTCGAGCACGCAGTTGATGTTCTGTTCGACGGTCATGCCGCGGAAGATGCTGGTTTCCTGCGGCAGATAGCCGAGGCCCAGGATCGCGCGGCGGTACATCGGCAGGCTGGTGACGTCCTCGCCGTCCATCAGGATGCGGCCCGCATCCGGCTTCACCAGCCCCATGATCGAATAGAAACAGGTCGTCTTGCCCGCCCCGTTGGGGCCGAGCAGGCCGAGTACTTCGCCCTTGCCGACGGTGAGCGAGATGTCGGTCAGCACTGCGCGCTTGTCGTAGCTCTTGGCGATCGAGATCACCTCCAGCCCGCCTTCCTGCGGCAGCGGTGCGGTGGCGTCCGCGCGCTGCGCGGTCCCGGCGATCGGCTCTGGCGTGTCCATCGATGGGCCATGTAGCATCGCAGCGCGCGCAGGAAACCCCCGCGCGCGTCCGATTGGCAGGTTTCGTGCATGACGCGCGGCGGAGCGGAGCGATGGACCGCCCGGTAATCGTGCTTGCTTGCCGGCGCCTGCTCTGGAATACTCCTCTTTCGGAAGAGGACATTGGAGAAAGCGCATGGTGAAGGCGCTTCACCGTACTGAAGACAACAAGGGCCACGGCCACATCGCCGCCGAGCATCGGGCGCGGGACTGGCGCAAGGGCATGAGCGACAACGTCGCCTACGCGCTGCTCGTCTACACCGCCCTGCAGATCTTCGTAACGGTCCATGCGATCAAGGAAGTCGGGTCCTCCATTCTGCCCTATCTCGCGCTCGTCGCGCTGGTTGCAGGCATCATTCCGGCGTGCCGCTGGTTCGAAAAGCGCTGGCGCGACCTTTCCGACGAGGAAGCGGCCGACCCCTCGCTCGCCGGGGCCTATCGCCGCGACCAGGTGCTGCTGTGGGTGCTTGCGATCTGCCTGCCCCTGGTCCTCACCGGCCTGTTCATGGGGATCGCGGCACTCGCCGCCTGAACCTCGTCTTGCGGCCGGGCCGCGCGGACCCTAGCTGGGGGCGCATGACCACTCCCGAGACCGTTCGATGATCGACGGCGAGACCGCGCTCGCCCGCTGTGCAGAGCTGATCGAGGCGGCGCGCCGCCATGGTGCCGATGCGGCCGATGCCGCCGCCCGGGCGCAATCGTCCGAAGGGGTGACCGTCCGCCTCGGCAAGCTCGAGGATGTCGAGCGGTCGGAGAGCGAGGAGATCGCGCTGCGCGTCTTCGTCGGCCAGCGCTCGGCCTCGATCGAGACGAGCGACTTCGCCCCCGCCGCGCTGAGCGACCTGGCCGAACGGGCCGTCGCCATGGCCCGCGCCGCGCCCGAAGACCCGCACGCCGGCCTCGCCCCGCAGGAGCTGCTCGACCGCGGCATGGCGCCCGCGCTCGATCTGGAGGACAGCGGCGAGCCGGGCCCGGAGGCACTGCGCGAACGCGCTCTGGCGGCGGAGGATGCCGCGCGCGCGATCGAGGGCGTGACCAACAGCGAAGGCGGGGCCGCCTCGTTCGGCCGTTCGCTCTTCGCGCTTGCGACCAGCCACGGCTTCGCGCGCGCCTACGGCGCGACGCACCACTCGCTCAGCGCGGTCGTGATCGGCGGGCAGGGCTCGGCCATGCAGCGCGACTACGCCATGCGTACCGCGCGCCATCTCGCCGACCTGCCTTCGCCCGAGGAGATCGGCCGGCTGGCGGGCGAACGGACCGTCGCCCGGCTGAATCCCGAAATACCGAAGGGCGGGCGGATGCCCGTGCTGTTCGACCCGCGCGTCGGCGCATCGCTCGTCGGGCACCTCGTCGGCGCGATGGCCGGGCCGGCGATCGCCAGCGGATCGAGCTTCCTGCTCGGCCGCGAGGGCGAGGCGATCCTGCCGGACGGAATCGAGGTGGTGGAGGATCCGCACCGGCCGCGCGGCCTGCGCTCGCGCCCGTTCGACGGCGAGGGTCTGGGATGCCTGCCGCGCAAGCTGGTCGAGCGCGGGGTGCTCGGTGGCTGGTTGCTCGACGTCGCGAGCGCGAACAAGCTCGGCCTCGCGCCCACCGGGCACGCCTCCCGCGGGAGCGGCACGCCGGGGGTTTCGACCAGCAACTTGCACATTCCGGCCGGCCCGGTCTCGCGCGCCGAACTGATGGCGGACGTGGCCGAGGGCGTGCTGATCACCGAACTGGCCGGGCAGGGCGTCAACCCTGTGACCGGGGACTACAGCCGCGGGGCTTCGGGCTATCGCATCGTGAACGGCGAGATCGCCGGGCCGATCGCGGAGTTCACGATCGCCGGCAACCTGCTCGCCATGTTCGCTGCCCTGCGCGTGGCCGACGACCTGGAGATGCACCGCGCAGTCAATGTCCCGACGCTGCGGGTGGACGGGATGACGGTGGCAGGAACCTAGCGGCACATAAGAGCGCCAGCGGAGGACCTAGGGCCGCCTGATCGCCGCTTGGCAGCCTGAGGTCCCCGCCTTCGCGGGGACTCGCCGGGATCAGCCTTTCGCGCGCTCGATCGATTCGAGGATGATCCGCTTGGCAGCGGCGGCGTCGCCCCACTGGCCGACGCGAACCCACTTCTCCTTCTCCAGATCCTTGTAGTGGGTGAAGAAGTGCTCGATCTGCTGGAAGATGATCGAGGGCAGGTCCTTGGTCTCCGCGACGTCCGAATAATAGGGGAACGTCGTGTCGATCGGCACGCAGATCAGCTTCTCGTCGCCGCCGTGCTCGTCCTCGAGGTTGAGCACGCCGATCGGCCGGGCGCGGACGACGCAGCCGGGAATGAACGGGCTGCGCGAGATCACCAGCGCGTCGAGCGGGTCGCCGTCGGGGCTCAGCGTGTGCGGCACGAAGCCGTAGTTGGCCGGATAGCGCATCGGGGTGTGCAGGATGCGGTCGACGAACAGCGCGCCGCTTTCCTTGTCGAATTCGTACTTCACCGGCTCGCCGCCGGTCGGGACTTCGATGATGACGTTCAGGCTTTCGGGCGGGTTGTCGCCCACGGGGACCATGTCGATGCGCATGCGTTCTCTCGTTCGTGTGGTCGGCCCCTCTCCCAGGACTTCACGCGGGCGCCTCTAGCGAAGGGGAGAGGATTGCGGAAGGGGGCGCATGGCCCTAATCGCGCGGACCATGTCGAAAACGCCGCAAGCTATCCGTGGAACGCAGGACATTTTCGGGCCGGAGGCCGAGGCTTTCGCGCATGTGGTCGAGACGTTCGAGCGCGTGCGCAGGCTCTACCGCTTCCGCCGGATCGAGATGCCGGTGTTCGAGAAGACCGAGGTCTTCGCCCGCTCGCTCGGCGAGACGACCGACGTGGTTTCGAAGGAAATGTATTCGTTCGACGACCGCGGCGGCGAATCGCTGACCCTGCGGCCCGAGTTCACCGCCGGGATCGCGCGCGCCTATCTGACGAACGGCTGGCGGCAATACGCGCCGCTCAAGGTCGCGACGCACGGACCGCTGTTCCGCTACGAACGGCCGCAGAAGGGCCGCTATCGGCAGTTCCACCAGCTCGACGCCGAAGTGATCGGCGCGGCCGAGCCGCAGGCCGACGTCGAGCTACTCGCCATGGCCGACCAGCTCCTGAAAGAGCTCGGCATCGCGGACGGGGTCACGCTGCAACTCAACACGCTCGGCGACGGCGACAGCCGCGAGGCCTGGCGCGCCGCGCTGGTCGACTACTTCGCCGCCCACCGCGCGGAGCTGAGCGAGGATTCGCAGGACCGGCTGGAGCGCAACCCGCTGCGCATCCTCGACAGCAAGGACCCGCGCGACCGCGCCTTCGTCGCCGATGCGCCGAAGATCGACGATTACCTGAGCGGTGAGGCGCAGGACTTCTTCGGCGCGGTCACCGCCGGGCTCGACGCCGCAGGCGTCGCGTGGACGCGCGAACCCTCGCTGGTGCGCGGCCTCGACTACTACCGCCACACCGCCTTCGAATTCGTCACCGATCGCCTCGGCGCGCAGGGGACAGTGATCGGCGGCGGACGCTACGACGGCCTGATGGAAAGTTTGGGCGGACCCGCGACGCCGGCAGTCGGCTGGGCCGCGGGGATCGAGCGGCTGGCGATGCTGGTGGGGGAGCGGGGCGACCCGGTCGCGGATGTGGTTGTGGTCGTGGAAGACGATGCGCAGATCGCCCGCGGCGTCGAGGCGGTGACCGCGCTCCGGCGCGAGGGATTCTCGGCGGAACTCGTCGCCAGCGGTTCCCCCCGCAAGCGTTTCGACAAGGCAGTGAAGATGGGCGCCGGGGCGATCGCGTCGATCTCCACCGCCGAGGGCGCCGCGAAGATCAGCGTCCGGGCGGAGGATGCACTCGCGGCGAGGATCGAGAGCCTCCTGTTGTGATGCTGATTCCTCATCGTCACCCTGAACTCGTTTCAGGGTCCATTTCGCCACCGGCACAGACGGCCGCGGAGGCTCGATGGATGCTGAAACGAGTTCAGCATGACGGGCATGGGGAACGCGTAGCATGACCATCCCCGCCGAACGTCTCGACCAGATCGCGCATCGCTTTGCCGAGCTCGAGGCGCGGCTGGCGTCGGGCACGCTCGAGGGCGAGGCGTTCGTGGCCGCGAGCCGCGACTATGCCGAGCTCGAGCCGGTCGCGCGGGCGGCAGAGGACGTGCGGACGATGCGCGGCGAGCTGGCGGAGCTGGAGAAGCTCGACGACGCCGATCCCGACATGAAGGCGCTAGCCGAAGAAGAGATCATGCGGCTGCGCAGCGCCTTGCCCGAGGCCGAGCGCGCGCTCTCCGTCGCCATGCTGCCGCGCGATGCCGCCGACGCGCGGCCGGCGATGCTCGAAATCCGCGCCGGCACCGGCGGGGACGAGGCGGCGCTGTTCGCCGCCGACCTGTTCCGCATGTACGAGCGCTTCGCGGCCGAGAACGGCTGGCGGGTCGAGACGATCTCGATGAACGCGAGCGACATCGGCGGGTTCAAGGAGATCGTCGCCAACGTCTCGGGCCAGGGCGTGTTCGCCCGGCTCAAGTTCGAAAGGGGCGTCCACCGGGTCCAGCGCGTGCCGGTGACGGAGAGCGGTGGGCGCATCCACACCTCGGCGGCGACCGTCGCCGTCCTGCCCGAGCCGAGCGAGGTCGACGTCGAGATCGACGACAAGGACCTCAAGATCGACATCTACCGCGCGAGCGGCGCCGGCGGGCAGCACGTCAACACGACCGACAGCGCCGTGCGCATCACCCACCTGCCGACCGGCCTCGTCGTGATCCAGCAGGACGAGCGCAGCCAGCACAAGAACCGCGCCAAGGCGATGCAGGTCCTGCGCACTCGGCTCTACGACTTGAAACGCGCGGAGGCGCAGGGGGCCGAGGCCGAGGCGCGCAAGGCCATGGTCGGCAGCGGCGACCGCTCCGAACGCATCCGCACGTACAACTTCCCTCAGGGCCGCGTGACCGATCACCGGATCGGCCTGACCCTGCACAAGCTCGACGAAGTTCTCGCCGGGCCGGGGCTCACCGAACTGATCGACGCCCTCACCGCCGAAGACGAGGCGAAGCGCCTCGCTGCGATGGATGGCTGAGGAGCGCACCACCCCCCGGCCCCCTCCTCTGAAGAGGAGGGGGAGAAGCGAGCGCGACGGAATAGTCCCCTCCTCTTCAGAGGAGGGGGTTGGGGGTGGTGGGGGAGCCACTGTCGCCGAAGCCTTGCGCAACGCGGCGGAGCGGCTGGCCGATACTTTCGACACCGCCCGGCTCGATGCCGAGGTGCTGATGGCGCATGCGCTCCGCGTCTCGCGGTCGGAGCTGTTGCTGCAGCATATGCGCGACGCGGCGCCCGCCGGGTTCGCGGCGCTGGTCGAGCGGCGGGCGGGGCATGAGCCGGTGGCCTATATCGTCGGCGAGCAGGAATTCTACGGCCGGCCGTTCCGCGTCACGCCCGATGTGCTGATCCCGCGCGCTGACAGCGAGGCGACGCTTGCCGCGGCGCTGGAGGGCGCGGGGGAGAGCGGCCGCGTGCTCGACCTTGGGGTGGGCTCGGGCACGCTCCTGCTGAGTTTTCTGGCGGAAAGGCCGGCTTGGGACGGTGTCGGGATCGACCGCTCCTCCGAGGCGCTTGCGGTCGCCGGGGACAATGCGTGCCGGCTGGGCCTCGAAAATCGCGCGCGCCTGCTCCGCGCCGACTGGCATGCGCCGGGCTGGCATGACGGCCTCGACACGTTCGACCGCGTGATCGCCAATCCCCCCTATGTCGAGGAAGCGGCGGACCTCGCCCCCTCGGTGCGCGCATACGAGCCGGCCGGCGCGCTTTTCGCGGGGGCGGACGGGCTCGACGACTATCGCGTGCTCATTCCCCAGTTGCGGGGCTTGTTGGCCCCAGGCGGGGCCGCGGTGCTCGAGATCGGCGCGTCGCAGGCCGACCCGGTGGCCGAAATCGCGCGGGAAGCCGGATTCTCCACCGATCTGCGGCGCGATCTCGCTGGACGGTCGCGTGCGCTGATTTTGCGCTAGGGGGGTTGGCAAAGGGCACTGCGATAGCTAACTCTACCCCAAGGGCTCCCGGTTAGCGGCGTGTTCGCCTCCCGGCTGGGCCTCGTTCCGACAATTGCAACCGACCGGGCAACCAGACCTGTAGAGGTGCAGACGGGACACCCGCGATTCGCTCGGGAGCGGACGCGGGGAGGGGTCATGCGACCGCGCGGGCAATGGTGCCGTAAGGGCGGTCCCGAATGAGGAAGAGATTTCCTTGAACAATCATCGTAATAACAATCGCCGTCGCGGCCGCGGCAATCGCCCGCAGGGCGGCGGCAACCAGTCGAACCGGATCGACAGCAGGGCCCGCGGCAACGCGCCCCAGCTGCTCGACAAGTACAAGAAGCTGGCGCAGGACGCCCAGCACAACGGCGACCGCGTGCAGGCTGAATACTACCTGCAGTTCGCCGATCACTACTTCCGCGTTCTCGCCGACAACAAGGCGCGCCAGGACGAGCAGCGCGGCAAGCGCTACGAGGAACGCGACCAGGACGAGGAAGACGAGGGCGAGGACGAAGGCGATAACCGCCGCCGTCAGCCCCGCAACGTCCGCAGCCGCCGCGAGGACGCGAACGGCCGCACGGATGCCGGCGAGCGCGAGGAAAGCGAAGCGCAGGGCGAGGAGGATTCGGAATACGAACCCGCCGAGAACCCGTTCAAGCGCACCAGCAAGCCCCGGGGCGAGGGGCGCCGGCCGCGCAAGCCGCGCAGCGAGTCGCCCACCACGGACGGCGGCGAGATCGACGCTTCGGCGCTTCCGCCTGCGATCGGCGATTCTTCGGAAGGCGAAGCGCCCAAGAAGAAGCGTGCACCGCGGGCCCGCAAGACGGCCGAGCCCGCCGAACCGGCCGGCGACGGCGAAGCGGTGCAGGCGGTCGGCTGATCGCCGCGAACGGGGAACGGTAGTCGGGGCGGCACGGGCATGAGCCGTATGGGCCGGATCGGCAATTGGTTCGCCGTGCACCCGAAGCTGTCGGTCGCCCTCTGCGGCCTGGTTGCGGCAACCGGCTTTCCGCCGCTCCAGCTCTGGCCGCTGGCGCTGCTTGCGATCGGCGGTTTTGCCATGCTTGCGCTGGCGGCGCCGACCTGGCGCGCGGCCCTGCTGCGCGGCTGGATTTTCGGCCTCGCGCACTTCACCCTCGCGAACAACTGGATCGCGACGGCCTTCACCTACCAGTCCGAAATGCCCGCCTGGCTCGGCTGGTTCGCCGTGCCGCTGGTCTCGCTGTACCTCGCGGTCTATCCGGCGATCGCGGGGCTGTTCGCCTGGTGGCTCGGCCGCCGGCTGAGCGCCGGCGCCGCGGCCTGCCTGTTTGCGGGGGGCTGGACGGTATCCGAATGGCTGCGGAGCTGGGTCTTCACCGGCTACGCCTGGGACCCGCTGGGGCTGATCTTTCTCGGCCCGTTCGACCGTCCGGGACTCGCCGCACTGCTGCCATGGATGGGGACTTACGCGCTCTCGGGCCTTGCCGCGCTGGTCGGCTTCCTCCTCATCGTGCTGCTGCGCGAGCGGCGCTGGGTGCCGTTCGGGCTCGCCGCGGCGCTGCTCGTCGCCGGCATGTACTGGCCTGCGCCACCGCCCGAGCAGGGCACGCTGCGCTACACGCTGATCCAGCCCGACATTCGCCAGCAGGACCTCGACAACCCCGCCAAGTTCGAGGAGCAGTTTGCGCGCATCGCCAGGCTCACCGCGCCCCGGGCGTCGGGACAGGAAGGTGAGCGGCGCCTGGTCCTGTGGCCCGAGTCGGGTGTGCCCGACTACCTGCGCGACGGTTATCCGCAGCGCTACTACGACCAGATGACCGCCGCGGGCGATCCTGCTTATGCCCGCTGGCGGATCGGCCGGGTGATCGGTGAGGGCAGTGTGCTGCTGACCGGCGCGGTCGATCTCGAGATCGTGGACGGCCGCGCCGCCGGCGCCCGCAACGCGGTCACCGCGATCGATGCCGAGGGGCAGATCGTCGGCGGCTACGACAAGGCGCATCTCGTGCCGTTCGGCGAATACCTGGCGCTGCGCTGGCTGCTCGAACCGCTCGGCGCGACGCGGCTCGTGGCAGGGACGATCGACTTCTGGCCCGGCCCGGGGCCGCGCACGCTCGACCTCGGCGAATGGGGCCGGGCTGGCATCCAGATCTGCTACGAGATCGTCTTCTCCGGCCAGGTCGCCGACCGCAGCGATCGGCCCGATTACATCTTCAATCCCTCGAACGACGGCTGGTTCGGTGCCTGGGGTCCTCCGCAGCATCTCGCGCAGGCCCGCATGCGCGCGATCGAGGAAGGGCTGCCGGTCCTGCGCTCTACCACCACCGGGATCAGCGCGGTGATCGACGCGCGCGGCGTGGTCCGCCAGCACATCGGCATGCACCGCGCCGACCGGATCGACGGGCTGATCCCGCCGGCCCACGCGCCGACCTGGTTCGCCCGGCTCGGCAACTGGCTCCCGCTCGGCTGGGCCGTGCTGCTGATCGCCGGATCGCTGGTTGCCACGCGGCTGCGACGCGGCTAGGACGCTGCTTAGGACATAAAGTTATCTTTATATCGGATAATTTCGCCCATGCGCAGCACTTACCTCTTCACTTCCGAAAGCGTTTCCGAGGGACATCCCGACAAGGTTTCGGACCAGATCTCCGACGCGATCGTCGACCTGCTCCTGGCGAAGGATCCGGAAGCGCGCGTCGCGTGCGAGACGCTGACGACGACGCAGCGCGTGGTGCTGGCGGGTGAGCTCCGCTGCAAGGGCGTCTACGAGAACGGCCAGTGGATCGACGGTGCGCTGGAGGAGATCGAGGCCGCCGTGCGCAAGACGGTGCGCGAGATCGGCTACGAGCAGGACGGCTTCCACTGGCAGACGCTGACCTTCGACAACTATCTGCACGGGCAGAGCGCGCATATCGCGCAGGGCGTGGACGCCAGCGGCAACAAGGATGAAGGCGCGGGCGACCAGGGCATCATGTTCGGCTTCGCCTGCGACGAGACGCCCGATCTGATGCCGGCGGCGATCGACTACAGCCACAAGATCCTCCAGCGTCTGGCGGAGGACCGCAAGAGCGGCGCAGCGCCGTTCCTGGAGCCCGACGCCAAGAGCCAGGTCACGCTGCGCTACCGCGACGGCAAGCCGGTCGCCGCGACGGCAATCGTGGTCTCGACCCAGCATGCCGAAGGGTACGACGAGGGCGAGAAGGAAGCCGAGCTCAAGACCTATGTGAAGAAGGTCGTCGGCGAGATCCTTCCCGAAGGTTTCCTGTCGGACGAGACCAAGTGGCACATCAACCCGACCGGTACGTTCGTGATCGGCGGGCCCGATGGCGACGCGGGCCTTACCGGCCGCAAGATCATCGTCGACACCTACGGCGGTGCGGCCCCGCACGGCGGCGGCGCGTTCAGCGGCAAGGACCCGACCAAGGTCGATCGCTCGGCCGCCTATATCAGCCGCTATCTGGCCAAGAACATCGTCGCGGCGGGCCTCGCGCGGCGCTGCACGATCCAGCTCGCCTATGCCATCGGCGTGTCCGAACCGCTTTCGCTCTATGTCGATACCCACGGCACGGGCACGGTCGCGGACGACCGCATCGAGGACGCGATCCGCTCCATCGCCAAGCTCGGCGGGCTGACCCCGCGCGGCATTCGCGTGCACCTCGGCCTCAACAAACCGATCTACCGCAAGAGTGCCGCCTACGGCCACTTCGGCCGCGCCGCCGAGGGCGACCATTTCCCGTGGGAACGCACCGATCTGGTGGACGACCTCAAAGCGGCGCTGGCGTAGCCCCGCCGCCGGCCGGACCGTGCTCGGCGGCATCGGGCCAGGCAGAGAGGCGCGGGCGGTTGCGGTCGACAAAGATGGCCGGCAATTTCACCAACATCAGCGACTTGTGGATCCAGTAGTCGGCCCATAGTTCGCGCCAGCGCGGCTTCGGGCGGCGGCCGTTGGCGCGCAGCCAGCGATCGTAGGGCATCCAGTGATCGGGTTCGTCCTTCTCGACCACCTGGAAAATGCGTGTCAGCGCCCTGTCTGAGCGGATGTGCACGTTTTCGAGCAGGATCTCGACCTGCCGCATGCCGCGCCGCTCGGTAATCATGATGACCCGGCACAGCTTTTCGAACTGACCGCCGTCCATGACGATCTGCGCCGTATCGAGTTCGTCGATGGTGCAGCCGAACACCGTCTCGATGAAGTGGTCGATATGGCCGCAAGTACGATCGACCTCGAGCGGCATCGTGCCGCGCAGCTCGAACCACCGCTTGAACATGCGATAGTGCTTTTCCTCGTCCGAGCGGTGCTTTTCGACGTCGGCGATGAATTCGGCGTCGTCGGGGCAGCGTGCGCGCACCGCCTCGAGCACGCGATCGAGCGAGGTGTAGCCGCGATGCTCGTTGTAAATGTAGATCGACGCGAGAACGTCGAGGAAACGAGCACGGAAGGCCGACGCCAGGAAGTGCCCCGGATACATAGCGGCCCGATTGTCTCACATCGGGCCGCATGTGGGAAGCGTCAGGAGAGGTAGTGCGCGGTCGTCTTTTCGGCGACTTCCTCCCCGCTGACGCCGGGCGCCAGTTCGATCAGCTTGAACGGGCTGTCGTGGTCGGGTCGCTGGAACACGGCGAGGTCGGTCACGATCATGTCGACCACGTTGGTCCCGGTCAGCGGCAGGGTGCACTGCGGGATGAACTTGGGACTGCCGTCCTTGGCGGTGTGCTCCATCACCACGATGATCTTCTTCACGCCGGCGACGAGGTCCATCGCGCCACCCATGCCCTTGATCATCTTGCCCGGGATCATCCAGTTGGCGATGTCGCCGTTCTCGGCCACTTCCATCGCGCCGAGCACGGTCAGGTCGATATGCCCGCCGCGGATCATACCGAAGCTCGTCGCGCTGTCGAAATAGGCGCTGTGCGGCAGTTCGCTGATCGTCTGCTTGCCGGCGTTGATCAGGTCGGGGTCGATTTCGTCCTCGTAAGGGAAGGGGCCGATGCCGAGCATGCCGTTCTCGCTCTGCAGCGTGACGTGCATGCCGGCCGGGATATGGTTCGCCACCAGCGTCGGAATGCCGATGCCGAGGTTCACGTAGTATCCGTCTTGCAGCTCCTGCGCCGCGCGCGCGGCCATCTGGTTGCGGTCCCAGGGCATGGTCAGCCTTCCTTGGTGCTTAGAAGTGTGGGGGCGAGGAACCAGCCGCTGCCGATCAGCGCCTCGAGTTCGGAGGCGGCAGCGGGGTCCTTGAGGTAATCGTAGAGCTCGTCGAAATCGCTTCGCTCGTCGCCGAGAATGGCGACGAGGCAGTGGGTCTGCGCCAGCTCCTTGCGGCGGAGCTGCTTGCGGTCCTCGGCGCGGCGCATGAGCAGTATGCCGTCGTCGGTCGTGGGATCGAGTCCCGTAGCGGTCAGGCGCTTGCGCAGCGTGCCGGCCTCCGCGGCCGAGGCGTCGCTGATCCAGAAGACGAACACGCCTTCCAGCCGGAGCGCGTGCAGCCCCCGGGCGAGCGCCGGATCGGGTGGAAGCGCGGCGAAATCGCGCGCGCCGGATGCAGGGTCGAGGTCGACCAGAACCGCGGAGGGACGGACCGAGCATTCCGTGGTCTCGGGCTGCAGCAAACCGGGCGCCGCGAGGATCGCCGAATGGCGCGGCGCGGCGACGGGATCGAGCGACGCCTGTTCGCGCGCATAGGCGAAGAAGGCCTCGTATGCGCCGGGCGGCGCGAGGGTAGGCGTGAAGGGCTCGCCCTCGGTCGCGATTGCGCCGGAGTCCCTCCCGGTTCTCTCATCGCCGGCCTCGTCGGAGTCCGGTTCGTCGCCTCCCAGCGCTTCGTTCCGGAGAACGACACCGCCGGCGGCGAGCGGAATCGCGGCCGCAACGCAGCCGCCCAGCATCATGGCGAGCGCCGATGCCGCGAGGGCGGCCTTGAGCCGCCGCACGGTCATGCAGCCTCGCGCTCCCGCACGGTGCGGAACTCGATCTTCTTGTCGTAGGGCGCGCCCACGATCATCCGCTGGACGAAGACGCCCGGCAGATGGATGCAGTCGGGATCGAGGCTGCCTGCGGGCACCACTTCCTCCACTTCGACCACGCAGACCTTGCCACACGTCGCCGCGGGGAGGTTGAAGTTGCGCGCCGTCTTGCGGAACACGAGGTTGCCGGTCTCATCGGCCTTCCACGCCTTGACGATCGACAGGTCGGCGAAGATGCCGCGTTCGAGGATATAGTCCTCTCCGTCGAAGGTCTTCACTTCCTTCCCCTCGGCGACTTTCGTGCCGACGCCGGTCCGGGTGTAGAAGCCCGGAATGCCCGCGCCGCCGGCGCGCATGCGCTCGGCCAGGGTGCCCTGCGGGCAGAACTCGACCTCGAGCTCGCCGGCGAGGAACTGGCGTTCGAATTCCTTGTTCTCGCCCACGTAGGAGGAGATCATCTTCTTGACCTGCCGCGTGCGCAGCAGCTTGCCGATCCCCTCGTTGTCGATCCCGGCATTGTTGCTGCAGAAGGTCAGTCCCTTGACCCCGCTGTCGCGGATGGCGTCGATCAGGCGTTCGGGGATGCCGCAGAGGCCGAAGCCTCCCGCGGCGATGAGCATGTCGTCCTTCAGCACCCCTTCCAGGGCGGTGGCGGCATCGGGATAGAGCTTGTTCATCAGGCCTCCATATCGTGCAAAGCTGTTAGGCATAGCGCGATCTGCTGTCACCCCCGGTTACGCTGCACATGCGATTCGTGCCCGTCGGTGCGGCGCCGGTTCGTGACGGGATCATGACAGGAATGGAATGAAATCGAACAACTTAGCACGCTCCGTTGCATATTTTGCATCGTGAAATGAGCTTTTCGCACTTGCACAAAAGCGTGCTGCAGCGCACATAGGGCGGGCCTTTACAGGCATCCTCTCCCAAGACTTTCAAGGCCCGGTCCTCGCGACCGGGCCTTTTTTCTTGGGCCGCGCCGATGCCCCGTTCGGCAACCGATGACCTCCTCGTTCATTTGACTCGCAGTGATCCGTCCCTAGCTAGGAGCGGGTAACCCCTCATTGGACTAGAAGGGAGAAGTGGACGGATGGCCGATCTCGACGCGGCGGTAGAAGACAAGGCAGTCCGGCTCCAGGTCGCGGCGGCTCGGCAGGAGGAAAGCGGGCGGGGAATCGCCCGCTTGCCCCGTTCCGCATTCCAGGCGCTCGGCATCACCGAAGGCGACGTGGTGGAAATCCACGGCAAGCGCACGACCGCGGCCGTCGCCATGGCGGCCTACGACGAGGACCAGTCGCTCGACGTGGTCCGGCTCGACGGCCTGCAGCGCAACAACGCCGAGTGCGGATCGGGCGAGCACGTGCGCGTGGCAGCGGCCGAATCGCGCCCGGCCTCGCGCGTGATCTTCGCCCCGGCCAGCCGCGAGATGCGCCTGCAGGGGCCGACCCAGGCGCTGAAGCGCAACTTCTTCAGAAGGCCGCTGGTCGCCGGCGATCTCGTCGCCACGACCGGTCAGCAGCCGGTACAGAACATGCCCGCCGAAGTGCAGCGCATGTTCAACGCCCCGGCCTATGCGCTCACGCAGATCCGCCTGACGGTCGTCTCGACCGCGCCCAAGGGCATCGTCCATATCGACGAGAACACCGAGGTCGAGCTGCGCGCCGAGTTCGAGGAAGCGCCGACCGGGCGTGCGGTGGTCAACTACGACGACGTCGGCGGCATGGACGACACGATCCAGCAGCTCCGCGAGATGGTCGAGTTGCCGCTCCGCTACCCCGAGCTTTTCACCCGCCTCGGCGTCGACCCGCCCAAGGGCGTGCTCCTCCACGGCCCGCCGGGCACCGGCAAGACGCGGCTGGCGCAGGCGGTCGCGAACGAGAGCGACGCGCAGTTCTTCATCATCAACGGGCCCGAGATCATGGGCTCCGGCTATGGCGAGAGCGAGAAGCGCCTGCGCGAGGTGTTCGAGGAAGCGACCAAGCACGCGCCGGCGATCGTCTTCATCGACGAGATCGATTCGATCGCGCCCAAGCGCGCGCAAGTCGCGGGCGAGGCGGAGAAGCGCCTGGTCGCGCAGCTCCTGACGCTGATGGACGGGCTGGAGGCGCGCTCCAACCTCGTCGTGATCGCCGCCACCAACCGGCCCGATGCGATCGACGAGGCGCTGCGCCGACCGGGCCGTTTCGACCGCGAGATCGTGATCGGCGTGCCCGACGAGAAAGGGCGCCGCGAGATTCTCTCGATCCACACCCGCGGCATGCCGCTGGGCGACAAGGTCGATCTCGACGAGCTGGCCCGGGTCACGCACGGTTTCGTCGGCGCCGACATCGCGGCGCTCGCGCGCGAGGCGGCGATCGACGCGGTCCGGCGGATCATGCCCCGGCTCAACCTCGACGAACGGACGATCCCGGCCGAGGTGCTCGACGATCTGTCGGTGACGCGGGAGGATTTCCTGTCCGCGCTCAAGCGCGTGCAGCCGTCCGCCATGCGCGAGGTGATGGTCCAGGTCCCCCGGGTCGGCTGGGACGACATCGGCGGCGTCGACGACGCGATCGACATGCTGAAGGAAGGGGTCGAACTGCCGCTCAGGAATCCCGACGCCTTCCGCCGCCTGGGCATCCGTCCGGCCAAGGGCTTCCTGCTCTACGGCCCGCCGGGGACCGGCAAGACCCTGCTGGCCAAGGCAGTCGCCAAGGAAGCGGAAGCGAACTTCATCTCGATGAAGAGCTCCGATCTCCTCTCCAAGTGGTACGGCGAGAGCGAGCAGCAGATCGCGCGCATGTTCCAGCGGGCGCGGTCGGTCGCGCCCTGCGTGATCTTCATCGACGAGATCGACAGCCTCGTGCCCGCGCGCGGCTCGGGGCAGGGCGAGCCGCAGGTCACCGGGCGCGTGGTCAACACGATCCTGGCCGAGATGGACGGGCTGGAGGAACTGCAGTCGGTCGTCGTGATCGGCGCGACCAACCGGCCCACGCTGGTCGACCCCGCGCTGCTGCGGCCCGGGCGGTTCGACGAGCTCGTCTATGTCGGCACGCCCGATCAGAAGGGGCGCGCTCAGATCCTCGGCATCCACACCGCCAGCATGCCGCTCGCCGGCGACGTCGATCTGGCCGCGATCGCGGCCCAGACCGACCGCTTCACCGGTGCCGATCTGGAAGACGTCGTGCGCCGCGCCGGACTCAACGCGCTGCGGCGCGTGGGGGGCGAGGTCGAACAGGTCACGGCGGCCGATTTCGCCGAGGCGCTCGGCGATTCGCGCGCGACGGTCACGCAGGCGATGGAAGAAGAATACCGCAAGATGCGCGGCGAGCTGAAGAAGCGCGCGGCCGAGGCCATGCCGATCGGCTTCATCAGCGAAGGCATGGTCGAATCGACGCGCGAGAAGAAGCACGGCTGAATGGGCGCCCCTCCTCGGAAGAGGAGGGGCCGACCCCTCAGTCGTTCGCCTTTACTGCCGCGTTCGCATCGTCGACACCCAGGCGGTGGCGGATCAACGCGTCGGGCATGTTCACCCGCAGCCATTGCAGCATGTGCTCGCGCACCGCGCAGCGTAGCGTCCACAGGTCGCTGATCGTCGCCGCGCTCACCGCGATGCGCAGCTCCACGCTTTCGGGGTAGGCCTCGGTCATCAGCAGCTCGGCCGTGCGTCGGTCCCATTCCGCGCGCGTGGCGACGAAGCGTTCGAACTCTGCCCGGATCGGCGCGATGTCCGCTGCCGGGTCGAGGTGGAGGAAGACCGGTCCGGTGAGCCGCTCGCTCTCGCGCGACCAGTTCTCGAAGCTCTTCTCGAGGAAGGCGCTGGTCGGCACGATGATCGCGCGTTCGTCCCACGTGCGCACGATCACGAAGCTCATGCGGATTTCCTCGACCCGGCCGGAGAAACCCTCGATCACCACCAGGTCGCCGATCCGCAGCGGCTCGGTCAGCGCCATCTGCAGGCCTGCGATGAGCGACTTGAGCGCGGGCTGCGCCGCCGCACCGACCGCCAGCGCGGCGAGCCCGGCCGAGGCCATCAGCGTCACCCCGACGTCGCGCACGCCGGGGATCGCCAGCAGCATCATCGCCACCGTCAGCAGGACGATGAGGAACGCCGCGGTGCGCGAGAGGATCGCGACCCGCGTGCGGCGGCTGCGGGCCGTGATCGGGTCGGCGGAAAGCTCGCTGCGCATCTGCAGCGCGGCGGCGAAGGCGCGCACCAGCGCGAGCGC
The DNA here is from genome assembly GCF_016803135.1 of Altererythrobacter sp. C41. Taxonomy (GTDB): domain Bacteria; phylum Pseudomonadota; class Alphaproteobacteria; order Sphingomonadales; family Sphingomonadaceae; genus Pelagerythrobacter. The sequence continues at coordinate 110,973 of NZ_JAEVFE010000006.1, forward strand.
GACCCAGCCGACGAGCGCGGGAACGACGAACGGCGCCATCCAGCGCCAGACGGCCTGGATATTGGGGTTCGTCTGCGCCACCGCCGCGATCGCAATCGCGACGACCGACCAGCGGATCGGCCGCGCGAGCCGGGCGAAGAGGAGCTCGTCGACCTCCGATTGCGAGCTGCGGGCGAGGCGGAGCAGCAGTCCGAAGACCAGGCGATGGATCACGAAGGCGACTGCGATCGCGACCCCGACGGCGATGGCGGCCACCGCCACTTCGCCCCAGGCGATGGTCCAGTTCCGCGGATCGTAGCGCTCGAGCATCAGCCACGAGCTACGGCGTCAGCCGTTCACTGGCAAGCGATGGCGATCACCGGGCACGCGGGATCGTGATCGTGACCTCCACCCCATCCTTGCCGAACCGGCGGTCGATCTCGCCGCGGAGCTGGCGTGCCGCGCTGGTCATCAGCAGGCTGCCGAAACCCTTGTGTTCGGGCTCCTTCCCCTCGGCGTCACCGTGTTCGCGCCATTCGATCGCGACCGATCCGTCCACCTCGCGCCAGCGCACTTCGAGCAGGTCGCCCCTGCTCCAGGCGCCATACTTCACCGCGTTGGTGGTCAGCTCGTGGAGCACCAGGCCCAGCGGCGTGACCTGTTTGGCGGGCAGCTCGATCTCGGGCCCCTCGATCTCGGCGGGGAGCTTTTCCGAGCGATAGGGCGCCAGCGTCGTCTCGATCAGCGTGCGCAGCGAGGCGACCGGGCGTTCGAGCGTGCCCTGCGTAACCTCGTGCGCGGTCAGCAGGGCATGGATGCGTTCGGAAATGCGCTCGATCACCGGCTTTGCTTCGGGAGTGTCCTTGGCGCTCATGCGCACGATCGCGAGGATCACTGCGAAGAGGTTCTTGACCCGGTGGTTGAGTTCGCGCGCGAGCAGGTCGGCGCGGTCGCGGGCTTCGCCCAGCGCGGCCGCCTGTGCCGCCTCCGCCTCGGCGCGCGCGGCGCGGGTGACGAGGACATAGCCGAGCACCAGCGCCACCAGCAGCATCAGCAGGACCGCACCGAGCAGAGGAAGCACGCGGCCCTCGGCGCGCGCGGTCTCGCTTGCGGCGCGGATGAGAATGCGGTTCTCGATCTGCTCCATCTCGCGCGTCGCCCGGCGCAGGCGCGCCATGACTTCCGCGCCCCGATCGTCGAGGATGCCGCGCCGCGCCTCGATCACCTGGCGCTGTTCGACCAGCGCGACCGTCTCCGCCATCTCGGCGAATTTCGATTCGGTCAGGCTCTCGATCTCGTCCAGCAGTTCGAGCTGGCGTGCGGTCGCGTCGGGGCCGACAAGTTCGCGCAGGCGGTCGAGCGTCGGCCCATATTGCTCGCGGCCGACCAGGTAGGGTTCGAGATAGCGGCGGTCGAGCGTCAGCAGATAGCCGCGCTGGCCCGTCTCGGCGTTGAGCGCCGCGCGGTTGATGTTGCGCAGCTCCATCAGGATCTCGCTCGTCCGCTGGACTTGCTGGCGCTCGGCGCGCTCCGCCTCGATCGTCTGGAAGACGAGAAACAGTCCGGCGAACAGCGCGAAGGCGATCAGCCCCAGAACCGCGAGGTTGCCGAAGTGGCGGCGGCGCAGCCGCGGGCGAAGGCGGGGGCGGATCAGTGGGCCATCCCCCAGCTCGCGCCGGTGCCGATCTCGATCCCGAGCGGTACGTCGAGCGCCACGGCGGGCGCGGCGGCTTCGGCCATGACCCGCTCGATCACGGGCGATGCTGCGGCGACGTCGCCGGCGGGCAGTTCGAACACCAGTTCGTCGTGCACCTGCAGCAGCATGCGCACATGCCCCAGGCCGGCGGCGTCGAGCGCGGGCATCATCCGGGCCATCGCGCGCTTGATGATGTCGGCGCTGGTCCCCTGGATCGGCGCGTTGATCGCCGCCCGCTCGCTGCCCTGGCGCTCGGTCTGGTTCTTCGAGCCGATCCGCGGGAACCATGTCTTGCGGCCGAACAGCGTCTCCGAATAGCCGCGCTCGCGCACGGTCTCGAGCGTCTCCATGATGTAGCGCTGGATGCCGGGGAAGCGCTTGAAATAGGTGTCTATCATCGCCTGCGCCTCGTCCGCCTCGACCTTGAGCCGTCCGGCGAGGCCCCAGCGGCTGATGCCGTAGAGGATCGCGAAGTTGATCGTCTTGGCGCTGGCGCGGGTGTCGCGGGTGACTTCGCCGAACATCTCGGCGGCGGTGCGCGCGTGGATGTCCTCGCCATTGGCGAAGGCCTGCTTCAGCTCGGGCACGTCGGCCATGTGGGCGGCGAGGCGCAGCTCGATCTGCGAATAGTCGGCGGCGAGCAGCACGTTGCCTTCTTCGGCCACGAAGGCCTCGCGGATCTGGCGGCCGATCTCGGTGCGGATCGGGATGTTCTGCAGGTTGGGATCGGTCGAGGAGAGCCGCCCGGTCTGCGCGCCGACGAGGCTGTAGCTGGTGTGCACGCGCCCGGTCTCGGGATGGATCGCGGCCTGGAGAGCGTCGGTATAGGTCGACTTGAGCTTGGTGAGCTGGCGCCATTCGAGGACCTTGTCGGCGATCTCCGCTCCTTGCGCGGAAAGCCGCTCCAGGATCGACTGGTCGGTCGAATACTGTCCGCTCTTGCCCTTGCGGCCGCCCTTGTAGCCCATCTTGTCGAACAGCACGTCGCCGAGCTGCTTGGGGCTGCCGATGGTGAACGCTGCACCGGCGATCGCATGAATCTCGGCTTCGAGCCGGCCGGTCTCGGCCGCGAACTCCTCCGACAGCTTGGCGAGCTGCCCGCGGTCGACCTTGATCCCGTGCCGTTCCATCTGGGCCACGACCGGGATCAGCGGGCGGTCGACCCGCTCGTAGATCCGGGTGCCGCCTTCGGTCGCGAGGCGCGGGCGCAGGTTGGCGTAGAGGCGCCAGGTCACGTCGGCGTCCTCCGCGGCATATTCGGTCGCGCGGTCGAGCGGCACTTCGCCGAACGGAATCGCCTTCTTGCCGCTGCCGCAGATGTCCTTGAACGTCAGCGTCGTGTGGCCGAGGTGGCGCTGGGCCAGCTCGTCCATCCCGTGGCCGCCGCCGATCCCGTCGAGGCTGCGCCCCGCATCCAGCGCAAAGGAGACGATCATCGTGTCGTCGACCGGCGCCATCGCGATGTCATGGCGCGCGAGGACGTTGAGGTCGTACTTCACGTTCTGCCCGACTTTCAGCACCGCGTCGCTTTCGAGCAGCGGGCGCAGCATGGTCAGCGCGGTCTCGCGCGCCACCTGCTGGGGCCGCTCGGCGAACATGTCGGTCCCGCCGTGGGCGAGCGGGATGTAGCAGGCATCGTTCGGTCCGAGCGCGAGGCTGATCCCCGCCAGGTCGGCGCGCATGGCATCGAGCGCGCTCGTCTCGGTGTCGATCGCGACCAGCCCGGCGGCGAAGGCGCGTTCGATCCAGTGCTCGAGCCGTTCGGCCGTCTGCACGCACTCGTAGACGGTCCGGTCCACCTCGGGCATTTCCGGCAGCGGCTGGCGAGTGCCGTTCGGGCTCGCTTCGGCGCCCTTGTTGACCGGTTTTGCCGGGTTGAGGTTGGTCGGCCGATCGGGACTGCCGTTACCCCCGTCGAGCCGCCGCAGCAGGCTGGTGAAGCCGTGCTTTTCCAGGAAGGCCGCCAGCGGGTCGCGCGGCACCGGCGTGAGCTTGAACTCCTCCAGCGCCATCGGCAGGTCGCAGTCTTCCTTGAGCTGCACGAGCACGCGGCTGAGCTCGGCCATCGCGCGGCCTTCGATCAGCCGTTCCTGCAGCTTGGATTTTTTCATCCCCGGCGCAGCGTCGAGCGCGGCGGTGAGGCTGCCGTGCTCGACGATCAGCTTGGAGGCGGTCTTGGGGCCGACGCCGAAGATGCCGGGCACGTTGTCGACCGAATCGCCCATCAGCGCGAGCACGTCGCCGACGAGTTCGGGCGGGACGCCGAACTTCTCGACCACCTCGTCAGGCCCGATGCGCTGGTTCTTCATCGTGTCGAGCATGTCGATGCAGCCGCCTTCGGCCACGCCCTCCTCGGGCTCGGCGCACTTGCCGACGAGCTGCATCAAGTCCTTGTCGGAAGAGACGATCGTCACGTCCCACCCCTTCCGGGTGGCTTCGCGTGCGTAGGAGGCGATCAGGTCGTCGGCTTCCAGTCCGTCTTCCTCGATGCACGGCAGGCTGAACGCGCGGGTGGCGTCGCGGATCAGCGGGAACTGCGGCACCAGGTCCTCGGGCGGAGGGGGGCGGTTGGCCTTGTACTGGTCGTAGATCTCGTTGCGGAAGCTGGTCGAGCCCTTGTCGAGAATCACCGCGAGGTGCGTCGGACCATCGGCCTTGTCGAGATCGTCAGCCAGCTTCCACAGCATTGTCGTATAGCCGTAGACCGCGCCCACCGGCGTTCCCTGGGGGTCGGTGAGCGGCGGAAGCCGGTGATAGGCGCGGAAGATATAGGCCGAGCCGTCGACCAGGTAGAGATGCTGTTTGTCTGCCATCGCAGGCGTGGTAGCAGCGCAAATTCCGCGGGTCAGCCGCTTTCGTTCACGCCGGGCGCTTGCCGCAATTGCGGCCTAAAAGTGTCAAAGCGCTTGCAACGCCACAAAATGGCCATTATTGCGGCGGGCTGAAGTCTGCATGCTTGTGGGCTTCGCGTCGCGGCCTTTCGGGGCCCCGATGAAACCACTCGCTGTTCAAGGAAACTGACATATGCGCAAGATCGTTCTCGCCGCCGCCGCTGCCGGCGCCGCTCTGACCCTCGCCGCTTGCTCGGAAGGCACCCAGGACGCTGCTGAGCAGACCGTCGATAGCGCCGCTGCCGACGCCGAAGCCAATGCCGACGCGGCTGGCGCGGCCGTCGAAGACGCCGCCACCGACGCCGGTGCCGCCGTCGAAGGCGCGACCGAAGAGGCCGCTGCTGCTGCTGACGAAGCTGCCGCCGCTGCGGAAGCCGAAGTGCAGGACGAGACGACTGCCGAAGCTCAGGCCGACTGATCTTCGCTTTCGTTTAGCGAAAAGGAGGAAGGGCAGCGTCGCGAGACGCTGCCCTTTCTTTTTGGGCGCTTGCGGTTCGGTCCCTGCGAAAGCAGGATCGCGCCCGCCGCGGACGCTCAGCCGGCGTCGTCGTCCCGTTCGCCGCGCCGCGAAGTGGCGCTGGTCACGTCCTGATCGTGCCCGCTCTTGTCGCTGAAAAAGGCCAGGGCGAAGAGGCCGCAGCCGAGAAGCACCGAGACGAACACGCCCAGTATGGTCGCCACCACCGCGTGAACGCTCCACGCGCCGACGATATAGAGATAGACCAGCGCGGCGACGACCATCAGGACGCCGGCCAGCGCGATCCATTTTACCATGCGCCGGAACTCGCGTTCGGCCTGCTGTCTGGATGTCACCATGTCGGGGAAGGCCATAGGCCAAACGTCTCGCCCGGAACAGGATAAAACCCGCTTCCGGAGGGCAGCCTGGCCAGTATGGTCAGCCTACTGGGCCCCGGGGCCCAAGGCGGGAGATCAGGGAAGCCGCGTTTCCGCCTGCGTCGCGTAGGTCGCCTCGGCCCAGGTGACGCCCTGCGGATTGTCGTAGCCCGCGTAGACGGCCCGCGCGATCTGCGCGATCTTGCTTTCCCGCGCCGGCCGCGTTCCCTGGCCCGTGACGTAGATGGCCACGGCGAAAGCTTTCCCGTCGGGCGTCCGCACGATGCCGATGTCGCTCGACGTATTGTTGAGCGATCCGGTCTTGTGCGCGACGAACACACCGGTCGGCAGCAGGGCGGGAATCCGCCGCTTGCCCGTGATGCACCGCTCCATCGCGCCGAGAATGACCTGGCGGCTGCTCTTGGAAAGCCAGCGTCCCTGGTAGAGGCCCGCGAGCAGTTCGGTCATCGCGCGCGGGGTTGCGCTGTCGCGCAGGTCGACGGCCCTTGCCGGGTCGATCTCCCCATCGTCGCGCACGAGCGTGGCGATGTCGCGGGTGAGTTGGAATTCCTCGATCCCCGCGCGGCGCATCCAGTCGTTCACCGCATCCGGGCCGCCGACGGCCGCGAGCAGCGCGTCGGTCGCCGAATTGCTCGAGCGGGTGATCATCAGTTCGATGAGCTGGCTTGCCGGCAGGTGCTTGCCGCGCCGGACCGGCGCCTTGACGCTGGAGAACGGTTCGGAGCGCACCGGGATGAGCAGCGGAAATTCGCTCGACAGGCTCCAGCGCCCCTGCTCGACCCCTTCCATGTAGGTCGCGGCGATGGCGATCTTGCTGGTGCTCGCCATCGGGAAGCGCTGGTCGCCGAGGACCGAGAACTCCTGCCCCGTCGCGAGATCGAGCACGGCCACGCCGATGCGGCCGTCCGCCCCATCGGCCAGCCGCACGATCTGCCGCTCGAACCCGGTTTCGTAGACGGCCTGGAACGTGCGCGGCGCACGTGCCTCGGTGCCGAGCGCGTTGTCGAACGCCGCCTCGAAATTGGGGGTCTGCGCCTGGACCGGTTGCACCACGGCGAGGCCGAACGCGAACGCCCCCGCCAGTCCCCTCATGAATCGCGATCCCAAAGCCATGCCGGCTGCGTAACCCTCCCATGGTTACCAACAACTTAACGGGCACGGATTCCCGCGGGCAAGCGACCGGGCGACGAGAGGTGGCTCAGCAGCGGTAAAGCCCCTCCCGAGTCGAGTGGGGGGAAGTAGGTCAGGCGGCGGCGATCGCCTCGGCAATGCGATCGGTCGTGTCGTGGATCATCGTCTTGGGAATTTCGCCGACCAGCCGCTTCTCCAGCTCGCTATGATAGTGATGCCGCATCTCGCCGAGTTTCTTCGGCTCCGCGATCACCAGCACCTGGTCGATCTCGCCGGCGATCGCTCTGGCATTGAGCCATTCGGCGGCAGCGGCCGCGCGGGCGAGTTCGTTCAGATCGTTGCGTTCCGGCTGCTGGCTGCCCGGATCCTGATGGCGCACCCCGGCGCTGAAGTTGGTGAGGGAAAGCTCGGGTCTGCCGACCAGCTCGAGGTCGGGTTCAAACGGCTGGCCCCTGTTCCGCATGACGACGAAGTTCTCTCCGTCCACCAGCACGACATGGGCCTTGTGCGGCAACTTCATGGATCGGCTCTCCTTTCGATGTCACCAACGGGCGAGCCGCCCGATCGTTGCCGTCCGCGCGTCTCGCTGCCGCGCGGGCGCCACCGGACGACGCAGCCGGGCGACGGACGGGTGTATGTGAGCCAGGAAAAGGGCCGCCGACGAACCGCGCATATCGCTCGACGGACGGTATCTTGACTCGAGCGGCGCGATGGTCCCCTTTGCCTGCCGGGGAATTTTCCTTTGAGGGGACGCACGATCATGACCGCATACCGTTTCGCCCGCCTGCCGCTGGCCGCCACTCTGCTTGCCACCGCCAGTGCGCTCGCGGCGCAAGGGGCGCCGATCGTGCAGCCCGGCGCGCCGGGCGAGGCGACCAAGACTCTCTCGGCCGAGCAGGCGACGCAGCTTGCGAATACCGCCTTCTCCCCCGCGGACGTCACGTTCATGCAGGGCATGATCGTCCATCACCAGCAGGCGGTCGACATGGCGGCGCTGGTCGACGAGCGGACCAACAATCCGGATATCGTCGCCGTCGCCGGGCGCATCGACGCAAGCCAGAAGGACGAGATCGGCTTCATGACCGAGTGGCTGCGCGAGCGGAACCAGCAGGTCTCGATGGCCGGCATGGGCCATGCGCACCATCACGCCGGGATGAAGGGCATGGCGACGCCCGAGCAGATGGCGCAGCTTGCCGCCGCGAACGGCACCGCGTTCGACCGCCTGTTCCTCGAGCTGATGATCCCGCACCACATGGGCGCGATCGACATGGTCGAGGAACTGCACGACCAGCCGGGCACCGCCTACGAGCCGGTGATGTTCGAGTTCACCAACGAGGTGGTGAACGACCAGCAGGCCGAGGTCGACCGGATGAACACGGTCCTCGCCGGGCTCTCGACCGATCCGCGCGTGGCGCTGAAGGCCGGTTTCCGCGACGCGGGCGAGGCGATCAGCAACCTGCGCCACGTCGCCGCGCTGCCCAAGCCGGCGGGCTTCTTCGACCCCGAGAACCCGGCGCAGCTCCGCCCGCTCAAGCCGGAGAAGGAAGAAGAGGGGGCAGGGCACGAGGGTCACGAGGCGCCGGACAAGGATCAGGAAGGGACCGAGGAGGACAAGCCGGAGTTCGGCGAGCGCGGATCGCTGCTATCGTTCGCGAACACCGACATGGCCTTCTCCGGCGACCTGCTCGTCGCCGGCAACTATCATGGGTTCAACGCCTACCGCCTCGGCGAGGACGGCGTGCCGCAGCTCGTCAGCTCGACCGTGTGCCCGGGCGGGCAGGGTGACGTCTCGATCGTGGGCGACCTGCTGATCATGAGCGTCGAGGACAGCCGCGGGCGGATCGACTGCGGCCTGCAGGGCGTCGACGGGCGGACCAGCCCCGAGCGCTTCCGCGGCCTGCGCATCTTCGACATTTCCGACATTGCCCGTCCGGTGCAGGTCGGCCAGGTGCAGACCTGCCGCGGCAGCCACACCCATTCGATCGTCTCGTCCGACGAGCGGCGGATCGTGGTCTACAACTCGGGCACGTCCTATGTGCGCGAGGAGGACGAGCTCGAGGGCTGCCGCGATACGGCAGGCGACGACACGGCGCTGTTCTCCATCGACGTGATCGAGATCCCGGTGGCGAACCCCGCCGCCGCGCGCATCGTCGACCGTCCGCGCGTCTTCGCGGCCGAGGGGCAGATCGCGGGGCTCTGGCGCGGCGGCGACCACGGCGAGGGCACCCAGCGTACCAGCCGGACCGACCAGTGCCACGACATCACCGTGTTCCCGGCGAAGAACATCGCCGCCGGCGCCTGCTCGGGCAACGGCATTACGCTCGACATCTCCAACCCGCTCAAGCCGGTGCGGATCGACGACGTGACCGACAAGGGCTTCGCCTACTGGCACTCGGCGACGTTCAACAACGACGGCACCAAGGTCCTGTTCACCGACGAATGGGGCGGGGGGGGCCGTCCGCGCTGCCAGGCGGGCGATCCGAAGAACTGGGGTGCCGACGCGATCTACGCGATCGAGGACGGGCAGCTCGCGTTCAAGAGCCTCTACAAGCTGCCCGCGCCGCAGACCGACATGGAGAACTGCGTCGCCCACAACGGCTCGATCATTCCGGTGCCGGGGCGCGATATCTTCGTCCAGGCCTGGTATCAGGGCGGGATCAGCGTGATCGACTTCACCGATGCGGAGAACCCGGTCGAGATCGCCTATTTCGACCGCGGGCCGGTCGACAAGGACCAGCTCGTCACCGGCGGCTACTGGTCGGCCTACTGGTACAAGGGCCACATCTACGCGACCGAGATCACCCGCGGGCTCGACGTCTTCGCGCTGGAGCCGAGCGAGTTCCTGACCGAAGCCGAAATCGCGGCGGCGACCGCGGCCCAGTATCCGGGCGACGTCTTCAATCCGCAGACGCAGACGCAGGTCACTTGGCCGGCCGATGTCGTCGCGGCAGTGGAGGCGAGCCGCAAGGGCGGGTAGGTCCGGCCGCACCACCCCCAAAGCCCCCTCCTCTGAAGAGGAGGGGGCTTATAGGTTCCGCGACACTCTCTCCGCCTCCTCTTTAGAGGAGGGGGTCGGGGGGGGTGACGCACGCGATTCCATCCGCGTTACACCCCGAACGGCCAGGTCTCCGGCGCCTGGTCGTGCGGTTCGTGCCGCGCGAGCGGTTCGAGCGCGCGGGTCTCGTCGAACCAGACGTAAGCGTCGAACTGCTCGGGCAGGACGGATTCGCTGTAGTGGCTCCAGCGCTCGGTTTCGGGACGGTAGATCACGCCGATGAAGCGTTCGAGCAGCGGTTCGGCAAGGCGCCGGGCCAGCGCGGGATCGCTCGACAGGTCGAGCAGGAAGCGCGCCACGCTGCTGTCGTGGCATAGCCGCTCGTAGCTGTCGCGGCGCGAGGGGACGACGCGCTTGACCTCGCGGTCGCCGTCCCAGTCGGTCGCGGCGGAGACGGTGCCGGTGTGCGTGCCGAAGCCGATCAGCGCGACCTGCTCGCCCCATTTCTCGCGCGCGAGCTGGCCGATGTTGTGCTCGCCGCGTGCCGCGCCCATCTCGGTCGCGCGCGCGTCGCCGATATGGCTGTTGTGCGCCCAGACGACCGCCTTGGAGCGCGGGCCGCGCGCCTCCAGCAGGTGTTCGAGCGTCTCGGCCATATGGCTGTCGCGCAGGTTCCAGCTTTCCGCGCCGCCGTAATACATCACGCGGTAGTAGCGCTCGGCCGAGGCGACGAGCCGCGCGTTCATCGCCGCGCCGAAGCTTTCGCCGTCCTGCCCCAGCGCGCGTTCGAGTAGATCGCGGCACTGCGCCACGACCGCCTGCTCGCACTCGGCATAGCCCTTGCGCAGCGCTGCACGGTCGTACGTCGCGGGATCGGCCTGCCACGGGGTGAGACAGCCGTAGCGCTCGCGCGCCACCGCTGCCGCCTCTGGATCGTGCTGGTCGAGATAGGCGAGCACCGCCTCGATCGAGCCGGACATGTTGTAGATGTCGAGCCCGTAGAAGCTGATCCGGTCGTCCTCGCCTCGGCCCTCGTTGATCGTCCTGAGATCGCGCAGGAAGCCGGGCATGACGGTGTTGCGCCACATCCACGTCGGGAAGCGGCGGAACGGCATCGGTGCGTCGTCCCGCTGCGGTAGGCCGCGGACATAGCGGTCGTAGGCGGCGGCATCGGGCCAGTCGCCTTCGACTGCGACTACGGTGAAGCCGTGACGTTCCACCAAATGGCGTGTGACGGCGGCGCGCGCGGCGTAGAACTCGTGCGTACCGTGGCTGCATTCGCCGAGCATGACCACGCGGCGGTCGGCGAAACGGTCGAACGCCGATGCGAAGCCTGGCTCGTCGACGTCGCCGAGCGGAACGGCAGCGTCGGCGATCAGTTCGGGCAGGCTCCGCGCACGTGCCGGCTGGTGGTTGCTGGCGGCCCGCGTGCCGTCTTCCGGGACCGCGCCGGGCAGCAGCGGCACGAAGCGAACGGGAGCGATGTCGTGGCTCTCCCAGGCGTTCTCGGCGGTGCGCACCACGCAGCGGAGCTGCTGGACGTCCTCGCCGCCGACCGGGATGATCAGCCGGCCGCCCACGGCAAGCTGCTGCTCGAGCGCCCTGGGTACCTCGATCCCGCGCGCGGCGACGAGAATTGCGTCGAACGGCGCTTCGTCGGGCAGTCCCTGCATTCCATCGCCTGCGACGACGTCGAGATTGTCGTAGCCGAGCGCCGCGACGCGCTCGCGCGCGTGCCGGGCGAGGATCGCGTGACGCTCGATGGCGAAGACGCGTCTCGCAATGCGCGAAAGCACCGCCGCCGCATAGCCCGACCCGGCACCCACTTCGAGCACGCGGTCGTTCGAGCCGATCTCGGCCGCCTCGATCATGCTGGCGACGATGTAGGGCTGCGAGATCGTCTGCCCCTCGCCGATCGGCAGCGGGCCGTCCTCGTAGGCGAACTCGATCATCTCCTCGGGCACGAAACGTTCGCGCGGCACTTCGCGGAAGGCCCGCAGGATCGGCTGGCCGGTGATGCCGCGGGCACGGATCTGCCGCTGCACCATGATTTCGCGTTGCTTCTCGTGGTCGGCCAAAGTCGCGCCTTTCCCGGCGAAGCCCGCACCTGGCGCCATCGGGGCGGGCCCCGCCCGTCGTGATGATCGCTTCCCCGGCTCAACGGCGTGCGGCCGCGATCGTGCCCGCGCGGGGCAAAAGAAAGGGCCCGGCGGATCGCTCCGCCGGGCCCCCTCGTGTCGTGTGACCGGATGGCCGGGCTTAGAAGCCCATGCCGCCCATGCCGCCCATGTCGGGCATCGCCGGAGCGGCCGGCTTGTCTTCCGGCTTCTCGCTGATCGCCGCTTCGGTGGTGATCAGCAGGCCGGCGACCGAAGCCGCATCCTGCAGCGCGGTGCGCACGACCTTGGTCGGGTCGATCACGCCGGCGCTCACGAGGTTCTCGTAAGTGTCGGTCGCGGCGTTGAAGCCCAGCGTCTCGTCGTTGCCGTCGATCAGCTTGCCCGCGACGACCGCGCCGTCATGACCGGCGTTCTCGGCGATCTGACGGATCGGCGCCTGCAGCGCGCGGCGGACGATGTCGATGCCGCGGGTCTGGTCTTCGTTGACGCCCTTGAGATCGGCCAAGACCTTGGTCGCGTAGAGCAGCGCGGTGCCGCCGCCCGGAACGATGCCTTCCTCGACCGCGGCGCGGGTCGCGTGAAGCGCGTCGTCGACGCGGTCCTTGCGCTCCTTCACCTCGACTTCGGTGGCACCGCCGACCTTGATCACGGCAACGCCGCCGGCGAGCTTGGCGAGACGCTCCTGCAGCTTCTCGCGGTCGTAGTCGCTGGTGGTGTTGTCGATCTGCGTGCGGATCTCGCCGACGCGGGCCTTGATGTCCTCGGCGTCACCGGCACCATCGACGATGGTCGTGTTGTCCTTGTCGATGGTGACCTTCTTGGCCTGGCCGAGCATGTTCAGCGTGACGTTCTCGAGCTTGATGCCGAGATCCTCGCTGATCATCTCGCCCTTGGTCAGGATCGCGATGTCCTGCAGCATCGCCTTGCGGCGATCGCCGAAGCCCGGCGCCTTGACCGCCGCGACCTTGAGGCCGCCGCGCAGCTTGTTGACCACGAGCGTGGCCAGCGCCTCGCCCTCGATGTCTTCCGCGATGATCAGCAGCGGACGGCCCGACTGGACCGCGGCTTCGAGCACCGGCAGCATCGACTGGAGGTTCGACAGCTTCTTCTCGTGGATCAGGATGTACGGGTTCTCGAGCTCGACCGTCATCTTCTCCGGGTTGGTGATGAAGTACGGGCTCAGGTAGCCGCGGTCGAACTGCATGCCTTCGACGACGTCGAGTTCGAATTCGAGGCCCTTGGCTTCCTCGACGGTGATCACGCCTTCCTTGCCGACCTTCTCCATCGCCTCGGCGATCTTCTCACCGACTTCGGTGTCGCCGTTGGCGGAGATCACGCCGACCTGGGCGATCTCGGAGGAACCGGAGACGTCCTTCGAACGGCCCTTGAGGTTCTCGACGATCTTGCCGACCGCGAGGTCGATGCCGCGCTTGAGGTCCATCGGGTTCATGCCGGCGGCGACCGACTTCATGCCTTCGCGCACGATCGCCTGGGCGAGCACGGTGGCGGTGGTGGTGCCGTCACCCGCAGCGTCGTTCGCCTTGCTGGCGACTTCGCGCAGCATCTGCGCGCCCATGTTCTCGAACTTGTCCTTGAGCTCGATTTCCTTGGCGACGGTGACGCCGTCCTTGGTGATGCGCGGTGCACCGAAGCTCTTGTCGATCACGACGTTGCGGCCCTTGGGGCCGAGGGTGACCTTCACCGCGTTGGCGAGCGTGTCGACGCCGCGCAGGATGCCTTCGCGTGCGTCACGGCCGAACTTTACGTCCTTGGCTGCCATTGATGTTTCTCCTGAAATTCGTGGGTTGGTTGGAAAGCGGCGCGATCAGCGGATCAGGAGATGATCCCCATGATGTCGCTTTCCTTCATGATCAGCAGGTCTTCGCCGTCGAGCTTGACCTCGGTGCCGGACCACTTGCCGAACAGCACGCGATCGCCCGCCTTGACGTCGAGCGGGGTGACCGTGCCGTCTTCCGCCTTGGCGCCCGAACCGACGGCGACGATCTCGCCCTCGCTCGGCTTTTCCTTGGCGTTGTCGGGGATGATGATGCCCCCGGCGGTCTTTTCTTCGGCTTCGATGCGACGGACCAGTACGCGGTCGTGCAGCGGACGAAATGCCATTGGTGTGACCTCTCTGCTAAGAGTGAATGAATACCTCTGGCACTCTCGCGGTGAGAGTGCCAGCGGCGCGCATATGTGAACGCGCCGGGGGCGAGTCAACCGGCCGCGGCCAAAAAATCGCGCTCGCGGAATCGTGCGCGGCAGGAGCGACGGTCAGGCCGGTTGCGGGACGGCCGCCGACGACCGGATCGTGAGCGCCAGCCGGTCGCGCCGATGCCAGCGCGAGACCAGCAGGAGCGCGGCGACGATCAGCCCGGTGGCGAGCCCGATCCACACGCCCTTGCCCTGGAGCGGGGTGGCGAAGCCAAGCGCCAGCGCCACGCCCATCCCGGGCACCCAGTAGCTGAAGATCGCGATCCACATCGGGACCCGCGTGTCCTGCAGTCCGCGCAAGGCGCCGGCCGCTACTGCCTGGACGCCGTCGAACAGCTGGAACGCGGCGGCGATGATCAGATACTGCAGGGCGAAGGCGACCAGCACGGCGTTCTCCGGCGCCCACGGATCGATGTAGATCGCGAGCAGGGGCATGGGGATAGCGATCATCGCGCTCGCGGTCAGCATCATGAAGGCCGTGCCCATCGCGATCGCGGTCCACCCGGCGCGCATGATGCCCTCGCGGTCGCGCGCGCCAAAGAAGTAGCCGACCCGGATCGTCGCCGCCTGGCCCATGCCGAACGGTACCTGGAACGCCAGTGCGGCGATCTGCAGCGCGACCGTGTGCGCCGCGAGCTGCGAGGTGCCGATATTGCCCATCAGGAACGCGGCGGCGCCGAAGATGCCGGCCTCCGCGGTGATGGTCAGCGCGATCGGCGTGCCGACCCGCACGATCTTCACCAGCCGCGACCAGTCGGGGCGCCACCAGAAGCCGAAGATGTGATAGCGGTGCAGGCGGGGATCGAGGCGGATCGCGACGATATAGGCCAGCGTGACCGCCACGCCGGTCATGATCGTCGCCACGGCCGCGCCGCGAATGCCCATTTCCGGGGCGCCGAGGTTGCCGAAGATGAACGCGTAGTTCGCCAGCGCGTTCACCCCGATCCCGCCTGCGGTGATGATCGTCGCGAAGACGGGCCGCCCAAGCGCCGATACGAAGTTGCGCAGCACGTTGTTGATGACCATCGGGATCAGCGACCAGACGACCACGAGATTGTAGGCGCTGGCGAGGCCGATGATCTCTTCCTGCTGCCCGGTCACGCGCATGATCGGCTCCAGCAGGAGGCAGAGCCCCATGCCGGCGGCGCCGCTCATCACCGCGAGCCACAGGGCCATGCGCACCGAACGGCGCACTGGCCGCAGGGCCGGCGCACGGGCGCCGAGCTCTTCCGCGATCAGCGGCGCGACCGCACCGGTGAGCCCGGAGAGCGCCCAGAGCACGAGCCCGAACAGCGCCACCGTGATCGCCGAGGCCGCCAGCGGCGCTTCGCCCAGCCGCGCGATGAAGATCACGTCGACCGCATAGGTGAGCATCTGCAGCAGATTGGCGAGCGCGAGCGGCCACGCGAGCCGGAACGTGGCTCCGATCTCGGTGCGCCAGGGCGAAAGGGTGCGTGCGTCGGACATAAAGCCGTCCCGGTTAGGGGCGGCGGGTGGCCGCGCAAAGCGAAAATGCCCGCGCCGGCCTCAATTCGGGGAAAGCGCGTCCTCGGTGCCACAGCTTGCGTGCGGCCGCCGGGCGCGGCAAGGGGCGCCGCGAAGGAGATGCGCATTGAAACGGGGTTCGGGAATCGCGCTGGTGGCACTGTCGCTCGCGCTGGCAGGCTGCGGATCGGGAGAGCGTGAGGGCGAGGCGGCGGCGGCGCCCTCTACCGATCAGGTGGCAGTGGAGGCGGCGCCCGGCGACCGGCCGGTGGCTTTCGCCCGCTGCGCGACCTGCCACCAGACCGCTCCGGAACGCAACGGGGTCGGCCCCTCGCTGGCCGGCGTCTACGGCGCGCCGGCGGCGCATGAGCCGACTTATGCCTACAGCAAGGCCATGCGCGCCTCGGGCCTGGTGTGGGACGATGCGACGCTCGACGCCTATCTCGCGGATCCGCGGGGGCTCGTGCCCGGGACGAAGATGGTCTTTCCCGGGGTGCGCGATCCGGCCGAACGGGCCGCGATCATCGAGTATCTGAAGACGCTCTGAGCGGGGATGATCCTCCCCATTTTGCGCAGCCAAATGGGGAGGGGGACCGCGAGACGCGAAGCGGCTCGTGGTGGAGGGGGCTTGCGCGACTTCGCCCCTCCGTCACCCGCCTGCGGCGGGCGCCACCTCCCCATTTGTCCTGCGGAAAAATGGGGAGGATCATCCTGGCAAAACGAAAAGGGCGGCGCCTTGCGGCACCGCCCTTCGCGTATTCTCGAGAAGAGAAGTCGATTACTTCAGCTCGACGGTGCCGCCGGCTTCCTCGATCTTCTTCTTGACCTCTTCGGCTTCGGCCTTGTTCACGCCTTCCTTGAGCGGCTTCGGCGCGCCCTCGACGAGAGCCTTGGCTTCGGTCAGGCCCAGGCCGGTGATGGCGCGGACTTCCTTGATGACCTGGATCTTCTTGCCACCGTCGCCGGTGAGAATGACGTCGAATTCGGTCTTCTCTTCGGCGGCAGCAGCTTCGCCACCACCGGCGGCGGGGCCGGCAACGGCGACGGCAGCGGCGGCGCTAACGCCCCACTCTTCTTCCAGCGCCTTGGCGAGTTCGGCCGCCTCGAGGACGGTCAGCTTCGAAAGTTCTTCAACAAGCTTGGCGATATCGGCCATGATGTTTCACTCCAGATAAGTCTTGTCCCCGTGCAGACGGGGATCGGCTGGGGCATGCCGCCCCGGAAAAATCGCTTTCGCGAAAACCGCTTACGCCGCTTCCTTGGCGCCGAAGGCACCGAAGACGCGAGCGAGCTTGGCGGCGGGTTCGTTGACGACCCGGGCGATCTTGGTCGCCGGGGCGTTGACGAGGCCCACCAGTGTGCCGCGCAGCTCGTCGAGCGACGGCATCGAGGCGAGTGCCTTGATCCCGGCTTCGTCGAGCAACTGCCCGCCCATCGAACCGCCCACGATTTCGAGCTTTTCGTTCGACTTGGCGAAGTCCACCGCAGCCTTGGCCGCCGCCACCGGGTCGACCGACCAGGCAAGCGCCGTCGGACCGGAGAGATATTCCTCCAGGCCTTCGTACTGGGTTTCCTTCAGGGCGAGCTTGGCAAGGCGGTTTTTCGCAACCTTGTAGGACGCACCGGCTTCGCGCATCTTCGAGCGCAGGTCGGTGGACTGCGCCACCGACAGGCCGAGGTTGCGGGTGACGACCACCACACCGACCTCGTTGAAGACCGCATTGAGCTGGGCGACCGCATCGGTTTTCTGCGAACGATCCATGCCATACTCCTTCACATATGACCGCACGCACTGGCGCGCCTGCGGCCGGCTCACATCGCTCCGCGCCGCTAACCGGCACGGGGCAGTCCGTTTGACAAGGGAAGGAGGGCGCCGTGACGCCGGAGCGGGGGCCATGGCACCCGCAGTATGTCTCGTTTCCCCGCCTAGGCCGGAAATTAAGCCCTGACTGATCTCAGTCGCAGGCACCGGCTGTCTCGGACGGATGACTCGGCGAAACGCAAAGAGGCCCGCCGGTCGGGGCGGGCCTCTAGCAGAAAGTGCGGGCGGGTCAAGCCGCCGTCGGACGCCGGCGATCAGTCCATCTGATCGCGCGCATCCTGCTGAGCCTCGGCCTGCTGTTCGAGACGATCGGCCTCGGCTTCGCTGACGTCCTCTACGCGGTCGGCGCGTTCCTCGAGATTCTCGGCGCTTTCGTCAAGCACCTCGGCCTGTTGGTCGGCGCTCATCTCGACGGTGCTGCCCGCAGGAGTGGTTTCTTCGGCCGGCAGCGCAGTCTCGTCGGCCATCGTGGCCTGGTCCGTCGTCGCAGTCTCATCGGCCGTATCGGTTGCAGTCTCTCCGCAAGCGGACAGCGCGAGCGCAGCGGGCATGGCGGCAAAAAGGGCAATCTTCTTCATCTCAAATCTCCCGGTTGGGTCGCCATAAAATCGCCATAATTCGATCCGGTTCCGGATTTTGCGGCAGACCGATGATGATTTTTGTCCCTTTGGCTCGGCGCAGAACGAAGAGGCCCGCCATATCGGCGGGCCTCGGGGGCCGGAGCTCCGGCGGAGTGGACCGATCGATTACATCGGATCGGTCGTGGGTTCCTCGGTCGGGGTCGCCGTGTCGTCCGTGGTGTCGTCGGTCGTATCGCCCGTCGTGGTGTCATCCGCCATGGGATCGTCCGTCATCGTGTCGTCCGTCATCGTCGGATCGGCCATCGTGTCGTCGGTCATGGTGGGATCGGCCATGGGATCGTTGGTCATCGTGTCCGCCGTCGTGTCTTCCGGCACGTCGGTCTCGGTTGCGGGATCCCCGCAGGCACCGAGTGCAAGGGCAAGCGGGAGGGCGGCAAATGCGAGCTTTTTCATGAGTAGGCTCCTTTCGCTACTCGCCATATAATTGCCATAATCCGCCTCGGTTCCCCGAATTCGTCAGAATAATGTCCACGCCGTGGCATCTGCAGGCCGGCTAGCATTTTTGGCTTCCGTTGACAGTTGCAGGGGGAAACCCTACATGCCCCCTCGACCGCACGCTTCGAGCAAGGTCCGTTCATGCGCGGGGACGGCCAGGGATGGAAGCGGCGATTCCATATTCGCGACGTTCAGATCAAGCTGCAGCAGGCCCGTAAGGGTGCGATTTGCTGCGGCTTTTTGGCGTCCCGGCTATGAGACCCCCGACCGGGGCACGCGTGAGCACGAGTTTCACGATGCCGGCGGCGCAGCCTCCGGCGCAGCACACGAAGAGGCGAATCACCTCCATGGCGACGAAGGCAAAGGCGACCGGCGCGAAGGCACCGGCCAACACCGGCACCGCGAAGAAGCGCATCCGCAAGATTTTCGGCGACATCCACGAAGTGGTGCAGATGCCGAACCTGATCGAGGTCCAGCGCGAGAGCTACGAACAGTTCCTGCGCTCCGACCCCGCGACGGGTTACGTCTCGGGTCTCGAGAAGACCCTGCGCAGCGTCTTCCCGATCCGCGACTTCGCCGGCACCGCCGAACTCGACTTCGTGCACTACGAGCTCGAGCCGCCGAAGTACGACACGACCGAGTGCCGCCAGCGCGGCATCACTTTCGCGGCGCCGATGAAGGTCACGCTGCGCCTGATCGTGTTCGAAGTCGACCAGGAGACCGAGACCCGTTCCGTGCTCGATATCAAGGAGCAGGACGTCTACATGGGCGACATGCCGCTCATGACCGAGAACGGCACCTTCCTCATCAACGGCACCGAGCGCGTGATCGTGTCGCAGATGCACCGGTCGCCGGGCGTGCTGTTCGATCACGACCGCGGCAAGACGCACAGCTCGGGCAAGCTGCTGTTCGCCGCGCGCGTCATTCCCTACCGCGGCTCGTGGCTCGATTTCGAGTTCGACGCGAAGGACATCGTCAACGTCCGCATCGACCGCAAGCGCAAGCTGCCGGTGACGGCGCTGCTTTACGCGCTGGGCCTCGATAGCGAGGAAATCCTCCACCATTTCTACAACACCGTCCTGTGGGAGCGCGTCTCCGGCAAGAAGGGCGAAGGCTGGAAGATGCCGTTCGTCCCCGAGCAGTGGCGCGGTGCCAAGCCGGCGTTCCCGCTGGTCGACGCCGCGACGGGCGAGGAAGTCTTCCCCGCCAACCAGAAGATCTCCCCGCGCGCCGCCAACAAGGCGCAGAAGGATGGTCTCAAGGACCTGCTGATCCCGACCGAGGAAATCCTCGGACGCTACGCCGCGAACGACATGATCGACGAGGCGACCGGCCGCATCTGGATCGAAGCCGGCGACGAAGTCGGCCCCGAAAACCTCGAAGTGCTCGACAAGGCGGGCGTCGACCGGATCGAGCTGCTCGACATCGACGATGTCAACACCGGTCCGTGGATCCGCAACACGCTCAAGGCCGACAAGGCCGAGAACCGCGAGGAAGGCCTCGAGGCGATCTACAAGGTCATGCGTCCGGGCGAGCCGCCGACGAAGGAAACCGCCGAAGCGCTGTTCGAAGGCCTGTTCTTCGACGGCGAGCGCTACGATCTCTCGGCCGTCGGCCGCGTCAAGCTCAACATGCGCCTCGGCCTCGATGCCGAGGACACCGTGACCACGCTGCGCAAGGAAGACATCCTCGCCGTGGTCAAGGAACTGGTCGGCCTCAAGGACGGCAAGGGCGAGGTCGACGACATCGACAACCTCGGCAATCGCCGCGTCCGCTCGGTCGGCGAGCTGCTCGAGAACCAGTACCGTATCGGCCTGCTGCGCATGGAACGCGCGGTGAAGGAGCGGATGAGCTCGGTCGATGTCTCGACCGTGATGCCGAACGACCTCATCAACGCGAAGCCCGCGGTCGCCGCGGTGCGCGAGTTCTTCGGCTCCAGCCAGCTCAGCCAGTTCATGGACCAGACCAACCCGCTGTCCGAAGTGACGCACAAGCGCCGCGTCTCGGCGCTCGGGCCGGGCGGTCTCACGCGTGAGCGCGCGGGCTTCGAAGTGCGCGACGTTCACCCGACGCACTACGGCCGCATCTGTCCGATCGAGACGCCGGAAGGCCCGAACATCGGCCTGATCAACTCGCTCGCCTCGTTCAGCCGCGTCAACAAGTACGGCTTCATCGAGACGCCGTACCGCAAGGTCGTCGACGGCAAGGTCACAAGCGAGGTGACGTACCTGTCGGCGATGGAAGAGCAGAAGCACGCCGTTGCGCAGGCATCGGCCGAGCTCAACGAAGACGGCTCGTTCGTCGAGGAGATGGTCTCGGCCCGCCAGAACGGCGAGTTCGTGATGCTCCCGCGCGAGCAGATCACGCTGATGGACGTCAGCCCCAAGCAGCTCGTCTCGGTCGCGGCCTCGCTGATCCCGTTCCTTGAGAACGACGACGCCAACCGCGCGCTGATGGGCTCGAACATGCAGCGCCAGGCGGTGCCGCTGGTCAAGGCCGAGGCCCCGTTCGTCGGCACCGGCATGGAAGAGACCGTGGCGCGCGATTCGGGTGCGGCGATCTCCGCCACCCGCGGCGGCGTGGTCGACCAGGTCGATGCGACCCGTATCGTGATCCGCGCGATCGGCGATGTCGAACCCGGCCAGTCGGGCGTCGACATCTACACGCTGCAGAAGTTCCAGCGCTCCAACCAGAACACCTGCATCAACCAGCGTCCGCTGGTGAAGGTGGGCGATGTGGTCGAGCAGGGCGACATCATCGCCGACGGTCCCTCGACCGATCTCGGTGAGCTGGCGCTGGGCAAGAACAGCCTCGTCGCGTTCATGCCCTGGAACGGCTACAACTACGAGGACTCGATCCTGATCTCCGAACGCATCGTCAAGGACGACGTGTTCACCTCGATCCACATCGAGGAGTTCGAGGTCATGGCCCGCGACACCAAGCTCGGGCCGGAGGACATCACCCGCGACATCCCCAACGTCGGCGAGGAAGCGCTGCGCAACCTCGACGAGGCGGGCATCGTCTACATCGGCGCCGAAGTGCACCCGGGCGACATCCTGGTCGGCAAGATCACGCCGAAGGGTGAATCGCCGATGACGCCGGAGGAAAAGCTCCTCCGCGCGATCTTCGGCGAGAAGGCGAGCGACGTGCGCGACACCTCGCTCCGCCTGCCGCCGGGCGTCTCGGGCACGATCGTCGAAGTGCGCGTGTTCAACCGCCACGGCATCGAGATCGACGACCGTACCCGCGCGATCCAGAACGAGGAAATCGAGCGCCTGCGCAAGGACAGTCAGGACGAGCGCGCGATCCTCAACCGGGCAACCTACAACCGCCTCAAGGACATGCTGCTCGGCCAGACCGCTTCGGCCGCGCCCAAGGGCGTCAAGAAGGGCACCGAGATTACCGAAGAGGTGCTCGACGGGGTCGAGCGGCACGAGTGGTTCAAGTTCGCTGTCGCGGACGACGGGCGCCAGGTGCAGCTCGAAGCCGTCAAGTCGCAGTACGACGAGGCGGTGAAGGGCATCCAGGACAAGTTCGAGGACCGCAAGGAGAAGCTCGAGCGCGGTGACGAGCTCGCCCCCGGCGTGCTCAAGATGGTCAAGGTCTTCGTCGCGGTGAAGCGCAAGCTGCAGACCGGCGACAAGATGGCCGGCCGCCACGGCAACAAGGGCATCATCAGCCGCGTCCTGCCGATCGAAGACATGCCGTTCATGGAAGACGGCACGTACGTCGACATGGTGCTCAACCCGCTCGGCGTGCCGTCGCGCATGAACGTGGGGCAGATCTTCGAGACGCACCTCGGCATGGCGGCCCGCGGGCTCGGCCAGCAGGTCGCCGCGGCGCTCGAGGACTGGCGTGCGGCCAATCCGGATCCGGAAGCGGGCCAACCGCCCGAAGCCGTCCGCGAGAAGCTGAAGGACGTCTACGGCGAGCAGTACCACGACGAGATCGACGCGCGTTCGCCGGCCGAGATCGTCGAGCTTGCGGGCAACCTGACCAAGGGCGTTCCGATGGGCACCCCGGTGTTCGACGGCGCGCGGGAGGCCGACGTGACCCGGATGCTCGAACGCGCCGGGCTCGACGGCTCGGGCCAGGTGACGCTTTACGACGGGCGCACCGGCGACGCGTTCGACCGCAAGGTGACCGTCGGGCACATGTACATGCTCAAGCTGCACCACCTGGTGGACGACAAGATCCACGCCCGTTCGATCGGCCCCTACTCGCTCGTCACCCAGCAGCCGCTGGGCGGCAAGGCGCAGTTCGGCGGCCAGCGCTTCGGCGAGATGGAGGTCTGGGCGCTCCAGGCCTATGGCGCCGCCTACACGCTGCAGGAAATCCTGACCGTGAAGTCGGACGACGTGATCGGCCGGACCAAGGTTTACGAGGCGATCGTCAAGGGCGACGACACCTTCGAAGCCGGCATTCCGGAGAGCTTCAACGTGCTCGTGAAGGAAATGCGCAGCCTCGGCCTCAACGTCGAACTCAAGTCGCTGACCGACGAGGAAGACGACCAGGACCAGTGGCCGGAAGCGGCGGAGTGACGGAGGCGGGCCTCGGCCCCCTCCAACCGCCCCGCGAATTCACCCGTTAGGGAAACGAAGTCATGAACGAACTGACCAAATTCACCAACCAGCTCGCGAAGCCGGAAACCTTCGACCAGATCCAGATCGGGATCGCGTCCCCCGAGCGCATCCGTTCGTGGTCGTTCGGCGAGATCAAGAAGCCCGAGACGATCAACTACCGCACGTTCAAGCCCGAGCGTGACGGCCTGTTCTGCGCGCGCATCTTCGGTCCGGTGAAGGACTACGAGTGCCTGTGCGGCAAGTACAAGCGCATGAAGTACAAGGGCGTCGTGTGCGAGAAGTGCGGCGTCGAGGTGACCGTGACCAAGGTCCGCCGCGAGCGCATGGGCCATATCGAGCTCGCCGCGCCGGTCGCGCACATCTGGTTCCTCAAGTCCCTGCCGTCGCGTATCGGCCTGCTGCTCGACATGCAGCTCAAGCAGCTCGAGCGCGTGCTCTACTTCGAGGCCTACATCGTCACCGAACCGGGCCTGACGCCGCTCGAGAAGTTCCAGCTCCTCACCGAGGACGAACTGCTCGATGCGCAGGACGAGTACGGCGAGGACGCCTTCACCGCCGGGATCGGCGCGGAAGCCGTCAAGATCATGCTGATGGATCTCGACCTCGAGCAGGAGCGTGCCGACCTGCTGGAAGAGCTCGAGACCACCAAGTCCGCGCTCAAGCCGAAGAAGATCATCAAGCGCCTGAAGGTCGTCGAGAGCTTCATCGAATCGGGCAATCGCCCCGAGTGGATGATTCTCGAGGTCATTCCGGTCATTCCGCCCGAGCTGCGCCCGCTGGTGCCGCTCGACGGCGGCCGCTTCGCGACGTCGGACCTCAACGACCTGTACCGCCGCGTCATCAACCGCAACAACCGCCTCAAGCGGCTGATCGAACTGCGCGCGCCGGACATCATCGTCCGCAACGAGAAGCGCATGCTGCAGGAAGCGGTCGACGCGCTGTTCGACAACGGCCGCCGTGGCCGCGTCATCACCGGCGCCAACAAGCGTCCGCTGAAGTCGCTGTCCGACATGCTCAAGGGCAAGCAGGGCCGCTTCCGCCAGAACCTGCTCGGCAAGCGCGTGGACTATTCGGGCCGTTCGGTGATCGTGACCGGTCCCGAGCTCAAGCTGCACCAGTGCGGCCTGCCGAAGAAGATGGCGCTCGAGCTGTTCAAGCCGTTCATCTACGCCCGCCTCGACGCCAAGGGCCTGAGCATGACGCTCAAGCAGGCGAAGAAGTGGGTCGAGAAGGAGCGCAAGGAAGTCTGGGACATCCTGGATGAAGTCATCCGCGAGCACCCGGTCCTCCTGAACCGCGCGCCGACGCTCCACCGCCTCGGCATCCAGGCGTTCGAGCCGGTGCTGATCGAGGGCAAGGCGATCCAGCTCCACCCGCTGGTCTGCGCCGCGTTCAACGCCGACTTCGACGGCGACCAGATGGCCGTGCACGTTCCGCTGAGCCTCGAGGCCCAGCTGGAAGCGCGCGTTCTGATGATGTCGACCAACAACATCCTCTCGCCCGCCAACGGCAAGCCGATCATCGTGCCTTCGCAGGACATGGTGCTGGGCCTCTACTACCTGTCGATGGACCGCGACGGGGAGCCGGGCGAGGGCCGCCTGCTGTCCGACATGGCCGAAGTGCACCAGGCGCTTCACGTCGGCGCGGTCACGCTGCACTCGAAGATCGTCAGCCGCGTTCCGCAGGCGGACGAGGACGGCAACGTCGTCATGCAGCGTTTCGAGACCACGCCGGGCCGCATGCTGATCGGCGAATGCCTGCCCAAGAACCACAAGGTTCCATTCGACATCGTCAACCGCCTCCTCACCAAGAAGGAGATCGGCGACGTCATCGACCAGGTCTATCGCCACACCGGGCAGAAGGACACGGTGCTGTTCGCCGACGCGATCATGGCGCTCGGCTTCCGCCACGCGTTCAAGGCGGGCATCTCGTTCGGCAAGGACGACATGATCATCCCGCACGAGAAGGAGAAGCTGGTCGACGAAACGAAGGCGCTCGTCGCCGACTACGAGCAGCAGTACCAGGACGGTCTGATCACCCAGCAGGAAAAGTACAACAAGGTGATCGACGCCTGGAGCCGCTGCGGCGACCAGGTGGCGGACGCCATGATGGACAAGATCAAGTCGCGTGCGAAGGACGACGACGGCCGCGAGACCCAGATCAACTCGATCTACATGATGAGCCACTCCGGCGCGCGTGGTTCGCCGGCGCAGATGAAGCAGCTCGCCGGCATGCGCGGCCTGATGGCCAAGCCGTCGGGCGAGATCATCGAACAGCCGATCATCTCCAACTTCAAGGAAGGCCTGACCGTTCTCGAGTACTTCAACTCGACCCACGGCGCCCGCAAGGGTCTGGCCGACACCGCGCTCAAGACGGCGAACTCGGGTTACCTGACCCGCCGTCTGGTCGACGTGTCGCAGGACTGCGTGATCGTCGAGGAGGACTGCAAGACCGAGAACGCGCTGGAAATGCGCGCGATCGTTCAGGGCGGTTCGGTCATCGCCTCGCTGGGTGAGCGCATCCTCGGCCGCACGGTGGCCGAAGACCTCGTCAACGCCAAGACCGACGAAGTCATCGTCAAGGCGGGCACGCTGCTCGACGAGCCGATGGTGAAGGCGATCGAGGAAGCCGAAGTGCAGGTGGCGAAGATCCGTTCGCCGCTGGTCTGCGAAGCCGAGCAGGGCGTTTGCGCGTGCTGCTACGGGCGCGACCTCGCGCGCGGCACGCCGGTCAACATCGGCGAGGCCGTGGGCGTCATCGCGGCGCAGTCGATCGGCGAGCCGGGCACGCAGCTCACCATGCGGACCTTCCACATCGGCGGCGCGGCGCAGCTCAACGAAACGAGCCACCTCGAGGCGGTGTCGGACGGCAAGGTCGTCTATCGCGACATGCCGACCATCACCGACAAGAAGGGCCGCATCCTCAGCCTCGCCCGCAACGGCGAGCTGGCGGTGATCGACGCCGAAGGGCGCGAGCGCGAGATCCACAAGGTTCCCTACGGCACCGTGCTGATGCACAAGGACGGCGCCAAGGTGAAGGAAGGCGACCGCCTGGCCGAGTGGGACCCGTTCACCCTGCCGATCATCACCGAGCAGTCGGGCGTGGTGCGTTACCAGGATCTGGTCGACGGCCAGACGATGGAAGAGCGCGTGGACGAAGCCACGGGCATCGCCCAGCGCGTCGTCACCGAACTGCGCACCACCAGCCGCAAGAAGGACGATCTTCGTCCGCGCCTCACCCTGCTGGGCGAGGAAGGCGGCAAGAAGGGCGAGGAAACCGAGGCGGCGCGCTACATGCTCGCTCCGGGCACCACGCTCTCGGTCGAAGACGGTCAGCAGGTCGAGGCCGGCGACATTCTTGCCCGCGCTTCGCGTGAAGCGGCCAAGACGCGCGACATCACCGGCGGTCTGCCGCGTGTTGCCGAGCTGTTCGAGGCGCGCGTGCCGAAGGACAACGCGATCATCGCCAAGATCTCCGGCAAGATCGAATTCGTCCGCGAATACAAGGCCAAGCGCAAGATCGCGATCGTGCCGGAGGAAGGGGATGCGGTCGAGTACCTGATCCCCAAGACCAAGGTGATCGACGTCCAGGAAGGCGACTTCGTCAAGAAGGGCGACACCCTGATCTCGGGCAGCCCGAACCCGCACGACATCCTGGAAGTTCTCGGGGTCGAGGCGCTCGCCGAGTACCTCGTCAGCGAGATCCAGGAAGTCTACCGGCTCCAGGGCGTGAAGATCAACGACAAGCACATCGAGGTGATCGTTCGCCAGATGCTGCAGAAGGTCGAGATCACCGACGGCGGCGACACCACGCTGCTGCCCGGCGAGCAGGTGGACCTCGAGGAAATGAACGAGGTCAACAGCAAGCTCGCCAAGGGCAAGCAGCCGGCCGTCGGCACGCCGATCCTGCTCGGGATCACCAAGGCGAGCCTGCAGACCCGCAGCTTCATCTCGGCCGCTTCGTTCCAGGAGACCACCCGCGTGCTGACGCAGGCGGCGGTCGAAGGGAAGAAGGACACGCTGATCGGCCTCAAGGAGAACGTGATCGTGGGCCGTCTCATCCCCGCCGGCACCGGCGCGGCGATGAACCGCGTTCGCATCACCGCCTCCAGCCGCGACGCTGCGCTGCGTGCGCAGTGGAAGAAGCAGCAGGAAGCGCTGGTCGCAGCGCAGACGGCTGCCGAAGAGCATGAGGCGGAGCTCGCCCAGGGGCCCGAGGCGGCGATCGGCGACGATCCGCTGGCGCGGGTCGAGGGCGAGACCCACGGCACCGACGCGGATGCGGGCGAATACCTGCAGCAGTCGGATGAGGGTGAGGCGACCGACGAGGAATAAGACACTCGTCCCAAGCGACACGAAGCCCCGCCGGAGCGATCCGGCGGGGCTTTTTCGTGCGCACGATCGGCGCTAGCCTGCGGCGGTTTCGCACTCGCACGGGAGATATCCGACATGCGCCGAATGCTGACCATGCTCGCCGCTTCCGCCGCACTGGCGGCCTGCCAGCAGGCCGACGAGGTTGCCGCGCCTGCCACGCCTGCCTCCGATAGCGGCGCGGTCGCGACGCCCACGGGCGCTCCGGACGGCGACACGCCGGCACCCGCGGTGAATGCGCCGGCCTCGCTGGTTGGCGAATACCGGGTCGCCGGAATCGACGGCACGGAAGTCGGCGGGCAGATCGGCATCGCCCTGTCGATCACCGAAGAGAGCATCTTCTACGATCCGCGCTGTGCTGGCCTCGAGTGGACCTACACTTACGGGAACGGCGCCTTGACCACGGAGCGCCCGGCGGATGCGCCGGTTTGCGAGATTGCGGTTCATCCGGAGAAGCAACGGCTCGCGGCCGCGCTCGATGCGGTGACGCGGGCGGAGCGGACGCCTTCGAACGGCATCGAGCTGACCGGCGGCGGGCACAGCGTCACCCTGTTCTCGCAATAGGCGCGCGGCTCGGCTATCGGGCCGGGCATGACCGTGACCACCCGCTTCGCTCCGTCGCCCACGGGGCGCCTGCACGTCGGCAATATCCGCACCGCGCTGCATAACTGGATGCATGCGCGCAAGGCCGGCGGCCGCTTCCTGCTGCGGATCGACGACACCGACGCCGAGCGCAGCCGGGAGGAATACGTCGACGCGATCCGTGCCGATCTCGCCTGGCTTGGGCTCGATCCCGATGGGGAGGAGCGGCAGTCGGCGCGGCTCGACCGCTACGAGGCGGCGTTCGAGCGGCTGCGCGCGGCGGGCCGGGTCTATCGCTGCTACGAGACCGCGCAGGAGCTCGATCTCAAGCGCAAGATCCTGCTCGGGCGCGGGCTGCCCCCGGTCTACGACCGTGCGGCGCTGGCACTGACCGAGGACGACCACGCGGCCAAGGCGGCGGCGGGCGTGGCGCCGCACTGGCGCTTCCTGCTCGACCACCAGGAACCGATCACCTGGGACGACGGCGTTCGGGGGCCGCAGAAATTCGATCCGGCACAGCTTTCCGATCCCGTCGTGCGCCGCGCGGACGGCTCGTGGCTCTACATGCTGCCGAGCGCGGTCGACGATCTCGACATGGGCGTGACCGACGTGCTGCGCGGCGAGGACCACGTCTCGAACACGGCCGTGCAGATCCAGATGTTCAACGCGCTGGCTGACGATGGCCGGATACCGCGTTTCGCACACGAGGCGCTGCTGGTGGGGAGCGAGGGCAAGCTGTCGAAGCGGCTCGGCTCGCTCGGCTGCGACGCCTTCCGCGAGCGCGGGATCGAGCCGGAGGCGCTCGTCGCGCTGCTCGCGCGGATCGGAACCTCGCTGCCGGTCGAACCGATCGCGGACCGCGATACGCTGGTCGAGACCTTCGACCTCGCGACCTTCGGCCGCGCACCGGCGAAATTCGACGAGGCCGAGCTGGAGCGGATCAACACCGCGATCGTCCACCAGCTCGATTACGACGCGGTCGCGGACCGCTTGCCGCAGGGCATGGATGCGGCAGGCTGGCATGCCGTGCGGCCCAATCTCGCGACCGTGAGCGATGCCGGCGAATGGTGGCGGCTGGTGACGGGGCCGATCGCGCAGCCGCCGTTCCCGGACGAGGACCGCGCCTATCTCGCCGAAGCGGCGCGGCTGCTCGAATGGGGCGAGGACCCCTGGCACGCGCTGACCGGCGCGCTGAAGGCGGCGACAGGCCGCAAGGGCAAGGCTCTGTTCCTGCCCCTGCGCCAAGCCCTCACCGGAATGGACCACGGACCGGACATGGCGGGGCTGCTGCCGCTGATCGGTGAGACCGAGGCGCGCGTGCGGCTGGAGCGGGCGGCGAAGGAGTAACCTCGGCTCCGGATGATCGTCATCCCAGCTTTCGCTGGGATGACGGGAAGGCCGGCGCCTATCCCTCGTGCTTTTCCAGCTCGTTGCCGACCAGCGTCACGACATGGAGCAGGTTGGTCGAGCCGGGCGTCCCGAACGGCACGCCGGCGAGCGCGATCAGCTTGCTGCCCGCGCGGCCGAAGCCGTGGCGCAGGGCCATGCGCTTGCCCTTGGCGATCATCTCCTCGAAGCTGCCGATGTCCTTCGTGACCACGGCGTGCGCCCCCCACAGCAGGGCGACCCGGCGTGCGGTGGCCATCGACGGCGTCAGCACCAGCATCGGCACGCTCGGCCGCTCGCGCGCGACGCGCCGCGCGGTCGAGCCGGTGCCGGTGAAGACCGTGACCGCCTCGATCGCGACGGTGTCGGCAATGGTCATGCAGGCATGCGCCAGCGCATCGGCGGTGGTCCGGTCGGGCGGCGTTTCGAGAAAGCGCACGCGTTCGATATAGGCGTCGTCGCGCTCCACCTGGGTCGCGATCTTGTCCATGATCGTCACCGCTTCCTCGGGCCATTCGCCCGCGGCTGTTTCGGCGCTGAGCATGACCGCGTCGGCACCGTCGTAGACCGCATTGGCGACGTCGGAGACTTCGGCGCGGGTCGGCGCAGGGCTCTCGATCATCGATTCGAGCATCTGCGTCGCGACGATCACCGGCTTGCCCGCGGTGCGCGCCTTGTTGACGATCTTCTTCTGCAGCGGCGGCACTTCCTGCGGTTCGAGCTCGACGCCCAGGTCGCCGCGCGCGACCATGATCCCGTCGGCCAGCTCGACGATTTCGTCCAGCCGCCGCACGGCCATCGGCTTCTCGATCTTGGCGCAGAGCGCGCCGTGCCCACCCATCAGCTTGCGCGCTTCGGCAAGGTCTTCGGGCCGCTGCACGAACGACAGGCCGATCCAGTCGGCGCCCTGCTCGACCGCGAAGGCGAGATCCTTGCGATCCTTCTCAGTCAGCGCGGGGATCGGCACTTCGGCGTCGGGCACGTTGACGCCCTTGCGGTTGGAGATGACCCCGCCGACTTCGGCCGAACAGAGGATTTCGCTCTCGTCCGCCTTGATCACGCGCAGGCGGATCTTGCCGTCGTTGATCAGCAGCCGCTGCCCTTTCTCCAGCAGACCGAACAGCTCCGGGTGCGGCAGGTGGACGCGGGTCTCGTCGCCGGGCTCGGGATTGCGGTCGAGCGTGAAATGGCCCGAATGGCGGATCACCGCCTGCCCGTCCTTGAACTCGCCGACGCGCAGCTTGGGGCCCTGCAAGTCGCAGAAGACCGTGATCGGGCGGGCGAACTCCTTCTCCAGCGCGCGGATGGCGCGGATCGTCTCCGCGTGGGTCGCGTGGTCGCCGTGGCTCATGTTGACGCGGAAGGCGTCCGCGCCGGCCTTGAACAGCCGCCGCAGCATGTCGGGGTCGCGGCTGGCGGGGCCGGTGGTGGCGAGGATCTTGACCTTGCGGGCGCGCGGATCGAGCTTTTGCATGGATGCTGCGCTACGCCAGAGGCGCCGGGCAAGACAAGGGAAAGCGCGGCCGTGGATACGAATGCGATCGCCCGCACGCGCGCGCTGGCGTCACTCCGGCTGCTCGCAAGTCGTGCCCGCGCGTGCGGCGACGGCAATGGCGGGATCGTCGGCAATGATTCCGTCGACACCCGTTCTCGCCAGCAGAGTCCAGAGCTTCTCGGGGCAGCCGCGCGCGCCGTCCCCTGCTCCCCGGCGCAGCGGCGGCGGAAGAAAGGCGTTCTCCTTCCGAAGCGTCCAGGCATGCACCTTCAGTCCCGCGGCATGGGCGGCGGTGACCAGCCCGCTGGGCGTGCCATCCTCCTCCAGCAGGAGCCTGATGTCCGCGCTCACGGCATCGGCATACTCGGCGATCCGTGCCATCCCCTCCATGGTGACCATCGCGCTGTAGCGCATGGCGGGCTCGTCCACGGGGCCGCCCCCGGCCCCGACGAGTTGCACCAGCTTGTAATCGCTGCGCTCGTCCAGTCGCCGGAGCGGGGCGATCTCGAAGCTCTGGATGAAGATCGGATCGTCGGCGGCGATCCCGGCCGCATCCAGCTCGCGCAGCAGCAGGTCGACCGTGTCGATCCCCTCGGCTTGCAGCAGGAAGTGCGGATGCTTGAGTTCGGGATAGAGGCCGATCCGGCGCCCCGTCTCCGCCTCCTTCGCCTTCACCAGCGCGGCGATCTCGGCGAACGTCGGAACCTGGTAGAGCCCGTCGAACCGCGCATTGCCGGGGCGCAGGTCGGGTAGCCGCTCCTTCGCGCGCAGCGTGCGCAGCTCGGCCAGCGTGAAATCCTCGACGAACCAGCCGGTCACCTGCTGGCCGTCGATTTCCTTGGTCGTCCGCCGGTCTGCGAACTCCGGGTGGTCGGCCACGTCGGTCGTGCCGGAAATCTCGTTCTCGTGCCGGGCGACGAGCACGCCGTCCTTCGTTGCCACGAGATCGGGCTCGATATAGTCGGCGCCCTGATCGATCGCGCGTTCATAGGCGGCGAGCGTATGCTCGGGCCGCTCGCCGCTCGCCCCGCGATGGGCGATGACGAGCACGTCGGGCTCGGGCTGCGCGGACGCCGGCATGGCCAGCGCAAGCGCCGCAAGTGCGCTCAGGAAAAAGCTGCGGCCCATTCGTCCTCCTTGAACCCCACGAGCAGACCGCCCGGATATTCGACCACCGGTCGCTTGATCATGCTCGGGTGCTGTTGCAGCAGCGTTACGGCCTTGGCCTCGTCGACATCCGCCTTCTCCGCGTCGGAGAGCTTGCGGAACGTCGTCCCGCGCCGGTTGAGCACCGTGTCCACGCCTTCGGCCGCGATCCACTTGCGGAGCCGCTCCGGGTCGGCGCCCTCCTTCTTGTAGTCGTGGAACGCATAGTCCACGCCGCGCGCGTCGAGCCACTGGCGGGCCTTCTTGACCGTGTCGCAATTGGGAATGCCGTAAACCTCGATGCTCATGCTGCGTCCTTGCTGTTGAACCGGTGGATGCGCGGCGCGTCGCAGGCGAACAGCGTGTAACTCTCGTAGAACTCGCTGCGGCCGCGGTTCTGGACCACGCGGTGCTCGGCCACGCGGCCCCAGGCGCGGGCGGAGGCTTCGTCCTGCCATTCGGACAGCGCGATGACCTCGCCGTCCTCGCTGGTGTAGCTCTTGAACGAGAGGAAGCCGGGCTGCGCCTGCGCGAGTTCGAGCATGCGGTCGGCTTCGGCGTCGTAAGCGGGGTAGTCGATGTCGGCGCGCTTGCGGTTGCGGAATACGACGAGAAACATCAGCGTCCTTTCAGGTGTGCATCGGCGATGGCGACGGCGAGGGCGTCGGCCGCGTCCGGCCCGGCGATCGCGGCCCCCGGCAGCAGGATCTTGAGCATGGCCTGGATCTGGTGCTTCTCGGCGCCGCCCGTGCCGACGACGGCTTTCTTGACGAGCCGCGCGGCATGCTCGCACACCTCGATCCCCGCTGCGCCGCATGCGGCAAGCACCGCGCCGCGCGCCTGCGCGAGCTTGAGCGTCGACTGCGGGTTCTTGTTGGCGAAGACTTCCTCGGCCGCAGCGCGGTTGGGGCGGTGCTGCGCGATCACCTCGGCAACGGCCGCGTGCAGCGCCGCGAGCCGCTCCGCCATCGGCGCCTTCGCGTCGGTCGGAATCTGTCCGTTGGCGACATGCGACAACCGCGCGCCCTCCGCCCGGACCAGGCCCCAGCCGGTGCAACTGAGCGAAGGGTCGAGGCCGAGGATCAGCATTCCGCCTGCCCCTCCCGCCTATGCGAGAGGGACAGGGCGCGGGTGAGAGGGCGGCCAGGGCCCACCCCTGGCCCCTCCCGCAAGCGGGAGGGGAATGGGGTCAACCCAGCTTCTCCATCACTTCGTCCGAAATCTCGTAGTTGCCCCACACGGTCTGCACGTCGTCGTCGTCGTCGAGCGTGTCGACCAGCTTGAGCAGCGTGCCGGCCGAGCCCTCGTCCATCTCGACGGTGATGTTCGGCTTCCACGCGAGCTTGACGTTCTCGGCCTCGCCCAGCGTCTTCTCCAGGGCGCCGGCAACTTCGTGCAGCGCTTCCATCTCGGTCCAGATCGTGTGGCCGCCCTCGTCGCTTTCGACGTCGTCGGCGCCCGCCTCGATCGCGGCTTCGAGAACTTTCTCCTCGTCGCCCGCGCTCGCCGGATACTCGATCAGCCCCTTGCGCTCGAACCCGTGCGCGACCGAGCCTTCGGTGCCGAGATTGCCGCCGTTCTTCGAGAACGCGGTGCGCACGGCGGTGGCGGTGCGGTTGCGGTTGTCGGTCAGCGCCTCGACGATCAGCGCGACGCCGCCGGGGCCGTAGCCCTCGTAGCGGACCTCCTCGTAGTTCTCGTCGTCCCCGCCGCTCGCCTTGTCGATCGCGCGCTGGATGTTGTCCTTGGGCATCGACTGCGCCTTGGCGTTGTTGATCGCCAGCCGCAGGCGCGGGTTCATGTCGGGATCGGGTGTGCCCATCTTCGCAGCGACGGTGATCTCGCGGCTGAGCTTGGAGAAGAGATTGGAGCGCTTCTTATCCTGCGCCCCCTTGCGGTGCATGATGTTCTTGAATTTGGAATGGCCTGCCATGGTAACCCCGGAATTTTGGTCTGCATGTGGCCCAGCGGTGCGGGCCGCATTGTGACGCGCTCCTAGCGAAGCGTGGGCGCACGGGCAATTGGCAGCGGGCAATCAGGGCGCGATGTCGAAGTGCAGGACCTCCTCCCGCGTGCCGAGCTTGTCGTAGAGCGCGATCGCGGGCTCGTCCTCGGGCTGGGTGTCGGCCTGGACGTAGATGACCCAGGCGCCTGTTTCGCGCGCGATGCGGCGCGTCTCCTCGATCAGCGCGCTGGCGACGCCGCGCCGGCGCCAGCTCTCGGCAACGGCGAGGTCGTAGATGTAGAGCTCGCTGCGCGCCTGCTCGAACTTGGGCAGGACGTATCCGGCCAGCGCACCGATCATTTCGCCGTCCGCTTCGGCGACCAGCAGCACGGTGTCGGGCCGCGCGAGCAGCGCCTCGGCATAGGCGTCGTCCGGAGGGTGCGCGGCATAGCTCTCGCGGTCGTCGAAGACCTCGCCGAACAACCGGTTCATCGCGCGGAAGCCCGCCAGGTCGCCTTGACCGAGCCGCGCGACCGAGAAGTCCGGGCTCGTGCTCAGATGCGCACCGCGGTGCCGCTGGCGGAGACCATCAGCATCGATCCGGTGTCGCCGATCACCTCGTAGTCGAGGTCGACCCCAACCACGGCGTTGCCGCCGATCGCGCCGCATTCGGCCTGCAGTTCCTGAATTGCCTGCTCGCGCGCGTCGCGCAGGATGCGCTCGTAGCTGCCGGAGCGGCCGCCGACGATGTCGCGGATATTGGCGAAGAGATCGCGGAACAGGTTCGCGCCCACGATCACCTCGCCGGTGACGATGCCGAGATATTCCTGGATCGGCCGTCCCTCGATCGTGTGCGTGGTGGTGACGACGATGCCGCGCGCATCCTTCCAGGGCCCTGCCATGCGATGTTCCTCCCCTCCCGATTCCTCAACCGTTGACGCCTAGCCGTTAACAACAGTCCCGCCGTTGGGATGCAGGACCTGCCCCGACATATAGGAGGAATCCTCGCAGGCAAGGAACAGGAATGCCGGCGCGACCTCGTTCGGCTGGCCCGGGCGGCCCATCGGCGTGTCCTCGCCGAAATGTTCGATCTTCTCCGGCGGCGCGCCGCCGCAGGGGTTGAGCGGAGTCCATATCGGCCCAGGCGCGACAGCGTTCACACGGATGCCGTCCTTGATCAGGTTCTCGCTCAGGGAACGGGTGAAAGCGGTGATCGCACCCTTGGTCGCCGAATAGTCGAGCAGTCCGGCCGAGCCCTTGTACATCGTCACGCTCGTGCAGTTGACGATCGCCGCGCCTTTCGTGAGATGCGGGCGAGCGGCCTGGACGAGATAGAACATCGAGAACATGTTGGTCTGGAACGTGCGCTGGAGCTGTTCGGCGGTGATATCGGTCACCTCCTTGTCGGGATGCTGCTCGCCTGCGTTGTTGACCAGCACATCGAGCCGACCCCACTTGTCGATGACTTTCTCGACCAGCGCCTTGCAGACTTTCGGGTCGCCAAGGTCGCCGCGGTGGAACAGCCCCTCGCTGCCCTCGCGCTCGATCGCCTCGATGGTGATGCGCGCGTCGTCGTCTTCCTCGAGGTAGGCGATGGCGACTTTGGCACCTTCGCGCGCGAACAGCACCGCGGTGGCGCGGCCGATGCCGCTGTCGCCGCCGGTGACGATCGCCACTTTGCCCTTGAGCCGGCCCGACCCGCGATAGCGCGGCGCCCACTCGGGCTTGTCGTCCATCGCGGTTTCGTGGCCGGGCAGTTTCGGTTCTTCGTTCGTTTCCTCGACGAAGGCCTTGTCGACGGTTTCGGTTTGGTCGCTCATCGTTCGCTCCGTGAATGGGGTGTTCACGAAAGCAATCGACGGGAGCGGGGCGTCGTTCCCCGCTCCGGCGCGATGGCGGATCAGCCCAGCCCGAGCGCCGCCTTGTAGGTGTCGAGCACCATTTCCATTTCCGCGCGGTCGTCGGGCTTCATCTTCCGCAGACGGACGATCTGGCGCATGATCTTGGCGTCGTAACCGACCGCCTTCGCCTCGGCGTAGACATCGCGGATATCGTCGGCGATGCCCTTCTTCTCTTCCTCGAGGCGTTCGATGCGCTCGATCAGCAGGCGCAGGCGGTCGTCGGTGGCTTCGGCCATGTCTTGAACTCCGGATGATGTGAGAATCGGTTGGCGCGCTCGATAGCCAGCCCGTCCGCGGCGGTGAACCCGCCGCAGGAGTTTTCCCCTTCTCTTCGCCGGCGGATCAGGTGCGCGTGGCGGTGACGATGTAGTTGAGCGCCAGATCGGCCGACAGGTGCAGGCCTTTGCCCGGCGAGAAGCCGATCCCGCGCGGCTCGCCCATCGCAAGACCGGCATCGGCCAGGAGACCGCGCAGTTCCTCTGGCGTGACGAAATCGTCCCAGTGGTGCGTGCCTTTCGGGATTGTGCCGAAGGCTTCGGCGGCACGCACGAGGAGGAGCTGCGACTGCGGCGTGCGGTTGGGGGTCGACAGGATCAGCAGTCCGCCCGGGACAAGGCGCTCGGCGAGGGCGATCACGAAGGCATGCTTGTCGGCGACGTGCTCGATCACTTCCATGCTGGTGACGAGATCGAACGTGCCAATATCGAGCATGGCGATCTCGCCCGCCATGTAGCGGATGTCGAGCCCGGCGCCCTCGGCATGCTGCGCGGCCGCTGCGGTGTTCTCCGGCGCGGCGTCCACTCCGGTAACATCCGCGCCGAGCCGGGCGAGAGGCTCGCACAGCAGGCCCGCGCCGCAGCCGACGTCGAGCGCGCTCCTGCCTGCGAGCGGCCGCACACTTTCGGGATCGGTGCCCCAGTGCGCGTCGATCGCCGCGCGCACGAAGGCGAGTCGTACCGGGTTGAGCTTGTGCAGCATGGCGGAGGAGCCCTTTGGGTCCCACCAGTCGCGCGCCAGACTGCCGAAATGCGCCGCTTCCTCGGGGCGGATGGTTTGTCCCCCCGTAGAATTGGTTTCGCCCGATATTGTTGCATCGCCCATGCGCCCTCCCTAACAGCGCGCACAGACCGGCACCAGCGCCCGCCTGACGGGCACCAATGCAGGGGAGGCACGGAACTTGGCGCGTATCGTGATGAAATTCGGCGGCACTTCGATGGCCGGGACCGAACGCATCAGGCGCGTGGCCAATATCGTGCGCAAACAACAGGCCGCCGGGCATGAGGTTGCCGTCGTCGTTTCCGCCATGGCGGGAGAGACCGATCGGCTGGTCAACTTCTGCCGCGAGGCGAACGCGCTCTACGATCCCGCCGAATACGACGTGGTCGTGGCATCGGGCGAGCAGGTGACGAGCGGACTGCTGGCGCTCACGCTCCAGTCGCTCGGCTCCAAGGCGCGGAGCTGGCTCGGCTGGCAGCTTCCGGTGCGCACGATCGAGGCGCACGCCAGGGCGCGAATCGAGACGATCGATTCCGAAGCACTGATCGCCTCGATGCAGGCGGGCGAGATCGCGGTCATTCCCGGCTTCCAGGGAATCGGCGCCGACGGCCGGGTGACCACCCTCGGGCGCGGCGGATCGGATACCTCGGCGGTCGCAGTCGCGGCGGCGGTCGGCGCGGACCGGTGCGACATCTATACCGATGTCGACGGGGTCTATACCACCGACCCGCGCATCGTCGCCAAGGCGCGCAAGCTCAAGGCCGTGACCTACGAGGAAATGCTGGAGCTCGCGAGCGTCGGCGCCAAAGTGCTGCAGACCCGCTCGGTCGGGCTCGCGATGAAGGAAGGGGTGCGCGTCCAGGTGCTCTCCAGTTTCGTCGGCGACGACGCGGTTCCGGCGGACGATCTTCCCGGCACGATGATCGTGTCGGAAGCGGAAATGAACGAACTAGTGGAGAAGGGCGATATGGAACGCCAGCTCGTTACCGGCATCGCGCACGACAAGAACGAAGCCAAGGTGATCCTGACCCGCGTGCCCGACAAGCCGGGCGCGGTGGCGCACATCTTCGAACCGCTCGCGCAGGCGAGCATCAACGTCGACATGATCATCCAGAACGTCGGGCGCGACAAGGGCGAGACCGACGTGACCTTCACCGTGCCGCAGACCGACCTCGCGCGCGCGCAGGCTCTGCTCGAGGACCGGCGCGGCGAGATCGGCTTCAATCGCATCATCACCGACAGCAAGGTGGCGAAGATCTCGGTCGTCGGCGTCGGCATGAAGAGCCACGCAGGCGTCGCGGCGACGATGTTCAAGTCGCTCGCCGAGCGCGGGATCAACATCCAGGCGATCTCGACCAGCGAGATCAAGGTCTCGGTCATGATCGATGAGGACGAGACCGAGCTTGCGGTGCGCGTGTTGCACACCGCCTACGGTCTCGACGCGAACGACGAGGCTGCCTGACGAGGCCGGTTAGGTGCGGCAGACCGCCGGGCTAACGATTCCTTAACCGGCAGCGCCGACTCCTTTTCACGAAAGGAGCGGCACACATGGTTATCGAAGCACATCTGGAGCGCAGTCGGCCGGAGGAGCGGCGTGGCGCGCCGCGCCGGACCTTGCGCTTCGAAACGGTCGGAGGGCGCGAATCGGGCGACATTCTGCCGGTCCTGGTGCACAACGCCTCGTCCACCGGCCTGCTGCTCGAATGCGCGGCAGAACTTTCAGTAGGCGAGGCGATCGACATCGATTTTCCGCACGCCGGAGTGACTCCCGCCCGCGTGGTCTGGGCGAGCGGCGCGCTCTACGGCTGCCGCTTCGACGACCCGATCTCTCCCGGCACGCTGGCCGCAGCAGAACTGCGCAGCGACGCGGGCCTGAAACTGGAGCGCGTGCGCACCTCGGCGCCCGAATCCTTCGGCAGCCGTCTGCAGCGCCTGCGCAAGGAACGCGGGCTCACGCTCGCGCAGCTCGGCGAACGGCTCGAGGTGAGCAAGCCCACCGTCTGGGCCTGGGAGAAGGGCAAGGCCCGGCCCATCGAGAGCCGGATCGCCGCGATCGCCGAAGTGCTGGGTGTATCCGAGGACGAACTGGCCGACGTGCATGACAACACCGAAGCCCGCGAAGTGCTTGCACGCAGCCGTGAGGTCATCGCCCGCGCCTTCGGCACCGAACCAGCCAAGATCAGGATCATGATCGAGCTGTAAGATCGACTTTGCAAAACTTCGTCGCGATACGCGAAATGGCTCCCGTAAATTCATCGGCTTGGTTAATATCAGCCTAAGTCGATTCGCAGGTTAATTCCGTTATACAACTTATATAACAGAAATGATGGGGCGCAATTCATGCGGGAATTCTTTCCCGTTTGTTCTTCATCATTTGTGGATTGACGCAAACGGGGCAAAGGTCGGGGCGTTATCGCATGGTAGAAGACTTCACCCTTCATGAAGGGGCGGCGTTGTACGACTTGGTGGCGGAGGGCGGCCGCGACATCGTCGTGAAGGTCGATCGCGAAGGTTTCGTCGTTCACGCCTCCGCGGCGATCGGGCAGCTCGGTTTCGCCATCCCGGATATGCTGATCACGCCGCACCTCGCTGACCTTGCCGAGCCGGGTCAGGCCGAGAAGCTGCGCGCTTTCCTCGAGGTGATCATGCGCGGCGGCTCGGCGACCGGCTGGTTCGAATTCGCTGCGCGCATGGCAGACGGCAGAACGAACTGGTTCACTCTCCAGCTCCGTCCGCTGCTCGGCGGCGATGGGCAGGCCTATGGCGCGATCGGCATCATGCGTTCGATCGAGGAGCGGCGCGCGCTCGAGGAACGACTGTTTGCCGCCACCTTGACCGACCCCCTCACCGGGCTCGCCAATCGCCGCGCCTTCCAGGTGATGCTGCGCCACATCGTTCGCCGGGGGCAGGGCGGCACGCTGGCGCTGTTCGACATCGACCATTTCCGCGCGATCAACCTGCGCCACGGCGCGAGCGCGGGCGACCGCGTACTGGTCGCCTTCGCGGATTTCCTGCGCGGGACGCTGCGGCACGAGCATATCGTGGCGCGGATCGGCGGCGAGAGCTTCGGCGTTCTCCTGCCCGATCACGACTTGGCCGCGGGGCACCGCGTCACCGCAGCGGTGCTCGCGGCGCTCACGGAGGCATCGCCGCCGAGCCTCTCGGACGAACCGCGCCTCTCGGCCAGCGTCGGACTGGCCGCACTGCGCGTATCCGCCGACGACACGTTGCGGCGTGCGGAGCTTGCCCTGCTGGCTGCCAAGGGACGCGGCCGGGGCCGGATCGAAACCGACGAGGACCTGCCCGACCGCGGCCGCCTGCGCGCCTGACACCGTTGGTCTTGGCTGCGCCGGCGCATTGCCGCTAAGAGCTGCGCATGGCTTTCACTGCGAAGATTCTCCTCCTTGGATCGGGCGAGCTCGGGCGCGAGTTCACGATCTCGGCCAAGCGGCTCGGCGCTTATGTCGTCGCCTGCGACGCCTACGACCACGCGCCCGCGATGCAGCTTGCCGACGCGCGCGAGGTCTTCTCGATGCTCGATGGCGCGGCGCTGCGCGCGGCGGTCGAGAAGCATCGGCCGGACTATGTCGTGCCCGAGATCGAGGCGATCCGCACGGAGACGCTGATCGAACTGGAGGCCGAGGGATTCCATGTGGTCCCCTCCGCCCGCGCGACCCAGCTCACCATGAACCGCGACCGCATCCGCGATGTCGCGGCGGAGGAACTCGGGCTCGCGACGTCCCGCTACCGCTATGCCGAATCGCTCGAGGAGGTGCACGCGGGCGCGGCGCATGCCGGCTTTCCCTGCGTGATCAAGCCGGTCATGTCCTCGTCCGGCAAAGGCCAGAGCAAGGTCGAGGATGCGGCCGGACTCCAGGCCGCCTGGGAGTATGCCGTCGCCAGTATGCGCGGTGACCGGCGCCGGGTGATCGTCGAGGAGTTCGTCGATTTCGACTACGAGATCACGCTGCTGACCGTACGGACGAGGGACGGTGTGCTGTTCTGCCCGCCGATCGGCCACCGGCAGGAACGCGGCGACTACATGGAAAGCTGGCAGCCGATCGCGATGTCCGACGCCGCGCTGGCGGCCGCGCAGGACATGGCCGCGAAAGTGGTCGATGATCTCGGTGGCTACGGCATTTTCGGGGTCGAGTTCTTCGTCCGCGGGGAGGACGTGATCTTCTCCGAGCTCAGCCCGCGCCCGCATGACACCGGCATGGTCACGCTGGCGAGCCAGAACCTCAGCGAGTTCGATCTCCACGCCCGCGCGATCATGGGGTTGCCGATCCCGGCGCCGATCCGCGCACGGCCCTCGGCAAGCGCGGTGATCCTGGCCGATCGCGACAGCGAGGCGCTCGGCTACGACGGACTGGCGGAGGCGCTGGCGGTGCCGGGCGGCACCGTCGACCTGCGGATCTTCGCCAAGCCCACTTCGCGTCCCTATCGCCGCATGGGCGTCGCCCTGGCGAGCGCCGGCGACACCGATGCCGCGCGCCGCGTTGCAGCCGAGGCGGCGGGCAAAGTGCGGATCACCTACGGCTGAGCGGGCGGGGCGCTGCGGCCCCGCCTTCTCGCAATCACTCTCCGGCGAGTTCCTTCACCAGCGCGGGCGCGGGATAGATCGTCTCGAGCGCTTCCTGCACGGCCGCGGTGGAGACCGCTACCGTCCGGTTGAGGGTGCCGTCGTAGCCGTAATTGCCGCCCAGGGAGTGGATGTTCCCGTCGAATGCGGTTCCGATCACCGTGCCCGCCTTGTCGATCACCGGACTGCCCGAATTGCCGCCGATGATGTCGTTCGTGGTCACGAAGTCGTAGGTCGTATTCTTGTCGATCTTCGCTTCGTTCGCCGCGAAGGCCGGCGCGAGGTCGAAGGGCGGGTTGCCGGTCGCGCGCTCGAACGTGCCGCCCATGGTGGTGCGGATCGGCACTTCGTTTCCGCGCTCGGTCCAGCCCTTCACCTGGCCGTAGCTGATGCGCAGCGTGAAGGTTGCGTCGGGATAGAGCGCATCGCCATAGGCGGCGAAGCGCGCATCGGCGAGCCTGGCACCGGCCGCGGCGAGCGGGCCCGAATACTGCGCGTCGGACAGCGCCTTGAGCTCACGCTGGCGCGGCGCGAGCTTGAGCGCGTACTGGATCATCGGGTCGTCCGACGCCTCGATCGCAGCGAGCCCGCCTTCCCAGAGCTGCTGGCGATAGGCGGGGTCGGCCAGCCGCGTGCCGCTCACCAGCCGCTCGGCAAGCTGCTCGGGGCTTTCCTTGCCCAGCAGCAGCTTCGAATCCGGATCGTCCACGCCGAGATATTCGCGCGCCTTCGACAGGCTCCATTCCATCATCAGCTCGTCGACCCAGGGATAGACCGGCCGCTCGTCAAGCAGGCGCTTTTGCGTCAGCGGCAGCGCGCTGTCGGTATAGCCGGGCAGGCGCTCGGCATTGGGCTTGGCGCGTTCCTGCGCGGCGAAAACCAGCGTCTGCGCATAGCCATAGAGGTCGCCCGAAGGCTGGGTGAAGCGCAGCGGGAAATAGAGCGCGCGGTAGGCGTCCATTGCCTGATCGACCGTGCCCCAGGGGTCGCCGATCTCGGCATTGCCCGCGCTCTTCGCCTTGAGTTCCTGTTCCGCCGCGGCGAGCTTGCCGGTGAACGCCGGATCGTTGAGCGCCTTCATCCGCCCGATGTAGACCTTGAGGCTGTTTTCCAGCCCGAACAGCAGATCGAGCCCTTCGCGCGCATGATCGGGGCTTTCGTCCATCGCGCGGATCACACGGCCGCGCAGTTCGCTCATCGTCGCGACGGTGACCGGCAGGCGCACTTCCCGCTCGAACGCGAGCTGGCTCTGCGTGAACAGGCGGCTCGTCGAGCCGGGGTTGCCGACGACGAAGGTGATCTCGCCTTCCTCCGGTGCGCGGGGGTTCCAGTCGAGATGGCTGGGCGTCTCGACCGGCTCGCCATTCTCGTAGGCGCGCAGGAACGAGGCATCGAGCGAGTAGCGCGGGAAGTTGAAGTTGTCCGGATCGCCGCCGAACGTTGCCGCGCGGTCCTCGGGCGCCCAGGCGAGGCGCACGTCCGAATACTTGCGGTAGGTGTAGAGCTTGTACTGTCCGCCGCCGAACAGCGTCACGACCTGGCAGCGCGTGGTCTCCTGATCCGTGCAGCCGGCGGATTCGAGTTCGGCGATCTTCGCGTCGCGCGCCTTGGTCAGCGCCTCTCCGGTCGACTCGCCGATCGCATCCATCACTTGCGCGGTCACGTCGGTGATCGCGGTCACGACTTCGGCCTGCTGGCCGGGGCAGGGCAGTTCGTCCTCGCGGCGCGAGGCGGTGAATCCCGCATCGAGATAGTCCATCGCGTCGGTCGAATTGTCGTAGAGGCAGCTTGCCACGCAATGATGGTTGGTCAGGATCAGGCCTTCGGGCGAAACGAAGCTGGCCGAGCAGCCGCCGGTCAACCGCACGGCGGAATTGCGGACCTTGTCGAGCCAGGCCTGATCGGGCGCCCAGCCGTAGGTTTCGCGGACCTGTTCGGCTGGGAACCCGTCGAAGGTCCACATGCCTTCGTCGGCACTCGCCTGAGTGGCGGAAAGGGACAGGGCGCCGAGCGAAGCGGCGGCGAGCAGGATGGTACGGCGGGTCACGGACAGTCTCCCCTGTAGAACGATACTGGCGCGTTCTGTCCGCCTCGACCCCGCGAAAGTCCAGCCCCTTTTCAGCGTGCTAAACGCGATCTCGCCGCATGCGAAAGAGCCCCCGGCATTGCTGCCGGGGGCTCTCCGAAGGCAGGCCTCAAGGGGTCAGGCCGCCTTTTGGTGATACTTCGCATAGGTGAGATCGCAGCGGTCGGCGTTCATCACCTTGGTCCAGGCCTTCACGAAGTCGCGCACGAACTTTTCCTCGTGCCCGCGCTCGGCGTAGACTTCGGCCGTGGCGCGAAGCTGCGAATTGGAGCCGAAGATCAGGTCGGCGCGGGTCGCCTTCCACTTCTCCTGCCGCCCGCCGCGGTCGTAGCCGATGAACTCCTCATCCCCGGTCGCGTCGACCACTTCCCAGACGGTGTCCATGTCGAGCAGGTTGACGAAGAAGTCGTTGGTGAGCTGGCCCTTGCGGTCCGTGAACACGCCGTGCGGGCGATCCTCGAAGTTGGCCCCGAGCACGCGCAGCCCGCCGAGCAACACGGTCATCTCGGGCGTCGAGAGACCGAGCAGCGAGGCGCGATCGAGCATCAGCTCCTCGGTCCGCACGTTGCTCTTGGTCCGCAGGTAGTTGCGGAACGCATCGGCGAAGGGTTCGAGCGGGGCGAAGCTCTCGACGTCGGTCCATTCCTGCGTCGCATCGCCGCGGCCGCCGGTGAACGGCACCTCGACGTCGAACCCGGCATCGCCTGCCGCCTTTTCGACCGCCGCCGTGCCGGCTAGGACGATCGCGTCCGCCATCGAGAGGCCGCCGCGCAGCTCGTCGATCTTGGCCAGAACGCGATCGAGCAGCGCCGGTTCGTTGGCGGCCCAGCCCTTCTGTGGTTCGAGGCAGATGCGCGCGCCGTTGGCGCCGCCCCGGTGATCGCTCTTGCGGAAGGTGGACGCCGAATACCACGCCGCCCGGACAAGTTCTCCGATGGAGAACCCGGCGTCGAGGATCTTGGCCTTGAACGCCGCGACATCGCCCTGCGAGGGCATCGTGCCGGCCGGGATCGGGTCCTGCCAGATCATGTCTTCGTTCGGAACCTCGGGGCCAAGGTAGCGGCACTTTGGACCCATGTCGCGGTGGGTCAGCTTGAACCAGGCGCGGGCCCAGGCATCCTGGAATGCCTCGTGATCGTCGCGGAACTTCTCGCTGATCTTGCGGAATTCCGGGTCCATCTTGAGCGCCATGTCCGCGGTGGTCATCATCGTCGGGACCTTGCGGGAAGGATCGTGCGCGTCAGGCGCCATGTCCTCTTCCTTCTGGTCGATCGGCTGCCACTGCTTGGCCCCGGCAGGCGAGGTCACCAGCTCGTATTCGTAGTCGAGCAGCAGGCGAAAATAGTTCT
Organism: Altererythrobacter sp. C41; assembly: GCF_016803135.1. Lineage (GTDB taxonomy): Bacteria > Pseudomonadota > Alphaproteobacteria > Sphingomonadales > Sphingomonadaceae > Pelagerythrobacter. The sequence goes on from NZ_JAEVFE010000006.1 coordinate 155,658, forward strand.
TCGTCCACTCGGTCGGGGTGTTGGTCCATGACCCCTCCAGACCCGAGGTGATCGCGTGCGGGCCGAAGCCGCTTTCGTAGCTCGACGCCCAGCCCAGGCCCTGGAGCGCGATGTCGGCCGCCTCGGGCGCAACGTCGAGCAGGCTCGGATCGCCCGCGCCGTGGCACTTGCCGAACGTGTGTCCGCCGGCCGTGAGCGCGACGGTCTCCTCGTGATTCATCGCCATGCGCTCGAACGTGACCTTGATGTCGCGCGCGGAGCCGAGCGGATCGGGATCGCCGCCCGGGCCTTCGGGATTGACGTAGATCAGCCCCATCTGGATTGCCGCCAGCGGGCTTTCGAGATCGACTTCTTCCTCGGGCCGGATACGCGTCGGCACACCTTCGTTGACCCACAGGTCCTCGCCGCCCCAGTAGATGTCGCGTTCGGCCTCGAACACGTCCCTGCGGCCGCCGCCGAAGCCGAGGGTCGGGCCGCCCATCGATTCGATCGCGACATTGCCGGCGAGGATGAACAGGTCGGCCCAGCTCAGGTTCCGGCCGTACTTCTGCTTCACCGGCCACAGCAGGCGGCGGGCCTTGTCGAGGTTGCCGTTGTCGGGCCAGGAGTTGAGCGGCGCGAAACGCTGCTGCCCGCTACTCGCGCCGCCGCGCCCGTCCCCGGTGCGATAGGTGCCGGCCGCGTGCCAGGCCATGCGGATGAAGAACGGACCGTAGTGGCCATAGTCCGCCGGCCACCAGGGTTTGGAATCGGTCATCAGCGCCGTGAGGTCTTGCTTCAGCGCCTGATAGTCGATCGCGTTGAACGCCTCGGCATAATCGAAATCCTCGCCCAGCGGGTCGGGTGAGCCGTTGACGAGCAGAATCTCCAGCGGCAGCGCATCGGGCCACCAGTCCTTGTTGGTGCGCCCGAGCAAGGCCCGGACCCCGCCGTCGCCGTTGAAAGGGCAGCCGCCCCCCGACATCGAACCAGTTGCTGCGTCCATTTTGGCATCCTCCTGATTTTCGACCGGCCCCGTTCGTTGCCCGGAAGTCCCGATCGTGTGAGTCGTTGCAGGCGAAGGCTACGCCCGCACGACAATCGGACAAAGCAATTAAGTCCTGTCAGCCTCATCGACGAAAGCGATCATCTGGCCGTGCTTTCTCCTGTCGGAACGACGGGTCCGCGGCGCTTGGGTTCCCGCCCGCTGCGCCGCCCGTCGCGCCGAGCCCTCTTGCCGCCTCGGGGCCGTGCGCCTAAGCGCGCCCGCGATGGACTATCCCAAGACACGCCGCCTGATGCAGCGCGGCACCGACTTCCTCGGCTGCGAAACCGCGATCCTGTGCGGCGCGATGAGCTGGGTTTCCGAGCGCAATCTCGTCTCAGCCATCAGCAACGCGGGCGGCTTCGGCGTGATCGCCTGCGGCGCGATGACGCCCGAGTTGCTCGATGCCGAGATCGCGGCGACCAAGGCGATGACTGATCGGCCCTTCGGGGTGAATCTCATCACCATGCACCCGCAGCTCTTCGATCTGATCGAGGTTTGCGGCAAGCACGGCGTCGGCCATGTCGTGCTCGCCGGCGGCATTCCGCCCAAGGGTAGCGTCGAGGCGATCAAGGGCGGAGCGAACCCGGCCAAGGTGATCTGCTTCGCGCCGACGCTGGCGCTGGCGAAGAAGCTGCTCCGCTCGGGCGCCGATGCGCTGGTGATCGAGGGAATGGAGGCCGGCGGCCATATCGGCCCGGTCTCGACCAGCGTGCTGGCGCAGGAGATCCTGCCCGAGCTGGCCGGGGAGCACCTGGTCTTCGTCGCCGGCGGGATCGGCAAGGGGCAGGCGATCGCCGGCTACCTCGAAATGGGCGCGGCGGGCGTCCAGCTCGGCACGCGCTTCGCCTGCGCGACCGAGAGCATCGCGCATCCCGAGTTCAAGAAGGCGTTCTTCCGCGCCAGCGCGCGCGATGCGGTCGCCAGCGTCCAGGTCGACCCGCGCCTCCCGGTGATCCCGGTGCGCGCGCTCAAGAACAAGGGCACCGAGGCGTTCACCGCCAAGCAGATCGAAGTCGCCGGCATGCTCGACCGCGAGGAAGTGGTGATGGGCGAAGCGCAGCTTCAGATCGAGCACTACTGGGCCGGCGCCCTGCGCCGCGCGGTGATCGACGGCGATGTCGAGGGCGGGAGCCTGATGGCGGGCCAGTCGGTAGGCATGGTGAAAGAGGAAGAGCCGGTCGCGCAGATCGTCGCCACGCTGATGGCGGAATGCGAGGACGCGCTTACCCGGCGCTGACATGGTCGAACCGCTCATCCTCACGCTCGGCTGCGCCGACCGGCCCGGCATCACCGCGCAGGTGACGAGCTTCCTGTTCGAGCGCGGCGGCAATATCCTCGAAGCGCAGCAGTTCAACGATCAGGAAGGCGGCGCCTTCTTCATGCGCGTCGCCTTCGATCCGGGCGCGACCGGACGCGAGGAGCTGCGCACCGATTTCATCCCGCTCGCCGACGCGTTCGGGATGCAGTGGAAGCTCGCCCGCCGCGACCGGCCGCGCCGCGTGCTGCTGATGGTCAGCAAGTTCGATCACTGCCTCGCCGACCTGCTCTACCGCTGGCGCATCGGGGAGCTGCCGATGGACCCGGTGGCGATCGTCTCCAACCACCCGCGCGAGGCGATCAGCCACACGCATATCGGCGAAATCCCGTTCCACCATCTGCCGGTGACCGCCGAGACCAAGGCGGCGCAGGAAGCGCAGGTCCGCGCGATCGCGGAGGAGACGCAGGCCGAACTCATCGTCCTCGCGCGCTACATGCAGATCCTTTCGGACGAGCAGGCCGCGCATTTCGCGGGGCGCTGCATCAATATCCACCACTCATTCCTGCCGGGGTTCAAGGGCGCGCGGCCCTATCACCAGGCCCATGCGCGCGGCGTGAAGATGATCGGCGCCACCGCCCACTACGTCACCGCCGATCTCGACGAAGGCCCGATCATCCATCAGGACGTCGAGCCGATCACCCACGCCGACAGCCCGGACGAGCTCGTCCGCAAGGGCCGCGACATCGAAAGCCGCGTGCTGGCCGAGGGGGTGCGGTTGCACCTCGAGGACCGCGTCTTGCTCAACGGCGCGCGGACGGTGGTGTTCAAAGGATAGGCTCAGGATCCGATCAGCCCGACCGTCCGTCATTCCAGCGGGTGCGGGGATGACGGAGCCCGGTCTCAAAGCTGTAGCATCACCGTCTTGAGCTCGGTATAGGCCTTCACGCCCTCGCTGCCGAGCTCACGGCCGATGCCCGACTGCTTGTAGCCGCCGAAGGGCAGGGCGCTGTCGAGCATCGAGTGGCAATTGCCCCAGACGGTGCCCGACTTGATCTTCGCGGCGAGCTTGTGGAACGCGCCGACATCGCGCGTCCAGATCCCGGCGCCGAGGCCGTAGAGCGTATCGTTGGCCTGCTTCGCGACATCGTCGAGATCGTCGAACCGCTGCGCGACGACGACGGGGCCGAAGATCTCCTCCTGCACCACGCTCATGCTCGGGTTCACGTCGACCAGCACGGTCGGGTTGACGTAGTAGCCGCCGTTCGAAGGCGCCGCATCGCCGCCCATGGCGACGCTCGCGCCGTCCTTCTTGCCCGCCTCGATATAGCCCATGACGCGCTCGAACTGCTCGTGGCTGACCAGCGGGCCCATGCGCGCCTGCGGGTCGAGGCTCGGGCGCGGGGCCCAAGCCGGGGCAGTCTCGGCGATACCCTCGATCAGCCGGTCGAACACGTCGCGGTGGGCGTAGAGCCGGCTGCCGGCGACGCAGACCTGGCCGGAGTTGAAGAAGATCGCATTGGCCGCGCCGCCCGCGGCGACCGCCGGGTCCATGTCGGGCAGCACGATCACCGGGCTCTTGCCGCCGAGCTCGAGCGTGACGCGCTTGAGGCTGTCGGTCGCGGTGCGGTTGATGATCTTGCCCACTTCGGTCGAGCCGGTGAAGGCGACCTTGTCGACATCTGGATGGCGCACCAGCCGGTCGCCCGCCGTCTCGCCGAGACCGGTGACGATGTTGACCGTTCCTGCCGGGAACCCCGCCTCGGCCACCAGATCGGCCAGCTTGAGCGCGGTGAGGCTCGTCTGCTCCGCGGGTTTGAGCACCAGCGTGCAGCCGGCCGCGAGCGCGGGTGCGATCTTCTGCACCGCCATTAGCAGCGGGAAGTTCCACGGCACGATCTGCGCCGCCACGCCGACCGGCTCGCGCCGGGTGTAGCTGTGGAACACCCCGCGCGGCGCGTTGGCGGGCTCGATCATCTCGCCGCCCAGCTTGCTCGCCCAGCCGGCGTGATAGTGCAGCATCGAGATCGCGCCGTTGACGTCGACCGCACGCGCCATCGTCTTGGGCTTGCCGTTGTCGATCGCCTCCAGCTCGGAAAGCAGGTCGGCGTCGCGCTGGATCAGGTTGGCGAGCTGATGGATCGCCGCCTCGCGCTTCATCGGCGGCAGGTCGGACCAGCGCCCGTCGTCGAACGCGATGCGCGCCGCGGAAACGGCACGGTCGACATCGGCGTCCGAGGCATCGACGATCTGCGCCACGGCACGGCCGCACGAGGGGTCCTCCACCATGAGCGCCTTGCCGTGGGTGCTGTCCACCCATTCGCCGCCGATGAAGAGCTGCGGCTTGCGCGCGAGGAAATCCTTGGCGGCCTGCGAATACTCGAGCTGTTCGCGGCTGATCGTCGTCTGTTCGTTCATGAAGGTCTCTCCCGGTGAGAATCAGTCCTTGTCGGCAACCTACCACGCGTCACGCCGGCACCCAATCGCGTTCAGCTTGCATGTCCCGCGCTCCGCGCGCACCATGGAGACAGGCGATTGGGAGACGCGATCATGTGCGATGAGGAGAAACTTGCCCGCTGGGCGCGCGAGGGGCTGAGCCGCCGGCAATTCGGCGCACTTGGCGGCATGGCCGCGCTGGCTGCGTGCACGCCGGCGGAGTCGAACTCGCAGGGGGTGGCCCTGCCGAAGCTCGCGGAAGAGAGCGTCAGCTTCGAGACCGCCGACGGGACGATGGACGGCTTTTTCGTCCACCCGGTTTCCGGTTCGGCGCCGGCTGTCCTGTTCTGGCCCGATATCGGCGGTATTCGCGAGGCGAAGCGCAACATGGCCCGCCGCCTGGCAGGGCAGGGCTATGCGGTGCTCGTCGCCAATCCCTACTACCGCGACGCCGCCGGCCAGCAGTTCGAGGACTTCGCCGACTTCGCTGCCAACGGCGGCTTCAAGAAGGTCGGCCCCTGGCGCGAGAAGCTCGATGCCGCGGCGATCATGCGCGATGCGACGGCCGCGGTCGCCTGGTTCGACGAGCAGGAAACGGTCGACAGCGCACGCGGCGTGGGCACGCAGGGCTACTGCATGGGCGGGCCTTTCACCGTATGGACCGCCGCGGCGGTGGCCGCGCGGGTGCGCGCGGCGGCCAGCTTCCACGGCGGCGGCCTGGTGCGCGGCGACAATCCGATGAGCCCGCACAACTTGTTCGACCGGACCGAGGCCAGCTACCTGATCGCGATCGCGCAGGACGACGATGCCGAGGCGCCCGAGACCAAGGACGTCCTGCGCAAAGCCGCCGAGGCGGCGGGCCGCCCGGCCGAGATCGAGGTCTATGCCGGCGATCACGGCTGGACCGTGCCCGATGCCCCCGCCTATGTCGAAGCGGAAGCCGAACGTGCGTGGACGAACCTGCTGGAGCTTTACCGGCAAGCCTTAGGCTGACGTCCCGGGCCCTTCGATGATTTGGTGGGGACCGGTGAGGGGGCGGCGGAACGATGCGGTCGCCGCCGCTCCGCTTAGGCCATCCCGATATTGCGCAGCTTCCCCCGCAGGGCCGCCTCGTCGAAAGGCTTGATCACATATTCGTCGGCCCCGGCCTCGATCCCCTGATGAATGTCGACCGTATCCGAGTTCGACGTGCAGAACACCACGCGCGGCGCGTGGTCGGCGGGGAGCGCGCGCAGGCGGGTGACGAATTCTATCCCGCTCATCACCGGCATGTTCCAGTCGAGCAGGATCAGATCGGGCATTGACGCCTTGCACCGGGCAAGCGCTTCCTCGCCGTTTTCCGCCTCGGCCGCTTCGAAGCCGAGATCCTCGACGATACGGCGGGCCACCTTGCGGATCATGCGCGAATCGTCGACCACCAGGCAGCGGTGGCGGACGCGTGCCTGGACGGGCCGGGCGGCGTAGGCGGCCTTGGCATCTTCCACGATCCGTTGCGCGGACGCGGCTTCGGCGTCCGGCCGAGGTGCGGTCGGCTCACCTGCCTTGTTCGCCGGCGGCGGAGTGCGTTTGATCAGCCCGTGAATGGCGGCACCTCCTCCTCGCCCCAAGCGGGCGAGCGCGGCTCGGCGAAGAACGGGGGCGCAGGCTGGAGCGCTGCGGCGGGCTGCTCGTCTGGCGTCATGCAGACGTGGAGGTAGGGCATCCAGACGTCGCCGAACTCGGCCTTCTGATACCACACGTCGAGCACGTCGTAGGAGGCCCAGCACCCGTCGGGCTCGCGCAGACGGATACCTTCGCCGATGCGCGGGACCGAGGCGAACCGCAGGCGTTCCTGCGTCTGGTGCGTTTCGTTCTGGATCTCGACCTCGATCACGCGCGCCCCCGAGCTCATACCTTTGCCGGCACGCTAGAGCGCAATCCTTGCCGAAAAGTAACGCATGGAGGAGGCACGGCGCCTTGCGGTTTCGCTTGCCCCGGTCCGGCCCGCTGATACGATAAGCGCAAACGAGGGGAAGGACATCGATGGGTATCGCCCTGATAATGCTGCTGGTGCTGGCGGTGATATTCCTGCTGATGGCGGTGCGCGTCGTTAAGCAGGGCTTCGTCTACACGATCGAGCGGTTCGGCAAGTTCACTCTGGCGGCCGAGCCCGGCCTGCACCTGATCGTCCCGTTCATCGACCGCGTGGGGCGGAAGGTGAACATGATGGAGCAGGTGCTCGACATCCCGGGACAGGAGATCATCACGAAGGACAACGCCATGGTCGGGGTCGACGCGGTGGTGTTCTTCCAGGTGCTCGATGCCGGCAAGGCGGCGTACGAGGTGCACAATCTCTACGCCGCGATCATGGCGCTCACGACCACCAACCTGCGCACCGTGATGGGCTCGATGGACCTCGACGAGACGCTGTCGAAGCGCGACGAGATCAACGCCCGGCTGCTCAGCGTGGTCGACCATGCGACCTCGCCCTGGGGGGGTGAAGATCACGCGTGTCGAGATCAAGGACATCCGCCCGCCGCTCGACATTTCCGAGGCGATGGCGCGGCAGATGAAGGCCGAACGCGTCAAGCGCGCCGAAATCCTCGAGGCCGAAGGCGACCGGGCGAGCCGCATCCTGCGCGCCGAGGGCGAGAAGCAGAGCGCCATCCTGTCCGCCGAAGGCAAGAAGGAAGCCGCTTTCCGCGACGCAGAGGCGCGCGAGCGTGCCGCCGAGGCGGAAGCGCGGGCGACCCAGATGGTTTCCGACGCGATTTCCGAGAGCGGGAATGCCGCGATTAATTACTTCATCGCGCAGGAATATACCAAGGCGGTCGGCAAGTTCGCCACTAGCCCCAATGCCAAGACGATCCTGTTCCCGGTGGAAGCGACGCAGCTCATCGGTTCGCTCGGCGGGATCGGTGAACTCGTGCGCGATGCGGTGAGCCCGCCGGACGGCACGGTCACGACACCCCCCCTCGACACCGGGACCCCGCTGCCCCAGCGGCGCGAACGCGTTCCGCGAGCGAGCGTGCCGCGCAGCGGCGAGCGCCAGGGGTAGCCCGTGGACGGGCTCGACAGCTTCGATCCCCACTGGATCTGGATCACGCTCGGGCTCGCGCTCGCGGCGCTCGAGCTCCTGGTGCCCGGGGTCTATCTCATCTGGCTCGCCGCCGCGGCGATCGTCACCGGGGCGCTGACCTACCTGCTCGATCTCGGGCTCGCCGCGCAAGTGATCGACTTCGTCTTCCTCGCGCTGATCTTCGCCTTCTCCGCCCGCCGCTTCCTGCGCGACAAGCCGATCGTCGGCGCCGATCCGCTGCTCAACAAGCGCGGCGGACGTCTGGTGGGGGAGACCGCCGTGGTGACCCAGGCGTTCGACGGGGGCAGCGGACGCATCCGCCACGGCGACAGCGAATGGCTGGCACGCGGTCCCGACGTCGCCGTTGGCGCGCGCGTGCGCATCATCGGCAGCGACGGATCGATCCTGCTGGTCGAACCTGTGACGCTGCTGGCGAAGGAAGAGGTCCCGCCCCCGCGCGAAGCCTAGACTGCGCCGCGCGTGCGGTCAGAAAAGCGACCGTGCTTGCGGTAACGGACCATCCACCGATCGAGGAACAGACCCAGCGGGCGCGGCTGCACCCCCAGCTTGTCGAGGCCCGGATGCCCGCCCGAAGGCACATTGCCCTGCTTGAGCAGGCACCACTGGTCGCCGTTCATCGGCGTGCCCGGCAGAGCGGCGAACAGGGCGGACAGGGCGTCGGGCATGGCGATGAAGTGCCGCTCGCGCCCCTGCGCCGCGGCGATCCGCTCGTGCAGGTCCATCATCCCGATCGCCTCGGGTCCCGCGATCTCGTAGGTCTTGCCGCCGTGCTTGCCCGGATCGGCCAGCGCTGCCGCAACCGCATCGGCCGCGTCGTCCACGAACAGGAGTTGCAGCTTCGCCTGCGGCGCGAAGACCGGCAGCACGGGCAGAGTGGAGATCAGCCCGGCGAGCATCTGCACGAAGCCTTCGTCCTCCGCGAACAGCAGCGATGGGCGCAGGATGGTCGCGCCGGGGAAGGCGGCGAGAACCTCTTCTTCGCTCAGCGCCTTCGCCTGCGCGTATTCGGCAGGCGATCCGGCGTCGGCACCGATTGCGCTGATATGGACCATGGCGCCCGCACCGGCATCGCGTGCGGCCCGGGCTACATTGCGCGCGCCGCCGCAGATCAGCTTCTTGAGGTCGCCTTCGAACGACGCGACGAGGTTCACCACGGCATCCGCCCCGCGCACCGCCATGGCCGCGCTGTCCGGATCGCGCACGTCGCACGGCATGAACTCGATCTGGCCCAGCTGGGCGAGCGGCTTGAGCGAAAACGCCTTCTGCGGCCGGCGACTCGCGATCCGCAGTCGCGCCCCGCGCTCGAGCAGTGCCTGCGCGACATGCCGGCCGAAGAAGCCGCTGCCGCCGGTCATCGCGACCAGCTTGCCATTCAGCCTGTCGTTGAGGGGATCGTGTGCCGCCATTGCCTCGTGCCGTTCATTTTTCGGTTTCGCGAATCTGGCCCCGCCTTGCCTCAACGCGCCCCGTCCCGCAACCGCCTCGAAATCGTTGACAAGGCCCCCGCCCCTTCGCTAGTGGCGCGCCCCTACCCGCGAACCGGACCGCGACGATCCGGATCGCCAGTGTGCCCAGATGGCGGAATTGGTAGACGCACCGTCTTCAGGTGGCGGCGCTCGCAAGGGCGTGGAGGTTCGAGTCCTCTTCTGGGCACCATCTGTTCTTCTCCCAACATCCCAAAATGGTCGACAAAACGGCGGAATTCTGCCATTTTTCGCTTGTTCCGGTCTGAAGGCGTCTGAGCTGATCTCAGGCAATCCTACCCGAATTGGGGGCACCGGTGGGGGCACAATGCCCCCACTTTTGGCGATGCCCCCACGTGCCGTGGGTGATTTGGCAGGGCGCCTTCCCGGTCCAAGGAGAACGATTCGGGATGAGGGATTATGCCACTTACCAATGTTGAGCTTCGCAATCTCAAGCCAGGCAGCCGTGCATACAAACGCGCTGATGAGCGCGGCTTGTATATCGAAGTCCGGCCGGGCGGCTCCAAGCTCTGGCGCTTGAAGTATCGCCACGCGGGTAAGGAGAAGCGCCTTGCGTTGGGCGTTTATCCTGAAGTCGGTCTCGCCGAGGCTCGCCGGAAGCGGGACGAAGCGCGGCAACAGATCAGAGACGGCGTCGATCCGTCGGCAGAGCGCCAGAGGGAGAAGCTCACTGCTCAGTTCAGCGCAGCCAATACGTTTGGCGAGATCGCCAAGGAGTACATCGACAAGATGGTCGCTGACGGCCGTGCGGTGGCCACAACGTCGAAGGCGAATTGGCTTCTTGAGCAACTAGCCCCGATCTCGCGGCGCCCGATCGCTGAACTGACGCCAGTCGATGTTTTAGCTGCGCTGAAACGCGTCGAGGCGCGAGGGAAGCATGAAACGGCGCGCCGTTGCCGTTCATTTGCAAGCCGCGTTTTTCGCTATGCCGCGGCGACCGGTCGCGGCGAGAACGATCCGACTGCGATCCTGCGCGGTGCATTGGTCGCACCAAAGGTGACCCATCACAGCGCTATCATCGAACCCGAAGCGTTCGGAGAACTCTTGCGGTCGATCGACGCTTATTCAGGCAATGCGATCACGCGCCTCGCGATGCAGATTTCGCCACACGTGATGACCCGCCCAGGCGAACTTCGAAGGGCGGAGTGGTCGGAGGTGAATGTCGAAAAGGCCGTTTGGACGATTCCGCCCGAACGCATGAAAATGCGCCGGCCTCACGCGATCCCTCTTTCACGCCAGGTGCTCGACTACTTTGCCGAGCTACATTCTCTGACCGGACCCAAAGGCCTCATGTTCCCGGCGTTCCACACTTCACGTCGCCCGATGAGCGAGAATACGATCAATCAGGCGTTCCGGCGGATGGGTTATGGAACTGGCGAGATCACCGCTCATGGGCTTCGCACTACCGCTTCCACGCTGCTGAACGAAAGTGGGAAGTGGTGACCTGACCCCCTGATTTTCCTCCACGTTCGATTAGAGTCCGGCCCTGATGGAAGGACGGACGAGATGAAGCGTAAGAGGTTTTCGGAAGAGCAGATCATCGGCGTGCTGAAGGAAGCGGAGGC
>NZ_JAEVFE010000007.1 GCF_016803135.1 Altererythrobacter sp. C41
TGCTCCACTTCATCACCTGGGGCGGCGGCGGTTGGGGCGATCCGCTCGAGCGCGACCCCGAACTGGTCGCGAAGGAGATCGTGCAAGGCCTCCTCACACCAGAAGGCGCCCGCGCCTACGGCGTCGTCATCACCCCGGACGGCTCCATCGACACCCCAGCCACCGACACGCTCCGCAAAACCATCCGCGACGAGCGCGGCACCGTCCAAGTCTTCGACTTCGGTCCCAGCATCGATACCCTCCGCACCAACTGTGAGAAGGAGACCGGCCTGCCGGCACCGCGCCAGAAGATGTGGGAGGCCGTCGCCGAGGCGGCCGAATAGGTGGCAGGCGGGATTATCGACGGTCCGCCTCCGATCTCTCCCAAGGAATCCTCGATGAGCTTCGAAACGTTGCTGAAGCGGCAAGCCTATATCGACGGCGCCTGGATCGATGCCGACGACGGCGAAACGATTCCGGTCACCGATCCCGCCACGGGGGACGAGATCGGAACCGTGCCCAGAATGGGCGCCGCGGAGACGGAGCGGGCGATCGCGGCTGCTGAGGCCGCCCTGCCCGGATGGGCGGCACTGGCGGCGAAGGAGCGCTCGGCGATCCTGCGTCGCTTCTTCGACCTGATGATGGCCAACCAGGATGCTCTCGGTGCCCTGCTGACCCGCGAGCAAGGCAAGCCGCTTGCGGAGGCGAAGGGCGAAATCGCCTACGCCGCCTCGTTCGTCGAGTGGTTCGCCGAAGAGGCGAAGCGCGCCTACGGCGAGGTTATACCCGGCCATGCGCGCGACCGCCGCATCCTCTGCCTGAAGCAGCCGATCGGCGTGGTCGGGGCGATCACACCCTGGAATTTTCCCTCGGCGATGATCACCCGCAAGCTCGGACCCGCATTGGCGGCGGGATGCACGATGGTGCTGAAGCCAGCATCGCAAACCCCGTTCTCGGCCCTGGCACTGGCGGCGCTGGCCGAGGAAGCAGGCATTCCCAAAGGGGTGTTCAATGTCGTGACCGGCAGCGCCCGCGCGATTGGCGGGGCGCTGACCGCCAGCCCGATCGTGCGGAAGATCAGCTTCACCGGATCGACCGAAGTAGGGCGCGAGTTGATGCGGCAATCGGCCGACACGATCAAGAAACTGTCGCTGGAACTGGGCGGGAACGCGCCCTTCTTGGTGTTCGACGACGCAGATGTCGATTCCGCCGTCGAGGGCGCCATCGCTTCCAAATATCGCAACGCAGGACAGACCTGTGTCTGTACCAACCGCTTCTATGTGCAGGACGGAATCTACGATGCGTTCGTGGAGAAGCTGGCGGCGCGTACCGCCGCGCTGAAGGTGGCCAACGGGATGGAAGCGGGCGCGGAAATCGGTCCGCTCATCGATGCCGCCGCAGTGGCCAAAGTGCAGGAGCATATCGACGACGCGCTCGAGAAGGGCGGCCGCCTGGTCGCGGGCGGGCAGCCGAGCCCGCTCGGCGGGACCTTCTTCACGCCAACGGTGATCGCCGACGTGAAAGCGGACATGAAGATCGCGTCGGAAGAAACGTTCGGCCCCCTGGCGGGTATAGTGCGCTTCCACGACGAGGGCGACGCGATCCGCCAGGCCAACGACACCGAGTTCGGTCTCGCAAGCTACTTCTATGCCCGCGACCTCTCCCGCGTCTGGCGGGTCGCGGAGGCGCTGGAAGCCGGCATCGTAGGGATCAACACAGGCCTCATCTCCACGGAAGTTGCACCGTTCGGAGGGGTGAAGCAATCCGGCCTCGGGAGGGAGGGATCCCGCCACGGGCTGGATGACTACATGGAGATCAAGTACCTGTGCATGGGCCTGGACTAGCGTCCTCGGGAAGACGGTCGCTGGTGAACGAACGGCGGGTTTCGTGGACGAGAGGCGGCGGCCATCATCTCGTAAAAAGTTTGCACATCGCGCTCCGATTTAGATAGAGCCCTGTATTTGCAATAATCTCAATCCAAAATGTCGAAGGGGCGACGATGACGGAGACCGGTCTTGCAAGGGATGACGCGATCCCCCTTTACCATCAGTTGTTCCTGACATTGCGAGACGAAATCCTGTCGGGAAAGCGCCCTCACGGCAGCGTCTTGCCGACCGAACACCAGTTGGCGGAGATGTTCAGCGTGTCGCGCATCACCGCCCGCCGCGCACTGGACGAACTGGCGCAGCATGAATTCGTCGAGCGCCGCCGCCGTACCGGCACGCGGGTGATTTATCAGTCCGCGATGAAGCCGATCGAGGCCAATCTCGAACAGACCGTCGAGGCCCTGCTCGCCTTCGGCCGTGACACACGCGTGCGGGTTCTCTCCGTGGGCGAAGTCGAGGCCGACGCGGGCGCGGCCGAAGCCCTACGTCTGGCGCCGGGCGCGCCCGTCGTACGGGCGGTCAGGCTGCGTACGCTGGACGGCGAGCCTCTGGGGCAGATCGTCAGCCACATTCCCGCGACAGTCGCGCGGGGGCGCATCGACCGGGCGGCGCTCCAGTCGCAGCCCATCCTGTCGATGATCCGCGATCTGGGGCATCAGATCGTAGGCGGCTGGCAAGCCGTGTCGGCGCTTTCAGCGGATCCCGTGCTGGCGGCAACGCTCGACATCGAACCGCGTGCCGCCATCCTCCAGGTCGAACGCGTGGTCACAGGAGAAGGGGACGCACCCCTCCTTCATACCGTCGCCAGCTACCGCGCTGACCGTTACCGCATCAGCCTGGATCTGCGCGGATCGACCCTCGGCTTCGCCTAGAGATAGGCCCATGGGCGTTCCGCCCGATCCGCGTCGCGGAATGCATCGATCTTGTCACGAGACTTGAGCGTGAACTCGATCTCGTCGAGCCCGAGCGTCAGCATCGTCGCAGCCTCTTCCTCGATCGCGAATGACCATTGCCGACCGTCCGACGCGGTGACCGAGCGCTGCTCCAGATCGACGGTTACAGGGCCTGGCACCGCTATGACCGGTCCCGGGTCCAGTTGAACCGGCAGGATGCCGTTCCTTATGCAGTTGCGGCGGAAGATCGAGTTGAACGACGGCGCGATTATGACTCTGAAGCCGTATTCCGCCAGTGCCCAGACGGCCTGTTCCCGGCTGGATCCGCAGCCGAAATTCTCGCCGCCACCGAGGATTTCAGCTCCGGCATAGAGCCGCTGGTTCAGCACGAAAGATGGATCGGGCGTGCGATCGGAATCGAGGTAGCGCCAGCCCGCAAAGAGGCCATCCGCCAATCCGTTCTTGGAAACCGTGCGTATCTCTTTCGAGGGAATGATTGCGTCCGTATTGATATTGTCGCAGACAAGGGGGACCATCAGGCTCTCGACCTTGGTAAACCGGATCATGCGTCGGTCTCCCGCTGGAGCGGAGGAAGGTCTGCAACGCCCCCGATCCGGCCCAATACGGCGGAGGCTGCAACTGTCTCCGGCGATGCCAGGTGCGTGCGCGTTCCGGGCCCCTGCCGTCGTTCGAAGTTACGATTGGTACTCGAAATTACCCGATCGTCGGCGGCGAAGCTTTCTCCCCCGGCAAAGAAGCACATGGAACAGCCGGGCTCCCGCCATTCGAATCCGGCATCGCGGAATAGCTTGTCGATACCTTCGCTTTCCGCCGCCGCCTTGACCTGCCCCGACCCCGGCACGCAGATGGCGCGGACGTGGCTCGCGATTCGCCGGCCCTTCAGGACGCTGGCGGCACGGCGCAGATCGGACAGCCGGCTGTTCGTACAAGATCCGATAAACGCCGCCGTGATCGATAGATCGGAAACCGCGGCACCGGGCATTACATTCATGTAGTCCCGCGTCCTCGCCTCCGCCTCGTCGCCCGTCGCCGCCAGCACGTCCGGAACGGCGCCGACGAGCGGCACGGCCTGGTCCGGGCTGGTGCCCCAGGTCACCATCGGCACCACCTCGCAAGCGTCGAATGCGTATTCGGTGTCGAACTCTGCGTCGGGGTCGCTCCTCAGGTCCTGCCAGTGGCGCATGGCCATCTCCCACGCTTCGCCCTTGGGGGCGAACGGGCGGTCTTGCAGAAACGCAATGGTCTTCTGGTCCGGCGCGATCACGGCAGTGAACGCCGCCAACTCGGCAGCCATGTTGCAGAGGGTCATTCTGCCTTCCACCTCCAGATCGTCGACCGCGCTGCCCGCGAATTCGACAGCCGACCCTTTCGCGCCCGAGCTGCCGAGGCGGCGAATGATGTGGAGCGCCAGATCCTTCGCGGTGGTGCCCTGTCGCAAGGCCCCGTGCACCGTTATCCGCATGGTGGCCGGCCGATTCACCCGCAAACTTCCGGTGGCGAGCGCGTGCTCGGCCTCCGTCGAGCCTATGCCCCACGCGAGCGCGCCGAGAGCCCCTTGCGAGCACGTATGGCTGTCGGGACACACAAGCGTCAGACCGGGCAGAACGATGCCCTGCTCCGGGGAGATGACGTGGACGATGCCCTGGCGTGGGTCATCGATATCGAAAATCGTCAGGCCAGCGGCGAGTGCCTCTCGGCGCGTGGTCGTGATGAAATCGCGGCCCGTCGGCATCAGCGTATCGTCGGTGCGGCCCGGCAACGTATCCACGACATGGTCCATCGTGACGAAGACATGCGACGGCGTGGCGATCTCGCGCCCCGTTTCTGCCAGGCTCTTGAGGGCGACGCCCCCGGTGCGCTCGTGCAGCAGGATGCGATCGATCAGCAGCAACGACGCTTGGTCGTCGCCATCGATCGCATGGCGATTCCAAATCTTCTCGAACAAGGTCTTAGGCAACTGTGACTTCCATCTAAGTATGATCTTGGCTGCGCAGCTCGCCCCCGATGTAGGGCTTTGCACACAAGCCCCGCGATCTAACGCGTTAGGTCATAATTTGATATAAGAATATATCAATTAGGCGAAAGAGCTCAAGCCACACTTCCGCGTTGCCTTCAGCGTCGGTGCCCTGAGGGGCTGCGTCCGGTGCAGCGGAGGATGCCCGGTCATCTCCAAACGATGACCCACGGCGAGTCCTTCTCCGTTCTTGACCGGAGACCGACCTTCGATGGCGGACAAGTTACTGAGGAAAGGTGGTGAGCCCTGCTGGGTTCGAACCAGCGACCTACTGATTAAAAGTCAGTTGCTCTACCGACTGAGCTAAGGGCCCACGTGCGCTTCGGCGCCGAGGGGGGTTCACCTAGGGAGGGGGCGCGGGCGGGTCAAGCGGGCATGCAGATGGCGGGGCGTCAGGCCGGTGGCCGGATCGCGCCAGCGGGACGCGATGGCGGCGGCCGGCGTGAGGACGAACGTCCGGCGGCGGAATTCGGGGTGGGGGATCGTCAGCCGCTCGCTGCGGTGGGTACCGCCGCTCCACAGCACCAGGTCGAGGTCGAGCACGCGGGCGCGCCAGCGCCGGCCGCGGCGGCGGCGGCCGAAGGCGCGCTCGATTCGCTGCAGGGCGGAGAGCATCTCCTCGGGCGACAGCGCGCTCTCGATCACCGCCGCGGCATTGGCGTAACGCCGGTTCGAAGGGCCGAGCGGCGCCGTGTCGAAGACGGCGGAGCGCGCGACGATCCCGGCGCCTGCCGCTTCCAGCTCGCCGAGCGCCGCGGCGATCACCCCGCGCGGCGGCCCGTATCGCGGATGGCGGACGTTCGAGCCGAGCGCCACCAGATAGCAATGCGCGCTCAGATATCCTCGCAGATGCGGCGGTAGAGATGCGGGCGGCGGTCGCGGAAGAAGCCCATGCCGGCGCGGTGCTTCGCGGCGCGCGCGAGGTCGATCTTCGCCACCAGGGCACCGCTCTCGTCCGCGCCATATTCGCACAGGAAATCGCCCCACTCGTCGGTCACGAAGCTGTGGCCGTAGAACCGCTGCCCGTCCTCCGTGCCGATGCGGTTGGCCGCGATCACCGGCATGCAGTTCGACACCGCGTGGCCGAGCATCGCACGGCGCCACATGCGGCTCGTGTCGAGATCGGCGTCGTAAGGCTCGGACCCGATCGCCGTGGGATAGAACAGCAGCTCCGCGCCCATCAGCGCCATAACGCGCGCGCTTTCGGGATACCACTGGTCCCAGCAGATCCCGACGCCGATGCGCGTGCCGAACAAGTCCCACACCTTGAACCCGTCGTTCCCGGGGCGGAAGTAGTACTTCTCCTCGTAACCCGGTCCGTCGGGGATGTGGCTCTTGCGATAGGTGCCCAGGATCTCCCCGTCGGCGCCGATCATCGCGAGCGTGTTGTAGTAGTGGTGACCGTCGCGCTCGAAGAAGCTGGTCGGGATCGCGACGCCGAGCTTCTTCGCCAGCGCCTGCATCGTGGCGACCGAGGGATGCTCGGCGACCGGCCGCGCGAGAGCGAACAGGCCCTCGTCCTCGACCTTGCAGAAGTAGGGGCCGGAGAAGAGCTCGGGCGGCAGCACGATCTGCGCGCCCTGCCGCGCGGCATCCTCGACCAGCGCGGAGACGGCGGCGATGTTTTCCTGCTCGTCGTTCGACGAGAGATCGAGCTGCAGGGCGGCAACGGTGATTTCGCTCATGCCCGCGCGATTACCGGCGCGGGACCCCGGAGTCCATTCGACTGCGGCGAATCAGCGCTTGCGGAAAAGCAGCGTCATCCGGTCGCTTTCGCCCAGAACCTTGAGCTCCTCCCGCTTGGTGGCGAGCGTGGGCGGCATTTCCCACACGCCCTCGGGATGGTCGGCGGTGTCGTTCGGATTGGCGTTGATCTCGCTCGCGGCGACCAGTTCGAAGCCGAGCGCCTCGACGAAGCGGACCACGTCCTCCTGCCGCAGATAGCCCTTGCTGCCGTCGGCATAGTCGTCCGGCGCATCGGCCTTGGCGCGGTGCTGGACGATGCCCAGCATGCCGCCGGGCTTGAGCAGATCGCGCATCACCGTCAGTTCGCTGTCCGCGATGCCCCAGCGCATCATGTTGTGCAGCATGCGGATCACGAGCACCCGGTCGAACGTGCCCTTCTGCGCATCGGTCACATCATCGAGCGTGAGCCCCGCGAAGTTCGCAGCGGGCTTGCCGGTCCACCCGGCCACTTGGGCGGGGAATGCCGCTGCGCCCTCTCTGATGCCGGCCTGCCGCTGTGCGTCAAAGGGGCCCGACTCGGGCGTGAAGTAGAGCCCGACCAGCTTGCCCCCGTCGCCGAGGTAATTGCCGAGCACGCGCGAGTACCATCCGCCGCCGGGCGCGTATTCGCCGACCTTCATGTCGGGCGCGACCTGGAAGAAGGCGATCGTCTCGGCCGGATGGCGGAATTCGTCGCGTGCGCGGTCGGCGTCGCGGTTCGGATTGGCGATGGCGGCCGCGAGCGCCGCCTCCCCGGCGGGGTCTTCGGTAGCCTCCTGCGCAAGCGCGGGTGCGGACATGGCAAGCGCCGCAATCGGCGCGGCAGCGGCAAGCAGGAAACGCATCGGATTCTCTCCCCGATTGAACGGTGCGCAGTCTTAGGTCCCGGCGGAGCGATGACAAGTGCGCATGCGCTGCCTATCTCCCCTCGCGAAGGAGAAGTTCGAATGGCGAACAGCGAGCAGGCGATCGTTGCCGGCGGGTGCTTCTGGTGCACCGAGGCGGTGTTCCGCGACGTGATCGGCGTCAGCGAAGTCGAGAGCGGCTATATCGGCGGTACGGCGGCGAACCCGACCTACAAGCAGGTCTGCAGCGGCGACACAGGGCATGCCGAAGCGATCCGGGTGACTTACGACCCGGACGTCATCACCCTGCCCGAAATCTACGACGTGTTCCTCGGCACGCATGATCCGACGCAGTTGAACCGCCAGGGCAACGACGTCGGCACACAGTACCGCAGCGCGATCTTCCCCCTGGACGATACCCAGCGCGCGGAGGCCGAGGCGGCGATCGCACGCTGGAACGCCGAACACGACGGCGAAGCGGTCACGACGATCGAGGGCCCTTCCGAATGGTATCCGGCCGAGGACTACCACCAGGAATACTGGGAAGGCGAAGGCCAGCGGAACCCCTACTGCCTCGCGACGATCCCGCCCAAGCTGATGAAGCTGCGGAAGAGCTTTCAGGACAAGGTGAAGGCCTAGGCCGCGGGACTTGCTCGCCGCGCGATCGCGCGGCATAGCGCCCGGCATGAAGGCGGCAGACTGTACCACCTGCATCGCGTTCCCGCGTCGCTGACGCCAGGAACCACAGCGGGGAGCCCGGCGGCTTCCCCGCGCACCCTCGTCTTATCTCGAGAAGGCCGGCGCTGGCGCCGGCGATGCAGCAGGTACTTTCATGACCAATTTCTTCGAAAGCCCCTTCCGGGGCATCACGCTCGACAAGCAGGTGACGCAGCCGAACATCCGCGTCGGGCGGTACAGCTACTATTCCGGCTACTACCACGGTCACAGCTTCGACGATTGCGCGCGCTTCATCCTGCCCGATGAGGATGCGGACAAGCTGATCGTCGGCAGCTTCTGCTCGATTGGCACGGGCGCCGCCTTCATCATGGCTGGCAACCAGGGCCACCGGAACGATTGGATCAGCACCTTCCCGTTCTTCTGGATGCCCGAAGTGCCCGCGTTCGAAGGCGCACAGAACGGCTTTCTGCCCGCCGGCGACACGGTGATCGGCAACGACGTCTGGATCGGCTCCGAAGCGATCGTCATGCCGGGCGTGACGATCGGCCATGGCGCGGTCATCGGCACGCGCGCGCTCGTCGCCCGCGATGTCGAGCCCTACACGATCGTCGGCGGCAATCCCGCCAGACCCATCCGCAAGCGGTTCGACGAGACGCAAATCGCGATGCTGCTCGAGATGCAGTGGTGGGATTGGCCGGAGGACCGGCTGCACGGCGCCATGCCGCTACTCACGAGCGGCGATATCGAGGGGCTCTACCGCTACTGGAACGACGCCCAGGGCGCGTGAGCGAACGGGCGGGCGGCCTCGGCTGCGGATCAGGCGCGGAAACGTGCGATGAAGAATCCGTCGAGGCCGCCCGCTTCCGGTAGCATGCCGGGGTCGGTGCGGACCCAGCCCTCGGATGACGGCGAGAGACCGGCTGGCAGTTCCTCCGCCCGGATGGGCAGCGACTCGAGGCCGGCTTTGTCGAGCTGTTCCTCTCCCTCTTCGCGTTCGAGCGAGCAGGTGGCGTAGACGAGCACGCCGCCAGGCTTGAGCCATTCCGCGGCCCGGGCAAGCAGTGCGGTCTGGAGCTCGGCCATTTCGGCGATCTGGCGCGGGCCGATGCGGTGGAGCACGTCTGGGTGGCGCCGCGCGGTGCCGGTGGCGGTGCAGGGCGCGTCGAGCAGGATCGCGTCGAAGCGGTGCTTCGGTTCCCAGGTCAGCGCGTCGGCGCGGACGACGCCTGCCTTGAGCCCGGTGCGCTTCAGGTTGTCCTTCAGCAGATCGAGCCGGCGTTTCGAAATATCGAGCGCAGTCACCCGCCATCCGGCAGCGGCGAGTTGGAGCGTCTTGCCGCCGGGCGCCGCGCAGAGGTCGAGCACGTGGCGCCCCTCCCCCGCACCCAGCAGGCGCGCCGGCAGCGAGGCGGCAAGGTCCTGCACCCACCAGCCGCCGTCTGCGAAGCCCGGCAGTTGCTCGACTGGCGTGCCGCGCGGCAGCCGGACATGGCCGGGCGCGAGCGATTCGCCGCCGAGCCGGACGGTGAGCGACGTCGTTTCGCTCGGATCGCGCAGGGAGAGGTCGAGCGGCGGCGGGTCAGCCAGCCCCGTCGCGATTCCCGCCGCTGCCTCTCCCCACCGCGCGCGAGCGGCTTCGGGTAGCGTCGGCACCTCCGGCAGCGCCGCGTTCCGCTTGGCCAGCGTCGAGAACACGCCATGCGCCAGCCGCCGCGGACCGCCGGAGAGCAGCGGCAGCGCCGTCGCGATCACCGCGTGGGGCGGCGTGCCGAGGCGAGGCCACTGCGCCAGCATCAGCCGCAGCACTGCGCGGGGCTTGGCGTCGTCCGGCAGGCGTTTGGCCGTGGCGCTATCGATCAGCGCGTCGAAATCGACCAGCCAGCGCAAGGTCTCGCTCGCGATGGCGACGGCGAGCGCGCGGTCGGGCGCGGCGCGCACCGAACGCAGCGCGGCGCCTTCCGCCTGCTCGAGCGTCTCGCCCCGGCGCAGCACGGCATCGAGCATATGCAGCGCGGCGCGGCGCGCGGGCAGTCCGGGTGTTTCGGCCATCGCCGCGCCCTAGCCGGGCTTGCGCCAGCCCGCCAGTGCGCGCATCTTGGCGAAATGTCGAAACGCGCAACCAAGCGGCCCGAAACCTTCGAGAAGCCCGCCCACTGGAGCGATGCTCCGCCGCCCAGACCGGAGGCGGGCAAGCAAGACGAGGAACTCAGCCCAACCCGCTACGGCGACTGGGTGAAGAACGGTATCGCCATCGATTTCTAACTGGCACGAGCCCCCGCGAAGGCGGGGGCCTCAGGCCGCCTGGGACGACATAGTTGCCCAAGCCTTCGGCCGAACAATCCCAATACACGCGGAGCGCCAGCGGCATGAGGTCCCCGCCTTCGCGGGGACACAAGCTCCTTACAGCGGCTTGAACGTCACCCTCAGCCCATCCTTCGGCCGAGGGATCGGCCAAGGCTGCCACTGCGGCTCGTAGCCGTGCTCGATCGCGATCTCGTAGCGGGTGAGGAGCTGCGCCATCAGCACCTTCACCTGCATATAGGCAAAGTGCAGCCCCAGGCACATGTGCGCCCCGCCGCCGAACGGGATCCAGGCGTACTTGTGCCGGTCCTTCACCGCTTCGGGCGTGAAACGCATCGGATCGAAGCGCGCGGGATCGGGCCAGTATTCTTCCATGCGGTGGACGAACTGCGCATTGATGCCGACCGGCGCGCCGGCGGGGATACGATAGCCGCCGAATTCGAACTCGCGCAGCGCGCGGCGCGGGGTCGAGGGCACCGGCGGGATCATCCGCAGCGCTTCCTTGAACGCCATCTCGGTCAGCTCCAGTCTCCCGAGATCGTCGTAGCCGATGTCGCCGCTACCGCCGGTGATGGCGGTGATCTCGGCCCGCAGCCGCTCCTGCCATTCAGGGTGCTTCGCCAGCAGCCAGACGAGCGTCGTCGCCGACGAGGTGATCGTGTCGTGCGCCGCCATCATCAGGAAGTTCATGTGGTCGACGACTTCGTCCACCGGCAGCATCGAGCCGTCCTCGCGCGTCGCCGTGGCGAACTGGCTGAACATGTCCTGCCCGCCGCCCTCGGCGCGGCGGCGGCGCGTCTCCCTAGTGAAATAGTCGACCAGGAATTCGCGCCCCTTCACGCCCTTGCGCATCAGGGTGAAGGGCAGCGGCGTTCGGATCGGCGCGACCGAGGCCTGAACCATGTAGACGAACGCCTCGTTAATCCGGTCCGCTTCCGGCCCCCAGGGGATGCCGATGAAGCTGTCCGCCGCGAGGTCGAGCGTGAGCTGCTTGATCGCCGGGTAGAACTGCATCGGCGCGCCGCCCCAGCCCTTCACCGCCTGCGCGATCCCGCGATTGAGACTGCCGGCGTAGTGCCGCATCGGCCCGGGCTTGAATGCGATCGACAGCGCGCGCCGGTCGGCGCGGTGATGGTCGAAATCCATCAGCATCAATCCGCGCGGGAACAGCCGGTCGAGGATCGGCCCCCAGCCCTGCTCCGAAGAGAACAGCTTCTCGCGGTCGAACAGCACCAGTTCGTTAGCGTCGGGGCCGACCATGGCGATGTTCCAGCCGCCGAAGGCCTTGCTCTTGTAGACCCGCCCATAGGTCTCGACCATCCGCCGGGTGAAGGCATGCGGATCGGCCAGCATCCGGAAGGTGTTGCCGACGACCGGCAGGCCCGCCTCGCCGGGAATGTGCGCGATGTCGGCATCGGTCAGCACGTCCTCGCGCCAGTGGCGCGGCGCGGCTTCGGCCGGAGCATGGGCGGACAGGGCAGGTTCGGCGAGCGTGGCCATGGCAACGGACCTCCTTACTTACCGCAGTGTAAGTAATCCGCGCGGTTAAATCCAGCCCGCAAGTTCGCGCCGGACCAGCGCCTCCAGCATCTCCATTCCCGGCTCGCGCGCGTTGAG
Organism: Altererythrobacter sp. C41; assembly: GCF_016803135.1. Classification (GTDB taxonomy): domain Bacteria; phylum Pseudomonadota; class Alphaproteobacteria; order Sphingomonadales; family Sphingomonadaceae; genus Pelagerythrobacter. The sequence goes on from NZ_JAEVFE010000007.1 coordinate 11,960, forward strand.
ACAGGCCAGCGCGGCGAACCGCTCGCCGCCGGCGCAGAGGAATTGATCGCGGCCGCGGATCGCCAACTCCTCCAGTGTCTCGAGACAGTCGGCGGAGAAGCCCGGTGCGGCGACTACGAGCCGCTTGGTGCCTTTGTGTGCTTCTGTGACCAGCGTCGCGTCGGTCGCGGGCCCGAGCCATTTCGCCCGGCCGAAACGGCTCTGGAACGTGGTCTCTATCCGTAAATCCGCCCGCCCCAGCGCTTCTTCCAGCAGCCGCGCCGTCTTGCGACAGTGGCAATGATAGGGATCGCCCAGGTGCAAAGTGCGCTCGGGCATGCCGTGAAAGCTCAGCAGCAGAACCTCCGGCGCGAAGTCGAGCGCATCGAGCTGCGCGCCGATATCGCTGGCGAGCGCATCGATGTAGAGCGGGTCGTCATGGTACGGCGGCAGCGTCCGCAGCGCGGGTTGCCAACGCATTTTCCGCAGCCTTTCCGCAGTTTTGTCCACAACCGTCGCGGTCGTCGCGGCGCAGTATTGCGGATAGAGGGGCGCGAGCAGAACACGCTCGCAACCTTCGTCCATCAGCGCCTGCAGCTCATCGCCGATCGACGGGCGGCCGTAACGCATGGCCCAGCGGACCCGCACCGTCTCGCCGAGCCGCTCCTGCAACTCCGCCGCCTGCTCCGCCGTAATCGCCGCCAGCGGCGAGCCGGCCTCGGTCCAGATCTGGCGATAGGCGTGCGCGCTTTTCTTCGGCCGCGTGGTGAGCACGAGCCCGCGCAGGATCGGTTGCCACGCGAGCCGCGGAATCTCGACCACGCGCGGGTCGGACAGGAACTCGGCGAGATAGCGCTTCACGGACGCCGCATCCGGCGCATCGGGCGTGCCGAGATTGACGAGTAGGACGCCGACACCCCCGCTCCTCACCGGCGCGTGATCGCGCGGCACATTCTGTTCCTGCCAGGTCATAGCCCGCCCGATAGCAGCGGCAGGCGGCGCAGGCGAAGCCCCGTTGCCGAATGGAGCGCATTGGCGATCGCCGGTGCCGCCACCGCCACGCCGAGTTCACCCGGGTCGAATGGCTCCGCCTCGCTCGCAACGAAGTCGACCTCGATCTCCGGCACGTCGGCCAGCAGCGGCAGGTTCAGGTCGGCGAGCCGGCCCTGGACCGGCAGCCCTTGCCGGTATTCGATCGCGGCGCCGAGCGCCTGCGCCATGCCGAAGACCAGCCCGCCCTCGATCTGCTGCCGCGCAATGTCGATATTGACGATCCGTCCGATGTCGACCGCCGCCGTCAGCCGGGTCACGCGCACGCCGCCCTCGTCCTGCCGAGCCGTGGCGATGCACGCTATCCGTCCGCCGCCTGCCGCGCCGCCCATCCGGTGACAGGCGAGCCCCTTGCCGCTCTGATCGAGGCCCCCGTCCCATTCCGCAAGCCGCGCGGCGCGCTGGAGGCATTCGGCCAGCCGCGCATCCTCCCCCAGCATCCCGATCCGGTACGACAGCGGTTCGCGCCCATGCCGCGTCGCCAGTTCGTCGATGACGCATTCGATGAAGAACGCGGTGTACCCGTGCGCATTGGCGCGCATCCGGCCACTGGGCATCCCGGTCGCGACCGGGATGTGCTCCACCGTGACATTCGGGATAGCGTAGGGCGGCAGCGCGCCTTCGGTCACCATCGGATCCGTTTCGCCGGCCGTGTTTTCCAGCGCGGCCCGGCTCGTCTCGTTGTCGAACAGCCGGCGGCCGAACTCGCGGGCCGCCGGCTGCATCGCGATCCTGACCTTGAGCGCCGTTATCTCGCCATCGCCGTTCGGGCGAACATTGGCCGAGACGATGGCGGAGACCGGTGCGCGAGGGTGCCCGGCGAGCTGTTCCTCCCACCGCGACCAGACGATCTGGACCGCGCGGCCGTGCCTCTCCCCCACCTCGCGCGCAATCAGCGCCGCTTCGATCGCATGATCGTGTTCGAGCCGCCGATCGAAGCTGCCGCCGGCCGCCATCGGGTAGAGGATCACGTCCGAGAGCGAGAGTCCGATCGCCTCGGCCGCCGCCCGGCGGGCCCGCTCCGGCGCCTGGCTTGCGATCCACAGCTCCAGTCGCCCGTTGGCGAAGCGCGCTGTTGCGCTCGCGGTTTCCAGCGTTGCGTGGACCGCCGGCGCGACGTCGTAGCGCAAGGCGAGGTCGGGCGCCTCGGCCCACTCAGCCCCCTCGCCCGTAACAGCGACCGCATCCCCAGTGCCGCGCCGGATCGCTTCGTCGAGCTTCGTTTCGATCTCTCCGGAATCGAGCGGCCCGGTGACGCGGAATCGCGGACGCATGACCTGGAGCGCGCGATCGGCGGCCCACCAGTTGGTCGCGACCGCGGCAAGCCACCGCCTGCCCTCAACCACCTGCACCAGTTCGCGAATGCGTGCCGCGCGGCGCGGTTCGAAGTGCGACAGCTCCGCCTGGACCGCCGGCCCGTGCTTGATCGCGGCGTAGACCATGCCTGGCAGGCGCACGTCGCCCGCGAACAGGAAGCTGCCGTCGACTTTCGAGGGGAGATCGAGCCGAGGAAAGGACGTCGCCGCATCGGCCGCGCCCGTAATCGGACGTTCGGACGCGGGCAGCGGCCGTAGCGGCGGCGGATCGGGCGGATCGAGCCGCGCCGCTTCTGCCGCGAGTTCGGCGAAGCGCAGCCGGCGTTCGCCGTGGCGCACGAAACCGGCGGCTGCGTCGCATTCCTCCCATGCCACACCCCACCGCTGGGCCGCAGCCATGCACAGGACCGCGCGAGCCGCGGCCGCCGCCATCCGGCAAGGGCCCTCATGCGCGGCGAGCGCGGTGCCCTCGGCCGTCGCCACGAAGCGGGTTTCCTGCGCGTAGCGCTTGGCCAGAAGATCGTCGGGATCGCCCGCGAGGCCGGGGGCAAAAGGCATCCACAGCGGCGCCCATTGCGCAGCCAGTGGGACGTTCGCATAGGCCCCGCTCACAGGCGCGGGCTCGACTGCGATCTGCCGCCAGTCCGCGCCGAGCTCGACCGCGACGATCTGCGGCAGGATCGTCGTCACGCCCTGCCCCATCTCGAGCTGGGGCACCGCCACGGTGATGACGCCGTCCTGCGCGATCTTGAGCCAGGCGCCGAATCCGTATTCGCCGCGACCGGGAGCCAGCGGGTCGGGAAAGTTTCGGGGCCGCAGCGTCCAGGCGACGAGCAGACCCCCGCCCACCGCGGCACCGATCAGGATCCCGCGGCGGCTGACCCGCATCCTCAGACGTCCGCGCCGTCGAGCCAGCGTGAGAGCTTATCCGCGATCGCGCGGAATGCGTCGCCCTGTGCGCCGTCGCCCGCGGCGGGCGGCGTCCCGGCGTCGCTCGCCTCCCGAATTTCGAGCGACAGGGGAATGCGCCCCAGGAAGGGCACGCCTTTCGCCGCGGCGGCAGACTCCACGCCGCCCGCGCCGAACGGATCGCTCACTTCGCCGCAATGCGGGCATGCGTAGCCCGCCATGTTCTCGACCAGGCCGATCACGGGAATGGAGCCCGTTTCGAACAGCTGCATCGCGCGCGTCGCATCGATCAGGGCGAGATCCTGCGACGTCGAGACGATCACCGCGCCGGCGGGCTTGAAGCGCTGGAGCATGGTCAACTGGACGTCGCCCGTGCCCGGTGGGAGGTCGATCAGCAGCAGTTCGGCATCGCCCCAGTTCGCATCGATGAGCTGGCCGAGCGCACTGCCGACCATCGGCCCGCGCCAGGCGATCGCGCGACCCGGTTCGACCAGATGCCCCATCGAGAGCACGGGCACGCCCCACTTGCTTTCGACCGGCACCAGCTTGTCGTTCTCGGCCACGGGCCGCTCGCTCTGGTTCGCGAGCAGCGTCGGCTGGGAGGGCCCGTAGATGTCGGCGTCGACGATGCCGACCTTGCGGCCGGCGCGCGCGAGCGCGATCGCCAGATTTGCGGTCAGGGTCGACTTGCCGACGCCGCCCTTGCCCGATCCGATGGCAATGATCCGGCGCTGCGGGCGATCGGCCATCATCGCGACCCGAACCTCCTCGACGCCCTCGGCCTGCCCCAGCAGATCCTGCACCGCCCCTTCGACGTCCCGCCGCGCCGATGCATCGAGACCGGAGGCATCGAGGATCGCGGTCACCTTGCCATCCGCAATGCGCAGCGATCGCACCCGCATGGCAATCGCATCGGGCAGGCGGGCTTTCAGCTCCTCGTCGGTCATGGCGCGGGTCACTAGCACCAAAATCGGCTGCGCAACCCCTGTTTTTCCCGCCATCGCCACCTATAAAGGCTGCCATGAACATCTTGGGCGGTTTTCAGAAACGCATAGCGCTGGCGATGGCCGGCAAGAGCCCGTGGGGCGGGAAGCCAGGCGGCAGCGACGGCAAGGACGGCGAGCAGCCGGAAGAAGCACCGGCGGCGGAGGATGCCCCGCGCGGCCCGCGCAATCCGTGGCTCCCGGGCGGCGGCGAGGAGCCGCGCCGTTCGGCCAATATCGAGGATATCTTCAAGCATCGCGGCGCCGAAGGCCCCCGCCGCCGAGGTGGAGGGGGAGGCGATGGCCCCCGCTTCCGGCTGCCCGAAGGGCCCGGAGGACGGAGCTGGTTCCCGCTCGCTATCGCGGGAATCGCCGGAATCTGGCTCTTCGTCACCAGCATCCATCAGGTCGCTCCGCGCGAGCAAGGGATCGTCACCTGGGTGGGCGGCAAGTATTCGCACACGCTTTCCTCGGGCATCAACTTCACGCTGCCGTGGCCGATACAGGTCGTGGAGATCGAGAACGTCAGCCAGATTCGATCCGAGAGCATCCCCGGAACCAACGAGGAGAAGCTGATCCTCACCGGAGATCAAAACCTGGTCGACTTGTCCTATCTTATCCGCTGGAACATCAAGGATCTGCAGCAATTCAAGTTCCAGCTCGCTGATCCCGAGGAAACGATCCGCGAGGTCGCCGAAGCGGCCATGCGTGCCTCGGTCGCCGAGCAGGATCTCGACAGCGTGCTCTCCGGCGCCGGCCGCGCCACGATCGAGGAGCGCGTGCGCACCCGCATGCAGTCGATCCTCGACGCCTACCGCGCCGGCGTTGCCGTGCAGGGCATCGAGATCGAGAAGACCGACCCGCCCGCCGAGGTCGTCGAGGCGTTCAAGGACGTTTCCGCGGCGCAGCAGGATGCCGAAACCGCCGTCAACAGCGCGCGCGCCTATGCCCAGCGCGTTCTCGCACGGGCGCAGGGCGATGCGGCCGCGTTCGACAAGATCTACGAGGAATACCGCCTGGCGCCCCAAGTCACCCGCCAGCGGCTCTATTACGAAACGATGGAAAGCGTGCTGAGCAAGACGAACAAGACGATCATCGAGGCGGACGGCGTCGTGCCGTACCTTCCGCTGCCCGAAGTGCAGCGCCGCCCGTCGGGCACGCCCCCGATCGTCTCCAGTCCGGAGGGCCAGTGACATGACCCGCATCTGGCAAGACCACAAGGGTAGCGTCATCGCGCTCGGCATCGCGCTCCTGGCGCTGCTTTCGAGCATCGTCATCGTGCCCGAGACGCATCAGGCGGTGATCATCCAGGGCGGGCGGCCCGACCGGGTCGCCAACCAGTTCCAGCCGGACGCGCCTTATGGCGAGACCGGCGCGGGCATCGTGCTCCGCATCCCCGGCTACGAGCGGGTGCAGATGATCGATAAGCGGATCCTCGATCTCGACATGGAGCGGCAGCAGGTCCTCTCCAGTGACCAGCAGCGCCTCCAGGTCGACGCCTATGCCCGTTTCCGCATCATCGATCCGGTGCTGACGGTCGAGAACGCCGGTTCGGAGGAAATCCTGCGCACGCAGCTCTCGCCGATCCTCACCTCGGTGCTGCGGCAGGAACTCGGACGCCGCTCGTTCGCTTCGCTGCTGACGGCGGAACGCGGGACGGCCATGGCGAACATTCGCGACGCGCTCGACCGCGAGGCGCGCAGCTACGGCGCGCAGATCATCGACGTGCGGATCAAGCGCGCCGACCTGCCCGACGGGGCCCCGCTCGCAGCCGCCTTCACACGCATGCGGACCGACCGCGAGGAAGAGGCGGCGACGATTCGCGCGCAGGGCCAGAAGAATGCGCAGATCATCCGCGCGGAGGCCGAGGCGGACGCGGCGTCGACCTATGCTGCCGCTTACGGCAAGGATCCGGAGTTCTACGACTTCTACCGCGCGATGGAGAGCTATCGCCGCACCTTCGAGCAGGGCGAAGGCGAGAGCACGATGATCCTGTCGCCGGACAACGAGTACCTGCGTCAGTTCCAGGGAGAGCGCTGAGGGCGCGGATATTCAAGCCGGGTTCAGGGCTTCGCGCCATCTATCCGGCTCGGGACTGAGCGGCCCTCTCTCGAGGGCATCGAGACTGACGATTACGAGAGGAAGCATAAGGAAGTGAAGCCCGTGAAATACGCCTATGGCCTGACTTCGGCACTCCTTGTCGGCGGCGCCGCGATCTCGCTCGCGACCGGATACCCCGCCGGGGCGCAAGTCGCCCAGAACGACGACACCCGCATCGCGAGCGCCGTGCCCCGTGCCGGAGCGCCCGAAAGCTTTGCCGACCTGACGGCCCAGCTCCAGCCTGCGGTGGTCAATATCTCCACCCGCCAGCGGGTCGAGGTGCAGAACGTCAACCCCTTCGCCGGCACGCCGTTCGAGAACTTCTTCGGCCGCCGCGGCGGGTCCGAGCCGCAATACCGCGAGGGCCAGTCGCTCGGCTCCGGCTTCATCATCTCGGCCGACGGCTACGTGGTCACCAACAACCACGTCATCAGCCCGCCGGGCGGCAACGGCACGGTCGAGGAGATCACCGTGAAGATGCCCGACGGCACCGAATATCCGGCCGAGCTGATCGGTTCGGACGCAGCCTCGGATCTCGCGGTGCTCAAGATCGTCCGCGACGAGCCCTTCCCGTTCGTCGAATTCGGAGACTCGCGGCAGGCGCGCGCGGGCGACTGGGTGATCGCGATCGGTAACCCGTTCGGGCTCGGCGGCACCGTCACCTCCGGCATCATTTCCTCGGTTCTGCGCACCGCCGGAAGCGGAGCCTACGACCGCTACATCCAGACCGACGCGAGCATCAACCGCGGCAACTCCGGCGGCCCGCTGTTCGACATGCGCGGCAACGTCATCGGCATCAACAATGCGATCCTGTCGCCGACCGGCGGCAGCGTCGGCATCGGCTTCGCCATTCCGGCCGAAATCGCGGCCCCGATCGTCGAGCAGCTCCGCCGCGGCGAGGAGATCGAGCGCGGCTATCTCGGCGTCCGCATTCAGCCGGTAACCGAGGACATGGCCGACTCGCTCGGGCTCCAGCGCAACGTCGGCGAGTTCGTCCAGTCGGTCGAACCCGGCGCCGCCGCCGATGAAGCCGGCATCCAGGCCGGCGACGTGGTCGTGGAAGTGAACGGGGAAAGCGTAACGCCCGACCAGACCCTTTCCTTCCTGGTCGCCAACATCGAACCCGGCACGAGCATTCCGGTCGAGCTCTATCGCGACGGTCGGCGGCGGAGCGTGAATGTGACGGTCGGCAAGCGTCCCAGCGAGGCGGAGCTCGCCCAGCAGCAGATGTTCGATCCGAACGCCGAACCGGAGGTTCCGGAAGGAACCGAAGGCGGCGCTATCGGAGAGAGCCTGGGCCTCCAGGTGATCGAGCTGACGCCGCAGATCCGGCGTCAGCTCGGCGTATCGACCGATACGACGGGCGTGGTCATCGCCGCGGTCGATCCGAACTCCGACGCGGCCCGCAAGGGCCTGCAGCGCGGCGACATCGTGCTGAGCGCGAACTACAACGAGACCGCGTCGATCTCGGGGCTCGAGCAGGTCGTGGGCCAGGCCAAGGAGAGCGGCCGCGAAGCCGTCCTCCTGCGGATCCAACGCCGCGGCCAGCCGGCGATCTACGTGCCCGTCCGGCTCCGCTAGGCACCGCAACAGGTTCGCACAACCAAGGAGGCCCTCCCCCACCGGGAGGGCCTTTTTCGTTTGAACGCGGCGGGACTTTCGTTTTCCCCCTAGCCCTCCTAACTGGCCTACCATGCGCACGCTCGACGATATCCGCGAAGAATACGAGTTTCTGGAAGGCGACGAACGCTATCGCCTGCTGATCGAGCTCGGCCGTGAGCTGGAGCCGATGCCCGATGCGCTCAAGACCGACGCCACGCTGGTGCGCGGGTGCTCCGCCGCCGTGTGGGTCTATCCGACCGGCGACACGCAGCGCCTGCACTTCCTCGCCGACAGCAATGCCGCGATCACCAAGGGCATCGTCGCGCTGGTGATCGCCGCCGTACAGGACAAGCCGGCGGCCGAGGTCGCCGCGATGGACGTGACCGCGGCGCTCGCGCCGTTCGACCTCAGGAACCAGCTCAGCTCCAACCGCACGCAGGGCGTGCCCAACATGATCGCGCTGGTGAAGGACCACGCAGCGCGGATCGCGGCCGGCTGACATGCGCCGCCTCTATCTGGCAGGCGGCATCCTCGCGGTCGGACTGGGGGCGGTCGGCGCCTTCCTGCCGATCATGCCGACGGTGCCGTTCCTGCTGCTGGCGGTCTATTGCTTCGCGCGCAGCAATCCCGAGTGGGAACAGCGCATCCTCGACCACCCGCACTGGGGGCCGCAGGTGCGCGACTGGCGCGAACGGCGCGCGATCTCGCGCCGGGCCAAGACCCTCGCGATCGGCGCGATGACCGTGGGCGCGGTGTTCACCTGGTACACCCTCGGCCATCCCTGGTACTGGATCTCGATCGCGATCCTCGTCGTAGCGGGGAGCTGGATCGCCACCCGCAACGAATAAGCGACGGCGCGGCGAATCCGCGCGGATTAAACCGCCGTCGCCATCCGTTGTCCGATCGGAACCTGTTCTGCCGATCGGAGACGATGACTTGCCTTACTTTCGCGCCTGCCTGCTGTCCCTGCCCCTGTTCGTCCTCGCCGTGCCGCTCGCCTCGCAGCAGCGCGAGGAGGTGAAACCCGAGGCCGCCACCGAGGGCGACGACACCGCGGTGGAATTCTTCACCGGTGCGGAGTTTCAGGAGATCGAGCTGAGCGACGGGCGCAAGGTCGAGAAGTTCTCGATTCCCGTCGCCGCGCAAGTGACGGCCGGGCGCCTGCGCGTCACCGCGCAGCTCCCCTACATGCGCGTGAAGGCGCCCGGAGACGTGGTGGTGCCGAGCGGCCCGCTCGGCCTTCCCATTCTGGTCGACCCGGCCGGGCCTGCCGAAGTCAGCACTCGCGAGGGGATCGGCGATCTGCGGGTCGATGCCGCCTACCAGCTTCCGATTTCCGGGCTGAACGCCTCGATCAGCAGCGGCGTCAAGCTTCCGACCGCGTCGACCGAGAAGGGCCTCGGCACCGGCGAGACCGATTACCGCGTCGGCGCCGATCTTTCCAAGACGGTCGGGACGGTGACACCGTTCGCAGGGGTGAGCTACACCAAAGTCGGCGATCCGGCGGAGTACGATCTGGAGGACACGCTGGCCGGCCACGCAGGCGCCGCGGTGCGCCTCGGCAGGTCGGCCTCGGCCCACGTCGGCTACAGCTACGAGGAGAACGCCAGCGGCCTGGTGGACGATCAGCAGCGGGTCTTCGGCGGGGTCAACACCGCGCTGGGGAGCGGGCTGTCGCTGGGTGTGTACGGTTCCGCAGGGGTGAATGGCCCGGCGGATATCGGCGCGGGCATCAGCCTCGGCGTGCGGCTGGACTGAGGCTCAGCCCTCGGCGCTGTAGCGCAGCGTCGCCAGCCCCGCCTCGCGCTGGCGTTTCAGTTCGGCCTTCAGCTTTGCCGGATCGCGGGCGAAGACGAAGCCGAAGCTCACCCCGCCCTCCTTGCCCAGGGTCGCGTGGTGGAGCTTGTGGGCCTGGACCAGTCGGCGGGCGTAGCCGCGCTTGGGCACCCAGCGGAAATAACGCTGGTGGACCAGTCCGTCGTGCACCAGCGTGTAGATCACGCCGTAGATCAGCACGCCCAGCCCGATCCACGTCCCCGGCCACCACGCGCCCTCGCCCATCACCAGCGGGCTGCCGAGCGCGAACATGGCGATGCTCAGCGCCGCGCCGACGAGGGCGAAGCGGTCGTTCTTCTCCAGCACCTTGCCGTGCGGTTCGTGATGGTCGCGGTGCCAGGCCCAGGCGAAGCCGTGCATGACGTACTTGTGGCTGGCCCAGGCGATCCCCTCCATCGCGACCGCGGTGGCGATGACGATAAGAGCTGGGACGATCACGCTCATGACGAGCGCGACTATACGCTAGTCGTCCTTGGGAAAGAAGAAGCGCGAGATGTCCTCGCCGATCCGCGCGGGGCGCAGGGTTTCTGCGTCGATGCAGCACCAGCTCGATTTCACTTCGGCCAGCACTTCCTCCCCGCGGTGGATCACGGTGGAGTAGAACGCCCGCGCGCCCTTGATGCTTTCCAGCACGGTGCGCGCGATCACGTCGTCCTCGAGGAAGGCCGGCTTGCGATAGGTGATCTCGTGCTTGAGCGCGACCCAGGCCTTGCTCGCCACCTCGTCCGACGGGGCCAGCTTGCGCCAGTGCGCGAGCACCGCGTCCTGAACCCAGCCGAGGTAGCGCGCGTTGTTCACGTGCCCCATGAAATCGATATCGGCCGGCTGGACCTTGATCGGAAATGCGAATGACCTTGCTGACATAGGTGTAAGCTATCAGATTTCCGTTGCAATTGCATTGCAAATCTCAGGGCAAATCTCGACCCCTGCCACGCCGATCCTTGAGCGCGCTCAAGTTTTCCCATCTTGTCGGGCGCAGGCCGCAGGCATAGCCCGGCAGACATGCCCGACACCCCCCGCACGCTCTACGAGAAGATCTGGGACGCGCATGTCGTCGAGACCCGCGACGACGGCACCAGCCTGATCTTCATCGACCGCCACCTGGTCCACGAAGTCACCAGCCCGCAGGCCTTCGACGCGCTGCGGGCGAGCGGCCGCACCGTCCGCCGCCCGGACCTGACGCTGGCGGTGCCCGACCACAACCTGCCGACCACTGCGCGCCTCGACGCGGCCGGCAAGGCGATCCCGATCGCCGACCCGCAGAGCGCCGCCCAGCTCGCCGCGCTCGAGCGCAACGCGCCCGACTTCGGCATCCGCTACATCGGGGCGAGTGCGCCCGAGCAGGGCATCGTCCACGTCGTCGGGCCGGAGCAGGGCTTCTCGTTGCCGGGCGCGACGATCGTCTGCGGCGACAGCCACACCGCCGCGCACGGCGGGATCGGCGCACTCGCCTTCGGTATCGGCACCAGCGAAGTCGAGCACGTGCTCGCCACCCAGACCCTGCTGCTCAAGCGCTCGAAAACGATGGAGGTCCGCGTCGAGGGCGATCTCGGCCCCGGGATCACGCCCAAGGACCTGATCCTCCACGTGATCGGGGTGATCGGCACCGCCGGCGGCACCGGCCATGTGATCGAATACCGCGGTCGCGTGTTCGAGGAGATGAGCATCGAAGGCCGCCTCACCGTCTGCAACATGAGCATCGAGGCCGGCGCGCGCGCTGGCCTGATCGCGCCCGACGACGTCACGTTCGAATACCTGAAAGGCCGCCCCTATGCCCCCAAGGGCGAGGAATGGGGCCGCGCAGTCGCCTGGTGGCGCACGCTGCGGACCGACGAGGGCGCCGTGTTCGACAAGTCGGTGACGATCGACGCCGCCGCCGTCCAGCCCACCGTCACCTGGGGTACCAGCCCCGAGGACGTAGCCCCGATCGGCGGCACCATCCCCGCCCCCGAAAGCTTCGCCGACCCCTCCAAGCAGGAGGCCGCGCGCAAGAGCCTCGCCTACATGGGCCTCGAGCCCGGCCAGCGCCTCGCCGACGTGGCGATCGAGAACGTCTTCATCGGAAGCTGCACCAACAGCCGGATCGAGGACTTGCGCGCCGCCGCCGAGGTCCTGCGCGGGCGGCACAAGGCCGAGGGCGTACGGTGGGCCATCGTCGTGCCCGGATCGGGGCTGGTGAAGCACCAGGCAGAGGCCGAGGGGCTGGACAAGGTCTTCACCGATGCCGGGTTCGAATGGCGCGAACCGGGCTGCTCGGCCTGCCTTGCGATGAACCCCGACAAGGTGCCCGCCGGCGAGCGCTGCGCCAGCACCAGCAACCGCAACTTCGTCGGCCGCCAGGGCCCCGGCGCCCGTACCCACCTGATGAGCCCCGCCATGGCCGCCGCCGCCGCGGTGACCGGCCGCCTGACGGACGTTCGCGAACTGGTGCGCTGAGGAGGCGCCGCCCGGCCTGCTCGTCCGAAGCAGGCAAGCGGCACGGTCTCCGTCACCCGGCGAAGCCGGGATGGCAGAGCGTGGTGGAATATCTTCGCGCTTCAGCGCTTTTGCGTGCCGGCGATGAAACCTCGCGGCCCCAGCGCGGTAGTGCCTATTCGACCCCGCCGACCCCCGGCTGGGGCGTGGGCGCCGGTGCGCGGGGCTGGAGGCGGATCGGCGGCGGTGACGGTCTACCCTGCGGCTCGGCGCGTCCGGTCGCGCGATCGAGGAAGTCGTCGCTTGCCGCCTGTCCGGGATCGCCATTGCTCGTCGGAGGCGGCGGCTGACGCGGACGATCGCCGGGCGGCAGTTCGCCTTCGATCGGGAACGGCAGCTCGCCCGGTTCCTCCGGCACGCCGGGTTCGATCAAGTTCCCCTGCTCATCGATGTAGTAGTAGTCGTCCGGCTCGCCGTAATAATACTCGTCGTCCGGCTCGAGCTGCCATTCGGGCAATTGCACTTCGGTATCGAACTGCTCGACCGGGCGATCCTTCACTGCATAGCGCATGTAGGCGGCGAAGGCCTGCGCCGGTGCGCGCCCGCCCTGCAATCCCGGCACCGGATCGGCATCGTCGCGGCCCATCCACACCCCGGTGGTGATCCCGCTGGAGAAACCGAGAAACCAGCCGTCCTTGTTGGAATTGGTCGTCCCTGTCTTGCCCGCGACCGGCCGGCCGATCTGCGCCGCGCGCCCCGTTCCCGTATTGACGGTGGTCTGGAGCAGATCGGTGATGCCGGCCGCCACGTAGTCCGGGACAAGCCGGGTCGAACGCGGCGCGTCGTGCTGGTAAAGCACCTCGCCGTCGGCCGTAGTGACCTTGACGATGCCGTAGGGTTCGACCGAGCTGCCTTCGGCCGAAATGGCGGCGAAGGCGCGCGTCATGTCGATCAGCCGCACTTCCGAGCTGCCGAGCACCATCGCCGGATAAGTCGAGATCGGGGTGGTGATGCCGAAACGCTTGGCCATCGAGGCGACAGTGCCGAAGCCGACCTCGTTGCCGAGCTGCGCCGCGACGGTGTTCTTCGAATAGGCGAAGGCGGCGCGCATATCGATCTCGCCGGCATAGGTCCCGCCCGAATTGCGCGGGCTCCAGCCGTCGATGGTGACCGGCGCATCGACCACGCGGTCGTCGGGCGTGTAGCCGGCCTCGAGCGCAGCGAGATAGACGAACAGCTTCCATGCGGAGCCCGGCTGTCGCAGCGCGTTCGTCGCCCGGTTGTAATTGGTCGTGACGTAGTCGGTCCCGCCGACCATCGCCAGGATCGCCCCGTCGCGGTCGAGGCTGACCAGCGCGCCCTGCGCGCCGCCAGGGGTATTCGACTTGACCGCCGCGGTCGCCGCCCGCTGCATGCCCACGTCGATCGTGGTCCAGACCTCGATCGGCTCGAAAGTCTCGGGCAACAACAGGTCGAGCTGCGGCAGCGCCCAGTCGGTGAAGTAGCGCACCGAGTTCTGGCCGCTTTCCTCCTTGAGATTGACGGTCGCGGGATCGACGCTTGCCTCGCTCGCCGAGATACGTCCCTGCTCGCGCATCAGCCGCAGGACGACGTTCGCGCGGCCGACCGCGGCTTCGACGTCGGCGGTCGGCGAGTAGCGGCTCGGCGCTTTCACCAGCCCGGCGATGATCGCCGCTTCGGCGGTCGAAAGCTCGGTCGCGGGATGGCTGAAGAACTTCCGGCTCGCGCTGTCGATGCCGTAAGCGCCGCCGCCGAAATAGACCTTGTTCAGATAGAGCTCGAGGATCTGTTCCTTCGAGAACTTGCTTTCCAGCGCGATCGCGAGGACCGCCTCGCGCAGCTTGCGGTCGAGCGAGCGGTTGGAATTGAGGAAGATATTCCGCGCGAGCTGCTGCGTGATCGTCGAGGTTGCGGAGATGCGCCCGTCACCCGTCATCGCCACCCAGAGTGCGCGAACGAGGCCGTAGGGATCGATCCCGAAGTGCGAATAGTAGCGCCGGTCTTCGACCGAGATCATCGCGTCCTTCATCACCTGCGGGATTTCGGAGCTGTCGAGCCATTCGCCGTAGCTCGGCCCGAGTTCGACGATCTCGGTCCCGTCGCGCGCGCGCACGATGATGGTCTGGGCGTTGTCGGTCGCCTTGAGTTCCCCGTAGCTGGGCAGCGAGCGCGCAGCGAAAGCGACGGCCAGGCCGAGGAACAGGGCGCCGAGCAACGCCAGGGCGCCGCCCCAGATGAGCAGGCGCCGCGCCCACAGCCGCCAGCCGCTCGCCGTGCGCCTGCCGGTCGACTTCGGTGCCTTCCGCCGGCTCCCCCGCTTCGCCATCAGTATTCGCTTACCTTCTTGCGGGCCGCAGCCCGATTACCCGTCGCGTGCCCGATGCATAGGGCAGTTGTAACCCGGCGTGAACGGGGCGGCGGGATTATTCCTCGGGCATGAAATCCAGCGCCGCGCTGTTGACGCAGTAGCGCAGGCCGTCCGGCCCCGGACCGTCGGGGAAGACATGCCCCAGGTGCCCTTCGCACTTCGAGCAGACGACCTCCGTTCGCACCATGCCGTGCGAGGTATCGCGATGCTCCTCGACCGCATCGCCTTCGGCCGGCGCGGTGAAGCTCGGCCAGCCCGAACCGCTGTCGTACTTGTCGGCGCTTTCGAACAGCAACTGGCCGCAGGCGGCGCACCGGTATTCGCCGGACAGCTTGTTCTTCTCGTACTTGCCGGTGAAGGCGCGCTCCGTCCCGCCCTCGCGCAGCACGTGATACTGCTCGGGCGTCAGGCGTTCGCGCCATTCGGCATCGGAAAGCTGGATCTTGTCGGACATCGTGCGTTCTCCTCGGCAGGAGATATGGGAAACGCGGCGCGCGCCTTCAAACGTCCAGTTCGGCATAGTGGCGCGGCGGCTGGATCACCTCCATGCGCTCCGACAGCAGCGGGCGGAACGAGGGGCGGCTCTTGAACACCGAATACCACCCGCGCGTCTGCTCGTGCCCGGTCCAGTCGATTCCGCCGAGATAGTCGGCAACCGAAATCTGTGCCGCGGCGGCAAGATCGGCGAGGCTCATCGTCGCACCGGCGAGCCAGGTGCGGTTGTCGATCAGCCAGTCGATATAATCGAGATGCCCGTGCGCCAGCTTCATCGCCTCGCGCAGGATCCGCGAGTCGGGCGGCTGGCGCAGCACGAGCCGCTTCTTCATCCGTTCGTGCAGCAACGGCATGGTCACGTCGCCGAAGAAATTCTCGTCGAACAATGCGACCAGCCGGCGGATCTCAGCCCGGTTGGCGGCGGTGCCGTTGATCATCGGCGCCTTGTCGACCGTCTCTTCGAAATACTCGCAGATCGCGCGGCTGTCGGACAGCGCCAGGCGCCGTTCCGGATCGTAGAGCACCGGGGTGCGCCCGGCCGGGTTGAGCGCCCAGAACTCGTCGCTAGCGTCCCACGGGTTCTCGCGCCACAGCTCGTAGCCGACGCCTTTCTCGCTGAGGAGCAGGCGAACCTTGCGACTGAAGGGACAGAGGGGAAACTGATAGAGGCGCCACATATGCGCCCCTGCTCATGCCGCAAGTGCGCGGGGTCGTCTACAGTGCCGGGCGAGGCGAAACAGGGTTTTACGCAGACCGCCGCATCAGCGCTGGCCGCGAGTCGCCTGATCGATGCCGAATTCCAGCCGCTCGGCCATTTCGCGGAGCGCCGGGCGCATCGCTTCCAGGCTGTCGGCCATCGACGCCATCGCGCCCATCGCGCGCGGCAGATCGCGGGCGACGCGGGCGGGCACGTCGCTCGCCTCCGGCCGCATCTTGCGCAGGGTCAGGTCGGGATCGACGCTGCCCGGGTCGCGGCCGGTGATTTCGGCCATCGGCTCGACGATCGGCGCCAGCGGCATGTCGAGGAGGATTTCGCCGAGCACCGCGACGGTGCTGGCAAGCTCGTTCTGCACCACGGGGTCGGCGAGCCGCTGCGACAGGGGCTCTTCGTATTCCACCTCCGGCGCGTAGAGCGGCGCGTCGTAAAGCTCGAAATCAGGCAGCGGCGCGGGTTCGGAGGCGCTGGCGGCCGCCGGAAACGCGAGCGCAGCGGCCGCGCAAAGAGCGAGAATACGCATGGTCGTTCTCCGATTCGTTCGCGGGCGAAAAAGTGCCCGAGAGTGCCTGACCGGGCACTGAACGGCCCTTAAAGACCCGATGCGTCGAGCAGCAGCATGCACGGCGACATGACCCGATCGAGCGCCTCTTCCTCACGCAGCGATTCGACCTCCGCACCAAGGAGGCCGGCGACCGCGTCGCGGCTCATGCCAGTCTCGTCCATGATGCGTGCGGAGGTGCGGACGAAGAATTCGCGTCCTCGCTCGCCGAGTGCGGGGTAGGCGGCCATCGCTGCGTCGCCGCGTGCCTGCCCCTCGGCGACCAGCGCGAAGGCGACCGAGCAGCGCAGGGCGGTGCGCTGCTCGATGGTGAGATTCGGCTTGGGCGGCTCCTGCGCCTGCGCGGCGGGTGCGAGTGAGGCGAGCGCCAGCGTGGCGAAGGTGAGAAAGCGGGTCATGGCCGCCGCCCTATACGAGGCAAGATCAACGCTTGCCTAGATCGGCACAGTTGACGCGCCCGGCGCGCGCGGCCATCCCCCGCGCAAACACGACAAGAGGAGCTGCTGCAATGGCCGATTACCCTTCCCTCCACCTCCTGATCGGCGGCGAACAGGTGACCGGCGGCGGGCGCGAGACCGAGGAGGTGATCGATCCGGCCACCGGCGAGACGATCGGCACCCTGCCCCGCGCGACCGCCGAGGATCTCGACCGCGCGCTCGACGGCGCGCAGCGAGGCTTCCGCGAATGGCGCAACGCCCCCGCGGACAAGCGCGCCGCGATCCTGACCAAGGCCGCTGCGCTGCTCAAGGAGCGCGCCAGCCAGATTGCCCCCGCGATCACGCGCGAGCAAGGCAAGCCGGTCAAGGAAGCGATGGGCGAGGTGATCTATTCGGCCATGCTGCTCGAATTCTACGCCGGCGAGATCAAGCGCATCTACGGCCGCACGCTGGTACGTCCCACGGGCCAGCGGGTCGAGGTGCAGTACCACCCGATCGGCCCGGTCGCGGGCTTCGCGGCGTGGAACTTCCCGATGATCAACGTCGTGCGCAAGATCGGCGGCGCGCTTGCCGCAGGCTGCTCGGTGATCGTCAAGCCATCGGAGGAAACCCCGGCGGGCGGCATCGCGCTAGTCCAGGCGCTGCTCGACGCGGGCGTGCCGGGCGATGCGGTGCAGTGCGTGTTCGGCGTGCCCGACACGGTCAGCCGCCACCTGCTCGGCTCGCCGGTGATCCGCAAGGTGACCTTCACCGGCTCGACCGCAGTCGGCAAACATCTCGCCCGCCTCGCCGCGGATGACCTCAAGGTCGCGACGATGGAGCTCGGCGGCCACGGCCCGGTGCTGGTGTTCGACGACAGCGACGTCGACAAGGTGCTCGATACGATGGTCGCGGCCAAGTACCGGAACGCGGGCCAGGTCTGCGTCAGCCCGACCCGCTTCCTGATCGAGGAAGACGTGTTCGAGCGGTTCCGCGACGGCTTCGTCGAGCGCGCGAAGACGGTGAAGGTCGGCAACGGCTTCGACGAGGACACGCAGATGGGGCCGATGGCCAACGCGCGCGGGCCCGACTCGCTGGCGAAGCTGATCGGCAACGCGAAGGACAAGGGCGCGAACCTGCTGACCGGCGGCGAGCGGATCGGCAACCGCGGCTTCTTCCACGAGCCGACCGTGCTCTCCGAAGTGCCGGTCGATGCCGACATCATGAACAACGAGCCGTTCGGTCCGGTCGCGCTGCTCAACCCGATGAAGGGCGAGGACAGCATGATCGAGGAGGCCAACCGCCTGCCCTACGGTCTTGCCGCCTATGCCTGGACCCAGGACCCGGCGCGCCGCAGCCGCCTGGCCGCCGAGATCGAGACGGGCATGCTGGCAATCAACGGCGCCAACGTCTCGGGCGTCGATGCGCCGTTCGGCGGTGTAAAATGGTCGGGCTACGGCAGCGAGGACGGGCGTGAGGGCGTCATGGCGTGCATGGTGCCCAAGACCGTGCATGAGACGGACTGAGGTCAGGGGTATAACCTATTTGGTGTTTTTTATTGACATCGCGATGCCATAAGGTTATCTGATCAGAATTCGCAACCGGAATTGGCTCGGCCGTAGTCATCCGAAACGGAAGTTCGATACATCATCCCCCGTCATGCTGAACTTGTTTCAGCACCCATCGCGCCTCCAGAATCGGCAGCGCGAAGGGAAGAATGGGCCCTGAAACAGGTTCAGGGTGACGGTTTTGCAGGATATGAACGTCGTTCCCGCCATAGACGTTTTACAGGAGTGCCCAGATGAAGACCCGCGCCGCCGTCGCTTTCGAGGCGAAGAAGCCGCTTGAGATCGTCGAGCTCGACCTCGAAGGGCCGAAGGACGGCGAGGTACTGGTCGAGATCATGGCGACCGGCATCTGCCACACCGACGCCTACACGCTCGACGGACTGGATTCCGAAGGCATCTTCCCCAGCGTGCTGGGCCACGAGGGCGCGGGGATCGTGCGCGAGGTGGGCGCGGGCGTGACCAGCGTGAAGCCCGGTGATCACGTCATCCCGCTCTACACCCCCGAATGCCGCCAGTGTAAGTCGTGCCTCAGCGGCAAGACCAACCTGTGCACCGCGATCCGCGCCACGCAGGGCAAGGGCCTGATGCCCGACGGCACCAGCCGCTTCTCCTACAAGGGCCAGACGATCTACCACTACATGGGCTGTTCGACGTTCTCGAACTTCACCGTGCTGCCGGAGATTGCGGTGGCGAAGATCCGCGAGGACGCGCCGTTCCAGACGAGCTGCTACATCGGCTGTGGCGTCACCACCGGCGTCGGCGCGGTGGTCAACACCGCCAAGGTCCAGGTGGGCGACAACGTCGTGGTGTTCGGCCTCGGCGGGATCGGCCTCAACGTGATCCAGGGCGCCAAGCTCGCCGGCGCGAACATGATCGTCGGGATCGACATCAATCCGGACCGCGAGGAATGGGGCCGCAAGTTCGGCATGACCCACTTCCTCAACACCAAGGGCCTGAGCCGCGACGAGGTCGTTGCCAAGGTGGTCGAGCTGACCGACGGCGGCGCGGACTACAGCTTCGACTGCACCGGCAACACCGAGGTCATGCGCACCGCGCTCGAATGCTGCCACCGCGGCTGGGGCACTTCGGTCGTCATTGGCGTGGCCGAGGCGGGCAAGGAAATCGCCACCCGCCCGTTCCAGCTCGTGACCGGCCGCAACTGGCGCGGCACCGCATTCGGCGGCGCGCGCGGCCGGACCGACGTGCCGAAGATCGTCGACTGGTACATGGACGGGAAGATCCAGATCGACCCGATGATCACCCACGTCCTCAGCCTGGAGGAGATCAACAAGGGCTTCGACCTGATGCACGCCGGCGAGAGCATCAGGAGCGTGGTGGTCTATTGACCGGCGGCTCGCAACCGATATAGGTAGCGAATCGAAACTTAATGGGAGGCTTGGCGATGTTCAATCATATCATGGTCGGCACGAACGATATCGAGAAGGCCAAGACGTTCTACGACGCCGTGCTCGGCACACTGGGCTTCACCGGCGAAGCGATGCGCCATGTCTCCGCGAGCGGGCACACGCGCCTGTTCTACATGCACAACGGCGGCACGTTCTGCGTATCCGAGCCGATCAATGACGAGCCCGCGACCTTCGCCAACGGCGGGACGATCGGCTTCAAGTGCGATTCGCCGGAGCAGGTGCAGGCCTTCCACGACGCCGGCGTCGCCAGCGGCGGCACCTCGATCGAGGATCCGCCGGGGCCGCGCGACGGCGGCGCGCTCGGGCCCATGCACCTGAGCTACGTGCGCGATCCTTCCGGCAACAAGCTCTGCGCGCTCCACCGGCCGAAATCCTGACCGCAATGCGCGGCGAAGCGGGATTGCTGGCCGACCTGGCGTCGCTCGCGATCCCGCATTCGCTGCACGAGCACCCGGCGGTCTTCACCGTCGCAGAAAGCCGCACGCTCGACCGCGACATTCCGGGCGAGCACACCAAGAACCTGTTCCTGAAGGATACCGCCGGCGCGTTCTGGCTGGCGACCGTGCCGGCCGAGGCGCGGGTCGACCTCAAGGCCCTGCCGCAGGCGATCGGCTGCAAGCGGGTGAGCTTCGCCAAGGCGGAGGACATGCAGCGCCTGCTCGGGATAACGCCGGGCTCGGTCACCCCGCTCGCCGTGATCAATGCCGCGCCGGGCAGTGTGACCGTGGTGCTCGACGCGGGGCTGGCCCAAGCTGAGCGGATCAACGTCCACCCGCTGCGCAACACCGGGACCCTGGGGCTGGCGGGTGCCGAGGTCCTGCGGCTGCTCCGGCACTGGGGCCATGCGCCGCTAGTGGCCGAGGTGCCGACGGTCCAAGCCTAATCCTCCCCATTTTGCGAAGCCAAATGGGGAGGTGGCAGCGCGCAGCGCTGACGGAGGGGCTAAAGCACGCCGCTGAGGCAGCGCAATACCCCTCCACCACGCGCTACGCGCGCGGTCCGCCTCCCCATTTGCCCCTTCGACAAGCTCAGGGGAAAATGGGGAGGATCCGCTTCGACACACAGGCGGCGAACGGATAGGGAGGGCGGATGAAACTCGAGACCATCAGCACCAATCGCAGCCACGGCGGCACGCAGGGCGTCTATTCTCACCAGTCGGCCGAAACCGGCACGGAGATGACCGTCTCGGTCTTCGTGCCCGAGCATGCCGACGGCGCGAAGCTGCCCGTGCTCTGGTATCTCTCGGGCCTGACCTGCACCCACGCCAACGTCACCGAGAAAGGCGAATACCGCGCGGCCTGCGCCGAACACGGCGTGATCTTCGTCGCCCCCGACACCTCCCCGCGCGGCGACGACGTTCCCGATGCCGAGGGCGAATACGATTTCGGCAAGGGCGCGGGCTTCTACGTCGATGCGACCGAGCAGCCCTGGGCGGCGCACTACCGCATGCGCAGCTATATCGAGCGCGAGCTGCCCGAGGCGATCGCGGCGAACTTCCCGGCGGACATGGCGCGCCAGTCGATCACCGGCCATTCGATGGGCGGCCACGGCGCGCTGACCATCGGCCTGCGCAACCCGGAGCGCTTCCGCTCGATCAGCGCCTTCTCCCCGATCGTCGCGCCGGGCGAAGTGCCGTGGGGTGAGAAGGCGCTCGGCCGCTATCTAGGAACCGACCGGGCATCGTGGCGCGAATATGACGGGGTCGCCCTGATCGAAGGCGGTGCCCGCCACGACCACATTCTCGTCGACCAGGGCACCGCCGACGACTTCCTGGTCGAACAGCTCCGCACCCACCGCCTCGCCGAAGCCTGCGAAGCGGCCGGCCTCGACGCCACGATCCGCCTGCAGGCCGGCTACGACCATTCTTACTACTTCATCTCGACCTTCATGGCCGAGCACGTGGCGTGGCATACGGAAAGGTTGAAGCGCTAGCGCCGCACTTCGAACAGCGCGTATTCGGCGCGCCAGTTGGCGCCGGCCGGGCCGATCTCGCGTTCGCGGGTGAAGAACCAGCGGTTCTCGAGTTCGATGCCGAGATCGCGTGCCAGTTCCTCGAAATCGCGCACGGTCATGTGGTGGATGTTCTCGGTCTCGTACCAGGTCACCGGCAGGTGGCGCGTCACCGGCATGCGGCCGCGGCTGAGCAAGGCCCAGCGCATGCGCCAGTAGGCGAAGTTGGGGAAGCTGACGAAAGCGCGGCGGCCGACCCGCAGCAGCTCGGCCAGCATCCGGTCGGGCCGCGCGGCGGTCTGCAGCGTCTGACTGAGGATCGCCACGTCGAACGCGCCGTCGGGGTAGAAGGCGAGGTCGCGGTCGGCGTCGCCCTGCACCACGCTGAGGCCGCGCGCGACGCAGCGTTCGACCAGTGCGCCGTCGATCTCGATCCCGCGCGCGTCGATCTGCTTGGTGTCGCGCAACACCGCCATCAGCGCGCCGTCGCCGCAGCCGATATCAAGCACGCGCACGCCGGCGGGCACCTGCCGCGCGATCACGGCGAGATCGGGACGCAGCGCTTCGGACCCGGGCTCAGCCATCGAGAAACCCCTTCACCACCCGATCGAGCGCGGGCACGTCGAGCAGGAAGCTGTCGTGCCCGAACGGCGCGGAAAGCTCGACGAAGCTGACCGGCGCGCCCGCGGCGTTGAGCGCGTGGACGACATGGCGGCTCTCCGCCGTGGGATAGAGCCAGTCGGTGTCGAAGCTGACGAGGCAGAAGCGCGCGCCCTTGCCCATCGCGTGCCCCGCGAAGGCCTCCGCCAGCGTGCCGCCGTGCGCTTCGGCGATGTCGAAGTAGTCCATCGCGCGGGTGATATAGAGGTAGGAGTTCGCGTCGAACCGGCGCGTGAAGCCGCTGCCCTGGTAGCGCAGATAGCTCTCGATCTGGAAATCGGCGTCGAAGCCGAAGCTCTTCGCGTCCCGATCCTGCAACCGGCGGCCGAACTTCTCGGTCAGCCCCGCTTCGGAGAGGTAAGTGATGTGCGCCGCCATGCGTGCGACCGCCAGCCCGGCGTCGGGCGCGCTGCCATCGCCGTAGTAGTCGCCGCCGCGCCAGTTGGGATCGGCCATGATCGCCTGCCGCCCGACCTCGTGGAAGGCGATGTTCTGCGCCGAATGCCGCGCGGTCGTCGCAATCGCCAGCACGCGCGCGGCGCGCTCGGGGAAATTGGCGGCGAGGCTCAGCGTCTGCATCCCGCCCATCGATCCGCCGACCACCGCGTGCAGCCGCTCAATCCCGAGCCCGTCGAGCAGGGCGACCAGCCCGCGGACCATGTCGCGGACGGTGATGACCGGGAAGCGCATCGCCCACGGCTTGCCGTCGGGTGCCGCGCTCGCCGGGCCGGTCGAGCCCATGCAACTGCCGATCACATTGGCGCAGATCACATGGTAGCGGTCCGTGTCGATCGGCTTGCCGGGGCCGACCATCCGCTCCCACCAGCCGGGCTTGCCGGTCACCGGATGCGGGCTGGCGAGATACTGGTCGCCGGTCAGCGCATGGCAGACGAGGATCGCGTTGGCCTTGTCCGCCGCGAGCTCGCCATATGTCTCGTAGGCGATCGTCGCGCCTTCGAGCGCCTGCCCGCCGTCGAGCGGCAGGGGATGAGGAAGGCGGAAGATTTGTGAGGAGGCGTTCAAACCGGACCTTGGGGCAGCAAAAAGAACGGTGCTTCGACAAGCGCAGCACGAACGGGTTGGTGGATGTCACCCTCTAACCGTTCGCCCCGAGCTTGTCGAAGGGCCGTATTGCTTTAAGGGCCGATAGCCAAGTGTCCGAGCAACGCCCCATCCCCAAGCCCTGGATCGAGGGCATTCACGCCTACGTGCCGGGCAAGGCCCGCGCCGCCGACGGGCGCGAGCTGGTCAAGCTCTCGGCCAACGAGAACCCGCTCGGCACGAGCCCGGCCGCGCTGGCTGCACTGACGCAGGCCGCGCCGCCGGCGCGCTATCCCGACCCGGACGCGAGCGCCCTGCGCACCGCCATCGGCGCGCTTCACGGGATCGATCCCGCGCGCATCGTCTGCGGCACCGGTTCGGACGAGCTGCTCAACCTCGCCACGCAAGGTTATGCCGGGCCCGGCGACGAGGTGCTGTTCACGCGTTACAGCTTCGCCGTCTACGACATCGCCGCGCGCCGCTGCGGGGCGGTGCCGGTCGAAGCGCCGGATGCCGACTACGGGGCCGACGTCGATGCACTGCTTGCCGCGGTGAGCGAGCGGACCCGCGTGGTCTTCCTCGCCAACCCGAACAATCCGACCGGCAGCTTCCTCCCCGCCGGAGAAGTCGCGCGGCTTCACGCCGGGCTCCCGCGCGACGTGCTGTTCGTGCTCGATCAGGCTTATGCCGAATACCTCGCGCCGGAGGACGACGACGGCGGCCTCGCGCTCGCGAGCCGGCACCACAACGTCCTCGTCACGCGCACCTTCTCCAAGATCTACGGCCTCGCCGGCGAGCGGATCGGCTGGGCGACCGGCGCGCCGGGGATCGTCGATACGCTCAACCGCATCCGCGGGCCCTTCAACGTCACCAACCACGGCCAGGCAGCGGCGCTCGCCGCGTTAGGCGATCAGGGGTTCGTGGGCCTTTCGCGCGAGCACAACGCTACCGAACTGGCGCGGTTTTCGGACGCGGTCGGCGCGCTGGGCAATCACGGGCTGCGCGCCTTGCCCAGCAGGGGCAACTTCGTGCTGGTGCTGTTCGAAGGCGCCCTCGACGCAGCATCGGCTCTCGAGGGCTTGGCCGATGCGGGCTTCGCTGTGCGCCACCTGCCAGGCCAGGGACTTCCGCAAGCGCTGCGGATAACCGTCGGCACGCGCGAGCAGATGGATGCGGTCGCGCAGACGCTGCGCGCCATGGCGGAGGCGGCGCGGTGACGATCGAGCGCGTCGCGATCATCGGGCTCGGCCTGCTCGGCGGATCGGTCGGGCTGGCGATTGCCGAGCACCTGCCGGAAGTAGAGACGACGGGCTACGACGCAGACCCGGCGGTGCGCGCGCGGGCGGGCGAGCGTGGGCTGGTCGGGACCGTAAGCGAAACGGCGCACGAGGCGGTGGCCGCTGCCGACCTCGTGCTCTTTTGCGTACCCGTAGGCGCAATGGCACGCGCGGCCGCGGCGATCGCCGACCACTTACCCGAACATGCCATCGTCAGCGACGTGGGGTCGTCGAAACAATCGGTGATGGACGCACTCCGCGAGGCGTTGCCGGGCCGGATCGTCATTCCCGCCCACCCGGTGGCGGGCACCGAGCAGAGCGGTCCCGATGCCGGGTTCGCGAGCCTTTTCCGGCATCGCTGGTGCATTCTCACCCCACCCGCCGATGCGGACCCGACCGCCGTCGTCGCCCTCACCCGCTTCTGGGAAGCCCTAGGCGCGAAGATCGAGATCATGGATGCCGCGCATCACGATCTCGTGCTCGCCGTCACCAGCCATATCCCGCACCTGATCGCCTATACGATCGTCGAAACCGCCTCCGATCTCGAGGAAGTCACGCGCAGCGAGGTCATCAAGTATTCGGCCGGCGGCTTCCGCGACTTCACCCGCATCGCAGCCAGCGATCCGACCATGTGGCGCGACGTTTTCCTCTCCAACCGCGATGCGGTTCTGGAGATGCTCGGCCGGTTCAACGAGGACCTGACGGCGCTCCAGCGCGCAATCCGGCGCGGCGACGGCGAGGCGCTGTTCGATCTCTTCACCCGTACGCGCGACATCCGCCGCTCGATCGTCGAACAGGGGCAGGACGATGCGCGGCCCGACTTCGGGCGCAAGGATCACTAGGGTCTGTACTCAATTGGAGCGAGGTCTGATTGAGTACAGACCCTAGGCCGCGGGCGATCCCGCGTTCAGGGCATTGATCGCCTCGATCACCTGCCGCTCGACTTCGGCCCGCGGCAGGCCGGGGGCGATCGGCTCCGCAAACCGGTAGGTGATGGTGCCCGGCCGCTTGAGCCGGCGGTGGTAGAGCGGACCGCTGTCGACTGCGACCGGCACCACCGGCAGCCCGAGGAGCTTGTAAAGGCCGGCGAAGCCCGCCTGAAGCTGGCCCCGCTCCCCATGTGGCACACGGGTGCCCTCAGGAAAGATCACCAGCGGCCGGCCCTGCGCGGAATAAGTCCGGGCGGAGGCGACCATCGCCCGCAGCGCCCGCGCGCCTTCATCGCGGGCCACGGGGACGCAGCCGTAAGCCTCCGCCGCACGGCCCCAGCCGGGGATACGGAACAACTCGCGCTTGGCGAAGGGCACCGGGTGATCGAACAGGCACGGCGCATCGATCGCCTCGAAGAAGCTCTCGTGCCGGATCGCATAGAGCGCCGCGCCGGCGGTGGGCGCACCTTCCAGGCGCACTCTGATGCCGAGGAACAGCCGGGCGCAGCTGCGGTGGAAGCAGCACCAGCGGTCCACCACCCAACCGAGGGCCCGGGCCCCCAGCGGAATGGAGGCGACTGCCGAGAGCACGTAGACCACGCTCCCCAGGTAGAAGACGAGATAGAACGCGAGATTGCGCAGGAGGAGCATCGCCTGCCTCATTGCCACAGCCGGCTGGCGGTGCTGGCGAGGAGCTTGTGATATTCGAGGAACAGGTCACCGAACGACGGGCGCGAGGGGACGGCATCCCACACCACGGTCACGCCGTCAGGCAGCGTGCGCGCAAGTTCGCCTGCCGCGCGCCGCATGTGCCAGTCGGTCGTAACCAGGCGGAGCGACTTGATCTCGTGCGCATCGACCCAGCGCGCGGTTTCCGACGCGTTGCTGCGCGTATCGACCGCCGCGAAGCCGAGCGCGATGCAGCAATCCATCAGCTCGGCGGGCACGTCGAACTGTGCCGCGAACTCGCGCGGCCTGACCTCGGGATCGACCCCCGTCACGAGCATCGCTTCGGCCTGCCCGTCGCGAAGGATCTCGAGGCCCCGCTCGATTCTTCCGGCGCCGCCGGTCGGCACGATCACGGCGTCGGAATGAATGTCCCCTGCCGGTCCCGGCAGCGCGACCGCAAACCACAGGAAGCCGAGGGCCCAGAGCATGACCGCGGCGGAAACGATGCGGCCGATCACAGCATTCGCCTCACGGAAGCGAGCACGGTCAGCCGCGCGGTGACGACCGCGATCACGACCCCCGCGACCGGAATCCCGGCGAGCATCAGCCAGTCCGGCAGGGTCAACCCGCCACCCGCCATCATGCCCGAACCGAGCGCCGCGAACTGCCGGCCGAGCACCATGACGCCGGCGACGCCGATCGCCAGCCCGGCCACGCCGCCGAGCACCGCGTCATAGCCGATCGAGCGCTGGAAAATGCGCGCGATCTGCCCGTCCGTCCCGCCGAGCAGGTGGACGATCTCGATCGTGTTGCGGTTGCTGCCGAGCGCCGAGCGCGCCGCAAGCCACACCGCCGCTGCGCTCGTCAGCGCCAGCAGCACCACGAGCGCGATCGCCAGCCACTGGAGCGATGTGATCGCCGCGAACACGGGTTGCAGCCAGCCCGACTGCGCATCGACCCGCGCATCGGGCGCGATCTCGAGCAGCCGGGTCTGGAGGTCGTCGATCGCCGCGCGGTCGGCGACGCCGCGCAGGCGCACATCGATCAGCGCGGGAACGGGCACGGTTGCGTCGGTCGCGCCAACGCCGAGCCAGGGCTCGAGCAGCGCGTCGAGCTCGGCTTCGGGCACACGCCGGTAGGTGGCGATCTTCGCATCGTTCGCGAGCGCTTCCATCACTGCGCCTGCCTGCCGTTCGCGCGCGGCTGGGAATGCCTCGATCACCTGCACCGTTACCCCGCCGGAGAGCTCGGCGCGCGCCGTGTCGGCCATGTTCTGCAGGGCGAGCCCGCCTGCGGCCGCAACCACCGTCAGGGCGACCATGATCGCGATCACCCACGGCATCGGTCCGACCAGCCGTGCCTGCGGCACCAGACGTGCCGCACGATCCCCTCCGAACGGGGAGAATCCGCGCACGATCGCGCGATTGAGCGCCCCCGGCCGCGTCATGGCGCCGAACTCTCGCGGCGCACGGCGCGCGGCGGGTAGCGCAGCGCGCCCGTGGGATCGGACAACCGCCCCTTGTCGAGCCGCATGATCAGCGAATCGGGAACCTTCTTGAGCAGATGCACGTCGTGCGTCGCGACGACGACCGTCGTGCCCAGGCGATTGAGCGCCTCGAACAGGCGCAGGAGCTTGAGGGCCATCTCGGGATCGACGTTGCCGGTGGGCTCGTCCGCCACGAGCATGTCGGGCCGGCCGATCACCGCTCTGGCGATCGCCACGCGCTGCTGTTCCCCGCCCGACAGCGTGGCCGGCCGCGCTTCGTACCGATGCGAAAGGCCGACCCAGTCGAGCATGTCGGCGACCGGCTTCGCCACATCGGATTCGGGCATGCCCGACACGCGCAGCGGAAGCGCCACATTGTCGAACGCCGAGAGGTGCGGCACGAGCCGGAAATCCTGGAACACGACGCCAAGCCGCCGGCGGAATGCCGGCAGGCGGGCACGCGGCAGGGTGATCACGTCGGAACCGAACATCCGGATCGCCCCGCGCGATGGGCGCTGCGCCAGGTACAGCAGCTTGAGCAGCGACGTCTTGCCCGCCCCGCTCGCGCCGGTCAGAAAGTAGAAGCTGCCGGGGTAGAGCGTGAACGATATGTCGCGCAGCACTTCCCCGTCGGTGCCGTAGCGCAGCCCGACGTTGTCGAACGCCACGATCTCGCCGTCGAAATCGCTCATGGACGAAAGTCCGTCCGCAGTGTCGGGAGATCGCAGCTTCGCATGTGCGCGCGGCTATAGCGGCGCTTCGATGTGGAAAAAAGCCGCTCGCTCGCTCCTGCATCGCGGGCAAGTCTTGTGCGATCCGTGGCCCGCCCTAAGGATGCCGGTTACGATGATCATCGCCTGCCCCGCCTGCTCGACCCGCTATGTCGTGCCAGACAGCGCTATCGGAGTCGACGGGCGCACGGTGCGATGTGCGAAGTGCCGGCATAGCTGGTTTCAGGAAGGTACGGGGGCGGAGATCGGAGAGGGCATTCCGCCGCCCGCTGCGCCGGTGCCGCCGCCGGCCGCTCCTCCCGCACCGCCGTCCCCTCCTCCCTCTCCGGCTGAAGAACCGTTGCCCGAGCCTCAGGACGAGCCGGATGTAACGGAGGCTGCGGTCCCGCCGCCCGCCCCCGATTTCGACCAGCCGCCGCCCGTGGCCGAGGCGATTCCGGCGCCCCCTCCGCCGGTGGAACCCGACGATGGCTATTCCCCTTTCGCGGCCGAACCGCCGTTCCGGCCGCGGCGCAATCCGCTGAAGATATGGACCGCGGCGGCGGCGGTGTTCGCAGTGCTGGCGCTCGGCACCATTGCCGCCGTCAGCTATTGGGGCCTGCCCGACTGGGTCCCCGTCAGCCGCCCGACGTTCGCGGTCGAGCAGCCCGATCTCGTGCTCGAGTTCCCGCCCGAACAGCAGGACCGGCGCACTCTGCCCAACGGCACCGAATTCTTCGGCGCGAGCGGCACGATCACCAACGTCGGGCGGGAAACGCGCGCCGTGCCCTCGATCCTGATCGTCATGCGTGATGCGCGCGACCGGATTGTCTATAGCTGGGAAGTCGCCCCTCCCAAGGCGCAGCTTGCGCCGGGCGAGAGCGTCACGATCAACGAGGCGGTGACCGACGTTCCCAAGTCGGCCAAGTTCGCGGAAATCGGCTGGAAACCGGATTGATTGCGAGCATGGTGCGATAGGCGCGCTCAAACCGCTTGCGGAGGGGCGCACCTGTTGCTAGTGGCGCCCGCCTACCCCCCGAGGGCGCCCGTCGCCCTTCTGGCTGAGTGCGGTCGTGGCGGAACTGGTAGACGCGCAACGTTGAGGTCGTTGTGGGCGAAAGCCCGTGGAAGTTCGAGTCTTCTCGACCGCACCAAACAGTCCTGAGTAGTCCTGGAAAATCGTACCGGCCCCGGAACGCCCGCCCGAAGTGGCGCAGTCCTGCGGCCTTTCTGTATATGATCTCGTGGAACTGCAGCCGGAGACGTGGCGGGGTGAGGCGGATTTTACCTGGATTCGCCGGGGCGTCTCAGCTCGCGAAATCGTGACTGCAAGTGGTCGGTTCAGGCGAAGCCCAGTTCGCGACGCTGCTCCGTCCAGGACAGTGGCAAGGGTCCGCTCATCAGCTGCTTCGCCGTGAGATGCTTCGGCTGTCTGCCTTCTACAATCGCCGTGACGATATCGGGCGCCAGACAGGACAGAGCAACGAGTTTGCCAAGCCTTGTCCTGCATCGACTATGCTCGCTGGCAATGCTCGCAATCGATCGCGCCGGGCTCGCGAGCACCAGTTGCCTCGCCTGGTGAGCCTCGGCGACGAGTGAAACGAGTTTCTCGTCTCGCCGGACAATCGTCGGCCGGCAATTCTCCGGGCCCGGTACGATCAGCCGCAGCTGATGGCCCCGGCGGACGCGCACGGCCGGGATGGTGATCACCGGAATGCTCCGCCCGGTTTCCAAGCCGGCACCAACGCCAAGCCGCTCCCGGACAGCGTCGTGATCTAGCTCGATTCCGATCCTGTCTTCAGAGAGCCTGACCTGCCGGACAAGCGCCGCAATCAGTTCTGCCCGGTCATGGGCGTTGCCACTGCTCAGTGTCGCAGCCAAAGCGTTCGCTTCTGCGGTGGCATTCTGAAGGTGCTCGGCCTTCCGCGCATCGCCCCTCGCAAGTTCCAGCACGAACTGCTGATTAGCCAGCTTCCCAGCGATCGCCGCACACACCATCTGCTCGAGATCATGGGCCGAGACCCGCCATGCCCGGGTGCCGCCGAGCTCATCTAAACGGGTGACGTAGTAGCGATAGCGTTTCCGGTTCTTTGTGGCGTGACTCGGGCCCATCTGCCGACCTTCGCCATCCACCAGCTTGCCGATCAGCAGGCTTGGATGCTGGTGTTTCAGACGCCGCGATGAACCGGAAGCGTTGTCGGCAAGGAGCTTCTGCACCGCATCCCACAGTTCGGCGTCGACGATCGGTTGGTGTTCGCCCGGGTACGCCCTGCCTTTGTGAACAATGAACCCGCGGTAGATGCGGTTCGAAAGCAGGTGATAAAGTGTGCCTCGCCTGAAGATGCAGCCGCCCCTGTGCGGACCACTGGTCCGGCGCTGAACCTTGGTTCTGTAGCCTTCCCGGTTCAGTTCCTCGGCCAGCGCAGGCACCGATCCCAGCGCCAGATAGCGGCGCATGATGTGCCGCACCTGCTCTGCCTCGTTGCCCTTCACCACGAGCTTGCGATCGCACACCTCGTACCCGAGCGGCACCGGACCTCCCATCCACAGGCCCTTCTTCTTCGAGGCTGCGATCTTGTCCCGGATGCGCTCACCTGTGACCTCCCGCTCGAACTGGGCGAAACTCAGCAGCATGTTGAGCGTAAGCCGACCCATGCTGGTGGTCGTGTTGAAGCTCTGGGTAATGCTGACGAAGCTCGCGCCGGCCCTGTCGAGCACCTCCACAATCCTCGCGAAATCTGTGAGGCTGCGGGTCAGCCGATCGATCTTGTAGAGCAGGATAATATCGACCTTGCCTGCCTCGACATCGGCAAGCAGGCACTTAAGCCCCGGTCGCTCCATATTACCGCCCGAGAACCCGCCGTCATCGTAGCGGTCCTTCGCCAGCACCCATCCTTCATGGCGCTGGCTCAGGGCATAGGCAGCACAGGCCTCATACTGCGCATCGAGTGAGTTGAATTCCTGCTCAAGCCCATCGTCAGTGGACTTGCGGGTGTAGACCGCGCAGCGAAGCAGTTTCTCAGCCATTGCCGGTGAGACCGAAGAACCGCGGCCCGGACCAGTGCGCGCCGGTCACATACCGGGCGATTTCACTGAGCGAGTTCCAAGTGCGGTCAGCATAAGCGAACCCTTCTTCCAGAACCTCGACCGTAATGGTCTGACCGTTCCACTCGCGAACCAGCCGGGTGCCAGGTGTGAGTTTGCTACGGCGACAGAGAGGCGCGGAGTTCGGCTTCGCCACGGCAATCCGTGTCAGTTCCCGCATGACCAGCGCCGGCAAGGCACCGCGCCGCCGCTCTTGCAGGCGCTGCGCCACGAGACGGCTCAGAAGGGAAGATGGAACAGATGGCGGGGTGGTGCCCTCCATGTTGCTCCACTTCTCCCGCAACTGCGATGGCACGAGGTCCGCCAGCGCATTCAGTTCGTCATCTAGCCGGCTCATCGAGACGCTGCCGCCTCCACGACCGTATACCGGCTGATGCCGTCATGCTTCGTTCGCCGGATAGAATGGCCCTTCTTCCTGAGGCCGGTCAGCGCCGCTCGGGTAGTGTGCGGAAGCCAGCCGGTCGCCTGCACCAGTTCATCCAGCGTTGCGCCCTCTGCGCGCTCCAGGAGTGAAAGCACTTCCTCTATCTTGCTTTGCCCCTTTGAGGGAGCGTCGTCGGCTGGCTCCCTCACCGCGACGTCTTGTGCGCTCCCGCTCTCCGCTGACGCGGCAGGCCGGGCCATCGGCTCTCGCGCCATCCGGCGCGTACGCTTGCTGCTGTTTGTGTTCGCCATGAGTAATCCTCCGGATCGGGACAGCACCATTGCTGCCCCACGACCCGAAGCCCTGCCGGGCGAGCCGGTCAGGGCAGCAGCAGGTCTTGCCGGCCGCGATTCACATGAACAGCAATGCTCCGATTGCAGATGAAGTCGAATGGAATTTGAGATTACCTATGAATTGATCAACTGCGATCGGGTACCGCCTCAAGCAACATCCGGGCTGCCGCGGCAAGAGCGCACAGCCCATTTGCGCTTCTCGTCAGCTGATCGATCCGTTTCCGGACTTCCAGTGGATTCTCTGGCATCGGAAGAGCAAACTCGGGCGAAACATCTTCCATAATCCGACCGGCTTCCTGCAAAAGCCGTTGGACGAGGTCGTACTGCGTGGCGAATTCCATGCGGCCTATGAGGCGACGTTATCGAAGGAAGTCCAGTTGCAACTTTTGACAGCCGCTGTGCACCCTCGTCTCAGTCGTTCGGGAATCTACCCGACGAATCCAAAAGTGGACGTCAATTGCAGGCCGCTGGAACGGCAGTATCGTTGGACAGTCCGGTAAGTCCGCTTCTGTAGGAGAAATTGCGCTAAGCCGACGTTACCTTCTGACGCGGACATGCATTGCGATGGCAGGTCTTTGTGCAGCTTGGATCATAGCTTTGTCGGACGGTTTGGTGTAGGTCCGCCACCTCATCGTTATCGACTGGATGACAAGGCAAGTGCGGAGGGCGCTGCGCCTCGCATCGGCCCGCCTATCGGTGTTACACCCAGCGCGTCGTTCCGGCGGGCTCCCGGAAAGGATGCCGATGCCCCATGACACCAGTCTCATCACCACGATCGTCATGGGGCTGGTGCTCGCCTTCGTGGGTGGATTCATAGCGAGCAGGCTCCGGTTGCCGCCGCTGGTCGGCTACCTGTTGGCGGGCGTCGCGGTCGGCCCCTTCACGCCCGGGTTCGTGAGCGATGCTGGCCTTGCGGAGCAACTGGCCGAGATCGGCGTGATCCTCCTGATGTTCGGAGTGGGCCTGCATTTCTCGGTGAAGGACCTTCTCTCGGTGCGGCGGATCGCCATTCCGGGCGCCATCGTGCAGATCACTGTTGCGACCTTATTCGGCGCGGGACTGGCGTATTTGTGGGGCTGGACGCCGGGAGCTGGCGTCGTCTTCGGCCTTTCCCTGTCCGTCGCCTCCACGGTCGTGCTCCTCCGTGCGCTTGAG
The DNA here is from genome assembly GCF_016803135.1 of Altererythrobacter sp. C41. GTDB lineage: Bacteria > Pseudomonadota > Alphaproteobacteria > Sphingomonadales > Sphingomonadaceae > Pelagerythrobacter. Next base: position 45,421 of record NZ_JAEVFE010000007.1, read on the forward strand.
CACCGCAACACGCTGGATTCGATCAACGGGCGCATTGCCGTGGGTTGGCTGATCGTCGAGGATGTTGCCATGGTTCTGGCGCTGGTTCTGCTGCCGGCGCTTGCGGGTGTTCTGGGCGGCAATGCCGGTGAAGGCAGCCAGGCGACCGGCGGCGCCATCGCGCTGGCCCTGTTGCTCACTCTGGGAAAGGTTGCGCTCTTCCTGGTGCTGGTTCTCATCGTTGGCACGCGCGCGGCGCCCTGGGTGCTCGAACGTGTCGCCCGCACGGGATCGCGCGAATTGTTCACGCTTTCGGTGCTCGCGACGGCGTTGGGCATCGCCTATGGATCGTCCGCGCTGTTCGGCGTGTCCTTCGCCCTCGGAGCCTTCTTCGCAGGCGTGGTGCTGAGCGAAAGCGACTTCAGCCATCAGGCGGCCGCGGATTCGCTGCCGCTGCAAGACGCTTTCGCTGTCCTGTTCTTCGTTTCGGTCGGCATGCTGTTCGATCCGGCTGTGCTTGTGCACGAACCGATGGCAGTGCTTTCCGTTCTGGCGATCATCCTGATCGGAAAGTCCGTTGCGGCATTCGGGATCGTACTTGGCTTTGGCTATCCCACCCGAACCGCGCTGACGGTGTCGGCGAGCCTGGCCCAGATCGGGGAGTTCTCCTTCATCCTGATCGGCCTGGGCGTGACGCTTGGCGTGGTTCCGGTGGAAGGCAGGGACCTGATACTCGCCGGTGCGCTTCTCTCGATCACGCTCAACCCACTCGTCTTCAAGACCTTCGATGGGATCGAGCGGTGGCTGGGCCGGCGACCACGCGTGCTTTCGGTTCTGGAACGTGGCGGCGGACAAGCCCTTTCCACTCTTCCCGAAACACGCGATGAAAGCCCGCACGATCATGCGATTATCGTCGGCTACGGGCGCGTGGGCCGCGTGGTTGGCAAGACACTTGGCGACCAGACGCTTCCTGTCGTCATCGTGGACAAGGATCGGCGGCGTGTCGAAGCGCTTCGCGCGAAAGGCATTCCAGCGATCTATGGCGACGCATCGACCCCCGGTATTCTCGATGGCGCAGGCATCGCCCATGCACGCCTTCTGGTGATCGCAACGCCCGAAGGGTTCCAGACACGCCGGATCATCGAACTCGCCCGTGAACTTAATGCGGATGTTGACGTTGCGGTGCGGACGCAGAGCGATGCCGAGGTGGCCCATCTCGAAAGCCAGGGCGTCGGCCTTGCCATCATGGGCACACGCGAGTTGTCGTTCGGCTTGGCGGACTATGCGCTGCGCAGTCTGGGGGTATCAAGAAAGCGAGCCGTCGCGATCATTCAGAAAGAGCGGATATCAGGCGAAGGCGGGGCATTCGAGCGGCGACCGGACCTCCCTGACCGCGAAGCACCGGAACTGCGCCTCCGCCGTCAGGATGATGAAGAGGCTGCCTGAGGACGTGCTACGGTCTATATCTCGGTGAGATCCCGGACCAGCTCAGGGGTTTTCAAAGCCTCGGTCCGGGTTTTCGCTCAGTGACCTGTCTTCCTCGTCTGCCACAGGTTCATTCTGAAGGGCCGCAATGTCGGCAATGATGCGCGTGCGTTCGCGGCGGGCTTCGCGCTGTTCGGCCAGAAGAGCTACAGCACTCCATGCCTTGGCCGCCTTCTCTGCCACGAGGCGAATGTTCCCCAATATCGCATTGGCCGCGCGATCACGCTGGACGGTCTCCTGCATGCGGCAGAAGGCGGATGTAAGTTCCATTGGATGTCCTTTCATAATCAGATGGCGATAATCAGGAGCGTGGCTTGTCGCGCTTTGCCTGAGCAATTGCGTCGCTTAGCTTTGAGTAGCGATAATCCTTGTAACGATACTGATCGGCCGGGACGCGCGTGATGCCGTAAAGAGCCATCTGCTCGGCTGCGGTGGCTTCGTCGAGTTCAGAGGGGCTGCTCACGATTGTTGCTCCTGTGCCTGAAAGCTGGCGCGCAAGACATCGAGCTTGGCCTTTGCTGGCGCAGAACGCGCGAGCGATGCGCGTAGGTGTTGTAGCGCCTGCCTACCCATCCATCGGCAAAGTCGCTGGCCAGAGTGCTTTCCATGGCATTCACCTGGGCCTCGAGTGCTTCAACATCGCTGGCTGAAATTAGGAAGGATGCGATCGCGGAACTTGGACTGGCGATATGACCGCCTTCATTCTCCCAGTTGTCCTCGCGTAAGGATCGGGCGGCATCACGCCGTGCGGCGCTGGAAACCCGGATCATTGGGAAATCGAGCGAAAGAACCGCCCTGCCTGTGCGTGTAACGCTACTGGATAAAAGGACATCATTCGTCTCCATCGGCGAGCGGGAGCACGAACTATCTCTCTGCCGCACTCGTGCCCGAGGCATTCGGAGTGCGATGGGCCTTATATGGGGTGTAGAACACGAATTACCATCGGCGAGAGGCGTTTTGATAATCCACCAGGCAATCCGCCGATACCTGGACTTGTCAGCGCAGTTCCACTTCCACGGTCATATCGTCCAGCATGTCCGCAGGCCCCGCATAGCTTCCACTGACCGGCATCACCTGGCGGATATCACGCCCCACCGCCACCGGGACGAGGTTGAACCCGCCGACGCTGCGGTTGGTGGGATCGAACGTGATCCAGCCGGCGCCTGGCACATAGACCTCCGCCCAGGCATGGGTGGAACCAGCCAAATTCTGGCCGATGAGGTTCTCCGCCCGGTTATCGAGATAGCCGGAGACGATCCGCGCACCGAAGCCGAGGCACCGGACCGCCTCGACGAACAGCACCGCGAAATCGCGGCATGATCCCCATCTGCGATCCAGCGTCTCGATCGGCGATTGCGTACCTTCGTCATCGCGCTGACGGTAGGCAATCGCCGTCGAAACTCCGACACATACATCCTTCAGCAGGGCGAGCGTATCGGTCGGGTTGCCGCTGACGAATGCTCGGGTCCAATCCCGCAGCCTGCCCTTGGAATCTGGATTTTGCGGTACCGTCAGCGCGCCCAGGTCTGTCCATTCGTCGTCACCGTAGCGGAAGGGATAACAGATTGCCGATGCCGCGATGTCGAAGATCGGCCAGGCGACCGCTCCAAGAGTTAGTGTCGCGTGGCTTTCGATCGCCAGGCTGTCGGTGGCAAACGGAAAGGCCGCTGTCGCCACGGTATTGCCCATCACATCCTGGGCCCATGTAACGTGCGCGTCAGGGGTGATCACAAGGCGGAAAGACGTCAGGCCCACGTCGTGGCCCTCGCGCGGACGCAGCATCAATCTGTGCGGCCCGAGATTCACCGGAGCGCGGTACCGATAATTGGTCCGATGCCTGATGGTGAGCGTGGTCACTGCGTGATTTTCAAGGAGTCGATCCAATTCGCGTATAGAGCATGTTTCTGCAGCATAGACCTTGTATGGCTAATGCTGCACCCCATATGGGCTGAACCGCCCGATCGCTCTGATGCTCATGGCGGCTGAGAGACACAAGTGCGCTCCCGCATCCGGTGGAGCAACTTGTCATGATCGATACTCTCCAGAACTATCTCGACAGAGCTTCGACTTCACGATCCGCAGCGGAAGGTTCGCTGCTGGACAATGTTCGCCGCAAGCACCTCGCGTCCGCCGCAGCATGGGAGGGCCTAGCCCGCGTGCTGGGAAGGAAGGGCGACCGCCATAATCTGCGGCTATCGGAATTACCTCAGGTCCTCGCCGTCAGCGGCGAAGGTTCACAGCGATTACCCCTGCCCAATTCCGGGCATCAAGAAAGGTTGTTCGACATGAACGACAGCAAGAACCAGCAGAATAGCGAACGCCCGAACCAGGGCCAGTCGCAGCAGCAGGGCCAGTCAGGCGACAAGAATCGTCAGCCGAATGCTCCCGAGCAGGGGGGCGACAAGCGCCAGCAGGAACAGGAAGGCGCCCCAAAGAAGCAGGAAGGCGACAAGAGCTCCAGCCCCAGCTGAGTGCATCTCCATTATGCGAAGGAAGGCCGCCTCTCGGGGCGGCCTTTCCTGTTCTACGCATGGGTGCTGCAGTGCTGCAAATCCTGAAACGAAGCGCGAACCTCAATTTATCCAATCCTGTTTTAGGAACCTGGCAGTCGCGAACCTCCAAACCCAGCCGGGTCCTCTCTTTTGTTCGGGAATGGCCTAAGTCGAGAACGGCGGATTTCCGTGCTTCAGGCGGTGTGGCGCACCCTCGTCCTTCGAGGTGCAAATTGGAAGCCCCGGACCGCCAACGGGCGATCCGGAGCATCAATTCGTTTAGTCGACGGACGAAAGGTTGACCGCGCTGGCCTTGCCGTCACGGCCGGTCTCGACCTCGTAGTTGAGGCGCTGCTCCTTATCGAGCGTTGTCATGCCTGCCGCCTGGACGGCAGAAATATGCACGAAGCTATCGGCGGAGCCATCGTCGGGCTGGATGAACCCATAGCCCTTGTCACCATTGAAGAATTTTACGGTACCAGTAGTCATAGTCGCTTCCTTTCAAGAAACGGTCGTGTCCGGCTGGCGAAATTGCGAGCCGGGGTCATGCATCAAGTCGTCAATTGAAAGGATGTCGTCGTACTCACGGAGCGAAAACCGAAACGATCCGATTTTTGCGCCCGGCGTCGATACCCGTCGAATTCAACGAGAGCAGGATTTGTATGGCAGGTCTTGGCGGCATTAGATAGCCGCGTCAGATCCCACGCCGATTTGTGCCGAATTGGCGAATTGTGCCTTGCTCCAAGCACATGCTGCCCCTGCGCCCAGTCCATGTTGGAAATCGCTGATGCGTCCTGCGATGCGGGAGGCCCGTGCGAGCCTTGCGCGTCGATCGTCGTCGTTGGCGGCGACATTGGCGCTCATTAGCGCGCGCTGGTGCGCACTGTATTCCCGGTTCAGATCCATGTCAGTTCTCCTGCACGGCGGGAATGCTGGTGCATGGCCGCCCGGGGGTGATGTAGGCGTCAATCGACCATGGTTGCGACGATACGTCGCAGATCGGTGACTGGGATGACGGCGGCGACGGACGTGTGTTCCGTTGACGCTCGCGAATGCACAGCGCCATAGCGCGGAGTGAGTTTGGCGCGAGGCGTGTCGCGCGCAATCGTGTGGTTCATTATCTTGATATCCGGCGGTTCTTCACCGCCGCCTTCTTAAAGTGTCAGCGCCTGTATCCGCGCTTGCGAGCACCGCCAGGGCTTTGCCCGGGTGCCGGTTCGCAAAAGACGATCCGGCCTTTTGGTCAGATCGCAGGCGTGTCTCGAGATGTACGCGGTCCAACGACCGATCGAATATGGTAACGGTGCGCTTTTTGCTGCCGTGTGGGCGATGATGCTCGCTCATTGTCGAGGATAACGCGAAGCGTCCGTCGAGCGGGAGCTCGTTGATCGCTCATCGTGATGAGCGCGGGCTCGCCATCCATATTCCTTGCGTACGAAAATCATCCGCACGGACGTATTCCGTTACGGAGCCATGGTGCATGAAAAGAAAACTGGTGCTGATCTCGCGCTTCTGCGCGAATTGCAGCAATCATAATCCGTCGCAAGCGACGTCAGGCAACAACTATATAGCGGCGTGCAAAAAAATTACAATGGGATTCGATAGGGAAAGCAAGGAAATTGTCGAATCTCGACATTCTCAGCTGCGAACGCAAAAGCACCAAGAACCGTCAAGGTGTGCCTCGGCGACTCTGATTTCGAATATCGTCAGCTCGCACCTTACAATCTCCCGCCATCAGGCCTACATGAGCGACATCGCAGGCAATCGCTCATGTAGGCGCCTGCGGCTGAGAGACGCGATATGCTCCCGCTTACAACGAGGGAGACGATCGTGGACCTGAACCAGCTCTATTTCGACCATCAGCAGCTATTGATGGAAGCGTCGCAAGCGACTTCGGTGGGCGCGCGGCACGAGCATGAAATCGGTGCTTCGCAAATAGCGGGTCGCATCGGCTGCATACAAAGTGCGATGGGCGCGGCTGCAGTTCCGATCGGGGAAGCGCTCGCACCAGTCGACGGCGGCCCGCTTCGGCACTGTCAGGGCTACATCTCGTGAGCGGACCCGCCGAAGCGAGCGCCGCGAGGCCTGTGATGACGATGCGGTTCGGCCGGTCCCGCGCTCCAAGGCTGGAGCCCGACAAGGCGCGCCGTCAGGGCGAGATAACACAGCTCGCCTTGCTCCTTCTCGGTCGCGACAGGGCCATCGACTTCCTCAACAGCGATAACGCTGAACTAGGTTCTCGACCGCTCGATCTCGCGACGGAAAGCGCTGTCGGCTGCGCGAGCGTGGAGGCCGCGCTCGGCCGCATGACGCTTCATCCTTCCACGGGGACTTGACATGGGATTTCACGACAATCGTTGTGCGGACGGAATTCGTTCGGCCGGCCGATCCACAGCCGACGGTCATTTTCTCAGGCCGGACGCTCGCGGCTACCCGCCATTTGCCACCGATGTTTCTGCCTGAACGATGGCCGGTTTCGACAAGGCAAACTGGCAGCAGAACGACGGCTTTTTCGGCGGTCACTGTCCGCGTACCTGGCCGTCCGTTTGCCTCACGGCCATCTCTCAGTGAAACCCGACAGCGCTCATGGCCGGGTTAGCGCTAATTGAGAAGGGGCAGCTGATCCCTTGGAGGCAAACCAAATGTGGTGGCAGGTTCCCTCGCCGTCTGGGCGCGCAGTCACGCTGGCTTCCGTCACCTTGAAGCCGGCGCGCTGCAGTTGAGCGGTAAATGCGGGATCAGGATCTGCTGACCAGATTGCGAGGATGCCCGTAGGCTTGAGCGCGTTCAGAGCGGCGTTCAGCCCGCATCTCGAATAGAGGTAATCATTCAACCGGCGCGTGAGCCCCTCGGGCCCGTTGTCAACGTCGAGCAGGATCGCGTCGTATCCCTCCCATGCTGCGTCGATCAGCATCGCGACGTCATCCATGATGAGAACGACACGCGGATCATCAAGGCATCCCGCAGTGAGCTCACGCATTGGGCCTCGCGCCCACTCGATAATCTCGGGCACGAGCTCTGCTACCGTTACGCTCGCATCTTCGCCGAGGGCAGCTAGCGCGGCCCGCAAGGTGAAACCCATGCCGTAGCCGCCGATGAGTAGCTGTGGTGCGGGGCGGTCACCGAGATGTTCGCAGGCCATTATCGCAAGAGCTTCCTCCGAAGCACTCAGGTCAGTGCTCATCAGCTCGATAGACTGGAGGAAGATCGCGAAATCTGAATCGTTGCGCATCAGGCGCAACTCCACGCCATCGGGTACTACAGCGGTCCCGATCAGCTCATCCCCGTTCACGCTACGCCCGATTCTACTTCCGGCGGGCTTTCCGGGCGGCATAGCGTGCGTCTCGAGCCGCCTTGCGTTCGGCCTCAGTCCGTTCCGGTGCGGGTTCGGCAGCTTTCGCCGTCTCCGCGGCCCGGGCGGCAAGCTTCGCTTCCCGCTCTACTTTGGCCGCATTGCGCTTTTCTGTCTGCCGCGCTTCACGTTCCGCTGCTCTAGCAGCACGCTCCGCCTGTACTTCGGGATCGACCGGAGGTTTGGCCTTCAACCGGGCCAAGGCCTTCGCCCGCGCCTGAGCCGCAGCTTTCACGCGATCCTGAAACTCTGGTTCCTTGTATCCTGCCATAAATCGCTACTCTGTTCCTGATAATCATCGAAAGGGCCGGCGGGCATCGGCAAAAGCAGCGCGTACCGGCTTGGTCTGTTACTGTGACGCCGGTGGAACCGATACGGTCGGATGTCGCCGATCGCGACATCGGCGCGAAGGCCTGTAGCACAGCATCGTTCAGAGGCCACAATGGCGTGGTCGGCCAATTCCCGCTCACATAGTTCCATAGAATTGATCATAGCGAACCTTCCCCGCGGGAGCTCGCACCGTGAACACGGCAACGGCGATGACACCGCCACCGGGATCTGGTCGGCAGGTCACGTTCAGAGGTAAGTGCTTCGGCTCCCGGCCAACACTTGCATCGCGAGCGATCGTCCCCAACTTGAATGCCATCGCACCCCCGTTTCGAGCAAAGTGCGACTGAGAGTTTGGCAGCTCCCGCTCCTGCGGAGATAAGCCGTGACCAACTCATCCCCCGAGAACACCACTACCATCGGCGCCGCTTCCCCGGCTGCGGCTGAATCAAGGCAGCCCGGCCGGACCGACTTGCGCAACACCAGAACATCCGAAGAGCGGAAGGTTCTTGCTCTGGAGATGATAGCCGATCAGCTTGCTCTGATCCACGCCGACCTCTGCTCGATCGATGATTTTTCACGCGCCGGAGCCGGCAGCGGCGGCCCCGATTCTGGCGGCGGCGAGGCCGCGCAGGATCGCTGGGACAACGAAGGCGGCAGCTTCACGGATGAGGCAGCCCCTCGATCCTGACGTTACCCGCTCCGTGGAGCACACTACGCGGTGGGCGGGTATCGCTACACAAACTTGCAGCACGCGATAGCTGAAGCGAAGCGAGCAAGACGAGCCGAGGGGCAAGGGCGAATAGATTCTTGCGGGAGCGGCTCGCCTTACTGCTGCGAGACGCTCCGATAGACAGCTCGCGATCAATTGCATGAGCGACACTTGAACTGTCATCTGAATCCGAAACCTTCGGCCGACAGGCGAACTCGCCGGTAGTCGATGCCGATGCGCTTGCCCAGTTCCGCAACCCCGCTGCTGAGTATCGCCCGTTCGCGCGTGTCGGCATTCTCCCACGCACATCCAGATCGCGCGACGCCTGGGCGATCGTCACCCCGCGTTCGCGGACCATCCTCACCGCCTCAAGCTTGAACTCGCGGCTGAACTTCCTTCTTTGCATTGTGGACCTCCGATAGGTGGAAACACCCTATCTCGGTGTCCATCAAACCGGCAGCAGGCCACCTTTCGAGTCTCGCCCTTACGACCGCATGATGGCAGCATGCTTGCATGAACCATGAAACCTTCCTTGCACTTCCTGCTGACGTGGTGCGCTTTGCCTGGTCCGCACCCATGCGTGAACTCGCTGTGAAGGTTGGTATAAGTGACGTCGGTCTCAGAAAGCTGCTGGTATCAGAGGGAGTGCCCATACCGCCACAAGGGCACTGGAACCGCGTGCATGCAGGCCGCAAGGTTGGGCCGCCGCCGCACGCCAAGCCACGAGGTCCCGGCGAAAGCGGTCGCATCCGTCTCGATCACCGCTTTCGCGACCTCGTTCCCGAAGCCGGACCGATCCCCGAAGAAGGGCCATTTGCATCCGCAGCGGTCCCTGAAGACCTAGCTGACCTCCGCGCGCTCGAGCTCAAATCGATTGGGCGGGTCGCCGCAAGCCGCGATCTGGAGCGAGCTCACCCGGCACTGCGCCAACTGCTCAAGCGCGAGGCACAGTTGCGCGAGAAGCACTCGGTCAGCAATTACTCCTGGGATCGCCCCAACTGGGACGGGCCGCTGGCGCAGCGCCAACTGCGCATCATCAACGGTCTGTTCAAGACGCTGAGCAAGCGAGGGCACGCACCGTGGACTCGCTACAGCCAGGGCGAGCTTCAGATGTACGTGTCGATTGGCACCCGGCATTTTCAGCTGCGCTTTGGCGGGTCTGGGCACCGCGGTGGAGAGCGGGCGCCTTCGCGGGATCTCCCAGCTAACACGAAGCTGACCCTTTCGGTCGATCACAAGTCCCGGAGCGCGCTGATCACTAGCTGGATGGACGGCGACCAGCAGCTTGAGCAGCAGATCGCATCGATCGCTGCGGACCTCATCGTCGTTGGCGAGGAGGCGTTCCGGCAGGGCCTCGTCGAACAGCGCGAGTGGGAAGAGCAACGCAGGCGCTGGGCGGACGAAGCGAGCCGCGCGGAGCTTCAAAGGCTTCAGGAGAAACGGCTAACTGACCTTGAGGAGAGCGGGACCCTCTTGCACAAGGCCGCCGAGATCCGCGCGCTGGTCGGCCAGGTCGGCGCCGCCGTTGAAAACGGCAACCTAGCTGTGACGCCTGAGCAGCTGGCACGTTGGAAGACGTGGGCGCTCGCCCAAGCGGATAAACTCGATCCGGTGCTCACGGGTCAGGTGCTGTCGCATCTGGTCGTGCCTCAGCTTGACGATGCCTAAGATTACAAGACTGAGCCGGATTTATTCACCTGGCGACCAGGCGATCTCGCACGAGAACTCCACTTTATTCGTCGATACTGGTGGTCACCGTGACTGCGCGACAACTCGCGCGGGCGCAGGAAGGCGAAGCGCACCTCGAGTGAACTATCGGGATATTTGTCGGCGACCATCAATGGTCTTCGTCGGCCCCCTGTTTCTTACGGAACTTCTCTTGCTGAAGCGCCGCGGCGGCGCTCCATTTGTCGAGGGGCATCATGCCTGGCACGACCAGCACCCCGCCCCCCGATGATTGAGGCTGGTTACAGCCCGCCTGCGTTCTGAGCGCGTTGAGGTGCTTGCTAGCAGCAATATCGCCCTTGGCAGCCTTTCGTTGAATTGCCATCAGCTCCAGCTCCAACATCGTCACCGACCTACCCGAAATGTCGACTTCTTCGCTTGCGACGCGCTCGAGCATTGACCGAAGATCAACCGAAGCCTTTTGCTTCTTCGGGCGCCCAGCGGGGTTACCCGACTGTCCCTTCCTGAAGCGTGAATGCCTGGGGGGTCTGCCATAACCGACCGTGTAGTCGTCCTCATCGCTCATTGTGTTTCCCGAATTGCTAATGATGAACAGCGCCCGGATGGAGAAATGCGGAGCTGAAAACACTCATTCCAATTCTCGGGAAAACCCGTGAGCAGACGCGGGGCAAGCCGGTGTTGCTTCGATGCCCTACGCTTCCAGATCCGCAGCGAGCGCGGCGCAGTCGTCAAAGCTCACGCCGGAGCTGGCGAGAAGCGCCGTACCGTTCGTCGCCTCCTGCCACCGCCGGATGGCGACATCGACATAACGCGGATCGAGCTCGATTGCCCTCGCACGGCGCCCGGTCTGCTCAGCCGCAATGATGGTCGTTCCCGAACCTGAGAAGGCATCGAGAACAATGCCGCCGCGCCGCGAGCAATCGCGGATGGCATCTGCCACCATCGCGACGGGCTTTACCGTCGGATGCATGGCGAGTTCCTCGTCGCGTCCTGCCTTGAGGGAATTGACGCCAGCGTAATCCCAGACGTTGGTCCGATAGCGCCCGTGCTGGCCAAGCCCGAAGTTGTTGATATGCGCCGCGCTGCCATTCTTGAAGACGAACACCAACTCGTGCTTCGACCGATAGAATGCCCCCATGCCGCCGTTGTCCTTGTTCCAGACTACGAGGTTTTTCAGCTCCGAATAGGCCGCCAGGCCGGCGACAAGCAGTTCGCCCATATGGCGCCAGTCCATACAGATGAAGTGAATGGCACCATCGGCGCTGAATGCTGCGAGATTGCTGGCGACACGCGTGAGGAAGCCGGTGAATTCAGCCTCGCTCATTTCGCCCGAGGCCATCACGAACTCGTCGTGCTTCACCTTGCCCAGCCCGCAGATGTGGCCGTTGACCGGCACATTGTAGGGCGGATCAGTGAAGACCATCTGCGCCTTCTCGTCACCGAGGAGTCGGCGATAGACCTCCGGATCGGTCGCATCGCCACAGATGATCGCATGATCGCCGAGAAGCCAGATATCGCCGGCGCGGGTTACGACAGGCTGGCTCTTGTCGATGTCGATCGGCTGTTCTTCCGGCGCATCCGGATCGAGCGTGCTCAACAGCGCTTCGATCTCGGCCGCGTCGAAGCCGGTGAGAGCGAGCTCGAACTCTTGGTCGAGTTCGGCGATGGTCTCGAATTCCAGCGCCAGCAGCGAATTGTCCCAGCCGGCCAGCTCCGCAAGCCGGTTGTCCGCAATGACATAGGCTCGCTTCTCGGCCTCGGTCATATGCTCAAGGCGCAGTACCGGTACATGGCTCATCCCCAGAATCTTTGCCGCCTCGATGCGACCATGACCTGCGACGACCGAATTCTTGCCGTCCACAAGCACGGGATTGGTGAAGCCAAAGCGCCTGATGCTGTCGGCAATCTGCTTCAGCTGCTTCTTCGAGTGGGTGCGTGCGTTGCGCTCGTGCGGAACGAGCTCGCCGACGGCGACGCTTTCAAGCCGCTCCGGGCTGATTATGGGCAAGTGGGACATGTCAGGGTGCTCTCCTCGTCTGATGGAAAGCGCTTGATTTCAGTTGCCCGCAGGCAAAGCCCTCATATTAATTTCGCGGATTATTTCGTGAGGAGAGGAGATTGCGGACGCTCTCCGGTTCCATGCCAAAGCGCTTTCCGATCATTTCGCAGAGCCGATCAGCTGGGCCGGAACTCCCGCGTAACTTTCGTTTGCCGCGGCGTTCACGCGCCATGCGCTTTTGCAAGCGGGGAAGCAGATGCTCGTAGAGCGCAACAATGTAGAGTTCCTTCAGCTCCTGTGAGCGACTTCGCCTTCTACCTCGTTTGGCGGGAAGCGGTTTCTCCAGTGCGCGGACCACATGATCCCGAAGTATATCATCTGGCACGAGCTCGGGATTTGCCTCGATGATGCGTATCAGATCCGGGTTGAGGATCTGCTCGCCTCTTTTCGCACGCCTGTGCAACCATCCGACACTCGAAGGATCGAACTGGAAATGGGGGCTGTTCGAATCGTGCACTCGAAGTCAGCGCTCAGAGCGACGCAGCAGCTCGCTGAGCTCGACATCGAGGCCTCGGGCAAACTTCTCCGCGAGCAAAAGCGTCGGGTTTCGGAGACCACGCTCGACACCCGAGACATAGGTCCGGTCTATACCGGCTGCAAAGCCGAACTCTTCCTGCGACAGGCCCTTCTCCAGCCGAAGCCGGCGCACATTCGTGCCAAAGACCTGTCGAACATCCATGCGCCGACAGGGCCGCCATTATGCCAATCGGTCTACGGACGATGAGTCACAATTTGCTCGACTTCGCAGCCGGAGGAAGCAACGTGGAGACATGGCTCCAGACGAACCCGCCTATCTTCGCTCCGCTGACCTCGAGAAAGTCCTCGAACATCGATTTGTCGCTGAGCTGACCAGCCGCCTCTGGCTTGATGGTTGCCGGGATTTTGAAGTGCTTCGTTCCGAGGTCGACACCAGCGGCTACGATCTCGTGGTCGAGGCCAGGAGCGTACTCCGGCACATCCAGCTCAAATCGATGGCAAGAGGTGGAAAAAAGCGGAGCGTGACAGTCAATATGCGCCTTGCTTCGAAGCAGGCGGGCTGCGTCATCTGGTGTGACTACAATCCGGCGACGCTTGAGCTCGGCCCGTTCCGATGGTTCGGTACACTTCCGGGTCTTGGTCTTCCGGATCCTGGCGACAAGGTCGCCAGGCATTCAAAAGGGGATGCAAACGGGTCAAAAAACCTGCGAGGCGGACATCGGGTTCTCCGCAAATCGAAATTCGTCGAGGTCCCGACACTTGGCGACCTCCTGCCCTTCCTCTTCGGCTACGATGACACCGACGAGATCAAACTCTTGCGTCACAGCATCTGCGGCACGCTTGCAAGCACTACGCCCACCTGGCTGCAGGAGGTTTGCGCGGGTCACTTCGATAACATCCCCGAGGACCTGCAGTGGAAAGACTCGGTCGAACTCGCACATCTCGTTGAAGGATATGACCTCGCCGCACGTCTGGGTCTTGGAGACCCTTTTGAGTTCGACGAAAGGCAACTCGCCTTCGCGCTCGAAAGTGGCAGCTGGAAAGGCGGGCCCGCGGTGCTCTGGGCGACCCTGTTTCTGGAACATCGCCGATGGCGAACTGCACCGATCGAACCCGATCCCGGTATGCGGCTACTGTTGGATCGCCTCTGCCAACAGCTGATTGAACGGCTGAAAAGAGCATAGGCTGGGGCGGCCCTGATACGGCGCCCACGATCCCTGTTCGCGGAGGAAACTTCCCTGATCGGTCGAGGTCGATTCCCTGTTATCAGGAGCAGGGAATTCCGAGCGGAAGACGCGGATTACCGCGCCTTTCACAGCGTAGGTAGCAGCCGGTTCGCTTCAGTTTCTGCAAATCTCCCTGCTTTCGGCCATTATCAGGGAAATGAAGGATGAGGCGGGTTCGCTCAGGACTACGTCGCGCACCAATCACCATAATTGCTCCCGATAATCCTCGATGCCGGGCGGCGACCGGGCCCGTTGTTGCGCGCTGCGTGGCTAGGCGATAGTCGGCGCCCGGAAGCATGGCGAAAAGGGAGGAGCAATGATCGACCGGATGTTCTTCGCGCATCCGCGCAGTGTCGGCGAGAACTATGCCGAGCATGCGCGGATCGCGCTGGCTTTCGGCGGCAGGATGGTTTTCGCCGGCTGCAAGTGCGTGGTTCACGCAGCGATTCCGGCGCTGTTTCCTTCGGCGGCCAGCGACAGCATCCGTGAACTCAGCGGCGAGCTCGAAACGCGCCGTTCGCACGCCGGCGATCATTATCCCGACTACGTCATCTGATGCCCGCGCGCGCCGGATACACATAAAAAGACGCCCGCGGCACCCATGGGCGTCGCGGGCGCGCAAGGGACGGATGCGACTATCGTCCCTTGTGAGGAGCCCTCGATATGCTCAGCGTAAGCGCGTCCAGACTTTGGTGCGGCAGAAGATCGCGGCCTTGCAGCCCTTGACCTCCAGCTTGCCGTCGCGGCGCAGGGTCAGATAGCCCTTGGCGGCTCCATCGCCCGATTCCGGGTCGTAGACCGGGCCGCCCTGCCATTCGGCCGGACCGCCGGTGAAGCCGCGCAGCACCACGAGTCCCTTCAGCTTGCGATCCCTGAGCGACTTGTCGGGATTGCGCACGTCCCGCAGATCGGGATTTGCACGCAGCCGCGTCGCGTCGACGATCCTGCCGCACAAGGCTTCGCCGCAGCGATAGATCTCGACCCGGCCGCCTTCGCTGCCGGTCGCCCAGACACCCAGAAGCCGGCTGCCGTCCGCCGCTGCGGCCGGCGCGGATGCGGCGAGCAGGAGCCCGAGCATGACCGCAACGGCCCTCACGACGCGAGTTCCGCATCGGCAGGCGGCGTGAGGGTGTCGAGCGCCCGCGCCACGAGCGCCCGGTCGTCATGCTGCCAAGGGTGGAAGCCGGGGCGCATGTACCCGATCGCGCTGCCCACCAGCAGGCGCATGGCGCCCGGGCGTACATAGAGATAGTGCAGCAGCTTGCGCCAGGTGGCGAAATCGTTCCTGCCGTCCTGGCGGAGCAGATCCGCGGTGTTGCGGAATATGACATAGTGAAACCGTATCGTCGCCGCCGCCATCGCGAAGGAACGCCCGAGCCAGCGCCGCCAGCGCGGGAACTTGCGGGTCGCGTGCAGCCAGGTGTCGTAAGCGACCGCCTTGTGCTCGATCTCCTCGATCGCGTGCCACCGCCACATGCGCTGCGCTTCCGGCTCGGCGCCGGCGAGATGTTCGGGGTTCGAGAGCACCGCGTTCGCCAGCGTCGCGGTGAAGTGTTCGAGCGCGCAGGTCGCCGCTAGCTGCATCACAGGCTTGCGGCGCTTGGCCCAGGCGATCGTGCGCGCCGCACGATCCTCTCCCGAGCGAATGTCGTATCCCGCATCGCGCGCCTGCTTGTTGAAGAACACGTGCTCGCGCGTGTGCATCGATTCCTGATAGACGAAATCGTCGATCTGCGTGCGCAGCGGTTCGGGCGCGTCGTCACGGTAGTGGCGCACGGTGGTCATGAAGAACTTCTCGCCTACCGGAAAGGTGGAGGAGAGCGCATTGAAGAAGGCGGTGCGCCCCGGGTCGCCCCCGTGCCACCAGCGGCGGGCGGGCTCGTTCCGGCCGAATTTCCAGTTGCGCTTGTGAATCGCAAGATCTTCCGGGGTTCGGGGTGAAGACATTGTCCAATCCTCCTGATCGTCATGCCCCTTTAATTTACATTGATGTCAATGTAAATAGTATTTTCGGGGATGGTTGCGTGGCAGCCGACGATCTGGGGTGACGCGCCTTCGCACATCTGTATGTGGTATCCCGACGAAGGCGGCAGTGCCGCATATGGAGGATGGAATGGCACAGCCGAAGGAGGAGCGGGTCCGGCGGCGCAAGCGAATGGGCGACGAGGTTCGCGACGAGGCCTTGATTGCGGCCCGCAAGCTGCTCCTCGACAGCGGCCCGGCCGCGGTCACACTGGCGAACGTGGGCCGCGAGATCGGCATGTCGCATGCCAACGTGCTGCATCACTTCGGATCGGCGGCGAGCCTGCAATCGGCGCTGATGGGATCGATGATTCGCGATCTGACCTCGGCGCTCGACAACGTGGTGGAACTGCTCAAGACCGACGCGGCGGCGCCGCGAACGGTCGCCGACAAGGTGTTCGACGCGTTCGACAAGGGCGGCGCGGGCCCTCTTGCCGCCTGGATTATCCTGTCCGGCGACGTGAAGCAGCTCGAACCCGTGCGCGAGGCCGTGCGGGCGCTGGTGGAAGCGATCGTCGGCCAGTCGACCGACGATGCGGCACCCGAACGCGTCCGCGCCGCGGTGCTGATGATGGCGGTCAGCGCCTTCGGCGATGCGCTGATCGGCCCGCACGTGCGCGAGATGCTCGATCAGGAGGACGACGCGATGCGCGACCTGATCGCGCGGATCCTGCCGCTGTTCCTGATCCCTTCGGGCATTCCTCCGGCGATCGGCTGACGGCAGGCGAACCCTAGAACCTCTTTCGCACCGACAGCTCCACCGTGCGCCCGAGCGGATCGACCTCGTGTCTGCTGAAGCCTGGCGGAACGCTGCCGTCGCTCAGCGTAACGCGGCGATAGGTATCGAGCAGGTTCTCGACCTCGAGCGAGACCTTGAGGTTCTCCAGCCAGCCGAGCCCTTGCGCCTTGGCCCAGAGCTTGTCGGGAAGAATGAACACGCCGGCATTGACCATCAGCGGCGGCCGATAGCGATAGCCCCCCGCGGAATGCGAGCTGCGAACTTGTGCCGGGCTGCTCCAGGTCGCGCGCAAGTCGCCGCCGATTCCCCTCTTGCCCGCCGTCGCCTGCAGCGAGAGGTAGTGCCGTGACTGCCCGGTCTCGGAGAGTTGGTCGATCGTGGGCATGCCGGCACGGGTCAGCAATTCGCTCTCCAGGCGCCAGGTGTGGTTGAGGGAGAATGTCAGGCGTAGCGGATCTGCCGCCGGTTCTTCCGCATTGCCTTGGCTGCTCGATGGCGCAGGAAGGCGCAGTGCGATGCCCGAGACGAGTTCGGCACTTCGGGTTGCGGCCACGTTGATCGCGCGCGCGTCCACGCTCCGCAACCGCTCCTCCGAATCGCGCGTGATACGCTCGGGAAATGCCGCCTCGATTGTCGGCGTCAGTTCGGGAAAGGGTGCGACACCGCCTTCCCCGCTGCTCTGCCGGTAGCCTACGCTTAACGAGAGCACCGGGCTGTCGAACGGCCGCACCCGGACGTCGAGCGAGAGGCTCTGCCTGCTGCCTCGGTGAAGCAGTGGATTGCCTCCTGTGATCCAGAGCGGCTCTGCCACCTCCTGACGAATGAAGTCGTAGACGCGCCGGACGGTTTCGATGCGAGGCGCGCCGAGCTGCTCCGAGGACGGGACCACCTCGCGATGCTTGAAGGCGCCCAGAACCTCAAGCAAAGCCGCCGGCGACCAGGTGAAGCCGCCACCGTATTGTCTGCGCAGTCCACTTCCCGTCGCCGCCTGACCGCCCAGGAAAAGGTCCGCAGTCAGATCGCCCAGCGGGCCGAGGAAGTCCGCCCCGCGGCGCGCAACGGGAATGCTGAGGGAAAGCTCTCCCCCCAGATGCTCGCGCGTGTAGACGTCCGGTGCGCGATCGCTTCCATCCAGCCCATGATAGCTGCTCCTGTCCCTGCTGGCATCGGCGGAGAGATTGGCCGTCACGGGACCCGCCGGCAGCTCCAGAAGGGGTCGGGCGAGGTTGAGGCGCAGGCCCAGACTTTCGCTTTCCGAACGACTGCCAGTGACCTTCGGGAGGCGCTCAGGCCAAGGGGCATAAGGATTGAACGCGGGGTCGTTCGCATCGATCAGCGCTTGCACCAGGGCCGTGTCGATCCCCTGCTCAAGTCGGCTGTCCGCCCAGCTTCGCGCATAACTTCCCGAAACCATGGTGCGCCACGACCCCAACGCGCCTGACAGCGTCAGCGAGAAACTCAGCGATCTGGCGCTGTTTTCACTGCGCAAGGTACGATCACCGGCGAGCGGGCGAACGAGCAGCACGTCGCGGGCAAACGGCGACCAGACGCCGCCCGCCGGGAGGATCGCCGAGGTCATCGGTACGCCGCGCAGCCGGCTGCTGCGATTGGAGGTAGCGTTCACACTCACGGAAGCATCGAACGGCCCCAGCGGCCGACTGGCGCCGAAAGCGAGCGACAGATTTCGGCGCGAGGGCCGAAGCGTCTCGAACCGCTCCGGAGAGGCTTGGTGGGTACTGTGAATTCCTTCCGCGAAATCGGCGAGTTCTGGCGGCCCGCCATCGGCCATCGCCGGGACGGCTGCGACCGCGACGGGCGCGCCAACCACCTTGCTTAGCGCCGGATCAATCTCCTCCCCGCCGGCAGGCACCACATAGCCGACGAGATCGATCGGGCCGCCTTCCGCAGCGACATTACGCGCGCTCTTGCGCAGTGCACTCTCGAGCGAGACACGGCCCTGGACGTTCCAGCGCGTCTCTCCGGCAATCGCCATCTGACCGGCGGTGAGGTCGCCGCCATGTTGTCCCCCTCCGGTCGCCCCATGCACTGCCGCTTCGGCATGGCGGCTTGCGTAGTTCTTCTTGAGAACAAGATTCACTACTCTCCGGCCCGAGGCATGACCGTAGTGACCGGCCGCCTCGGCCTTCAGCACCGCGATGCGGTTCAGGGCCTCGGGCGGATAAGCGAGGATCGAACGATCGAATCCGATCTCCTTACCGTTGACCAAGATCACCGGCTCCTCGCCGGAGGCGTCGATCAGCGGTGCGAGCAGGCCAAGAATTTCATCGATATTGTCCGCACCATAGCCGGCGATCTCCTCTTCGCCGAATTCCGTTTCCGCGGGTACTTCCGCTTCACCCCGACGCGGCGCGGTGACCACGATATCGCCCGAGGGAGGCCGTTCATTGCCGTCCGGCCCGGACTGCGCCATCGCATCATCGGCCGCACACCCTAGCGCGACGAAAGCGGACGCGACGCGCAGAATCGCTTTCATCACGCAACGGCTGCGGCCTGCGACTCTCCGCATCACTCCGCCCCTTGGAAACGAAGCGGGTGCACGAACCGCGCACCCGCCCCGATTGACCGTCATTTCATCTCCAAATGAGAGGACGGATCGCTTCAGTGGTTGGGGTTGTGATCGGCGTCACCATCAGCGCTGACGTTGCCGGAGGCAGGTGTGACGAGGCCGATATCATCGCCGTCCATCGTGCAATCCGAGCCGCTCACAGCCGGCAGAATGCCCGAGACGCTCAGGCGCTGGTTCGGTTCATCCCACACGGCAGTGATATCACCCTCGCAGTTGCCCGGCGTGATGGTCGTCACGAAGACATCGTGGAGAGTGAATATCCCGCCGGTCGACCCGGTCGAAGCATAGCTGATGTTTCCGGCGGGAATCGGAGCGACATTGACCAGCGGGCACAGACCTCCGGCGAGGTCGATGGTCGCGCTGAGGTTCGCCACGTCGGTATGGCTGAACGGCGGAGTGGTATCCGAGGCGTTATTGGGGCCGCTGATCGTCACCGTTGCATTGCAGGTAAGCGCGATACCCTTGTAGACGTCGACCTCTCCTTCGAAGACCCACGCTGGCGTTGCCGCCGGTGCGACATACGGGGCAGACGCCATCGCGGTCTGCGCACCCAGAAGCGCGACCGAACTCACGAGGAAAGCTACAGTTCTTTTCACGTCGTATCTCCCATTTCTTTTTTTGCGTACGGACTAGGCAGATGCACCTAGCCTATACTTTTATATATTACATTGATGTCAATGTAAATTGGGAGAAAGGGCTAAAGTATTAGGTAGGACTACCTAACAGTTACGGGTTTTTACTTGTGCCTTGCTAACTGCCGGAACCTGGGGTCGGGCTTTCACGTCACCCGCATGCCGCTCGCAGGCACCTCTGCGCCGGCGGGTGTCCGGCGCGGCCGTATCGTTGAGCGCGAACTGCGCGGTGTCGGCTTAGTCCGCCCCAAACCCCACGCCATCCGGCCACGCGGCGGCAGCGAGGCCCATGACCTTGAACAGCTTGCCCATCTGGTCTTCCGCAACCAGCCGATGCCTCGCAATCTCGATGTCCTCGGCATAGTGCGGCGCGCGGGCGGCGAGGGTTTGGGCGCGCATGTCGATGCCGAGGGCGCGCAGCCAGTCCCCCTGCGTCGCGGTGCCGAGATGCCGCACCCCGCGCGACTGCGCGATCCGTGCGAGCGTTGCGAAGTCGACGTGCGCGGTGAGGTCCGCCTCGCCGGGCGCCGCGAAGGGGTCGATCTTGGCATGGGCGCGAACGGCCTGCAGCGTCGATCCCGTGCGCACCTCGTCGCTGCCGTAGTCGATGAGCAGGGCGGCCCCGCCCTGTTCGGCGAGCCGCCCAGCGATCTCGTAGACGACCGCAGCGGCCCCCGGGTTGGTTTCAAGCAGCGTGCCCTGCGGCGCCTCGCGCCATTCGTCCGGCACTGCGGCGTCCATCGGCTGAGCGCCTGCAACGAAGACGAAGATATCGCCGTCCAGCCCGACCATTCGTTCGCGCCAGCCGTCGGCAGTGCGGACCAGCTGGCGCACCGGCAGCGCGTCGAGGAACTCGTTGCCGACCAGCAGCAGGGGTGCGTGCTGGGGCACGGTCGAAAGGTCGGCATGCCAGATCGCGCCCGGGACCGCTTCGCCCTGCAATTCCCGCAGCGCGGTCGACGCTTCCACGAGGTGAACTTCGGGCACGAAGCCGTATCGCCTGCCGGCCCGCAGCGCGTCCTTCGCCAGCGTGCCGCGGCCGGGGCCGAGCTCGACATAGAGTACCGGCTCTTCCCGCCCGGCGCGGATCCACATGTCGGCGAGCCAGAGGCCGATCAGCTCGCCGAACATCTGGCTGATCTCGGGCGCCGTGACGAAGTCGCCCTCGCTGCCGAGCGGGTCGCGGTTGGCGTAGTAGCGCGCATTGCTCTCGCCCATGAACTGCGAGAGCGAAATCGGGCCCGTATTGCGGATCAGCCGGCGGAAGATCGCCGCGAGGTCGCCGTCTCGGCCGGCGCTCATGCCGCTCCGGGTGCAGCCTGGCCGCTCGCGAGCGGCGGCCGCATCAGGGCGCGCACGGTCACCGCTATGCCGAGGACGATCAGCGGAATCGTCAGCCACTGGCCCATCGAAAGGCCGGTGTCCGCGGCGAACTCGGCGAGCTGCGCGTCAGGCTCGCGGAAGAACTCGACCGTGAAGCGGCCGAGCGCAATGCCCGCCGTGAAGACGCCCACCAGCAGCCCGGGGCGGTAGCGTGCGCGGGTCCGCCAGAACAGGAACAGCAGCACGATCACCAGCAGAGCGCCCTCGAGCGCCGCTTCGTAAAGCTGCGAAGGGTGGCGCGGGAGCGGCCCTGCGCCGGGGAATACCATGGCCCACGGCACATCCGACGGGCGCCCCCAGAGCTCTCCGTTCACGAAGTTGGCGAGGCGGCCGAACATCATGCCGAAGGGCACGTTGACCGCGATGTAATCGGCGACCCGCAGGAACGAGAGCTCACCACGCCACGACACGAACGCGATCGCCGCCAGCACGCCGGCGAGTCCGCCGTGGAAGCTCATCCCGCCGGTCCAGAGCTGGAAGAACCGCAGGCTGGTCCACAGCGACGGGTCGTAGAACGTCGCATAGCCGATCCGCCCGCCGATGATGATGCCGAGCGTGCAGTAGAAGAACAGGTCGTCTGCGTGGCGCTGGGCCATCGGCGCGCCGGGCGCCTTGATCATCCTCGACAAGTGCCAGTAACCCAGCACGATGCCTGCGAGATAGGCGAGCGAATACCAGCGCAGCGTGAAGAAGCCGAGGTCGATTCCCGGCGTAAGACCCAGCTCCGCCCATTGAATCGGATCGGCAACGCTTGCCGTGGCGGCAAGTAGTGACAGCACTAGGCGAACCCCTTATCAAAAGCTCCCGCCGCGCGGGAATTCGCGCGGCTTTTGGCATAGAGCGAGACGGGGTTAAACCCTGCGTTCAGACGGCCGGAGCGATTTATCGCAACCGGGCCGCGGGGCCAGAGGCGAGAGGAGAGAGAACGAAATGCCGAGTGAGCTGGACAACGATCTCGAACGGATCATGGACGTGCTGACCGGTCCGGGCATGCCGTTCGAAACCGAACCGTTCGAACGGTTCGGCCGGACGATTCCCGCGTTCAAGAACGCCCCGCCGACTCTCGCCCACTATTTCGCGCATTACTGCAACGAGCATAAGGATCTGCCCTTCCTCGTCGATGCGGGCGGCCGGCTGACTTTCGGCGAATGCTGGGCGGCAGCGAGCCACGTCGCGGCCGGACTGGTCGAGAAGCACGGCATGCGGAAGGGCGACCGGATCGGCATCGCCGCGCGCAACTCGGCCAACTGGATCGTCGCCTACATGGGCGTCATCATGGGCGGCGGCTGCGCGACGCTGCTGAACGGGTTCTGGACCGGCGAGGAGCTCGCCTATGGCGTCCGCATCGCCGAATGCTCGCTGGTACTGGCGGACGAGGAGCGGACGCGCCGGCTTGAGGGGATCGACCATCCGGCCCGGGTCGTCACGATCTCGCACGACCAGCCTCCGTCCGAAGGGCTCGCTTCGATCTGGGGCGACGGGGACGTCGCCATGCGCATGCTCGGCGAACTCGGGCCGGACGATCTCGCGACGATCCTCTACACCTCGGGCTCGACGGGCCAGTCGAAAGGCGCCTGGTCCGATCATCGGAGCGTCGTCCACGGCACGATGAGCTATGTCTCGCAGAGCGCGATGGCGGCGCAGCTTCTCACCCAGCGCGGCGATCCGCCCTCGGGCCAGGCCTGCGCATTGATCGCCGTGCCGCTGTTCCATGTCACCGGCGAAGTGCCGCTCTATCTCCAGAGCTACGCCATCGCCCGCAAGCTGGTGCTGATGCCCAAGTGGGACGCGCGCGAGGCGATGCGGCTGATGGAGGCGGAACAGGTCAGCTACTTCGTCGGCGTGCCGCTGATGAGCTACGAGATTGCGACCCATCCCGAGCGCGACCAGTTCGACCTCACCGCCTGCAAGAGCTTCGCCGCCGGCGGCGCACCGCGCCCGGTCGACCATGTGACCAAGATCAAGGACGCCTTCCCCGAGGGTTTCCCGCTGCTCGGCTATGGCCTGACCGAAACCAACGGCGTGGGCTGCGGCAACTTCAACGAGAACTACATGGCGAAGCCCGGATCCACCGGCCGCGCTAGCCGGCCGCTGGTCGACCTCGCCATTCTCGACGAGGGCGGAAAGCCGCTGCCGCAGGGCGAGGTGGGCGAGATCTGCATCCGCTCGATCGCCAACTTCCTCGGCTACTGGAAGGACGACGCGGCGACTGCCGCGGCGTTCTTCGACGACGGGTATTTCCGCAGCGGCGATCTCGGTTATCTCGATGAAGACGGCTATGTCTTTATCGTCGACCGCAAGAAAGACATCATCATCCGCGGCGGCGAGAACATCTCCTGCCTGGACGTGGAGGAGGCGATTTACGGGCACGACGCGGTTGCCGAATGCTCGGTTTTCGGGCTGCCCGATCCGCGGTTCGGCGAGGTCCCGGCCGCGGTCTATTTCTGCAAGGACGATTGCACGCTGACCCCCGAGGAACTGCGCGAGTTCCTCACCGGCCGGCTCGCGCCGTTCAAGATTCCCGAGCGCATCTGGCGGGCCGAGGAGCCGCTGCCGCGGCTGGGCACGCAGAAGATCGACAAGCGCGCCGTGCGTGCGGCGTTCGGGAAGGAGTTGCTCGACGCTTGAACCAGGTCCGCGTCCCCAAGCAGCGCGCGATCCTCGACCGGCGCGCCCTGGCCGAAGCGATCGCCGGGCTGGTGGAGGAACGCGGTGCGGACGCCCGCAATGCGGTGGTGGACACGCTCCGCGACGCCCTGGGCAAGGGCCGCGAGGAACTGCGCCGGCGGCTCGAGGCAAAACCCCATGCCGGTCACGAATGCGTCGCCGGCCACGCTTTCCTGATCGATCAGATGGTGCGGCTGATCCACGATCACGTGGTCGAGCACGTCTATCCGGTCGGCAATCGTTCGGAAGGGGAACGGCTCGCGATCCTTGCGGTGGGCGGCTACGGCCGGGCCGAGATGGCGCCCCATTCGGACGTCGACATCGCCTTCCTTACCCCCACACGCCGCGCGCCGTGGTGCGAGCAGGTGATCGAGGCCATGCTCTATCTTCTGTGGGACCTGGGGCTGAAAGTCGGCCACTCCAGCCGCACGCCCGACGACATGGTGCGCATGGCGAAGGAGGACGTCACCATCCGCACGGCGCTGCTCGAGGGGCGTTACGTCTGGGGCGACCAGCCGCTCTACGACGAGGCGCGGCGGCGCTTCTGGACCGAAGTGGTGAACGGCACCGAGCGACAGTTCGTCGCCGAGAAGCTGGCCGAGCGCAACGCCCGGCACAAACGCATGGGCGACAGTCGCTATGTCGTCGAGCCCAACGTCAAGGACGGCAAGGGCGGCCTGCGCGACCTGCAGACGCTCTACTGGCTGGGAAAATACATCCACAAGGTGCGGAGTGCCGCCGAGCTGGTCGATGTCGGCCTGCTGACCGCACAGGAATATCGCAGCTTCCGCCGCGCCGAGGGCTTCATGCTGGCGGTGCGCTGCCACCTGCACATGATCACCGGCCGCGCAGAGGACCGGCTCACCTTCGACCTCCAGCGCCAGGTCGCGATGCGGATGAACTTCGTCGACCGCCCGGGCAAGAGCCAGGTCGAGCGGTTCATGCAGTTCTATTTCCTCCAGGCCAAGCGCGTCGGCAGCCTGACGGGCGTGTTCCTCGCCCATATCGACGAGCAGTTCGCCCAGAGGCACGCCCGCAGGGGCCTGCTCGCCGGCTTCAAGGCCCGCCCCCGCAGCCTGAAGGGCTACCGCGTGTTCGGGGGCCGCATCGGAACGCCGCACGACGACTGGTTCCGCAAGGATCCCGTGCGGTTGATCGAAATCTTCCGGATCGCGGAAGCGGAGGGGTTCGAGATCGAACCGGCCACAATGCGCCAGGCCGACCGCGATTCGCGGCTCATCACCGCCGAGGTGCGCGACGACCCGCGCGCCAATGGGCTGTTCCTCGAGCTGCTTTCGGGCCGGAACGATCCCGAAACCGCACTGCGCTGGATGAACGAGGCCGGCGTGTTCGGCCGCTTCGTGCCCGATTTCGGCAAGGTCAACGCGCAGATGCAGTTCGACATGTACCATCACTACACGGTGGACGAGCACACGATCCGTGCGATCGGGCTGCTGAGCCGGATCGAGAAGGGAGAGCTGGCCGAGGATCATCCGCGCTCCACCCGCCTGATCCACAAACTCGCCTCGCGCCGCGCCGCATATGTTGCAGTGCTGCTGCACGACATTGCGAAAGGGCGCGGGGGCGACCATTCGGTGCTCGGCGAGGGCGTCGCGCGCGAGCTCTGCCCGCGGTTCGGACTGAGCGAGAACGAGACCGATCTCGTCGCCTGGCTCGTGCGTCAGCACCTGCTGATGAGCGCGACCGCGTTCAAGCGCGATCTGACCGATCCCAAGACGATCGAGGACTTCGTCGCCGAAGTGCAGAGCGTCGAGCGGCTTCAGCACCTGTTGATCCTGACCGCGGTCGACATCCGCGCGGTCGGCCCCGGTACCTGGAACAGCTGGAAGCGGCAGTTGCTCGGCGAGCTATACGACGCGGCGCACGAACGGCTGCGCCTCGGCCACATGCGTCATGGCCGCAAGGAGCGGGTGACGGCAAAGAAGCAGGCCGTCGCGGAGCTTCTGGAGACAGGCGCGGAACTCGTCGGCCGCCATGCCGCCGACTTCGGTGATCCGTACTGGATTGCGGAGCCGGAGGACATCATCGCGCTCAACCTGCGCCAGTTCGACGCCGCTCGGCGCGATCAGCGCGAGCTGTCAGTGCATTGCGAAGTCTACCCCTCCCGCGGGGCGACGCTGGTGAGCGTGATCGCGGCGGACCACCCGGGCCTGTTCTACCGCATCGCAGGGGGCATCCATCTGGCGGGCGCCAACATCATCGATGCGCGCATCCACACGACCCGCGCCGGCTGGGCGGTCGACAATTTCCTCGTCCAGGATCCGCACGGCCAGCCGTTTCACGAAACGGCGCAGCTCGACCGTATCGAGACCGCCATCGGCGACGCGCTTGCGAACCGCATCGAGCTGGTCCCGCGCCTCGCCCGGCGGCCGCTGCCGCACAGCCGCGCGAAGGCGTTCGATGTTCGCCCGCGGGTGATCGTCGACAACAAGGCCTCGAATCGCTTCACCGTGGTCGAGGTCAACGCGCGCGACCGGCCCGCATTGCTCAACCGCCTCGCACGCGCCTTGTTCGACAACCAGCTCGTCGTCCACTCCGCGCATATCACCGCCTATGGCGAGCGGGCGGCGGACACCTTCTACGTGACCGACCTCCTGGGCGAGAAGGTCGAGGCGGCCGAACGCATCACGGCGATCGAGACCGCCCTGCTCGATGCTGCGAGCGACCGGCGGCAGGCCGAGCTGGAAGCGACGTGAATGCAACACAGAGCGGCCGAATTCGGCCGTTCGTGGAAACGATGTTTCCTCCAGCCCCGGCTCACGTTAACGAAAGCGTCAAGTTTTGGTGGAGGAGAACAACATGAAAAATACGGTATCCATTCGCGCGCTCGCCCTCGCCGGCGCGAGCATTGCGTTGCTTCCCCAGGCAGCACTGGCCCAGGACGCCGGAACCCAGGAACCGGCCGCGGCAGCAGAGGCTTCGCCCGAGACGACCGGGCCGGTCATCGTCGTGACCGCCCAGGGCCGCGAACAGTCGCTGGCCGACGTTCCGGTCGCAGTTTCCGCGGTCTCGGGCGAACTGCTCGAGAAGTCGGGCACCAACGACATTCGCGAGCTGAACCAGGTGGCACCTTCGCTGCTCGTCTCCTCCACGGGCAACGAGGCCAACGGCTCGGCGCGTATCCGCGGCATCGGCACGGTCGGCGATAACCCCGGCCTCGAAAGCTCGGTCGCGGTGTTCGTCGACGGCGTCTACCGCTCGCGCTCGGGCAACGCGCTGAGCGAGCTCGGCCCGATCGACCGGATCGAGATCCTCCGCGGTCCGCAGGGTACGCTCGGCGGCCGCAACGCCTCCGCCGGCCTGATCAGCATCTACACCGCCCCGCCCGAGTTCGAGACGAGCGGCTACGGCGCCTTCACCTACGGCAATTACGATGCGATCCGCGTCGAAGGCGGGATCAACGTGCCGCTGGGCCAGACGGTCGCGGCCCGTGTCGACGGCGTCTATTTCAAGCGCGACGGCTTCTACAACGACGTCAACAACGACACGACCGTCAACAACCGCGACCGCTACCTCGTGCGCGGGCAGCTCCTGTTCGAGCCGAGCGACACGCTCAGCTTCCGCCTGGTCGGAGACTATTCGAAGAAGGACGAGGCGTGCTGCGCGGCGACGTTCGTGCAGACCGACTTCGCGCCGCTTGCGCGAATGAGCCCCGGGCTCGACACGTTTGCCCGGCCGGAGGGCGGCCCGCCGCTGACCAGCACCGAAAACCCGATCATCCCGATAATGATCGCACTCGGACAGGATCCGCGCGCGCTCAACCAGGGCACGTTCAACCGCGACATCTACGTCACGCCCGGGCGGACTTACGAAGGGGCGACCGAAGACTACGGCGTGTCGGGCGAGCTCAACTGGGATCTGGGCGGCGTCAGCCTGACCTCGATCACCGCCTACCGCGAGTATTCGAACACCCAGGCATCCGACACCGACTACACGCAGGTGGACATCATCTACCGCGCGCCAGGGGATTTCGCGGGTGCCCGCGAGTTCAAGACGTTCAGCCAGGAGCTGCGTCTGCAGGGCTCCGCGTTCGACGACCGTCTCGACTGGCTCGTCGGCGGCTACTACGCCAACGAGAAGCTGGAGGTGCGCGACAACCTGCGCTTCGGCGATCAGTACGGTACGTTCGCCGCCTGTCGCATCGCGCTGGCGATCAATCCGGCGCTGGCCAACCCGGCTGCCGAGAACTGCCTCGGCCCGAACGTGGCGGCGCTCGACGGCACGCTTACCGGCACGCCTGCATTCGGCCCCGCCACCCCGGCGATCCTTGCCGCGATCAACAACCTCGGCAGCATCAGCGATCTCGGCAGCACGGGCGACATCTATAACCAGACGAGCAAGAACTTCGCGCTCTTCACGCATAACATCTTCCACATCACCGATACGGTCGATCTCACGCTGGGTCTTCGTTACACCAACGAAACCAAGGACTTCGACGCCCAGTTCAACAACGACAACACGATCTGCCCGACCAACCGCGCGCTGCTCGGCGGTCTGCTCGGCGTGCCGGCGCTCGCCCCGCTCGCGGGGGGCATCATCTCGCTTTCGTGCCAGGGCAACTCGAGCTCCGAGCTCGACGGGGTCACCCTCAGCGATACGCGTGACGAGGACGAGTTCACCGGCACGGCGGTGCTGAGCTGGAAGCCGACTCCCGACCTCCTGCTCTACGGCTCGTACTCGCGCGGCTACAAGGCGGGCGGCTTCAACCTCGACCGTTCGGCGCTTTCGAGCCCGGTGGCCTTCGATCCCGACACGATCGACGTCGGATCGCTCCAGTTCGCGGAGGAGACGGTCGATGCGTTCGAGATCGGCGCCAAGTACTCGACACGCCAGTTCGGATTGAGCGTTGCGGCGTTCCGCCAGGAATTCTCGAACTTCCAGCTCAACACCTTCAACGGCTCGTTCTACCTGGTCCAGAACATCAACGCCTGCTCCACCGACCTCGGCGGTGCGGACCGGGACGCGAGCGCCACGACCGGCGCCTGCGCGCCCGAGGACGTGCAGCCGGGCGTGATCGCGCAGGGCGTCGAGCTCGAAGCGTCGCTCAACCCCGTTCCCGATCTCGCGTTCACGATGGGCCTGACCTATTCGGACACGAGCTACGAGGACAACCTGATCGGCGACGACAGCGGTGCGCCGCTCGATCCGGCGCTGCGCCTGCTGCCGGGCGACAACCTGTCGAACGCGCCGGAATGGGTCGCGACCTCATCGGTTTCGTGGACACCCGAACTCACGCCGGGCGGCCTGCGGGGCCTCGTGTTCTTCAACGCGCGCCTGACCGACGATTACAACACCGGCTCCGACCTGCTCTACGGCAAGGAGCAGGACAGCTACTTCATCGTCAACGGCCGCGTCGGCGTGACCAATATCGCCGGCCGGTTCTCGATCGAGGGCTGGGTGCAGAACCTGTTCGACAAGGACTACACCCAGATCGCCTTCAACACGCCGTTCGTCGCACCGCAGCAGACGTTCTCGGCCTTCCTCGCCGAACCGCGGACTTACGGCATCACCGTGCGCGGCGAGTTCTGACGCGCTCTCCCCTCCCGCTCGCGGGAGGGGATTTTTTTACATTCGTTCGCCGAACAGCGCCGTGCCCACCCGTACGTGGGTCGCGCCGAGCATGATGGCGGTCTCGTAATCGCCACTCATGCCCATGCTGCGCCCGGCCAGCCCGTGATCGCGGGCGAGCTTGTCGAGCAGGGCGAAGAACGGGGCGGGTTCGATTTCGAGGGGCGGAATGCACATGAGCCCGGCGACCGGGATTTCGGCCTCGCCAGCCTGCTTCAGCAGTTCCGGCAGGTCTCCGATCGGGCAGCCGCCCTTCTGCGCCTCGCCGCCGATGTTGATCTGGACGAAGCACGGCACGCGCTTGTCCGCCTTGTCCATCGCCCGCGCGAGCGCCTTCACGAGGCTTGGCCGGTCGAGCGAATGGATGACGTCGAACAGCGCGACGGCCTCGTCCGCCTTGTTCGACTGAAGCTGCCCGATGAGATGGAGCTGCACCGCCGGGTTCGCCTCGCGGAGCGCCGGCCATTTGCCCTGCGCCTCCTGCACGCGGTTCTCTCCGAACGCGCGTTGCCCCTGCCGCAGCAGCGGCTCGATGGCTTCGGCCGGGTGCGTCTTGCTCACCGCAACGAGCGTGACTTCCTCGGGCTTGCGCCGCGCAACCGTGCACGCCTTCGCGATGTTCGCACGGACCTGTTCGAGCGGGGTCTCTGGGTTTTCCATCGTGCCGCGCTATAGCGTCCGCGTGCCCCGACGCCAGACCCGTGAGCCCCTGCCCGACCTGTGGCTGCTCTCCGATGTGCGCAACGACGCGCGGCTGGAGCAGGCGCTGCGCGCGCTGCCGCGGGGCTCGGGTTTCGTCTTCCGTCACTACCACCTTGCGCCCGAGGCACGGCGGCGGCGGTTCGACGATCTGGCGAAGATCGCGCGGGAATGCGGGCATGCGGTGATCCTTTCCGGCACCCCAGGCGAGGCGGAGCGCTGGGGCGCGGGCGGTCTCTACGGTCCGCCCGGCGGCATCGGACCCGGACCGGCACTGCGGATCGCCACCGCGCACGGCCGCGCCGAGATCGAAGCGGCCAACGCGATCGGTGCCGACGCCGTGATGCTCTCACCGGTCTTCGCGACCCGCTCGCACCCGGACGCTCAGGCGCTCGGCCTCGAACGCTTCCACGTTCTGGCGACGCTCGCCCAGATGCCCGTGATCGCGCTCGGGGGAATGACCCCGGTGCGCGCGCAGGAACTCGGCTGGCCGCGCTGGGCGGCCATCGACGGGCTCTCGTGACTGTCCGTCCCGGAGAAAACCGGGATCGCGGCCCGCGACGCCCCTCCCCTCGGGATGCAAACCACGGCGGTTAAACAAGCGCTCTGCCGCAGGATTCTTGACGCGGGAGTCTACCCCGGCGCATGATGGCGGCTCACGGGAAGCAGGGGAACGAGATGGCCACCCGCGCGATCGGGAAATCGCCGACAGCAGACTGGCGCGCCGCGTTGCGGCGTTCGCTGCGCCGTGCCGCGCAAATGGCGGGCGCAGTCGTGCTGTTCGCCGCCGCGGTGTTCCTGACGCTGGCCCTGGTCAGTTACACGCACACCGACCCGAGCCCCTCCACCGCCGCTTCCGGCACCGACATCGCCAACTGGATGGGCGCGAGCGGGGCCTGGGCTGCGGAGCGCGCCCTGTTCCTGTTCGGCCTCAGCGCCGTGCTCCTGCTCCCCTTGCTCTACGTCGGCGCGCGCAAGCTCTGGCGCGACGTCGAAGAGGAGGATCGCGATACCGATACGCACTGGCTGCGCCCGGTGGGCATGTTGCTGCTGGCCATGGTCCTGGTCTCGACCGTCCTTGCGCTCGCGTTCGAGGGTCCGGGTTGGGCCCTGCCCGCCTCGATGGGCGGCATCACCGGGCTGCTCGGCGCGGCGGCGGTCGAGGGAATTGCCGGTCGCCTGCCGGAAGGCGCCCAGGGCTGGGCGATCCTCGGCATCGCGCTGGCGAGCCTCGCGCTGGGCGTTGCGCTGCTGACCCGCGTCTTCGCGATCGACTGGCGCGCCCTGCTGACCCTGCCGATGTTCCTCAAGCGTGCGCCCGCGCTACCGCACCGAGACATCCCCTTCCTGCCGAAGCAGCGGCGGCAGGCCAAAGCCAGGCCCTCCATGGACGAGGAAGAGGACGCCGGGGAAACCGCCTCGCCGCCACGCCGCAGCCCGGAGATCGCGGAGCGCACTGCACCGCCGAAGAAGGCGACGCTGGCCAAGCCCGCCCAGCGCGACATGTTCGCCGCCTACGAGTTGCCGAGCCTCGACATCCTCGAGGAGCCGCCCACGGACAAGGGCCCCAAGCTCGACAAGCTCGCGCTCGAGCGCAACGCGCGCCTGCTCGAAACCGTGCTCGACGACTTCAACGTCAAGGGCGAGATCACCGCGGTCCGCACCGGCCCGGTGGTGACGATGTACGAGCTCGAGCCCGCACCCGGCATCAAGGCGAGCCGCGTGGTCGGTCTGGCCGAGGATATCGCCCGCAACATGAGCGCGATCAGCGCCCGCGTCAGCCCGATCCCGGGCAAGACGGTGATGGGCATCGAACTGCCCAACGCGCACCGCCAGACCGTCGCGTTCAAGGAACTCGCCGCATGCGAGGCCTTCGCCAATGCCAAGGGCAACCTGCCGATCATCCTGGGCAAGGATATCGCGGGCGAGCCGATCGTCGCCGATCTGGCTGCGATGCCGCATCTGCTCGTCGCGGGCACGACCGGTTCGGGCAAGTCGGTCGGGCTCAACTGCATCCTGCTCAGCCTGCTCTACCGCTTCACGCCCGAAGAGTGCCGGATGATCCTGGTCGATCCCAAGGTGCTCGAGCTCAAGAGCTACGACGACATCCCGCATTTGCTCAGTCCCGTGGTGACGGAGCCGCACAAGTCGGTCCGCGCGCTCAAGTGGGCGGTCGAGGAGATGGAGCGGCGCTACCGCATGATGAGCTCGATCAACTCGCGCAACATCAACTCGTTCAACGAGCGGGTGAAGGCCGCGATCGCCAAGGGCAAGCCGCTCGGCCGCCGGGTGCAGACCGGATTCGATCCCGAGACCGGCGAGGAGCTCTACGAGGAAGAGCAGCTCGACTACGCGCCGCTGCCGCAGATCGTGCTGATCGTCGACGAGCTGGCCGACCTCATGGTCACCGTCGGCAAGGAGATCGAGGTGCTGATCCAGCGCCTTTCGCAGAAGAGCCGCGCGGCCGGCATCCACCTGATCATGGCCACCCAGCGCCCCTCGGTCGACGTCATCACCGGCGTGATCAAGGCGAACCTCCCGACTCGCATCAGCTTCCACGTCACCAGCCGGATCGACAGCCGCACGATCCTGGGCGAGCAGGGCGCGGAGCAACTGCTGGGCAAGGGCGACATGCTCTACAAACCATCCAGCGGCGCGATGGTGCGCGTCCACGGCCCGTTCGTCTCGGACGAGGAAGTCGAGGCCGTGGCCGATCACTGGCGCGCGCAGGGCAAGCCCGAATATGTCGATGCCGTCACCGAGGAGCCGGAAGACGGCGGCTTCAGTTTCGACGACGAGCTGACCGCGAGCGACAACCCGGACGAGCGCAAGTACCGCCAGGCGTGCCAGATCGTGTTCGAGAACCAGAAAGCCAGCGGATCGTGGCTCCAGCGCCAGATGGGCGTCGGCTACAACACCGCCGCCAAGTGGATCGAACGCATGGAGGAGGACGGGCTGGTCGGTCCCGCCAACCACGTCGGCCGCCGCGAAATCTACCGCGACCGCGACGGCAACCCGCTCTAGGCAACGGCCGCGCTGCGCCCCGCGCGTTCGCCGCCGCCGAACAGCGTCAGGCGCTCGTACATCGTGCGGTTGCGCCCCGCTTCCTTGGCATCGTAGAGCAGCTTGTCGGCCCGGGCGTAGAGGTCGGCGAAGCTCGTCGCCTCCAGCCCCTCGCGCGGCATTTCGATGACCCCCATGCTCGCCGTGACGGGCGCTTCGAGGCCTTCGATGCTCGCCGCGACGCGCTGGGTGATCGCGCGCCGCAGATGCTCGGCGCGCTGGCGTGTTCCCGGCCCGCGCAGCAGCAGCATGAATTCCTCGCCGCCCAGCCGCAGCGCGATCGCGTCGCGATCGCCGTCGGCGCGGAGCACGCCGGCGCAGACGCGCAGCACGTCGTCCCCCACCTGATGGCCGTGCGTGTCGTTCACGCGCTTGAAGTGATCGAGATCGATCAGCGCCATCGTGTCGAAACCCTGCCGCTGGAGCTCCGCGAAGCGGGCCTCGATTGCACGGCGGTTGAGCAGGCCCGTGAGCGGGTCGCGCTCGGCCATGGCTTCCATCGCGAGCGATTGCGCACGGGCGCGGTCACGCTCGTCCTTGAGGATCATGAAGCGGTCCGCCGCGCCGAGCGATGTGACGACGAGCTGGAACGCGACCGCCGCGCTGAAGGCGAAGATCTGGTCCTGCGGCGCGTCGCCGAAGCCGAGGTTGGTGAATATCCGCTGGAGCGCGACGGTCCAGATCGGCATGCAGGCGACGAACTGGTAGCGCGCGGCCCGGCTGCCGCGCAGGATCGCCTGCCCCAGCGCCACGCAGAACAGCGCGATCAGCGGCACGAACGCAAAGTAGAAGACATCCGACCCATGCTCGCGGAGCAGGGGAATCCTGGTGGCCTGGGCAAGCGAGGTCGCCGCGGTGATCCCGGCGAAACAGCGCAGGAGCCAGCGCGTGCGTTCGGGCAGGCACCCCTTCTCGAACAGGTCCGCCGCGAAGACCGCCGCGGCCCCCACCCCGATGGACGAGGTCAGCGGCAGAAGCATGGAAACCTGCCATAGCGTCAGGTCCGCAAGGTGCAGCACCAGTCCCGAGGAGACGAGCGTCAGCGCCAGCATTCCGAAGACCGACAGCAGGTGCCAGAGCAGGAATGGCGCCTTGAGAATGCGGTAGAACGCGAGATCGAACAGCAGCGGCATGCACAGCAGGCCGCAGATCGCGGCAAGCGCGAGCATGGTCTCGAGCGGCCAGCGGATATCGTCGGGCGAGGCCACGAGGCGGCCGTCCGACACGACCGGCGCGACCCATGCCTCGTCGATCGCGACGACGACGCGATCCGAATTCGGGGTGATCGCCGGCAGCGGCAGGACGAAGTTCAGCCCGCTGCCGATCAGTTGCGCATCGTCCATGCCATATCGAACGCTGCGCACCGCGCCTCCGCGATCCACGACGGAGATCACGATCCCGCCAAAGGTGCTCGCCCGCGTCGTGAAGTAGACCGGCCGCTCGCCCGTCTGCGGGAGGTCGAAGCGAAGCAGCGCCCGCGGCGCGCGGTAGTCGGCGATGCTCCCGTCGCAGCGCCAGGCGGGCGGGCTCGCCCCGCGACCCGCGGGATCGGACGACACCGCCGCCGTAGCCTGGCACGCGGGCGCGATCGGCTGCGCATGGGCCGCAGAAGCGGCCAGCAGCGCCAGCGCGGCGGCCGCGATCGCCAACAGACCCTGAAGCGCACGTCGAAGCATGACGCGCGCGGTATGCAACAAATATTATCTTCGCCTTAAACTCCGGCGGCTGGCCGGCGCCTGGAACCGTGCGGGGAGCGGCGGCGCGAGCTTGCTCGGCGCCGTGTTCCACCGCCACGGAGCGGGCGCGGCCTAGTTGGCCGATAGGCCGCGCGCGTGATCGAGGTGCCCCTCGACCACTGTGGCCGTCTCGCTCGCAAAGCTGGTGAGCGCCTCCGGCCCGCCGCTGCCGGCGTAGCCTTGCAGCAGCGCCAGTGCCTTCTCGTGCGCCGCCACCTGCTGCTGCGCGTAGACCGCGTCGAAGCGGTCTCCGGCCTGGCGCAGATCGTCGAGCTGGGCCTGCTGGTCGGCGGTGAGCTCGGGCGCGACCGTCAGCGCTGGCTCGGCTCCGGCGGCGGCGGACTTCAGGCTCTCGCTCGAGGCCGTGTGGTCCTCGATCATCATCGCGGCGAAATCCTTGACGGCCTGCGCGGAGCCCATCTCCTGCGCCAGCCTGGCGGACTCGACCTCGAACATGTCGCTGGCGGCGGCCATGTCGACGAACTCCTGCGGGCTCGACGGCATCGCTACTTGGCCGGCGGGCGGGGTCATCGCATCATTGGCGGTGTCGTTCACGGTCAGGTCGGCGTTGGGATCGGTGGTCGTCTCGTCGGCGGCATCGCCGCAGGCGGTCAGGGCGAGCGCGCCGGCGAGCGCGAGGAATGCAGTGTGCTTCATCTCGATGCTCCTTCTCCAGAGTCGAAGATCAATCCGGCGCACGGGGGGATGTTCCACCCGGGAAGGGGAATTTTTCATGCTGCAGCAAGGTTTTAACCTGGGTTAGGAGCGCGCTCCAGCAGGTCGTCGGTCACCTCCATCAGCAGCAGCGGCTCGTCCGCTGTGTCGGCGATGGCATCGACGAATGCGGCGCGGGTTGCGGGATCGTCGTAGACCATCTTCGCATCGTAGGCCGCCTGCCAGGTCGCGCGGTCGGGCCATTCGGCGACGCCGACGAAGCGGCGCTCCCGCTCGTCCCAGTGGAGGCGCGAGCCGAGCGAGCCGTACTTCTCCGTGATGAGCTCGGTCCCGCGGCGCCAGGCGGTGCGGAACTGCTCTTCCTTGCCCGGATGGACCTTCCACCAGTAGGCGGCGACGAACATTTCGGTCTCCTCTCGTCCCTCACCAACCCGCGCCGCGAGCGGAGCGTTCCGGCGGGAGTGTTGACAGATGCGACACGGTTCCAGGGCCCGGTGTCACCTTGCGAAAAGGCCTGTCACCTTGCGGCGAGGACCTGTCACCTTGCGCCACCGCCACTCCGCTCGCGCTCCACCGCCCGCCGCACGTGGCCGGCGCGCCGGGCGAGGTCCCAGCCTTGCGCGAAGTATCCGCCGGCCCGCTCGCGCAGGCGGTAGGCGGACTGGCGGCTCATCCCCAGCCTGCGCGCGGCGGCGGCCACGCTCT
The DNA here is from genome assembly GCF_016803135.1 of Altererythrobacter sp. C41. Lineage (GTDB taxonomy): Bacteria > Pseudomonadota > Alphaproteobacteria > Sphingomonadales > Sphingomonadaceae > Pelagerythrobacter. The sequence continues at coordinate 81,713 of NZ_JAEVFE010000007.1, forward strand.
CCCCCGCGGCGAGCAGGTCGAGGAAGGCCATCGCCTTGCGCGGGGTCCAGCGATAGTCGGCGTTGGGGCGGCGGCCCGAACCGGGGGCGGCGCGGGAGGCTGCGGCGGGCGGAGGGATCGATTCGTGCGTCATCGGGTAGTCTAAGGCACAAGCGCCGGCGTGTAGGAAAGTCTTTTCCGCCCCGCGCCCCGGCGCTAGCCCGAACGCGCAGAAGGAGTGACCGATGGCCGACCCCGTTACCCTCGATCCGCCGCTCAAGGGCCAGTGCCTGTGCGGCGCCGTCACGATCCGGCTTGCGCGCGTGAAGCCGGGCGTCGACGTGTGCCACTGCGACATGTGCCGGCAGTGGTCGGGCGGCCCGTTCTTCTCGCTCCACGGAGTGACGGAGGCCGACTACACGCTGGAGGGCGAAGGCGCGGTGCGCAGTTACCGCTCCTCCGAATGGGCCGAGCGCGCGAGCTGCACCGAATGCGGCAGCAACCTGTGGTACCGCTTCGTCCCGGCCGGAACCGTCTCCTTCACCGCCGGCCTGTTCGACCTCCCCGCCGACTGGGGGATCGACGAGGAGATCTTCGTCGACGAAATGCCGCCCTACGCCGAGCTCGCCGCCGACAGCACCAGGAAGACCGGCGCCGAAGTCATGGCCGAGGCCAAGGAAGGCGGATACGACTTCGGCTGACGGGCCGTTTCGAAAGGAGCGCGGCATGGACCAGTTCACCGGCGGCTGCCTGTGCGGCGCGGTGCGGCTCGCGGCGGCGGGGCGCCCCTGGCGCGTGGGCCTGTGCCACTGCCTCGACTGCCGCAAGCACTCCGGCAGCCTGTTCTACGCCGCGGCGATCTTCCCGGCGGACGCGGTCGCGGTCGAGGGCGAGACCGGCGAATGGCAGGGCCGCCATTTCTGCCCGCGCTGCGGATCGTCGGTCTTCGCCCGCTTCGAGGACGAGATCGAGGTCCACCTGGGCGCGCTCGACGCCCCCGACCAGTTCGCCCCGACTTACGAAAGCTGGACTGTCCGCCGCGAAGCCTGGCTGCCGCCGTTTCCGCTGGCGCGGCGGTACGAGCGCGACCGGGAAGGCGAAGGCCGGTTCGAGGACTAGCCCGGAACCACGGGCCCGCTCGTCCGCTTGCCCCGATGGACGGCTCGAGGAGAGACACGCGTGAGCAAGACCCTGGCGGACATATCCGAAGCGATGAAGGACATCGATTACTGCATGCTGGTGACCCGGGCGCAGGACGGCGCGATCGGCGGCCGGCCGATGAGCAACAACCGCGAGGTGGAGTACGAGGGCACCAGCCGCTTCTTCACCTGCGAGGACACCCGCATGATCGACGACATCGAACGCGATCCCTCGGTCGGGCTGACCTATCAGGGCAAGGCCGGGGTGCTCGGTATCGTCGGCAAGCCGGGCCTGTTCATCCATGTCGAGGGCGAGGCGCGCGTGGTGCGCGACAAGGCCCGCTTCGAGGAACACTGGACGCCCGGGCTCGACCGCTGGTTCGAGCAGGGCACCGACACGCCGGGCCTGCGGATGCTGGAAGTGGCGGCCCGGCGCATCCATTACTGGGACGGGGAGGACGAAGGCGAAGTCCCCCTCCGCGCGGGGGCCGGCGCCTAGACCGGCGGTGGCCAGCTTCGGTCCGGTGCGGAGGACCGCTCACCTGGCCATGAAGCAGACCGCCTCGATCTTGTTGCCGTCGGGATCGCGCACGAAGGCGCCGTAGTAGTTCGCGTCGTACTCCGGCCTCAGGCCCGGCGCGCCCGCATCGCTGCCGCCGTGGGCGAGCGCGACGCGGTGGAACGCCTCGACCGCCGCGCGGCTCTCCGCGATGAAGGCGACGTGCACGCCGTTGCCGACGCTCGCAGGCTCGCCGTCGACCGGCTGTTCGAGGCTGAAGCCGATCGTCGCCGCGCTGTAGTCGACCGATCCGCCGCGCCGCTTGCCCTTGCCGATGCCGAGCACCGCGAGGACCGGATCGTAGAACGCCGCCGCGCGCGCCGCGTCACTGGTGCCGAGGGAGACGTGACTGAGCATGGCGAGGGAACGCGCGAGGGGGCGCGGGTTTCCGGCCCCGTCGCCGGGACGGCACGCTCAGTCGATGATCTCGGCCCCGCCCTCGGCCTCCATCCGCGCGAGGGCGGCCTTCATCTCCGCCAGCCGCTCGGGCGGATGCGGCTCCCACTGCTCGACCTCGCCGACAATGCGGAGCGGTTCGCGCGAGCGGTAGGACTCGGTCGGGTTGCCCGGGAAGCGCTTGTCGGTGAGGTTCGGATCGTCCTCGAACGCCCCGGTCGGCTCGACGATATAGATGCGCTCCCGGCCCTCGCCCTTGGCCAGTTCGCACCCCCACGTCGCCGCGTCGAGCGTGCCGGAGAAGTAGATCCACGACAGCTTGCGGTCCGCGTAGTTGGAGGTGAAGCCCGGCGCGAGCAGGTCCCCCGGCGCGAGATCGGCGCGGGTGCCGTGGTAGAAGGGGCCGGTGGCGTTGGCGGCGTAGGTCATGGGGCCATGTGAAACGAAGGCGGCTCTGGGGCAAGAGGGCTGCGCTTCGCGCTTCACCAATCGTCAAAGTATTGGCGCGATGCTGTTCGTCATGGAGACGGTGAATTTCTTGCTCGACCGGCCTGTGGCCCTGCTGATCGTGCTGGCGATCGGCGACGCGCTCGAATACCAGGGCTCGGGGAATCATGCAGGCGACTGCGCCCCGGCGCGCGACGCGGTGACGGCGATATTAAGGCGGCGGTCGTGCTGAAAGTCTATTTTCAAAATTCACTTTTCGACATATTCCCTGTCAAAACGGAGGGAAAGCGATGACCGTCGAAGTTGCAAAAATTGAATTCGGTGAAATCGACGCAAAGAACGAAGTGATTCAACAGGATCGTCTCGGATCATCTGTCTTTCATAATTCGTTCCGCATTCCTCCGGAGGTCAATCCCGACGCTCTCATTACGGGTGCCAAGTGCTTTATCTACGGCCAGAAAGGCTGCGGAAAGACGGCCTTATTGCTCCATGTAAGAAAGAGATTTGAAGACTCCGGTGCGAGAACTAAGACAATTCTCTTCAAATCTAGTGTGACTGAAAGAGAAAGGCAGAAAATCGCTTTAGGCGGTGATATTGTGTTCGAAGATCAAGGGGAAATAAAGTTCCGCGAATACGATTATAAAATTAACTGGCTATGGTACATTTACCGAAATATATTCCGTCTGGTCGAGAAGAGCATGGTACTCTCAGGCTGGAGCACCGTGGAAGGAATAAAAGCCTTACTCGGGGTTAAACAAGAAATATCGACAAGCGTATTGACTGACCTGTCGTCAAAAAGGATTAAAGCTTTTGCTAAAGCCGGCGTTAAATCAGGGCCGTTTACTGCTGAAATGGGGGCAGAAGTAGAAGCCCTCAAGGATGATATTGAAAACAGTGATATTGAAATAATTGATATAGTAGAGAGATATTTACCGGAGATTAAATTAAATATCAAAGATAGGGTAGCTCTTTTGTTTGACGAATTGGAGTTATTCTGGAACCGAATAGACCAAAAAGAGCGTGACCTTTTTTTAATTCGTGACCTGCTGTATGCCGTTAATCGAGCGAACGTCGCCTTCGGACAATCAAGCGCTTCGTTTTCCGTAATCGCGTCCGTAAGATCGGAGGTCCTTCACGAGGTCAACAGAGAGGGTCCCGAGATTAGCCGTGACGTACAGGATCGCGGCATACGCGTCCATTGGAACGTTAAAGCTGACGCCATCGCCCAGCCAATACTCGAAATTGTTGAGAACAAGATAAAATTTTCTGAAATTGAATTAGACGAGCTGCCAACAGAAAATATTTGGGCCAGCTACTTCCCAGCAAAGATATTCGGGAGAACTATTCAACAGTACCTGCTCGATATCTCTATGTTCAAGCCACGAAATCTAGTTACATTACTTGGAATTGCTAAGAAAAAAGAGGCGGGAGCAACATCGCTTTCAAAAGAGGCTATTGAACAAAGCCAACCTGAATTCTCTCAGAGGTGCTGGACGGAAATCGAGGAAGGCCTTTTGGGAGAATTCACCTCCAATGAGGTGCGTGCAATTAAGGTTCTCTTTATGGGTTTTCGTCCTAAGTTTTCACCCCGAGTTTTTGAGACTAGATTTCAAGCAATGGCCGCTCAAGACGCTCGAGTGAAGGATCTGATGCAAAAGCATCCGAATAGCTTGGATATTCTTGACGTGATGTATCGCTTGGGGGCGATCGGGAATGTATTTTCGGTTAGAGAGGGTAAGCGATGGGTGCCTCGAAACCGATGGATGTTTCGAGACCATTACGAAGCAATTCCAGGAAAGGAATTTCAAGTCCACGAGTCCCTGAAAAAAGAGTTGCAGTTGCCGTTCGTCTAGCGTGGCTTGTAGTCAGGTCTGTGATCTCGCTCTATCGCCAAGTACACCCATTTATTTGACTATTTGGAGTAGCGTCAAGTGCGGCCCCGATCACCCTGACCGATGTATAGTTCGCGCCCAGTTTCGTGGTACACCCGGCTCATCTCCTCCATCCCCTCTTCCGCCCCCTCGACAGGCGCGGTCGCCGCCAGATAGCTCTCCGAGTTCTGCTTCGCCGCGAAGTCCCGCACTTCCTGCGTGATCTTCATCGAGCAGAACTTGGGTCCGCACATCGAGCAGAAGTGGGCGGTCTTGGCGCCTTCCGCCGGGAGGGTCTGGTCGTGGTATTGCTCGGCGGTGTCGGGGTCGAGGCTGAGGTTGAACTGGTCGCGCCAGCGGAATTCGAAGCGGGCTTTGGACAGGGCGTCGTCGCGGACCTTGGCGGCGGGGTGGCCTTTCGCCAGGTCCGCGGCGTGGGCGGCTAGCTTGTAGGTGACGACGCCGACCTTGACGTCGTCGCGATCGGGCAGGCCGAGGTGCTCCTTGGGGGTGACGTAGCAGAGCATCGCCGTGCCGTACCAGCCGATCTGGGCGGCGCCGATGCCGCTGGTGATGTGGTCGTAGCCGGGCGCGATGTCGGTGACGAGCGGGCCGAGGGTGTAGAACGGCGCCTCGCCGCAGGCCTCGAGCTGCTTGTCCATGTTCTCCTTGATCTTGTGCATCGGCACGTGGCCGGGGCCTTCGATCATCACCTGCACGTCCTGCGCCCAGGCGCGCTTCGTCAGCTCGCCGAGGGTGTAGAGCTCGGCGAACTGGGCCTCGTCGTTGGCGTCGGCAATGGAGCCGGGGCGCAGGCCGTCGCCCAGCGAATAGGCGATGTCGTAGGCCTTCATGATCTCGGTGATCTCGTCGAAGCGTTCGTAGAGGAACGATTCCTTGTGATGCGCGAGGCACCACTTGGCCATGATCGAGCCGCCGCGGCTGACGATGCCGGTGACGCGCTTCGCGGTCATCGGGACGTAGGGCAGGCGCACGCCGGCGTGGATCGTGAAGTAGTCGACGCCCTGCTCGGCCTGTTCGATCAGCGTGTCGCGGAAGATCTCCCAGGTGAGGTCTTCCGCGATGCCGCCGACTTTCTCGAGCGCCTGATAGATGGGGACGGTTCCGATGGGGACGGGGCTGTTGCGGATGATCCATTCGCGGGTGTCGTGGATGTTGCGCCCCGTCGAGAGGTCCATGACGGTGTCGGCGCCCCAGCGGATCGACCAGACCATCTTGTCGACCTCGCTCGCGACGTCGCTGGCGACGGCGGAGTTGCCGATGTTGGCGTTGATCTTGACCAGGAAGTTGCGGCCGATCGCCATCGGCTCGGCTTCCGGGTGGTTAACGTTGGAGGGTATGATCGCGCGGCCGCGGGCCACTTCATCCCGGACGAATTCGGGGGTGACATAGTCAGGGATTTCCGCGCCCCAGCTCTGCCCATCGCGTTCCTGACGGAGCATTTCGCGGCCGAGGTTCTCGCGCTCGGCGACATATTCCATTTCGGGCGTGATGATGCCGCGGCGGGCGTAGTGCATCTGGCTGATGTTGCCGCCGGCTTTTGCGCGCAGGGGCTTGCGGAGCGCGGTCGGGAACGGAGGGACGCCGCCGGAGCGGTCGGGGCCGAGCTGGCCGTTGTCTTCCGGCCTGACTTCGCGCGGTTCGTATTCCTCGACGTCGCCGCGGGCGAGCTGCCAGTCGCGCCGCAGCGCGGGGAGGCCCTTGCGGATGTCGATCTGCGCCTCGGGGTCGGTGTAGGGGCCGGAGGTGTCGTAGACGCGCACCGGCTCCTCGCCGCCTTCGAGCGCGATCTCGCGCATGGCGACACGGCGGGGCCCGACGTGGATCTTCCGGCTGCCGCGGATCGGCCCGGTGGTGACTCCGATTTCGAACTGGGAATTGATGTCGGCCATGGAACTCGCTCTCCGTTGAATCGGAGCGAGGTCACGGGTTTCCTGTCGTGAAAGCCGCTACCCTCCCTCCGCCCGTATTACCGGGATCAGGTTCGACGGGTCGCGGCATATTCCGCTCTCAACCTGCGTTTGCGCGACAGGCTCCCCGGGGATGCCGCGCAACCTAGGCGATCGGTCGCATGCCGTCCAGCCGTCTGTCGCAACCGGCGGAACCCGGCCCGGGCAGGCGCATTGCCAGATCGAGCGACCGGCGGGTTGCGCGTCCCCGCATCCTTCCGGCCTCTGATCTCAGGAGCCATGGCAGAATGAAGATCGCGCAGATCGCACCCCTGATGGAAAGCGTGCCGCCCAAGCTCTACGGCGGCACCGAGCGGATCGTCTCGTACATCACCGAAGAACTCGTACGGCAGGGCCACGAGGTGACGCTGTTCGCCAGCGCCGATTCGGTCACTACGGCCGAGCTCGTTCCCATTTGCGAAACCGCCCTGCGGCTCGCCCCGGAGGTCAGGGACCCCCTGCCTCACCACCTCGTGCTGCTGGACGAAGTGCATCGGCGCGCGGCGGAGTTCGACGTCCTCCACTTCCACATCGATCTGGTCCACGGGCCGATGGTCCGGAACTTCGGCGTGCCGACCGTGACGACGCTGCACGGCCGGCTCGATCTGCCCGACCTGCAACCTTACTACCGCACCTTTGGCGACCTGCCGCTGGTCTCGATCTCGAACGATCAGCGGCGCCCCCTGCCGCCGGTCAACTGGGCGGGCACAGTGCATCACGGGCTGCCCCCCGACCTGCTGAAGCCGACGTTCGCCCCCGCTGGCGACTATCTCGCCTTCCTCGGCCGGATCTCGCCCGAGAAGCGGCCCGACCGGGCGATCGCCATCGCCGCGGCGACCGGCATGAAGCTCAAGATCGCGGCCAAGGTCGACAAGGCCGACCAGCTCTACTGGGACGAATCGATCGCCCCGATGATCCGCGCCTATCCGGGCATCGAATATATCGGGGAGATCGGCGAAGGACAGAAGGCCGAGTTCCTCGGCAACGCGCGCGCGCTGCTGTTCCCGATCGACTGGCCCGAACCCTTTGGCCTGGTCATGATCGAGGCCATGGCCTGCGCCACGCCGACGATCGCCTTCCGCTGCGGATCGGTACCCGAAGTGATCGACGAGGGCGAATCGGGTTTCATCGTCGACAGCGTGGAGGAAGCGGTCGCTGCGGTCGGCCAGCTCGATCACCTCGACCGGCGCCGCGTGCGGCAGACCTTCGACCGCCGCTTCACCGCCGAGCGCATGGTGAACGACTACCTGACGATCTACCGCCAGCTCGGCGGCACCCGCGCCCAGATCGCGCCGGTGCGACTTGGAATGGGAGAGGCCAGCCTGCCGGCGCTGGCGTGACCGGCAAGAGCGAACGAATGAACCGGAGCGACGACGGGATGGACGCATCTGCGAGTGCCCGCGTGGACGACACGGCAGCCCAACCGGCGGCGGAATGCCCCGAGCGGTTCGCCATTCCCGCCGCGTCCTCGCTGCACGAGCGGCGCCCGCGCACGCTGAAGCACGGCGATACTTTCGCGGTGTTCGACCACAGCGGCGACGCGATCGCCGGGCCGGGCAGTCCGGAGGGCATCTACCACCGCGACACCCGCTACCTCTCGCACTTCCATCTGACGCTGTGCGATGCGCGGCCGATCCTGCTGAGCTCCTCGCTGCGCGACGACAACGTCGCGCTCAACTGCGACCTCAGCAATCCGGACCTGTCCGACGCACGCGGCGAGAGAACGCTGAGCAACGACCTGATCCACATCCGCCGCGTGCGGTTCCTGTGGCAGGGCGCGATGTACGAGCGGCTGACGGTCGGCAATTACGACCGCGCCGCGCACACCCTGTCGCTGGAGCTCTATTTCGAAGCCGACTTCGCCGACCTGTTCGAGGTGCGCGGGAGCAAGCGGGAGCGGCGCGGGACGATCCATGAACCGGTCGTCGGACCGGACAGGGTGCGCCTGTCCTACGACGGGCTCGACGGGGTCCACCGCGCGACGGAAATCCGCTTCGAACCCGCGCCGCAGTCGATGGGCGCCAACCGTGCGCGGTTCCTGCTCGAGCTCGAACCGCGCTCCAGCCGGACATTGATCGTGCGGATAAGCTGCGGCGACGGGGCGGACGGCACCTCGCTCCGGCGCGAGCTGATCCGCGCCTATCGCAACGCGCGGCGCGAACTGCGCGATTCCTCGTCCCGCGCAGCCTCGATCCTGGCTTCGAACGAGGTGTTCAACCGCTCGGTCCAGCGCTGCGTGGCGGACACCTACATGCTCGTGACGGAGACGCCCCACGGCCCATACCCTTACGCCGGCATCCCCTGGTACAGCACGGTGTTCGGCCGCGACGCGCTGATCACCGCGCTCGAGACCCTGTGGCTCGATCCGGAAATTGCGGGCGGCGTGCTGCGCTATCTCGCGGCGCATCAGGCGCGCACGTTCGACCCGGTCGCAGACGCGGAGCCGGGCAAGATCCTGCACGAAGTGCGCCAGGGCGAGATGGCCGAACTGGGCGAGGTCCCGTTCCGCCACTACTACGGCAGCATCGATTCCACCCCGCTGTTCGTGATGACCGCCGGCGCCTATCTCGAACGGACCGGCGACGGCGCGCTGATCGAGGCGCTGTGGCCGAACATCGAGGCGGCGCTCGGCTGGATCGAACGGTACGGCGACCGTGACGGCGACGGCTACGTCGAATACGGCCGCCATACCGACGAGGGGCTTGCCAACCAGGGCTGGAAGGACAGCCACGATTCGATCTTCCACGCCGACGGATCGCTTGCGGTCGGGCCGATCGCACTCGCCGAAGTGCAGGCCTACGTCTACGGCGCCTGGCAGGCGGCGGCGGCCATGCTGTACGATCTCGGCGACGAAGAGGGGGCCGAGGCCTACCGCACCAAGGCGGGGGCGCTGCGCGACCGCTTCGACCGCGATTTCTTCGACGAGGAGCTGGGGACGTACGTGCCCGCGCTCGACGGACGCAAGCGGGCGTGCCGGGTCAAATCCTCGAACGCGGGCCACGTGCTGTTTACCGGCCTCGCCCTGCCCGAGCGCGCGCCGCCGACCGCGCATACGCTGATGGAGCCGGCCTCGTTCTCCGGCTGGGGCATTCGCACGATCGCCGCCGGCCAGCCGCGCTACAACCCGATGAGCTATCACAACGGGTCGATCTGGCCGCACGAGAATGCGATCATCGCAGCCGGCCTCGCCCGCTACGGCCTGCGCCGGGAAGCGAGCGCGGTGTTCGAAGGGCTGTTCGCGGCCTCCACCTATGTCGACCTGCGCCGCCTGCCCGAGCTGTTCTGCGGCTTTTCCCGCCGGCCGGCACAAGGGCCGACGTTCTATCCGGTGTCGTGCATTCCGCAGGCCTGGGCCGCGGCGGCGCCGCTGTTCCTGATCCAGTCGAGCCTCGGCCTCTCGCTCGACGCCGCGGCGCGGGAGATCCTGTTCGACCAGCCGCATCTCCCGCAGTTCCTCGACGACGTCTACTTGCGCAACCTGACCGTGGCCGGCGCGCGGGCCGACATCATGCTGCACCGTTCGGGCAACAAGGTGCTGGTCGACGTGCGCAGGCGCGAGGGCGACGTGCGGGTGATCGCGCGGGTCTGACCTCGACCCGGGCCAAGTCTGGCGGCCAGCCCGCGCGGCCGCGCGTCAGGCGCCGCCAGCGGCGATCCAGTCGTCGATCTTCTTTTCCAGCACCGGCAGCGGCAGCGGGCCGGTGCCGAGCACCTGGGCGTGGAATGCCTTGATGTCGAAGTTGTCGCCCAGCGCGGTTTCGGCCTTCTCGCGCAGTTCCTGGATCTTGAGCGCGCCGATCTTGTAGGCGAGCGCCTGGCTCGGGATCGCGATGTAGCGCTCGACCTCGGCGACGACTTCGGTGCGGGTCATGCCCGAATTCTGAAGCATGAAGTCGATCGCCTGATCGCGGGTCCAGCCCTTGGCGTGGATGCCGCTGTCGACCACCAGCCGCATGGCGCGGAGCTGTTCGTCCTGCAGCGTGCCGTAGCGGTTCCAGGGATCGTCGAAGAAGCCCATCTCGTAGCCGAGCGTCTCGGCATAGAGTCCCCAGCCCTCGACATAGGCGGTGTTGCCGCCGAAGCGCATGAAGGCGGGCAGCGCCTCGTTCTCCTGCGCGAGGCTGATCTGGAAGTGGTGTCCCGGCGCGCCCTCGTGCAGGTAGAGCGTGACGTTGCCGGGCGTCAGCCGGCTCGGCAGGTCGTAGGCGTTGAAGTAGAACGTGCCGGGTCGCGATCCGTCGGGCGCGCCGGGCATGTACGATCCGCCGGCCTCGAACTTCTCGCGGAACGGCTCGTAAGGCTTGATCTCGAGCGGGGTCTTGGGGACGAGCGAGAAGTAGTCGCCGATCTTCGCGTCGACCTGCTTGCCGATATCGTAGAAGGTCTGCGTCAGCGCCTCGCGGCTCTCCGGCTTGAACTTGGGATCGGTACGGACGTAGTCGAAGAATTCGTTGAGCGTGCCTTCGAAGCCCACCTCGGCCTTGATCTTTTCCAGCTCGGTCTTGATCCGCGCGACCTCGCCGAGGCCGAGTTCGTGGATATAGTCGGCGGTCAGCGGCAGCGTGGTCGTGCTCTCGATCATGTGCTCGTAGAGCTTGGCGCCGCCCTTCATCTGGCTGAGGCCGACGCTGTCGCGCGCCTGCGGCAGATACTCGTCGCGCAAGTAGTCGCGCAGGCGCGTGTGGACGGCGTTGATCGCCTCGACCGAGGTGCGGTACTCCTCCGTCAGCCGCGCCTTGTCGGCATCGGCGATCCCCTCCGGAAACATCGTGACCGGGCCCCAGAGCGGCGATTCCTCGATCGGCATGGCGAGCTGGGTGTCGAGCTGCTCGATCACGTTGCCGATGGTCAGCTTGGTCTCGTAGACGCCTGCCGCCTGGCCTTCGCGGAACTTGGCGATCGAGCGGTCGATCAGCTCCACGTATTCGGCATGGCGCTTGAGGTTGTTCTCGTAGTCCTCCAGCGTCTTGAACGGCGCGGCACCCTGCCCGCTGGCGAAGGTCGGGTAGAAGGTGTGGAAGCCGGCGAAGTGGTTGATCGGGCGCGTCTCGGTCAGCGCTAGGACTTCGGGCGCGTAATCCTTGAGCGTTTCCTGCTGGTTGTATTCGAACACGTCGTAGGCGATGCGGTCGGTCTCGTTCAGCGCCGCGCGGTCGATCTGCCCCAGCGCGGCGAGGTTCTCGCGCGCATGGGCGACGGTCTGCGCGTTGTATTCGTCGGTCAGGAAGCCGCCGAGCCGGTCGGCGTAGCGCATGTCGCCGCGGAACAGCGCGAAGATCGGATTGAGTTCGAGATGCTTCTCGTCCGCCGCCGCGAACAAGGCGAAGAGCCGGTCGTGCTCCGACTGGGCGTCGTTCGCGGCAGGTGCGGGCGGCGTGTCGCTCTGCGCGAAGGCCGGCACGGCCGGCACGGCGGCGGCGAGCGACAGCGCGGTGGTCGCGGCGAGCGCGAGGCGAAGCTTGGTCATGCGAGATCTCCCCTGAATCGTTCTATGCGGCCAGCATTAGGACGGCCGCGCGCCCTGGGCGGGCGCGCTTCGATGAGCGGAGCCCGCAGGTCGACGAGCGGTTATTCGATCACGCGGCCGCGGACCATGACCCAGTCCACGTTCTCGAGCACGGTGGCGTCCTCCAGCGGGTTGCCGTCGACCGCGATGATGTCGGCCGAGTAGCCGGGGGCGAGGCGGCCGATCTCGTTTTCCATCTCGAGCACTTCGGCGGCCACGGTCGTCGCGGCGGCGAACGCCTCGCGGCTCGTCATGCCCTGGCCCATCATCAGGCGGAATTCCTGCGCGTTGCGGCCGTGCTCGAACACGCCCGAATCGGTGCCGAAGGCGATCGTCACGCCGGCGTCGCGCGCCTTGCCCATGAAGACCTTGGCGGCTTCCGCCACGGCGCGGACTTTCTCCTCCACCACCGGGGTATAAGTGCCGGTGCCGAGCCGTTCGGAAATGCCCTGGAACGCCATCAGCGTGGGCACGAGCACGGTGCCGTTTTCCTTCATCGCCTTGATCGCGCCGTCGTCGAGGTAAGTGCCGTGCTCGATCGTATCGATCCCCGCCACGCTCGCCGCCTCGATCCCGCGCGCGCCGTGCGCGTGGGCCATGACCTTGAGGCCGAGCGAGTGCGCGGTGTCGGCGATCGCCTCCATCTCCTCGCTGGTGAAGTGCGCGCCGAGGCCGCGGCCCTGCTGGCTGAGCACGCCGCCGGTGGCGGTGATCTTGATCCAGTCGGCCCCGTTCTGGCTCGCGCGGCGGACTTTCTCCGCGCATTCGACCGCGCCGGTGCAGGCATAGCCGGAGGCGAGGATCTGGTTGATCTCGGGCCGGAAGCCGGTGACGTCGCCGTGGCCGCCGACGATCGCGAGCGCCGGGCCGGCGGCGATGATCCGCGGACCGGCGATCATCCCCTCGGCCGTCCCGCGGCGCAGCGAGAAGCCGGAGTGCTGGCTGCTCCCCGCCTCGCGCACCGTGGTGAAGCCGGCGAGCGCAGTCAGCCGCGCGTTCTTGGCGCCGACGACGACGCCCCACTCGTCGGGCTCGACCGCTTCCTTCCAGAAGTCGCCGCCCGGGTCGCCGGTGAGATGGACGTGGAGGTCGATCAGGCCCGGCAGCACGGTCTTGTCGGTCAGCGCGACGACTTCGGCCCCGGCGGGCGCGGGCTGGATGCCGTCGGCGATCGAGACGATGCGGCCGTCGGTCACCGTGATGGTGGACGGGCCGCGCGGCTCGCTCGCGGCGTCGGTGACAACCGAACCGGCGTGGATCACGACGGTTTCGGCCAGCGCGGGCGTGGCGACGAGCGCGCCGGCGGCGGCAAGCAGGGCTTTGAATTTCATCTGTGGTTCTCTCCCCGTGGTGGTGGGGTGATGCCTCGCCCCGCGCTCCGGCGCAAGAGCGGCACGGCCTGCCGTTGCCCTCGGCGCGAGAGACTGTATGACCGGGGCAGCCGGTTTCAGTTGAAAGGAATTTCCCCGCATGCCCCGCAAGCTGCTTGCCCTCGCCGCCCTGCTCGGCTCCGCCTCGATCGCCGCCACCGCCGCCGCGCGGCCCATGACGCCCGAGGATGTTGCGAAGATGGAAAGCCTGGGCGAGCTGACGGTCTCGCCCGACGGCAGCCGCGTCGCCTTCACCACCGCCCGCCTGCCCGACGTGACCGAAGGCGAGGAAAACGGGACGACGAAGCAGCAGCTCAAGCTCACCTACGGGCCCGACAGCGTGCGTGCCTTCCTGCCCGCGGGCATGAACGTCTCGACCGTCCGCTTCTCGCCCGACGGGACGACGATCAGCTTCCTCTACACCGCCGAGGACGAGAAGCGCGCGGTCTGGGCCATTCCGGTCGATGGCGGCGGGCACCGCAAGCTGGCCGAAGTCGCCGAGGCCGACGTGCGCGACTACGCCTGGTCGCCCGACGGCGCGACCCTTTACCTGCTGGCCGGCGCGGCACCCGACGAGGCGCTCGACAAGCGCAAGGAAGCCGGGTTCGACGCGGTGGTGTACGAGGAGGAAGCCAAGCTCAACCGCCTGTTCGCCGCACGGGTCGGAACGGAGGTCGACGCCGCGCCCAAGCCCGTCGCCGTCCCCGGCCACGTCAGCGCGATCCAGGTCGCGCCGGGGGGCACGACCGCGATCGTCGAGAGTGCGCCTTCGCCGCGGGTCGACGACAGCTACACCTCCAAGCGGGTGCACGTAATCGACCTCGCCAGCGGCCGGGTGATCGAAGTGGTCGAGACGCCGGGCAAGCTGGGCGACGTCGAGATCTCGCCCGATGGCCGCCGGATCGCGCTGATCGCCGGGGTCGACGCGCACGATCCGGCAACGACCACGCTGCACCTCGCGGACGTCGCGACCGGCGAATACCGCGCGCTCAACGCCGGCGCGGCCGAGGCGGCCAACGATGCCGAGTTCCTGCCCGACGGGCGGCTCGCCGCGATCGTCGACGTGGGCACGCAGAGCGTGCTGCGCATCTATTCGGCCGACGGCACGCTGCTGGAAGAGCACGACCCGGGCGCGCTGATCCTGAGCGATCTGGAAGTCGGCGGGAACACGATCGCGGTCGAGGGTCACTCCCCCGAGCATCCGCCCGAGCTGTTCGTGATGGCCGACGGCCGGTTCACCCGCTGGACCCGGCACAACCCGTGGCTGGCCGAGATCGACATGGGCGAGCAGCGCACCTTCACCTACACCGCGCGCGACGGGCAGGCGATCGAAGGCGTGCTGATCGAGCCGGTCGGCGGCCCCGCGCGCGGCGGATCGCCGGTGATCTTCGACGTCCACGGCGGGCCCGAGGCACACGAAACGAACGGTTGGCAGACGCATTACAGCTCGCCCGGCCAGGTGGCGGCTGGCCAGGGCTACGCGGTGTTCATCCCGAACTACCGCGGCTCGACCGGCTACGGCGTCGCTTTCGCCAAGCAGCATCAGGCCGACTATGCGGGCAAGGAATTCGACGACCTGGTCGACGGCAAGCGCGCGCTGGTCGAGGCCGGGATCGCCGATCCCGACCGCGTGGGCATCACCGGCGGCTCCTACGGCGGTTTCGCCACCGCCTGGGGCTCGACCTACTACTCGCAGGAATTCGCCGCGGGGGTCATGTTCGTCGGCATTTCCAACAACATCAGCAAGTTCGGCACGACCGACATTCCCAACGAGATGTATCTCGTGCACGAGCGCAAGTGGCCGTGGGAGGAATGGGATCACCTGCTCGAACGCAGCCCGATCTACCATGTCGACAAGGCGGAGACCCCGCTGCTGATCATGCACGGCGACAGCGACACGCGCGTCTCGCCGACGCAGAGCTATGAGCTCTACCGCCACATCAAGACGCGCAAGCCCGACACGCCGGTGCGGCTGGTGCTCTATCCCGGCGAGGGCCACGGCAACTCAAAGGCCGCCGCGCGCTACGACTACAACGTGCGGATGATGGAGTGGTTCGACACTTATCTGAAGACCGGCGACCGCGACGCCCCGCTCCCCGCCCCGCGGCCCGAGCTGGCGATCGAGACGGCGGAGAAGTGACGGAAAGGGGCGCGGTTGCGGCCGCGCCCCTCTCCCTTCGGCTAGAAGGTGTAGCCGACGCCGAGGGCGGCGAAGAACTGGTCCGCGTCGCCGCGCAGGCTGGTGTACGGCGTGCGCTTGGCGTCGCCCAGCATGCGCGAATAGCCGCCGACGCCGAACAGCGAGATGCCGCCGTTGGCCAGATTGCCGTCGAGATCCATCGCCAGCAGCGCGGTCGCGCCCGCCTTGGTGAAGCCGCCCTCCGCCTGATAGAGCGGCAGGCCACTGGCCGCGCTCTGCGTCGGCGAGACCGAGTAGTAGTAGTCGGCATAGCTGTCGTCGACATACTCGGCGCTGAGCGCGAGCGCCCCGGCCATGCCGCGGCTGAGCGGGGTGAAGTAGGACAGGCCCGGGCTCATCACCATGCCGTCGTGCGCGCCGGCCACGTCCCATCGCGCGTCGAGATTGAACGACAGGCTGTCGTAGGGATTGAGAACGCCCGGGATGCTGATTCCCGCGCTCGGCCCGATCTCGACTGCGCGGTCGAGTTCGCCCGCCGCCTTGACCACCGGATCCTTGATCTTGTCGGCACGGTTGGAGTTGAGACCGACGGCCACGCCGAGATCGAAGGCCACGCCCTCTTCCGGATCCGGGATGAAGTCGAGCGCGATGCCGCCGCCGCGCGGGCTGATGCCGACGGGGCCGATCTGCCCCATGACCATCGGCACCGGGAAGATCACGTAGTCGTCCGACCCGTCGTAGCTCGGCGCATAGACAGCGCCCGCGCCCACGGTGACCCAGTCGCCGTCGTAGACGGTGGTCTGCTCCGAGGGCGGCGGCCCCTCGCTGTCTTGCGCCAGAGCCGGACAGGCGAACACGGCAAGCGCGCCGCCTGCGGCCAGAAGTGTCGTTCTCATGAAAAAATCCCCGCTATCGTTGAAGTTGCAACGTGCAACCGTGCGGCGCGTTCCTGTCACCTCACACCATGCCCTGCCACTGTCGGACCGCTTCGAGCGGCCAGAACAGCATCAGCACGTTGAGCGTCAGATTGTCACGGATCGCCCAGGCCGTGAAGGCTTCGAAGAACAGCGCGATCGCCAGGCTCGCCTGCCACGGGATGCGCGCGGCGACAAGGAAGCCCGCGATCATCCAGCCGATATCGGCCAGCGAGTTGACCACGCTGTCGCCGGCATAGCCCCAACTGATCGTCACCTCGCGGTAGCGGTCGATCACCATGGGGGTGTTCTCCATGATCTCCCACGCGGCCTCGATCACGACTGCGATCGGCAGCGCCCAGCGCGCCGCCGCGCCGCCCAGCAGGCGCCACTTGTCCCACAGCAGCCAGGCGAGGAAGAACATGATGAGGCCGTGGGTGAAATGGCTCGGGCTGTACCAATCGGTCAGGTGCTGGCTGTTCTCGCTCGACTGCACCACGCCGTGCCACAGCTTGACCGTGCCGCATTCGCAGATCGGCGGGCGGTCCATCGCGATCAGGATCGCGGCGCTCGCGAGAAAGACGGCCGCCGTGGCGAGGATGGCCTTGCGATGCGGGAGGAGCGACAGCTGCATGCGCGCCCTTGTGCCACAAGGTTCCGCACGCACAAGCGTACCGACGCGGCGATTGCCCGGCTGGCGAAAGGGCCTTAGGCCGAGGGTATGAGCGGGCGCAGGGTGGACATTGCGATCGTCGGCGGCGGGCTCGCCGGGGGATTGGTCGCGCTGGCGCTGCATCGCCGCGATCCCGGCATGCCGGTGCTGCTGATCGAGCAGGGCGAGGTGCTGGGCGGCAATCACCGGTGGAGCTGGTTCGCCAGCGATCTCGACGCGGAGGGCGCAGCACTGCTCGCGCGGTTCCGCACGACTGCGTGGGGCGGTTACGAGGTGCGCTTTCCCGCCTATTTTCGGGGGCTGCGCACGCGGTACAACTCGCTTTCCTCCGCCGAGTTCGACGCCGGGTTGCGGCGCGAATTGCCGCAGGGGGCGGTGCTGACCGGACGTGCGGTTGCGGCGCTCGATGCCGAGGGCGTGACGCTGGCGGGCGGGGAGCGGATCGCGGCGCGCGCGGTGATCGACTGCCGGGGTTTCGTGCCGAGCGCGCGACTGCGCGGCGGATGGCAGGTCTTCATGGGCCGCCATCTGCGCACCGCCCGGCCGCACGGCATCGCCCGACCGATCGTGATGGACGCCACGGTCGAGCAGCGCGGCTACCGCTTTGTCTACGTCCTCCCGCTCGGCGCCGACGAGCTGTTCGTCGAGGACACTTATTATCAGGACACGCCCGAGCTCGACCGCAGCGCGCTGTCCGCGCGCATCGACCGTTATTGCCTGCAGCACGGGTTCGAGGGCGAGATTCTCGGCGGTGAGAGCGGGGTGCTGCCGGTGATCACCGGGGGCGACTTCGCCGCCTGGCAGCGCGAGACGGCCGTGGCCGGGGTCGCCCGCGCCGGGGCACGCGGCGGGTTCCTCCATCCGCTGACGAGCTATACCCTCCCCTTCGCGGTCGAGACTGCGCTTGCCGTGGCGGACGAGGCACAGTTGCCCGGCGACCAGCTCGCCGCCTTGCTCGACGCGCGCGCGAAGCGGCTGTGGGGCCGCATGCGCTTCTACCGCCGGCTTGGGGCGATGCTGTTCGGAGCGGCCCGGCCAGAGGCGCGCTACCGCGTGTTCGAGCGCTTCTACCGCCTGCCGGAAGGGCTGATCGAGCGCTTCTACGCGGGCCGTTCCACGCTCGGCGACAGGGCGCGCGTGCTGCTCGGCCGTCCGCCGGTTCCGGTGAACCGTGCAATAGCCGCGCTTGCACGCAAGGGTGCGCCGCTGCAAGGTCCCCGCCGATGAGCGAATCCGAAACCCAGCCTTCCTTCCTTCCGGAGCTTTCCGCGGAAGAGACGCAGGCCGCGCCCGCCCCGCTGGGGAACAAGCGCGTCTGCGTGATCGGCGCGGGCTTCGGCGGGCTGGCGCTCGCGATCCGGCTGCAATCGGCGGGGATAGCGACCACGGTGGTCGAGGCCCGCGACAAGCCGGGCGGGCGGGCTTACGTGTGGGAGCGCGAGGGCTTCACCTTCGACGCCGGGCCGACCGTGATCACGGACCCCGCCAGCCTGCGCGAGCTGTGGACGCTGTCGGGCCACGACATGGCCGAAGACGTCGAACTGCTGAAGGTTTCCCCCTTCTACCGCCTCAACTGGCCCGATGGGGTCACCTTCGACTATTCGAACGACGAGGCGAGCCTCAATGCGGAGATCGCCAAGGTCAACGCCGCCGACCTCGCCGGCTATCAGGAATTCCTCGCCTATTCGGCGGGCGTCTATCGCGACGGCTACCAGCGGTTCGGCACCGTGCCGTTCCTCGACTTCAAGTCGATGCTCAAGGCCGCGCCGACGCTGATGCAGCACCAGGCCTGGCGCTCCGTCTATTCGATCGTCTCGCGCTTCATCGAGGACGAGAAGCTGCGCGAGGCGTTCAGCTTCCACACGCTGCTGGTCGGCGGCAATCCGATGACCGCGAGCGCGATCTACGCGCTGATCCACAAGCTGGAGCGGGACGGCGGCGTGTGGTGGGCGCGGGGCGGCACCAACCGGCTAGTGGCGGGCATGGTGCGGCACTTCGAGCGGCTCGGCGGGACCGTGCGGCTGGGGGAGGCGGTCACCCGCGTGCACACGATCGGCAACCGCGCGACCGAAGTCGAGACGGCCTGCGGCTGGCGCGAGAGCTTCGACGCGGTCGCCAGCAATGCTGACCTGATGCACACCTACCGCGATCTGCTGCGCGGCACCCGGCGCGGGGCGAGCTATGCCCGCAAGCTCGCGCGCAAGCGGTTCTCGCCGAGCCTGTTCGTGGTCCATTTCGGGCTCGAGGGGACCTGGCCGGGCATTCCGCACCACACGGTCCTGTTCGGCCCGCGCTACCGCGGCCTGCTGGCCGACATCTACGAGCACGGCGTGCTGCCCGCGGACTTCTCGATCTATCTCCACCACCCGACCGTGACCGATCCGAGCCTCGCGCCGCCGGGCCGCTCGACCTTCTACGCGCTGATCCCGGTGGCCCACATGGGCAAGCTGGCGATCGACTGGGAGCAGATGGGCCCGGTGCTGGAGAAGCGCGTGCTCGACGAAGTCGGCCGGCGGCTGATCCCCGACATCCACGACCGGATCGTGACCAAGTTTCACTACGCCCCGCGCGATTTCGCGCTCGACCTCAACGCGCACCTCGGCAGCGCCTTCAGCCTCGAGCCGATCCTGACCCAGAGCGCCTGGTTGCGCGCCCACAACCGCGACGACGAGATCGGCAACTTCTACCTCGTCGGCGCCGGCACGCACCCGGGCGCCGGCATCCCCGGCGTCGTGGCCAGCGCCAAGGCGACGGCGGGGCTGATGATCGGTGACCTTGCCTGACGGTCCTCCGGCAGATGGCAAAATAGCGGCTTGTCCCCGCGGCGCCGCGCCCGCATGATCGGTCGCGATGCCTTCGCTGTTCTTCGCATTCGTCGCGGTGCTGCTGGGCACGATCGGCAGCAGGGACCAGTTGATCGTCGCGCATTTCTCCAGCGCCTCGCGGCGGGGCGCTGGGGTCCTGGTCGCGGCGGTGGTCAGTGCGGTGCTATCGGCGCTGGCGATGGCGCTCGCGGGGCAAGTGATTTCCGACCTGCTGCCCGATGCGGCGAAGATGATGCTGGTCGCGATCGCGCTGCTCTTCGCCGCGATCGAACTCGCCTGGCCCGCCCGCTATGCCGCGCCGGAGGAGCCGACCCGCTCGCTCGCGGCGATCGTGATCGTGCTGGTGGCCAAGCAGTTCGGCGACGGCGCGCGCTTCCTCGTCTTCGCGATCGCCGCGGCGACGGGAGCGCCGTTGCTGGCGGGGATCGGCGGCGCGCTCGGCGGGGCGCTCGCCCTGGCGGCGGCATGGGCGGCCGGCGCGGCGTTCGTGCGCCGCATGCCGCTGCGCGCGATGCGGCTGACGCTGGCCGCGGCGACGCTCGCGCTTGCGCTGTTCATCGGCCTTTCCGCGCGCGGGATCATATCATGATCGACGGAGGCGATCAGTGAAACCCCCGAAAGCGGTGAAACCGATCGGCACTCATCGCGTTCGATAGACGAACCATTCTCCAGAACAACGAAGGGACGGACCATGACCCAGAAGGGCGACAATTCGAAAAAGGCACTGGTCGATGCGCTGAACGGCGCGCTGGCGGATACGCTGGCGCTCTACGTCAAGACCAAGAACTTCCACTGGCACGTCGCGGGTCCGCGCTTCCGCGACCTGCACCTCCTGTTCGACGAACAGGCCGCGCAGCTCATCGGCACGGTCGACCTGATCGGCGAGCGCGTGCGCAAGAACGGCGAAGTCACGCTGACCTCGATCGGCTCGATCGCCAAGGCGACGCAGGTTTCCGATCAGGACGACGCCGCGCTCGATGCCGACGCGATGGTCAAGGAACTGCGCGACGACAACCGCAAGCTCCACACGCGCCTCGGCGAAGTGAAGGACGCGGCCGAGGAAGCCGGCGACAATGCCACCAGCGGTGTCGTGGACGACTGGATCGACGAGGCGGAGGAACGCATCTGGTTCCTCACCCAGACGCTCAAGTAAGCGCACACGTATTCGCTGCCGGAAACCCGCGGCGACGCTTGGTCGCTGCGGGTTTCTTGCTATGCAGAACGCATGGCGGACGTAACCCTGATCGAAGGCGTGGACGACGCGCGGATTGCCGAGTGGCTGGGCGGGCGGATCGAACGCGCGCTCGCCGCGAACGAGGGACCGGTGGCGATCACCATGCCCGGCGGATCGACTCCGTTTCCGATCCTCGAGCGGCTGACCGGCGCGCCGATCGAGTGGGCGCGGCTGCTCGTATGGCCGGGGGACGACCGGATCGTTCCCGAGGATCATCCGGCCAGCAACACCGGCCGCATCCGCGCCGCGTTCGAACCGCTCGGCGCCGAGGTCGTGACGCTGACCGAGATGGAGCAGGTGCCCCGCTTCGCGCTCGCCTGGCTCGGCATGGGGGCGGACGGGCATATCGCCTCGCTCTTCCCCAACACCGATCCGCAAGTGGACGACCCGGCGCCGATCCGCCGCCTGACCCCCGATCCGCTGCCGCCCGAGGCGCCGTTCGACCGCGTCACGCTGACCATCCCCTCGCTGCTCGCCAGCGACGAGCTGCTGTTCGTGATCCGGGGAGGCGACAAGCGGGCGGTGTTCGAAGCGGCCATGCGCGGCGAGCACGACCTGCCGGTCGCGCGCCTGCTTGCGGCCGCGACCCAGCCGGTCACGTGCTTCGCCTGATCCCGGCTTCGCTGCACCGCCGGGCCTACCGCCTGGCTCATGCGGTGCGAAAGGTCTGGTGGAGGCTGGCGCGGCCGAGGCTGAACGGCTGCGCGATCGTCGCCAGCGATATCGAAGGCCGGCTGCTGCTGGTCCGCCAGAGCTACGGCACAGGAGGCTGGTGCGTCCCCACGGGCGGCGTACGGCGGGGCGAGGACCCGGAGGCCGCGGCGCGGCGCGAACTGCGCGAGGAGACCGGGTGCGAGGCCAATGCGATGACCTTGCTGGGCGTCGAGGACGCCGTGCTGCACGGCGCGCGGAACCGGGTCCATGTTTTCGCGACCCGCATCTCGGACCAACCGCGGCCCGACATGCGCGAGATCATCGAGGCGCGGCTGTTCCCCCCGCACTCGCTGCCCGAACCGCTAAGCGAACGCACGCGCCGCCGGCTCGCGCTCTGGCGCGAGCGGTCATAGCAGCAGCGAGAGCTGCGCCTCGTCGCGCGGCCGCTCCTGCGCACTTCCGGCCTGCTCGAGGTTGGACAGCGTCAATCCCATCAGGCGGATCGGAAGCGGCAGCGGCAGCAGCGCTTCCAGCAGCTCGTGCCCGAGCCGCGCGAACTCCCTCTTGTCTGCCACGTTGCGCGGCAGGCTGCGCGCGCGGGTGACGATCTGGAAGTCGGTGTACTTCATCTTCAGCGTGACCGTGCGGCCCTTCGCCCCGGTGCGCTCGATGCTCTCCCACACGACGTCGACGATATTGTCGAGCGCCTCGCGCAGCGCATGGCCGCTCGAAATATCCTCGCCGTAAGTCCGCTCGCCGCCGACCGACTTGCGGATGCGGTTGGCGCGCACGGGCCTGAGGTCGATTCCCCGTGCGGCGCGGTAGAGATAGTCGGCAAAGCTGCCGAAGTTGGCACGCAGGAAGGCGATGTCCTTCGCCGCGAGATCGGCGCCCGTCGCGATCCCGAGCCGCGCCATCTTCTCCGCGCCTTTCGGGCCGATCCCGTGGAACCGGCGCACCGGCAGGCCGGCGACGAACACCGCGCCCTCGCCGGGCCGGATCACGCACAGCCCGTCGGGCTTGTTCTGGTCGCTTGCGAGCTTGGCGAGGAACTTGTTGTACGAGACGCCGGCGCTCGCCGTCAGTCCGGTCTCCTCGCGGATACGCTGGCGGATGAGCTGCGCAATGCGCGTCGCCGAGCCGATTCCCCGGATATCGTCGGTGACGTCGAGATAGGCTTCGTCGAGGCTCAGCGGTTCGACGTGCGGGGTATAGTGGCGGAAGATCGCGCGGATCGCTTGCGACACTTCCTTGTAGACCTCGAACCGGGCGCGGACGAAGATCAGGTCCGGGCACAGCCGCTTGGCAGTGACCGAAGGCATCGCGCTGCGCACGCCGAACTTGCGCGACTCGTAACTCGCCGCCGCGACGACCCCGCGCCCGCCCGATCCGCCGACCGCCACCGGCTTCCCGCGCAGCTCGGGGTTGTCGCGCTGCTCGACGCTGGCGAAGAAGGCGTCCATGTCGACATGGATGATCTTGCGCAGCCCCTGCGCCTCGTCGCCCTCGCCTTCCTCATATGCCGGATCGTCCATCGCGATCAGGATAATCCCCCCGGTTGCAAAGCGGAACCGTTCGTCGCAAGGACGATATTGTGCAGATGCGAAATGAAACTTGGTCCCCCGGCGAAGACGAGGTCCGGCCGCCCTCCAGCCTGGCGAAACGCCCGCCGATCGGCGAGCGCGAGCTGATCTGGATGATGGCGATGCTGATGGCGCTCAACGCCTTCGGCATCGACGCGATCCTGCCCGCGCTGGACGATCTTGCGTCCGATCTCGGCATCGCGGGCAATCGCCGCCAGTTCGTGGTCGGCGCCTATCTGCTCGCGACCGGCCTCGGCACGCTCGTGCCCGGCAGCTTCGCCGACCGGTTCGGGCGGCGGCCGGTGCTGTTCGTCGCGCTCGGCGCATACATCGTGTTCTCGATCGGTTGCGCGCTCGCGACTTCGTTCGAGGCGCTTGTCGTGCTGCGCGCGGTGCAGGGGTTCTCCGCCGCCGGCATCGTCGCGCTGCCGCCGGCGATCATCCGCGACCGCGTGGGCGGCGACCGGATGGCGCGGATGATGAGCCTGATCTTCGTCATCTTCCTGCTCGTGCCCGCGATCGCGCCGAGCTTGGGGCAAGGGGTCATCGAGCTGTTCGGCGACTGGCGCTGGATCTTCCTCGTGATGGCGGCCGCTGCCGTGATCATGACCGCCTGGGTCCACTGGCGCCTGCCCGAAACGCTGCATGCCCGCGACCGGCAGGAGATCCGCCTGGGCCCCATCCTGCGCAACATGGCGAGCGCGGTCACCCTGCGCGAGACGATCGGCTACACGCTCGGCAGCGCGCTGGTGTTCGGCGGCCTGTTCGGCTTCATCAACTCCAGCCAGCAGCTCATCGGCGAGGCTTTCGGCGCAGGCGACAACTTCCCGCTGATCTTCGCCATCTGCGCTGCCTGCATGGCGGTGTCGAACTGGTCCAACTCGCGCATCGTCGAGCGATTCGGCGCGCGGCGGGTGAGCCATGCGGCGCTGTTCGTGTTCATCGCGGTGGCTGCAGTGCAACTCTGGTTCGCCAGCCAGCCGGACGAGAGCCTGTGGACGTTCGTGCCGCTGATGGCCGCGAACATGAGCTTGCTCGGCTTCATCGGCGCGAACTTCGGCTCGATCGCGCTCCAGCCCTTCCGCCATATCGCGGGTGCCGCCTCCTCCGCGCAGGGCTTCCTGCGCATGACCAGCGGCGCGGCGCTGGGCGCGGTGATCGGCTTCGCCTACGACGGCACGGCCCGCCCGCTGGCGCTGGCGCTGCTGGTAACGGCGGTGCTGACGCTGGGCTTCGTGCTGTTCAGCGAAAAGGGCGAACTGTTCGGCCCGCCGGTGGCGGACGACGATTGATCTGCACTGAAAGCCCCCCTCCTCTTCAGAAGAGGGGGTTTGGGGGTGGTGGCGAGCGAAGCGAGCATCGCCAACGAACGATGCCTGCGGCATCGACACCACCCCTCGGTCCCCTCCTCTAAAGAGGAGGGAGGTTCATCCCTCCGCCGGCTCCACCACCGCCAGCACCGCCTCCACCTGCACCTGCGCGCCCGCGCTGGCGGCAAGCTCGGTCACGGTCCCGTCGAACGGGGCGGTCAGCGCGTGCTCCATCTTCATCGCCTCGAGCACCATCAGCCGCTGCCCGGCGATGACGACGTCCCCCTCCGCCACATCGACTGCGATCACCTTGCCCGGCATGGGCGCGACGATGTCGCCATCATGGGCGGAGTGGTGGCCTGAGCCATCGGGTCCTCGCACCGAAAATGAGTAGGTCTGACCGCGCTCGGTCACGAATATCGTTTCATCAGGCGTCATCGAGGCGCAAATGCCAAATGCGGCCTCATGTTTGCTGCTATCGCCTGTCACCGCGTGACCACCTTCGAAAAGGGTCACATCCTCTTGGCGCGGTCTGTTGAGTCGGAAACCAAAAAGTCCTGCGCGCAGCTGTCCTTCGGGCGTATAACTCCCGCTCCAATCAAGATGGTCGCGCCGGAAGCGGCGTGCCGCTGCGTTATTGGCGGACTGGCTTGACCGCTCGGCTGGTAGCAGAGTCGTTCCCTTACGTTCAATCAGACCTGTATCTAGTTCGGCAGCACGAAACTCCTCCAGATCGAGGCACTCGAACAGGAAGCCCTGATTGGTTTTCAAGGGCGAAACATAGCTGTTGTTCAATGCGTCCAATATGGCCTCGATCGCACTGTCGCGATCGGCGGCGTGGACCACCATTTTGGCAATCATCGGGTCGTAGTGGGAGCTGACGATATCGCCTTCCTCCACACCCGTTTCGATTCGGATGCGGTGTTCAAGCTCCAGGTCATTGATCAGCCCAGGACTCGGCAAAAACCCTTTCGCCGGATCTTCGGCATAGAGCCGCGCTTCGATGGCGTGGCCGTTGATGCTCAGCTCCTCCTGCTTGAGCGGCACCGGCTCCCCGCTCGCCACGCGTAGCTGCCACTCCACCAGATCCACCCCGGTGATCTCCTCGGTCACCGGGTGTTCGACCTGGAGGCGGGTGTTCATCTCCATGAAGAAAATGTGGGTAGCGCGCAGGCCCTCGCTGGCGTCGGCGATGAACTCGATCGTGCCGGCGCCTTCGTAGTCGACCGCCTGCGCCGCGCGGACGGCGGCGGCGCAGATTTCCGCGCGCGTCGCCTCGTCCATGCCGGGGGCCGGGGCTTCCTCGATCACTTTCTGGTGGCGGCGCTGGAGCGAGCAGTCGCGTTCGAACAGGTGGACGACGTTGCCGTGGCTGTCGCCGAACACCTGCACCTCGATATGGCGGGGCGAGGTGATCCACTTCTCCAGCAGCACCTCGTCGTTGCCGAAGCTCGCCTTTGCCTCACGGCGGCAGGATTCGAGCGCGGCTTCGAAATCGCCCGCCGCATCGACCTTGCGCATGCCCTTGCCGCCGCCGCCGGCGACGGCCTTGATCAACACCGGATAGCCGATCGCGTCGGCCTCGGCCTTGAGGCGCTCGGCCGACTGGTCCTCGCCTTCGTAGCCGGGCGTCACCGGAACGCCGGCGGCGCGCATCAGCTTCTTGGCCGCGTCCTTGAGGCCCATGGCGCGGATGCTCTGCGGCTTCGGGCCGACCCAGATCAGCCCGGCATCGATCACGGCCTGCGCGAAATCGGCGTTCTCGGAAAGGAAGCCGTAGCCGGGATGGATCGCCTCCGCCCCGGTCTGCTGCGCGGCGGTGATGATCTTCTCGCCGACGAGGTAGCTTTCGGCCGCGGGCGAAGGGCCGATATGGACCGCTTCGTCGGCCTGGCGGACGTGGAGCGCCCGCGCGTCGGCATCGGAATAGACCGCCACCGTGGCGATCCCCATCGCGCGCGCGGTGCGGATGATGCGGCAGGCGATCTCGCCGCGATTGGCGATCAGAAGCTTGGTGATCATCGGCAACGGATAGGGCGGTCGGCCCGAAAAGGAAACGGGTCCTTCGCGGTGCGTCACGCCTCGTCCGGCAGCGGATCCATCGGGGGCTTGGCGATCGGGCCGGCCATGCGGACGTCGATCAGGATCTCGCCGCGGGTCCATTCGGGCAGGGCCTCGGGCGGCTGCGGGCGGTTGCGCAGGGCTTCCCAGAAGGCGCCGATGACGTGCTTCGCCTTTTCCCAGCGCGAGATCACCACGCGGTGATCCCAGGCCGCCCGGCCGCGCGCGCGAACCTCGCGGCCGATCGCACCGTAGATGCGCGCGGCGGCGAGCACGGCCCAGCGGCTGCGGAAGGGCAGGCGCGTGGTGCCGAGCTTCGCGGCTGCCTCGTGCCGCTCCATCAGCGCGACCAGTCGCGCGGCCATGTCGGCCAGTTCGCCGCGGTGGTGCGGCTTCATGTGCTGGCCCGGCTCGATATCCTCCTCGACCAGCCATTCGACCGGCAGGTAGCAGCGGTCGGCCGCATCGTCCTCGCCGATGTCGCGCGCGATATTGGCGAGCTGGAAGGCGATGCCGAGGTCGCAGGCGCGGTCGAGCGTTTCCGAATCGTCCTTGGGCACGCCCATGACCACCGCCATCATCACCCCGACCGCGCCGGCGACGTGGTAGCAGTAGCGCGCAAGGTCGCGCTCGGTGCGCGGGCGCCAGCCGGCCGCGTCGAGCTCGAAGCCCATGATCACGTCCCCGGCCATCTCGCGCGTCAGCCCGCATTCGCGCGCGACGAGGCCGAAGGCGTCGAACGCCGGATCGGCGGTGGGCAGGCCTTCGAAGGCCCGCTCGGTCAGCAGACGGATCGCGCGCAGGCGCTTGTCGGTATCGGCATGGTCGCCCGGCTCGCCGCCGTGGTCCTGCCCGTCGGCAAGATCGTCGCACCGCCGGCACCAGGCGTAGAGCAGCCATACCCGTTCGCGGGTGGCACGGTCGAACAGCTCGCTCGCGGTGGCGAAGCTTTTCGATCCTTCGGCGATCGCATCGTAGGCGTGCTCCACCAGCGACCAGCGTTCCCGCCCGCCGCCCGCCTGCGCCGGCGTCGTCCGCAGGATGCGCGACGGCGCCAGCATCCGCGGCACGACCCGGCGGGGGCGGCTCATGGTCTCTCCCCTCCCGGTTGCGCGAGGGGCCGGGGGCGCGCCGCGTTCACAGGTCGCTCGCCTTCATCTGGAAGATCGGGGTGTGCGGTTGGTAAGCGGCCATCCGGTCCAGCAGCGCGGGCAGAGTCGGTTCGGCGATGACGATACCCTGATGCGCGGGCCGGACGAAGCCCACTTCGGCCATGTGCCGGTTGAACGCGATCAGATGGTCGTAGAACCCGAAGGCGTTGAGCAGGCCCACGGGCTTCGTGTGATAGCCGAGCTGCGCCCAGCTCACGGCTTCCCACAACTCGTCCATCGTCCCGACGCCGCCGGGGATGGTGACGAACCCGTCGCTGAGGTCGGTGAAGCGCTGCTTGCGCTCGTGCATGCCGGTGACGGTGTGGAGCTCGGTGCAGTCGGTGTTGGCAACCTCGCTGCCGGCGAGCGCATCGGGGATCACCCCGATCACCTCACCCCCCGCGTCGAGCGCGCCGCTCGCCACAGCTCCCATCAGCCCGAGCCGCCCGCCGCCATAGACGACCCCGATCCCGCGCTCCGCCAGGGTGCGCCCGACCTCGCGGGCGAGCTCGATGTAACGCGGATCGGCGGGCGTCGCGGACCCGCAGTAGATGGCCAGACGGTTCATGCCGCGCTCTTTGGCCCGGTGCGGCGCATTGGGCAATGTTTCACGCGGCGGCGCTCCATCCTGCTCCGTCATCCCGGCTTTCACCGGGATGACGATGGCCCGCTACGCCAGCCACGGCCCCTGGATGGCGAAGGTCTTGGCCGGGCTGTAGGCATTGACGAACAGCGTGCGGCCGTCGGGGGAGAAGCAGGCGCCCGCCCATTCGGTCTGCTCGTGCAGGAAGGCGATCGGGTAGGCGGCACCTTCGGGCGTGATTCCGCGCAGGTGGTTCTCGACCACGTCGGTATACTGGTCCTCGCACACCACCAGGTGTCCGTTCGGCCCGACCGTCAGGTTGTCGCCGTAGTTGAACTGGTCGCGGCTGGTCGATTCGAAGAACAGTTGGAGCCGGTCGGCCTGTCCGCCGCGGCCGGGGACGAGGCGGAAGATCTGCCCCAGCTTGGCCGCACCGCCGCTGGTGCAGCAGAAGTAGAGCTCGCCGTCGCCCATGTGGATGCCCTCGCCGCGCGCGAACACCGCCGCGCCCGCCGCCGCGCCGCGCTGGCGCAGGTCGTCCTCCGGCGCTTCGACGTTGTCGAGATCGACCCAGCGCACCTCGGCCCAGGCCTGCGCCGGCATCGGCGCACCCTGCCAGTTGCGCGTGTCCGCCGGCGCATCGACGATCGCCAGCGCCTGGAGCTTGCCGCCGTCGGCCAGCTTGCCCCGCGTGTTCGGAACGAAGCGGTAGAGCAGGCTGTCGTCGCGGTCCTCGGTCTGGTAGACGATCCCGGTCGCCGGATCGACGCAGGCGGCCTCGTGATTGAAGCGGCCCATCGCCGTCAGCGGCACCGGATCGATCAGGCCGGGCGCGGCGGCGGGCACTTCGAAGGTCCAGCCGTGGTCCTGGTTGATCCGGCCGTCGGCGCTGACCGGCGCTTCCTCGCAAGTCAGCCAGCTTCCCCACGGCGTCACCCCGCCCGCACAGTTGCGGATCGTGCCGGCGAGCGAGCGGTACTGCTTCTCGACCGCCAAGGTTTCGGCATCGAGCACCAGCGTGGTCGTGCCGCCGGGCAGCGGGACAAGGCTGCGCGCCACGGTGTCGAACGCCGGGCCCGCGACGCCGCCGCCGTCCTTGCCGGGCACGAGTTCGTGATTGCGCACCAGCGCGATCTTGCCTCCGCCGAGATCGAAGCAGCCCATGCCGTCGGCCGCGTCGGGCACGGTGAAGCCGTCGCTCATCGCGTCGCCGAGCTTGGACAGCACGCGGTAGGAGAACCCCTCGGGCAGGTCGATCAGCCCCGCCGGATCGGGCCGCAGCGGACCGTAGCCCGCGCTGCGCGCGGCGCCGGCCATGGTGGTCGAGCAGCCGCTCGCCGCGAGCCCGGCAAAGGCGCTGCCGGTGGCGGCGAGGAACGTGCGGCGGTTGGCGGTGAGCGATGCAGGCATGTCTTGCTGTCCCCTGAGAGTTGGCGTGGCCCGGATGCGATAGCAGCGTGACGCCGGGATGACAGGTCACAATTGTCGCCGCAAATCGCGTTTCGCGGGCGGAAATCGCTCCTTACGGCTGACTGGAGGCTCCGTCTGGCGCGCAATAATTCCGGTCCGGCGCTAACGGGTATACCTTTCGCCGCGAAACCGGGAGGGGGCAGCCCCTATGGAGCCGCGCGACAGTGCCAGTCTCGATGCGTTAAGCTGGTTCGAGAGTCTTGCCCGCTTGTCCGCCTGGACGGCGGCCGAAGCTCCGATCGAGAACGTCCTGCGCCTTTCCTACCATCTCGCCGCCCTCGCCCCGTCGCCGTTCGGAGCGATCGCGGCCGCCACGCTGGACGAGACCGCCTTCGACGAGCTGCTCGAGCGGCAGGCGTTCGAGGCCGCGGCCGCCGCGCTGATCGGAACGGCCCTGTCCTGCGAGATCGTCTCGCGCGCCGGGGGCCCGGCGACCGGACGCGTCTGGCTCGAGGGCGACACGGAGGAGAGCCTCGCCAGCTCGAGCTTGCCCGCAATGGCGCTCGTGCGCGCCTGGCTCGCCTTCATGCTTGGCCTGAATCAGGCGACCGGCAGCTCCCACAAATCGGCGTAGATCCCGATCCGCACCGCGTCCGACGTCGATCGGGCGTCGAGCTTGCGCATGACGTTCTTGCGGTAGATCTCGACCGTGCGCGGGCTGAGCTCGAGCTCGGCGGCGATCTGCTTGTTCGAATTGCCGTTCAGCAGCGAGACGAGCACGTCGTGCTCGCGCCCGGTCAGCTGATCGACCGAGGCCTTCGCCCGGGCACGGGCCAGTTCGATCTGGCGCCGGCGGTCACCTTCCTCGCCTAACCGCCGCAGGGTTTCGTCCAGCAGCGCCGGCTCGAACGGCCAGCGCAGGTAGTCGAGCGCGCCCTCGCGCATCGCGCGTACGACATGCTCCGGCTCGGGCGCGTCGCAATAGATCGCGACCGGATAGTAACGCCCCTTGGCGCGCAGGCTGGCGAGAAATTGCGAGAAGTGGTTCGGCTCCGCCTGTTCGACCATCAGCACCACGCCGCGAGGCGGCAGGATGCGCAGGAACTCGCTGATATCCTCGTAGATTTCGGCGTGGAGCCTGCGCGCCAGCAGGTCGCGCGAGATCTCGGCACGCCGGCGTGTGTCGAAGTCGATCACATGCACGGGCAGAGCGCCCGTGTCCCCTGTCACCACCATGGCCGGCACCCGAACGAACGGCTCCGCGCGCCGCGCGTGCAGCGGTTCATCGGTGCAAGGCCGATGCGGGAATTCTGCGCCCCCAAGCTCAATGAAACCCCCCGGTCAGCCGGGGCGGCGTTAACTTAATGGCAAGGGTTCTGCAAACGTTAAAATTTGTTTCGTTGAGGCGTTCACTCTGCCGCCGCAGGCTGCGCGGCGCCGCGCAGGGCGGCCTCGATCTCGAGGAAGTCCTGCCGCACCGAAGCCAGCAGATCGGCGTTGAAATCGGTGACGCTGCCCAGCACCGCCTGCCGCGCCGCGCCGTAGACCTGCAGCAGCGCTTCGGCCAGCGGAGCCTTGCGGTCGACGCCCATTTCCAGCGCCGTGATCGCGGTCAGCGCGCGGGTCAGCCCCTTGCTGCGCAGCATGGGATCGCCGCGCTCCTGCGCGAACAGGGCCGAGCCGAGGGCCGCGATCGCCTGTTCCAGGCAGAGCTGCACGAGCGCCGCGGAATCGCCGCCGTGCACCCGCGCGTCGAGCGAGCTGCGGCGATAGGCCTCGTGCGGATCGGTCAGGGCCAGCATCGTGTCAGTCCCTCCCGGCGTTCCAGGCGTCGATCTGCGACTGGAGGAACGACAGGGTCGACTGCGAGGCGGCGATGCGCGAGTCCGCCTTGGCGAACCGCGCGACCATGTTCGCCCGCAGCGTTTCCTGCTGGTCCGCCAGCTTGGCAGCCTCTTCCGACAGGTCGGTCGATTGCGACTGGTAGCGCGCGATCGACCCGGCAAGCGATCCCGGGTCGCCGGTGCGCGACGCCTGGCGCGAGATCCGGTCGACCGTGGCGTAGATGCCGTAGAGCCCCGTGGTGAACATCGCGGCGACGCCGCCGGGATCGCGTTCGAGCGTTGCGTCGAGGCGCTGGGTATCGAGCCGGAAAGTGCCGTCGCGCTGGATCACCAGGCCGAGATCGGCCAGCGTGCGCGGCGCTCCGTCGGGCGCGTTGGGCATGATCTCCATGCCCGAAAGCTCCGACAGCGTGCGTTTGAGCGCGCGGGCGCCCGGGTCGCGCGCAAGGTCGCCGTTCATCGGATCGGTCGCGGTGTAGAGCTCGCTCACAACCTCGTTGAGCGCGTTGACGATGTCCTGCATCGCCGAAGAGATTGTGCCGACCGGGCTGGGAAAGCCGATCGTGGTCGGCGCGCCGGCATTGGTGCCGGTCAGCTCGAGCGCCAGCCCGGGCGCGACCGTGCCGACGTCGTTGCTGGCGCTGCTCATGGCAATGCCGTCGAGCTTGAACTGGGCATCGGCGGAGGCGGCCAGCAGCCGGGCCGGATCGCCGCCGGCGGCCGGATTCCAGGCCAGCGCCGCCAGCCCTTCCTCGCCCACGGTCTCGGTGGCTTCGACGACGAAGCCGCTCTTCGCGCCCTCGGGTCCCTTGAGGACGAGCTGCGCCCCCTGCGCGGTCTGCGCGACGTAGGCGCTCAGTCCGGCGTTCTTGGCGTTGATCGCATTGGCTATGTCGGTGAGCGTCGAACCGCTGGCGATATCGACGGTCACGGCCGCCTGCTCGGCATCGGCGGTGAAGCCCGTGCCGTCGGTCGTGCCGAAGCGAAAGGTGAGCGACCCGGCGCCGACCACTGCGGCCGGATCGGCCATCGCCGGCCCCGTCAGCGTCTGCCCCCGCGCAAGCGCCAGGACTTCGAGGCTGTAGGAGCCGGAGCCGGTCGTGCCGGCAGGACTGGTTGCCGTGGCGACGGCCGAGTTGCCGATCTGCGGCTTGACCGCGAGGTCGCCCGCCCGGACCCGGTCGCCGAGCGCGCTCGCCAGCATGGCCAGCGTGTTCTTGAGCGAGGACGCGGCGGAAATCTGCCGTTCGAGCTCTTCGCTCCTGGTACTCAGCCGGTCGTTGCGCAGCGCGAACTGCGCGTCGGCGAGATCGCTCGCCAACTTGACCATATCGATCCCGCTACCTGCACCGAGACCGGCGATGATGGACGACATTTCGCTCATGACGCTGAGAACGGCTCCTGCAGGCGGGGGTTAAGAGGAGACACGCCCGTCGGCGTCGAAGCGCAGCTCCACCGGCACCTCGATCGCCGGTGCCGGCCGCGCTTCGCCGCGCTTGAGCGAAAGGACGACGGCCAGCACCGAGGCGATCGCGGCATAGAGCTCCTCGCGGATCGTCTGGTTCTCGCGCGTGGTGTAATAGACCGAGCGCGCGAGCTGCGGATATTCGAGCAGCGGCACGCCGTATTCGCGCGCCAGCTCCTTCATCGCCGCCGCCTTGTCGCCGCGCCCCTTGGCGAGCACGATCGGGGCGGCCGCCTTGTCGGGATCGTAGACCATCGCGACTGCGAAGTGAGTCGGGTTGGTGAGCACGAACTGCGCCTCGCGCATGGCGTGCGCCACGCCGCCCGCCGCGATCTCGCGCTGGCGCTGGCGGCGGTGGGCGCGCGCTTCGGGCGAACCTTCGGCCTGCTTGTGCTCGTCGCGCATTTCCTGGTGGCTCATCTTGAGCCGCTGATTGCGGCGCAGCCACTGGATCGGCGCATCGATCAGCGCGATCACGATCAGCCCGCCGGCAAGTGCGATGAGGAGCGAGGTCACCGCGCCCCAGGCCGCGCTGAGCTGCTGCGACAGATTGCCGCCGCCGAGCCCCATGATCGTCTCGAGCCAGCTCCGCCCCCAGGCCCAGGCGATCGCGCCGAGCAGTGCAACCTTCAGGATACCCTTGCCCATCTCGATCCAGCCGGTCGGGCCGAACATGCGCTTGAGCCCGGCGAGCGGGCTGATGCGAGAGCCCTTGAAGGCGAGGTTCTCGTTCACCCAGCGCCCTTCCCCGCCGAAGCCGAGCTGGGTGATCAGCGCCAGCGCGATCATCGGCACCGCGATCGTGAGGATCGGCGGCAGGGCGACGAGCAGGCTGACCGTCATCATCCGGCCGGGCTGGAAATCGAGCATGTCGCGGCGGTCGAACACCAGGCTTTCGCGCACGATCTGGCTCATCTCGTCGAGCAGCCAGGGCCCGGCGAAGATCAGCCACGCGGCGCCGAACAGGATTCCCGCAGCGGTGGTCGCCTCGCGCGAGCGCAGGACGTCGCCCTTGCGCGCCGCGTCGCGCTTGCGCTTCTCGGTCGGCGCGAAGGTCTTTTCGCCGGCGGTCTCGCTCATTGCACCAGCATCCGCTCGGTCTGGCCGAGCGCCATTTCGGCAATGTCGCCGAACTGTTCGTAGATCATCGGCGCGGCGATGATCAGCGCCGCAATCCCCGCCAGCACGCCTGCCGGCAGGCCGAGCGCGAAGAGGTTGAGCGACG
Organism: Altererythrobacter sp. C41; assembly: GCF_016803135.1. Lineage (GTDB taxonomy): Bacteria > Pseudomonadota > Alphaproteobacteria > Sphingomonadales > Sphingomonadaceae > Pelagerythrobacter. The sequence goes on from NZ_JAEVFE010000007.1 coordinate 116,022, forward strand.
GCGCCGAGCGGCTGAGCACACCGGTCAGCATCTGCACCAGTAGCAGCACCAGCGTAACCGGCAGCGCGATGCGCACCGCGGTCTCGAACATCGCGCCGGCGAAGCTCGCGACTTGCGCGAAGCCGTCCGCGCCCAGCCAGGTCTCGCCCGGCGGAAAGGCGCGGTAGCTTTCGACCAGCAGCGCGATCCAGTGCAGGTGCGCGCCGAGCGCGAGGAAGATCAGGATCAGGACGATCGTGAAATACTGGCCGAACGCGGTCGTCTGCCCGCCCCCGTTGGGGTCGGCCGCCATGGCCATGCTCATGCCCATCGCCCCGCCGATCACTTCGGCGGCGATCACCGGCGCGGCGAAGGCGATCTGGAGCACGAAGCCGAGCGTCAGCCCGACCGCGACTTCGCCCGCGACAGCGAGCAGGCCGGCGGCGGAAAACAGCGCCTCGGGCGGGGTCACCGCGGGCAGCCAGACGGCAGCGAAGATCGCCAGCGCCCCGGTCATGCAGACGCGCACGGTCATCGGGACCGATGCCGCGCCGAAGATCGGTGCGGCGAGCAGGGCGGCGCCGATGCGGGTCATCAGGAACACGACGCGCCAGAAGTCCTGCTCGATCGCGCCAAGGCCGAAATCGAGTGCGATCACTTCCCGATCCTGGCGATTTCCATGAAGATTTCCTGCATGAAGTCGCCCAGCAGCGCCATCATCGAGGCGCCGAACAGGACCAGCACGAGCGCCACCGCGGCGAGCTTGGGCACGAACGTCAGCGTCTGTTCGTTGACCGAGGTGGCCGCCTGGATCAGGCCCACGACGAGGCCGATGGCAAGGCTCGCCAGCAGCACCGGCGCGGCGACCAGCGCGGTGATCCACAGCATCCGATCCGCCAGCGCGAGGAGAATGGGAAGCTCGTCCATGGTCAGGCGAAGCTCGACGCGAGCGAGCCCATCAGCAGCGCCCATCCGTCGACGAGGACGAACAGCAGCAGCTTGAACGGCAGCGAGACGAGCATCGGGCTCATCATCATCATGCCCAGGCTCATCAGCACGCTGGAAACGACGAGGTCGATCACCAGGAACGGCAGGAACAGCATGAAGCCGATCTGGAACGCGGTCTTGAGCTCGCTGGTGACGAAGGCCGGCAGCAGGATCGAGAACGGCACCTCGGCCGTGCTGGCGAACTTCGGCGCGTTGGCGATATCGGCGAACATCTGCAGGTCGCGCTCGCGCGTCTGGCGGATCATGAAAGCGTGGAACTGATAGCCGGCGACTTCGATGGCTTCCTCGGCGTTCATCTGCCCGGCCGCGTACGGCGCGATCGCGGCGTCGTTCACCCGCTCCAGCGTGGGCGCCATGACGAACAGCGAAAGGAACAGCGACAGCCCGATCAGCACCTGATTGGGCGGCGACTGCTGCAGGCCGAGCGCCTGGCGCAGGATCGCGAGCACGACGATGATCCGCGTGAAGCTGGTCATCATCAGGATCAGCGCCGGCAGGATCGTCAGCAGCCCCATGACGAGGAGGAGCTGGAGCGACATGCTCAGCGGCTCTCCCCCCGCGCCGCCGAGTTCGCCGAAGGCGCGGTCGAGCGCGCCGGGCACGGCCGCCTGCGCCTTGGCGGCCGCGGGAATGGCGAGCGCGGCAAGCGCGCTCAGAATGGCCGTCAGCCGCTTCACGCCGCGTCCTCCGCCGCCGGGCGGGCCGGCGCTTCGGCAAGCCGCGTCAGGCCCGCCCGCGAGGTCGAGACGAGGATCTCGCGCCCGTGGAATTCGATCACGGCGAGGCGCATGGTCGGCGAAAGCATCGTCGTCTCGACGATCCGCACCGCCCTGGTCCCGCCCTGCGGCGCGCCGAACTTGCCCTGCATGCGCTGGGCGAGCTTCAGGGTGCCCCAGATCATCAGGCCGATCAGCGGCAGCAGGACCAGCAGCTTGACGACGTACCAGAACATCAGGCGGCGCCTTCCGCCTGCTTGGGCGCCTGCTTGGCGCCGGCCTTGGCGGTCACCTCGATCGGCGGCGCGCGGCGCTCGCGGGGCGCGGCGGCGGGCTGGTTGGCGCCGACGAGCTCGAGGATGCGCAGGCCGAAGCGGTTGCCCTCGGCGACGACTTCGCCCTTGGCGATCAGCTTGCCGTTGACCAGCACGTCGAGCGGCTCGTCGGTCAGGCGGTCGAGCATGACCACGCTTTCCTCCGCCAGGTCGAGCACTTCGCGCAGGTTCATCTGTGCGCGGCCGAGCTCGACCGTCAGGCGGACGTCGATGTCCTGAATCAGGCCGAAGCCCTGGGCGGTGTCGGTCATCGGATTTCCTTTGCGGTGAAAGTCTGGGTGATCTGGAGCGCGACCTGGTCGTCGACTTCGCCGACGGTGCCGCGGGCGATGACGATCTCGCCCACCTGCAGCGGCACGTTGCGCGCGACCATGATCGGAAGAACGGTGCCCAGCTGGATGGCGGCCAGGCGGTGGAGCGGCATTTCCATGTCGACCAGCCGCGCGCTGGCGGCGAGCGGCAGGTCGGCGAAGGGCGCCTCGTCGATGCCCGGCTTGCGGCGCGAGACCGGGGCGCGGGGCGCCGAGGCGCGCTTGGGCAGGAGCGACGACAGCGACGCGGTCTCGAGCGCGAGCACGATGTGCCAGGTGCGCCGGCGTGTCGCAACTTCGAGGGTCAGCGCGGTCAGCTCCGCATCGGGCGCGAACGGCGTGCGCAGCTCGGCCGGCGAGGCCGTGTCGGTGCGGAATTCGAGCCCGCCGAGCTCGCCCGCCATGGCCGCGAGGACCTGGCGTTCGAACCGCTGCGACAGCAGGCGCGCGGTGTGCGGCAGCTCGGCCGGAAGACGCTCGCCGATTTCGCCCGTGCCGCCGAAAGTGCGGTCGAGCTGCTCGAGGATCGCGTGCCCGTCGAGCGCGAGGAACAGCGCGTGCCCGGCCACGCCGAAACGGTGGCGGCTCGGGGCGATCAGCGGCGCGCAATGGCCCGTCAGCTCCGCCCCGGCGAGCACCTGCGTGCCGAGCGAGGCGACATGCGCCTCGGCATCGTTGGCCACGCCCGCGACACAGGCGCGAAGGGCGCCGCACAGACGGGCGGCGAACCGCTCGAACTCGGGGCCGAGCTCGACCGGCGCCTCGCGCCCGCGCAGCAGCACGCCGGCGTGATTCGCCGCACGGCGCCCCGCCCTGGATGAAGCGCGGCCGGTCATTGGACGATGAAGGTCCGGAAGTAGACGTTGTCGACCCCGCCGAAGCCTTCCTGCTCCACCAGCACGGCGTTGACCGCGTCGGTCAGGCGCTTCTGCATGTCCTTCTTGCCCGCGCTGGTCATCACCGTTTCCTCGGGCGTGTCGGCGAGCTCGACGAGGATGCGCGAGCGGATCGCGAGCTGGTGTTCGTCGAGCCACATCAGCACGCGCCCGTCGCGGCGGGTCGAGGCGGCGAGGCTCACCTGGATGAGGCCGTCGCTGTTCTTGAGGTTCGAGGTGAAGTCCTCGGCAAAGCTGAAATAGGCGGTGCGGTACTTGTTGCCGCCCTCGCCGTAGACGACGTCGGTTTCGCCGGCGGAGCCCTTGGGCGCGGGCGGCGCATAGGGATCCTTCTCCCCCTTGAGCACGAACTGCGGGCCGGCTTCGGCGGCATTCGCGCCCGCCATCTGGATCACGCCGGCCGACATCAGGCCGAACACGGTGCCCCCGGCGGCGCCGGCGACGAGCACGCCAACCGCCAGCAGCTTGAGCAGCCCCCTGCCCTTCGCCGGCTTGTCCTGCTTGTCGTTCTTGTCACTCATTCCTTGGTCCTCGAATTGCGTGCGTTGGGCCGGGTCAGGCGTAGATCGCGGCGTCGTCGCCGCGACGGGTGCCCTGCCCGGGGTTGTCGGTGTCGGCGGGGCGGCGGCCTTCCTGCCGCTCGCGGTGCGGGGTGTTGCCTTCGGCCGCGCCGCCGTCGCGGTCGCCAAGCGAACCGCCGCGGGCGGATGCATTGCCGCCGCTGTGCGCGTTCTGCTGGCCGCCCGGCGCGCTGCCGTCGCCCTGCGCGAAGGCCGAGCGGTCCGCCGCCACGGCGGCGGCGACCGCGCGGTGCGCGTCGGGGTCCGCCGCGGCGATCTGGACGCCGAGCTGGCCGTCGCGCCGCTGGTCGAAGCGAAGCGAGAGCTCGCCGAATTCGGCATGGTCGAGCGCCAGCGTTGCGCCCTTGGCGGTCATCGCCTCGCGCGCCGAGGCGAGGCTGTCGACGATCCGGCTCAGCTCGCGCGCAATGCCGGTCTCCATGACCGGCTTGTCGGCGGTGAAGGACGGCGCGGCGTCGCTGGCAGCGGCGGCAGACGTGGCAGCGGCAACGACCGTAGGCTGCACCGGTGCGGGCGCCTGGATCGAAGCGGGTTCGGCGGCGATCCTGCCCGGCGCCTTGACCGCAGGCTCGGCCGCGGGACGATCGCCGGCGGCCGGATCGCGCCCGCGCCCGGCCGAAGCGCCGGCGGGCTGGAGCTTGGCTGCAAAGTCGGCCGCAGGCTTCTCGGCGGCGAGCGCCGAATCGCGCGGCGTGGCGGCGGTCGCCTCGCCCGAAGCGGGCAGCGGCGCGACCTGGATCGCTACGGCAGGTGTCGCCGGCTTCGCAGCCTCGCCCTCCGCCTGCACGGGGAGCGGAAGACCGGCGGGACGCTGCGGCAGTGGGAGTGGGAGTGCGGGCGCAGGCGCAGGGGCCTGCGCTGCCTTGGCCGCCGGCTCGCCGGCCACCGGCTGCACGACCTGCGGCGGCGTCAGCGCCAGTGCGGCCAGCGCAGCCTCGGCGGCAGCTGCGTTCTCCGCCGCTTCCGGCAAAGCCTCGGCGTCGGCCGGCAAGATCTTGCCGGTTCCGGCAATGTCCGGCAGCGCGGTGGCCGCGAGCGCCTTGCCCTCCCCTTCGGAGGGTGTCCCGGGCGCGCCGGATACCGGCTCCTTGCCCTGCTGGCCATGCGTAGCCGCGCCGAGGGCTGAAAGGAGGCGCGAGAATGCACCCTGCAGACCCGGCTCGGCGCCGGTCGCCGGTGCGGCCGCGCCGAGGTCGAGCATCGAGGGTGCCTTGGATTGGGAAAGAAGCTGAGAAATCATCGGCCTGCCGTGTGCGATTGAACGCACAGGCTTATTCAAGATGCGTGCCAGTTTTCCTCGCGCCGACAGTCTCGCGCTTCTCGACCTTCTCGTGGATCGCGCGGGCGAGGTCGCGGCGCCCTTCCTCCGCCTTCTGCAGGCGGCGCTCGGCGACCGCGAGATCGGCCAGGCGGTCGTCCGCCTCGCGCCGGGCATGCTCGGCCTGCTTCGCGGCGGTCGCGCCGAGATCGCGGAGATGACCGCCGAGCACGGCCGCGCTGCGCAGGTCGGCGCCGTCGCGCGAGGTGTCGCGTAGGGCATAGACCTGCGCCAGCGTGCGCGTGCGTTCGGAAAGCTGCTCGAGCTTCTGCCGCACTGCCTCGGCCCGGTGCGCTTCGGCCGCGGCCTGGCGCTGCTCGGCCGAGCGCAGCCGCTCGATCAGGCGCGCGCGGCGCAGGCGCCCGCCGTCACTGGTCATTGCCGATCAACTGCTGGAGCTGCGCGGTGGCCTCGTCCAGCGAAACGCGTTCGGCCACGTCCTGCTTGAGGAATTCGGCGATCCGCGGGTGGAGCGCGATGCCGCGGTCGACCAGCGGATCGGCCCCGGGGCGATAGGCGCCCATCAGCAACAGGTCGCGGTTGCTCTCGTAAGCCGAAACGAGCGCACGCAGATTTCGCGCGAGCAGGTTCTGCTGCGGGCTCGCGACGTCGCTCATCACCCGGCTGAGCGAGGCGCCGACGTCGATCGCCGGATACTGCCCGCGCTGGGCGAGATCGCGCGAGAGCACGATATGGCCGTCGAGGATCGAGCGGGCGGTGTCCACCACCGGATCGTTCTGGTCGTCGCCGTCGGCGAGCACCGTATAGATCCCGGTGATCGAGCCGCCGCTTTCCGCCGAATTGCCCGCGCGTTCGACCAGCTTGGTGATCGTCGACAGCGCCGAGGGCGGATAGCCGCGCGCCGCGCCGGGTTCGCCGAGCAGGATGCCGATCTCGCGCGCCGCGTGGGCGATGCGGGTCAGGCTGTCCTGGATCAGCAGCACGCGCAGGCCCTGCGCGCGGAAATATTCGGCGAGCGAAGTCGCCAGCAGCGCGCCGCGCAGCCGCAGGTTCGCGGCATGATCGGCGGGCACGGCGACGACCGCAGTGCGCGCGGCCGCCTCGCCCTGCATGTGTCGTTCGACGAAGTCGGAAACCTCGCGCGCGCGCTCGCCGATCAGGCCGACCACGACCACGTCGGCTTCCGCGCCGTGCGCGATCATGTCGATCAGCACCGACTTGCCGACGCCCGATCCGGCCATGATGCCGACCCGCTGGCCGATCCCGAAGGTGGTGAGCGCGTTGATCGCGCGAATGCCGGTATCGAACGGTTCGCGCACGCTCGCGCGGTCGAGCGCGCCGGTGCGCTTGCCGCCGGCCGGCCATTCCGCGCGCGAGCGCAGCGGCGGGCCGCCGTCGATCGGGCGGCCGAGGCCATCGACCGCGCGGCCGAGAAAGGCGGGGCCGACAGGCAACATGCCCGGCCGTCCTTCGGGCCGCACCGGGACGCCGGGGCGCAGCAACACGCTGTCGCCGAGCATCATCATCATCGTGCGCCCGTTGCGGAAGCCGATCGCCTCGGCAGTGAGCGTCGCGCCCTTGCCGTCGTCGATCCGGCACAGGCCGCCGATCGGCACCGAAAGGCCGCTGACCTCGATCAGCCCGCCGTCGCACGCCGCGACCCGGCCGAAGCGGCGCGGGTGCAGGTCGACCGGCGGCATGGCGAGTTCGCCGAGCACCGTCTCCAGCTCGCTCAGCACTCGCGGAAGGCCTCTTCGAGAATGCGGCGCCACTGCGAGGGCCCGTCCTCGATCCCGCCGTCCTCGGTCTCGATCCGCAAGCCGCCGCGTTCGACCGAGGGGTCGGGCACGGCGACGAGATCGGCCGGCAGCCGGCCTTCGACCAGCGCCAGATCGTCGGGGTGAAGCGATACGCGCCGCTCGTCCTGCGCGCGCTGGAGCATGGCGGTGGCCTTGCCGATCCGCGCGACGAGGCCATCCTCGTCGAGCGCGAGCGGCAGGATCGCATCCTCGCACAGCGCCAGCACCGTCAGCCGCAGGCGCTCCCGCAGCGCGGCGGCGCTTTCGGCATCGAAACGCGCGAAGGCAAGCTCGATCGCATGGCGCCGGGCGTCGCGTTCGCGTTCCTCCTCGCGGAGGCGCGCTTCGGCCTGCGCGGCGCCTTCGGCGAGCCCGCGCTCGTAGGCTTCCGCCAGGGGATCGCGCTCCGGCTCCGCTGCCGCTTCTTCGGCCGCGACGACGTAGAGCGGAGAGAAGCGCGGATCGCGCGAGAATCCGCCGCTGCCGCGCAGCCGCTCGAGCGGGAGGCAGGCCCTAGACATAGTCGTCGTCCGCCCCGCCCACGATGATCGTGCCGTCGGCGGCGAGCCGCTTGGCGGTCGCGACGATCGCCTTCTGCGCCGCGTCCACGTCGGCGCGCTTGATCCGGCCGCGTTCCTCGATCTCGTCCCGCAGGCCGTCCGCCGCGCGGTTCGACATGGCGCCGAAGAACACTTCGCGCTGCGCTTCCTCCAGACCCTTGAGCGCGTCGATCAGCACTTCGCTCTCGATCTCGCGCAGGAGCTGGCCGATCGTCTGGGTATCGAGGTCGAGCAAGTGCTCGAACTTGAACATCTCGCTCTCGATGTCGCGGGCAAGCTGCTTGTCGAGCTTGTTGAGGCCCGGGATCACGCGCTTCTCCATGCTGCGCGCGGCGCTGTTCATGATCTCCGCCGCCTCGCGCACGCCGCCCATGGTCAGCTTCCTGATCCCGTGGGTGCCGGCGATCTTCGCGGCCAGGGTTTCCTCCAGGATCGCGATCGCCTCGGGCGAGACCGGCCCGAGGCTGGCGATCCGGTGTACGACCGGGGTGTGCAGGTCCTCCGGCAAGCCGGCCAGCACCGCCGCGGCGGTCGCGGGTTCGAGCTGGACGAGCAGCACGGCGATCGCCTGCGGATGCTCGTCCTGGATCAGCGGGATCAGCACGTCGGGCTCGAGCCACTGGGCGATCTCGAGCGCCGGGTTGCGCGGCGCGTTCTCGGGCGGGGCGACGCGGCGCATGATGCTGTCCGCCTTCACTTCGCCGAGCGCGCCGGTCATGATCCGGCGCACGTCGTCGATCCGGCCGTGCGCGGAAATGCCCGACTGGCTGGCGGAATCGGCGAAGCTCGCGATCGCGTCGGCAATCGCGGTCGGCCCGATCTCGCCGAGTTCGCACATCTTGGTGCCGAGCCGGCGCAGTTCCTCGGGCGAGAGGCCGGCGAGCAGCCTTGCCGCCTCCTCCTCGCCCAGCAGCATGACCATGACCGCCGCGCGGTCGGCGCCGTCGAATTCGATCGGGGCGGCCATCACGCCACGCCCTCGGTGCTGCGCGTCTCGCTGAGCATGCGGCGCAGCGCCTGGAGCGCGTCGTCCGGCTGCTCGCGCGCGATGCGCTGGGCGAGTTCGATCTGCGCGGAAAGCTCCTCGCGGTCGGGCTCGTCGTTCATCGCGATCAGCGCGGGCCGGCGGCCGGCCGGGAGCACCGTCAGTTCGCCTTCCGCCTGTTCGCCTTCCTCGTCCTTGCGGCTGGTCAGCGCGCGGACGATGGGCCGGGCGACGAACAGCAGCACCAGCACGACGCAGATCAGCGCGACCAGATTGCGCACGACCATCGCGAACCACGGCGCTTCCCAGAACGGCGGTTCCTCGGCCACGGGCGGGTCGAACGGGCGGACGATGACCGCCACCGTGTCGCCCCGCGCCGTATCGGCGCCGACGGCCGCGGCGACCAGGTCCTCGAACTTCTTGATGTCGGCGGGCTTGGCGCCCTGCAGCACGTCCTGGTTGATGGCGACCGCGACCGACAGGCGCTTCACGCTGCCCGGCGCGACGTTCGACACCGCGACCTCGCGGCCGAGCTCGTACGTCCGGGTCGCGCTGCTTTCGCCCACTTCCGGCGCGGCGGCCGCGGCCGGGCCGCCCTCGGGCGCGCCTTCGACGGCTTCGGGCGCCGCTGGCGGCGTGTTCGACAGCACTCCGGGCACGCCGACCGCGGCGCCGGGGCCGGGCATGGTCGAGGTCTGGGTCGTCTCGCGGCGCACCGCGCCGTCCTTGTCGTAGCTCTCGCGCGCCGAGGTCACCTCGTTCATGTCGAGCGCCACCTGGATCTCGCTGGAGAAGTTCTCGGCCCCGATCATCGGCGCGAGGAGCTGGTCGACCTGCGAGCGCAGCTTCGCTTCCATCCGCGTCTGGAGCTCCAGCCGGTCCGATTCCGCCCCCTTGGGGTCCGACAACAGCCGGCCGTGCTGGTCCACGATGCGCACCGCGTCGATCGACAGCCCCGGCACCGAGGCGGCGACGAGATTGGCGATCGCGGTGACCTGCGATTCGGAAAGCTGCCGCCCGCGCGCCATGCGGACCATGACCGAGGCGGTCGGCGGCAGGTTGTCGCGCACGAACACAGAGCGTTCGGCGCGCGCGAGATGGACCCGGACCGATTCGACCCCGTCGATCTCGCGGATCGTCAGCATCAGGTCGCGTTCCTGCGCGGCCCGCAGCCGGTCGCCTTCGAGCGTGCGGCTGGCGCCCATGGGAAGCGAATCGATCAGGTCCTGCCCGGTCTCGGGCGTGGCGAGCGCGCCGTCGGAGGCGACCACCATGCGCGCGCGGTAGAGATCGTCCGCCCCCACGGTGAGCGCGCCCGTCGCGTTATCGATCGTGTAGTCGATCGATGCGGTCTCCAGCGCGCTGACCACCCCGGCGCGGTCGGCGTCGCCGAGCGAGCTGTAGAGCACGCGCTGCGGCGCCGGCGCGAGCGCGGCCCAGAGCAGCGCGGCCATGCCCACCGCGGCGAACCCGGCGAACCACGGCAGGGCCTTCCTCACCGCGGGCTGCGCCACGAAAGCGGCGGCGCGATCCTTGAACGAACCGGCGCCCCTCGCGCGCAGCGGCGCAAGGAGCGAGCCGGAGGAAGCACCCGTGGGAACGAGGTCGCTCATCTAATCAAACCCCCATCCGCATGATGTCCTGATAGGCGGACAACAGCTTGTTCCTGACCTGCAATGTGGCTTCGAAAGCGATCCCGGCTTCCTGGCGCGCGAGCATGACCTTGGCGATGTCGGTCACCTCGCCGCGCTCGTAGCCGGCGGCGAGGTCGGACGACTTGGTCTGTGCCGCGTTGACGCCGTCGAGTGCCGTTCGGAGCGTATCGGCAAAGCCCCCGCCCGCCGGTTCGCTCGGAGCCGCGACGCCCGTTCCTGCGGCGCCTTTCGCCTGCTGGAGTTCCTGCAGAACGCTCGATCGCTCCAGGATCTGCTGGCGCAGGGCCATGATCTGCTGGACCGAGCCCGCGCCTCCGATGCCGCCCACGCCGCTCATCGACGGCCTCCGACGGCCAGGCCGGCTTCACGGAAGGATGCCAGACGGTAGCGCAGCGTGCGTTCGCTGATGCCGAGCTGGCGCGCGGCCTCGGCGCGCTTGCCGCCGCAGGCGTCGAGCGTTTCCATGATCGCGCGCGCTTCGGAAAGCTGCACGACCTTGGAGAGCTTGGCCCCCGCGCCGGCCTCGTCGAAATCGACCTGCGATGCCGGTTCGGGCGTGCGTTCGACCAGCCGCGCGGGCCGGTCGAACACGATATGCTGCGTGCCGATCGCGGCCTCGTTGCCGGCGAGCACGAGCGCGCGGCGCATGACGTTCTCCAGCTCGCGGATATTGCCCGGCCAGCCGTGCTGCTTGAGCATGGCGACCGCCCCGTCGGTGAGCCAGGGCACCTGCTGCCCCTGCGGCGCGTGGCGCAGCAGCATGGCGAAGGCCAGCGGCACGATGTCGTTCGGCCGCTCGCGCAGCGCCGACAGCGTCATGGGAAACACGTTGAGACGATAGTAAAGGTCGGCGCGGAAGCGGCCCTCCTCCACCTCCAGCGGCAGGTCGCGGTTGGCGCAGGCGATGATCCGCACGTCGACCTTGACCGGCGTGGTCGCGCCGACCGGCACGACTTCGCCTTCCTGCAAGGCCCGCAGCAGCTTGGCCTGGAGCGAAAGCGGCATCTCGGCGATCTCGTCGAGCAGCAGCGTGCCGCCTTCCGCCGCGCGGAAGAAGCCCTCGCCCGCCGCATTGGCTCCGGTGAAGGCGCCCTTCTGGTGGCCGAACAGCAGCGCTTCCAGCATCGTTTCGGGAATGGCCGCGCAGTTGACCGCCACGAACGGCTTGCCCGCCCGCGCGCTGCGATTGTGGATGAACTGCGACAGCACTTCCTTGCCGGTGCCGGTCGGCCCGTTGATGAGCACCGGAATGTCGGTCCCCGCCAGCCGGTCGGCCAGCGCCAGCACCGAAAGCGATTCCGGATCGGCCGCGACCGGCCCCCCACCGGCCGCGGCCAGCGCGACGAGCGCGCCGAAAGTCGCTTCGGAGACCGGATCGGCATACGTCAGCCGGGCGCCGGTTCCCATTCGCTCGATCGCGGGCACGTCGGCCCGCGCCAGTGCAATCACGCCGGGCAGCTCGCGCAGCCCGCTCTCGGCGGCGTCGGCAAGGTGCACGATCTGCCGGGGAAAGAGCGAGGATGCGATCCCCGCGAACTTGCCCGCCAGCGAAACGTGAGCCTTTTCGAACCCTTGGGTCCGTTCGATCGATCCCACTTTTCAGCCCCCTGCTGATTAACCATCCGTCCGCAGCCCTATTGGCGCCCGTAAGGGGAAATTTCGCTTAATGGTTAACGGTGGAAGGCCCTTAAGTATAAATACTTAGTCCGAACGACGCGCCGCTCTCTGCCACCCCGCGGACGTCATCCGGCGAAAGCCGAGATCGCGCGCGGCGAAGTCGGGATCTGGCGGAGAGAGATCCCGGCGTGCGCCTGGATGGCGGGCGTTTCGCAAACCGCGGCGCAACCACGAAAATCCGCCTGCCCCCTAAAACTTCCCGGCGCATTGCCGGTCTGGGTTCAAGCTGCCGCCCAAGACGGGGTCTCGGGGCAGCCCTTGAAGAGCATTGTGGGAGTTTGAACAATGTCCGTTATCAATACGAATATCAGCGCGCTCAAGGCTGCCAACGCCTCGGCCGCTGCCAACAAGGCCCTCGGCACCGCCATGGAGCGTCTGTCGACCGGCAACCGCATCAACAGCGCGAAGGACGACGCCGCCGGCCTCGCCATCGCCACGTCGATGACCTCGCAGATCCGTGGCATGAGCCAGGGCATCCGCAACGCCAACGACGGCATCTCGATGGCGCAGACCGCGGAAGGCGGCCTGAACGAAGTCACCAACATGCTGCAGCGCATCCGCGAACTGGCCGTGCAGTCGGCGTCGGGCACCTACCAGGCCACCGACCGCGCCAACCTGCAGGCGGAAGTCACCGAGCTCAAGTCGCAGATCGACGCCGTCGTCGCGAACAGCGAGTTCAACGGCGTGAAGCTGTTCGACGCCAGCACCGCGACCGTCACGATCCAGGCCGGTGCCGAAAGCACCGACACGATCGACCTGACGATGGCCGATCTCTCGGGTCTCGCCACCGCAACGTTCGACGTCGGCACCGACGCTGCTTCCGCGACCACGTCGATCGCGACGGCCGACGCGCAGCTCGAGGCGATCTCGACTGCCCGCGCCACGCTGGGCGCCGGCCAGAGCCGCCTGGAATCGGCGGTCAACACGCTGACCAACAACGTCACCAACCTGTCCGACGCTCGCTCGCGCATCCAGGACACCGACTACTCGGCCGAAACGACTGCGCTGGCGAAGGCGCAGATCCTCAGCCAGGCTTCGACCGCGATGCTGTCGCAGGCGAACCAGAGCCAGCAGAACGTTATGTCGCTGCTGCGCTAATCGTCAGAATATCTCTGGCCTTTGGAGGCCCGGCGCTGTCACCAGTGCCGGGCCTTTTTTCTTTGGTTGCGGACCCTTCCGTCGTCCGCGTGGACCCCGGAGTCCGGGTTCGACCTCGGATCATGGATCTCCGCTTTCGCGAGGATGACAAAGGGCGGCCGCGCAGCGGACCTCTGCGATCGCAGTGGTCGGCTGGAAGGAGTGACGGCCGGCCACGTCCTGCGAAGTGTGTGCCGGACGAAAGCGCGGCGCCCAGGGTGCATCTCGACCTAACCAAGCGTGTCATCCCCGCGAACGCGGGGATCCATCGGCTGACGACGAACCCTGGATCCCGGTCTGCGCGGGGATGACAGGGGGAGGCGATAGAGCGGGTCTTCCTTCCGGTCATCTGCGTTTCCCCAGCGAATCCCGTCATCCCAGCGCAAGCTGGGATCGCTACCCGCCAGGTCATCCGGCGCTGCACGCGATCCCAGCGTTCGCTGGGATGACGAGGGGTGTGTGAGAGCAACGCTCCTCACCGTTTTACCAGCAATCTTGACAAAACGAACCATATTGGTTATGTGACGCGTGCCTGGCGGCCCTCAACGTCAGGCAACGAGGATCGGGGCAGGCGCCCAGTCGACGGTGCTTCGCCTCTCTTCCGCTGATGGAGCGGCTTCGCCGTTCCGCCAGCGGCGCGGCCGGTGCGGCTGGCGTGCGATGTTCAGGCTCGGGTGTAACCTCAAGGAGCCGAAAGCTTCGCTCCCTTCCGCCGGAAGCCGGGACATGGATGTTCGCGCTGTTCGCGTGCTGCCCTCACGAACCCGGCGCTGCAGCCGGGCTCCCCGGGCCGCCAGTACACCGCGCGCTGGCGTGGCGGATCAGCCACGGGGCATGGGCGGACTTCTCGCGAGTCCCGGCCGTCCGCGCCCGCCAGTCCCGGACCCCAGGGATCGAACCGGGCCCACCGCGGCGGCGGCGGGCAAGCGGATCGTGCGCGGCGAACCTCACGCCGCGGCCCGTCCGCCGGTCGTTCGCAAGCAAACCGCCACC
>NZ_JAEVFE010000008.1 GCF_016803135.1 Altererythrobacter sp. C41
AAAGCAATGGCCTGCTCCGCTACGCCCTACGGGCTCCGCTGCGCAGCCCATTGCTTCAACCGCGCTCATGCGCAAAACAACCGCCCGGCTCTAATCCCAGCTGGAGGAAAGCTGGGGGTCACGTCAATAGCTTTGCACCTGATTATCGAACCCGCACGTTGCGGAAAGACTCCAGCAAGGGCGAGGCTCAGACTGCTAAGGAGCGACTACCTCGCCACCTTCTAGCTCGATTTACCGGAGAGATCGTGGTTGAGGCCACCGTTTCGGTAGATGAAGATGACAAAACCGCCATCAAACAGATGATTAAGGATGAGGCCGGCGCGAAGGAAATCAATGGGGAAATTCCTGACACCTTCACTTTGCGTCGTGCGGATGTATTCGATCGTGGTGATTACGTAAGGACTGACCGTAAATTTTCCTTCGATATTGAGCTAAAAAAGAAGGGCGATCGTAAGTTCAAACCATTGGATGTAGACGATGAAAAGTATGTATACTCGTCTTTATACGAATTTACACCAAGTATCGCTTACCACGATAGCTTTCTTTTTGACTTCCCTAAGAAGATATATCTCACCAATAGGCCAGGTGCTGGCGATTGGGTTTATCGCAAGATGTTTGAGGATGTTTTGGCTGCAGGGCGAATTCCTTACGAGCTGGATGATATTACCAAGCGTATACGAAGTGAAAAATACCAGAAGACATGGCTTGATGTATTAGCAGCGTGGGCTGAGAATGATGATAAACTCCGTGTCCAGCAAATTATCGATCAGGCGTCAGAAACAATAACGACTTCCGTATTTGGGAAATGGAATAAAATATTTAAGGAAGATGTGGGTGATAAAGAAATATCTGTCCAGTATGGTGTGGAGCAGGGGAGGCGCTTCGATAAAGAAATAAAATCATACGTCGAGTCTGAAGATCACGATATATATGTTTCGTTAGAAATAAAGGACGGTACTCGTCGGTTCCCTATTCAAGATCGCTCATTAGGGTTTCGCTGGTTCTTTGCATTTCTGCTGTTTACTCAATTTCGCACGAAGCGTGTAGATGACCACCCAGTACTTTTTCTGTTCGACGAACCTGCCGCTAACTTGCATTCCGCGGCTCAAGAGCGCTTGATTGAGAGTTTTCCGGAGATCGCAACCGGTAACAATATGCTAATTTATAGTACCCACTCTCACTATATGATTAGCCCAGATTGGCTTGAGCAGACGTTCATTGTTACCAATGCTGCGGACGCTCCAGACAAGGGCATTGTGGATGCTGCCGTGATCGAGGATGAGTTTTTGGACATCCGTGCGCAGTTGTACAGAAAATTTGCCAATGAACATCCTTCCGATACTAGTTATTTCCAACCAATCATCGACAGAATTGAGGTCGTCCCTAGTCGATTCGATGTGTCATTCCCGAGTATAATTGTTGAGGGAAAATCGGACTTTTACATACTCCGGTATGCTGCACTAATGCATGATTATACGTCGCTTCGATTACTACCTGGAACTGGATCTGGCACATTTGATGCGCTTATCGGGCTAGGCGCCACTTGGGGCACGAAGTTTCTTTTTCTGCTGGATAGCGACAATGCTGGCCTCAAGGAACGGGAGCGGTATGCGATCGATCGGGGTGCTAGGGTCGAGGCAATTTGCAGTCTGAGTGATTGTGAGAGCGATCTAATAGAGATCGAAGATCTTCTGGACGAGAGCGCAAAAGAAGAGATAAAGAAATTGCTGGGGGTTTCGAAATTAACGAAGAAGCTGATTATGCGATTCTTTCAGGAGAATCTTGCGAGGCGTTCCGTCGTAAATCTCGGGGCGGGTTTTAAAAGACGCTCGAAACGAGTGCTACAAGAACTTGAAGATCGTTTGGCGAGGCTGCCAGCGGATTGATTGTTCTGGTCCCCTCCCGCAAGCGGGAGGGGGGCCGCAGCGCACCCGCATCGCGCGAGTTGCGCTAACCACCTCGCCGCCGCGCCGCGCACCGCTCACTCCCGCCGCCCACCCGAATTGATTGGCCACCAGCCCCGAACTGCGCTATACCGCTCGCATCGCTGGCAAATTTGCCCTGGCAGCCGGCGTCGAGAGACTTGGATGAGCTCCCGCCACGAACCGGAGCACAACCATGTCCCCGATTTTCATTACAGCTTTTGTCGCCATCGCCGCGCTCTTCCTTGCGGGCGCGCTCGTGCTTGCCGAGTGGCTTGTCCGGCGTGGCCGCGGCGGGTCGGCGCGGGACGACGATTCCGCGCGGAGCTGACCGCGCCGTCCGGCCTCCGCGGGCGCGGCTGGCGCCGGCCCCGCAAAAACCATTTTCCTACATGGCCCTTTTCTGCATAAAGGCTTGGTTCTCTCTTTGTTCCATATGGAGGAGAACCGATGTCCGAGCAGACTTTCGACCGCTTTACGCTCCCCGGCGACATTCCCGATGAGCCCGGCTCCGCCCCCTCCCGCGCGCGGGAGGGGAGCGAGACTTGCCGCGACGCAGTCGCGGTTAGTCGCAGCGGGGTGGGTTTTGAGGGGCCGCCTGAGGACAGGCCCACCCCTAACCCCTCCCGTAAACGGGAGGGGGATGACCGCGTCCCCGTGCAGGACTGGCTCGCGCGCGGGCTCAGGCATCCGGCGGGGCGGGGGTGGGAGGTGGAGCCTGCCGCCAGCGTGAGTCCCCGCGCAGGCGGGGACCTCGTGCAATCTGGCGCTTCGCTCGATAGCCTGAGGCCCCCGCCTTCGCGGGGGCTCATTGAGGGTGAGGGCGCTCCGCTCTCCGACGCCGCGCTCGACGCCCGGCTTGCCGAATACGGCGTCGCGCTGCGGCCGCCGGCGGGGGACAAGCCGTGGCCCGGCGGGTGGCTGCCGGGCGATCCGCCGATCCTGATCGATACCGGCGACACCGGGGACGCGGCCGATCCCTATGCTGCCTCCCGCGTGTTCGACACCGAGCGGCGGGTGCGGTTTCTCGATGCGCTGGCGACCTGCGGCGAGGTGCGCGCGGCGGCGGCGCGGGTCGGGGTGAGCCGCGAGACGTGCTACCGCGCGCGGCGGCGCGATCCCGATTTCAAGCGGCTGTGGGATGCGGCGCTGGTCCACGCGCGCGCGCAGGCCGAGGCGGAGCTCGCCACCCGCGCGCTCCACGGGATCGAGGTGCCGGTCTTCGTGCGCGGCGAGCACGTCGCCACCTGGCGCCGGCACGACGCGCGGCTGCTCCTCGCGCACCTCGGCCGGCTCGACCGGCGGGTGGAGGACGACCATGCCGCCACGGCGCGCGCCGAGCGGTTCGACGAACTGCTCGCCGGGCTGGCCGGGCACGCGCCGCCCGCGGATCTGGCTGAGGATCTGGCCGGAGCGGCGCGAGAGCGCGATCCCGCCGATACGGCCGCGCAGGTGGGCCTGCCGCCGACGCGCGCGGAAATCCTCGCCCACGCCCGCGACCGCCTGCTCGACAAGTTCGCGCTCGAGGATTGGGACGCGTGGGACGCCGACGAGGGCGCGGCGGACGAGGATGAGGCCGGCGAGGGCGGCGCTGGCGAGGACGACGCGGACACGCTCGCCGCGGCTGAGGCAGAGGTCGCCGCGCGCTACGACGCCTGGCAGGCGCAAGGCATGGCCCGCCTCGACGCGATCCTCGCCGGAACGCAAGGCGGAGGCGACGCGAACGACGAGTCCCCGCGCAGGCGGGGACCGCAGGCCGCCGGCGCTCCACCCGAAGACGCTCCGGCCCCGGCCGACCGGGCGGCCCGAGACCCCCGCCTCCGCGGGGGATCGGAGGAGGTGGAAGAGGCATCGCAAGCCGCCCCCGAGTCCCCGCGCAGGCGGGGACCTCAGGCCGCCGGCGCTCCACCCGAGGACGCTCCCGCACCGGCCGACCAGGCGGCCCGAGACCCCCGCCTGCGCGGGGGATCGGAGGAGGTGGAAGAGGCATCAAGCCGCCCCCGAGTCCCCGCGTAGGCGGGGACCTCAGGCCATCGGCGCTCCGCCCGAAACCCCCTCCGCACCCGCCGCTCGTTCCATCCCCACGACCCGCCACGGCAAGCGGGCGAAGCGGCGCCAGGCCGCCAGGGCCCGCGCCGCCCGCCGCGCCGCAGCCGCCGCGCCTGCGGCCGGGCCCCCGCGCGAATACAAGTCGCTCGAACTCGGCCTCGCCCCGGCGGCGCGCGCGGGAGCCCTGGACCGTGTCGCAGGTGTCAACAGCGCGCGGCTGGCCGCGGCGGAGGCGGCGCGGTTCGTCCCGCGCCGGGGTGCGCCCGCCGCTGCCGTCGCAGGCCGCGCACGGCTTGCCGATTGCGGCGGGACCCGGCGGGGCAGGGGGGGATTGCAGCCGGGAGAGGCGGCGCGCGGCCTTCCCTCTCCCCCTCCCCCGGGCTCGCGCGCCGTCTCGCGTCCGTCAGGACAGCACGTCGACCGGAACGCCGGTACGTCGCGCGGCAGGGGCCTCGCCTCGGGCGGGGTCCCTGCTTGCAGCGGCGGCGATGGAGAGGGCGGCAGGCGCCAGGGCGATTATTCTTCGAACAGCTCGAGCTCGACCCGGCCGTGCCCGGCGCGAACCAGGCCGATCTCCTCCGCCGCGGCGCGGGAGAGGTCGATCGTGCGCTTGCCGGAGAACGGGCCGCGGTCGTTGATCCGCACCACGACCGACTTGCCGGTGCGCGGATTGGTCACGCGGACCTTGCTGCCGAAGGGCAGGGTGCGGTGCGCGGCGGTCAGGCCGTTCATGTCGAACCGCTCGCCGCTCGCCGTCGGGCGGCCGTGGAACCGGCGGCCGTAGTACGATGCGACCCCGCTGCCGAGCGAGCGCATAGCGGGTTCCTCCGGCGCGGCCGGCGGATCGATCGCGATCGCCTCGACCGCGCTCACGGTCGGCGCGATGCGGATCATCGCCGCGGTCGGCACGGCGTACTGCGCGGTGAGGGGGGTGGTGTCCTTGCCGGTCGGCGCGCCGGTATCGGCGAGCGCCGGACCGCCGGCAGGGGCGGTCAGCATCAGCGCCGCGCCGAGCCCGGCCAGTGCGCGCATCCGCCCGCGGCGGAGGTGGGCTTTGGTCCCGTCCATAGCGGTGGGGCTATACCTGCTGCGATCCCGCCCGGGCACCACCCCGGAGGCCGCTCGCCCCGATTCTCGTTCGATTCATCCCGCTTCGGGGAACGCAAGGCCGCCTTTTGGACCGCCCGGCCCGATGCGATCGGGCCGCTGCACCCGCCTCGCTGGACCCCTTCGGAAGCCGATTCGCAGGCCGGTTTTCGGGTCGCGGAGAGGGCGGAAAGGGACGCGGGAAATCGGAGCCCGGAATGCAAATGGGGCCGGCATCGCTGCCGACCCCACTCTCACCGATGCGTGGTCTTCCGTCCTGGCAGAGCCATTTGCGGAAGCGCTTGGCGCCGGTGTTTCAGCGGCTGCCCGGCGAACCGGACCTCTCGCTTCCGTCACCGGCGCTCGCGCCGGCATCCGGTTCCGTCGGGTGGCGAGTGCCGGTCCGAAGACCTTTCCTCAGCCGCTCGGCGGTTCCGCGACCGGTCGAACCATGTTGGCCGGTGATCTCGAACGGCTCTGCGCAGGCTCGCACCTTCGCAGTTCCTCGACCTCCGACCGGATCGTCCGGCCTCGCGACGGCGTTGCTTTCGCGTCCTTCTCAAGCGGTGCACTTGCATCCGGCCGAAACCTTCTGCAGGTGTTCCTCGAAGACCGCGCGGACAGTTTCCGTCACGTCGAAACGGTCTGGAAAGTTTCATGTTTTCAGGTCGCTAGACCGTCAAACTGGAAGCTTTCCGCGCCCTTTCGATGTCTTCAGACTGCGCCCGGGAAACGAGTCGGGCAAGTTTGCAAGCCCGCAGTTATCCACTTTCCGCAGATTTCGCTGTGGACACGAGTGGATAAGTCAACCGCTTATCGCAAAGTCAGCCGGGCCGAGTCAGCGGGCGTTCTTGTCCCGCTGCGCCAGCAGCCGCAGCCGCAGCGCGTTGAGCCGGATGAAGCCCTGCGCGTCCTTCTGGTCGTAGGCCCCGGCATCGTCCTCGAACGTGACGTGCGCCTCGGAGTAGAGCGAGTTCGGCGACTTGCGCCCGACCACGCTGGCCAGCCCCTTGTAGAGTTTGAGCCGCACGGTCCCGCTGACCTTCTCCTGGCTCAGATCGATCGCCGCCTGCAGCATCTCGCGCTCGGGGCTGAACCAGAAGCCGTTGTAGATCAGCTCGGCATACTTCGGCATCAGCTCGTCCTTGAGATGCGCCGCGCCGCGGTCCAGCGTGATCTGCTCGATCCCGCGATGGGCCCGGGCGTAGATCTCGCCGCCGGGGGTCTCGTACATCCCGCGGCTCTTCATGCCGACGAAGCGGTTCTCGACCAGATCGAGCCGGCCGATGCCATGCTTGCGGCCGAGATCGTTGAGCGCGGCGAGCAGGGCCGCGGGGCTCATCGCCTCGCCGTTCAGCGCGACGCCGTCGCCCTTCTCGAAGTCGATCGTGATGTATTCGGGCGTGTCCGGCGCATCCTCCGGGTGATCGGTGCGCGAGTAGACGTAGTCGGGCGTCTCCTCCCACGGATCTTCCAGCACTTTGCCTTCGGACGAGGTGTGGAGGAGGTTGGCGTCGGTCGAGAACGGGCTCTCGCCGCGCTTGTCCTTCGGCACTGCGATCTGATGCGCTTCGGCCCAGGCGATCAGCGCGGTACGCGAGCCGAGATCCCACTCGCGCCACGGTGCGATGACCTTGATGTCGGGATCGAGCGCGTAGGCCGACAGCTCGAAGCGGACCTGATCGTTGCCCTTGCCGGTCGCGCCGTGCGCGATCGCATCGGCGTTTGTCTCGCGGGCGATCTCGATCAGCCGCTTGGAGATCAGCGGCCGCGCGATCGAGGTGCCGAGCAGGTAGTCCCCTTCGTAGCGGGCGTTGGCGCGCATCATCGGGAAGACGAAGTCGCGCACGAACTCCTCGCGCAGGTCCTCGATGAAGATGTGCTTGTCGGGAATGCCCATCGCCCGGGCCTTGGCGCGCGCGGGCTCGATCTCCTCGCCCTGGCCGAGATCGGCGGTGAAGGTGACGACCTCCAGCCCGCGCTCGACCTCCAGCCACTTGGCGATGACGCTGGTATCGAGACCGCCCGAGTAGGCGAGAACGACACGCTTGATATCCGACATTCGATGCAACTCCGTGATTCCGGCGGGCCGGTATCAGGCAGCGCCCCGCGCGGCAACGGAGAAGCGGTTGGGAGCGGCGGAGCGCTACTTGCCGGCAGCGCCGAGGCCCGCCTCCACCTCGCCCATGTAGTCGCGGGTGAGAGGCACGGCGTAGCGGTTGCGGGTGAACTGGATCTGGTAGTTGCACATGCCGCCGCTCTCGAACGCGGCGGTCGCCCCGGCGAGATAGAAGGTCCACATCCGGTAGAACCGCGGGTCGAACAGCGCCTCGATCCCGGCGCGGTTCGCCTCGCAATTGGCGTACCACGCGCGCAGGGTCCTGGCGTAGTGCAGCCGGAGCATCTCGATGTCGGAGGCGATAAGCCGGACTTTCTCGCTCGCCGCGACCGTTTCGCTGAGCGCCGGGATGTAGCCGCCGGGGAAGATGTACTTGCGGGTGAAGGCATCGGTCATGCCGGGGCCGCCCATCCGGCCGATGGTGTGGAGGAGCATGACCCCGTCGCCTGCCAGCAGCCCGGCGCAGGCGCGGAAGAAGGTTTCGAACTGGGGCCGTCCGACATGTTCGAACATGCCGACCGAGACGATCCGGTCGAACCGGTCGCCCCGCACCGCGAGGTCGCGATAGTCGATCAGCTCGAACTCGACCCGGTCGGCCACGCCCGCTTCCTCGGCGCGCTGGCGGGCGAGGGCGATCTGCTCCTCGCTCAGCGTGATCCCCCTGACCCGCACGTCGAAATGGCGCGCGAGGTAGATCGCCATGCCGCCCCAGCCGCAGCCGATGTCGAGCACGCGTTGCCCGGCTTCGAGCAGGAGCTTGGCGGCGATGTGCGCGAGCTTGGCTTCCTGCGCTTCGGCGAGGGTCATGTCCTCGCGGGGCCAGTAGGCGCAGCTATACTGCATGTGCTCGGCATCGAGCATCATCCGGTAGAGCTCGTTCCCGATGTCGTAGTGATGCGCGACGTTGCGCTTCGCCGAGCGCGCCTGATTGATCGATTCCGCGGTGAACCCGAGGCGATTCTTCAGGCGGCGCATGGCGCTCGGCGGATGAAGGCGCGCACCCGCTTCCCACGGGGCGTTCATGCGGATCAACTCGACGAGCTGCATCACGTCGCCCGTCTCGATCACGAGCCGCCCGTCCATGAACGTCTCGGCCGCCCCCAGGCTGGGATCGAGCAGGATGTCGCGCGCGACCCTATCGTCCGCCAGGCGAACCGCGACGTTCGGATAGCCCGGAGCGGGCTCGCCGAACTCGGCGCGCCTGCCGTCGGCGTGCACCACGGTCAGCCGACCGGAGCGTACCGTGCGGCCCATGATTTTGTCGAAGAGCGAAGCTGCGTTCATCGTCATGACCAGTGTGGTGGTGGACCGGATTACAAAGTGCGCGTTACTCCGCCGCCTCCCGCAGCGCTGGATCGAAGCGCCAGCCCGGCACTTCGCCCCGCTCGCGCAGGCGCGCGCTTTCCTCGTACATGTAGTCTCGCGTCATCGGGATGGCTGCACGGTCCTTCACGTACTGGACCTGCCAGTTGACCAGAGTACCGTTATGGAAGCTCTGCTCGGCGCCGGCGAGGTAGAACAGCCACATGCGATAGAAGGTCTCGTCGTACATCGCGGTGATTTCCTCGCGGTGCATCACGGTGCGGTTGTACCATTCCTCCAGCGTGTGGCTGTAGTGGAAACGCATCGCCTCCACATCCATCACCTGCCAGCCCGCCTTCTCGCTCTCGGTCACGAGTTCGGAGAGGGCGGGGATGTAGCCGCCGGGGAAGATGTACTTGCGCGTCCAGGCGTCGGTGAACCCCGGCGGGCCTGCGCGGCCGCAGCAGTGGCTGAACATGACCCCGTCGGGCTTGAGCAGCGCGTGCGTGTGGCGGAAGAATTGCGGGTAGTGGATCGTACCGACATGCTCGAGCAGGCCGACGCTGGTGATGCGGTCGAACTGCCCTTCGACGTCGCGGTAGTCCATCAGCGCGAACTTGACCTTGTCGGCCACGCCCTCCGCCTCGGCGCGCTCCTGACAGAAGGCGATCTGGTCGGGTGCGAGAGCGACGCCGAGCACTTCCACGCCGTACATCTTGTGCAGGTAGAGCGCGAGGCCGCCCCAGCCGCAGCCGATGTCGAGCACGCGCATGCCCTCGCACTTGCCCTGCTGCAGGTGGAGCTTGGCGGCGATGTGCGCCTTCTTGTCCATCTGCGCCTGCTCGAGGCTGTTCGAAGGGTCGCGGTAGTACGCCATGGTGTACTGCCGGTCCTCGTCGAGGAAGCGTTCGTAGAGTTCGCGGGTGAGGTTGTAGGTATGCTCGGCGTTCCTGCGCGCCTTGCCCTTGAGGTTGACCCCATCGAGCTTCGCGATCGCCTTCTGCGCGGCGCGGCGGAGGAGGCCCTGCGACTGGATCGCCTTGTCGCCGATGGACTTGGTGTTCTCGGTGACGAACAGGATCATGTCGCGGATGTCGTGCGGCGGCTGCACGACCAGCCAGCCCCACATGAAGGCCTCGCCCGCGCCGAGCTGCGGGTAGCGGGCGATGTGCGCGGCGGCCTTGGGGTGGGTCAGGGTGATGTGGATGGGACCCTTCGCATCGGAAGCCGGGTCCGGACCGTACTCGTAGATCTTGCCGTCGTGGTCGGTGACGATCAGCCTGCCGCGCTTGATCGCCGATTTCAGGAACTTGTCGAGCAGCCACATGCCTAGCGCATCTCCCATTGCGTACGGGGTGAGCTTCGCCCGAGCGCTTGCATGCTGTCAACGTTGCTGGGCTCGGCCCGGCTAAAGTCCTG
Organism: Altererythrobacter sp. C41; assembly: GCF_016803135.1. Classification (GTDB taxonomy): domain Bacteria; phylum Pseudomonadota; class Alphaproteobacteria; order Sphingomonadales; family Sphingomonadaceae; genus Pelagerythrobacter. The sequence continues at coordinate 9,898 of NZ_JAEVFE010000008.1, forward strand.
CGCCCTCCCGGGCGAGATAGATCACGTCGCGCGGCTGGGCGAGGAGGTGCTGCCCGCTGTCGACGTAGAGGGTCTCGCCGCTGGCGAGCCATCCTTCGGCAAGCCAGAGGCAGGCATCGGCGATCTCGTCCGCACCGGTCTTGCGCCCGAGCAGGTTGAGCCGGTGCGAGACTTCGGTCTCGGCCTCGCTCTGGTCGTGGCTCGCGAGGATCGCGCCGGGGGCGAGGGCGTAGACGCGGTCGGCGGTCTCTGCCGCTCCCATCGCGAGCATCCGCACGGCCGCCGCCGCAGCGTGCTTGCTCATCGTATAGCTGAAGAAGTCGGGATTGGGATTGGCGAGCTTCTGGTCGGTCACCTGGATCACCCGCCGCCCGCCGCGCGCCGCGGCCCGGGCGAGGAAGGCCTGCGCCATGCGCACCGGCGTCACTGCGTTGACCTGCATGGCGGCGGCGCAGGTCGGAGGATCGAGCGCGCGGGCGCCGTCGAGCAGGAAGGTGGAGGCGGAGTTCACCAGAACGCGCCAGTCGGGCAGACGCGCGGCGAGCTGTTCGACCATCGCCACCGCGGCGTCGCCGTCGGCCAGGTCGCACCGGATCGCTTCGGCCGAGGGAAGGGCGGCGGCAAGCGCCTCCGCCTCGTCCGCCGAACGGCCGTAATGGATCACGACGTGCCAGCCCGCCTCGCCGAAACGGCGCGCGATGGCGGCACCGATGCGTCTGGCCCCGCCGGTGACGAGGACTGCGGGGCGGTCTTGCGTGCCTTCGTTCATCGCGCCCACTCAAGCACAGGGGCGCCGCCGCGCAAAGGAAAAGGCGCGCCGTCCGGTGGACGACGCGCCTTCCTGCCGGGCCCTGCTCGCATTCAGGCCCGACTGGAGATCAGCGGCACTTGAGGCTGCCGCGGTCGATCTCGCGGCCGACGACAGCGCCCAGCGCGCCGCCCAGGATCGCGCCCAGCGTGCGGTCGCCGTCGCCGGCGATCTCGTGGCCGGCAAGCGCACCGACACCGGCGCCGATCACCAGACCGGTCGTGCCGTTGTCGCGCTTGCAGTAGTAGCGGCCGTCGCGGCCACGCCACATGCTGGAGCCGCGCGTGATGCGGCGCGGTTCGCGATAACGGCCGCGGCGGTCATAACGATCGCCATCGCGCCAGCGGCGGTCGCGGTCGTAGGATGCCGAGACGTCGGTATGGGCTGCGACGGTCGTATGCGTCGGCGCCGGAAGCTCGAGCGCCATGGACGGCGCGGCGGTTGCCGAAAGGACTACTGCGGCAGCGGCGAAAAGGGTCTTCTTCATCATTGTTCTATCTCCTTTCGGATGCGGGATTCCGGGTTCGGCCGCCGTCTCGTTTCTCGACCCACAACGCCGGATGAACAAATGTCATCTTCGGGCAGGTTGCGGCGAAACGTGCGGCGGGAAGGGACGAGCCGCCAGTTAGACGGGCTCGCCCGCTTCCCGATGAGCGCCTAGCGGCACTGCAGGCTGCCGCGGTCGATCTCGCGGCCGATGATCGCGCCGACGGCGCCGCCGAGAACGGCGCCGAGCGTACGATCGCCGCGGCCGGCGAGCTCGTGGCCGGCCAGCGCCCCCACACCCGCGCCGATCACGAGACCGGTCGTGCCGTTGTCGCGGCGACAGTAGTAACGGCCGTCGTCGCCGCGCCACATGCGCGAGTTGCGCGTGATGCGCCGCGGCTCGTAGTACCGGCCGTCACGATCGTAGATGCCCGAATCCTTGTAACGCTTGCCGTGCGCCGGGGCCCACGGCGGCGGGTCGGCCATCGCGGGGGTGGCAGTCACCGCCATGGAGGCGGCGGCGATAGCGAACAGTGTCTTCTTCATCTTTCGACTCCCTACTGGGCTTGCACAGCCATTACGGCTCAACTTGTTCATCGATCCCCAACCCCAGATGAACGAGTTTGCACCCGAGGGAGCGGTCCGACAGAGCGGTGCAGGACTGCGGCAAGCCGTTGCAGGGGACCCTCAGAGCTGCCCGATCCGTTCTCTCGCGTCGGCGATCGCCTGATCGCGAACTTCGGGGCCGAAGCCCGTCTTTTCCGCGCGGACGAACTCGAGGTCGGAGAGGCCGATGAAGCCGAAGAAGTCGCGCAGCAGCGTTTCCTGATGCTCGGCCGCGCCGCCCAGCTCGTAGGCGCCGCCACGCGAGGAGGCGATGATCACCCGCCGGCCACCGGCCAGCCCCTGCGGCGCGCCGTCTTTGTACGTGAAGGTCACGCCGGGAACGCCGAGCCGGTCCAGCCATGCCTTGAGCTGGCTGGGAATGGTGAAGTTGTACATCGGTGCGCCGACGATCACGATGTCGGAGGCCAGGAATTCGTCGAGCACTGCGCGCTCGGCGGGGAAGGCGGCAGCCATCGCCTCGTCGTGGCTGTCCTGCGGCAGGCGGATCGCGCCGGTCGCGGCCGAATCGATATGCGGCAGCGGAGCGGTGACGAGGTCGCGCTCGATCAGCGTCGCTTCCGGGTGCTTGGCGGTCAGGTGATCGGTGATGGCCTGTGTGAGAATACGGCTGACCGAATTCGCACCGGTGGTTGCGCTGTCGATACGGAGAATCTGCATGGGCTTTGCTTTCCTTGGTTACGGATGATAACTAGGGGCCATATGGAAACTATCTCTGCACCCGCGCAAGAAGGCACATTTCTGTCCGATAGGCACATCGATGTGACCGAGGCCGACCATTCGCCCGTCCGCTGCCAGGCGGTGAACGACATCCTCGCGCGCGTGGGCGACAAGTGGTCGATGCAGGTGATCATGAGCCTCTCGGCCGGCCCGATGCGCTTCAACGAACTGCGCCGCGCGATCGACGGCATCTCGCAGCGAATGCTGACGCGCACGCTCCGCGCCCTGGAACGCGATGGACTGGTGGACCGGGAGGTGACGCCCAGCGTGCCGCCGCGCGTGGACTATTCGCTCACCATGCTCGGCCGCTCGCTGCGCGAACCCGTCGCCGCGCTCGGCACCTGGGCGATGGAGAACCGCCCGCACATCGATTCTGCGCGGGCGCGGTTCGACTCGCTGGAGGAGGACTAGTCCGGCCGGCTAGCGCGTCGCTGGCGGGTCACGCCAATGCGGCAGCTTCGCGGTCGCGTTCTGCGCGGCTCTTCTTTTGCGCGGCGGTTCGGAGCTGGCCGCAGGCCGCGTCGATGTCGCGCCCGCGCGGGGTGCGTACGGGCGCGCTGATGCCGTGTTCGAAGACGATTTCGGAGAAGCGCCGCACCCGCTCGGGCGTCGAGCATTCGTAGGGCGCGCCGGGCCAGGGGTTGAACGGGATCAGGTTGACCTTCGCCGGCAGCTTGTACTGCTTGATCAGGCGGACCAGTTCGCGCGCATGCTCGTCGGTGTCGTTCTTGTCCTTCAGCATCACGTATTCGAACGTGATCCGGCGTGCGTTCGACGCGCCGGGGTAGGCCGCGCAGGCGGCGAGCAGTTCCTCGATGCCGTACTTCTTGTTGAGCGGCACGATCTCGTCGCGGATCTCCTTGGTCACCGCATGGAGCGAGACCGCGAGGTTGACCCCGATCTCCTCCCCGCAGCGTTCCATCATCGGCACGACCCCGCTGGTCGAGAGCGTGATCCGCCGCTTCGACAGCGCCAGTCCGTCGCCGTCCATGACGAGGCGGAGCGCGTCACGCACGTTGTCGAAGTTGTAGAGCGGCTCGCCCATGCCCATCATCACGATGTTCGTCAGCAGGCGGCCGTCGGCCGTGTATTCCGCCTCGTCGGCGTCCTCGCCAACGTCCATCCGGCCGCGCGGCCATTCGCCCAGTGCATCGCGTGCGAGCATGACCTGGCCGACGATCTCGCCCGGCGTCAGGTTGCGCACCAGCTTCATCGTTCCGGTGTGGCAGAAGCGGCAGTTGAGCGTGCAGCCCACCTGGCTCGAAACGCACAGCGTGCCGCGGTCCGCATCGGGGATGAAGACCATCTCAAACTCGTGCCCGTCGGCGGTCCGCAGCAGCCACTTGCGCGTGCCGTCGCTGGAGTGCTGCGCTTCCACCACGTCGGGGCGCCCGATGACGAAGCGTTCCGCAAGCCAGGGGCGCATCGTCTTGGCGATGTCGGTCATCGCTTCGAAATCGGTTGCGCCGCGGTGATAGAGCCAGTGGAACACCTGCTTCGCGCGCAGCTTCGCCTGCTTGGCGTCGAGGCCCGCTTCGGCGAACAGCTCCGCAATCCGTCCCTTGGGCAGACCGAGCAGATCCACACGACCATCGGCGCGCGGCGTGATGTCGCGCGCGACGGGGACCGGATCGACTTGTCCGGGGATGGGCATGAGTGCGGTATCGGCCATGGCCGCGCGCATATAGGGTGGCGCGCCCGCCAAGGCAAAGGCTCTCCGCCCGGCGAGGCGGATGCGGCCTATTTTATAGCCTCACCCGGGCGCGCCCACATCGTTCCGACGCTTCGTCGATGAAATCCTGCGGCTCGTCCCCGGATATGTGGCTGGAAAACCACACAAATGTTGTTGTGTGAGGTTCATGAAACCGGTTCGTGGGCACCGCCGTTGGGGTGGTCCAGGCAGGAGGCCGCAGGGCCGAGCGCCGGATAACCTACGGAGTAGTTATGAAAAAGACGATAGCACTCATCGCCACCGGGTCCTTGGTGGCCCTAGCCACACCCGCGATGGCGCAATCGACCGAGGATTCGCCGTTCCACGGCCCGCGTGCGGGTGTTCTGGTCGGTTACGACCAGACAGGCGCCGGCAGCAGCGTGGACGACGACGCCAACGAGGACAACAACGACCAGTCGATCGAAGGCGTCGGCTATGGTGTGGAAGTCGGCTACGACCTCGACACCGGCGGTGCCGTAATTGGTATCGAGGGCGAGTACATGGACTCGACCGCCGACACCGAATTCGAGAACGGTGATTTCGAAGGCTTCGGGCTCGGCAATATCGAGGCGAACCGCGACCTCTATGTCGGCCTGCGCGCCGGTGTGAAGGCCACGCCCAATACGCTGGTCTATGCCAAGGGCGGTTACACCAACGCCAAGTTCGACGTTCTTTCGAACGACGGCACGACCGAGTTCAGCAACGACATCGACACCGACGGCTACCGTATCGGCGGGGGCGTCGAATACGCGATGGGCAACGGCGTGTATCTGAAGGGCGAGTATCGCTACTCGAACTATTCGGAAGCCGAAATCGACATGGAAGACACGCTGCCCGACAGCGAACGCTTCGACGTCGACCTCGACCGTCACCAGGTCATGGCGTCGGTCGGCTACCGCTTCTGAGCGGCGGCATTGCACCGATAAGGAGGGAAGGGCGGGGCTTCGGCTCCGCCCTTTTCATATCAGCCGCGGCGGATCCATCCGGTAATCGAGTAGCGGGGCGCCGGCGCGAACGGCGCGACGATGGAGACGCTGTGCGACTGGGGGACGCGGAAGAGATTGAGGACATTGAAACCCGGGACCATGGCGCCGGTCACCTCGCCCGCGGCATCGTGGAACTGCAGCAGTCCTCCCCATTCGGGCGCCCATTCCGGGCTCAGGTTGAGGACGTAGGCGGCGACCCTGTTCTTGCCTTCGACATCGTCGTCGTGACGCGTCAGGAAATGCCCCGGCAGGTAGCGTGTGGCCTGACCGTCGACCAACCCCACGTCCGGGTCGCCCGTCAGTTCCCGCCACATCTCGAGCGCAGGCGCGGTGTTCATTGCCTCCAGCAGTCGATCCACGGGGAATCCGCGCTCCGAGCGCTCCGACGATTGCTCCGAGACTCGCACGGTCTCGTAGACGTACTGAAAGCCCTTTCGGGCTCCTTCATGGATCGCCTGTTCGAGCTGACTCGCCTGCTCGGGGGTGAGCACTTCGATCGATTCCGGACCGAGATCCCAGGTTCGCTCGCCCTGGTTGAAGGTCCTCCACCAGGGGGCGGCCTGCAGAAAGGCGTGCAGCGCCTCCGCCGCGCCGTGCTGGAGGAAGTCGGGTATTCGGATGCGGCCGTTCCGGGCGAAAGCATGTGCCGCCTCGGCGATCTGCCCGGGCGAGGGAGCGGGATGAAAGTCGGTCATGAGGTTACTCGCGCGCAGCCGACGGTGGCGGCGTCGATCGCGGTGGCGGCGCCGGTGAGGTCGTATCGATCGGAGAAGCGTCGTCCTCGCGAATCGCGGGCGGTAACCGTCATCCGCCCGGCCGCGCGCATCGCGGCCACGATCGCCGCGTCCATCGCCTTGTCGCGGGCCCAGGCGTCGCCGCCGCCCCCGGTCAGTTCGAAACGCCTGTCGCCGACCGTGAGCGTGATCGCCGCGTCCTCTGCGAGCTTACGCGAGAGGCGCAAGTGGACTTGTCCGCGCACGTTCCTACGCGGCCAGGTGCCGACGCTGGCGAAGGCGCGGTAGTCGCCCTCCCGGTCGCTCTCGAAAGGCTGGGCGATGGCATAGCAGCGCGGCACCCCCGGGTCGCGGAAGGCGCCCCAGTTCGAGAATACGCCAAGGCTGTCGCGCGCGGAGAGCGGTGCGGCGAGGGCGAGGGCCGCTATTGCCGCAAAACAGAGGCGTCGCCCCTGCGACGGCTGGCGCTGCGCCGTCATCGGAAGCTTTGCCAGCAAGGCATATTGCGCTCCACGCAGGCCATCTAGGCCCCTGCCGCCGCAGGGATGACGGGCGCGGGATAGACGATCGCGACGACTTCCCATTCCTTCTCCCCGCCCGGCAGACGGACCGTGCGCAGGTCGCCGACCGCCGCGCCGCGCAAGGCGCGCGCGAGCGGGCTGGACCAGCCAATGCGCCCCGCGCTCGCATCCTGCTCGTCATCGCCCACGAGAGTGACGGTCTTCCGCGCATTGTCTTCGTCCGCGAGCGTCACCGTCGCGCCGAAGAAGGCGCGGCTGCGGTCGGGCTGATCCGCCGGGTCGACCACCCGGGCGGCCTTCATGCGCCGGGCGAGGTGCGCCAGTTCACGGTCGATCTCGCGCATGCGCTTGCGTCCGTAGAGATAGTCGCCGTTCTCGCTCCGGTCGCCGTTGCCGGCTGCCCAGCTCACGATCTCGACGATCTCCGGCCGTTCGGTGCCGAGCAGATGATCGTACCGCGCCTTGAGCGCGGCGAGGCCTGCCGGCGTGATCGGGTTGGTCGGGGCGCTGCTCACCGGACGCCCTTAACAAGATTCCTCGCCCCGGCAAAAGCCGTGATGACGGAGCTGGTTCAGCCCGGCGTGGACTTGCCGAGGAACTGGCTGATCCCCTTGGGCTGGCCGTAGCGGACCCGGTCGGGATACATCGCCTCGTAGACCACCGCATTTTCGAGCACCCGCTGAACGTAGTTCTTGGTCTCGAAGTACGGGATCTCCTCGATCCAGCGCAGCCAGTCGACCGCCCCGGTGCGCGGATCGCCGTTCTGGCGCAGCCACTTGTTCACGTTGCCGGGCCCGGCATTGTAAGCCGCGACCGCAAGCGGGTAGCTGCCGCCGTAGTTGTCCATCATCCGCGCGAAGTAGGCATTGCCGAGGCGCACATTGTAGTGCGGATCGCTCGTGAGATTGCCGTAGTTGTAGCTCATGCCGAGCTTGCCCGCCTGTTCGCGCGCGGTTCCCGGCATCAACTGCATCAGGCCGCGGGCGCCGGCATGACTGATCCGATCCTGGTCGAACTCGCTTTCCTGCCGCGCGATGGCGTGGACGATGGTGAAGTCGGTGCCCGTCGGCTGGGACACGGTGGGGAAACCGATCCGCTCGAACCCGGAAATGTTCTTCTCGGGCGCAGTGCGGCCGATCACCACGGCGAGTTCGGGCAGGCGCAGTTCCTGCGCGAGCTCGGCCACGAGCTGCATCTCGGCCGCGTCGTCTGCGGATTCGGCCAGTGCGGTGAAGAAGTAGCGCTCGGTGCGCCAGTCGCCGCCTCCCCGCGCGAGCTCGCGCACCGCGAGCGCCAGGGGATTCGAACGGAACGCAGCGCGCTGGTCCGCGGTCGGCTGCGCCGGTGTGGCCGCGCCGAAGGTCGGCTTCGGCCGCCCAAGGCGTTCCAGCGCGAGCAAGCCATAGTAATACTCAGGGTACTGCGCGGCCATTTCCCAGTAGCGCCGCGCCTCGCCGGCATTCCCCGCGCGATCGGACGCGAGGCCCGCCCAGTAGAAACCCTTGGAGCGCGTCTGCGGCGTCCGCGCGGCCGCACCGTAGCGGTAGAACAGCGGTGCGGCGGCATTGCCGTCGCCGAGGCTCCACAGCGCCTTGGTGCCGCCGAGCCACATCAGCGAGGTGTAGTCGTCGCGCAGGCGGTAGCTCATGCCGGAGATATCGGCGCCCGGCGCGAAGAGATCGTCGACCTTGGATGCGATCTGCACCGCCGGCCGCGCACCCGCGCCCTTCGCGATGCGCAGCGCCTCGGTCACGTAGTCCTGCGCGTCGAACGGCAGCGCGGCGAAGGCCGGGCGGTTGGCGAGCAGGTCGATCGCCTGGGGAAGCTGGCCGCTTGAGCGGTAGTAGCGCGCGAGCGTGTAGACGTAGCCGGGGTCGGTCCGCGCGTTGCTCGGGGTCGGCAGCCCGGCGGTGACCGGGTTCTGGCCCTGGAGGAGGGACAGTCGTGCCATCGCCATCGGGCGGTAGCCGGGCGAAATATTGTTCATGTGGCGCGCCGCCGCGTCGGCCTTGCCCTGCCACAGCAGCGCCGCCATGCGCGCGTCGTGATCCTCCACGGTAAAGCGCGACCCGAACAGGCCGAGCATATAGGCTTCCGCCGGCGTGCTGATGTCGCCGCCGCGCCAGGCCGCGCGTGCGACCTCGAACGCCTCGGGCCGCTGCAGCCCCGCCAGCGCGAGAGCGTAGCGGGCGCGCGCCGGATTGCTCAGCGGCGGGTTGCGGTCGAAATAGGCGACGAGCTGCTCGGGCGTCGGCGCGTCGCGCTCCAGCGCGCCTTCGGCCCTTGCGCGGATGACGTCCATGCGCGGGAATTCGGGGAAGGCGAGGGCGAGGCCCGCATAGGCCGCGAACCCCATGTGGTCGTTCGAGGTCAGGAACTTCCATCGTTCGACCGCCTGCCCGATCTGCGAGGGCACCGTCGCGGTCAGCGAATGGCGCGCGCTCTCCACCGCATCCTGCTGGGCGACCAGCGGGACCGAAGCGGTGAGAACAGTGGTGGCAAGGAGGGCGAGACCGTACAAGGGAATCCGTGTCATGCTGGACATCGTGGCCCCCGGCTCCTTATCAGGCGCTGAATGAAGATTTCCATCGTGCGGGATACTGCCTCGCGCCGTGGGCAGACACAAGGATAGTGGCAATGTTTTCCGGCTCGATTCCGGCCCTGGTGACTCCTTTTCGCGACGGAACGTTCGACGAGGCGGCTTTCCGCCGTCTGGTCGACTGGCAGATCGAGAGCGGCAGCAAGGCGCTGGTCCCCTGCGGCACGACGGGCGAGGCGTCGACGCTTTCGAACGCCGAGCACCACCGGGTGATCGAAATCTGCATCGAACAGGCCGCCGGGCGGGTGCCGGTGATCGCCGGGTGCGGCAGCAACGACACGCGTAACGCGCTGTTGCACATGAACTTCTCGAGAAAGGCCGGCGCAGCCGCGGGGCTCTGCGTCGCGCCTTACTACAACCGGCCTGGCCAGGCTGGAATCATCGCACACTTCAGCTATCTCGCCGAGCATTCGGACCTGCCGATCGTGCTCTACAACGTGCCGGGCCGCACGGTGACCGATATCGAGCCGGAGACGGTCTGCGAACTCGCCAAGCGCTATCCGGACCGCATCGTCGCGATCAAGGACGCGAGCGGCGATCTCAGCCGGGTGACCGATCACCGGATGGGGATCGGCAAGGACTTCTGTCAGCTATCCGGCGACGACGAACTCGCGCTGCCCGCCAACGCCGCGGGTTCGGTCGGTTGCATCTCCGTCACCGCGAACGTGGCTCCCGCGCTCTGCGCCGAGTTCCAGCAGGCCTGCGCCGACAATGACCTCGTCCGCGCGCGCGAACTCAACGATCTGCTCTATCCGCTGCACTACGCGATGTTCGAGGACGCGAGCCCCGCGCCGGTCAAGTACGCGCTCAGCCGCGTGCACGACTGGATTCTGCCGGGCGTGCGCCTGCCGCTGGTCGAGTGCTCCGAGCATGCGAAGAAGGCCGTCGACGCGGCGCTGGAGCATGCCGGCCTTTTGGAGGGGGTGGGCGCCTAGCCCCACGACGGAGGGTTAACCCCTTTCTCGTACTGCCGCGATCACCGGCGGATGGTCGGATTCCTCATCCGGGCTCGCAAGGAATGAGGCCCGTCTCCGGCAGGCTGGTCGCCCCTTCCACGAGCATGGCGCCGGCCGATTCGGCGAAGCGCAGGGTGATGTTGTTGTCCTCTTCCTCGCCCTCGATCGTGCAGACCGCGTCGACCGCATAGCCGCCAGGCGATTTCTCGATCTGCATGAACTCGCACGAGATGTCCTCCGGTGCCGTCAGGCGATTGCTGGTGAACGTCCAGGCTTCATTGCGGCATTGATCGACGCTTTCGGCCCAGCGTCCGATGTAGCGGAACGTGGCATCGGACGGGGGCAGTGCGGCGGCCTGTCTGGCTCCTTCTTCGTCAGCCTCGGGCTGCGTCGCTGGACTCTCCTCAGTAGCGGGAGATGCGGCTTGCGCGGCCGTCTTATCGTCTGCGGCCGGCGAACAGGCGGCGAGCACCGCAGCCATCGCCAGGATCGCCGCTCGCCCGTCACGCATGGGCATTCATCACCTCCAGCGCCTTGCGGCAATCGTCGGCGCATTCGCGGCACATCGTCGCGCAGCGGCGGCAGTGGGCATGATCGTGCTTCTCGCACTCGGCTGCGCAGACTTCGCACGCTTCGATACAGGTCTGCAGCATCGACTTGATCACCGCGACATTACCCGATGTGCGCCGGGTCGCCACGCGGTAGGTCGCCTCGCAGATGTCCGAACAATCGCTGCACAGACGGATGCAGCGGCGCATGTCGGCATCCTCGGCACTGCAGGCATCGGCGCAGGAGTTGCAGATAGCCGCGCAGTACACTGCGTGCTTGACCGCTTCGGCCAGCGCCTCGTTGAAATCCGCACCCACCTGCGGGTGCTCCGAAATCATCTCCTTGATCGACATGGAATGCCTCCTTCGCTGGCTTAGCGAGCGAAGGCGGGGGATAGTTCCGGGCGGGTCTTTCGCGCCGCCGCCGTTCCGTCTATGTTCCCGCGATGGATATGACTGCAATGATCGCTGCCCTGCTTGCACTCGTCTTCGGCGCCGGACTGGGCTGGTTCTTCGGCTCGCGCCCCGCAGCCGACTGGAAAGCGCGCCATGGCGAGCGCGATGCGGAGGCGAAGGAACTCGCGGGGAAGCTCTCGCGCATGGCGCCCGAACTGGCGGCGATGAGCGAGCGGGCGGCGCGGGCCGACGACCTCGCGGCAAGGCTCGATGCTGCGCGGGAGGATCTGACCGCGCTGAGGGCGCAAGCGGCCGGGTTCGAGGAGCAGAAGCGGCTGCTCGAGGAATCGCGGGCAAACCTGCTCAAGGAATTCGAGAACACCGGCGCCAAGGTCCTCGGCGCCGCGCAGGAGCGGTTTCTCGAGCGGGCCGCGGAACGGCTCGGTCATTCGGAGAAGGCGTCGGAGGAGAAGATCAAGGCCCTGCTCCAACCGGTCGGCGATCGGCTCAGGAAGTACGAGGAGCAGGTCGCCACGCTGGAGGAGAAGCGGACGGACGCCTTTGCGCGGCTTCACCAGCAGATCACGGAGATGCAGCGCGGGCAGGAGGAAGTGCGGCGCGAGGCGCAGCGGCTCGGCAACTCGCTTACCAATGCGCCCAAGGCGCGCGGGCGCTGGGGCGAGCGGGCGCTGCAGAACGTGCTCGAACAATGCGGCCTCAGCCAGCACACCGATTTCATCCTCGAGCATTCGATGGAGACCGACGAGGGCCGCTTGCGGCCGGACGCGATCGTGCGGGTTCCGGGACAGAAGAAGCTGGTGATCGACGCCAAGGTTTCGCTCAACGCCTATCAGGCCGCGTTCGAGGCCGACGACGACGAGGAACGCCGACGTCATCTCGATCTCCACGCCCGGTCCATGCGGGGGCACGTGCAGACGCTCGGGGCGAAGAGCTACCAGAGCCAGTTCGACGAGGCGCCCGACTACGTGGTCATGTTCGTGCCCGGCGAGCATTTCGTCGCCGCCGCGCTCGAACACGATCCGGAGCTGTGGGACTTCGCCTTCGAGAAGCGCGTGCTGCTGGCGACGCCGACCAACCTGGTTGCGATCGCGCGCACCGTGGCGCAGGTCTGGCGGCAGGACACGATCGCGCGCGAGGCGATCGAGATCGGCAAGGCGGGCGCGGAACTGTACGACCGGCTCGCGATCGCCGCCGAGCACATGAAGCGGGTCGGCGGCGGGCTCGAAACTGCGGTCAACAATTACAACAAGTTCGTCGGCAGCTTCGAGCGCAACGTGCTTTCTTCGGGCAGACGCCTGAAGGACAAGGGGATCGAGATCGGCAAGCGGGAAATCGACGAAGTGCCGCTCGTCGAAAGCGCGCCACGCTATACCGCGGAAGATTCGGACGCTACGGAAGAGCCTGCGTTGCCCTCAGTGGGCGGCGATAACGAATAACCGAAGAGGACTCTGCCGATGCGCCCGACGATCTGCCTTGCCATCACGCTCTCGCTCGCGCTCGCCGCGTGCGGAGAAGGCAAGGCGCCGTCGGAGAAGTTGAAGGACGCAGCCGAGGGGCTGGTCGAGGAAGCAGCGGGCAAGATGCCGCCCAAGCTCGCCGAAGGTCCCTATGCGCCGCGCGATGAATGCGCGGGGCTGCCGGGTGCCGATGCGTTCCGCCAGCAACTCGCGCAGGCCGTAGAGGCGAGGGACGCCGAGGCGCTGATCGCGCTCGCGGCGCCCGACGTGAAGCTCGACTTCGGCGGGGGCGCGGGGTCGGCGCAGTTGCGCGCCCAACTGGATGGCGAGAACCCGACGCTGTGGGACGAGCTCGACTCGCTGCTGGCGCTGGGCTGCGCGGCGGAAGGGCAGAGCGGCATCACGTTGCCGTGGTACTTCGCCCAGGAGATCGACGCGGTCGATCCGATGGCGGGCATGATGGTGACCGGAGAGAACGTGCCGCTGCGGATGGCGCCGGAGGCCGAAGCGGAGACGTTGGAGGAAGTGTCGTGGGACGTGGTCGAACTGGTCGACGGCTTGCAGCCCGAGGCACCGTTCCAGCACGTCGCGACGGTGAAGGGCAAGCGCGGCTACATCGCCACCAGTGAACTGCGCAGCCTGATCGACTACCGGCTGCTCGCGTCGAGCCGCGACGGCAAATGGAGCATCACGAGCCTGGTGGCGGGGGACTGAGCCGCGCCAGTTCGGCGCTATGGCCGCTCGAACGCAGGATCAGCCGGTTATCGTCTCTCCATTCGAGCGTAGGCGCGGCGACCAGCAACGCCGCGATCGCCTGTTCCTGCTCCCAAACGTCGCCCTGACAGAACATCCTGGTGCCGGCGAGCGGCCCCGCGATCAGCCGCCCTTCCTCGACCCGCCACTTGCCGGCCATCGTATTGCAGCCGACGCTCGCGGAAATGTTCTCCTCGCCGAACGAGAGCCGGGCGCCTTCGGCGCGGGCCGGTTCGTAGTCGTCAATCTTGATGAAGCTCCATTCGCTTTCGGAGAGCCGTTCGGGCGCGGCCGGGCGGGCCACGCAGCCCGCGCACAGCACAGCAAGCGAAAGGGAGAGGGCGATTCTCGTCATCGGCCACCGACCTAGGGCGGCCTGGCTGAGTGGCCGGTGAATGAATATTAGTCGAAAGCCGCCAAAACCTCGTAAGCGAGCACCGCACCCGCGACGGCCGCGTTGAGGCTGTCGGCGCGGCCGCGCATCGGCATCGTCACGCGCAGATCGCATGCGGCCTCGTACTCCTCCGGCAGGCCGCGCGATTCGTTGCCGACCAGAATGAAGCACGGCTGCGCATAGGGCGCGCCGCGATAAGGCACCGCATCGCGCAGGCTTGCGGCGACGAGTTGTCCGTCCCCGTCGCGGAGCCACGGCAGAAATTCCTCCCAGCGCGCCTGTGCGATCCGCTGGGTGAAGACCGCACCCATGCTGGCGCGCACCGCCTCGACGCTGAACGGGTCCGCGCAGTCGTCGATCAGGATCAGCCCGCCCGCACCGACCGCGTCGCCGGTGCGCAGCATCGTGCCGAGATTCCCCGGGTCACGCAGCGCCTGCGCCACCAGCCAGATCGGCGCAGCGGTCCGATCGAGTGCGGCGAGTGAGGTGTCGAATTCGGCAAACACGCCGGCGATCGCCTGGGGGTTCGCCTTGCCGGTGATCTTGGCGAGGATATCGGGCGAGGTCTCGATGATCGCGCCGCCCGCATCGGCCACTGCGCCTTCCAGCGCATCGGCGAGCGGATGCGGGTCGCGCCCCTCCGCCATCACCAGCAACTCGGGCAGGATTCCGGATTCGCGCGCATTGGTCAGCAGGCGCAGCCCTTCGGCGAGGAACCGCCGCTCGCGCCGCCGATGCTTCTTGTCGCGCAGGGACCGCAGGAACTTGACGGTCGGATTGGAAAATCCGGTAATCCGCTGCCGGGGAATGGCCGCCATCAATCCTCGCCGAAACCGTCGCGCACGAGCACGTAGAGTTCGTCGAGCACCCCGTCGGCACCGGGCCCTTCGACGACGATCTCGACCGTGTCGCCCTTTGCCGCGCCGAGCATCATCAGCCCCAGGATCGAACCGCCCGCGGCCTCGTAGCCGTCCTTCGCCACGCGCACGTCGACCCCTGCGGGAAGCTCGCTGACGATATTGACGAACTTGGCGCTCGCCCGGGCGTGAAGCCCGCGGGAATTGACGATGTTAACTTCGCGCCGCGGCATCAGCACGCTTTCGCGTGCTGGCCGAGCAGCTCGGAAGCGACGGTAATGTAAGTCCGCCCGGCATCGCGCGCGGCGCGCACCGCCTCCGCCACACCGTGCGACTTGCGCACGCCGGCGAGGCGGATCAGCATCGGGAGGTTGATCCCGGCGACAACCTCGACCTTGCCGGCCTCGAGCAGCGAGATCGCGAGGTTCGACGGTGTGCCGCCGAATAGATCGGTCAGCACCGCCACACCGCTGCCGTCGTCGACGTCCTTGATCGCCTGGGCGATTTCCTTGCGCCGCTGCTCCATGTCGTCGTTGGGGCCGATGCAGACGGTGGCGATCGCCTCCTGCGGGCCGACGACATGCTCCATCGCACGGACGAACTCTTCGGCCAGGCGGCCGTGGGTGACCAGGATGACGCCGATCATGCGAAAGGACTTTGTCCGGAATGTCGGGGGTGGGGCATGCGAACCATGGCCAAAGGGCGTTGTCTCATTGCGGGCCTTCGATCTCGTCGGCCGCGCGCGATCCCAGATTGCGATGGATGATCGTGGGCGAAAATCCCGCATCGCGCAAGGCCTGTGCGAACCTCTCGGCGGTGTAGACGGACCGGTGCCGCCCGCCGGTGCAGCCGAAAGCGATGTTGACGTAGCTCTTTCCCTGCGCCGCGTAGCGCGGGAGAAGCTTGAGCACGAGTTCGCGAATCTGCTCCAGAACCGGCCCGTAGCTCTCGTCGCGCTCGATGTGCTCACCCACGGCGGCATCCAGACCGGTCTGTTCGCGCAGGCCCGGCACCCAGTGCGGATTGTCGAGAAAGCGCATGTCGAACACGAGATCGGCCAGGGGCGGGGTGCCGCGCGCGAAGCCGAAGCTGGAGACGATCACCGCCATCTCACGCGGGGCGCTGCCCGCAAAATGCGCGCGAATGGCCTGCTGCAGATCGTTGCTCGAGAAGTCGGAAGTGTCGACCACCGCGTCCGCCCAGCGGCGCAGCGGTTCGAGCAATTCGCGTTCCGCCTGTATCCCGATGCGCACCGGTCGGCCGTCCGCCATCGGGTGCCGGCGGCGGGTCTCGTTGTAGCGGCGCTCGAGTTCGCTGCTGTTACAATCGAGGAACAGGGTCGTGACGACGAGGTCGCGGCGTGCGGCGAGCTCCTTCACCTTGGCCATGATCTCGTTCGGCACGAAGCCGCGCGTGCGCGAATCGAAGCCGATCGCCAGCGGCGGGCGCGGTCCGTCGTGCTGTGGGCCACCGATCAGGCGGCCGAGCAGGCGAATCGGAAAGTTGTCGATCGCTTCCCACCCCAGATCCTCGAGAACGCGCAGGGCGGTCGTCTTGCCCGCACCGGAAAGTCCGGTGACGAGCAGGATGTGCTGGCGGTCGTCTGGCGAATCGTTGGCCATGGAGACGATGTGGCCCGTTGCGTGGACGAAAGAAAGGGGTCAGGCGGGCGGCATCCCCGGAGCCAGCCCATAGGTGCGCAGGGCCAGTTCGGCACGCACCGCAGCCGGCGTGATGCGAGGGTCGAACGCAAGCACCGGGACCGGCACGCCCGCGATCTCGGCGATCTCCGCAGCATCGATGAAACGCGGTGCATCCGGGTCGAGCATGAGCTGCAAAGCGACCGGCGCTTCGGTCGTCGGAAAGGTCAAAAGCCCCAGATTCCGCGCCTCAAGCAGGCCGTGCGTGTTCGGGGGAGGCAGCGCCCAAAGGGTCTCTCCGCGCCGCTCCAGCCTGACGCCGTCGTCGCCCACGAGCATGGCGCCGCGATCGATCAGTTCGAGCGCCAACCCGCTCTTGCCGGCGCCCGGCGGTCCCTCGATCAGCACGCCGCGGCCGCCGATCGCGACACAGGTGGCTTGCCGGAGCAGAACCTCGCTCAACGCCGCGACCGGCCCGCTGCGGGCAACCTGAGTACGAGACATGCGCCGGAGCGTCCGTCGGGCCTGTCGCGCGCTTCCAACGTGCCGTCGTGCGCTTCGACGATCGTGCGCGCGATTGCGAGGCCGAGCCCGCTGTGATCACCGAACGCTTCCGCATCCGGGCGGACGGAGTGGAACCGCTGAAACACCTTTTCGCGTGAGTCCTCGGGTATGCCCGGGCCCTCGTCGCAGACGGAGAGCGTCACCCGGTCGTCGTCGCTGCGAGTCACGCTTACCTCGATCACGCCGCCCGGCGGCGAGAAGGAGACCGCATTGTCGAGCAGGTTTTCGATCACTCGCTCGAGCCGCAGCGGGACGCCCATCACCTGCGCGCCGCCCATCGAGCGGCTCAGTTCGACCCGGTGCTCGTCGTTTTCCGCGCGATCTTCGCGCGCGGCGATGATGGCTGCAGCCAGGTTGCCGAGATCGAGCCGCTCGAAGATCGCGCGCGAGATTTCCGCGTCGACCCGGCTGGCGTCGGAAATCTCGGTCACCAGCCGGTCGATGCGGCGGATGTCGTGCGCCGCGATCCCGGTCAACTGGCGGCGCAGATCCTCGTCTTCCACTTTGCCGAGCGATTCGATCGCGCTGCGCAGGCTGGCGAGCGGGTTCTTTATCTCGTGCGCGACATCCGCGGCGAAATGCTCGACTGCGTCGATCCGCTGCCGCAAAGCGTTGGTCATGTCCGAGACGGCACGGGCGAGGGCGCCGATCTCATCACGCCGGTCCGGAAGACGCGGCACCTCGACCTCGCGCTCCCGCCCGAGCCGCACGCGCACTGCCGCGCGCGCGAGCGACTGCAAAGGGCGAACGATCGTCCGCGCGAGATAGAGCGAGAGGAAGATCGAGCCGAGCAGGGCGAAGAACACCGCCATGCCCAGCGTTGAGCGTGCCTCGCGCACCTTCTCGGTGATGTCGACGGCGTTGCGCGTGGTCAGCAGCGTCGCGCCGTTGAGCCCTACCGGGACCGCGGCGTTGATCACCGGGGTTCCGTCGGGCGCGTCGCGGAGCTGGATCTGGGACAGGCCTTCCTCGCGTGCGCGCGCAAGCTCGGGCCAGGCATCGGCGATCGTTTCCTCGGGCTCGATGTAGTCTGGAATCGGATCGGCGCCGACGATCGTGTCCACCCACCGATCGAGCACACGGGCGAATTCGATCGAGAACGAATCGTCGCCCACATCGTCGAACTCGAAGGCGGGCTCGTCGAGAGCGAAGCTGTCGGCCCACAGCCGGCCTTCGGCATCGAACATGCGCAGCCGCATCTTCTGTTCCTTGCCGATCTGGATCAGCAGAGCCTCCTGCCGCTTGCGCGATGCCCCGGCGAGCGCCTCAGCGGTGATCTGCGCCTCGATCCGGGCGAGCTTGTAGCGTTCGGAAAGGAGCTGCTTGCGGTAGGTATCGAGATAGAAGATGCCGCCGCCCAGCAGCGCGAGCGGCAGCAGGTTCACCGCGAGGATGCGTGTGGTGAGCGACAGCCGCCGCGACCAGCTCAGCCGGTCCAGCCGTGCGTCGATCTTGTCGCGGAATCCGCTCTCAGCCATCGCTGAAGCTGTAACCGGCTCCGTAGAG
This sequence comes from Altererythrobacter sp. C41, assembly GCF_016803135.1. Taxonomy (GTDB): domain Bacteria; phylum Pseudomonadota; class Alphaproteobacteria; order Sphingomonadales; family Sphingomonadaceae; genus Pelagerythrobacter. Next base: position 28,179 of record NZ_JAEVFE010000008.1, read on the forward strand.
CGTCTCGATGGCCGTGAATTCCGAATCGACCGTGCGGAACTTGCGCCGCATGCGCTTGATGTGGCTGTCGACCGTCCGATCGTCGACAAACACGTCGTCCGGATAGGCGGCATCCATCAGCGAGTTGCGCGACTTGATCACGCCCGGCCGCGCAGCGAGCGCTTCGAGCAGGAGGAACTCGGTCACGGTTAGCGACACCGGCCGGCCGTCCCAGGTGACCTGGTGCCGCGCCGGGTCCATCGTCAGACGGCCGCGCACGAGCGGTTCGCCCGGCTCCTCGTTGTTGTCCGACGCACGCTCGGCGCCGTCGCCGAGCACCTCAGTCCGGCGCAGGATGGCGCGGATGCGGGCCAGCAGGAGCCGCAGGCTGAACGGCTTGGCGATATAGTCGTCGGCACCCAGCTCCAGGCCTGCTTCCTCGTCCTGCTCGTCATCCTTGCTGGTCAGGAAGATCACCGGCAGCGCCGAGTGGCGGCGCAGGCGGTGGAGCAGTTCCATTCCGTCCATCCGCGGCATCTTGATGTCGAACACTGCGAGATCCGGCGGGTTTTCGAGCAGGGCCTTGAGCGCGGTCTCGCCATCGGAATAGAGCCGCGTAGCATAGCCTTCCGCTTGCAGCGCGATCGAAACCGTCGTCAGGATGTTGCGGTCATCGTCGACCAGCGCGATGATCTTCTCGCCGTCCGATCGAGACCGCTCCGCCTCAGCCATTTCGCCTCCGTTATCAGGGCCGTGATACGACCTGACGGTTAGACGCTTCCGCGCGGCGAGACAACGCGCGCGGGCAGGTCGGCGTTTGACGGAGCCGCAGCGCGCGATTATGCGCGGGGGGCATTCCGTGCATTCGTATGCGAACGACTCGCCGTTGGCGCCTGCAGGCAGCCTCCGGTGCGATCAGGAGATTGAAGTGAGCACCCCCCTGTCACACCCGCTTTCCACCCAGGGTATCGAAACTCGGGCCACCATTTACGCGAATCTGTCCTCGAGCGAGCTGACCGAGCATGCGCTGGCGAACGGCGAAGGTCGGCGCGCCAAGCATGGGCCGCTGGTGGTCGAGACCGGCAAGCACACCGGCCGCAGCGCGAAGGACAAGTTCATCGTCCGCGACGCCGAGACCGAAAACACCGTATGGTGGGACAACAATGCCTCGATGACGCCCGACCATTTTGCGGCGCTCAAGGCGGATTTCCTCGCTGCCGTGGCCGACAAGGAAACCCTTTTCGTCGCTGACCTGTTCGGCGGTTCGCAGCCCGAATACCGCGTCAATGTGCGCGTCGTGAACGAGCTGGCGTGGCACAACCAGTTCATCCGCACGCTGCTCGTCCGTCCGACCGCGGCCGAGCTCGACGGCTTCGTGCCGGAATACACGATCATCGACCTGCCGAGCTTCCGCGCCGATCCTGAGCGCCATGGCACCCGCAGCGAGACCGTGATCGCGGTCAATCTGTCGGAAAAGCTGATCCTGATCGGCGGCACGAAGTACGCCGGCGAGATGAAGAAGAGCGTGTTCGGCATTCTCAACTACCTGCTGCCGCCGCAAGGCGTGATGCCGATGCACTGCAGCGCCAACATCGGGCCTGACGGCAAGAGCGCGGTGTTCTTCGGTCTTTCGGGCACCGGCAAGACCACGCTGTCGGCCGACGCCAGCCGCACGCTGATCGGCGACGACGAGCACGGCTGGTCGGACACGGCGGTCTTCAATTTCGAAGGCGGCTGCTACGCCAAGATGATCCGCCTCAATCCCGAGGCCGAGCCGGAGATTTTCGCCACGACGCGCATGGAAGACACCGTGCTCGAAAACGTGGTGATGGACGAAAACGGCGAGATAGATCTCGACGACAACAGCCTCGCCGAGAACACCCGCGGCGCCTATCCGCTGAGCTCGATTCCGAACACCAGCGAAGAGAACATGGGGCCGCCGCCGAGCAACGTGATCATGCTCACCGCGGACGCCTTCGGCGTGCTGCCCCCCATCGCGCGGCTGACCCCCGACCAGGCGATGTATCACTTCCTCTCGGGCTACACCGCGAAGGTCGCGGGCACCGAGATCGGCGTGACCGAGCCGGAGGCGACCTTCAGCACGTGCTTCGGCGCCCCATTCATGCCCCGCCATCCGAGCGTGTACGGCAATCTGCTCAAGAAGCGGATCGCCGAGGGCGGGGTGCAGTGCTGGCTGGTCAACACCGGCTGGACCGGCGGCAAGTACGGCACCGGCCACCGCATGCCGATCAAGGCCACCCGCGCGCTTCTGAACGCAGCGCTCGACGGCAGCCTCAACGATGCCCAGTTCCGCAAGGATCCGAACTTCGGGTTCGAGGTCCCGGTCAGCGTGCCCGGCGTCGACAGCGGGATTCTCGATCCACGTTCGACCTGGGTGGACCAGGGCGAATACGATCGGACCGCCCAGAAGCTGGTGCAGCTTTTCATCGACAACTTCTCACCTTTCGCCGATCATGTGGATCAAGGCGTCCGCGACGCCGCACCGAACGCGCCGGTAGCGGCCTGATCCGCTTCCTCTCTTCGGAGAGGAAGCCGTGCACAAGTTGGAGAGGAGAGCCCCCGCCCGGGAAACCGGAGCGGGGGCCTTTCGTTTCAGCCGTGCGCGCGTACAATCGGGCGCGGACGGATCAATCACCAGGAGGACGACAAATGGCTCTTTTCGATCAACTGCTCGGTGCGGCGCATAACCATCCCACCGTAAAGAACATGGCCGAAAAGCTCGGCATCGATCCGGCTCAGGCCGAGCAGGCGATCGCCGCGCTGGGGGAAGCACATCACGAGGATGGGGACACCGTCGGCATCGCCGCGCAGAAGACGGGTCTCGATACTGGTGTCCTCCAGCAGATCGTCGAGCAGATCGGTGGGGAAGGCTCGCTTGCGCGCTTCACCCAGATCCTCGACCAGGACCACGACGGCAACCCGTTCGACGACATCGCCGGCTTCGCAGGCAACCTGTTCGGAAAGCGCTAATTTTCTCACCGGGATCGAGGCGATGTCTTCGATCCCGGCATCTGCACAGAAGCGGGTTTAGTCCACCAGCTTGATCAGCGCTGTCGGAGCGACTTGCGTGCGCTTGGTCACCTTCCACTCGAGCATGCTGCCATCAGGCGTTTCGACAGGGCCCTCGTCGGTGTTGTTGGCGAGGATTTCGCCGTCGGTCACGATGCGGAACGTCCCGTTCAACTCGGGAGCGGACAACGCGTCCTGCTCGGCCGAGCCCTCACTCGCGGTGGTGGCGCCGGCCATTCCCGCCATCATTTCACGGAACGGGCTGCCGCTGCTCTGCGGCGCGAAGCCGGGCGCATCAATCCGCACGGTGCCGTTGTCGCGCTTTGCGGCGAGCACGAAGAAGTTGAACGTCGGCAGGCGTTCGATGGTCGGGAAGACGAAATCATAATCGAGTTTGCCGGCGATGCGGAAATTCACCTGAAACAGCCCGTCGCCCTTGTACTCGACGCTCTCCCAGCCCGCCTGCCGCTGCAACCGTTCGGCGAATTCCTGCGCGGCTTCGGGATCGGCCGGATCGATGCCGCCGAGCATCGCGCGTGTCATCTCGGCTTCTCTCTCCCGCTCCTGCTTGCGCTGTTCCGCCTGCTGTTCCCAGTCGCTTTTCTGTTGGGCGAGCTCCTTTTCGGTGCACGGATGCTCTTCGAACGTCTCGTCGTCGTAACACGCTTGCTCGACGAACTCGTCCGCCGCATCCTCCGCCGCATTGCCGAGGTCGGCGAGCTTGCTCAGAGCGAGAAGATAGATCTCGCCGTCGTAGGTGTAGGAGAAGCTGCCGCCCTTCCGTAGCTCGAGCTGGGAAGTGAAGACACCTGGTGAGAGCAAACAGCCGGTCAGCAGCAGCGCCGCAGCAGAGGCGAACCCGGCCATCGCCGTGCGCCGGATCGTGGTCGCAATAGTCATCCTGTCTGCCCCCGCTTGTTCGCCCGTCAACGCGTCGCCACTGCATATAGCGCGATCGCAGCCGCGTTCGAAACGTTCAGGCTTTCCATCGCACTGCTGATCGGCAGCCGTGCAAGCGCATCGCAATGCGCGGCGATATTGGCCCGCATGCCTTCGCCTTCGGCGCCGAGGACGAGTGCGATCGGCGCCGCTGGCAGCGCGTCCGCCAGAGTCGTCTCCGCCTCCCCGGCGAGGCCGATCCGCCAGTATCCCGCCTCCGCGGCGCTCTCCAGCGCGCGGGCCAGATTCACCACGCGGACCCAGGGCACGATCTCCAGCGCACCCGACGCGGACTTGGCTACCACCCCCGATTCCGGCGGTGCGTGGCGGTCCTGCGTCACGATCGCGCAGGCATCGAATGCCGCGGCAGAGCGGAGGATCGCGCCGACGTTGTGCGGATCGGTCACCTGATCGAGCACCACGAGCGGATGCGCCGGATCTCCGGAAAGCACCTCGTCAAGATGCATGTCCTCGAGCGGTGCGCATTCCAGCACCAGCCCCTGGTGCGGTGCATCGCGCGCGACGAGCCGCGCAAGATCGGGGCCATCGGCAAACTCGACAGGGAAATCGGGCGGCAGTTCGCCATCGAGCGAATCGATCCCCTCTCGCGTCGCCCACAGCTTGCGATGGACGCGCGCGGGATTCCTGAGTGCCGCTTCGACGGCGTGCCGGCCCCACAGGCGCACCTGGCCGGTGCTCGCGCGTCCGCTGCCGCGCCCGCCCTGCATACGCCCGGCGCGCCCGCGCAGCGCTCGCTTGCGATCACCTTTGGCCAATCGAAACTCCCTATCTTCGCTCGATCTTTCGCTCGGTCCGGCCCATGCCAGCGGCCCCATTGACAGGCAAGCGCCGCTTCGCCAAAGGGGCGCCTCTCGGCAGACGGCAGCTCCCTTGAGGAGACGCCAATTCCCGCACGCCAGGCATGTGGACAGGTGGCCGAGTGGTTAAAGGCAGCAGACTGTAAATCTGCCCGCGCAAGCGTACGCTGGTTCGAATCCAGCCCTGTCCACCACGCCTTCCAAGTCATCGCCACTGGCATAAAAAGACCCCGCCGAAGCGGGGTCAGGTTTACGCCCTTTGTCTATGCCTAAACGCTGATGGGCAGATCCTGCAGGCGGCTGTTGGAGCCCTCCGTTGCGTTCATTGCCCGAAGAATGCCCGGCGCCGCTTTCTCCAATGCCTTCATCAGCCCGGGGGGCGGTTCGGAAGACCGTTGAGGCTCGCCCTTGGCTTGTGCCGCCGCCGAGGAGACGGCGGCCAAGCCCGCTGCTGCTCCCAGGAGACCTATGAGCACGGTTGGCTTTCGCATTTTGTCACTCCATTTTGACGCCCCGGATGCGGAATGCCGGGCTATGAGGCGGGTGCCGTGGAAAGCGGCGGGTCGTGGGACTCACCGGGCTATCGGAACGGCATCGATTGCATGGCGGGACATAGCGTTCTGGAGGCGCGGTCAGGCGTCGGTGCTTGCCGGTCCCCGCAGGCCGCTTTAGTTGAGCGCAATGCAGCCGACACATCGTCCAGTGATTTCCGCGACCGGCCTGTTCACGCCGGAAGAGAGCATTTCCAACGAGGAACTGGTCGCCAGCTTCAACACCTACGTCGAGCGGTTCAACACGCGGAATGCCGAGGCGATCGAGGCGGGCGAGGTCGAGCCGCTCGAGCCGAGCTCGGTCGACTTCATCGAGAAGGCCAGCGGGATCAAGGCCCGCCATGTGATGGCGAAAGCGCCGGTTCTCGATCCGGAGGTTATGGCGCCGCGGTGGGAGGAGCGCGCGAACGAGGAGCTTTCGATCCTGGCCGAAATCGGAGTTGCCGCGGCCCGCGAAGCACTCGCGCGGGCGGGGCGCGATGCTGCCGATGTGGATGCGGTGCTCTGCGCCGCGTCGAACATGCAGCGGCCCTATCCGGCCATGGCAATCGAGATCCAGCAGGCCCTCGGCATCGACGGCTTCGGCTTCGACATGAATGTCGCCTGTTCCTCGGCCACGTTCGGCATCCAGACCGCTGCCGATTACATCCGCGCCGGCAATGCCCGTTCGGTCCTGGTCGTCAGCCCCGAAATCACCAGCGGCCACCTCAACTGGCGCGACCGCGACAGCCATTTCATCTTCGGCGACGTTGCCACGGCCGTGCTGGTGGAGGACGCGGCCATCGCGCCGGCGCAGCACTGGGACATCCTCGGCACGCGGCTCAAGACCGTGTTCTCGAACAATATCCGCAACAACTTCGGTTTCCTCAACCGCGCGCATCCTGAAACCGCCGACCGGCCCGACAAGCTCTTCGTCCAGCAGGGGCGCAAGGTGTTCAAGGAAGTCGTGCCGATGGTCTCGCAGATGATTCTGGACGAGGCCGAACGGCTCGGCATCGATCCACAGACACTGCGCCGGCTTTGGCTCCACCAGGCCAATACCGGAATGAACCGTCTGATCGCGCATCGGGTGCTGGGGCACGAGGCGAACGAGGACGAGAGTCCGACCGTGCTGGACACCTACGGCAATACGTCGAGCGCCGGCTCGATCATCGCGTTTCATCTCCACAGCGACGATCTCGCGCCAGGAGATACTGGGCTGATCTGCAGTTTCGGCGCGGGTTACTCGGCGGGAACGGTCTTCGTTCGCAGGATCGGCTGAACCCGCGCGGCGTAGGCCGCGGTCCTTGCATTCCACCAGTCGAACGTGAGGGCCGAGGCGCGCCACAGGAGCGCCACAAGTACGACCGAGACCAGCCCGTCGACCGCATAATGGTAGGCGAGGTGGACCGAGCCGATCCAGATCGCGACGAAGAAGGCAAGGAGCCAGCGTCCGGCGATCGGCGATACGTGCCGGGCCGCGAGCCAGAACAGGAACGCGATCGCCACATGCATCGAGGGCATGGCGGTAATGCCGCTACCGAGGCCGTCGGTGTCGGCCAGATGCCAGTCGAGCAGCATCTCCTGCACCGACAGCGTCATCACCGGTATCTGGGTGTCGGCTGCCCGCAGATAGGCCATCTGCGCGTCGAACGCGGGATCGCCGAACAGGGGCCCCACGAAGCAGGGCCCGGCGGAGGCGAGCAGGGTCGCGACACCTCCGCCGATCACCGACCATGCCAGCACGTAAGTAAGGAAGAAGCGGCGTCGAATCGCGGGGTCGATCGCGGCAAACGCGAAATAGAGGCAGCCGAGATAGAGCAGCAGAAGCCAGGCATGGTAGAGAAATGCGAGAGCCGCGGTAATCGGCGGATAGCCGATCAGCGGCTGCAGCACCTGCCAGGCATCGTGACCGAAGAAGATCGCGCGATCCCAGGCGATGAACCGTGCATCCCAGGTATATTCGTTGAACAGTGGAATCGCGGCCTTCATCTTCGAGAAGAACGGCATAAGCAGTACGCAGAGGGCGAGCAGGGGCGTCCCGGCAAGCCATTGCTGCGCAGCCGCCGGACCTGCGTAGCGCCGGTGCAGCGCGGCGATCGGCTCGCTTGGGCGATGACGCGCGAGGTACAGCGTGGCGTCGATGCAGAGCCAGGCGATGATTGCGACCAGATAGAGCCGGGCATTGGCCACGGCAGGTTCGGCATCCAGACCGATGCCCTTGCTCGTCAGCAGTGCGGCGCACAGTGCGAACAGCGCCAGCGTCGCCCCGTAGATCGGAACCTCGCCGATCCAGCGGCGGGTGCTTTCTTCTCGCATGCCCATCGAGCGGAGGCGATAGGGCAAGATGGTAAGCATCGTCCTAACGCGCAGTCGGGAGCGTCGTGCCGCTTGTTTGGATGGAGCCGAGCCTCTAGATGGCGGGGATGGCTGGTGAATTGGTCGACAACAAGGGACGCGGTGATGTCGGCTGGCAATGGCCGGCTATTCACCCCGAAGGGCGCAAGTTCGGATTGATCGCGGTGGGCATCAGCCTGGCCGCGGCATTCCTGGCATGGGAGACGATCGCCTGGCCGATGGCGTTCCTCTCGCTCGGCGTATTCGCCTTCTTCCGCGATCCCGAACGCGTCGTCCCGCAGGATGAGCGAGCGATCGTCTCGCCCGCGGATGGGCTCGTCTCGCTGATAGCGCAGGTGGAGCCGCCGGCGGAGCTGACCATGGACGACGGCAGCGGAACACCGGCGCTTGCCAATCAGCCGGTCACGCGCATCTCGATTTTCATGAGCGTGTTCGACGTGCACATCAACCGCGCGCCGATCGGCGGCACGGTGCGGCGACTGGTCTATATTCCCGGCAAGTTCGTCAACGCCGACCTCGACAAGGCGAGCGAAGAGAACGAGCGCCAGCATATCCTGATCGAACGACAGGATGGCGTATCCATCGGCTTCACGCAGATCGCCGGGCTGATCGCGCGGCGGATCGTGCCGTTCGTCAAGCCGGGCGACACCCTGGCGGCGGGCGCGCGTGTTGGCCTGATCCGCTTCGGCAGCCGGGTGGATGTCTATCTCCCCGCCGGAACCGATTCGAAGGTGCTGGTCGGGCAGAAGGTGGTCGCGGGCGAGACTATCCTTGCCGAAATCGGCGAGCAGAAGTTGATCGAGGGCATCGCCCAGTGAACGACGACTATCCGCGCGTCGGCCCCAAGGCGGCGGAAGATGAGATACCCATGGCTGCAGGCGGCGTGCGGGGCCTTTCGCTGCGCGCCGTGTTGCCCAACGCGATCACCGCCGCCGCGCTCTGCTCCGGTCTGACGGGAATCCGCTTTGCGATCTCGGACAACTGGCGCCTGGCGATCGTGGCGGTGATTCTGGCCGGATTGCTCGACGGGATCGATGGGCGGATCGCCCGTCTCCTCAAGGCGCAGTCGCGATTCGGTGCCGAGCTGGACAGCCTGGCCGATTCGCTTTCGTTCGGCGTCGCGCCCGCGCTCATCTTCTATCTCTGGACCTTGCAGGATTTGCCCCGGCTGGGCTGGTTCGCGTCATTGGCCTTCGCGATCTGCTGTGCACTGCGCCTTGCGCGGTTCAATGCGCAGATCGACGTGGACGAGCAGCCGCACAAGTCGGCCGGGTTCCTAACCGGCGTTCCCGCGCCGGTAGGGGCGGGGCTGGCGTTCCTGCCGTTCTATCTGTGGATGGCGACCGGGTGGGAGGGTTTCCGCGAGCCGGTGATCTGCGCGATCTGGATGGTGGCGATCGCTTTCCTGATGATCTCCAACATCGCGACGCTGAGCTGGACCTCGATTCGCCCGCGGCGCAATGTCAGGCTGGAGCTGATCGCGGGGGTCGGGATACTCTTCGCCGCCCTGTTGCTCGAACCCTGGTGGACGCTCGTCGCGATCTGCGTCGGCTATCTCGTGCTGATGCCCTATGCGCTGGTCCGCTATTCCCGCGTCAGGCGGCCGCGGGCAGCGATGCCTGCGTCCGCGGCATCTGCCGCTGGAGACGACCACCTGCTCGACTGATCGGGCGAGGGCGCCAGGCGGGAAGCGGCTCGCTCTCCGACATATTCACGATCACGACGCGGATGGGATCAACGGCGTGCTCGGCCTGCGCCATTTCCCGGCGGAGACGTGCGAAAGCTTCCCGGCCACGAACGAAGCTGTCCGCCAGCACCACTGCAGCGCCCACGGTGGCGGTCAGAAACAGTGCAAACAGGGTAACGCCGAGCATGATCGTGATCCTTGCATTGCGATCCCACGGTGTTGACAGACTGTGGGCTCGCTGTGGATAACCGGGTTGCCGCACGACTCGTTCCGGGCGACGGGAATAATGTTCCCTTTTTGTTCCAGCCTGTCAAGCGCTATTGTGCCGGGGTTCGCGATTCCTGCGGCGAATCGAGGGTGGATTCTTCCCTCGATCCCGGCTAAAGGCGCGCCCGCGGGGCGATTCCCGGACTCTGTCGGTCCGGTTTCAGCCACGCAAATCCACATGGAGAGCGCCACATACCGGTGCCTGCCGCGGGATCTCCGCACGGGTTCCAGCTCTCCAGAGGCTCAACCGGAAAGGAAAGACCAATGGCGACTTCTACCGTCACCATGCAGCAATTGATCGAGGCCGGCGCACACTTCGGCCACCAGACCCACCGCTGGAACCCGCGCATGAAGCCGTACATCTTCGGCGCGCGCAACGGTGTCCACATCATCGACCTGTCGCAGACCGTGCCGCTGTTCTCGCGCGCGCTCGATTTCATCGAGCAGACGGTCCGCGCGGGCGGCAAGGTGCTGTTCGTCGGCACCAAGCGTCAGGCTCAGGAGCCGATCGCCGAGGCGGCCCGCGCCGCGGGCCAGCACTTCGTCAACCACCGCTGGCTGGGCGGCATGCTCACCAACTGGAAGACGATCTCGGGCTCGATCAAGCGCCTCAAGACGCTCGAAGAGCAGCTTTCCGGCGACACCTCGGGCTTCACCAAGAAGGAAGTCCTCCAGCTCACCCGCGAGCGCGACAAGCTCGAGCTCTCGCTCGGCGGCATTCGCGACATGGGCGGCATTCCCGACGTCATGTTCGTGATCGACGCGAACAAGGAAGATCTGGCGATCAAGGAAGCCAACGTGCTCGGCATTCCGGTCGTCGCGGTCCTCGACACCAACGTCAATCCGAGCGGCATCGCTTTTCCGGTGCCCGGCAACGACGATGCCAGCCGTGCCGTGCGCCTCTACTGCGACGCCGTGCGCGACGCGGCGATCGCGGGCCGTGGCGGCAAGGTCGCCGATTCGGGTGACGACGTGGGTGCGATGGAAGTGCCGCCCGCGGAAGCCGCGGCTTCCGAAGCGGCTGCCTGAGCTTCCACACGGCCGTCACAAACACGACCTAGTGCGCCGGGCCTGAACACGGGCCCGGCGCCCAGAGATTATCAAAGGAAACGACAATGGCTGCATTCACTGCCGCTGACGTGAAGGCCCTGCGCGAGAAGACCGGCGCGGGCATGATGGACGCCAAGAAGGCGCTCGAGGAAACCGGCGGCGACATCGAAGCCGCGGTCGACGCGCTGCGCGCCAAGGGGCTCGCCACCGCGCAGAAGAAGTCGAGCCGCACGGCGGCCGAGGGCCTCGTCGGCGTTGCCGTCGAAGGCACCCGCGGCGTCGCGGTCGAGGTCAACTCGGAAACCGACTTCGTCGCCAAGAACGACAAGTTCCAGGACTTCGTGCGCAAGGCGACCGAAGTCGCCCTCGGCGTCGAGGGTGACGATATCGAGGCGCTGAAAGCTGCCGCCTATCCCGATGGCGGCACCGTGGCGGACAAGCTGACCGACAACGTCGCGACCATCGGCGAGAACCAGCAGCTCCGCCGGATGAAGACGGTCTCGGTCGCCAAGGGCGTGGTCGTGCCCTACGTCCACAACGCCGCCGCGCCGAACCTGGGCAAGATCGGCGTGCTCGTCGCGCTCGAGAGCGAGGCCGACGCCGGCACGCTCGAAGCGCTTGGCAAGCAGCTCGCCATGCACATCGCCGCGGCATTCCCGCAGGCACTCGACGCCGACGGCCTCGACGCCGAAGTGATCGAGCGCGAGCGCAAGATCGCTGCAGAGAAGGCGGCCGAAAGCGGCAAGCCGGCCGAAGTGCAGGCGAAGATGGTCGACGGCGCGGTGAAGAAGTTCGCCAAGGAAAACGCGCTGCTCAGCCAGCTCTTCGTGATGGACAACAAGACCCCGATCTCCGACGTCGTTGCCAAGGCCGGCAAGGACGCGGGTAGCGAGATCGTGCTCAAGGACTATGTCCGCTTCCAGCTCGGTGAAGGCATCGAGAAGGAAGAGAGCGACTTCGCAGCGGAGGTCGCCGCAGCCGTCGCCGGCTGATCGACCGAACGAGCGAGCGAAATTCGCGGCCGCCGGACCTCGGTTCGGCGGCCGTTTTCGTATGCGCGCGCCGACTTGTGGAGGCTTTCAGCGGCCCGCCGGAACGAGTTCGATAAGCCACATTTCTGGCCGGGAGAACAGCCGGAACGGGAGCACGCTGGTGCCGAGGCCTGCTGTGGTGACGAGCAGGTTCCCGTTCTCGCGCGCCGCACCGCAGGCATAGCGATCGCCGTAAGCGGACATCGTCGCCGGGGAGCCGCCCCAGGGATAGCGGATCTGCCCGCAATGGGTGTGCCCGGCCAGCATGAGCCCGAAGCCTACAGGCAGGTCGGGGAAGGGATCGGGGCTGTGGCTGAGCAGGACCGATCCTCCGCCGAGCCGGTCCATCGCTGCGAGCGTCGCAGGCAGGTCGGCATGGCCGGTATAGTCGTCGTCGATCCCGCCGATCGCAAGCGGGCCCGCGCGCGCGGCGGCGTTCGCGAGGACGGTGAATCCAGCTTGCTCCAGCTCGCGGCGGACGGCCGCGATGCCGAACCAGTGATCGTGATTGCCGAGCACCGCGATCTTGCCGGACGGCGCCTCCAGCGCGGCCAGCGGAGCGATCGCCGCCTCCGCAGGATAGAGCCGGGTCGCGGTGCGTTTCTCGCTGACGAAATCGCCGGCGATCAGCACCACGTCGGGCCGAAGCGCGTTCGCCTGCTGGACGATTCGTGCCAGCCGCTCCGGCGGCATGTCGGGGCCGGCGACGTGAATGTCGGAAAGCAGGAGCAGACGCATCGGCGGAGTGTCCGAGGGAATACCCTTGATCCTGGCGGTGAGGCGCATGACGTGGGGCCCGGCCACCGTGTCGCTCCAGGCCTTCGCCGTCAGCGCCGCCACGGCGGCCAGCAGCATGACGAGCGCCCAGCGCAGCGCACGCCATGGCGATCCTCTTCCCATGACCGGCTTTCCCTTTGCGCACGGGGGGCGAGGCGGCTAAGGACGCCGGCAACCCGCAAGTGAATCCGGAAACCCCATCGCCTATGTCATCCCCCAAATACAAGCGCATACTGCTCAAGCTTTCGGGCGAGGTGCTGATGGGGGATCAGCAGTTCGGCATCGATCCCGCATTCGTCTCCGAACTGGCTCAGGAAGTGAAGGCGGCCAAGGATACCGGGCTGGAGCTGTGCCTGGTGATCGGCGGCGGCAACATCTTCCGCGGCATGGCCGGCGCGGCGCAGGGAATGGATCGCGCCCAGGCCGACTACATGGGCATGCTCGCGACGGTGATGAACGCCTTGGCAATGCAGAGCGCGCTGGAGCAGCTCGGCGTCCCGACCCGCGTGCAGTCCGCGATCGAGATGGACAAGGTGTGCGAACCGGTGATCCGCCGCCGGGCCGAGCGGCATCTGGAGAAGGGCCGGGTGGTGATCTTCGCCGCCGGCGTCGGCGCGCCCTATTTCACCACCGACAGCGGAGCCGCGCTGCGCGCCGCTGAAATGCGCTGCGACGCCCTGTTCAAAGGCACGAGCGTAGACGGCATCTACGACGCAGATCCGAAGACGAACGCTTCGGCAAAGCGTTTCGACACGGTCAGTTACGATAAGGTTCTGGCAAACAATCTCAAAGTGATGGACGCTTCCGCCGTGGCGCTCTGCCGCGACAACCGGATTCCGATCGTGGTCTTTTCGATCCGCGAAAAGGGTAATCTGGCGCGGGTGCTCGCCGGTTACGGCGTCCGCACGGTAGTGAAAGAGGAAGCCTGACGAATGGCGAAGTACGACAAGAACGACATCGAGCGCCGCATGCAGGGCGCGGTGGACAGTCTGAAGAGCGATCTTTCCGGTCTGCGCACCGGACGTGCCAACACCAGCCTGCTCGATCCGGTGCAGGTCGAGGTCTACGGGTCGATGATGCCGCTGAACCAGGTGGCGACGGTCAACGCGCCCGAGCCGCGCATGCTGGCCGTGCAGGTGTGGGACAAGGCCAACGTGACCGCGGTGGAGAAGGGGATCGCGCATGCGAATCTCGGCCTCAACCCGATGATCGACGGGCAGACCATCCGCCTCCCGCTGCCCGACCTGACGGAAGAGCGCCGCCGCGAGCTGGCCAAGATCGCCGGCAAGTATGCGGAGAACGCCAAGATCGCGATCCGCAACGTGCGCCGTGACGGCATGGAAGCGCTCAAGGAAGACGAGAAGAAGAAGGAAATCTCCGAGGACGACCGCAAGCGCGGCGAGGACGAGGTGCAGAAGCTGACCGACAAGTACGTCGCCGACGCCGATGCCGCCGCCGCGCAGAAGGAAAAGGAAATCCTGACCCAGTGAGGGAGATCGGACGACCTTCCCCCTCCTGTCGCCCTTTCGGGGCGGCTTCGCTTCCAGAGGAAGGGCAGTGAGACTTGGCGAACCGAAGGTGATCCTGGTCGCAGCGGAGTGGTGCGGATGTCGCGCCCGCCGCGTCGCGCCGTGCCGCCGTACCTTGATCCCTTCCTCCCGAGAGGAGCGGGGAAATGGCTGACGACACCCCGGCACAGGCCTGCCATGTCGCCATCATCATGGACGGCAACGGCCGCTGGGCGAAGCGCCGGCACCTGCCGCGCGCGCTCGGCCATCAGCGCGGCGTGGAGGCGGTGCGCACGCTCGTGCGCGGTCTCTCGAATACGGGCATCGAATGCCTGACGCTCTACGCTTTCAGTTCCGAGAACTGGAAGCGGCCCGGCGAAGAGGTCGACGACCTGATGAACCTCATGCGCAAGTTCGTGAAATCGGACTTGCCGGAATTCATCGCAAATGACGTCAAGCTCAAGATTATCGGTGATTGGCAGGGGCTTGCGCCCGATATCGTTGCAATGCTCGAAGATGCGCTGGCGAAGACCAGCGGTGGCGCTCGCACGCTGGCCGTCGCGCTCAACTACGGATCGCAGCAGGAGATCGCGCGCGCCGCAGCCAAGGCCGCGTCTGAAGGCGAGATTACGCCTGAGACGATCGCGGCGCATCTCGATACTGCCGACCTGCCGCCGCTCGACCTGCTGATCCGCACGAGCGGAGAGGTGCGGCTGTCGAACTTCCTGCTGTGGCAAGCCGCCTATGCCGAGATGATCTTCGTCGATACGCTATGGCCCGACTTCACGCCCGAGCACCTGCAGAACGCGTTGGACGATTTCGCGCGAAGGGAGCGCCGTTATGGCGGCCGGTGACGCTTTCCGTTCCCTGAGCGTCGTTTCCCACGAGCGAGGAGAGCGATGACTGGTGAGAGCGAACCCGTTCCGCTGAGGACCCGCAGCGCGGACCTGCCGGTGCGTCTGGCCTCGGCAGTGGTCATGCTGGCGGTCGCAGGCGCCGCGTTCTGGCAGGGTGGGCGGGTCTTCGACTTGTTCGTCGGTATCGTCGCGCTGGTCTGCTTCGCAGAGTTCGTGGTGCTCGTATCCCGCGCGACGGCGAACGTGCCCTACCGGCTCGCCGCACTGATTGCGGGTGCGCTCTACATCGGCATGGCCGCCGGTATCCTGGTCGGGGCGGCGGACTTCCTGATCGTGCTCGTGCTCGGCGTCACGATCTTCACCGACACCGGCGCCTACTTCACCGGGCGCGCCATCGGCGGACCGAAGATCGCACCGCGCGTGAGCCCGTCGAAAACCTGGGCCGGGCTACTGGGCGGAATGGCCGCCTCGGCCCTGTGGGTCGTGCTGTGGGTGGTCGCGATCGATTCGAGCGTTTCATGGCTGGGCCCGCGCTTCGAACTCGGCCTGGATCTCGATGCGCAGAACCTCGGCGGCGCCGCGCTGCTTGGCGCGGGGCTCGCGGTTCTGGCGCAGGCTGGCGACTTCTTCGAAAGCTGGCTCAAGCGGCGCGCGGGCGTGAAGGACAGCTCCCACCTGATCCCGGGCCACGGCGGCGTGTTCGACCGGGTGGACGGGCTGCTGCCCGTGGCAATCGCGGTCGGCATGCTTGCGGCGAGCATCGCCAATTGACACGCTCGATCTCCATTCTCGGCGCGACCGGCTCGGTTGGCGCTTCGACGCTGGACCTCGTGCGCCGCAACCGCGACGAATGGCGCGTGGTGGCGCTGACAGCCAATTGCAGCGCGCGTGAGCTCGCGGCGCTCGCACGCGAATTCGAGGCCGAGATCGCGGTGGTCGGCGACGAAGCCTGCCTGAGCGATCTGCGCGAGGCGCTGGCCGGGTCGAGCGTCGCGGCTGCCGGCGGGTCGGCGGCGCTGTGCGAAGCCGCCTCGCGGCCGGTGGATCTGACGGTCGCGGCGATCGTCGGCTGTGCCGGCCTCCGCCCGACGATGACGGCGATCCGCCGCGGCGGCGCGATCGCGCTCGCCAACAAGGAAGCGCTGGTCTCGGCAGGCGACGTCATGACCGCCGCCGTCGCCGAGCATGGCGCCACGCTGCTGCCGGTCGATTCGGAGCACAACGCGATCTTCCAGTGCCTCCAGGGCGGCAGGATCGAGGACGTGCGCACGATTACGCTGACCGCCAGCGGCGGCCCTCTGCGCACCTGGACGGCGGAGCAGCTCGCTCTTGCCACGCCCGCGCAGGCGGTGGCGCATCCCAACTGGAGCATGGGGGCCAAGATCAGCGTCGATTCGGCGACGATGATGAACAAGGGGCTCGAATTCATCGAGGCGCATCACCTGTTCCCGGTCGGGCTCGAGGCGCTGCGCATCGTCGTCCATCCGCAGAGCGTCGTGCATTCGATGGTCGAGTACCGCGATGGTTCCACCCTGGCGCAGCTCGGCCCCTCCGACATGCGCGTGCCGATCGCCTCGTGCCTCGCATATCCCGCGCGGATGGACACGCCGTGCGCACCTCTCGACCTCGCGGCGCTCGGTTCGCTGACGTTCGAGGCGCTCGACGAAGTGCGCTTTCCCGCGACCCGGCTGGCGCGCGAGGCCGCGCATGCCGGCGGTGCGGCGCCGGCCGTGCTCAACGCGGCCAACGAGATCGCGGTCGCCGCGTTCCTCGCCGGTCAGATGGCGTTCACGCGGATCGCGTTAGTGGTCGAGCAAACTCTCGAACGTTATACCCCCATGGCACCTTCGAGCCTGGACGACGTTCTCGGTGTCGATGCCGAGGCGCGCAGGCGGGCTCGCGAGCTGCTGGAGACTACGCCAATTGGCTGATTCGCCTTCATTCTGGATGTACATCGTCGGCTTCCTGCTGGTGCTTGGGCCGCTGATCACGATCCACGAGTTCGGTCACTACCTCGTCGGGCGCCTGTTCGGCGTGCAGGCGGAGGCCTTCTCGGTCGGTTTCGGCAAGGAACTCGCCGGCTGGACCGATCGCCGCGGCACGCGGTGGAAGCTTTCCGCTCTGCCGCTGGGCGGCTACGTCCAGTTCAAGGGCGACATGAACCCGGCGAGCATTCCCGATCCGGAGAAGATCGCCGCGATCCCCGAGGACGAGCGCGCCGGGTCCTTCCACTTCAAGCCGCTGTGGCAGCGCGCGCTGATCGTGTTCGCCGGGCCGGCGACGAACATTCTGGTTGCGCTGGCGATCTTCGCGGCGTTCTTCATGGTCGTCGGCAATCCGGTGCCGGTGGAGACCGACCGTCAACTCACGGTCGCCGAGTTCTCGGAGGGCTCTGCGGCGAAAGAGGCGGGTTTCGAGGTCGGCGACCGGATCGTCTCGATCGACGGCGAGCGGATGAATGATTTCCGCGACATTCAGGACGCGGTGATGCTCTACCCGGGGCGCACGTTCCAGATCGTGGTCGACCGCGATGGGCAGCGCCTGCCGATCAGAGTGACCGCGGATAGCCACCAGGTGACCGACGGGTTCGGCAACACGTCGAAGATCGGCCTGCTCGGCATCCGCCCTGCGCAGGCGGAATTCGAATTCGAGCGGCAGGGCCCGATCGCCGCGACCGCCATGGCCGTCGATCACAGCATCGGCATCGCGCATATGATGGTGACCGGGGTGAAGCAGATCGTCTCCGGAGATCGCTCGGTCCGGGAACTCGGCGGGCCGATCAAGATCGCCAAGTATTCGGGTGAGCAGCTGAGCCTCGGTCCGCTCGCTTTCATCAACTTCATCGCGTTGATCTCGCTTAATTTGGCATTCATCAACCTCTTGCCAATTCCGGCGCTGGACGGTGGTCATCTGGCTTTCTACGCGGCAGAGGCTGTCCGCCGGAAGCCGGTCGGCCCGCGCGGACAGGAATTGGCGTTCCGCACCGGCGTTGCGGTGGTGCTCGCGCTGATGGTGTTCGTCACGATCAACGATCTGGTTTCGCTGCCGATATTCGGGAGCTGACCGGACCTGGGGGCGGAAAAGCGCGGGGGAATGGTTCCTTCCTTTGCTTGATTGGGGGCACGGCATCGGGCAAGGGCGGCATTCGCCGTCGCTCCGATGCTTTGGGCAGCGGCCCAGTGGTGCAGTTGGTAAGGATTGGACGGGATCGCCGTGTCGATGATTGAACGCGAGAAAGCCGCCGGCGCATTCGGCAAGACCGGCACCGGCTTCGCGCTGGCCCTGCTCTGCGGCACCATGCTGGCAGGCGTTCCTGCGCCGCTGCTGGCGCAGGTGGGACCGGCCCCCGCTCCGGTGCCGGAAACGATGCCGCAGCAACCGGCTCCCGAGACGCAGCCCGAGCAGCCGGTGCCCGAAACACCGGCTCCCGCGCCGGAAACCGATCGGCCCGAGCCCGTAGTCGCTCCTCCGCCAGCAACCACGGCCACGACCACGCAGCCTGCGCCCGCCGCGGCGCCGCAGGGTCCGACGATCAATTCGATCAGCGTGGTCGGCGCGCAGCGGCTCGAGCCCGCGACGATCCTTTCGTATATCCAGATGCGCGCGGGCGACACTTACACCCAGGCGCTAGCCGACCAGGCGCTGAAGGATCTCTACGCGACCGAGCTGTTCTCCGAAGCCAGTGTCCGCAACGACGGCGGCAACGTGGTGATCGAGGTTACCGAGAACCCGGTGATCAACCGCATCATCCTGGAGGGCAACAAGCGGATCAAGAACGACAAGATCCTGCCCGAAATCCGCCTCGCGCCGCGCCAGATCTTCACGCGCTCCAAAGTCCGCGCCGATACCGCGCGGATCATCGAGCTCTACAAGCGCCAGGGCCGCTTCGCCGCCTCGGTCGAGCCGAAGACGGTCGAGCTAAGCCAGAACCGCGTCGATGTCGTGTTCGAGATCAGCGAAGGGCCCAAGTCGAAGGTCCGCCAGATCAACATCCTCGGCAACGAGGAGTTCGACGATGGCGAACTCAAGGGCGAGATGGTCACCAAGGAAGCGCGCTTCTTCCGCTTCTTCAGCTCGAACACCAGCTACGACCCCGACCGCCTGGCGTTCGACCAGCAGAAGCTCCGCCAGTTCTACCTGACCGAAGGGTACGCCGACTTCCGCGTCGTCTCCGCCGTCGCCGAGCTGACGCCGGACAAGGAAGACTTCATCATCACCTACGTCCTCGAAGAGGGCGAACGCTACAGGTTCGGGGACGTCTCGGTCGACAGCCAGATCCGCGACTTCGACAGCGAGCGGATGACGCAGAACCTGCCGATGAAGACCGGCGACTGGTACAATGCGAAGCTGGTCGAGGACACGGTCGAGCAGCTCAACGAGCTCGCCGGCACCTTCGGCTACGCCTTCGCCGATGCGCAGCCGCAGTTCGTCCGCAACCAGGAAGACCTCACGATGGACGTGACGTTCGTCCTGCGCGAGGCGCCGCGCGTCTACGTCGAGCGGATCGACGTGAACGGCAACACGCTGACGCAGGACAAGGTCGTCCGCCGCGAGTTCCGCGTGGCGGAGGGCGACGCGTTCAACTCGCTTCAGGTCAAGCGCTCGAGCAACCGCATCAATTCGCTCGGCTACTTCCAGGAAAACTTCGAGATCGAGCAGAAGGAGGGCAGCGCCCCCGATCGCATCGTCCTCGAGGCGAACGTCGAGGAGCAGCCGACTGGCGAACTGCAGCTCTCGGCCGGCTTCTCGTCGATCGAGAACTTCATCCTCGCCGGCTCGATCCGCCAGCGCAACTTCCGCGGCCGCGGCCAGACGGTCGGTGCCTCGGTCAACTGGTCGCGCTACTCGCGTTCGGCCGCGCTGAGCTTTTCCGAGCCTTACGTATTCGACCGCAACATCTCGATGGGCGCGGACATCTACCGCAAGGATTACAACAGCTTCAACTTCCTCAACAACGACCGCAACCGCACGTTCGAGCAGTCGACGACCGGCTTTGAAGTTCGTGCCGGCGTACCGCTGACCGAATACATGTCGGCGATCGGCAGCTATACGCTGAATTACGACAACGTCTCACTCGACGAGTTCACTTACTTCAGCGACATCGACGGCGACGGGATCACCGAGTGCGACCCCGTCCTCGCCGGCCGTTATCTGTGCGAGGCGCTGGGCAAGCGCACGAGCTCGATCCTTGGCCTGACCATCGCCTACGACACGCTCGACAACCGCTACCGGCCGACCCGCGGGCACAACTTCTCGCTGAGCACCCAATATGCCGGGCTCGGCGGCTCCGTGAAGTATCTTCGCTTCCGGGCGAAGGGCGCGAAGTACTGGAACGTCTTCAGCGGGTTCATCTTCTCGCTGTCGGCCGAAGGCGGCTTCATCAAGGGGCTCGAGGACCGCGGCCCGGGCGTCGACGATGTGCGCCTGACCGACCGCTTCTTCCTCGGCGAGCCGCAGATGCGCGGCTTCGACATCCGCGGCGTCGGCCCGCGCGTGCTGCGCCAGCCGATCGAGGCCGACGAGGATGGCAATCCGGTCGTGGTCACGGACCGTGACCGGGTTGGGGATGACGCCCTGGGCGGCAATGCCTACTACCTCGGCCGTGCCGAGCTCGAGATTCCGCTCGGCTCCGGCGCGCGGGAAATGGGTCTGCGGCCCTCGATCTTCATGGATGTCGGCGCGCTGTTCAATGTGACGCGTCCGATACTCCAGAGCGCGCCATTCCCCGACGGCGTCCAGCGCCAGTTGCGCAACGGCGATGGCGATCCGCTCTTCATCGATCCGACCGACGAGACGAAGACGACCACCGATCCGACCGATGCCGCGGGCAATCCGAACGATCCGGCGATGTACAAGGTGGCGAACCCGTTCCAGGAGGTCTTCCTGGGCGATACCGCCAGCCCCCGTATCTCGGTCGGCATCGGCGTGAACTGGAACTCGCCCTTCGGGCCGTTCCGCATCGACTTCGCCCACGTGCTCAAAAAGGAGCCGGGCGACGACACGAAGACCTTCACTTTCAACGTAGGAACCCAATTCTGATGAAGAACCTTCTCAAGCCGGTCTTCGCGGCCGGTCTCATGCTCACGGCGGCTTCGGCCCCGATGATCCTCGCGGCGCCGGCTGCGGCGCAGGACGCCCGCGGCGTCGGCGTCGTCAGCCTTCCGGCCGTTATCGCCAATTCCAACGCCTACCAGACGGCGGAACAGCAGCGCCAGACGACCTACAAGGCGCAGATCGACCAGGCCGAGGCACGCCGCCAGCAGCTCGAAACGCAGCTCACGCCGATGGTGCAGAAGTTCAACACCGACCGCCAGGCCGCCAGCCCGGACCAGCAGGCGCTGCAGCAGCAGGCCGCTCAGATCCAGCAGATCGAGCAGTCGGGCCAGCGCGAACTGCAGCAGATCCTGGCGCCGGTCGCGCTGAGCCGCGCCTATACGCAGGAACAGATCGAGGACCGTCTGGACGAGGCGGTGCAGGCCGCCGCGCAGAAGAAGAACGTCTCGCTGATCCTCGACGCGACGACGGGCCAGGTGATCTTCGCCGGCGCGCAGCACAACCTCACGCAGGACGTGCTGAACGAACTCAACACGCTGCTGCCCAGCGTTCAGATCACGCCGCCGCAGGGCTGGGTGCCGCGCGAAATTCGCGAGCAGCAGGCCGCGGCGCAGGCTGCCCAGGGCGCGCAGCCGGCGCAGCAACAGCAGCAGCCGACCGGTCGTTGATTCGTAAGACGAAGAAGGCAGGGCGATGAGCGAGGAATCGGGCGCGCAGCCGTACGACATCCGCAAGGTGCTCAAGGCCCTGCCGCACCGTTATCCGCTTCTGCTGGTCGATCGGGTCAATTCGATCGACCTCGGCGAGCGGATACACGCGGTGAAGGCGGTGACCTTCAACGAGGATTTCTTCCAGGGGCATTTCCCCGGCGCGCCGATCATGCCCGGCGTGCTCCAGATCGAGGCGCTGGCGCAGGCCGCCGCGATCCTCGGCATCGAGACCCTCGAACTCGCGGGTACGGGCAAGCTGGTCTATTTCATGGGGATCGAGAACGCCAAGTTCCGTGCGCCCGTGACGCCGGGGTGCCTGCTCGACCTGGAAGTCGAGTTCCTCCAGAAGCGCAGCCGGGTCTACAAGTTCAAGGGTAGGGCCAGCGTGGAGGGCAAGACCACCTCCGAAGCCGAGTTCACGGCGATGGTCGCCGATCCGCCGAGCGACTGACCCGCCTTCCGCGAGCGGGAGGGGAACGGCTTGCCAAATCGCTCGCAGCGCCTTAAGGGCGCCGCTTTCCCGACATTGCCGGCCGGTCGGAACCGGTCATATGCAAAGGACATCACGCCATGAAGGCCGATACGCATCCCGATTACCACACGATCACCGTCAAGATGACCGACGGGACCGAGTTTCAGACGCGCTCCACCTGGGGCAGCGAAGGCGATACGCTGACGCTCGACATCGATCCGACCAGCCATCCGGCCTGGACCGGCGGCAACCAGCGCCTCGTCAACGAAGGTGGCCGCGTGGCTGCGTTCAACAAGCGTTTCGGCGGGCTCAGCCTCAAGAAGAAGTGACGCGAGACATGGTGCGCGTCGGCGCGCCGTAGTCGTAGTGTCCGATCCCGGCTGTCGCTGGGATGGCGAAAAAGGGAAGGGCGGTCCGGTCGGGCCGCCCTTCTCGCGTTTCGGTCTTCCGCTTACTAGCGCGCGGCCTCGCACAGCATGGGGATTCGCTCTGAACCGGCCGAAGTCGGCGGCGACGGCGCCGGTCTCCGAATGGCAGCGAAAGAATCTTGCGTTTGCCGGCGAAGGGCGAAGATTTCGCTTCCCAAACGAGCATCCTTATGCAACAGGCCCGCGCCCGCGCCGTTCGCGGCTTGACCGTGTGGCGCAGGGGCGTATCAGCCCCGCTTGCACGGCAGGTTCGATAACGGGCCGGGGCATGTGGCGATCGTAGCTCAGTTGGTTAGAGCGCCGGTTTGTGGTACCGGAGGTCGCGGGTTCGGATCCCGTCGATCGCCCCATTTTCCCCAATCTTCGCCGTCGGTTGGCAGTGGGACTTCTTCCTGAAATGACGGCATTCTGGACCGAACCGGACTACGACGATCACGAACTCGTTCAGCTCGTGCGCGATCGCGCAACGGGGCTGACCGCGATCATCGCGCTCCACTCCACGCACCTCGGCCCCGGCGCCGGCGGCACGCGCTTCTGGCACTATGCCGACCCGAAGGACGCCATGCGCGACGCGCTGCGGCTGAGCCGCGGTATGAGCTACAAGAACGCCATGGCCGGTCTGCCGATGGGCGGCGGCAAGGCAGTGATCCTCGCCGGCAAGGACCGGACCAAGACGCCCGAGATGCTCGAGGCCTTCGGGGCCGCGGTCGATGCGCTGGGCGGCGCCTATGTCACGGCGGAAGACGTCGGCATCGGCGAGGCGGACATGGTCGCGGTGTCGCGGCGCACGCAGTACGTTACCGGCCTCCCGGTCGAGGGCGAGGGTACTGCCGGCGGCGACCCGGGCCCCTTCACGGCAATGGGCATCTACCACGGCATCAAGGCCGCGGTGCGTCACAAGCTGGGCAAGGATTCGGTGAGCGGCGTCCACGTCGCGGTTCAGGGCGCGGGCAGCGTCGGCGGGGGCGTTGCGCGTCTGCTGGCGAAGGACGGCGCGAAGCTGACCCTGTCGGACATCAACATGGACCGCGCCGCCGCGCTCGCTGACGAACTCGGCGCCGAAACCGCCGCGCCCGACGCGATCATGAGCGTTTCTTGCGACGTGTTCAGCCCCAATGCGCTGGGCGCCATTCTCGACGACGAGGGAATCGCGCGGCTCGACGCGTCGATCGTGGCCGGCGCGGCGAACAACCAGCTCGCCCGCGCGCATCATGGCCAGATGCTCGCCGAGCGCGGCATTCTCTATGCGCCCGACTACGTGATCAACGCAGGCGGGATCATCAGCGTGACGCTCGAATATCTCGCGCGCCGCAACAGCGCACCGTGCGACATCAACGAGGTGCGTAAGCGCATCGCGCAGATCCCAGGCCGGCTCGAGGAGATCTGGCAGGAGAGCGATGCGAGCGGCGTCTCGCCCGACGTCGTCGCCGACCGCATGGCGCAGAAGCTGATCGGACGCTGAGGGCGGGGCTGTACCCGCCGCTCCGGCAGCGCTTCTGCTCCCGCCTCCCATCTCCCTCGTCATCCCAGCGAAAGCTGGGATCGGGTGCCATCAGGTCGGACATTGCGGCCAGCGATCCCAGCTTTCGCTGGGATGACGGCGAGCTTGTGACGGTCCCCTGCGATCTCCGGGGCAGCATTCTCGGGCGGCCTTCGCGAATCCCTTGCCCCCAAGGGCGCGGCCTGCCATTGCGCGCGGCGTACGGATGTCATCGATGCACGGCTTCGCCAATCCCAAGAGGTTCCTGTCGCTTGCGCGCTGGTTGACCCCGCTGCTGCTCCTGAGCGGGCTCGTGCTCGCCGGCGCGGCGCTGGTGTGGGGTCTGTTCGTAGTGCCGCCCGATCGGCTGATGGGCGAAACGGTGCGCATCCTCTTCCTCCACGTTCCGACTGCCTGGCTCGGCATGGGTGGCTGGACCGCGATCGCCATAGCGAGCGGAGTCTATCTGGTCTGGCGCCATCCGCTCGCCGACCTCGCAGCGCGGGCGGCGGCCGTGCCGGGGATGATATTCACGGCGGTGTGCCTCGCCACCGGATCGATCTGGGGCCGCCCGACCTGGGGCACCTGGTGGGTGTGGGACGGACGGCTGACCTCGATGCTGGTGCTGTTGTTCCTCTACTTCGGCTATATCGCGCTGGCACAGGCCGTCGCGCGCGAAGGCGGGTCGAGCCGCATTCCGGCGATTTTCGGCCTCGTCGGTGCGATCAACATTCCGATCATCAACCGCTCGGTCGTGTGGTGGAACTCGCTCCACCAGCCGCCGAGCATCACAGCGGGCAAGAGCGCGATAGATGCCGAGTTCCTCGTGCCGCTGCTGATCGCCGTGCTCGGCTTCTCGCTGATCTTCGGCGGCGTCGTGCTCGCACGGATGCGCGCGCTGCTGGGCGACATCCAGGCCGAGGCGCGGCTGCGGCGCAAGGCGAGCGAGGCGGCGTGATGCGTGAAGCGCTCGACCAGTGGGACTTCGTGATCGCGGCCTATGCCGTCGGTATCGTTGCGACGCTGGCCCTGGTCGCGTGGGCCTGGTGGGACATGAAGCGCGCCGAGCGCCGCCGCGAGGAGGCGCGCCGCAAGTGAGCGCGCTCAAACCGAAGCACCAGCGGCTCGTGCTGGTCGTCATCGCGCTCGTCGCGCTGGTCGGGGCGGGCCTGCTGGCCGCCTGGGCGCTGCGCAATCAGGCGAGCTATTTCTACGTGCCGGAGCAGATGGTCGCCGAGCCGCCCCAACCTGACCGCGCCGTACGGCTCGGCGGCATGGTCGAGGAAGGTTCGATCCGCACGCTGCCCGACGGCGTGACCGTCGCTTTCGTGGTCGGCGACGGCAAGGCGCGGGTGCCGGTGCGCTTCGCGGGCATCCTGCCGGACCTGTTCGTCGAGGGATCGGGCGTCGTGGCCGAAGGACGTCTCGCGTCCGACGGCACATTCGTCGCCGACAATCTGCTGGCCAAGCATGATGAGAACTACGTCCCGCGCGAGTTGCAGGAGATGACCGAGCATCAGAAGCGCGAAGTCGTCGCCGAGACCGAGGACGAGATCGAGGGCGGGGCGTGATTGCGGAGCTCGGCCTGGCCGCCTTGTGGCTTGCGGCAGCGCTTGCTGCCTTGCAGCTCTATGCCGGCGCGATGGCGCAGCGTCCGGGCGGGGAGGGCGCTGCGGCGCTGGTGCGGCCGGCGGCGGTGATCCAGGGGATCGTCTGCGCGTTCGCCTTCCTGATGCTGCTGTGGCTGTTCGCGATCACCGATCTTTCGGTGAAGCTGGTCGCGGCCAACTCCCATTCGGCCAAGCCGATGATCTTCAAGCTCGCCGGGGCATGGGGCAACCACGAAGGCTCGATGCTGCTGTGGGTCGCCGTCATGGCGCTCTCGGGCGCGCTGATCGCGCTGGTGGAGCGGCGCCTGCCTGAAAAGACGATGCTTGCCACGCTGGCCGCGCAGGCCTTCGTCGGGCTCGGCTTCTACGCGTTCCTGATCGTCAGCTCGAATCCGTTCGAGCGATTGCCGCAGCCTGCGATCGAGGGGCTGGGGCTCAACCCGCTGCTGCAGGACATCGGCCTCGCGTTCCATCCGCCGACGCTCTATTTCGGCTACGTCGGCCTCTCGGTCGCATTCAGCTTCGCGGTCGGCGCGCTGGTAACACGGCAGGTCACGCCCGAGTTCGCGCGCGTGATGCGGCCTTGGGTGCTCGGGGCCTGGGTGTTCCTGACGCTCGGCATCACCGCGGGTTCCTACTGGGCCTATTACGAGCTGGGCTGGGGGGGCTGGTGGTTCTGGGACCCGGTCGAGAACGCATCGCTCATGCCCTGGCTCGCGGCGACGGCGCTGCTCCACTCCGCCAGCGTGCTTGCCGCGCGCGACGCGCTGCGCGCGTGGACGATCATGCTCGGCGTCATCGCCTTCTCGATGAGCATGGTCGGCACGTTCCTCGTGCGCTCGGGCATTCTGACGAGCGTCCACGCCTTCGCCGTCGACCCGGAGCGCGGCAGCTTCATCCTCGCGCTTCTGACCCTCTACATCGGTGGCGCCCTGGCTCTGTTTGCCCTCAGGGCGGGCACGGTGAGCGAAGGGCAGCGGTTCTCCGTCACCAGTCGCGAGGGCGCCCTAGTATTCAACAACGTGATGCTGAGCGCGATCTTGGGCATCGTGCTGCTCGGCACGCTCTATCCGTTGCTGACCGAGGCGTTCGACGTGCGCGTTTCGGTGGGGCCGCCCTACTTCAACCCGGTGGGCGCGATCTTCGCCGTTCCGATGCTGCTGGTGATGGCCGTCGGTCCGCTGCTTCGCTGGCGGCGCGACTCGATCGAGCGGATCCGGCGTCCGCTGATCCTGATCGGCGCGATCATGCTGGCGGCGCTCGCCGCGGTACTTGCGCTGGGTGAGATAAGCGTCCTGCCGCTGCTCGGCCTTGCGATCGCCGTGGGGCTCGCGGTTGCCAGCTTCCTGCCGCTGCGCGGGCGCAGGCTCACGCGCGTGCCACTGGCTGTATGGGGCATGGTGCTCGCGCACTTCGGGCTCGCGGTCGCGCTGTTCGGCATGGCGAGCGAGAGCGCCTTTTCCGAGGAGCGGCTCGCTGCAGTTGCCATCGGAGAGACGGCGCAAGTGGGCCCGTGGGAAGTCGCGCTCTCCGAAGTCCTGCCTGCCGCGGGGCCGAACTGGACTGCGATCGAAGGTCACCTGCTGGCCAGCTACGCCGGCGGCGATCCGATCGAGCTCGATCCGCAATCGCGCAGCTTCTGGGCGCCGCCGCAGGAGACGACCGAGAGCGCGCTCGCGACGCGCTGGAACGGCCAGCTCTACGCGGTAGTGGGCAGCGAAGCCGGCGCCGGGCGGTGGCAGTTGCGCCTGTGGTGGAAGCCGTTCGTAACCTTCATCTGGTACGGCGGCATGCTGGTGGCGCTGGGCGGCGCTCTCGCGCTGATCGGCCGAGTGATCGACGACCTTCGGCGCCGCGCCGTCCTTGCGCGGATCGCAGAGCGGCGCGGGGAGGAGGCCGTCTGATGCGCTGGTGGTGGTGGATCCCGCTAATGCTCTTCGCCGGCTTTCTGGGCGTGGCGGCATACCAGCTCACGCAGCCGAAGGACGACTTCGTGCCGAGCGCGATGGTCGGCAAGCCGCTGCCCGCATTCGAACTCCCTGCCGCGATCGAGGGAATGTCCGGCGTTTCGACCGCAGATTTCCAGGATGGCAAGCCGCGTCTGCTGAACATCTGGGCGAGCTGGTGCCTGCCATGTATCGCCGAAGCGCCGCAGCTTGATCAGTTGAAGCAGGAGGGCGTCGAGATCGTCGGCATCGCCATTCGCGATCGGCCCGAGGACGTCGCGGCGTTCCTGGCGCGGCATGGCAATCCCTACACCCGGATCGGGGCCGACGATCTTTCGCAGGTCCAGCTCGCGATCGGGTCCTCGGGCGTGCCCGAGACGTTCGTGATCGATGGCAAGGGCGTGATCCGCTATCAGCACATCGGCGACATCCGCGCCGAGCACGTGCCGATCCTGCTGGAGAAGCTGCGGGAGGCGGGGGAATGAGCCTTACGCTTTCCAGCCGGGGGATGGCGTTGTTTCTGGCGTGTCTGCTTGCAGTACCGCTGGCCGCCCAGCAATCGCTTCCGCCAGCGCCTTACGCCTATCGCCAGCTCGAGGATCCGGCGAAGGAAGCCGCGGCGCAGGCCTTGATGGAGACGCTGCGCTGCCTCACATGCCAAAGCCAGTCGATCGCGGACAGCGATGCGGCGATGGCGGGCGACATGCGCCATCAGGTCCGCACGCGGATCGCGGCGGGTGAGGAGCCCGAGGCGATCCGCGCCTGGCTGGTCGAACGCTACGGCGACTACGTCAGCTACGCGCCGGTGGTGAGCGAAACCACCTGGCCGCTCTTCGCGATCCCGCTGCTGCTGCTCGCGGGAGCGGGGGCGATTCTCTGGCGGCGTCTGCGGAGGGCGCAATGAGCTGGCTTCCCGCGATCGCGCTGGCGGGCGCGCTGTTCCTGATCGCTGCCTTCGCGCTGCGCCTGCCGCGCGCGGGCTGGGCGGCGTTCGGCGCGGCGCTGCTGTTCGGCCTGGCCGGCTATGCCTTTCAGGCGAGCCCGGACATGCCCGCCGCACCCACGGCCGCGGTGCCGGAGCCGGACGAGACCAGCGCGGCGATGATCGAAGCGCGCCGCGCGATGTTCGATTCGACGATGCAGGCGAGCGACTTCGTCCTCGTCTCCGACGGATTCGCCCGGCGCGGACAATATGCCGACGCAGCGCAGATGCTCCGCGGAGTCGTGCGGGAGAACCCGGGGCACGCCGAAGCCTGGGTCGCGCTCGGCAATGCGCTGATCGAGCATGCGGACGGAAATCTCACTCCGGCAGCAGTCTACGCCTACGCTCGGGCGGAGCAGGCGGCGCCCGGGCACCCGGCCGCACCGTACTTCCACGGCCTCGCCCTGCTGCGCGTGGGCCGTCCGCACGATACGCGGGCCTTGTGGGCGCAGACGATCGACGACGCGCCCGAGGGGGCGGAATGGGTCGCGCCGATGCAGGAACGTCTCGAGAGGCTCGATGCGCTGATCGCGGCAGTGGAGGCACAGTAGGCGCAAGCGCGGTGCATGTTGCAGCTGCGAAAGGAGGGTGCTAAGCGCCGCCGCCCTGCAACAGGCCGCTATCCAGGCAGCACCGGGTCATTTCGGGAACGCCGTTTCTATGAGCGAACTTTCCTCCACACAGGATTCCCCACCGGAAAACGCCGGTGCACGCCGGCATGGCGCACCATCGCCCAAGGCGGCGCTGGTGGTCGGTGCGATCGGGGTCGTCTTCGGCGACATCGGCACCAGCCCGATCTACGCCTTTCGCGAAACGTTCGCCGGCCCGCACCCGCTCGCGCTCGACACGCTGCACCTGCTGGGCGTGCTGAGCCTGATCTTCTGGTCGATGACCATCATCGTCTCGCTCCAGTACGTCACGATCATGATGCGCGCCGACAACAAGGGGCAGGGGGGCACCCTCGCGCTCGTGGCGCTCATCTCGGGCCGAATGGGACGCAAGGGGTACGGCTGGGTTGCCGTGATGCTCGGCGTCTTCGCGACCGCGCTGTTCTACGGCGACAGCATGATTACCCCGGCGATTTCGGTCCTCTCGGCGGTCGAGGGTCTGACCACGGTCGAGGCCCGTTTCCAGCCGTTCGTCATCCCGATCGCGCTCGTGTTGCTCGTTGGCCTGTTCCTGATCCAACGGCGCGGTACGGCTCGGGTCGGCAAGCTCTTCGCGCCGGTGATGATCACCTACTTCTCGGTTCTTGCGGTTCTGGGCCTGATCCAGATCGTGCAGAACCCCGGCGTCCTGGTCGCACTCAACCCGTGGTATGCGGTGCAGTTCTTCATGACCGACAAGCTGCTTGCGTTTCTTGCGCTCGGCTCGGTGGTTCTCGCGGTCACGGGCGCCGAGGCGCTCTACGCGGACATGGGTCATTTCGGACGCGGCGCGCTGCGGATCGGCTGGTTCGGTTTCGTCATGCCATGCCTGCTGATCAACTATTTCGGCCAGGCGGCGATGATCATGGGCCTCGAAGCCGCGGCTGCGGCCGAGGCGATCCAGAACCCGTTCTTCCTCATGGCGCCAGAAGCCTACCGCCTGCCGCTCGTGCTGCTCGCGACCTGCGCCACCGTAATCGCGAGCCAGGCCGTGATCACCGGCGCTTTCTCGGTCACGCATCAGGCGATCCAGCTCGGCTACGTTCCGCGCCTTTCGATCCTGCACACCAGCGAGACCGAGCAGGGACAGATCTACATCCCGTTCGTCAATTGGGTGCTGATGATCGCGGTGATCGTACTCGTGCTCACCTTCGGCAACTCGTCCAACCTTGCGAGTGCCTACGGCATCGCGGTGACCGGTGCGATGCTGATCGACACCTGCCTGATGGCGGTGCTGTTCGTTGCGGTATGGCGCTGGAAGATCTGGATCGTGATCCCGGCCGCAGCGCTGTTCTTCGTGGTCGACGGCGCGTTCTTCGGGGCCAACCTGACCAAGGTGCCCGACGGTGGCTGGTTCCCGCTGCTGATCGGGGCGATCGCCTTCACCTTCCTCACCACCTGGGCGCGCGGCCGCAAGCTGATGCGCGACCGGATGAGCGAGGTGGCGCTGCCGATCGAGATCTTCGCAAAGTCCGCGATGAACAGCGCGATCCGCGTGCCTGGCACGGCGATCTTCATGGCCTCGACCCGGGCTGGTGTGCCCTCCGCGCTGCTCCACAACATCAAGCACAACAAGGTCCTGCACGAGCGGGTCGTGATCCTGACCGTCGAGATCGCGGAGGAGCCCTACGTCGATCCCGAGTTCCGGACCCAGTTCGACGATCTGGGCGACGGGTTCTATCGCATGGTGCTGCGCTACGGCTTCATGGAGGAGACCGACGTGCCGGCGGCCCTCAAGAAGGTCCATCACTGCGGCGGAGACTTCGACATGATGCAGACCAGCTTCTTCCTCAGCCGTCAGACGTTACTGCCGTCGAAGAACCCGAGCATGATGATCTGGCGCGAGAAGATCTTCTCGTGGATGCTGCGCAACGCAGCGACCGCAATGGAGTTCTTCCGCCTGCCGTCCAACCGCGTGGTCGAACTGGGCAGCCAGGTCGAAATCTAGGGCGCGGCCGCCCACGATCTAAGCACCGCCGTCATCCCAGCGAAGGCGGTGATCCCGCTGGCGCTATCCCCTGTTGCACCGCCGATGGGCTCCTGCCTCCGCAGGGGGACAGCTTTCCCGATGAGGATAGTCAGGCCGTCGGAGGCGGGGTCTGCTCTTCCTCCGTCACCCCTTCCGCCGCCAGACCGTGCCGCAGGAGCATCGGAATCTGCGTGAAGGTGAAGAGGAAGCTCAGCGGCAGAAAGACCCAGAGCTTGGCCCAGAGCCAGCTCTCGAACGACAGCATCGCCCGCAGCACTTCGTTCAGCGCGGCGAGGGCGAAGAAGAACAGGCCCCAGTTGCGCGAGAGCTTGAGCCAGCCTTGCTCGTCCAGTCCCTCGAACGCGGCGCCGAGGAGGATCTCGAGCAGGGCGCGCCGCCGCAGCCAACCGATGATCAGCGCGAGACCGAACAGAAGGTAGATTACCGTCGGCTTGATCTGGATGAAGCTTTCGTCGCGCAACCAGATGGTCAGCGCGCCGAAGCCGACGATCAGCGCGGTCGAGAGCCACAGCATCGGCGAGATGCGGCCGAACTTCCATTTGGAGAAAGCCAGCGCGGCCACTGCCGCGACCATGAACGCGATCGTCCCGCGGATGACCGCCGCGATTTCGCCGAGCGGGCTGGATTCTTCCGGCGCGTAGAACTTGTAGGTTGCGAGGAATACGAGCAGCGGCCCGTAATCGACCAGAATGTTGAGCCAGCCGCTCTTCGGCTTCGCGTCGTCTGCCATCACGCCACTCCCGCAATCACGCGCGCGACGAGGTCGGGGTCGAACGGACGCAGGTCGTCGATCTTCTCGCCCACGCCGATCGCGTGGATCGGCAGGCCGTACTGCTCGGCCGCGGCGACGAGCACGCCGCCGCGCGCGGTGCCATCGAGCTTGGTCATGATGAGGCCGGTCACGCCCGCCACTTCCCTGAACACGTCGATCTGGCTGAGGGCATTCTGTCCGTTGGTCGCATCGAGCACCAGCACCACGTCGTGCGGCGCTTCGGGATTGAGGCGGCCGAGGACGCGGCGGATCTTCGCCAGCTCGTCCATCAGCTCGCGCTTGTTCTGCAGCCGGCCGGCCGTGTCGACGACCAGAGCGTCGATGCCCTGCTCGGTCGCCGCCTTGACCCCGTCGAACACGATCGAGGCCGGGTCGCCCCCCTCCGGCCCACGCACGATCGGCGCACCGATCCGCTCCGCCCAGGTGGCGAGCTGCCCGATCGCCGCCGCCCGGAACGTATCGCCGGCCGCGAGCATGACGTTGTAGTCCTCTTCCTGGAGCCAGTGTGCGAGCTTGGCGATCGTGGTCGTCTTGCCGCTGCCGTTGACGCCGATCACCAGGATCACCTGCGGACGCGGAAAGGCCACGATCTCGAGCGGTTTGGCTACTGGGCGCAGGATCGCCGCGATCTCCTCGGCCACGGCTTCCTTCAGTTCGCGCTCGGAGATCTCGAGGCCGAAGCGCTTCTCCGCCAGTCGCGCACGGATGCGGGCCGCGGCGGAGGGACCGAGATCGGAGAGGATCAGCGCATCCTCCACGTCGTCAAGCGTCGCATCGTCCAGCCGCGCGGTGCCGACCACGCCGGTCAGGTTGGTCGAAAGGCGTTCGGAGGTCTTGCGGAAACCGCCGAAGAGCCGCTCGCTCCAGCTCGTCTCGCTCATGAGAGCAGGCCTTTCTCGTGTCGCTGGGGGGTGACTGTCACGACCGTGCCGCGCGCGGCGCCTTCGGGCACGGCCACGCGGGCGAAGTGGGGCGCATAGCCGGTGCCGTCGTTTTCGGCGAGCACCGATTGTGGGGCGCCCACGAGCGTGTCCAGCCAGGCGTCCCGCGTGCGGACAACTTCGGCGCGCAGCTCGGCCGCGCGGGCCTTGATCGCGGCGCGCTCGACCTGTGGCATTCGCGCCGCCGGGGTGCCGGGGCGCGGAGAGTAGGGGAAGACGTGGCCGTGAACGATCGCGAGCTCACGCACTATCGAGAGGTTGTCGATGTGCGCCGCCTCGTCCTCGGTCGGGAAGCCGGCGATCAGGTCGGCGCCGATCGCGATCTCGGGGCGCGCGCGCTTGAGTCGCGCGACCAGCTCCACCGCATCGGTGCGTGAGTGGCGGCGCTTCATGCGCTTGAGGATCAGATCGTTGCCGTGCTGCAGGGAGAGGTGCAGGTGCGGCATCAGCCGCGGCTCGCCGGCGAAGAGGTCGACCAGCAGCGGATCGATCTCGATGCCGTCGAGCGAGGACATGCGCAGGCGGCGGAGCTCGGGGAACGTCTCCAGGATCGCCTGTATGAGGCGGCCAAGGGAAGGGCGTCCGGGCAGGTCGTGGCCCCAGGAGGTCACATCGACGCCAGTCAGCACCACTTCCGGTGCGCCTTGTGTCAGATGGCTCTCGATTTCTGCGAGGACTTGCGGAATCGTCAGTGAACGGCTCGGACCGCGACCCTGCGGAATCACGCAGAAGGTGCAGCTATGATCGCATCCGTTCTGAACCGCGACGAAGGCGCGGGTGCGGCGCACGGGGACAGGCGGCGCGCGCTCGGGCGCGTTCCAGGCCCGCCGGTCCAGTTTGCGGGTATTCGCGACAAGCCCGTCGACCTCGGGCATGGCGGCGAGCTGTTCGCGCTCGACCTCCGCCGCGCAGCCGGTGACGAGCAGGCGCGCGTCGGGTCGCTCCCGGCGTGCCTTGCGGATGGCCTGCCGCGTAGTGCGGACAGCCTCGGCGGTGACGGCGCAGCTATTGACCACGACCACGTCGTGCTCGCCTGCGAGCATGGCGCGAATGCGCTCGCTCTCGGCGATGTTGAGACGGCAGCCGAGCGAGATCACCTCGGGGCCTGCGCTCATGCGAAATCGTCCCACACGAAGCTGCCGCGGTAGGCCTCGGCCGCCGGGCCCGTCATAGTTATCCGGCCGTCCTCGCCCCAGCCGATCGTCAGCGCGCCGCCGGGCAGTTGCACCTCGACCTCGCGCTCGACCAGTCCGCGGCGCATTGCCGCGACGGCCGTGGCGCATGCGCCGGTGCCGCAGGCGCGGGTCAGGCCTGAACCACGCTCCCACACGCGCAGGCGAATGCTCCGGCGGCTCTCCACCGTCGCCACGTTCACGTTCACGCGCTCGGGAAATAGCGGGTCGCGCTCGATCTCCGGACCCAACGTGTCCAGCGGCACGGCGTCGGTATCCTCGACGAAGAACACGACATGCGGATTGCCGACGTTCACTGCCGTCGGGCTCTCGAGCGGGTCCCACCCGACCGGCATCGTCAGCGTGTCCATCGCGTAGGCGAGCGGGATCTCCTCCCAGTCGAAGCGCGGTACGCCCATATCGACGCTTGCGCCGCCGGTCGCCGGCTGCACCCGGATCGTGCCGCCTGCCGTTTCGACGGAGGCTTCGGATCCGTGGAGTAGCGCCACCGCGCGTGAGGCATTACCGCAGGCCTCGACCTCGCCGCCATCGGAATTGAAGATGCGCATGCGGAAATCGGCGGCTTCCGAAGGCTCGAGCAGGATCACCTGATCGCACCCGATCCCGGTGCGCCGGTCGGCCAGGGCCGCAGCAACCGAGGGCGTCATGGCGGGCAGGTGCTCGCCGCGCGCATCGAGCACGACGAAGTCGTTGCCGAGACCGTGCATCTTGACGAAGGGAACGCGCATCGTCGGCGCATCTATGCGCCGCATGGCTGCGCGTCCAGTGTCAGGCGCTCTTGCTCATGGCCTCGGCGGCGTTCGGCGCGTCGCCGTCGTCGCTCAGGCGCCCCAGCGCGCCGAGCCGTTCGCGAACCTGTTCGATCGTTTCCGGACGGCCGTAGATATACCCCTGACCCTTGAGCTGGCCCAACTCGCGCAGGCGCGCAAGGACCGCGTCGTCCTCGATCCCCTCGGCGGTGATCGGCATGCCGAGCCCTTCGCCGAGCGAGACGATGGCGTCGACGATCTTCGATCCGTCGCCGTCCTCCCCCATCTCGCTGACGAAACTGCGGTCGATCTTGATCCGGTCGAACGGCAGCGACCGCAATTGGGCAAGGCTCGAATACCCGGTGCCGAAATCATCGAGGCTGATCCTGATGCCCTGGTTGCGCAGGCTGAGGATCATCGAGCGAACCAGCGCGACGTTCTCGTGCAGGCAGCTTTCGGTGATCTCGATCTCGAACCGCTGCGGCGGGAAGTTGTGCTTCACCAGCAGCTTGAGCATGCGCTGGGCGAACCACGGATCGTTGAGCTGCAGCGGCGAGACATTGACCGACAGCGTCAATGCCGGATCCCATTGCCGTGCATCCTGGAGCGCGCGTTCGATGAGCTGTTCGGACAGGAGCGCGACGACGCCCATGTCCTCTGCGATCGGAATGAACACGTCGGGCGAAACCAGCCCGAAATTGGGCGAGTTCCAGCGTGCGAGCATCTCGAAGCCGGTGAGCTCGCCGGTCTCGAGGTCGATCTGCTGTTCGTAGTAGGGGACGAATTCGCCGTTCGCGAGGCCCGAACGGATGCCCGCTTCGAGCGCGTTGCGGAAGCGCAGTTCGTTCTCCATCTGCGCCTCGAACCAGTAGTAGCGGTTCTTCCCGCGCTTCTTGGCATGGTACATCGCGATATCGGCGCGGTGCAGGAACGCCTGCGCCTCCAGCCGCCCGTCGAAGGGTTCGCACGCGGTTGACGCGATCCCGACCGAAACGGTGATCTCGGCGGAATGGCCGGAAATTTCGATCGGATCGGAAATCCGCGGGATCAGGCGTTGTATCAGCCGATCGACCCGCGCGGGATTCGACAGATCGTAGGGGAGCACGCAGGCGAACTCGTCGCCGCCCAGGCGCGCAACGAGCGCCTCGTGCGGGAGGAGCGCGCGAAGGCGCCCCGCAGTTTCCCGCAGCACTTTGTCGCCGGCCATGTGACCGTTCAGGTCGTTGATCTGCTTGAAGTTGTCGAGGTCGATCATAACGAACGCAACCGCGCTTTCCGTGTCGGCACATCGCGCGATTAGCGCTTCGGCCGCAGAAGGAAGACTGCGGCGGTTGAGGCAGCCGGTCAGCGGGTCGGTCTCGGCAAGCAGGCGGGCGCGCTCTTCCGCCGCCTTGCGTTGCTCGATCTCGGCCATGAGTTCGGCATAGCGGCGCCAGCCGAAGATAATCAGTGCGATATTGAGCAACATCGCACTGACGAGCAGGCTGTCCGGCGCCGGGCCGGTGCCCATCCAGTTGCGGAGGGCTTTCGGCAACACCGATCCACCCGTGCCGACGAACATGATGATCGCCGCGGCCGCGATGCCCATGGCCACGAGGTCGCGCTCGACGCTCGGAGTTTTCTGTCCTGTCTGCTCGCCCTTGGCCATAGATTCGGCGGCAGCGGCCGCCTCGCCCCCCGGATGTCGCGTTTAGCCTATATCGGGCCCGATTGAAGAAGAAGTTAAACACCGTCCAGGCCGGCACCGGCTGTGGTCAGGCGTCGCGCGGGACGCTATCCCGAGCCGCAGTTCCTGTTCGACGATCCGAAGGAGAGTGCTTGCGTGCCCCGCTACTGGCTGATGAAATCCGAACCTGACGTCTACGGCTGGGACGACCTCGTCGCAGAAGGCGAGGGGACGTGGGACGGCGTGCGCAATTACCGCGCGAAGAACAACCTCGCCGCGATGAAGGTCGGCGACCAGGCGTTCTTCTACCATTCGAACATCGGGCTGGAGATCGTGGGGATCGTCGAGATCAGCGTGGCCGGGATCACCGATCCGACCGATCCCGAGGGAAAGTGGGCGGCAGTGAAGGTCAAGCCGAAGGAGAAGCTGCCGCGGCCGGTGACTCTGAAGGAGGTCAAGGCGGAGCCGGCGCTTGCGGAGATGGAACTGGTCCGCCAGTCGCGGCTGTCCGTGTCGGAAGTGCGGCCGGCCGAATGGAAGAAAATTCTTTCCATGGCAGGGGCTTAACCCGACGGAACCGAGCCGCTCCCGCT
This sequence comes from Altererythrobacter sp. C41, assembly GCF_016803135.1. GTDB lineage: Bacteria > Pseudomonadota > Alphaproteobacteria > Sphingomonadales > Sphingomonadaceae > Pelagerythrobacter. The sequence continues at coordinate 65,243 of NZ_JAEVFE010000008.1, forward strand.
TGCGTTGATCTTGCAAGACGGCGTGCAATTCCGCCGCCGCAAAGGCAAAGCAGGAGAGTTCCTCATGGGCGAATTCAAGGACAAGGCCAAAGGTATCGGCAACGAAATCGCGGGCAATGCCAAGCAGGCAGCGGCCGAAGTCGCCGGCAATCCCCGGCTCGATGCCGAAGGCAAGGCGCAGGAGCGCAAGGGCGAGGCGCAGAACCTCAAGGGCGAAGTGAAGGGCGCTCTCGGCGACAAGATCTGATCCCTCCGTTTCCAAGAAGGGCCGTCCGCAGGGGCGGCCCTTTTTTTGGTGGCCGCAGCGGCTGGGAAACCGTCCCGGCCTGCGACAATCGACACGGCGCGGGAGCCGAATGGTTAGTGAATCGTTAATCGGTCGCCATGCGCCGATCCCTCGTCCTCACCAACGAAGCCGCCCGCCACCCATTCCGCGCGACACTGCCGCCGCACGTTACGCGAGTCGAGGAGGGACCGGCAGCCAATCGGTCGCAGTGGCGCCCCTCGCTCGAAGAGGTGCGGACTTTCGCGGCAGTCTACGTCAGCGGTGTCGTCGGCGTGACCGCGTTCATCGCCTGAGCGGTCAATTCGCCGGCGATTCGGCGAGGTAGAGCTTTCTTCCCAGCCAGCTCGACACCAGGCACATCGCCGCGCTGAGCAGAAGCTGGTCCACGATCGCCACGTCCGCCGCGCTCAGCCCCATGGCGAGCAGGGCGCCGGCCACCATCGCGCCTGAATTGACGATGTTGTTAGCTGCGATCGTGCGTGCGGTCTGCGTCTTGGGCACGAACGTCGTCAGGAAGGCATAGAGCGGGACGACGAACATGCCGCCCGCAATGGCGATCCCGAGGAGACACAGGAGTAGCGGTATCGCGAGCGGCTGGGCCATGAACTGGCCGACGTCCATCAGCGTGTCCCCCGGTGCCGGAATCCACGTGCGGCAGACCGCGTAGAAGGCGAGGACGAACAGGGCCATCACGATCACCGACATCGGCGAATAGCGCGCCGAGACGGTGCCCTTGAGCAGCGCGTTGACCGAGACCGAGCCGATCGCCACTCCGACCGAGAAGATCACCAGGAACAGGCTCGCGACCTCCGGGCTGGCGGTGAGCACGTTCTTGGCCAGCGGCGGGAACTGGATGAACAGCACCGCGCCGATCGTCCAGAAGAAGCTGATCGCCATGATCGCGAGGAACACCCGGTCATCGTGCATCGTGTTGCGAACGAGGACGTAGGAGGAGCGGAAGACGTTGAAGTCGATCGGCTCGATCTCGCCCTGCGCCGGCGCGGGGGGCACGTGGCGCGAGGTGAGATAGCCCACCACGGCGGTGACGAAGACCACGACCGCCGCCGCCTCGACCGGAATCCAGCCGGCGAGGATCGTGCCGAAGAGGATCGCGATGTAGGTTCCCGCCTCGACCAGCCCGGTGCCCGCGAGCACTTCCTCGGGCTTCAGGTGCTGGGGCAGGATCGCGTACTTGATCGGGCCGAAGAAGGTCGAATGAACGCCCATCGCGAACAGCGCCGCGAGAAGGAGCGGGATCGCTGCCTCGGCCAGTAACGGATGCGGGCGGGCGAGGCACTGCCCGGCCACGGCCGCACATTCGACGTCCTGCCACGCGATCAGCAGGCCCGCTCCGCCAACGGCCATGATCCCGATCTCGCACGCCTTCACCACGCGCACGATGCGCGCCTTGTCGCTCATGTCGGCAAGCTGTCCGGCGAGCGCCGAGAGGACGAAGAACGGCAGAATGAACACGCCCGAGGCGACGGCGCTGAACATCGCCTCCTCGGCTTCCGAATTATAGACGACGTAGACCACGAACAGGACCATCGCGGTCTTGTAGAGATTGTCGTTGAACGCGTTGAAAAGCTGCGTGACGAACAGGGGCAGGAACCGGCGGCGGCGCAGAATGTGCGTCGATGTCGTCATGCGTCGTCGGTCCGATCCCGTTGCGGCTCGCGCCTCCTGTAAAGCGCAAGGCGGTGCGGACAAGGGCAAAGCATGGCTTTTTCCTTCCGAACGGAAGCGCTAGGAGAATCGCCGTGCTCAACTTGCCGAACATTCTGACGCTTTCGCGAATCGTCACGATACCGCTGCTCGTCGCATTGCTGTGGTGGCCGAACTGGGCCTTCGGATATCTTCTCGCCTTCGCGCTCTACTGCCTGATGGGAATCACCGATTACTTCGACGGCTACCTCGCGCGGGCGAGCGGCACGGTATCGAAGCTGGGCGTGTTTCTCGACCCGATCGCCGACAAGATCATGATCGCGGCGGTGATTCTGGTGCTGACGGCGCAGGGCTGGCTGCGCGGACCGTTCGCCGGGGACTTCCACGTAATCGCGGGCCTGATCATCCTCATGCGCGAGATCGCGGTGTCGGGCCTGCGCGAATTCCTGGGGCCGCTCCAGGTCTCGGTGCCGGTGAGCAAGCTCGCCAAGTGGAAGACGGCGGCACAGATGGTCTCGCTCGGTGCGCTGATCCTCGCGGGCGCGCTGCCCGGCTGGATGATGGCGGTCGGGGATGCGAGCTTCAACGTGCCGCATCTCGTCGGCATCGTTACCCTCTGGACTGCCGCGGTGCTGACGGTGATTACCGGCTGGGATTACCTGCGTGTCGGCATCAAGCACATGGATTGAAGCGGAAGGACGGCTTCCTGCCGGTCAAAGTGCCGCTGCCAGCGCTTCGCGATAGGCTGCGCGGACGCGGGGCGAAGTGCGCACGCGCGGAGCGGCCGTCGTCACGCAGAGCGCACCGGGTCCGTCGAGCGCAAGCTGCTTCAACAACCCCTCGATTTCCGCGAGCGTGCTCTTGTTGGCGCGCGCATTTTCCGGGAGCAGCGGGAGATCGAGATGGGTCAACCCGAACTGGAGCAGTTCGCGATAGGCGACTCGCTCCGTCAGTCCGCGGCCGATCCGGAAATCCTGCTGCTCAGCGAGCGCGGCGAGCGCCGTGTCGATCCGGTCGATCTGTCGCCGCTCGGTATGCCGCACCCGGTTCTTCGCCACCAGCCAGTCGATCGGGCCGAACCCGCTGCGATGCCGCTCGCGGCGAAGCCCGGCGACGGTGGCGCCGAAGCAACTGGACTGTCCCGGACGGCCCGTGATCGGATCGATCCGCCCCAGCACCTGCAGATCGATGAACGACGCGTTGATCGGAGTGACGAGGGTGTCCGCCATGGCGACGGCGCGGCGGAAGATGGGACAATCGGCGCCCGGCGCATCGAGCACGATATAGTCGGCGCCAGCGTCGAGCCGGGCGATTTCCTGATAGAGCTGCGCGGTGCACGGCTTCGTCAGCACCGCATGCGCGGGCATCGGCAGGGCCGCGCCGAGAACGCGTGCGGTCCCCTCGCGGAAGGACAGGCTTCGCTCCAGCGTCGACTGGCGCCAGTCGAGATCCAGCGCGATCACACGGTGGCCGGCATGCGCCAGCGCGACCGCGCAGTGAAACGCCAGCGTCGACTTGCCGACGCCGCCCTTCTCGTTGGCGAACGCGATCACGTGCCCCGCGAGCGCAGGACGCGAGGCGATCTCCGCCACGATCACTTTGGGATGTTCGCCGTCAGTCCAGGGGCGCGCGAAAGGTTCGCCGCCATCATCCAAATGCTCGAGATCTTTCCACACGACGCAGCTCCCCCACCCGGCGCTTCGCGAATCAGTTTATCCACAGCTTTTAGCACGATTTCGTCAACAGTACCTTGCACTGTCTCGACGTCGTCAAGGCGGGAGCGCTGATGCGCCTGATTCACCCTGCGCGCAGTTCCTCGGCCAGGAGCTCGAAATCGGCCTTGCGGGGGGAGTTCTTGCGCCAGATGAGGGCGATCTCGCGACTGGCAGCCTGCGACTTGAGCGGGCGGGCGACGATGTCGGTCTCGTGCAGGATGCCCGCCTCGATCGCCATCTCGGGCAGCATGGTCAGGCCGAGATCGTTGTTCACCATCTGCACCAGCGTGTGCAGGCTCGTACCGATCATCGTCGCCGAGGCGCGCAGTTCCGGCCGGTTGCAGGCGGCGAGGGCGTGTTCCTTGAGGCAGTGCCCGTCCTCGAGCAACAGAAGTCGTCCTTCGTCGATCATCGACGGCGGGATCGCCGCCGGCGGATCGCGTGGATCATCCTTCGGGAAGGCGACGTAGAGCCGGTCGTCGGCGATGTGCGCCATGTCGACTTCGCCGGTGGCGAAGGGGAGGGCGAGCAGCACGCAGTCGACCCGGCCATGGTGGAGGCTCTCGACGGCGTCCTGGCTGGTTTCCTCGCGCAGGAAGAGCTTGAGGTCGGGCCGCTCGCTGCGAAGCCGCGGCAGGATGCGGGGCAGCATGAACGGGGCGATGGTGGGGATAACGCTCATCCGCAGCGTGCCCGACAGCGGCTTGCCGCTCGCACGAACGAGGTCCGACAGCTCCTCCGCCTCGCGCAGCAGCCGATGCGCCTTCTCGACCACCTGTTCGCCCAGCGTGGTGAAGCGCACCACGCGGCGGCTGCGCTCGACGAGCGTCACGCCGAGCAGGGATTCCAGTTCCCGGATGCCGGCCGAGAGCGTCGACTGCGAAACGAAGCTCGCCTCCGCGGCGCGCCCGAAATGACCATGTTCGTGCAGCGCCACAAGGTACTGGAGCTGCTTGATCGTGGGGAGGTAGGTGGACATTGCTAGACCACGGGCCCCCTGAGGAACACGTCGCTCATCCGAGGAGCGGCTTGGGCGCCGCCCGGCGGCGTCCGCAAAGACCCATCACGACGGATCACTCGGCCGCTTCCGCCTCGGCCATGTCGTCCGCCACGTCGTCGATGTGCGTCATATTCAGCTTGCCGCCCTTGACCGCGAAGGCCAGCTTGCCTTCGACCAGTTCGAGCGCATCCCGGCCGAAGACCTCGTACCGCCAGCCCTGGAGGACCGGCAGCTTGCGGACGCCGGCGGCGAGCGCCTCCATCTCGTCCGAGCGGGTGAGCAGCCGCGCGGCGACGTCGATCTCGCGCGTGCGGATCTTGAGCAGCAGCTTGAGCAGGTCGGCGACCAGCGCGCCTTCCTTGCCCAGCGGCGCGCCGCGCTTGGGCTTGTCGGGCATTTCGTCGGCGGTGAGCGGCTCGGCCTTTTCGAGCACTTTCATCAGGCGCTTGCCTATGTCGTTGTCTTTCCAGGCATTGGAAAGGCCGCGGACCTTGACGAGGTCGGCCTGCTGCTTCGGCGGGTGGCTGGCGATATCGGCCAGGGTCTCGTCGCGCATGATGCGTCCGCGAGGGATGTTCTTGTGCTGCGCTTCGCCCTCACGCCACGCGGCAAGTGCTTTCAGACGGCCGAGCACCGCCGGGTTGCGGCCAGCCTGCCGAATGCGGCGCCACGCCTCGCCCGCATCATTGCGGTAGTTGGCCGGGTCGGCGAGCTTTTCCATCTCGGCGTCGAGCCATTCGCCGCGCCCGGTTTTCATCAGCTTCTTCAGGATCTTGGGGAAGATCTTTGAAAGATGCGTGACGTCGCCGATGGCATATTCGATCTGCCGCGCGGTCAGCGGGCGGCGGCTCCAGTCGGTAAAACGCGCACCCTTGTCGACCGTGATGCCAAGCCACGCCTCGACCAGGTTGGCGTAACCGATCTGCTCCGACTGGCTGATCGCCATCATGGCGATCTGCGTGTCGAAGATCGGATGCGGCGTCTTGCCGGTCAGGTTGTAGATGATCTCGACGTCCTGCCCGCCCGCGTGGAAGACCTTGAGCACGTCCTCGTTGTCGCACATCAGGTCGAGCAGGGGGGTGAGGTCGATCCCGTCGGCCAGCGGGTCGATCGCCGCCGCTTCTTCCTCATTGGCGATCTGCACCAGGCACAGTTCCGGCCAATAGGTGTTCTCGCGCATGAATTCGGTATCGACGGTGACGAAGTCGGACTTCGCAAGACGCTCGCAAAGCGCGGCGAGCGCGTCGGTGGTGGTAATCAGATCGTGTATCTTCATTCTGTCTTTTCTATCGTGGGGCGGAGTACCGCCGCTCGGGTGTGCCCGGCGCCTTGACAAAGGCCCGTGCTTGCCCTGTTAGCGCGCGCAATATGCGCGGTGCGCCATCGGTGGCGCGCCCTTAGCGCCTTAGCTCCGAAATTGGAAAGATTTTAGATGCACGCCTATCGTACCCACAACTGCGCACAACTGGCGAAGGCGAACGTCGGCGAAACCGTTCGCCTCTCGGGCTGGATCCATCGCAAGCGCGACCACGGCGGCGTGCTCTTCGTCGATCTGCGCGACCATTACGGCCTGACCCAGATCGTGGCGGACGAGGATAGCCCGGCGCTGGAGATACTCGATGGGTTGAAGCTGGAATCGGTCGTCACGATCGATGGCGAGGTCAAGGCGCGCGCGGAAGGCACGGTGAATCCGAACCTGCCGACCGGCGAGATCGAAGTGTTCGCACGCGGCGTGACGGTGCAGAGCCGCGCCGAGGAGCTGCCGCTGCCGGTCGCCGGCGAGCAGGAATATCCGGAGGACATCCGTCTCAAGTACCGCTTCGTCGACCTGCGGCGCGAGACGATGCACCGCAACATCATGCTGCGCAGCCAGGTGATTTCCTCGATCCGCCGCCGCATGACCGATCAGGGCTTCACCGAGTTCCAGACCCCGATCCTGGGCGCCTCCAGCCCCGAGGGCGCGCGCGACTATCTCGTGCCCAGCCGCCTGCACCCGGGCCGCTTCTACGCGCTCCCGCAGGCGCCGCAGATGTTCAAGCAGCTCCTGATGGTCGCTGGCTTCGACCGCTATTTCCAGATCGCGCCGTGCTTCCGCGACGAGGACCTGCGCGCCGACCGCAGCCCCGAGTTCTACCAGCTCGACTTCGAGATGAGCTTCGTCACGCAGGAAGACGTGTTCCAGGCGATCGAGCCGGTGCTCGCCGGCGTGTTCGAGGAATTCGCCAACGGCAAGAGCGTGACACCCGCGGGCGAGTTCCCGCGCATTCCCTACGCCGAGGCGATCCTCAAGTACGGCACCGACAAGCCGGATCTGCGCAACCCGCTGATTATCAGCGACGTGACGGATCATTTCGAAAAATCGGGCTTCGGGCTGTTCGAGAAGATCGTCGGCTCGGGCGGCCGCGTCCGCGTCGTTCCCGCGCCGAACACGCACGAGAAGAGCCGCAAGTTCTTCGACGACATGAACGACTGGGCGCGGCGCGAAGGCTTCGCCGGGCTCGGCTACGTCACCCGCAAGGGCGGCGAGTTCGGCGGCCCGATCGCCAAGAACCACGGCACGGAGGGCATGGAGAAGCTCTACGCCGAGCTCGGCCTGGGCGAGAACGACGGCCTGTTCTTCGCCGCCGGCAAGGAGAAGGACGCGGCGAAGCTCGCCGGCGCGGCGCGCACCCGCGTTGCCGAGGAGCTCGGCTTGATCGAGCAGGGCTGCTTCAAATTCTGCTGGATCGTCGACTTCCCGATGTTCGAGTACGACGAGGAGCAGAAGAAGGTCGACTTCAGCCACAACCCCTTCTCGATGCCGCAGGGTGAGATGGAGGCGCTGGAGAACGAGGACCCGCTAACTATCAAGGCCTGGCAGTACGACATCGTCTGCAACGGCTACGAGCTGTCCTCGGGCGCGATCCGGAACCACCGGCCGGACATCATGTACAAGGCGTTCGAGATCGCCGGCTATTCGAAGGAAGACGTCGACGCGAACTTCTCCGGCATGATCGAGGCGTTCAAGCTCGGCGCGCCGCCGCACGGCGGCTCGGCTCCGGGGATCGACCGCATCGTCATGCTGCTGGCGGACGAGCCGAACATCCGCGAGGTCATCGCCTTCCCGCTCAACCAGCGCGCACAGGACCTGATGATGGGCGCCCCGTCCGCTGTCAGCCCGCGCCAGCTCCGCGACGTGCACATCCGCACCGTGGAAGCGCCGAAGCCGCAGCCGGGTGCGGAAACGCGCGCCGATCCGGCCGGAGACGCTTGAGCGGGCACTTGCCAGCGCGTTCGCCGTTCATTAGGGCGAAAGCAACATTTAACCCCAATACACAGAGGGCATAATATGAGCGATACCGCCGACCGCGTGCAGAAGATCGTCGTCGAGCATCTGGGCGTCGAAGCCGACAAGGTGACCCAGGATGCGAGCTTCATCGACGATCTCGGCGCCGACAGCCTCGACATCGTCGAACTGGTGATGGCTTTCGAGGAAGAATTCGGCGTCGAAATTCCCGACGACGCGGCCGAGAAGATCACCACCGTCGGCGACGCCACGAAGTACATCGAAGAACACAAGGGCTAGGCTTTTCGCGCTTTTCCCGTTCGCTCGAGCTAGCACTGGCAAAAGGCGACGAGGGAGAGGCCCGATCCCTGCTTGCGCAGGGATATGCAGGCTCAGCCCTAACGGGTTGGGCCTGTTGTTCTTTCTGGAAGACGTAATCGGAGAATTGCATGCGCCGTGTGGTCGTAACCGGTCTGGGTCTCGTCACCCCGCTGGGTGGCGATGTCGAGACGACGTGGAAGAACCTCATCGCCGGCAAGAGCGGGGCGGGGCAGATCACCCGTTTCGACGCGAGCAACCAGAAGTGCACCATCGCCTGCGAAGTGAAGGCGAAGGATCATGAATGGGGTTTCGACCCCGACAAGCGCGTCGACCACAAGGTCCAGCGGCAGGTCGATCCTTTCATCATCTACGGCATCGACGCCGCCGGACAGGCGCTCGAGGATGCCGGCCTCGCCGAGATGGACGATGATCTGAAGGAGCGCACCGGCGTCTCGATCGGTTCGGGCATCGGCGGCCTGCCGGGGATCGAAAGCGAATCGATCGTCCTGCACGAGCGCGGCCCGGGCCGCGTGAGCCCGCACTTCGTCCACGGCCGGCTGATCAATCTCATCTCCGGCCAGGTCTCGATCAAGTACGGCCTGATGGGCCCGAATCATGCGGTCGTGACCGCCTGCTCCACCGGCGCGCACTCGATCGGCGACGCGGCGCGGATGATCCGCGACGGCGATGCCGACGTCATGCTCGCGGGCGGCGCGGAAGGCACGATCAACCCGCTGGGCGTCGCCGGTTTCGCACAGGCGCGCGCGCTCAACATGAGCATGAACGACCGTCCCACCGAAGCAAGCCGCCCCTACGACAAGGACCGCGACGGCTTCGTCATGGGCGAGGGCGCCGGCGTGCTCGTGCTCGAGGAATACGAACACGCCAAGGCGCGCGGCGCGAAGATCTATGCCGAAGTAGTCGGCTACGGTCTCTCGGGCGACGCTTACCACGTCACCGCGCCGCATCCCGAAGGCAAGGGCGCCGAACTCGCCATGCGCATGGCCATTCGCAAGGCCGGGCTCGAGCCGGGCGATATCGACTACGTCAACGCGCACGGCACCTCGACGATGGCCGACACGATCGAACTGGCCGCGGTCAAGCGCGTGCTGGGCAACGATCTCGGCGGTGCTTCGATGAGCAGCACCAAGTCCGCCATCGGTCACCTGCTGGGCGGCGCCGGTGCCGTTGAGAGCATCTTCTGCATCCTCGCGATTCGCGACCAGATCGTTCCGCCGACGCTCAACCTCGACAATCCGGACGAAGGGACCGAAGGCGTCGATCTCGTCCCGCACGAGGCAAAGAAGCGCGAGGTTCGCGCCGTGCTGAACAACAGCTTCGGCTTCGGCGGAACCAACGCCAGCCTGGTGATGAAGAAGGTCGACTGACATGCGCCGGCGCGGCTGCTTGGCCGCCGGGGTGCTCGCCGCCCTGGCGCTCCTTTCGGCCGTGATCTTCGGCAGCCTGGCGTTCGGCTCCGCACAGGTGGAGAAGGATACCGCGTTCATCGTCCCTTCGGGTGCGACGCTGACGGCCGTCGCGAACAAGCTGGAGGACGAAGGGCTGATTACCTCCGCCGACGGCTTCCTGTTGCGCGCCAAGCTGCTCGGCAGTTCCGACCCGATCCAGGCCGGCGAGTTCCGACTCCCGGCCGGGATCGGGCAGGGCGGCATTCTCGACACCTTCCAGCACGGGGAGGTGATCCGCCGCTTCGTCACCATCCCGGAGGGCATGCCGTCCATCCTCGTCTACGAGAAGCTGATGTCGGAGCCGCTGCTGACTGGCGAGATCCCGGTGCCCCAGGAAGGCTCCGTCTTGCCAGACACCTATGCGTTCGAACGCGGCGAGGCGCGCACTGCGGTTCTCGCGCGGATGCAGGCGGCGATGCGCAACTACCTCGCCGAAGCCTGGCCCAAGCGCGGCAAGGACATCGCCGTCGACACCATCGAGGAGGCGGTGACGCTTGCCTCGATCGTCGAGAAGGAGACTGCGCTGCCGAAGGAGCGGCGAATGGTCGCCGGACTATACTCGAACCGGGTGAAGGAAGGCATGTTCCTCCAAGCGGATCCCACGATCATCTACCCGATCACGAAGGGTAAACCGCTCGGCCGCCGTATTCGCCAGTCGGAGATTGCGGCGATCAACGACTACAACACTTATTCGATGGCGGGCCTTCCGAAGGGCCCGATCACCAACCCCGGGCGTGAGAGCATCGCCGCGGTGCTCAATCCGGCGGCGACCGACGCGCTTTACATGGTCGCAGACGGGACGGGCGGGCATGTGTTCAATTCGGACTATGCCGCGCACCAGGAAGCCGTCGACAAGTGGTTCGCGATCCGCCGCGCGCGCGGCGAGATGTGACGGGGGCGGCACCAGCGCCGCTGATCGTCACGGCCGAACTGCCGCCGGACATTCACCGCTGGGCTACGCGACTGCGCGCGGCGCACTATCCGCCCGAGCGCAACTTTCTGGAGGCGCACGTCACCCTGTTCCATGCCCTGCCGCCGGGCAGCGAGGATGAGGTGAGTGGTCGTCTCGCGAAGCTCGCCGCGGAGCACGTGCCCGTAGCAGCGCGGCTGGAAGGCGTCATGTCGCTCGGCATCGGGACGGCGCTCCGCCTGGCAAGTCCCGACATGCTGACGCTGCGCAGCGACCTCGCGGTGCAATTCCATGGCCTTCTCACCGTGCAAGACGTCCACGAACCGCGCCTCCACGTCACGATCCAGAACAAGGTGTCTTCGCAAGCTGCGCGGGATCTCCAGCGCAGGCTGTCCGCCGAGATCGAACCACGCCCTTTCACCTTTCCGGGGCTCGCGCTGCATCGCTATCGTGGTGGGTCGTGGGAGTTCGTGAAGCGCTGGCCGTTCCGCGGCAAAAAGCGAGGTTGACCGGCTCGCAAGCCCGCCCTAAATGCGCCGCCTGCCCCCGCGCCGGCGGAGGCCCGCCGAACCGCCCTGCGGTCGGCAAATGCCCATGGGGCGGAGTAGCTCAGCTGGTTAGAGCAGCGGAATCATAATCCGCGTGTCGGGGGTTCAAGTCCCTCCTCCGCTACCATTTGCGAATCCCTTCCAAACCTCGCATTTTTGGCGGTTTTCCGAGACTGCCGCGCAGGCTGTCGATCAGCGCCGGATCGTTGACTGATCCGTCGCCGAAGGGATTGAGGGCCCATGCCGGGTCGGTCGCCGCGACCGCGCGGGCCAGCCGCAGCAAGTGGACCAGGTTGACCGCCTCGTAGCCTTCGCGCTGCACGCCGTAGCCGCCGGAGAGCTCCAGCGACCATCGGCCAAGCTCGGCGCGCCCGCCGAGAATCGCGTTGAAGGCCCGAACCGTGCCTTTCACGCCCTCGGGGCCGAAGTCGGCTACGGGATCGTAGTAGACCCTGATGTTTTCTCCGGTCCCGATCGGATCGACGTAATAGGGATGGCTGGGCGTGATCGTCAGCGGCGAGATGCCGAGCACGCGCCGCCGCGCTTCGAACCGCCGCTTGGCATAGAGCGCGCGGGCGAACAGGCTGAATCCGCCGCCCAGGTTCTGCTCGCCGCTGCCGTAAAGGCTGACGGTCTCCTGGCGCGGCAGGAGATCAACGTGGCGCCGCGCATCGCCGAGGTTGAACCCGCCGGGGATAAGCTCGTCCGGCGTCAGGTCCGTGCCGTCCTGACCGGCCGGGATCCTGAATGCCGCGCCGTTGGCGGCGACGATCGTCCCGGGGTTGCCGTAGTTCGATCGCAGGTCGGGCCCGCCGAAGGGCCTAAGGTCCTCGGTCGCATAGGCGCGCTTGTGTGAAGGAAGGCGGCCGCGCTGGTAATACTCGCCGGCGACCACGACATGCCCGCCGCCCCAGCGCCTGCCGACGATCTGGCTTGCCTGATAAGTGCCCAAATCGCCGTCTGCAGTCCCTGCGCGCAGGCGCGCTTCGACACCCTCGAATCTGTTGCGCAAGCGGATGTTGACGACGCCGGCAACCGCGTCCGACCCGTAAATCGCCGAGGCGCCGTCGGTCAGGATCTCGATGCGCTCGATTGCGGCCGCCGGAATGAGCGACAGGTCCGCAAATGCGCCCGACGCCCCGCCGAGAGCCGGCCGCGTGCCGTCAATCAGAGTCAAAGTCGAACCCGGACCCAGGCCGCGCAGGTTTACGCCGGTCCCGAAGCCGATATTGCTCGTCGCATTGCCGCGCGCGGTGGTTCCGACATTCGCCTCGGCCGGGCCGCCAGAGAAGTTCTGCGGGATCGTGCGAACGAAGTCTGCGAGCGTGGCCCGGCCGCTGCGGTCGAGCTCCTCCCGATCGACCGTGATAACAGTCGATCCGACGGGGCCGCTCCCACGAATGCGCGTGCCGGTAACGACGATCGGCTCGGGCTTCGGCGCGCGCAGGTCAGGCGCCAGTTGGCCCGCCGCGCGCAGCACCAGGGCGCCTTCGATCTTCTGGACGGTGAGCCCGCTTCCGGCGAGGAGACGGGCAAGCGCCTCCTCGGCCGGTAGTTCCCCCTGGACTCGGTTGCTGCGACGATCCTCAAGCACGCTAGCGGCAGCCACGACCTCTCGGCCCGAGATGCGCGCGTATTCTATTCCCGCAGGGCGTCGCCGAGCGGCTGCTCGGCAATGTCGTACTCCCTGGGGTCGGTGTCGCCCGCTCGCGCCAGGGCAGGCGGGGCGTACGCGGCTGCTGCGGCGCAGCTCGACGCCAGGAGCGCGGCCAGAACTCTCTTGTGTATTCATTCCTCCCTCCCATGCGGCCATGACGGCCGTTGGAAGAGGAAAATGCCGGCGGGCGATCTCTCCCCCCGACTATTTTTGGGAGGCTCGCAGCTCTAGCAACATTGCCCAGCCATCGTGCGCGGGCTCAGCGCAGCAGCAATGGGGGGCGGGCGCTTTGATGCGGGAGCCGGATCGTCGATCGCCTCGATCATCCACCGCATGGACCGCCAAACGCTGCAATGTCGTTGCGGTGGGTCCCACGCCGTTCGGCCTTGCAATGCCTTAGCCGATGCTCGCCGGTACGATGAGCTGCGCGTCGCGTAGTTTGGCTGCATCTGCGCTGTTAACGCGTTCTTATCCTCGTCCGTGCGACGGTGTTTCACCGCCCAAGCCGCTAACGAGGCATCTGATGCGCATTCTTGGAAGCATTGCAGCACTCGGTCTGGGAATCGCGCTCGGTCACCCGGCCGCGGCGTCCACACCCGGCACCGAAGCTGTCGGAACGGTCAACGTCACGGTCGTCATCCCGCCGCTGGCGCAGGCCGTGGCCGCACAGCGCGATGGTGCGTCGGGCCTGTGGTCCATCCTCAACGGCAACCAAGGATTGATGGTCTCCGGCCGGAAGAGCGAAGCAGGTGAGGACTTCGAGCTTCACCTCTATGCGCCCGACCTGTCCGCGGTGACCGTCCGATCTGCCGACGGTGCGCTCGTGCTCCCTGCGCGAGCGGCGGATCCCGGGCAGGATCTGCAGCATTCGCGAATCAGCCTGCCGCTCGGTGATGGGTCGCAGTGGGTCCGCAATGCTGCCAACCCGCGCTCCAAAGTGTTCATAATTAGCACACTCTGACTAACGGATAATCTGCGGCGACGCATGAATCCGCAGATTCCCGCCGTTTCTTCCAATGCTTGGCGGCACTTGGTCTGCCGCCAAATCTGCGAACGATTGACTCTGTTAGCTAACTCATCGAACTAACGGCCAACGCGAGGTCGCGCTCGTGGTGCTCCAGGCCAAAAAGACCGGGGTGCTGAATGATGAGCCTAGGGGGGCTATCGTGCGCACTGCGTTTGCTGCGGCAGCATTGGTCTGCTCGTATATTGTCGCCTGGCCGGCATCGGCCCACTTGTCGATCGACAAGCTGTGGGTCGAGTTCGAGGAGGGTGATCGGGAGCGGAACGACCTGATCATTCGCAACGACAGCGAGGATCGCTATTACGTTTCCATAGCTGTCTCCGAAGTGCTCCAACCGGGCACCGAGAACGAAACCCGGGTCACCGAAGCCGATCCCGAGAGGCTCGGGTTGCTCGTCACGCCGAACAAGCTGGTCCTCGAGCCTGGGGCGATCCGCTCGATCAGGCTTGTCTCGCTGAACTCCGGACTCACCAGCGACCGCGTCTACCGTGTCCTCATCTCGCCACAGGTGGGCGCGATCAAGACAGCAAGCGGCGTAGATGAGGTGCGCGGGATAGCGATCAAGATGCTTGCCGCCTACGACGTGCTGGTCGTCGATCGGCCGACCCAGCGAAGCAGCGATATCATTGCCGAGCGGGATGCCGGCGCTCTTACGTTACGCAACCAGGGCAACACGAACGTCCTCCTTGCCGGAGGTTCCGTCTGCCCTGCGTCGGTCGGCAACACGCCGGACGAAGGCCGCTGCCGCGCGATCGCAGCGCGTCGGCTCTACGCAGGAAACCTCACCACGGTCGAATTGGGGGCGGCCACGGATAAAGTATTCATAACGACCAAGTCGGGTCCAAGCGCGGCAGAGGTAGAGCAGGTCTTCTAGGGTCTCCGCCGAAGTAAAAAGAATAACCAAGAGGTCGCATATCGAAATCTCGAGTCCGTTGACTCGGGTAAATGCATTCCTGTGCTTTTTATAAATAAAAAAACAAATAAATATTTGGTGTGATGGTTAACGTGGTTTTAAGACGTGGATCAATTTGTTAGCAAGAGCCGAATCGGAAAATACCCGATTCGCTCTCGCCAGTAAAATGTAAGGAAAAGACCATGAGGAAAATTGGATTTATTATTGGTGCGGCTGCTGCAATGGCAGTTTCTTCACCGGCACTCGCCGCAACCGATGGCACGCTTTCCGATAGCGACAGCACCGGTACGCTCGATCTCGAAGTCACCGTCGTCCCGATGGTAAGCATTCGCGGGCTCGACGACCTGAGCATGACGATCGATGCAGCGACGATCGCGTCCAATTTCGGCAGCACCAGCGCGATTTCGCAGTTCTGCGTCTTCTCCAACGCCGATGCGGCCGGCTCGTACAACGTGAGCGTCAACGGCACCGCAGGCGACGGCCTGGGCAATCCCTACGGTCTGGTCGGCTCCGCCACCGGAACGCAGCTGAACCACACCGTCGGCTACTATGACGCAGCCGCTTACAATTCGGTCGCGGCCTCGTTCATGCGTCCGGGCGTCGAGCACGCCATGGAAAACACGCGCAATGGCCAGGCCCGTGCAACCGATCTGAACTGCACCAACGCTGGTGGTCAGAACGCGTCGATGCGGGTCACCGTTCGCAATGCCAACGCGCTTGCTGCACTGGCCGACACCTACACCGGCTCGCTGTCGGTCGTGGTTTCCGTCCCCTGAGGAACCCGCCGAGCGGAGGCGGGCGCTGGCCCGCCTCCGTTTCCCTTGCGCCATAGCGCGCGGGGACACTGGGACAACGGGGAAGGGCCGCAATACATGCTCAGATCGACCGTCATGTGCACCGGCCTTCTCGGCCTTGCCCCCGTGATCCACGGTGCGCCTGCAGCGGCGCAAACGGTGTCTCAGCCCGCCGCCTCGATCCATCTCACACAAAGCCGCGCCGGTCCCTATCGCTGGTTCGGAGCAGGTGAGATCCACGTACGGACCACGGCCTGCATCGCGAGCACCACCGGGCGCTATCGGCTCACGCTTCGCTCCGCGACCACCGATGCACTCGGCTTCGAAGTCGAGTTCGTCACGGATGAAGGGGACGCGGCCGAGCGTCACGCGCCTGCCGGGCAGCCGATCCAGTTCGAGGGGCGGACCCGCTTCCGCGACGATTGCCGCGGTGTTTCCAACGCCACGATCAGCATCCGCTTTCCCAAGGACACCCTCTCCGCCGCATTGGCCGGCGAATACGCGAAGCGGATAGAATTCAGTGTCGAGCCAGCCTGAAGGGCTTCCAGCGTGAGCGGTCATTCGGGATCCCGCCGCGCGTGGGGCTTTTTGAGGTGCTGTGTGAGCACGGCCGCCTTGATGGCCTCGGCGGCTTACGCGCAGAGCGATGCGCCCGCCGGATACGCCGGGCAGAGCGATCGCGGACCGGCGATCGACGAACGTGCCTACGTCGCTATGGCCGAAGGCAACCAGCTGGAGACCGAGCCGCCTCCCGGCTTCGGCGCGGTCGATTCCGCGGTCGAGACATTCTTCGATCTCTATTACCTCGACCGCAACGTTGGCGCGTTCCGCGCCGTGCTCGACGATGGCCGGATCCGTTTCCTCGAGCCGGAAGCCATAGCCGACGCACTGGCGGAGCAGGTCGACCGGGGGGTCGTGCTTGCGCTGCTCGCGCAGCCGCTCGACGCCAACGAACGCTTCCGCTGCTTTGGCGGGCAGACCACCAATTGCGGCGTTCTGGCGCCCGGCACGCGGGGCGTCATCGTCAACCCGGAACGCTTCTCGGCTGAGCTGTTCTTTCTTCCCGCCGATGTGCTGCTCGAAAGCGCCGCCTCGCTCACCCTCGGCCCGCCCTCGACCGGGCCCTCGCTGATTCAGACGGTGAACTTCTCGGCGTCGCGATCCGGCGGGCTCGATTCCGGCGTACGCTTCGGCGCCACCTTCGACACCGCCGCCAGCATCGGAGCCACCGCTTTCCTCGCAAGGACCGTGGTAGATGACGAAGAGGGCGCACGGCTGCTCGAAGCGGCGGCGCAGCACGTTTGGGACAACCGGATAGCCCGCGCGGGGCTGTTCGAGGACTTCAACACGCGCCTGCTCACATCCTTTCGCGTGGCCGGTGCCGAGTTCGCCAGCTTTTACCCTCGCAAAGCCTACGAGACGGGGATCGCCACTCCGATCCAGATCGTGCTGCCACGCGAAGCCGACGTCGAACTCCGCCGCCAGGGCGTGATCGTGTCGATCCGTCACTATTCGGCAGGACCGCAGCTGATCGACACCAGCAGCCTTCCCGAAGGCTCCTATCCGATCGAGATCGTGGCCCGCAGCGGCGGCACGATCGTGTTCGAGGATGTCCGTTCCTTCACCAAGGCGCCGGGACTGCCGATCGCAGGCGAAACCGAGTTCAGCATCCGGGCCGGGTTCTACGCGCCCGACATGATTCTCCTCGACGCGCTCGAAACCAGCGAGCCCTTCTTCCCGCGCGTGAGTAGCAGTCCGGTAATCGCCGCGCGAATGCGGCGGCGCATTTCCGGCACGACCGCGTTCGATCTGAACGCGCTTCACATCGACGGCGGCAACTACGCCGAGGCGAGCCTCTCGACGGTCCAGGGGATGCTCCGCGGGTTCGCCACGGTGGCAGGAAGCGACAACGGGTCCTATGGCGCTCTCGTCAGCGGCTCGCTCGATCTGAATCCCGTCCGGATCAGTCTCACCGGGCGATATTCGCAATCCGAAGTGGACGATTTCGATCTTGCCGACCTCGAGCGCCGCGACGACTATCGCCCCTTCACGCGCTCCGAGCGCAGCGTGTTCGGATCGGTGCAGTTCCCGCTTGCCGGAGGCTCGATGAGCGCGTCGGCCGGGTACACCCGGTTCAGCCGGGCGATCGACGATTACAGTATCGACCTGCGCTATACCCGCCCCATCCAGATCGCGGGCCGGCGTCCGCTGCTTTCGGCCTACGCACGTGCGTCGAGCCGGGAGAAACGCATCGGCTTCACGCTCAACTTCCTCTTCGGGCTCGACCGGCGAACCAGCCTTTCGGTGCGCGGCGGAGGCGAGTATTTGACTGATGTCCGCGGAAATGCCCGCGAAGGCCTCTCGCCCGTCGTCGATGCCACGCTCTCGCACCTGCGCGAGTTTGGCAATCTGGAGGTCCTCGGTCAGGTCGGCGTGGCGACGCAGGCCGATGCCGATCGCGCCTTCGCGAGCGCCGACATGCGCAGCTCCCTCGGTCAACTCGACCTTACCGCGCAGCACCAGCGCCAGCGAGGCGGAGACAGTTTCAACTCGATCTTTGCCAATGGCCGGACGGGCTTCGCGATCGGTGGCGGCGGTGCGAAATTCGGCCTCGCCGAAGTGGGTGAGGCGATCATCCTGTCCGACATCGCGGTGGACGACGGCGGAGCGGGCAAGGACCAAGCGCTCGCCAACAGCGGTTACCGGATCAAGGTGAACGGCCAGCCGTTCGACCGGATCGTACCGGGCAGCACGTCGGCGGTCGGGGTGCCGGCGTACGAGGACTACCGGATCGAACTGACAGCGGAGAATGTGCCGCCCTACGAGATCGACACCCGGATCCAGGCGATCACGCTATACCCGGGCAATGTCGCGTACCTTCGCTACGAGGCGGCGAAGTCCTATCCCGTCTTCGGCCGGCTGGTGGATACCGAAGGGCGGCCGCTGGCGCATGCCATCCTGCGCACGCGCGCCGATGTCGTCACGACCGACGAACGAGGGTATTTCCTGATCTCGGTCCATGCGGGCGAGCGCCTGGGCGTGTCGTTCGACGATGGCGCCAGCTGCCGCCCGCTCGACCTTGGGCGCGCTATCGATGGCGGCGGGAGCAGAAAGCTCTACCGGGCGGGGGACGTGGCGTGCGAGCGGGCCGACGCCGCGCCTGCGAAGGTCGACTTACAAGCCGGACAGATGTCCGAGGATGAATGATTTTCCCGCATATCTGGGCTCGAATTCCTCAACCTCCGCGGAATACGAATGAGGCAACCTGGTCCCGTACGACTTGAGGCGGGTAGGCCATCGCCTTGGATAGGGATCGAAGCGCTCAAGATCGAGCTGCCGCTCCCGATCATGGACGAACCTCGCCGATGGCTTTTTTAATCCCCCAGTCGGCCGCACTAGCGGATCGGTCCGAGGGACAGTGGAGTCAACGAGAGACCAGGCTGCTTTCCGCCGGTTCGGGCCGCGGCGTGCCGGGCGCTGAAGGTGCCTCTGCAAGGCTAAGATCTACACGATTTCGGCCGCCCGCTTTCGCGCGATATAGGGCTGCGTCGGCCCGCCGCGACAGATCGTACAAGGTGTCGCCCTGGGTCATTTGCGCAATGCCGAATGACGCAGTTACGGCGTAGTCGCCGTTCAGTGGCGTAATGCGCTCGGCCGCGAGCCGTTCACGCGCCGCTTCAGCGATGCGTCGACCCTCGGCGAGGGTTGTGCCGGGAAGAAGCACGGCAAACTCTTCACCGCCCAGTCGGCTGACGATCGCCTCGCCGCGAACTGCTTGCCGGAGCAAAGCGGCAAAGTGCGCGATTACCTGATCGCCCACAGCGTGGCCAAAGCGGTCGTTGATCGACTTGAAATAGTCGATGTCGGCCGTCACCAGCGTAAGCGGCTCGTTGGTGCGTCGCGCGTGTGCCAGCATTGGCTCGGAGCGCAGATCGAAGCCGCGACGGTTGAGGACGCCCGAGAGCGCGTCGGTTTCCGAACGTGCCGCCATTTCTGCAGTCGTATCGCGCATCATCACCAGCAGCAGGACCAGTGCGAGCGCCACGAGCGTCACCGACGCCATGCTTTGCGAGACTGCCGCATATGTCGTCGCCATGTAGCCCTGCGGCGCAGTGGCGGTGCCGATGGTCCACGCGATCCAAGGCTTGAGCAGATAAAGCGAGGCGGCCACTCCGTTCAGCGCGAACAGGAGCAAGTCCAGCGGCTGACGGCGCTTCGAGCGATAGATGACCAGTCCCACCGCCACGTGCATGGCAAAGTAGGGCACCTGATACAGAATACTTCGTGCCGGCGAACCGTACGTCAGTGTGAAGATGATGGGTGCGGCGAGCACGCTCGCCGCCCAGATCGCTGCCACCGTCCGCCATGGGGGTGCCGTGCCATAGTGGCGCGCGATCCCGATCAGGCAAAACGTGAGGGCGAGGAGATAGACTAGGAATATCCCGGTCACGATGGGCGCAGGATCGTTTTGCCAAGGCAGGATAAACTCGAGCGGGATGCTCACGATGCCGGTCGCGTAACCGAGTGCCAGCCACCGGGGTCCCTGAGCCGTGCGGTTCATTGCGGCCACCACTCCGAACGCAAGCGCAAAGATGCCTGCGATGAACATGTTGATGGCAAGAACGAACGCGGCAGTCATCGACCCACTCATGATACAGTCGGCAGTCCCTTTGGCCGATGAAGACAAAGGTCCGGTTAACCCATTGATGCATTAATCAGCTGTGCTTCTGATTCAGCCTGGCTAGCGATCGATCCACATAGGTGTGCAAATGAGATGCGGGGGCCCCGCACCATGCGGTGCAGTCAACGAAATCGGATACACTTTTCATCGGCGTTTCCGCCGCAGCCCAGTGCCGCGTGCTAGCCTTTGGCTGCTGGGTTTCGACCTAGAGGCGAATTAATTTCCGCGCGTGCGTGGAAATCTGGAGATTCTGCTGGAGCGGGCGATGGTATGATCGCTGGACTTCGCGTCACGTCAGCCTTGCGACGGTCACCATGCGCACGAGGTCCGACAAAGTCCGGGCCTGCATCTTCATCATGACGTTGGCGCGGTAGACTTCGACGGTGCGCGCGCTGATATCGAGATCGAACGCAATCGCCTTGTTCGCCTGGCCGGCGACGAGGCCGTCCATGACCTCGCGCTCGCGCGGGGACAGGGTGGCCATGCGATCCAGGATCTGCTGCCGTTCCGCTTGCGCGTGGTCCTCACCGGCTTGCTGGGCCAAAGCACTTCGGATTGCCGTCAGCATTACCGCGTCGTCGAACGGCTTCTCTATAAAATCCGCGACCCCCGCTTTCATCGCCTGGATCGCAAGCGGCACGTCGGCGTGGCCGGTGATGACGATCACCGGAACGGAGACGCCGCGCTCCCTCAGCTCCTGCACCAGTTCGACCCCGCTCCGCCCGGGCATGCGTACGTCGGTGACGATGCATGCGCCGGCCAGCGGCGGAGAGGACTTGAGAAAGGCGTCGGCGGAGGAAAACGAACGCACTCTGATTCCGGAAACGTCGAGCAAAAACTCCAGCGAATCGCGGGCACTTTCGTCATCGTCGATCACATAGACGATCGGCTCACTCGCCATCGTAGCATTCCTCCTTGCCGATCCGCTCCAGAGTAAAGCCGAACAGCGCACCGCCGCCGTCGCGGGGCCGGGCCCAAATCCGCCCGCCGTGCGCTTCGATGATCGTGCGCGAGATCGACAGGCCGACCCCCATACCGGTGCGCTTGGTGGTAATGAAGGGCTGGAACAACCGCTCTGCGACTTCGGGATCGATACCGGGTCCGTTGTCGGCGACGGTCACCTGCGCCAGGCCATCGTCCACCGGCTCGATCGCTACGGTCAACTCGCGCGGCCCGGGCTTGGTGTCGGACAGCGCGTCGACCGCGTTGCGCACGAGGTTCAGCACCACTTGCTGGACCTGAACCTTGTCCGCCAGCACCAGATCCACGTCGGGGCTGAAGGCGTATTGGACGCGGATGCCGTATTCCTTCGCTCCGACGAGCGCCAATGCGCTTGCTTCCTCGACCAGCTTCGGCAGGCTCTCAAGCGTGCGCTCGGTTTCGCCGCGCGCCAGAAAATCCCGCAGGCGCCGAATGATGTCGCCGGCCCGAAGCGCCTCGTTGGCGGCCCGGTCAACCGCATCTGCCACCCGCGCATGCGGCACTTCGTCCCGCGCTAGCAGCGTGCGGCTGCCCTTGAGATAGTTGGCAATCGCCGAGAGGGGCTGGTTGAGTTCGTGCGCGAGGGCCGAGGCCATTTCGCCCAGCGCCGTCAAGCGGGACACCTGGATCAGTTCGTTCTGCAATTCCTGTAGGCGAGCTTCTGCCTGTTGCCGCTCGGTCAGATCGCGGATGAAACCGGTGAAGAAGCGCTGCCCTTCCGCTCTCATTTCGCCCACGGCCAGCTCCAGCGGGAAGGTCGAACCATCCTTGCGCTCTCCCACGACGACTCTCCCCTTGCCGATGATCCGCTGCTCGCCGGTGCGGTAATACCGCTCCAGATAGCCGTCGTGCGCGCTGCGGTATGGCTCCGGCATCAGCAGCCGGACGTTGCGACTGGCCACATCGGCAGCGGTCCACCCGAACATACGCTCGGCGGCGTGGCTGAAGTCTCGGATCCGGCCTTCTTCGTCGATGACCACCATCGCGTCGGGTACCGTTTCGAGGATCGAGCGCAGGTGCGCCTCGCGGCGGGCCAGGCCGGCCGCGGCTGCTTCGGTCTCGACACGTGCGCGCTGAAACCATTCGCCGCCAACCGCGATGGCGAGGCCGAAGAGCACGAACGCGCCGCCGGCGATCATGCTGCCGCTTTCGAGCGGCCCCGTCAGCCGGTCGCACCATAGGCCTGCGGCCGCGCCGGCCAGAGCGGCCAATGCGCCCGCCCGCAAACCCGAAAGGGCGCTGGCGACCACCACGCCGGGGACGAAGAAGATGAAGGTCGCCCGCTGTCCCAGCTCCTCGTCGAACAGCACGCGGACTGCGGCGCCGGCAGCGAGGGCGAGCAAGGCCAGCATCAAAGCGGTTGGAACCGCCAGGCGCGGCAGGAAGCGACTGGTGAACGTCGCCCGCGCGACCTCCGGGAAAGCCCTTAGGGACCTGGGGGTAGGGACATCATCCAAATTTCATGCCTCCCGCCGCCGCCGTAGATGCCGTGAATGGCCAGGCGCTCCGGTTCTCTCGCGCCGCCAAGTGGAGAAATTTCAATGACCGCACCCTTCATCGATCTCGGTGTCCACCACAAGCCCCGCGGGTTCTCCGACCGGATCGCCTTCGGTTTCACCAAGGCGCTGCGCTGGTGCGCCGACACCTTCTTTGCCGAGCGCTACGGCCACCGCGCCGTCGTGCTCGAGACCGTGGCTGCCGTACCCGGCATGGTCGGTGCGACCATCAACCATCTCGCCTGCCTGCGCCGCATGTGCGACGATCAGGGCTGGATCAAGACGCTCATGGACGAAGCCGAGAACGAGCGCATGCATCTGATGACTTTCATCGAAGTCTCCAAGCCGACTCTGTTCGAGCGGGCGGTGATCATCGGCGTGCAGTGGGTGTTCTACCTGTTCTTCTTCGCTCTCTATCTGAGTAGCGCGAAGACCGCGCACCGCGTCGTCGGTTACTTCGAAGAAGAGGCGGTGATCAGCTACACGCATTATCTTGCCGAGATCGACGAGGGGCGCAGCGAGAACGTTCCGGCGCCGGAGATCGCCAAGCGGTACTGGGGACTGGCCGAGGACGCGACGCTGCGGGACGTGGTGCTCGTGGTCCGCGCCGACGAGGCGCATCACCGCGACGTCAACCATGGCTTCGCCAACGAGCTTTCCGGACTGCCGGTCGGCGCGGTGGCCGAATGCCCGCCGCACGTCGAGCTTCAGCCGAACTGGAAGCGGGCGGCCTGATTGCACGTCGCTGCCGGCAGGGGACGGGACATGAACAAGCAATCTTCGATCCTGCTGTTCGTCGGCGACCAGCCGGTCCTGTCCTCACTTGAGTTCGCGCTCGCGCTCGACGGTTTCGAGGTCGCGGAGGGCGCCGCCGCGAAGGATGATATCCTCTCCGCCGGTTGCCTGGTGGTGGACCAGAACTATCGTGGCGACGGTGCCGCCTTCCTCGCGGGATTGCGGCAAGACGGCTGCACTGCACCGGCGGTCCTCCTGGTCACCAATCCGACCTCAGCCTTCCGCCTTCGCGCGGCGGCCGCCGGGGCCGCCGTCATAGAAAAGCCCCTGCTGGGTGAAGAGCTTTCGCATGCCTTGCGCGGAAAGCTGGATCGTCGTGAGGCTGCATGAAATGACCGATTCTCTCGTTACCGAAGACGACATCAGCCGCCTGGTCCCCGCATTCTACGATCGTGTTCGCCGCGATGCGCTGCTCGGGCCGATCTTCAACGGCGCGATCGACGACTGGCCCGCCCATCTGGACAAGCTGGAGGCCTTCTGGTCCTCCATCATGCTCTCGAGCGGACGTTACAAGGGACACCCGATGCGGGCGCACGTTCGTCACGAAACGGCAATGACCAGCGCGGCGTTCGATCGCTGGCTCGGCCTTTGGCGCGAAACCACCGACGAACTCCTGTCGCGCGCGGCCGCCGCCGCTTTCCAGGACAAGGCTCGCCGGATCGCCGAAAGTCTCCAACTCGGGGTGCAGTTCTACCGCGCCAAGGGGCAAGGAGCGTGAGCGTGCTCCTCCCCGACGGGCTCGAGCCGTACAAGCGAACCGCGACCTTCACCGAGGACACCGTGCCCGCGGCTCTGACGAACGATCACTCGACCAAGGACGGCGTCTGGGGCCTGATCCACGTCGAGGAGGGCCGAATGCGCTATGTCGTGACTGACCCCCGCCGCCCGGCTGAAGAGCGCGTCCTGACTCCGCAAAGCGGACCGGGCGTGGTCGAGCCGACCATCCTTCATCGCGTCGAGCCGCTCGGCGCCGTGCGGTTCCATGTGCAGTTCCTGCGCCCGGAGACTGAGTGACAGCCGCGATACCGCTGCCCAGGCGGCGGAACGCGGGCAGCTTCAGGCGTAGTGAAAGGTGGTGAATATCACCGCTAACGCCAGACCGAACGCCATCAGCATCACGCCGGCATTACGCCTCGCGTAGATTTGCGGATCATCGTCTGCCTTGAACGACTAGGGCAGCTTCGCCACGCGACCGATGTAGAACAGCCGGGCGCTGGCCATTCTTGAGATGCCTGCATCGACCCGAGCAACTTTCCGAGAGATCGGCTGGAGGTCGGTTATGAACAGCCTGGCCAACCCTGGCGAAGCCTAAAATAATTCAGGATCGTTTTCGTTGATTACCCCCTCTAAAGAAACCTAATTCTAGAATCACATTCCTCTATCGTGAGAGGAAAGGCGGGGGGCACTATGAGAATAGCTGCAGCTATTTGCTCGCCTGTGCTGGCGATCGGCCTGTCAGGGTGTGCTTGGCAACACCTTACGTCGGATTCGTACGTGCACGGCGGGAACACGAACAGAGTCTTCGTTTGGAACTCGGACTACAGCGCGGGCATCGGGACGGAACACGGCATCTGTGCGCAAGGCGCTCTCACGGCCACAGCACGAACAGCGGCGCTCGGGGCGCAGGTTGCAGACAAGGCCAAGACCATCGACGCTCGTGCCGCTGCCGAGTACGCAGAGGCAGTCGCGGCGCTGAACGTCAGCAGCGTCCAAACCTCTTATGCGAATATTGCGTACTTTTACCTCTGTCAGATTTCTCTGAATCGCACTGGAGAAACATCGGATGGTCGTCTCACCGGCAATCAAATCGAAGCGATGTTCAAAGCCGTTGGGGAGTCCGCCGCGAAGATCAATGTAGGTGCCTCGGCCCCGGTCTCGATAAACTCGCCACAAGCCGTTGCCGTCGTGAAGGAGATGTTCGCGCGTGCCGGTATTCAGAAGGACGACGAAGAAATCGAAAGGGAACTTGAGGAAATTGCGGGTAATGTACCAAACAGGCAGCTCACCGATCCGGACTTATGAGCATAGCGCCCGTTCGGCTGAAAAGGCATCGTTGCGAATATCGAATTGATCGCAATCTAATCAATCGACGAGGCCTGCGACCGGATACAGCGCGGCGATGTCAAATGCCGCTCCGTCATCGATAATCGATCACCTGCAAGCCTGATCAGCGCTAAGTTCCGGAGGGATAAGCTGTGCTCGACATCAACTATCCATGAAGAGTCTCACCGCGTTCTAGCATCGCGACAAATTCTGCAATTTTGCGCCTACGCGTTTGTGCCAGTTTGACCGCGCCGATCCGGTAGAGAATGGCGTAGCGATTGGCGCCCGTAAGCGTTGCAAAAAACGCAGCAGCTTTCGCGTTGGCGTCGAGCGCCTCTTGTAAGTCCGGCGGCACCTCAGCTTTGCTGGCAGACGCATAGGCGGTATCCCAGCGGCCATCTGCCTTTGCCGCTTCGACTTCTTCCATCCCGCGTGCCGCCATGCGTCTGTCAGCGATGAGCTTGAGCGCGCGTCCGCGGTTCACCTGAGACCATTTGCTGCGAGGCTTGCGCGGCGTGAAACGGATTAGCCAGCTCTGCTCGTCATACTTATCCAGTTGTCCATCGATCCAGCCGTGACAGATCGCTGCATCGATCGCCTCTGCCTTGGTCAGGGTGACAAGCCCCGAGCCCTGTTTGGCAAACCGGAGCCATGCGCCCTCGGCGTCCGGTCTCTGACGAGACAACCACTCGACGAATTGGGCGCTGGTTTCGAACAAGATGATCGGAAGGCCGGACTTCAGTTCGCTCATGCAATCATTCTAGGTTCTCGCGAACAGTCTGAGAAGCTTCCTGCGGCGAGATACACTCATCGCCGACGTAGCGGTTGTTCACCGAGTCCTCGTCGAAAACTGCCATTTCATTCATTGCAAATGTCGGTGTCCGATAAGTAAAGCGATCAACGCGTTCACCAGACTGGCCTGAAACCCTCCAGCCCGCGCGGATCGAACACGCAGATCCTTTCGTCGCGATGCCATCCGCACGGGTAGAAGCCGGCGTCGAGCACAGCGTAGGCAGCTTCCAGCGGAAGGGCGTTGTTACGGCCCATGACGTGACGGCCAAGCGAAACGGTTTTCAGCATCTCCAACAGATCATAGGCGACCGTGAGCCAGAATTCCTCGAAGGGCGTGATGGTCTTGCGGATACGTTTGATCTTGAGCGCCCGCTCGAACTCTCCGCGGGTTTTCCAGCTCCCCTCGGCTTGCGTTTCGATGAGGGCGCGCGCCTCACGCGCATCAGGCGTGGAATAAAAATCCGATACCGCATCACTGACGACATCGCTCCAGATCAGGTAGCCGCCCGGAACGTCCTGCGCATTTGCCAGCAGCATGGCCCGGTCGAGATCGGTGATAAGTTCAGCTCCGGACGGTAATCTGTCGGCATGCATTGCCGACAAAAGGCGATTGCTGGCGAACAATCTTATGGGTGCAAGGATGAAATCGGCGTCTGTCACGGCACGTAGTGTGCGATAAATAACGCAAGGGGCAAATGGCGAATGTGGCTACCGCCCCTCACATGCGGACATGGCTTGCGCTGTTTGGCAGCTTCCGGCGACATAGCGGCCATTCGGCGGCTCGAAACGGCTCCTTGAGACCTTCCTTTCGTTCAGCAAGCTATCGGGGTGGGCCGACCGACCGGGTTTGGGAAACCGGATGTAGCGCTGCTGCTCAATCCTCCTCGAAAGCGACCGTACATGACGTGACCCCCAGCTTTCCTCCAGCTGGGATTAGAGCCGGGCGGTTGTTTTGCGCATGAGCGCGGTTGAAGCAATGGGCTGCGCAGCGGAGCCCGTAGGGCGTAGCGGAGCAGGCCATTGCTTTT
>NZ_JAEVFE010000009.1 GCF_016803135.1 Altererythrobacter sp. C41
GTGGCGCGCGTCCCCCGCTCCCCGACCCTCTCCCCTGAAGGGGAGAGGGAGTTTTCATCAGCCCTCGGCCTTGTCTTCGGCGCCCTCGGCCGGCTCGTCCGAGGTCGACTCGACCGCGGCCTCGTCGCCGGTCGCCGGGGTCTCGCTGCCTTCAGCCGGTTCGTCGGTGGTCGGCGCCGGAGCTTCAGCGGTCGCTTCCTCAGCGGGAGCCGGCGCGTTCGCTTCTTCCTCGGCGGCCTTCTTGGCTTCCTCGGCTTCGGCGACCTTGGCGGCCTTCTCCTCGGCGCGTTCCTTGGCCTTGTCGCCCGGCTCGGCCTTGTTCGGGTTGTTGCGCGCGGCACGCTCGCGGATGCCGGCGGCGTCGAGGAAGCGGGCGACGCGGTCGCTCGGCTGCGCGCCGACGCCGAGCCAGTAGCGGGCGCGGTCCTCGTTCAGCTGGACGCGCTTCTCGTCGTCCTTGGCGAGCAGCGGGTTGTAGGTCCCGATCTGCTCGAGATAGCGGCCGTCGCGCGGCTTGCGGCTGTCGGCCACGACGATGCGGTAGTAGGGGCGCTTCTTCGCGCCACCGCGCGAGAGACGGAGTGCAATTGCCATTGTAGATTACCTTCCAATGTTAAATGTTTGGTATTACGCTTACTTCTTCGAACCAGGCAGGCCCGGGAGCCCCGGCGGCATGCTGCCCCCCGGTCCACCAAGACCCGGCATCGCGGCGCCCATGCCCCCGCCGTCGAACAGCGCGCCGAGGCCCTTGAGGCCGCCCATCTTCTTGATCTGCTTCATCGCGCGGCTCATTTCCTGGTGCATCTTGAGCAGCTTGTTCACGTCCTGCACCTCGCGCCCCGCGCCGGCCGCGATGCGACGCTTGCGCTTGGCGTTGAGCAGCGCAGGATTGGCGCGTTCCTTGGGCGTCATCGAGCCGATGATCGCATCCATGTGGACCAGCACCTTGTCGTCCACGCCCGACTGCGACAGCGCAGCCTTGGCCTTCTTCATGCCCGGCAGCATCCCGGCGAGCATGCCCAGCCCGCCCATGCTCTGCATCTGGCGGAGCTGCGTGCGCAGGTCGTTGAGGTCGAACTGACCCTTCGCCATGCGCTTGGCGAGCGCTTCGGCGTCTTCTTCCTTGATCGTCGCCGCGGCCTTCTCGACCAGGCTGACGACGTCGCCCATGCCGAGGATGCGGCCGGCGACGCGCTTGGGATCGAAGGCCTCCAGCGCATCGAGCTTTTCACCCGTGCCGGCGAACTTGATCGGCTTGCCGGTGACGTGCCGCATCGACAGCGCCGCACCGCCGCGCGCATCGCCGTCCATCCGGGTCAGCACCACGCCGGTCAGCGGCACTTCCTCAGTGAAGCTCTTGGCGACGTTGACCGCGTCCTGGCCGGTCAGCGAATCGACCACCAGCAGCACTTCGTTCGGCGAGGAGATGCCGGCGACCGCCTTCATCTCCGCCATCAGCGCCTCGTCGACGTGCAGGCGGCCGGCGGTGTCGAGCAGCAGCACGTCGGCCGACTGGAGCCGCGCGGCTTCCATCGCCCGCCGCGCGATGTCGACCGGCTGCTGGCCGGCAACGATCGGCAGGGTCGCGACGCTGACCTGCTCGCCCAGCACCGCGAGCTGCTCCTGCGCGGCCGGACGGTTGACGTCGAGCGAGGCCATCAGCGCCTTCTTGCCGTGGCGCTCCTTCAGGAACTTGCCGAGCTTGGCGGTGGTGGTCGTCTTGCCCGAGCCCTGGAGGCCGACCATCATGATGACGACCGGCGGCTTGGCGTCGAGGTTCAGCCCCTCGACCGCTTCCCCGCCCAGCATCTCGACCAGCTCGTCGTTGACGATCTTGACGACCTGCTGGCCCGGCGTGACCGACCGCAGAACCTCGGCGCCGATCGCCTTCTCGGTCACGGCATCGATGAACCGGCGCACCACCGGCAGCGCGACGTCCGCCTCGAGCAACGCGACGCGCACCTCGCGCATCGCCTCGCGCACGTCCTGCTCGCTCAGCGCCCCGCGCCCGCGCAGGCGGTCGAACACATTGCCGAGCCGGTCGGACAGATTGTCGAACATCGCCTACTCCAAACTCAGGCCGCAAGGACCATGCTTATCTGGTCGCTTCCCGAACCGAAAAAGTGGTGCCCACTTTTTCTGGGAAGCTCCCGAAACGCGAAAAACGCCGGCGGACGAAACCTCGTCGGCCAGCGTGGGGCGAACCCCTATGAAACCCAAACTCAATCCGGGTATGTCGAGATCCGGTCAGTGGCGAGGCGAAAACGGTGGCTTTCGAGAACCGGAGCGCAGCGACCTTCAGGTCGTGAGCACCGGAAGCGCAGAAAGCTGCCGTTTGCAGCCCGTCAATGGCCGGATATCGGCATATCCGGAGGATGGTGGAGCCTAGCGGGATCGAACCGCTGACCTCCTGCATGCCATGCAGGCGCTCTCCCAGCTGAGCTAAGGCCCCGTGCCATCCATTTGCGGCGCATCCCGGGAGATGCGCCAGACCCGCCGGTGAGCGGGAGGGCCGCCCTTTATTCAGGGCGGCCCGGCATTGCAAGAGCGGATTTCAGGTATCTTCTTCCTCGTCGTCGCCCTTGCCCTTCGAGACGCCGAGATCGTCGTCGCCGCCGAGATCGACCTCGTTGTCCGGCGAATCGTCGTCGTCGTCGACGTCGATGTCTTCCAGATCGTCGTCGGCAAGGTCGCTGTCGGCTTCCTTGTCCTTCTTCTCTTCTTCCTCGAACGGAATCGGCTGCTTCGACTTCAGCACCGGCTCGGGATACCATTCCTCGCCGCATTCGATGCAGGCGACCGGCTCATCCTTGCCGAGATCGTAGAAGCGTTCACCGCATTTGGGGCAGGAACGCTTGGTGCCCCATTCTGGCTTGGCCATTGTCAATCCTTACATTCCCCGCCGCCCCGGCAGGGTTGAAAACTCGTGAGAACGTGATGGGTGTGCTCGCCCCCGGAATCAAGAGCGCACCGCAGGCGGCGCGCGCCTTGCCATAGGGCAATGCCGCTGTCAAAAGCCGCGGCCGATCCGCCCCCTCCCGGTGAAGGACCCCTTCCTTGAACGACATGCCCCGCCCCCGCCGCTTTCTGCCGTCCGGCCCCTTGCGCGGACGGATTCGCGTGCCCGGCGACAAATCGATCAGCCACCGCGCGCTGATGCTCGGCGCGCTGGCCGTGGGCGAGACGCGGGCGAGCGGATTGCTGGAAGGCGAGGACGTGCTCGCCACCGCCGCCGCGATGCGTGCGATGGGCGCGACCATCGAACGTGACGACGCCGGCACCTGGTCGATTCACGGCGTCGGCGTCGGCGGTTTGCTCCAGCCCGGTCAGGCGCTCGAGATGGGCAACTCGGGCACCTCGACCCGCCTCCTCATGGGCCTCGTCGCCAGCCACGGGATCACCGCGGCCTTCACCGGCGACGCCAGCCTGTCGAAGCGCCCGATGGGCCGCGTGATCGAGCCGCTGAGCCGGATGGGCGCGAGCTTCACCCCGTCCCCCGGCGGCACGCTGCCGCTGATGATGGAGGGGCTGTGCCCGGCGGTGCCGATCGAATACCGCCTGCCCGTCGCCAGTGCACAAGTGAAGAGCGCGGTGCTGCTTGCCGGGCTCAACACGCCGGGCGTGACCACGGTGATCGAGCCGGTGCCGACGCGCGACCACTCCGAACGCATGCTGCGCGGCTTCGGCGCCGAACTGGAGGTCGATGAACTGGTCGGCGAGCGGGTCATCCGTATCCATGGCGAGGCCGAACTGCGTCCGCAGACGATCGAGGTGCCGGGCGATCCCTCGTCCGCGGCATTCTTCCTCGTCGCCGCCAGCCTCGTCGAAGGAAGCGACCTCGTGATCGAGAACGTCGGCCTCAACCCGACCCGCGCGGGGTTGGTCGAGGTGCTGCGCCAGATGGGCGCGAGCATCGAGGAACTGGACGCGCGCGAAGTCGGCGGCGAGCCGGTCGCAGACCTGCGCGTGCGCCACGCAGCCCTCACCGGGATCGAGGTCGACCCGGCCGTGGCGCCGAGCATGATCGACGAGTTCCCCGTCCTGTTCGTCGCCGCCGCCCTCGCGCAGGGCCGCACGGTGACCCGCGGGCTGGAGGAACTACGCGTCAAGGAAAGCGACCGCATCGCAGCCATGGCCGCCGCGCTCACCGCCGCCGGCGCGCGAGTCGAAGAGACCGAGGATGGCCTGATCGTCGATGGCAGCGGCGGCGATCCCCTGCCTGGCACCGGCGGCGACGTGGCGATCGTCACTCACCTCGACCACCGCATCGCAATGAGCATGGCCGTCGCCGGCCTCACCAGCCGCGCCGGCGTGGACATCGACGACACCCGCCCGATCGGCACGAGCTTTCCCGATTTCGAGGGCCTGCTGTCAGGCGCAACAAATCCCCCCTCCCGCTTGCGGGAGGGGCCGGGGGAGGGCCTGTCGACCGATGCTCCTCACCCACCCCCCAGCCCCCTCCCGCAAGCGGGAGGGGGAGAGTGACAGGCCTCGACACGGCCGCGATGGTCGGCTTCGGCGGCATGTTCTGCATCATCGCCGCCTACGCCTACCTAACCTGGAATCCGGCCCCGAACCCGTTCCTCCTCCACGGCACCAACCTGCTCGGCGCCGCGCTGCTGACAGTGTCGCTGCTCGTCCACACCAATTGGCCAAGCCTGGTGCTCGAAGGCTTCTGGGCCTCGATCGCGATCTACGGCCTGGTCAAGGCGGCGCGGGAACGCAAGTCCCCCTCGCTCTCCTCCGCGGCAAGCCCTCCCCCGGCCCCTCCCGCAAGCGGGAGGGGAGAGCGGTGATCATCGCCGTCGACGGCCCCACCGCCAGCGGCAAGGGCACGATCGCCCGCGCGCTGGCCGCGCGCTACCGGCTGCCGCATCTCGACACCGGCCTGCTCTACCGCGCGGTCGGGCGGCAGGTGTTCCTCGACGGCGGCAACCCGGACGACCCCGTCGATGCGCTGGCAGCCACCAGCTTCCCCGAAGCCCTGCTCGCCGATCCGCACTTGCGCAGCGAGGCAACCGGCGGGCTCGCCAGCCGTGTCTCGATCCACCCCACCGTGCGCCAGGCCCTGTTCGAGCGCCAGCGGACGTTCGCCACCCAGCCGGGCGGCGCGGTGCTCGACGGGCGCGACATCGGCACCGTCATCGCACCCGAGGCGCAGGTGAAGCTGTTCGTCACCGCCAGCGTCGAGGCCCGCGCGCACCGCCGCTGGAAGGAAATGCACGACCGCGGCATCCCCGCCTCGCTCGACGCCATCGCCGAAGACCTCCGCCGCCGCGACGCCCGCGACACCCAGCGCAAGGACGCCCCCCTGCGCGCGGCGCCGGACGCGGTGATGCTGGATACCTCCACCTTGGGCCGCGACGAGGCCATCGCCGCCGCGATCGAGGCGGTCGAGAGGGTACGGCAAGCGTACTAGCGATCAGACGGAGCCGGAAAGAGCCCAGCTCTCGCCTCACCTCTTTGTCATCCCCGCGGAAGCGGGGATCCATGGGCCATCGTCCGACAATGGATTCCCGCTTTCGCGGGAATGACAAGGGGTAGTGCAAGCGTCCTTTCGTTCTCACGCCCCCCAGCTCGGCCGCTTTCCCCACGCAGAGCCCGCGAAGACCGCAGAGAAGCATTCACCGCGCTCCGCGGCTGAAATCCTCTCCGACCGCCAGGCAAGAAACCATTTTCCTACACGCCCTCCGCTGTGCCAGCACCCCGATCATGCGCACCGCGACTCGGCCTCCTCCCGCCCTGCCCGCCGCGCAAGGTGACACCCGGCGGCGAGTGTGGCTTTTCCGCTCCCGAAGTCCACACACGGGCCACCCGAAAAAGCCTCTTCGCCGAGGGCGAGCAGCCCAAGGTGACACCGTGCTAAAACTCCGCGGAGCGTCAACCCAGCAGCGCGGTTTCGCTTGCTTTTGCGGCCGCTTTCCCCTAGGCGCGCGCCCGTTCGACGGACGCATGGGTCCGGTCGGAGGCAGGCTTCCTTTTGGCATTGCCGGTCGCGTTCGGGCGGTTCGTCCGCCCCGGCCTGCTTTTCCCGCCCCTCCCTCTCCCACGCACCCGGAGAACCTCCGCCACGGCATTCGGCCTCGCGGAGAGTCTGGCCAGAAGACCAGCGGACCCAACCGCTTGGCCGGAAAAAACGTGAAGTAGGAACATCCACCAATGGCAACTTCCGCCAACCCCACGCGCGCCGATTTCGAGGCGCTGCTCAACGAACAGCTCGGCGGCGCCGGCGAAGAAGGCTTCGAAGGCCGCGTCGTCAAGGGCACCGTCACCGCGATCGAGAACGGCATGGCCGTGATCGACGTCGGCCTGAAGAGCGAAGGCCGCGTCAACCTCAAGGAATTCATGCGCGTCGACGACGAGCACGGCCTGCAGGTCGGGAGCGAAGTCGAAGTCTTCGTCGACCGCGTCGAGAACGCCGACGGCGAAGCCATGCTCAGCCGCGACCGCGCCCGCCGCGAAGCCGCGTGGGACAAGCTGGAAAGCGAGTTCGGCGAAGGCAAGCGCGTCGAGGGCCGCATCTTCGGCCGCGTCAAGGGCGGCTTCACCGTCGACCTCGATGGCGCCGTGGCCTTCCTGCCCGGCAGCCAGGTCGACATCCGCCCGGTCCGCGACGTGACCCCGCTGATGGACATGCCGCAGCCGTTCCAGATCCTGAAGATGGATCGCCGCCGCGGCAACATCGTCGTCAGCCGCCGCGCGGTGCTCGAGGAAACCCGCGCCGAACAGCGCAGCGAGCTGATCGACAAGCTCTCCGAAGGCCAGGTGATCGAGGGTGTCGTCAAGAACATCACCGACTACGGCGCCTTCGTCGACCTCGGCGGAATCGACGGGCTGCTCCATGTCACCGACATGAGCTACAAGCGCGTCAACCACCCGAGCGAGGTGATCAACATCGGCGACACCGTCACCGTGCAGATCATCCGCATCAACGAAGAGACGCAGCGCATCAGCCTCGGCATGAAGCAGCTCGAGAGCGATCCGTGGGATGGCGTCGGTGCGAAGTACCCGGTCGGCGCGAAGCTGACGGGCACCGTCACCAACATCACCGAATACGGCGCCTTCGTGGAGCTGGAGCCGGGCATCGAAGGCCTGGTCCACGTCTCCGAGATGAGCTGGACCAAGAAGAACGTGCACCCGGGCAAGATCGTCTCGACCTCGCAGGAAGTCGAAGTCATGGTGCTCGAGGTCGACAGCGAGAAGCGCCGCATCTCGCTCGGTCTCAAGCAGGCCCAGCGCAACCCGTGGGAAGAGTTCGCCGAGAAGCACCCGATCGGTTCGAAGGTGTCGGGCGAAGTCAAGAACGCCACCGAGTTCGGCCTGTTCGTGGGCCTCGACGGCGACGTCGACGGCATGGTCCACATGTCCGACATCGCCTGGGGCATCTCGGGCGAGGACGCGCTGGCGCTGCACCGCAAGGGTGAGCAGGTCGAGGCGATCGTGCTCGACGTCGACACCGACAAGGAGCGCATCAGCCTCGGCATGAAGCAGCTCGAGAAGGGCGCGCCGAGCGAGGCGGGCGCTTCGGGCTCGCTGCGCAAGAACGAAGTCGTCACCGTCAGCGTGCTCGAAGTCCGCGACGGCGGCCTCGAGGTGCAGGTCGGCGAAGACGGCGCGACCGGTTTCATCAAGCGCTCGGATCTCGGCCGCGACCGCGACGAGCAGCGCCCCGACCGCTTCCAGGTCGGCCAGAAGATCGATGCCATGGTCATCGGCTTCGACCGCTCGAAGAAGCCCAACTTCTCGATCAAGGCGCGTCAGATCGCCGAAGAGAAGGAAGCCGTCGCGCAGTTCGGTTCGTCCGACTCGGGCGCCTCGCTCGGCGACATCCTCGGCGAAGCGCTGAAGAAGAAGGACTGACGCCGGTGTCCCCGCCCTTCGGCTGGCTGGCAAGCCAGCCGCTCAGGGTAAACTGCCCAAAGGGCAGGCGGGGACCTCAGGCGGCATGAGACCCCCGCCTTCGCGGGGGCTCGTACGAACAGGAAGGCCCGCTTGCCCACCCGGCAGGCGGGCCTTTCCTATATCCGCCCCGGCGCGTAGACTGCGCGCCATGCAGGCAAGACCGTTCCTCATGTTCCAGGGCCAGGCGCGGCAGGCGCTCGACCTGTGGCAGCGCGCCGTCCCCGGTTTCGAGATCGTCTCGGTGGAAGAATACGCCGAGGGCGAAATGGCCGGGCAGATCGAGAGCGCCATGGTCAGGATCGGCGGCACGGTCTGGCAGCTCTATGACAGCCCGCCGATGCACGATTTCACCTTCACCCCGTCGACCTCGATCTTCGTCGACTGCGACGACGAGGCACAGCTCCGCGCCATGGCGGAGGCGCTCGGCGACGGGGGCGCGGTGATGATGCCGCTCGACGACTACGGGTTCAGCCGCCTCTTCACCTGGATCGCGGACCGGTTCGGGGTGAGCTGGCAGCTCAACCTGCCGGGGACCGAGCATGCTTGAAGTCCATCAGTTCCCCTGCCTCGGCGACAACTACGGCTACCTGCTCCATGACCCCGAAAGCGGCGAGACCGCCGCGATCGACACGCCCGACGGCGCCGAATACCTGCGGCAGGCCGAAGCGAAGGGCTGGCGGATCACCCAGATCTGGAACACCCACTGGCATCCCGACCACGCCGGCGGAAACAAGGCGATCGTGGAGGCGGTCGGCGCCGCGGTGACCGGCCCGAAGGA
Source organism: Altererythrobacter sp. C41 (assembly GCF_016803135.1). Classification (GTDB taxonomy): domain Bacteria; phylum Pseudomonadota; class Alphaproteobacteria; order Sphingomonadales; family Sphingomonadaceae; genus Pelagerythrobacter. The sequence goes on from NZ_JAEVFE010000009.1 coordinate 8,681, forward strand.
GGTCGAGAAGATCGCGGCCGTCGACCGCGCGGTCGCAGGCGGCGACACCGTGGCGCTCGGCCGGTTCGAGGCGCAGGTGATCGACGTCGGCGGGCATACCGAGGGGCATATCGCCTACCACTTGCCCGAAGCCGGGATCGCCTTCGTCGGCGACAGCGTCTTCGCGCTCGGCTGCGGCCGGATGTTCGAGGGGACGCCCGAGCAGTTCTGGGCCAGCCTCGAGCGAATCAAGGCCCTGCCGCGCGAGACCACGCTCTACTGCGCGCACGAATACACCCAGGCCAACGCCCGCTTCGCGCTCCACGCCGACCCGGACAACGCCGAACTGCACCTCTACGCCCGCGAGATCGACGAGCGCCGCGCCCGGGGCGAACCGACGGTGCCGATGCCGCTGTCCCGCGAACTCGCGACCAATCCCTTCCTGCGGGCCGACACCGAAGCCCTGCGCGGCCGCTGGGGCGGCACCGCACCGCACGAGACCTTCGCGGCGCTGAGGACGGCAAAGGACAACTTCTAGGCCGAAGGTCGTTTTCGCGCGGAGAGCGCGGAGAGATATTTTTCAACCTTCAATCATCCCAGTGCAAGCTGGGATCGCTGGCAGCAAGCTCCGACGGTGCGGTGAGCGATCCCAGCTTGCACTGGGATGACGGGTGGTTTTTGGCGACCTTCTTCCGCGCCCTCTGCGGACTCTGCGCGAACCACCAAAGCCCTCCTCTTCAGAGGAGGGGGAGCGAGACTTGGCGAGGCCCGAACTCGTTTCGGGGCGAGCCTAGTCGCAGCCGGGGTGGTGTTTGAGGCGGGGCGCGACGCTGCGCGTCGCCACCCCCCCCGGCCCCCTCCTCTGAAGAGGAGGGGGAGGAGAGGCGCTCAGCCGGGGTAGGGTTTGTCCTTCAGCAGCGTTGCGAGATGAGCTGCATTTGCCGCGACCATCCTGGCGGTCTCCGCAACTTTCTCCGGCGTCTGATCGAGATCCTTGAAGTCGGTCGAGCCCATCGCCTCGCCCACCCAGTAGCAGGCCGCGGCCGCCGGGATCGTCCAGCCGACGTCGTTGAGGCTCTGGAACAGTTGCGAGGTCGACCAGTGCGCGCCGTCCTCGTTGCCGACGATCGCGGCGACGGCCACTTTCGAGTAGCTCGGCATCCGTCCCTTGTCGTCGGTTTCGCTGAGGAACGCGTCCATCCGCTCCAGCACGCGCTTGGCGAGCGAACTTATCTGGCCGAGCCAGATCGGGCCGCCGAAGACCAGGATGTCGTGCGCGAGGATCTTCGCCCGCAGTTCGGGCCAGTCGTCGCCCTCGCCCTCGTCCGACGTGACGCCGGGCAGCACGTTGTAGTCGGCGATCCGCAGCGTCTCGGAGATCGACACGCCGCGCTCGGCGAACTTCTGCGCGAGAACGCCGATCATCACGTCGGTGGAGCTCTGCTCGTCGCCGGACGACTTGAGCGTGCAATTTATCGCTATTGCGGAAAGGGCCATACGATTTCTCCTCTTCACAGGAGAAAGCGCACGGCCCCTCTCGATCGTTCCGCCGCAGCGGAACGCGTCAGATGCCCGCGATCAGCTCGTCCGCCAGCTTGCGGTCGGCATCGGCGTCATGCTTCTCGGCGATCAGCTTGCCCGCGGCGGCGGCGGCGGCGCTCGCGGCGCGGGCGCGCACGTCCTCGACCGCCTCGCGCTCGGCGGCGGCGATCTTGTCTTCGGCCATGCGCTTGCGGCGCTCGACCATCGCCTTGCTGTCGTCCTCGGCCTTGGCGACGATGGCATCCGCCTCGCGCTGGGCGTTGGCGAGCATGGCCTCCGCATCCTTCTCGGCGCCGGCGACCTTGCGGCGATATTCGTCGCGCAGAGCCTCGGCCTCGGCGCGCAGCGCCTTGGCTTCGTCGAGCTGGCGCTTGATCGCCGCGATCTTGTTGTCGAGCCCGCCGACGATCATGCCGGGGACCTTCTTCCAGACCGCGATCAGGATCAGCACCGTCATCGCCACGGCGACCACCTGGAACGGGGCCAGGCCGAACAGCTCGGGCTCTACGTGCTCTACCAAGCCGTGCTCGACCACTGCCTCGGTCTGGGCAGCGTCGGTGGCGAAGACTTCAGGTGTGTTAGCCATGATTCATGGCCTCCTTGACGGCCTTCTTCGCGCTCGCCGCGGTAATGCTGACGCCGGCGAGCCGCTGGACGATGTCCTGCGCGGCTTCGGCCGCCACGCCTTCGACCTCGGCCAGCGCGGACGTGCGCGCGGCGGTGACCGCGGCTTCCGCATCGGCGAGCTTCTTGTCGAGCCGCTTCTGCGCGGCCGCTAGCTTCTTCTCGCTGCTGGCGGCGGCATCGGCCTTCGCCTTGGCAACGAGCGCCTGGGCGGCGGCGCGATTTTCGTTCTCGCGCTTGCGCCAGGCTTCTTCTTCCTCGTCCGCCTGCGCACGCGCGGCCTCGGCGGCGGCGAGATCGCTGCCGATCTGGCTGTCGCGCTGGGCCACGGTCCCCATCACCTTGGGGACCATGCCCCGGCCGATGACGAAGAACACGATCCCGAAGAACACCAGCAGCCAGAAGATCTGGCTGGAGAAGGTTTCTGCGAGCTGGGCTATCTGGGGCATCGAAGCACGTCCCGGAAGTCAGGCGCCGGATTCAGGCGGAAGAAAGCGTGCCGGCCGGGCGAAACCCGGCCGGCGACGGATAGTCGGTCGATCAGGCGACGAAGATCAGGATCATCGCCACGACGAACGCCAGCAGGCCGAGAAGCTCGGCAGCGGCGAAGCCGATGAACAGGCGGCCCTGCTGGCCGTCTGCGGCACCCGGGTTGCGCAGCGCGCTCTCGAGGAACGAGCCGAACACGTTACCCACGCCGATCGCGGCCATGCCCGCACCGATCGCGGCGAGACCAGCGCCAACCAGCTTTGCAGCTTCTACGTCCATGTCAAAACTCCTTTGAATCGAATTCGTTAATTCGGGTTGGTAAAGCTCAGTGAAGGTTTTCCGCGTCGTTGATGTAGAGCGACGTCAGAAGAGCGAAAACGTAAGCCTGGATGCCCGCGACCAGGATTTCCAGCGCGCAGATGCCGATCATCAGCAGGAAGCTGGGCAGGCCGACCAGCAGGCCGAAATGCGCGCCGGCATTGGTGCCGTCGATCACGAAGCTCGACAGCACTTCGAGCAGCACGTGGCCGGCCATCATCGCGACGAACAGTCGCAGCGCGAGGCTGAACGGGCGCACGGCGAAGCTGACCAGCTCGATCAGGAAGATCGCCGGGATCATCGGCAGCGGCGTGCCGTGCGGCACGAACAGGCTGAAGAAGTGGAAGCCGTGCTTCCAGAAGCCGACGATCAGCACGATCGAGAAGCTGATCGCGGCGAGCACGCCGGTGATCGTGAAATGGCTGGTGAAGGTGAACGGGTGAAGCCCGACGATGCCGAGCGGCAGCAGGCCGAGGATATTGGCGAAGAGGATGAACATGAACAGCGAGAACACGTAAGGCACGTACTTGCGCCCCGCCTTGCCGATGTTCGCTTCCAGCATGTTCTCGACGAAGCCGGTGAAGGTCTCGACCGCCATCTGCCAGCGGCCGGGGACGAGCTCGCGCTTCATCCCGCCCCACACGAAGATGCCCAGCACCACGGTGGTGATCAGCATCCACATCGCGCTGTTGGTGAAGGCGATGTTGAAGCCCGCAATCTCCCAGTTCGCCGAGCCGAACAGCGGCTCGATCGTGAACTGGTACATCGGGTCGACCTTGGCCGGTTCGGCTGCCACGGCTGTCTAAGTCCCTACCTCATGAACATCCGCGCTCGCGGCTACCCCTCCGGGGAGGAGTCGTCGGAGCGCGTGTTCGCCATCCTGAAAATGTTCCTGAAGGCCACCGCTATTCCGAGGAACAGGCCGACCAACAGACCCCAGGGCGACGTGTCGGCGAAGGTATCGACCAACCAACCGAGCACGAGACCGCCGAGAATACCGCCGAGCAGATCCGCGAGCACCCGGTTGCCGCTGCGATAGTTCGCATCGGCCCCGGTCGCCTGCGGCCGGTTGCGCTCGTCTTCTCGCTCGCGTGCGGCTTTGAGCCGCTCTTCGAGCGCATCGATCCGCGCATCCTCGGCGATAGGTTCTCGTGCGGGCTTGTCGTCGCTCATGCCATGCTCCTTGAACGGGAAGGCGAGGCACGGGCAACTCTGCCCGCCGAGGGCGCCGCCCCCTTAGGCGGCACCTAGGATCGAGTCAATCGGCGGGTTGCTGCATTGCGGGAGAAGTTTTTGCCGCCCCGGTTCGAACCCTAGGCCGGGCAGCGGCTGTCGCGCTGCGGCGGCGCGCTGGTGCGCGTCTGCCACGAACCGTCGGGCGCCTGATACTTTTCACCCGGCGCGGTCCGGGCGATCGCGATGCAGCCGGCGGTCAGCGCATATTCCTCGAGCGTCGCGTTGGCCGTCTGCGCCTTCTGGGCATAGACCGCGCGCCGCTTGATGTTGATGTCGTTGACCATGCGCTGCAGTTCGGGCGTCGAGGCGCCGACGATCCCGAGATAGCCGTCCATCTTCTCACCCACCTTGCCGCTTTCGCGCGCGGCGTCGTACGCCGGATCGCGCTGCGCATGGGCAGCCCCTGCGAGCCCGCCCGCGGCGAGCGCGAAGCCGGCGGCGGCGAGCGCCATCTTGCGAACCAAATCCCTGTTCATGCCAGATCCCTTCACAACGCTCTCCATCAGAAGATGTCCGCGTTTTCCTCGATCGTATTGCCCGCGTCTTCCGCGAGCCGGTAGATCACTTCCTGCCGGATGTTGATGTTGAGTTCGATGACGATCGGCTTGTCGGGCGCTTCCACGGAAATGCACCCGGCCAGCGTCATCAAACCCGCCACCACCAGCGGCAGCGAACGGATCGCCCGCTTCCACGCTGTCGCATTCCCCTGCATGGGCAGGGTTCTCGCAGCCGCGCGGCGGGCAGTCAATTCGGCTGACGTCATGGCATGGTCTCGCTTTCGTGGGTCTGAACGGGCTGTCCGTCGGGGATCAGGTCTTCGGGTCTGATCACTTCCGGCGGCGGGCGGACCTGGCGCTGCAGGCGCGTGCCGTCGTCGGAGAGCAGGCCCAGCTCGCGCGGATCGCGCACGAAGGCGGGATCGTAGAGCGAGCGCAGGTTGGTGAGGAGCTGCGCGAAAGCCGCGCGGATATTGACTCGGAACTCGAGCGGCAGCCCGGCGATCTGGCGGGTGACGAAGTTCTCGCTCGCGCCCTCGCCCTGGCTGACCCCTTCGAAGCGCACTTCGGTGATGATCTCGCCGGAGAGATTGCCGTTCATGTCGATCGTCATCCGGCGGTAATCGAGCGAGCGCAGCGCGTCGAACGCGAAGTTGGCGATCGGCGACAGATCCTCGTAGGTCAGCTCGCCGACGTAGGACAGGTTGCCGCCCGGCTCCCGCGAGATCAGGCGGCCGCCCTGGATCCTGCCGTTGCCCTGCTCGTCGAACACGATCGGCACCTCGCCGTCGAACGTGCCGGTGGCGCTGATATTGCCGAGCTCGAGCTGCTGGATGAAGGTCGCCGCATCCAGCCCGGTGATCTCGAAGATATAGGACCGCTGCTCGCTCGCGCCGAGGTTGAGATTGACCGGACGCAAGGTCAGCGTGCCGCCCATGAACGGCCAGGTGCCGCCGACGACCGAGAGGAACTGCCCTTCGCGCAAGGCGAACTCGACCTCGCCGTCCAGCACCTCGATGCCCGGATTGACCGAGCCGACCCGCAGAGTCTGTCCGGGCGCGGTGGTGAGGTTGATGAGATCGCTGAATACGATCGTGCCCGACGCGCCGCGCACCGGCCCGAACGCGGCGGCGAAATCGAGGCTTTCGCTGGAGAACTGCCCGGAACTCGTCACCCCTTGCGCGTTCCAGTCGATCCGGCCCGTGCCCGTTACCGTGCCGCGCGCATTGGCGATCACGCCCAGCGCAAGCGGGCTCAGCATGTCGGGCTGGAGCGATTCGTCGAGCAGCAGGCCGTTCACCGCGAGGTCCGCGTGGCCGGTGCCGCTCGAGAAGTTGTGGACGATCGCGACCTCGGTCACTTCGCGCTCGCTGGTCGGCTCGCGCAGAAGCGCGTCGGCACGGATGACGTTGTTCTCCAGCGTCAGCGTGGCGCCGCGGGCCATCAGCGGATTGAAGCGGTCGGTCTCGCTGCGGTCCTCGAGGATGAAGCTGCCCTGGTCGATCGCGAACACCCCGCCGGCATAGCGCCAGTTGCCCGCCGTCTGCCGCAAGTCGAGCGGGACAGAGAAGAGCTCGACGTCGGCATCCGCGAACGTGCCGGCGATCTCGCTGCCGAGCGTCGCCTGGATGTCGCTCACGCGGAACCGGTTCGCCTCCCGATCCGGCCCGAGCGCGACCACGACGTCGCGCACCGAGAGGTTGCCGGGATAGGCGAAGCCGACCGCCCCGGTGCGGAGAGCGATCGGCGTTCCCGCGAGCTCGCCCGCGAGATCGAGCGAAGGCGCGCCGGCGGCGAGGCGCAGGCCATTGTCGCCGTAGGCGAGGATCGGCGCGCCCCGGCGCGGGCATAGCGTCAGACCGCGGCGTTCGAGCGCCAGATTGGCAAGTTCGAGCCGGTCGAAGCGGAACTCGGTGCAACTGCGCCACAGCGCCAGCCCGGTTGTGCTCGACCAGGCGCCGTCGAGCGGCACGACGAGATCCTGCGCCGAACCGCCCGGAAGCGCGCCCGTGGCGACCACGCTTCCCGAAAAACCGAGCGCTCCACCCGGTCCCTGCGCCAGAACGAGCTCCGGAATAGCCAGCCGCGAATCGCCCGCGGCATATTCGGCCATCCGCAGCCGCAGCACGGCGTCGCGCCCGGGTAGCCGTTCCATCCGGCCCACGATCTGCGGCAGCCCTTCCCCCCCGGTGCTGAAGTTCCCGGTCAGGCGCGCGGCGCCCTCCGCCGGACTGTTGAAGTGGACCCGCGAAAGCGCCAGCAGCGTCGCGCCGCTGCCGCCGCGCAGCGCCGCGTTGGGGACGACGAGCGACAGGGCCTCGCCATCCTTGCGCAGCCGCAGGTTGCCCGCGAGCCGGCTGCCGCGCGCCTCGCGCTGGAGAGCGCCGGCAAAGCGTTCGAGCAGCGGCGCAAGCAGCGTGTCGCGCCCGGCCCGCGCCAAGCCGCTGAGCCGGCCAGCGAAGCCGTCGCCCATGCGCAGCCCGTTGCCCTCGATCTCGGCATCCGTCTCCGCCTGATCGAAGGAGTCGCGCGTACGCAGGAGGCCCTTGGCCGTGAGCACCGCGAACCTCGCCTGCGGATGCGCCACCCCGCGCCCGACCAGCGAATAGCGCGCGGTCAGACGGTCGTCGCGCCAGGTCGCGCGGACGGTGCCGTTGATACCGTCCGCCGCGAGGCTGGGCAGCGCCGTCCGCCCGCTCGCCAGCTTCGCCGTTCCTTCGTAGCCGGCCAGATCGGCATCGGCGGTGGCATCGAGTTCGAGCCATGCGTTCGCAAGGCGCAGGCCCGTTTCCGGGCAGGCCAATGCGCCAAGCCGCACCGGCCCCGCGAAGCGCGGCTTGCCGGCGCTCGTCGTGATCCGGCCGTAGAGGGTCGTATCGCGCGCAGCGCAGCCGCCGCCAGCAAGTTCGGGGGCGGTCGCGGCCACGATGCCTGCAAAGCCGCCCTTCAGTTGGCCGGCCCCTTCCGCCTTGATCCCGACCGGCCCGAAGTCCGTTTCCAGCAGCGCGCGGCCGTCGACGAGCTTCAGATCGAGATCGGGCAATCCCGGCGGCGCTCCGGTATCGCGGAACAGCACGCGGTCGAGGCTTCCGAAGCTGAGTTCGCCATCGTGCAGCCGGCCGAACAGGCGCGGCCGTTCGAGCACGACGCGGCCGATGGTGGGCGTCCCGAAGCCGTAGCGCATATTCACGGTCACGCGCTCGATCGTCAGGTCGGGCAGCAGCGGATCGCCGATCACCACGTTGCGGAGCACCTGCCGCTCGGGCCCGATGCTCTCGATCTCGTACCGGGCGGCGAGATCGTAGTCCTCCAGCATTCCGCCGATGACATTGTTCGCGATCCGCTCGCGCGAGAACCACGCAGCGGCCAGCGCCGCGGCGATCAGCAGGAGCAGCGCGAGCGAGACCCGCCAGCGCCACCTTAGCGGGCGCCGGTGCGGCGCTTCGGCCTCGACCTCGTCTGGATTGTCGTCTTCGGCCAACGCCATCCCGTCACACTTGCGCGCATCGCCCCGCAAAGGCAATGCATCCTCGAACGCGACGACGGGGGGAAAGTTGCCGCAGGGGGATGAAAATCCGGACGAGAGTGCCGCTCCGCATGCCGGCGCCGGCCACCGCGCGCGGCTGCGGCAACGTCTGCTGACCGGCGGCGCGGAGGCGCTGGCGGATTATGAAGTCCTCGAATTCCTGCTCTTCGCCGCCAACCCGCGCGGCGACACCAAGCCGCTCGCCAAGGCGCTGCTGACCCGCTTTGGATCGCTCCCCGCGGTGCTCAACGCCGAGCCGGGCGCGCTGCGTCAGGTCAAGGGCATGGGCGAGACCGGGGCGGCCACGCTCAAGGCGGTCGCGCTCGCGGCGCGGCGCATGGCCCGCGGCGAGGTCGCGCAGAAGCCGGTGCTGGGAAGCTGGCAGGCGCTGCTCGATTATCTGACGATCGACATGGCGCATCTGACGGTCGAGCGCGTCCGCGTGCTTTATCTCGACACACGCAATCGGCTGATCGTGGATCATCACGTCGGCGACGGCTCGATCGACGAGGCTGCGATTCACCCGCGCGAGGTGGTGAAGAAGGCTCTCGACGTCGGCGCCAGCGCGATGATCCTGGTGCACAACCACCCGAGCGGCAATCCGGAGCCGAGCCGCGCCGACATCCGCATCACGCAGCGCATCGCGGAAGCCGGCCGGCTGCTCGGCATCGTCGTGCACGATCACGTGATCGTCGGGCGCGAGGGGCACACGAGCCTGAAGGCCAAGGGGCTGATCTGAAACATTCCCGAGCCCCTGCGAAGGCAGGGGCCTCAGGCCGCACCGAACGACCAGGAGGCCTGAGGCCCCCGCCTGCGCGGGGGCTCACGCTTCGGAAAACGCCCGCTGGAAATCCAGTCCGCTCGGCCCCTGGAATATGCGCAGGCCGAACTCGGGCATGATCGCCAGAAGATGATCGAAGATGTCGGCCTGCGTTCCTTCGTAGTCGGCCCAGGCGGTGCTGGCGGTGAAGGCATAGATTTCCAGCGGCAGGCCGTTCTCGGTCGGCGCGAGTTGCCGGACCATGAGGAACAGGTTGGTGTTCATGTCACCGCGGTTCTTGAGATAGGCCGTTACATAGGCGCGGAAGGTGCCGAGGTTGGTGATCCGCCGCGCGTTCACCGCATCGCGCTGGCGCTCGGGCCGGGCGGCATTCCATTCGCCGATCTCCGCCGCCTTCGCCGCGATGTAGTCCTCGATCACCGAGAAGCGCTTCAGCCGTTCGATCTCCTCGGTATCGAGGAAGCGGACACTGTTCTGGTCGATCATCAGCGAGCGTTTGATCCGCCGCCCGCCGACTTCGTACATTCCGCGCCAGTTCTTGAAGCTGTCCGAGATCAGCCGGTGCGTCGGGATCGTGGTGATCGTCTTGTCCCAGTTCTGCACCTTCACGGTATGCAGCGCGATGTCGATCACGTCGCCGTCGGCGTTGAGTTCGGGCATCTCGATCCAGTCGCCGACCCGCAGCATGTCGTTCGAGGTGAGTTGCACCGAGGCGACGAGCGAGAGGATGGTGTCCTTGAACACCAGCAGCAATACGGCCGCCATCGCGCCGAGGCCGGAGAGCAGCAGGAGCGGCGACTGTTCGATCAGCGCGGCAACGATCAGGATCGCGGCGCCGGCGAAGATCAGGATCTTGAGAACCTGGATGTAGCCCTTGATCGGCCGGTTGGCGGCATCGGGGCGCCGGTTGTAAAGCGCGTTCCCGAACGTCAGCGCCGCGCTGATCGCCAGTGCGATGACCAGGATCGTCACGCCGTTCGCGACATTGGAAACGACCGCCTTCACCCCGACCGGCAGATGGGGAACCGCCCAGATCCCGTAGGACACGATCACCGTCGGGATGATGTTGGCGAGATAGGCGACGACCTTCCGCGGGCTCGGCCCCTCTTCGGGCAGCAGCCGCGCCATCAGGATTCGCAGGATGATCTTCTTGGCGATGAAGTTGGCCAGCCAGGCGATCGCCGCCAGCACGCCGAGCCCGATCAGTGCTTCTACGGCAGGGGCGAGGCCGGTGAGGCCGAAATCTTCGTAGGTCGGGAGGTCCATCATGGGCGTGTCGTGTCGCCCGTCCGTGCGGGCGGCTGGCTCCTCTGTTCGCGATCGATGAAGGCCGCCTAGGTGCCCGTCGGGTACCGCTGTGTCAAATCAAGCAGTCGCGCGCTACGGGCCGGTCGTCATCCCAGCGCAAGCTGGGATCGTTGGCCGCCACATCGGATTCCGCTGCACGCGATCCCAGCTTGCGCTGGGATGACGGGACCGAACCGCCCCGCCACCGGAAACCCTCTACCGCTTCTTCGCGAGATTGAACGCCGCCGCCTCGCGCACGAGCGCCTGCAGGGCCGGCGCGTCGATCGCGTCCCCTTCGCCCATATCGATCGCGCGCCGCACGTTGCCATCCAGGCTTGCGTTGAACAGGCCCGCCGGATCCTCCAGCGCGGCGCCCTGCGCGAACGTCAGCTTGACCTTGTCCTTGTAAGTCTCGCCCGTGCAGATGATGCCTTCGCGGCTCCACGTCGGCACGCCAGCGGGGTTCGAGGGCTTGCGCCACTTGGCTTCCTCGACGATCTCGGGATCGGCGCTCATGATAACCTCGCGCGCCTGCGCGAGCCTCTCCTGCCGCCAGTCGCCTTGTTCTTTGTCCTGCGCCAAACCGCGCCTCCTGCTACATCTTCTCGCACGGCAGCTTCGCTGCCTGCGTCACCCATTCGGTGAACTGGTCGCCCGGCATTTCGCCTTCGTGAATATGGTAATAGCGCACCTCGGGATACTTCGAGGTCTCGGGCGGCGGCGGTTCGAGCGAGCCGCCGCGGAAGAACGTGACCTTCACGTAGCGGTCGAAGCAGTGGAACGAGATGAACCAGCAGCCCTGCTCCTTGCCGTAGAAAGGGCTGTTCCACTTCACCGCCTTCTCGACGTCGGGGACCGCGCTGACGATTGCGGCGTCCAGCGCCTCGCCCACCGCGCGCTTCCAGCCCGGCATGGCGGCGATATAGGCCTGCACCGGCGCATCGCCCTCGCCCTTCGGGATCTGCGGATTGCCGCCGGACAGCAGCTTGGGCTTTCCCGTCATGACCGGGCCGGCCTGCGGTAGTGGCGAACGAACATATAAATGCCCGTCAGCATGAGGAAGAACAGGAACGGGAGCGGCGTGTAGTAAAGCCATTCCGGCGGCACCGCGAACGCCTGGAAAGCGAATATGCCTACGACGACCAGGGTGAATATCATCGAGGTCCAGCGGTGCAGCTGTCTGATCCGGGCGCCCATCAGTCCATCCTTTCCAATAGATTTTCGAGTGATTTGAGAAAACGCGGCCAGCCCGCCCGCGCACCGTAGTACGCCATCTTTTCCTCGGGCCGGAAACCGGTCTGCTCCATCCGCAGCCGCGTGCCGCCGGTCGTCGCTTCGAGCGTCCAGCGCACCACGCTCTGGAGGCCGGGGCCGTTCCAGCGGTAGCTCAGCGAGCGCAAGGGCTCGATCGCCAGGACCTCGCCTTCGACCTTGCCCCATTCGGCCGCCATCTCGAACCGCTCCCCCACCTCCGCACGAAAGTCGTTGGGCATGATCCATTCGGCCAACAGGTCGCTCTGCGTCAGCGCACGCCAGAGCCGCTCCGGCGGGTGGGCGAACTCGCGTTCGACGACAAGCGTGCGGATTTCGGCGGCCGCGGCGGTCAATTGTCCATCCTCGCCAGCAGATCGTCGAGCTTGTCGAACCGCTCTTCCCAGAATGCACGCATCTGCCCGGTCCAGTCGTCGAGCGGCGCAAGCCGTGCCGGCAGCGCGCGATAGTAGGTGGAGCGGCCCGCCCGTCGCCCTTCGACCAGCCCGCCCTCCTTCAGCACGCCGATATGCTTGGAGATCGCCGGCTGCGAGATTCCCGACCCACGGGTAAGGCCGCCCACGGTCAGTTCCCCTTCGCGGCACAATCGCTCGAATATCGCTCTGCGGCTCGCGTCGGCGAACACACGGAAGAGAGGATCGGGATCGGTCGCAGGCATGACTAACCCATAACCCGATGGTTATGAGTTAGTCAACCGGCAGGCGGCGATCGACGAGCGCTCGATCAGCGTGTTGGAGGCGTCATTCCGTAGGCCCCGTAGATCCCCTTCAGAGCGGGCTCTGCCGCCAGAGCGGTCGCGATATCTTCCTGCCCGGCCTTATCGTCCAGCGACAGGCGTACGATGCCGCGCAGATAGCGCGACTCATGCTGGCCCGGCGCGACCGCGAGGACCTTGTTCAGATCGACGAGGGCTTCTTCCGCCCTGCCGAGGCGGAACAGGACGAGCGCCCGGCTGTCGAGCGCCGCCGCACTGCCGGAGGCCTGCTCGATCGCCTTGAGGCAGGCCGGCAAGGTCTCTGGCGTCGCCAGATTCCAGATCCCCGAATACCAGCACAGTGCGTTGTGCGCCTCGGACCCTGCCGGCGCGGTCTCCGCCAGTTCGGTCAACCGCGCCAGCCCCTCCTCGCGCCGGCCAGCCCACCCCTCGGCATAGGCGAGCTGAATGTCGGCCGAATCCGGATCTGCCGCGACGAGCGCGCTCTCCTCGGCCAGAGCCAGAGCCTCGTCCCCGCGCCCCATCTGCCCGAGCAGCTCGATCTGCACCTGATGATCGGCCTCCGAAGGGCTCAGGCGTTCGGCCTCCTGAACGTCGGCGAGCGCGCCTTCGAGATCACCGAGATGCCACCTCGCCTGCGCGCGCGCGAGATGATGCTCGTTGCTCGGCTGGCGCTCGATGACGACATCGAGATCGGCGAGAGCGCCGGCCCAGTCGCTCGTGCCGGCATAGAACGCCGCGCGGTTGACGTAGGCTTCGACCTGGTCATCCTCCTCCTGTTCCACGAGGGCGGAATAGGCGGCGTCGATCGCGTCGAGCATCCGTTTGTCGTCGCCCCGATATTCCCATTCGTGCCTGACATCCGTCGGCGCGATGAGCTTCGGCAACTGGCGCCGCATGCGCATCGTATCACGCTTCACCGCAGCGAGCTGGTCGGCGGGAATCTCCCACACCAGGCTCTGGAGGTCCTGCGTCAGTTCGAAGCGTTCGCCTTCGATGCCGCCGGTGGAACGGATGACGTTACCGCCGATCGTGTTCTCGAAGCTGGGCTGCCCGCGGATGGCGAAGCCTTCGCCTTCACCGGGCAGGAGCCATGCGACCTCGCTGCGCCAGAACAAGGGCCCGTTCACGATCACCGGCAGATCGCGCCACTCGGCACGCGCACGGTTGATCTCGAAATTGAATTCCGCGGCCGGCTGATAGGGAACGTCGAGGCGGTAGCGGCCATCTTCGTCCGTCCAGGGCGTGGTCATGAGGCCGTCCACCGTGATGGTCGCGGTGCCCGTCTCGTCGTCGTAGGCGACGGTTTTCTCCACCTGTTGATGCGGGCCGATGATGCCGGCCACGGTGCTGTAGATGGCGTCGTCCCGCTGCTCCCCGTCCTCCATCTGCGTCAGCATCCGGACCGCCGCGGCGAAGGGGCCCGTCACCGTGAGTTCGAAATCGAACAGCGCGGGCACCCTGATGCCCGCGCGCTGGTCGACCGTCATGCGGACTATGCGGTCGGGGACCGTCTGCGGCCGCATCGCGATCTCCTGCAGCGACGCCCCACCAGCGCGGAGAGGAAGCGCATAGCCGAAGCGCGGGACGGCGCCGATCGTCTCGAGCCTGGTCCCGGCGCTCGTTCCATCGAGCCAGTACGAAACGCCGCCAATGTCCGCGCGAACGATCATGTGGTTGAAGTTGCCCGGCAGCGGCAGCAGGTCGGGCAAGGCGTCGCCGCCTTCGGTCACGACCAGCACGACTTCCGAGGAAATGTCGAGCTCGCGCAAGATGGAGAGGAGGAGCAGCGACTTCGCCTTGCAATCGCCGAAGCGCTTCTCCCACGTCAGAGCCGGCGACTGGGGCAGATAGTTCCCGCCGTCGAGACCGTTCATGAGATAGCCGACCTCGTCCTGAACGAGCTGGACGGCGAGAGCCGCGCGGGCAAGCGGATCGGTCGTTGCGCTCCGGATCTTGTCGATCTCGCGCGCGATCGGCCCGTCGGGCAGGATCGTGCCTTGCGGATCGTAATGAGGCGCCATGGTCGCGGACACGGCTTCCCAGCTGTCGAACGTCCCGACCTGGATTCCGGGAGGGAGGCGGAAGCGCGTCGGCGCGTCGAACGGAATTTCCTTCGGCTCCGCGATCGGCATCTCGACGGTCAGCGTCTTCATGCCGCCCGCCTCGGTGACGGCGAGCTCGCTCCCGATGCGCAGCGCCTTGTGGTTCACGGGCGCCGCGCTGGGCCAGGAGGCGATGATGCGGCCCGACGCGATCGGCATCGGATCGGCGAAGACGAACGCCCGCCATTCCATCTCGTTGCCCAAGGCCTGGTCGCGCTTGGTGACCGAATACGCGACCCGCAGCGTATCGCCCACGCGCAGGCCGGGTACCGCGAGCGTCGCGGTCAGTCCGCCGTCGAGAATCCGCTGCTCGAGCTGCCGTTCCCGCCGAAGCACTTCGAACCGCACGCCGTCGGCCAGCACGTCGTGCAGTTCCCCGTCGCGCACGATCTGGACCCGGTGGACGATCAGATCGCCCTTGTCGGGCAGCCAGTTCGCGGTGATCGTGCCGAACTGGCTCAGCGCGATCGGCGTGTCGAGCGCGACCGCCATATCGTGGAATTGCCACACCGTCCCGCCGTCGAGGCGGACCTGCGATTCCATCAGCCGGACAGGCTTCCCGGGTTCGCTTTCGGAAGGCGGCAGTTCCGCCTGATCGACCCATTCGGGCGCGGACTGATAGAGAATTTCCTCACCCGCCAGTGCGGGCGCCGCGGCAACCACGAGGCTGCCTGCGAACAGGTACGTGTAACGGTGCATGATCCCCCCCGGAAACATTGGTGCCCCCATCTGTAGCGCCGATCTCGCGGGTTGCCAACGCGCCCGTCCGGCACTAGCCGGCCCGGAAACTTTCCCGCTCCGGAGTCTGCCATGGTCCCCCGCTACGCCCGCCCCGAAATGACCGCGATCTGGGAGCCCGAGGCGCGCTACCGCATCTGGTTCGAGATCGAGGCGCACGCGACCGAAAAGCTCGGCGAGCTCGGCGTCGTGCCGAAGAGTGCGGCGAAGGCGCTGTGGGACTGGTGGGCGACAGATCCGAAGATCGACGTTCCCGCGATCGACGCGATCGAGGCAGTGACCAAGCACGACGTGATCGCCTTCCTCACCTGGGTTGCCGAACAGGTGGGCGACGAGGCGCGCTTCATGCACCAGGGCATGACCAGCTCCGACGTGCTCGACACCACGCTGGCGGTTCAGCTCGCCCGCGCGTCCGACATCCTGCTGGCCGATCTCGACCAGTTGCTTGCGGCCATCAAGCGCCGCGCGGAGGAGCACAAGTACACTCCCACCATCGGCCGCAGCCACGGCATCCATGCCGAGCCGGT
The DNA here is from genome assembly GCF_016803135.1 of Altererythrobacter sp. C41. Lineage (GTDB taxonomy): Bacteria > Pseudomonadota > Alphaproteobacteria > Sphingomonadales > Sphingomonadaceae > Pelagerythrobacter. The sequence goes on from NZ_JAEVFE010000009.1 coordinate 24,317, forward strand.
GACCTTCGGCCTCAAGCTGGCGCAGGCCTACGCCGAGTTCGCGCGTTGCCGCCAGCGGCTGATCGCCGCGCGCGAGGAGATCGCGACCTGCGCGATCAGCGGCGCGGTGGGTACGTTCGCCAACGTCGACCCGCGGGTCGAGGAGCATGTCGCCGAGCGCCTCGGCCTCGCGGTCGAGCCGATCAGCACGCAGGTCATTCCTCGTGACCGGCACGCGATGTTCTTCGCCACCTTGGCGGTGATCGCCGGCTCGATCGAGCGGGTCGCGGTCGAGATCCGCCACCTGCAGCGGACCGAGGTGCTGGAGGCGGAGGAATACTTCTCCCCCGGGCAGAAGGGCAGCTCGGCCATGCCGCACAAGCGCAACCCGATCCTGACCGAGAACCTCACCGGACAGGCCCGCATGATCCGCGCCTATGCCCTGCCCGCGCTCGAGAACGTGGCCCTGTGGCACGAGCGGGACATCAGCCACTCCTCGGTCGAGCGCTTCATCGGCCCCGACGCGACGATCACCCTTGACTTCGCCCTCGCGCGCCTCACCGGCGTGATCGACAAGCTGCTCGTCTATCCCGAGCGGATGCAGAAGAACCTCGACCGCATGGGCGGCCTCGTCCACTCGCAGCGCGTACTGCTGGCGCTGACCCAGGCCGGCGTCAGCCGCGAGGACGCCTACCGCCTGGTCCAGCGCAATGCGATGAAGGTGTGGGAATCGGACGGCGCGCTCTCGCTACTCGATCTGCTCAAGGCGGACGAGGAAGTGACGGCGGCGCTCAGCCCCAGCGATCTCGAGGAGAAATTCGATCTCGACTATCACTTCAAGGAAGTCGACCGCGTCTTCGCCCGGGTCTTCGGCTGAGGGGCGCAGCGGCAGGCTTCCCTTGGATTGCCAAGGCGTTTAGCATCCGGACCGCCTTCAACGGGAAGCGAGACAGAGCATGCAAGTGGTGAGAACGATCGTCTGGGTCCTGCTGCTGGCCGCGCTGCTGGTCTTTTCGGCCTTCAACTGGCGGCCAGTCGAGATAACGATCTGGCAGGGCCTTGTGTTGGAGACCAAGATCCCGGCGCTGGTCGTCGTGTCGTTCCTGCTCGGTCTGCTGCCGATGTGGCTGCTGCACCAGGGTTCGAAGTGGCGGCTCAATCGGCGGATCAGTTCGCTCGAAACGGCGCACCGCACCGCGGTCGCCAACACCGCGGCCGCGCCCCCGCCGCCCGATACCGTGCACGAACCTGCTCCCACGCCGGCAACGACCGACGTCGCGGACGACCGCCCCAAAGACACTCTATGACCAACCCCGTCTACCTCGCTCTCGACTTGCCGCAGCTCGACGCGGCCAAGGCATTGGCCGGCAAGGTCAAGGCACACGTGGGCGGCGTGAAGCTGGGCCTCGAATTCTTCTGCGCCCACGGGCACCACGGAGTGCACGAGATCGCACACCTGGGGCTGCCGATCTTTCTCGACCTCAAGCTGCACGACATCCCGAACACGGTCGCCGGCGCGATGCAGGCGATCCACGTGCTCGAGCCCGCAATCGTCACCGTTCACGCCAGCGGCGGGCGCGCGATGATGGAAGATGCCAAGGCTGCCGCCAACAACGGTACGAAAGTCGTCGCGGTGACGATGCTCACCAGCATGGACGACCGCGATCTCGAACGCACCGGCGTGAAAGGCTGCGCACACGATCAGGTCATGCGCCTTGCCGAGCTGGCCGAGGCGGCGGGCCTCGACGGGATCGTCTGCTCGGGGCAGGAGGTCGGCGCGGTGCACCGGCAATGGAAGGACGGGTTCTTCGTCGTTCCCGGCCTGCGCCTGCCAGGCAATGGAGCGGGCGATCAGAAACGCGTCGTCACCCCGCGCCAGGCGCGCGACGACGGCGCGAGCGTGCTCGTCGTCGGCCGTCCGATCAGCCGCGCCGAAGATCCGGTCGCGGCCGCCGTCGCGATCGAGGCGACACTCTAGCCGTGGCGGATCGCGCCACCCCCAACCTGCCCGCGCGCGATTTCGACACGACCGAAGCCTTTTATGCCGAGCTAGGTTTCGAGCGGACCTGGCGCGATGGCGACTGGATGATCCTGCGCCGTGGTGAAGTGCAGCTCGAGTTCTTCCCTTATCCCGATCTCGATCCTGCCCAGAGTTCGTTCAGTTGCTGTCTTCGGCTCGACGACATGCCGGCCTTCGTCGAGACATGCCGCGCGGCCGGGATCGGCGCGGGCCCTTCAGGTTTCCCGAGGTTGCAGGCCCCGCGGCGCGAGCACAGCGGGCTCGATATCGCCTATCTCGTCGATCACGACGGCTCGCTCCTTCGCCTCGTCCAGAACACCTGACCGCCATGCCGCAAATCAAGATCTGCGGGATATCCACGCCCGAGGCGCTCGACGCGGCGATTGAGGCACGGGCCGATTATTGCGGTTTCGTGTTCTTCGCCCCCTCGCCGCGCAACCTGGCCGCTGGCGCGGCGCGCGAACTCTCGGCCCGTGCGGACGGGCGGATCGGCAAGGTCGGGCTGTTCGTCGATCCTGACGAAGCGCTGCTCGCCGAGGCGGTGGCAGCGGGCGGCCTGGACGCGATTCAGCTTCATGGCAGCGAGACGCCCGAACGCGCGGCGCAAATACGCGCGCGCTTCTGCCTGCCGGTGTGGAAAGTTGTCTCGGTCGCCGTGCACGCAGACATTGCGCGCGCCGGCACCTACCGCGATGCGGCGGACCTGATCCTGTTCGATGCCAAGACCCCGAAAGGCGCGGCCCTGCCCGGGGGGATGGGCCTGCGCTTCGACTGGTCGCTGCTCTCCGGATATCGCGGCCCGCTGCCGTGGGGCCTCGCCGGAGGACTCGCGCCGGGCAACGTTGCAGAGGCGATCCGCGCGACCGGTGCGCCGCTGGTCGACACGTCCTCGGGCGTGGAAAGCGCGCCGGGCGTCAAGGACCCGGTGCTGATCGCGGCCTTCTGCGCGGCGGCACGCGGCGCATAGAAAAAGGGCGGCCCCGCAGAGCCGCCCTTCCCTTCGCAATTCTCGCAGGCTTCAGAAGGTGAAGCCGACGCCGACCACCGCCGTGTTCACGTCGACGAAGTCGCTGAAGAAGTGGCGGTACTCGCCCTTCACGTAGAGGTTGGTGCCCAGACGGTGCTGATAGCCGGCGCCGAGGTGCGGCGTGTCCTCGCCTTCGCCGAAGGTGTAGCCGCCGGCGGCATAGAGCTTGCCGTTCGCGCCCATCTTGGCACCGACGCGCGCCGTGGCGCCCCAGACGACGTCCGCGCCGTCGGCGAGGACCTTGTCGGCCGAGCCTTCGACGCCGAAGAACGTCGTTTCGCCAAGATCGAAGTCGTAACCGCCGGCGACGCCTGCAACAGCCTCTTCATGGCCATTGGCCCAGGCGATGCCGCCGCGCGCTTCCACACGGCCTTCGTTGGCCTGCGCGGGCGATGCGATAACGGCCATTCCCACGAGGGCGGGCAGGGTTGCCAAAGCGAACTTTTTCATTGTTTTTCTCAACTCCACGATCCGGAGCGGGCCCATCCCGTCCGTTCGATGGCCTGCATCTGGGAAGTCGATCCTGTATCTTTCATTTACCGTCGACGAACGACATTCCCCGTTCGAGCAACATCGTTTCGCACTCGACTAACGGCCTCTTTCAGCGACCCGCCAGGCAAGAAAAAAGGGGCGACCCGCGGGCCGCCCCTCTGGTTGTGTCATGGCACTGCCGTCAGAAGCGGTAAGCCACCCCCGCGCGAACGGCGTTGTTCTTGATGAAGTCGCTGTAGTCGGCATAGGTGTATTCGACGCGGAACGACGTCGCATCGCCGAGACGGGTCTCGAGACCGGCGCCGAGAACCAGCGCGTCGTCACGCTCGCTGTCGCCGTTACCGTTCAGCTCCGCCTTGAACCGGGTGTTTTCCCAGCCGGCACGGCCGTAGATGCCCGTGCTGTCGTTGAGCATCGCGCCGAGGCGAGCCGTCGCGCCGAAGGTTTCCTTCGCGCTGAGATCGAACGCGTCGGCCCCGGTATCGATGGTGACTCCCGCGTCGCTCAGCGCGGCCTTGCCTTCGACGCCCACGAAGGCGGAGGTGCCCAGCGGCAGGTCGTAGCCGGCGAACACGGCGCCCGCGACGCCGTTGCCGCTCAGGCCATCGTAATGGTCGCCGTCGGCGAACACGCCATCGGCCTGAACTTCGTAGCTGTCGAGACCAGCTTCGATACCGACGTAAGGGCCAGAAAACGGCTCAGCCATCGCCGGAGTTGCGGCGAGCGCAAGGAAAGAAGCAGAGGCGATAACTGCGAACTTGGTATTCATTATTATTTTCTCCGTTCAAGTATAACTTGAATCTGTTGGTCGGTTAGGGGTTTGTTTGCCACATTGCATTGTGACACGCCGTATCTGGTGATTGAGAATCTGGATTCCAGCGCCGAAAAGTATCCGCCCTGCAAGAAAAACGCTGTGTTGCCCATGTGCAACACCTCGCCTGCCCGGAAAGGCCGAGCGCGATCGGCTGCGGGATTCTGGACAAGCCCAGGCGGCTCTGCCAAGCGCGAGTGGCAATGACCGAGCACCCCAACTCATTCCGCAACCAGCCTGACGAGCGCGGCCATTTCGGCGCCTACGGTGGCCGTTACGTAGCCGAAACGCTGATGCCGCTCGTGCTCGATCTGGAGCGCGAATATCGAGCGGCCAAGGCGGATCCCGCGTTCCAGGAGCAGTTCGACGACCTGCTCGAACACTATGTCGGCCGCCCCAGCCCGCTCTACTTCGCAGAGCGCCTCACAGAAGCACTGGGAGGCGCACAAGTGTGGTTCAAGCGCGAGGAGCTGAACCACACCGGCGCGCACAAGATCAACAATTGCATCGGCCAGATCCTGCTCGCGATCCGCATGGGCAAGACCAGGATCATCGCCGAGACCGGGGCGGGCCAGCACGGCGTCGCCACCGCGACCGTCTGCGCGCGTTTCGGCCTGCCCTGCACGATCTTCATGGGCGCGACCGACGTCGCGCGCCAGCAGCCGAACGTGTTCCGCATGAAGCTGCTCGGCGCGGAGGTCGTGCCGGTGGACAGCGGTGCCGCGACCTTGAAGGACGCGATGAACGAGGCGCTGCGCCACTGGGTCGCCAACGTCCACGACACCTTCTACATCATCGGCACCGCGGCAGGGCCGCACCCCTATCCCGAGTTGGTGCGCGATTTCCAGAGCGTGATCGGCAAGGAAGCGCGCGCGCAGATGCTCGAGCGCACCGGCCGGTTGCCCGACCTGCTGATCGCGGCGGTCGGCGGCGGGTCGAACGCGATCGGCCTGTTCCACCCGTTCCTCGACGATCCGGACGTCGCGATGATCGGCGTCGAGGCAGCGGGCCACGGAATCGACAGCGGACAGCACGCCGCCAGTCTGACCGGCGGCGCGCCGGGCGTGCTCCACGGCAACAAGACCTACCTGCTCCAGGACGAGGACGGCCAGATCGCCGAGGCGCACTCGATCAGCGCGGGTCTCGACTACCCCGGCATCGGCCCCGAACACGCCTGGCTCTACGAAAGCGGCCGGGTGAAGTACCTGCCGATCGGCGACGACGAAGCGCTCGAGGCGTTCCAGCTCTGCTGCCGACTGGAAGGCATCATCCCCGCGCTCGAAAGCTCCCACGCGCTGGCCGCGCTGCCCAAGCTGGCGGGCGACTATGGCAGGGACCAGATCATCCTCGTCAACGTGTCGGGCCGGGGGGACAAGGACATCTTCACCGTGGCGGACAAGCTGGGGGTGACGTTTTGATGAGCGCTCTGCTCAAGTTTGTACTCAATGTGATCGCAACGGTCGCGCTTTTCCTCGTCTTTCGGCTGCTCCTGCGCCTGATTCCGGGATTTTCGGAGCCTCTGCTGTCCCACTGGAGCGCAGCGGAGTTTCTTGGGATGTTCGCGGCCCTCATCCTCCTGTCGAAGGTGAGGCGCCGGCTTCCAATTTTGCGCCTTTCCGAAGCTGGCCAACGATGACCCGCCTTTCCTCCGCCTTCGCTAAACCACATCCCGCGCTCGTCACCTTCATCACCGCGGGTGACGGCGATACCGCGGCCAACCTCGATGCGCTGGTCGAGGGCGGCGCGGACGTGATCGAGCTTGGCATGCCGTTCACCGATCCGATGGCCGACGGCCCGGCCATCCAGGCGGCGAACATCCGGGCGCTCGGTGCGGGCACGACCACGGCCGAGGTGCTGCGGATCGCGCGCGAATTTCGCCAGCGCCATCCGCAGGTGCCGCTGGTGCTGATGGGCTACGCCAACCCGATGGTCCGCCGCAGGCCCGAGTGGTTCGCCTCCGCCGCCGCCGAGGCCGGCGTGGACGGCGTGATCTGCGTCGACATTCCGCCCGAGGAGGACGACGCGCTCGGCCCCGCCCTGCGGGCTGCCGGGATCGCCCCGATCCGTCTCGCTACCCCGACCACCGACGCGGCGCGCCTGCCGCAAGTGCTCGAGGGCTCGGCCGGGTTCCTCTACTACGTCTCGGTCGCCGGGATCACGGGCAAGCAGCAGGCCGCGCAGGCGAGCATCGAGGACGCCGTAAAGCGGTTCAAGGCAGCAACCGATTTGCCGGTGGCAGTCGGCTTCGGCGTGCGCACGCCCAAGCAGGCCGCGGCAATCGCGCGCGTGGCGGACGGCGTGATCGTCGGCTCGGCCCTGGTCGAGCTCATCGGCACGCACGGCAAGGACGCGCCCGAGCATCTGCGCGAGCTCACCTCGGCGCTGTCCGGAGCGATCCGCACCGCCGGCTAATCCCCCTCCCGTTCACGGGAGGGGTCGGGGGTGGGATCGGGCCGCAAGGCCCACCCCGCTGCGACCTGGTGCCGCTTCGCGGCACCAGGTTTCGCTCCCTCCGGCAAGCGGGAGGGGCTGTCATTCGCTCGATTTCGGTTTAAGGCGCCGCCATGAACTGGTTCACCCGCGTCCGCAATTCGCTGCCCTTCGTGGCCAAGCGCACGACCGAGGAAACGCTGTGGGTCAAGTGCCCCGGCTGCTCGGAGATGCTGTTCACCAAGGAATACGAGGAAAATCTCAAGGTCTGCCCGCGCTGCGGCCATCACGGCCGGATCGGCGCCGACGAGCGGCTGCGCCAGTTGCTCGACGAGGGCTACGACGTGCTCCGTCAGCCCGACGTCGCCGAAGACCCGCTCAAGTTCCGCGACACGAAGAAGTACACCGACCGGCTGAAGCAGGCGCGCGCGAAGAACCCGCACAAGGATGCCTTCACCGTCGGCTCGGGCGCTATCGAGGGCCGACCGGCGGTCGTCGGCGTGCAGGACTTCTCCTTCATGGGCGGCAGCATGGGCATGGCCGTGGGCACGGCCTTCTGCCAGGGCGCCGAGCGCGCGTTGACCCGCAAGTGCGCCTATATCGTCGTCACCGCAGCGGGCGGCGCGCGGATGCAGGAGGGCATTCTCAGCCTGATGCAGATGCCCAAGGCGACGGTGATGACGCGCCGCCTGAAAGAAGCCGGCCTGCCCTATATCGTCGTGCTGACCGACCCGACCACGGGCGGCGTCACCGCCAGCTACGCCATGCTCGGCGACGTGCATATCGCCGAGCCCGGCGCCCTGATCGGCTTCGCCGGCCAGCGCGTGATCCAGGACACGATCCGCGAAAAGCTGCCCGAAGGCTTCCAGCGCGCCGAATACCTGCACAAGCACGGCATGGTCGATATGGTCGTCAATCGGCACGATCTGAAAGCGACGCTGGCAAGCCTGCTCGACTACCTGCAGCCCAGGGCGGCGGCTTGATGCAAGCCGTCATTCCAGCGAAAGCTGGAATCGCGTGCAGCAAGCCCGGAGCGTGAGGACAGCGATCCCGGCTTTCGCCGGGATGACGACGCCATGAAAGACTTCGGCACTTCCTCGGACCCCGCGGTCCAGGCGCAGCTCGACCGGCTGGCGGCGCTTACGGTGCCGCAGGGGCGGCTCGGGCTGGAGACGATCCGCGCGCTCCTCTCACGCCTCGGCGATCCGCATCTGGCGCTGCCGCCGGTGTTCCATGTCGCCGGAACCAACGGCAAGGGTTCGACCTGCGCCTTCCTGCGCGCGATGCTGGAGGCGCAGGGACACCGCGTCCACGCCGCCACCAGCCCGCACCTCGTGCGCTACAACGAGCGCATTCGCGTCGCCGGCGAACTGATTTCCGACGCGCGCCTGGCCGAGCTGCTCGCCGAAGTCCTCGACGCGGGGAGCCACCTCGCCCCCAGCTTCTTCGAAGTGACCATCGCCGCCAGCTTCCTCGAATTCGCCCGTGTGCCGGCGGGTGCCTGCGTGGTCGAGGTCGGGCTCGGCGGCCGGTTCGACGCGACCAACGTGATCCCGCGCCCCGCCGTGTGCGGCATCGCCGCGCTCGGCATCGACCACGAACGCTTCCTGCTCGCGCCGGACGAAGGCGTGCCCGCCGAACCGCTCGCGCGCATCGCGTTCGAGAAGGCCGGCATCGCCAAACCGGGCGTGCCGCTGGTGACGTTCGACTACCTTCCCGAAGCGGCGACCGCAGTCGACCGGGTGGCGGACCGCGTGGGTGCGCCCCTGTTCGCGCAGGCAATGGACGGCGGATGGAGCGCGGAGGCCGCGCACGACCGCATCGCCTACGCCGACAGGCAGGGCACGCTCTCGCTGCCTCTCCCGGCGCTGCCGGGGCTTCACCAGGCGCGCAATGCGGCACTGGCCGTGGCGATGCTGCGGCACCAGCAGGCGATATCCGTTTCGCCCGAGGCCATGGCCGCAGGCATCCGCGCCGCGCGCTGGCCGGCGCGCCTCCAGCGGCTCGCGCCCGGACCGTTGACCGGAGAGCGCGAAGTCTGGCTCGACGGGGGCCATAATCCCAGCGCCGGGGCGACCCTCGCGCAGCACTTCGCCGGCCAGCGGCTGCACGTCGTGATCGGCATGATCGAGGGTAAAGACCCCATGGCGCTCGTCGCTCCGCTCGCGCCGAGCATCGCCAGCCTCGCAGCCGTCCCGGTGCCCGATCACGATTACCACCCGCCCGAAGCCTTCGGCGAAATCGCCCGGGCCGCGCCCGACGTTCCCGCCGCGCTCGCCGCTCTGCCCGACGACGGCCTCCCGGTGCTGATCGCCGGTTCGCTCTACCTCGCGGGCGACGTGCTGCGGCTCAACGGCGAATGGCCCGATTGATCACTTCGCCGGCACTGCCTCGCCCGCCTCGGGCGCAATGATCCCCGCCTTGCGTTTGCCGCGGCTTTCCCGCCACCATTCGAGGCAAACGAGCCCTACGGCGGCGAAACCGATCAGCGTCGTCAGCACGAAGACGTCGAAGTATCCGCGCTCCGCGATCATCTCGCCCAGGGCGCCGCGCCCGAGCGTTCCCACGAGCAGGGTAAGCGAGGACAGCAGGGCATATTGCACCGCACTGAACTTCTTCGACACTATCGATGACAGCCAGGCGACGTAGGCGGCCCCGGCGATGCCGATGGCAAGATTTTCGAAGCCGATGGTGATCATCAACCGGGCCAGCTTGGCGCTGCCCCCGGGAAAGCTTTCGATCAGGGCCGTGAAGCCGATAAAGTCGCTCATCGCCTGCATGTTCGCGCCGCCGACGGCGAGATCGGCGTAGAGCAGGTTGGTCAGCGCGGCGAGCAGGCCGCCGAGGGCCAGAGTGAACATTCGGCCCAGTGCCGTCAGCATCCATCCGCCCAAGGCGAGGCCGAGGACGATCGCGCCGACCCCGAAGAATTTCGAGGCAACCGCCACCTCGTCATTCGTATACTGCAGTTCGCCGAGGTAGAACGGGTAGGCGAAGGTGCCCCAGATCGCGTCGCAGATCCGATAGGTCAGCACCACCGCCAGGATCAGCACCAGCGACCAGCCCATGCGTCCCACGAACTCGACCAGCGGCAGCACCAGCGCGCGATAAAGATGGTCGAGGGCGTAGGCGCCCCCGGTCACGGGCGGCGCGTCCTCGGCCAGAAGGTGCTTTCCATCCCGCTTCTGGGCGGCCAGCCAGCCTGCGATCAGTGCGGGCAGCACGATCGTCGCGACGATGATCCACGGCCCCCAATTGAGCGTGAAGTCGGTGGGGTTGGGCCGGTCTTCGGGCGCATAGGTCATCGACATGATCATGAATGCCAGCACCACCGCGATCGCCACTGCCCAAAGCAACCCGACGAGTAGGAGCGCACGGTTGCGCACTTTCGGCGCAAGTTCGCCCGCACGGCGCAGGGCGCGGACTTGCTCTTCTCCCGCGAAGCCCGCTTCGTTCTGCGGCGAATCGGCGATCGGCGCGAACAAGCCGATCGCGCCGATTGCCAGCAGGATCGCGCCCATCGCCATGTAGGTTTCCGGCCAGCCGATCCGGGCGGCGATGATCAGGCCGAGCGCGCCGCCCACCAGCGAAGACAGGCGATATCCCATTTGATAGATCGTCGACAGGATATCGAGAGTTGCCTTCTCGTCGGCCACGTCGATGCGCCAGGCGTTGATCGCGATATCCTGCGTCGCGGATGCAAAGGCTCCGATACCGGCCAGCAGCGAGAACATGCCGAGCTGGGTGCGCGGCTCCAGCACGCTCATCGTCACCAGGATCGCGCCGAGCAGGATCTGCATGGGCACGATCCATTGCTTGCGCTTGCCCAGCCGGCGCAGCAGCGGCAGGTCGACCTTGTCGATCAGCGGCGACCACAGGAACTGGAAGGCGTAGGCGAGCCCGATCAGGGAGAAGATGCCCATCGTCTCGAGGTCGACTTCCGCCTCCGTGAGCCAGGCGAACAAGGTTCCGAGGAACAGCGCAAAGGGCAGTCCGCTGGCGAAGCCGAAGAGGAGCATGAAGCCGGTCTTGCGGTTGGTGAGCGCCAGACCGAGCGCGCGCCAGGAGGAAATCTTCTTCGTTTCGTCGGCGGCCTCGGCCATTCCCTAGCGTCCTTCCGTCTATCCCGATTTTCTGCGACACTAGCTGCCGGAGAGGGCCAGGAATAGGCGCTATGGAAGCTATCGACACCAAACATCCCGCGCGGCGGCCGACCGACGGCATGCTGGCGCTGGCCCGCGCGATCGCCGAGGGGCAGAGCCGGGCCGAAGCGTGCGTCAGCGAGGTTCCGGCGAGCGTCTACACCGAGCCCGGCTATTTCGCGCGCGAGAAGGCGGCGATCTACGAGCGCATGCCGCAGATCCTGTGCCCGTCCGCGCTCCTTCCCGAGCCCGGCATGGCGGTTCCGCACGATGCGACCGGGCGGCCGCTGCTGATTACCCGCGACGGCGAGGGCAAGGCGCACGTCTTCCTCAACGTCTGCCGCCACCGCGGCACGCGGCTGGTCGAGGGCGGCGAGGCGGTGTGCCAGAAGCGGCTCGTCTGCCCCTATCACGCGTGGACCTATTCGGTGGACGGGCGCCTGCTCGCCCTACCCCGCCCCGACACGTTCCCGGGGCTCGACAAGGATACGATGGGGCTGATCGAACTGCCCAGCCGCGAGACCGGCGGGCTGATCTGGTTCTGCCCCCGCGAAGGCGCGGATTTCTCGGATGCCGAGCGGCTCGGCGAGGACTTCGACGCGCTCGGCATGGGCGAGCACGTGCTATTCCGCCGCAAGACGCACGAGGTCGCGGCGAACTGGAAGCTCATCATGGACGCGTTCCTCGAGAGCTACCACGTCACCCGGCTCCACGCCCAGACGATCGGGCCGTTCTTCAAGGACGGGGTGACCTCGGGCGACATGGTCGGCCCGCACGCACGCTCCGCCGTCGGCCGGCTGGAGGAGATGGAGGGGGTGGACCTCACCGACATGGCCGCGCTGCGCCGCGTGGTGACTTTCGCCTACCAGCTCATCCCCGGCGCGCTGATCATCCCCAGCCCCGACTACGTCAACGTCATGGTGATGATGCCCCAGGCGCACGACCGCACGCTGGTGGAGGATTTCATGCTCATCCCCGAGCCTCCCGCAACCGACAAGGCGCGCGACCACTGGGAGCGGAGCTGGGCCCTGCTCGACGGCGGCGTGTTCGCGAACGAGGACTTCCGCGCGGCCGAGCTGGGACAGCAGGGCCTTTCGACAGGCGCGGTGCCCTCGCTGACGCTCGGCACGCTGGAGGGCGGTATCCGGCGGTTCCATGAGACTGTGGAGGAGGCGCTGCGGGCGGTGAATTGACCGCTCCCGTCATCCCAGCGAAAGCTGGGATCGCGTGCCGCAAGCTCCGACCTGGCGGAGAGCGATCCCAGCTTTCGCTGGGATGACGGCGCGTGTAGAGGCCCTGCATGGCCGACACTCCAAAACCTCAGGGCGCCCGAACCGGCGAGCGCATCGCCAAGCTGCTCGCGCGCGCGGGCGTCGCCAGCCGGCGCGAGGTCGAGCGGATGATCGCCGACGGCCGCGTGGCGATCGACGGCAAGGCGCTCGACACCCCGGCCACGATCATTCCGGACCTGCGCGGCGTCACGGTCGACGGCAAACCCGTCGGCAAGGCCGAGCGCACCCGGCTGTTCGCCTTTCACAAGCCGACCGGCCTCATCACCGCAGAGCGCGATCCGAAGGGCCGCGCGACGATCTACACTGCGCTCCGCAACGCGCTTCCCAAGGGCGCCGGGCGCGTCATGCCGGTCGGCCGGCTCGACCTCAATACCGAGGGCCTGCTGCTGCTGACCAACGACGGCGAGCTCAAGCGCGCGATGGAACTGCCCGCCAGCGGCATCCCGCGTACTTATCGCGCGCGCACGTTCGGCGACGTGACCCAGGGGCAGCTCGAGGATCTGATCGACGGGGTGACCATCGACGGCGTGCGCTACGGCAGAATCGACGCCAACATGGAACGGCGCACCGGCCGCAACCAGTGGATCGAACTGACCATCACCGAAGGCAAGAACCGCGAGGTCCGTCGCGTGCTCGAGCACCTCGGCCTGCAGGTGAGCCGCCTGATCCGCGTCGGCTACGGGCCGTTCGCGCTGGACGAGCTGCCGCGCGGCGCGGCGGTGGAAATCCAGAAGCACGAGGTCGAGCGGTTTCGCAGCAGCCTGAAGAAAGGCCGGACGACATGAGCCCACTCCTCTTCAGAGGAGGGGGAGCGAGACTTGGCGAGGCCCGAACTCGTTTCGGGGCGAGCCTAGTCGCAGCCGGGGTGGTGCCCGCCGCCGGGCGCGACGCTGACGCGTCGCCACCACCCCCACCCCCCTCCTCTAAAGAGGAGGGGGCTTTCTCATGAGAATCATCGCGGGCGAATGGCGCGGGCGCAGGCTCGCCGCGCCCAGGGGCGAGGGAACGCGCCCGACCGCGGACCGTACGCGCGAGACGCTGTTCTCGATGCTCGCGAGCCGGCTCGGCAGTTTCGAAGAGGTCGCCGTGGCCGACCTGTTCGCAGGCTCGGGCGCGCTTGGGCTCGAGGCGCTTTCGCGCGGGGCAGCGCAGTGCCTGTTCGTCGAGCAGGAAGAGGCGGCACTGAAAGCGATCCGCGCCAATATCGCCGCGCTCGACGCCCGCATGCGGAGCGAAGTGCGCGCCGGATCGGTCATGGCGCTGGGTCCGGCGGAGGCGGCCAGGGACCTGGTGCTGCTTGATCCGCCCTACGGCACCGGCGCGGGAGCGGTGGCGCTCGACCGGTTGCTGCGGCTGGGCTGGATCGGGGAGGCCACCTGGGTCGCGCTCGAAACCGGCGCGGACGAGACGGTAGCGGTAAAGGGACTTTCGATCGATGCCGAAAGACGTGTCGGCAAGGCGAAGCTGACTTTGCTCCGCCTCGCCGACTGATCTTGCGAGCTATGTTCCGACCGGCCGATTACATCGGTTCGTCGGTCACCGGCTCATCTGGAGTGGCCGGATCGGCCGTCGTGGGATCGGCCGTCGGATCCGGGGTCGTGGCGTCCGGGCCAGCCGGGTCCGGAGTCGTCGGATTGGCGGCCGGGTCCGTCGGGGCCGGCATGCCCGCCGCCTGCGCCTCGATCTGCGCCCAGGCCTGAGTCTGCTGCTCGGGCGGCAGCGTCGCGAGCGTGCTCTTGTCGGCATCGGAGATGCGCCAGAACAGCTCCTGACGCTCCGGCGTCAGCGACCAGAAGTAGGTCTGCGTCTCGGCAGGCCAGGCATCGTACTGCGCCTGCTGCGCGGGCGCCCATGCATCGTAAGTCGACTGCTGGTCAGGCGCCAGCGTGGTGGCCGTCGCCATGTCGGCCGGCTCCGCGGATTCGACAGGCGGTTCGGCCATCTCGGTGTCCTGAGCGAGCGCAGGACCGGAAACGATCGCCACGGCGGCGACGGCGGGAAGTAGGTTACGGATACGCATTGGGAAGTCTCCTTTCAAATATTCCCAAGCGACGAACGCGAACTCTTCCTGACAAATGGTCCCCCGTCAGGATTAGCTAAAGGGTGGGGACTTTGCGCTGCGGCAGCAAGACTTCCGCTCCACTACGATCGCATGGAGGAAACGTCTTGTCGGAAAATGTGTCAGAATCGGGGCGAGCCGTAATAGATTGATTTTCTTGCAACTTGTCGCCGGCGAACATTAAAAAGGGGTGGAGCCGGCAAAGCGGCTCCACCCCTTTTCGGGTATCGACGCGCCGACCAGAGGCGCGCCGGAGAAATACCGTCAGGCCCCGTCCGGCTTCTTGGCCGGCAGCGGCTCGTCGATCTCACTCGCCGGCTTGCCCGGCCAGTACTCCAGCGGGACGTTGCCATAGTTCTTCCCCGCCTCGCGCGGATTGACGCAGCCGTCCTGCACCTCGGCGCTGCAGACCGGATAGTCCTGCTTCGGCGGAGGGGCGGTCTGTACCGTCTCGCTCTCGACGAACCGCATGTCCCCGCTCGTGGCCATCGAGGCCGTCGTGCTGGCGGTCGCCGCCGGGGTTCCTGCAGATGCCGTCGCGGCCGTCGAAGCCGCGGCGCCCGGCGCCGGGGCACCGCCCATCTGCGCCGCGATCTGCGCCCAGGCCGACGTGCGCTGCTGCGGCGTCATCTGGTAGACCTGCGTGCGCTGCTCGTCGGTCAGCGCCCACCAGCCGGTCTGCTGCTCGGGAGTCAGCGACCAGAAATACTCCTGAACCTCGGCGGTCCATGCATCGTAGGCGGCCTGGCGATCGGCCGGCCATGCGTCGTAGGACGTCTGCTGATCCGCGGTCATGGTAAAGGTGCCCACTGGCGTTTCCGCTTCGACCTGCGTCTCCGCTTCGGCCTCGGTATCCTGAGCGATAGCGGGCACGGCGAAAGCCAGTGCCGCGGCACTGGCCAGAATTATGCTACGCATTGGAGCTGTCTCCATCCGTTCGTCATCGGTGCCACTACGCGGCACGGGTGATGCGGTTCCGCGCTGGCCCTTGCGCGTTTCCTCCGCGTTCCCTAGCTGTTCGCCTGCTCATGACCCTGCCAGGCGCCGCCTCCGACTCCGCCCCCGACGGCGAAATTCCCTTTTACGCAGCGAGGCTTAACGCGCCCCAGCGGGAAGCCGTGCTGACCACCGAGGGGCCGGTTCTGATGCTCGCCGGCGCAGGCACGGGCAAGACGGCGGCGCTCACCGCACGGCTGGCACATCTCGTCGCAACGCGCCGCGCCTGGCCGAGCGAGATCCTCTGCGTCACGTTCACCAACAAGGCCGCGCGCGAGATGCGCGAGCGGGTCGCGCACCATCTGGGCGAAGCGGTCGAGGGCATGCCCTGGCTCGGCACGTTCCACTCGATCGGCGCCAAGATGCTGCGCCGCCATGCCGAGTTGGTCGGGCTGCAATCGAACTACACGATCATCGACACCGACGATCAGCTTCGTCTGCTCAAGCAGCTCATCGTCGAGAACGACCTCGACGAGAAGCGCTGGCCCGCGCGCCAGCTTGCCGGGCTGATCGACCGCTGGAAGAACCGCGGCCTCAACCCCGAAGACCTCGATGCGATCGAGAACGAAGCCTACGCCAACGGACGCGGGCAGCAGTTCTACCGGCTCTACCAGGACCGGCTGAAGGCGCTCAACGCCTGCGATTTCGGCGACCTGCTGCTGCACATGCTGAACGTGTTCCGGCGGGAGCGCGAGGTGCTGGCGCACTACCAGCAGCGCTTCAAGTACATCCTGGTCGACGAGTATCAGGACACCAACCAAGTCCAGTACCTCTGGCTCCGCCTGCTCGCGCAGGAGCGCAAGAACATCTGCGTGGTGGGGGACGACGACCAGTCGATCTACTCCTGGCGCGGGGCCGAGGTTGCCAACATCCTCAGGTTCGAGAAGGATTTTCCGGGCGCCGCGGTCATCAAGCTGGAGCAAAACTACCGCTCCACCCCGCACATCCTCGGCGCCGCATCGGGCCTGATCGACGCCAACAGCCAGCGGCTCGGCAAGACGCTGTGGACCGAGGTCGACGGCGGCGACAAGGTGCGCGTGATCGGCGTGTGGGACGCGCCCGAGGAAGCGCGCCGGGTGGGCGAAGAGATCGAGCGGCTGGAGCGGGAAGGCGCCCCGCTCGAGCAGATCGCGATCCTCGTGCGCGCGCAGTATCAGACGCGCGAGTTCGAGGACCGCTTCATCCAGATCGGTCTCAACTACCGTATCGTCGGCGGTTTCCGCTTCTACGAGCGCGCGGAGATTCGCGACGCGCTCGCCTACCTGCGGGTGATCGCGCAGCCGCAGGACGATCTTGCGTTCGAGCGCATCTACAACCAGCCCAAGCGCGGCCTCGGCGCCAAGACGCTGGAGAAGATGCACCAGCACGCGCGCCGCACCGGAATGCCGCTCGCGGCCGCCTCGCTCCAGCTCGCCGACAGCGACGAACTGCCCGCGCGCGCCGCGAACACGATCGGCGGCCTCCTGCGCCAGTTCCTCGAGTGGCGCGAGCAGGCCGAGAAAGTCACCCCGGCCGAGCTGCTGCGCACGGTGCTGGAGGAGACCGGCTACAACGCCATGCTGGAGGCGGAAAAGACCGCCGAGGCCTCGAACCGGCTGGAGAATCTTTCCGAGCTCGCGCGCGCGATGGAGGAATACGAGACGCTCGGCGACTTCCTCGAACACGTCAGCCTGGTGATGGACAACGACGCCGACCAGACGAGCGAGAAGGTCACGATCATGACCATCCACGCCGCCAAGGGGCTGGAGTTCGACAACGTCTTCCTGCCCGGGTGGGAGGAAGGCGTGTTCCCCAGTCAGCGCGCGCTCGACGAAGGCGGCCTGGCCTCGCTGGAGGAGGAACGCCGCCTCGCCTACGTCGCGATCACGCGTGCGCGGCGGCGCTGCACGATCCTCCACGCGGCCAACCGGCGCATCTACGGCCAGTGGACCAGCTCGATCCCCAGCCGCTTCATCGGCGAACTGCCAGCCGATCACATCGAGGAAGAGACCACCCTCACCGGCGGCGCCTCGCTCTGGCGC
Source organism: Altererythrobacter sp. C41 (assembly GCF_016803135.1). GTDB lineage: Bacteria > Pseudomonadota > Alphaproteobacteria > Sphingomonadales > Sphingomonadaceae > Pelagerythrobacter. The sequence continues at coordinate 41,586 of NZ_JAEVFE010000009.1, forward strand.
GCCGGCATGACCGAGCACGAAGATCCTTTCGCCCACCTCGCCCGCGAGCGCCCCGCCCGCACGCAAACCCGCGGCCCCGGCTGGCAACGCGCTCTCACGACCGGCTACGACGCGACGCCCAAGCGCCTCAAGGAAACCACCCGCAGCGCCGCCAGCTTCGCCGCCAAGCCGCGCACCGACATCGCGATCGGCCAGCGCGTGTTCCATGACAAGTTCGGCTACGGCACGGTGACCGACCAGGAAGGCAACCGGCTGGAGATCGAGTTCGAGCAGGCGGGGACCAAGCGGGTAATCGACAGCTTCGTCACGGTGGCGTGAAGGCCACCGCTGCGCGGCTCCCGAGCCCCGCATTCACCAACCACATCCCGCCATCCAGCGGCCGCCTGTTGCAGGGGGCACGCGATCGGTTTTAGAACCGCATCATGACCGATCACGTGGCGACCTGCCGATGTGGCCAGTTGCAGGCCAGGTGCACGGGCGATCCGGTGCGCGTTTCGGTCTGCCATTGTCTCGCCTGCCAGCAGCGGACCGGCAGCGCGTTCGCGGTCCAGGCGCGCTGGCCCGACGAGCGGTTCGAGCTGACGGGGACTTTCAGCGAGTGGTCGCGGGCTGGCGACAGCGGCGGGCGGGCGACTTATCGCTTCTGCCCCGACTGCGGCTCTACCGTCGCCTATGTCAACGACGGTATGGCGGGCGTGACGGCCGTTCCGGTCGGAGCCTTCGCCGATCCCGATTTTCCCTCGCCAAAGTTCTCGGTGTACGAGGAGCGCAAGCACCGCTGGACCGCGATCGTCGGCGACGACATCGAGCATATGGACTGATCGAGCTTGGCAGAGGCGCCGCAGGCAAAGGGAAACCTCTCGCCACGCGGCCGTTGGTTTCGCTGAAGGAGAACGACATGGCCAGCGAAACCGGCAATGCCCAGGCGCGGAAGGAAAACCGCGGCAGCGCCAATCCGAACGAGAAGCTGCAGAAGCAGGAAGAACGCGATCCCAACCGCTCGAACGCGCGTGATCGCGAGAATCGCAAGGGCGGCGACAACGAAGAGGCGCTTTAGGTTCGACTGGAGCATCGTGCCAGCGAAAGCGGGATCGATTCCCGCCCGGTTGGACCTCGCTGCCCGGGCCCCGCGCCCGCCGGGATCCCCGGAACTAAACCCTAGAGCGCGCTGACGCTGAGGAAGTCGGGCTTCGGACCGTTCCACTCACCGGCGGGCACCGGCTCGTCGTCTTCGTCACGGCGACGGCGCGAGCGTTCCGGCTTCGCCGCCTTCTCCCGGCGCGATCTTGCCGGGCGTGCCTCGCGATCCTCGTCGTCCCGGTCGCGGCGAGAGCGGCGCGGCCGCTCCTCTTCCTCGTCCCGATCGTCGCGCGGCTCGGCTGCGGGCCTGAGTTCGACGCGCACGTCCTTCTTGCCGAACACCGGGATTTCGGCGCCGGTGAGCTTCTCGACGTTGTCGATCGCCTCGGCGTCTTCCTCGGCGACGAAGGTGAACGCCCGCCCCTTCGCTCCGGCGCGGCCGGTGCGGCCGATGCGGTGGACGTAGTCGTCGGGGTGCCAGGGCGTGTCGAAGTTGAACACGTGGCTGACGCCCTTGATGTCGAGCCCGCGCGCGGCGACGTCGGAGGCGACGAGAATGTTGACCTCGCCCTTCTTGAACCGGTCGAGCTCGCGCAGGCGGCTGGTCTGGTCCATGTCGCCGTGGATCTCGCCGCTGGCGAAGCCGTGGCGCTGGAGGCTCTTGTTGAGCTCGCGCACGGTCGTCTTGCGGTTGGCGAAGACGATCGCGGTCTCGACCAGATCGTTTCTCAGCAGCCAGCGCAGCGTCTCGCGCTTCTGGCGGCTCTTCACCGGCACCTTGAAGGCGGTGATGTCCTTGTTGGTGCTCGCTGCGCGGCTGACTTCGACTCGCTTGGGATTGTTGAGAAACTTCTTCGCGAGTTTCTCGATCGGCGGGGGCATCGTGGCCGAGAACAGCATCGTCTGGCGCGTGTCGGGCAGCTTGGAACAGATGAACTCGATGTCGGGGATGAAGCCCATGTCGAGCATCCGGTCGGCCTCGTCGATCACCAGCAGCTCACAGCCGTTGAGCAGGATCTTCCCGCGCTCGAACAGGTCCATCAGGCGGCCCGGCGTAGCGATCAGCACGTCGACCCCGTCGTTGAGCGCCTTGATCTGGTCGCCCATCTGCACGCCGCCGATCAGCAACGCCATCCTGAGGTCGTGATTGACGCCGTACTTCTCGAAATTCTCGGCAACTTGCGCTGCAAGTTCCCGCGTAGGCTCGAGAATCAGGCTACGCGGCATCAGCGCCCGGCGGCGGCCGTTGGCGAGGATGTCGATCATCGGCAGCACGAAGCTCGCCGTCTTGCCCGTCCCGGTCTGCGCGATGCCGATGAGGTCCTTCATCATCAGCACCGGCGGGATCGCCTGCGCCTGAATCGGCGTCGGCTCGGTATAGCCGGCGTCTTCGACGGCTTTGAGCAGTTCGGGCGAGAGGCCGAGGTCGGCAAATGTCATCTGAGTTCGAATTGTCCGGGTTTCGAGGGTGCACGCCCATAGATTGTGCAGCGCCTTCGCACTTGCACAAGCGCGGCGCCCTTTGCGCGGCGCGAGGGCAAAAGTCAAGAAAAGCGCGCGGGCAGCCGCCGATCGTCAGTCGCGGGCGGGCACCATCTGGCTGATCTCCGTAACCTCGCATTTCGATCCGGTGCGCGATTGCAGCTTGTCGCGATCGACGCAGATCATCCCGTCTTCGTTCCGTTCGACGTAGAAGCCCGAATAGAAATCGCGCGCGTGGCACGACCGCTCCAGCTTTGCGCTGTACAGGCGGCGGTCGCGCATGAACAGCATCAGGCGGTTGTCGGGCGCGGGCTGAACCGCGCCGACCGCCGCAGCAGGCACGCAGTCGCCCGCCTTGCGCTCGACCAGCCGCGTGTTCTGGCGCGGCGCCTCGACGAACGACGACGCGCCCTGCCGGGCCGCGGCGCTGCGGGGCACGATCCGGATGATCACCCGCTGCTCGATCCGGACCTGACGCTGAACCGGCGTGCCGCGAACGGCGTCGAGGACGCGCCAGCCGGGTTCCGCCCGATCGAGAGCAACCGAGCTCCGCGGCGCCGACAGATCGCCGGCCTCATCCGCCGGTGCCGGCGGGCTGAACAGCAGCACGATCGGGGCAAGAAAGGCAGCGGGACTCGTCATCGGCGCTGGTCGCGTTCTCCGTGCGGCCGCATGCAGACGTGCGGCCATATCCGGCCCTGCGAAATAGCGCAAACGCTTGAACGACGGCTTAATCCGTCCTCACGGGTGGCACGGAGGAGCGGGGTTGTGCCATAGGGTTCCGATGCGCGATCCCGACGCCTTTCTCGCAAGCGCGGCCGAGCTGCTCGGCGAACGCGGCTTTACCCGGGACCCGGAGCTGATGGCGCCGTGGCTCACGGACTGGCGTGGCCGCTATGCCGGGAATGCCTTGGCGATGGCCTCGCCAGCGAGCACGGCGGAAGTCTCTGCCATCGTCCGGCTCTGCGCCCGGCACCATGTGCCCATCGTACCGCAGGGCGGCAACAGCGGCATGTCGGGAGGCGCCACGCCCGATAGTGGAGGCGAGGCCCTGCTGCTCTCGCTCCGGCGCATGAATGCCATCCGGGCTGTGGATCCCGATTCGCGGCAGGCGGTGTGCGAGGCCGGAGCGATTCTGCAGACCCTGCACGAGGCGGCCGCCGCGCAACAAATGCGCTTTCCCCTCACCCTCGGCGGGAAAGGGTCGGCCACGATCGGCGGCCTGATCGCCACCAACGCCGGCGGCACTCAGGTCCTGCGGCATGGGACGATGCGCGCGCAGGTGCTCGGGCTGGAAGCGGTGCTCGCCGACGGCAGCGTGTTCGATGGGCTTACTCCGCTCAAGAAGGACAACCGCGGGTTCGACCTCAAGCAGCTGCTGATCGGATCCGAAGGCACGCTCGGTATCGTGACCGCAGCGACTGTGCGGCTTCTGCCCGCGATCGGCGAGCGTGCGGTGCTTTGGGCCGGGCTCCGGTCGATCGGCGATGCGCGCCGTCTGCTGCTCCACTGCGAAGCGCGCGCCGGAAACCACCTCGAAGGGTTCGAGGTGATCCCCGCCCACTGCCTCTCCGCGGTGCTCGATCACCTGCCCGACGCACGCAGCCCGCTGGCCAGCGAACACTCCTGGCATGCGTTGATCGAGCTCGTCGCGGAGAAAGGCGCGGCCGACGGCCTTTCCGAACTCGCGGAATCGCTGCTCGCCGACGCCTTCGAGGCCGGGCTGATCGAAGACGCGACGATCGCTGCGAGCGAGACGCAGGCGGATCAGTTCTGGCTGCTGCGTGAGTCGATCTCGCCGGCCGAGCGGGCGATCGGCCCGGCGATGCAGCACGACATCTCGGTCCCCGTCGCGCGGATGGCCGAATTCGTCGAAAAGGCCGTACCCGAAGTGGAGGCGCGCTTTCCGGGGACTTGTGCACTCGCATTCGGACACCTGGGCGACGGCAACGTCCACTTCCACGTGCTTGCCCCCTCCGGGGTGGTTCGCGGCGCGTGGGAGGACGGCGAGGGCAAGGCGATCAGCGCCTTCGTGCACGACCTCGTCACTCGCTGGGGCGGCTCGATCAGCGCGGAGCACGGCATCGGCCAGATGAAGCGTGACGAGCTCGGCCGGCTGGGCGATCCCGTCGCGCTGGCGATGATGCGCAGCGTCAAGCAGGCACTCGACCCGCAGAACCTGCTCAATCCCGGCAAGCTCGTGCCGCTTGCGCCTGAGGCACGCAGCAACTAAAGCGCGCGCTTCACGCGCGGGGTGCACGCCTTGCCGAGTAGACAATCCTAGCGATCCGGAGAGAATCCATGGCCAGCGCGCCGCAGCCCAACCTGCCCCTGTTCTACAACGACCTCATGCCGCTCAACAGCCGCGATCACGCGAAGTGGCACAGCAAGGGCATCGATTCGGCGAAGTGGCTGACGAGTCAGCACGCGATTCCGCTGACGGTCGACGAATTCGTCCAGGCGCAGCGCGATTATCCGATCGTCTTCTCCTCCGGCGACAACCCGCTGCCGCTCGCGCTCATGGGTCTGAACGAAGGCGTGAACACGTTCGTGGACGACGAGGGCAAGGTGAACGAGCCGGTCTATCTCCCGGCTTACATCCGCCGCTACCCCTTCATGCTCGCCAAACTGCGGCCCGATTCCGATGAGCTGTCGCTCTGCTTCGATCCGACCACCGAATCGCTGGGCGAGTTCTCGGAAGGCGACGCCCTGTTCGACGACGAGGGTCAACCGGCCGATGCGACCAAGCGCGCTCTCGAGTTCTGCCAGCACTTCGAGGAAGCAGGCCAGCGGACCAAGGCATTCATCGACGAGCTGAAGAAGCACGATCTGCTGATGGACGGCGAGATCGCCATCTCCATGCAGGACAATCCGGATCGCCCCTACGTCTACCGGGGCTTCCAGATGATCAACCAGGAAAAGCTGCGCGAAGTGCGCGGCGACGTGCTGCGCACCTGGTGCCAGAACGGCTTGCTCGCGCTGATCTACGCCCACATGTTCTCGCTCGACCTGATGCGCGCGATCTTCGCGCGTCAGCAGCAGCAGGGCAAAGGCCCCGAGCTGGTGCCCGCAGCGACGAACTGAGACGACAGCACGAGATCGTCTCGCGATAGCCGGGGTTGAAACATCCCGGCACGCAACCTATCTCCTCGGTATCGGAACGGCGCTCCCCTCATAGCCTGTTCCGATCGGTGCACTGCGGTGCACCTCCTCCCTGAACCTTGGCCACCTCGTGCATTTTGCACGAGGTGGTTTTTTCATTCTGCGGCGAGCGGGAGCGCCCCGTTTCTCCCGAGCGCGGCGACCGCATCGCCAAGTTCCCTGACGAACCCGGTCAGCAAGCGCGCGACAGCAGGCATGCGCGCAGAGGCTTCCGCGAGCCGCGCATCGAGATAGCTGGAGCGGCAGATTTCGAGTTGCAGCGCATGAATGGCGCGCGCCGGCACCCCATGCCGGTCGAGAATGTAGCCGCCAGCATAGGGCCGATTGTGCGCGGTACGCCGCTCGAACCGGGCGAAGTATGCGAGCCCTTGCGCCGCAAGGGCGGAATCGCACGAGGCACCGAAACGGTCGCCCAGCACGAACTCCGCAGTGCGATCGCCGGGAAAGCGCGGCCTGAGCGGCGGCATCGAATGAAGATCGACCAGCAGCGCAGCGCCCCAGCGGTCGCGCAGGGTCTCCAGCGCGCCGGCGAGCTGCGCGTGGTAGGGCCGATGAATTCCGTCGATCCGCGCCTCCAGATCGTCCCTGGCCATCGGCCCTTTCCAGATTTCCCCCAGTCCGCCGAGGCGGCGCGGCACGAGGCCCAGGCCGCTGCGCGAACGGCGGTTGAGCGCCGAATGCGGTGTCTTCCTCGGCGCGCCACCGGCGACCATCGACCAGTCCATGTCGTCGCAGGCACGATTGAGGTCGAGCATGGCCCGCGGCGCATGCGCGACGAGCAATGCGGCACCGGTCGCAGCGGCGATCTCGCGCGCGAGCAGATCGGTATAGCGATCCTCCAGCCGCAAGGCGCTGTATTCGGGATCGCGCATGCGTTCCCGCACGGTTTCGGGATAGCAGCGGCCGGCATGCGGCGCCGCAATCAGAACCGGGATCGGCGTTTCGCGCGGCATCTCCAGCGTGAATGCCGGCTCGTCGGTGCCAGGGATCGCCCCGCCCGAGACCCGCTCGCCGCACCCGCTGGAATTGCGCTCGTCCATTCGCATCCTTGCTGGACCGTTAGCGACGATGTGTCAAAGCAGGGCAATGCCGACAAGGCGAAAGATTTCTTAAGCCGGGGGCGCTAAGCGAACTCTCATGAGCGAACGCAACGGCCTCAGGATACTTCTCGCCGAAGACGAGGAGGCGATGCGCGGCTATCTCGCCCGCGCGCTGGAAAATGCCGGCTATGAAGTGACGGCCGTCGATCGCGGAACGCAGGCCGTTCCGTTGCTCGAATCGCAGCATTTCGACCTCCTCCTGTCGGATATCGTCATGCCGGAAATGGACGGGATCGAACTCGCGCAGCGCTGCGGCGAAGTCAGCCCGCGAACCAAGGTGATGTTCATCACCGGATTCGCCGCCGTGACGCTGCGGGTGAGCCGCGAACAGCCGCAGGCGAAGATCCTCTCCAAACCCTTCCATCTGCGCGACCTCGTGCTCGAGATCGAACGCGTGTTCGAAGACTGTCTGCCCGCGACGGTCTGACCGCGAATGAGGGCTTGCGCGGCATGGGCCCAATCGCTAGATGGCGCGCCTGCCGTTCGCGGCACCTCCGATGGTTCGGGCGTATAGCTCAGTGGTAGAGCACTATGTTGACATCGTAGGGGTCCCAAGTTCAATCCTTGGTACGCCCACCATCGAGGAGGAAGAAGCCCGCCGCTCCGGCGGGCTTTTTCGTATCGGCGGCTTCCCTTGCGCCCTCCCCCGCCTCTGCTAAAGCCCGCGCAAACCATCCAGACAGATAGGGCACACATGCAGAAGATTCAGGTCAAGAACCCCATCGTCGAGCTCGACGGCGACGAGATGACGCGCATCATCTGGGAGTGGATTCGCGAGCGGCTGATCCTTCCCTACCTCGATGTCGACCTGAAATACTACGACCTGTCGATCCAGAAGCGCGACGAGACCGACGACCAGATCACCGTCGATGCGGCCAATGCGATCAAGGAACACGGTGTTGGCGTGAAGTGCGCCACGATCACGCCCGACGAGGCGCGGGTCGAGGAATTCAGCCTCAAGAAGATGTGGAAGAGCCCCAACGGCACGATCCGCAACATCCTGGGCGGCGTGGTCTTCCGTGAGCCGATCGTGATCGACAACGTGCCGCGGCTCGTGCCCGGCTGGACCGACCCGATCGTCGTCGGCCGTCACGCGTTCGGCGACCAGTACCGCGCGACCGACACGCTGATCCCCGGGGCGGGCAAGCTGCGCCTCGTGTTCGAAGGCGAGAACGGCGAGAAGATCGATCTCGACGTGTTCGAATTCCAGTCGAGCGGCGTCGCCATGGCGATGTACAACCTCGACGATTCGATCCGCGACTTCGCCCGCGCCAGCTTCAACTACGGCCTCGACCGCGGGTGGCCGGTCTATCTCTCGACCAAGAACACGATCCTCAAGGCCTACGACGGCCGCTTCAAGGACCTGTTCCAGGAAGTGTTCGATGCCGAATTCAAGGACAAGTTCGACAAGGCCGGCATCACCTACGAGCACCGCCTGATCGACGACATGGTCGCCTCCGCGCTCAAGTGGAACGGCAAGTTCGTCTGGGCCTGCAAGAACTACGACGGCGACGTGCAGTCGGACACGGTCGCGCAGGGCTTCGGCTCGCTCGGCCTGATGACTTCGGTCCTGATGACGCCGGACGGCAAGACCGTCGAAGCCGAAGCGGCGCACGGCACCGTCACGCGCCACTACCGCCAGCACCAGCAGGGCAAGGCGACCAGCACCAACCCGATCGCCAGCATCTTCGCCTGGACCCGCGGCCTGATGTACCGCGGCAAGTTCGACGGCACGCCCGACGTGGTGAAGTTCGCCGAAACGCTGGAGCGCGTCTGCATCCAGACCGTCGAGCGCGGCCAGATGACCAAGGACCTCGCGCTGCTGATCGGGCCCGACCAGTCCTGGCTCACCACCGAGCAGTTCTTCGAGGCGATCGTGACCAACCTCGAAGCGGAAATGGCCAACTGGGCCTGATGAAACGTTTGCCCCCTTCCGTCATTGATCCCAGACAATGACGGAAGGGGGAACGACATCAGTGGCCAAGGCCTCCCAGAAGAAACACCCGGCACGCCGCAAGGCATCCGAGAAATTCGGCAAGCGGCGGCTGGAGATACGCAACGCCCGGCCCAAGGACGTGCGCGGGATCGCCGCACTGGTCCGCCGCGTCTACGACGACATGCCCGCCTATACGCACGGCGAGATCCGCGGGCAGATCAACAACTTTCCCGAAGGCTGCTTCGTCGCCCTGCTCGACGACGAGGTCGTCGGCTACTGCGCGACCATGCAGATCGCCGAGACGCTGGCGTTCCAGGATCACGACTGGGACGAGATCACCGGCAACGGCTTCGGCAGCCGGCACGATCCGACCGGCGACTGGCTCTACGGTTACGAGATGTGCGTCGACCCCAAAGTGCGCGGCGTGCGCATCGGCCGGCGGCTCTACGAGGAGCGCCGCGCGCTGGCCGAGGAGCGCGACCTGACCGGCATCGTCTTCGCAGGCCGCATGCCGAACTACCGGCGTCACAAGCGCAAGGTGGACGGACCGGAGGACTATCTCGAGCAGGTCGTCGCGGCGAAGATTCACGATCCCGTCCTGCGCTTCCAGCTCGCCAACGGGTTCGAGCCTGCGCGGGTGATGCACGGCTATCTGCCGGAGGACAAGAAGTCGGACGCCAACGCGGTCCTGATGGTCTGGCGCAACCCCTACGTGGAGCGCGATCAGCCGGTGAAGAAGCGCCTTCCACGCGGCGTGGAGTCGGTGCGCGTCGCGACCTGCCAGCTTCAGGCGCGCGCGGTGGCCGACTATGACGAGTTCCACCGCGCCATCCAGTATTTCGTCGATGTCGCAAGCGACTACGAGGCGGATTTCATCGTCTTCCCCGAACTCTTCACGCTCCAATTGCTGAGCTTCGAGGAGAAGCAACTCTCCCCCGTAGAGGCGATCGAGCGGCTTTCGGAATATACCCCGCGCATCAAGGCCGACATCTCCGACATGGCGATGCGCTACAACATCAACATCATCGCGGGGTCGCACCCGACGCGCATGGACGACGGCGACATCCACAACGTCGCCTACGTCTGCCTGCGCGACGGATCGATCCACGAGCAGGAGAAGATCCATCCGACGCCCAACGAGCGTTACTGGTGGAACATCCGCGGCGGCGACAGCATCGATGTGATCCCCACGGACGTCGGCCCGATCGGCGTGCTGATCTGCTACGACAGCGAATTCCCCGAGCTCGCGCGGCGCCTGGCGGACGAAGGGGCCCGAATCATCTTCGTCCCCTTCTGCACCGACAGCCGGCAGGGCTACCTGCGCGTGCGCTATTGCGGGCAGGCGCGGGCGATCGAGAACCAGTGCTTCGTCGTGCTCTCGGGCAATGTGGGCAACCTGCCGGGCGTCGCCAACATGGACATCCAGTACGCGCAGAGCTGCATCCTGACGCCCTGCGATTTCCCCTTCGCGCGCGACGGGATCGCGGCAGAAGCGAGCGAGAACGTCGAAGCCCTGACGATCAGCGACATCAACCTGGCCGACCTGTCCTGGGCGCGGGCCGAGGGCACCGTGCGCAACCTCGCCGACCGCCGCTTCGACCTTTACCGCATCGAGTGGGATGAGGCCGGCGAACACCCCGGCAAGCCGCGGCCCCGGCGGGAACCGCTCGGCCCCTCCACCGTCGGCGGAGGTTGATCGGGCAATTTTTCCCGCGGCGCGCGATTGCCGTGACAACGGTCGCGGCCGCCGTTAGGTGACACGCAATGGCCGGCGAGATCGCACCTTCCCCCGCACTGACGGATGCTCTGGTCATCCTCGGCGCGGCGGGTATCGTGATCCCGGTATTCACCCGCTTCCGCATCACCCCGGTCATCGGGTTCATCCTGATCGGCATTGCCGTCGGGCCGTTCGGGCTCGGCAAGCTGATCTACGAGTATCCGCTGCTCGGCCATGTAACGATCAGCGATCCCGAGGTGCTGGCGCCTTTCGCCGAGTTCGGGATCATTCTGCTGCTCTTCACGATCGGTCTCGAACTCTCGTTCAACCGATTGTGGCAAATGCGAAAACTCGTTTTTGGCCTTGGCGCGCTCGAACTGTTCATCATCGGATCGTGCATCGCCATCGGCCTGTCCATGATGGGCCAGTACTGGACCGGCGCGCTGGGCCTCGGCCTTGCCCTGGCGCTGTCCTCGACCGCGATCGTGCTGCCGATCTCGGGCACGCACACACCGGTCGGACGCGCCGCGCTGTCGATGCTGCTGTTCGAGGATATCGCGATCGTCCCGATCATCTTCCTGCTCGGCGCCATGGCGCCCAACGCGCAGGCGGAGGGGTGGGAGGGCCTCGTCGGCACCCTGTGGCAAGGCGGGCTGGTGATCGTCGCGCTGCTGGTCGTGGGCCGGATCGCCCTGCCCCGCCTGTTCGCCCAAGCCGCGCGCACCAAGAGCCCCGAACTGTTCCTTGCGGCGAGCCTGCTGGTCGTGATCGGCGCCAGCCTCGCCACCGCGGTCGTCGGTCTTTCGCCGATCGTCGGCGCGCTCATCGCAGGGCTGCTGATCGCCGAGACCGAGTATCACGGCGAAGTCGAAGCGATCATCGAGCCGTTCAAGGGCCTCGCGCTCGGGATCTTCCTCATCACCGTCGGAATGAGCATCGACCTGACGACGATCTGGGAGAACATCGGCGCCATCGCGCTCGCGGTGGTGCTGGTGCTGGGTTTCAAGGCGCTCGTCACCGGCCTCCTGCTGCGCATCATGGGCGCGCGCCGCAGCACGGCTGCCGAAACGGCCGTGCTCATGGCCAGCCCGTCCGAGACCACGCTGATCGTGCTGGCGGGCGCGACTTCGGCCCTGCTGATCCAGCCCGGCACGGCGCAGTTCTGGCAGATCGTCACCGCTATCGGCCTGACGATCACGCCGATCCTCGCCAAGTTCGGCAGGGCGATCGCCCGGCGCATCGACAGCGTGCCCGAACTGCCGCCTGAATACAGCGAGGATCCGCGCGTGATCGTCGTCGGATCGGGACGGGTCGGCCGTCTGGTGGCGGACATGCTCACCGTCCACAACAAGCCCTACATCGCACTCGATTCCGACACCGACATGGTCGACCGCACCAAGCGCGACGGCTACCGCGTGCTTTACTGCGACGCATCGCGCCGCGACGCCCTGGAGAGAGTGGGTCTGAAAAGCGCCCTCGCCGTGGTTCTGACGATGGACGAGCCCGTGCTGGTCCAGCGGCTCGTGCAGAAGATCCGCCGGCAGCATCCGGACCTGCTGATCGTCGCCCGCGCCCGCGATTCGCACCATGCTGGCGAACTCTACCGAGTTGGCGCCAGCCATGCCGTGCCCGAGACGCTCGAAAGCTCGCTCCAGCTATCCGAGGCGGTGCTGGCCGATATCGGAGTGCCGATGGGCCCGGTGATCGCCTCTATCCACGAGAAGCGGGACCAGCTTCGGGAACAGATCCGTCAGGAAGGCGCGCTTCAGTACAAGCCCAAGCTGCGTACGACCACGGCCGAAGCCGGCTGAGCACACCGGCCGTGAACTCTCCCCCGCTCCATGCGTTGAGCGATGAAAGGAGAGTTCAGATGACCGACCGCAATCCGGCGAAACCCGAACCGAACGAAGAGAAGTTCAAGCCCCAGAACGTGGCGAAAGACCAGAAGCACGAGGCGAACCAGCCCGCCGATACCCGCGGGCGCGATCTGCCGCGCGGCAGCGAACCCGAGACCCGCGGCGCCAGCAACGTGCGCCGGTAAGGACTTCAGGTCGCCGCGAGCGCGGTCTTTACCGCGGCGACGGCGTCGTCCGCTTTCGCGCCGTTCGGCCCGCCACCCTGCGCCATATCCGCGCGGCCACCGCCGCCCTTGCCGCCCAGCGCCTCGACACCCTTGCGCACGAGCGCGATGGCATCGAACCGGCCGGCAAGATCGCCGGTCACCGCCACCGCGATCGCCGCGCGCCCCTCGTTGACCGCCACCGCGGTCGCCACGCCGGAACCGAGACGCTTCTTCGCCTCGTCCAGCAGGCCGCGCAGTTCCTTGGGATCGAGGCCCTGCAGCACCTGACCGGAGAACTTCACGCCGCCGACATCCTCGTCTGCAGGCCCTTGCGCGGCGGCGCCGCCGCCACCGAGCGCAAGCTGCTTTTTCGCTTCCGCGAGCTCGCGCTCCAGCCGCTTCCGCTCATCGACCAGCGCGGCAACACGCGCCTCGACTTCTTCCGGAGCAGCCTTGATCGTGCCGGCGACCGCTTTCAGCGCCTCCTCGCGTCCGACCAGCCACTGGCGCGCCGCCTCGCCGGTCAGGGCCTCGATCCGGCGCACGCCAGAGGAAACCGCGCTCTCCGAAACGATGCGGAACAGGCCGATGTCGCCCGTGGCGCGAACGTGCGTGCCCCCGCACAGCTCGACCGAGTAGTTGCGCCCGCCGCCGGCTCTGCGGCCCATCGACAGGACGCGCACTTCCTCGCCGTATTTTTCGCCGAACAGCGCCAGCGCCCCGGCCGCGACAGCATCGTCCGGGCTCATCAGACGGGTGGCGACTTCCTCGTTGGCGCGGATTTCGGCGTTCACCTCGGCCTCGACCGCAGCGATGTCCGCGTCAGTCAAGGGCTTGGGGTGCGAGAAGTCGAAGCGGAGGCGATCGGCCGCGACGAGCGAGCCCTTCTGCGTCACATGGTCGCCGAGCCGGTTGCGCAGCGCTGCGTGGACGAGGTGGGTCGCCGAATGGTTCGCGCGAATCTGGTCGCGCCGCTCCGCGTCGACGGTCAGATGCACGCTGTCGCCCACCGCGACCCTGCCGGCGTCGATCCGGCCGTGATGCGCGTGCAGGCGGCCGAGCGGCTTGGACGTGTCGGTGACCGCGATCCGCAACCCTTCCGGCGTCGAGATCGTGCCGGCGTCGCCGCTTTGCCCGCCGCTCTCGCCGTAGAACGGGGTCTGGTTGGTCAGCACCATGACCTCATCGCCAGTATGGGCTGAATCGACCTCGGCGCCGCCGCGGATGATCGCGACGACGCGTCCCTCGCCCTCCGTGGCGGAATAGCCGGTGAACTCGGTACTGCCCTCGCGTTCGGCGATGTCGAACCACAGCTCGCTGTCGGCGGTCTGACCCGAGCCCTTCCATGCAGCGCGGGCGGCCTGCTTCTGGCGCTCCATGGCGGCTTCGAACCCGGCCCGGTCGACTCCGATGCCGCGCGCGCGCAGGGCATCTTCGGTGAGGTCGTAGGGAAAGCCGTAGGTGTCGTAGAGCTTGAACGCCGTCTCGCCTTCGAGCTCGCCGCCCTCGCCCAGCCCGGCGGTTTCCTCGTCGAGCAGGCGCAGCCCCTTGTCGAGCGTGCGGCGGAACTGCGTCTCCTCGCGCTCGAGCACTTCCTCGATCAGCGCCTGACCGCGCTGGAGCTCGGGATAGGCCTGGCCCATCTCGGTGACGAGCGTGGGCACGAGGCGGTGCATCAGCGGCTGCTCGGCGCCGAGCAGGTGCGCATGCCGCATCGCGCGGCGCATGATGCGGCGCAGGACATAGCCGCGTCCCTCGTTCGACGGCAGCACGCCGTCCGCCAGCAGGAAACCGCTGGAGCGCAGATGATCGGCGATCACGCGGTGGCTGGCGCGGCGCTCGCCTTCGGCGGCGACGCCGGTCAGGCTCTCGCTCGCGGCGATCAGGACCTTGAACGTGTCGATGTCGTAGTTGTCGTGCACACCCTGCATGACGGCGGCGATGCGTTCGAGACCCATGCCGGTGTCGATGCTGGGCTTCGGCAGCTCGGTGCGCGAGCCGTCGGCCGACTGCTCGAATTGCATGAACACGAGGTTCCAGATCTCGATGAAGCGGTCGCCGTCCTCGTCGGGCGAACCCGGAGGGCCGCCGGGAATGTGCTCGCCGTGATCGTAGAAGATCTCGCTGCACGGGCCGCAGGGGCCGGTGTCGCCCATCGACCAGAAGTTGTCGCTCGTCGCGATGCGGATGATCCGCTCTTCGGGCAGGCCCGAGATCTTGCGCCAGAGGTCGAACGCTTCGTCGTCGGTGTGATAGACGGTGGCGGTGAGCTTCTCCGGCGCGAGGCCCCATTCCTTGGTCAGCAGGGTCCAGGCGTGTTCGATCGCCTGTTCCTTGAAGTAGTCGCCGAACGAGAAGTTGCCGAGCATCTCGAAGAACGTGTGATGCCGCGCGGTGTAGCCGACGTTGTCGAGGTCGTTGTGCTTGCCCCCGGCGCGCACGCATTTCTGGCTCGACACGGCGGTCGGCGCGGGCGGGGTCTCGAGGCCGGTGAACACGTTCTTGAAAGGCACCATGCCCGCGTTGACGAACATCAGCGTGGGATCGTTGTAGGGCACCAGCGGCGCACTCGGCACCGGCGCGTGGCCCGCGCGCGCGAAATAGTCGATGAAGGACCGGCGAACGTCGTTGGTCGAAATCATGCAGCGCAGTTAGTTGCTGGAGCGCGGTGCGACAAGCGGATTAAGGCGCATTCCCCCAGGCCAGGCGGGCGATCAGCCAGCCGGTGCGCGGGCCGTAACGAGCCAGACGGCTGCCTGCAGCGCGACCTGGCCGCCATCGAGATGATCTTGCAGAAACGCCCGCACGCGTTCGACGAACTGGGCGCGCTCCCCGTTCTCCATCTGCGCGGCCGCGCGCGCGGCAGGCCCGATCGCAAGGAAGTAGGAGAGCGCGTCCTCGACCGGATCGTCGCCGGCCCCGGCAACATAGGGGAAATCGATCGCCTCGAACGCCGCGTCCCGCCAACCCGCTGCGGCGAGGATGTGCTCCACCCGTCGCTTGTCGGCGAATGCGAACGGGCCCGGCTGGCCGGGCGGCGGAGGCGCGCCGAGGCCGGAGGGCAGCAGGGCAGTGAGACCGCTCGCCCATGCATTCTCGGAGGGGTTGCGGAAGCAGGTGAAGGCGAGCCGCGCATCGGCGGCCGCGAGGCGGACGAGATGGGCGAAGGCGGCAACCGGATCGGGGAAGAACATCACGCCGTGCCGCGACACGAGGAGGTCGGGCGCGAAACCGCCGCGTGTCCAGCGGGAGGCATCGCCGAGCTCGAAAGCGAGGTTCGGCAGGCCTGCGCCCCGCTCCCGCGCGGCGGCGAGAAGTTCGTCGCTGACGTCGACCCCGATCACCTGCGCGCCCGGGTTGGCGCCGGCAAGGGCGAGCGAGACTTCGCCCGCCCCGCAGCCGATGTCGAGCGCGCCGGCGAAAGGTGCATCGGCGGCTGCGGTCAGCATGCGCCGGGTCAGAGCCGCGAAGCTGCGGTCGGTCCGTTGCCACTCGGCCGCCCAGGTACGTCCGACACGTCCTTCCCACTCGGCCTTGTCGGTCATGGAATGCGCTCCTCGGCTGCTGTGCGGCGAGACGGCGGCGTCTTCGCGAATCGGACGTCTTCTTCAGATGGTACTACGAGATCGTAGCCGGCGGACCGTATCCGTCCATGGCGCACCGCGTAAGTCGACCTGGCGCGCAGCCGTGAAAGTTGTCTGGACCATGCCGCGCCGGGGCGAGGGATCGTTCTTGTGGATCAGCTGACCGCAATCGTGCTGGAAGATCGCGCCGGATCATATCCGCTGATCATCATGTGGGGCGCAGCCGTGGATCCCCGGTGCGACCGCTTCCAAGCGCACCGGCCAATCACTCATGAATCGTTGCCGGTCGTCTCGAGATTCAGCCGGGGAGGAGTGCCTAGGACCGCGCCCCGCTTGTTTCCGAATCACCTTCGCGGACGGTCAGGACGTGCCCGCTCCTCGTTGCCAAAGGACAATCGGGAAATGATCGGCTGTCTCCGCCAAACGCTAATTTGGCACGACCGACCCGGCGATCTCTCGCCCTCGGAAGGCCTCGGAGCGACCCACGGCCGGCCCATCTCCATCAAAGGAGAAACCGGCGCGGCTCCGTATGGTGCGCGCGCCGGTTTCCCGTTTTCCCGGGCGCCCTGCAGCGCCCGCTTGAGGCGGTGATGTCAGTCGTCCGCGTCCGGACCCGTCATCATCTCCTCGGCGACTTCGTCGGTCCGGCCGCGGATGGCGGCTTCCAACCTGTCGCAAACTTCGGGATTGTCCTTGAGATACTGCTTGGCGTTCTCGCGGCCCTGGCCGATGCGGATCGAGTCGTAGCTGAACCAGCTCCCCGATTTTTCCACGATCCCTGCCTTGACCCCGAGATCGAGGATCTCGCCGATCTTCGAGATGCCTTCCCCGTACATGATGTCGAACTCGACCTGCTTGAACGGCGGAGCGACCTTGTTCTTGACCACTTTCACCCGGGTCGAGTTGCCGATGATCTCGTCGCGGTCCTTGATCTGCCCGGTGCGGCGGATGTCGAGCCGCACGCTGGCGTAGAACTTGAGTGCGTTGCCACCGGTCGTCGTTTCCGGATTGCCGTACATGACGCCGATCTTCATCCGTAGCTGGTTGATGAAGATCACCATGCACTTCGAACGGTTGATCGAGCCGGTCAGCTTGCGCAGCGACTGGCTCATCAGACGGGCCTGCAGGCCGACGTGGCTGTCGCCCATCTCGCCCTCGATCTCGGCGCGCGGAACCAGCGCGGCAACCGAGTCGACCACCAGCACGTCGATCGCGTTCGAGCGCACCAGCGTATCGGTGATTTCGAGCGCCTGCTCGCCGGTGTCCGGCTGCGAGACGATCAGCTCGTCGATGTCGACGCCCAGCTTCTTGGCATAGACGGGATCGAGCGCGTGTTCGGCATCGACGAACGCGGCGGTGCCGCCGTTCTTCTGCGCTTCGGCGATCACGTGCAGCGCGAGCGTCGTCTTGCCCGAGCTTTCGGGTCCATAGACTTCGATCACCCGGCCGCGCGGCAAGCCGCCGACGCCGAGTGCGATGTCGAGACCGAGCGAACCGGTCGAAATCGCTTCGACCTGCATCGCTTCCTTCTGGCCCAGCTTCATCGCCGAACCCTTGCCGAATGCGCGGTCGATCTGTGCCAGGGCGGCGTCGAGCGCCTTTTGACGGTCCACGTTGCTTTCCTTCTCAACCAGCTTCAGTTCGGCCGCCATCGCATGGGCTCCTTCGCTTGCCTAGGGCTTCGTTCCCGTTATCGACTGATGCGCTATGTATCCGCTTTGTTCCATCAGAACAAGAGCAGAACGAATATTTTCTCGCCAAGGCGTGAAATGGCGGATTTCCCGCCGGTTCTTGGCCGATCAGCGGTGCACCGAGCGGGCTCGCCAGCGGATTTTCCGATCCGAATTGGCGGGAATCGTCGTCTCGATCACCCGCTCGCCGTCCTTGATCCGGAGGCCGCGCCCGCGAACTTCCCAATCGGCCGCTGTGCCGAGCCGGATGCGCAGACGCGCCGGATGATCGAGGGCGTTCGCGATCTCGGCCTCCATCCGCACCCACTTCTCGGGCTCCGCCGCCGGATCGTGCTCGCTCGTGCGCGTGCAGGCGACCTGCACACGGCTGCTGGTGCCGAGCGCGATCTCGACGTCCTGGCCGCGCGCATAGTCGCGCAGGCGCTCTTCCCCGACCAGCAGCGGGCCGTGGGACGATGGCTCGAACACCGCGACGC
The DNA here is from genome assembly GCF_016803135.1 of Altererythrobacter sp. C41. Classification (GTDB taxonomy): domain Bacteria; phylum Pseudomonadota; class Alphaproteobacteria; order Sphingomonadales; family Sphingomonadaceae; genus Pelagerythrobacter. Next base: position 59,876 of record NZ_JAEVFE010000009.1, read on the forward strand.
CGCCCGACGGCAGCGCCACGCCGAGGCCGTGCGCTTCGTCGTTGACCGTCGTCAGCAACCGCTCGGCCGGGCGAAACTCCTCGTCGCTCTGACGACTCGCCCGGCATCCGATCTCGTAGATCAATTCACCCTCGACCTCGTCCTTCTGCAGGAAGGCGACCTGCTTCAGGCCTTTCGCCGCGACGGTGACAGGCTCCGGTACGCGGTAGAGTTTCAGGTCGCCGAGCTCCTCCTCCGCGGCCATCATCGCCGCGGGCGAAGCCATGCTCTGCACGCGCGCTCCGGTGACGATGATGGCGTCGGCCATCGGCGGCGGAGGGGGAGCCGGCGGCGGCGGAGGCGGGGGAGGCAGATAAGCGATCGGCGATCCGCTCGCCGTGCTGCCGATCGGATAGCAGGTCAGCCGCAGCGGCTCCGCCACCGGCTGATCGGCCAGGTCCCGGTAGTCGCTCTCGACGTTGAGGCGGCCTGCCACAGCCATCAGCTCGGCATCGGGAAACGACTGCCCGTTGTCGTTGAGCAGGGTGAGCCAGGAAGTCAGCCCGAGTGCGACTCCGCCCTTCCCGTCGCCCTCGCCCAGCGTCGCCACGTAGTTCGCCTGCCAGTCGAAGCCCCAGGCGAGATAGGTCAGCACGACCTGATAGGTCCCGCCGCTCGTGTCGCGGGTATCTATCGAGAACACGGGCTGTGCCGAGAGCCCCGCGGGAATGCGGTCGAAGGTCAGCTTCTCGGGCAGGCCCGCGCAGCGTACCGCCTCGAACCCCTCGCCCGTCTGCAGCACCAGCCCGCCGTCCGCCCGGGTGCGAACGATCGCCGACTCGCTTTCCGCCACACCGGTCGCCGGATTGGTGCGCGTGATCGTCACCCGGTTGCCGAGCGTGCCGTTCACCAGCGCCGCGGGGGAGAGCAGCTCCGCATTGCGGTTCTTCTCGATCGTCCCGCCCGGCAGGCCGGTGACGATTGCGGAGACCGCCACCATCCCCTCGGCCACGCCTTCGAAACGCACCGTGCTCTCGCCTGGCGGCAGGGTGACGGTGCGCGTCTCGCTGATCATCGCGAAGCCTTCGGGGAAGGCGCGGTCCATCGCCTCGTCCGGCCCGCGCTCGGGATCGCGGTAGACGGTGACCGCCACCGCGCCGGGAGCCGAGGCATCGACGGTCTCGCGCGCCTGCGCGGCGGCGGAGGCGGCGATCAGCGCGAGGAGGAATGCGGCGCGCCGCATCGCCCGGCGCCGCTCAGAACCGCGTTTCGTAAGTCACGCGGATCACGCGCTCGCCCTCGGCGGGCACGGGGACGACCCACTTGCGCCGATCGGCATTGAGCTGCTCGCCCGGAATGTCCTCGCTGACGACGCGGAAATCGTGGCCCCACCATCCGCGGTCGAGCCCCGCCTGCACCAGATCGACCTCGACCGGGGCGGCCTTGGCATTGGTCAGCGTGTAGCGCATCGTCGTGCGGTAGAATTGCTTGGGCCGCTCGACGTCGAGCTGCTCGACCACCTCACCGTCGCGGATCACGCGGTAGCGGGCGCTGCTTTCCCATTCGGCGGAGGTGATCTCCTCGCGGCGTTCCACTTCGGCCTGCACGAAGATATCGAATGCATCGCCGGTGCGCAGCGACAGCTCGCTGCCCATCGGAGTATGGCCGATGGCGCTCTCGCCGATGAACTGCGGCGTGCCCTGGCTGTCGCGCTGGTAGAAACGCACGGTGCCCGCGGGCAGCGCATCGCCGAGCCCGCCCTGCCGAGAGGACGAGAATGCGATCTCGCTCGACACGTTCACCGGCGCATCGTCGTTGGCGAGCCAGCCGACGGTCCGCGCATAGACCTTGCGCGCCGGCACGCCCTGCACGTCGAGGAAGCTGACCTGCTTGGTCTGGTTGTTGGCGATCGTGGTGCGGCCCTCGATCGGATAGAGATAGAACTCACCGACCTGCTCGCGGCCGGTGCTCTCGGTGCCCGGGCGAACCATGCCCGGCCGCGGCGGAGGCGGCGGCGGATAGCGCCGGTTGCTCGCCGCCGCCGATCCCGGGCTGCCGGCGACCAGCAGCGTGTCTGCCCGATGGAACGTCGTGCCGGTCTGATTGGTCAGCGTCACCCAGCCCTGCATGTCGATCGCGCCGGTCGCCTCGTCGTAGAGCGAAACGTAATCCGCCGACCAGCCGAGCCCGGGCGTGAGATAGCGGATCGAAGCCGGGCGCGCGCCGCCGCGGTCGCTCTCGACCGTCACCGATAGCGTCGGCCGGGCACGCAGGTTGGGTGGCACGCGGTCGAACACCGTGCGCACCGGCAGCCCGTCGTCGCGAAGAACCTCGATCCGGTCGCCGATCTTCACCACCACGCCGCCGGCGGTGGACAGCACCGTCGCGCGCTCGCGCGTCTCGACGCCGGTAGCAGGGTTGGTGCGCACCAGGGTCACCGTTTGCCCGATCGCCTTCTCCATCAGCTTGGCCGGGGTCAGGAGGTCGAAGTCGAAGTTCTGCTCGACGATCGCCGCGCCGTCCGCCGCGAAGCTCAGCGTCTCGGGCCGGATCTGCGCGGAGACGTCGGGAAACTCGATCCGGCTGCGCCCCTGCGCGATCGGCAGTTGTCGCACGTCCTGCACCAGCGCCTGGCCGTTGTTGTAGATCGTGACCGAAACGTCGCCCTGCGCGGTTTCGTCGGGATCGGTCTGTGCGGGAGCCGCGGTGGAGAGAAGCGCGAGAGACAGAGCCGCCCCGAGTGCGGCCAACAAGCGATACGTCTTCACGCGAACCCTCCCCTGCAAAGTCCATAGAAGATGCTGCCGGCGGTTTTACGGCGCGTGAACGGTGCGGTCCATCGCCAATCGCCACCCTAGCGATGTGCGGCGCCTAGAACCTGCGCGACCTTGTCGCCGATCTCCTGCACGCTGAATGGCTTTGCGATGAAGTGCATGTCGGCGAGGTCGATCTCGCTGCGGAGCTGCTCCTCGGCATACCCCGACATGAACAGTACCGGCAGGTTGGGCCGCACCTTGCGGATCGCGCGAACCATGGCCGGGCCGTCCAGGCCGGGCATGACGACGTCGCTCAGAACGAGATCGAATTCGCCGCCCTCGGCGATCGCGGCGAGGCCCTCTTCCCCGTCCGCCGCCGTGGTCACGCTGTAGCCCGCGCGCGACAGCGCCCGCTCGGCGACGGCGCGGACCATGTCCTCGTCCTCGACCAGCAGCACGCGCCCGCCGCCCGACCATTCGCTGGTCGCCTGCGGCTCCTCGGGCGCCTGCCGCGGCTCGTGCGGTGCGCCGCCCCCGTGGACCGGCAGGTAGATCGTGAACCGCGCGCCTTGCGGGCGGCCGTCGGTCCCGATCAGGTTGTCGCAGAAGATGAATCCGCCCGACTGCTTGACGATGCCGTAGACGGTCGACAGCCCCAGCCCGGTCCCCTTGCCCTGCTCCTTGGTGGTGAAGAACGGCTCGAAGATCTTGCCCATCAGCTCGGCGGGGATGCCGCCGCCCGTGTCCTGCACCACCAGCACCGTATAGTCGGCGACGGGGATGATGTCGGACCCCATCTTGCGCACGTCCCCTGCGGTAACGCGGCGAGTCGCCAGCGTCAGCCTGCCGGTCCCGTCGCCCCGCGCCTGCATGGCATCGCGCGCATTGACCGCGAGATTGACGATCACCTGCTCAAGCTGCTGCGGATCGGCGCGCACCGGGCCGAGGTCGCGGTCGTGGTGGACCTTGAACGCGATCTTCTCGCCCAGCAGCCGCTTGAGGAGCTGGCTGACCTCGCTCACCACGTCGGGCAGTTGCAGGACCTCGGGCCGGAGCGTCTGCTGGCGGCTGAAGGCGAGGAGCTGGCGCGTCAGGCTTGCCGCGCGGTTCGAATTGGCGCGGATCTGCTGGATATCGTCGTAATCGCTGTCGCCGGGCGTGTGGCGCAGCAGCATGAGATCGCAGTAACCGATGATCGCGGTCAGCACGTTGTTGAAATCATGCGCCACGCCGCCGGCGAGCTGCCCAACGGCCTGCATCTTGGTCGCCTGCGCGACCTGGCGCTTGAGGCGGGTTTCCTCGGTCGTGTCGACCAGGCTCAGCAACACCGCCGCCTCGCCCAGCCCGCGCACCCCGGCAAGGCCGAGCGAAACCGGCTCGTCGGGCTGGTGCCGCAGCCGGACGGCCATGTCCGCACTGGCAATCGACCCCCGGGCGAAGCGCCGGACCGCGTCGGCCAGGGCACCCTTGTCTTCGCGGACCACGAGGTCGGAGGGGAACGAGGGCAGCCCTTCCCGCTCGATCTCCGCAGCGCGAAGGAAGGCGTCGTTGGCGAACAGGAAGCGGCCGTCGCGGTCGGTCATCGCCAGCCCCAGCGGCAGCGCGCCGAGCAGCGCCTCGAGCTGCGGCGTGGCTGCCTGCCCCACGCCTTCCCAGCCGCCGCCGATGCCGATCCCGCTTTCGACCAGCAGCATGAGCGAGGGCGCCTCGTCGGCGCGCGCGGGACGCGCGGCTTCGGGGTCGGCGAGCGAGACCTGGATCAGCATCTGCGGCGTGCCGCGCTGCCCCTCGCGCGCGAAGTAGATCCGCTCGCGGCTGTCGGAGCGGAGCTGCGCGACGAATTCCTGCCCGGCCAGCGTCGCTGCCCCATCGCCGGTCGCGCGCGCCGCGAAGCCCGCGCCGGCAGCGCGGATCGTGCCGTCGGTCCCGACGATCGCGGTCTCGATCCCGGCGTTCGAGAGCACGGCGCCGAGCGGGCCGGTGATCCAGTCGGCGAACCGCGCCACCGGATCTTCCAGCGTCAGCGCAGTGAAGCGCCAGACCAGGTAGTCGTCACCACGCCCCGCGCGTTCGGTCTCCGCCCGCCACGATCCGCCGCCGCTCTCGCGCTCGAGCAGGTCGACCGACGAGGTGCCGTCGCGCCACGCCTCGCGCGCGGCGCGCACCAGCCGTTCGAGCGAGGGACGGTCGAGATCGAGGTTCGGCGGCGCATGGGCGATACCGAACCAGTCGCCGTAGAGACGGTTCGCGCAGACCAGTCGGTTGGCGCGATCGGTTAGCGCGACGGCCGTGTCCGATTGCTCGATCGCGGCGACGGTCACCGACCAGTCGGGCGGCGCGAAGGCGGCCTCGCCCGGCCCCGTGCGCATCCGTGAGAACGCATAGCCGGCGGCCATGAGCGCGGCGAGGCCGACCGCGTAGCCGAGGGTGAGGACACCGTCGCCCGTCGCGAGCCAGATCAGCAGCGCGCTCACCGCCAGGGCGGCGGCGATCCACGTGGCAAGCGACAGTCGCCCCTGCCCCTGCCCGATCAGCCTGGCCATCAGCCTTCCTGCGCCTCCAGCCGCCGGTCGAGCCGCGCCTCCATCTGGCGCAGCCGCCGCTTGCGCTTGCGGGCCACCACGATCCGCCAGACGACGCTGGATATAAGATAGCCCGCGGCCGCCGAGCAGATCGACAGCACGATGAAGCCGAACGCGGTAACACCCGCGACCTCGAACGCGCCGAGCGCCCAGCCTTCCCAGCGGCCGCTCGTGAACTCGTCGCTGGCGACGCCCACCGTGACCGCATCGACCTTGAGCACGAACGCGCCGACCTTGTTCGCGATCACCAGCCAGAAGGCGAGCGTGAACGGGTTGGTCACGAACGTCGCCAGCGCCGAAAGCGGCACGTTGGCGCGCGCGGGCAGCGCTAGGAAGGCGGCGAGGAATATCTGCCCGACCGGCACGATGAACGCCGCGAACAGGCCCAGCGCGATCCCGCGCGGCACCGAGCGCCGCGTGAAGCGCCAGAGCTCGGGGCTGAGGAAGCGGTGCGCGATCGGCGCGAGATACTTGTTCTGCGCCATGTCCTCGCGCGTCGGCATGTTCTTGCGCAGCCAGTCGGCGAGGAATGTCTTGGAAGGTTTGCGCATCATGATCTCGCCGCCGCAATGCTCGCGCTGGGGGCTGAGGGCAAGTGGGGCGGCACAGAATCTGGTGAAGCGGTCATTGCGGGCGATATGGGTAGCCGGGCGCGAATAGCCAGCGGGTGAACGGGTGGTAATCGCCCTCATTGGTCGGCTCGTGATTCCCGCCGCGTTCCGGCCCCGGCGCGCGCGAAGGGAACTACCTGTTCTCGCGCAGCAGGCGGGCCTTGTCGCGCTTCCAGTCGCGTTCCTTGATCGTCTGGCGCTTGTCCTGCGCCTGCTTGCCCTTGGCCAGCGCGAGCTCGACTTTCGCGCGGCCGGTCGCGTTGAAATAGACGCTCAGCGGAACCAGCGTCATGCCCTTGCGCTCGACCGCGCCGAACAGCTTCTCGATCTCGCGCGCGTGGAGCAGCAGCTTGCGCGGCCGGCGCGGCTCGTGATTGAAGCGGTTGCCGTGGCTGAACTCGGGGATGTTGGCGTTGACCAGCCACACCTGCCCGTCGCGGACCTCGGCATAGCTCTCCGCGATCGAGGCCTCGCCCGCCCGCAGTGCCTTCACCTCGGTGCCCTGCAGCGCGATTCCGGCCTCGAACTTGTCCTCGATGTAGTAATCGAACCGCGCGCGCCGGTTCTCGGCGACGGTCTTCTGCTTGTCGAACGTGGCGGGTTTGGGACGGGCCATAAGGCCGCGCCATGTAGGCGTTCGTGCGCGCCGGGGAAAGCCCCCGCGGCGGCGGACGCTATTCGCCCTGCCGCGCCATCGCCACGAGGTCCGCCGGCAGCGTCGGTTCGCTGAGCAGATGCTCCATCCGCTCCCACCGCACGTCAGCGCCCGCGTCACCCGCTTCGATCGCGGCCTGCACCATGTCCCGGCCGAGCCCGTAGTTGATGATGTAGCTGCGGTAGGTGTCGATGAAGTCGAGCGACTGCTTCGCCCGCTCGGGCGAGACGAGCTGGTAGCGTTGCAGCAGCTCGGTCGCCCGCTCGCCGTCGATATGGCCCGCGAGATACTGCGAGGCGATCGTGTAGCGCGCCGGCCCAAGGTCCTGCATCGCGTCGCGCAGCGCGATGTAGCGCTCGACGTCGAGGTCCTCCAGCCCGGCGATCGGCGCCAGCACGTCGCGCGTGAAGGCCACGTCCTCCTCGCCCGGGAAAGCGAGATCGATCCCGTAGTTCGCCGAACCCTCGGCGATCAGCGACTGCGGCGAATAGAGCGGATAGACCGAAAATTCCTGCCACCCGCGCCCGTTCACCAGCTCGCGCTCGAGCAGCGAGTTGAACGCGTGATGGCCCGGATAGCCCTCGTGGCAGCCGAGATCGATCGCGCGATCGAGCCGCACCGGCAGGTCGGTGTTGACCTCGATCTTCGAGTGATAGTCGCCCTGGTAGTAGTTGTATCCGCTCCACGGCTTGTCGGTCACCAGCGCCAGCGTGAAGCTCTCGCCTTCGGGCAGCGCGATATGGTCGAGCGTGCGCCGCTTGCACTCGGCGATCGCGGCATCCATCACGGGGCGCACGCGGTCCGCCGGCATGTCGAAGCGCTTCTGGAACGTATCGATCCGCTGCCACAGCGGCCCCTCGCTCGGCACCAGCCGCTCGATCTGCGCCAGAAGAGGATCGAAACTTTCGAGCGCCGGCAGGTCGGGGCGCATGCCGAACAGCCCCTCGGCCTCGTCGGCGAACGACAGTTTCTCGCCCTGCATCATCCTGAGGCGCGTGCCCGCCGCGGTGAGCTGCGCGACGAGAAACCGCGCGCGTCGCTCGTCCAGGCTGTCGCCGGGAGCTCCGTCGTCGGCGAACTGCGCCGCACGGGTCTCCAGCGCCTCGGTGCGGACGGCGAGCATCGGCAGGGTCTGCCCCGCCGCCTCGGCCACCGCCTGCGTGCGGACGTCCTCGGGCCCGTAGTAGGCGTCGATATAGCCCTCCTCCTTCTCACCGATGGTGAGCTGGAGAAGCAGGTAGTCGTCGGCGATCGCATCGAGCGTGTCGGCCTGCCCGCCCGGCCCCGTCGCGCAGGCCCCCAGCGTCAGTGCCGCCAGAACGGACAATCCCTTGCGCATCGTCACCTCCCTCGCGCGTGCGAACGCAGGGACCTAGAGAGCCCCGCCCGCTTGCGCAACTCGGTCGATGTCGATGAGGGCCGCGAGGCCCGGCCTCAGGCCGCCTGGCGCAGCTTCTGCAGCTTCTTCAGCGCCATCTGCCGCTTGAGGCGGCTGAGGTGGTCGATGAAGAGAATGCCTTCGAGGTGGTCCATCTCGTGCTGGATGCAGGTCGCCATCAGGCCCTCCATCTGCTCTTCGTGGACCTTCCCCTCGAGATCCTGCCAGCGCACGCGGCAAGTCGCCGGGCGGTCGACGTCGGCATAGATGTCGGGGACCGAGAGGCACCCTTCCTGATAGGTCGCCAGCTCGTCCGCCGGATCGAGAATTTCCGGGTTCACGAAGACCCGCGGCTCGTTCTTCGTCGGCTGGTGGGTATGCTGGTGCCCGCCGTGGTCGCACACTTCGGGCTCGGCATCCGGGTCCTCGGGCTGGAGGTCGATCACCAGCACGCGCTTGGGCACGCCGACCTGGATCGCGGCGAGGCCGATGCCGTTCGCGGCATACATCGATTCGAACATGTCCTCGACGAGCGTCTTGAGCTCGCCGTCGAATGCGGTGACCGGTTCGGACACGACCTTGAGCCGGGGATCCGGCACTTCGAGAATTTCGCGGATTGCCATGCGGCGTAAAATAGTGCGGCCCGGCGCAAACGACAAGTGAGTCCCCGCGAAGGCGGGGATCTCAGGCGGCCGGCGCTCCACAAGTGGCCTGAGACCCCCGCCTTCGCGGGAGCTCGCGCTACCTACCCCACCGGCCTCCGCGCCCGCAGCGCCTGCGCCAGCGTGCCTTCGTCGAGGTAGTCGAGCTCCCCGCCCACCGGCAGGCCGTGCGCGAGCTGGGTCACGCGCACCGGAAAATCCTCCAGCCGCTCGGCAAGGTAATGCGCGGTGGTCTGCCCCTCCAGCGTGGCGTTCATGGCGAGCACGACTTCGTCCACCCCGCCCTGCCCGACCCGTTCGAGCAGAGCGCCGATCGTCAGGTCCTCCGGCCGCACCCCGTCGAGCGCCGAGAGTCGCCCGCCAAGCACGTGGTACTTGCCGGTAAACAGCTTCGCCCGGTCGAGCGCCCAGAGGTCGGAGACGTCCTCCACCACGCAGATCGCGCGCGCATCGCGCCGCGGATCGGCACAGATGCCGCACGGCGCCCGGGTGTCGATATTGCCGCAGACAGCGCACTCGACCAGCTTGTCCCGCACCTCGGCCATGGCCCCGAGCAACTGGTCGAGCGCCGTCTCGCGTCGCTTGAGCAGCCACAGCACCGCGCGCCGCGCCGAGCGCGGCCCGAGCCCGGGCAGCCGCGCGAGCGCCGATGCGAGGTTCTCGATCTCTTGCGATGCCATGGGGCGGGAGATAGGGCCTGCGCTCCCGCAACGAAAGGTGGCCGCCGGGCTTATGCGCATCGTCTTCATGGGAACGCCCGAATTCGCCGTCCCGGCGCTGGCCGCGCTGGTGGAGGCGGGGCACACCGTCGCCGCCGCCTATACCCAGCCCCCGCGCCCCGCCGGCCGGGGCAAGAAGCTCCAGCCCTCGCCCGTCCAGCGCGCGGCCGAGGCGCGCGGCATTCCCGTGCGCTACCCCGCTTCGCTGAAATCGGCCGAAGCGCAGGCGGAGTTCGCGGCGCTCGAGCCGGAGGTGGCGGTGGTCGCCGCCTACGGGCTGATCCTGCCGCAGGCCGTGCTCGACGTTCCGACGTTCGGCTGCCTCAACATCCACGCCAGCCTGCTGCCCAAATGGCGCGGCGCGGCGCCGATCCAGCGCGCGATCCTCGCCGGCGATGCGGTGACCGGGATCACTATCATGCAGATGGAAGCCGGGCTCGACACCGGCCCGATGCTCGCCACCGCGCGCACCCCGGTCGACGACAAGACCGCGGGCGAACTGACCGAGGAGCTGGCCGAGATCGGCGCCCACCTGATGGTCGGCACATTGCACGATCTCGCAGCGCTCCAGCCCCTCCCGCAAGACGACCTGCAGGCGACCCATGCCGCCAAGATCGACAAGGCCGAGGCGCGGATCGACTGGACCGGCGATGCCGAAGCGATCGAGCGCCAGGTGCGCGCCATGGCCCCCTTCCCCGGCGCCTGGTTCACCCTCGGCGGCGAGCGGATCAAGGTGCTGAAGGCCGAAGTGATCGCGCGCGAGGGGAAACCGGGCACGACGCTCGACGACGACCTCACCATCGCCTGCGGCTACGCCGCACTCCGCCCCGTCCGCATCCAGCGCGCCGGCAAGCCCGCGATGGACGTCGCGGCGTTCCTGCGCGGAAAAGCGGTGCCGGCGGGGACGATCGTTGAGTAGCGCGTGCCTCCACCACCCCCAACCCCCTCCTCTGAAGAGGAGGGGGCTATATCGTTGCGCCCGCTTCTCCCCCTCCTCTTCAGAGGAGGGGGTCGGGGGGTGGTGCGAAGCAGAGCGCCAACGATGACCCGCTTCGCGCTCACTCTCGAATTCGACGGCACGCCGTTCATGGGCCTGCAGCGCCAGCCGCACGGGCCGAGCGTGCAGGAGGCGGTCGAGCGCGCCGTCCATGCGGTGACGGGCGAGGAGGCGACGCTCCATTCCTCGGGCCGCACCGACACCGGCGTCCATGCGCTCGCCATGCGCAGCCACGTCGACATCGAGAAGCCGTTCGAGCCGTTTCGGCTGATGGAGGCACTGAACGCCCTCCTCCGCCCCGATCCGATCGCCGTCATCGGCTGCGAGATCGTGCCGGACGACTGGCACGCGCGCTTCAGTTGCATCGGGCGCGCCTATGAATACCGGATCGTCAACCGCCGCGCGCCGCTCACGCTCGATAGGGATCGGGCGTGGAAGGTGCCGCAGCCCCTCGACGCAGACGCGATGCACCGCGCGGCGCAGGCGCTGGTCGGGCGGCACGACTTCACCACCTTCCGCTCCGCCCATTGCCAGGCGGCGAGCCCGGTCAAGACGCTCGATCGCCTCGCCGTCCGCCGTGCGGGCGAGGAGGTGCTGATCGAAGCCGAGGCCCGCAGCTTCCTCCACCATCAGGTGCGATCGATGGTCGGCTGCCTCGCGCTCGTCGGCATGGGCCGCTGGCGGGAGGAGCAGGTGGCCGAGGCGCTGGCGGCGCGCGACCGTCAGGCGCTCGGCCTCAACGCCCCGCCGAGCGGGCTCTATTTCGTGCGTGCGGTCTATCCCTAGTCTCTGCGCGCTAGCCATTATTCGGACTTCGGGTATGTTCACAAACGGGTCTCACGCCGGGCCGCGAACGCCGCTAGAGAGGGTTGCAAACCAAAACCGTTCATCCAGAAGGTGAAGCCGAGGGGCTGAGCCGTCTCGAAGGACCAGAAAGAGAGGAAACCGATCGATGACCACCACCGGAAAGCAGCTTTTCACCACCCTCGCGCCCGACGGCACGCTGACGGTGGAGGTCGCCGAGACGCAGTTCCCCGATCCGACCGGCAATCAGGTGCTGGTGAAGATGGAGGCCGCGCCGATCAACCCGAGCGACCTTGCGCTGCTGTTCGGCCCCGCGGACATCGACAACGCGCAGTTCTCCACCGGCAAGCTCGTCGCCACCATGCCCGAACCGTTCAACTCGGGCGCCAAGGGCCGCCACGGGCAGCGCCTGCCGGTCGGCAACGAGGGCGCGGGCACGGTGGTCGCGGCGGGCGATTCGGAAATGGCGCAGGCGCTCGTCGGCCAGCGCGTCGCCTGCGTGCCGGGCCACGCCTATTCGCAGTATGCGATCGCCGATGCCGCGATGTGTCTGCCGCTCGGCGACGTCTCCGCACGCGACGGGGCAAGCGCCTTCGTCAACCCGATGACAGCGCTGGGCTTCGTCGAGAACGCGAAGATGGACGGGCAGAAGGCGATCATCCACGCGGCCGCCGCCTCTAACCTCGGCCAGATGCTGGTGAAGATCTGCCAGGAAGACGGGATCGAGTTGGTCAACATCGTGCGCAAGCAGGAGCAGGTCGATCTGCTGAAGGGGCTCGGCGCCAAGTGGGTCGTCAATTCCTCGGCCGACGATTTCCTGCCGAAGCTCTGCGAGGCGATCGACGCCACCGACGCCTATTACGGCTTCGATCCGATCGGCGGCGGCACCACGACCGACGCCTGCTTCAAGGCGATGGAGCGCGTCGCGGTATCCAAGATGAAGGACTACAACCGCTACGGCTCGAACCAGCCGAAGCGGATGTTCATCTACGGTCGGCTTGATCTCGGGCCGACGATCCTCACGCCCAGCTACGGCTTCGGCTGGACACTGTCGGGCTGGCTGCTGACCCCGTTCCTCGCGCAGGCGGGTGCGGAGACCATGGCGCGCATGCGCAAGCGCGTGCTCGACAACATCACCACGACATTCGCCAGCCATTACAAGCGCGAGGTCACGCTGGAACAGATGCTGGAGAAGGACGCCGCGACCGACTACCGCGCGATGAAGACGGGCGAGAAGTACCTGGTCACGCCCTGGGGATAATCCACGAGTCCCCGCGAAGGCGGGGACCTCAGGCAACACCGGACGACCAAGCGGCCTGAGGCCCCAGCCTTCGCTGGGGCTCGCGCTTTAAGTCGTACCCGCTCGTCCTGCGGAGCCCGAGGACGCAGTCCGAGGGCGTCTCAAAGGACTACCGCCGGTCGAACGCCGCCTGGATCGCGGCCGGATCGTCGATCCCGTTCGCCAGCAACACCTGCAGCAATATTCGCGCCTTCTGCGGGTTGAGCGCGCGCGCGGCGACGAAACCGTTGGCGTCGTCCTCCGGCTCGCGGTCGACCAGCCCTTCGTCGAGGCGGCTTGCGCGGACGATCGCCACGCCGCTCTCGCGCAGGCGGACCAGCTCGGCGCGCAGGGGCTGGGGCATGTTCCCCTCGCCCACCCCGGCGACCACCAGGCCGCGGGTCGCCTCGCTCGTCATCCGCGCGGCCACATCCGCCCCGATCCCGCCGTAGACGTAGAGGATCGGCACCTCCGGCAGCTCCGCGTGATAGGCGTATTGCGCGCCCTCACTCGCGCGCCACGGAGCGCCGAACCAGTCGAGCGCGCTGGGCGTGACCAGCCCGACGGCGTCGCGCGGAAAGCCCCGGAAGGCGTCGGTCCCGCGCGTGCGGACCTTGCGCACGTCGCGCGCGGCGAACACCCGGTCGCCCATCACCACCAGAACCCCGCGCCCGGCGGCCTCCGGATCGCTCGCCACGCGCACCGCATTGGCGAAGTTCCGCAACCCGTCGTACCCCACCGCATCCGCCGGCCGCATCGCGCCGACCAGCACGACCGGCTTGGTCGTCGGCAACGTCAGGTCGAGCAGAAAGGCTGTCTCCTCCGCCGTATCGGTCCCATGCGTGACGATCACCCCCTGGCAACCGGGATCGGCAAAGGCGGCGGTGATCTCCTCGTGCAGCCGCGTCCAGATCGCCGCGCCGATATCTTCCGAACCGATGTTGGCGATCTGCCGCCCGACCAGCCGCGCCTCCAGCCCGAGCGCATCGACCTGCTCGAGATAATCGTCCACCCCGATCTGGCCGGGGCGATAATCGTGCCGCAAGGCGGACCCCGCCACGCCCGCAATCGTGCCGCCCGTTGCGAGAACCAGAAGATGCGCCTGCGTCATGACCGGCCCCTAGGGTCCGTACTCGATTGGAGCAAGGTCGTGACGCAGCGGTTGCTCCAATCGAGTTATGGACCCAAGACGTGCAGGCGCGCCATTCGCAATTGATTCTCGGCGACAGCACGCTAGAAGCGCCGCGCACCGTGGGGCGGTTAGCTCAGTTGGTAGAGCGGCTCGTTTACACCGAGTAGGTCGGCGGTTCGAACCCGTCACCGCCCACCACCGGATATCTCGATGTCGCTTTCCGCCGATCGCCCAGCCACGCGTACCGCCACCCGGCTGGCGTTTCTCGTCGCGGGCTTCGGAATGGCGTGCTGGGCGCCGCTGGTTCCGTTCGCGAAGCTGCGTGTCGGTGTCGACGACGGTGAACTCGGCCTGCTGCTCCTCTGCATCGGCCTCGGTTCGATATCCGCGATGATCGCGACCGGGCCGATCAGCGCCCGCTTCGGGAGCAAGCCGGTGATCGTCGCAGGCGGACTCGCCCTGGCTGCAACCCTGCCGTTCCTTGCCCTCGCGGCCACGCCGGTCGCGCTCGGTGCCGCGCTGTTCGTCTTTGGGGGTGCGCTCGGCTCGATCGACGTCGCGATGAACATCCACGCGGTGGAGGTAGAGCGCGCGGCCGCCCGCCCGTTGATGTCGGGCTTTCACGCGCTCTTCAGCATCGGCGGTTTCGCCGGAGCGGCGCTGATGACGGTCTTCCTGACCGCCGGCCTCCCTCCGCTCGCGGGAACACTCGTTTTCGCCGCGCTGATCGTCCCCGCGATCCTCATCGCGTCGCCGCGCCTGCTTCCCGCCGCGGCTGCGGAGAACGAGCCGCTCTTCGTTCGCCCGCGCGGCGTCGTGCTCCTGCTGGCGATACTCGCGGCCGCAACCTTTCTGGTGGAAGGGGCGATGCTCGACTGGAGCGCTCTCCTGATCGCCGAGGAGGGGCTGGTCGCGCGCGATCAGGCCGGCCTCGGCTACATCCTCTTCTCGATCGCCATGACGATCGGCCGGCTGGGCGGCGACAGGCTGACGGCGCGGATCGGCGACCGGTCGACGCTCATCGGCAGCGGCACGCTCGCGGTCGCCGGACTGGTCGTCCTGCTGACCGCCTCTGCGAGCGCGGTCGCGCTGGCCGGATTCCTGCTCATCGGGTTCGGCGCCTCCAACATCGTGCCCGTCCTCTTCCGGCGCGCCGGCTCGCAGGAGGCGATGCCGCCCGCGCTGGCCATCGGCGCGATCACCACCATGGGCTACGCGGGAATCCTCGCCGGACCTGCGGTGATCGGGTTCGTCGCCCACGGCGTGGGCCTCTCGGCCGCATTCTGGATGCTCGCCGGCCTGCTCTGCCTGGTGCCCTTGTCGGCAGCGGTCGTGACGAAGGGAGCTCGCTGAAAGGCTAGCTTGCTTCCGCGATCGCTTCGCGCACGTCCGCGCTCGACCAGTCGTATTCGCCGACGACGCGCCAGACTTCACGCCCGCTGGCGTCGTAGAGCACGGTGGTCGGCAGGCTCTGGCTTTCGAGCGCGAAGCCGAGTTCGAGCTTCGGCTCGATCCACGGCTCCAGATGCTCGAACTGCATCTGCGCGAAGAACGGCTCCACCTTCTCCGCGCCGCCCATGTCCTGGCTGACGGTGATGACGCGCAGCGAGTCGCCGTACTCCGCCGCCAGATCGTCGAGCTGCGGCATTTCCTTCACGCACGGCGCGCACCACGTCGCCCACAGGTTGAGCAGCACCGGCGTTCCCTGCGCGGCGGCGAGGTTGAGCTGATTGCCCGCCGGATCGGAGACCGTCATGGCGGGCATCAGCTCACCCGCGCGGCTGCGGTCGATCACGCTCGACAAGTCCGCCTTGTCCGTGGCCAACGCGCCCTCGCCTTGCGCCTCCCCGGGTGCTTGCCTATCGCAGCCGGCAACAACCAGGGCCAAGGCGATTATCGTGAGCGAAAAGCGGGACGACAGGGACGGAGACACGGGCGGTTCCAATGCGATGTGGGGCGGCAGGTTCGCCGAAGGCCCTAGCGCGATCATGCGCGAAATCAACGCTTCCATCCCGTTCGACAAGGCCCTCTGGCGGCAGGACGTCGCCGCGAGCAAGGCGCATGTCGCCATGCTTGCCGCGCAGGGGATCGTATCGCAGGCCGATGCGGCGGAGATCGCCCGCGGTCTCGACGCCGTGGCCGCCGAGTATGAGGCGAACGGGGTTCCCGAGAACTGGGACCTCGAAGACATCCACATGACGACCGAGAGCCGCCTCGCCGAGCTGATCGGCCCGGCAGCGGGGCGGCTCCACACGGCCCGCAGCCGCAACGATCAGGTCGCGACGGACTTCCGGCTCTGGGTGCGCGAGGCCATGGAGCAGGCCGACGCGGGCCTGGCCGAATTGCAGCGCGCGCTCGTCTCGCGTGCGGGCGAGCATGCAGGCAGCGTCATGCCCGGTTTTACGCACCTGCAGACCGCGCAGCCGGTGACGCTCGGCCATCACCTGATGGCCTATTACGAGATGGTGCGCCGCGACCGCAGCCGCCTCGCCGATGCGCGCGCGCGGCTCAACGAATGCCCGCTCGGTTCGGCGGCACTCGCGGGAACGGGCTTTCCGATCGACCGCCAGGCGACCAGCGGGGCGCTCGGCTTCGACCGCCCGACCGCAAACAGCCTCGATGCGGTGTCCGACCGGGATTTCGCGCTCGATTACCTGCAGGCCGCCGCGCAGTGTTCGCTGCACCTCTCGCGGCTGGCGGAGGAGATGATCCTCTGGGCCAGCCAGCCGTTCGGCTTCATCCGCCTGCCCGATTCGCTCAGCACCGGCAGCAGCATCATGCCGCAGAAGAAGAACCCCGACGCGGCCGAGCTTGTGCGCGGGCACGCCGGGCGGATCGTCGGCTGCCTGACCTCGCTGACGGTGACGATGAAGGGCCTGCCGCTCGCCTATTCGAAGGACATGCAGGACGACAAGCCGCCGGTGTTCGAGGCAGCGGGCCTGCTCGCGCTGTCGATCGCGGCGATGACCGGCATGGTTGCGGAGAGCCGGTTCGATACGGCCCGCATGCGCGCCGCAGCCGAGCTCGGCTATGCCACCGCGACCGACCTCGCCGACTGGCTCGTGCGCGAAGCGGACATTCCGTTCCGCGAGGCGCACCATATCACCGGCGCCGCGGTCAAGCTGGCCGAACAGCGCGGCGTGGCGCTCGACCGGCTCTCGCTGGAGGACCTGCAGGCGATCGACGCGCGCATCGGCGACGGCGTGTTCGCGGCGCTGTCGGTCGACGCCTCGGTCGCGGCGCGCGCCTCCTATGGCGGGACCGCGCCCGATCAGGTAAGGCAGCGCGTAGCCGAAGCGCGCGCCGCGCTCGGCATGGAGGAATGATGCGCCGGATCCTCGCACCGCTCGCCCTCGCCGCCGCCCTCGCCGGCTGCGGGCAGAAGGCCGACCTCGAGCCGCTGGCCGGGCAGTCGCTGCCGCCGGCACCTTACGGCAGCGAGGTTCGCCCGACCTCGGAAGACCTGCTCGCGCTCGACCCGCAAGCCGCGCCCGAGCGCAGCGTCGAACTGCGCAAGCGCTCCGAAGAGCGCGAGGACGATCCCTTCGACCTGCCGCCGGAATAACGCCTTTCACCCGGCCGGAAGGGCCTGCCTTTCCCCTTTCAAGCAAGGCTTGCTCGACTGCCGCATGCGCACCCGCTAAGCGCCCGCGCATGGACCATTTCCAGCTCAAGAACGGCGTGCTGCACGCCGAGGACGTGCCGCTTCCCGCGATCGCCGAAGCCGTCGGCACGCCCGTCTACGTCTATTCGCGCGCCACGCTGGTCCGCCACGCCCGCGTGTTTCGCGAGGGGCTGTCGGCGCTCGACCGGCCGCACGTCGCCTTCGCGGTCAAGGCGAACCCCAATCTCGCGGTGCTCAGCGTGCTGCAGAAGGAAGGCTATGGCGCCGACGTCGTTTCCGGCGGCGAGCTGACGCGCGCGCTGGCAGCCGGGATGGCCCCTGCCGATGTGGTGTTCTCCGGCGTCGGCAAGACTCATGCCGAGCTCGTCCAGGGGCTCGAATCCGGGATCGGCCAGTTCAACATCGAGTCCGAGGAAGAGGGCTACGAGCTCGCCGCGGTCGCGCGCCGCCTCGGCAAGACCGCGGCCTGCGCCCTGCGGGTCAATCCGGACGTCGACGCGCGCACGCACGAGAAGATCTCGACCGGCAAGCGCGAGAACAAGTTCGGCGTTCCACTCGACCGCGCGGGGGCGATCTATGCCGCACTCGCGGCGGAGGACGGGCTCGATATGCGGGGCGTGGCCGTGCACATCGGCAGCCAGCTCGCCGATCTCGAACCGCTCGAGAGCGCCTTCACCAAGCTCGGCGCGCTGATCGGGGAGCTGCGTGCAGCGGGGCTTTCGGTCACCCATGCCGACCTCGGCGGCGGGCTGGGCGTGCCGTACAAGCCGGGCGACGTCATGCCCTCCCCTGCCGACTACGGCGCGATGGTCGCGCGAGTGACGAAGGGGTGGGACGTGCGCCTCACCTTCGAGCCCGGACGCGTGATCGCGGGCAACGCGGGTATTCTGCTGACGCGCGTGATCCGCTCCAAGCGCAGCGGCAACGGGCCGCCTTTCGTGATCGTCGACGCGGCGATGAACGATCTCGCCCGCCCGGCGATGTACGGCGCCTGGCACGATATCGAGGCGGTCGCGCCCAGCGGGAACAGGATGACCTCGCACGTCGTCGGCCCGATCTGCGAGACCGGCGATACTTTCGCGATGGACCGCGAGATCGACGCGCTGACGGCCGGCGATCTCGCCGTGTTCCGCACCGCCGGCGCCTACGGCGCGACGATGGCGAGCAGCTACAACAGCCGCGGCTTCGTGCCCGAAGTGCTGGTCGACGGCGACAGGTTCGCAGTGGTCGCGGACCGCATTCCGGCCGACGCGATCATGGACGCGGAGCGGGTGCCCGACTGGCTATGAGGAGCCTGCCGCTCTTCCACCGGGTCGCGGGCGAGCGCGTGGTCGTGCTCGGCCGGGGCGACGCGGCGGAGGCGAAGCGGCGGCTGGTCGAGCGCGCGGGCGGCCTGTGCTGCGGCGAGGCGGAGGCGCATCACGCACGGCTCGCTTTCGTCGCGCTCGACGACGCGCGGGAGGCCGAAGCGGCGGCCATGCGGTTGAAGCGCAAGGGGCTGCTGGTCAACGTGAGCGACCGGCCCGAACTGTGCGACTTCACCGTGCCGAGCGTGCTCGACCGCGATCCGGTGCTGGTCGCGGTGGGAACCGGCGGCGCCTCGGCAGGCCTGGCCAAACACTTGCGGCTGCGGCTGGAGGCGCTGTTGCCGCCATCGCTCGGGCGTCTGGCGGAGGGGCTTTACGCCGTGCGCGAGGCGATCCGCAGGCGCTTTCCGGATGCCGCCGATCGCCGCCGCGCGCTCGATGCTGCACTGGCGGAAGGCGGTCCGCTGGATCCCTTGCGGGTGGATGCGGCGGAGCAGATCGACGGATGGCTGGAGAGCGCCGCGGATCACGTCTCCGAATCCTGCGTGGAGATCGTGCTGACCAGCGACGATCCCGACGATCTGACGCTGCGGCAAGCGCGGCTGCTGGGGGAGGCCGACACGATCCTGCACGATGCCGATGTGCCGCTCGCGATCCTGAACCGCGCACGCGCGGATGCCGTGCGCAAGCCTCTGCCCGGCAATTTTTCCGGACATGGACACACTGTCATCCTGCGCCGAACCACGGCGGGTTGATCTTCGCGAACCGCATGGCTAGGCCCGCCCCGTCATCTGGGGAGTAGCCGACCGCCCACCGGGGCGGGCCTGCGCGTCAACATACTCGGTCGAGAGGCCGTGGCGCGCGGGGAACGGGGCACCGTTCGGGCGAGACCAATGGCATGGCCCCCCGCCTGGCCGGGCGCGCGGTGCGATGCCGTTCGTCTTGTCGCTGCCCGGCCCGGAGATTCATCTTGGAAGCCTTCCTGACATCGACCGCCGTGGTCGCCTTCGCCGAGATCGGCGACAAGACCATGCTGCTCGCGATCGTGCTCGCCGCGCGCTTCAAACGGCCGCTGCCGATCGTGCTCGGCATCCTCTTCGCGACGCTCGCCAACCACGCCTTCGCCGCATTCGTCGGCGAGCGGGCCAGCTTCCTCCTCGACGGGACCTGGTTTCGCTATCTCGTCGCGGCTTCGTTCATCGTCATGGCGGCGTGGACGCTCGTGCCCGACAAGCTGGACGAGGACGAAAGCCCGAAACAGGCGCGCTTCGGCGCCTTCCTGACGACGCTGGTGGCGTTCTTCCTGGTCGAGATGGGCGACAAGACCCAGGTCGCGACCATCGCGCTCGGCGCGCAGTTCCAGAACGTGCTGACCGTCACCGCCGGTACGACGCTGGGCATGATGATCGCCAACGTCCCCGCGGTCTTCCTCGGCAACGCCTTGATCGCACGCGTACCGCTCGGCGCCGTACGGGTGGTGGCCGCGCTGCTGTTCCTCGCCGTCGGCATCTGGCTGCTGCTGGAGACCGGGGGCTGGCTCTAGGCGAAACCTGAACAGGTCGTCGTCCCTTCCTGTCATCACCACGAAAGCCGAAACGCCGGGCCGGGCGAACAACCGAGGCACTGAGAAAACCCGCCTTATTGCCCAACTCCCGACCGACCCATGTGTCATCCCCGCGGAAAGGGGGGATCCATAAACTGACAGCGACTCTCGATCCCGGCTTCGCCGGGATGACAAAGGAGGCAGCGCAGCGGAGCTCAGCGATCGCAACGGTCGGCTGGAAGGGAGTGACGACCGGTCGGGCCCCGCCGGGTAGGGCACCGGACGCGAGGGGGCGGCGCGCAGGGTGCATCTCAACCTGCCCAGGCGTGTCCTTCCCGCGAAAGCTGGATCATGGGCTAAGGGCGAACCCTGGATCCCCGCCTGCGCGGGGATGACAGGGGCGGCAGCGCAGCGGGCTTCTGCAATCGCAGTGGTCCGCTGGAAGGGAGTGACGGCGGGCCACGTCCCGCGAAGTGAGTGCCGGACGAAAGCGCGGCGCCCAGGGTGCATCTTGCCCAGCCAAACGTCATCCCCGCGAAAGCGGGGATCCATCGGCTGATGGCGAACCCTGGATCCCCGCCTTCGCGGGGATGACAGGGGGAGGCGATAGAGCGGGTCTTCCTTCCGGTCATCTGCGTTTCCCCAGCGAATCCCGTCATCCCAGCGTAAGCTGGGATCGCTACCCGCCAGGTCGTACGGTGCCTGCACGCGATCCCAGCGTTCGCTGGGATGACGAGGGTTGGGAGCGAAGCAAGGCTCTCCGCAATCGCCCGACCTCTGCTCACCAGCGACCTTGACAAAACGAACCATATTGGTTATGAGGCGCACTTCACGTCAGGCAACGAGGATCGGGCAGGCGCCTTGTCGACGGTGCTTCGCCTCTCTTCCGCTGATGGAGCGGCTTCGTACCGTTCCGCCAGCGGCGCGGCCGATGCGGCTGGCGTGCGATGTGCAAGGCTCGGGCGTAACCCCCCAGAAGGAGCCGGAAGCCTCGCTCCCTTCCGCCGGAAGCCGGGACATGGATGTTCGCGCTGTTCGCGTGCTGCCCGCACGAACCCGGCGAGGCAGCCGGGCTCCCCGGGCCGCCGGTACACCGCGCGCTGGCGTGGCGGATCAGCCACGGGGCATGGGCGGACTTCTCGCGAGTCCCGGCCGCCTGCGCCCGCCAGTCCCGGACCCCAGGGATCGAACCGGGCCCACCGCGGCGGCGGCGGGCAAGCGGATCGTGCGCGGCGAACCTCACGCCGCGGCCCGTCCGCCGGTCGTTCGCAAGCAAACCGCCACC
>NZ_JAEVFE010000010.1 GCF_016803135.1 Altererythrobacter sp. C41
AAAATGCCTTCCGAACTGTCCGACGGCGTCGACGGCGTCTTGTGACGCCAAAACTCGCCCGTCACCTCGTTAAACAACAACAGGTCGGTGAAAGTCCCGCCTACATCCACTCCAAGACGATATGTCATGGTTTCGTCCTTATGCCTTCGTGTTCGGAAATGGGCCGGCGCGACTGACAACGGCAGGCAACGGCCCATCCATCTCACCCGCCAGCCAGTGCGCAGCCTCGATCGTGCGCTCGAGATCGTATCCGGTCGCGATACCGGAGCGACCGAGCATGTAGAGGAGGTCTTCTGTCGCGATGTTGCCGGTGGCGCTGGGCGCGAAGGGACATCCCCCGATTCCGCCGAGTGAGGCGTCGAGCGTCGTCGCACCCGCTTCCACCGCGGCCCACGCGTTGGCGATGCCGGTGTTGCGCGTGTTGTGGAGATGGACACGAACCGGCAGCGGCGTGACGGCCGCGCAAACCGCTGCGACCAGCGCGTGAACCTGCGCGGGCACGGCCACGCCGATGGTGTCGGCTAGCGCGATCTCGATCGGATCGGCCGCCGCGATCCGCGTGGCGATCGCCACCACGTGCTCGGGATCGACCTCCCCTTCGAAGGGACAGCCGAACGCGGCGCCGATCGTGACCTGTGCGGCCCGCCCCGCCGCGCGTGCGAAGCGGACGACGTCGGCCGCCATCTCGGCGGACTCGAGCGAAGTCTGCCCTTGGTTGCGCCCGGCGAAGCTATCGGTCGCGACGCAGACCGCACCGATTTCCTTCACCGAAGTGGCGAGCGCACGCAGCGCTCCCTTCTTATTCATGACGAGGCCAATCGTCGTGACTTCATCGGGGACCTGCAGCCCTTCGATCACCGCCTCGGCATCCGCCATTTGAGGCACCCGGTCGGCGCGCACGAAGCTCGCGACCTCGATGCGTCGCGCACCAGCCGCAATCATGCGCTGAATCAGCTCGATCTTCTGCGCTGTGGTGAAGGGCTGCTTCTCGTTCTGCAGTCCGTCACGCGGCGCAACCTCGACGATCTCGACGCTTCCAACCGTCACGTTCGTGGGCCCAGAGTGGAAAGGAACTCGACCACCTCCGTCTCGTTCACCACGTCGGCATACTTCGCCTCCATGTCGAACAGGTTCGCGCGGTGGGGCCCGGGATGGCGGTCGCCGCAGGCGTCGGCGATCACGGCGGTACGGAAACCATGCGACATCGCATCCACGCACGTCGCCCGCACACAGCCGCTGGTGGAAACGCCCGTCAGCAGCACGCTGTCGATGCCCAGCGCCGTGAGCGTAGAGGCAAGCGACGTGCCGAAGAAGGCGCTGGGATACTGCTTCGAGATGACCAGTTCCTCGGAACGCGGTTCCAGCCCCTTTGCCCAGTCGCCCATCGGTTCGCCCTGGAGGAAGTAGCGCAGCGGCTTCGATTTCTCGAAGAACCGCCCGCCGTCGATGGCCGAAGGATGGTAGACGACATTGGTGAGGATGACCGGAACACCGGCGGCACTCGCCGCCTCCCGCACGCGAAGCGCCGATTCCAGCGAAGCACTGGAGCCCATGTAAAGATCGCACTCAGGATCGTAATATGCACGGACGAGATCGATCAGGATCAACGCCGGGCGAGCGCCGAAGCCGACCCGCCGGCCGAAGGCACGCTTGTAGTTCTCGGTGAGATCGTCACTCATGCGTCGGCTCCGTACAACCAGGGTTGAACTTGGCGCTGCTGCGCCTCGAAGACCGCGATGCGCGCGCCTTCGTGTTCCATGATCAGGTCGATGTCGTCCCAGCCCTTGAGCAGCCGTTCGCGGTGGCTCGGGGCGATGTCGAACGGTATGCTTTCCCCGTCGGCACCGATCGTCTGCGCTTCGAGGTCGATCTCGAGCGGGCTCTCCAGGATGGCAAGCCGTTCGACGACTGCGCGCGGCTGCACGATCGCGAGCACGCCATTTCGCAGGCAGTTGGCGGCAAAGATCTCTCCGAAGCTCTCCGCGATCACACACCGGATACCGAATCCCGTAAGCGCCCACACCGCCTGCTCGCGGCTCGACCCGCTGCCGAAATCGGCGCCCGCCAGCATGATCTGCGCGCCCGCGTGGCGCGGATCGTCAAATGGATTGCCGTCGATTGCGCCTCCATCGGGATCGATCCGCCGATCGTGAAAGAAATAGCGACCCATGTCGCCACGCTGCATCAGCAGCAGGAATCGGGCTGGAAAGATGACGTCGGTGTCTACGCGATCTTCGAGGAACGGCAGGGCATGCGAGCGCAAGCGGCAGAAGGGGGTCACGACGCCATCTCCCGCACGTCGACGAGATGGCCGGCGATTGCGGCCGCAGCGGCCATCGCAGGGCTCATCAGATGCGTTCGGCCACCTCGTCCCTGCCGGCCTTCGAAGTTGCGGTTGGAGGTTGAGGCACAGCGCTCGCCTGCTTCGAGCCGATCCGCGTTCATCGCGACGCACATCGAACATCCCGAATGGCGCCATTCGAAGCCGGCATCGAGGAAGATGCGGTCCAGCCCCTCCGCTTCGGCCTGGCGTTTGACCCCGGTAGACCCGGGCACGACGATGGCACGGACGCGAGAAGAGACCCGACGTCCTTGTGCGACGTCCGCCGCCGCGCGCAAGTCCTCGATCCGACCGTTGGTGCACGAGCCGATGAAGGCGCGGTCGATCACGATGTCCTGCAGCGCCATGCCAGCGGCAAGACCCATGTAGTCGAGGGCGCGCCGCCGCCGCTCCGCTTCGCCCCGGTCCGGCGCGTCGTCCGGATGAGGCACGCGCCCTTCGATCGACAGCGCGTCCTGGGGACTCGTGCCCCATGTCACCTGCGGCGCGAGGCCTTCGACATCCAGCTCGATCGTGCGGTCGTATGATGCGTCGCCGTCGCTCGGCAGCGTGCGCCAGTAATCGAGCGCATGCTCCCACATCTTGCCGCGAGGCGCATGGGGTCGTCCTTCCAGCCATGCGAACGTCGTCTCGTCCGGCGCGATCATTCCGACGCGGGCGCCGGCTTCGATCGACATGTTGCAAAGCGTCATACGCGCAGCCATCGTCATCGCGTCGACCGCCCTGCCCCGATATTCGATAGCATGGCCCGTCGCGAAGCCTGTGCCATGACGACCGATCAGTGCGAGCGCATAATCTTTCGCCCCGACCCATTGGCCGGGGCGTCCTTCCAGCCGGACTTCCAGCGTCTTCGCGCGCTGCTGGACCAGGCACTGCGTCGCGACCACCGTTGCGCAATCGCTCGCGCCGATGCCGAACGCCAGCGCACCGAACGCGCCGTGAGTCGAGGTATGGCTATCTCCGCAGGCAAGCGTGATCCCGGGCAATGTGAAGCCCCGTTCGGGCCCGATAACATGGACGATGCCCTGCCGCGCGTCGTCCAGATCGATGTGAGCGATGCCGAAATCCCGGGCATTGACTTTCAGTGCCTCGACCTGTGCCGCGGCGAGGCCGTCGGCGATGGGCGCGGAACGATCGGTGGTGGGCACGCCATGGTCGGGAACGGCCAGATGCGTTTCCGTACGACGGGCGACGCGCCCTGCTTCGCGGAGCCCGACGAACGACTGGTGCGTGCTGGTTTCCTGCAGGAGATGCCGGTCGACGTAAAGCAGCGCCGAACCGTCGCCGTAATCGCGAACGACGTGGGTGTCCCACAGCTTCCGATAGAGGGTTCGCCCGCTCATCGTGCACCGCCGACGTCGATGATGAAGCGCCCGATGTCCTTTGCCCCCTCGCCCGCCAACTGGGCGAAGGCATCTGCGACCCGTTCGAGGGGGAACCGGCCGCTGATCGTCGATCGCAGGCTAAGCTTGCCGCTGGCGATCAGGTCCAGCGCCTGGGCCTGATGATGGCCGGCACGCACCCCGACAATCCGCAACTCGCGATCGACGACGTCCCAGCTCGTCAGCGGCAGTTGTCCCCCGCCGGTCAACGCGACGATGCCGCCGGGCGCCGCGATCGCGAACGCCTGCGCGATGCCCCAGTCGGAGGCAGTCGTCTCGATGATTGCCGGGAATCCGCCCGGGCGGCTGGCATGGGCGCGCTCGGTCAAGTCCTCGCCGTGCTGTGCGATGGAAAGAACCGCGGCACCCAATCCTTCCGCGAGCTCGCACCGCCGTCCGGTTCCGCCCAGCGCGGTGACGGCCAGGCCGAGCGCTGTCGCAGTGGCGATCGCGCCCAAGCCCATCGCGCCTACGCCGATCACCGCCACGGTATCGCCCTCGCGCAATCCCATCTGCTCGTAGGCGTTGAGCGCATCGACGACGCCGGCCAGCATCGCGGCATCGTCGAACGTCACGGCGTCGGGCAGCACCGCGAGCTTTCGCGCGGACACGAGCGTGTATTCCTCGCAGCACGTCTGACGGACCAGCTTCGCGAAGTTCGGATCGAGGCACAGATTGGTGCGCCCCTGGCTACAGTTCGCACAGTCACCGCAATGGTCGAGCGCCAACGCAGCCACCCGGTCGCCGGGCTGATACCCCTCGACGCCCGGCCCACATTCCTCGACCACGCCGGAGAAGTCGGCGCCGATCCCCACCGGATAGGCCGAGACGTAGCGGCCGTGCCGGTTAAGGTACGTGCCGACGTCAGTCCCGTAGGGCGCATAGCTCATGACGCGCACGAGCACCTCTCCCCGTGCCGGTCGCGGCACGGGGGCATCGACGACCCGCAGGTCACCGGGGCCGAAGAGGCGCGCGGCGCGCATCAGGCGACAGGCTCCGGCGCGAAGAGCCAGAGAATGAAGCGGCAGCCGTTCTCGCTCGAGAGCGCGCCGAAAACCTCCGTTCCCGCCGGTCCCGCGCTATAATCGCCGACTTCGAACTCGGCCTTCTCGCCCTTCAGATTGCCTTCGAGCACACAAGCTTCCCAGGCCGCCAGACGAACCGAGCCCCAGGTGGTCCAGCCCGCAGGGATCTCCACCATGACCGTCCGCGCCCCCGTGCGTTCATCCGCCGAGAGCGGTCGGATACGCCATTCGGCCGGGAACGCGGCATCGCTGCGCCATTCGACGTCCTCGACCTTGAGGCTGTAGAGATGGCCGCGGCCGTCGTCGTAACTGGGGAGCGGGTACTCGTCGGGCTCCGCGGGATCGTGAACGAGCAAGAGGGCGAGCGGCCCGTCGCTGCGGATCAGCGCCGTGGCGCCTTCCTCGGCCCGTTCGTCATGGCCATGTACGATGTGCGCGGGACGGAAGAAATAGTCCCCCGCGCGCCAGTAGTGCGTGCCTCCGACCGTCACCGAGCCGGAGAGCATGAAAACTTCCTCGAAGGCGTGGTGATAGTGGGCGACCCCGCCCCCGTGCCAGCCGACGGGAATGTTCACCAGTGCGGTGACATACCCGGTCTCTTCGTCATACCCGAGGCGCTTGCGGGTGATACCGTGGGTACCGAGGGGCTCCCAGTCGATTTCCGAGGGACGAATGCGCGTGAGCGGTTCGGCGATCATCTGCGGCGCGGGCATCGTCAGAACTCGCTCATCAGACGGCCGAAGCCGTGCACGCGCTCGGTGATCCCGTTGGCGCGGAGCGCATGCCAGTAGGTGGCCGTGTTGATCGCGATCACGGGCTTGCCGAGCCAGAGTTCGGCGGCGGCGGCCGCGCGCATGGCCGAGATATTCGTGCCGCACTGGATGATCGCGTCGACGTCGTCGCCATCGAGCGCCTTGAACGTGTCGATGATCCGCCGCTCCGTGACCTCCGCGATCGAAGTCCACGATGGGCACTGCAGCGGAATGTCGCGCACGGTCTCGTATCCATGGTCGGACAGGAAGTTGCGGACTTCGGCATTGGCGGTCGGGTAATAGGGGGAGAAAAAGGCGACCTTCTTGATCCCGCCATAGGCAGCGAGCGCAGCCGCCGTCGCTTCGGAACCGGTAGACACGCCGAGACCCGAGACCTGCTCCACATTCTCGCGCCACTTCACCGCGCCCTCAGCGCCGCCGAAGAAGGTCACCGCCGACATGCCCATGACGAGGTAGTTCGGCTTGCAGGTGAGCACGCCCTTCACCGCCTCGATCGTATTGTCGCTGATCTCCCAGGCGCCCGCCATGAAAGTCTCGTTCGAAACGGCCTTCGTGTCGTTGACCACGATGCGGCTGTAATGGTTGGTCACCCCGTGAACGCGCAGATCGTCGAAATCGGGCTGCACCACCGTGTTGGTGGAAGGTCCAAGCACGCCGAACTTCATCCGGTAGCCGAGCTGATCGGCATTACGGGGGGTGGCACCGCCAGGTTCCGTCATTGGACTTTCTCCGCATCTTCGAGGCTTTCGAACATGGCCTGGCGCAGAAGGTACTGACGCCGCCGTACGGGGTCGGCATGGATGGCGGCCATGCGATCCAGGCGGCTCCGATGGGATTCACCGGGGCCCTGCTCGATGAACGCCTTGTTCGCGATCGTCTGTGCCTGGATGAATTCGCGGGTGGCATGGCGCCGCTGGCGATCGAACAGATCGATCAACGAGGCATCGCCGCCCTTGCGCAGGATCTTCCAGAGCTTGTCGGCGAGGTTCCACGCATCGTGAATGCCGCTGTTCATCCCGAACCCGCCCAGCGGGTTGTTGAGGTGCGCCGCGTCGCCGATCAGCATGACGCGGCCGCGCGCGAAGCTTTCCGCCACACGCTGGTGCACGCGGTAGATCGTCCGGTGCGACGTCTCGACGTGATGACCGGGAACGATGCGCTCGAACACCTCGGCTGCGCGGGTATCGGACGTGAGGAGCTCATCGCTGTCGTCGACGTCGGCGGGGACGAGGATTCGCCAGAGCGCCGGGACGCGCAGCAGAACCAGCCACTCGTCCGGGTCGGAGATGTAGTTGACATGCGCCAGATCGGTGATGACCGTCTCGATGGGAAACGATGTCGACAGGCTCAGAAACTTCTCGTCGTAGGTAAATCCGTCGAACCCGACCCCGATCTGTTTGCGAACCGTCGAGTGCGCGCCGTCGGCCCCGATCAGGAACTTGGTCCGCAATTGGCGGCGCTCGCCGCCGGTTTCCACGGTCACGGTCACGCCATCGGCATCCTGCTCTACGGCGACCACGCGCGTGTTGAACTGGACGTCGGCATTGGGCATGTCCGGCAACCGCTCGGTGAGCAGCGTGGACATATGGTGCTGTTCGCACTGAAGACGGAAGGGGAAGCGGGTGCGATCGGCGAGTTCGACCAGATCGAACTCCAGATACTCTCCGGTGCGCCGGTCGCGCATCTGGTAGACGGATGCCTTCAGACCCCGTTCGATAAGCGGCTGGGCCGCGTCGATCTCATCCAGCATTTCGAGCGTGGCGGCGTGGAACGTCGAAGCGCGCAGGTCGTGGGCGCAAGTCGCCTCGGCCTCGCAGACGATCACGTCGATTCCCATCGCCGCCAACCGCGCGGCGCCCACCGAACCGACCGGCCCTGCCCCGGCGACAATTACTTCCGTCTCTTGCACTAACCACCCTCTTGCGATGCGACGAGTTCGCCAGTGGCATGCGGTCGTTGTTCGCTGGGTGCTACTGCGCGGTGGTCACTTGTTCGCCTGTCGAATATAGCGGTTGTGCACCTACGCGGCACCCGCAGGTTCCGGTAGGAGCGGTATTGGAGGACCGATGGATCAGGATAGGAGTATCCGGTCGATCTCGCGCGCACTGGCAATTCTGCGTGCGATCAACCGCACGGGGTCGCTGACCCTGACCGAGATCGCCCGCGCCGTAGACGTGCCCTACCCGACCGCGCTGCGTATCGTGCGCGCCCTGGTCGACGAAGGGGTCGTGGAGCGTGAGCCGGACCGGAAGCGGTACCGGCCGACCGCGCTCGTGCAGGGCCTCTCCTACGGCTTTCAGAATCACGACCAGCTCGTCGTTACCGCGCGGCCTCATATCGTCGCGCTCACTCAGGAGCTCTACTGGCCGATCAGCATCGTCACGCGCGTAGGCAATGCCATGGTGGTGCGCGATTCCACGAGCACCCAGACTCCGCTGACGTTCAACCATTACTACCCAGGCTGGCAGGTGCCGCTGACCGTATCCGCATCAGGCCGCGTGTTTCTCGCCCATTCGGCGCCCGAAGTCCGCCGCGAGCTGATCGCCTATTACCAGGCCGACGGGACCAGCGCGGACATGGTGACGCTGAAGGCATTCGAAGAGCACGGTGAGGCCGAACGGATCGTGGCGCAAGGTTACGCCGCCGTGGCGCGTACGGGCTATTCGGCCAATCCCGGCAAGACCTCGTCCATCGCGGTTCCGCTCTTCATCGGCGATGAACTGTCGGGCACGTTGACGCTGGTCTTCTTCGCAGCTGCGATGGCGCTCGACGAAGCGATCGAGCGTTTCGTGCCGCCATTGCAGGAGACCGCCAGACGGATTGGCGAGGATATGCTGAAAACGCAGGAACGCTGATCAGGCGGTGGCCTCGGGGGCAGGTACGATCGCAAGTCGCCGGAACAGCAAGGTCGCGATGATCGAAACGACCAGCAGGCCGCAGCACAGGATGAACGCGTTCTGGTAGCTGCCGAAGCGATCGGCGGCCGATGCAGCAATCCACACACCGCTGCCGGACGAGATCGCTTCGAATACGATAAAGCCGCCCGCGATGCGACCAAGGTTAGGGCCTGCGAATACGTCCGAAATCACGACCTGTGTCAGGACGTAGCAGCCCGCCCACCCGAGGCCGAGCAACGCAAGACCGAGGAAGGCGACAGACGGCATGGCAAGGCTGAGGATGGCCGCGCCCGCCAGCAGAATGCATTGCTGGCTCGTCCACACCTGATGCACGCCCCAACGCTCTGCGGCCATGCCAACGAGGACCTTGCCGAACAATCCCACGATGAAGACGGTGCTGACGCCGGTCGCCGTCAGATGCGCCGACATGCCGATGTCCTGCAGGTAGAGGAAGAGGTTGAGCAGGAAGGCCGTCGACGAGAAAAACGTGGCGAATATCGTCACGAGCAGCAGCCCTATTACCAACGGCGAGCGGCGGTAGTGCGTCTTCGCCGGCGCCGGCGTCGCTGACGGAGGGCTCAGGGTTTCTCCCACGCGAAGGCGCGGCAGGAGCAGGGCGACGATAGGCAAAAGGACGATCGGCAGGATCGCCAGCCCGGCCAACACGTCACGCCAGTGATAATGGTCCAGCGCCAGAACGATCAGATTCGGGAAGATCGCCGATCCGATGCTCGTGCCCGACAGCGCGACCGATATCGCAAGCGCCCGCCGCTCCTCGAAGCATTGGCGTACCATCAACACGACGATCACCACGTGCGCGCTCGCGTAGCACATGCCCAGCAGCGCATAGAGAACATAGATCTGCCCGAGCGATTGTGCATGCCCGTAAATGGCCAGCGCCGCAGCCAGCAGGAAGAGCCCGGCCAGCACGATCGTCCTCGGCGCGATACGGACCGTCAGGAAGCCTATGCCGAGCCCCGAAAGGCCGGAGGCCATCAGAAAGATGCTCTCCCGCAGCTTGAGATCGGCACGGGAGACGTTCAGACTTTCCAGCAACGTCCGGTCGAGCGCAGGAAGGCCGGACGTGATGATGCCGTGACAGATCGTCATCACCAGCAGCAATGCGAACACGACTACCCAGCCGCTGCGCTTGCGCTCCGTCGTCACTGCCAAACTCGCCAAATGCCTGCACCTTCTTTGCAGCGGATACGGGAGAGATGAGCGCAATGGCGGCGACGCGCCATTGCCTCCTCACCCATGTTCGCCTGCCGAACATTTCTGCCCGAGTCGATTGTCGATAGCTCGGTCCGCCATAGAACGGCGGCCGTCGCCACGAGCGTGACGGGCCCGCCCATGCCGTCACGCCGGATCGGGACGCAGGAGCTTACTTAATGGCAAATCGCACGCTGCGCAGCCGGCTTGACGCAGGCGACTTCATCGTCGCGCCCGGCATTCAGGACATGATCACCGCGGTCATCGCCAACGACGTCGGCTTCGATGCCGTATACGGTTCTGGATACTGGCTCACGGCGTCCGCCCACGGCCTGCCCGATGCCGGGATAGCCTCGGTGACGCAGATGGTCGACCGGATGGCGACGCTGGTGGAGATCTCGCAGGCGCCGGTGATTGCCGATGCCGACACCGGCTACGGCGGCCTTCTGAACGTGCATCATACGGTTCGCGGGTATGAGAAGGCCGGGGTCGCGGCACTCCAGCTCGAGGACCAGGAGTTTCCCAAGAAGTGCGGCCACACGCCGGGCAAGCGGATCGTATCGACCGAAGACATGGTCGAACGCATCAAGGTCGCGTGTGACGCGCGCGGTAGCGACGAGCTCATCATCATCGCCCGCACCGACGCCCGCCAGATCGAAGGCATGGACGGCGTGATGCGCCGGCTGGAAGCCTATGCGGTGGCAGGGGCGGACGTGCTGTTTCCCGAAGCGCTGGTTTCGGAAGATGAAATGGCAGCGGTGTGCAAGGCGTTCGACCAGCCGCTGCTCGCCAACATGGCTTCCGGGGGGGTCACGCCGATCCTTCCAGTAGACAGGCTGAAGGCGCTCGGCTTCTCGATCGCGATCTTCCCCGCGCTCGCCAGCCTGGCTTCGGCCGCCGCGGCGCATGCGGCGCTGACGGCGCTTCGGGACAAGGGCACCGGCACCGATCCCGCCGTTCCGCTCTACGACTTTCGCCGTTTCTGCGAGCAGATCGGCTTCAAGGAAGTGTGGGATTTCGAGAAGCGCTGGGCGCGCGATTGACGCCGGCGGCAGGTTCAACGGACACGATCAGGAGAAACACATGGCCATTTGGCTGAAGCGCGGAGCGCCCCAGCAACAGCGGGCGGACATTCAGAAGAGCGTGGCGGAAACGGTCGATCGTATCCTCACCGACATCGCCGAGCGCGGCGATGCCGCGGTGCGCGAGCTGTCCCAGAGGTTCGACAACTGGAACCCCGAATCGCTGGCCCTGAGCGACCGCGAGAAGCAGGACTGCCTAGACCAGCTTTCGAGCCAGGACCTCAAGGACATCGAGTTCGCGCAGACCCAGGTCCGCAACTTCGCCCAGATCCAGCGCGACAGCATGCAGGACGTCGAGGTCGAGACGCTGCCCGGCGTGGTGCTGGGGCATAAACACATTCCGGTGAACGCGGCGGGCTGTTACGTCCCTGGCGGCAAGTACCCGCTGCTTGCCTCCGCGCACATGTCGGTCATCACCGCCAAAGTCGCGGGCGTCCCGCGTGTGATCTCCTGCGCCCCGCCCTTCCAGGGCAAGCCCGCTCCCGCGATCGTCGCAGCCCAGGTGCTTGCCGGCGCCGATGAGATCTACGTGCTCGGCGGTGTGCAGGCGATCGGAGCGATGGCGATCGGCACCGAGACGATCAAGCCGGTCGACATGCTCGTCGGCCCGGGCAACGCCTTCGTCGCGGAAGCGAAGCGGAAGCTGTTCGGCCGTGTCGGCATCGACCTCTTCGCAGGCCCGACCGAGACTCTGGTCATTGCGGACGAAATCGGCGCCGACGGCGAACTCTGCGCAACCGACCTGCTCGGCCAGGCTGAACATGGCCCCGACAGCCCAGCGGTTCTACTGACCACCTCGGAAAAGCTCGCCCGAGAAACAATGGCGGAAGTCGAGCGGCTGCTGCAGATCCTCCCGACCGCCGATCATGCCCGCAAGGCGTGGGAAACATACGGCGAGGTGATCGTCGCCGAGAGCGATGAGGAAATGGTCGCGATCGCAGACGAGATTGCCTCCGAACATGTTCAAGTGATGACGGCGGCCCCGGATTACTTCCTGAAGAACATGACGAATTACGGTGCGCTGTTCCTCGGCGCCCGCACCAACGTCAGCTATGGCGATAAGGTCATCGGTACCAATCACACCCTGCCTACTGGCAAAGCAGCGCGTTATACGGGCGGTCTGTGGGTCGGCAAGTTCCTCAAGACCTGCACCTATCAACGCGTCACAACCGATCAGGCGTCGGCGATGATTGGTGAGTATTGCAGTCGCCTGTGCGCACTCGAGGGATTCGCGGGGCATGGCGAGCAAGCCAACATTCGCGTTCGCCGTTACGGCGGGCGCGAGGTGCCCTACGCCGGACGTGTCGAGCCGCTTCTGGTGTGATCGGGGCGGCGGATCGGTCCCGCGTCCACCAGGCGCGGGACCTCTTCGGCATAAAGCACGTGGAGGATTGCGCCGACAAGCAGCGCGTGGGCGGTCTTCTCCCAGTGGCTGCGCGTTCGAGAGCGCCTTCGGGATCGACGAGGATATCGGCAATGTTCTGGACGTCGCGCGCTTCGCTCGCGCATAGCGTCAACCACCGGCTAGAGTACTCCGCAGTCGCCCCGCCCGGCCAGCGGAGAGCGTCCCAGGCCGCCCGTCAAGGCAAAAGCCGGTCCTCAAGCGCGCGCCGCGCGACATAGAGCGGATCGTCCCCTCCCGGAACATCGGGTTGAACCCCCGAACCTTCCCAGTTCACGCCCGTCGTCAGGTTGACGGGCCGCGCGTCGGGTATCGAGATGGCGTAGCTCTCGCCGAGCTCGACCGGCTCACCGACCAGATTGGCGACCCCGCCGCTGCGGGAACCCACAATCAGGGCGCGCCCGAGCGCCTGAAGCGAGTAAGCGACGAACTCGGAAGCCGAGCCGGATCTCCTGTCGATGAGAATGGCAACGGGCCGCGCAGTCCCGCCAAGGTGGAGCTCGATCGCCGGCAGACTTTCGCTTGACGTTCCGCGGCGCCGCTCGATCGTCTGCACCGCCTCTACTGCCGGCGCCAGGGCGCGGACCAGATGCTGCGCGGTGCGGGCGTCGCCCCCGCCGTTCCCTCTCAGATCGATGATCAGGCCTCTCGTGTCCGAGAGCAGCCCGGCAGCGGCCTCCAGTTTCGGCTTGGCGAGGTCCCAGGGATAGAAACTCGAGATGCGCAGATATCCAACATTCCCTTCAAGCACGCTCGCCTCGCGAACGCCGGCGTTGACGTTCCGACTTTCCGAACGCCAGGCCATCAGCCAGTCTTGTGCTCCAGCGTCGCTATCCGGCCGTTCGAACATGAAGTGCGGATCGTAGCTGTCGAGGATTACGTTGGTTTCCGCGACGAAGGCAGCCTCGTCCAGACATGCGCGCTGCCGAGCTTCTGCAGCCTCCTCCCGCAGGCGGCGCGCGATCCTGCTCGCCGCGCCCTCGTCGAAGTACTGCGTTTCGATAGCGCTGGCTGCAGCCTCCAACGCGCTTGCCTGCTGGGGGCAGGCACCTGCGGCCGCGAGCGCCAAAATGGGAACAAGCATCCAACCGTCCTTGTGTTACATAAGCGCTTATATATAAGCACGCATATGCAGAGACATCAAGCTACCTTGGGCACACTGCTGCGCCGCCTCATCGATGCGCTCGATGGTGCGGTGGAGAACGCCTATCGTGAGGCCGGCCTGGATTTCCGACCGCGCTACACGCCCGTTATCAGGCTGCTCCTGGACGCGGGCCCGATGCCGATCAGGGACATCGCCCGGCAGGCCGGCGTCAGCCATTCGGCCTTGAGCCAGACGGTGTCGCAGCTCCAGCGGGAAGGCTGGGTTGAGCTAAGACCGGGCCATGACCGCCGAGAGCGCGTGGTCCATCCATCCGACAAAACCCACAAGCTGGAACCCGCTCTCCGGAAGCGGTGGGCGATTACCGCAGCAGCGGCAGCATCGCTCGACGCCGAGTTGCCATGCGCTCTAGAGCCTCTCTTGCGGCAGGCGCTCGAAGCGTTGGAGGCGAGGCCATTCACACAGCGGCTCGCAGACGCGGCATTGGACACCACAGGAGATGCATCGAGAGGAAGTTGAACCGCTGGTTTGACTTAAAATCAGAATAGCGTCCCAGCGTCACCCAGGCCATCGTCCTGCCATCTGAGAATGACTTCGCCCTGTCCGCTGCTTGCTCCTTAACCGCTTCGCCGATGGCCTTTGAAGCTCCGATAGCCTACGATGCCGGGAAAGCTCTTCACGCTGCAGCCAAGACAAAAGGCGAGCATGGATTTGGTGCCCAGTGGGCCGGACAAGGTGCGCCGTTAGCTCGCGCCATGCCGGCTGCTCGATTGGTCCAGACGTTGCAAGACGAGCTCGAGCGTTGTCGAGCCGACGGGCGGCTCTCGGCGACCAATCAGCGGGCTGCTTCCGGTCGACGCTAGATCGTGCCCGGCATCAGTCTCCGCCGACATCGCCGACGCGTGGCTGATCCTCAAAGCCGGCGTTGATTCACCAAGCTGGCGCGCGAACGTCGGCTTGCCTGGCCATCAACAGCGGCTAAGCGGTGGGTATGACTGCCTCCGATCTTGAACAGCTGCTTATCACACGCCTTATCCGGGAGAGAGGCGGGACCTCGCAGGCATGGCGTCGGGCGCTTGGTAAGGCGATCGTGCGCGACACGACGACGCATCCCCATTGCAATTGGGATTTCAGACTGAGTGGCACCATTTCGCAGCGCGCCGCGATCGAGCGGCTGCTCGACGACGTGCGGCTTGAGCATTCGATCGTAGCGGACGGCTGAGCGTCGTGAGGCCTGCGGCCGCCGCCGACAAAACGGTCGTTGCCGGCCCCAGATCGAGCCGTCGAAACTTGCCCTACCTTCATAAGCTACCAAAAGGCTGACAGTGAGCCGGTCAGGGTGTTGAATTAATTAGCATGCGCTTTGTCGCACAATGATGGGACCGTTCGCTCATTCCGCATCCGCCGATAGCGGCCTTCCTGTCTCTCAATGCCGTGTGCGGCACCCCGACGCGAGCACAAAGCGGCGACGAGGCGGATCGCTCCGGCAACTCGTCGAGATCGCGCAGGATTCGCGTCCGGTCGATGCCCCTTTGACTCCGGGAACACTTTCAGAAGCCTTGTCATGCCGATCCCGCGACCCGCATATGGCGTTCGCCACCGCCCTCTTTCTTGCTGAGAAGCAGCCTGATTGGATGCGCAGATACGAGGGGAAGGAAGCCGAAGGGATGACAATCTCTGAAACGCTTTTCGTCGGCTGCAATTATACGCCGGTTTCGCGTGAGAAATTTCGCCAAGGGAACCGCAGACCGAGCAGACATCGGGCCAGGATGGAAGGTAGCGTCGCAAGAAGACCCGCGGACGCGCCGGCGAACGGTTGACACCATGCAGATGCCTGCCCGACAAACATCAATGAAGGGAGTGAACGAATGGCATCGATCATCATGGCCCTCATCATGGGGCTTCTAGGCGGACCAGCCGTCGCGATGGCATTTCGTATGCCGAATCCGCAGGCAGGACACCAGAAGCGCAAGGAGGCATTCCTCGCCGGCAAGGGCAGCGATCCCGATGCCGCACCTTTCGGTCCGCACAAGTCGTTCAAACATAATGCGATCGTCTTCGGCCTGATATTCGCGGCGATTGGATTCTTCATCGGAATGCTGGGTTGAGCGTCAGCGCCTGGCGCTGCGCATGCCGGTCCGCGACACTCTGATCCTCGCCGTCTTCCCCCACTCGCCTGTCAAGGAGGCCAATTTGCCGAAACTATTACTGACTGGTCCGCTTCTCCTATCCGCAGTGCTGCTGGCCGGATGCGGGAACGAACAGGGCGAAGGGCCGATGAAGCCCGGCATTTACGCCTATGAAGCCGCGGACGGTTCCAGCCATCGCATGATTTTCAGCGAGGACGGCACCTATTCGGATATGCAGGACAACGTGCCGAAGCCCGTCGAGCAGGGGCAATGGCTGCGGCGTGACGGGCAGCTCTGCATGAAATCGGGCAATAGCGGGGCGGAACTGTGTCTCGACGAGAAGGCAGAGGCGAATGGAGGCTTTTCCCTGTCCAAGGGCGGCACCACCACTCAGTTCACGCTCGAGGCCGGCGTGCAGTGATATGAGCCTGGTCGATCATGAATTCGCCGGCGATCGACCATGAGGGCCCGTCGCATTCCATCTGTGCAGCGCTGCGCAGTCGCCGCCGCCTTTGCCTGCGCAATCCTGTTCCCTCCGGCGGCTTCCGTGGCCGGTGACACGGACGAGATAACGATTGAGGAAGCATCGGGTCGTGAACTGATCGCTCTGCTGAACGGCAATACGCTTATTGTGAGCGCGCCCGGCGAGACGGGCGGGGCCTACGGCTATCTGCACCTGAAAGAAGATGGAACAGCGATCTTTCGCGAAATGCTGCCGGACGCCAGCCCCGGGCGCATCAGATGGTCTGTCGACGAACGCCAGAGGCTATGCATCACCGAAACCCTCGATCCCGGCGCGCGCAAGGACTGCGGCCTTTTCCGAATGAAGGGGGATGACCTCTATATATACGGCGATAATGGAAAGGTCGAACATGCGAAGGCTCGGTTGGTGCGCGGAGAGCCACGCGAATGAATGCCGCCACGACATTCCACATTCTGTGCCTGGTCGCTCTTGCGGCGACAGCGCCGGCACTGGCCAATCCGGATAGCGGGCCACTGTTGTGCGCAGGACCGGAATTGATCCAGCACGCCAATATCGCGGGGGACGAACCACCCTTGCCCGGCACCTACCGATGCAGCGAAGAAGGTATCGCGATCACGCTCCGCCTCGATGCGGACGGACGCTTTGAACAACACATGCGCGCGAACGAACGGCTTTTCGAACGCGAAGATGGAACCAGGACGACCGAAACCAGCCTGTCAGGCCGGTGGCGCGTCGAGAACGGAACCGTGCATCTGTTCGAACAGCCAGCCAGAGCCCCCCGTATCAATCTGATCGAGGCGCGGCGCGATCCCTCGGTGGGACTGCGTGTGGATATCCGCACGCCGGAGGGAGACGCAGCGCGTGGCCTCTTCATCGGGGAAGGTGAACACATCAATGTCCGAAGCTCGCTGGACGACGGCCTCCTGCTGATACCCAAAGGGATCGTCTGGAACCCGGGCAAGCGCTGGATCGTCCGCATGGGAGACGAACTGCGCCTCGCTGCTTTCGACGCAGTCGCGGGTGGCCCTAACAGTTTCCAGTACGTCTACGAACCGAGCGAAATCGAACCGTTCCATCAGCAGGGATTGGTCGCGGGGGAACATGGAGAGATCATCGTGGTCCCACTCGGCATAAGCGGAGCGGTCCTGCAACGGATCGGCAGTCCCAAATGAATGCCGAGCGCGCAAAACAGCTAGACGTCACGCCCTTCGGAGACGAGCTGGCACATGCTGCCGCGCGGTTTCTGAAAGAGAACCAATGGTTCGACGGCTTGGGGGCGATTGTTCGGGCCCATCGGGATTATACCGGGCACGGTCTTTTCCACGATCATGCAACGGGCGAATTCTTCCTTGCCCGCTCGCTCGACAGCCTGCCGAGAGAATCTCTTTTTTCCTTTCCCGATGGGCCCGGTTTTACGCAGTGGCTAGCCACGCAGACTGATCTGGCGCTTTCCGGCCGTATCCCAACGGGCATGCCGCAATTCGACCGGGATCCGGACAATCAGCGGATCACGCGGCAACTGATCCTCGATCACCTCGCCCGCGAGGATACCGCGTGACGAGGATGGCCCGCCTATCGAATGTGCGCACAGGCTGAAGATGGGTCGCCGCCCCCGCCACCTTCTGTTCGCCATCCTCGCGCTGACCGCACTTCCGGCATCGGCACAGTCAGTCTTCCCGCACGAACCGCCGAAGCCGGGGCAAACGCTGCTGGAATGGAGCGATCCCCCTCTCCTGAAGCATGACATTCCGCCAGAGCAGCGTAGCGACGTCACCAGTTGTGCCGAAACGCATGAAACCCGGCTGGAAGAGGTCGCGTTGACCTGCTGGCCCGTGTTGCAAGCATATCAGTTGTTCCTGCGAATGGATTTCGCGGCCGGGGAGCCATCCGGCGATCCGCAGGCCAACCGCCGCCTTGCCCTCGGCTACGCCGATCAACTGATCGACCTGATCGGTGAGCCCGAATGGCCCCTGCAGACGCATATTCTGATGAAGGTCTATCACCGGCAGGCGGCCCTGCTGGGGGAAGAGCAGCGGTGGGAAGCCGCACTCGCCGCCAATGCGAAAGAGATCGCTGTCATCGATGCGCTGGGCGGATACGACCGCGATTTCCGGATGGCCTTTGCTCTTGCGAAACGGACCGACCTTCTGCTGGGCGCGGGACAGCGCAACGAGGCGCGGGCCGTGCTGGAGCAGGCACGCCCGCTGCTGACCCGCCCGGATGGCGAGCGCAACGGATGGGCGTTTTCCAACCATAGCGAAGCCGTTGTGAAGGATGCGATCCGCCAGGGCGATCTAGCCTATGCCGAGAGCACGCTGGATCGCTATCTCGATTACGTGCGCGGCGCGCCGGAGGGGATGCAGTTCGGTTCGCTCGATGCGCTGGACCTCAAGCTGTATCTCGTCGCCGGCCGCAGGGACGTGACGGCAGCGCTCGACCTGCTGGACCAGCGCTCAGCGATATTGGGCGACCACGATCCGTGCTTTTACGGAAATGTCCTGTTTCCCTATGTCCTGGCGCCCATCCGCGATGTGCTGCGGATCGCGGCGCGGATCGAGCACCTGCAATGCCCACCCAGGGTGATGGCGAAACTGGCGCGAACTCCGGAGACGGGAATCCTCTCGAACGACGGCAAGGTCATCCTGCCGAGAATCCCTGACAGCGGTCTCGATTGGGATTGAGAGGCAGGACGGCAGCTGACAGCAGTTGTTGTTGCAAGGCAAGTAGCGCCCCGATACGCCCGGCCCGTGAAAAAATCCCTTCTCCTCGCACCTTTGGCGCTCTCGCTCCTGCTTCCCGTCAGCGCCCACGGCCAGTCGAAAGAGCCCACATTGACGGGGCGCGAGGCCATAGAGCGCATCATCGGCAATACGATCGTTCTCGCTCCGACGAAGCCCTTGCCGACACTCGCCGTCAGGTCCTTTATATATTTCAGCCCGGATGGACGCGCTGCCATGCAAATAGCAGCGAGCGAGCGGGCGGACGAAGAGGAAAAAAACGGAAACAAGAACAGGAACCTGGTCGATCGACGATGGGGAGTATTCGCCGAGTAGCCCGCGACAAGAGGCGACGCATGGTACCGTCGTTGGCGGGGCGCGGTCGGGCAGACTCTCTAGCTTGGAACCTAAAGCGCTGACCGTCCGCGGCGCTCGCGATCAGAGGCGCCCGTCGGCAAAGTGGCCATTCGTATTCCATCGCACGCGGCGAGGCGTTTTGATCTTTGGCCGCGTTTGCACATAAATGCCCTGATGACCGCCCATTTCATCGACCGCGTGGCCAGACTGGATGATCTGGACGCTTTGCATCGCGTGATGATCCGATCGATCACGCATCTGCAGACCGAATTCCTTACCGCAGAACAGGTGGCTGCCAGTCACAAGGTGATGGGGCTCGATAGCCTGCTCATACGCGATGGCACATATTTCGTGGTCGAATCTGGCGATCGCATCGCCGGATGCGGCGGCTGGAGTTTTCGTGAGACACTCTATGGAGGCGATGAGAGTATCATCGCGCGCGAGCCATCAATCGTGGATCCAGAAAACGGTGCTGCGAAGATACGTGCGATGTACACGGATCCCGACTTCAAGCGGTGCGGCATCGGCAAACGTATCATCCAGCTGTGCGAACAGGCGGCGCGTTCGGCCGGTTACCGCCGGGCCGAGTTGATGGCGACCGCCGCCGGCGTGCCGCTGTATGAGAGCTGCGGCTACTCGCCCAAGTCGACGCTTCAGTTCGCCGAGATCGATGGTGTGCAAGTGCCTCTGCTGCAAATGGAAAAGATGCTCTGATGCACTGAACGGATGATGTTCGCCGGCAAAGCCGTTGCTTCTCGAAAAACAGGCGAAGGGAGCGCTCGAGCTAGGCTGATATGGTGCGCAGCCGGCCTTCGTAGTCCCGCTTGCCGATCGGCACACCGCGCGAGCGCAGGATGTCATAGGCGGTGACCGCGTGGAAGTGGAAGTTGGGGAGAGAGAACGAGAGGATGAAGTTCTCCGCCGCAAAAGCTAGTCGACGCGGCCCGATCTGCATGTCCAGCGTCTTGCCCGCGCACGCGTCAATCTCCTCCCGTGTGAAGGCCATTAACTGTCGTTCTCCCTCAACGATCATTGCCTGCAATCGTGCGAACGGCACTTCCCCTCCCAGTTCCGGCGGGGTGAACGCGCCCGTGAGCAGTGTCTCCACACCCCATGCCGAGTGGTGCCACGCAGCCTCGATCTGGAAATGGAACGGCGCCATGTCCGGATAGAGACGCTCAGTGACAAAATCGTCGGGATTGCGGCCGGTTTCGGCACAATACTCGGCCGCCATTCCGAGAAAGCCGCCGATGGCCCGCACGGTCTGGAGAAAGGTCGGTACGCTCAGATCATAAAGCGATACGGTCATAGGAATCCTCAAGGTCAACCAGCTCGCACCTCACCTTTTCAGGATGCGGCGGAACGGCGGAAAGGACAATCGGTTGGGACGGGCCCCTCATTGCCAGAATGGGAACAGGTCCACCGGCATAGCGTCCACTCCCGCCTCTGATTAGCCGTCGAAGCGGTCATTCATTCAGGCACGCGCGGAGGTTGGCAGCCGGGCGGTGAGGAGATTGTCCGCATCCAAGCCCATGGGAGGCGGACCCAGCCAAGTGGCTCGATGCGGAACTCGCGTGGCCCTGTCTGCATTGCCCCTAGAGTCGCCATGCACGATGGAAAGTGATCGGGGCCGATCGCGCTTGTCGTCGTAAGCGAAGTCATCGGGCGGAGCAGGAGCATATCAATGCAGACCGGGGAAGGCGTGGGAGCACACCGGCTAATTAATCCGCTTTACGCGATACTGCTCGCGTCGCCGATACCGCTTTTCCTGGGAGCGGTGCTCTGCAACTGGGCATACGCGACCACCTATGAGATCCAGTGGACGAATTTCGCCTCGTGGCTTGTGGCAGGAGGCTTGGTGTTCGTCGGCGCGGCCCTCGTCTGGACCGGCGTGGGGCTTTTTTCCCATCGCGGGCGGCGAGGATGGATTTCTCTGGGCTTGGTACTGGCTGCATTTGTCTTCGGGTTCATAACCGCGCTGTTCCTCGCCAGGGATGCCTGGGCGGCCATGCCGGGCAGCCTGATCCTCTCCATCATCACCTTGATCCTCGTCGTGGCGGCGAATTGGGCCGCCTATTCAGGTAGCGGATCGGAGCGCCGCGCATGAGGACCCTGCCGATCTCCGCGGCGCTCGCTGCGGCCTTGCTCCTTTCCGCATGCGGCGGCGGCGAGACGGACCCTGTCGAGTACGGCGCCGCGCCGCAACTTCCGGAGCCGCATCGTGGGCTGCTTCCGGCGATGAACATCGCCGATCCCGTGAACTGGGGCGAAGAGCGGCCGGTCGTGCCGGAAGGATATTCGGTCACAGCAATCGCGTCCGATTTGAAGATACCGCGCCAGACGCTGGTTCTGCCCAACGGCGACATTCTGATTGCCGAAGGCAAAGGCGGCGGCGCGCCGATCCTCACACCCAAGGATCTGATCGCCGGCTACATCAAGAAACAGGGCACCAGCGCGGTGAAAGGCGGCGACCGCCTGACGCTTCTGCGCGATGCAGACGGCGATGGTGTATACGAAGGTCGCGCGATCTTCGCCGAGAACTTGAACGCGCCATATGGCCTCGCGCTCATCGGAAATCGCCTGTTCGTCGCCAACCAGGATGCGCTGGTCCGCTTCGATTACACGCCCGGTCAAGTCCGCGCGAGTGGTCCTCCGGTGGAGGTGACGAAGCTGCCCTCGGAAATCAATCATCACTGGACCAAGGCACTAACGGCCGGTCCAGAGGGGCGCTACCTGTACGTCGGGATCGGGTCGAACAGCAATGTCGGCGAACGGGGCATGAGCGTGGAGGAAGACCGCGCGGTCATCTGGCAGGTCGATGCCGAGACGGGTCTGCACCGTGTCTTCGCCTCCGGCCTGCGCAATCCAACGGCGCTGGCGATCGGGCCGAGCCTCGGCCAGCTTTGGGCGGTAGTCAACGAGCGGGACGAACTGGGCCCGGACCTCGTGCCGGATTATCTCACCTCAGTGCGCCAAGGGGCGTTCTACGGCTGGCCCTATTCCTACTGGGGCGAGAACGTCGATCCGCGCGTCCGTCCCGAGAAGCCGGAGAAGGTCGCCTCTGCCGTGCGCCCCGATTACAGCCTCGGCTCCCACACTGCGCCGCTCGGTCTCGCCTTCTCGAGCCCCGCGATGGGCCCGCGCTTTGCCGACGGCGTCTTCGTGGGCATGCATGGTAGCTGGAACCGCGCCAATCCGTCGGGCTACAAGGTGGTCTTCATCCCATTCCGCGGTGGCCGTCCAGCCGGACAGCCGGTCGATTTCGTCACCAACTTCATGGGTGAAGACGGCAAGACGCGGGGTCGACCCGTTGGGGTGAGTGTCGACCCTCGCGGCGCGCTGATCGTCGCAGATGACCTCTCCAATACGATTTGGCGGATTGCCCCGCTGGTACAGCAGGGTTCGAACCAGGCGCCTCCGGGAAATGGCGACGGAGCTAGGAGCCAATCTTCGTAAGTACGTTCTTGCGAGCCGAGGCGCGAGGTCACTTCTGGGCACCTTCGGCCCAAACGTTTCCAGGCGGCGAGAGCGGGAAGTTGGCATTCAATCCAAGGACTGGCCGGTCAGGTGCCACCGACATAGCTGACATTCGCTAGCTCGAGTTAATCTACTGCAACCTGCCCTACATTCGTGCTCCAGCAGAGGAATTCGGGCTGTGAGTTGACCGACCGCTTCGAGAGGCTCACTCAGAAGAGCGGACGTGTTTGAGAAGCGCATTGG
Source organism: Altererythrobacter sp. C41 (assembly GCF_016803135.1). GTDB lineage: Bacteria > Pseudomonadota > Alphaproteobacteria > Sphingomonadales > Sphingomonadaceae > Pelagerythrobacter. The sequence goes on from NZ_JAEVFE010000010.1 coordinate 22,624, forward strand.
GCTTCAGACCGGTTGCCGAGGTGGGGCACTAACGTGCTATGCGCCATTCATGAGCACCCTCCCCGCAAGTAGACTGCATATGCCCCGGATCTTTGCCCGCTTCTGGGCCGTCATCCTCGTCGCGATCCTGGGCGCGCTGATCGGGACACCCGCTGCGGCGCAGTCTGCGCCCGACATCCTGTTCGTCAACGTGAACGTTGTACCGATGGACCAGGAACGAGTGCTTCGCGGTCACTCGGTCCTGGTCCGGAACGGTCGGATCGCTGCACTTGCGCCGCGCCTGACAGCACCGAAAAACGCTCAGGTCATTGATGGCGGCGGCACTGCCTATCTGCTTCCCGGGCTCGCCGATATGCACGTGCATGTTCGCGATCACGAAATGCTGGCGACGTTGCTTGCTAGCGGAGTCACCACGGTCCTCGATATGGGTGAGGCGCCCAATGCGATTGTGGGCCGCACGCGGGCCGCGGTGGAACGGGGTACTCTTCCCGGTCCACGCGTATTCGCAGCCTTGGCCGTTGATGGCTCTGAACGCTATGGCCATTTGGTCGTGCCGTCGCCGGAAGCGGCGCGTTGGGTGGTCCAGCTCGCCAAGGCGAACGGCTATGACTTTATCAAGGTCTACAGTGGGCTTTCGGCCGAGACATTTGCCGCACTCGCTGACGAAGCCACGTCGTCAGGCCTGTCTATCGTTGGTCACAACGTCGAAAGCACGGGTCTCGAACGGCAGATCGCCCACGGCCAAGGCATGGTCGCTCATCTTGAGGAGTTTCTTTACGGCTTCTTCCGTCTGCCGGAAGACGGCGATCCGCAGGCAGCGCCCGACGATTCTGAAATCTCTCGCGCCGTCGCTTTCCTGAAGCGAAGCGGAACTACGGTCACTGCCGATCTTGCCACCTATCAGGCGATCGCGGCGCAATGGGGTAAGCCAGAACAGGTCCAGGATTATCTGCGACTGCCGGCGGCACGTTATCTGTCTCCGGGTGATCGTATCGACTGGCGACGCAGCGGCTATCAACGACGCACGGGCAGCCTCGATCGCAGAGCTGCATTTCTGGGCCGCTTCGTACATGCGCTCGCCGCTTCGGGCGTGCCGCTGATTGCAGGTACGGACGCACCGACGATCGCTGGGCTTATAGCTGGTGACGCTCTGCACCGGAATCTCGCTGCGCTCGAAGCGGCGGGAATAAGCCGCTACGAGGTGCTTGCGACAGCAACGCGCCAGCCCGGCCTGTTCATCAAACGTACCCGCCCGCAAAGCGAACCGTTCGGGATGATTGCGGAAGGGAGCCGCGCAGATCTGCTCCTGGTTTCGGCAAATCCTCTCGACGACTTATCGGTGCTGCAGCGACCGCTCGGCGTCATGACAGCCGGGCGCTGGCATGATGCTCCCGCGTTGGCAGGGCTGCGCGATGGAGTCGTCCAGACTTACGCAACCGCGCGATGACAGCGCCATATCTTTCGCCGGCATAGCCGTTGTTTAACGGCCGGGAATGGCTCATCGAAAGGGGCTGTGCTTCTCAGATAGGCGCGGCAGGCGGAGGTGAGTGGGGAAGCGACTGTCCGATCTGCTGTATCGAAGGTCGGGAAACAGTCGATCGGCCGCGAGCCAGTTCCCATTCGGCGCGCGCGCCCCATGCTTCGCGCCGTCACGACGCCTCGTTGAACAACGCTGGCTCTGGCAGGGGCTCGCACGCCGACGCATTAAGTTCATTAAGGTGCGCGTTATCGACGGGCAGTCCGGAAAGCTGCCCGAGCTTTAGATTCTGCGAGCAACGAAAGGGCGTCGTTGGCGATTGCGTTGACAAATTGCTCGGTGAGATCGTCGGCGCAATACTGCTTCGCGGCTTTTGTCGCGAGTATGGAAGCTCTGTCGCAGGATTGCACCGACGTTCTTTCGATGCGGGCGAGCAGCAACTCGCGCGCAGCGGGTGTCGCTAGCTCATCCTCCCGAAAGGAGAAGTCGACCCGCTCGCGTGCATTGGCGGCGGAGGACGCGGACACGGCCAACAGTCCGGCGACGAGGAGAACCTTGGAACTTGGCATTATGAGCTTCCTTTCATGCTGCGCTGCAGTGTAAAAGGAGGCTTGCGGCGTTCCATCGCAAAGGGGGCAATGGGCCTTGCGATTCCGGTAAGCACGGAAAGAGGACTGTTATTCCACAATTACTTGCGGGCGATGACAGATGTCCGCTTGAATGATACGCGCTCAACGCAAAATTGTGCAATGCAGCGTGCTTCGCACATAGCGGATCAGCAACCGAGGAACTTGTCATTCGCCGCCTACCCCCGACCGGCTCTCTGGAAGCGTTTATCGCGGCCGCACGCGCTGGGTCTCTTCGAAAAGCGTCGGAGGACCTCAATCTATCGGTATCTGCCCTGAGCCGCCGCGTTCAGAAGCTCGAACTGCACGCGGGGCGCGCGCTCTTCAGCCGTGGGGGCAACGAATACCGCCTGAACGACGAGGGCCGCCGATTGTTCGCTGAGATCGAACAGTCCTTCGATGAGATCGTGTCTGCCTTCGAGCGGCGCGGCACGCCGGGAAAGAAGGGACTGGTCGTTGGCGTTCCGACCTCGTTCGCCACGGCTTGGCTGATCCCTCGCCTCGATCGCTTTCGCAAGAGCAACCCCGACATCGATCTTCGATTGGACACATCCGGCTCTCCGATTGAGAAGCTGGGCGAAAGTCTCGATATGATCATCTTCTTCGCTGAAGACGGCGCGGAGCGTGTCGAGTTCGAGAAGCTGCGTCCCCAGGGAGCCTTCCTTGTCGCGCGGGAGGGAGTCGTGGATCCCCTGGATGGCGTGAAGGCGGCCTTGCGCAAGACGCCGCTGCTCGTGCATCGCCATTTGCCGCACATCCTCCAAACCTGGGCAGCCGACCTGAAGCTACCGAAGGATGCCGATCTGACGATCGACTCGTTCGACGACGGTCCGCTGCTGATTGCGGCTGCGCAGAGCGGACTGGGAATGGCGCTCGTGCTTGAGGATATGGTCAACTTCTACGGAAATGCCGTGGGTCTGGTTCGGCCATTCGGCGAATATGTCCGCACGCCGTTCAGCTACGCGATTGCAGCGAAACCCGCATCGGGCAGCGTCCACGCGATCGACCGGTTCTACGGCTGGATCATCGAGGAGACACGCAAGGAAAGCGAGGCACGGCTCCCCACAAAAAAGCTGGAGACGTCGTAACGCCTCCAGCCAAAGTCATAGGAGAGGTGCCTGAAGGAACGACCTTCCGACCGGCCCGGCTTCGAGCATCTGACGCCGCATTGCCATCGCAGAGTCGGAAGGAGCGCGTTGCGATAAATGCAACGCTGTTGGGAGTCGCTCCTAGTCCGATTCCCCTGCTCGCGCTTCGGAGTTCCAGCTATGGGTATGCTGCTCAGTGCCAATTCCTTGCTATACAACTTCGCCGACATTGCGGACGTTCAGCGGTTCAAATGGTTTCCGTAAAGTTGCCGTCCATTCTTGCGCGCGGATCTTTATACACCCACGTCGCTAGGCAAATTGTAAGAATCTTTGGGGAAGCCGTCCCGACCGATCCCGCCAAGCTGACCACCGCCCGGCCTTGGCATCAGCAGGATTGATCATCCAAGCCAATCTCGATTCGGTTAGGCGGCCTCAGCTGGCAACTCGTCCATCATGCGGCCCGCTTCCGGACCACGCTCTCGCGCAGGAGATAGATCCGGCCGCAGTCGATCTTCAACGGTATGGTGGGAACGCAGCCCTCGTCACCGCCGAGGGCCTTGCCGCTCTTCAACGAAATACGCCAGTTGTGCAGCGGGCAGGTGACGCTGTCGCCATGAACGATGCCCTGGCTGAGCGGGCCTTGCCTGTGCGGGCACTTGTTGACCAGCGCGTAGAACTCGCCGCGCATGGTATGGAACACGGCAATCTCTTCGCCGCCGATCACTGGCAGCGTGGCCGCCATGCCCGGTTCGATCTGCGTGATCGGGCCGAGGTCGAGCCATGTCGCCTCCATTATGCGTACTCCATGCCGGCGGGGATGACGGTGGCGAGATGGCTGTGCAGATCGCGCCGTTCGCCGGCGGCGCGTTTGGCCCAAGGATCGTCCTGCATGAACTGTTGCGAATGGCGGAACCGGTCAGCCAGTTGTCGCACGGCGTCCGGGTCGTCGAACATCTGCGCCCTGATCCAGTCGAGCCCCTTGCGCTCGAGCCACGGTGCGGTCCGCTCGAGGTAGTGCGCATCCTCGCGGTAGAGCTGGATGAAGGCGGCGCAGGTTTCCAGCGCCTCCTCCTCGGTGGCGACCTTGCACAGCAGATCGGTGGCGCGCACCTTTATCCCGCCGTTGCCGCCGATGTGCAACTCATAGCCGCTGTCGACGCAGACCACGCCGAAATCCTTGATCGTCGCCTCGGCGCAGTTCCGCGGGCAGCCGCTGACCGCCATCTTGAATTTGTGCGGCATCCAGCTGCCCCAGCTCATCTGCTCGAGTTTGACTCCGAGGCCGGTCGAATCCTGCGTCCCGAAGCGGCACCATTCGCTACCGACGCAGGTCTTCACTGTGCGCAGGCTCTTGCCGTAGGCATGGCCGGAGACCATTCCTGCGGCATTCAGGTCGGCCCAGACCGCGGGTAGGTCTTCCTTCCTGACCCCGAAGATATCGAGCCGCTGACCGCCGGTGACCTTGACCATCCGTGCGCCGAACTTCTCGACCACGTCGGCGATCGCGCGCAACTCCTGCGGCGTGGTGATCCCGCCCCACATGCGGGGGACGACCGAATAAGTGCCGTCCTTCTGGATGTTGGCGTGGAGCCGTTCGTTGACGAAACGGCTCTTCTGGTCGTCCTCGTACTCGCCCGGCCAGGCACAGAGCAGGTAATAGTTGAGCGCCGGGCGGCAGGAGGCGCAGCCGTCGGGTGTGGTCCAGTGCAGCTCCTGCATCACCTGCGGGATCGCCTTGAGTTCCTTCTCGAGGATCAACCGGCGGACGTCGTCGTGACCGAAGCTGGTGCATTTGCACATCGTTTTGGGGCCGGCCTGAACCTGGTCGCCGAGTGTAAGCGCCAGCAGGCTGTCGACCAGCCCAGTGCACGAGCCGCAGCTGGCCGACGCCTTACAGGTGGAGCGCACCGCATCGAGGCTGGCGGCGCCCCCGAGAATGCACTGGACGACCTTGCCTTTTGTCACGCCGTTGCAGCCGCAGATTTCAGCGTCGTCCGAAAGGGCAGCAACGGCGGCATCAGGGTCCGCGAGCGCACCCCCGCGGAGCGCGAATGCCTGGCCGAAGATCAGCCCCTCGCGCAGCTCCGACACGTCCTCCTGCCTCTTCAGCAGGTCGAAGTACCAGTTGCCGTCGGCGGTGTCGCCGTAGAGCACCGCGCCGACAATGCGGTTCTCCTCGAGAACCAAGCGCTTGTACACGCCGCGCGCGGCGTCGCGCATGACGATATCCTCGCCCTCATCGCTGCCCGAGAAGTCGCCGGCGGAGAACACGTCGATGCCCGACACCTTGAGCTTGGTCGAAGTGACCGATCCCCCATACCCACTGGGCCGTTCCGTCACGTGATCGGCCAGTGCGCGGCACATCTCCCACAGCGGAGCAACGAGGCCGTAGCACTGCCCGCGGTGCTGGACGCATTCGCCGACGGCGAGCACGTCGGGGTCGGAAGTGACCATGTGGTCGTCGACCAGGATACCGCGCTCGCATTCGAGGCCGCTGGTCTTGGCCAGCATCGTCGCCGGACGGATGCCCACCGCCATGATCACCATGTCGGCCGGAATCTCGCGCCCGTCCTTCAGCCGCACGCCGGCGACATGGCCGTCCCTCCCGACGATCTCCTCTGTGTCCGCGCCGGTCAGGATCGTCTGCCCGCGCCGCTCCAGCTCCTGCTTCAGCAGCCAGCCGGCCGCCTCGTCGAGCTGGCGTTCCATCAGCGTCGGCATCAGGTGGACGACCGTCACGTTCATTCCGCGCAGCGAAAGGCCGTGCGCCGCTTCCAGCCCGAGCAGCCCGCCGCCGATTACCACTGCGTTGCCGCCCTGCTCGGCGGCGGCGAGCATCTTGTCGACGTCGTCGAGGTCGCGGAACGTGACCACGCCCGGCAGGTCGCGGCCGGGGACCGGGATGATGAACGGATCGGACCCAGTCGCGATCAGCAGCTTGTCGTAGGGCTCGACCCGGCCGGAGCGGCTGACCACCGTCTTACGCTCGCGGTCGATGTGGTCGACCGGATCGCCGGAGACCAGCTCGATATCGTTCTCGGCGTACCACTCGGCGGCGTTGAGCACGATCTCGTCGAAGGTCTTCTCGCCTGCGAGGACCGGGGAGAGCATGATGCGGTTGTAGTTCACCCGCGCCTCGGCGCCGAAGATCACCACGTCGAACCGCTCGCGGTCGCGTTCGAGGATTTCTTCGACGGCCCGGCACCCGGCCATGCCGTTGCCGATCACGACCAGCTTCTCCCGCGCCGGTCTGGCAGAATTGAAAGTCGTAGGGGCGTTCATCCGTATTGTTTCCTTTCCGCCATGCGCCTGTGCGGCAATGCAGGAGGGAGCGGCCTCACGCGGCGCGGGCGAGAACCACCGGGGCCGTCGCCCGGCTGGGGCTCGTGCGGATGTGCGTGGCGTAGAGGGTCAGGCCGGTGAAGGTCAGCCCGCCAACGAGGTTGCCCAGCACGGTCGGGATCTCGTTCCACCAGAGGTAATCGAGCACCGAGAACTCGCCGCCCATCATCAGCGCGACCGGGAAGAGGAACATGTTCACGATCGAATGTTCGAACACCATGTAGAAGAACAGCATGACCGGCATCCACATGGCGATCGCCTTGCCGCTGACGTTGGTCGAGACCATCGCACCGACCACGCCGGACGAGACCATCCAGTTGCACAGCATTCCGCGCACGAAGATCGTCATCCATCCGGCCGCGCCGTACTGGGCATAGCCGAGTGTGCGGTCGACGCCGATCCCGGCCAGCTTTTCGCCGACCGCGCTCGGCTCGGTCTGAAAGCCGTAGGTGAAATAGATGGCCATCAGCACCGCGGTCGTAAGAGCACCCGCGAAGTTGCCGGTAAAGACCAGCCCCCAGTTGCGCAGCACCCCGCGCCAGGTGCAGCCCGGCCGCTTGTCGAACACGGCCAGCGGCGCGAGGACGAAGACACCGGTGAGGAGATCGAAACCAAACAGGTAGAGAATGATGAAGCCTACCGGGAACAGAACGGCACCCAGCAGCGGCTCACCGGTCTGGACTGTGACGGAGATCGCGAACGCAGCGCCCAGCGCGAGGGTGGCCCCCGCCATGAAGGCGCGGATTAGTGTATCCTTGGTAGACATGAAGATCTTGGATTCGCCGGCGTCGACCATCTTGGAGACGAATTCACTCGGTGCGAGATACGACATTGCAAAACTCCCGGTTAGAAGCTGATTTCGGCCTGGAGCCAGAATTTCTCGGTATCGACGGCGAACTCGTCCGCCTGATAGTTCGCGTACTTCGCCAGCAGCCCGACCCGGCCGAGCTGGAAGCCGGCCGAGGCATCCCACTCGCTTCCGTAATCGAGCCCGGCGAAGTCGCTTTCGAACTTGTGGTAAGTGAGGCCCGCCTTCAGACCGGGCAGGAACGGTACGCCGAACGCGCGGCCGACCGTGAATGAATAGTCGCGCAGGCCGTTCGGCGGAGTGGTCGTGAACATGTCTGCCCAGCCGTTAAACGCGTGGAGCGTCGCGAGCGGAGTCTGGAAGGCGGCCACACCGCCGTCGCTGCCGAGTTCCTCGTAACTGGCGGCGAGATTGAAGCCGAATACGCCGACGCCGAGCTGTGCGGTGACGTAGTCCGCGTCGTAGGAAACCGGATTGGCGCCATAGTCGCTCTGGCGGGCGTAGCTGGCAGAGGCATTCAGCTTGACGGGATCCAGGGGGACGTCGGCACTAGCGAAAATCCCGTAGGTCTGGCTCGAGAAAGCGATCCGCGTGTCGTAGTCGATCAGATAGGCGAACGCCTTGCTCTCAACGACGGAGAGATCGATCCCGCCATTGAGCAGGACGAGATCGCCGTCGAAGTGTTCGTTCGGGCTGTCGCCGCCGAACACCGTTCGCTGCGAGATCGAGTAGGTCGCGTCGAGGGCGAAAGGGCCGATCTTCGCCTGGCCGCGCACGGCATCGAAGGTCTGCTCGTTCTGGCGCCAGCCGACGTTGCCGACGAAGCGTGCATTGTCGAGAATGATCCGCTGGCGTCCGATGATAACGCCGGTACCGTCCTGCATATATGACACCTGCAGTCGGTTAAGTTCGACGTTCTCGGGATCGGCAACGACCGGGAAGGACTCCAGACCGTTGCCGGGCAGCGTGTCGTTGTAATCGCCGGTCAGCGCCAGCGTGCCCTCGGCTTCGGCGAGGAACGAGAACCCGTCAATGGCAAGTTCGGCGCCGGCGCGGCCGCGCAGGGTGAGCGCTTCGGCGTCTTCGGGCATCCCCGCCTGATCGACGCTTTCATGGCGCAGGCGTGCGACAAGGATCGGATCGAGCGTTGCGCCGCCGCCGACCTCGACCGGATCGCCGGCCGCGGCCGTTGCTACTTGCGGCCAAGCCGTGCCCGCGAGCGCAACCAGCGCCCCGATCCGCACCCGCCGCGGACCGTGTTTCGTCTGAAAACCTGCGCCGTGATCGCCCACTCGAAACCTCGCCGGACCAGCGCACAACGCAAAAAAAAAGCCGCCACGACATGGCTTCCGGGAGGAAGCCAGATCGGGCGGCGACGTTGCCACGCAATGTAAGAACCGAACGGAAGTGTTGCTCGCTCCCGGCATTGGGGCGGCGTCCGTTCTGCAGGGAATGTTATCGAATCAGCGGGCGTTCGCAAGTATTTTTTGCGATGCAGCAAAAACTCGACTGTTAAGGAAGCCGGGCGAGGTACTCTTCCATCTTTTCCGGATCGAAGCTGGCACCGTCAAAAAAATTGTTTGGGGACAATGTGATAACGCCCTGCTGTGTGCCCACCGAGGTGAGCTGCGCGACACTTCCTTCCACCTTTGAACTGGCGCCCGGTAGGGGATCGCCGGTGTCGTACATTGCACTGCGATAGACATCCGGCCGAAAGACCGCCGCGGCCGCTGCGGCCTCCTCGGTGGAGAAAGGGGAGCGATCCCAGCGGATCATCTGGGCGTACAGCCACAGCGCCTGGCTGACCCAGGGGAAGTTGGCCGCCTCGCTGTACTGGAACATGAAATCCGGAAAGTGCACGGCCTCTGCTCCGGATTGCAGAACCAGGCGATCCGATATCGCGCGACGGATGAGCGCCGGATCGCCGCCGACATACTCGGGCCGTGCAAGGATCCTCGCATTCGCATCCCAGTTCTCCGGATCGACGAAGTGGCGGCCGGCCCTGCGCATGGCGCGGATCAGCGCCTCGAACGCAGGCCGCCGGCCATCCAGTACCGGCCGTCGCACCGCGAGGACCTTTTCCACGCCCCTTCGCCAGATCTGGGCGGTGGCAAGCACGATCCGGGCGACGTCGCGCTCGACCGCGAGGCTGTTCCACGGTTCACCGACACAAGCGCCGTCGATCTCCCCACTGGCGTAGGCGTCCGCAACGAAGGGAGGGGCAACGGTCACGATCTCGACGTCCTCGTCGGGCCTGATTCCGCAAGCTGCGAGCCAGTAACGCAGCATGTAATTGTGACTGGAATAGCGGTGGACCACACCGAAGCGGAGTTTCGCCCCAGCGCGTTTGCGCTCCGCCGCCTCGCTTGCCAGCGCGGCACCGAGCCGGCGGGGATCCTCGAACGTGCCCGACCGCGCGATCCTGCCGGCCAGCGCGGTGGACATCGTGACCCCATTGCCGTTTAGCCCGAGCACGAACGGCACGGCCAGCGGCTGCGCAGGGCGTCCACGGCCGAGGGTAGCGGCAATCGCCAGTGGCGCGATCAGATGCGCGGTGTCGGTGTGGCCGTAGAGCAGCCGATCGAGCACGGTTGCCCAACTCACATCGCGCTGGAAACTCAGTGCGAGCCCTTCCTCTTCGGCGAAACCATGCTCGTGCGCGAGGATCGGCAGGCAGGCGTCCGCCAGCGGGAGGAAACCGATGGTCAGTTGCTCGGTCACGTTCCGTCTCCCAGAAGATCGTGCGCCGTCACGACCGCTTCCGCTATCTCGGCGATCCGCCGGTTCGAACTCATCGCCTTGCGTCGCAGCTCCGCGTATGCCTCGGGCTCGCTGAGCTTCTTGCTATCCATCAGGATGCGTTTGGCGCGATCGATGGTTTCGCGTTCCGCAAGCTTGCCCTCGGCCGCCGCCAGATCGGCCTGAAGCCTGGCGAAGGCATTGAAGCGCTTGATGGCCAGGTCGAGCAGCGGCCTGATCCGATGGGCGGAAAGGCCGTCGACCACATAGGCGGAAACGCCGGCATCGATCGATGCGGCGATCGCTTCATCGTCCGACTCGTCGACGAACATTGCGATGGGCCGGGCGAGCACGCGGCTGACGGCAAAGTATTCCTCCAGCACGTCGCGCGACGGGTTGCCGAGATCGATCAGCACGACATCGGGCGCGAACGCTTCGAGCCGTGAGATGAGACCCTGCCGCTCAGTCAGGATGAATATCTCGCTATCGGGTAGCTGCGCCAGCCCTTCTTCGATGATCGACGCCCTCGTGGTGCTTTCGTCGATGATCGCGATCCGCATGGCGGCTTATTGCGGTGCGGGATGCAGCGAATGCAAGCTTGCTGTTACTCCAGGGCTAGTTCGCGCCCGTAGATTTCGATCGGTTTGCGTTCGGCTGCATGGAACCCGCAAGCCGCCCGCGGCCTTTTGCGGGCGGCCTTGAGGACGATGGTAGCGAAGATGAGAGGAGCAAGTAGGCCAAGCGTATCGCCGCGTTCAACCATCCCCCCAGCCCCACCATCCGACAAATGCGAACAGGATCGCCAAGACGGCAAGCTGAGCAAGGATGAGTTGCTTCACTGCGGCATCTCCGCGATCTTTGTCAGCCGTTCATCACGCGGCTCTTCATGGCGGGAGATTGCCTCGGTGCGACAGGGTCCGCAATGGAGTCGTGTGCGGACTGGCCTCTTCCCAATAAACGACACGCCGCCCAACATTGGGCACAGCGAACCGTCAGTCGACCGGAGCCGCCAACAAAGCTGTCCTACACCGGTGAGATGGGATTGCCTAAAAGCGGACGGTGGTTCAGCCTCGATGGAATGGACGATAGCGAACATCGCGGTGGGCTGCCGATCCGGCTATTTCAGGATCAACCGGCGTTCGAGGATTGGTTGTTGGCCGAGCCGCGGACGAGCAAGGGGCTGTGGCTCAGATTCGCGAAGAAGGCATCAACCCTCGCCACCATTTCAAAGGCCGAGGCCATCGATTCCGCGCTGTGCCACGGCTGGATCGATGGGCAGCTGGACAAATATGACGACATAAGCTGGATTGTCCGCTTCACGCCGCGCAGGCCAGCGAGCAAGTGGTCGGCGGTGAACCGCGGTCGCGCGCTGGAACTAATCGATGCGGGCCGCATGAGGGCAGCGGGACTGGCCGAAGTCGAAGCTGCAAAAGCGGATGGACGCTGGGCAGCGGCCTACGCGCCAGCGAGCCAAGCCGAAGTACCGGCCGATCTACAGGCGGCCCTCGATCGCTGTCCTGCTGCCGCGCAGTTCTTTGCAACCCTCACAGGCGCGAACCGGTACGCGATCCTGTACCGGATTGCTGCGGTGAAGAAGGCAGAAACGCGCGCGCGCCGCATCGCGGAGTTTGTGTCTATGCTGGAGCGTGGTGAGACAGTTCATCACCCGTAGTCGGCCTAGGGGATCGTAGCGGTTCGCGCCGACATAGCTGACGTTCCCAAGGCAAAAGTCAGCCGTCGTGAGCTGCCCTACGTTCAGGCACTGACTGGCGACGGTAATTGGGTCGAGGGCGGCCGCTCCGCTCCTGCATCAAATGCGCAAGCGGACGTCAGGCGGACCTCACTTCTGCGCGGCGAGGCACTCGCGAACGCGCGCGAGAGCACTACCCACCGGATCCGGCTCCTCCAGCAACGCGAAGGTCCCACTGACAACGTAGCTGCAGTGACCGTGCACCGTCGCAATCAGCGAGCGTGCAAAGCGATCCGCCCCTGGCATCGTCGGATCAGTCAGGACAGCACGCACTTCGTCCTCAACGATCGCGGTGAGCGCGGCGCGCTGACTATAGTCCGTCTCGCTCAGCTCGTCCGCGTCGACCAGGCGATGATCATAAATGGCCGACCAGAGATTCGGGTGCGCTAGCGCAAAGTCGAAATAGCCTTCGACAAGGCTCTTTATCCGGTCGTCGCCTCCCGCAGCCAGCCTCTCGCGCAGAAAATCTGCCCAGAGCAAGAAGGTATGCGAGTTGATTGCCGCGACAAGGCGATCGAGTGACCCGAAGACATTATAGATCGTGCCGACCGTATAGCCGGCGCGCTTGGCCACCTCGCGGCCGGAGAATTTGCCGAGGCCCTGCTCGGCCAGCAGCTTGTGTCCCTCCGCTATCAGCAAGGCGCGCAGCTGCTCGCGCGTATGATCGGATCGACGTCCCATGGGCGCCGCATAGCACAAAAATGAACGGTGTCTAATTTTCTAATTGAGCAATGTTCAGTTTTACGATACCCGTCGCTGACTGGTGATGAATTTGGGGCGTTAGCGATGGAAACCCTGCTGATATTCGTGCTTGCTGGCGGGCTCGCCTGGATATGGCAGCGGATGGAGGCGTTGGAGCGCAGGGTCGCCGAACTGGAGGACAGCACCAGCTTTCCCGAACAGGTCTGGACCGCCCAAGAGGTCAATCTACCGCCTCCTGAAGCCCCCACCCCGGCCCAGCCCGAGCACGGGTTCGAGCCTGACGTCGAGACCTCGCTTCCCCCGGATACACCACCTATCGCCGAAAGCCTGCCCCGCATCACAGAGGATGAGCTCGTAAGTGAGCCCTCGTTCCTCGAGCGCGGTTATCGCTTCCGGCCCAGCTTCGACTTCGAGGAGATCTTTGGCCGTCTGCTTCCGATCTGGGGCGGAGGCATCGCCTTGGCGGTTGCTGGCTTCTTCCTGGTTCGTTGGTCGATCGAGAAGGGGATGCTGACACAGTCCGTTCGTGTCGCGATGGGTTTCGGTTTCGGCACCCTGCTCCTAGCAGCAGCCGAACTGGCGTTCCGCTTCGAGCACCGAGTCAGCGACGCGCGCGTTCGGCAAGCGCTCGCCGGCGCCGGTCTCGCGACCCTGTACGCAAGCTTCTACCTCGCCGGCACCCACTATGGCTTGATAGGTCCAGCCTTCTCGTTTGCCGGACTGGCCGGTGTGACCGCGCTCGCGATCGGCCTCTCGTTCCGCTTCGGCCTGCCCAGTGCCGTTCTGGGGCTGATCGGCGGGTTTGCCGCTCCTGCGCTTGCGGGGAGTCCCGAACCCAACCTGCCCTTACTGGCAGCTTACCTCGCGCTCGTCACTGCCGGTTTGACGGTCACTGGGCAGAGACAGCGATATTCGTGGCTTGGGCTGGCTGCACTCGCCGGAGGCCTTGGCTGGGGTGCTTTGATGCTCGTGGCCGGACCCGCGGACGACGCGGCCGTTCTTGCGATTGGCGGCTATCTCGTGCTGATCGGCGCGCTGCTGCCATCCCTCCTGGGTAGCGGGCCGCTGGGAACCATAGGGCGCCTCGCGGCAGGTGGCCTCGCGGGCCTGCAGATCGCAGCCTTGGTCGATCGATCAGGCTACAGCCTACTCGCCTGGGGTTGCTATCTGCTCCTCGGCGCGGCGATTGCGATCCTGGGGACCCGGTTCGCTCGTATGCGAGAAGCCGGAGCCGTGGCAGCCGCCCTGTCGGTATGTCTGCTGGCTGCTTGGCCCGAAGCGCCGCGCGCCTGGTTTGCCGGAATTGCTGCTGCCAACGCGCTGGTGTTCGGCGCGACGCCACTCTTGCATGTCTGGAGACGGGAGGGCCGCGATATCGATTGGGCGCAGCTCGCCGCCTATCCGGTCGCTCTTATGGCCGCGAGCTGCCTTCAACTGGACCTCTCGCTTCTTGGCAGCAAGGCCATGCCGGCGGCGCTGAGCGCGTCTGGCCTCGCGGTGTTGCCGGCGGTCGCTGCCTGGATAGGCAGGCCCTCGCGCGAGGCTGAGTTCCACCCGGGCCCATTTGCGGCCGTGGCATCGGCTGCCGTCTTGGCAACACTTTCCGGTTTGCTCGCCGTGCCCGAATGGAGCGCACCTCTCGTGACCGCGGTGATAGCCGTGCCGATCTTCATCCTGATGCGCGAGCGGCCTGGCCATCTGCCCAAGGCACTGCAGTGGGGCGTCGCCCTTACAGGTCTCATTCTGCTGCTTGCCACAAGCCGCGGGCAAGAGATCGACCTGCTATTCGGCGAAGGCGGTGGTGCGCCCCATGGGCTCGAGGCGTTGCGTTGGCTCGCAGCGGCGGTGCCGTTCGGTCTGCTACTCCCCAGCGTGGCTGCCGGTCGGAGCCGATATCTCGGCGAGGCGCTCGCGGCTCTGCTGGGCTATGGCGCGGTCTCAATGCTAGTGCCGGGACTTTGGTTGCCCATCGCCATTACAGCGGCGTTTCTGGGTCTGGCCTGGCGCAGTCCGGACAGTTCCGGTGCCCTCGCCACCCTACTGATGCTTGGGGCTTTGTGGGCGATCGCGCCACTGGCGCATTGGTCGTTCGCAGGCATCCAGGCTCTGGTAGGCGAACCCGTCCTGCTGACGGACCTGCCCTCACTGGCTGACACGTTCCTCCAGATCGCGCCGCTCGCGCTGAGCGTAGGCGGTGCCGTGCTTCTGACACGCGGGGTCCTCCAACGGTATCGTCACATTGGCCTTGCGGCAGCGGCATCGCTTGCGGTGATCGTGCTCCACATTGCCTACAAGCAGGTTTTCGCGATTGTCGACATCGCCCGCTTCGTCGAGGCTGGTTTGGCCGAGCGGACGGTATGGCAAGCCCTGCTTGCGACGGCCGCGCTCGGCGCCGCGCAATTGCCCGGCAGGCTTCTCGCCTCCAAAACGGCAAGAGGAGCGCTTGTGCTGGCGGCGCTGAGCCACTTCGTTGTATTCAGCCTTGTACTTCATAACCCGCTTTGGGCGCAGCAAGCCGTCGGCGGCTGGCCGATCGCGAACCTCCTCTTGCTCTCTTACGGCATTGCCATCGGTATGCTCGTCTGGTTGCGCGCCCGGTACTTCGATGATGATGGGCAGGCCCGCTCGGCCTGCGACGCTGCCATCATGGTATTGATAGCACTCCTGGCGCTTTCCGAGCTGCGCCAGCTTTTCGCAGGGAGCATTCTTGTCGGACCTGTCGAACCACAGGAGGATCTGCTGCGCTCCATTCTCGCGATTGCCGTCGCGCTCGGATTTCTGGGCTGGGGCGCGCGATCCAGGCAGCGGAGCTGGCGTATCGGTTCGCTCGTCCTGATGCTGCTCGCCGTGTTCAAGGTCTTCATCTTTGACGCGGCCGGCCTCGATGGACTGGCGCGGATAGCCTCGTTCCTCGCCCTCGGCGTATGCCTGATCGGAATCGGCTGGTTCTATTCCAGGCAGCTTGTCGTCAGTCGCGGCGATGGCGGCGTTCAGGCGGATAGTGGCGAGTAGTCACCCGTTGTAATCGGCCCTATATTTCATGCCACTCGAGCCGACCTTACGATGCGGCCTATCGAGTTGGCCGCGCAGATGCCGCTCGGCGTATACCGCTTGCTGCCGGTCATTCAGGAACATAGACGAGATTCCCGTCGGGCAGCCGATACGTCGTCCCTGCCTTCACACCGCCTCCTTCGCCGAGCCTGTCCGTCGACGTGTAGCGCTCCAGCTTTTCTCCATCCTTTATCGTGATGGTCATGTCCTCGGTCCCGGGGTTCTCCACCACCATGACGTTCTCAGACTGGAACGGATTGAGCGGATTGCGAACGATCAGGACCATCAGCACCGCGGTGATCACGAGGAAGAGGTCGACCAGATTGACGACCGAGAGGATCGGATCGTCCGCCTCGTCATCTTCGAGGAAACGCATCACGCCGCCTCCGGCATGGTCTCAAGCGCGCGCAGTTCCTCCAGCAGCCAGCGGCGGCGGATGGTATAGATGAAGAACGAGATCGAGGCCGCGACCAACGCCAGGATAACGGAGGAGAAGGCGACGACCAGGTTCCTGCCGACGTCCGCAGCGTCGTTGGTGCCCAGCGCCAGCAAGGCAGGCCCCATCGGGATCATCGTTGCCACCAGACCGAGCATGGGTGCGCTGCGTGAGACGATCCGCAGCCACTCCAGCCGCCGCATGACGACCAGTTCAAGGCCCTCGGCGGTGCATCCCGTGCGCCGGCTGTGCTCCGCGAGGGGCTGACGGGCACGCCCGGCCGCCCTGGCGGCGGCTTCGGCGGCGAAGCGTCCAAGGCTGATCAGCGCGTAGGCGAGCGACGTCAGGATAAGCACGATGACGGGCACGAGGAACAGGCGGGAGGCATCGTAAAGGGCGGCTTCAAGCGCGAGCATCGGCAGTTTTCCACGTTCTGGAGGAGCGGCGGCTGCGTGCTTCAAGCAGCACGCCGATAAGGAACAACAGCACCAGCAAGATCGCGGCGGGCAGCTGCCCGCGAAGCGTCGTTGGCTCCGGCGGCTCCGGCGTCACCTGCCGCTCGAGGATACGGCCCATTATGGAGGGTGCTGGCTGTGCGGCCGGCGCAGGAACGGCGCGCGCGCGGGACGCTGCAGGTTGCGCGCCCATTACAGAACCCAGGCCGAAACCGCTGCGCTCGGCAGCATCGCTGGCGAGGTCGTCAGCAGCCGCGATAAGTCCTTGCAGTTCGCGCACGCGCTCGGCCAACGATTGGCGGGTTGCATCGTCGGCCTCCCAGTATCCGCGCGCTATCGCTTCCTGCATGCGCTCGACCATCTGCAGTTGCGCATCGGGGTGCACCTGCTCGAAAAAGCGATCGAGGCCGAGCTGGCGGGCATCGCGCACGTAAGTATCGTGCACCGCCTGCCATTGATCGGCACGCACGCTGCCGGGATCGGCGACCTGCCAGCCCCAGAGATTGTTGACGATGCCGAGCATCGTGTTGGCCCCGGCATAGCCTTCCTTCCGCATTTCCCCGATCCAGTGCGGATTGAGATAACGCACGCGGAGTTCGTCGGAGAGGAAGGAAGCGGCCGTGGCCATGCGCGCTTCTCCGGCACGCATGTCGGTGACGTAGAGATCGGGCGAACGGCCGGTCAGATGCCGGACCGCGAGCGACAGTCCGCCCAGGTGCTCGAACGGGTGATCGGTCGACAGCAGGCCGTGCAGATTGGAGGAGCGGCTCATTACTGCCGCATCCACATCGCGCAGCTGCTCGGCGAAGAGATTGGTGCCTTCGAGCTTCAGACCCCAGGCCCGCGCGCCATAGGCATATTGCATCCGCTCGAGGAAGGGATCGGCGAGTTCGCTCTCCTCCCCCCAGCTTTGGGCCTCGCCGCTACTGCCGCGGCCGATATCGTCGGGCAGGCCGGTGCCGTATTCGCCGGGAGCATTCGTGAAGATGCGCAGGCGGGAGAGCTCGCGCGCACGCTCCGGCTCGACGCCGCGCTCGATCAGAGCGCGCTCCAGTTGCCGTGCACCGGCCGCAGGTCCGCTGTCCTCGTCGAGGGCCGCGAGGCGGTCGATCCCGTCCGCAAGCAGACGCATGAAGGCGTCGAACTGGTCGCGATAGACGCTGGTCGGCTGCATCACGACGTCGATGCGCGGACGGCCGAGCTCCTCCAGGGGCACGATGTCCAGCCGCTCGACCCTGCCGCCACGACCCCAGACGGGGCGGAGCCCGAGCGCGTGAAGGATCTGCCCCTCGCCGATCCCAAGGGTGCGGATCGTCTCCCCGGAGAAGACCGAGAAAGCGATCTTCTCCGGCATCTCGCCGTGCTTGTGCTTGTGAGCCTCGATCATCCGCTCGAGCGCCTTGCCGCCTTCCTCGTAGGCAGCAGGCGCCGGCACTTTCTCCGCCTCGAAGGCGTAGAGATTACGGCCGCTGCGGATTTGCGGATTGCGGACGGGATCCCCGCCGGCGCCGGCGCGAACGAAACCTCCGGCAAGCCCGCCCAGCAGGGCTTCGGTTTCGCCGGGCTCCGCCAGGTTGCGATCATAGGACTCCGCGAGCTCGATCTGCTCGCGCAAAGCCGGGTCCTCGATCGCAGCGACATGCTCTCCCTCGCGCAGATAGCGTGCCAGCATGCGATAGGGCCCGCTCTCCTTGAGGTCGTCGAAATCTTCCGCGAACGCTTCCTGCGGATCGAGGCCGAGCGTGGCGAGATAGTCCGGACCCAATTGCTGCATCACCGTTGTCAGCCGCCGATCGGGCGCCGCGGAAGTGCCGAAGACGTGGAGCCCAAGCGGAATCGAGGCCCGGGCAAGCTGATGCAGGTGATCGTGCAACGCGGTATAGTAGCCAGGGAAATCGCGGGAGATCGCCTCGTCGCTCCAGCCCATGTCAGCGTCGAGCCGCGCGCTGCGAGCCTGTGTCACGATCGCTTCGGCCACACGGCCGCGCACCGGTCCTTGCTCAAGCTGTGCATATTGATGGATCAGCGCATGGATATCGCGCAGTTCGTCGTAGAGGCCGGAAGGGGCGAAAGCGGGTGTCTGGTGGCTGATCGTCACTGCCCGGCCGCGGCGCCGCGCCTGAAGCGCCTCGGCGACATTGTCCTGGATGTAGGGATAGAACACCGGCACATTGCCCACCAGCAGGAAGGGGTAGTCACCGGCCCACAGTCCGCGATCCTTGCCCGGCGTCCATTCCTGCGTGCCGTGCGTGCCCATATGGATGATCGCATCGGCCCGATGCTCCTCTCGCACCCAGAGATAGGTCGCAAGATAGCGGTGATCGGGCGGCGTGGCCTTGTCGTGATAGGCCGTGCCGGGATCCCGGCCGCGCGGCGGCTGCGGCAGGATGGTCAGCTTGCCAAGCGCCAAGCGCGGAATGACGAAATCGCCTCCAACGATGGCTGGGCTGTCTCCCGGCGCCCCCCATGTGGCCACGACCTCCTCGCGGCGTGAGGCAGGCAACGTATCGAGCCACGCCTTGTAGGTGGCGAGCGGCAGGCGTGCCGCAAGATTGCGGTCCAGCAGGCCCTCCAGCGTTTCCGGGCGATAGAGCCCGCCCAGCATGGCCTGGCCCGATGCGATGAGCGCTGTGCCTTCCTCCGGCGCGACATCGTAGCCGGCGGCCGCGAGATCGCGCGTAAGCTTTTCGAGGCTCAGCGGCAGGTTGAGATTGGACGCGGCAAGGTTCTTCTCGCCTTGCGGATAGTTCCAGAAGAACAGCGCCAGGTGTTTGGAAGCGGCGGGCATCGTGCGCAGTGCAACAAGGCGCGCGAGCTTGGCTGCCAGAAGCTCGACCTGCTCGGGAATGGGTATGGGGACGCCGTCCTCCACCGCGCTGAGCACGATGGGATCGGCAACGCCCCATGCTTCCGGGACCGTCAACATGACCGCAGTGGAAGATCCGCCAACGCCCGATATGCCTTTGCGCCACTCCGCCACCGTAGCCGACCTTTCATTCAGGCCCTGAAGGACGGGAATGTTCAGCGCCTCGAACTCGGCCGTTCGCGCGTCGCCGTCCTGCATATGGGTGAGGTTGACGAGCGCCTGCGCCTCAAGCGGGCGGATCATGCTCGTGATGCCCTGCGGATCACGCTCGTCGTACCAGAAGAAGATCGGCGTCAGACCATGCGCAGCGGCGCCTTTTGCAAGGGCCTCGATGACTTCGGTCTGCATGTCGCGGATCGCGCCGCCGGAAATGGCGACGGCGACCACCGGCCGCGCCGCCCATCCCTGCTGCTCCATCCAGCGCTCGACCTCCCCGGAGGCGGAGAAAAGTTGCGGCGCCTGCGGGTGGTAATAGCCGGTATCGGGCATTGACCGGGGCGGCGGCAGCTCATCGAGGCTTTTCCCGGCCAGAGCGAGCGGTACTGCGGCGACGAAGGTCTTGAGATTGGCCGCCCCGCCGCCGGCATAATAACCGATCAAAGACCGCGCTGCAGCGGCAGACAAGTTGCCGAAACCCGGCGGTCCGCCGCCGACGCTCAGCCACGGGACCGAAAGCGCGTCCAGAGGCCCTAACGCTTGCTTCGCCGCCGCCATGTCACCGGGGCGCGGGCCATCGAGCACGAGAAGATCGGCGCCGACGGCGAGATCTCCATCACTTTGTCCGCCCTCCCCGATCTGGACCCACTCGAGGCGATAGCCCGCTTCCTGCGCCCAGGCCTGCATCGGCTTGAACTTCGCGGGCAAAACGAAGGGCGTCGTCACGATACGGACGACCGGCCGGGCCGTTTGCTCCTGCGCCGCAAGCGACGACGGGAGCAGCAGCAAGCAAAGGACCAGAAGCAGCCGCAGCATCGGTCAGAGCGACATGCCCAGTCCGACGAAGAACACCCGGCCAGGCTCGGCCACGCTGTAAAGCGCGGACTCTTCGGCCAGCCGCTTTTCGAAGATGTTGTCTACGCCCGCCTTGAGCGTCAGCTTGTCGTCGAGATCGTGGCTGACGTCGATCGACCACAGATCGTAGCCGTCGAGCCGCAACGGCTCCGTGCTGGCATAGACCGTCTGCTTGCCGATATAGCGACCGCGCAGGTTGAACAGCGTAGCATCGGTGGCCTGCCACCCCAGCTGCAGCTTGGCGCTGTGGTTGGGGCGTTCGGCCAGTTCCTGATCGGCGGAGAGGTCGCGCGGATCGACATAAGTGTAGCTGGCCGACAGGGTCAGCGCGTCGACCGGCGAGACCTCGCCGCCGACTTCGAGCCCGCGAATACGAGCACTGTCGACGTTCAGATAGGTGCGCCGCTCCTGCCCGCGGACGCCGCAGCTCTCGACACATTCGGTCTGCACCAGATTGGAAAGATCGTTCTGGAACAGCGTGACGCCCAAGTTCCAGTTCGCGCTGTAATAGGCCGTTCCGAGCTCGTAGCTCGTGCTCGTCTCCGGCTCGAGATCGGGATTGCCAGTGATGATGAAGCGCCCGCCGGCGGCAACCGTGATGTAGCCCGGCGAAAGCTGCTTCAGCGTCGCCGCCTTGAACGCTTCGCCCATGCCGCCGCGGATGACGAGGCCATCCACCGGCTCGACCACGAGATAGGCGCGCGGGCTGGTTTTCCAGCCGTAGGCAGGATGATGATCGAAGCGGCTGCCAAGGGTGAGCGTGGCGTCCGGCGTGAGCTCCCACTCGTCCTGGATGAAGACGGCGTCGTGGTTGACGCTGTCCTCGCCCTCTGCGTTGATCGTGAGATCGCGGAGCTTTTCGTTGCGGTGTTCGGCGCCGATCGTCAGCCGGTTGCCGGCAAAGGGCATCACGGCGAGCCTTCCATCCACCACGATGTCTGTCGCCTTAGTGGGAGCGGTCGGCTCCTGCTCCTGGTCGCGCTCGTTCACGCGCTCGAGTACGGAACGGTATGCGCCCAGCTGAAGCTCGCCCCAATTCCAGGTACCGGTATAGGTGCCCGAGAGGCGCGATCGGGTGATGTGGTCCTGATACGCGTAATAGACAGGGTTCGATCCGGTCGTGACGGTATCGCGGGTCCGATCGTCGTCGCTGGCCATATAGCCGAGCTCGATCCGCTGACCCTCGGCCGGCTTCCACCAGCCGATCACGCTGCCACTTAGTGCCGCGCGTCCCTCGAGCTCGCTCTGCAGCGGGTCCTCTTCGCTCTGTGTGCGGCCGCGCCGGCGATACTCGCCCCAGGCGACCAGACCGAACTGCTCGTTGAGCGGCCCGCCCACCAGAGCGGCAACCTGGCTGGAATCGCCACCTTCACCGTCGCGGAAGCCCTGCAAGGCGAGCGCACTGACTTCGAGCCGGTCGTCGGGACGGCGGGTGATGACATTGATGACGCCCGCCAGCGCCTCCGAGCCGTAGAGGGCCGAGAGCGGGCCGCGTACCACTTCCACCCGGTCGATCGCAATGCCCGGCACCCAGCCAAGATTGAAATCGACATGGGCCATGTTGGCGCTGGCATCATTGATCCGCCTGCCGTCCACCAGCGTCAGCACGTGCTCTTCCGACATGCCGCGGATCGAAATGCCCCGGCGCGACATGCCCACCGAATTGATCAGAACGCCTGGCTCGTTTTCCACCGCTTCGGCGAGATCCTGCACTGGTCGCCGGCGCAGATCACTGCCCGCGATAACCGAAATGGTGGCAGGCGCCGTCCGTATCTCCTGAGAGGTCTGAGAGGCCGTCACCACGATCGAGGATCCGTCGAGACTCTGCTGGCGCTCCTCGCGCTGCTGTGCGCTGCTATCCTGCTCCTCTGCGTGGCCGACCTGCGAAACGGCGAGCGCCGTAAACGCCAAAAATCTCAACTTTCCCATGAGTCCCTTCGATCCGCTGGGATCATCCGATGGCTTCCGGGACGAACGACCCTGCCGATTTTCCATGATGCCGTGCCGATCCCACAGCACGATTCGCTACACGTTATAACGTGTCATTTCCATCTAGCAACAATGGCTGCACGCGGCTCGATGTTGGAGAATGGGCCCAAAGTGGTTAACCCATGTGAAGGGCTGCGCTGTGGTGGGCGTGCAGGAGCGGGGGGAGGTCGTCATGCACTTGCTGGCAAAGCTGGTGCATCTGCTGAGGTTAAGAGGGTCGGAATCTTTAATGGCTACAGAGTGCATCGCATATCGTGACAGTCGAGGGGAGCTTCACGCCACCGCTGAACGAGCGACCCTTGCCGATCTGGCATCCGTTCTGGGACGTGTCGGAGAAGATGGAGGGATGACGAACGGTGTCGCCAAACTGATCTTCGACCGGCGAGACGATATCGAACGCGTGTTCGCCGAGCACGATGCGATATTGGTCAATGCGTCCGCGGGAGAAAGGAATCCTGACGTGACGGCGGAAATCGACAATGACAAAGTCGTCGAGATTTCCGCATGACGCAAGGCCGGGATGATCGCACGAATGCAACGCTCGCGGGCTTTGCGCTCCGGTGTCCGGCGCGCTTCATGATCAACCGAGGACAAAACAGGCAATTCCGCCGCCATCTCGGCTTTAGGACATGAGCCAAAAGCCGCTCTTGAAGCGAGAGGCGACACACGAACGCCGCCTTACGAGGCGCCCGGCAGAGTACCAGAGGCGGGGATGTAGCCGCCTATGCTACCGCCCTTGGCTATCGAGGCGCACGACGGCGGTGACCGCGCGCTCATGGCCGAACGGATTGCTGAGGTAGCAAATCCAGGCGGGCCAGACGGTCTTCGAAAGAGCCCTGCCCAATGTTGCTTGCGAGTGCCAACGCCGCCTAAAGGTGGCAGCCATGCCAGCGCTCAAAAGCGAACTGCGCCTGACAGGGCTTACCAAGCGTTTCGGCAAATTGCGCGCGATCGATGGCCTCGATCTCGCTATCCCACGAGGTAGCTTCGTCGCTCTGGTGGGCGCATCAGGCTCGGGCAAGTCGACCTTGCTCAAGACGATTAACCGGCTGGTCGAACCCGACGAGGGCACGATTCTGTTCGAAGGCGAGGATGTGCGCGCGATTCGCGCGCCCGCGCTGCGGCGGCGGATCGGCTATGTCTTCCAGTCGATCGGCCTGTTCCCGCATATGACGGTGGCACAGAACGTCGGCATCGGGCCGCGTCTTGCGGGTCACCCGATCGGTAGGGAGCGCGTCGCCGAGCTGCTCGAACTGGTCGAACTCGAACCCGATCATGCCGCGCGCATGCCCAATGAGCTTTCAGGCGGGCAGCGCCAGCGGGTCGGCGTGGCGCGTGCGCTGGCGGGCAACCCGCAGCTTCTGCTGATGGACGAGCCATTCGGCGCGCTCGACCCGGTCACGCGCGATGCGCTCGGCAAGCGCGTGCGCGAACTGCACGAACGCCTTGGCCTGACGACGCTGATGGTGACCCACGACATGGCCGAAGCGCTGCTGCTGGCAGAGCGGGTGCTGGTGATGGCGAAAGGGCGAATCGTCGCCGACGAGACTCCGCGTGCACTGCTCGCCGGGGCGGGGAGCGAGGAGGCACAGGCGCTCGTCGCCGTGCCGCGCGATCAGGCCGATGCCATCGCGGAACTGGAAGAATGAGCCCGATCCTCGCCATCCTGTTCGGCCTCGGCGACAAACTCGCCGCGCACGTGCTGCTCTCTGCCGCGGCGATCGGCCTCGGCATCGCAGTCGCCCTGCCCCTTGCCGTCTGGGCGAGCCGTTCGCCATCGGTCGCGCGCATTGCGCTCGGCTTCGCCAGCCTCGTCCAGACCATCCCGGCGCTGGCGTTGCTTGCGCTGTTTTTTCCGATCCTGCTTTCGCTGCGCGCGGTGTTCGGCGAGGGACTGCCGACACTTGGCTTCCTCCCAGCGCTCCTCGCACTCGCGCTCTATGCGCTGCTGCCGATCCTTCGGAACGCGGTGACCGCGCGCGAGCATATGGCGCCCGGCGTGCTCGAGGCGGCGGACGGCGTCGGCATGACCTCCTGGCAGAAGCTGCGGCTGGTCGAGGCGCCGCTCGCTGCGCCTTATGTCATGGCGGGGGTGCGAACCGCATCGGTATGGACGATTGGCGCCGCGACGCTTTCCACCACCATCGGTCAGGCGAGCCTGGGCGACCCGATCTTCGCCGGACTGCAGACGCAGAACTGGGCGCTCGTACTCGCAGGATGCATCGCCAGCGCCGCACTCGCACTCATGGCCGATCTGCTACTGGGCACAATCGAGCGCGGGTTCGCGGCGAGGCGCAAGCGGCTCGTATGGGGAGCCGGGACGCTCGCCCTGCTCGGCATCGCCGCAGCGGCCTACGCGCAGCTCGATCTCGACAAGCGCGGCGACACCGTCGTGATCGGAGCCAAGAGCTTCTCGGAACAATACATTCTCGCCCGGCTGATCGGGCAGCGGCTACGGGATGCCGGCTATGCGGTCGAGTACCGCGATGGGCTCGGCTCCGCGGTGGTGCACGATGCAATTGCTACCGGCGCGATCGATATCTCGGTCGATTACACCGGCACGCTCTGGAGCAATGAGATGAAGCGCGACGGGAACCCGGGGCGCGAGGCGATCTACCAGGCCATCGTCGCGTGGGAGAGAGAAACGAACGGCATTCGCGTGCTCGGCCGGCTAGGGTTCGAGAATGCCTATGCGCTGGCGATACGCGAGAACCGGGCACGTGAACTCGGCGTCCGATCGCTGGCTGATCTGGCGCCGGTTGCATCCCGCCTCACCGTGGGCGGCGATCCGGAGTTCTTCCGCCGTCCCGAATGGTTTGCGGTCCGCGAGAGATACGGTCTCAGCTTCGGCCGTCAGCGCACCTTCACTCCGACGTTCATGTATAACGCGCTGCGATCCGGCGAGGCCGACGTCATCGGCGCCTATACATCCGACGGCCGGATCGCCGCCGACCGGCTGGTCGTGCTTGAAGATCCGAAAGGCGCCTTTCCGGCGTACGACGCTCTCCTCCTGATCGCGCCCGACCGCGCCGAAGACCGGAAGCTCGCCGCGGCGCTCGAACCACTGGTCGGAGTGATCCACGTGGAGGCGATGCGCGATGCCAACCTCTCGGTCGACCGCGCCAAAAACAAGCTCACCCCCGCCGAAGCCGCCCGAGAGCTGGCAGAGCGATTGCAATTGCCGTCCTAGTCCAAGCCTTCGGCGATGACCTTGGTCGCGCTTCCCGTGGCCGGTTTAGATGCGAAGCCGTCCGGACGGAACGATCATAGCAGTCTTCCGGACCGCCTTCTGACGGCAGAAACTCAGCGGGATACGTGCCGTCTGCATCGCCCCGTTGACAGCTACCCCCAACATAGCGGTCGTCTAGCTGCCAAGTTTGCCCAACCGAAACCGACGGTATGTTCACGCAGACGTATTGAGGCGCCTGCGGACGGATCGCAGTTGCTTGCAAGTCAGGCGGCGGCCTAATAGCGCTTGGCAGATGAAAAGGCCTGTTCTCCTCGCAGTTCTTGCGGCCCTGCTTCCCGCCAGCACCTATGGCCAGTCAGAGACACCCATCCTCACGGGGCGTGCGGCTATCGAGCGCATCAGCGGCAATACCATCGTTCTTGCTCCGGCGATGCCTATGCCGACCCTCGCCGTCAGGGCCTTCATATATTTCAGCCCGGATGGGCGCGCGATCATGCAAATGTCGACGGGCGAGCGGGCGAGCGACGAGAGGATAGCAGAAACAAGAACGGGAAGCTGGTCGATCGACGATCAGGATCGGCTGTGCGTGGTCGAAGAAGGCAAGGCCCTGAGGGAGGAGGATTGCATCGGCGTGAGGATCGCGGGCGATACCGTTCATTCCGAGCCGGAAAGCGTTTTTCGAGATACGATCGCCACCCTGCTGGAGGGTAATCCGCGAGGACTTTGAAGCTTCTCGCCGCTTCAATGAAACGATTTTTCGTAGACTGGCGTTAGCACCCCATCGTCTACTCACGACGGCGGCTGTTTTGCGGCCCAGATCGCGCTGCCGTCCTCTTTGCAGTCGCCCGTCTGGTGCTAAACCGCGCTAACTGAGTGTCCGCAATTGCGTCGTGTGCGGACTGGCTCTCCCCAAATGAACGATCTGCGGAGCCGACATTGCACGCGGCGGACCATCAGTTGGCCGGAGCCGCCGATATAGCCGCCGTTCGGAGGTCAAATTAGCTTCCGGAGACCGGCCGTTCGTTTATCACTAGCCTGGGCTTACGAAATGGCGCGATATTGGGCGAAGGCAGGTCGTTCCTTTGGACCGGAGCGCGCTGGGATTCGCAGATGATTCCGGCTTGGGGCGTACCCACCACGCTGCTACGGCGCGCGCATGCTGGCCATCAATGACATTACCGTACGGCTTGGCGGCCGCACCATCCTCGACCGCGCTAGCGCCGCGATTCCACCGGGTGGAAAAGTTGGCCTGATCGGCCGCAACGGCGCGGGCAAGTCGACCTTGATGAAGGTGATTGTCGGTCAGCTCGATCCCGACGAGGGCGGAACCGAGATGCCGCGCCGTACCCGGCTTGGCTATATCGCACAGGATGCCCCAAGCGGTTCGACCACGCCCGTAGAGGCGGTGCTGGCGGCCGATGTCGAGCGCGCCCAGTTGCTGAAAGAATCGGAGACCTGCGTCGACCCGGACCGGCTTGGCGACATTCACGACCGGCTGCTCGCGGTCGATGCCTATAGCGCGCCGTCGCGCGCTGTCCGCATCCTGACCGGCCTGGGTTTCGATGAAGCGATGCAGGACCAGCCGCTCGACAGCTTTTCCGGCGGCTGGCGCATGCGCGTAGCGCTTGCCGCACTGCTGTTTTCCGCGCCCGACGTGCTGCTGCTCGACGAACCGTCAAACCACCTCGATCTCGAAGCGACCTTGTGGCTCGAGAGCTTCCTCAAGTCCTACCCCGCGACGATAGTCGTGATCAGCCACGAACGCGACCTGCTCAACAATGTCGTGGACCATATTCTCCACCTCCAGGGCGGCAAGCTGACACTCTATCCAGGCAGCTATGACAGCTTCGAGCGCCAGCGGGCGGAACGCGCAGCGCAACTTTCCGGGGCCAAGGCTTCCCAAGATGCGCAACGCGCCCGGTTGCAGGATTATGTCGCGCGCAACAGCGCCCGAGCGTCGACCGCCAAGCAGGCGCAGTCACGCGCCAAGATGCTGGCAAAGATGCAGCCAATCGTCGCGCTGATCGATGATCCCTCGCTGAGCTTCAACTTTCCCAATCCGAGCGAACTGCGGCCGCCGCTGATTTCGCTGGATCTTGCCGCGGTGGGCTATGCAACTGACGCGCCGGTGCTGCGGCGGCTCAATTTGCGCGTCGATCCGGACGACCGAATTGCTCTGCTCGGCCGTAACGGCAACGGCAAGACCACTCTCGCTCGCCTGCTCGCTGCGCAGCTTCCCACGATGGAAGGCGCCATGAATGCGTCTGCCAGGATGAAGGTTGGCTACTTCACCCAATATCAGGTGGAGGAACTGGCCACGGATGCCACTCCGCTGGAGCATATGAGCCGCGTGATGGAAGGTAAGCCGCCCCGCGAGGTTCGCGAACAATTGGGACGCTTCGGCTTTTCCGGCGATCGCGCGACCACCGACGTCGGGCGGCTGTCCGGCGGCGAGCTGGCGCTGGCCCTGATCACCCGCGATGCACCGCACCTGCTGATCCTCGACGAGCCGACCAACCACCTCGATGTCGATGCGCGCGAGGCGCTGATCCAGGCGCTCAATGACTACTCGGGAGCCGTGATCCTGATCAGCCACGATCGCCACATAGTGGAACTGACTGCCGACCGATTGGTGCTCGTCGATGACGGCACGGCCAAGGACTATTCCGGGAGCATGGAGGACTATATCGACTTCGTGTTGGGCCGGAATCAGCCCAGGAAAGGCCCGAACGTCAAACCCCCGAAGACGAGCCGCAGAGGGTCGAACAAGGCGCGCAAAGAGGCGCGCACCATCAAGGCGGAGGTCACGGCGGTCGAAAAATCCATCGCCAGGCTCGAGACCCAATGTTCCGAAATCGACCGGGCGATAAGCGAACCCGTCCAATCTCTACCGCATCTGGCCGGCAAGACCGTCGCCGACTTGCTGGTGGAAAGGGCGCAAATAGCAAGTGCGCTCGAAAAGCTTGAAGCGGAATGGTTGGCTCTGGGCGAGCGGCTAGAGCGCGCGGGGTAATGGTGGAGCAGCCGCGGTACAACAGGCTTTCAGTTGGTGCCTACTCCGCCCAAATTCCTATCGCTCGCGGCATAAATTACTCCATCCAGCGCGCCTCTAGGACCGGCGCTGCGGGTGAGCAATTGGGCCCCTGAAACAAGTTGAGGTGACGATCTTTCAGTGAAGTGAACTTCGTTTCCACTTCACTGGTTGCGCACGGCCTCGCTCGCCTGGCGGATTGCCTTGAATTCGGAGCCGTCCTTCCAGCCAGGCCAGCGCTCCGAGTTCGCGAGTTCGGTACCGATGTCGCGAAACAGCGCGATGTCCTGCACCGCGCCCGTGAGATCCCAGTCTTCGTTCCAGGCGTCACACGCCGCATGATAACAGCGCCCTGTGTAGTCATCGACCCAGGCCTGCCCCGCTTGCTTGCCTCCCTCGACGAGGTCGGAGGCACCGGCAATGCCCATCAGCAGCAACACAGGCACGCCGCGCTTGGCGAAGCTGAAATGATCGGCGCGATAGAACAGGCCCCGCTCAGGCAGACTTTCCTCGCTAACCGTACGCCCCTGTGCCTTGGCAAGGCGCGCGAGGTCGTCTTCGAGCGCCCCCTGGCCCTTGCCGACGAGGATCACGTCCTTCGCCCGCCCGGCAGTCTGCAGGATGTCGATCCCGAGATTCGCAACAGTCGTATCGAGCGGATAGACCGGGTTGGCAGCGTAGTATTCGGAGCCCAGAAGCCCGCGTTCTTCTGCCGTCCAGAAGGCGAAGACCACGCTGCGCTCCGGCGACCGCGCGGCTTTGAAGGCGCGCGCGATCTCGAACAGCCCAGCGACGCCAAGTGCATCATCGTTTGCGCCCGCGCGGTAGATTCGCCCTTGCGCGTCGGGCTCGCCCTTGCCGTAAGCGTCCCAGTGCGCGCCGTAAATCACGGTCTCACGGGGCCGCTGCGTTCCGGTGATTTTGGCCAAGACGTTCTGGCTCTGCACCACCTCGTGCTCGACTGGGAATGCGGCGGTGAAGGTGGTTTTCAGATCGACCGGCTGGAAGTCCTTGCGCCGCGCCGCCGTGCTCAACTTTGCGATGTCGAGCCCGGCCTTGGCGAACAGAGAGTTCGCCGTCTCGCCAGAGATCCAGCCCTGCAATGCGAGGCTGGTCACATCCTCGGGCTTGCGCACGACATCGTAGTTCTCGCCGCCGGGGCTCTCGACCACGTTCCAGCCGTATCCCGCGCCTGCCGTCTCGTGCACGATCAGGGCCCCCACCGCGCCGCGCCGCGCGGCTTCCTCGAACTTGTAGGTCCAACGACCGTAGTAAGTCATCGCCCGCCCGCCGAAGGCACCGGCCACCGGCTCCCCCTCCACGGCGTGGAAATCGGGGTCGTTGATCAGGAATACGGCGACCTTGCCCGTGAGGTCCACATCCTTGAAGTCGTCCCACCCGCGCTCGGGCGCGCTCACACCGTAACCGACGAATACGAGGGGCGCGTTTTCGATACGCGCCGTGTCGTTCGGCTGCAGCGTCGAGAGATAGATATCGCTGGGAAAGCCGAGCGCCTGCGTCTCGCCGCCGTGCTCGAACGCCAGCGCGCTTGCCTCGCCCAGTTCCGTATGAAGCAGCGGTACGCGCTGGGTCCAAGTGCCGTTCTCGCCGCCCGGCTCGAGGCCGAGCGCTTGCAGCCGGCCGATCAGATAACCGATCGTCCGCTCTTCGCCGACCGTCCCCGGAGCGCGTCCTTCGAACTGGTCCGACGACAGTGTGCGGACCGTCTGCTCGAGTTTGTCGGCATCGATTCCGGTGGAATCGTCCGCCCCCTTCGCCGCACCCGGCGAGGCAAGACAAAGGGCCACAGCGGCGGCAGCAAGGCACGATTGCATAATAATCCCCCGGCTTGGGTGCGGCCTCTGCCTAGCCGCCAGGGTGGCGCTTGTGAACCGGGCCCGGAGGCTGATCGATCGACGCCGAGTGGTTCGCGGAGGCATGCGATGGCCGATGCGTGCTTCCGCGAACAAAGCCGTCGTTCCCACGTCGAATCTTACCCACCGTAACCAGCCATATGTTCATGCACCACGCGGATTTTCGCGTCGCAGAATTGGGAAATGGCGCTGGGTGACGTGGCGGACGGCGATTGGATGGAAACGATGGCTGGTTACCCAGTCAGCAATGCTAATTCCTGATGAGGAGCCCAGCGGGTGTTGGGGCATAGCGGCGCCTCGTAGGGGCAGTGGTGGCGCTGGCGTTTCTCGTGCCCCTGTTCGGAATCAGCCTTGCCCTGGTGGTTCTGGCCGAGCGCCTCATGTTGCGTCGCGCGGCTTCAACGAGGCGCTTCGCAAGCCTTCGCGGCTGAAGATCGAAGGACGCATATAAAGAAATCCTTATATCGAGACTTGACCCGATCGAGTGAAGCGCCGATTGTCTCCCCGTCGAGGTTCTCCGGCCGGTTCGCCGCGCCGGAGCTAAGACGGGAAGCCGGTGCGCCCCGCAGGGCAAGGCCGGCGCTGCCCCCGCAACTGTAAGCGGCGAGCGGCGGTCCATTCACGTCACTGGGGGCTCGCCTCCGGGAAGGCGGACCGCTCCGTGTTGACCCGCGAGTCAGGAGACCTGCCTCCGACGCGATAACGTCCACCGGCGGGGTGCCCGGTCTGGTCGCTTGCATGGCGCGCGTCCGGGTTTCCCGCCGCGCGTCCGGCGCGCGCGCCCGATCGGTCATCCCGTCTTCATCGGGGTAAATGAAGATGACCGTTTCCGTAGCTACCTTGGGGTTCCCCCGCATCGGCCCGCGCCGCGAACTGAAGTTCACGCTCGAGAAATTCTGGGCCGGCAAGATCACCCAAACCGAACTGGAAGACGCCGCCGCCGGCCTCAGGACTGCGGCGTGGGCGCGGCAGAAGGCGCTCGGCGCCGACTGGCTGCCATCGAACGATTTCTCGCTCTACGATCACGTGCTCGACACCAGCATGATGCTCGGCGCGATCCCCGCGAGATACGATGTCGAGAGCGCCGAAGACGCCGGGCTCGAAACCTATTTCGCGATGGCGCGCGGCACGACTGGCGGCTCGCGCTGCCGGCACGCGCATGGCAGCGTCACCGCCGGCGAGATGACCAAGTGGTTCGACACCAACTACCACTTCATCGTCCCCGAGATCGAACCGGGTGCCAGGCTGCAACTCGGCAGGCCCAAGCCGCTCGAGGAATATCGCGAGGCCAGGGCCCAGGGGTTCGAGACGCGCCCGGTGCTGCTCGGGCCGATCACCTGGCTGAGCCTCGCCAAGGGGCACGGCGTCGATCCGTTCGACCTGCTCGACGAGGTGCTGGGGCACTATGTGACCCTGCTCGGCCTGCTCGAGCACGCCGGCGCCGAATGGGTCCAGATCGACGAGCCGATCCTCGTCACCGACCTGACCGAGCAGCAGCGCCGCGCGCTCACCCGCGCCTATGCCAAGCTCGGTCGCGCTGGACCGAAAGTGATGCTCACGACCTATTTCGGCGGGCTTGGGGAGAACCTGTCGCTCGCGGCCTCGCTGCCGGCCGCGGGGCTGCACATCGATCTCTTGCGCGCGCCCGAGCAACTCGATGCCGTGCTCAAGGCGGTGCCCAAGGACCGCCTGCTCTCGCTCGGCGTGGTCGACGGGCGCAATATCTGGCGCGCCGACCTTGCCTCGCTGCTCGACCGGCTGGACTCGCTGGCGGCGCAGCGCGACCTCGTCCTCGCACCATCGTGCTCGCTGCTGCATGTGCCGGTCGATCTCGAACTGGAAGGCAAGCTCGACGACGAGCTCAAACAGTGGCTCGCCTTCGCGGTGCAGAAGATCGAGGAGCTCGACCTGCTGCGCCGCGCGCTCAACGAAGGACGCGACAGCGTGGCGGATGGACTCGCGGTTGCCGCATGCGCCAGCGAAGCGCGCAAGACCGCCGCGCGCATCCACGACCGCGCAGTCGGCGAACGGATCGCTGCGCTCACGCCCGGCATGCGCGAACGCTCCGCCGGGCACGCCGAACGGATCAGCGCGCAGGCCGAAGTTCTCGATCTTCCAGCTTTCCCGACCACTACGATCGGCTCGTTCCCGCAGACCACCGCCGTTCGCAAGGCGCGCGCCGAGCACAACCGCGGTGTGCTCGACACGGCGAGCTACGGCGCGTTCCTGCGCGAGGAAACCGAGCGCGCGATCCGCTGGCAGGAGGAGGTCGGGCTCGACATGCTCGTCCACGGCGAATTCGAGCGCAACGACATGGTCCAGTATTTCGGCGAGAAGCTGTCTGGGTTCGCCTTCACGGTGAACGGCTGGGTCCAGAGCTACGGCTCGCGCTGCGTGCGCCCGCCGATCCTCTACGGCGACGTGTCGCGGCCCGAGCCGATGACGGTCGACTGGTGGCGCTATGCGCAGGGGCTCACGGAAAAGCCGGTCAAGGGCATGCTCACCGGCCCGGTCACGATCCTCAACTGGAGCTTTGTGCGCGACGACCAGCCGCGCGAGGCGAGCTGCCGTCAGATCGCGCTGGCGATCCGCGACGAGGTGCTCGATCTGGAGGCCGCAGGCTGCAAGGCGATCCAGATCGACGAAGCTGCGCTGCGCGAAGGCCTCCCGCTACGCCAGCGCGATTGGCAACACTATCTCGACTGGGCAGTCGACTGCTTCCGGCTCGCCGCCGCCGGGGTCGGCAATGCGACGCAGATCCACACGCATATGTGTTATTCGGAGTTCAACGACATCCTGCCCTCGATTGGCGCAATGGATACCGACGTGATCTCGATCGAGACCGCGCGGTCGCAGATGGAATTGCTCGAGGCCTTCGCCGCCTACCGCTATCCGAGCGCCATCGGACCGGGGGTCTACGACATCCACTCCGCACGCGTTCCGGGCGAGAACGAGATGGTCGAGTTGATGCGGCAGGCGCAGAAGCACCTGCGGCCCGAGCAGCTGTGGGTCAATCCAGACTGTGGACTCAAGACGCGTGGTTGGGACGAGGTCCGCCCGGCAATCGCCGCGATGGTGTTAGCGGCGCGAACGCTGCGCGCTGAAACACAAGTGGAGGCCTGATCCGATGAACGAGACAGAGGGCGCGCGGCTGATCGACATCGTATTCCCCGGCGATACCAACCACCACGGGACGCTGTTCGGCGGGGTCGCGCTGGCGCATATGGACAAGGTGGCGTTCCTCGCCGCCTCGCGTCACGGCCGCGCGCCCTTCGTCACCGCCTCGTCGGAGAAGATCGACTTCGCCGCCCCCGCGCGCGAGGGCGACATGGTGGAAGTGACCGGCCGCGTGGTGCGCGTCGGCACCAGTTCGCTCGACGTCGAGGTCGAACTGGTGGCCGAAGTGCCGGTATCGGGCGAGCGTCGGCTGTGCACTCGCGGCCGCTTCACGCTCGTCGCAAGGAAGGGGCTCGGCACGCGCCTGCCGCTTCCCCCTATGGCCGCACCCACGAATCCGGGCGACGTGCTGCGACTCGCGGAGATGGTCTTCCCCGGCCAGACCAATCACTATGGCACGCTCCACGGCGGAGACGCGCTGCGCATGATGGGCAAGGCGGCCTTCATCGCCGCCACGCGCCATGCGCGCGAGGTGCTTGTCATGGCCTCATCCGACCGGATCGACTTCGTCGCCCCGATCAAGGAGGGCGACATGGTCGAGCTGGTGGCCGACGTGAAGATGACCGGGCGCAGCTCGGTCCGCGTCGCGGTCGAACTGTGGTCGGAAGACCTTCTTAGCGGAACGCGCGCGCATGCTGCGACGGCGCTGTTCACGCTGGTAGCCGTCGACGAAGGTGGTGCGTCGAAACCGATCCGCGCGTCGGCGGTGGGTGGCGTAGAGCGAGAGCCCTGACCAGCGACGCTGGACAAGCAGTTGCCCAGCGTCCTTTTTTATTGTTCGTCAGAAACTGAGCAATTCTTCTCGCGTCGGCGGGCTCGGAGGACGGCATTCCGTCCTCGCCTCAACTGGTCAGATTTCGGTTCGTTCAGCGAGCAAAGGCGCGTCCTCGATATCGACTCCGAGATATCGGACGGTGTTCTCGATTTTCGAATGTCCGAGCAGGATCTGCACCGCTCGAAGATTGCTGGTTGCTCTTGAGAGCATCGATGCCTTGGTCCGCCGCATCGAATGCGTGCCGTAGGCTTCGCGTCGGAGCCCGATGGTTGCCGTGTACTCAAGTGACCGAGATAATCGATCCTGCTTGGAAAGGCCGCCGATCGTGTATGGCGGGGTCGAGGTCTGAATGTCCCATGATAGTTCTCCGATGACCTGAATTGGTCGATCAGAAGATATCAAAACGGTGGGCGGGCGTGGCGATTGAGCATCGCAGCATCTTGGCAAATTTTGCCATACCTGATATATCATAGTCCATGTCGACGATGAACATCTCGCTTCCGGATGCCCTCAAGGCGTTTGTAGACCAGCAGGTCAACGTGCGTGGTTACGGCACGAGCAGCGAGTATGTGCGAGAGTTGATCCGGAAAGATCAGGACATTCAGCGCCTTCGCGAAATGCTTCTGGACGGTGCAAGTTCTGCAGCCACGGCGCCGGTCGATACCGGCTATTTCCAAGGCCTTCGTGACCGCGTGACGCAACGCACGAGGGCGTGATTGCAAAACCGGTCATACCGCGCGCCAAAGCGCGGGCGGATGTCGACCTTGCGGTTGAGCATTACGCGGACGAAGCTGGGCCAGATGTGGCCTTCAACTTCATTGACGCACTCGAACAGGCCTATACCTTCATCGGCGAAATGCCGGCGACGGGATCTCCACGGTGGTCTCATGAGCTGAACTTACCGGGGTTGAGGACCATCGGGCTGAAAGGATTTCCGTGGCTTGTTTTCTATCTTGAATTCGAGACCCATGTGGATGTCTGGCGCGTGCTTCATACTAAGCGGGACATGCCAGCTTGGTTGGCCGATGTGGATAGCTAACGCCGCCGACAAAGCCGACGCTTGCCGCGCTTCAACTGAGCGCCAAAACCGGTCCTTCCTTCACGCGATGAGTTACGGCACCTTCGTTTGATCAAATCCAGACTGACTGACCCATAACGAGCGAATCCCAAGTTCGAGTTCTGGGTGTCGTCCGCCTTTCCCTTACATTTTGTCGAGCAGCATGATCTGATCGAGAAACGATTGGGCCAGCACAGCCGCCGCCCGGCGGGTCGCCTGGTGGTCGGCTTCGTCGCCGACTTCGTAGGTGTAGGCGGGAATGCCGTAGGTGGCGCTGAACCAGTTCTTCGCGGTCCCGGAGCCCGGATTGGCGTTGCGGCGCTCGATCGAGAAGGGATAGCCGGGCAACGCCGCTGTCTTGTCGCCCAGCCACCCGGCGAGGAATCTTTCCTCGCGTGCGCCGGTTTCGTCTTCCCCCTGAACGTAGAACAGGTTTCGCCTGGTCGAATGAAAGTCGAGCATGGCTACAGGACGAACCGATCGCGGCGCCGCGTCGAGCCATTGCTTTACCGCCTGGGTCTCCGGCTGCGAAAAATCGCCCCAGTCGCGATTCAGGTCTTTCCCGCCGCGATTGGCGCGCCAGTGGCCGCGGGCGACCCCGTCGGGGTTAAGGACCGGCACTGCCAAGAATTGAATCCGTCCATTGTCCAGTTGGCCGGCCTCGATCTCGTCGGCCACCGTCTGCAGAAAGGCTTCCATCGCGATCGCCCCGGATACTTCGGGCGGGTGCTGTCGGCCCAGCAAGACCACGAGCGAAGATGCGGCGGGATCGCCGAAGCGGACCGCGGAGATTGGTCGTCCATCGAGTGACCGGCCCAGCTCGACTCTCTCGGCCTGCGGCAAGGCCGCCAGGCGATCGAGCACGAGGTCGTGGCGATCCAGATCGAAAGGCTCCTGTGCCGCGACGATCCCGCTCCCGGCGGGAATATGCACTCTCGCGCTCGATCCGTCTTCCACAACATCGACCGGCATGGCGGTTACCGTAGCCCCGCTTATCAGCTTCGGGAGGTAGCGGTGCCTGGCTCCCGCGTAATCCAGCCGGACGGAAATGCCTTCGTCGCCGCGCGCGACGAAGCTGAAGGCATACCAAGGGCTCGGGTTGATCGGGGGCGCATGCTCGGGCGTGACGAGGATGGCAAACTCGCGCTCACCCAATATCGCGCAGGTGGAGTTTGAGGCGGTCTCGAAATCGAATGCGACGCTCGCGCTCGCGGTCGAACAGCTCGACTTTTCGGAAGATGCGAAAAGCTCGGGGGGAGGCGCCGTAGCGCATCCCCCCAGGGCCGCCGCGGCGCCTGAGTTCCAGAGCAGACGACGCAGGCGACGCGACGCTTCAGAACTTCTTGCGCAGCTCGACATGGAACACTCTCCCCCGTGCGCTGTGCAGGTCGCTGTAGAAGCCGTAGGTCTCGTCCGCGAGGGGCGGATCTTCGTCGAACAGATTGTTGATCGCGAAGCGCAGCCGGGTCCCGTCGAGTGGCGTGTCGTTGTTGATCGAGTAGGCGACGGACAGGTTCATCGTGAAAAAGGGATCGACGGGGAAGAAGTTGGCGTTCGGATCGTCCGAAACGATCGGATCGTCGCGCGAGACGCTGGTGTCGTAAACCCTGCCGACGTAGTTGCCGAACAGGCCGACGTCCACCGGTCCGCTTTCCCAGTTGACCGATCCGCTGAAGCGCCATTTCGGCCTGCCATCGACTTCCAGCAGCTCGCCCAGCCCGCCGACCGTCACGTCGAGCGGCACGATACCCGCGGCAATACCGTCGAGCAGTTCCTGGCCGTCGGGGCCGGCCGACTGGACGAAGCTTTCGAGCCGGGCAGCGTTGAGGCGAAGACGGAATTTACCGAGCCCGAAATCGGGCACGCGGTAGAACAGTCCGAAGTCCCAACCCTTCGATACGCGGCTGTCCAGATTGAGGTAGTCGTCGATGACGTAGTCGATCTTGCCTGCCGGAGCGATACCCGTCCCCTCGAACAGGGCGATGTCTTCGGCGGTCGGCGCAAGGCGGACCACATTGGGGTTGGAACTGCCCTCGAGGCGGCGCAGGTAATCGAGTGCGATCGCGTTGTCGTCGCCGAAGGTGCCGACAAGGCCCGTCTGCTTCACTCGCCAGTAATCCGCGGTCAGCGTCAGGCCCGGGATGAAGCCGGGTTCGAGCACCACACCCAGATTGATGTTCGTGCTGTCTTCGGGGACGAGATTTTCAGTGCCCGAACGGAAGCTGATGACTCCGGCTCCGGGACAAGCGCCGAGATCGTCGATGATGCCCTTTTCAACCTGGGCCTGGCAGACGATGAAATCGTCACGGGTGTTCGAACGGGTAGTGCCTTCGTCGTTGACCTGCACCAGGTTCGGAGCCCGAAAGCCCCGCGACCAGGCACCGCGGAGCGTAACCCCGGGAACGACCGTCCAGGACCCTGCGATACGCGGCACCGCTGCCGTTTCATCGATGTCCTTGAAGTGTTCGAGGCGACCGGCGAGCTGGAGGTTCAGTTCCTCGACCAGGGGAATGTCCAGATCGGGGCTGACGAGCGGCACGAACACCTCGGCAAAGGCGGAGTAGACTTGACGCTTGCCGCTGGTATCGGGTGATGGACTGGTCCCTGCGACGTCGCTTCCGTTGAAGTCGCCGGTCACGCTGTCGGTGAACGTGATCGTGCCGTCGAGCCGCGGATCGCGATCGTCGTAGAAGGTCTCCTTCCGCCACTCCACGCCAGCCGCAACGCCGACATCGCCACCCGGCAATGAGAACAGGTCGTCGCGGCTGACCTTGAAGTCGGCCAGCGCGAGCGAGGTGCCACTCTTGCGGAACACCGAGATCCTGAACGGATCGATCGAGGATTGCGGATTGGGCGTGCAGTCGCCGTTGCCCGGATCTTCGAGGCAGCCGCCGTTGAACGGGTTGTATGCATCGGGGGTCGTAAGATTGATCTGCTGCTGCATCAGCGTGAGCGAGACGCGATTGCGCGCCAGGTCGATCGTATCGGCCTCGGAATAAACGAGACCGGTATCGAAGTCCCAAGCGCCGAAATTGCCTCGCAGGCCCGCGACCATGCGGTAGACATTCTTGTCGACCGAGACGTCGCGGTTACCCGCGTCGACGAAGCGGTAGCGCTCCATGATCAGATCCGCGCCGTCGTCGGAGATGGTCGTCCCCGGCAGTCGCTCCGGATTGGGCTGACCGTCGCGCATCGCCGGGCCGAAGGGATTGTAATAAGCGTCGCGCGAGATGCCGACCGGCACGGCGCTGAGGATCGCCGACGGCGTGATGTTGCGGCGGTTCTCCGACCGATAGTAGCTGGCCTCGACATAGGCCTCGACGTTGTCAGTCAGATCGTAGTTCAGCAGCGCCATCGCGTTGTAGCGGTTCTTTCGGCTGATCAGGTTATTGCCGAAATTGCGGTTGTAGCGAACGGCCGATGTCGGCGTCGATCCGCTTCGCGCGCAGATGCCGCCGCCGAAATCGAGATCGCAGTCCGGGAAAGTGCCCGGCTGGAGATAGAAATCGTCATCTCCGATCGGCGTGCTACCGGAAGGGGCCTGGATGTCGAACTGGCCGAACGGGCCGAACGTGTTGCGGTTGTTGAACGAGGAATCGCCCTCGAAATCGGTGCCTTCTACCAGGGGAAGGCGGTTGTCGTCGGCGGCATAGTCCCGCTCTGAGGCCGGCATTCCGTTTTCGTGGAAGTATCCGCCGTAGACGGTCAGGTTGCCGCGGCCGCCGCCGAAATCGAAGCCGAGCCCACCACTCAGGCGATAGCTGTAGAGGCTCGTGCCGTCGGACGCGCGCCAATCGGCTTCGAGGAAACCGCCCCGCAGGTTGCCCTTGAGCACGGTGTTGATGACGCCGGCAACCGCATCGGCGCCATAGATCGCCGATGCGCCGTCGCGCAGTACCTCGATGCGCCGCACGCTGCCGGGGGCAATCTCGTTGGTGTCGGACGAAACGACGGGCACCAGCAGTTCGGTCTGGAAGCCGGGATGCAACGTCATGCGCCTGCCGTTGATCAACAGCAGCGTATTGCCCGTGCCGAGATCGCGCAAGTTGATCGAACCGACGTCTCCGCGCGCGTTGTTGGCGGTCGTTTCGTTCTGCTCATTGAAGGCGACGGTTCCCGCCTGCGGAATGGCGCGGAACAGTTCGTCGCCGGATGCCGCGCCCGTGTTCTCGATTGCCTGTTCGTCGAGCACTGTGACGGGCAGAACGTCGTTGATCTTGGCCCCCTGGATCTGTGTTCCGACGACAACGATCTCGGGTTCGGTTGGCTGAGGCTCTCCGGCCGGCTGTTCGGTCTCCTGAGCCCAGGCGGCCATGGGGGCTGCGCCGGCGAAAAGGCTGGCCCCGCACAGCAACGCCATTCTGGTGATCTTGAACGTTTTCATGGGTTTCTCCCTCCCCTTATCCGTTGTCTGGATTGCGCTTGGTCTGCCAAGCCTCGAATATTTCCGGCCACTGGCTCAGGATTTCGTGCGGAGTGCCGAGCCCCCAACCGTGACCCCCCTCTTCGAAAATGTGCAGCTCGGCCGGGGCACCCTTGGCCACCAGGGCCTGAAACAGGGCGATCCCATGCCCGGGCGGCGTGATCGGGTCGTCGGCTGCCGAAAAAATGATCGTCGGGGGCGCACCGGAGGACGCGTGGGTGTCGAGCGACCAGGCCTCCTGCGCCTCGAGACTCGGATCCGGACCGATGATTTCACGCCGGGTCCGCGTCGTGTCATAGGGCTTGCGCAGGGAGACGACCGGGAACAGCAGCACGGCGAAATCAGGCCGGGCGCTTGCGGCCTCGAAGCGATCGTTACCTTGGTAGAGCTTTCGATCGGGCAGGAGCGCAGTATAGCCCGCGAGGTGGCCGCCTGCCGAAAACCCCATGATCCCGATGGCATCGCGCCTGACCCCGAATTCGTCGGCCCGGGTCCGGATGATCTTCATCGCTCGCTGCGCGTCGGCGAAGGGGGCGCTTGCCTCCCAGCCGTCGTTCGGCAGGCGGAAGATGAGCTCGAAGACCGTGTAGCCGCGGTTCTGGAGCCAGCGCGCCGCGGGGGTCGATTCCTTCCACAGCTGGATGCGGAAGTATCCTCCGCCACCCAGCACCAGCACCGCTTTGCCGTTGGTCGCGTTCGGACGATAGACGCGCATCCGCGGGTTGGAGATATTCGATACCGCGCCGTATCCCGACCCCTCGCCGCCGATCTTCTCAGGTCCTGCGGGGCCGCCTTTCCCCGGTGGAGTGCCCGGCCAGAGTGCGATTTCCTCGTAAGGATGGGCTGCGAGCGGCGAAACCGGCGAAATGACCGATGCGGCGGCGATCGTTCCGGCCGCGCCCAGTACCGTGCGTCGGGTGACCATCAGGCATCTCCTCCGGAATGTACCATCGCGGGCTGGTGCGGGCTCGTGCGCTCGTGACGCTCGCTGTCCTCGTCGGGGAGCGGCAGCGGCTCGCCCCCCATCGCCGCTGCGAGCCGACCCTTGTCGAGCGCGCCTTCCCACTTGGCCACGACTATGGTGGCGACCGCGTTGCCGATGAAGTTGGTGAGCGCCCGGCATTCGCTCATGAAGCGGTCGATGCCCAAGATCAGCGCCATGCCGGCGACCGGGACCGAAGGCACGACCGACAGCGTCGCCGCGAGGATCACGAAACCGGCGCCCGTCACGCCCGCCGCGCCCTTCGAGCTGACCATCGCGACCAATACCAGCGCCAGCTGTTCACCGAGCGAAAGATCGATGCCTACCGCCTGGGCGATGAACAGAGCGGCCAGGGTCATGTAGATGTTGGTGCCGTCGAGATTGAATGAATATCCTGTCGGCACGACCAGCCCGACCACGGTCTTTCGACAGCCGGCGACTTCCATCTTCTCCATCAGACTCGGCAGCGCGGCTTCGGACGAGGACGTGCCGAGAACCAGCAGCAGTTCCTCGCGCAGATACTTGACCAGCGCGAAGATGGAGAAGCCCGTCAGTCGGGCCACCAGCCCCAGCACCACCACCACGAACAGCAGCGAGGTGAGGTAGAACGTGCCGACCAGCGCCGCCAGGCTGACCAGCGAGCCGATCCCGAATTCGCCGATCGTGAAGGCGATGGCCCCGAACGCGCCGATCGGCGCGAGCTTCATCAGCATGTGGACGAGCTTGAACACCACCTCGTTCAACGAGGTAAGAACGTCGAGTACGAGATCGCTCTTGGGGCGCGTAGCCGACAGGGCGACTCCCGCGAGGATCGCCACGAGCAGGACCTGGAGGATGTTCCCCTCGGTCAGGGCGCTGAACAGCGTGGTGGGAATGATCGCCAGTAGAAAGCCTGACAGCGTCTGCTCGTGCGCGGTATCGGCGTAGGCGGCGACCGAGGACTGGTCGAGGGTGGCCGGGTCTATGTCGAGGCCGGCACCCGGCTGCACGACGTTGGCCACGATCAAGCCAATGATCAGCGCCAGCGTCGAGAAGAACATGAAGTAGGCAAGCGCCTTGACCGCAACGCTGCCGACCGCGGTCATGTTCTTCATCGAAGCGATGCCGGTCACGACGGTGAGGAAGATCACCGGGGCAATGATCATCTTGACCAGATTGATGAACGCGTCGCCCAGCGGTTTCAGCGAAGCGCCGAGATCGGGCATGAAATGTCCGAGCAGCGCGCCCGCGACAATCGCCGCGAGCACCTGGACGTAAAGCATCCGGTAAAACGGCTTGTGTCGCGGCCCTGCGCCGACCGGAATCCGGTCGTGATCGATCGCTGCCATTGCTTCAGTCATCCTCTCTGCGCCATCTGCTGGCGTCCGTCCGATACAGGCTAGGCGTGACCAAGCGACGATGCCTAGCAAGGCGTGAAAATTTTTTTTAGCCAACGAACTCAAACGCATATGTGCGGCTAAGCGTGAGTTTGTGCGAAATTCCGCACGCGCTTTTTGACAACTGTGCGAAATTTCGGACACAGCGGAGGCGTGCGACGCTTTGCAGGTCTTTTCCGTTCGCGCGGCAGGCTGGTCGCGCTCGTCGCGACCGCACTCGTATTGCTCGGCGCGGCGGTATGGTCGATCGATCGCCTAGCCCGGACGAGAGCCCTCGCGTCGGCGCAGGAAGATGCGCGCAACGAAGCGATGATTATCGCGACCAGCCTGCAGGCCGAGCTCGACAAGTTCAGTCTCGTGCCGCTGGTGCTCGCGGAAGATCCGCAGGTGAATGGCCTTCTCTCCGGTGCGTCGGACGGGAGGGGGGCGCTTAATCGCCGGCTCGAGGACCTCGCCCGTCAGACGAACGCCGCCGTGATCTACCTGATGGACGAAAGCGGGCAGACGCTGGCTGCGAGCAACTGGAACTTGCCGACCACGTTCGTCGGCTCGAACTACAGTTTCCGGCGCTATTTCCAGCAGGCCATGGAGACGGGTTCGGCAACCCAATTCGCCCTCGGCACCGTCAGCCGCAAGCCGGGCCTGTACATCGCCCAGCGGGTCGTGGTCGACGGGCGACCGGTTGGCGTGGTCGCGGTGAAGGTCGAGTTCGACGCGCTCGAGGCCAATTGGCACGTCGCAACGCATGGAGTCTTCGTAACGGACCGCGACGGGGTGGTCCTTCTGGCGAGCAACGAAGACTGGCGCTTCAGGGCGATCGACCCCGCATGGGCATCCGCACGCGATCGCGATCTGGATCGCCAGCAATTCGGGGTGGACGCTCTGGAGCCGCTCGATCTCGGGAGCCGCTCCGGAATCGGTGGGGCGGTGGCCGCCCCGCTGTTCGATACCGAGCAGCCCATCGCGCTCGATGGCTGGACTCTGCACCTGCTGGCCGATCCCAGGCCGCGCATCGATGCCGCGGTTGCCAATGGACGCTTCTACGCCCTGCTTGCGATCGCTTTGGCCGGAGTCGTGGTCGCGCTGGGACTGTACCTGCGTCGCCGTCGCGAACTACTGGGGGAGGCCCTGCTGGCCGAACGGACACGCACGTTGAGCGAACAGCTCAATCAGGCCAACCGACTGGCTACGCTGGGTCAGGTGTCGGCGGGCGTCGGGCACGAGATCAGCCAACCGGTCGCGGCGGTTCGCGTCTTTGCGGAGAACGGCGAGCGTCTGTTGTCTGCCGGCAGAGCGGCGGAAGCGGGCAGAAACTTCCAGCAGATCGTCGACCTCACCGAACGGATCGGCAGGATAACCTCCGAATTGCGACGGTTCGCCCGCCGTGACGTTGCCGAACCTCGCAACTTCCCGCTCGAAGAAGCAATAGAGGGCGCGCTCCTCCTGCTTCGCGACCGGGTGGAACGGTCGGGGACGG
Source organism: Altererythrobacter sp. C41 (assembly GCF_016803135.1). Taxonomy (GTDB): domain Bacteria; phylum Pseudomonadota; class Alphaproteobacteria; order Sphingomonadales; family Sphingomonadaceae; genus Pelagerythrobacter. Next base: position 66,326 of record NZ_JAEVFE010000010.1, read on the forward strand.
CGCTGATCACCCCACTCGCCGAAGAATGCGCTGTTGAGGTGCGCGCGGAACCCGTGCGGCTCGAGCAGGTGCTCGTAAACTTGTTGCAGAATGCCCTCGACGCGACGGGCCCGAAGGGCAGGATCGAGCTGTCGGTCGTGAGCGAGGCCCGATTCTGCCATCTGAGCGTGAAAGACGACGGCCCCGGCTTGAGCCTCAAGGCGAGGGAACAGCTCTTCCAGCCGTTCGCCACCACCAAGCGGGACGGGCTCGGCCTCGGGCTGGTAATTTCGCGCGGCATCATGCGGTCGCTCGGCGGTGACTTGTCGCTCGGCACCGGCGATGGCGGGGCCGAATTCATAATGAGGATTCCCCGCGCATGAGCTCCGTGGGCCAAATCCGGGTCGTCTTTATCGAGGACGACGCGCCGCTGCGCGAAGCGGTGGTGCAGGGCCTCGAACTTGAGGGCATTTCGGTCGAGGCGTTCGAAGCCGCCGCACCCGCGCTGCGGGGGCTGTCGCGCGACTTCGAGGGTGTCGTCGTCAGCGATATTCGCTTGCCTGGTATGGACGGCCTGGAAATGTTCGAAACCCTCCGGACCCTGGACGACGAACTGCCGGTGATTTTCACCACCGGTCACGGCGACGTGGCGATGGCAGTCGAGGCGATGAAGAACGGCGCGGCCGACTTCCTGACGAAGCCCTATTCATCGGCCGCCATCCTCGACGCGATCCGACGCGCCGCGGGCAGGCGCGCGCTGGTCATTGAAAACAGGCGATTGCGCGACGCCCTGCGCAGCCGCACGATGCCGGCCCTGCTCGGCAGTTCGGCGCTGGTCGACCGGTTGAAGCGCCTGGTTGCGGAAGTAAGCAAGGCCGAGATCGACCTTTTCGTGACGGGCGAGAGCGGAACCGGGAAGAGCTTTCTCGCGCGCCAGATCCACGACCTGAGCCCGCGTCACGACCGCCCCTTCGTCACCATCGGAGCCGAGACCTGGGCGCACCAGGACGCCGAGCTCATCATTTTCGGCCGCGACCCGGGAAGCGCGCTGTCGCGATCGGGGCTGATCGAACGGGCTAGCGGCGGGACGCTGTTTCTCGACGATATCGAGACGATTCCCGTGCCGCTCCAGGCGCGCATGCTCGGCGTGGTCGAACAGCGCCGCTACAGGCCGATCGGGGCGGCCCGCCCTCGCCAGGCGAACCTCCGGATCGTTTCGGCCGCGCGGAACCTGCCGGTCGGCGGAACGGCGAGCGACGGTGTCAGCCGATCGCTGATCAATCGCCTCCAGGGCGTGACGCTGGCGCTGCCCCCCCTCGTCTCCCGCCGCGAGGACGTGCCGGTGATATTCCGCCATTTCGTCGCCGAGTTCGAACGCGAGTTCGACCGGAGTGCAAGACCGGTAGACGATACGATCTGGCAACATCTGATGACGCACGCCTGGCCGGGCAATCTGCATGAATTGCGTGCCTTCGCACGCAATCACGTACTGGAACTGGATTCATCCGCGGGACCGGGGCCGGGCGCGTTGGGCGGACAATCGAGTACGCTGCGCGATCGGCTCGCCGCCTTCGAAAGGGCGATTCTCGAAGACACCCTGCGAGATACCCGCGGAAACATTCCGCAAGCGGTCCACAGACTCGGCCTCCCGCGCAAGACACTGTACGACAAGTTGGCCAGACACCGGCTCGATCCCCGCGCCTATCGCCTGAGCCGCGATTGAAAGCATGGGCGAGCAGACTCGTCCGCAGCGGCAACGGAAGGGCCCATCGCCCCGAGCCCCTTGCTATCCAGTTCGAATGGCAGGCCGTCTCCGTCCGAGTAGCACCCCGGCCCCTTGAGCGAGCGAATTGGAGTGTGTGCCCCTTCCCGCCTCACCACCCTTTTTCCACCCGACGCCTTTGGTGAGATGTGGTCGGATCGAGCGGAACGGATTTACGCGCGGAAATGCCAGCCCCTTAGGAGGGCGATGGCAAAGCGGGAGGAATTCCGGAATCCGACTCAATCGAATTTGTTTTAAATAGATTCCTGAAGGCCTGAGCCTGGTCACCCCACATATTACCTCGGGAGGTCCGATTTTCAGCAGCAATGGCATGTAACGAGTTTGGCGCCCAGTTCCTCGAACAATGCCACCGTGGCGGCTCCCGCTCCGCGGGTGCCGGAGGTGATCAGCGCGCGCTTGCCTACGAGTGTGAGGAACGGGATCATGGGACGATCTCCAGCTCGGCGATCTCTCCGCCATCAAGGGCAAAGAAGTAGCGCAAGTCGACGGGACTGCCGGGAAAGTCACCGACCACGTGGCAGGTGACGACGATCCGTCCATCTTCGTCAGCGATCGAAAATGGCTCCGCGGTGTAGGTGTACTTTGCCGAGGACTGATCTTTCCATCTGCGGATCGCGTCGCGCCCTGCATAGCTGTGCCCCTCGTCCCTGACGACAGCCACCGGAGCAAAGCATGCGGCGACCGCCTCAGCGTTTAGACCTTTATCTGCTTCGAAGTAGTCAGCGATTGGTCTGGGTAAGTCGATAGCCATCGCTCGTCTCCTTTGGTGATTGACTGATTGGTCATTCTGAGCGGGATCCAATTTAGCTATGGACGAACTCGCCGATAATCGGGTCAAAGCTTGATGAAACGTCACGATTTGAGGGACAATGAAGCGGCACGCTCTGATTGAACTGGATGCTGTTCTCGCGATCGCCCGACGAGGCTCGTTCCGCGGCGCGGCACTGGATCTCGAGATGTCGACGACCGCGCTCAGTAACGCCGTTGCTAAACTGGAGCGCCAACTCGGCGTTCGCCTGTTCAATCGGACGACGCGCAGCGTTTCGCTGACGGATGCCGGAAGAGACTTCGTCGAACAAGTTGGGCCGCCGTTGCAGGACATTCACGATGCGATGAACGCAGCACGTTCGCAGCAGAAGATTCCGTCAGGCACGCTACGCATCAACGCCTTCGCGACGGCGGCGCGCGAAATCCTGTCCCCGCTCATCCTGAAATTCCTGAAGCTCTATCCTCACGTCCACATCGATCTGGTTACCGAAGGCAGGCTTGTCGACGTCGTCGCCGAGGGGTTCGACTTCGGCGTCAGGTCCCGGGATCTGGTGCCGAGTCACATGATCGCCGTGCCATTGGGTCCGGCCCGGCGAAATGTGGTGGTGGGCTCGCCGGCGTATTTTCAGACGCACGGCAAACCGCTGGTGCCGCCGGATCTGCTGCACCATGCATGCCTGCGGATACGGCTTCCCAACGGCGCTCCATATCGCTGGCAGTTCGAGAAGAACGGTCAGCCGGCGCAGATCGACGTCGCCGGCCCGATTACGCTCGACGAGGCGAGCCTTTCACGCATCGCTGTGCTGCAAGGCGCGGGCATCGGTTATGTTGTGTGCGGACGTCACGCTCTCCGATGGTCAGCTAGAATTTCTAGACGGAACGGGTAGGCGGTCGGATGCCTTCCCCACTCCGCTAGTCCAGATAGTCGATCGCCCCCGCGGGATCGTTGGTGAAGATCGCGTCGAACCCCAGCTCGGCGTAGCGCCGCCACTCCTCCGCGCTGTCGATCACATCCGAATACACGAGCATGCCGGCCTGCTGCAGCTCGCGAAGCTGGTCTGGCGTCACCCGGTCGGTTCCCAGAACGATGCAGGAGGCATTGTGCTGGCGCAGAAGCGCGAGATAGTCGTCCGTGTGGCGATGTGCGCCGAGCAGGCAGGTGCGGATGCGCGGGTTGATGTCGTGCAGCGCATCGATCGTGCGATAGTCGAAGGACTGGAGGATGACCTTGTCCTCAAGGCCGTACTTCACCACGGCATCGTTCAGCCGTGCGGCAAAGAGGACGGGATCAACATCCATGACGCCGTCCATGCTCTTGGGCACTTTTGTCTCGGCGAAGAACATGGCGCCGGTATCGCGGAAAGCGCCGAATACCGCGTCGAGCGTCGGCACCCGTGCGCCGGTCACGGCCACGTATCTGGGGCCCGCGTAGATCGGCCGAACGCCCGAGCCGCAGTCGAGTTGCCGCACTTCCGCCAGCGTCATGGAGCGCACCGGGCGCCGTTCTGCGTCCGCACCTTCGTCGGACCTGCAGAAATCCGGGTTGATCGTCGGATCGTGATAGACGGCGACTTGGTCGTCGGCCGTCATGAGCATATCGAATTCGAGGATCTCGGCGCCGAGATCGTGCGCATGGCGGAACGCCGACAGGGTGTTTTCCGGGCGGAGCAGCGCCCCGCCCCGGTGTGCGATAACCATCGGCCGGTCGCCTCGTCCCTCCGTCGCGGCGCTCTCGCCCTCATCGGCAGCCAGGCTTGCGGCGCCCGGCAGAGTCATGGCCGCGGCCAGCAGGGTGATCGTCAGTCGGCGGATGGGCCGCAGTTTGCGCGTGGTCGTCACAGCCACCTCCTCAGAGCTTGAAGTTGACATTGGCGAAAAAGTAGCGGCCGTAGACGTCGTAGACGCCGCCCCCGCCCTGGTAGTAGGTCCGCGGCGCGTAGGGCGGCTCGATATCGAACAGGTTGTTGATGCCCACCCGCAGCGTGGCGTTCTCGTTCACGTGCCATCCGATCGTGAGATCGTTGTAGACACGCGCGCCGACGTGGTTGTTGTCGTATTCTTCGTCGGACTTCGCGTTGGCGATGATCTTCGCAGCGCTCCAAAACCGGGTTTCCAGGCCAATGTCCCAGTCGCCGATAGTGTAGCTGGTGAACAGGTTGCCGCGGAAACGCGGGTTCTGATAACCGCCGTCGTAGACGATTACGCTGGAGGCGATGCCCGGCAGCGTCGTCGTTTCGTACTTCAGCAGATAGCTCGCGCGCAGCCCCAGGTTCATCCGCCCCTGGCCGAGATCGAAGCGGTAGTTCGCGCCCAGATCGATACCCTTGGCGTCCGACAGCGAGGCGTTGATGTAGCTGGTGTCGACCCGCATCCCATAGCCGTTCTCGTCGCGTTCGACACGGTCGCAGAACTGGTTGTCGATCGAGGGCAGATCGACGCACAGGTTCATCACGTCGTTGCGCCCGAGGGCGGTGATGATGTTCTCCAGATTGATGTTCCAGTAGTCGATCGTCATGTCGAAGCCGGGCAGGAAGGCCGGCTGCAGGACGGCGCCGATGGTGGTGCTGTTCGAAGTCTCGGGCTTCAGATCGGTGTTGCCGCCGCTGATGACGAAGCCAGTATAGATCTGCGTCGGCAGCGGGCTGGCGCTGCCGAGCAGGGCCTCGCAATTCTGCCTGCGCGTCGGGTTCGCGTCATAGTTGATCTCCATGCACGGCTCGGACAGGCCGATCGCCTGCACCGCGCGTGAGGCGTAGAGCTCGCTGAAGTTCGGGACGCGCACGCTTCGCGACCGCACGGCGCGGAAGGTCAGGCCATCGAACGGGCTCCAGATCCCGCCGACTTTCCAGGTGTGGGTAGAGTCGAAGTCGCTGTAGTCGGAGTAGCGATAGGCACCCTCCAGCGTCAGTCGGTTGGCGAAGGGCGTATCGCGCAGGACCGGAACGACGAGTTCGGCATAGGCCTCGGAAACGTCGTTCGAAGCTTTCAGCGCAGGTTCGTAGGGCGCCCAGGCGCCGAGGTGTGACAGTTCGTTTGCAGGCGGGGCAGCCATGTTGTCGTCGAAATTGTCGACCGTATCCTTACGATATTCGACGCCGAGCACGGCCTGAACGTCCCCGGCCGGCAGAGCGAACGGACTGCCCGCGATATTGGCGCCGGCGACGGTCTGGGTGTTCTTGCGCCTCTTATGGCGGGTGCCGATCATCCAGGCACGCTGCTCGGCGCTGAGCGGATCGAAGCTGAAGATGCTGAACGGCACGCATCCGGCCGCTCGTGCTTCCTCGTCGCGACAAACCGGCGTTCCGGTCAGCGGATCGGCGATGACATCGCGTGCCGCGACGAAGCGCGAGGCGATCGGCACATTGGTGGCGGTGATCTCGTTCGTGCTGCGACCATACTGGCCGAAGGCTTCCCAGCGCCATCCGCCCGGCAGTTCGCCCCGCAGCGTGTTCACAACCGTGAAGCTCTGGCGCTCGCTGCGGTCGGTCATCTGACCAAAGATCTCATAGCTCCGGCGCAGCGGCGTGGACGCCAGGTCGTTTTCGACCATGACCTGCCGGAAGCTGTCCGGCAGATAGGGATTGTCGAGATAGGCGACCGCCCCGCCCGCGCCGTTGAGCCAGATGTCCCGGTCGTCGTCGCGATAGGGCCGGCGATAGGCGTCGTATTCCGACCGGCCGTAATCGAAGCGGAAACCGTATTCGAGCCAGTCGGCGATCTCGTAGTCGAACCGGCCGATGAACGAGGCATTCTCGATCGGGGCGATCAGGAAGTCGCTCCAGTACTGGCTCTGCGGCATGCCGCCGTCGCCGCCAGAACGCGACGAGTTGCAGCTCGAGAAACAGACGTCGTAGACGCCGATGCTGGCGGAGCCGTCGGGGTTGAGCAGATAGGTGTCGCCGCCCACCCAGATGTTGGGATTGGGCTGAAGGTAGAAGTTCGTCCGGTGGTAATAGACGATCCGGTCGGGGATGCCGTCGTTTGGCCCGGTGTTCTCCGGGTTGGCCGTGTAGTTGAGATTCGTGTCCTTCGAATAGCGCTGGTGGAAGTAGATCGGCTCGTTCTTCAGGTATGTGCCGCCGATCATGATCGAGCCGCGGTCGTCGGCGAAGGTCGTGCCGGCGACGATCGAGGCCTGGTACTTGCTGCCGCCGCCGTGCTGCGAAGTGCCGGCCGTGGCGGACAGCTCGAGCCCCTCGAAATCGGTCTTCGTGATCACGTTGACCGCGCCGGTAACCGCGTCTGCGCCGTAGACCGCGGCAGCACCGCCGGTGATGATCTCCACCCGGTCAATCATCGCGGCCGGGATCATGTTGATGTCGACCGCGGACGAGGAGGCAGCACCGGAGACGCGCCGGCGGCCGTCCACCAGCGTGAGCGAGCGACTGACGCCCATGTTGCGCAGCTCGACCGTCGCCATACCGCCGTCGTACTGCCCCTCGGGCGCGCTGTTGTAAGGCCCGTTGCCGGGCCCCACCGCCACGTCGCGCAGCACCGCCTCGTACGTCGTGGTCTCGCCCTGCTGCCCCGACAGATCCATGTCGACCACGCCGACCGGCATGGCCGATTCCAGTTCGGGCCGCGCGATACGCGAGCCGGTGACCACGATCGCGGTCTCGCCGCTCTCCTCGGTCCGGTCCTCTTCGGGCGCGGCAAGGATTGCAACTTCGCCGTCATAGGATGACACGGTGAGCCCGGTCCCCGCGAGCAGGCGGTCGAGCGCGGCGCGCACGTCCATCTCGCCCCGGAGCGCGTTGGTTGTGCGCCCCTCAGCATGGCGCCCGGCGACGAGCACCTGCACGCCCGCCTGCTGCGCGAACAGCCGGATTCCGTTCGACGCCGCCTGCGCCGGCACGTCGAAATCGCGGGCTTGAGCGTGCACGACCGCCGGAACGCAGATCGCAGTCGATACCGCAACAAGGGAGGTGATCTGTCGGAACGTTGAAAATCGCATTTACGAACCCCTGAACTTTGATGCTTCACACCAGAAGACGGGGAGAAAATTGATTTCCGTCGCGTGATTAAATATTAATTCTGCGAGTCAATTTTATTTCTTCTTTATTACAATTCTCTCGTTCGTAACGATGACTTCTGCACCCGCCACCTCTGCTGCTGCGCGAGCGAACTTTGCTGGATCGTTCGCATTGAACAGACCGATGATCGAGGTCTCGCCGATACCGGGATCGCCGATCACGATCTGCGCGCGATTGATCCGGTTGAAACGCACTGCTGCGGCGGCGATGGTGACGTTGTCGAGCGAGATCTGGGCCACCTCCGGCGCCGGCAGCGGCGCGCGCGGCGACGTTTGCGGCGACATCAGCGGGGGCGGCGGGCCGGGGTCGAGCGTCAGCTTCCCGCCCGCATGGAGCAGGACCGCCTGGTCCCTCTCCTCGCGGCCCCAAACGAGCACGCTGCCTTCGGTGACCGACACAGTTCCGCCCGCAAGGCCGGAGCGGCCGACCGTATAGACGGTTCCGGTGGCCTGCGCGAAGACCTCCCCCGATCGCACGACGAAGGGACGGGCGGGATCGGGAGCCACATCGAAGGTAGCCTCACCGTGCAGGAGAACGATGGTCCGGGCATCCCCGGTCATGGCGACTGCGATCTGCGCATCGTCGCCAAGCCTCACCGCGGACCCGTCCTTCAGGTTCACGATCTCACCAGCCGCCGCGATGTCTTTGTCCGGCATCAGCGGGAGGCCGAGCATGGCGAAAGCGGCGACGGAGACCGCGACCGCGAGCCCGCCTGCAGCCAGACGCCCCGCCCAGCGCGCGAGCGGCTGCGCGATCGGCTCCGGCCCGTTGTCGTTGTCCGACGCCAGCGTCGGCGGGCCCTTGGAAACGGCTTCCTCCAGCACATGCAGTCCCGCCCGCGCGCGCAGATAGGCGCCGCGGTTGCGGCGGTCGGCGGCGAGCCAGTCACGGAGCTCGGCTTCGGCCTGCTCGGTCAGGTCGCCATAGGCCGAGCGGGCCGCCCAGCGGGCCGCCTGTTCGTGCAAGCCTGTCGTGGCCTCGTCACTTGCCAAGCCGCTCCCCCTCGATCCCCTCGGCGCGCGCATCCTCTTCGGCCATGACCTTCAATACCGTCCTGATCCCGCGCACGATGTGATTTTCCACGACGTTCTCGGTCACGCCCAACGTCCGGGCGGTTTCCTTCTGGGACAACCCTTCGCATCGCCGCAGCTCGATCACGCGGCGCCCCGTCCACGAGAGTTGCGACAAAATGGCGTCCACTCTGGAGAGCTCCTGACGAGCCGCCACAGTCCGATCCGCCGCGGGCTCATCATCCATGACGTTCTGCCATTCGATTTCCGTCATCGCCTGAAGGTTGGCCACCTTCGCATGGCGAACGATGTCGGTTGCAACATGGTGCGCGATCTTTCGGAAATAGGCCCTGCCGTTTTCGATATGCTCGACCGAAGGCAGGGCCGCGATACGGCAGTAGGCCTCCTGAATGACATCCTCCCCATCGATCGCTCCGCCCCACCGCCGCGCCAGCCATCGGCGGATGGAACTCTCGTGAGGCAGGATATCCCTCGCCACCCACGCCGCGACATCGTCCCGCTTGTCGTCCATTCGGCGCCGCAGCTCGCGCTCCTAACGATATGGCCGTGGAGCCCGGCGGAAATCTCCGGGCACCGCCGCCAAAGCCGCGCTTGATGACGTATTGATGACGCTCCGTGCGGATGACGGACGGTCCGAGGAGAAAGCGACAGGGAATTATAATCAGCGGGCCTATACTCCAAGTGATCGAGAGATCGAGATCGACTTGTCCCGGCGAGGAGTAGTGCCTTACGGACTCTGTTGATATTCGCATCGGTAACGGCATCTGACGCCGACATAGCCGTCGTTTAACGGCCCGGAATGGTTCATCGAAAGCCGACATACATTCATGCGCTGCGAAAGACTTACGCTGAGCCAGAGCGGACGGTCGGCATCTCTGGATGCATAGGGGGCGGCAAGTGAGCTCCATCCCCTGCGAATCTGTTTCATTGGACGTGCTTCATTTTGGCGCCTGAGCGCGAAGCCGGCGCCTTATCCTGCTGAGGGCCTGAGGCGTCACGCCAATGTAGGCTGCCATATCGGCCTGGCTGACCCGCTCCGCGATCTCCGGCATTGTCGCGAGAAAAATCGAATAGCGGTCCTCCGGCGACAAGCTTAGCAACTCGTACTCTCGTCGCTCCTTGCGCTTGCCGTAAGTCGAGAGAAAGCGAACCAGCGCATTGGCGGATTTGATGTCGGATTGCGCTGCCTCCTGAAGTCGACTGAACGGCAGGGCGACTGCGACGCCATCTTCGATGGCCACCAGACTGAAAGTGCAGGGATCCTTATCGATCAGAGCAACCATGCTGCCGATGACGGATCCTTCTCGTAGAAACGACTTGATGTGCTCCTTCCCGTCAGCGCGCAGATAATACGCCTTCAGCAAGCCCGATCGGACGAAATAGACATTGGAGTCGTCCTCGCCCTGGCGAAACAGGTGATCGCCGGCCTTCACCGGAATCTCGCGGCCGAGCTGTTCGGCAAGTACCATCCGCCTCGCCGATCCGGCATTGGGCCGCCTGCAGGTCACCGGGCGATTCCAGCTCAGCGACAGCGCGGCCCTCGCCGGCAAGCTGGCCGCCGCGCTTGCCCTCGATCTTTCCGGCGACGACGGCGGCTATGTTCTGAGCGGCGGACCTGC
>NZ_JAEVFE010000011.1 GCF_016803135.1 Altererythrobacter sp. C41
TCCCGGACCCCAGGGATCGAACCGGGCCCACCGCGGCGGCGGCGGGCAAGCGGATCGTGCGCGGCGAACCTCACGCCGCGGCCCGTCCGCCGGTCGTTCGCAAGCAAACCGCCACCCGCCCGACCCCCGCGCGCACGCCTCCTGGCATGCCGCACCGGCCGCGCGATCCGAGTTTCCAGGCGTCACGCATCCGGGTTCGCCGCCGGAGGATTTCGTGTGGGTGCGGGCTTTCTCCGATTACGCGAGCAGCTTCGCCTCACCTACCCCCTTGGTGGGGACCTCCCGGCCGGCCTTAGCATTCGCCAGCGACCTGTGTCCGGCCCCCCGACCTCTACTCCGTCAGCAGGATCGACATCCGCCGGTTGCGCGGGTCCTGCGGGTTGTCGGCAACCAGCGGTTCGCGGTCGGCCACGCCTTCGATACGGCGGAAGCGGCTCTCGCCAATGCCGCCACGCATCAGCGCCTGGCGCGTGGCTTCGGCGCGGCCGGCGGAGAGCGACCAGTTGTTCGCCGTCGCGCCGCTCCTCCATGGCAGAGCGTCGGTGTGCCCACGGATCGTCAGATCGCCCGGCTCGGGCCGCACCGCCTCGGCGATTACCTTCATCAGCTTTGCCGCGTCGGGCGTGAGCACGGTCGTGCCGAGCACGAACATCGAGAAATCGGCGTCGTCGACCAGGTCGATCCGCACGCCCTCGATCGTCTCGACCATGCGCACCTGGCGCATCAGGCGGCGCAGGCGCCGGTCGTCGGCGATATCCTCCTGCACGCGCTCGCGCATGCGCTTGACCCGGTCGATGCTTTCCTTCGGTCCGCCCGAAACGTCGCGCGGGACGGTGATCGGCCGGCTGCCGGTCTGCGCCGCGCGGTGCGGATAGCTGTCGGGATCGATCAGCGAAGCCCCGCCGAGCAGTCCGTCGGAGCCGGCGCTCTTCTCCTTCAGCTTGACCAGCGTCGGGGTGAAATAGTCGGCAATCCCCTTGCGCTGCGCCTCGGTGGTCGAGCCGAGCAGCCACAGCAGCAGGAAGAACGCCATCATCGCGGTCACGAAGTCGGCATAGGCGACTTTCCACGCGCCGCCGTGGTGGCCCGCGTCCTGAACGACGGTGACTTTCTTGACGATGATCGGCGGCGGCGGATCGTTGCGCCCTGCCCGCGAAGCCATCTCACCGCCCCCGCAGGCTGTCGAGCAGCTCCGAAAGGCCGGGCCGGAACGCATGGCCGAGGCCCGAGCGCGCGCTTTCGACCACCAGCGGCTGCGGATAACCGTTGAGCGAGGCGATGATCACCTGCTTCACCGCATGGAAGATCTGCTCGTCCTGATCGATGATCTGCTTGAGCCGCGAGGCGAGCGGGCCGACGACGCCATAGGCGAGGAGCACGCCGAGGAAGGTGCCGACGAGCGCCGATCCGATCATTCCGCCCAGCACCGCCGGCGGCTGGTCGATCGAGCCCATGGTCTTCACCACGCCGAGCACCGCGGCGACGATGCCGAGTGCCGGCAGCGCGTCGGCGAGCGACTGCAGCGCGTGCTGCGGCTCGCGCATGTCGTGGAAATGCGTCTTCATCGCATTGTCCATCACGTCCTCCACCGCATGCGTTTCCAAGGTGCCGGAGGAGACGACGATCAGCGTCAGCGTATCGCAGATCAACGCAGTCAGCGGCTGGTTGGCGAGCAGGTTCGGGTATTCGGCGAAGAGTTCGGATTCCTGCGGGGTTTCCACATGGCTTTCCAGCGCAACCGGCCCCTCGGTGCGCAGCAGCTTCATCAGCTTGGTGGTGAGCGCGATCGCATCGATGTGGTCCTGCCGCGAATGACGCGGGCCCTTGAATATCTTCACGAACGAGCGGCCGATCGCCTTCAGCTCGTGCATCGAGTTGCCGGCGATCAGCGCGCCGACCGCAGCGCCGCCGATGATCATCATCTCGTGCGGCACCGCCTCCATCACGGGGCCGAGCGCGCCGCCGGTGAGGGCGAAGCCGCCGAACACCATGACGAGCAGGACGACGATACCGATTGCAGCGTACATGTCTAGGAAACCCTTGTTCTTTTTATCAGCGCATCATGTCGAACAGCGACAGGCCGGCGAGCCGCACGAAGCTCGCCTGGCTCGCTTCGAGCACGGTCGTCACTTCCTGCAGCCGCGTCATGGTGACCGCGAGATCGGCCCCGCCGATCGCCTTCTGCTCGTCGGCGACAAGTTCGGAATTGGCCACCCGGCGCTCGTCCATCACCTCGATCCAGCCGAGCCGCGCACCGACCACCGTCTGCGCGGTGGTGATGCTGTCGAGCCCTGCGGCGAGCCCGTCGAGCGCCACGCCGGTCGGCCCTGTCGGGTCGCCGCCGCCCTTGAGCGCGGTGGCGAGATCGCCCAGCACTGCGAACAGGTCGGTCGGAACGCCGCCGGCCTCGAACGTGAACACTTCGGGGCCCGTCAGCGAGGGAACGACCGACTGTCCGTCGCCGAGGTCGACCGCGTCCTTCGCCGCGGTTCCGACATAGGCGGCCGCCCCGCCGCTCTCCTGATAGGCGGCCCCCGCCGCCTGCCCGCCGAACAGCGCATGCCCGGCGCTGTTGCGGCTGTTCGCGATCTGCAGCACGGCCTGGCGCAGGCTTTCGACTTCACCGCCGATCGCAGCGCGCTGTTCTGCGCTCAGCGTCTCGGTCGCGGCCTTGGTCGCGAGCTCCTTGGCGCGGATCACCAGCGTGGCGAGCGAACCGAGCGCGTCGTCGGTCATCTTGAGGTCGGTCGAGGCGAGGTCGGAACTGCGCTGGTCGATCTGGGCCAGCCGCTCCCCGCGCGCCAGCGTGCGCAGCCGCGCCGCAGCGACCGGATCGTCGGACGAGCGCGACAGGCGTTCGCCGGTGCCCATCTGCTCCTGCAGCTTCTCGGCCTCGGCGCGCAGCGTGCCCACCTGACGGGTCGCGCGCTCGTAGAAGGCGGACGTGCTGAGATTGATCATCGCGGCCTCACCTCAGTTGCAGCAGGGACTGGAAGATGTCGCTCGCGACCTGCATCGCGCGGCCCGACGCCTGGAACGCCTGCTGGAAGCGCATCAGGTTGGCGGCTTCGGTATCGAGATCGACGCCGGCCTGCTGCTCGAGCGAGATCCGCGCCGACGATGCGATCGCGTCGAGCGCATCGCGCGTCACGGTCTTGCCCGCGACGGCGCTCGACACGTCGAACAGCAGCGCATTGGCCGAGCCGGCGACGCCGCCGCTTTCCAGCGCCTGCCGCAGAGCGGCAAGATTCGACCCGTCGTTGCTGCCCGCGGGCGCACCAGCCGGCGCGGTGGCGATCCCGCCGCTGTCGGTCATGACGACTTTGATACCGCCAGCGCCGGTGCCGGCGAAGATCGGCTGGCCGGCCGTGCCGTCCAGCCCGACGCCGCTCGCCTGCGCGGCATTGACCGCGCTCGCGATCCCGTCGGCCAGCGCATCGAGCCGGCCGCGCACCTGCGCCGCCGATTCGAGCGCCAGCGCGGCCCCCGCCAGCGCGCCGCCGGTGGGCTGCACGGCCGTGCCGCCAACCGCGAAGGAGATCGTGCCGTCGGCCGCGGTTCCCATGGAGAGCTCGGCGAAGTCCCCGCCGCTCACCAGTGTCGCACCGCCGGTGGTCACGGTGACCGCGCCGTCGGACGCAAAGCTGGTGGTGATGTCGACGATGCCGCTCATCTGCTCGAGCAGCGAATCGCGCTGGTCGAGCAGGGTCGCGCGGTCGCTGCTGCCCTCGCCCGCGCGCGACAGGCGCAGGTTCACCCGCGCCAGTTCCTGGCCGAGCACGTTCGCCTGTTCGGTCGCGGCGCTGGCGTTGAAGCGCAGCCCCTCGCCCGCGGCGCCGAGCGAATCGACCGCGATGTTGAACTTGTTCGCCAGCGTGTCGGCACCCGCGAGGACCGCGGAGCGCAGCGAGGAATTGGTCGGGTCGGAGGCGAGCTGCTGCAGCGCCGCCTCGAACTCGACGATCGAATCGTAGAGGCCCGACTGCTCGATCGCGGACTCGATGTTCTCCAGTCCGCCGAGTTCGGCATCGGCGCGCGCGAGGTCGCTGCCGGTGCGCCGCACTTCGGCCTGGCGGAACAGGTCGGCGTTGCGGTGAATGCCCGAAACGCGCGCGCCCGACAGCGAGATGTCGCCGATGCGGAGCTGCCCGCCCGAGGCGGACACTTCCTCCATCCGCACGCTGCGCCGGACGTAGCCGTCGCTTGAGGCGTTGGCGATGTTCTGCGCCGTCACGTCGAGCGCAGCCCGCGCCGCGCGCGCGCCGCTGGCGGCGATCGAGAGGAGATCGGATGCCATGCGTCAGTTCCCCCCCGGCTCGACGAAGCGCGCAAGCTGCGCCTCGATCGTGGTCGCGAGGCCGAGCGCGCCGGTGCTGGCGGCGAGTTCCGCGAAACGCGCGTCGCGCATCTCGTGGAACGTCTCGTCGCTCTTGCCCCCGAACAGCTCGTCGCCGCCGAAGTCGGTGTTGCGCGCCGCGGCGAGCATCTGACGCACGAAGATCGCCTCGAACTGCCGGGCCGCTTCGGCCAGCCGTTCGCGCTCGGAGCCGCCCGGCGCGGTGGCCGATACGATCGTGGGATTGGCGCCGGCCAGAGTGATCGGGTCCGTCATATCACCACCATCTCGGCCTTGAGCGAGCCGGCCTGCTTGAGCGCCTCGAGGATCGCGACGAGATCGGACGGCGAGAGGCCCAGCATGTTGAGCCCGTCGACCAGCTCGGCCAGCGAGGCGCCGGGTTCGAGCAGGGCGACGCGATTGCCCTCTTCGTAGACCTCGATGTCGCTGTCCTGCTCGAACGCGGTCTCGCCGTCGCTGAACGGAGCGGGCTGGACCACGGTCGGGTTCTCGTCGATCCGCACGACCAGGCTGCCGTGGCTGATCGCCGCGGGTGCGAGCCGGACCGCGCTGGAGATGACGACGGTGCCGGTGCGGCTGTTGACGATGACTTTCGCCGAAGCTTCGGCCGGATCGATCTCGAGCATGCCGATGTCGGCCATGATCCCGGCGCGCGCATTGGCGCCGTAGGGCAGCCGCAGCGCCAGGGTCACGCCGTCCTCGACCACCGCCATGCCAGGATAGCGCGTGTTGATCGCATCGCGCACCCGCGTGGCGGTGAGGAAGTCGGCCTGGTTGAGATTCCAGCGCAGCACGTCGGCATCCTCGAACCCGGTCGCGACCGCGCGCTCGACGCTCGCTCCGTCCGGAATGCGGCCTACCGTCGGCACGTTGACCGTCAGCTTCGAGCCGTCGCGGCCCGACACGCCGAGCCCGCCGACCGCGAGGTTGCCCTGCGCCATGGCGTAGATCTGCCCGTCGGCGCCCTGCAGCGCGGTCAGGATCAGCGATCCGCCGCGCAGCGACTTGGCCTTGCCGATGGTCGACACGGTCACGTCGATCCGCTGGCCCGGCTTGGAAAAGGCGGGCAGTTCGGCCGTCACGATTACCGCGGCGGCGTTCTTGAGCGCCGGATTGACGCCGGGCGGCAATTGCAGCCCGAAGCGGTCTGACACGCCGCGCATGGCGTGGGTGACGTAGGCGAAGTTGTCGTCTCCGGTCCCGTCGAGCCCGACGACGATGCCGTAGCCGGTCAACTGGTTCGAACGGACCGACTGGAACGTGCCGAGATCGCGCACGCGCTCCGCCTGGGCGGGCGCGGCGAGGCCGGCGAGCAGGGCCGCGAGGCCGAGGATCATCGTCCTGAACATGGCAGCCCCTCCCCTAGAACGGCGTCACGAGGTTGAAGAACTTCGACAGCCAGCCTTCGCGGCTCGCGCGCTGGACGGCGCCCTTGCCGGCATAGGTGATCCGCGCATCGGCGATCCGCGGGGATGCGATGCGATTGAGCTGGTCGACGTCGGCCAGGCGAATGATGCCCGAAAGCTGCACCCATTCCTCGCCCTGGCTGAGCTGCATGACCTTCTCGCCGCGGACGAACGCGGTCCCGTTGGGGCGCACTTCGGCGATGGTCACGGTGATATCCCCCCTGAAGCTGCTCGTCTGGGAAGCATCCCCCTGCCCATTGAACGACGATTGGCCGCCGGAATTAAGGACGCCCGGATCGAACGAGAACGGACCGGCGCTCGGCGGCGAGAGCGAAAAGCCCCCGTCGCGCTGGGTGTTCGAGCTGGCCGACTTCGCGGTCTGCGTACGCTCCATCAGCATCACGGTGACGAGGTCGCCCACGCGGCTGGCGCGCTGGCCGTTGTAGAGCGGCGTGAAACCGCCGGTCGGCTGGAAGATCGCGCCGTTCTCCGGCGCTGCGGCCATCGGCGGCGGCGGCGGGAGTGCGGCGTGGAAGCCGGCGGTGCGCTCGGCCCCGCAGGCCGCCAGCGCGAACGCCGATCCGGCGACGAGTGCGGTGCGGAAGAAGGTGCGGTTCATGGGACTGCTCACAATGTCTGGTTGGCGTTGCGGAGCATCTCGTCGACGGCGGAGACCATCTTCGAGCTGATCTCGTAGGCACGCTGGCATTCGATCATGTCGACCAGCTCCTCGACGATGTTCACGTTCGAGGCTTCGAGCATGCCCTGGCGGATATTGCCGCGGCCCATCTCTCCGCCGGGTGCGAGCTGGACGGCGCCGCTGGCGGCGGTCTCGACCAGGAAGTTGTCGCCGATCGCCCGCAGTCCGCCCGGGTTGGCGAAGGCCGCGACCTGAAGCTGGCCGAGCTCGGCCGGTTCGGCGTCTCCGGGCGTGATCGCAGTGACGATGCCGTCGGGCGAGACTGCGATCGAGGTCGCGCCTTCGGGAATGGTGATCGCCGGCTGGACGATGTAGCCCTGCTGGGTCACGAGCTGCCCTTCGGCCGAACGGGTGAAGTTGCCCGCTCGGGTATAGCCGAGCTCGCCCCCGGGCATCTCGACCTGGAAGTAGCCGTCGCCGTCGAGCGCGAGGTCGAGCGCATTGCCCGTGGTGTTGAGCGCGCCCTGCGACACGATCTGACTGGTCGACTGGACGGCGACGCCGGTGCCGAGGTTGAGCCCGGTGGCATAGGCCGTCTCGCCCGAGGAACGCTGCCCCGCGACCCGCGCGTCCTGATAGGCGAGCGTGGCGAAATTGGCGCGGTCCTTCTTGAACCCGGTGGTGCCGACGTTCGCGAGGTTGTTGGCGATCACGCGCATGCGCGCGTCCTGCGCCTCGAGCCCGGTACGGGCGACCTGGAGAGCGGAAGTAGGCATTGTGCTGTCCCTTTCGTCAGCGAATTCGTCGGCGAGATCGTCAGGTCAGGCGCATGAGCTGCGCGCCGCCCTCGTCGCACTCGCGTGCGGTGGCGATCAGTTTGCTGCGCATGTCGAAGAGGCGCTGCGCCTGGATCATGTCGACCAGCACCTCGGTAGGCTTCACGTTGGATTGCTCGAGCGCGCCGGTGATCACGGTCGCCTGCGCATCGGCGGGCAGGATGCCCCCGCCCTCGACCCGGAACAGGCCGTCGAGCCCCTTGGCGATCGGGCTGCCCTGCCATCCGGCGAGCTTGATCCGCCCGATTTCCATCGGCGGTTCATCGGGCGGCGCGGCCGGGTCGGTCACGCTGACCACCCCGTCGGGCGCGATCGTCGGGTTGGTGCCGAGCGGCACCGTGATCGGCCCGGCCTCGCCGAGCACCGGCAGCCCTTCGCCGTTCACGATCACCCCGGTCGGGGAGATCGAGAGATCGCCGCGCCGGGTATAGGCCTCGGTCCCGTCGGCCGCCTGAACCGCCAGCAGCGCCTCGCCCTCGATGTAGATGTCGAGGCCGTTGCCGGTCCGCGTCATCTCGCCCGCTTCCATCACCGCCCCGCGAACCGCGGCGCGCTGCATGGCGCGCACGTCGAGAGTCTCGCCGTCGACGGTGACGGGGCGCTGGTCGAGCAGTTCCGCGCGAAAGCCCACCGTGTTGGCGTTCGCCATGTTGCTGGCGATCACCCGCTGGCGGTCCATCGAGGCGTTCATGCCCGAGAGGGCGGTGTAGATCAGGCGGTCCATCGGATCAGGTCCTCAGGTTGATGACCGTCTGCGAGATCTGGGTCGCGGTATCGATCGCCTTGGCATTCGCCTGGAAGTTGCGCTGCGCGGTGATCAGGCCGACCAGTTCCTCGGCAATGTCCACGTTGGAGCGCTCGACCGCGCCCGAGAGCAGCGAGCCGTACTGGCCGGTGCCGGGCGAGCCGTACTTGGCCTCGCCCGAAAGGCCGGTCGATTCCCAGTTGGACGAGCCGATCTGCTTGAGGCCGGTCGGAGTGATGAACGAGGCGAGCGCGATGCTGCCGACCGCCTCCACCGAACCGTCGGCATAGGAAGCCGAGACGACCCCGTCCTCGCCGATCACCACGCCGACGAACTCGGCGCCCGCGGCATTGGTCGCGGCGACCTGCGCGTCGACCGGCGTGTCCGAGGTGACGTTTCCGTCCGCATCGGTCGGGAAGATCTGCAGGCGGTTGACCCCGCCGTCGGTGATGAAGCCGTTCTCGTCGGTCCCGAAGGCGCCGTTGCGGGTATAGACCGTCTTGCCGCTTTCCGCCGATTTCATGGCGAAGAAGCCGTCGCCGGTGATCGCCACGTCGAGCGCGCCGCCGGTCTGCTCGATCGGGCCGAGTGCGAAGTTCTGCGTGATCGCCTCCAGCGTCGCGCCGATGCCCTTGACCATCCGCGGATTGGTCTGGGCCGATCCGGCGACGATATCGGCGAACTGGGTGCTGCCCTTCTTGAAACCGTTGGTTTCGACGTTGGCGATGTTGTGGGCGATGACGCCCAGGTCCGTCTGGGCGTTCTTCATCCCGTTCAGCGAAGTGTAGAAAGACATGGGTCCGTACTCCTGTGCGTCATTCGGTGGGGGTGGCGGCCGCCTGCGCGGCCGCGAGAGCGTCGAGCTTTTCGGCAATCTGCTGCAGCGTCGCGTTCATCTCGGTGATCCCGGACAGCGACGAGAACTGCGCCATCTGCGCCAGCATCTCCTTGTTATCGACCGGGTCGAAGGGGTCCTGCTGCTGCACCTGCACGGTCAGCAGGCGGAGGAAATCGGCCTGGCCGAGCGTCGCGTAGTCGCGCCCGGTCGTGGCGGTGCCCGCCGCGGTCTGCGCGGCGCCGGAAGTCGCTGTTACGGTCATTTCATCCTCATCGTGTCGAGCATCAGTTGCTTGGCGGTGGAGAGCGCCTCGACCATGTTCTGGTACTGGCGCGAGGCTTCGAGCATCTCGACCATCTCGGCGTTCTCATCGACCGGGCTGGCCCAGACGTCGCCGTTTTCGTCGGCCAGCGGATGGCCCGGCTCGTGCCGGCGAACCGGCGCGACGTCGGCGCGGTAGACGCCGTCGACGCGCACCGTGCTCATGCCCGTGGCGGTATCGAGATGTTCGGCGAAGACCGGCCGCAGCGGCCGGTAGGCCTGCTCCTCGCTGCCGGCGACGCTGCCTGCGTTGGCGAGATTGGACGCCGCGGCGTTCATCCGCACGAGCTGCGCCGACATGGCGCGCTGGCCGAGGTCGAAGAGAGTCATCGGGCCCGGCATGGTCATTCGCCCTTGATCGCGCGGGTCAGCTTCTCGACCCGGCCGCTGAGGAAGCTGAGCGTCGCGGTGTAGGCGACGGCATTTTCGGCGAAGGCGGTCTGCTCGGTCGCCATCTCGACCGTATTG
Source organism: Altererythrobacter sp. C41 (assembly GCF_016803135.1). Lineage (GTDB taxonomy): Bacteria > Pseudomonadota > Alphaproteobacteria > Sphingomonadales > Sphingomonadaceae > Pelagerythrobacter. Next base: position 9,612 of record NZ_JAEVFE010000011.1, read on the forward strand.
CCGTCGAGGCTGGGCATGACCGGGACGCGGTAGCGGGTCGCGCGATCGATCGCCGCGCCGTCGGGCGCGCCGCCCAGCTTCGCGTCGAGCGCGGCGGCGAAGTCGATGTCGCGCGCCTTGTACCCCGGCGTTCCCGCATTGGCGATGTTCGATCCGAGCATGCCCATGCGCTGCGCCCTGATCTCCAGCGCCGCGCCGTGAATGCCGAAAAGGCCCTTGCTCATGACAGTCCTCCAGACGTGTTCGGGCCTGATGGAGCAAAGAGCGTGCCAACTCTTCGCAGCGAGCCCGTTTGCCGGGAAACGCAGGCGGATGGCGGCAAACGCTTGCCGGAAGCGGCAAATGTCCGCCGCGGGCTAAATCCGGCACCGGCAGGGGCGTTCTTTCGTGGCAAGGAGAACCACGTGGACATCATGCAATTGCTCGATCCGCTTTCCGCAGCGATCGTATTGGGCGGCACGCTCGCCGCGACCCTGCTGCGCTGCGGCTGGCGCGATGCGCGGGCGGCCCTGCGCGCGCTGGCGCGGCTTGCGGGCCGTCCGTTCGACAGCGCGCGCGTCCGCGCCGAACTCGCCGCCCAGGTGCAGGAGATCGGCGAGGACGGCATCTTCCGGGCCGAGGCGCATCATTGCGGCGACGGCGAGTTCGACACGCTCAGCGAGGCGCTGATCCGCCACCGCTCGGTCGAGGCGCTGCACGAAGGGCACGCGCATTATCGCTCGCAGCGCCAGGCCGCCGCCGACACCGCCGCCCGCGTGCTGGGCGAGGCCGCCGAGCTGGCGCCGGTGCTCGGGCTCGCGGGAACGCTCGTCGCGCTGGGCGGCTTCTCCGCTGCGGCGGACGCCGACTATGCCCGCTCGATCGGCACGGCCGTCATCACCACGCTTTACGGCCTCGTCCTGGCGAACTTCGTCTTCGCACCGCTCGCCGCAGCGGTGGCGCGGCGCGCGCGGATCGAGGAGGGCGAGCGGCAGGAACTGATCGACTGGCTTGCCGCGGCGGTCGAGCGGGCGATCCCCCGCCAGGTCGCCGAGCGCCCGGTCGACGAGACGGACGAGAAGGCCGCAGCATGATCGCGACCACCCGCGTCGGCTGGCAGACCACGCTGGCCGACCTCGCGCTGATCCTGTTCATGGTCACCGCCGCTGCCATGGCCGAGCGGCCCGACGCGGCCGATCCGGCCGCGGCGGCGAGCCCCGTCCCCGCGCGCGGCGAACCGCTGGCCATCTACCGCTCGGCACCCGGTGCACCGCCGCTGGCCGACTGGCTCGCCGAGCAGCCGCACGACGCGCGGCAGAACCTCACCATCGTCGCGCGCTATGCCGCCGGCAAGAGCGCGGAAATGGCCGCCGCGGCGGTCGCTCTCGCGCGCGAGGCGGGTGCGGCCGGACGCAGCGCCCGGATCGTGGTCGAACCGGCATCGGCCAGCGAACTCACCGCGGTGCTCGATTTCGACGGCCGCGCATCTGGCACAGGGATTGCAGAGACGCCCGCACGCCCGGCGCCCCGCGCGCCGCAGGAAAGCGACATCGGAAGGTGACATCATGCGACTGATCCCAGCAGCAATCCTCGCCGCCGCCGCGCCGGCGCTGGCCGCCGGCTTCCACGATCTCGCCAGCATCGACCGCGAGGTCGCCCGCTTCACCGGTGCTCCGCAAGGCACCGATGGCGGCGCGCGCCTGCCGGTCGACCGGCGGCTCAAGCTGACCCGGTGCCCGATGCCGCTCGCGCTCGAATGGTACGGCAGCGCCAACAGCACGGTGCTGGTGCGCTGCCCGGTGGCGGGCGGCTGGCGGCTGTTCGTGCCGGTCTCGTCGGGACCGGCTGCAGCCAGGGCCGAACCGGTGATTGCCCGGGGCGAAGCCGTCTCGATAGCGGTACAAGGCAGCGGCTTCACCGTGTCCCGTCAGGGCGAGGCGCTCGAGAGCGGCGCAGTCGGCGAATGGATCCGCGTGCGTCCCGCAGGCGACAAGCGCGATCCGATCCGCGCACGGGTGATCCAGCCGGGCCGGGTCGGCATCGATTTGCCGTAAGGCCGGCGCGAGCGGCAAATTCGCGGCGGAGGCCTTAAACACCCGCATCCCGCGCCGTCCTGGGTTCCGGTACACGAACGGAGCGAACCGATGGACCGGATCGACATGCACGGGCCGAACGGCATCCTGCGCAGCCTGCGGGCGAAGGGCACTGCGCCCGTTTCGCATGGCGAACGCGCACGGCCGGCCGGTACGGACGCCGATCAGGCCGCCGGGGTCGCCCTCACCGGCGTCGGCCTCGCCGGCACCGAAGCGCCCGTCGATCAGGAGCGCGTGACCGAACTCCGCCAGGCGATCGAGCAGGGCCGTTACCCGCTCGATCCGCGCAAGACCGCCGATGCGATGATCGCCGCGGGCTTCATGCTGAGGAACGAGCGATGACCACGGACAATCTCCTTCGTGACGCACTCCGGCAAATGCTTGCCCTTCTCGAAAGCGAGCGGCAGGCGCTTGCCGCCCTCGACCTCGATTCCATCCTCACCTGCTCCGACGGCAAGCTGGAGCTGTGCGAGACGATCGAGCGTGAAGCGCACGGTCCGCTGGACGAGGAATGCCGCGGCCTGCTCGACGCCGTCGCGCGCCTCAACGAGATCAATCGCAAGATCCGCAACCTGATCGCCGCCAACGTCGATGCCCGCCTGGGCTCGCTTACCGGCCGCATCAATCTCTACGGCGCGGGCCGCCCCTCGGTGGCGCGGGAGATGCCCTACTACGCCTGAATCCAGTTCTGGGCCTGACGCCGCTATTGGCACACCTCTTGCTTGAACCCCGGCGAATACAACCAAGCCGGGGATTACCTTGTCAGGGGTCACACCAGTCCAGCACAGCGCAGCGCCGCCCGACAGCGTGCAGGCGTCGATCGCCCGCGCCTCGGCCGCGACCGGGGTCGATTTCGACTACCTGCTGGCGCAGGCGAAGATCGAATCGAATCTCGACAGCAACGCCCGGGCGCGCACCTCGAGCGCGTCGGGGCTCTACCAGTTCATCTCCTCCACCTGGCTCGAGACGCTCGACCGCCACGGCAGGACTCACGGGTTCGGCTGGGCGGAGGCGGCGATCGTCGAGCAGGGCGGCCGCGCGACGGTCGGCGATCCGGGGCTGCGCGCGCAGATCATGGCGCTGCGCTTCGATCCCGACGCATCCTCGCTGATGGCGGCGGAGCTCGCGCGCGACAATGCGGGCGAGCTGCGCGGCTTCCTCGGCCGCGAACCGGACCATGCCGAACTCTATCTCGCGCATTTCCTCGGCGCAGGGGGCGCCAAGAGCTTCCTCGGCGCGCTGCAGGACAACCCGTTGGCCCCGGCTGCGGCGCTGTTTCCCCAGCCGGCCGAAGCAAACCCGTCGATCTTCTACCAGGGCGGACGCGCGCGCTCGGTCGGCGAAGTCATGGATCTGGTGCGCGGCAAGGTCGAAAGCGCCAAGCAAGGCGGCGGCGCGATCGCCGCGCCCGGAGCCGGGTATCTGCCCCCAACGCCTGCCGCCGCCTTCACCCATGCGCGCAGCGCTTTCGCCGCCGAGCCCGCCCGGCCCGCCCGGCCCGCGCCGCGCCCCTCGATGGCCGAGACGCTGCGGGCGACCTTCGGCGGCTCCGACGGTCTGGATAGCCGCGCGGCGCAGCACGTAGGCGAAGCCTATGGCAAGTTCCGGGCGTTCGGGCTGTGACCTGGCGGTCCTTCCTCGCGCCCTCGATGGCGCTGCCGGTCGGCATCCTCACGATCATCGTGCTGATGGTCGTGCCGATCCCGCCGATGATGCTCGACCTGTTCTTCGTGCTCAATATCGCCCTTTCGGTCGCGGTGCTGATGGCGGCGATGAACGCGGAAAAGCCGCTCGACTTCTCGTCCTTCCCCTCGGTCCTGCTGTTCGCGACGCTGCTGCGCCTCGCGCTCAATGTCGCCTCGACCCGCGTCGTCCTGATGAACGGGCACGAGGGCGAGGCCGCGGCGGGCAAAGTGATCGAGGCGTTCGGCGCCTTCCTGATCGGCGGCAACTTCGCGGTCGGCCTGTTCGTCTTCATGATCCTGATGATCATCAACCTGGTCGTCGTGACCAAGGGCGCGGGCCGCGTGTCGGAAGTCTCGGCGCGCTTCACGCTCGACGCCCTGCCCGGCAAGCAGATGGCGATCGATGCCGATCTCGCCGCCGGGCTGATGACCGCCGACGAGGCCAAGGCTCGCCGCCGCGAGATCGCGACCGAGGCGGATTTCTACGGCTCGATGGACGGTGCCAGCAAGTTCGTGAAGGGCGACGCGATCGCGGCCCTGCTGATCCTGTTCGTAAATATCGTCGCAGGTTTCGTGCTCGGCATGGTCTCGCACGGCCTTTCGGCCAGCGAGGCGGGCGAGCTCTACGTGACGCTGGCCGTGGGCGACGCGCTGGTCGCTTCGATCCCCGCGCTGCTGCTGTCGATCGCCGCCGCAGTGATCGTGACCCGCGTGTCGGACGCGCGCGACCTGACCGGCCAGATCGGCGGCCAGTTCGCGGAGCCGGGCATCTGGCTGCCGGTCGGCTGCATCCTCGCCGCCATGGGCATGATCCCGGCGATGCCGCAGTCGGTCTTCCTGCCGCTCGCCGCCGGCGCTTTCGTGCTCTGGCGCATGCTCAAGCGCCGCAAGGCCTTCGTGCCCGTCGAGGAAGCGGAACCCGCGCCCGATGCAACCCGGATCGCGATCGAGGACATCTCCGAACAGGCATTGGTGACGATCGAGCTCGGCTTCGGCCTCGTCCACCTTGCCGACGACCGGCGCGGCGCGCCGCTCGTCTCGCGCCTCACCGGTCTGCGGCGGCAGCTCTGCGAATCGTTCGGCTTCATCGTGCCGCAGTTCCGGATCAAGGACAGCTTCGACCTGCCGCCCGACCGCTACCGCGTGACGCTGGGCGGTGCGCCGCTCGGCTCGGGCCAGCTCCGCCCCGACCGCATGCTCGCGATCGACACCGGCGAGGCCGGCCAGCTCGCGCACCTTCCCGGCGAGGCGACGCGCGACCCGAGCTTCGGCTGCCCGGCCGTATGGATCGACGCCGCGACCCGCGATCTCGCGGTGGCCGAGGGCTATCTCGTCGTCGACCCGGAAAGCGTCGTCGCGACCCACGTCAACCAGCTCCTCTCCGCCCGGCCGCAGGACCTGCTCGGTCCCGACCAGGTGCGCGAGCTGCTGGACATGGTGCGCGAGCGGAATGCGCAGATGGTCGAGACGATCACGCCGCAGCCGCTCTCGCTCGCTGCGGTCACCCGCCTGCTGCGCGCGCTGCTGGCGGACGGCATCTCGCTCGCGCATCCGCTGCCGATCCTCGGCAGCCTGTCGCAAGCCGCGCAGCAGACGACTGACCACGATCGGCTGGTCGACATGCTCCGCGCCGATCTCGGCCCGATGCTCGTCGGCAGCCTCTGCGCGCCGGACGAGCGACTGCCGGTCATCACGCTCGCCGCCGAGCTGGAGGAGATGGTCGTCGGCGGGCTGCAGGATCCGGCGAGCGGGAATGTCGTCATCGAACCCGATCTCGCGCGTTCGATCGGCGAACGGATCGCCGCGATCGTCGCCAGCCGCCCGGCCGGTGCGGGCAAACCCGCGCTGATCGTCCAGCCCCGCGCCCGCCGCCCGCTGGCCGGCCTGCTGCGACTGCGCGCGCCGGGATGCGCGGTTCTTTCGATCAACGAACTGCCCGTCGCCCAGCCGATCGAAGTGATCGCTGTCGTCGGCGGCGATGACCAGGCGCCGGCGCCGCAGCCGGTGCCGGATATGGACAGGGAGCCCTTGGCCGCATGAAGCTCGACCATTCCCACTTCGCCGCGGCCGAGGCCTATCGCGGCAATGTCGGCGACCGGGTGACCCGGTTCCTGCCGATGGTGCGCAAGCTCGCCTGGCACCTCTCGGGCAGCGGCGGCCCCACCGTCGACGTCGACGACCTGATGCAGGCCGGCCTCGTCGCGCTGACCGAATGCGCGCAGAAGCACGATTCGCCGAGCGAGGACGGCTTTGCCGCCTATGCCAAGCTGCGCGTTCGCGGCGCCATGGTCGACCTCCTGCGCAGCGCCTCGCCCGATCCGCGCGGAGCGCGCGCCAAGCGGCGCATGATCGAGAGCACCAGGGCGAAGCTCCACACCGCACTGGGACGCGAACCTTCTCCCGCCGAACTTGCCGAAGCGCTGGGCATGACGGCGGAGGACTTCCATCGGCTCGAAAGCGATCTGGTCGAAACCCGGCTGAACTCGCTCGACGAATGCTATTCGGAAACCGACACCGCCTTCGCCTCGCACGAACCCGACGCCGAACGGCAGGTTCTCCAGCAGGAGGACCGCGAGATCCTGATCGCGGCGCTCGGCTCGCTCGGCGAGCGGCATCAGCTCGTGATCCAGCTCTACTTCGTGGAAGAACTGAACCTGTCGGAGATCGCCGACGTGCTCGGCGTCAGCGTGCCGCGCGTGCACCAGCTCAAGGCCGCCGCCCTGGCGCAGATGCGCAAGGCGATGATAGATGCGGGTAGCGGGTCGGCTTGAACCAATTCTCCCCTCCCGCTTGCGGGAGGGGATCAAGGGGTGGGTGTAGCGGCACCGGAGGCTCGATGCCTCCGATGCCGCTTTGCGCCGCAAGAGCGACGGGCACGGCATTGAGCCGCATCCGCCGCTGCCCCACCCCCTGCCCCCTCCCCTGAAGGGGAGGGGGAGATGTTCTTTTCAAACTGACCGGCCGCCGCGGAGGATTGATTCGCTCCGGCATTGACAACCCGCGCCTCGCGGCCGCAAGTGCGGCGCCAGACGGTGCCGCACTTGCTTCACGCACGGGCGGCTAAGAGGGAAGCCGGTGCGATGCCGGCGCTGTGCCCGCAACTGTAGGCGGGGAGTCCCGGGCCATCACGTCACTGGACAATCGTTCCGAAAACGGAATGATTCTTCCGGGAAGACGGCCCAGGGGCGCCGATCCGCAAGCCAGGAGACCTGCCGTCGCGTCGTTCGTCCGGGGAGCCGGGTCAGCTCGATCGGACGGGAAACGCGTTTTCCCGCAGAAGCGACAGCCGTCGGCCGGGCTACCGGCGCCAGGGTGAGGAGCCCGGGCGGGCCAAGACTGTCCAGGGCGATGCGGGGTCCCGAGCCTTCCCGCGCCGCAAACGAGGTTCCGCCATGCGCGATGCAGCGGAAGGCATGAAGCGAGGGGGCCGACTTGCCGCGGGTCTTGCCGCGCTCGCGGCGCTGGCCCTCACCGGCTGCACTTCCGCGCCCGAGCCAGCCCCCGCACGCGGCCCCCAACCGCAGCGCATCGTCAGCCTCGACTACTGCGCCGACCAGTACGTGCTCCGCTTCGCCGATCGTGACGCGATTCTCGCGCTGTCGCCCTATGCCGGGGAGCGTTTCTCCTACATGCGCGCCGAGGCCGAGGGGCTGCCCACGGCGCGGCCGCGCACGGCCGATGTGCTGGCGCTCCGGCCCGATCTCGTCGTGCGCTCGTTCGGCGGGGGCGCCGACGTGGTGCCCTTCCTCGAGGAGCTCGGCGTGCCGGTGATCCAGATCGGCTTTCCGCAGACGATCGCCGAGGTGCGCGACGAGGTCCTGCGCGTCGGCAGCGCGCTCGGCGCCGAGGCCGAGGCGCGGCGGGTGGCGGCCGACATGGACCGCCGCCTCGCTGCCCTGCCCGAACCGCCCGAGAAACCGCGCACTGCGCTCTATATGACGCCGGGCGGCATGACCTCGGGCGAGGGAACGCTGGTCCACGAAATCCTGCGCACCGCCGGCTTCGCCAATTTCCAGAACCGGCCGGGCTGGAACGCCCTGCCGCTCGAACGGCTCGCCTACGAACACCCCGACGTGGTCGCCGCAGCCTTCTACGAGGGCGTCGAGAGCCAGGCCGAAATCTGGAGCGCCGCCCGCCATCCGGTCGCGCGGGCACAGCTCGAGAACCGGTCCGTCGTGCCGCTCGAAGGCGCCTGGACGAGCTGCGGCGGCTGGTTCCTGATCGATGCGATCGAGGCGCTGGCGCAGGCGGCACAAGGAGAAGCGCCATGACCGTTCGCGCCAACGCCCTCCTCACCCTCGCGCTGATCGCGGCAATCCTGCTTGCCCTGTTGCTCGGCTCGGTGCCGCTATCGCCGGGACGAATACTCGGCGCGCTGGGCTTGCAAGGGAACCCGGGCGACATCCTTGTCGTCTGGCAGATTCGCCTGCCCCGCGCGCTCGCCGCCGCGCTGGTCGGCGCGGCGCTGGGGATGAGCGGCGCGGCCTTGCAGGGCCTGCTGCGCAATCCGCTCGCCGAGCCCGGCATTCTCGGCGTCTCCGCCACCGCGGCGCTATTCGCGACGTTCGTGCTGTTCTTCGGCCTCGCCGGTGCCGGGCCGCTGATCCTGCCGCTCGCCGCGATCGCCGGGGCGCTGGCGGCAACGCTGGTGGTCGCCATCGCGGCACTGCGAACCCGCTCGGCGGTGACGCTGATCCTCGTCGGTATCGGCCTGTCGAGCTTCTCCGCCGCGCTGATGGCGCTGCTGATGAACCTCGCCCCCAATCCCTTCACGTTGGCCGACATGATCAACTGGACGCTCGGCACGGTCGCCAACCGCAGCTTCGCCGATCTCGCCTATGCCGCGCCGTTCCTTGCGGTGGGTGTCGGCACACTCCTCGCAACGCGGCGAGGCCTCGCAGCGCTCGCGCTAGGTGAGGAAGCGGCCGAGGGGGTCGGGCTCGACCTCAGGCGGCAGCGGCTCGCGGTGATCCTCGGCGCGGGGCTGGCGACCGGGGCGGCGGTTTCGCTCGCGGGGGCGATCGGCTTCGTCGGGATCGTCGCGCCGCACCTCGTCCGGCCCTTCGTCGGCTACGATCCTGCGCGTCTGCTGGTGCCCTCGGCCTTACTCGGCGCGCTGGTGCTGGTCCTCGCCGACATCGGCGTGCGGCTGCTGCCGACCGACAGCGAACTGCGGCTGGGTGTCGTCGCCGCGCTGATCGGCGCACCGATCTTCGTCTGGATCGCCGCGCGCGGGAGGCTGGTGGAATGAGCGTTCTGGAGGCACGCGCGCTCACCTACCGCGCCGAGGATCGACCGCTGGTCGAAGATGCCAGCTTCCGCCTCGAACCGGGCGGGCTGACGATGCTGATCGGCCCCAACGGCTCGGGCAAGTCGACCCTGCTGCGGCTCGCGCTGGGGCTGCTGGCGCCAGACGCGGGTGAGGCGCTGATCGACGGCACCAGCGTCCGCCGCCTCTCGCCCACGGCCCGCGCGCGCAAGGCCGCCTACCTGCCGCAGACCCGCCCGCTCGCCTGGCCCATGCCGGTGTGCGACGTGATCGCGCTCGGCCGCTTCGCCTATGGCGCGGCGCCCGGCCGGCTCTCGGCGAAGGATGCGGCGGCGGTCGAACGCGCGATCGTGGCCTGCCGCCTCGCCGGGTTCGAGGACCGCGCCGCCGACACGCTCTCCGGCGGAGAACTGGCGCGGGTCCATCTCGCCCGCGCACTGGCGGCGGAAACGCCGCTGCTGGTGGCAGACGAGCCGGTCGCCGCGCTCGACCCGCGCTACCAGCACGAGGTCGCGCGGCTCTTCGCCGCCGCCGCGCATGCGGGGCGCGCGGTGCTCACCGTCGTCCACGACCTCACGCTCGCCGCGCGCTACGCCGACCGGCTGATCTGGATGAAGGACGGCCGCATCATCGCCGACGGCAGCGTCGCCGACACGATGACGGCCGAGCGGCTCGCCGAAGTGTTCGGGATCGAGGCCGAAGTCACGCCCAACGGATCGCGAGTGTCGCTGACCGTCGCCGGCCCCGCTCGCTGACCCGCGCGCTACTTGCCCGCTTCGCGCTGGACCTCGCGCCAGCCGATGTCGCGGCGGCAGAAGCCGCTCGGGAACTCGATCGCGTCGACCGCGCGATAGGCGGCCACCTGTGCTGCCGTAACGTCCTTGCCGCACGCGGTGACGTTGAGCACGCGCCCGCCGCTCGCGACCAGCGTGTCCCCTTCCAGCCGCGTGCCGGCGTGGAAGACCTTGGCACCGTCCGCTTCGGCCGCGCCGAGATCGACCGCGCCGCCTTTCTCGGGCGTGGCGGGATAGCCGCTCGCGGCCATGACGACCGTCAGCGCCGCCATCTCCGACCGCTTGACCGGCGGCTGCGTGGCAAGGCTGCTGGTGGCGCAGGCGAGCATCAGTTCGCCCAGATCGCTCTCCAGCCGCATCATCAGCACCTGGCATTCGGGGTCGCCGAAGCGGCAGTTGTATTCGATCAGCTTGGGCCCGTCCTCGGTCAGCATGAGCCCGGCGTAGAGCACGCCCGAATAGGGCATGCCCTCGTCCGCCATGGTCTTCACCGTCGGCGCGATGATGCGCTTGAGCACTTCGCCGTGCATCGCCGGGGTCAGGACCTTGGCCGGGCTGTAGGCGCCCATGCCGCCGGTGTTCGGGCCGGTGTCCCCGTCGCCGACGCGCTTGTGATCCTGCGCCGTGCCGAACGGCAGGATCGTCGCGCCGTCGGTAAGCGCGAAGAAGCTCGCTTCCTCCCCCTCCATGAATTCCTCGATCACGACTTCGGCGCCGGCCTCTCCGAACTGGCCGCCGAACATGTCGGCCAGCGCAGCCTCGGCGTCCGCGCGGTCCTGCGCGATCACCACGCCCTTGCCCGCGGCGAGCCCGTCGGCCTTGAGCACATAGGGCGCGTCGAACCGGCCGAGCGCGGCCTGCGCTTCGTCGAGCGAGGTTGTGCGGACATAGCCGGCGGTCGGAATCCCGGCGCGCTCGCACAGGTCCTTGGTGAAGCCCTTGCTCCCCTCAAGCTGGGCGGCGGCTTTCGAAGGGCCGAACACTGCGACCCCTTCGCCCCGCAGCGAATCGGCCAGCCCATCGACCAGCGGCGCCTCCGGCCCGATCGCGACCAGGCCGATGCGCTGCTCTTCGCAGAAGGCGATCACCGCCGCGTGATCGGTCGCATCGAGCGCGACGCATTCGGCATGATCGGCGATGCCGGGGTTGCCGGGCGCGGCGTAGAACTTATCCTCGGGTCGCGACAGCAGGCGGGATTGCGCCAGCTTCCACGCCAGCGCATGTTCGCGCCCGCCCGAGCCCAGCAGAAGGATGTTCATGGCCGCTCCAGATTTCGACGATGATGGCAGTAACGGCGGGCTCGTAGCGCGCTCGGCCAAGGGGGACAACGCCGCGCCGCTCTCGATCACGGAAATATCCCAGTTGCTCAAGCGAACGGTCGAGGACCGGTTCGGCTTCGTCCGGCTGCGCGGCGAGCTTTCGGGCGTCAAGCGCGCCGCCTCGGGCCATGTCTACTGCTGCCTGAAAGACGAAGGCGCGGTGATCGACGGGATCATGTGGCGCACGACCGCCCAGCGCCTCTCCTTCGTGCCGGAGGACGGGCTGGAAGTCGTCGCTAGCGGCAAGCTGACGACCTATCCCGGGCGCTCCAAGTACCAGATCGTGATCGACAGCCTCGAAATCGCCGGCGAAGGCGCGCTGCTCGCGCTGCTGGAAAAGACACGCCAGCGGCTTGCGGCGGAAGGCCTCTTCGCAGCCGAGCGCAAGCGTGCGCTGCCGTTCCTGCCGCGCACGATCGGCGTCGTCACCAGCCCCACCGGCGCGGTGATCCGCGACATCCTCCACCGCCTGGCCGACCGGTTCCCGAGCCACGTGGTCGTCTGGCCGGTGCTGGTGCAGGGCCAGGGCTCGGCCGAGCAGGTTGCCGCCGCGGTGCGCGGGTTCGGCGGGATAGCGCAGGACGGACCGGTCCCGCGCCCCGACCTCCTGATCGTCGCGCGCGGCGGCGGCTCGATCGAGGACCTGTGGAGCTTCAACGAGGAGATCGTGGTCCGCGCGATCGCCGAGAGCCCGATCCCGGTGATCTCCGCCGTCGGGCACGAGACCGACACGACGCTCGCCGACCATGCCGCCGACCGCCGCGCGCCGACGCCCACCGCAGCGGCCGAAATGGCCGTGCCCGTGCGGGGCGAACTCGCGGCGACCGTCGCCGACTTCGCAGCGCGCAAGCGCCGCGCGATCCTGCGCCCGGTGGCGATCGGGCGCGAGCGGCTGGAGGCGCGCGTCCAGCGCCTGCCGCGGCCCGAAGCGCTGCTCCAGCCGCAGGCGCAGAAGCTCGACGAACTGACCGAACGCCTGCGCCGCGGCCTCAAGGATCGGGCCGCGCAGGCCCGCGAGCGGCTGCAGGCCGACGCGGCGCGGCTCTCGCCCGCCAGTCTGCGCCACCGGATCGACCGGGCGCAGGACCGGCTGGACGCCACACGCCTTACGCCCCTGCTTGCCACGGCGCGCCTCCAGCGCGAACGCGAGCGTTTCGCGGCACTCGAACGACTGCACGCCTCGCTCAACCCCAAGGCGCCGCTCGCACGGGGATTCGTGCTGGTGAAAGATCCGGGCGGCGAGCTCGTACGCTCGCGCGTCGCCGCAGCCGCGCAGGACCGGCTCGAGATCGAGTTTGCCGACGGCACGCTGGGCGTCGTCCCCGCCGGTTCAGCGCCGGGCAACCCGGCGCCGCGCAAAGTGCCCAAACGCCCTGCCGGCGCACCGCCGCGGCAGGACGATTTGTTCGATCTCGAATGACTTGCTAGGGCGATGGCATGTTGATGAATTCCGGCAGCAATGGCGAGGCGAAGCTCGCTTACGGCCCCAACGGCTTTCGCGTGATGCGCCCGGGCCAGCACGTGTTCTGCGCCGTAACGGGCGAGGCGATCCCGCTGGAGGAGCTGCGCTACTGGAGCGTCGACCGGCAGGAGCCCTATGCCAGCGCCGAGATCGCCACGCAGCGCCTGAACAAAGGCGAATGAGCCGCGCGGCCTTCGCCATTCGCGCGCTGACCGGCGCAGTCGCCGCGGCTGCGCTTGCCAGTTGCATCCCTTCGGCAGAGGTTCCGGACGCGGTGGTCCAGCCGATCCCGGCTCCCGTCCCGAGCCCGGCGCCAGCCCCCATGCCCAGTTCTACCCCCACGCCGCTGCCCGGCCCGACGACCTTCCTCTTCCAGGGCGAGACCACACAGGGCGGCTGGATCCGCGGGCAGGCACCGGCCGGAACCGTCTCGGCACGGCTCGGCGCGCAAGAGCTTGCGCTCGATGCCGAGGGCCGCTTCTTCGCCGCCTTCGACCGCGATGCCGCACCGACGGCCAAGCTCGTCGCCACTCTCTCCGACGGGCGCACGATCGAGAGCCCGATCGCGGTCAGCCCTCGGGACTGGAACATCGAGCACGTGAACGTCGCGCGCAGGTCGGGCGGGCCGAGCGAGGCGTTCATGAAGATCCGGCGGCCGGAGCTCGAGCAGATCTACGCAGCGCGCGAGATCGAATCCGACATCGACGGCTGGCGGCAGGATTTCATCTGGCCCGCGACCGGACGCATCTCCGGCCGCTTCGGCTCCCAGCGCGTCTATCGCGGGGAGCCGGGTGCCTATCACTCGGGCCTCGACATCGCGACGGGCGAGAGCGGCACGCCGTTCGTCGCGCCCGCCGACGGGGTGGTCGTGCTCGCGACCGACGAGCCCTTCAGCCTCGAGGGCAACCTGCTGATCATCGATCATGGGCAGGGGCTCAACAGCGCCTTCCTCCACCTCTCGCGGATCGCCGTGAAAGAAGGGCAGGTCGTGCGCCGAGGGCAGCACATCGGCAATATCGGCGCCAGCGGACGCGCCACCGGGCCGCATCTGCACTGGAGCCTCAAGTGGCGCGACGCGCGTCTCGATCCGCTGCTGTTCCTCGGCCCGATGCCGTGACGGCTTGACCGGCCGGCGAGGAACGGCGACCCGCGCGGCCATGCGGCGCCCCACACGAATCCGGCTCCTGGCGATCTTCGCGGTCGTGGTGCTTGCGGCACCGACCACTTGGCTGCGCACGCCGCCAGCGGAGGATTTCCGCCCTATCCTCGAAATCACACCCGTCGAGATCGGCCGGGACCGCATTGGCGAACTGGCGATCGAGGGGGTGTGGGAACTGCGCAGCACGAACAGCCACTTCGGCGGCTATTCCGCCCTGCTCGCTTTGCCGGACGGGCGCCTTCTCGCCGCCAGCGACCGCGGACGTTTCCTGCGCTTCGCCCCGCCCAGTGCTGCGCCGAGCGTGCCCGAATTTGGCGCAATTGGCGGTGAGGCTACCGAGAACAAGCACGCGGTAGACGCCGAGGCGCTCGCCAGCGACCCGGCCGCGGACCGCATCTGGGTCGCCTACGAAGGGCGCAATTCGATCGTCCGCTTCGGCCCTACACTTGTCGAGGGCGAATCGGTTTCGCCACCCGCCATGCGCCGGTGGTCGAGCAATGGCGGACCGGAGGGGCTGGCGCGCCTGCCCGACGGACGTTTTCTTGTTCTGCAGGAAGGGCGCCCCGACTGGTCGGAGCAGCGCCACGAGGCCCTGCTGTTCCCCGGCGATCCGGTGGAAGGTGCCGCGCCGGTCGAATTCCGCTACGCGCCGCCAGCAGGCTATCGCCCGGTCGATGCCGCACCGCTGCCCGACGGACGGGTATTGATCCTCCACCGGGCCGTCACGCTGGGGCTGCCCTATGCTTTCGCGGTGCGCATCGCGGTGGCCGATCCGGAGGAGATCCGCGCCGACGAGGTCTGGCGCGGGCGCGAGATCGGCGCGATCGCGGCGCCGCTGCCGGCCGACAACTTCGAAGGGATCGCGGCCGTCCCTCGCGCAGACGGATCGGTGACCGTCTGGCTCATCAGCGACGACAACAACGCCGTCCTCCAGCGCACGCTGCTCTACCGCCTGCGCTGGACGCCCTGACGCCGGACACAGCGAAAGGGCGCGCGAATCGCTTCGCACGCCCTTTTCGAAATCCTGTCGCGGGGAGGCGCCCGCAGGCGCCGTCCGGATCAGGCGGCCGCTTCGGTCTTCTTGAGCTCGCGCTTCACCTTGAGCGCGCGCGCGCTGAGCTTCTCGTCGCGGGTCTTGAGCAGCCAGTTGTCGAGGCCGCCGTTGTGCTCCACCGAACGCAGGCCGTGCGTCGAGACGCGGAACTTGAAGCTGCGGTCCAGCTTCTCGCTCATCAGCGTGACGTGCTGCAGGTTCGGCAGGAAGACACGCTTGGTCTTGTTGTTGGCGTGGCTCACGTTGTGGCCGACCTGGCGGCCCTTGCCGGTCAGTTCGCAGATGCGCGACATGGGAAAATCTCTCGTTCGTGATCTGATGGGACTGTAGGCCATGCCTGTCCCGGAAAGCGGCGCGCTTAGCGGGGCCCATGCGAATCGTCAAGCGCGTTGCGCCCCGCGCGGGGTGCGGCTAGCCCCGGATGTCATGAGCCGCTGGCCGATCCCCGCCCCCATGCAACGCGCATTGGCCCTCGCGCAAGAGGCCGCGGATGCCGGCGAAGTGCCGATCGGTGCGGTCGTCGTGCGCGATGGCGCGATCCTCGGCGAAGGGCGCAACGCCCCGCGCGCGGCGCACGATCCGACCGCCCATGCCGAGATTGCCGCGATCCGCGCCGCCGCCTCCGCGCTCGGCGACGAGCGGCTGACAGGCTGCGAGCTGTGGGTCACGCTGGAGCCCTGCGCCATGTGCGCCGGCGCGATCGTCCATGCGCGCATCGCCCGCCTCTACTACGCCGCACCGGACCCCAAGGGCGGTGCGGTCGAACATGGCGCGCGCGTGTTCGATCATCCGCAGAGCCTGCACCGGCCGGAAGTCTACTCCGGCATGGGCGAAGCCGAAGCGGCGGACCTGCTACGCGCCTTCTTCCGCGAACGGCGGTAGGTTTCAGCGGCTTAACTGGTCCGTCATCCCAGGAAGGAGGGTGATGCACCCCTGCGAGCTATAACCCTCGCCACACCTTCACCCGCGTTCCATCCTTCGCCCCATACCGCCGGGCATCGCATTTCGCCGGCCGGAAATCCTTGCCGTAGCAGAGCCGCAACTCCTCCAGCCAACCCCGTCCGTCGAGATGGACCCCCACCGCATCCGCGCGCCAGCCGCGGTTGGCGAGGAGGAAATGCTCGCGGATCGTGCCCGCCGTCAGACCCTCCCGCCGCGAGAGCCGGTCCATGTCGGGAAAGCGGAGGCTGTTCCAGAGGATGCGGGTGACCTTGAAGTACGTCTCGGGCCTCGCGACCATGCAACTCCCGTGCTTCACCCACTGGCGCGCCGCCAGCGACGCGGAGGGCATCATGCACAGGTTCCGCCGCACTTCGGCGGGCGACGCACGACGCGCGGTTTGGCACCACTGTGGCCACGTCTTGTGCCCCTCCGGCCATAGCCCGTGGACCACGAATCCGAAGCGGCCATTGCGGCCGGAACACTGCATGCGCTGCGCCGCCCGCCCCTCGCGCCCCTTGCAGAATTCCGGCGACCACGACAGCGCCAGCGTATACCCCCGCACCGGCACCTGCCGCGCCGGCCCCTCCCGCGCGACCTCGGGCACCCAGACGCTGCGCGGCACCTGGCACTGATAGGCCTGACCGTGCGCCGGCACGGCTATGGCCGCGATCAGAAATCCTGCCCCGACGGCGGCGGCGGCCCGGCGCGAATTCACTCGAACGTAGTGAAGTCGACTTCCTTCCGGTCGAGCCAGTCTTTCGCGTCCGGTCGGAAAAGGAAGTAAATCGCGGCCACCTGCATTACCGTGATCACGACCGATGCGATCATCGCGACACTGGACATTTGCGCAAGCGATCCCGGGAGCATGATGATTCCCAGAACGGTAAATGCGATGAGTATCCACTTCGCGATCTTGCTGCGCATGCGGGAAATGAGGAACCACAGCAGCAGTGTAATGCCCATCCCGACGGCGAAAACGCCGATCGCGAAACCTGCCCCGAGACCCGTCTGGGCCACGGCCGGGTCGGACCGGAGGACTTCCATAGTATCGCCGAAACTGAACACGAAGTTCACCACGCCCAGCGCCAGTGAGCCGAGCAGCAGGTAGTCGAACATCTTGATGGATTGCGGCCGCATATTATCCCCCTCTTTGCGTTTGCAGCGGCATCATACGCATGGGGACGCCGGACGCAATCAGATCGGCGTGAAGTCCAGCCCGATATCCGCCGCGGGCGCGCTCTGGGTCAGGCGGCCGACGGAGACGTAGTCGACTCCCGTCGCGGCCTTGGCGGCGATGGTCGTCAGGTCGATGCCGCCGCTGGCCTCGGTCGGGACGCGGCCGGCGACCATTGCGACCGCCGCGCGCAGCGTCGCGGGATCCATGTTGTCGAGCAGCAGATGGTGCGCACCGGCTTCCAGAGCGGGCTCGATCTGATCGAGCCGATCGACCTCGCAGATGATCGTCGCGACCCCGGCCTCGCGCGCGCGGCGCACGGCCTCCGCCACGCCGCCGGCCACGAGGACGTGGTTGTCCTTGATCATCGCCGCGTCCCACAGCCCCATGCGGTGGTTCTGCGCCCCGCCCATGCGGACTG
Organism: Altererythrobacter sp. C41; assembly: GCF_016803135.1. Lineage (GTDB taxonomy): Bacteria > Pseudomonadota > Alphaproteobacteria > Sphingomonadales > Sphingomonadaceae > Pelagerythrobacter. The sequence continues at coordinate 26,963 of NZ_JAEVFE010000011.1, forward strand.
CGTACTTCTCCAGATGGCGCAGGCCGGGGATCGTCTTGCGGGTGTCGAGCAGCACGCAGTCCGCATCGCCCATCGCGTCGACATAGGCGCGCGTCATCGTCGCGATGCCAGAGAGGTGCTGCACGGTGTTGAGTGCGCTGCGCTCCGCCGTGAGCATGGCCCGCGCCTTGCCCGAGAGGCGCATGACGTCGGTCCCGGCCGGCACGCGGGCGCCCTCCTCCGCCAGCACCTCGATCTCCATCTCCGGATCGAGCGCACGGAAGAAAGCCGCGGCGATCGGCAGCCCCGCGACCACGATCGCATCGCGCGTATCCATCGCACCGGAAAAGCGCGCGTCGGCCGGGATCACGCTCTCGCTAGTCACATCGCGCCCGCCGCCGGGCAGCCCCTCGCCCAGATCCTCGGCCAGCGTTTCGCGCACGAAGCGGGCCAAGTCGAAGCCTTCGATCCGGAACGTCATGCCTTCTCCATCCTAACTCGCCCGCTCGTTACGAACGGACGCCGCCGAAGGCCAGACATTCCGCGGCTGCCGGCACACCAAAAAGGCCGATGCCTGCCTTCGAAGAAGCCAGGCATCGGCCCAGTGATCCCTCGGGGAGAGGGAGATGTACTAGAACCCCTTGGTCACGCTGAAGCCGATGATCCGCGGATCGAGGGTAAATACGTTGGCAGTTAGGCCGGTGTCGTCGCTGTTGAGGAAGAAGTCGGTGATCGGCGCATCGTTGAACACGTTCTTCACGTAGAGTTGCAGCGCGAAATCATCATCCGGCCGCACGAGCGTGATGGCCGCATTGACGTTATCCCATGCCTTCAAGCGGTCTATTTCCGTGTTGTACACCCGCGCGTAGCTCTCCGATTGGCGATAGTAGTCGCCGCGCAGCGTCAGCATCCAGTCGCCGCCATCGATCGGAATTGTGTATTGAGCGCCGATATTGAACGTCAGGTGCGGCGCGTTGGGAAGCTCGTTGCCCGAAAGATCCGCGAAGAACCCGCGTCCGCCGTTGGGAGCATCGGTGAGGGGATCATAGGTGAAGCCGAAGAGCGCATGAAACGGTAGCCCCGGCCGTTCCGGGTCGAAGCTGCCATATCGCTGCGATCCCGCGCAAAGTGACCCCAAGGCAAAGTTGGCAAGCCCGCCGTCAGGGGGCACTGCCAGGAAGCTGTTCATTATGATCTCAACTTTGTCCCGTGGCGCGATGCAGTTCGACGGCACCGCCGGCGAGGGCCGGATCAAAACCCAGTCCTCGTTGCCCTGGGTGCGGTTCATCACATCGATCGACTGCTCGCCGTTCCCGATGCGGGTTTGGAGAAAACCCAGCGTGGCGTCGACGCGGAATCGCTCCGTCGGGTTCCACGCCGCTTCCAGTTCGACGCCCCAAGTGGTGGCATCGAAATTTTCGTTGAGCGATATCCGGTCGACGATCTGCGAAACCTGATAGTCCTTATAGAGGTTGAGGAACACCGTCGCGTTGAGAGACAGGCGCCCGCCGGCAAAGCTGTTTTTCGTGCCGATCTCGAATGCTGTGACGTACTCGGGATCGAAATCGGCGGGAAGCGGCTCATACTGGATGACCGACGGATCGACATCGATCCGGGGCGGGTTGGTACCACCAGCCTTGTATCCGCGCGACACGGATGCATACACGAGCGTATCGTCGCTGAAGGACGTCATCGGCTGCCAGTCCACCACGAAGCGCCCGGTGAACGCATCCGACTTCAGCACCGACGGCGGAAATTCGCGGAAGCCCCGGCTGATATAGCCACCCGAGGTGGGCCCGGTGTCCTGACCGAAGTTCGCGGCGCCGAGAAGGAGCTGTGTCGGGATCGGCGTGGTCGTCTTGGTGTCTTTCGTATAGCGGCCGCCAAGGGTTACCTTCAGGCTTTCGGTCACGTCCCAGTAGAGCTCGCCGAACGCCCCCCAGGACTCGATCTCAACAACGTTCTTGCTGCGAAAATAGTTATGGCCCTCGCCGTTGATTTGATCGATCGGATTGGGGTCGACGTAGACGCATTCGCGCGCCTCGGTTTCGGGTGGCCCACAATTCACGGTAGTTACACCGTTGCTTAGCCGGTCAGCATTCGAATTGAACAACAGCTCCGCGATGTACGAGAAGACATTGCTCATCACATAGTAGTCATCTTGCGTATCGAAGTTGAGGTAGTTCGCGCCGACATTGAAATTGATCGGCCCGTCCATATCGGACTGAAGGCGCAGCTCCTGAAACCACTGCTCGTTCTCCGAGCGACTGATGTCTACCGTCAACCACCGGTCTGAGGGACCGAGCTGCGGATCGGTGTAGACGCCTCCGGGGGTCAGACCGGGATTTGGGAGTAAGTTCCCGCCAGCATCGACGAGCGTGGCACTGTCCGGAAATATCGGCGCGGACACGAATCTGCTATAGTCTTGGGACGAGTAGTAGCTGTCCTTTGCGAAGGTCGTCTGCGAATAGAGGCCGACGTTGCCCAATCCAAGTTCGAGATTGAGCTGGAATATGTCGTTCTTTGCCCGGAATACAGGATCATAGCTCGTTTCGATCTCGCGCAAGTTTCGCGACTGAACGACATCGGCATAAGGAGACGTTTCGAAACTGATGCCTTGCACATTCTGGCGCGTGATGGGATCGCGCCCGACAGCCACGACGCCTGCTGCAAAGAACTGCGACGAACCGCGCAAGTTCGGCGCTCCGAAGGCCGCGTCGCTATACAAGGTGCTCGGTAGACAGCCCTGGCTCAGCTTTGCTTGCATGTACCCGTAGGGTACCGTCGTCTCGCCGACCTGCGTCGGCCCCGGGTCGCGCGTACACAGCTGCTTGCCCGTCCGCGAGCGGTTGTCGTCCTCCTCGAAGTGTTGCCAAATGAAGCTCGCGCTGAAATTGTCGCTTGGCTCCCACCCGACTGACAGGCGCGTGGACCACAGGTCGCGCCCGTTTACCCGCTTGTTGGTATAAGTGTTGAAATCGTAGCCGTCGCGCTTGGTCATCATGCCCGCGGCGCGCACCGCCAGAGTATTGCCGAGCGGCACATTGATATGACCGCTGAGCCGGCGGGTGTCATAGCTGCCCGACTCGGCCTTCACCTGTCCGCTGAACTCCGAATATTCGGGAAGCGCGGGGATCATGTTGACGACGCCAGCCGTCGCGTTGCGGCCATAGAGCGTGCCCTGCGGCCCGCGCAGTACCTCGATCCGCTCCATGTCGAAGAACTCGGACTCGAAGAGCCGATTGCGGATGAGCGGAATGTTGTTGAAGCTGACTGCAACCGCCGGATCCGAAGCGGCCGAGATGGCCTTGGTCCCGATGCCGCGGATCGAGAAGTTGTACATGCTGAAGTTGCTCTTGGAGAAGTTCACATTCGGCACGGCCCGCAACAGCTCCGAACCGCCCTCGATCTTCTGCGCATCCAGATCCTCGCTCGAAAGCGCCGTCACCGCAATCGGCACGTCCTGGATCGATTCTTCTCGCTTCTGAGCGGTGACGATGATCACTTCCTGGCGCAGCGGCTCCGCTGCCGGGGCAGCGCTCGCCGAGGGGTTCGGCGCCGGGGCCGAAGCGGGCGCGAGGGCGTAAGTCCGGTCGTCGCTCGAGACCACGCGAAGGCCCGCATCTGCAGCGATGCGGCGGATCGCCTGGTCTACTGTCATCGCACCTTTCAGTGCGCGGATCGACTTACCCCGCACCGCCGCCGCGCTGACCAGGATCTGCACTTCGGCCTGGGCGGCCACGGCGGGAATACCGGTCGCTGCTGCCTGAGCCGGCACGTCGAAGGTTCTCGTCTGCGCCACGGCCGGCGTGGCCATGACCACCGCGCAGACGGCCGCCGAAGCCGCGAGAGCGCCGCGAAGATCGCGATACCGCATGTAATCCCTCCCATGTCATCGCCCGTTGTTCGGGTCCCATGACTACGATGCATCACGTAGGTATTTCCGTTTCCCCCGTGGTCCTTTCTTTCACTTTCGCGACAGCACGATCCGGTCCGGCCCGGTCTCGACGCGGGCGCCCAGCAGCGCCGCCGCCGCGCGGGCGAAGGCGTCCGGCTCGTTGGTGCGGAAGCGGCCGATCATCTCCTTCTGCCCCAGCGCCGGATCGGCGATCTCCAGCTTGACCGCGTTATAGCGATTGAACGCCGCAGCGGCCTCGGCCACCGTGTCGCCTTCGAACACGAGCTGCCCCGTGCGCCATGAAAGCGAGCGGTCGATCTCGTTTCCGGCAGCGACCACCCGCGGGTCGCCACGCGTCTTGCCGACGAACGTGCGCATGCCGGCGGAAACGCGGCGGCGCGCACCCTCCTGCCCGTCGCGCCAGACCTCGACGATGCCCTCGGTGACCTGGACGTCGACCCCGGTGCCCGTGCGGTGCACGGCAAAGGCGGTGCCGACGGCCCTCACCCTCACCTCGCCGGCCTCGACCACAAACGGCCGCGTCCGGTCTTTGGCGACCTGGAACCAGGCCTCGCCTCGCGCCAGCTCGACCTCGCGCACCTCGGGGGTGAGCGTGACGTCCAGCGTCGTCTGCGTGTTGACCGCCGCGAGCGAACCGTCCTCCAGCGGCACGCGCCGGATCTCGCCCAGCGCAGTCTCGATCCGCTGCGACGGAGGCTGGAGAATTCCGGGAAGGAACAGGCCGGCGGCGAGGCTCGCCGCGATGGCGACGCCGGCGCCCCAGAGAACCCGTCGGCGCTGCAGCGCCGGCCCTCGATTGGCGGGCGCCAGATTTGCCTCAAACCCGCCCAAATCCTCCGTCGCCTCCTGCGCCGGAGCCTGGCCCGCGCCCAGCACGCTCGCACGGTCGAGCATGCGCCACGCGGCCTGCGCGCGGAAATAGGCGCCGCGGCGACGTTCGTCCCCGGCGAGCCAGGCTTCCAGCTCGGCACGCGCGGCCGCGCCGCCGCCCTCGCGGTCGACGCGGGCGACCCACTCGGCCGCGCGATCAGAGATCGCCTGTGCTGTCTCGCGCTCGCTCATCTCGTGCCATTTCCGTCAGTGCCTGCTCGGCGTTCCGCTCCCCCTCCGCGATCGCTTGCAGAATCAGTTTGAGCCCCCTGCCGACGTCGTTCTCCACCACATGCTCGGTCACGCCCAGCCGGCGAGCGACCTCGCGCTGCGGCAGGCCTTCAATCTTGCGCAGCTCGAATATCCTCCGGCATCGCTCGGGCAGCCCTTCGATCAGTCGCCGCACGCGCTCCAGCTCGCGGCGGCCGCCCGCCACCCGTTCGGGCGACGGTTCATCGAGAACGATGTTCAGATTGTCGATTTCCGTAACTGAATCGATCCGCACCACCCGCGCGCGCCTGAGCTGCATGAGAACGACGTTGCGCGCCGTGGTGAAGAAATAGGCGCGGCCGCTGCGGATGTGGCCGACCTCCTCGAGCCGCGCGATCTGACAATAGGCTTCCTGCACGACGTCCTCGATATCCGCGGGATCGAGTGTACGGCGGAGCCACGCGCGCACCTCGCCCTCGTGGGGAAGGATCTCGCTCCCCACCCAGTCCATGATCCTCTCGCGGCTCTGCCTGCTCACGACGCGCTGCTACACCCCCATTCCAGGCACGATGCACGGCGAACGGATTTCCGTACGCGCGCGTGAAAAATTTCTGCCGGCGCCCTCAGTCCGCTGTCGTGGCTGGCCGCTCCCAGCCCTCGCGGTAGCGGGCGAACCAGGCGAGGATGGCCGAGGCCTTGGCGGCCGATTGCGAGGGGCGCGCCGCGATGCCGCCGTGGCTGGCGCCGGGTACCTTGACCAGCGCCGTCGGCACGCCGCGCAGGCGCAGCGCGGTATAGTATTGCTCGGATTCGCTGACTGGCGTGCGGTAATCCTCGCTGCCGACCACGACCAGCGTCGGCGTCTCGACATTGCCGACCAGCGACAGCGGCGAGAGCCGCCAGTAGGTCTCGTGGTCCTCCCACGGCTGGGCGCCGAGCCAGTAGCGACCGAAGAACGCAGGGCCATCGGCGGTGAGCGCCTGCGTCGTCCAGTTGATCACCGGCTTCTGCGTCGCCGCTGCCTTGAAGCGCCGGGTCTTGCCGACGATCCAGCTCGTCAGCACGCCGCCGCCCGAGCCGCCGGTGACGAACAGCGCGTCGGGATCGGCTATGCCCAGCGCGATCGCCCGGTCGACGATGCTCATCAGGTCGAAGTAGTCGTTGCCCGGATAGGCCTTGTCGATCTGGTTCGCGAAGGCCTCGCCGTAGCTGGTCGAACCGCGAGGATTGGCCGAAAGCACCGCGTAGCCCGCAGCGGCATAGAGCTGGTTGTCGGTCGAGAAATGCGGGCCGTAGGCGGAGAAGGGTCCGCCGTGAATCTCCAGGATCAGCGGCACGCGCTGCCCCTCGACGTAACCGGGCGGCAGCGTCAGCCAGCCATCGATCTCCAGACCGTCATGGCTCGACGCGGCCGTGATCTTGCGCACTTCGCCGAGCGCCTTCACCTCGCGCAGCGAGCGGTTGAGGTCGGTCAGCATGCGCGCCTTGCCGCCGCGGGCGATCTGCACTTCCGCCGGACGCGTCGGAGTTCCGCCGGTAAAGGCGATGCTGTCGTCCGCGGCGACCGAGAAGCTGCCGCCGGTGTAGGGCCGGTCGAACCCGCCGCCCGACAGTCCGCCGATCACCTCTTTGACCGAACCGTCCAGGCCGACGCGCGCGACCTTTGTCTCGCCCCGCTCGTCGTACTGGACGTAGATGCCTCGGCCGTCAGCATCCCAGGCGATGCTGGCTGCGCTGAAATCCCAGTCGGCGGTCAGGTTGCGGCGGCCCGATCCGTCGCGATTCATGACGTAGAGATTCGTGTTCTCGTATGCGCGCAGCGCATCATCGAAGCCGAGGTAGGCGATCAGTTTCCCGTCGGGTGAGGAGAGCGGGCTACCGTCGGGACCGTCGCGGTCGGTCAGCCGGGTGAGGCCGCCGGTCGCCACGTCGAGGGCATAGATCTCCCCCTCGAGCGGGTCGGTCTGCCAGTCGGCATTGCGATTGGCGCCGAAGTAGAGCGTGCCCCCGTCGGGCGACCAGCTCAGCGGCCCGCCATCGTGGTAGCGGCCGAAGGTGAGCTGCCGCGGCGCGCCGCCGGTGGCCGGGACGACGAAGACCTTCTCGAACCCCGGCTCGATGTAGCCTTGCCCGTCGGCGCGGTAGGTGAGGAGGTCGTGGACTTCGAGCGGCTCGGCCCATTCTGCGCCTTCGGGCTTGTCAGTGGGCGCCGCGCCGAGCTTCGGCCCATCCTGCTTGACCAACATGGTGTAGGCGATCGAGCGCCCATCGGGTGACCAGGTGATGTTCGAGGGACTCGTCGGCAGGCCGGTGAGACGCACGGCCTCCCCGCCCTCCATCCAGCGCACCCATAGCTGCGGACTGCCGCCTTCGGTCGAGGCATAGGCGAGGCGATCGCCGTCGGGGGACCAGCGGGGTGCGAAGGCGTCTCCCCCACGTCCGGCGACCGGCACTTCCTCGCCGGTGCGGGTGTCGATCAGCCAGATCGTGCTCACCGCCCGGTCGGACATGATGTCGTTCGAGCGGCGGACATAGGCGATGTAGCGCCCGTCGGGGCTTATCTGCGGATCGGCGGCGATGGCGAGGTCGAACAAGTCCGCACCGGTGAAGCGCCGCTCGGGGCCGCTGCGGTCCGCGCCGGCGGCGGAACCCGACATGGCGGCCTCCGGCCTCTGCTCTGCCGAGGGCTCCGGAGCTTCCTGCGGCTCCTGTGCCAACCCGGCTTGCGCCTGAAGCATCAGAAGGCTCGCGCTCAGAACCGCCAGTTTCCGCATCGTAAAGTCCCCTCGTCCAATCCCTGAACGCCGGACCCTAGCGGCACCGAAAGGGCTTGTCAGCGCACCAGGAGCACCGGCGCTTTCACCGTGCGGATCATTGCGGTCGTCGTGCTGCCGACGAGCATCGTCCTGATCGGGGAATGGCCGTAGGCGCCCATCATCAGCAGCGCGCCGTCGATGCCGGCGACGACCTCCCCGATCGCCTGCTCCGCCTTGCCGCGTTCCACCAGCGTTTCCACAGGTCGCCCCTCGGCTATCGATGCAGCCGCGCGTTCGAGCTCGTCCCAGTCGCCCGCCCCGCGCGCCTCGGCCATGACCATGGTCACCGGCAATGCGGCGAACAGCGGCGAGTTCGCCAGGCGCTCCAGCGCGCGTCCGGCGGCGGGACTGCCGTCGTAGGCCAGCACCACGTGCTGCGGTTCATGGAATGCGTGAGCGGCGACCAGCACCGGCTTGCTGCTCGCGCGCACGATGCGTTCGATCTTCGATCCGACGTGGTCGCTGGCAAATTCATGGCTGGCACCGCGCTTGCCGATCACCACGACCCGCGCCGCTTTCTCGCGCTCGAGGATCGTCTCCACGATCCCCCCGTGGCGGTGTAGCGGGACGACGTTCGCCGCGCCCGCGCCGCGCAGCAGCGCCCCTCCCGCGGCGAGCAGGGCGCGTCCCTTCTCAACCTCCACCCGGGCATCGGCTTCGGACAGGCGGACGAGTTCCTCCATCAGCTCGCTCTTGACCCCGAGCCCGATGGCGCCGGACAGATCGCGCCGCGCAGTGACGGGATCGCTCCGCTGCACGACGTGGAGCAGCTCGATCGGCAGCGCCAGCCGCGCCGCGGCCCAGGCCGCGAGGCGGCAGACGCTTTCGGTGTAGGCGGACGCGTCGATCGCGGCGAGCACCCGTTCCATCGCGTTCTCTCCCATCAGTGCCCTCCAGAATGCGCTTCGGCGCCCGGCTTGTCATGCACGGCGTAGCGCTCGATCATCGCCGCGCTGGCCGGGTTGAGCGCGGCGACCTCGACCGCGGTGCCCTCGCGCCGGAACTTGAGGATCGCCTTGTCGAGCGTTCCGACGGCGGAAATGTCCCAGAAGTGCGCCCGGCCGACGTCGATCACCACCCGGTCGACCACCTCCTTGTAATCGAAGGCCGAGACGAAACTGTCGGACGAGGCGAAGAACACCTGCCCCTCGACACGGTAGGTGCGGGTCGTACCATCGGGCGAAAGTTCGCTCCCGACCGTGAACAGCCGCTTGACCTTGCTCGCGAAAAACAGGCCCGAGAGGATCACGCCGGCGAGCACGCCCCGCGCGAGATCGTGGGTCCACACCACCACGACGACGGTGACCACCATGACGACCGAGGACTGCCAGGGATGGTAGCGGATGTCGCGGATCGAGCGCCACGAGAAGGTGCCGATCGAAACCATGATCATTACCGCCACCAGCGCCGCCATCGGGATACGCGCGACGAGCGGGCCGAGCACGACGATCAGGAACAGCAGGAAGGAGCCGGCGACGAAGGTCGAAAGCCGCGTCTCGCCGCCCGACTTCACGTTGATCACCGACTGGCCGATCATCGCGCAGCCGCCCATTCCGCCGAGGAAGCCGGTGAAGAAGTTGGCAATGCCCTGCCCCTTCATTTCGCGCTGCTTGTCCGAACCGGTGTCGGTCAGGTCGTCCACGATCTGCGCGGTCAGCATCGATTCGAGCAGGCCGACGGCGGCCATCGTCGCCGAATAGGGGAAGATGATCTGCAGCGTCTCGAGCGTGAAGGGCACGTCGGGAATCAGCCACTGCGGCAGCGAGGACGGCAGCTCGCCCATGTCGCCCACGGTGCGCACGTCGAACCCTGCGTAGTGAACCACCGCCGTCAGGACCACGATCGCGACCAGCGGCGAGGGAACGGCGCGGGTCAGACGCGGGAAGAGATAGATGATGGCGAGGCCTCCGGCGACGAAGCCGTAAGTCGCCATCGGCACGCCGATCAGTTCGGGAAGCTGCGCCATGAAGATCAGGATCGCGAGCGCGTTGACGAACCCGGTGATCACCGAGCGCGAGACGTACTGCATCAGCAGGTGCAGCCGCAGGTATCCGGCGACGATCTGGATCACGCCCATCAGGATCGTCGCGGCGAACAGGTAATCGAGCCCGTGCTCGCGGATCAGCGGCGTGACGACCACGGCAACGGCGGCGGTCGCGGCGGAAATCATGCCGGGGCGTCCACCGACCAGCGCGATGATCACCGCGATCGAGAACGAGGCATAGAGCCCCACGCGCGGGTCGACCCCGGCGATGATCGAGAAGCCGATCGCTTCGGGGATCAGCGCCAGCGCGACGACGGTGCCGGCGAGGATATCGCGCCGGGGATTGGAAAGCCATTCGCGCCTGAGCGCGGGAATATCGATCATCTTGAAACTACGTCCGACACACGGTGACCGGCGGGCGCAGGCGCGATGCTGGTGCGATCACGATGCGCGGCGATGAAAGCCGGTCTGGAAAGTTGTCCCGGGGATAGGCGCCGGGCCGAGCCACCCGGCAGCGCCGGGTCCGGTGGAATGCGGCCCTTAGGCGGCGAACGATCACGCTGCAAGTGCGAAGAACCCGCGGGGCTTAGCGCCAGCCGTTCGCTTTCGCCTCCGCTTCGGCTTCGGCATCGAGGGCCGGGCCTTGTGCCATATCCTGCGCGCGGGCGAGAAGATCGGCGTCGCTCGCGCCCGCCATGCGGTAGTCGGTCGCAGCGCCGGCACTGCCCTCGCCGAGGGCCTCCAGGCGCCAGCCGTCCCCGTCGCGGCAGGCGATCCCGCCGCCGCCTTCGCCGCTGAAGACGCGGCAGAATTCGCCGCCCTGCGCGCGGAAACTCAGCAGCACGCGCGTATCCGCACCGGGCACCTGTTCGGCGACGAGGCGACTGTCGAGCACCGCGGCAAGCTGCGGATCGGCATAGCCCGCCCCGTTGCCGCCGCTTCCCGGCAAGAGCAGTACCAGCGCGAGCGAGGCAGCCAGCGCCGGTCCCACGATCCAGCCCCAGCGCGGGATAGTGCGTCGCGTCTCGCGGCGTTCCTTCGCCTCGGCGAAGTCGACCACTTCGGCCTCCCGCGGCCGGGTCAGCAGGGCCGCGAGGCGATCGGGCACGGGCGCCGCGGCCACCGGCGCGTAATGATCCGCCAGCCGCGCCCGGAGAGCGCGGTGCGCCTCGACCTCGCCCGCCAGCGCAGGATCGGCGGCGACGGCAGCGGCGACCCGCGCGGCGCGTTCGCCGGTCAGTTCGCCGTCTGCGAAAGCCGCCAGTTCCTCCCGTGTCACGGTCATTGCGTTTCTCCCAGCATCGCCATCAGCGCGTCGCGCCCGCGCACCAGGCGCGAGTTGAGCGTGCCGACCGGGCAGCCGGCGATCTCCGCCGCTTCCTTGTAGGCATAGCCTTCGACCATCACGAGCAGCACCGCCTCGCGCTGGTCGGGCGGCAGTTTCTGCATCGCCCGGTCGACGTAAGACAGCTCGACCGCGGCTTCCTGCGCGCCGTCGCCGCCCTGCCTTGCACCGGCTTCCTCGTCCACGAAGGTCTGCCTGCGGCGGGTCCCCGCGCGGCCCTCGTCGATCCAGATGTTGCGCATGATCCTGTACATCCAACTGTCGAGCCGCGTACCTTCCTGCCACCTGGACCGGTTGGCGAGCGCGCGTTCGAGCGACATCTGGCAGAGGTCGTCGCCGTCCGCAGGATTGCCCGCCAGCCCGGCGGCGAAACGGCGCAGCCGGGGCAGCAGGTCCAGCAAGTCCTGTTCGAACTTCGTGCTCAGTGCCTCTGCCTTCCACGGATTAAACGGACGACCCGGTGCGTTTCATCCATGCTTAATCGCTTTCGCGAGACAAGGGACAGCCGATGCGCCGAATTTTCTTCATTTCCGCCGCCTGCGCCCTGATCGCCGCGCCCCTGTCGGCACAGATCGCGCTGCCGGGCGTGCAGGTGCCCGACATCGGCGGAGTGCTCGACACCACAACCGACGTGCTCGACCGCACGACGCGCGACCTCCGCGGCACGGTCGAGGAGCTCGCGCGCGACCGGCTGCGGACCATCGACCGGCTCGTCCGGCGGCACCGCGACGTGATCGAGCGCGACGCCCGCGGCGCACCCGCGCGGCGGGGAGAGATCCTGGTGATGGATGCCTCGGCCGAAGCGCTGGCGGCCGGCGAGGCGGCGGGCTTTGCCGTCCTCTCGCGAGAAGAGATCGAAGGCCTCGGCTTCGCGGTCGTCCGACTGCAGGTGCCCGAGGGGATGGACCTCGCCGAAGCCGAGGGCACTCTGGCGCGGCTGATGCCGCAGGCGAGCGTCGCACCCGACAATCTCCACTTCCGGTCGGGCGCCGCGACCCGTTCCGTCCCCCCTCCGCCGCTTCCGATCGCCGCCGCGGCCGCGACGAGCGGCGGAGCGCCGGTCGGCATGATCGACGGCGCGCCGGGCAAGGCTGCGCCGGTCGTCGCGGTCCGCGGCTTCGCAAAGGGCGCGCCCTACCCCAGCAACCACGGCAGCGCGATCGCCGCGCTGCTTGCCCACGCCGGGGCCGGCCCGATCCGCGTCGCCGACGTCTTCGGCACCGACGACGCGGGGGGCAATGCGCTGGCCATGGCCAAGGGGCTCGGCTGGCTGGTCGGTGCGGGCTCGAAAGTGGTGACGATCAGCCTGGTCGGCCCGCGCAATCCGGTTCTGGAACGCGCGATCGGCGCCGCGCAGCGCAAGGGAGTGGTCGTGGTCGCAGCCGTGGGCAACGGCGGCCCGGCGGCCCCACCCGCCTATCCCGCATCGTACGACGGGGTAGTCGCAGTGACCGCGGTCGACGGCAAGCGCCGCGCGCTGATCGAGGCGGGCCGTGCGCTCCATCTCGACTATGCCGCGCCCGGCGCCGACATTCACGGCATCGATGCCGAGGGAGACCGGGTGCGCCTGCGCGGCACCTCGTTCGCAACGCCGCTCGTTGCAGCACGGGCTGCGCTGGCGATCGGGCGAGGCCGCGCCTGGCGCGCGGCACTCGACGCGCAGGCCGAAGACCTCGGGCGCGAGGGGCCGGACGATACTTATGGCCGCGGCCTGATCTGCGGTTCCTGCGAGGGCGTGCCGAAAAAATCTCGCGACTGATGGATTAAGCGCCCCGGGGCGTCCGTTTCCCTTTCAAGCGAACGCATCCCCCCTCCCGCGTTCGCCGGAAAGAAAGGGACATGTCATGAAGAACCTTCTTCTCGCAGCTTCGGCTCTCACACTGTTCGCCGCGCCCGCGCACGCACAGCTCCTTGGCGGCAGCGGCGGCGCGCTCGGCGGCCTCGGCGGCACGGTGAACGGCGCGATCAATTCGACCCTGCGCACTTCGACCGATTCGATCCGCTCGACCACCCGCAGCACCGTGCGCGGCGATGCCCGGACCCGCGGCGAGCAGCATGTCGACCATCGCTCCGGCGAGGTCTCGGTCGACCGCTCGCTCGACGCGAGCGTCGATGGTGCGGCCTCTCAGCTTCTTGAGGGTCCGGCGGGTTCGACCAATGGTAACGCCTCCGCTTCGGGCAGTGCTTCCGGCTCGGTGGGTGCCGACGCGCAGCTCGTGGGCACCGACGCGGTTCGCGGCCTCGCCGCGCAGGGCGTCGCCACGGCCGGCGAAGGCGTCGCCGCGGTCCGCGGCAGTGCGGCCGGTGCGGCGAGCGCGGCGGGCGATCTCGCCGCCTCGGCCAGCGGCAACGGCTCGGCCGCGGGTTCGGCGGCCGGATCGGGCGCGGCCGGTCTCGGCTCCGGCATGCTGGCTGCTGCCGGCAGCGCAGCCGCGGCAGCGGACGGCGCGTTCTCCGTCGCCCCGGGCATGCCGGTCGTGACGCCCGAGGGCGCGCAGCTCGGCACGGTCAGCGAAGTCGTCGCCGACCAGCAGGGCCGCGTGCAGCAGGCGCTCGTCGCCACGCCAGACGGAACCGCGACCATCCCCGCGGCCGACCTCAGCGCCAGCGGCGACGCTCTGGTCGCCGGCACCGGCACCCTCTCCACTGCCAGTGAAGGCGCGACCAGCTCCGCAACGCAAGGTGACGCGTCCCCCCGTTAACCCGTCCTTGCCTTGCGAACCGGAGGGGCGGCCGAGCGAGAACTCGGCCGCCCTCTTTTTTCCCGTTTCAGCGGCGCTCGTCGTAGACGAGGCGGAAGCCGACGTTGGAGGCGCCCATGCCCGGATCGCGGCCCGTGCGGGCCGCGGGGCGGTAACGGCGGCAGTAGTTGGGCGCGCAGAGGTAGCTGCCGCCCTTGATGACGCGGGGCCTCAGCCCCGGCTGAACCGGATCGTAGGCGGCGTTTTCACTGGGTCCCGGGGGGTTCTCCGCGGGAGCATCCGGATCGTGCCCCGGGGCGTAGAAGTCGGACGTCATCTCCCACACGTTGCCGACCATGTCGTGAAGGCCGTGGGCGTTGGGCGCGTAGCAGCCGACCGGCGCAATGCGGTCGAAGCCGTCCTCGCCCGAGTTCTGGACCGGGAACGCGCCCTGCCAGCTGTTCGCCTCCGTCGGCTGCTCGGTGCTCGGCGCCGCGCCCGCGCGGGCGGCATATTCCCATTCCGCCTCCGTCGGCAGCCGGCCGCCGCGCCAGTGGGCGTAGGCCGCCATGTCGTCGTAGGCGAGGTGCACCACCGGCTCGTCGGCGCGGTAGTCGGGCCCGGCGGGGCCGTAGGGCTTGCGCCAGTTCGCGCCCGGCACATATTCCCACCAGTCGGCATAATGCGCCGACGGGCTGTCGGGCGGCGTGAACACTGCCGATCCGGGCTTCAGCATGTACGGCGGAATCTGGTCCAGAGGCACGCCGAACAGCGCAGGATCGACCGGTTCTTCGGCGATCGTGCGGTAGCCGGTCGCCTCGACGAATGCCGCGAACTGGCGGTTGGTGACTTCATGGCGATCGATGCGGAAGCCGCTGACCGTCACTTCGCGCGCCGGCCCTTCTTCGGGATAGACGTCGTCCTGCCCCATCAGGAACCTGCCGCCGGGGAGACTGACGGGTTCGTCGGACGGGGTGGCGCAGGTCCGCTCCGGAGCGGCAGCGGGCCGCGGCTCGCTGTCGGCGGGCGCCGGATCGCTGCACCCGCCGATCGCCAACAACGGCACGATCAGGCACAGCGGCGCACCGAAGGGCACCGAACGCGCATATCGGGAGCGTGCCATCACCATGACGGCCGGGCGTCCGGGACCCGCCTCAGTTCGGGAACGCCTTGACCAGCGCGTCGTACTGCGCACGGCTGATCGGCAGCATCGAGCCGTGCCGGGCGCCCGGCGTCATCTCGTAACGGTTCCACTCGGGAATCCCCGAATTGCCCGAGACCTGATACCACGGCCCTTCCAGCCGCGGCGCCATCGAGAGGCCGTAGCTGGTCCCCGCATATTGCTCGTAATAGAGATACCAGTCCCCGCCGTCGGGCGAGCGGATGAGCGTCGGCGCCTCGCGGAAATTGGGGCTGAGCGGCGGGCCCGGCTCGGGGAACGGGCCGGTGAGCGTGGGGCCGCAGGTGATGCGGATCGTCTTGCCTGTGGTCCAGTTGTACGAGGGATAGCGCTCGTCCTTGATGATCGCGCAATAGCCGCCGGCAGGGTTGGGCTGCATGATCGTGTCGATCGTCGCCATGTCCCAGGTGAAGAGCCGCTTCGGCGGCGCGGTGAAGGTCTTGAGATCCTTCGAGAGCGCGTAGAGCGTGCGCTGGCTCGCCCAGTAACGCTCCGGGTCCTCGTCGCTGCCGGGCACGTTCGGGGTATGCCACATCAGCAGGAACTGGCCGGATGGCTTATCGAAGAACAGCTTGGGCGCGCCGATCCGCTGGAGCGCGTGCGGATGGTTCTTCACCTTCGCCAGATCGGGCTGGTACGTGCCGAACGGTTCCCAGCGGATCAGATCGTCGGAGACCCAGAAGCGGATCAGCGGATCGTCGTCGCTCTTGTTGCCGACGAGGTAGTAGCGCCCGTCGGGCCCCTGCGCGATCGAGGCGTGGCCGTGGTAGTCGGACGAGACCGGCTTCCCCTTGTTGAGGAAGGTCCAGTGCAGCCCGTCGGTGCTGATCGAATAATAGAGCGTGCCGTAGTCGCCCTTCATCATGTGCGCGAAGAGATAGGCCTTTTCGGATTCCGCGGCAGGTTTCGCCTCCTCCGCAGCCTGCGCCATCGCCTGC
Organism: Altererythrobacter sp. C41; assembly: GCF_016803135.1. Lineage (GTDB taxonomy): Bacteria > Pseudomonadota > Alphaproteobacteria > Sphingomonadales > Sphingomonadaceae > Pelagerythrobacter. Next base: position 42,885 of record NZ_JAEVFE010000011.1, read on the forward strand.
CCCGCGCCGAGCACGAACAGCATCGGCGCGAGCGCGCGCAGTATCCCCTTCACCATCGATGTCACGCCAGCCTCCTCCCAAACATTCCGAGCCGATGCGAGATCGCCGCATCCTCGGAATAGAGGAGTATCATTAATCTTATAAATGGCAACCCAGCATGTCTGCGATCAGGACGCGCCCTCGGCGCTAGCGGCGGCGACGAAGCGGGTCGCGCGTTCCCGAATCTCGGCCGGAGTCACGCCCGGCGCATAGAGCGCCGACCCGATGCCGAAGCCGGCCGCGCCGGCCGCGCGCCACGGGTCCATTCCTTCGGGCGTGACGCCGCCCACGACCAGCACCGGCAACGTCGGCGGCAGCACCGCCCGCTGGGCCTTCAGCACTTTGGGCGAGGCCGCCTCCGCAGGAAACAGCTTCAGCGCATGCGCGCCGGCCCGAGCGGCCGCGAAGGCTTCGCTGGGCGTGAAATAGCCGGGCATCGAGATCAGCCCCGCGTTCACCGTGCCTGCGATCACCGAAACGTCCGTATTGGGGGAAACTATCAGTTCGCCGCCGACATCGCGGACTTTCGCGACCTCCGCCGGGTCGGTCACCGTCCCCGCCCCCACCATCGCCGTGCCTTCGAGCTGGCGGGCCAGCCGGCCAATGCTGTCGAACGGATCGGGCGAGTTGAGCGGGACCTCGATCAGCGTGAATCCCGCCTCCGCCAGAGCCTCGCCCACGCCTTCGACCTCGTCGGGCCGGACGCCGCGCAGGATCGCGACGAGGGGGCATTGCGCAAAGGCGCTCCGGAATCTCGCATCCACACTCATTCTACCAAATCCCATATTAGCCGGATGCCGGCGACGAAGGCGGCATGGCTGTCGACGATCGTGGCCTCGCCCCCGAACGCGGCGACCGCGCGCGCGTAGAGCCGGCCGAGCTCTGGCCCGGCGAGGACGAAGGGGCTGGCGCCGGCGGCATGTGCGGCGACGTCCGCACCGATCAGCAGGCCGCTGGCGTAAGAGGCCGATTCCTCGCGCGGGCGCCGGCCCAGCAGCACGTCCGCCCGCACGCCGAACAAGTGCGCGAGCAGGTCGGGCGAGCGCGCCCGTTCGACGCCGGCGAGGAACGCCGCATCGTCTTCCGCCGCGCGGTCGATCTGGCCGGCGAGCAGGCTGTGGTTCCTCAGGAGAGCGAACATCTCACCGGTGATGGCGGTGGTGAAGCGGGTGATCGCGCCGTCGGCGACGTGGGCCCATTTGCAATGGGTCCCAGGCTGCGCGAGGACCGCTGTCGAGGGCACCTGCCCGGCCGCCACGGCGCCGAGAAACTGCACTTCCTCCCCGCGCATGGTGTCGGCGCGGCCTTCCCCTTCGAACGAGAGGCCGGGGACGATCGCGGTGCGGCCCGGCTCGACCCAGCGGACGGCCGCGGCCAGATCCCCGATCCGGGCGGGACACCGGACGTATCCGGCATCCACCCACCCCCGGTCGGAGCCGGCCATGCCCGCGCAGAGGATCGGCAGATTGCCGAACCGCTGCCGGATCGCCGCCGCCTCGCCTGCAAAGGCGTCGCGCCCGATCTTGATCACGCCCCGGTCGTCGCGCTCGGTGTGCTCCACCGTGCCGTCCTCGCCGACGACGAACACGCGCCGGTTGGTAGTGCCCCAGTCGACCGCGAGGAAACGCCCCTTCATGGCCGGCCGCTCACCACCAGGTCGCGTAGAGCGCGACGAGGATGGCGATCACCCCGAAGGCGGCGGCGTTGAAGCCGGCCGTCGTTCGATAGCTGATCCCCGTCGTTGTGATCCGGTCGCGTCCGGCGGCGCTCGGCATGGCGAGGGAGAGAACCACCGCCAGTGCGAGCGCGATCACGAACACCAGGCCCATCCGGTTCATGAACGGGAAGTCCGGCATGAACTCCTTGAACGCATAGGAAAGCACCACCGATGCGATCGCCGCGGCGATGGCGCCGGCCTCGCTCGCTCGCTTCCAGAACAGGCCGAGCAGGAAGATCACGGTGATCCCGGGCGTGAAGAAGCCCGAGAATTCCTGGATGAACTGGAACGCCTGGTCCGATCCGCCGAGCAGCGGGCGCGCCGTCAGGAGCGCGATCACCGTGGCCGCAGCGGCGGCGAGGCGGCCGACGAAAACGAGATGCTTCTCGTTCGCGGCACGCAGGCTCTCGTCCTCGGCCGGCGGATAGGGCGCGTGCCCGGCCGCATCGGGATCGCCGGCCACGCGCTCCTCGTCCTCCGCGCGCGTCGCGACGCGGCGGTACTTGGCATAGAGGTCGAGCGTGAAGATCGTCGCGATCGAGTTGATCTTGGACGCGGTCGAGGCGACGACGGCGGCCATGAGCGCGGCGAACACCAGGCCGAGCAGGCCCGGCGGCAGGTAGCGCATCATCGTCGGATAGGCCTCGTCCGCCGGATCGAGCCCGGGGGCGAGGATCACCGCGGCGAGACCCGGCAGGACGACCACCGCCGGCATCAGCAGCTTGAGGAAGGCGGCGAACACGACGCCCTTCTGCGCTTCGCCCAGGCTGCGGGCGGCGAGCGCGCGCTGGATGATGTACTGGTTGAAGCCCCAGTAGCTGAGGTTGGCGATCCACATGCCGCCGACGAGCACGGCGATCCCCGGCAGTTCCTGATAGCCCAGTTCACCGGGCTCGAGGATCATGTTGAACTTCTCCGGCGCCTGGTCGAGCAAGGTCGTGAACCCGGCCCACACGCCCTGCCCGCCGCCGACTTCGTTGAGCGTCAGGCCGGAGATGATGAGCCCGCCGAGCACCAGCAGCGTCACCTGGACGATGTCGGTCAGCGCCACCGCCTTGAGGCCTCCGTAGAGCTGGTAGAGCAGCGCAAAGCCGCCCAGCGCGTAGAGCGCGACGTCCTGATCGACGCCCGCGACCTTGTTGACCGCGATCGAACCGAGCCAGACGATCGAAGTGAGGTTCACGAAGATGTAGAGCGCGAGCCAGAAGATCGCCATCAGCGTGCGAATGGTGGGGCCGTACCGCTGCTCCAGGAACTGCGGCATCGTGTAGATTTCGTTCTTGAGGAAGATCGGCAGGAAGTACTTGCCGACGATAAGCAGCGTCAGCGCCGCCATCCACTCGTAGGACGCGATCGCGAGCCCGAGCCGGTAGCCGGCGCCGGACATGCCGACGATCTGCTCGGCCGAGATATTGGCCGCGATCAGCGAGGCGCCGATCGCCCACCAGGGCAGATCCTTGGAGGCGAGGAAATAGTCGGAGCTGTTCTTGGCGTGCCCGCCCTTCTCGCGCGACACCCACTGCGCCAGACCGAAAATGCCGATCGCGTAGATGACCACCACGATCGCATCGATGGCTGCTAGATCCAAACTCGCCTCCCGTCCCGGACTCTTGTCTTCTGCCGTGCCCATACGATAATGCGCGAAGCAGCAGGTGGTCTATTTATATGATCTATAGGACTTGTCCAGCGGCCTGTTGCCCGCTTATATGCGATGCAATGGACGGGGACATCACAGGGAGGATAGCAGCCTGATGACGGCGATGGACCCGGCAGAAGTGCGAACGCAGCTTGGCCGCAATCTTACCTACGGTATGCTCGACACGCTCGGGCGCGCGATCGTCATCGGCAGCTATCAGGACCGCGTCTTCCCGACCGAGGCCGAACTGGCCAAGGAATACGGCGTCAGCCGTTCGGTCACGCGCGAGGCGGTGAAGATGCTGACGGCCAAGGGGCTGCTGAGCGCGCGCCCGCGGCAAGGCACGATCATCCAGCCGGCCACATCGTGGAACCTGTTCGACACCGACGTGCTGCGCTGGCTGCTCGAGCGCAAGTTCTCGGTCGAGCTGCTGCGTCACTTCAACCAGCTCCGCGTCGCGATCGAGCCCGAAGCCGCTGCCCTCGCGGCCACTTATGCCCAGCCGTCCGATCTCGAGGCGATCGATGCCGGGCTCAAGCGCATGCGCGCGGCCGAGCAGGGGAACGACGATACGCTCGATGCCGACATCGCCTTCCACGTCGCCGTGCTGCGCGCCTCGGCCAACCCGTTCTACGCGCAGTTCCGCGATGTGGTGTCGACGGCGCTCAGGACCTCGATCCGCTTCACCAACCGGATCAAGGGCCGCTCCGCCAGCGTCGACGATCACGCCGCCGTGCGCGACGCGATCGCGGCGCGCAAGCCCGACGCCGCGCGCAAGGCGATGAAGCGGCTGATCGGCGACGTGCTCGACCTCATCGAAACGGCCGACGACGAGCCGGAGCGGCCGGCCGACTGATCAGCCGCGTCCGCTCACCCGCCCGTGCCGGGCGCGGGGAGCGGCGTATCGCCGGCGACCGGTTCGCCGAACACGGGCGCACCCTCGCCGTCCCATTCGAACCGCTGGATCCGCGGCGAGCGCTTGCTGGTGCATTGCATGTCGGGCCCGGGATTGGCGTGATAGATGATCCAGTTCTCGCGGCCGTTCGCGGCGGTGAAGAAGCCGTTGTGCCCCGGCGCATAGACGCCGTTCTCCGGTGACTTGTGGAAGACCGGTTCCGGCGACTTGGTCCAGGCGTCGGGATCCAGCGGGTCGCTTCCCGCGGGCGCCGAAAGCAGGCCGAGCGCATAGTTGTCGGACCAGCATGCGCTCGCCGAATAGCTGAGGAACAGGTCGCCCTCGGGGCCGAGCAGGAATTCGGGACCTTCGAGGATCTGCCGTCCGCCCTGCTTCTCCCAGGCGTGTTCCGGGCGGGCGATGATCGCTTCCTTGCCCTCCAGCGTCCACGGGTTCGCCATGCGCGCGATCGCGAGCACGCTGTCGGGTCCCACGTAGGGCGAATAGACGAAGTAGCGAGCACCTTCGTACACGAAGGTCGTGCCGTCGATGCCGCTGTAGCGGGTGTTGACACGGCCCCGGTCGACCCAGGTGCCGGTGGTCGGATCCTCCGCGCCGTTCTCCAGCACGAACACGCCGCGATGCGCGTCGTTGTCCTGCCCGCTCGCCGCCGCGGTGTAGTAGACGTACCACTTGCCGTCGATCCGGTGCAGCTCCGGCGCCCAGATCGAAACCGCGTTGGGGCCGGTCGCCGGCGGGCGCCAGATCACCGTGGGCGATGCGTCGGCGAGCTGGGCCATGTCACGCGTCTTGCGCATCTCCAGCCGGTCCCCGCTGGTGTGCATGTAGTAGAACACGCCCTCGTGCTCGGTCACCCAAGGATCGGGGCCGGACGGCAGGAGGGGGTTGGTGAACGTGCGCGGGGTGGCGGCCGTGCAGGCCGCGAGCAGCCCGCAGGCGGCCATGGTCAGCCAGCGGACGCGGCGCTTCTTCGGGTCGGACATGGGCGATCCTTCAGGCAAAGAAATGGGCGGCACGGCGGCCGCCCAAGGGAGAGGAAGGGATGCCGCCGGAAAGTCCGGCGGCGCTTCAGGAGAGTGGCGGGCCGCCGCGTCAGAACTTCACTCGGACGCTGGCCCCGTAGAAGGTGTCGTCGATCCGGATGTCGTGCGGATACCGCGGAATGTCGAAGTAGCTGAGATACTTGCCCTTCAGCACGTTCACCCCTTCGAAATTGACCGTGATGTTCTCCGTCACGTCGTAACCGATCGAAAAGTCGAGACGGCCGTTCGGACGCACGTAGTTGAAATAGATCTGCTGCTCCGGAACCAGGAGCTGCGTGAACGTGCCGTCGTAGTAGCGGTCGCGCCAGTTGTAGGCGACGCGGGCGTGGAGACCGTACTTCTCGTAAAGTGCGCCGACGTTGTAGGCGTGCTTCGACACCCCGCCCAGCGCCTCGCCCTGGAGCAGGTCGCCTTCTGTCAGAACCTCGGTATCGGCATAAGTGTAGTTCGCGAAGAGGCCGAAACCGTCGAGTCCTTCCGGCAGGAAATCGAAGAAGTACTGGCCGCCCACTTCGAAGCCCTGCAGCCTGGACGAGCCGAGGTTGCGCGGGCGATTGATGTTGTAGGTGATGCCGTCGATCACCTCTTCGGCGACGTTCCGGGCCACGCGGTCCTTGATGTCGCGGTAGTAGACGCCGGCGGCGATGTACGAGCCGCGGCCGAAGTAATACTCCAGCGTTGCGTCGTAGGATTCCGCCACCTGCGGCCGCAGGTTCGGGTTGCCGCCCGTGCCGCTCGGACGGATGTTCGCGTTCGAGGGGACCGAGTAGGTCAGACCCGGATTGAGATCGGTGAACAGCGGCTGCGAGATCGTCTTGCCGTAGCTGGCGCGGAACTGAAGCTCCGGCGTCAGCTGGACGCGGATGCTCGCGTTGGGCAGGAACTTCTTGCTCGAGGAGCTCGCCTTCACCGGCGTAAGCACGCCGACGCCGCTCTCGGTCACCACGCCGGTGCCCTCGATCGTGCGGTCCGTGATGACGTAGCGGCCACCGATCAGACCGTCGACCGGAATGGTCCCGACGTCGAACGCGTACCGGCCCTGCAGGTAGAGCGCCATGGTCGATTCGTCCGCGTCGAAGCTGCGCGTCGGGCTGTCCTCCGGGTCACCCGCGGGCGATCCGTAGAGCGCGCGCAGCACGTCGGTCTGGTCCCGCAGGAAGTCGGGATCGGGCGTGATCCAGTGCTGGCCACCGTTGATGACCGGGATCGTCGCCGGCGATTCGATCAGGAAGCCCGCAGGCAGGCCCGAGTTCGCGACCAGCCGGTCGTCCATGTTCGCTGCCGGCGGCCCGCCCGCCAGATTGCCGCGGAAGGTCGCGTTGCGATCCGCGTAGCGCACGCCGAACTGGACCTCGTCGAGGAACGAACCGACGTCGTAGGTGCCGTCGAACATCGCCTGCGTGATCGTGCTGTCGGCGCGCCGATAGTCCTGGAACAGGCTGTTGATGAACATGAAGCCGTTCGGATCGCCGACGGGATTGCCGACCATCTCGGTCGTGCCGTGCCGGTCGTCGTTGATGTCGACGTTGACCTGCTCGATCCGCTTGCCGATGTCGACGATCGTCGTCCGGTTGTTGGTCTTGCTCTGGAAGCGCGAGATGTCGAGCCGCAGATTCCACGGGCCGTCGGTGATCTTGACGCCGCCGCCGAACAGGTACTGGTCGGTCTTGTCGCGCTTCGCCTGGGTGCTGGTGTTGCCGGGCACGTTGTTGAACGTCGCCGAGCTGCCGATGCACAGATCCTGGATATCGGCCGAGTTGGGATCGCGGAAGCCGGCCGGGCTGACCGGCGCCTGGAAGCACAGGTCGGTCGCCTCGACGTTGCTGATGCTCTCAGCCGCGAAAATGTCGGAGAAGATGAAGTACGTGCCGAATTTCGCGCGGTAGCCCGTGTAGAGGCCGTCGAGATAGAATTCGACGGTGTCGTTCGGACGCCACTGAAACGCCGCATTGACCTGGGGCCGCTGATACGAGCCGGTGTCGGTCAGTCCGCCGACGCAGGTCGGCAGGACCACGCCGTCAGCGCCCGGAGGGCCGTTGGAACCCGAACGCGGATCGCAGTTGAACGAGATCGGCCGGTTGAAGGCGTTGTCGGAGTAGGACAGGTTGACGAGCGCGCCCATCTCGCCGTCACCCGCATCCCAGCGGCCGCCGATCAGGATGCCGCCGTTGTAGCTCACCTTGTCGGCGTTCTCGCCATAGGTCGCGCGACCGAGCGCGCTGACCGTCAGGCCGTCGTCGAGATCGAAGGGCTTGCGCAGCCGCAGGTCGATATTGCCCGCGATACCGCCTTCGATCTTCTCGGCCGAATTGGACTTGTAGACATCCGCCCGCGCGAGCGCTTCGGCCGGCAGGTCCTGGAAGGCAAAGCCGCGTCCGACGCCGGTGAAGATCTCGCGCCCGTCGAGCGTGGTGATGATGTCGCCGATGCCGCGGATCAGCGGGTTGACGATTTCGTTGTTGAAGCCGTTGACCACCTGCACGCCGGGCACGCGCTGAAGCGCCGCGGCGGTGGTGGTGTCGGGAAACTTGCCGATGTCCTCGGCCACGATGGAATCCACCACCATGTCCGAGTTGCGCTTGATCTCCGCCGCCTGGCTGAGACTGGCGCGAATGCCGGTGACGACGATGAGATCGCCGCCCTCTTCGGTCGGGAGGCCGGCCGAGGCGTCGACCTCCGCCTGAGGTTCTGCTGCGTCTTGTGCGTACGCTGCGCCCGACCATGCAATGGCGAGCAGCGACGCCGAACGGATAAAGCCCTTGGACCAGTTCATCATGTACCTCCCCATGCCGCGCGGCGGAACGCCGGTATTCCGGTTCCGCCATTCGTAACCCGGCTGTAATAGTCCTACAAGTAGTATTTGTAGGATAATTGACGGCGGACGCAGGTTACCCGCGCCCGCCGCCTTGATTCGATGTCAGTCGGCGGCGCCGATCGCCGGCTGCGGCGGAGTCGGAGGCACGACGCCCTTGGGCGCCGAAGCCAGGCGCTTGATCAGATCGACCTCGGCCTGCCGATAAGGCGTGCCGTCAGTGTGAAGCACGTCGTGGAACCAGACCGTCGGCTCGTCGAAAGTGTACGGCTTCTTCCAGCTATCCCAGGGCAGGCGCGTCTGCGATTCCCCATCGACGAAGCCCCAGTTGTACATCGCGATGTTGAGACGCTTGGCGATCGGCAGCGAGCCGTCGAAGGTCGAGCCGTTGCCGCGTGCCATGTACTCGGTGCACAGGACCGGCCGGCCGTAGCTCAGCATCTGCTGCGCCCGCTGCTCGAACTGTTCAGGCCAGTTGTAGTCGTGGAAGCTCATCACGTCGGATTGGGCGAGCTGGATCTTCTCGACCGCGTCCCGCTTCTCCACCCGGTGCCAATCCTCACCGATCCACAGGCCGCTGGTCAGCGGCTGGGTGGGATCGGCACTGCGCGCCCACTCGAACACGTCGTCGAGAAGCCCTGCAACCATTTCCTTCTTGTTCGGCGTGGGTTCGTAGTTGCCGCCGCCTGCGTTGTTCGGCTCGTTCCAGACGTCCCATGCTAGGATGCGGTCGTCGTTGGCGAAATGCCCGACGACGTCCTTCACGTAGCCTTCCAGCTTGTGATGCTGGCTCTTGTCGGCGAGCCGCTCTGCGCCGGGCGCTTGGACCCAGCCCGAGTTGTGAACGCCGGGGATCGGCGGGTGCTGCGCACCGGCGACCGGATGGGGATCCCAGCAACTGTCGAACAGCACGAACATCGGCCGGATGCCGTGCTTGGCCGCGATGGTCAGGAACTGGTCCATCCGCTGCTTGAGCCCTTCGGGATCGTTCTCCCACAGCAGGTTGTGGAGGTAGACCCGCATGGTGTTCATGCCGAGATCCGCCGCCCAGCCGAGCTCCTTGTCGATCGTCGCGGGATCGAAGGTTTCGGCCTGCCACATGTCGAGCTGGTTGATCGCGGTCGCCGGATTGTAGTTCGCGCCAACGAGCCACGGCTGCTCTTCGTACCAGTCGTTCGCCTCCTGCTTGGTCCACATCTCGCGCGCCTCCGCAGGCGCCGTCATCGCGGCGACCGAGACGGCCGCGAAGAACAGGGTCATCGAACGCTTCATTGAAATCTCCCGTACTATTCTGTGCGGCGCCCGCGTGTCAGCGCGCCGCCTTGGCCTGTCCGCTCGACAGGCGGTAAATCATGACGTTGCGATAGGTCTCACCCGGCTCCAGCCGCCCGGAGCCGAACGTCGGCTGGTTGGGCGTGTCGGGGAAGAGCTGCGGCTCGAGCACGATGGCGTCGCCCTGGCGGTAGATGCCCTTCGACTTGCCCGCGATCGTGCCGTCGAAGAAGTTGCCCGAATAGAACTGCAGCCCCGGCTGGTTGGACCAGAGCTCGAAGCCACGGCCCGAAACCGGCTCCTCCACGCGCGCCATCAGGCGCAGGTCGGCCGAGACGGTCTTCGCGATGACGAAGTTGTGATCGTAGCCGCGCCCGTAGACGATCTGGTCGTCACTGGCATCGCGGACACGCTCGCCCACCGCATGCGGCTGGCGGAAATCGAACACCGTGCCTTCGACCGGACGGAACTCGCCCGTCGGGATCAGCGTCTCGTCGACCGGAGTATAGTGATCCGCCGGAATGGTGAGCACATGACCCATGGCGCTGCCCGCACCTTCGCCGAGCAGGTTCCAGTAGGCATGATTGCTGATGTTGACGACCGTCGGCTCGTCGGTGGTCGCGCGATACTCGATCGTCAGCGCGTTCGCTTCGTCGAGCGAGTAGATCGCGAACACCGTCAGTTCGCCCGGGTAGCCCTGATCGCCGTCCGGGCTGACGTAGCGCATGGTGACTTTCGCCGTCGGCCCGTCTTCGACCGACACGACCTCCCACAGCACCTTGTCGAAACCGGCTGTACCGCCGTGCAGCGAGTTGGGGCCGTTGTTGACCGGCGTCTCGTAGGTCTTTCCGTCGAGCGTGAACCGCCCCTTGGCGATCCGGTTGGCGAACCGGCCGACGGTCGCACCGAAGTATTCCGGCTTGGCCAGATAGCCTTCGAGTGTGGGATAGCCGAGCTGGACGTCCGCCTTCTCGCCGTTGCGGTCGGGCATGATCAGCGACTGGAGCGTCGCGCCGAGATTGATCACGGTCGCCGACACGCCCTGCCCGTTCGACAAGGTCACCGCCGTGACCTGGCGCCCGTCGGGCAGCGTGCCGAAGCTTTCCTGCGATGCCGTCGCGGCGAGCGCCGCGCCCGGCATGCCCATCGCGATCGCCGCCGCCGCGAGCGCGGCCGCCTTTGCCTTAAGCATCATCTTCTCCCTCCTGATGCGAGTCGTAACCACGGCTCTCTATCGAGTAAAGCAGTTTAATATGATAAATACTCTAGCCTGCATACTTGCAGGGCGCGAAGCCGCGCCGTCCGGTTTCGACTTCGAACAAGGCGCCGCCGTGCTCTTCCGTTACCCCGTCGGCAGCGGAGGTCACGAACATTCGGTCCAGGCCATGGCCGGCGAAGGCACAGCTCGTGATCTGCGATGCGGGCAGTTCGACCGCCTCGTCCGGCCGGCCATCGGGCGAGAAGCGCAAAACCCGCGAGGCGCCCCAGCATGCGACCCAGAGGCCGCCGTCGCTGTCGAAGGTCATGCCGTCGGGTGTTCCCCACCCGCTCTCGAACTCGACGAATAGCTCCCGCTGCCCCAGCGCGCCATCGGCGATGGGGAAACGATAGATCAGGCCCAGTCCGCTGTCGGTGTGGTAGATCCAGTCGCCCTCCGGCGCGATCGCGGGGCCGTTGGCGATGCGGTATCCGCTGTCGACCCGGGTCACGCTGCGGTCCGGATCGAACCGGTAGAACGCGCCGTCCGGCCGGTCGGCGGTAACGGGCATGGTCCCCGCCCAGATTCTCCCGTCAGCGTCGGCTTTCGCGTCATTCATCCGATTGCCGGGCATATCAGGCTCGGGATCGGCGATGGGCTCGATCCGCAAGGGCTCCAGCAAGAGCTCGGCGAACCCGCTCTGCAGCCCCGCGATGAAGCCGGGCCGTTCGCGCCGCTCGATCACCCAGCCGATCATTTCAGGAACGGCCCATTCCTCCACCGCACCGCCATCCAGCGACAACCGGTTGAGCCGCCGCCCCAGGATGTCGACCCAGAACAGCGAATTTGTCCCGGGGGACCACAGCGGCCCTTCCCCAAGCTGGTCGCGGCGCGCGCGATCGATGACGCGAACGCGGGTCAATGGCTGTCGCGCGGCATGCTCTTGGCCGCGATCCGCTGATACTTGACTGCAGGTTCGAGCACCGCGCCGCCGTCGAACTGGCCTACGATCCCGCGCTGGATCTCCTGCCAGGGGGTTTGCGATTCCGCGATGCCATAGCCGCCCGCCGCCTCCAGCGCGGTCCGGCGGCGGGTCAGCTCGACATCGTCGACCAGCATGTTCACCTCGCGCCGCTTGAGATCGACTCGGATGATGTCGCCGGTTTCGAGCAGCGCAATACCGCCTCCCGCCGCCGCTTCGGGAGAGGCGTTGAGGATCGACGGCGATCCGGATGTGCCGGACTGGCGCCCGTCGCCGATGCACGGCAGCGCCTCCACCCCGGCGCGGATCAGCGACGCGGGCGGCCGCATGTTCACCACCTCCGCCCCTCCGGGAAAGCCGATCGGGCCAGTGCCGCGGATGACCATGATCGTCCGTTCGTCGACGCCGAGCGCAGGATCGTCGATCTTCGCATGATAGTCCTCCGGCCCGTCGAAGACGACCGCCCGCGCCTCGAAGGCGTCCGGGTCGTCCGGGTCGGAGAGATAGCGCGCCCGGAACGATTCGGAGATGACGCTGGTCTTCATCACCGCGGTATCGAACAGGTTGCCGCGCAGCACCGTGAGGCCGGCGGCCGGCTTGAGCGGCGCGGCAAAACGGCGGATGACCCGCTCGTCCGCAGGCTCGGCCTCGCGGTTGTTCTCAGCGATCGTGCGGCCGTTCGCGGTCAGCGCTTCGCCAAAGATGCGGTCTGCCCGAAGCAGTTCGCCGATCACCGCCGGCACACCGCCCGCGCGGTAGAAATCCTCGCCCAGGTACTCGCCCGCTGGCTGCAGATTGACCAGCAGCGGCACCTCCGCTCCGTGCCGCTCCCAGTCGTCGAGCGACAGCTCGACCCCGATATGCCGGGCAATCGCGTTCAGGTGAATGGGCGCATTGGTCGATCCGCCCAGCGCGGAGTTCACCCGGATGGCGTTGAGGAAGGCCTCGCGCGTCAGGATGTCCGACGGCTTGCGGTCCGCAGCGACCATTTCGACCGCGCGCCGCCCCGTTTCCCAGGCGCACTGCTGCCGATCCCGGTAGGGCGCAGGGATCGCGGCCGAGCCGGGGAGCGACATTCCCAGCGCTTCGGTCAGCGAGTTCATCGTCGTCGCCGTGCCCATCGTATTGCAGAAACCGGTCGACGGGGCGGACGACGCGACCAGCTCGATGAAACCCTTGTAGTCGATCTCGCCCGCGGCGAGCATCTTGCGCGCCTTCCAGATGATCGTGCCCGAACCGGTCCGCTCGCCATCATGCCAGCCGTTGAGCATCGGCCCGACCGAGAGCGCGATCGCCGGGATGTCCACGGTGGCGGCGGCCATCAGGCAGGCAGGCGTCGTCTTGTCGCAGCCGATCGTGAGCACGACCCCGTCGATCGGATAGCCGTGAAGAACCTCGACGAGGCTGAGATAGGCCAGGTTGCGATCGAGCCCCGCGGTCGGGCGCTTGCCGGTTTCCTGGATGGGATGGATCGGAAACTCCAGCGGGATGCCGCCGGCATCGCGGATACCGTCCTTCACCCGCTCCGCCAGCACGACGTGATGCCGATTGCACGGCGTCAGATCGCTGCCCGTCTGGGCAATGCCGATGATCGGTCGATCCGACTGCAGTTCTTCCAGCGAAAGCCCATAGTTCAGATAGCGCTCGACATAGAGCGCCGTCATGTCGGGGTTATCCGGGTTGTCGAACCATGCGCGGGAACGAAGGCGCGGGCGATCCTCACCTGTGCTCATTGCGACGCCGTCCGCTGAAATCCGAGTCCGAGCCAGGTCATTCCCCCTCCAATCGATCGGCCACGTCGGATACGCCAGCCGCTATGCATCCGGGTTGATTACCAAGCCGGTTTGAATTTATAAAGCGTATATATCCGATAAATCAGGGAAGGGAAGAACCGATGCAACACGACGGCCATGGCGCAACGCCCATACGGCTGGCGCTCGTCGGCATCGGCAAGATTGCGCAGGACCAGCATATTCCAGCGCTACAGTCCGACAAGTCGTTCGAACTGGTGGCAGCCGTTAGCAGAAGCGGCGGAATTGAGAACCTCCCCTGCTTCACCGACATCGGCGACCTTCTCGAGAGCGGGCTCGACGTGGACGCGGTGTCCCTCGCCACGCCGCCGCAGGGCCGCCACGCGATCGCCGGCGCCGCGCTCGACGCGGGGCTCCACGTCATGCTGGAAAAGCCGCCGGCCGCGACCGTGAGCGAGGTGGCGGACCTCGCCGCCCGCGCGAGGGCAGCCGGTGTGACGCTCTTCACCACATGGCATTCGCGCGAGGCCGCCTCGGTCGACGCCGCGCGCGACTGGCTGGCGGGCAAGACCCTGCGTTCCGCCCGGATCGACTGGCGGGAAGACATCCGCGTCTGGCATCCGGGTCAGGAATGGATTCTCCAGCCCGGCGGGCTCGGCGTGTTCGACCCGGGCATCAACGCCCTGTCGATCGTGACGGCGATCCTTGCGGACCCCCTGCTGCTCCAGTCGGCACGGCTCGAATTTCCGGCCAATCGCCAGGCGCCGATCGCCGCGCAGCTTTCGCTTCGCAGCGGCGAAGCGGCGGCCGAGGCCGCGTTCGACTTCCTGCAGACCGGCCCGCAATCGTGGGACATCGTGCTGGAAACCGATTCCGGCCGCCTGGTTCTTTCCGACGGCGGCCAACGGCTCGCGATCGACGGCGCCGAAATTTCGGCCGGGACCGACGAGGAGTATCCGCGTCTCTATCGCCGCTTCGCCTCGCTCGTTCGGGCAAGCGCCAGCGACGTCGACCTCGCGCCCCTGCAACTCGTCGCCGACGCCTTCCTTCTCGGCGAGCGCGTCGAGGTACCCCCATTCAGCTTCTGACTTTATCCCGGCGCCCTCTGCAACTACGAGCAGACGGATGGGGAGACTTGCAGCAATACGGATCATGGGCGCGGCCGCCGCGGCTCTGGCGCTCTCGGCCTGCGCCGGGGGCAATTACAGGCCGGTGAGCGACAGTCCGGTTAGGATCGGCCAGCCCTACACGATACGCGGCACGACTTACACGCCGGCCGCCGCGCCTGGCTACGATGCACTGGGCTACGCGAGCTGGTACGGCAGCGAGTCCGGCAATCGCACGGCCAATGGCGAGCGCTTCCGTCCCGACTGGATCACCGGTGCCCACACCACGCTCCCCCTCCCGACCTACGTCGAGGTCACGGCGCTCGACACGGGCCGCCGGATCATCGTGCGGGTCAACGACCGGGGGCCATTCAGCCGCGGCAATCGCATCATCGACTTGTCACGGGGTGCGGCCGAGGAATTGGGCATCAAGGCGCGGGGGATTGCTCCCGTGCGCGTGCGCCGCGTCGAACCTTCGGAGAAGGATCGTGAGCGCCTTCGCGAGGGCGAGCCCGCTCGTGCGCTGAAACCCGTGCCGCAGCAGGAGCTGCAACGCCTCCGAGCGCGCCTGCCCAACTGAGGCCGCTGACCGGAAAAGATGCCTTCCAAGGGTGCGAACGTGCCGCGCTCGAGTTCGCTGCCCCGGCAACCATCCGCCATCGCGGTCCCTTAGACCCGCACGCTGAACTGCCCCGACCGTGCGTCGAAGCGGAACTGGAACGGCGGACGTGTGTTGAATGCACACCGGAACGCCGGATTGCTCGCTTGTTCCGATACAAGGTTGAGAGGAATTCCGATGAGACGCACGAATATCGTTCTCGCTGCGATGGGCGCCATTGTCCTCGCCGGTTGTGCGACCGAAGAGCCCCCCGCGCCGCCACCACCACCGCCGCTGCCGCCGGGCGCGGTTGCCGGTTCGGTAGCCGCCGACCGGGACGGCGACGGCATTATCGATGGCTACTACACGGCGGACGGGGTCTATCACCCCAACTACGTCCCGCCGCCGCCCCCACCGCCTCCGCCGCCGAGCTCGACCGGTGAACGCGGGTAAGGATAGAACCGAAACGTAATGACTTTCCGCCAGTTCGTCCGTGGCTTCACGCCGGCCGCGTTGCTCAGCGTGGCCATGGTCGCCTTCGGATCCGCTCCTGCGCATGCAGCCGCCCCGGCAGCCCAACCGGCACTGTCCCAAGGCGCGTTGCTGGCCGATGCCATCGCAGACGCGGCTGGCGGAAAGATCAAGAAGTTCTATCGGGCGCGCGACTACCGCCCGCTCTGGATCGAGAACGGCCTGATCGGCCGCGATGCGCAGGTACTCCTGCGCTATCTCGACGACGCCGATCTGGACGGTCTGAAAGCTGCCCGATACGATCCCCACGAATTGCGGGAAGACATCGCCCGCGCCGACGCCGGCGATATGGAGGAACTCGCCGCCGCCGAAGTGGCGCTGTCGAAAGCCCTGGTCCGCTACATTCACGACATGCGCGAGACACGCGACGTCGGGATGACGTTCGTGGGCGACGGCCTGAAGCCGCCGGAGCTAGACGACGATGCGATCCTGAAGGTCGCGGCGAGAAAGGATTTCAGCAGCTATCTGGCGGGCATGGCCTGGATGAGCCCGCACTACCTGCGCATGCGCGAATTGCTGCGCACTGCGCACGCGAGCGGGTCGAGCGGGCGCATTATCGACACCCTGCGCATAAACCTGGAGCGCGCGCGCGTCCTGCCCTCGGCGGACGTGCGCCATATCGTCGTCGACGCTGCATCCGCCCGGCTCTGGTATTACCAGAACGGCAGGGAGGTCGGCTCGATGCGGGTGGTCGTCGGCGCGCCCGAAACCCAGACGCCGATGCTTGCCGGGTACATCAACTACGCGATTCTCAATCCCTACTGGAACGTCCCCGACTACCTCGCGCGCGACAACGTGGCGCGGAAGGTTCTGGCCGGCCGCTCGCTCAAGTCCATGCATATGGAAGTGCTCTCGGACTGGGGACCGGATGCTCAGGTCGTCGATCCCGAGACGGTCGACTGGCACGCGGTGGCCGGCGGTTACCAGCTTCTGCGGGTTAGGGAATTGCCGGGGCCGTGGAATTCGATGGGCAAGGTCAAGTTCCTGTTCCCGAACGACGAGGGCATCTATCTCCACGATACCCCGGCGCGGGACTTGCTTCGCCGGAACGATCGCCATCTCAGCAACGGGTGCATCCGGCTGGAGAAGGCGGACGAGCTTGGCCGGTGGATGCTGGGCAAGCGCCTGAAAGCCGACGGGGACGAACCCGAGCAGCCCGTCCCGCTGGCCGCGCCGGTTCCGGTCTACCTGACCTATCTGACCGCTACGAGCGCCAAGAACGGTCTGGCGCTGCTCGACGACGTGTACGGACGGGACACGTGACGCGCTGAGGGCCGGGCGCGTAAGACCTCTAACAAACATCGATCGCTTGCGCCGACGCTCGGGGCGAAGGATAGGCGAGCGATGCTTCGGCCCGATCCATTCCATCTGATTCTCGCCAACAACCTGGTGCAGAACGTGATCAATTTCACGGTCTGGTTCGCTCTGGTGTTCTGGGCGTTCCTCGAAACGCGCTCGGTGTTCGTCACCGGCATGATCGGCGGCATCTACCTGGTGTTCACCGCCGGCTTCGCGATCTGGTTCGGCAGCCTGGTGGATCATCACCGCAAGAAGCGGATCATGCTCGCTTCCAGCGCAGGCTCCTTCGTTCTCTACGCCGGCTCGCTGGCCGCCTATCTGCTGGCGCCGGAAGGCGCGCTGGCGCGGGTCGACGACGCTCCGCTCTGGGGGTTCATCCTTCTCGTGATGCTGGCCGTGATCTGCGGAAACATCCGCATGATCGCGCTGCCGACGCTGGTCACTGCGCTGGTGGAGGAGGACAGGCGGGACAAGGCCAACGGGCTGGTCGGCATGGTGACCGGGATCGGATTCCTGCTGACGTCCGGCATCAGCGGCTTTCTCGTCGCCTGGGACGGGATTCGCGGCACGCTGGTTCTGGCGATCGCGTTCACGGCGCTGGTTTTCCTGCACCTTCTGACCGTACGCATCGACGATCCGGAGCCAGCCTCCTCCGCGCCGGGCGGGCGCAAGCACGTGGACCTCAAGGGCACGATCAGCGTCGTCGCCGCGGTGCCGGGGCTCTTCGCGCTGATCTTCTTCGCCACCTTCAACAACTTCCTCGGCGGCGTGTTCATGGCGCTGATGGACGCCTACGGCCTGTCGCTGATGGACGTGCAGGCCTGGGGCATCCTGTGGGCGGTCGCCTCGTGCTCGTTCATCGTCAGCGGCCTGACCATCGCGAGGACCGGGCTCGGAAAGAACCCGCTGCGCACCTTGCTACTGGTCAATCTGATGGTCTGGACGGTGGCGAGCGTATTCACGATCCAGTCCTCGATCGTGCTGCTGGCGGTGGGCTGCGTGATCTGGCTGTTCCTCGGCCCCTATGCGGAGGCCGCCGAACATACCACCCTGCAGAAGGTCGTGCCTTACGAGCGGCAGGGGCGGGTATTCGGCTTCGCGCAGTCGGTGGAGCAATCGGCCGCGCCGCTGACCGCCTTCCTGATCGGCCCGCTCACCCAGTTCCTGGCGATCCCGTTCATGACCACGGGCGCAGGCGCCGAGGCGATCGGCGATTGGTACGGCACGGGGCCGGAGCGCGGCATGGCCCTCGTATTCAGCGCCACCGGCGTGCTCGGCATCGTGATGACGCTGATCGCGTTCGGCTCCCGGCAATACCGCCAACTCTCCGCCACCTACGCAGGCACGACGAACGACGGGACGCCCCTCGCGTCCCCAGACGAAAACGCTGAGAGCTTCTCGACTCTCAGCGCGCCGGATGGCACCGAGCCTTCACACGTTCCACCGGGACGAGGGAGCTGATCCCAGTCCGACCTTTGCCTTTATTCGTGCACTCTCATTCCAGACCTATCCGCAGATCGGTTCCGCGCTTCGGCAGATCCTTGCCTTGGGGAAGCGAAGGGATCGTGGGCCAGGAAAGATTGAGCACCAGTTGCTCGAGCAGATAGCGCCCGAAGGGCCAGGCGCCGATGTTCGAATCCGCGTTGATGTGCCCCAGCCACCCCGCGTTGACGAGACGGCTTCCCCATAGCCGGGCCATTTTGCGAGACTGGCCGAAGGTGGCGTAGGGATCGTCCTCGCTCGCAGCGAGGATGGATGGAAAGCGCAAGGGTTCGCGGACGAGCGGCGCGAATGACGCCAGCCTGCTCGTTTTCGGGAGGCCCGCCAGGTTGGGCGGAGCAACGAGCAGTGCACCCAGAACTTCGCCGCAAGCCGTCTGCTCCAGCCGGTTCCACCAGGCGACCGCATGGCACCCCAGGCTATGGGCGACGAGCACCACGGGGCGACCCGCCGCGGCAATCGCAGCGTTGAGCTTGTTGACCCAGGTATTGCGGTGCGGACGGCTCCACATGCCGAGATCGACCCGTGCGCAATCGTCGAGTTCCTTCTCCCACAGCGTTTGCCAGTGACCGGGACCGCTGTTGTCGATACCGGGAACCGTCAGAAGGAGGGGGCGCCGGCCGGCGTGATCGGTGATCTGTCGCATTTATATGCCTCGGTAGATAATCCCTACTTATTTAGTAGGTTTATTACGGGCAAGGAATTTGCGACCATGCGATGCCGCCGCGCGATGTGTCGCCCGATGCTCCGGTGAGAGGGTGGCACTTGGATCTCACGCCTCTCGAATACGGGTGAGAACGGCGAAGCTGATCTACCTAGCTCGTTTATAGGCTTTGTGGCATGGCAGCGGTCGTGGATGACGACGTGGCGGTGGCCCTTTGACGGATATCTCGCATGACCTTTGAGCAGGGGGCGATCGTGGTGATCCTGCTCGCGATGCTTGGCGCATATGCAACCGAGCGCTTCCGGGTGGAGGCCGTGGCGATGTGCGGCCTTGCCGCGGCCTTCGCCGCCGGGATCGTGCCGGCCGCCTCCGTATTCGCCGGCTTCGCAAGTCCGGCCGTGATCACCGTCGTCGAAATCCTGCTCGTGGTGGCAGCGCTCGCCGACACCCGCGCGCTCGATGCCTTCGCCCGGCGCATCGTAGCGCGGATACGGAGCGAGACCGGCGTGCTCGCCTTTCTCTGCGCCGCGGGAGCGGGCGTATCGGTGTTCATGAACAACATCGGCGCGCTCGCCCTGATGTTTCCCGTCGCCATTTCGGTTTGCGCCCGGCTCGGCATTCCGTCGTCGCGCGTGCTGATGGCGCTGTCGTTCGCCACGCTTCTGGGCGGGATGTGCTCGCTGACGGGAACCCCGGCAAACCTGCTGGTCAACGATTGGGTGGTGCAGGAGACCGGACGCAATCTCGGCTATTTCGAGCCGGCGGTGGTCGGCGCTCCGCTGACACTAGCGGGCATCGCATGGCTGGTGGTCGGCACGCCGCGCGTATTCGCGCGCTTCGCGGCGGGCGATGTCCCCTCGACCGACGCAGGTCCGTCGCATTTCCTTGTCGAGCGAAGCCTTCCGGATACGTCGCAATATGCCGGACTGCACCTGCCCGAGTTCGAGCGGCTCACCGGCCTGCATGTCCATGGCGTGATCCGGCGCGGCGCGCATGTCTTCGCCCGGCGCCAAGACGTGGTTCTTGCAGCTGGCGACATGCTGCTGCTCGAGGGCGCCCTGGGGCGGATCGAGGAACTCCATGAGGCGGGCGACCTCCTGCTCAAGCATGCGCTTCCGGGCGAGGAGACGCTCGAACTGGTCGTCATGCCGGAAAGCCTGCTGCTCGGCTCGCGGGTGGAGGACCTTGAGAACCACGCCGAGGGCACCGTGCGCGTTCTTGCTCTGGCCAGCCGGCGCGGGCGCGTCGAGGGCAGGTTCGACGATCTGCCGATATCGATGGGAGACGTGATCGTCCTATCCGGAGAGCGCGCCGCGATGCGGCAGCTCGCCGCCGAGTGCTGCATGCTTGCGCTGTCGCCCCGCCGAAGCACCGGACGGCGCCACAACGCTGCGGCAGGCGTCGGCATTTTCGCATTGGGAGTCGCGGCGACGGCGTTGGAGATCCTGCCCGCCCAGATGGCGTTCGGCGGCGTGGTGCTCGCACTGGTGCTTGCCCGGCAGCTCAATCTACGCACCGCATTGCAAGACGTGAACTGGGGTATCGTCATCCTCCTCGCCTGCATGATTCCGCTGGGGATGGCCGTGGAGGACACCGGCGCGGCTCGTCTCATTGCCGATGCGATGGCCGACGTCCTCCCGCTCGGTGAGCCGCTGGTAGTCGTTCTCGGCATCCTCGCGCTCGCAGTCGTGATTACGCCGTTCGTCGACAACGTCTCGGCCGCGGTCGTGCTGAGCCCGATCGCCGCCGGACTCGCGGCGCGGACGGGCACGCCGGTGGAACCTCTGCTGATGGCGGTCGCGATCGGCGTATCACTCGATTTCCTGACGCCGTTCGGGCACCATAACAATGCGGTCGTCATGGGCGCGGGCGGTTATCGGTTCATGGATTTCCCGCGCCTCGGCGCGCCGCTCACTGCGATATGCTTGCTGGTGGCGGCAGCGGTCTTTGCCGTGATGCTCGCGGTGTGACGGTTGAAGAATATTCTTTCTTAGGCTAAATGCCTACTTATTGAATAGGATAAAGCAAGATGATCTCCAACAAGGCCAGGTATGCCTTCCGCGCCTTGCTGACGGTGGCTGCGGCGCCAGAGGGTGAAGCGGTAACCAGTGCGGAGATCGCGCGGCGCTACAATATTCCGCACAAGTTCCTGGAACAGATTCTGCTCGATCTTCGCAAGGCTGGCATTCTCGACAGCCGCCGGGGCAAGAGCGGCGGTTATGTGATGCTTCGCCCCGCGGATACGGTGAGCTTTGGCGAGGTATTGCGAATTTTCGAGGGACCGCTGGCACCGCTCCCCTGCCTCTCGCGCCAGTCCTATCGCCGCTGCGAGGACTGTGTGAGCGAGGCGCAATGCGAAATCCGGCGAGAGTTCGGCCGGGCCTACGATGCGAGCCGCGCAGTGCTCGATACGCGCACCATCGGCGATGCCCTGACCAATTCCGCATATGGCACGCCTTGGCGACGGGAGGAGCGCCAAGCGGGCTGAATTCTGTTCTGCGTCTTGCAATTCCCCATTTTGCAGGTAGGAATAATGGGAAATCGATCGGAGACGCTGAATGAAATCGAAGTGGAACTGGCGGCATGCTGCCCTGAGCGCCTTGCTCGGATCGACCGTTCTTGCTGCAGCCGCCTGCTCGCAAGGTGGTCGTTCGGACGGGGCGGGAGAGAGCGGCGCTATCGAGCTCCTCAACGTCTCCTATGATCCCACGCGTGAGCTCTACGAGGAGATCAATCCGCTCTTTGCCGCATCCTGGAAGGCCCGCACCGGCCAGGACGTGACGATCAACATGAGCCACGGCGGCGCAGGCAAGCAGGCGCGCGCTGTCATCGATGGCCTCGACGCCGATGTGGTCACCCTCGCGCTTGCCTATGACATCGACGAGATCGCCGCCAAGACCGACGCGCTCGCCGAGGAATGGCAGCAGCGGCTGCCCAACAACAGCTCGCCCTACACCTCCACGATCGTTTTCCTCGTTCGCGAGGGCAATCCGAAGAACATCCGCGACTGGGACGATCTCGTGAAGCCGGGCGTGAGCGTGATAACCCCCAATCCGAAGACGAGCGGCGGGGCGCGCTGGAACTTCCTTGCCGCCTGGGCCTACGCCCGGGAAACCCATGGCACCGACGCCGCGGCGGAGGACTTCGTCCGCAAGCTCTATGCGAACGTCCCGGTGCTCGACAGCGGCGCCCGGGGTTCGACCACGACCTTTGCCGAACGCGGCCTCGGCGATGTCCTGCTCGCGTGGGAGAACGAGGCCTTTCTCGCGCAGAAGGAACTGGGCGAGAGCGAATTCGACATAGTGGTCCCCTCAATCTCCATTCTGGCCGAACCGCCGGTGGCCGTGCTCGACGGCAACGCGGCTCGCCATGGGACCACCGAAGTCGCCGAAGCCTATCTGCGCTTTCTCTACACGCCCGAAGCGCAGGACGTGATCGGCAAGCACTTCTATCGCCCCACCTCGGACGCCGCGAAAGCCAAGTATGCCGCCGTGTTCCCGCAAGTGAACCTGGTCACGATCGATGGTGCGTTCGGCGGCTGGCAGGCGGCGCAAAAGCGCTTCTTCAACGATGGCGGCGTGTTCGACGAGATCTTCGCGGACGCGAAGCGCTGACGCGCGATCCGCATTGAGCAGACCACTGCAGATGCCCGCCAAGTTCACCCGCAAGCCACGCAAGGGCCGCAAATCGATCATTCCCGGTTTCGGGCTGACGATGGGCTTCACCCTTGCCTGGCTCTCGCTGATCGTGCTCATCCCTCTGAGCACGGTGTTCATCCGCGCCGCCGGGATGGGGCTGGAGGAATTTCTCGAAGTCGGCTTCTCGCCGCGCGCAATCGCCGCATATCAGGTCAGCTTCGGCACCGCGTTTGCGGCCGCGCTGGTCAACGCGGTCTTCGGCATGATCGTCGCGTGGGTCATCGTTCGCTACGAGTTTCCCGGCAAGCGGATCTTCGACGCGCTGATCGACCTGCCCTTCGCGCTCCCGACCGCCGTGGCCGGCATTGCGCTCACCGCCATATATGCGGGCAACGGCTGGATCGGTCAGTTCCTGGAACCGCTCGGAATCCGCGTGGCCTACAATCCGATCGGAATCACGATCGCGCTGATCTTCATCGGGCTGCCGTTCATCGTCCGCTCGGTAGAGCCGGTGCTCGCGGACCTCAGCAGCGAGGTCGAGGAAGCGGCGCTCTCACTCGGCGCAACGCCGCGGCAGGTCTTTACACGGGTCATTCTGCCCACCCTCCTGCCCGCGCTGCTCACCGGCTTCGCGCTCGCTCTGGCGCGCGGCGTCGGCGAGTACGGGTCGGTCATCTTCATCGCCGGCAACATGCCCTTCGAGTCGGAGATCGCGCCGCTGCTGATCCTCACTCAGCTCGAGCAATACGATTATGCCGGGGCGACCGCGATGGCTGTGGTCATGCTGCTCGTCTCGTTCGCGATGCTGCTGTTCATCAATCTCGTGCAGGCGTGGAGCCGCAGGAGGGTCGGCGCATGACCGCTTCGGTGTACCGCAAATCCGGCGGGGCGCGGTGGCTCGTCGCCGTCGCGCTGACCTTCATGGTATTGTTCCTGGTCCTCCCTCTGGCCACCGTGTTCGCCGAGGCGCTGGCGAGGGGTTTCGAAGCCTACGGAGCCACGCTGACGCATCCCGACGCCATTGCGGCGATCAAGCTCACGCTCACGGTGGCTGCGATCAGCGTCCCGCTCAACGTCGTATTCGGCATCGCCGCCGCCTGGGCGATCGCGAAGTTCGATTTTCCGGGCAAGAGCCTGCTGGTGACCTTCATCGACCTCCCGTTTTCGGTTTCGCCGGTGGTCGCGGGCCTCGTCTATGTGCTCCTGTTCGGCATGCAGGGCTGGTTGGGTCCTTGGCTGCGCGAGCACGATATACAGATCATCTTCGCCGTGCCCGGCATCGTCCTGGCGACGATCTTCGTCACCTTTCCCTTCGTCGCGCGCGAGTTGATCCCGCTGATGGCGGAACAAGGCCGCGATGACGAGGAAGCCGCGCTGTCGCTCGGCGCAAGCGGGTTCCAGACATTTCTGAGGGTGACCTTGCCGAATATCCGCTGGGGCCTGTTTTACGGAGTGCTGCTGTGCAACGCCCGCGCGATGGGCGAATTCGGCGCCGTCTCGGTCGTCTCCGGCCATTTGCGCGGGCTGACCAACACGATGCCGCTGCACGTCGAGATTCTTTACAACGAATACAACTTCGTCGCCGCCTTCGCGGTCGCTTCGCTGCTCGCGCTGCTCGCGCTGCTGACGCTGGTGCTCAAGTCGATCCTCGAATGGCGCTTCGGATATCATCACGGGAGTGCGGGACATTGATCAGCCTCGATGGAATTTCGAAACGCTTCGGCACTTTCGACGCGCTCAGGAACATCGATCTCGAAGTGCGTGACGATGAGTTTCTCGCACTGCTCGGGCCATCCGGATCGGGCAAGACGACGCTGCTCCGCATTATCGCGGGGCTCGCCTTTCCCGATGCCGGCCGTGTGTCCTTCAACGGCGAGGACGTGACCGACCTCAAGGTTGCCGACCGCAAGGTGGGTTTCGTGTTTCAGCACTATGCGCTGTTCCGGCACATGAGCGTGGCGGACAACGTCGGCTTCGGCCTTTCCGTGCGCCCGCGCCGGCAGCGTCCGCGCAAGCCCGAAATCCGCGCCCGCGCCAGAGATCTGCTCGAGCTCGTGCAGCTCGGAGGGCTGGAGGATCGCTACCCGGCGCAGCTTTCCGGCGGTCAGCGGCAACGCGTCGCGTTGGCGCGGGCGCTTGCGGTCGAGCCGCAGCTCCTGCTCCTCGACGAACCCTTCGGCGCGCTCGACGCCAAGGTCCGCAAGGAGCTGCGCCGCTGGCTGCGGCAGCTTCACGAGCAGATGAAACTGACCTCGATCTTCGTCACGCACGATCAGGAGGAGGCGCTCGAGCTGGCCGATCGCGTGGTCGTGATGAACGACGGCGCGATCGAGCAGATCGGTCCGCCCGAGGATATTTACATGGCCCCGCGCAGCAGCTTCGTGTCGGGCTTTGTCGGAGACACCAACAGCCTTCCAGTGACGGTAGCCGACGGCGTGCCGCGGTTCCACGATCGCCCGATTGCGGTCGATGCGGCAGGCGTGGCCGAAGGTTCCGCACGGCTGGACTTTCGCCCCCACGACATTGCGCTCGATGGCGACCAGGCGGGAAGCCTGCCGATGATCGTGACGGGCGCCTATCGCACGGGCGGCAACTGGCGGGTCGAGGGAACTGTAAGCGGCCTTTCGCGCGTCATCGAAATCGATCTTGCGACCGACCGCCCCCCGCCGGAGCCCGGCCAACGGCTCGCGCTGCGCATCACCCGCGGGCGGCTGTTTCCTGATGAGAAGGCACGGCCGTGACGATCATCCAACATACGGGCGAGATCAGCCCGACCAAGCGCCAGCATGTCGAACAGGGCCTCACCAGCATTCGCGAGGCGCTGCTCGCGCTGCGCTACGGCACGGTCGCCGTCACCATGCATGACGACCGGATCGTCCAGATCGACGTGACCGAAAGGACCCGGCTGCGACCGGGTAAGTAGCAAACCATCAGCTTCGATGCCGACCGGTCCACCGGAAGCGTCGCGATCGAAAAAAGGAACGACCATGATCGCACGTTTTCTAACGGGAACAGCCCTTGCGCTGTCTCTGGGATTGCCCGGGTCGGCGCTGGCGCAGGATGCCAATACCTCCACTGCGGAGATGCGTCAGCTTCGCGAGGAACTTGAGGCGCTCCGCAACCAGATCGACGCGCTGGAAGCCGCGATCGAGACGCAGCAGGCGGCAGCCGCCCAAGCCGAAACCCGCGCCACCGAGGCGATCGAAACGGCGCAGGCCACCAAGGACGCCTCTGCCGGAACGAAGATCGCGTGGAAGGGTGCGCCTGAGTTTTCTTCCGACGACGGATGGACGTTCAAGCCGCGCGGGCGGCTGCAGTATGATTTCGGCCATCTGAGCGCCCCCGACGGCATCGCGGACGACGGAACAGGCTTCTCCAGCGAATTGCGCCGCGTCCGTCTTGGTGCCGAAGGGAGCATTCCCGGCGGGTTCGGATATCGCTTGGAGCTGGAGTTCGCCGATGGTTCGGCCCAGTTGTGGGACGGGTATATCACCTACAAAGCCGACGGGCTGACGGTGACCGCGGGACAGCACAACAACTTCCAGTCGCTCGACGAACTCACCGGCGCGAACGACACCGTGCTGGTCGAACGTGCGGCTTTCACCGATGCTTTCGGGTTCGAGCGGCGGCTCGGCCTGTCGGCGCAATACGCAACCGGTCCGGTGCTGCTGCAGGGCGGCGTATTCACCGACAACGTGGCCGATCTTTCCGACGACGGGAACAACTCCGTCAGTATCGACGGTCGCGCGGTCTTCGCGCCCAAGCTCGGAGACATGCAACTGCACTTCGGCGGTTCGGCCCACTGGCGCGACCTTGGGGACGCCCTCACCAGCGGACGCTATCGCCAGCGGCCGCTGATCCACAGTACCGACGTTCGGTTCGTCGACACCGGGGATGTCGAAGGCGTGCGGTCCGAGAAGAGCTACGGCGTCGAAGCGCTGGCGATCGCGGGACGCTTCCACGCCGCGGGCGAGGCGCACTGGCTCGACGTCTCCCGCGACGCGGCCCTCAACGCGGGTTTCTTCGGTGGCTATGCGGAACTGGGATATTTCCTGACCGACGACAGCCTAGGGTATCGCAGCGGCACCATCCGCGCGCCCAGGATCTCCGAACCGGTAGGCGACGGCGGCGTCGGTGCCATCGCACTCAGCTTGCGGTACGACTATCTCGACCTAGTCGACCGATCCGCGGGCGTGATCGGCGGCAAGCAGAACGGCTATATCGCGGGGCTCTCATGGTGGCCTGCCGAGAATCTGCGCTTCCTGCTGAACTACGCCCACCTCGAATACGACGATGCCGCACAGGCGGGCTCGGGAGCGAACCGCAACTATTCCGCCGACGTTGTCGGAGGACGCATCCAGGTCAGCTTTTGAAAAGGGAGGCAAATAAAGGCGCCAGGGCATCTCCGAAATGCCGACGATGCTGGCGTACGGAAGTGCAAAAGCGCTCTCGAGGTGATACCTGGTCAATCCCCCGCGAGCGAGCGGACGGCAGCCGCTTATGCACAGGATCAAGGAACGTCGCGCCATCATATAGCTCGTCCGCGCAGCCGGAGCCGTGTTGCGCCGTTGAGCTGGATTTGAGGCTCAGACAGATCAGGATGCCAAAAGCGCGTCGCGGTTAGGCCGCCCCCTCCTCAAGAGCAGAGGCGTCCTTTGCCGCAGGTTGAGCTCCTATTGGGGGAGGCCGGCTGCAGAGGACAAGATTGTACGCGAAGACGTATGCAATAGATGCCACGCGTAGTTTCGTAACAAACACGCTTGGCATCTCCCTAGGGACACTTAAGCGGCGCGAGCCTCCAGGTGGACGCCCGCCTCCATCTCATCAGTTCCCCGTGAAATCATATCGCAGCTGGATGCCGAACTGGCGCGGCGCTCCCGGCACGGCGGCGGCGAACCCAATTGACGAATATACGGATGCGAGCGGCTGAAACTCGGTCTCGTTGGTCACGTTCTTGGCAAAGAGGGTGACGTCGAACCCTGTCTCACCGATGTCTGCAGCTTTCAGATAGAGATCCAATTGCTGATGTGACGGAATAAGGCCCCAAGGCGCCACGGCGTTGTCCGTGTCGAGATAGCTATCGCGGCCGGAATAAGCGGCAGTGAAGCTGACATTGCCGAAGTCCTGACTTTCGATGAGATCGACCGTTCCAGACACGCGCCAGTTGTTCTTGGGCACGCGCGCGAACTCCTGATCCGAAAGATCTTCTCCGGTGAACGGATCGATGAACTCGTCGAAGCTCGCGTCCGTGTACCCCCAGAAGCCGGACAGAGTAATCCTGTCGATCGGACGGAAGGTCGCTTCCAGCTCTATGCCCTGGATCGTCGCCTCTGCAGCGTTGACGACCACTGTGAAGGGGTTTGTCGTGGTCGTGTCGACTGCTTGTCGCTGGACGTTCGAGTACTTCGAGCGAAACAGAGCGAGGTTGGTCTGGAGGAATGCACCTCCAAAATGCCAATCTCTCTTCAGGCCCACCTCGAAGTTGCGCACGAATTCGGGGTCGAACGGACGCCGCAGCCCCGCCTCGGTGACGGCCCGGGCGGCAAAGCCTCCCGCGCGGAAACCCCGCCGCAAGCTCGCGTAAAGCAAGGTATCGGTGTCGGGCTTATAGTTCAGCGCCACGTTGTAGGTGAACGCATCGAATTTCGCCGAGTCATCGACGCGGCATCCCGGTCCGTCACCGGGATTTACCTCCGGCGTGGCCGGATCGTTGTCATCATCGACAGTGAAGCCGCAGCGCGTGTCGATCACGCGGTTCAGGATCGTCGCTTGGCGTTCGTCCCAGGTGTACCGCCCACCGAGCGTAAGCGACAGACCATCGAGCAACTCGTAAGTGCCCTCGGCAAACACCGCGTAGCTGGTGTTCTCGAACTTCTGGCGGTTGTTGGTCGCACCCGGGCGGAACGTCGTCGCTGGCTCGATGCCGCCCTGCTCAGTCCCGAGAATGGTGCTGGCGGCGTTGTTGTCGCCCTTCTCATTGAAGAAGTAGGCGCCGACGATCCAGTCGAGAGCGCCAGTGCTCCCCAGCAATTGCAACTCGTTGCTGATCTGCTTGGAGTTATCGAAAATCTCGGTGTGCAGGAGCGGGTGCTCGGTCCCGTCCAAATCGACCAGGATATGACTGTCCACCTTGCGCCAGCCGAATATGTTCTTCAGCGTTACGCTATCGCTGAGGTCGAAGCTGGTGGTATTGTGGACGTCGATGGTCTCAACGACGTTGAACTCCGGTGTACCATTGTTGATCCGCCGATCGCCGCGAGCCGCCTGCTCTGCCAGGAGCACATCCACGGGGCGGTAGTTTCGAATGGCGGCAAGGCTTGCAATGGCCCCTTCGGGATTAAGGTATCTGGCGACACCGCCCGCTCCGCCATCGTTCTCCGCGAAGTAGTTGACCATCGTCACATTCTGGAAACGGCCCGAGCGCAGCAGCGCCGATCCGCGGAGGGACGCCGTCGCGGTGTCGTTGATGTTCCGCCCCAGCGCCTCGTCGAAAATGTAGCCGTCATCATTCGACGCGGCCGCGCCGAAGCGGAAGGCGAGCGAATCCGAAACGGGAAGGTTGATGTAGGCATCTGCGTTGATCGTATTGAACTCGGCGACGGTGATTCCGACACCGCCTTCGAAGCCATCGGTCGTCGGGAGGTTGGGCCGGATAATGACCGCGCCGCCTGTTGCATTCTTGCCGAACAGCGTTCCGACCGGTCCGCGAATGACTTCGACGCTGCGGACGTCGAACAGGGTCTGATTGAGACCCTGGGTTCGAGCCATTACGACATCGCCGAAGTAGACGCCGACCGAAGGATCCGACAAGCCGCCGCGCTCCTGCTGCGATTGTCCGCGGATCGAGAACTGGGGGGCCGACTTGGCGCCTCCCGCGGTTCCCGCCACCGAGATCATGTTGGGTGTCAGCGAGCCCATATCGCTTACGGAGTTCACCTGGTTTAGGCGCAGCGCGTCTTCACCGATCGCGGTGACGGCGATCGGCACATCCTGCAGCGCCTGATCCCTACGAGTGGCCGTGACGATGATCTCGCCCGATTCCGCGCTGTTTTCACGATCGTCCGCCGGGACTTCGTCCTGCGCGTAAGCGGGCGCGGCCCATACGACCAAGCTGGATGTCAGAAACAGCGTCTTGCAAATGTGTCCAAACCTCACGGCAGTGCTCTCCCAGTGCTCGTAGGACTTATGTCCTTGTCCGTTGCTTCAGACATCCGCTCTTGCGGCCACCGGATCTGACAAGTTTTGCATTCGAGACGTTGCCGAACGCTTCCGGTCAGGACGGGAACTCAGATTGGATGTCGCCGAAATTCTCTTTTATCTTATAACTGTCGACAGTGTGGGTCTCCGCCCCTTCCCACCGCCGGAATTTTGGATCGCTTCACGTTAGTTGGTTTTTTGTAGATCGATTGAAATACCGTGGTTAAAACCAATTGAGCCGGGAGCAAGCCAACTTGGCGGGACCCCAGGAATTTTCGGCCATGCGAATTCTGTCGACTCTTTTTTGAGGCCGATCCATTGGCGGACAGATGCTGAAGCGCCCAGACTAACTTCGCTCCCGCGCAGTGCCCCTCAGCGCACGGTTTCCGTTAGCTCCGGCACGGCTTTGAAGAGGTCAGCGACGAGGCCGATGTCTGCGACCTGGAAGATGGGAGCGTCCTCGTCCTTGTTGATGGCGATGATGGTCTTGGAGTCCTTCATGCCGGCGAGGTGCTGGATGGCGCCCGAGATGCCGATGGCGATGT
>NZ_JAEVFE010000012.1 GCF_016803135.1 Altererythrobacter sp. C41
CGCGATCTCGTCGAACGGGTTCATGCTCATCTTCACGTTCGCTAGATCAACACCCGTGCCATCCCCCTTCACCCGAGGCTTCACGTTGTAGTCAATCACCCGCTTCACGGGCACGAGGATCTTCATGCTCTTTTCCTGTTCTGTGGCGTGGGGGCCTCCCACCTGCTTTGGGGGCCGGTTCAGGCAGCCGCCCGATCGGCGAAACGTTCCGGGAGCCCGCTGACGGTTATCCGATGAAGCAACCGGCGCTCGCCATCCGCGTTGCTGAGCGGCGTCGGGGCCGCCTTGTGAAGCACTGCGAAGTTATCCCACAACAGGATCTCGCCGGGCAGCGTCTTGTGGCTCTGGCGATATTGTGACTGAAGGACATGCCGCTTGATCTTCAGGATCAGTTCGACAGCCTCAGACTCCTCCATGCCTTCGATGCCGTAGGCGGTGGTGGTCGAACAGTAGAGCGCCGGTCGGCCTGTGGCCGGATGGCGCAAGACCATCGGGTGCACGACCGGGCGGAGCCCCTTTCGCTCCTCCTCGGTCGTCTGGCTCTCGAGCGTAAGCGCACGCTCGTGCTCCTCGGCGAGCGCCAGCTTGTCACCGCCGTTCTTGACGTGCTGGACCATCAGTCCTTCGAGCGCCGTCCGCGTTTCGGCGTCCAGCCCGTCGTAGGCCTGCGCGGTTCCCGCGAACCAGGTTTCGCCGCCCTCATCAGGGGCCTCGCGCCCGTATAGCATTGTGACGCTGTGCGGCCGTTCCAGATAGGTTCCGTCGGCGTGCCAGTTCTCCGCCGGCGGGAGGGCGCGGCCAGGCACAGCCTCATTGGTAATGAGGAGGACTTCGGGATAGTCCGGCAACGTCCAGCGCTTCTGGAAGTATGGGACCAGTTCGCCCCATTTGCGTCCGAACGCGATATATTCCGGCGGCGACAGATCCTGACCGCGGATCACGAGGATATGGTTCTCGTACAGGAGGTCCACCAGCGCGTTGAACTGGGCCGGCGAGGCCGCCGCTATATCCAGTCCTTCCACGGCAACCCCGAAAGGGCCGGGCAGTGGAGTCGTGTTGAAGCTCTCGTTCGCCATGTCGGTCTCCTTAATTGAGCGGCCAAATATCAGCGCCCAGACAACCGGAGAAGCATCGCTCACCGGAATTCGAATTGGCGATATCGAGGTCGCTGCAGACGCGACGACCGTCGATCGCGACGCGAACGTGGTAGCGCGAGGCCATGGCAGAATATGATCTCGTAATCCGAAACGGCACCCTGATCGACGGGAGCGGCAGCAAGCCTCGAACGGCCGACATTGCGATCTCGGGCGATCGCATCAGCAACGTCGGCGCAGTGGCCGGCCGGGGGAAGGAAGAGATCGATGCCACAGGCTTGCTCGTCACGCCCGGTTTCGTCGACATCCACACGCACTTCGACGGGCAAGCGATCTGGGACTCGCACCTTTCTCCCACCAGTTGGCACGGCGTCACCACTGTCGTGATGGGCAATTGCGGCGTCGGGTTCGCACCTGTCCGCCCAAGCGACCGCGACAGCCTCATCGCGCTGATGGAAGGTGTCGAGGACATTCCCAACCCATGCCTTTCCGAGGGGCTCGACTGGGCGTGGGAGACCTTTCCGGAGTATCTGAAGGCTGTAGAGCGGCGCACGCACGACGCCGACATCTGCGCATTGCTGCCCCATGCGGCCCTGCGCCTTTACGTCATGGGCGAACGTGCGCTTCGGCTCGAGGCGGCAACGCCGGAAGACATGGCCCAGATGCGCGCTTTGACCGCGGAGGCCATGCGCGCAGGTGCGGTGGGCTTCTCGACCTCACGCACCATCGGACACAAGACTCTCGCCGGAGACCCCATCCCTACGCTGCGCGCGGCCGAGCACGAGCTCACCGAAATCGCGCTTGGCATGGCGGACGCCGGCCACGGCATTCTGGAAGTCATTTCGGACTGGGATGCTCCCGATCCCGACAGTGAGTTCGCGATGTTGCGCCGGATCGTCGAGATATCCGGCCGACCTGCCCTGATCTCGGTGACGCAACGATACCATCAGCCCGCGGTCTGGAGCCGGGTGATGGAGCTGGCGCGCGAAGCAGCCGCTGACGGCCTGCCGATGCGTACGGTCGTCGCCCCTCGACCGATCGGAATCCTGTTCGGCCTGGAAGGAACGCAGAACCCGTTTTCCGGCACCCCGACTTATCGTGAGTTCGCCCACCTCCCGCTGGACGAGCGGGTCGCCCGGATGCGCGACCCGGAGGTCCGGGAACGCATTCTTTCGGAAGATCCGCTTGCGCAGTCCACTTTCGCCTTGCTCGGCCGCTTGTCCAACGAGCGCGTTTTCCGGCTGAGCAATCCGCCCGACTACGCCCCTCCGCGCGATCAGTCGGTCACCGCCATCGCCGAACGCGAAGGCAGGCGACCCGAAGAAATCGCCTACGATCTCCTCCTGGAGGAGGACGGGCGCGCATTGCTGTTTGCGCCGGTCGTGAACTATCTCGATTACGACCTGTCTGCCTGCCGCGCGATGATCGGTGATTCCAACGCGCTGTTCGGTCTGGGCGACGGAGGCGCGCACGTTGGCTTCATCACGGATGCGAGCTTTCCCAGCTTCCTGCTCTCGTATTGGGGCCGCGACGCAGCGGACGGCTTCGATATCCCACGATTGATCCGCGGCTTGACGCGGGCGAACGCCGAAGCCGTCGGCCTCCTCGACCGCGGGTTGGTCGCACCTGGTTTGAAGGCGGATCTCAACCTGATCGATCTGGAAGCGATCCGATTGCAGCGTCCCTACTTCGTCCATGACTTGCCCGCCGGCGGAACGCGGCTGATGCAGCGCGCCGAGGGTTTCATTGCAACGGTCCTCTCCGGCCGTGTGACCTATCGCGCCAGCGAGCCAACGGGCTGTCTGCCTGGCCGATTGGTCCGCGGTCCCCAGCCTGCGGCGGCCTGAGGCGCTGCAGCGCCGGGCCCGCGCGAAGTATCCCGTCATCTCAACCCACTGGAGCGCGGACATGACCGCATTCGATGTTCTCATTGTCGGAGGCGGGCACGCTGGAGCACAGGTCGCGATCAATCTGCGCCAGCAGGGGTTCGGCGGCAACCTGGCCATCGTGAGCAGCGAGCCGGAACTTCCCTACGAACGGCCTCCACTCACAAAGGAATATCTGTCCCGCGAAAAACCATTCGAGCGCCTGCTGATCCGCCCCGCGGAATTCTGGGAGGAGCGCGATATCTCGATGCTAACCAATCGACGTGTCTTGACCGTCGATGCCGAAGCGCATCGCGTGGCGCTCGCGAGCGGTGAGACGATCGGCTACGGCAAGCTGGTATGGGCAGCAGGCGGCACACCGCGAACGCTCGCATGTCCGGGCGCAGATCTCGATGGCGTTCACGTCATGCGATCCAAAGCCGATGCCGACCAGCTCATGGCAGCGCTCTCCGATACGCTCGAAGTGGTCGTAATCGGCGGCGGCTATATTGGGCTCGAGACCGCCGCGGTGCTCAACACCCTGGGACACAAGGTAACAGTCGTGGAAGCGCTCCCTCGCGTGCTCGCGCGGGTTGCCGGTGAAAGTCTGTCGCGCTTCTACGAAGCGGAACACCGGGCTCGCGGCGTGGACATCCGGCTCAACGCAGCGGTGGCCGCGATCGAGGGCAGTGGGCGTGCCAACGGGGTGCGGATCGAATCCGGAGAGGTGATTCCAGCTCAGATGGTTGTGGTGGGGATCGGCATTGTTCCTGAGGTGGGGCCTTTGCTCGCGGCAGGAGCGGAGGGGGACAACGGCGTCGATGTCGATGCCCACTGCCGAACCACCCTCCCGGACATCTATGCGATCGGCGACTGCGCCGCTCACATCAGCGATTTCGCGGAGGGCAAACGGATCCGGTTGGAGTCGGTCCAGAACGCTACGGACCAAGCAATGACCGCGGCCAAGACAATCGTGGGCGCACCGCAACCCTACCGGGCCCTCCCCTGGTTCTGGTCCAATCAATACGATCTCCGGCTCCAGACCGCCGGCCTGTCAACGGGGCACGATGACACCGTCATTCGCGGTGATCCGGCCTCGCGGACCTTTTCGGTCGTCTATCTGAAGAACGGCCGAATGATCGCGCTCGACTGTGTGAATGCGATGAAGGACTATGTTCAAGGTCGGCGACTCATTGCGGATGGGGCTGCCCCGGAACCGGCGAAGCTCGCCGACACGAGCATCGCGCTGAAGGAGCTCGCGGGATAGCTCCGGAAAGGTGGGCGGCCAGAGGAAGGGATGCCACACCCCCTCCTCGCCGCACGTTATCCCAATTTCGCCCGTCGACGGGTCAATTCAGAAACCGCTCAGTAGGAGCGGGGCAATCCGAGGACGTGTTCCGAGAGATAGGCCAGTATCATGTTGGTCGAGATCGGCGCGACGCGATACAGCCGGGTCTCACGGAACTTGCGTTCCACATCGTATTCCTCGGCGAAGCCGAAACCGCCGAACGTCTGCACGCACATGTCCGCGGCCGCCCATGATGCATCCGCAGCGAGCATCTTCGCCATGTTCGCCTCGGCACCGATGTTCGCCCCGGTTTCGTACCGCGCAGCGGCATGATAGACCATGAGTTCGGCCGCGCGCATGTCCGCGTAGGCTTTCGCGATCGGAAACTGAACGCCCTGGTTGGCGCCGATCGGCCTTGCAAAGAGCTTCCGTTCCTTCGCGTAGGCGGAGGCTTTCTCGATAAACCATTTGGCATCACCGATGCACTCGGCGCCGATAAGGATCCGCTCCGCATTCATGCCCGAGAGGATGTAACGAAACCCCTTCCCTTCCTCGCCGATCAGGCTCGAGGCAGGCACGCGCACGTTGTCGAAGAACACCTCGGTCGTGCTGTGGTTCATGATCGTTCGAATGGGCTTGATGGTCATGCCAGCATCGCGCGCGGCACGCATGTCGACCAGGAAGATCGACAGGCCGTCGACCTTCTTCTCCACCTGGTCGCGAGGTGTCGTGCGAGCCAGCAGAAGCATGAGGTCGCTGTGCTCGGCACGGGACGTCCAGATCTTCTGCCCGCTCACGATATAATCGTCGCCGTCGCGCACCGCGGTGGTGCGTAGCGCAAGGGTGTCGGTGCCCGAGGTCGGTTCGGTCACGCCGAACGCCTGGAGGCGCAGCGCGCCGGACGCGATCTGCGGCAGGTAGTGCTGCTTCTGCTCCTCGCTGCCGTGGCGCAGCACCGTGTTCATGATGTACATTTGCGCATGGCAGGCCGATCCGTTGCAGCCGTTCGCCTGGATCTCCTCCATGATGACCGCCGCTGCGGTGAGATTCAGGCCCGAGCCGCCATACGCCTCGGGAATGAGCGCGGCGAGGAACCCTGCTTCCGTCAGGCTCTTGACGAACGCCGTCGGATATTCGGCCCTGCGGTCGAGATCGCGCCAGTACTCGCCGGGAAAATCGGCGCAGAGGGCGCGAACGGCGCGCCGGATTTCCGCGAGTTCGTCGCTCTCGTGATCGGCAAGAGACTGCACCGCGTCAGCCCTCCCATCCGTCGAAGATATCGCCGGCTTCGCGCTGGACCATCGTCGCGGCCTCCATCTGGCCATAGACGAGAGCGTTACCGATGACGTCGAGCGTATCCGACTTGCTCACGCCCCACGCCTTGCACAGCAGCACGTTCTCGCGAATGCCCTCGGCCGTGCGCGACATGACGTGATAGTACAGCAGCGCGGTCGGCCAGACCTGCTTGGGCAGGACGTAGAGCATGTTTTCGATCCGCGCCCGGTGCGTCTTGAGCAGACGCGGGCGATGTTCCGCCATGAAGCGGACGTAGGGCGGGATCTCCCCGATCGTGCGCAGATACCAATCGTAGAGCTTCGCCTTCTCGTCCGCACCAAAGTCGACCGTAGAAAAGTCGAGGCCCGATCTGAACGCGTCGATGTCCGGGGCCCAACCTTCGGGAAACTTCGCAGGCACTTCAGGCTCTTCGGGAAATTCCAGGCCCTCCATCGCCTCCGCGATGGTTTGCATGCCGCGCGGGCCTGCGTGAACGAACGCGATCGCGATCATCTCGTTCGCCTGCGCCCTGCTCAGCCCATCGTTGAGAAAGGAGTGCATGACGTAGCGCGCGCCGGTCACGTAGCCCATGAGCATGTAGAAGGCGAGCGTTCCGCCCCCCATCACCGCGGGTTCGACGCGCAGGGTCAGGCTGCAGTATAGCCGGTAGCGCTTGAGCACTTCCGGATTCTGGTCGAGCCACCAGTCGAGCCCGTCGAGAGGAAGGCCGAACTGCGTTGCG
Source organism: Altererythrobacter sp. C41 (assembly GCF_016803135.1). Classification (GTDB taxonomy): domain Bacteria; phylum Pseudomonadota; class Alphaproteobacteria; order Sphingomonadales; family Sphingomonadaceae; genus Pelagerythrobacter. Next base: position 6,265 of record NZ_JAEVFE010000012.1, read on the forward strand.
TAGTGCCCCCGGAAGCCATCGATCTCCTCCCGCGTGATCTCGGTCGGCTTGGACAGGTCAAGGCCGCGATGCACCCAGTTGCCCCGATCGGGGTTGAAACCGCCGCTGACTTTCCTGAGTTCGGGCACGGTGAGAGAGGCCATGGTGGCTCCTTGTGTTGGACGAGGGCGTGGAGGCAGAGCGGAAATGCCGGCGTTCAGCGCGGCGGCCGCAGTGAAATCGCGTGGCCGTCACTGGCGGATGCAAGTACTCGGTCGCCCACCTTCAACAGCTCCTGGAGCTCGTTGATCGAAAGGCGCTTGCCGGCCGTCCAGCGGCAGTAGGTATTCTCGTCGATCGCGAGCGTGACGGTTTCCCCGGAGGGAAGGGCGATATCGATGGCATCGTCGGCGAAACGGCGGATCTCGCCGATTATCGGCAAATCGCCCGTCATCGGCGCGACCCGTACGTCCATGGACATGCGGAAACGGTCCGACGTGTTTGGCAGACCGCTATGCGGCGTCATCTTGTGGAACATCACCATGTCGCCGGGCCGGTAAAGGCTTCTATGCCACTTATCCGCGGGCAGAGCCCCGGGCGGAATGCGATACTGGGGCGGGTCGTCCCGATCGTGGAAGAAGTCGCCCTTGTGCAGCCCGGGGATGACTGCGAGGCCGCCGATGCGCTCGTCGATCTCCATCAACGGGATCCAGCAGGTGAAACACTCCATGCCCATGTTGTAGAAGGCATCCTGGTGCCGCCCAAAAAACGGATCCTCCGGCAAGGTCGCACCGGGAGGCGTGATGCGATACTCGGTAATCTCCAGCCAGAAAGGCGGACTGCCCAGCAACTTCGTGAAGAACGCGTCGACCGCCGGGTCGGAGACGAACTCCTCCCAAATCCGCGCCTCGTGCAGCGGCTCTATCTTGACCGGAAAGCTGCTGAGATCCGCGCCGTTCCAGACCGGCTCGCTCGCGCCGGCATCGACGACGCCCCAGTCGACCAGGACGTCCATATACCGCTGCCTGAGCCGGCCGACCGCGCCCTGATCGAGCACGTCGCGAAAGTAGACGTAACCGTCCTCCTCCATCATCGCCAGCGTCTCGGCAGGTGTGCCGACCGTGTGATTGGCGACCCGCAGGGGCTTCATGTTTCGCAGGTCTTCGGTGGTAACAGTCGCCATGGCGTCCTCGTGCGGGGTCCGGCTCTTCGGAGCTTCACCGTGGCGGGATAACGCACTTCCTAGACGGCGCGTGAAACTATGCCCCGCGCCCAGCGCAAAATCGCTATGTCGATCATTTTGCCGTCGATCGCGCTCGCTCCTCCGTCAGACAGTTGCAGCACCCTGGTCGCTCGTTCGATCTCTTCGGCACTTGGGGAGAAGCCGTCGTTGATTAGGGGAACCTGCTTGGGGTGAATGGCGGCCTTGGCGTGAAAGCCGAGACCGGTGGCCGCCGCGCAGGACTGAGCCAGCGCCGCCGCGTCGTCGATCGAGAAGAATGGCGAATCGATCGCAACCAGCCCCTCCATCGCGGCAGCGTTGGCAATGGCCGCGCGTGCGTATCCCGCATCGAGCACCTCGGGCGACTGGCCGAGATCGGCGGAATAGTCTGCCGCACCGAACATCAGCCCCGAAAGTCTCTCGCAGGCGCCCGCGATACTGCCCACGTGATGAAGCCCGCGCGCGCTTTCGATCAGCGCAACGAGCCTTGCCCCCAGCCCGGCTTCGCTGGCCAGCCTGTCGATCAGGCAGAGTGAAGCGGAACCCTCGACTTTGGCAGCTACGATCGCATCGAGCGCGAGGCCGGGCCGCAGAAGGGCGCGCAGATCCTCCAGTCCAGCGAGCGTCTCGACCGGGTTGATGCGCACTGCGACTACCGCCTCGTCGCATGTCCCGTTGGCCAGGAAATCCCCGACGCTGATACGCGCTTCAGCTTTGCGGTCGGAAGGCACCGCGTCCTCGAGGTCCAGGATCACCGCGTCAGCCGTTGCCGCCGCCTTGGCGAAGCGATCCGGCCTGTCGCCGGGCACGAATAGCCACGATCGGGCCGAGGCAATCGAGCGGCTCATCGGCATTCCGCCGATGCGGTCATCGCACGGATGCCGCGCTGACTCGTCCAGAGATCCAGCCGCCCTTCGCTGTTCTCCGCATGGAGCAGGAGCGAGTGGCCCGCGACCGCTGGCGCCATGCCGCGGAAGCGGAAGGTCGCCAGCGGCCGGTCGAGCCGGCTGGCGGCCAGGTCTGCGAGGAGCGTGGCCTGTAGAGGGCCCTGTACGACAAGGTCCTCGTACCCCTCCTCCTCCACCGAGTAGGGACGGTCGTAATGGATGCGATGGCTGTTCAGCGTCAGTGCGGAATAGCGAAAGAGGAGGATCGGGTCGGCCTGCACCTGGGCCGCGATCGATCTTTGCGCCTCGTCGTCGGGTCCTGCCGCGTGATCCGGCGACGGAACGGATACCGATCGAGCTGCAGCGGGCTCGCGGTAGACGAGATCCTGCTCTTCCTCGATCGCCAACCCCGCCTCGTCGAAGATTTCGTGCCGCACCGTCACGAATACCAGATGCCCGCTCCGCCCCCGCTTTTCGGTGATCGCGTCGATCGTCGACACGCGCCGAATGTCCGCACCGAGCACCAGTGGCCGCCGAAAGATGAGGTGACCGCCCGCCCACATGCGCCGGGGCAAGGCGATCGGCGGGAGAAACCCGCCTCGTTTCGGATGCCCGTCCGCACCGGTCTGTGCGGGGGTTCTAACGTCCCAGAAATGCAGCCAGTGATGCAGCGGCGGCAACGGATCGCCATCACCCAGCTCGACTTGTCGTCCCATGGCCGCGAACAGCGCCATGCTGCGCGATGCGTCGAGCCGATCCCGCCGCTCTTCTTGGCGACCGAGCCACGCGGAGAACTCCATCATCGACCCGTTACTCCTGCGGTGCGATCGCCAGAACGGGTGTTTCCGACCACGCCAGCCGCCTGAAGCACAGGTTCACGCGGGTTCCCGGCTTTGGAGCAGCCTCGGGATCCTCCAGGTGCGCGAGCAATCGGACGCCTCGCGCAACTTGGACCAGTGCGATGCCGTACGGCAGGTGCTCTGCAAGGGCAGACTGGAACGCTCGGCGATAGACGACGATGCTCGACACTATGCCCACCGCTTCAGCGTCGCGCCACTCGACCGCCCCGGCGGTGCGGAAAGGGCTCGTCGGAGCCGGTGGCCAGAAGGGGCATCCCGTGGCGACGCAGTAGGGTAACGCGAGCCGTCCTTCCGCTGCCGCATTCCAGAACGGCCGCGACAGATCGTTGACGGCGGGTGCCAAGCTTTCGCTCATCACGCGCTCCGCTCGAGAATCAAGGCATCGCCCCCGACCGAGGCCCACATCGCCCGAGCGGCATCGGGGACTTGACGCTGCTCTGCTTCGCCTCGCAACTGCGTAACCAGTTCTCGAATCTGGCCCCAGCCGTTGAGCTGGGCCTGCGACAATTGGCCGCCCGCCGTATTGGTCGGAAGGTCTCCGCCGAGCCCGATCCGGCCGCCTTGTATCCAGTGGAGCGCCTCCCCCGCGCGGCAAAACCCGAAATCCTCCAGGGCGTAGAGCGGCAGGGGCGAGAAGGAATCGTACAGACCCAGCACGTCGATGTCGTCGGGACGGGCGGCGGCCATCTCGTAAACCCGCTGCCGGCAGGCATCTTCGCGCGTGAGCCGCTTGTGGGACTGCTGCGCCATTCCGAGGCCGCTCGGTGCAAAGATGAACTCGTTGCGCCCCGCCCGCATCCCTTGCGCACCGGTTATGCGGACTTCGCGCGCATCGGCGCCGGCTGCCGCGACGATTACGCACACGGCGCCATCGCCAACCGGCGAGCAGTCGAACAGTCGCAGCGGGTCGACGATCGGGCGCGACGATCGATAGTCTTCCGCCGTCATCGGCGTGCGCATGATCGCGTCGTCGGTGAGGAGCGCGTGGCGCCGGAACGTCAGCGGAATCTCCGCCAGAAGCTCGCGATCGACGCCGTAGCGACGGCAATAGAGGTCGAACCCCATTGCGGCCCCGGCAATGGGTGAGGACATGCCGATATGGCCTTCCTCGCCATGCGGTCCGCCGTTCTCACGGAACTGCTCGTGATAGAAAGGATTGTCGGCCTCTCCCATGCGGCCGATGTCCGAGTTCTTCATGGCCATCAGACACGCGACCCGGGTAGCCAGACCGGCGGATACGGCCATTGCCGCTTGAATGATCACGCTCGCGGCAAACCGACCGTGGGCCCATGTCTGTCCGCAATAGGAAGGCGACAGGCCGAAGGTCAGCGCGATGGTGTCGTAGTCAGCGCCTCGCGGCGATCCGACCTGCACGATCAGACCATCGATCTGCTCCTTGTCCAGCCCAGCATCGGCGAGCGCCGCGTTAAGCGCGTCTCCGGCGAACTCGAGCACCGACGCCTCGGGCCTGCGTTCGAAGCGGCTGGCACCCACGCCGGCGATCGCGGTCATTCCATCGAGAAAAGCCATCAGCCGTTACAGCCGAGCTCGCGCGAAGCTTCTTCCCGCAGCCGATGTTTGGCAACCTTGCCGCTGGCGAGGCGCGGCAACTGATCTTCGGTCCGGAAGAGCACGTGATGCGGCACCTTGAACGAGGCTGCCCGTTCCTTGACGTAACCGCGGACGTCGTCTTCCGCAAGGCGCGCGGCCGCATCCACGAAGGCGACGATCAGTTCGCCCCGGACGGCATCGGCGACGCCCACCACGTAAGCATCGCGGACGTCCGGATGACCGGCGATCAGTTGCTCGACCTCGACCGGCGACACGTTGATGCCGCCGCTCTTGATGATTTCTTTCAAACGCGAATGGAAGATGAAGTGCCCATCCGCATCGAAGTGCCCCAGATCCCCGGTATCGAAGAAGCCGTCGGATCGCAGGGCCCTGGCCGTTTCCTCCTGGTTGTGCAGGTAGCCGGTGGTGGTGTGGCCGCGGATCAGGACGAGACCCACCTCTCCCCGCTGCAGATCACGGCCGGTCGCGGGGTCGACGATCCGCATCTCCATGCCGGGCAGCGGCTTTCCGCTGGTCGCGAGCTTGACCTCGAGCGGATCGTCCGGACTGCCGACGGTGGCATTGCCGTAAGTCTCGGTCAGACCATAGGCCGGCACGGCGCCAGCGACACCCATCTCCACCAGCGTCAGCCGCTTGTACTCCGCGACCGTGCCGGCATTGCCCTTCTGCAGCGATCCGATCCGGGCCTGCCGGTATTCCGGATGATCCAGTATAGCGCGCGTCATGTTGCCGGTTCCGTAATATACGGTAGCACCGGTGTGCTCGATCACGTCGATCGCCCGGCCGGCATCGAAATAGTCCTGCAGTACGATGGTCGCCCCAAGCGTGAGCGTCGCCGGTAGCGCGTTGGTCGCGCCCAGGCCGTAGAACAGCGGCGTTCCGAACCAGACCCGGTCGTCCGCCACGATGCCGCGCCTGCGCCCCAACTCGATCCCGTTCTCGACCACGCCGCGTCCGTTGAGCATGACGCCCTTGGGTTCCGCGGTGCTGCCCGAAGTGTAGAGGATGAACGCGGTATCGGCACCGCTGGCGCGAGCGATGGCAGCGGCGAGATCGTCCGCGGCGACCCCGCGGCCGCAGGCGAGAAAGTCCGCCCAGGATGAAACGCCCGACGGCGCATCTCCAACGAAGAACAGACCCGCCAGCTCCGGAAAGCCTGGCGCCTCGATGCGGCCCGGTGCCGCGCCCCGTGCCTCCGGCACGATCTTGTGAAGGAGTGCGAGATAGTCCGCCTTCAGGAAGCGGGTGGCGCTGACCAGCAGCTTGAGACCGCAATGTCGCAGGGTCCAGGCAAGCTCGGTTTCCTTGTACCAGGTATTGAGCGGGACGAGCGTTGCGCCGAGATACGAGGTGGCGAGTGCCATCACCACCCACTCGGGCTGGTTGCCCAGGAGGACGCCGACGCGGTCCCCTCGCCGCACGCCCAGAGCGAGAAGGCTGCGCGTCGCAGCCAGGCTCTGATCGCGAAGCTCCGCATAGGAAATGGCGCGATCATGGTAGAGAATTGCCGGATGGTTCGGAGCCGCGGCGCATTTCTCGTCGAGCACCGCCGCCAGGCGGTTGCTTTCAGGCGCGACCATGGTTGTCTCCCTGACCGCTTTCGATGTCCCAGAAACGCTGCATTTCGACGAGGTCGAGCGTTTCCTTCCGGGCGCGTGCGAGGCTTTCGTCGGGCTGGTCGATCGTGCCGCTCCGAGCCAGCCCCGCCCAGAGATCCGACAGGCCGGATGCAATAAGGGCCACCCCGTTGAAGGGATAGCACGCAAGCGCGAAGCCGGCCTGTTCCAAGGTGGCGAGTGAAGGGATCGGGGGCACGACTCCGCCGATCCAGATCAGCGGCGTATCCGGAAAGGCTGCGCGAAACGGTTCGGTGGCGTCAGGACCGAGATCGAGCACCATCAGGGCGTCGGCACCGGCATCGACATAGGTCGCGCAGCGCGCGAGCGTCTCGTCGATCGACTTCGTAACGCGCAAGGCATCGGTTCGGGCGACGATGGCGAAAGCCGCGGTGCGCCGCGCTGAAACCACCGTGCGCAGGCGGCGCGCCATAGTCTCCGGCGACACGAGCGTACCCTGGCCCCGATGATAGGCGGCACGCTTGGGGTAAGGCTGGTCGTCGATATGCAGGCCGGTCGCGCCCGCCGCCTCGATCTCGCGGACCGCAAGATGCAGGTGGGCCGGCTCGCCGAAACCCGCACCCGCGTCCACCAGGACCGGTAGGTCGGTCGTGGCTGTGACACGCGCCGTGATCGCCGCGGTTTCGGACAAGGTGATGAAAGGCTGCCCCTTGCCGAGCCCCAGAGCCATCGCATTGCCGCCCAGATAGAGCGCGCTGTGCCCGGCTTGCTCCGCAATGCGCGCGGTAAGGGGATCATGAATACCGGGAGCAGCCGTGATCGCTCCGGTTTGCCACAGCGCGCTCATCGCGAGGTCCGCGAAACGGCGAAATCGAAGACCGCTTCATATTCGTCGGCGACGCCGCTGTCGGCGGGCTTCATGCCGATCAGGAGATCATCGCTCACCGCCCCTTCCACATAGTCGCTGTCGAGATAGGGATTGCCGGGAACGAACAACTGCGTCGTCAGGAGGCAGTGTTCGCCTTCCCATATCTTGACGTGGATATGCGCAGCGCGGCGATTGTGGCGCCCCATAGCCCGGAACAGCTCGCCGATCGGATCGTGATCATGGTCCGAGTAGTCCTTCGGAACGGCCGTTCGCGCGCGATAGCGGCCCTCTTCGTCAGCGCGCACCCGGCCGAACAACTGGAGATCGTCAAGATCGTAGTGCCCGTCGTGATCCGCCTGCCACAGGTCGACGATCGCGCCGGGGATCGGCGCGCCGGTCGCCGCGTCGGTAACGCGCCCCGACAGATGGAGCACTGGCGTGCCCGGCGGCGGATCGCCGGCGAACAGATCGCCGTCCTCCCGCAGCGGCGCGGCTCGATAGAAAGGACCTTCCAGATTCGGCCGCGTGCCGCCTGGCACGCGTGCCGTCACATCCACGCTGGTCATCGCCAGCGCGACATCGATCAGGCTTCGGCAGAAGCCGGACTGACCCAGCCTGTTGAAATAGTCGCCGGCGACGTGAAGTTCGTCCTGGGTGATTTCGAATTCCCGAACGACCTCCTTCATCTTCTCGACCGTGCGGGCGAAGATCGCCTTCAGCCTCTCGTCGGGTTCGGCATCGGGCAGTTCGGCTGGCATCTGGTTCATGGTTTCAGCACAACGCGGCCCGAAGCCGCGCCTCCTTCGACGATTTCATGGGCCTGCGCGACTTCGGAAAGAGGCAGAACCCGGCTGACCTGCGGAGTCACGATCCCCCGTGCCGCCAGCGCGATCGCGTCCGCCAGCTGGGCTCGGCTGACGCTGCCCACACCGAGAATCTGCGCACGCTTGAAGAAGATGCGCGCCGGGTTGATCGAGATGTCCTCTCCGAACAATTGCCCGACCATTGCATAGCGGCCGTGGACGGCGAGGCTGTCGAAACACGCGTCGAACACGCGGCTGCCGACATTGTCGACGACGATGTCCACGCCTTCACCATCCGTCAGATCGCGCACTTCTCCGGCGAAGTTCTCGCCGTCACCCGCGATGACCACCTCGTCCGCGCCAATGCCGACGAGGAACTCGCGCTTTGCGGCGCTTCGCGTGACGGCAATCACGCGCGCACCGCATGCCTTTGCGATCTGGACGCTGGGAACACCGACACCGCCAGTCGCGCCGGTCACCAAGACCGTCTCGCCGATCTGCACCCGGGCCGTGTCGCGCAACGCGTTGAGTGCCACGCCGGCGCCGGGCCCCAGCGAGCAGCTCACTTCGAACGGAATGGCCGCCGGCACTTTGGCGAAAGCGTCCTGAGGCAGCGCAACGTATTCGGCGTAGCCGCCTTTGACCGGCCGGCGGCGCCGGCAAGTCGTCTCGCGCCCGCTCCGGCAAAACCTGCAGGCCCCACAACTGATAAACGCCTTGCTGCAGACATGATCGCCTACGGCGAGATCCAGCACGGCCTCGCCATGGGCGGCCACGGTGCCGCTGATCTCGAGCCCGAGAACCGCCGGCCAGACCACGTCGCGGCGATAGGTACCGTTTCGTTCGACCACGTCGCGGTAGGAGACGCCGCAAGCCTCGACCTTGACGAGCACCTCTTCCGGTCCGATCGTGGGCACCGGGACGTCTTCCAGGACGAAGGCGTCCGGCGATCCCGCCCCGTGCAGGACGGCAGCTTTCATGGTTCGCGTCATCTACTCGGCAGCCGCGGCAAAGAACCGATTGTCCGGTCGCGACAGGCCGAGGCTGTCACGGAGCGTCGTTCCTTCGTACTCCGTGCGGAAGAGGCCGCGACGCTGGAGTTCCGGCACCAGGATGTCGATTACGCCTTCGAGCCCGCCGGGCAGATAAGGCGCCACGATATTGAAACCGTCGCACGCCTTGTCCCGGTACCACTCCTCCATGACGTCCGCGACCTGCGCCGCATCGCCCTTGATGAGTACATGGCCCCGGGCGGGCAGCACATGCTGATACAACTGGCGGATCGAGAGGCCGTCGCGCTGCGCCATCTCCTGAAGCATGTTGCGGAAGCTCCGAATACCCAAGGTTTCGGGTAGTTCCGGCAGCGGATCTTCCGGAGAGTATTGCGAAAGATCCACGCCGACCATCTTGGAAAGAACCTGGATTCCGACTTCCTCCGGGATCAGATCCTGCAACCGGCGGTAATCGCGTTCGGCGTCGTCGGCCGTATGACCGACGAAGATGGCAGTGCCGGGAAGCACCTTCAGATCGTCCGGCTTGCGCCCGTACTTCGCCAGGCGGCCTTTCACGTCGGCGTAGAATTTCTGCGCCGCTTCCTTGGTTTCGGTCACAGTGAAGATAACGTCGGCGGTGCGCGCCGCGAGCTCCATCGCGGAGTCCGACGCGCCCGCGACGATGACGACCGGGTGTCCTTGCGGCGGGCGCGCCGAGTTCAAGGGGCCGCGGACGGAGAAGTTCTTGCCCTTGTGCTCCAGCAGACGGACCTTCTCGCCGTCGAGAAAGACCCCGCTTTCCTTGTCGAGCACGAAAGCGTCATCCGCCCAGCTATCCCACAGGTCCTTCACGACATCGACGAATTCGCCGGCCCGTTCGTAGCGGTCGTTGTGCTCTACATGTTCGTCGCGGCTGAAGTTTTTGGCGTCCTCAGCGTTGGACGAGGTCACCACGTTCCAGCCCGCGCGGCCCTTGCTCAGCCAGTCGAGCGCCGCGTAGCGACGAGCGATGCTGAAGGGCTGATCGTAGGTGGTGGTGGCAGTCGCCACGAGACCCACACGCGAGGTGACCGGAGCAAGCGCCGACAGAAGGCTGACCGGTTCGATCACTACGGGTCTCGTGATCGGGTTGCGGCTGAGAAGAGCGGGGTTCTCGATGCCGTTCACACCGTTCCCGTCCGCAAGGAACATCATATCCAGCTTTCCGCGTTCGATCAGCTTGGCGAATTCGATCCACCGATCGAAGTTGAAGCCGGCGTCGATCACGGCGTCCGGATGCCGCCAGCCCCCGGCGTGCCCACCGGTCGGCGACATGAATACGGACAGTTTCAACATCAGATAACCTCAGCGTGACCTCGCCGCCCCCTGGCGGCTGTCAGCCAAGTGTCCGCACGCGGGGCTTCGGGTCAACGGCGAGCGCCGCCGGTCCGGCCTTATTCGCCCACGCGATATGTCCGAGTTACTTGAAGAATTTGCCGCGCAAGGAGCGTATCCGGCGGGGCTTCAGGCCCGCTCGCCATGCTGGCGCTTAATGGCGGCGAGACCGGAAAGCGTCATCGACTGCATCAGCGCCACGGCCAGGGTCTCGTCCCGGTCCCAGCAGGCCATCACGAGCCGCTCGTGATCCCGCAGCGAGCGTTCGACATCGTCAGCGCGCATCTGCACCAGTCGGCCAACGCTCATCCGCATCTTCCAGGTGCCGAGCAGGTCGCGCAGACTGCCATTGCCGCAATTGTCGAGCCAGTGGTTGTGCAGCGTGCGCCGACTGGCCAGGAATGCGTCCTGGTTTCCGTAGGCATGTCGCCTGATCTCCTCGTGCAGCACGTCCATACGGCGCATATGCTCCGCGTCCGCGTTGCGAACGAAAGAGGCGATCATGAGGCCATTGAGCACGACGCGGATCTGATAGAGTTCCTCGATCTCCTCGAGACTCACTCGGGAGACTCGCGGCCGGCGACGCGGCGGAATCTCAACCAGCCCCTCTTTTTCGAGCAGCATCAAGGCTTCGCGAACCGGGGTACGGCTGGTGCCGAAGCGGGCGGCCAGTTCCACGGAATTGAGGTTCGCCCCCGGCGCGAGGCGTCCCTCGGTAATCGCTCGCGCGACATCCGCAGCGATCCGCCCGACCAGGGAATCCGACCGCTCCTTCAGGTCGATCGCGACGCGATCGTCGATAAGGTTCATTGCCTCGATGGCCGGTTTCATTGATCTATCCTCACGGCAGCATCTTTGCGATACGTCCGCCTTCATCCCGAAATCCGGCTACAGGCGCAAGCTTCCTCCGTCCACGATCAGGGACTGTCCGTTTGTAAAGGCCGCGTGATCCGACGCCAGGAACGCGACCGTAGCAGCGACATCTTCAGGCGATCCCGGACGGCCGACCGGTATATTCGGCGCGGATTTGACGGCGGCGGTTCGATCGATGTCCGCACCGCCCGCCTTCTTGCTCATGGCGCTGAGCGTCCGGGTCGTGAAGATGAAGCCGGGAAGAACGGCATTCGCCGTTATGCCATCGGGCCCCAGATCCAGTGCCCATGTCTGAGCAAGAGCGATGACGCCTGCCTTCGACGCCGCGTAGGCCGAGTTCAGCCGGGAACCCTGGCGCCCGGCGACGGACGCGATGTTGATGATCCGGCCCCACTTGCGCGGGCGCATCACCCGCGCCGCGGCTTGCCCCATCAGAAAGGTCCCGCGCACGTTGATGGCCATGACACGGTCGAATTCGCCGGCATCGACTTCCGCGATGTCGCCATGCCCCAGGCTGAAAGGCGCTCCCGCGTTGTTGACGAGAATGTCGAGACCGCCGTGCCGGTCCACGGCGTGGGCGATGATCCGCTCGGCATCGCTTTCGACGCTGATGTCGCCGGTCACCGAACTCGCCGCACCACCTGCGGCCTCGAGTTCGGCCACGAGCGATTCCACACCGCGCCAATCTTGCGCGACACTGTCGGCCGGCTCGTGACTATCGCGGACACCGGTCGCCTCGATGTCGACCACGACCACGACATGCCCGTCCGCGCTCAGGCGGCGAGCGATCGCGGCCCCGATCCCGTCGGGCTTGCCGCATCCCGTTACCAAAGCGATCCTGCGTTGCTCCGCCATGTTGCTGTCTCCTGTAGGGTGCAGACGACATCTAACGAGAGGCCATGCCCAGCGGCGAAAAAGCGGCCGCGTCGGCGCCCATTTCGACGACGCGATATCTGACCGCCCAAGCGGCGCTGATCGTGGATCGGCGACCGGTGCCAGCTATGCGGGGCGTTCACAGCAGGAGATCAAATGATGGCCGAACCCATCGAACAGCTACGCGCCATCAATCATGGCTTCGACCCGGATAACGGGAGCTGGGTGCACCGCGGGCTCGACCTGTCGAAGCCGACCGAGCTTGCCCCGGGCGAGGCGGATGCGTTTCGGCAGCACTACGCGACGCAATTCGGCCATTCGCTGGATGGCCTCGACTGGTGGCTCGATCAGAATCCCGAGGTGCTCAAGCGCTACCGCCTCTATTGCAGCCTGACATTGCGGGTGAAGCCGGCGATCACCGGTAACGGCACCCTCGCCTTCTATGCGCTTCAGGGCTACGTCACCGGCGTCCGCTACGTTCTGCATAGCTGGAGGGCGCGGGGCGTGGGCAAAGCCGAGGCGCTGGAAATGCTCGCGATGTCCTTCATCCATGCCGGCCCGCGCGGCATGCAGGCGATCGCTGAAGCCGCCAAGGACATCGAGTTCGAGGACAAGCCCGCCAATCCAGCGAATTATCCGGAAGGCTGGGCTGCCGACATCGACGCCTTCCGATCGGGCATCGATTATTCGACGGTCAATCTCACGGCCGACGAGAAAGCCAAGATCTACGACTGGTATCTGCGCACTATCGGCGAGATTCCGCCTTACGTTCGCTTCATGGCCGAGCATCGCCCGCGGCTGCTCAAGTCGCATCGCGCGCGGATAGAGAACATGCTTTACGTCCTGCCCAAACAGATGTGGCCGACGCACATGCTCTACTACCATGTGATGTCCCGGCTCGCCGAAGGCATTCGGGAAAGCGTGCTGCTGTGCAAGGCGTGGGGGGTCACCAAGTCCGACACTCTCGATGTGATCGGCAATGCCCTCGTCTACGGCCAGATGGAGGCTGCAACGATGATCCAGAACGAGGCGGGAGACGTCTTCGACGGCTGGCAGGAGTGAGCCGGCGCTGGCTGATCACGGGCGTTTCCGGAGGGCTCGGCAGGGCGATCGCCAAAGGAGCGCTTGCGCGGGGTGACTCCGTTGTCGGCACGCTGCGCAGCGGGGCAGAGGAATTCGAAATGCTGGCGCCCGGGCGATCGCATGCGGTGCAACTGGACGTGTCGCGCCTCGGCGACATTCCCGCGGCAGTGCAGACAGCAGCAACGCGGCTCGGCGGGATCGACGTGCTCGTCAACAACGCCGGCTATTGCCTCGCGGGCGCTGTCGAGGAAATCGACGATGCGGAAGCGAACGAGATCTTCGCGGTCAACTTCTTTGCGCCACTGGCCGTCATGCGGGCCGCCCTGCCTTACCTGCGGACGGCGACGCCCGGCCGGATCATCAATATCTCGTCGCTGGCGGCGGTGGAATCCTATCCCGGTCTGGGACTCTATTGCGCGTCCAAAGCGGGTCTTTCGGCACTGTCCGACACGCTCGCCATCGAGGTACAACCGTTCGGCATCCATGTGACCGCCGTCGAAGCCGGCGGCATGCGCACAGGGTTTGCCGGCCGCAGTCTGCGCAAGGCGGCCGAGCGGCTCCCGATCTATGAACCGATGCGCAGTAAGGTCGAAGACGCATTCCGTGCATCCGATGGCCGCCAGGCGAACGACCCGGAGGCCATTGCCGATGCCGTCCTCGAGCTAAGCGACCTGTCTCTCCCGCCCACTCGGGTTGTATTGGGCCAGGCAGCGCTGGAACGTGCGGAAGCGGCTCTCGGCGCACGGCGCGAATTGTACCGGTCATATGCTGCAACGGATGGTACTGCCCGGCCCGCTGGGTAGCCGCCACAAGCGGGCGAGGCGAGCTACTGATCTAGGCGGCTTTTTCCCGGATCGGCAGGCGACGGTCGAACACCCCTTCGGCAACGCGGTTCAACAGAATCTCGATCGTGCCGCCAGCGATCATCCAACCTCGAGTCCGACGGAAGCAGTATTCTACGAGCGATTCCTCGCTGTAACCGGTGCCGCCCATGATCTGCATCGCCTCGTTGGCCATATCGAAGCCCGCGCGGTTGCACGCGATCTTGGCGATCGCGGTGTCTTGAGGCGACGGGAAGCCCGTATCGGCGCCGGCAGCTGCGCGATAGAGCAGCAGTTGCGCCGCTTCCGCCTTGATCTTCATCTCGGCGAACTTCCACTGCAGACCCTGGAAATTGACGAGCGGCTGACCGAACTGGTGGCGGTTCAGCGCATGTTCCCGCGCCAGTTCGAATGCATGCCGGCCGAGAGCGAGCGCGCGCGAACTGTTGCCAAGTCGCTCGACATTGAAGCCGGAAATCTGCTTCTTGAACCCGCCCGGGCCCAGAACCACGTTCTCGGGACCCACATAGACGTCGTCGAAATAGAGCGTGTTCCAATCCTCTCCCGAAAGGAACCGGGAAGGCTTGCCGAACGAGAAACCTTCGGCGCCGCGCTCCACGAGGACGGAACCGATGCCGTCCACACCGGGGCCGAACCGGACATAGACGAGAAATACGGTCGCATGGAGCCCATGGGTGGTGAAGATCTTCTCGCCGCTGATGCGCCAACCCTCGCCATCGGGCGTCGCGGTTGCCTTGAGTTCGGTCACGGCCGATCCGGCCCCCGGCTCGGTCATTGCCACGGCAATCAGCGCCTTGCCCTGGAGGAGCGGCTTGAGGAGCCGTTCCTTCTGTTCGTCCGTGCCGTATTGGGAGAGCACTCTGATCGCACCGAAGTTGCCGGCCTGTATGACGTCCGCGCTGCGCGGGCAGACCATCGCAATTTCCTGGATCGCGAGGACCGCGTCCATGAGCGTGCCCCCGACTCCGCCGTCCTCGGCCGTGCTGGTGATCCCGATAAGGCCGGCTTCCGCCATCTTCTCCGCGACCTCCCACGGATAGTCGTCGCTATGTGCGCGTGCGAGCGCGTCATCGCGCAAATGGCGGTCGGCAAATGCCGCGACGGAATCGCGGAACATTGCCTGTTCTTCGGTAAGGTTGAAATTCATTTCAGTGAGCGTCCGTGCGTTCGAGGATCATTGCGATGCCCTGGCCCAGGCCAATGCACATGGTCACGAGTGCATAGCGGCCATGCCCGGCAGCGAGTTGGCGAGCGGCGGTGAGCGCGATGCGCGCGCCGGACATGCCGAGTGGGTGACCGACCGCGATCGCGCCGCCGTAAGGATTGACCCGGCTGTCGTCCTGCGCGAGGTCCAACAGCTTCATGCAGGCGAGAGCCTGGCTGGCGAAGGCTTCGTTGAGTTCGATGACGTCGATGTCCGCCAGGGATAGCCCCGCCCGATCGAGCGCTTTCCTCGTCGCCGGCACCGGCCCGAGCCCCATCACGCGCGGCTCGACACCCGCGACCGCAGCGGTCACGATCCGCGCCAGTGGTGCCGCCCCGGCCTTCTCACCGGCCGCGCGCGTTCCGACGATGAGCGCGGCCGCGCCATCATTGACGCCGGATGCGTTGCCAGCCGTCACCACCCCGCCTTCGAAGAGTGTGGGTAGCTTCGCGAGCCCTTCGATTGTGCTTCCGGGCCGGGGGTGCTCGTCGCGGTCCACCACCGTCTCCGCGCCCTTGCGGCCCTTCACGGTTACCGGCGCGATTTCCCTATCGAAGAAGCCTTCCGCCGCGCCTTTCTCGTATTTCTGCTGCGACGCCAGGGCGAAGCGGTCGGCTTCATCGCGCGCAATCCCATGCTCTGCGGCGACGTTGTCGCCGGTCTGGGGCATGCTGTCGCGGCCGAACATCGCGTGGACGACGGGATTGGGAAAGCGTTCGCCCAAAGCCTCGTAAACCTTCGGCTTGCGCGCGAATGCCGTCTCCGACTTGGCCATTACGAACGGCGCCCGCGACATGCTCTCGACCCCGCCCGCGAGGAAGAGCTCGCCTTGAGCCGTGTTTGCGCAGCGCGCAGCATCGGCGACCGCCGCGAGACCGCTGCCGCAGAGCCGATTCACCGTCTGCGCCCCCAGGCCGACCGGGAGCCCCGCCACGAGCGACGCATGGCGGGCAACGTTCCGTGCGTCCTCGCCGGCCTGACTGGTGCAGCCGACGATCACATCCTCGAAATCCTCGGGACGGAAGGGCGAGTCCGCGACAAGACGGTTTAGGACACCGGCGAGAAGGTCGTCCGGCCGGACCGAGGACAAGGCACCGCCGTACCGGCCCACGGGCGTGCGCAAACCGCCGTAGAGATAAGCGTCCATCATATGCCGCGCTTCACGAATACGGCGCCATCTTCGACCTTGACCTGATAGCTCGCCACGTCCTCGCTCGCGGGACCGCCCTCGATCACTTTGCCGGTGCGAATTTCGAAGCAGGATTGGTGGAGCGGGCATTCGATCCGGTCGCCCTCGAACCACCCGTCGGAGAGACGGACATGTTCGTGCGTGCAAATGTCGCCGATCGCGAAGATTTCGCCTTCATGGCGATACAACGCGATGGCCTCGCCGTTCCATTCGGAAGCGAAAGGCTCGTCGTCGGCTATCTCGGAAGCGTCCGCGATGCGGACCCAATCACTCATGATCCATCCCCCGAAGAAGGCGCCTAGAGACCCATCTCTCGGCGGTAGAAGTCGTAGAAGGCGCGGATCAGCGTCTCGGTCATCATCGTGGACTGGGCTTCTGTGCCGTGCCCGCCCATTTCCAGAACCTGGACCGAGTCCGGGCAGCTCTCCACGACCGGCTGCATGAGCGAGAGCACTTCGCTGTCCTCGAGGCTGACGAATCCCGCCGGGCCGACCAGATTGCTCTGCTTGAGCCGCAGGCGGTTGATCGTCTCGTCGTCGTCGGCATAGCCGAAGTAGGTCCACGACAGCTCGTGCGCCCCCACTCCCTTGGGGATGACATGGCGCACGACGAGGCAGTTGAAATACTGCTGGACGAGAATCGTCGGGAACACCTGGAAGGCGCCCATCATCCCGTCCTTGAACTCGTCGACGACGGAGGACACGACCTCCTTGTCCTTCACTTCCAGATCAGAGTGGATGCTCTTGATCTGCTTGGAGGCCTCGCTGGTCTTGTTCTTCAGCTCGGGATCGTATTGCGAATAGGTATATTCGTGCCGCCCTTCCTGCAGCGGAACGCTGTGATAGTCCCCATCCGTGCGAAGGATGCCGAACGTGGACAGGAACGGGTGCATCAGCGTCGCGTGGTAGGGATCGCGGCTGTTTTCCCAGTAGAGCTTCCAGTTACTCTCGACGATCTGGCGGCTGTATCCGAGCAGCCGCAGCGGGCGCCGCGACACGAGCCGGTCCAGCCGCATGAGGATCTCGGGGCCGAGATATTCCTCGAGCGGCGCCACCTCGTCGCTGTAGGTCGCCCAGATCGAACCACCCCGGACGGCCACGCGAAGCTTGGTAAGGCCGTTCTTGGACTTGTCGAAATCGCGGGGCATCCCGCCCTTGCCCTGGACCCCGCGCAGGAAAGGCAGCCCCATGAGATCGCCGGACAGGTTGTATGTCCAGTGATGATAGGGGCAGGTGATGTCCTTGGCCTGGCCACGGTTCTTCCAGCAGAGCAGCGAACCGCGATGGGCGCAGCGATTCTCGACGACGTGGATTTCGCCCTCGGCGTCCCTGGTGATGATGACCGGGCGCTCGCCGACCCAGGATCGCTTGAAGCTGTTCGGCTCCGGAACCTCGCAATCGAGACCCACGAAGTTCCACGTCTTCCCGTAATGGAAGACCTTCAGTTCCTTGGCGTAGATCTCGGGGTCGGAATAGATCCACGCGGGCACGCGCGTCACACCGTCCTCCGGCCAGACCCGATCGGTCGCGTTGCGCAGCGTTGTGTCGCTCATGACGGCTTCCTTGCTCAGACGGGGATCACGAGAGTGGTGCGGATCCGGTAGTTGTCGAAGACACAGGTGCGCTCGCGGAACTTGAGCGAACCATCCTCGCGCACCACGCGGTCCAGATAGCGGCCGACCATCAGGATCCGGGGTTCGCGCTCGACAAGCGATTCGATGATGAGGAAGTTGGCTTCGGCCCGGACCTCGCCGTTCTCCTCGCCGGTAATCCGCACGCCACTGACGAAGTGCCGCAGCGAACGCGGCTGATAGAGCGCGGCTTCGACGGTGGCCGTCACCCGATCCTCGATCATCGCCCGGCCGAGACAGAAGATCGAGGCATGCTCGAGACCGTCATCGTGATTCTCGCGCGAGATCACCTGGTATTTGGCGTCTTCGGTGAAGAAAGCAGGAAACTCGCGAAGCGCTTCCGCGTCGAGACAGGCGGCATAATCGTCGAACAGGTCGCGCAATTCGCCGCGGGTGATCCGCCCGACCTCATCTCGCACCGGCGCCGTCATTCCAATCTACCTCACCATCGATCTGTCGACACTTCTATGAGATCGACCGGTCGAAGAGCGAGGTTTCGGAGGGATTTCCGGAAGATTTCGAAAGAGCGATCTTTCGCAATCGACGGCACGCTCAGGTTGTCGACACCATGCGCGCGATGCACCGCCCGGCGATGGTCCTGGAAATCAACAGCGTCGACATTCATCCGGGTCGGGAGGCGGCTTTCGAGCAAGCCTTCGCGCAGTGCATTCCCCTGCTCCTGCGCGTCGAAGGGTGCCGGGGCGCGACCCTGCTGCGCTGCGTCGAGCACCCCGGCCGCTATATGGTCCAGGTCGAGTGGAACCGCCTCTCCGACCATGTCGATGGCTATCCCGCGACGGCCGAAGCGGCCGAGATTCGCTCGCTGCTGAGACCATTGATCGCACGGGCCGAGCCGATGCATTTCGAAGCGGCCGGCGATCGCGGGATCACGCCACGACCGACATCGCCGGCGTAACGGGCTCGTCGTCGATCATGCGATAGTCCACGATGCGCAATCCATAGCCGTCCAGCGCCGACATCCGCACGGCGCTGGCCGACAGAAGCACCATGTCGTGGACGCCGAGATCACGCAGGATCTGCGCGCCCACGCCGTATTCGCGCAGTGACAGCGACGGTTTCGCGTTATGCAAGCCATCCTTGTAGCGTTGCGACCAGCTCGTCTGGGAATCTCTCAGGAAGAGCATCACGCCCGGCCCGTCGTGCTCGCCGATCGCCTTGAGAGCCTTGGGTATGAAATCGGCGCGCGGCCCGGCGTGCCGGAAGAGATCCGTTGCAAGATCGACCGAGTGCACGCGAACCAGCGCCGGCGAATTCGCGTCCAGGCGGCCTTTCAGGAGCGCCACGTGCTCCGCCCCGTCGATCAGGTTGCGATAGATGATCATGCGGAAGGCATGGCCGCCCTCGCTTTCGAACGGCACTTCGATCACCCGCTCCACGCTCCGTTCGGTGCGTCTGCGGTACTGTATCAGGTCGGTAATCGTCCCGATCTTCAGATTGTGGCGCTCGGCGAAGGGAATGAGTTCCGGAAGCCGCGCCATCGACCCGTCGTCGTTCATGACCTCACAGATGACGCCGGCCGGGATCAGACCGGCGAGACGCGCGATGTCCACCGCCGCTTCGGTGTGCCCGGCGCGGACCAGAACGCCGCCGCCGCGCGCGACGAGCGGGAAGACATGCCCGGGGCTGACGATATCGTCCGCGGTCCGCTCAGGATCAATCGCGACTGCGACGGTGTGAGCTCGATCATGGGCCGAAATACCCGTGGTAACGCCCTCGCGCGCTTCGATCGAGACCGTAAACGCAGTGCTGTGGCGCGTGCCATTGTGAGCGGCCATCGGTGACAGCCGCAATCTCTGCGCCCGCTCCTCCGTCATCGCAATGCAGATCAAGCCGCGCGCATGCATGGCCATGAAGTTGATCTGGCTCGGCGTGGCAAACTGCGCGGGGATGATGACATCGCCCTCGTTTTCGCGATCCTCCGCGTCCACAATGACGAATGGCCGCCCCTCGCGGGCTTCCTCGATAATGTCCTCGATCGGCGAGATCATCGGCTTGCTCGTCCGTTCAACGGCTGAGGCGCGCGAGTTGGCGCGGGGCGGTCACATGGGGCGGCAGGGCCGACGGCACGCTGATGAGGCCAAGGGTCCGCGACACGACGCCGCGCATGGTGCGGACGATGGCCTCCTCGTTGGCGCCCGGTCCGGCGCGCACGCACAGGGCGAGCTGCTCGGTGCGGTCGGCGTTCGGAATGAGAATCGCAAATGCAGAGGACTTCTCGTCGACGAGCCTCACGTGCCCCCGCGCACTGCCTGCGTCGAGCTCCGACGCCAGGTCGTCGAACCGAATCCGCTCCGCGGGATCTGTAGCCTCGCTGTTGAGCCGGTGGACATATTTGCGAACGAGCTCGCGATCGGCCGTCAGCAGCAGAGCGCGGCCTTCAGCGCTGTGGAGAAGCGGCAGAAGGTCGCCCTGCCGAGGAGCCGTATGGTCGCGGCGCACGACATGCAGGCAATGCAGTTGCACGCCCACGTTGGTCGCGAGAACCACAGTGCTGCCGGTATCGTTCGCAAGCGTATCGATCAGGCGCAGCAACTTGCCGTTTCGAACGAGTTCGGGCTGCACCCAGGCACCGAGCATGGCGACGCGCATGGAGAGACGAAATTTTCGGCCGTTCGGACTCCGGCGCAAGTAGCCGAGGTGAACCATGTAGCTGAGAAGTTCGGAGGCGCTCGACTGGGGATAGCCATACCGCCGCGAAATGTCGGTGACGCTCGCTTCGGGGCGGTCCTCATCGAAATACTCGAGCACTTCAAACACACGCTGAGCCGACTTGATCGACTTGGCCTCAAGTGACCTTCCCACTGCATCGTCTCCTGTTGACCTGCCTCGGGGCGCAAAGAGCTTCCCGGCCCGCTCAACATGCACGAACAGGCAAAAGTGTCGACACTTTTCTTTTGCGAAGCTTGAATCTGCCGCTCAGATGGTGCGATTCCCCGCAAATTTGCGGTCGATATCGCGTGGGCGATATAACCCCTTTCGTCGGTGTCGACAGTTTCTGCATCAAGCCAGTTTGCTAGCGAAGCACCCAACAACTTGTTGGAAGCTCACAAAATGCTCGACCGCGCCACGCCCCCTCCCGTCCGAGCGCAACCGGATGACCCCACCGGTTCACCTGAGGGAATCAGCCTTTTTCTCGAGCCGCGGTCGATCGCTGTCATCGGTGCTTCGGACGACCCCACGCGAATCGGCGGCCGCACGCTATTCAACATTCGGCAGGGGGATTTCGCCGGCGCGGTCTACCCGATCAATCCGAGTCGCGAGACGGTGCAGGGACTTCGAGCCTGGCCCGCCGTGGGCGATGTACCGGGTACGATCGATTGCGCCGTGATCGCGCTGCCGGGCGAGATGGTGATCGAAGCCGCCGAGCAATGCGCGGCAAAGGGCGTGCGTGCGCTGGTCATCTTCAGCGCCGGCTTCAACGAGGCCGGTGAGGAAGGCGCGGCGCGCCAGACCCGCTTGCGTGAGATCATCGACCGGACCGGCATGCGCGTCATCGGGCCCAACTGCCTGGGCGTGTTCAACAGCCGAAACGGCGCCTGGCTCAGCTTCACCTCGCTCTTCCAGAAGCGAGTCGAGGGGCCCGCACTCGGAATGATAAGCCAGAGCGGCGGATCCGCCGCTCACGTGCTGAAACTCGCGCAGGCTCGAGGACTGAACGTCGGCACCTTCATCACCACCGGCAACGAAGTCGACGTGGAGTTCGGCGAAGGCCTGAAGGCGCTCGCAAACGACCCGCTGACCACAGCCATCATTGCCTATATCGAAGGCGTCCGCGACCGGGCGAGCCTTCTGGAAGGGCTGGAAGCGGCCCGGCGCGCGCGCAAGCCTGTGCTGATGCTGAAAGTGGGTCGCACCAGCGCGGGGGCGCAGGCGGCAGCTTCGCACACCGCCTCGTTGGCCGGAGAGGATCGGGTCTATGATTCGGTGTTCCGCAGCCACGGCGTCTATCGTGCACAGTCGACAGAGGAACTTCTCGACGTCGCCATGGCGGCGCTTGCAGCTCCGAGCTTGCTAGCGGGATCACGGCTGGGCGTGGTGACAATCTCCGGAGGCATGGGCGCACAGATCGCGGACGCGGCAGCAGATGCGGGACTGACGCTCCCGGCCCCCGCCGCGGACGTGCAGGCGCGGCTGAAAGCGCTGTGTCCCCCTGGCTCCCCCCTCAATCCCGTCGACATCACTGCACAATTGTCGACGGATCCCCATCTGCTCGCGGCGAGCATGCGCCTGCTTCTGGAAACCGGAAGCTATGATGCGCTGCTCGCTTTCTTCGGCGTCTACGCGAACATGCCCGCCCTGTCGGAAGCGTTCCTGCAGGATCTCGCCCGCCTGAGAACGGATTTCCCCGATGCGACGATGGTTGCCAGCATTGTCTGTCCGCCAGACGAAGCGGAACGCTACGCAAGCGCCGGCTTTCTGGTTTTCGAGGAACCCGCAAGAGCCGTCCGCGCCCTCGCGGCCCTGAAGCAGATTGCCGACGGTTTCGAACGCCCACCGAGCACGGCGTGGGTGCAAACCGACCTGCCGAGAATCACCGGCGGGACTGACTTCAACGAAGCTTCGGCGAAAGCCTTGCTGGGTGAGGCCGGTATCGCCTCACCAAGCGAGCGCACCGTGGCCGGCCCACACGACGTCGCCGCGGTGGCGGCGACGATGCGCCTGCCCTTGGCATTGAAGGTCGTCTCACCCGACATCCTTCACAAGACCGAGGTCGGCGGCGTCCGGCTCGGCCTTAACTCTCCAGAGGAGGCTGCCGCAGAGGCCCTGCAGATGGCCAAGCGCATCGGGCAGTCGGCTCCGGACGCACGGCTTGAGGGGTTTCTCCTTTCAGAGATGGCACCCGCGGGTGTGGAGTTGATCCTCGGCACGCGCCGCGATCCCCTGTTCGGGCCCCTCGTCATGGTTGGTCTCGGGGGCGTCACGGCAGAACTGTTCGAGGATGTCGCGATCCGTCTCGCGCCGGTCGATGAGTACGAAGCCGAAGCGATGCTGCGTTCGCTCAAGTCCTGGCCGCTGCTGGATGGATGGCGCGGAACACCCAAGGCAGACGTCGCCGCAGCCGCGCGTGCGATCGCGACCTTGAGCGCACTCGCCGCCACCAACGCCGATACGGTCGAGACGCTGGAGATCAATCCGCTGCGCGTTCTTCCGCGCGGCAAGGGCGTGCTCGCGCTTGACGCCGTTATCCAAACCGGAGCTTCGACATGACCACCCCCGTAACGACGGAGATCGTCGACGGTATCGGCCTGATCCGGATCGACAATCCGCCGGTAAACGCGCTCAGCAATGCGGTGCGAGGCGGGATTGCCGATGCGGTAAGGGTTCTGGAACAGGATCCTGACGTTCAAGCCGTGCTGATCCTCTGCGCAGGCAAAACCTTCATTGCCGGCGCCGATATCAGGGAGTTCGGTAAACCGCGCCAGCCCCCCTCGCTGGCCGAGACCTGCGACATCATCGAAGGCTGCACCAAGCCGGTTGTCGCCGCCCTTCATGGCACGGCGCTGGGCGGTGGGTTCGAGATCGCGCTGGCCGCACATTATCGTATCGCTACGTCGGATGCGCGCATGGGCCTACCCGAGGTCAAGCTCGGACTGATCCCGGGCGCCGGTGGGGCGAACCGTCTCGCCCGCATTGCGGGGGCAGAGCAGGCACTGGAAATCGTCATCGGAGGCAATCCGATTTCCGCCGCCGATGCACATGCCGTCGGAATTGTCGATGAGATTGCCGAGAACGACCTGCGCGTCGCGGCGACCGCGTTCGCCAAATCGCTCGCGGCCGGAGGAAAAGCCGCTCGGCCGACTCGAGCGCGCGCGATCGAGGCCATCGCGCCGGACGCATTCGAGACGGTTGTCGCGCGCTTGACCCGCAAGACGGCCGGGCAGGAGGCGCCTGCGGCCTGCGCAGATTCGGTCAGGCGTGCGATGACGCTTCCTTTCGACGAGGCCGTCGCGCGCGACCGGGAAGTCTTTGCGCAACTGTCGGCAGGCAGCCAATCACGCGCCCTGAGGCATGTCTTCTTTGCCGAGCGCGAAGCGGCCAAGCTCGCCAGCGGGTCCGCGCGGCCGGTCGCTCGCGCCGCAGTCGTCGGGGCGGGCACTATGGGCGGGGGCATCGCCATGTCCTTTGCCGCCGCGGGGCTTCCGGTGACGCTGATCGATATCGACGATGCTGCGATCGAACGAGGCATGGATCGCATTCGCCGCAACTATGCGACCTCCGTCGAGCGCGGCTCCATCAGCGCAGCGGAGGCCGAGCAGCGCCTGGCGCTGATCCAGACGGCGACGACACGTTCGGCGGCCGGCGAGGCCGACCTCGTCATCGAGGCGGTGTTTGAGAACATGGATCTGAAGCGGGAGGTCTTCCGCGAACTCGAAGCGATCTGCCGTGTCGATGCCGTCCTGGCCACCAACACCTCGGCCCTGGATGTCGACGCCCTCTCCGCGGTGCTGGACAGGCCAGGCCGTTTTGTCGGCATGCATTTCTTCTCGCCTGCCAACGTAATGAAGCTCTGTGAGATCGTCAGGACCGACGCGACCGATCCGGACACACTTGCCACGGCATTTGCAACGGCGAAGCGGATTGCAAAGGTCCCCGTCCTGGCACGCAATTGCGACGGTTTCATCGGCAACCGCATGGTGGCGAAACGCTCGGCGCAGGCAGAGCGGCTGTTGCAGGAAGGCGCCCTACCGCAGGATGTCGACGAGGCGATACGCGCCTTCGGTTTTCCCATGGGACCGCTGCAGACCAACGACATGTCCGGGCTCGATGTGGGTTATGCCATCCGCAAGCGCCGCGGCACCAAGTTCCCGATCGCGGACGCTATCGCGGAAGCGGGCCGTCTTGGTCAGAAGACCGGCGCCGGCTATTATCGCTACGAGGCGGGCTCGCGTACGCCCGTTCCGGATCCCGAGACGACCCGCGTGATCGAGTCCGTCTCCGCCTCGCTCGGCATCGAGCGGCGGGAAATTCCCCGCGAGGAAATGACCGAGCGTATGATCTTCGCCCTCATCAACGAAGGCGCCAAGATCGTTGCCGAAGGCATCGCCGCACGGCCCTCGGACGTCGATGTCGTCTGGATCTACGGCTACGGCTTCCCGCGCTGGCGCGGCGGTCCGCTCGCCTACGCCGACGAGGTTGGCCTTCCCTATATCGTCGAACGCCTCGACGTTTTCGCCGCCCGCAGCGGCGACGAAACGCTCGCCCCCGCGCCTCTGCTCAGGGAATTGGCGCAGAAGGGCGCGACGTTCGCTCAATGGCAGAAAGACCGGGCGTGAACGCCCTATGGAGAACAGAACTATGAATCGCACTTGGCTCAACCCGGTCTCGTACGACCGCTACTCGTTCATCAAGGTGGAGGTCGACGACAACGGAGTCGGCACCGTGACCATGAACGAGCCCGAGAAGCTCAATGCGGTGGGCCCCGAGCAGCACCGCGAGGTCGAGGACATCTGGCTGGATCTGGCGCGGGACGAATCGATCAAGACGATCGTCTTCACCGGCGCCGGCCGCGCCTTCTCCGCCGGGGGCGACGTGAAGCGCATGGCGCAGCGTGCAGGCACCCAGTTCGGCCTCGAATACGCGCTGCGCGTCCCGCAGAACACGCTGCGCATATTCGAACACATGCTGCTCGTGCCGCAGCCGATCATCGCAGCCGTCAATGGAGACGCGATCGGTCTCGGTCTGACGCTTGCGCTCTTTGCGGACATGAGCGTGGTGGCCGACGATGCACGTCTCGGCGACACGCACGTGAAAGTCGGCCTCGTCGCCGGCGACGGCGGGGCCGTGATCTGGCCCCTGCTGGTCGGACCGCAGCGCGCCAAGGAATTCCTGATGCGCGGAAAGCTGCTCAAGGGTGCCGAAGCGGCCAATCTGGGCCTGGTGAACTACGCATTTCCCAAGGAGGACGTGGTCAGCGAGGCGCACAAGATCGCCACCGAGATCGCCGGAAACCCGCTCTGGGCCGTTCGCTGGTCGAAGGCGGCGGTAAACAAGCAGCTCAAGGCGCAGCTCAATCAAATCCTCGAGCTGTCGATCGCCTATGAATCGCTGACCATGCTGACCGAGGATTACAAGGAGGCGGTCAACGCCTTCGCGGACAAGCGCAAGCCTGAGTTCAAGGGTTTCTGATCTGCCAGATCAATGCCGACAGGGGCCGCGGTTCAGTTCGAGCCGCGGTTCCCCGGTGGGATTCCACCGGCGGCGACGAGTTGGTCGAGGTGGTGATCCGCATCCCCGAATAGCGCGTCGATCGCCGTCAGCCGCTTGAAGGCGTGGCCTACCTTGTACTCGGCGGTGATCCCGATGGCGCCGTGAAGCTGGACGGCCTGCTGTCCCACGAAACGCCCGCCACGCCCGATCTGCACTTTGGCCGCGGCGATGTTGAGGCATCGCTGCGCCGGCGGTTGGGACAGCGACAGTGCCGCGAGGATCGCCATGCTGCGCGATTGCTCCACCTGGATGAGCATGTCGACACAGCGATGCTGCAGCGCCTGGAAGCTGCCGATCGGCACACCGAACTGCTGGCGCGTCTTCAGGTAGTCGACGGTAACGTCGAGCGTATCGGCCATGATCCCGACGGCTTCCGCCGTAAGGGCGGCATTCGCTTCCTCGAAGACACGCTCCAGCACGGCGGCGCCTCCGCCGTCTTCGCCCAGCAGGGACTCATTCCCTGTCGCCACCTCGTCCAGAACGACTTCGGCGACCGGAATGCCGTCGTAGCCTCGCTGAGGGATGACCCGTACTCCGGGCGCGGAGGCAGAAACGAGGAACAGCGACAGACCCGCATTCGTGCGCGCGCTGACGACGAATTCCTCTGCCGTCGCTCCGTGCAGAACCGCGATCTTCCGGCCCGTCAGCACCCAGCCGTCGCTTCGGCGCTCCGCGGAACTGCCTGCGTCAGGGCCATGGCGAAGGCCGCCGGGCTCCTGATGTGCAAGGGCCATGAGAAGCTCGCCGGCGGCGATCCGCGGGATACGCGCCTGCTTCTGCCCGGCGCTCGCCGCGTGGCGGATCGCACCGCCCGCTAGAACCACCGTCGACAGGTAAGGCTCCAGAACGAGGCCGCGGCCCAGTTCCTCCATGACGATCATCGTTTCGACGCCGCCTCCACCGAAACCGCCGTCTTCCTCGGAAAAGGGCAATCCGAGGAGGCCAAGGTCCGCCATGTCGCTCCAGGCATCGCGGCTCCATCCTTCCGGTGCCTGCATGGCTCGAAGGCGCCCCTCGAAATCGTAGCGATCCGTTATGAAGCGCGCCACGCTCTCGCGCAGCAACCGCTGCTCGTCACTGTACTCGAAATCCACCTGTGATCCTCCGCTCAGAGCCCGAGTTGGGCTTTTGCGATGATGTTTTTCTGGATCTCGTTGGATCCGCCGAAGATGGAGACTTTGCGCATGGAAAAGTAGAAGGGAGCGGCTGCCGCGATCCACCCGTCCTCCAGCGCCGCGCCGCTTTCCTCCTCCTCGGGCATGGCAAGTCCAGCCGGGCCGGCCAGCTCGATCGCCAGCTCGGTCATGCGCTGCTGCAGTTCGGTCCCCTTGATCTTGAGGATGGATGCGGCCGCCCCGGCGCCGCCCTCGCCTGCATCTGCGGCCACCACACGAAGCTGGGTCAGCTCCAATGCGCGCAGTTCCACCTCGACTTCGGCAAGCTTGCGCCGCAGCCGATCGCGTTCCCCCGCAGTGAGGCGCCCGTCGGCAGACAGCTCCACTTCGAGCCGCCGAAGCTGCGCGAGCCGTTCCTTGGAAAGGCCGATGCGCGCGATGCCGCTGCGTTCGTTGCCGAGCAGATGCTTGGCATAGTCCCAGCCCCGGCCTTCCTCTCCGATGCGATTTTCGACCGGCACCCGCACGTCGTCGAAGAATACCTCGTTCGCATCGTGGCCGCCGTCGATCGTCTCGATCGGCCGCACGGTAATTCCGGGGGTATTCATGTCGATGAGCAGGAACGTGATGCCCTGCTGCTTGCGGCCGCTGCTATCGGTGCGGACGAGCGCGAACATCCAGTCGGCGTGTTGCGCCTGTGTGGTCCAGATCTTCTGACCGTTGATCACGTACTCGTCGCCATCGCGGTCGGCGCGCGTCTTCAGCGATGCGAGGTCCGAGCCTGCGCCGGGTTCGGAAAAGCCCTGGCACCACCAGTCGTCGATGTTGGCGATACGCGCGAGAAACCGCGCCTTCTGCGCATCGGTTCCGAACTTGGCGATGATCGGGCCGATCATGTTGACGTTGAACGGCGATCCCTCGGGAGCATGGGCGAGCGCCATCTCTTCCTGGAAGATATAGCGCTGCGCGGGCGACCAGGGCTGGCCGCCATGTTCGACCGGCCAGTTGGGCGTGGCCCAGCCGCGCGCGTTGAGGATGCGCTGCCAGCGGACGATATCGTCCTTTTCCAGGTGACGACGGTCGATCATCTTGCGCCGGAGATCGTCCGGCAGCGACTGCGCGAGAAACGCCCGCACTTCGTCGCGGAATGCCAGTTCTTCGTCGGTGAAATCGAGATTCATCTAGGCAGCTACCGTTTGAGGGTCGGGACCGGGCGTGATCAGTTCGAGCAGCGGCGCGACCGAAGGAACGTCCTCGAGGCCGGTCAGCATGGCGAGGACGTCCTCGCAAACCGCCGGTGGCAGGATGTGCTCGGCGCAGGCGCGAAACTTCGCGACCGTCTCCTCCCGCGTCAGCGGATCCTCCGCGTCGCCGCGCGCAGTCGTGCAAATCGCCCGGTATTCGCGGCCGTCGGCGAGGCGGATCGTCAGGATATCTTCCTTGCCGAGCTGGTCGTAGCCCCACTCGTCGTGAACGATCATGCGAACCTTGCCGCGCTGGGCCGCTATCGCGGGGTCATGGAGCTTTGCCGCGGAGAAGGTGTCCACATCCATCGGCTCGCCAACGAGAGCCCCTGCGACGACGTGCGGCAGGCTGAAGCGTGCCTCTTCCACATCCGTCGGCTCGGGATATTTGACGATCGTCGGAAAGGCGCGGTTCACCTCCACCGTGATCTCGGCGACGGCCTCGGGGGCTATGTGGTGCGCGGAAACGAGCGCTTTCGTCTGATCGATGATACGCTGCAGGAGATAGCAGCAGGGATACTTCTTCTGGCCGACGGCCATGACACGCACGTCGCTCCCGACGCCGAGATCGAATGCGATCTCGGGCTGGCCCGCAAGAGCATCGTAGTAGCCTGCCTTTCCGTCCATGATCGTCGGGTTGCCGCCCAGCCCGCGCGCCGCGAGCGTCGCGGCCATGATCCCGTCCCTGCCGGCAAAGCCTGCCTCGACCACGTGCGCCGCCGAACCCGTCTGACGCACCAGGCCTCCGCCCACCGAAGTCGCGAGCGTGACCGCATCGCGGATCTGCGCTCTCTCAAGCTTCATGAGCTTGGCCGCGCCGGCGGCGACGCCGATCGTGCCGTTGTTGGCGCAGGAGAGAAAGCCGCGCGCCGCTGCGCCGTGGTTCGAGCAGATCATGCCCGGCCGTGCCGCCACCTCGAACCCGATGATGAGCGCTTCCAGCAACTCGCGCCCACTGCTGCCAAGCGACTGACCGAGCGAGAAAAGCGCGGGGATCAGGCAGCAGGTATACTGTGCCTCAGGCCAGGCGACGTCTTCCAGCTCGGTGCAATGCGACGAATTGCAGTTCATCATCGCCGCCAGTTCGGCCGACGTGCTGAACCCGAAGCCGATGACGCCCGCCTGGCTCGGCCCGCCCATCGAACGCACATAGTCTGCGAGGACCGCGGGGACTTCCATCCGGGCGCCGAGGACCGCCGATCCGATGGAGCTGAGGCACAGATCCTTCGTGCGTTCAATCGCCGATGGCTCGAAGTCGGCATACCCGGTTTCGCTCACGTAGGTGGCGATCTGGTCGGCGATAGGCATGGCTCGATCTCCGGCTGCTGCGCCTCCGACCCAAGAGCGAGGTGCGCCGGCCGGTCAACCAGTGGGGCGCGGGGCAGCGGGCCATTTCGGGTGAGCGATGTTTGCCGGCCCCCTCGTCACGCCGACAGGAGAACGCGCCCTCCAGGTTTGTTGGCGGCCGCCGCCAGCGCCGTCTCCAGTTGGTCGAACGGATAGATGCCGGCGATAGGCTCGGGCTCTTGTTCTGCGAGCGCGCCCAATTCCTCGTAGCGACGGGCACGCCGGAGCGGGTCCTCGGCAGCTTCGGCTGTGCGCAGCGTGAAGCCCCGGACGTTGAGGCTTTTCGTCGTCAGGAGTGTCGACGGGATCGAGCACGGCTCCCCGGACAGGTGACCATAGACCAGCAGCGCACCTGTCGCTGCAAGACATTGCGCCAGCCGTCCCGTCGCGGTGCCTGCAACGGCGTCCAAAGCCCCGACCGGCTGGCTTTTGGCCATCTCCAGCACCCGGTCAGCCAGATCGTCACCATCGTTCAGGAAGATCTCCGAACTTGCCGCTGGAGTCGTGCCGCGTACCACATTGATCGTGCGGACTCCGCGGCGCGCGGCGAGCCTGCGCACCCACCCCGCAACCGACGACCCAGCCGCGTTCTGGATCAGCCAGTCGCCGCAGGACAAGGCCAGGCGATCGAGCAGATGCGCGGCCGTCGCCGGGTTGATGCGCAGGATCGCAGCCTGCGCGTCCGGCAGCGCGTCCGGGACGACGATCAGGTCGGCCGCGGGAACGCAGCGCCATTCGCTCCAGTTGCCGCGGGAGAGCAGGATGACGCGCATCCCCGGCGTCAGGGCCGATACGTTCCCGCCGATCGCTTCGACGATCCCCATCCCCTCTGCACCTATCACGTCCGGAAGCCCCTCCGGCGGCGCATAACGTCCGGCAATCACCAGGCGATCGGCCGGATTTATCGGCGCCAGCCGCATCCGGACGAGGACTTCAACCAGCCCGGGATCGGGTGGATCGGGCAAGTCGACGACAGCGGCACCCAACGGGCTGGATGGGTCGCGAACAATGCCTTTCATTAGACGTCCAGCTCAGATGGCAGCCAGCACTTGCTCCGTCGTTCGGACGCGGGCGAGCCTGGGGGCAATGATCCTGCACGTATAATCGTGCTCCTCCTGCGTCATCGCCGCCACGGCATCGCTCACCATGACCTGATCGTAGCCGCGTTCGTGAGCGTGGCGCATGGTCGTATCGACGCCGACATTCGTGACGAGGCCGGTGACGATCAGCGTGCGAATACCCCGGCGTCGCAGATGTATGTCCAGATTTGTCCCGTGAAATGCACCCCAGTTGTACTTGTCGACGACGATGTCGCCATCTTCCGGTCCGAGTTCCTGCGGGATTTCCTTCGCGCCGGGCCCGAACTCGAAACCGGAAAAGCTGGCATCCGTCACCGGTTTCACTGGGGGAACCTTGGCTGCGTCGTGTCCGACCCGCACGAGAACGACCTGGATGCCGGCCGAGCGGCACGCCCGGGCGAGCCGGATCGAGTTCGCCAGCACTTGCGAGGCAGGCGTCGGAACCGTGTTCATCGCAATCGTGAAGTTCTGCAGATCGACGACGACGAGAGCCGTCGTCTCCGGTTCGAAGGTCAGTTCGTCGTTACTCATTCGGAGTCTCCCATCACGCGCCTGACCGTGCCCTCAAACGAAGAACCGATGCAATTCGTCCCGCTCGCAAAATCGAGGAGGCGATGTCTGACCTGGCCCCTTTGACCATGCCAGCCGCCGGCGTCACCTGAGATTTCAAACAAGGCGGAGTGACTGAGGATGGCTATCGACCTGGCGATCGAGGACGGGGTGGCGACGGTGACGATCAACCGCCCCGAAGCGAAAAACGCGATCACCATCGAAATGCGCGAACAGCTTTGGACCGTGTTCGAGGCTCTTGCCGAAGACGACCAGGTGCGCGCGGTGATCCTCACCGGCGCGGGCGACGCCTTTTGCGCCGGGATGGACGTCAACGAGATGGGCGGAGGCGGCATTGCATGGTCGATGACGAAAATTCGCCGTTTGCATCGCATCGCGCGCGCGATCGCTGGCCTCAAGAAGCCGACCATAGCCGCAGTGAACGGTGTCTGCGTCGGCGTGGGTTGGAGCTACGCACTTGCGTGCGACCTGGTTCTCGCTTCGGAGACGGCTCGCTTCGCGCAGATCTTTCGCAACATCGGCCTCGTTCCCGACGGCGGCGCAGTCTGGCAACTGCGGCAACAGATCGGCACCATGCGAGCGAAGGAGATCGTCTATTCCGGCAGAATGGTCGGCGTGGACGAGGCGGAAAGGCTCGGCCTGGTGCTCGAGAAAGTCGAATCCGACAGCTTACTCGATCGGGCCCGGGAGCTGGCGGCGTCGCTGGCCAATGGGCCGACGCTGGCGCTGGGTATGGCCAAGCGCCAGTTCGAACTCGCTGCCGCGACCAGCTTCGATCAGTTCCTCGAGGCGGAGTTCAGCATGCAGCCGCTGATGTCCCGCAGTGAGGATCACGAGGAAGGGGTAAGCGCCTTCAAGGAGCGGCGCGCCGCGTCTTTCAAGGGCGCCTGACCTTCACGCTGCGAATTCACGGAGCACCTTGCCAGGCAGCCCGCTTTTCTCGACCGAAATGGGGCCGTTCTCATCCGCGAGGCGGCGCCCGTTGACCCAGACACCGTGTACGCCCTGGGCGTCGGTACGCAGTCGCGTCGCGCCGCCCGGCAAATCGAACAGCCGCCGCTTGGGACCGATTCCCACGGTGCTGGGATCGAACAAGAGCAAATCGGCCGCCTTGCCGGGTTCGAGCGTGCCCCGGTCGCGGATTCCGAACAGGTTCGCCTGCTGTCCCGTCAGTCGCCGTGCGGCTTCCGCCAGGCTCAACGCCTCAAGCTCACGCACCCAGCGTCCCAGCAGGTGCAGACCGAAGCCCGCTTCGCACAGAAAACTCAGGTGCGCGCCGGCATCACCCAGGGAGATCTGATTGTCCGGGTCCTGGAGAATTCGGGTAACTGCCGGCACGTCGAAGTTGGAGAACTCGGTCACAAACAGAGTCTTGAGATCTTCCTCGAGCGCCAGATCGAGGAAATAGTCGAACGGGTGCTTGCCGGCCTGGCGCGCCAGCTCGCCCACCGAACGTTCTTCCAGCGCCCGATTGGCATCGGTTCCTGCTTCGCCGACTGTCAACGTGTCCCAGTTGCCGCGGAAGATCCGCATGCCGGGATTGTTGACGATCTCGTCTTTCATGGCGGCGCGCCATTCGGGATCTTTGAGAACCGCGATGTAGGCGTCGCGCCCATCGGCCTCGATCGCCGATTTCCAGGCATCGTAAGCTTCGAACGGATAGGGATTCTCGAGGCTGAAATCCATCGCCATCGGCATGCAGGAGCACTGGCCGTAGAGGCGGCGTCCACGCTCGCGCGCGTTGCGCAGTGCGGCCAGATCCTCGAACACCTTGTTCGGGGACGCCGGGTGATGGCGCATGGCTGAGACGAGAACCGGACGCTTCGATTCCAGCGCGAGGTCTTCGATCCATTCGATGCTGGTCTTCGAGCCCTTGACAAGCATCAAGGTTCCCTTGCCTGCCGCGCCGACAGTCGCGGCAATCGCCCTGAATTCGCGGTCGTCGGCCAAGCGCGAGGGCATGGGCACCCCGCCCCATCCGACGTGCTGCTCGTGCGTCGAGCTGGAGAAGCCCAGCGCGCCCGCATCCATCGCTTCCGCGACGAGGCCGCGCATGGTTTCGATCTCGTCGTCATTGGCGACGCGTGTCGTTGCATCCGGCCCCATGACGTAGGTCCGCAGTGCGGAGTGACCGATATAGACCGCAACGTTGGGCCCGACCCCCTGCTGCTCGATCATCGAGAGGTACTCGGGGAAGGTCCGGAAATCCCACTTGATCCCTTCCTCCAGCGCCTCGATCGCCATTCCTTCCACACGAGTCAGGTGGCCCATCATGAGCTTGCGGTCTTCGGGTTTGCATGGCGCGATGGTGAAGCCGCAATTGCCCATTACCACCGTGGTCACGCCATGCGGCGGTGATGGATCGCATAGCGCGTCCCAGGTTACCTGCGCGTCGTAATGGGTGTGCGAGTCTATGATGCCGGGCATCAGCGCGAGGCCGTTCGCGTCGATCGTTTCCGCGGCTTCGCCCAAGTCCTCGCCGATCTCGACGATCTTGCCTGCCTTCACTGCGAGACTTGCATGGTAGGGCACGCCCCCGAGGCCATCCAGAATCAGTGCGTTGCGGATCACCAAGTCGTGCATCGTCGTCCATCCTTTCGGTCGGCGCGGCCTGTCGCGTCGGTCGCGATAGGTTCTAATGCAGGGTTGGTCGGCGCGGGGATCAGGCGGGATCCTTCCGCCCATTTATCGAAGGAGCGAACAAACCCCCTCACTTTGCGATTCACGCAAGATAGACGGTCTTCTGCTCCTGGAATGAGCGCAATCCCTCCAGACCGCCCTCGCGTCCGAGTCCGGATTGCTTGAATCCTCCATAAGGAAGCGTTCGATCGACGATCACCGCATTCTTCGCCACGTTGCCGGTGCGCAGGCGCCGCCCGATACGCCACACGGCCTCGTCGTCATAAGTGAAGATGCTGCCATAGAGCCCGTAGTCGCTGTCGTTCGCAATGGTGATCGCCTCGGCTTCGCCTTCGTATGGAATCGCGGCGATCACCGGTCCGAAGATCTCTTCGCGCGCGATCGTCATGCGATTGTCGACACGGTCGAACAGGGTCGGCTCGACGAAGTAGCCGCGATCGAGATGCGCCGGCCGGCCGCCGCCCGTGACGAGCCGCGCTCCTTCGGCCTTTCCGACGGCGATGTAGTGCTCCACTCTCTCCCGCTGCCGCGCCATCGCGATCGGACCCATGTCGGTAGTGGAATCGAACGGGTCGCCCACCGACATCGCGCGCAATGCAGCGGCGAAGGCTTCGACGAAGTCGTCGTGGCGGCGACGCGGCACGATCACGCGCGTCAGCGCCGAACAGGCCTGACCGGTCAGAGTGGTGGATGCCGGCAGCAACTTCGCGACGACCTCGTCGATCGGCATGTCGTCGAGGATGATGGCGGCCGATTTGCCGCCCAGCTCGAGCGCGACGCGCGCGATGCGCTCGCCGCAGACGCTGGCGATGTGCCGCCCGACTGCAGTGCTGCCGGTAAAGGTCACCTTGTCCACACGCGGGTCGCGCACCAATGCGTCCGCCGCCTCGTTGCCGGCGGGCAGCACGCTTACGACACCCTCCGGCAATCCCGCCGCGTCCAGGCACTCGGCGAAGATCAGCGCATCGAGAGGCGTGCTTGGCGCAACCTTCAGTATGACGCTGCAACCGGCTGCAAGCGCCGGTGCGACCTTGAGCGCGCTCAGATTGAGCGGTGCGTTCCACGGCACGATCGCTGCGACGACGCCGACCGGCTCCATCACCGTGTAAGCCTCGCCGGAGGGACGTTCTCGCCGTTCGGCGTCCGGGAGCCGTTCGATGAGATCAGCGTAGCAGTCGAACAGCATCGGGGGCACGGCGCAACTGCCGGTCGAAACCTTAAGTGTGGCACCCATCTCCAGCGTGATCGCCCGCGCGAGTTCGGGCAGGCGCTCGCGCAGCGCATTGGCCACCAGGCGCAGCCGGGCCGCTCGCTCCGACGGCGCCTTCATCGACCACTCGCCGCGATCGAACGCCGCGCGCGCCGCCGCGACGGCACGATCCACATCGGCCATTCCGGCTTGCGCGACCTGTGCAATGCACTCTTCGGTCGCGGGGTTGACCACGTCGAGCGGCTCGGCATGCTCGGGCTGGACCCACCTGCCACCGATATACAAGCGCCTGGCATGACGAAGTTCGAGTTCGTTCATGATTGTCATCGCTGTTCCTGTCTGGCGTCGTCGAGGATCATCTCGGCGCCTTTCTCCGCAATCATGATGACGGGAGCATTGGTGTTGCCGGATACGAGCGCCGGCATGATCGACGCATCCACGATGCGCAGCCCCCGCACGCCGCGAACGCGCAGGCGTGGATCGACGACAGCTCCTTCGTCGGCACCCATCCGGCACGATCCGGCGAAGTGATGGCCGGCGCTCGAGCGCTGCCGGATGTGCTCCATCAGTCTGGCGTCGTCGCAGTCCAGGGGCGGGTCGCCCTCATCGGCGAGATAAGAAGCCATCGGCGCGGAGCGCATGATCCCGCGAAGCTTTTTCATTCCGGCAAGGACGAGCCGGCGGTCTTCCTCGTGACTTAGATAGGCGGGATCGATGAGCGGCGCGGCCTTGGGATCCGCATTGCGAAGGCGGATCGCGCCCCGGCTCTTCGGCCGCAACTGATACGCCGAAGTCATGAAGCCCGAGT
The DNA here is from genome assembly GCF_016803135.1 of Altererythrobacter sp. C41. Taxonomy (GTDB): domain Bacteria; phylum Pseudomonadota; class Alphaproteobacteria; order Sphingomonadales; family Sphingomonadaceae; genus Pelagerythrobacter. Next base: position 42,335 of record NZ_JAEVFE010000012.1, read on the forward strand.
TCGGCAGGAGCCGGGTTCCCATGCGATCGGTGCTGAACAGCAGCAGATAGGCCTGCGTGTCGGGCCGACCTTCCCCGCCGTCGGCACGATAGAACGCGCCGCCGAAGCCGGCTGCGATGGTAAGCGGTCCTTTGCCTCTCACCAGGTATTCCAGTCCGGCGCCGAGGCGGCCCATCATGGATCCCAGCCGGTCGTTCATCGTGATCGGCCGGTTGGCGACATAGCTGCTGCGGACGTTGAGATGGTCCTGCAGTCCGCGGCCGACCTCTGCGCGTGTACTCACGACGGGAATGCCAAGCGCCGCAAGGTCCGCCCCCGGGCCGACACCCGAAAGCATGAGCAGCTGCGGCGAAGCGATGGCTCCCCCCGCCAGGATAATCTCGCAGCTTGCCACCGCCTCGCAGATCCGGCCGCGATGCCGGAAGTGAACCGAGGCGGCTCGCCCATCCTCAAACCCGATCCGCTCGACCAGCGCACCGGTCAGAACCCGCAGGTTCCTGCGCTTGCGCGCATGCTTCAAGTAGCCTGCGGCGGTGCTGCTGCGACGCACGCCCCGCACGGTCATCTGATAATAGCCGGCGCCTTCCTGTGTCGCGCCGTTGAAGTCGTCCGTCGGGGGTATACCGAGCGCGGCTGCAGAGGCGATGAATGCCTCTGCAAGTTCGTGAGGCTCCACCGGATCCCGCACCGCGACCGGGCCGCCGACGCCGTGATAGTCATCGGCCCCGTGCTGCTGGTCTTCGGCCTTGCGAAAATACGGCAGGACGTCGTCGAAGGACCAGCCGGTATTCCCCGCGGCGGCCCAGTCGTCGTAGTCCTCGCGCTGCCCGCGCACATAGAGCAGACCGTTGGTCGAGCTGCATCCACCGAGGACCTTGCCCCGGGGTACGCCGATGCTCCGCCCTTCCAGGCCGGCTTGCGGCACCGTGGCGAAGCGCCAGTCCAGCCGCGGGTGATCGAACAGCTTGCCGTAGCCCAACGGTATGTGAATCCACGGACTGCGATCCGGACCGCCCGCTTCGATGAGCAGAACCCGGTAGCGCCCGCATGCCGAAAGGCGGTCGGCCAGCACGCAGCCGGCCGTTCCACCGCCGATGATGATGAAGTCCGCCTGTGCGGCCAGGTTGCGATCGGCCACGGTCCGCTACCGGCCGAAAAACGCGGGATTTGAATAGTTCAACGTAGTGCGGGCCGGCATCTGATCGCTTCTTTTCGCAGCGTGGGCGCTGACGTCCTGGATGGCGATGACACCACCCGGCCAAACGAAGAGGGTCAATCGGCGCGCTTGGATCGATGGAATTCATCGCTCCTTCGAAATTCGGCCGCGCTCTCCCGAGAATGTGACGCGACCCTCGTCTCTACGGGCATTGTGAAGCCCGCATGTGGAAATCACACCTCAAACGCGATCGATGATTTCCGCGGAACGGGGCGAGGCAAATATGGCAAAATCTCACGAACACGCAGGCGGCACGCACGGGGGCGTGATCGACGTGCAAACCCACTACGTGCCCACCAAGGCGGCCAGACTTCTGCACGACATCGAGGTGGACGGGATTTCTCGCACGCTCGAGCTTGATTCCCCGATGTGCACCCTCGATGCCCGGTTGCGAGCGATGGACGATGCGGGGGTGAACGTGTCGGTTCTGAGCATGGCGCCGATCGGCGTTGTCGCCGACGAGCAGAGACGGCGGGACATCTGCCGCGCCGCCAACGACGGCCTGCTGGAGGCTTGCGCCGCCCACCCAAACCGGTTCGTGATGGCCGCCGCGCTGCCTCTGCCCGACCCCAGCGCCGCCCATGCCGAGCTTGCGAGGATTTCCGGCGAAGCGGCGCTGCGCGCGGTTCAGATCGTTGCCCAGACGACGGGCTATCGCCCGGACCACGGCTTCGACGAGGTGTTCTCACTCGCGGCAAACCAGCGGTTGCCGATCCTCCTCCACCCGGCGGCGGGAGTCGCGGACTTGTCGCCCGCGTTCGACGACTACGGCCTCGCCTCCGGCATGCATGCGATGGTTTCCCACGCATTGGTCGCCGCTCGCATGATCCAGTCCGGACTGCTCGACCGCGTGCCGGACCTGGAACTCATTCTCACGCACCTCGGCGGAATTCTTCCATTCCTGATCGACCGGCTCGACAGCCGGCATGCGGGGCCGACGCGACATCCGCCGTCCCATTATCTGCGGACCCGCGTTCATCTGGACAACTGCGGCTATCCCGCAGGGCCGGCCCTGCGCCTCGCGATCGATACCGTGGGCGTCGAGCGTCTCCTGATCGGCTCGGATTGGCCGTCACGTCCGATCGCCGCCGCGCTGAATGCCGTTCGCGGCGCAGGCCTGAGCGAGCGCGAGGAGAGCGCCATCATGCGGGACAATGCCTCTCGCTGGTTCGATCCGGCTGTCCCCCGTGCTCAGTATTCCAGGGTCGGATAGCCCCCGCCGTTGACGAACATGAGGTCGCCGCTGACGCCGGACGCCCGGTCGGAACAGAGGAACACGAAGGCGTTCGCGACTTCCTCCATGGTCATGTAGCGGCCGATGGCTGTCATATCGCCCAGCCTCTCGACGGCATCCGATGGCGGGGCCGTTTCACGCTTGAGCGGCGGTTGGAACGGCCGGTTCGCACCCGCCTTCTGAGTACGGCAGATGCCAGGGGACACGACGTTCACCCTGACCCCGCGGGGGGCGGCTTCGAGCGCGAGCGTCTTGGTCATATTGACGATCCCGCCCTTTCCCGCGGCCTGAAGCGCAAAGCCGTAGATGGGGTTGAAGGCCGCGTCGGCCGACATGTTGACGATCGCACCGCTGCCCTGTGGGTACATGATCCGAAGGGCTTCCTGGCAGCAGAAGAATGTCCCGCGCAGGTTGACGTTCATCACCAGGTTCCAGAGGTCCTCGGTGACATCGAGCGTCTCGCCCCGCCACGAGTATCCACCGATGTGGGCGGACGCATCAAGCCGGCCAAAAGCCTCCAACGTGCTCTTGAAGCCCGTTCGAATCTGGTCGACGTCTCCCAGATCGACGTGCAGCGCGATCGCTTCGGCCCCCATCTTCTCGAGTTCGTGGGCGGTCTCCTCGTTGTTCTGATCATGCACATCGAGACAGGCGACCTTTGCCGCCCCCTCCCGCACGGCAAGCAGAGCGGTTTCACGTCCGATTCCACTGGCTGTACCCGTCACGAGCACCGTCTTGTCGGCCATCAGCATCGCGCATTCTCCCCGTGGCATCGTTTATCGTCCCCGTCCTGACTGGTGGGCGGCGCGGACAGCAAGATCAGATCGCGTCCTCCAGCGCCGTCTCGGCAGCCATTGCGCCGAAGGCGAATGCCTCGCCCAGATTGGCACCTGGGGAGGGGTAGAGAACGCCGATGGCACCGCCCAGCTCGCCCGCCCCATAGAGCCCGCGAATGGGTTCCCCGAAGGGATTGAGAATGCGAGCCTTCGCATCGCGCCGCGGGCCGCCGTTCGTCGTCGCGCCGCCCGGATAGACGGGAACGCAGTAATAAGGCGGTTCGTCGATCGGCACGAGCGAACTCATCGGTCTGCCGAATTCGTCCTCTCCAGCCGCGCACGCCGCATTATACGCCGCGACGGTCGCAGCGGCGCACTCGGGATCGAGACAGCCGGCGAGCCGGGCCGCTTCCTCCACACTGTCGGCTTCCTTGATCCAGCCCATTTCGATCTCTGCCCGGTTGTCCTTGCTCCAGGCGTAATGACCGAAGGATCCACCGGACAGCGGGCGCGCGTTCAGGCGCCGGCTGTCGAAGATCCAGTATGCGGGGATCCGCGGGTGCTCGAGCAAGTCTGCATCATAGTGAAGCAGTTCATAGTAGAAATTCGGCTTCGAAACGGCCTGCAGGTACTCGTTGGCGAAGCGTCTGCCGTACTTGTCGACGATCGCGTAACCGGGCGGGTTCACCGAAATGTTGAAGCTGATGTCCCGCCCGTCGGGATGGGTGAAATGTCCCACCGCGCGGCCGATCATCTGATTCATGTGCCAAAGATCGGCGCCCACGGCCTGTGCCATGCGAATGCCGTCGCCGGTGTTCGAAGGGGCACCGTAGAAATATATCGGGTAGGCCTTCAGATGGTTGAGGATCATCTCCTGGTTCTGCTCGAACCCGCCGCAGGAAAGGACCACCCCTTTGCCTGCGCGAAACGTGACCGTCCCCTCGGCTGTTTCACAACGCACCCCGACGATGCGATCATCCGCCTGGAGGAGGCGCTCTGCTCGGTGACCAAAGAAGGGATGAACGTTCGGCTCGGCATCCACCGCCTCGACCAGTTGATCGTGAAGCGTCTGACCGTTGCCGAAAGGAACCGGTCCCTTGAACGCCAGTTCGCCGGGCGCGGGCAGCGTGTAGTCGACGCTGGCAGGATCCACACCGCGGGGCATCGGGGCGTAGACTTCGATCGATTCGAAGCCCGGAAGCTTGGGGTACCATCCCCCGGCAGCGTGCATCGATTCAATTCCGATGTCCCTCGCCCATGCCTGCACTTCCACGGCTCTCTCGGCCCAGGCGCGGCTGACCTCGACCGGGATCATGCCGCCGGAGCAGGCGTCCAGGTACACCGTTGCCTGATCGATATCCGTCGCCCCCATGAACAGCCCGCCCGACATGCGAGTGCTCGAGAAGTGCGCATCTTCGGGCTGCTTATCGACAAGCGCGACCCTGGCACCGCGACGGGCGGCGGTGATCGCAGCGGCAACGCCGGCGGCGCCGTAGCCGACGACGACGAGATCGAAATCATGGGTCATGCCCAGCTGGCTATGACGCCCGCGGCGCAGTGTAAATCGAGCGCCTCGTTTCTTCGCCTGTGCGATGAATTCGGCCTAAGTTCGGGCCGGTTCGATCTGTCCCAACTTGTTCAAGACGAGCTGAACCAGCGCGTTCACCGGCGCGATCTGCGACGGCGCGCGCCAATAGAGGCAAATGGGAATCTCGTAATCTATCGAGGCAATCCGGCGGAACATGAGACCCTCCATCGGAGCACTGGGACCGGGCTCGGGAATGATCGCAATGCTATGTTCGTCGCGGAGCCGTGCCAACAGTAGGGAGAAGTTGTCGAACGTCTCGGCGAAATCCGGCACGAAACCCTCTGCTCGGCTGGCAGCGAAGAACCGGTCGATATTGCCGCTCCATGTGCGGCGAGCGGTCGTAATGAGGGGAAAATCCTGAATGTCTTTCGTAACCAGATCCGCTTTGGTCGCGAGAGGATGCCGTTCGGACAGGACGACACCGCGCGGGACATTCAGCAAGTGGATGCGTTCCAGGCCGGCGGGCAATTCGAACAGCGGCACACCGATTGCGACATCGATTTGGCCGGCGGCGAGCGCCTCCGTCTGGGCCCTGGATGGCATTTGCAAGGCTTCAAGGCGGATCTCCGAATGGGTGGTTCGAAACTCGGCGATAATTTCGGTTATCAGCGGATAGGACTGGGCAAGTTGCACGATGCCAAGATGCAGCAAGGCATGGGGAGGCGCCCTGTTTCTGATAGCGTCGTTCGCCATGTCCAGTTGGCGAAGGATTGCCCGGACCGAGACGAGATAGTCCTCGCCCGCCGGCGTAAGACAAACTCCGCGCTCTGAACGGGAAAACAGCGCTTGGGCGAGCTCCTCTTCCAGGTTGCGGATTTGTCTCGAAACGGCCGGCTGTGCGATTCTCAGTTTGGCTGCTGCGCCACTGATACTCCGCGCCTCAGCAACCGCCACGAAGTATCGCAACTGCGATAAATCCATTCGCCTCGCCTCCTCAATCCCGCGAATTCCCGAGCAGCTATGCCGCGCGGGCATGGGTATATCACGCGATTATAGAGCACCGAGTGGGCCCCGGCGTGCAATCTCCCGCGAAACGATAAATCAAATGGAGATGGCCATGAAGGCGACCTGCCCAACCTGTAGCGTCCGAACGCAAACATCGCGGATGCGATCCTAGGCCACCCCCTTCCCGGACGGTCCGACGACCTCCCCGATTACGCGGCGAGGGACCCGATCCCCTCACTTTTTTCGCGACGCCAAGGACACCCCATGCAATCTTCACAGCACTGGTTCGATCTCTACGACCCGCGTCTGAAGACCGATCCCTATCCCATCTACAAACGTCTTCTGGAGGAGGAACCGTTCTTCACCAAGGTCGATGGAGCGCGTGCCGCAGTCTTCTCGCGATACCATCATGTGGAAGCGATCTACGGCGATGCCGCCCTCTTCTCGAGCGTCAAGCCTCCGAATGCCGTGAAATCGGTGGATTACTTCAGCGGACACTTGAACATCGCGTTCTCGGACCCGCCGGTCCACACACGCCTGCGACGCACGTTGAACCCCGCGTTCATGCCGGCGTCCGTCGCCCGCCTTACGCCAGCAGTAGAACGGGCGGTTGACGACATCCTGTCGGCTATCGAGGGTCGACCTCGGGTAGAGCTCATGGCGGAGATCGCGCGCCCCTTGGCCCAGCGGGTCATGCTCGGCGAATTGTTGCAAGTCCCTGCGGAAGATCACGACATTTTCCTCGACCTTGCCAGCGCTCTGTTCGCACCTGGCGGCCGCATGCCCGGCAGTCCCGAAGCGGTGCACTTCGATCGCTGCTGGAGTATGGCAGCCACTTACTGCCGCCGCATGATCGAGGCGGAGAAGGATACCCCGACCGACGGTGTTCTTTCCAATATCGTGCGCCGCGGCGGGCCGGACGGGGTGCTGACCGACGACGAAGTTTTAGCGCAGCTTATCACCTTGTTGACCGGCGGCTTCTCCACCATCGCAAGCCTGATCGGTACGGCCTTCCTGCAGATCGCGAGCCGGCCAGACCAACTCGCCCTGCTGCGTGGTGACCCCGCACTGGCAACGAACGCCGTGGAGGAGGTCGCCCGGCACCGCGCGCCGGGCTTGTTCAACTATCGCTTCCCGACGCGGGAGGTGGAATTCGCCGGCCTCACGCTCGAACGCAACATGCCCGTCTATATGCTGCAGGGCGCGACCTCGTTCGACCCCGATGTCTTCGATGATCCCTTCGTGTTCGACATCAGACGGCAGCCCAAGCGCCTGCTCGTGTTCGGACACGGCATCCATCACTGTATCGGTGCGCCGGTTGCACGACTGACCACCCGCACGGTGCTTCGCGAAGCGGTCAATCGCTTCGAGGCAATGGAGCTCGCCGAGCCGTTGGAGGCGATCCGCTATACCGAAGCCGCGCAGGAACTCAGCCCCGTCGCCGTGCCCCTCAGCCTCCGCAAGAAAGGCTGAGCCGATGGTGCGTATCCGTTTCGAAGCGGCCGAAGGGACCTATGAAGTCCACGCGGAGGCGAACCATACATTGTTGGACGCGGCCCTGGCCGCGGGAATTGCTGAAATCGAAGGTCAATGCGGGGGCTTCCTCAACTGCGCGACTTGCCACGTCTACGTGGCGGAACCGTGGGCCGAGAAGGTTGGGCCAGCCAACGAGGACGAAGAAGAACTCCTCGAGGGAACGCTGGAGCCGCGCCGGGCCACGAGCCGACTGAGCTGCCAGATCACGCTGCATGAAGGTCTCGATGGCCTGACGGTCCGCCTGCCACGCCGGCAGTCATAGCATTTCACCTTATAATCATCACATTGGGAGAGGATAGAATGGTTACAGTAGTTCGGCTGCTGACCTCGACGGCACTGGCCCTCGGCGGCGCCATTATTGCGCCCTCCGTTCATGCTCAATCAGAAGCATCCGACAGTGCTCAGTCGGTCGAACCCGACGACGCGACCGAAACGGCCCAAGCATCCGTTGCTGATGCAAATGCGATCGTCGTTACAGCGCGTCGCCGCTCGGAGAATTTGCAGAACGTGCCCGTCGCGGTCACGGCGCTATCGGGCGATATTCTGCTCGAGCGCGGCATTTCCGATGCGACTCAGCTCAACCAGCTCGTGCCTGGGTTGCGGATCGAAGCATTCAATTCTCCGACCAGCATGAACATCGGAATCCGGGGTGTACGTCCTAGCGAGATCGCACCGGGCCAGGACCCATCGGTCGGCGTAGTGGTGGGCGACATTAGCTATGGTTTCACGATTGGCATCAGTCCGCTGCTGTTCGATCTGGAATCGGTGCAGGCTATCAAGGGGCCCCAGGGAACCCTGTTCGGCCGAAACACCACAGGCGGCGTGCTGGTCATCCAACCAGCACGGCCGACGGACGCGATGGAAGGTTCCGCCACGATCGGCGCGACGCTCTTCGATGGCGGGCAGGGCGTAGAAGCGACAGGCGTCCTGAACATCCCCCTTGCCGATGGTATCGCACTCCGAGCCGCTCTCGATTTCGAGGACCGCGACGGCTACGTACGGAACGTCACCAATCCGGAAACATCGGCATACTATCAAACGATTCCCAATACCGGCTCCGCCAATTTTCGGCGTCTCAACGACAACAACCAGCTCGCTTGGCGCTTGGGCGCCTTGTTCGAATCCGGTGCGGTAGAAAGCTATTTCCTCTATCAGGGCACGCGGCTGCGAACGAACGGCACGGCATACGCGCCGACCGCAGTTCGGCCGGGCAGTGGCGCAACCTTCATTTTCAACGGCATGGACGGCCGGCCTTCGATCACTGAGGAGTTTGATCGGATCGAGGCAATCCAGCGAAGCGACTTCTGGAGCGCGCAGGCCAACGAACGTGTCTTTGCGCGCCTCGATCAATGGGCAGTTTCCAATGTGACCGAAGTCGAAATAGCGAGCGAGGTGACCTTCAAGAACATCATCGGATACCGTGACTTCGATCGTCTCGAACAACAGGACTTGGAAGGATTTCCGTTTCAGGTTCTCGAGGCAAGCATTCCAGATTACGGCCATGAATTCGTTGAGGAGATCCAACTGCAGGGGACTGGCAAGCAATTCGACTGGGTCGCTGGCCTCTTCTACAGCAACCAGGTTATCCAGCGCGATAACAACAGGGTTGTCCTGAACGGCGCCGACATCGGCTTTTCCGAGAACCACACGGAAGCGGACAGTTACGCAGCCTACGTCCAGACGACCTGGCGTGTGCCTGGATTGGACGGACTTTCGCTCACCGGCGGCTTCAGATTTACCCACGACGCCCGCAGAATGGCTCACACGAGCTTTACCGGCAGGCTCGACAACCAAGGCGCGTGCAATCTGCGCGACAACGGCGTCCCGTTCCCGGCAGACGCTTGTCTGATCGAAGGCGAAGCGAGGTACGATACGCCGACATGGCAGCTCAGCGGCGCTTATCAGGCGGATCCCGATACGCTGGCCTATGCCAGTTACTCTCGCGGATACCGAGCCGGTGGCTTCAATTATACTGCTACCGGACCCAACGATTTCGGCCCATTCGACCCTGAATACGTCGACGCTTTCGAACTGGGCTTCAAGCGCGATTGGCATTTCGGCAACGGCGCATTCTTGCGCACAAACGTGGCGCTCTTTCACTCCGATTACCGCGATATTCAGCGGCTGGTTGTTCCGCCCGGCGGTATTCTCCCGGCCATCGTCAACGCCACGACCGCTTCGATCGACGGCGGCGAGATCGAAATATTGTACCAGCCCACATCGGCTGCTCAGTTCGGATTGAACTATGCCTATGTCCGACCGGACTATAAGGATTTTCTCACCGGATTGGGCGACTTTTCCGATAACGAGTTCGCGCAGGTCTCGCGCCATCAGATTTCCGTTTCAGGCAAGATCGATCTGCCCGTCCCGGACTCAGTCGGTGAGGTTAGTCTTCGGGGCGACTATTATTACCAATCCCGCGTCTTCTATTCGGACACCGCCCAAGGCCCCGCGTTCGGACCGCTCAACTCGCAAAGCCAGGCCGGCTACGGTATTCTCAATCTCGGCGTTGACTGGCGCGGCGCGGGGGGCACGCCGATCGATCTTAACTTCTATGTAAATAACGTGCTCGCAACGGAATATCGCCCGTTCGGCATCGTCGTTTACAACTCCATCGGCTACAATGCGGCAACCATCGGCGATCCGCGTGTCTTCGGGCTGAAGGCAACGTATCGATTCTGATTCATCGAGCCGCGACGCACCGTCACACCCCAGCTCGGAGAATATCTTTGTCGCCTTCCGTCGCAACAGAGCGCCTGCCCTGGCCCACGCTGATTCTGTTCGTCTTGCTGTTCACGCTCGGCAATATCGATCGGGCGCTGGTGTCCGTCCTCGCCGAACCGATCAAACGAGAATTTCTGCTTTCGGACACCCAGTTGGGCCTGCTCACGGGGCTGGCATTCGCGATTCCTTACACGATCGCAGGCATTCCGATGGGGCGGCTGGTCGATCGAAGCCATCGAATTCGGCTCGTATCGATCATGATGGTGCTATGGAGCGGCCTGACCGCGATCGTCGCGATGTTGCACAGTTTTGCCGGCATGGTAGCCGTACGCGCTGCTCTTGGCGCGTCGGAAGCCGGGCAGGCTCCCGCGCTGACCTCGCTGGTCAGCGATATCGCACCGGAGGAACGACGGGGAAGTGCCATCGCGTTCCTCTACCTGAGCACACCGCTCGGCATAATAATTGGCTTTGCTTTCGGAAGCCTCATCGCCGCGCATTTCGGCTGGCGGATAGCCTTTTGGGTGGCATCTGCGCCCGGCTTCCTTCTCGTGGCGATCACTTGGTTATGCGTTCGCGAACCGAAGCGCGGGGTTCAGGATCAAGCTGTGGGCCAGCCTCCCAGCATTCACGGCTTCGCCTCGATCCTGCGGCGCGACTCTTACCTTTTACTGCTGATTGTGGCCTGTGGGGTAGCCGTCGCCAGCCAGGTCGGAATCAGTGCATTTCTCGCGCCGTTCTTCGTGCGCGTCCATGAGATCGGAATTGCCGAAGCGGGCGTGCTGATCGCCGCAACCTACGGCGTGGGTGGCCTCATCGGCATCGCGGGCGGCGGCATGGTCGGCGATTGGCTGAACCGGAAATCACGAGGCAGCGCATTGACCTGCGTCGCCGGCTTCAATCTGATCGCGGGCGTAGCCGCGATCGCAGCGGTTTCGTTCTCGACGCTCGTTCCCAGCCTCGTCTGTCTGGCCATCTACTCGATCTTCTGCGTTGCCTATTACGGCCCGGTCATCGGTGCCTATGTGACGCGCCTGCCTGCCGCGCGACGCGGCGTTGGCATGGCCGTCCTGATGATCGTCATGAACCTCGTGGGCTATGGCTTGGGACCGCAAATCGCAGGTGTTCTGAGCGATCTTTTCGGGCGTTTGGGCTATGCGGACAGCTTACGCCCGGCACTTGCGGTGACGGCGACCCTCTACGGAGTCAGCGCTATCGTTCTTCTGGCAGCATCAAGATCGGTTCACTCTAATCAGAGCTCGTTGGAATCGGTCTAGCGCGCGACGCGGCTGCAACTTCTAGCTGCGGGAAAGTCGGCTTGCGCCCCTGCGATCGCTTTGCCGCGTGATGACGGTGCCGCCCTCGGTCGCGCAGATCCGCTCCATATTGTCGCGGACCGCTTCTGGTGTAAGCTCCTTGTCGAGGATGCCGGCGGTTTCATAAAAGGCCACCCGCTGGACCAGTCCGCCACCTGTGGAGAACACCTCTCCGGTGACATCGCATTCCCTGCTGGTCAGAAAAACGCTCGTCGCAGCGACGAGGCTGGCGGGAAAGTTGATCTCGATCCAGCGGCGAAAGTCCCGGTCGGGATGGTTCTCGAGCAAGGATGTATGTGCTGTCGGCATGATCGCATTGATGCGGATGCCGTGCGGTTTACCGCTGATCGCCGCATCCTTGGTCAACCCGATTATTCCCGACTTCGAGGGCGCGTAGGCGCCGCTGATTCCGGAACCGAGCGCTGCGCCCGAAGACGTGTTGAGAATGCGCCCATATCCGCGCTCCACCATGCCCGGCCACACGGCACGCATGAGCGCATAAGGGCCAAGCAGGTTTACCTGAAAAACGCGCTCGATATCGGCATCGCTATCCTGTCCGAAGGGCCCTGGGCGAGAGATGCCCGCGTTGTTGATCAGGATGTCCACCGGCCCGAAAAAGTCGGCCGCGGCCCGTACGATCCGCTTCGCCGCGTCGACCGATCCCACCGGCGTAAGCTCGGCAGCAGCAGCCCCGCCGGCCGCCCTAATTTCGTCCACAACGGCCTGCGCCATTTCCCGAGCCGGGTCGTTGACAAGCACCTTCGCGCCGCGGGAAGCCAAGAGCAATGCCGTCTCGCGGCCGATTCCCGAGCCCGCGCCGGTAACGATGGCGCCTTGTCCGCTGAAATCGATCATCGCTAGCTTCCTTGTCCAGAGCACCGGCCCCTTTTGGTTCGGGATCGGATTCATCCAAGCAATGCGGCGGCCGCCGTCCTGAAAATCGCCATCGCGATAAAGTCCGGACGGCCTCATTTACTCGGGAAGAATCGCGGCTGCTTCGTTAGCGTTGCATCGCTTGCAGCGGAGAGATTGTACGTGAACGATGGGAACGGGCGGGAGTTGAAGACAGCCATTGTAACAGGTGGAGGGACGAGTCCCGGCCGCGTGCCGAGCATCGGCGAGACCGTATGCCGCTTGCTCGCCGAGCGCGGCCATCCGGTTGCCGTCGTCGATATCTCCGAAGAAGTAGCGGAGCAGACCGTCGCTGCGATCGAACAGGCGGGAGGCCGAGCCGTGGGAATCGTGGCCGACCTTACGCAGGAGACCGAGTGCGCGAGGTCCGTATCGGAAGCGGTCGATCGCTTCGGTACGATCGGAATCCTCATCAACAATGTCGGCGCGGGCACCGGAGGTGCCGCGACGGACATTACCGAGGAATCCCTGGACCGCGCGATCGCGCTGAACACCAAGTCGGCGATCTTCATGGCGAAGTACGCCATCCCCGCCATGCACGACGGCGGCGCCGTGGTGAATCTGTCCACGACCGCGATCGACCACCCGTCGCGCAGCTTGTCCTACGGCGCCACCAAGGCCGCGGTCGAGGCGCTGACCAAGCATATCGCGTTCCAGCATGGTCCCGACGGAATCCGCTGCAACACCGTTCGTCCCGGAGAAGTATGGACGGCAATGGTCGATCGGATGTGCGACAGCGAGGAGGCGGCTGCACGTCTGCGCGCCGAACGCGCCTCGCGCTGCGTGTTGCCGACAGACGGAGATGCGTGGGACATTGCCCGCGCTGTGGCATTCCTTGCGAGTGACGAGGCTCGCTGGATTACCGGGCAAACGCTTTCGGTCGACGGCGGCGCGCCGCTGATTCGCCCCAACCCTGAATGGCGCAGCCATCACAGTTACGCCAAAGCTCCGCGCCCTTGACGGGAATCGAGGACCTGCGCGAACGTGCCCGCGCTCTGCTGGACCCCGAGACGTGGCAGTACCTCGAAGCAGGGACAGATGACGGCGTCTCCGCACGGTGGGCGACCGACGCGTGGCAGCAACTCGCCTTGCACCCGCGCATTCTGCGCGGGGTGAGCGAAACCCGGGTCGCGACGGAAGTCCTCGGCACGCAGATCGCGCTGCCCGTGATGATCGCCCCCAATGGGCGCGCGACACGGTACTGCGGAGACGGCGAACTGACACTGCTCGAGGGCGCTCAGGCAGCCGGAACACTGGTGATCCTGCCCAGTTCGGTGATCCCCTCGCTCCCCAAACTGCGAGTGTTGAGGCCTTCCCAGCCGATCTGGCAACAGCTCTATATGGCTGGTGACCGAGCAATCATGCGCGATATCCTGGGGACTGTTCAGGAGGGGCGCGTGGGCGCCATCGTGCTCACTGTCGATCTGATACCCGATGGCAGAGCGGCACCGCCTCCCCCTCCACCGGCGTTCTGGGAAGGATCGGACCCGGCCCCTTCGTTCGACCGGCTTTATTCGGGCGCCTCGATCGACGATCTGGCATGGCTCTGTGCCGAGACGACAATTCCGGTAATCGTCAAAGGCGTGCTCCGGGGCGACGATGCGAATCTCTGCGTCGAAGCCGGCGCCGCCGGCCTGATCGTGTCGAACCATGGGGGCAATCAACTGGATACGGCGGTGAATGTCGTAGACGCCCTTCCTTCCGTAGTGGCAGGCGCCGGCGGCAAGATAGAAGTCTACGTCGACGGCGGCGTGCGCCGCGGCACGTCGGTTCTCAAGGCTCTGGCGCTCGGCGCGCGCGCAGTCCTCGTCGGCCGCCCCGCAAGTTACGGTCTCGCCGCCGACGGAGCCGAGGGCGTTACCGGAATGCTCCAATCGCTCGAGGCCGAACTGCGACGGGCAATGATGCTGTGCGGGGTCTCCTCCCTCGATGGGATCGAGCCGTCGCTGATTGGCCGCGGAATGGTTGATCGCCCTTCCGATAAAGTCGGGCAGGATTCCTGATCCCGCCCGACGACAGAGCAGGCCGCGGTTAATACAATTCCAGACAGATAATCGCCCAGGAGAGAGTGCCATGAGTCACAAGAATCCCCCGATCGCCGAATGGCGCATGCTCATCGATGGCGAACTGGTGCCGTCGTCCTCCGGCGCGGTGTTCGAAAACATCAACCCGGCGACGGACGAGGTTATCGGCGTTACGGCGGACGGAACGCGCGAGGATTTCCTGCGCGCAATCGAATCCTCACGCCGCGCCTTCGACACCACCAGCTGGTCGACCGACCGCGCGTTCCGGGCCAAGTGCATCCGGCAGCTTCAAACGGCGCTGCAACGCCATGCCGAGGAAATCCGCCCCCTGTTGTCGGCGGAAGTCGGAACGCCGATCTGGCTCACACGCGATACGCTGTTCGATGTGCCGGTCGCCCGTTTGTCCCATTACGCCGACCTCGCCGAGAACTACCAGTTCGATGACGAACTCGAAGACGTCGATTTTCGCGGCGTCGTGAGCAAACGGCGCATTCGGTACGAACCGATGGGCGTGGTGGCCGGCATCATCCCGTGGAACGGGCCCTGGGGCTCCGGGCTCAGTAAGGTCGGCCCTGCGCTCGCATCGGGCAGCGTCATCATCCTGAAGCCGTCGCCGGACGCGCCATGGATGGGAACGATCGTTGGCAAGCTGATTGCCGAAGAGACCGACATTCCGGCGGGCGTGGTCAATGTCGTGACCGCCAAGGACAACTACGCCGGGGAGGTGCTGACCAGCGATCCGCGCGTGGACATGGTGGCTTTCACGGGATCGGCGCCGAACGGCAGCCGCGTCGCAGAAGTCGGCGCGAAAACCCTGAAGCGCATGCTGCTGGAACTGGGCGGAAAATCCGCCTGGGTCGTTCTGGAAAGCGCGGACGTTACCGAGCAGGCCGCTCTTGCGGCCAAGACGATCTGCGCCAACGCAGGTCAGGGCTGCGTCGCCCGCAGCCGGCTGCTGCTGCCTCGCGCCCGCTACGAAGAGGGCATCGCTGCGGCCAAGGCAGCCATGGACGCGATCACGGTCGGCGACCCCCAGAATCCCAACAACTTCATGGGTCCGCTCAACAGCAAGCACCACCGGGAGCGCGTGCTCGGCTATATCGAGCGCGCGAAAGGCGACGGGAATCGCCTGGTCCGCGGCGGCAAGATCCCCGAAGGACTGGAGGTTGGCTGCTTCATCGAACCGACCTTGTTCGCCGACGTGAAACCCGACGACACTATCGCCCAGGAAGAGATCTTCGGTCCCGTTCTCGCGGTCATTCCCTACGACAGCGAGGAAGAGGCGCTGGAGATCGCGAACAACTCGATTTACGGCCTCTCCGCCCAGGTAGCCGCTGCGACCAACGAGGAAGCCTACGAGTTCGCCAAGAAGATCCGCACGGGCACCGTAAGCATCAACAACGGCACCTGGATGGCGATGGACGTGCCGTTCGGCGGCTTCAAGCAGAGCGGCATCGGCCGGCAGTACGGTCGCCAGGGCTTCGAGGAATATCTCGAGATCAAGGTGCTCGGCATGCCATCGGGCGAGAAGTCGGGCACGCTCGCCTGGGGCGAAGTCGAAGCCAGCGACAAGGTGGGCAAGGCCGCGTGAGCGACGACCTGTCGGCGCTGCGTGACCGGCTCCAGATTCTGGAGGACAAGGAAGCCATCCGCAGCCTTCTGGCCATGATTGCCCGCGGGACGGATCGGTACGATGGCGCGCTGCTGCAAAGCGCGATCCACGCCGACGCCACGATGGACATGGGTGGGAAGGCGATGACGGGACGGGCGTTTGCGGGAGCGATGACTCCTCCCGCAGCACCGCGCCCCGGCCGCATGCACATTCTCGGCAATGAGCGGATCGACGTCGACGGCGATGTCGCGCGCAGCGAAAGCTATCTCGTTTCCTGCCAGGACGTCCTGGTAGAGGGCGTGCGCAAGACACGTATTCGCGCGGGCCGTTATATCGACCGGTTCGAGCGCCGCGACGGGGAATGGAAGCTTGCCGCCCGTACGATGATCGACGAATGGGCCAGAATCGATCCCGTGGGCGAAGCGGTCGAGATTGCGGGGCACAGCGGCAGACCCGCCCCCCACGACGTCTCGTACCAGCTCTAGATCTCCGGCATCCGGTCGATTGGCGGCGCGATCAGCGCCGTCGAAATCCGCCGCTCCAACATCCGGTTGACGACCAGGGGCTCCTCGCGAAGCGCCGCGACGCGATCGTGCACCGTCTGGTCGGCGAGCGTGTGGCGGGTCTGCCGGCGAAGGTGATCGATCCACGTCAGGCTGTGGAATCGCTCGACCCACCGCGTGGGGTCGTCCATGTCCTGGTGCAAAGTCCACCGGTGGGCGCCATTGCGCCGGCGAATGCGGCCGAGATCCTCCATCGCAACCACGAATGCGCGAAAGTTCGCGGGCCGCACGCGATACTCGATCGTGACGACGATCGGCCCGTCATTGGCGCCTACGGGGCCTTGCAGATCATCGATAGGCTGACTGCGCGCAGGCGTGAGATCCGGCGCTTCGTCGGTGGTGAGCGGGAAGACGAACGCCAACATCAAGCTCGCGAGCATGGCTACCCCCGAAGCGATGAAGGCGAGCTCGACGTTTAGCGCGTTGGCGACGAAACCCCAGAACCAGCTGCCGAACGCCATACCGGCAAAGATCGATATCTGATTGATAGCGATGGCGCGTCCGACGACCCAGCGCGGCGCGATGAACTGGACGGTCACGCTGAGCCCGGTGAGCACCATCACCCAGGCGCCGCCCGCCACTGCCATCAGCAGAATCGACAAAGCGAGATGATGGCTGAGACCCAGCAGGATCGCGCTCGTGCCGAAGGCGAAAGTGCAGGTCTTCGTCAATCGCTCGCGGGTCATGGGTATGGCAGCCCGCAATATGGCGCCGACGACCGCACCTGCTCCGAACCCGCCCAGCAACAGGCCGAAGACCGCCGGACCGCCGTCCAGTGCGTCGCGGGCCAGAATGGCGGTCAACGCCCAGATCCCGCTCCCGCACAATCCGAAGGTGCCGGCGCGGACCAGCACTGCAATGAGGGCGGGCGAGAGAGACACGAAGCGAATGCCGGCCATGATTGCCTGCCCCACTCCCTCCGGTGGAAGCAGGCGTTCTCGCGGGGGACGTTTCCAGGTCAGAAGCGTCGCGATGAGGCCGAGGTAGGAAACCGCGTTAACCGCAAAGGCCGCGGCCACGCCGAAAGCCGCAACCAGCAGACCGCCGGTGGCCGGCCCCAAGCTACGCGCCATGTTGAAGCCCATGCTGTTGAGGCTTGCCGCGGACTCCAGGGCTTCACGGGGCACCTGGTCGTACATTGAGGCCTGCCATGCGGGCGCATGCAAAGCCGTACCCGCTGCGATCAGGAATGTGGCCGCGAGCAGCACGATCGGCGTCGTGATCTCCGCCAGGGTCAAACCGGTAAGGACGCTGGCAACCAGGAGCATGGTCAACTGCGCGACCAGCATGATGTTGCGGCGTTCATAGATGTCCGCCAGTGCACCGGCGGGCAGCGAGATGAGCATCATCGGCAATGTCGCGCAGGTCTGAACCAACGCGACCATCTCCGCATTGCCCGTAAGGGCCGTCATCATCCAGGCGGCTGCGACCGTCTGGATCAATCCGCCGAAGTTCGACGCCATGCTGGAAAACCAGAAGCGGCGGAAGATCGGGACGCGGAGCGGTTCGAATGCCTGGTAGGACGCCGAAGGCACGGCCTCACCTTTCCAACAAGGATATCACTTGGCCAAGCGCGGTGCGCTCACGGCGCCGGATGATCCCCGCTTCCGGCATGCTCCAGTTTCTTGATTGCGGCAGCGGCGTGAAGGAAGATCAGGCCACCGAGCGCAAAGAAGCTCGCCGTCACTACCAGCGCCCACCGGAGCGGCTCCACTACACCAAGCGATGCGAACAGATCGCTGGATAGACCGGCAAGCGGCGGTCCGAAGCCGTAACCGATCATCGTCATGGCGACCGCGAAGATTCCTGCAAGCGTGCCGCGCATGCGAACCGGTGCCAGGGTCATGTAGGTCGCGAAAGTGGCCCCATAATAGGTGTAGTTGAGGAAGTTGAAGCATCCGGTGAGAGCGAGCGCGAGGGTCCAGCTCGGCACGGTTACGGTGGCGATGGCGAACGCCGCGGCCAGCGCCATGAGAATGCCGACGATCCGGATCCCCCCGTCGAGCGAGCGTTTGGCCAACTGGTCGGCAACCAGCCCGCCTGCGAGCAATCCGATGATGCCCGTCGGCCCTTTGACCGCGCCGATCGCATAACCCGCTTCGGCAACCGACATTTCATGGACGCGGATCAGGAACGGCGAGAAGAAGGCGCCCAGTCCCGCCTGCGCGATGACCACGCACACCGCGGCAAGGAGCAGATAGAGCAGCGGCCGAATGGAGAGCAGCGTTCCCACAGCCCGGCGCAGACGATGGCGTTCGGGCGCTTCGCCATGCTCGGCAGGCTCTGCGGACTCGACCGGGTCGAAACGTCCCCGGATAGGCTCACGAACCGTGAAGAAGATGAGAGACGCGAGAACAAGACCGGGCCCGCCCGCGACGAAGAACGCGACATGCCATCCGTGCGCCGCAGCGATCGCCCCGCCGATCGAGAAGGTCAGCGCGACCCCGATGGGCGTACTCATGTAGAAGATCGACAGTGCCAAGCCCCGACGTTCCTTGGGGAAGTAGTCGGTAATCATCGACATCGACGCAGGCGAAGCGCCCGCCTCACTCGCCCCGACGCCGATGCGCGCAAGGGCGAGTGCGATGGCGGAAGTCGCCATCCCGCTCAGGAAGGTAAGGCCGCTCCAGATCGTCACCAGCGAGGCGAGCAAGGTGGCGCGGCGCACGCGATCGACCAGAAGGCCGAGAGGAATTCCCGCGATCGAGTAGGAAATGGCGAAGGCCAGCCCCGTTAGCAAACCGAGCTGGCCGTCGCTTAAGCCGAATTCCGCCTTGATCGGTTCGGCGAGCACGGAGATCAGAGTGCGATCCACCGTACTGAACATGTACACGAGGGTGAGCACGAGGAGCACGTAGTACGAGTAGATCGTCGAGGTGGGAGCCTGCTCGCTCCTGCTCGCGGATTGCTTCTCCATTCCTCTGCCTCGCGATTATCTGTCGCTCCTCATTACGGGGCTGGGTTCCGAATGAAATGGACCAGTGGCATGATCTCGCGAATGTTCGTGTAAGCGATATGCGGAGGGAGCAAGGGCGAGCGGACTTGGCCGCTCCATCATCGATGCACGATGCGATTCGCCGCCAAAGCGGGCCATGGCGCCGCGGTTATCGGGGTAAGTGGTGCCAGAAGAGGACTCAAAACGGCAAAATAACGTTTTGATATCTGATCGTTATACCAGATTTGATTTTGTGGATGGCCCCAGAAATGCCCCCACAACTAGAATACTGGAATGGTTCGAGTACCACTTCAGCCAACTTCCGGCCGCTTCGAACGCGTACCAAACACGGCGGCGAAAGACAAACCTTGGCCGCTTTGTATGGGCAGGCCGGGCCTCTGCAGTCGGATAGCCGTCATCCGTGTCCGCTCACCAGTCAGATGCATTTTCGAACGCGATTTTCCAGGCCTTAATGGCTAATAAGGTGATCGGGTTGGTAGCTAATTGGCTCCGACGCGGTGCGCTCTGCTTTCAAGCGCATTGGTCTTCAGGGCGCACGTGACGTGACCCCCAGCTTTCCTCCAGCTGGGATTAGAGCCGGGCGGTTGTTTTGCGCATGAGCGCGGTTGAAGCAATGGGCTGCGCAGCGGAGCCCGTAGGGCGTAGCGGAGCAGGCCATTGCTTTT
>NZ_JAEVFE010000013.1 GCF_016803135.1 Altererythrobacter sp. C41
GCCTCCGCTTCCTTCAGCACGCCGATGATCTGCTCTTCCGAAAACCTCTTACGCTTCATCTCGTCCGTCCTTCCATCAGGGCCGGACTCTAATCGAACGTGGAGGAAAATCAGGGGGTCAGGTCACCTCTACACCATGGGTGACGGCAGGGCGCTCCCTTGGAGCATCGAATAGAGCATTGCACGATTATTCTCCCTGTCTCGGGTGGCCTTGCTTTCATCATTGCCACGCGCATGGGCGGCGCGGCGCATAGCCTGACGCTCCTCTATGCTTAACTCTGCAAATGCGTGAATCCAAGTAATGAACCCTTGCCGGTCATCTAATGGCAGTGCAGCCCCAGCCCCCTGTTCTTTTAGATCACCCCAAGGTGTCTGATCACTGATCAAAGTCGGCAAACCGGCTGACAGTGCCTCTCTGATCACGTGCCCGTAATTTTCGCCCAAGGTAGGAAAGAAAAAGAAATCATAACCAGCCAGTACCCCCTCTGCCTCTTCGGGACGCAATTCTCGCCGGAAGCGCGCGTGAACATGCTCCGGCAGCTTCGCAATCACAGCTTCACATGCCTTCCAATACTCCTTGTCTTCTATAATCCCATATATATCATAAGTTATCGGAACACGTACGTTCTTCAAAATTTCAAGCGCACCAAGTAGATTCTTCTTTGGACTAATTCGTGAAAGGAATACGGCGCGCAGTGATCCAGGAGATATATCTAGATCCCTGAGTGGTCCGCCTTGCTGTGATAAATCGAGCGCCACCGCGATGTCGCGGTCCCCAAGCTCTCTTCTAATGTCATTCGCCTCATGATCCGACGACGCGTGAAACGTGACACCACGGTATAGGCCGATCGCCTTAGCGATCCGGAGGAAGGCGTGCTTCTTTGCTGCCTTTACCTTCAAGGCACCGAGAGAGAGTTCGCCGCGAGGGGCGAGCAGAACTGCAGCTGGCGGTAACCGACCGAGGCGTTGCTCTAGGAGCGGGCGCAAGGTGGCACCGGGGCTAAACAGACTGTTCAGATAGATGAGATCCACGGACATGGCCTTCAAAGCGGTACGTAGCGCCTGCCATCCGCTCGCCCCCGGCGACCGATAAAATACCTGCGCTTTGCCTACCGGCGTCCACCTGTTTGCGATAATGTTCTGGTACGGCGCGTCGTCCCCCAGATCCCTATCAGCCGTTACGATGTGGAAGGCAAAATCATCACCAAGTTGGTCAACCATCGCGGCGACCGTACGGATTGGACCTCCAGCTTTATAGCCCGGTAAATAATGACCGACGAAGGTGAGTATCGTAGGTTGCATCTATTCGCATTCCTCGGATAGGCGCTGTACTGTCGACAGTTTATGGCGAGGGATGGCGTCGAGCACTCGCATTCCGCCCTGCTCGGCCTCCCGCCCAAATGCCGTAGCTCGCTCAAAACAAAGCCGGAAATCTTGGTGGAGAATGTCTGCAAATGTAAGCGCGGTTAAGCCAGAAGAATCTGCATACGGCATCGTCAGCTCATTAAACACCGAGCGCATTTTTCCGTTAATTGCGATTCCGTATGCGGCAACTCCCTGCGATACAGCGATAATAGCAGGATGCATTCGCGTCGTAATAACCACAGAAGCTGACCTAATTAACTCCGCAACTTCGTCCGTGTCGATCGGATCCGGAGGTAACCACCGGAAACCCGGAATAGAACTCCACGCGGCCATTTCGCGAACCTTAAAATCATAATTGGAGCGGACTTCCGAGTGCCAGCCGAGAACCTCATAGCCACAGTTCGAGGCTTCGATACAGATCTCAACGAGTCTTGTGAGAGGATAAGCACCTTCAGGCATAACGCCGGGGCAAATCAACAACCGCCTCCCACGCGAAGCCCAGCGCTCTGACCCAGCGGCTGCCGACTTGCTCAGAAGCGACGGAATCATGAAGACCGCGTCCTTATTCTGTAGAATCTGACATTCTTTGCCTTCGAGTAGCTGAGTGATCCGCTCAAAGCTTTGTCGGTCGCGCAATATTAGCGTCGTGTTGCGGTGGCCCAGATAATGCCTGGCCATCAAACGAGCCAAGGGAGACAACGGCCAATCCATACCAACCGACCATGCTACGAACGGTATGTTATGCCGACGAGCAGCCGCAGCCATATGACAGACTCGAGCAAACATTCCAAAAAGAGGATTCGGAACTCGATATTCTTTGAGCTGCTGCCCTCCACCGATAATGACGGCATCAAATTCACTCATCGCCTTTAGGGGGGCAATTTCAAACCGACGAAGGTCAAGCATCGGGATGGCCGTGCCGCCAATCGTACGCTCCACATATTCAGGATCTATGCACGAGAATGTTACATCCACACCATTTCGCTGCAAAAATCGCCCCATACAATAGGCGATTGCATTGTCCCCCAGATTGGCTTTTCCGTATGGACCATCGAGCAATACCCGGGGGCGCCTCTCACGCTGCGCGACCCGCGGAAGATCATTCATCATGCTACGAAGCCTGTCCCATATTTCATCACGTCCTGCATGAAATCGACACTTTTGAAGGAAAAGTAAGCCATGATAGCCAATACGGCGGGATGAGCCGTCCTTCCCTCTTTTATCATATAATAAAGAAATATACTAACCGTGAGCATATTAACGCGCTGCCCACCCAGAATGAACGTCGCGACTAACGGCAAAGCCAAGGCCATCAACATGTTAGTCCTGTCACGCGTAACCCACATCGCTATCATGAACAAAAGAACGGCAGAGGATGCGTCAATATAATTATAAGATGTATATAGACTTACTTTCTGCAAGATAGGTTCTTGATAAAGGAAAAGGAATAGCAGGAACAAAGAAAATGTCACGATTAGCGCAAGTATTCCCTTCAACGATTCTGCGTCACCTCGACGTAAAGATTGGAGAGCTTCGCGAAATCTCTGGGGAACAAGGATAGACAGGAAAACAATTATTACGGAAAAGTGACTCAACAGAGACGCCGCGACAGCTAGGCCGCGCCAAGCCTTGGGCAGAATTGCCGCCAATATTGCAAATATATACGCAAATTTTAGACGCTCTGCAGATGTAAGAAGAACGAGAAGGTAGAAATTGCTCATCATAAGGAGCATAAATACATAATTCACCCTTCTCTTCGCAAGCAAGAGAAATAAGGATGAAATTAGTATTGCATTAAATATCGATATTACAACCTTTTTTTCGAAGTAAGAAGACGCAACCCACATTATAATACCGTAGAGCGGCTCCTTCGATCCCGTATATCTATACTGGACGTGGATGATGTAGCCAAATGGCGTTCGCCTTAGTGCATCATAAAGCCCTGTGTAGTGCTCCTGATCTCCTGCAGTATAGTATCCAAGTATCCAATATGAAAACAGGTAGCTAGCCAATAGAATAGCCACAAGGAGGACATACCACGAAAAATGGCTAATAGAATTTTTCTGCATCATATACTAAGCTCGCCGCGCCGATGCCCCAGTAGGATCGCAGATGAGACGTATAGGCCTTTAATGATCGCTGCAGCCAAGACTCCGATAGCGATCCCTAGCGCCCCCATGTTGACGAACACGAAAGCGATCGAAAGCAACGATGCAGACCAGATGGCCATCCCAATCAAGTTTACCGACGCCTTGTCGTTGACAAGAAGCAAGTTTATCAGGGGCTGTTGTCCAGAAATACATAATCCGGCAGCAACCATCACGAGGAGCACGGCCGCGCCGCCGACAAAATCCGGTCCCATCGCCGCCATTATCTGAGGGGCGAAGAAGGCTAGCGGTGTACCAACAGCGATCGCGGCCGCGACCTGAATGGCCAGTATTGAGATTATAAATTTCCTAGTCTCTCCACGATCTCCACGCGCTTTCAGTGACGAGAGAATTGGGAAGGCGGCGCGGTTGGTAATGCTGCTCATGAGGATGACTAGGCCAAGGATATTATTGCAGAAGCCAAATACACCGACCGAAGCAAGTCCGGTTGGAGACGAATGCTTCAAGATGATCTGTGCCAACCACATGGTTGGTGCCCAAAGCGCGGAACTGAGGAACACCGGCACCCCGAAGGACAGCAGCAAAGGCAAATCGGAACGGCGAGCTGGTATCCAGAAATTCACGCCGCGCAACGCTAGCAGCCGAACATAAAACCGCAGCAGCAGCAACGCCTTTAAGCCGTTTGTCGCGGCTAGGGCCACAACCGCTCCGTGAAAGCCCCACCGCGCCGCCGCCAATGGCACAACCACGACCAAGGCCAACGCTGAAGCCAGCGAGACAATCCCTAAAACCCTCCCTTCCTCGAGCGATAGCATGATCGTGAAAAGCAGGCCATGAACCGCAGCCAATACCACCCAGACAAGAATCCAGTAGATGACTGATGATTGGGCAGGAAGCCCCAAGACCCCAGTCGTGATGGTCGCGCTTCCGGCGATCCCGGCGAAGATGAACGCGGACGCCGTCGCGAGTATCATAAGCGCACATAGATTCACGACTTCCACAGCACGCTGGAAACTCTCTTCCAGCATCGCTGGGATATAGCGCGCCAAAATAGTCCCTGCACCGAGGATGATAAATATCTGAGCTGTATTAACCATCCCTTGAGCCAGCGTGAGACGCCCGTAATCGGGAGCCCCCAGTATCTTCGCGAGAATTAGGATAGCTACTGCCAATGCGCCCTTTTCTAAGGCAAACGCGACCATACTCCAGCTCGCGAGCCTGAAGAATCGTGTAAGCGAGTCGGAACCCCGCAACCACGAACGTGCGCCTTCTGGCAGGAACCGAAGCGCAGGCGTAAATAATTGGCCAGGTTCAAATTTGGTCAAACCATGTCTCGTCATTCGAGGACGCATCGTTGCGCTCTTCACGCCCTGCATGTGTACCGCGGGCAGGAACCTGTATCGCAAGCGCCCGGACCCAAGAATGCAGCACATCCCTGCGGTTCACGATCGTACTGCTACCGGAACCGAGTGGACGGCTCTCCCAGCCATTGGCAATTAGCAACAATGTCTCGCTAATCGCCACGCAATCGCGTCCGGCGCTAACCCAACCCAGACCTTTACTTGTCACCATATTCGCCAATTCACTGGCTGTATCGACGATCGTGAGGATGGGTAAGCCGAGCTCCAGATATGTGAGTGTCTTCGACGGAAAAGCATAGCGTTGAATACCAGATTCGACCGAAACCAGCCCGATATCCGCATCCGCGATCACACGCCGCGCTTCTTCATAAGGAAGATGCGGCAAGATACGAACATTGGAAAGGTCTGCTGCCCTCTTTTGGAGGCGCGGCAAGGCTTTGCCCTCGCCCATCAGCAGAAACTCCAACTTGGGGCAGTCAGCTTCAATCAATCGCATCGCTTCGACGACAGCCTCTAATCCCTGAAAGTTACCCAAATTTCCCGCAAAGATCAGTTGTATCTTACCGTCATCGCGCGGCGGAGAGGCGACCCTCGACATAACTTGATCGTCGGTCGCGGTGAAATCTTCCAGAGGAAAATTGTTTAGAATAAGCAATTTACGAGGATTACCGAGTTTACGAACAGCCGCCGCCATGTCGGCAGAGAGCGTGACAAGTAGGTCTGCGCGACTTCGCGTGCGGCGTTCGATGCGCGCCATTATGCGGTAAAGGAGGCCACCCTGCCGCCAAAGGTTCATGTGCCCGGCCAGCTCCGGATAGAGATCCTGACAATGATACAGAAATTGAGCACCAAACAGACCGGCGATCGTCCGCCCTGCCCAGCCTTGAATTACCGGCGGTATCGTCGCCGTCCAGACTAGATCGTAACGCGCGCCCCGCGCTCGCCGGACGACAGCCTTTAATAAGAGCCGGGGGACAAAAAGCAGTTTGTCGAGCAGCCGCATCGGCTCCGTAGCGACGCGATCCGGCAGGCGCGCGAGACGCTCCACCCTGATCCCGTCGACCGAGGTGTGACGCGGGACAGAGAGGCTACGGTCACTGGGCTTGTAACAGGGCTCCTCCGCCCAAATTGTCACTTCATGCCCTGCCTCGACCAAAGTGCGGGCGATACTGCGTAGCATCGAGGCATAGGGCGGGCTATCAGGCCAGAAATGACGATAAAGGATCAGTATCTTCATATCTGATCCTAATAACCGGTCAACGTTCGCCAGATGTAGCGAAAATCGTCGCGCAACCTGTAGTTAAGATAATAACGCCGATTGATCGTGACCTTGTCAGGCCAAATTACCTCGTCATTATATGCTTGTGGGTCGGCCTGTGTGGCCAGGAGCGCTTCCTCCTCGCGATATTTTAGCGTTGCGGGACCGGTTATGCCGGGTCTTAGCTTCAAGATCACGCGATCGTCGCCCGTCAGACGATCAGCATAGCCCGGTACGTCCGGACGAGGACCGACCAGACTCATTTCTCCTTTCAGCACATTCCACAATTGCGGCAGTTCGTCGATTTTCCATCGACGCAACTGCGCGCCCAGAGGAGTTATGCGTGCGTCCTTGCCGCTGGTGATGGTCGTGCCTGTGATCGCTCGCATCGTGCGTATCTTCAGGACAGTGAAAGGCTCCCCGCCACGACCGATCCTCCGCTGGCGAAACAGTCCGCTCGAGCCGGTATCCCTCCGCGCAAGGATAATGGCGATCACAATCACAGGTGACAAGCAGATGAGCCCGATAGTGGCCGCGCTGACGTCAATCGTACGCTTCAGGGCAGCTTGGATTAGAGACATCGAACTACCTCACACATAATCGTGCACGCGAATGCCGTCCCAATCATTGGACAATCTAGCAGTGCCAAGAATCAGCTTGACTACACGTTCGGATGTATTCCGGATCGCATAATCGTGCGGAATCGGACAATGCTCGCCGCGCCTGCCGCGATCCCCATGGGCCTTCGTCACGAGATCGATGGCTTCGACAATCGTATCGCTACGCAATCCCGTAACGATGATATTTCCCGTATCGATCGCCTCGGGCCGCTCGATCGCATCGCGGGGGGTGATCGCGGGGAAATCAAGGATGCTCGATTCCTCGGCAATGGTGCCGCTGTCGCTGATTGCGCAAAAAGCATTCATCTGGAGATGATTGTAGTCGTGAAAACCGAACGGTTTGAGATCACGGATGCGGGTGTCGAGGGTGACGCCGTCCAGCGCAGCGAGCCGCTTGCGCGTGCGCGGATGCGTCGAGACAATTACCGGAAAATCGTACTTCTCGGCCAGCAGGTTAAGCGCAGCGACGAGTTGGCCCAACCGCTCCTTGCTGTCGACATTCTCCTCCCGATGGAGCGAGACGATAAAGTATTTACCAGCATCGAGCTCAAGCCGACTCAGAATATCGGAATGCTCGATCGAATCCCGATAGTGCTCGAGCACCTCCCGCATCGGTGATCCGGTGAGATAAACGCGGCGATGCGCCATCCCTTCACTGAGCAGGTGTCGCCGCGCATGTTCGGTATAGACGAGGTTGAAATCGCTGATGTGATCGACGAGCCTGCGGTTGGTCTCCTCCGGCACATTGCGGTCGAAACTGCGGTTACCTGCCTCCATGTGATAGACAGGGATTTTCATCCGCCGTGCCATGATCGCGGCGATCGCACTGTTCGTATCACCCAGAACAAGCAGCGCGTCGGGACGGTTGGCGCGCAGTTCTCTTTCGGTCTCTATCAAGATACCGCCCAGCACGGCGCCCAGGCTGCTGGTGTCCACGCCGAGAAAATTGTCGGGTTTGCGTACACCAAGATCCGCAAAGAACACGTCGTTCAGTTCATAATCCCAATTTTGTCCGGTGTGGACGATCCTGTGATCGCAATGCTCGTCAAGCGCCGCCATCACCCGGGACAAGCGGATGATTTCAGGACGCGTGCCGAGGATCGTGGTGACTTTCAGTTTGGGCATCCGCAGCAAATTCTCTCGTTGCGCGCGACCTTAGACCGGATCGGCATAGGTATCGGGATTAGCGGGGTCGAACAGACGATGCGACCAGAAGAAGGTGATCACATCCTCCTTGCCGCGGTTCTCGATATTGTGTGTGTGCAGCGGCGGCATGTCGATGGCAACAGGCCGGTCGCCCGAAACCGCAAACTCATGCACTTCGTCGGTCAGGACCCGGCGGATCCGGATTATGGCATCGCCCTTCACCACCAGAAAGCGCTCAACGAGATCGAGATGGAAATGGTCGCCACGCTTCTGGCCCGGTACCGTGGTCGACAGGAAACTCTGCGCGGCGCTTCCACCCTTTGCGCTCTCGAATAGAACTCCGCGTGGATCAGCGTTGACTTTCAATGCACGCGGATAATGGTCGGGATACCCCCCTGTACGATAACTGTTGAAGAGCGAGAGATCGAAGGGGTCGGTCAGGTCGGGAAAGATATTCGCAGTGTAAAGTGCATGAAAGTCCACCAGTTTGGCGTAGAGATCGGTGACGGCAATGTCCCGGCCCTTAGGTGCGATGCGCCCTGTCCGCTTCTCTATCAATGCATCTATCGCCGTCTGGGCGGCGGCGCCCGCGTGCAGCAACTGAACTCGGCCGTCAGCGTTAATGCTCGGAGTTTCACCACGCCATATTTTGTCGATTAGCGTCGCGGTGACATTGTTGTAGTAGGGTCGCGCGCATTCGCCGAAGATGTGCGGTAGCACCAGATCGCTATACGCGAGCGAGGAGGCCTCCAACACTTCACCGGCGATCCGCTTCGAGCGGCCATACGGCGTGTCACTCGCAGCATGGGTCGAGTTAGCATAGACGATGCGGGGTTTCACGCCCGCCGTCTCGCAAGCGCTCACGAGCGCGCGTGCGATCTCGGGATTGGCTTCTTCGACCATCCCGTCATCACCGCGATTGACTCCGGCGAAATGAAGAATTGCGTCAACACCCTTCAGCGCGGAAGCGAGTTTCGCGCCATCGACGAAGGTTGCATGATCGATCTGCACCAGTTCGTGCGGCGCCGCCTCGCTACGAAAACGAGCCGCGCAGATCTGCGCGTGGATACGGCTGGCCGCATGCCAACCGATCAGCCCGCGCGCACCGGTTACCGCGATCTTCACGGACGCGCCGCCTGCCACGCAGTCACTTCAGCCTCCACTTCGGGAAGCGACATCAGCAGCTCCTTAATCGCCGGCACATCGAGCTGCTCGGCGTTGTGCGAGTGAAAATCCTGATAGTCGTGCGTTTCCTCCTCACCTTCGCTTACATACGCGTTGTAGTGAAGATCGCGCTCGTCGAGCTGTAGGCGATAGTAATCGCCGAGATCCTCAGCGCTCGACAGCTCCTGTGCACTTGCGAGGGTCTCGTACAGCTTCTCCGCATGGCGCCACCCGATGACACTCACGGCGTGGTCGGGAACGCCAAAGAGTTCCTTCAAGGCAGTAACCAGATCTGCGATCGTGGATGCGGGCGCCTTCTTTATAAACAGGTCACCCTGCCGCGCATGATCAAACGCAAAGCGCACGAGCGCTACGCTATCGCGCAAAGGCATGAGAAAGCGAGTCATTTCGGGCTCTGTCACCGTAATCGGCTGACCTGCCTTGATCTGTCTGATGAACAACGGAATGACCGAGCCGCGCGAATACATGACGTTACCGTAACGCACGCAGCTGATCGTCGTATCAGCATTGCTGCCAATCTCGCGCGCTGCCGACTGCGCCAGCTTTTCCATCAAAGCTTTCGACATGCCCATTGCGTTGATCGGCATCACTGCCTTGTCGGTCGAAAGACAGACGACACTCCGAACCCTGCTTGCGAGCGCAGCTCGGATAACATTTTCCGAACCTAGAATATTGGTGCGAACCGCCTCAAGGGGGAAAAATTCGCAGCTCGGGACCTGCTTTAATGCCGCCGCATGGAAGATTGCGTCAACGCCAGCAACGGCTCGATCGACACTGCTACGATCGCGAACATCGCCGATATAATATCGGACTCGTCCATCCTTGATCTGATTGCGGAGCGCATCCTGCTTCTCCTCATCACGACTCAAAATTCGGATCTCGCCTATGTTGTGCGATAACAAATCGCGCAACATAGTCTTTCCAAAGCTCCCTGTCCCCCCTGTAATCAGAACCGAATTGATAGAAGACATATTTTCCGCATCAACCTTTTCTTCAATGATTCACTATAGGTACTATAGAAACTCTTCGACATCCGTCGCAGAGCCTGTCACTCTCCGCGCCTTTGTGGTGTACCATCCCTGCCGACGACCACTGCAGAACCAATGTGCCATTTTAGTGTATGCTACGATCTTTGGACTAGATTGCGAGCGCATGCCGGTCTCGCCGTGGAGGCACGCAATAGATATTTTGAACGATTGCGCAAATCCTCACGCTTGTCAGCGCGGTGACGCGTGTCGTGAGCACGCTCAAGCACGCGCGATTGCGGTCTCGCGCTTCCGACCATGACCGGTGCAGGCCGGTGCGCCACACCGTCACGTCAATCCGCCGAGGAAAGTTTCCCGCCTGCTGCCTTCTCTTTTCTTGACCTGGTGAGGTATGGTTGGAAGAAAGCGAGGAACGCCAGTGATGATGCGCCGCTGAATAGTTTGGCGGTTCGCTTCGCCTCAACACCACCGATTATCAGGAACGTAGCAAATGGCGACACAGGTTCCCACGCAGTCTCGTCGCAAACGCTCGCCACACCGCAGAGTGATCGAAGGACTTACATCTTCACGCGCACGCGCGCGCATTCTATGCGCATTTCTGCTGGCTGTATTCTTTACCGGCGGCAGTTCGCGGCCCGATATGCAATCGCTAGTTTTGCTTCGGCCCATCTCGTTATTCGTCCTAGGCTACGGCTTACTCACGCTCTCGCGCAAGAGTGTTCGCAATCATTGGCCGCTCGTCACCATTGCGATCGCGACTGTCGGGTTGATGATACTTCACCTCTTCCCGCTACCGTCCGAATTGTGGCAAGCGCTCCCCGGACGCGAGATAATCGCCGAGATCGATGAACTGCTGGGCCTCGTTGGTACATGGCGCCCATTAACACTCGATCCTCAGGCAACCCGCAATGCACTGATGGCGCTTGCGCCCCCCTGCGCCGCTCTTGTTTTGGGAATCCAGCTTGATAAACGCCAGCATGAGACATTGCTGACGTTTGTTCTCAGCCTAGGAGCGCTCACGGCCGTTTGGGGGTTGCTGCAGCTGATGGGTAGTCCCCGGGGACCGTTTTATCTTTACAGTATAACTAATTACGGCTCCCCTGTGGGACTATTCGCTAGTCGGAATCACCAAGCGGTATTTCTCGCCAGCCTGATTCCGCTAATGTACTGCTGGAGTCATCTCGCTCAAGGATCCTGGAAGGACCTACGCACCAGCAAGGGCAGGCGTGGGAGCATCGCGGTCGCCGGTGTTCTCCTGCTTGTTCCACTCGTTCTTTTGACGGGCTCGCGCGCCGGACTCCTGGCACTCTTTCTTTCGATATGTGTGACGGCAGCTGTGATCGCCATCACCTCGTCTGCCCCCGGTAAGCGGCACGGACGAAGTCCTTCGGCGTCAGCCCGCATTGCGCTCCCGATCGCGGGGGTTCTCACTATCGCGGGGCTTGCTTTTGTTACGATCAGCCTGGGACGCGATCAAGCCTTCGAGCGATTAGTCGGCTCGGATCCCGTTGCCGACATGCGCGTCGACATCGTCCCCACAACCTGGCACATCGCGGTAGAGAACTTCCCTTGGGGCACCGGTATTGGTTCGTTTGACGACGTGTTTCGCATCTACGAGCCAAATACGCTTCTCATGCCTCAGTATGTAAATCACGCCCACAACGACTTCCTCGAAGTGTTGATGACCGGCGGGCTGGCGGGCGTTTTGATCATGGCGACGGCGATTGTATTCTTCGCCGCTCAGACCTGGGCGATCATTCGAGGTGGACGTACGACTATCCGTGCCAACATTTGGCCAGCTGCAGCACTGACCGCACTGGCGATCCTGTTCATCGCATCGCTCATCGACTATCCCCTGCGGGTCCCGGCAATGGCGAGCTATGCAGTTTTACTCGCGATCTGGGCTAGCAAGGGATCATACGTGGCGGATCCCTCGGAATACGGTCGACACGATCCGCGGATGGGCCAACGCTCCGAACAGAGCTCCTAATTCACAGAAGCCTGGGCTTGCTTATCGAAGGCGCTCCGGTAAGTGCTCGATACAGATGCGATATTGGACGAAGAGAATGTCAACAATCAGGTATTTCCTCGTCTGCCTTACGGCGGCCAGCCTACTTGCCGGATGCGTCGGCAAGGATCGTTCCGTGGCGATGGCGCCTGGGATCGAGTTAACCGACCTCGACAGCCTTCCGCCTCCCGATGGGGGCTACGTTACCCGCGTGCAGCCTGGTGATCAGCTCGAGATCACGGTTCTCAATTCCGAACCGCTGAGTGGTACTTATATCGTGGATGATCAGGGAAATCTGGATTTTCCGTTGGCCGGCGCCATCAACGTCGAAGGGGAATCCGCAGCGGGCGTCGGTGAGAAGGTCGCGCAGCGGCTTGCAGGCAGATTTCTCCGGGACCCCAGTGTGAGCGTGATTCCCGCGGAGTTGTCGCAGCCGACAGTGTCGGTCGGCGGGGAGGTCGAAAAACCCGGAGCTTATCCGGCCCGACTTTCTCGGACGCTCGCACGGACGATCAACAACGCCGGCGGCCTAGCAGAATACGCCAAGTCGGATGATGTCGTGGTGATGCGGACCGTTGGCGATACAACCTACATAGGTGTCTACAACATCGAGGCGATTCAACGCGGCAACTATCCGGATCCGCGGATTTATGCCGACGACATCGTCACGGTCGGCGATTCTCCGGCGCGCCGACGGCTCGATACCATCCTGCAGTTCGTACCCCTGCTGACATCGAGCGCGATCATGATCGATCGCCTTGGCAACTAATCGGTCGAGAAGAAATCTAATGACAGACGCAGTCATACATTCCGCACAGCCGGACACGGCCGAAGGTGCGGATGAGAGTTCCGGAGTCCTCGCGTTCGAGCGGTACTGGCGCCAAGCCGTCAATTCCCGGCTTCTGATCGCAGGAATCCTTGCGGGAGGACTCGTGCTAGGCTTGCTCGTAACGTTGCTCTCCACACCCCAGTATCAGAGCACTGCAGTCATTGAGATTAGTCGCGCGACTGCGAACGTGACGAATATTGATCAAACGGAGATCGAGGAACTACAGGCCGACGAGCAGTATTTCCAGACACAGTACGAGCTGCTCGGTTCGCGTTTTCTCGCGGAAGCAGTGGTGGATGCAGCCAACCTGACAGCGTCGGAGCCGTTTCGAGATGCCTTCGCCGACGATCCCGAAGCCCCGTTAGAGCGCCGCGAGGCGGTCGAAATTCTTCTGGAGCACATTAGCATTGAACCTGTACAGCTTTCCAATCTCGTAAATGTACACTTCTCTAGCCCTAGCCGCAGCCTCTCTGCCGAGATCGCGAATATCTGGGCGGAACAGTTCCTCGCGGCAAACTATGAAAAGCGTTTCGGCGCGAATATCGACGCCCGGCGGTACTTGCGCGATCAG
This sequence comes from Altererythrobacter sp. C41, assembly GCF_016803135.1. GTDB lineage: Bacteria > Pseudomonadota > Alphaproteobacteria > Sphingomonadales > Sphingomonadaceae > Pelagerythrobacter. The sequence goes on from NZ_JAEVFE010000013.1 coordinate 13,437, forward strand.
ATCGCTGAATTGCGGGAACGGCTCGCCCAATCAGAGAAGGAACTGGTCGATTACGCAAACGCGAACCAGATCGTTATCGTCGACACGACGGTTAACGATGACGACAGCAGCAGCGCCGCACGATCGCTGATTGGGGATACGCTTACGACCCTCAACCAAGCGTTGGCACAAGCGACCGCAGAAAGGATCGCCGCTGAAAGTGCGTTGAGGGCGAAAGCCACTTCGACTGAAACACGCGTAGCGTCGAGTCAGCTTCAGAGCATGTTGGCCGCGGCTGAGGCGAAACTTGCCAGCCTTAACGCAAATTTCGGCCCGGAATATCCGGAAGTTCAGGCCGCCCAATCCGAGGTGGAAGCGATTCGCGACTCCATCGCATCTTCGCAGGGCCGCGATATTTCGGGGCTGGAGGCGGCGTATCGCCAAGCACTTAACGAGGAGGCGGAACTACAGGCTCGAGTACAGGCCGTTCAAGATCGGTTCCTGTCGCAGCAAGGTGGCGGGATTCAGTATGGAATTCTGAAGCGTGAAGTGGACACCAATCGGCAGCTCTACGACGCGCTCCTGCAGCGTTCCAAGGAACTGGAGGCCGCGGGCGCTGGCAAGAACAATATGACCCTAGTTCAACCTGCTCTGCCAGCGGACGAGCCCTACAAGCCTTCGCTAGTCTTGAATCTGGCGCTGGCACTGCTCGCCGCTACGGCCGCCGCCGCCGCCGTTGTCTTCCTTCGCGAAACGATGGATCGGACGATTCGGGATCCCAATGATGTCCAGCGTCTGTTCGGCCTGCCGACACTCGGCCTCATCCCGCGCGTGGAGCAAGACGATCTGCTCGAGGAGCTTCGTCGGCGCAGTTCAGAGCTTTCGGAAGCCTATGTCGCGGCTCGCTCGAATATCTCATTCCTGACACCGCAAGGTGCACCGAAGTCACTGATGCTTACCAGCACCCGGCCGAACGAAGGCAAGTCGCTGACCTCGGTCGCGATCTGCCGGAGCTTTGCCCAGTTGGGCAAGCGGACGCTGCTGATCGATGCCGACCTTCGCAACACGGCCCTCGTCGATTTCCTCGGCAAGCAGGCATCGAAGGACGCTGGCTTGAGCAGCTTGCTGGTCGGTGGAAGCGAACCTCAGGCGGTCACCATATCGATCGAGGAACATGGATTTGACCTGATCCCAAGCGGGATGATGCCGCCGAATCCCGCCGATCTTCTCGCGACCGACGGGCTTGCTCAGTTGATCGCGAAGCTCGAGCAGAGCTACGACTTTATCCTCGTGGACGGCCCGCCGGTGCTCGGCCTTGCCGATGCGCTGGAAATCTCCACCGCAGTCCAAGGCGTGGTCTACGTCATCGAATCCAACGATGTCAAAATCCGCGCCATTGAGAACGCCCTGCGCCGCCTGCGTGCGGCCAACGCGAAGGTCTATGGTGCGATTGTGACCAAGCTCGACGACCGCAACTCGGCCTACGGATATGGCTACGGATATGGCTACGGATACGGCTATGGTGAACCCGTAGACGATGCGAATGCCGCACGCGCCTGAGGCACGGCCAAGCCGCCTGCGCCTGGTGCTGGTGGTTCTGGTATTTCCCGTTCTGGCGGTTCTTTCCTTCGCGCAGACTCTGGCTATCGTGGGCGAGGACGGGCAGCCCGACAAGGCGGCGGCAATCGCACCCTGGGATGGTTCGGCACGGGCTCACTTCGCGAAAGCCGCGTATCAGGGTCAGCTCGCCCAGAATCCTGCAGCAGCCGAGCCGCCGGCCGACTGGATCGTGGATCTCGCTCTCGAGGCTTATCAGCGCCAACCGCTGGTGCCCGGCGCGCTCGCGGTAATCGGCGCTGCGCAACCCGATGGCGGGAGCCCCGCGTTCTGGGGCGCAGCGGCCAAGATCAGCCGCCGCGACACACTGCTCCAAGGCATGCTCCTCAACTTCCACCTGCGAGCGGACGATCTCGACAGCGCCATCCGCGTTCTCAATCAGATTCTTCAAGTTCGGGTCGAGCAGCGGCCGGCTGCCTATGTGGCGCTGACGCAGGCGCTTCGTGATCCGCGTTCAGTGGAAACGTTCGTGGAAATTCTCGGGACGGGGCCCGACTGGGCCAACGGCTTCCTCGTTACGGCGGCGCGCGACAAAGACGCGCTGGGAAATCTCGGCCTCGTCCGGCAACGACTACCCGATGACGTTGTCGACCCAAACACCGACCGCAGGCTCGTACACGCCTTCGCCAGTTTCGGGGAGCTCGATCTCGCCTACGATCTCTACGCGGACCTGTCGACGCAGCGTACCGATGAGGGCGGCGGCTGGAGCTCGGAGATCCCCCCGTTCGACTGGACTTTGGCAGACCAGCCCGGCTTTCGCGCCCAGGTCATCGGCGGGGAGGAAGAGCTTCAGCTGACGATTGCGCGTGGCAAGGGCGGCGTATTCGCGAAACGGATCCTGCCGGCGCAGTCGCACGCACTCAGCATCAACGGGCGACATGACCTGAAGCCGCAGCAGCAGGCAGACAGGCTGGAGATCGCGGTCGCGTGCGTTGGCGGCGACGGCCCGATTGCGCAGGAAAACCTGGCCGAAGGGAAGATAGCGCTCAACGCCATTCTTCCGGCCGACTGCGGGTTCGTAGAGATTTCACTTTCGGGTCGGGCGTGGTCGTATGGCCAACGTATCACCGGCAGCATTGCGCCGCTCACCATCATCGCTAGCGAGTAACAGGCTTTTCTCCCCAGACGATTGCAACGCTAGCCTCGATCTAGCGCGCTTGAAACAGGTAGGTGAGAGCAATGCGCAAGGTCCTCGTCACCGGCAGCGCCGGCTTCATCGGCTTCCACTTGTCCAAGCTGCTGCTTGAGGAAGGTTTCGCCGTCGTTGGCTATGACGGCATGACCGATTACTACGACGTCAGACTCAAGGAACGGCGGCACCAGATGCTGCTGCAGTACGAGCATTTCAGCGCGAACGTCGGGATGCTGGAGGATTTCGACAAGCTCTACGCGCTCGCCATGGCGGAGCGGCCCGACGTGATCGTCCATCTCGCGGCGCAGGCCGGAGTACGCTATTCGCTCGAAAACCCGCGCGCCTATATCGACGCCAATATCGTCGGCACGTTCAACGTGATGGAGTGCGCACGCGAGCTCGGGGTCGAGCATCTGCTCATGGCCAGTACGAGCTCGGTCTACGGCGCGAACGAGGAGATGCCGTTCGACGAGCGCGAGAAGTGCGACACGCAGCTTACGCTCTACGCCGCGACCAAGAAGGCAAACGAGTCGATGGGGCACAGCTACGCGCACCTGTGGAACCTGCCGACCACGATGTTCCGCTTCTTCACGGTCTACGGCCCTTGGGGCCGTCCGGACATGGCGCTGTTCAAGTTCACCAAGGGCATTCTCGAAGGCACGCCGATCGACATATACAACCACGGCGAGATGTACCGCGACTTCACCTATGTGACGGACCTGGTGCGCGGAATCCGCCTGCTGATCGATGCCGTACCCGAGCGTCCCGAGAGCGCCGCGGATATCGCAGAATACGACAGCCTCTCGCCCGCAGCCCCGTTCCGCGTGGTCAATATCGGCAACAGCGACAAGGTTCGCCTGATGGACTTCGTCGAGGCGATCGAGGCCGAATGCGGGCGCGAAGCGGTGAGGAACTTCATGGACATGCAGAAAGGCGATGTCCCCGCCACCTGGGCAGATGCGACGCTGCTGCAGGAGCTCACCGGTTATCGCCCGCAGACCAACGTGAAGGAAGGTATCCGGCAATTCGTTGGCTGGTATCGTGACTATTACGGCGTCTAGGGAGCGGCTAACTCGCCAGCCGTAACCCCGGTCGATTGAGGCTAGCCGCCGCATCGGGCCAGATCCCGCGGGTGTCGTAGATCAGCGCGTGAGACCGTTCTTCGCCCGGTACCACGCGGAACACGTCATGGTCGACAAGGACGATGAGGATGCCGCAAGTCTCGAGTGCGGTGTCGAGGTCGATCAATGCCGCGCCGGTCCCTTCGAACTCGATCGGCAGCTCTGCAGCGTAGGGTTCGACCACGCGGACGCGCTCACCGAACCGGCGCGCCAGTCTGCCCGCCACGAAACGCGCCGGGCTCTCGCGGAAGTCGTCGATGTTGGCCTTGAACGCGAGCCCAAGACAGGCGACCGGCACGCCGGGGTTGTCGGCTATCAGCTTCTCGGCCTGCGCGACGACGTGATGCATCTTGGCGTCGTTGGTGTCGCGTGCGGCACGGATCATCTTCGCCTGTTCCGGCGCGCCATGGACGATGAACCATGGATCGACCGCAATGCAGTGGCCGCCGACGCCCGGGCCGGGCTGGAGGACATTCACGCGCGGGTGGCGGTTGGCGAGGCGGATAACCTCCCACACATCGAGGCCCATGTGATCGGCGATCATCGACAGCTCGTTGGCAAAGGCGATGTTGACGTCGCGGAAGGCGTTCTCGACCAGTTTGCACATCTCGGCGCTGCGCGCGTCGGTGGTGACGCAGGTGCCGCGCACGAAACGCTTGTAGAAGGCGAGCGCCTTTCGTGCGCAACGCGGCGTGATGCCGCCGATCGAGCGGTCGTTGTTGGTGAGCTCTTCCAGGATGCGGCCCGGAAGGACGCGCTCCGGGCAATAGGCGATCGCCACATCGGGCGTCTCGCTCGTCAGCCCCGGAAGCTTGAGATCCGGGCGCAATCCGGCGAACAGATCGCGCATCGCGTCGGTGGTGCCGACCGGTGAGGTCGATTCGAGAATCACGGTGTCGCCCTTCTTGAGCACGCCCGCGATCTCCGTAGCCGCGGCCATGACATAGGAGGTATCGGGCGTGTGCTGCCCGTCCTTCTCGAACGGCGTAGGCACCGCGATCACGAACACGTCAGCTGGCTGCACCTGCGTCGACGCCTTGAGCAGGCCGCGCTGGACGACTCCGCGCACGAGACCGTCGAGATCAATTTCCTCGATATGGATCTCACCGCGGTTGATCGTCTCGACCACCGCTTCGGAAACGTCGATTCCCATCACCGGGCAGTTGGCCCGCGCGATGATTGCCGCGGTCGGCAGGCCGATATACCCAAGGCCGATGACACAGACTTCCGGTTTTTCCTCGCCGCGCATGGCCGCTCCGCTTGATATTCGCCTTCGCGCGACGCCTAACGGCGAGGGGTAAAGATACCGGTAACGATGGTGCGCGATTCCGGTAGCGAGCGGATGGAGCGTCAGGCCGCGAGAAGCTCGAGGATCCGCTGCGTGGCCCGCCCGTCGCCGAACGGGTTGTGAGCCCGTGCCATGGCGTCGTAGGCGGCGGAATCGTCGAGCAGGCGCTCGGTTTCCGCAACGATGCGGTCGGCATCGGTTCCGACGAGCCTGGCGGTCCCGGCCACGACGCCCTCGGGCCGTTCGGTCGTCTCGCGCATGACGAGGACCGGCTTGCCCAATGCAGGCGCTTCTTCCTGCACGCCGCCGCTGTCGGTCAGCATGAGATGCGCAACATCGAGCAGGCGTGCAAAATGCGGATAGTCCAGCGGTTCGATCAGCGCGACGTTGTCGAGTCCCGCGAGCCGGTCGTTCATCACGGCGCGGACGTTCGGGTTGAGGTGCACGGGGAAGATCACCGCCACGTCGCGGCGCGCCGCGAGACGGGACACGGCATTCGCGATCGACTCCATCCCATGCCCGAAGTTCTCGCGCCGGTGCGTCGTCATGCCGATGATCCTGCGCCCGGCGAAACGCCTTTCCAGCGGCATCAGGTTCGCTGCAAGCAACGGCTCGCGGGCGATCTTGTCCGTTATCCAGTGCAGCGCGTCGATAACGGTGTTGCCGGTGACATGGACCGCCGCGGGATCGACGTTCTCCCGCCGCAACGCCTCGGCCGCCGTTTCGGTCGGCGCGAGGTGAAGCGCGGCGAAGCTGCCGATGACCTTGCGATTGACCTCCTCCGGCCACGGATGATGGATATTGCCGCTCCGCAGACCCGCTTCCACATGCGCCACGGGAATCTTGCGGTAGTATGCTGCCAACGCGCCTGCCATCGCGGTCGCGGTATCGCCCTGAACCACGACGACGTCCGGCCGTTCGATATCCAGCACCTGGCCGATACCCATGAGCAGCCGGGCGGTCAGGGCATCGAGCGTCTGGTCCGGCTGCATCAGGTCGAGATCGTGATCGGGCGAAATGCCCGCGATCTCCAGCACCTGGTCCAGCATTCCGCGATGCTGCCCTGAAACACAGACGCGGGAAACGAAGCGCTCGTCACTCTCGAGCGCGTGGATCAGGGGGAACAGCTTGATCGCCTCAGGCCGGGTGCCGAAGACGGTGAGAACGGTGCGCGGCGCGGTCATGCCGCCGGTCTTACCGCAGGAGGGTTAACGCCGCCTCAGCTTTCCGGCGTTTCCTGCGGCTCCGACGTTTCGGGCGCGTCCATGATCGGTTCGGCGTCTTCGCTCGGCAGGATTTCGGGGTTCTGTTCGTCGGGCAGCTCGGCATCGCGCTCGCGTTCGACGCGTTCCATGTACTCGCGTTCGATCTGCTCGACGCGTTCCTGCTCGGCCGCGGCCGCTTCGTCGATCGTCGACAGGCGTTCCGCGCGGGCGGCGGCGATAAGTTCGCTGAAGCGGACGCTCGCGCTGGTCGCCTGTTCGCCATAGGCGCGGCGGATCAGGTCCTGGGTGCACCCGGTGAAGCCGCCGGCGCCCGCGGTGGAGCACGAGAGCGTGCCGAAATCGCCGATCATCTCGAGCGATTCGACGCGCTGGGTCCAGGCGGTGTTCGCAGGGTCGTCGCTGTAGCGCAAAGTTTCCGGAATGCGGAAACGCTCGGCTTCCGGCAGGCGGGCGACGACGCAGATCTCGCCTTCGGGGCACGGCGGCGCGGCATCGTCGCCATAGACCACCGACATGCGCACGTCGTCGGGCACCTCGTCCGCCGTCGCCTGCGCCGCGAGCGGGCTGGCGAGAAGAGCGGCGCCCGAAAGCGCGAATGCTGCGAGAAGCGACTTCATGCGATGGCTTTCCTAATCTGCGTTGCCCGCCACTCTCGGGCGCGAGCCGTGAACTCTATATGAAGCGTGCGGAGGGCGAAAGCGGTTCCCGCCCGCGGCCCGTCAGACGCGTTCGGCGAGCTTGATCGCGACGCGGCAGCCTAGGCGAATCGCGCCGGTCAGCAGCGGATAGGCCGGCGCCCGTTCCGCCCCTGCGGCGAGCGCGGCATCGCGGTGCGCGCGCTCGTCCTCGCGGAACTCGTCGATCATCGCGGCGAGCTCCGGATCGGCGCCGCTTTCGACAAGCCGGTCGAGCTGCTGCGAATAGTGGCGGTCGATCTCTTCCTCGACCGCCGCGGTGCAGGCCATGGCCGCTTCGGGCCCGATCAGCGCCGTGCCCGCACCGAGCACGTATCCGGCCGCCGACCAAAACGGTTGCAGTGCCGTCGGGCGCACGCCGCGCCGCGCCATCAGAGCGTCGAACTTCGCCCGGTGCCCTTTCTCCTGCTCGGCCATTTCGGCGATCTCGGCCGCATGCGGGCCGCGGTCGCCGATCACGTCGAGCTGCCCCTGATAGATGCGCGTGGCGCCGAACTCGCCCGCCTGGTCGACGCGGATCATCCGCGCGATGTCCTGCTTTTTCATGGCGCGTGTCGCTCCTTCCCCAGCAACCAGAGGATCGCCAGGCCGCCCGCGGCGGAGAAGAGGAAATTCCATCCCGCCAGCGAGATGCCGGCCAGCGCCCAGGGCGCCTGATCGCAGCGGACCATCGGCGCGTTCATGATCGCTTCCAGCGGATCGCCGGTGCCGGCCTGCGAGATGACCGCACAGGCCGTCACCCCTTCCCACCAGCCGTACTCGACGCCGGCGTGAAACGCCCCGATGGCGCCCGAGACCAGGATGGCGAGCGCCGCCAGCGCAACCCACAGCCGCCGGGGCGCGGCGACCGTGGAGAGCAGCGCGAGCGCGAGCGCGGCGAAGTGCGGCCAGCGCTGCCACCAGCACATCTCGCACGGATAGAGGCCGAAGCCGTACTGCGAGACATAGGCGCCGGCGAGCAGCAGCGCGGGCACGCCCAGCGCAAGCCGCTGGGCCAGCCGGCCATGGGGCGTTTCGAGCATCCGCATGCGCGCCTACTTCCGCCGCACGAGGGCGGTCGGTGCGGTGCGGCGCAGTGTTTCGAGCGCGTAGTGGAGCTGGTAATCCTCGATCCCCTGCTCCTTCAGCTCGTCCGCCGTTGCGGTGAAACGCGGATCTTCGCGCAAGTCGCGCTCGAGCTCTTCATCCTTGAGTGCGGCCTCGTTGACGAGATGGCCGCGAAGGTCCGACTCGCGCAGGATGAACTTGGCCCGCTTGGCCAGGTCCGGGTCCGAAAGCTGCGGCACGGCGATGTCGGGATCGATCCCGCCTTCCTGCACCGAATGACCCGCCGGCGTGTAGTAGCGCGCAGTGGTGAGCTTGAGCGCGGCGTCGGGGCCGAGCGGCAGAAGCGTCTGCACGCTGCCCTTGCCGAAGCTGCGCTGGCCCATGACCACGGCGCGCCGATGATCCTGCAGCGCGCCCGCGACGATCTCGCTGGCCGAGGCCGAACCGGCATCGATCAGCACGATCATCGGCACGTCCTTGGCGATCTCGCCGCGATAGACCGTTTCGGCGTTGTAGACGTAAGTCTCGCCCGCGGCACGGCCGCGCTGTGAGACGATGCGGCCTTCCTCGAGGAAGAGGTCGCTCAGCGCCACCGCTTCGTCGAGCGAGCCGCCGGGGTTGGCGCGCAGGTCGAGCACCAGGCCGTCGAGGCCGCCGGGCGCCTGCTTGGACAGCGCTTCCCAGGCGGAGAAGACATCGGCCCCCACGTCGCGCGAGAACTCGTTGACCATGATGACGCCGATGTTACCCGGCTTGAGCTCGTGGGTGACCGGCTCGAGTTCGATCAGCCCGCGCGTGACCGTGACGTCGAACGGCTCGTCACGCCCGGGGCGGAAGATCGTCAAGCGGATCGAGGTGCCGGCTGGTCCGCGCATGCGGGTGACTGCCTCGTCAAGATCGCCCCCGTAGATCAGTTCGCCGTCGAGATGGGTGATATAGTCGCCGGCCTTGAGCCCGGCCTCCATCGCCGGACTGCCGCGGAACGGCGAGATGATCTTCACCGCGCCGTCGTCCATCTGCACGGACAGGCCGAGCCCGGTGTAATTGCCGTCGATCATCGTTTCGAGCCGCTGCAGATCCGACCCGTCGAGATAGGCGGAGTGCGGATCGAGGCTGGCGAGCATGCCGTCGATCGCGCCGCGGATCAGCGTCTCGTCGTCGACCGGCTCGACGTAGCTGGCCTTGATCCGCTCGTAGGTCGCGAACAGGCGCGCGAATTCGGAGCCGGCGCGGCCGTCGACCTGCGCGACGCCCGCAGTCGTCGCCGGGATGAGCGCTACCGCAGTGACGAGCGCGGCCGATCGGGCGAGATCGGCGAATTTGATGGCCATAAAGCCTCCTTTACGAGAGCGCTTTTATCGCGCGCGCGGGCTTAATGCCAGATGAGGATGCGGTCGGGCGCCGCCCGCCCTATCCAACGTAATCGAGCGGGTTCACCGGGGTTCCGTCACGCCGGAGCTCGAGCGTCACGACCGGCGTGTCGGCCGCGGCAATGCCCAGAGGAGCACCCGAAACGAGCGCCTCCCCGACAGCGACGTCGATGCGCGCCAGGCCGGTGACGAGGCTGGTCCACCCTCCGTCGTGCTCGATGATGACGATCCGCTCGTAGCCGCGATAGGGGCCGGCGAAGGCCACCCGGCCGCCGCCGGGGGCGACGACCTGCGCGGCGGGGCGCGGCGCCAGCGAGAGGCCGTTGCTGCGCAGGCCCGCCGGGGACACCGCGCCGAAGCCGGCCACGGTCTGTCCGACGACCGGAAGCTGGAAATCGTCCGGCGGCGGGGTCGCGGAGGGCGTGGGGGTGGGGCGCACGGCTGTGGTGACCCGGGCCGATTCGGGGCTGGCCGGCCGGATGATGGGACCCGGAAGCGCGGCCAGTTCGCGGCGCAGCGCGCTGGCATCGTCCAGCTTCGCGATCAGTGTGTCGAGATCGCGCGCCTCCTCCGCCAGGGCGAGCGCCCGATCGGCCTCGCGGGCAGCGACGCCGGTTGCGCGGCGCGATGCGAGCCGTTGCCGGCTTTCGAGCCCGACCAGCCTCTGGCGCCGGGTGCCGAGCTGCGCCTCGCTTGCGCGCAGGGCCGCGAGGGCTTGCTGCGCTTCGGTTTCGAGCCGCTGCCCGCGCGCAATCTCGGCGCGGAGTGCGGCGGTGCGCTGGCGGACCTCGGGAATGGTCGTCTCGAGCAGGGCGCGCAGGTAGACCGTCTCGCGCAGCGATCCGGGGCGCAGGGCCGAGAGCGCAAGCGGCCGGCGTGCGAACTTCTGCAATGCCGCCGTAAGGCGCAGCAGCGGCTCGCGCCGTTCGGCGAGGCGCATGTCGAGCGTCCGCCGCTGGCCGTCGATCAGCGCGATACGTGCCTCTGCAGCGGCGATGTCGGCTTCCGCTTGCTGGATACGCGCGGCAAGCGCAGCGGCTTCTCGCGCCGTCTTCTCTGCCGCCTCGGTCGCGGCGCGTGCCTCGGCTTCTAGCCGTGCCCCGCGCAGCTCTGCCGCCCGCGCCTCTTCCTGCGCCTTGCGGAGCGCAGCGCGCGCATCGCCTGGATCGGAGATGCCGTCGGCCCGCTGCGCGGCAGCAATGCCGCCGATCGCGACGGCGACGGCAGTCATGGTCAGGACGAGGGTCGTCACGCGGCGCCGCATCGCACTATCCTGCCCGATGGTAGGGGTGTCCGGCAAGAATTGCGGTGGCGCGGTAAAGCTGCTCGAGCAGCATGGCGCGCGCCAGCAGGTGCGGCCAGGTCGCCTTGCCGAATGCGAGCAGCAGATCCGCCTCCGCACGCTCCTCCGCCGAATGACCGTCGGCCGCGCCGAGCACGAAACGCGCCTCGCGCACGCCTTCGTCACGCCAGCGACCGAGCAGCGCGGCAAAATCTTCTGAGGATAGCTGCTTGCCGCGCTCGTCGAGCAGGACGGTGCGGGCCGGCGCCTGCGGATCGGGCACTTTGCCTCCGGCCTCGGGCAGCTCGGTGGACCGGAAAGGCCAGGTCAGACGCTTCTCGTAACGCGCGACCAGCTCGGCCTCGGGCGAGCGCCCGATCTTGCCGCGCGCCACGACATGCAGGAGCATGTTTTTGCCGGCCTCAGGCGGTTCCGGCAGCCACGGGCGGGGCGTCGCCGAAGGCCCACATGCGTTCCAAGTTGTAGAAGCTGCGGACTTCCGGGCGGAACAGGTGGACGACGACGTCGCCCGCGTCGATCAGCACCCAGTCGGCCTGCGGCAAGCCTTCGAGCCGCACCGGCCCATGGCCTTCCTGCTTGACCCTCTCGGCGAGCTTCTGCGCGATCGCGGCCACCTGACGGGTCGAACGGCCCGAGGCGATGACCATGTGATCGGCAATGCTCGACTTGCCCGCGAGCGGAATCGACACGACGTCCTGCGCCTGGTCGTCCTCCAGTTGCGCGAGGACGAGCGCGTGAAGCGAGCCCGGCTCGGCTTCAGTCACCGGCGAATGCCGCGAATCGTGCTCGGGCATGGATGTTTGCGCCTGGTTCATAGGCGGTTGTTGCGCTCCTGACGGTTGCGAGAGAAAATGCGAGGGCGGCGATGCGCATCATGGCGCCTGCACGCGCTCCCCCCGGGATATGGGGACTATTCGGCGGAATGTAAGCTCATCGCGCGGCGGAACCTGCGAGTAGCGCCCGGCCCAGTCGGGGTCGTCACGGCGGAGGGCCGTGGCCGATCGGGGATCCGGATCGAAACGCAATGTCACCAGGCTCGGCGCACTCCATTCGCCCCTGTTCCTGAACTCGGCGGCTTCGACCCGGTGTCGACGCAACCATGCCATCGCGGGGCTTGCGAGGGCTGCTCCATCATAGCCCGGCCGTGCAATCACCGCAATCGGCATCGCACGCGCTATGCCGCGCCAATCCTTCCACTGGTGGAACTGCGCGAGATTGTCCGCTCCCATGAGCCAGACGAACTCGCGGTCCGGATAGCGCCGGATCAGCGCCCGCAGGGTGTCGACCGTGTACCGAGTGCCGAGCTCGCGCTCGATCGCGGTGACGCGGATCGGAGCGCGGCGCGCCTGCCTGATGGCCGACTTCACACGTGCGGGGAGCGGGGCCATGCCGGCCCGCGGCTTGAGCGGATTTCCCGGCGATACCAGCCACCAGACTTCGTCCAGCCCGAGCGCCTCCGCGGCGAACAGCGATATCCGGCGATGCCCGCCATGGGCAGGGTTGAAGCTGCCGCCGAGCAGACCGATCCGGCGCGCGCGCATCAGGGGAAGATCGGCCTGGAACGGCCGCTTGCGATCAAGCCCATGATCGCGGCCTAGCAGGGGCGGCGAGGTCTGTCAGTCGGGGATTCGCCAGTCGGGAGATGAGGTCATTTGCGAAGAACTTGGGTTAATTTCGTAACCCGGAAACGATTCACCCCGCGAGTCGTTCGATTCGCCCTTTTGCTTTATTTCACGATTCGACCCGCGCCCCCTCCCGTGGTAGCGGCCCCGCCGGGATAAAAAGGACGGCATAGGGGTCGTAATTGGTGACTAGCTCAACCGTAGGCGGATGGGTGGACCGCCTTCGGGCTTGGTTCCCGGATCGCGAATTCTTCATGCGATCCCAAGGACAGGTCCGTTTCATCCGCATTTCATCACGCGTGCAGATGACCGCCGCGGCGATCGCCTCGGCGGCGCTCGTCGCGTGGATGGTCAGCCTCGCGGTCATGGGCTGGAGCCAGTTCCGCGCAGAAGCGGACCGCATGTCGCTGCTCGAGCGCGAGGCGAGAGTCGCGACTTCGGAAGAACGGCTCGACGCCTACGGCGACGATCTCACGGCCGTCGCCGAGGATCTCGAACAGCGCCAGACGGTGCTCGAGGAAATGGCCGAGATGCTGCCCGACGACATCAAGCGGCAGGCACCGGTCAGCGATTCGACCGGCGAGGCGGCGGAAACCGTCGCCAAGGTCAGCGCGGTCTTCCCCGAGGCGCGGTCGCTGGCCCAGATCGAGGCCCGCCAGCTCGCGCTGGTCGAGAAGATGACCCGCTTCGCCGACCACCGTGCCGAGCGCGCCGCGGAGGCGATGCGCACGCTGGGGCTCGATCCTTCGGCAATCCTGCGCTCCGCCCAGCAGGACGCGATGGGTGGTCCGCTCGAACTGCTCGCGACCGGCGCCGACGGCAAAGTCGATCCGCGTTTCGAGCGCCTCGGCCTCAGCCTCGCGCAGATGGCGGCACTCGAACAGGGCCTCGACGGCATTCCGCAGTTCGAGCCCGCCAATCTCAAGTACATCTCGTCCGGCTTCGGCTATCGCCGCGACCCGTTCACGGGCCACGGCGCGATGCACAAGGGTCTCGACTTCCGCGGTCCGGTCGGCGCGCCGATCTTCGCCGCGGCGGAAGGCCGCGTCAGCTTCGTCGGGCGCAAGTCTGGCTACGGCAAAGTGGTCGAGATCACGCATGGCAACGGCCTGACCACCCGCTACGCCCACATGTCGAAATTTTCCGCCAAGGTGGGCCAGCGGGTCGACGCTGGGCACGTGATTGGCGCGATCGGCAGCACCGGCCGCTCGACCGGCCCTCACCTTCACTTCGAAGTCCGCATCAACGGCCGCGCGGTCAATCCGCGCCCCTTCCTGGAGACAGCCCCCGATGTTCTCAAAGAAGCCAGAGCCCGAGTTGGAGGGAGCGATTCCGATGTCTAGACCCTCCGCACCATCCAGTTCGACGTTCTCCGTGATCGGCGCCGACGTCACCATCAAGGGCGACGTATCCGCCTCCACCGAGCTTCACGTCGACGGCCGCATCGAAGGCGACATCACCTGCGAATCGCTGGTGCAGGGCGAAACGAGCGTGATCGACGGTGCGATCAGCGCCGAGACTGCGCGCCTCGCCGGCCGGATTTCCGGCTCGATCACGGCGCGCCATCTCGTCGTCCTGAAATCGGCCCGGGTCGAAGGCGACGTGAATTACGACGCCCTGACGATCGAGCAGGGCGCACAGGTCGAAGGCCGCTTCGCCCATCGCGCACCGAATCAGCGCGCGACCGACAAGCCAGTTGCCCCGGTTTCGAGCGATGACGGCGAGCCGAAGCTGACGCTGGCGACCTGAGCTAGCCGTCGCGGGCCCATCAAGCTCGCAGAAGGGAGCGAAGCGCCGCCACCGAGGTAGCTAGGCCCCTGCCTGCGCAGGGGCGACGGAAATGGGATCGTCTCCCTCGCCCACCAGTACCTCGGCGCGCAGGGCCTTGCGGTCGAGCTTGCCGATCATCGTCTTGGGCAGCTCGTCGCGGATGACGACGCCGGAGACGCGCTCGTGCTTCCCGACGCGGGTGTTGAGCCAGGTCTGGAGCTCGGCCGCAGTCGCTTCGGCGTCCTCGGCCAATGTCACGTAGGCCCGTGGAGTTTCCCCACGGTAAGCGTCGGGAACGCCGATCACGAGGGCCTCCTTGACCGCCGCATGCTCGAGCAGCACGGCTTCGACCTGGCTCGGGAAGACCTTGAACCCGCCGACGGCGATCATGTCCTTGATCCGGTCAACGATGGCGATGAAGCCGTCCTCGTCGATCTCGGCCACGTCCCCGGTGCGAAGCCAGCGCGTGCCGTCCAGATCGGCGAAGGCGTTCTTGGCCGCGTCGGGGCGGTTCCAGTACCCCTGCATGATCTGCGGTCCGGCGATGACCAGTTCCCCCGGCTCGCCCTCGGGTGCGGGTTTCGTGGGGTCTTCCTTGTCGAGCAGCATAACGCGGGTCTGCGGAATGACCTGCCCGATCGTACCCGGCTTGCGCAGCCCGGTGTAGGGATTGGTCGAGACCACACCCGAGCTTTCGGTCAATCCGTAGCCTTCGACCAGCCGCGCCCCGCTCGCCGCCTCGAACTTCTCGCGCACCAGTGCGGGAAGTGGCGCGCCGCCCGAGATGGACACCTTGAGCGAGGAGAAGTCGGTCCGGCCGATCCGCGGATGGTCGAGCAGCGCCTGGAACATCGTCGGCACCCCGGGGAAGGCGGTGACGCGGGTGCGCTCGATCGTCTGCAGCACCTGCTTCGCGTCGAATCGCGGCACCATCGCGATACAGGCGCCTTTCGCGACCGTGCGGTTGAGGACGCAAGTGTTGGCGAAGACGTGGAACAGCGGCAGCGCGCCCATGATCACGTCGGGCTCGTCGCGGTCGAACGGATCGATCGCATCGACCTGCATCGCGTTCACCGCCAGGTTGGCATGCGTGAGCATGGCGCCCTTGGGCCGCCCGGTCGTGCCGCCGGTGTACTGCAGCAGCGCGAGATCGGCGGGCGAAAGCGCGACGGGCGCGGGCTCGCGCTGCGGCAGCATGCTGGCCCAGTCGCGGACATCCGCCCTCGCAGGGATGGCTGTAATGCTCTTGCGGCCCAGCAGCTTGAGCGCTGCCCGCTTCAGCGGCGTCAGCATCGCCCCCAAGCGGCCGACGACGAGCGTTTCGAGCGGTGAGCGGTCGAGCACCTCGAGTGCGGTCGGCAACAGGCTCGCGGCATCGATCGTGACGAGCAGGCGGGCGCCCGAATCCTCGACCTGCTGCTTGAGCTCCTCGACCGTGTAGAGCGGCGAGAAGTTGACGGCCACCGCACCGGCCATCATCGCGCCGTAGTAGGCCGAAACGTAGATCGGCACGTTGGGCAGGAACAGCCCTACCCGGTCGCCGCGTGCGATGCCGAGTTCCTGCAGGCCGGCCGCAAAACGCCGCGCTTCCTCATGAAGCGCCCGGTAGGAATAGATTCGCCCGAGGAAGTCGACCAGCGGCGCGTCGGGCCGCCGCTCCGTCGTTCGCGCGAAAAGGTCGGGGAGCGTCACCGGCTCGAACGGCGTGTCCCACGGGGCGGCATGCTGATAAGGCGCCTTACTGACATCCATGTAAACATGGATGCGCGAGACCGCGCGCGAGGGCAAGGACTTTCTGAAGGCGCGCGCACTCGCCGTCATCCCGGCAAAAGCCGAGGCGACTCTGCACGAAGGTCGTTAGCGATCTCAGACTCGCCGAGATAACGGAGGGTCGCCTTAGCGACACCCCGGCAGGCTCAGAGCTGTTCGTCGCTCTCGTTCTCGGCGGCGCGGCGAGCTTCAAGCCAGGCGGCGGCTTCGGCTTCCTGTGCAGCTTCGGCGGCGGCCTTCTCGTTCGCGTCGCGTTCGGCGCGCAGTTCGGCGATCAGCTTCTCGCGGTCCGTCCCCGAATCGACCACCGGCGCAGGCGCCTCACCCTCGGCGCCGGCCTTCTTCGCCGCCTTGGCGACGACCGCGTCGAGCTCGCGCTGCGAGCACAGGCCGAGCGTCACCGGATCCTTCGCCTGGATGTTCTGGATGTTCCAGTGGCTGCGCTCGCGAATCGCGGTGATCGTGTTGCGCGTGGTGCCGATCAACTTGGAGATCTGCGCGTCCGAAATCTCCGGATGGTTGCGCAGGATCCACGCGATGCCGTCGGGCTTGTCCTGCCGCTTCGACACCGGCGTGTAGCGCGGGCCCTTGGTCCGCGTGACCTCGACCGGCGCCCGCTGCATCTTGAGCGCGTAACCCGGATCGGCCTGGCCGCGCTCGATCTCCTCCTGCGTCAGCTCGCCCGAGTGGATTGGATCGCGGCCGGTGTACTTGCTGCCTGCAAGATCGTCGGCCATCGCCTGGACCTCGAGGATGTGCAGGCCGCAGAAGTCTGCGATCTGCGTGAAGCTGAGCGAGGTGTTGTCGACGAGCCAGGTGGCGGTCGCATGCGGCATCAGCGGGGTGGGTTGCGCCATGATCGAAACTGTCCTGAAAATATAAGGGCCGCCCCTTGCGGAGCGGCCGTTGCACAGGCGATTTAGGCCATGCGTCATGCGAGGGCAAGCTTTTCGGCCCTCGATCGGTCCGGAAGCTCAGGCCACCAGCGGCTCCGCGTCGAGCGCGGCAAGCCCGGCGAGGAACTGATCGGTCGCCGCATCCCACGAATAGCGCGCGCCCATTTCTGCGCAGTCGGCACGGTCGCTGAACAGGGCGCCGGCGATCGCGCGGTCGAGATCTTCCGACAATGCGCCGACGCGGTGGGTCACGATGTCGCGCGGACCCGGGACAGGGAACGCCGCCACCGGCGTTCCGCAGGCGAGCGCTTCGATCATGACCAGCCCGAAGGTGTCGGTCCGGCTCGGGAAGACGAACACGTCGGCATGGGCATAGCATCCGGCCAAGGCGCGGCCACTGCGGCGCCCGAGGAAATGGGCTTCCGGGAATTTCGTGCTGAGCTCCTCAAGAGCCGGGCCGTCGCCGACGACGACCTTGGTGCCCGGATAGCTGCCGGTCAGGAACGCCTCGAGATTCTTCTCCACCGCGACGCGGCCGACGTAGAGCTGAATCGGGCGCGGCAGGCCTTCGAACTCCGAGGGCAGCGGCGCGTCGCGATTGAAGCAAGTCAGGTCGACGCCCCGGCTCCAGGGATGGAGGCGGCGCAGTCCGCGCGCCCGCAGTTCCTCGCGAATGCTCTCGGTCGCGACCAGCACCTGGCGCGAGGGCGCGTGGAACCAGCGGATGTAGCGCCAGAACAGCGCCGGCGAGAGGCCGGTGCGCCGCGCAACGTATTCCGGAAACTGCGTATGGTATGCCGTGGTGAAGGGAATGCCGCGCACCGTGCAGAACCGCCGCGCGCCGAGCCCCAGTGGCCCTTCGGTCGCGACATGGATCGCATCGGGCGCCAGCGCCGTGAGCCGCCGCCCGATCGCGCCGGGCAGCGGCATCGCCAGGCGAATGTCGGGATAGGTCGGGCACGGCACCGAGCGGAAACCTTCGGGCGAGATCACCTCCACCTCGTGCCCCCGCGAGCGCAGGATGTCGCAGGTCGCAGCCAGGGTGCGGACCACGCCGTTCATCTGGGGGGTCCAGGCATCGGTGACGATGGCGATCCGATGCGGATAGGGCCGCACGGTGTCCGCTTCGGCCACGACTGCCTCCATCCGGCTCATGCCGCCCTATCCTTTTGCGGCTGTGAGAACAGTAGCTGACGCGGCGGTGCTGGTATGGTTTTCATGCTGGCTGCCCAGGATGGTTCAGGTGGCAGATCCGCCAGCACCGCCAACTCGTCTCGACCGCTGATTAGGCTCTGCGATCGATCGCTGCATAGGGCGGAGACGGCGTAGACGGGATGCCGAGGTTCGACCAGCCATAGGAGGAGATCATGCCGCAGATCAGCGCCGGCATCGACATCGCCAAGGAGGTGCATTGGATTACTGCCATCGACGAAGCCGGAACGGTACTCATCGATCACGAGCTCGACAATGATCCCGCGGCTATCGCCGCGCTCGTCGACGAACTCGCCGCGCTGGACGGCGCGGTACGCGTCGG
Organism: Altererythrobacter sp. C41; assembly: GCF_016803135.1. Lineage (GTDB taxonomy): Bacteria > Pseudomonadota > Alphaproteobacteria > Sphingomonadales > Sphingomonadaceae > Pelagerythrobacter. Next base: position 31,807 of record NZ_JAEVFE010000013.1, read on the forward strand.
CTTCGACGTCATCGGCGGCATCGCCGGTCTTGCCGAAGCGATGCTCGCGGCGTCGGGCTGCACGCTGCTCCACGTCCCCGGCCTCGCGGTCAACCGCGCCCGTCAGGGCACCGTCGGGGGCGAGAACAAGTCCGATCCCAGAGATGCACGCACCATCGCCGACCAGGTCCGTACCCGTTACGATCTGCGGGTCATCGAGCCAGCAGGCGAGATCGACATCGAGCTCAGGCTGCTCGTTGGCCGGCGTCGCGACCTGGTACAAGCTCAGACCCAGCGGATCGCACGCATGCGCGACTTGCTCACCGGCATCTTCCCCGCCCTCGAACGCGCGCTGGATCTGACCACCAAGGGGCCGCTCCACTTGCTGACCCGCTACGTCACTCCCGCCGAGCTGCGTCGCGCTGGCGCTAAACGCATCGGCCGCCATCTTCAGGCGAGTCGCGGCGGGGCAGCCATCTGTGCTCAGGCCCTCGCATGCGCCCGCGCCCAGACCATTGCCGTCCCCGGGGAGGCCATGACTGCCACCCTCATCCGCGAGCTCGCTCAGGAAGCGCTTGCTACCCGCACGCGTCTCGGCGAGATCGACCGCGATCTCAAGGAGCGGCTCGCCCGCCACCCTGATGCGGCCCTCATCCAGAGCCTGCCCGGCATGGGGGCCATCCTCACCGCCGAACTTATCGCCGAGGCAGGCAACCTCTCCCGCTTCCGTTCGCCCGACGCTCTCGCCGCTGCCGCAGGCATCGCCCCAGTCCTCAGGCAATCGGGCAAAACCCGCTTCCTCAGACGGCCCACCGGCGGCAACAAGGGCCTCAAACGCGTCTTCTACCAAGCCGCCTTCTGCTCGCTTGCATCCCCCGACAGCCGCGCCTTCTATGATCGCAAGCGACGCGAAGGAAAACGGCACCATCAGGCTGTCATCGCCCTTGCCAGACGGCGCGTGAATGTCCTCTGGGCCATGCTCCAGACACACCAACCCTTCCAAACCGGCTTCAAAAATGCAGCTTGACCCACGCATTAGGCTGCCGCCTTCGCGGCGGGCGAAGCCACGACGTCAAACCGCGCGCGGCGCGCCATTTCCTCGGGCCAGTGAAGCAGTTCCATGCGCCCGTCGAAGTGCTCGACCAGCGCGGTACAGCCTTCGACCCAGTCGCCGTCGTTATAGTATTCGATGCCCCCGAAGGCACGGATCTCGGCCGTATGGATATGCCCGCACACAACCCCGTCCACGCCCCGCTCGGCGGCGGCGCGAGCAACGATCTCCTCGTAGCGGCTGATGAACTCGACCGCGTTCTTGACCTTGTGCTTGGCCACCTTGGACAACGACCAGTAGGGCAGGCCGAACGCCTTGCGCACGACGTTGACCCACCGGTTGAGCCCCATGAGCAGATGATAGAGCACGTCGCCGACCACAGCGAGCCAGCGATGTGCGAGCATGATCGCATCGAACTCGTCGCCGTGGAGCACCATCAGCCGGCGTCCGTCAGCCGTATCGTGGAAAGCGGCGCGGCGGATCTCGACCCCGCCGAAGTTCATGCCCGAGAACGGGCGCAGCATCTCGTCGTGATTGCCCGGGATGTAGACGATCCGCGTGCCGCGCTTGGCGCGCTTGAGGATGCGCCAGACGACATCGTTGTGCTCGGCCGGCCAGTAGACCTTCTTCTTCAACCGCCAGCCGTCGATGATGTCGCCGACGAGGTACATCGTCTCGCTGTCGGTGCTGTCGAGGAAGTCGATCAGCATCGCGGCGTTGCAGCCCTTGGTGCCGAGATGGATGTCGCTGATCCAGATCGTGCGGAACTTGCGCCGCTTGCCGTCGACCGGCTCGGGAATCGCGCTCCTTACCGGCGGCAGACTCGCCACCGTCGCCAGCTCGGCCAGACCGCCCGGAAGCCCTTTGATCCGTTCTTCGCCCATCGCCCGCACTCCGCTAGCGAATGCATCTTCACGTCCGTCACATGACAGGCAATTGTTACAGGCGATTCACGGTTCGGTGACCGTTCCGCGAAAGCGTGACAGTCTGGCGACGCACGCGAAACCTTGCCGGGCGGACGAGGCCACACTTGCTATCACCTGTAGATTGCTCGAAGATTCACCCAGCTATGCGCACCGATCTCGATCATCTTCCCGCGGCCAAACAGCGCGAGCTTGAGCGCATCGTAGAGGTCATCTTCGATGAGTTTGGTGCAGCGATCGAGAACGCGACTGGCCCGCGCAAGGGCGCGCGCATTCTCAAGATCATCCTGTTCGGCAGCCATGCACGCGGCGACTGGGTCGATGCGCCGATGTCGGCCAACCAATACAAGAGCGACTACGATATCCTGGTCATCGTCAGCCAGAAGGAGATGACCGACCGCGCCGCCTATTGGGCGAAGGCCGAGGAACGGCTGATCCGCGCTTACACGATCGAGAAGACGCTGCGCACGCCAGTGAACTTCATCGTGCACTGCCTGCACGAGGTGAACGATGGTCTCGCACACGGGCGCGTGTTCTTTATGGAAGTCGCGAAGGACGGGATCGCGCTTTACGAAGCCGACGATCGCGAACTCGCTACCCCCACGCCGAAGACACCGCAGCAGGCGCTGGAGACGGCGCGGGAGTATTTCGAAGACTACTATCCAAGCGCCGGAGAGTTCTTCGACGATTTTCGTTCGAACCTTGAACGGAGTCGCTTCAAGAAGGCAGCATTTGAACTGCATCAGGCAACCGAGCGGCTCTACGCATGCCTGCTTCTCACCCTGACCTTTTACACCCCCTACAACCACAACATCGCCTTCCTCCGCTCCCTCGCCGAAGGACTGGACCGACGCCTTCACGGCATATGGCCGGAAGATGGCCGCCGCGAGCGCGCCATGTTCCAGAAGCTGAAAGAAGCCTACACCAAGGCACGCTACTCCAAGCACTACAAGATCACCGAGGAAGAACTGACCTGGCTTGGTGAACGGGTCGAGGAACTGGGCCGTGTGGTCCACGAGGTCTGCTCCGAACGGATCGCTGCTCTGGAAGCCGCCGCGCGCGGGTAGTGTCGCTGGCACAGCCGCACTCGCGCAGCTTGCCGGGATTCAGGGAGGCTGGCGTCAGCAATCGTTCAGTGAGGTTGGCAGAGCTTTCCGGACGGGGTCGGATATCCCCTCACGATGGAGGATGGTATGAAAGCGATCGTAGTTGCGGCGGCACTTTTGATCGTGCCATTCGCGGCCCAAGCTCAGATTGCCCCTCGAACACCGCCGGATAGTGGGCGCTTGCCCGGCATAGCCGATCCTCCCACACGTCCGACGATCGGGCGCGAGCTTCGTGAGACACACGAACGCATCGATTGGGGACGGGAAAGCGGGGACTTGTCCAAACGCGAGGCACGCGCACTACGCCGCGAAAACAGACAGATCGGTGTACTTGCAGATCGCTATGGTCGCGACGGCATTTCCGATGCCGAGTATCGTGAGCTGGAAATGCGCGCGCGTGTTTTGCAAAGCCAGGTTGAGGCGCAGCGCATTCGGCCGGCCACCAACGATCCCGATTAATCCGCCTTAGGATTTTCCGCCGGTCTGGTGCTGGGTTCTTCGGGCTGTTCTGGCAGTGCCGGCGCCACTGGACCAGCATACGAGCTCCCTGGCCTGAGCGTAACCTTCTCGAAACCGCCGCGCGCGAATAGCGCCGCAGGCAGGAGCATAGCCTCCCAGCTTGCCGGATTCCACGGATTCTGGCATAATCCCGATCACGAGATGGAACACTGGCGGCCATCTCGAGGATAGTCCTTGCCAGGCATCAAGTAGGTCCGGCCGCCAAGGTCGGACGGTTGCTGTAAGGCCGCACCGCGGCACACAGCGGACACCGCTTGCACATCCGCGCATCCGTGCGCGGACCGCCTGTGTGCGAGCTTTTCATGCTTATTCCCACTCCAAGCGACGTCTACGCGCGCGAAGTCGTGATGGCGCGCGTTGCCCATCTCATTCGCCGCAAGCAGCGCGAGATCGAGCGGATCACGCGTATCCTGCGCGCCTGTTTCGAGCCGACGCAGGTGCAAGCGCCTGAACCAGGCGAGATCCAGCAGATCATTCTGATCGGCCCCTATGCGCGGCGATCCTGGTTCGAAGACCAGCAAACAATCCACTTTTCCGACTACGAGTTCTGGATCGTCGTCAATCATCCGCTGTTTGCCGACGAGCGCTGCTGGCAGAGCGCGCAAGCCATCATTGAGCGCGAGCTGGGCAACCGCTGTGCGGTCGGCCTCGAGATTTACTCCGAAGCCGACGTCCGCATCGCCGAAGCCGAGCGCGACACGTTCATTCTCGACCGGATCGAAGCGGGGATCACGCTCTACAGCGCCTCGCGCGATGCGCCGCTCAACATGCACGAGCGGAGGGAGCGATCATGACCGCTCCCAGATCCAGTGCCGCATTCGATGCGTTCTATCGCAGCGAGCATCCACGCATGCTGCGTTACTTCCGGAAGAAAGTTGGTCCCGATGCCGCGCCCGATCTGGCGCAGGATGCCTTCACCCGGCTGCTTCGCAACCAGGCCTTCGACAGCCTCGACTGTCCGGAGGCCTATCTAACCCGGACCGCGCGTAATCTTCTGATCGACCGGGCACGCCGGCAAGCGCGGCAGCAAGCGCTCTGCTTTGAATTCGATGAAGAACGCGATGCCGCGATATGCGCCGAGCAGACGTGGCAGATCGAGGCCGAGGATTTGCGACGTGCCTGTTGGCAGGCGCTCCGCGCCATGCCGCCCAGGACCCGACGCATCTTCCTGATGCACCGATTGCGGCATCTGACCTACAAGCAGATCGCCGAGCAACTCGGTATCAGCAATAAGGCGGTGAAGTACCATATGGCACGGGCACTCGCCCGATGTCGTCGGGCACTAACGCCAAGCTAACATCGCAGCATCGATCCTCATCCGATCGCCCGCAGCGGCACCGACAGCCTTGCGCTAGCCCGGCGGCGCCTATCTGCTCCTGGCGAGCGGTGGCAACGACCCTCTACATACCTGCAACAAGCTTCAGCCGCCCGCGACTTCGAGTACGATCTTGCCGATATGGTCGCCCGCTTCCATCCGCGCGTGAGCGGCGGCGGCTTCGGCGAGAGGGACGCTGCGGTCCATCACCGGGCGCAGCCTCCCTTCCTCGAAGAGCGGCCAGGCGTTCTTCTCGATTTCGCCCGCCAGCAGCGTCTTGAATGCGTCGGACCGGGGGCGCAGCGTCGAGCCGGTGAGCGTGAGACGGCGGCTCATCACCACGGCCATGTTGAGCTCCGCCTTGGGCCCGCCGAGCACCGCGATGGTTACGTGCCGGCCGTCCTCCGCCAGGCACTTGAGATTGCGCGGCACGTAGTCGCCTGAGACCATGTCGAGCACCAGTTCGACGCCCTTGCCGCCGGTGAAGGCCTTCACTTCCTCGACGAAATCCTGCTCGCGGTAGTTGATCGCCAAATCCGCGCCCAGTTCCCGCGCCGCGGCGCACTTGGCCTCGTCGCCGCAGGTGACGATCACGGTCAGCCCGAATGCCTTGCCGAGCATCGTCGCCATCGTGCCGATCCCGCTGGTGCCGCCGTGGACGAGCAGCGTCTCGCCCTCGCGCGCCCAGCCGCGCTCGAACACGTTGTGCCAGACGGTGAACAGCGTTTCCGGAATCGCGGCCGCTTCGGCCAGCGGCATGGTGTCGGGCACCGGCAGGCAATGGCCGATATGCGCGAGACAATACTCGGCGTAGCCCCCGCCCGAAACGAGCGCGCAGACCCTGTCGCCCAGGTAGTCGTCCGGCACGCCCGGGCCGACCGCGGCGATCGTGCCGGAAATCTCCAGGCCCGGTATCGGCGAGGCGCCGGGCGGCGGCGGATAATTACCCTGCCGCTGGATCACGTCGGGTCGGTTCACCCCGGCATAAGCGACGCGAATCAGCACCTCGCCCTCCCCCGGCTCCGGAATCGGAACCGTCTCCGGTCGAAGCACATCGGGCTTCCCCGGCGCGTCGTATCCGATCGCGGTCATCTCGCGTGGCAGGTGCGCCGTCATTCGCCTTCCCCCTGTGGCCGTGCCGTCACGCCTGCGCACCTAACGTGCTGCCCCATTGACAGCAAGCGCGCCGCCTTGCGACATTGCGCGCAATGGATGAGGACGATCGTCCGCGCCCGAGGGGTGACGCCGCGAGCAAGCTCGCCGCCGAAGACCTTTCGCCCTATTCCCAGGACGAGCTGGCCGAACGAATCGCGCTGCTCGAAGCCGAGATCGCGCGTGTGGAAAAGCACAGGCTGAGCGCGGCGGCGCATCGCCACGCGGCCGACGCGCTGTTCCGAAAGCCGGGCTCGTGAGCCGCCCGGTTCTCAACCCGCGATGCCGCCCCCATATAGGCCATGTTAACAACGCCCGCTTACATTCCCGCAGCAGGGAAACCCCGCTTTTCGCCACGAAAGTTCGCTAGATGCCCAGTTTCGCCCAGACCCTCGAAAAGACCCTCCACGCCGCGCTCGCCAGCGCGAGCGAGCGGCGGCACGAATATGCCACGCTCGAGCATCTGTTGCTTGCGCTGGTCGAGGACGAGGACGCGGCGCAGGTGATGAACGCGTGCGGCGTCGATCTCGACGAACTGGGCGAAGCGGTGCGTCAGTATCTCGATCAGGAATATCAGTCGCTCAAGACCGAGGACGACGGCGATCCGCAGCCGACCGCCGGCTTCCAGCGCGTGATCCAGCGCGCGATCCTGCACGTGCAGTCGAGCGGCAAGGATACCGTGACCGGCGCCAACGTGCTCGTCGCCCTGTTTTCCGAGCGCGACAGCTACGCCGTCTACTTCCTGCAGCAGCAGGACATGAGCCGGCTGGATGCGGTGAGCTTCATCAGCCACGGCATCGGCAAGGGCGGCAAACAGCTCGAAAGCCGCGCGCCGCAGGGTGCGGACGAGGCCGGCAAGGCCGAAGAGAAGGCCGACAACAAGAAGGAAACGGCGCTCGACCAGTTCACTGTCAACCTCAACGCGCGGGCCGAGGCGGGCAAGATCGACCCGCTTATCGGCCGCGGGCCCGAAGTCGACCGGACGATCCAGATCCTCTGCCGGCGGAGCAAGAACAACCCGCTCTATGTGGGCGATCCGGGCGTCGGCAAGACGGCGATCGCCGAAGGCCTCGCGCGCAAGATCGTCGAGGGCGAAGTGCCCGAAGTGCTCAAGGACGCGGTGATCTATTCGCTCGACATGGGCGCGCTGCTGGCCGGCACGCGCTATCGCGGCGATTTCGAAGAGCGGCTCAAGCAGGTCGTGAGCGAGCTCGAAGGCATGCCCGACGCCGTTCTGTTCATCGACGAGATCCACACCGTGATCGGCGCTGGCGCGACCAGCGGCGGGGCGATGGACGCCTCCAACCTGCTCAAGCCCGCGCTGTCGAGCGGTGCGATCCGCTGCATCGGCTCGACCACCTACAAGGAATTCCGCAACCACTTCGAGAAGGATCGCGCGCTGCTGCGCCGGTTCCAGAAGATCGACGTCAACGAACCGACGATCGAGGATACGGTGAAGATCCTGCGGGGGCTGAGAAGCGCCTTCGAGGAACACCACAACGTCCGCTACACGCCCGACGCGCTCAAGACCGCGGTCGAGCTCTCGGCGCGCTACATCAACGACCGCAAGCTGCCCGACAAGGCGATCGACGTGATCGACGAGGTCGGCGCGATGCAGATGCTCGTGCCGCCGAGCCGCCGGAAGAAGAAGATCACCGCGCGCGAGATCGAGGCGGTGATCGCGACGATGGCGCGCATCCCGCCCAAGACGGTGTCGAGCGACGACAAGAAGGCGCTCGAGAACCTCGAACGCGACTTGAAGCATGTCGTGTTCGGGCAGGACCAGGCGATCCAGCGCCTTTCGACCGCGATGAAGCTCAGCCGCGCGGGCCTGCGCGATCCGGACAAGCCGATCGGCAGCTTCCTGTTCACCGGCCCCACCGGCGTCGGCAAGACCGAGGTCGCGCGCCAGCTCGCGAGCATCATGGGGATCGAGCTCAAGCGCTTCGACATGTCCGAATACATGGAGCGCCACTCGGTCAGCCGCCTGATCGGCGCCCCTCCGGGCTATGTCGGCTACGACCAGGGCGGCCTGCTGACCGATGCGGTCGACCAGAACCCGCATTGCGTGCTGCTGCTCGACGAGATCGAGAAGGCGCATCCCGACCTGTTCAACATCCTGCTGCAGGTGATGGACAACGGCCGCCTGACCGATCACCACGGCAAGACGGTCGATTTCCGCAACGTCGTGCTGATCATGACGACCAATGCCGGCGCGGCCGACATGGCGCGCCAGGGCATCGGCTTCGGCGACGTCAGCAAGGAAGACGCGGGCGAAGAGGCGGTGAAGCGCATGTTCACGCCGGAATTCCGCAACCGCCTCGATGCGATCGTGCCCTTCGCCTATCTCGGCAAGGCGACCGTCGCGCGCGTGGTCGACAAGTTCATCCTCCAGCTCGAGCTCCAACTCGCCGAGCAGAACGTGCACATCCAGTTCGACAAGGATGCGCGCGAATGGCTGGCCGACAAGGGCTACGACAGGCTCTACGGCGCCCGCCCGATGGGCCGCCTGATCCAGGAGAAGATCAAGCAGCCGCTGGCCGAGGAACTGCTATTCGGCAAACTCGCCGACGGCGGCGAGGTCCATGTGAGCGTGAAGGAGGGCAAACCGGCCTTCGAGCTCACCCCGGCGGCGCCGAAGGCCAAACCGAAGCGGAAGGTCAGAAAGCCCTCCGTCAAGAAGAGCGATGCGGAGAGGCCCGAGGCCGATGCCGACGAGGGCGTGGACCGGGGCGAGGAATAGGCCACATTGGCGCATCGGGCCTCCTGATTCACAAATTCGCTGCCCGAATGAAAGTGGGGGCTGAAACCCGTCACTCGTCGCCCAGAGACTATCCCAGCGATCGTACCGGTGGGTCATTCATGGCCCGACGGGCGCTCGTCAATGAGTCGCGTCTGTGGCTCGTCTTGGCCTGCACTATGTATTGCTTTTCGGCTTGGCTCTTGTGATCTTTGGCAAGTCTAGGCATTCGCTCGCCGATGCATCGCCTGACCCATCTTGAGCGGCTTGAGGCCGAGAGCGTACATATTATGCGTGAGGTTGCGGCGGAAGCGTCGCGGCCTGTGATGTTGTATTCGGTGGGCAAGGACAGCGCGGTGATGCT
>NZ_JAEVFE010000014.1 GCF_016803135.1 Altererythrobacter sp. C41
CGCGATCTCGTCGAACGGGTTCATGCTCATCTTCACGTTCGCTAGATCAACACCCGTGCCATCCCCCTTCACCCGAGGCTTCACGTTGTAGTCAATCACCCGCTTCACGGGCACGAGGATCTTCATGGGGTGGTCCTTCCTCTCGATTGGCGCGGCGTCCGCGTAGCTTGCGTTTACGTAAGCGTCAAGCGCGGGACTCGCCGGCCGCTGATCCAAACTCCGCCTCTCCCTTGCGTTCCGCGTCGGCGGGGTCAACCCCATTCCCGCACGCTTTACCGTGGCGATGCGCGGGCGTAGTCTACCGCGCGCCGGTTCCCGGGAGGGGCACGCCATGCTTCGATACAGTCTGTTTCCGCTCATAGCTGCGCTGGCTGCTCCGCTGGCAGCGCAGGAGACGCGCGTAGCGCCGGGCGACCACGTTCCGCCGCCCGCCACGATCGAGGAGGCGGCCTGGCTCGTCGGCGACTGGGTCGGCACCGGCATCGAAGGGGCCTCGGCGGCCGAGACCTGGCTACCGCCGATGGGCGGTATCATGGCCGGTCTGTTCGCGCAGGAAAGCCCCGACGGCGGGCTGATGTTCACCGAACATATGTATCTGGTCGAGGAGGAGGGCAGCCTCGCCCTCAAGCTCAAGCACTTCAATCCGGATCTGACGGGCTGGGAGGAAAAGGACGATATGGTCCGCTTCCCGCTGATCTCGATCGAGCCCTGCGCAGCCTATTTCAGCGCGCTGACCTATCGCTGCGACGGAGAGGGCGGGCTGACCGTCGCCGTTCGGATGAAGAGCGAGGGAGACGAGGTCAGGGAGCTCGTCTTCCGCTATGCGCGCCGCGAACGGGCGGCACGAGCGGAGCCGACGTCCTAGCGCCGGCTCCGCGCACGGTTCACGCCGCCTTCTTGACCTCCGCGACGATCTTCCGCGCGGCGTCGCCCAGATCATCGGCGCTGACGATCGGCAGGCCCGAGTTGTTGAGGATTTCCTTGCCCTTCTCGACGTTGGTGCCTTCGAGGCGGACGACCAGCGGCACCGAAAGGTTCACGTCCTTTGCCGCCGCGACGATACCGTCGGCGATGACGTCGCACTTCATGATCCCGCCGAAGATGTTGACCAGGATGCCCTCGACCGCCGGGTCCTTGAGGATGATCTTGAACGCCGCGGTCACTTTCTCGCGGTTCGCGCCGCCGCCGACGTCGAGGAAGTTCGCCGGGAAGGCGCCGTTGAGCTTGATGATGTCCATCGTCGCCATGGCAAGGCCGGCGCCGTTGACCATGCAGCCGATGTTGCCGTCGAGCTTGATGTAGGCGAGGTCGTACTCGCTCGCCTCGACCTCGGCCGGGTCCTCCTCGGTCTCGTCGCGCATCGCCTCGACGTCCTTGTGGCGATAGAGCGCGTTCGAATCGAAGCTCATCTTGGTGTCGAGCACCAGCAGATTGCCGTCCTCGGTCTCGACCAGCGGGTTGATCTCCAGCATCGAGCAGTCGAGATCCATGAAGGCAGTGTAGAGCTGCTTCGCCAGCTTCTGCGCCTGCTTGTTGAGCTCGCCCGTCAGCTTGAGCGCGAAGGCGACCGCGCGGCCGTGGTGCGGCATGAAGCCCTGCGCCGGGTCGATCGCGATCGTGGTGATCTTCTCCGGCGTGTCGTGCGCGACCTGCTCGATATCCATCCCGCCTTCGGTGGAGACGATCATCGCCACGCGTCCCGTCGCGCGGTCGACCAGCATCGAGAGGTAGTATTCGGATGCGATGTCGACCCCGTCCGTCACGTAGAGCCGGTTCACCTGCTTGCCCGCCTCGCCGGTCTGCACGGTCACCAGCGTGTTGCCGAGCATCTCCTGCGCGTTGGCCTCGACCTCCTCGACCGATTTGGCGAGCCGCACGCCGCCCTTGGCATCGGGACCGAGCTCCTTGAACTTGCCCTTGCCGCGTCCGCCGGCGTGGATCTGCGCCTTCACCACGTAAAGCGGCCCCGGAAGCTGCTTCGCCCCCGCCACGGCTTCCTCGACCGTCAGAGCGGCATGGCCGGCGGGAATCCCGATCCCGTACTTTGCGAGCAGTTCCTTGGCCTGATATTCGTGGATGTTCATCGTGGTGCGCTTTCCGCTTGTTGTTCGGGAGGGATCGGAGCTTTGCGTCCGCGCCTAAGCATGGATTCCCGCGCTTGAAAAGTGCCGCGTCCGCTCCCAACGGTGTTGGACGATGATAGACCGTTCGCGTCTGGAGAATATCGTCCGCGAGGCCGGGCGGATCGCGCTCGCCGCCTGGCCGGGGGCGGGGCACACTGTCGAAACCTGGGAGAAGGCGCCCGGCAACCCGGTCTGCGCCGCCGATCTCGCCGTCGACACCTTCCTCAAGCGCGAGCTTGGCCGCCTCCTGCCGGCGGCGGGCTGGCTGTCCGAGGAGACCGCCGACGATCCTGCGCGACTCGGCCGGGGCCTGATCTGGCTGGTCGATCCGATCGACGGCACGCGCGATTTCATCCGCGGGCGTACCGGATGGGCCGTGTCGGTCGCGCTGATCAGTGAACGGCGGCCGCTGATTGGCATGCTTGCCGCCCCGGCGCGGGACGAGGAGTGGATCGGGATTTCCGGCCAGGGTTCGTGGCGGAACGGCAAGCGACTCCAGGCCTCGAACCGCAAGGAGTTTCCCGGCGCGCGGGTGCCGGCCGACTCGCTGCCCAAAGAGGACCGCGACCTGCAGATGGTCGCCAAGCCCAACTCGATCGCCCTGCGCGCGGCGATGGTCGCGGCGGACGAGGCGGATCTGCTCGCCACGCTGCGCTGGGGCTTCGAATGGGACATCGCCGCCGCGGCGCTCATCGCGCGTGAGGCCGGTGCCGCGATCAGCGACGCGTTCGGGCAGCCGCTGAACTACAACAAGCGCGATCCGCGCGCCTTCGGTCTGCTGATCAGCGCACCGGGCATTCATGCCGCTGCCGTGGACCGGCTGGCGGAACGTGCGGAGAAGCTCGCCCGCTGATACGAAAAAGGGGCCGATCCGAATACCGGCCCCCTCTTCCCGCCCGGTGGGCAGAAGCCGTGCGCGCCTTACTGGTTCTGCGCGGCGTTGATCTCGTCCTGGCTGATCGGAATGATCTTGATCTCGACCCGGCGGTTGAGACGGCGACCTTCCTCGGTCGAGTTGTCGGCGACGGGCATCGTCTCGCCGAAACCCTGCCAGCGGATGCGCGCCGTGTTGACGCCCTGACTGGTCAGGTAATTGGCGACGGTCTGCGCGCGGCGTTCCGAAAGACCCTGGTTGAACGAATCCGAACCGGTCGAATCGGTATGGCCGTATACGTCGATCAGGCTGTTGGGATACTGCTTGAGGCTTGCTGCCACGTCGTTGAGCGTCGAACGGAAAGCCGGCTTCAGCGTGGCGCTGCCGACATCGAAGGTCACGCCGTCGGGCAGGTTGACGAGGATCGCCTGACCGTTGTCGACTTCGGTGACGTCGACGCCCGAGCCGGCGGTCGATTCGCGCAGTTCCTTGATCTGCTGGTCCATCTTGTAGCCGACCACGCCGCCGATCGCGCCGCCGCCGACCGCACCGATGATGCGCCCGGTCTTGCCGCCGATCAGCCCGCCGAGCAGCGCGCCTGCGGCCGCGCCGCCGACTCCGCCGATCGCCGTGCGGGAGATCTTCCGCTCGCCGGTGTTGGGATCGGTCACGCAGGCGGAGACGCTTACCAGCGAAAGTGCGGCAAAGCTGGCAACGATCATTCTCGACTTCTTCATGGGATTTTCCCCTCTTGCTGCAAACTCGGCTTGCCCCATGTGGAGGGGCGGCGCGCCCACCTGCGCCATATCACGCTAAAACACCATAACGGCTCACCCGTTCCCCGCCGAGTGGCAATCGATATGCGACAGGCTGGCGCGGGCACGCAATTGTGCTAGCGGAGGGGTGTGACACCCTTCCCCTGGCCCGACCTATTGATCATCGCGGGATTGATCGTGCTCAACGGCGTGTTCGCCATGTCGGAGCTCGCGATCGTCTCGGCCAAGCCCGCGCGGCTTCAGGGCGCCGCCGACAAGGGCAGTCGCGCTGCGCAGACCGCGCTCGCGCTGGCGGCCGATCCGGGCAAGTTCCTCTCGACGGTGCAGATCGGGATCACCTTGGTCGGCATCATCGCCGGTGCCTATTCGGGCGCCAGCTTGGGCGGGCCCGTGGGCGAGCGGCTCGAAGCGCTGGGGCTGTCCGCCCGGTACGCGGACGAGGCCGGCTTCGCGGTGGTGATCGCGCTGACGACGTATGCCAGCCTGGTCGTCGGCGAACTCGTGCCCAAGCAGGTCGCGCTGCGCGCCGCGGTGCCGATCGCGCTCACCATGGCCCGCCCGATGGCGATGCTCGCGCGGATCGCGGCGCCGCTGGTGTGGTTGCTCGACACGTCTTCGGGTTTGCTCATCCGGCTTCTCGGGGTCAGGCCCGGCGGGCAGTCGAACGTGACGGCCGAGGAACTGCACATGATCTTCGCCGAAGCGACCCGCTCGGGTGTGCTGGAGGCAGAACAGCACCAGATCCTCGCCGGTGTGGTCCGCCTCGGGGACCGCCCGGTCCGCGAGGTGATGACCCCGCGCACCGATCTCGACTGGGTCGATGCCGACGCGAACGAGTCGGAGCTTCGCGCAGCGATCGAGGCCAGCCCGCATTCGCTGCTGCCGGTCGCCGAAGGCTCGCCCGACCGCGTGATCGGCGTGGTCAAGGTGCGGGAGGTACTCGCACGGCTCGTGGCGGGCGAGGCGATCTCGCTACGTGCGATCATGCGGCAGGCCGAAGTCGTGCCCGACCAGCTCGACGCGATGGATGCGCTGCGCGTGCTCCAGCAGTCCGAGGTCGCGATGGCCATGGTGCACGACGAATACGGTCATCTCGACGGGATCGTCACGCCGGCCGACCTGCTGACCGCCATTGCCGGCCACTTCGCGAGCGACCGCGACGATGGCGACCGCCCGGTCATGATCGAGCGGGCGGACGGTTCGCTGCTCGTCTCGGGCGCGCTGTCGGCCGACGATCTCGCCGACCGGCTGCGTATCGAATACGGCGAAGACCGCGAGTTCGCGACGGTCGCCGGCTACGTCCTCTCGGTGCTCAAGAACCTGCCGCGGGAAGGGGAAAGCTTCACCGACCAGGGCTGGCGCTTCGAGGTCGTCGACATGGACGGCCGCAAGATCGACAAGCTGCTGGTGAGCAAGGAGTAGGGAGTCTTTGTTTCCGCACACGCATCCGCGTGTGCGATATCCTCGCGCCTGACGGCGCTGCGGGCGCGCGGTCGCGCGTGCGGTCGGCTGGCGCCGACCGAACCTTTCTCAGCCATGGCTGTCAGGAGGAATCCCGGTCCGCGACCAGCGAACCGCAAGACCGAGGGGCCGTCCGCAGCGACCGAAGGGAGCGAGGATACCGCACGCGCGGATGCGCGTGCTGCAAAACAATAAAACTATTATCCCTGCGGGATAACAGCCTGCGCGAACTGCCCGTCGCCTTCCGGGGCGGCGACGATGTCGCGGGTGACGCTGCCCTTGGCGACCGTGTTGGTCTCCGGATCGCCGACCTCGGTGCGGATGCTCGGCTCCGCCGTCCCGGCGCGGTCGAGCATGCTGGTTTCGACCGCGCTGCGCGGGGCGGGGCCGCCGAACAGGGCCTCGAGCGCCTGCTCGCCAGCGGTCTCCTCCGCCGGGCGCGGTGCCCCCGGAGCGGGCGGAACGAGGCTGAAGTCGGGCGGAACGACCAGCGGGGCCTGCCGCTGCACGGCGAACTCGTCGGGCCGTTCGCGGCCGCCGATGCCGCCGGTGCTGCCGCAGGCCGCAAGCATCGCGCTCGCACCGGCGAGAAGGACGAGGGTGGCCGATTTACGCCCAAGGGATGAAGTCATTTCAGCTCTCCGCGGCGCCGGGCGCCGACTTGTGTTCGGGTGTTGCCTCCTTGTCGCGCACGAAGAAGGCACGGGCAAGGATTATCAGGACGCCGATGGTGATCGCGGCATCGGCGATGTTGAAGATCAGGAACGGGCGGAACTCGCCGAAATGCAGGTCCGCGTAGTCGATCACGTAGCCGAGCTCGTAGCGGTCCTTGATGTTCCCCAGCGCTCCGCCGAGGATCAGCGAGAGGCCGACGATCTCGCCCAAGGCCTTCTCGCGCAGCATCCACACGGTCACGACCAGCGCGATCAGGCTGGTGACGCCGACGAGAATCCAGCGCATTTCCATCGAGTCGGCCTGGAACATGCCGAGCGAGACGCCGAAGTTGTAGGTCAGCCGGAAATCGAAGAACGGCAGCAACTCGACCACATCGCCGCGCTTCATCGCCAGCGTGTCGGTGACGTAGCGCTTCATCGCCTGGTCGACGAGGAACAGCACGATCGCCGCCGCGAAGCCGATCAGGCGGTATTTCGCAAGCTTGCTCATGCGGCGGCATCCAGTTCGGCGACGGCTTCGTCGCACCGCTTGCACAGCGCGCCGTCCTCCGTCACTTCGGGCAGGAGGCGCCAGCAGCGGCCGCACTTGTGGTCGGTGGTGCGCGTCACGGTCACGGCCTCGCCCTGCCCGCGCACGACTGACGCGGTGATGAACAGCTCGGCCAGATCGGCATCGGTGAAGCCTTCGGGCACCGCATCGGCGGGCACGGTCACCTGGGCCTCGAGCCCTGAGCGCACGACCTTCTCGCGCCGCAGCGGCTCGATCGCTTCCATCACCCGCTCGCGCAACTCGCGCAGACCTTCGAAGCGCGCGGCGAGTTCGCGGTTCACCCATTCGCCCGGCAGCGGATGCAGTTCCTGCAGGTGGACGCTGCCGCGCTCGGGGAAGCGCGTGGTCCAGGCTTCCTCGGCGGTGAAGACGAGCACCGGCGCGGCATAGCGCACGAGGGCGTGGAACAGGATGTCCAGCGTGGAACGATAGGCGCGGCGGCGCGGGTCGTTCGCATCGTCGCAATAAAGGCTGTCCTTGCGGATATCGAAGAAGAAGGCCGAGAGGCCCTCGTTCGCGAAGTCCACCAGCGCGCGGGTGTATTCGTTGAAGTCGAAATCCGCGATCGCCTGGCGCAGCGTGGTATCGAGCGCGTGGAGCCGATCGAGCACGTAGCGCTCGAGCTCGGGCATCTCCGCCGGCGCAATCCCTTCCGCCTCGTAATCGAACCCGTCGAGCGCGCCGAGCATGTAGCGGAAGGTGTTGCGCAGCTTGCGGTACTGGTCGGCGACCCCCTTCAGGATCTCGTCGCCGATCCGGTGGTCCTCGGTATAGTCGACCGACAGCGCCCAGAGGCGGATGATGTCGGCGCCGTACTGGTCCATCACCTTGATCGGATCGACCGTATTGCCGAGCGACTTGGACATCTTCTTGCCGTCGCTCGCCATGGTGAACCCGTGGGTGAGGACCGCCTGGTAGGGCGCGCGGCCGCGGGTGGCGCAGCTTTCGAGCAGCGAGGACTGGAACCAGCCGCGATGCTGGTCGGAGCCTTCGAGGTAGAGGTCGGCGGGCGGGCCCTTGTAACCCGGCGGCCGGGTCAGGTCCGGCCAGCGCCCGCTTTCGAGCACGAAGGCGTGGGTGGAGCCCGAATCGAACCACACGTCGAGGATGTCCGCCACCCGCTCGTAATCGGCGGCGTCGTATTTGTCGCCGAGCAGCGTTTGGGCGTTCGCATCGGACCAGGCGTCGACCCCCTGCTCGTGCACCGCGGCAATGATGCGTGCGTTCACCGCCGGATCGACGAGATATTCGCCGCTCTTGCGGTCGACGAACAGCGTGATCGGCACGCCCCAGGCGCGCTGCCGGCTGAGCACCCAGTCGGGCCGGCCCGCGACCATGCTCCCGATGCGGTTGCGGCCCTTCTCCGGCACGAAGCGCGTCACCTCGATCGCTTCCATCGCCGCCTGCCGCAGCGTCGGCGCGTCGCACAGGCCTTCCTCTGCGGGATTGAGCGCACCGCCTTCGCCTTCCCAACGCCGTTCGTAGACGTCCTTGGGCGAGATATGCGTCAGCACCTTGTCCATCGGCACGAACCACTGCGGCGTGCAGCGATAGATGACCTTGGCCTTGGAACGCCATGAGTGCGGATAGGAATGGGTGTAGTCGGCGCTTGCCGAAAGCAGCGCGCCCGCCGCGCGCAAGTCGGAGCAGATCGGCCCGTCGGGCGCGTTGAACTTCGGGTTGATGACCGACATGCGCCGCTCGTCGTCGCCGCCGAGCCAGGCCCAGTCGTCGCGATAGCGCCCGTCGGCCTCGACCACGAACTTCGGATTGAGACCGTGCGCCTTGCATAGCTCGAAGTCGTCCTCGCCGTGGTCCGGCGCCATATGGACAAGCCCGGTGCCGCTGTCGGTGGTGACGAAGTCGCCCGGCAGGAACGGGCGGGGCTCGGCGTAGAACCCGCCGAGGTGGTGCATCGGGTGGCGGGCTTTGATGCCCTCGAACCCCTGACTACCTTGGTAGAAGCCCGGCGCCCTCACAGCACTTTTGGGTAGAGAAAGGCGAGCAAGGAAGGCTTCTTCCAAGTCCATCGCGATCAGGAATCGCTTGCCGCGAAGGTGTGCCAGCTCAGGCCGATCAGCGATTTCGCCGTCAACCACTTCCAGCAGTCGGTACGACATTTCGGGCCCATACGCGATCGCCTGGTTGATCGGGATGGTCCAGGGGGTCGTGGTCCAGACCACGGCATAAGCGCCGACGAATTCCTCAAAAAACGGGCTCTCGACGATCTCGAACGCCACGTCGATCTGGGTCGAGGTGATATCCTCGTATTCGACCTCCGCCTCGGCCAGGGCGGTCTTCTCCACCGGGCTCCACATGACCGGCTTGGCGCCGCGGTAGAGGTTGCCCGCTTCGGCGAACTTGAGCAGCTCGGACACGATCGTCGCTTCGGCTGCGAAGTCCATCGTCAGGTAGGGATTGTCCCAGTCGCCGTTCACGCCGAGGCGCTTCAACTGATCGCGCTGCACGTCGACCCAGTGCTGGGCGTAGGCGCGGCATTCGGCGCGGAATTCGGCCGGGGGCACCTCGTCCTTGTTGAGCTTCTTCTTGCGGTACTGCTCCTCGACCTTCCACTCGATCGGCAGACCGTGGCAGTCCCAGCCGGGCACGTAGGGGGCGTTCTTGCCGAGCAAGCTCTGCGTGCGCACGACCATGTCCTTGAGCACATGGTTCAGCGCGTGCCCGATGTGCATATCGCCATTGGCGTAAGGGGGACCGTCGTGGAGCACGAATTTCTCACGGTCCTTCCGCGCCTCGCGAAGCTGGCGGTAGAGGCCCTCGGCTTCCCAGCGCGCGAGAATGCCCGGCTCCTTCTGCGGCAGGCCGGCCTTCATCGGGAAGTCGGTCTTGGGCAGGAAGACCGTGTCCTTGTAGTCGCGCTGTTCTGTCATGGCGGATGGCCGTTAGGGCAATTGCAGCGCGCGATAAAGCCGGTTCGCGTCAACGCTCGGCCCGGCGGCGCTCCAGCGAGGCCTGCGCCGCGTCGATCTCGGCCTGGCTGCGGTTGTCGAACCGGTTGATGAGGGCAGGCACGACGGTGAAGCTGTCCTCCACCCAGGCATAGCCGTTGAAGCTCGCCGGAATCTCGCCGAGCTGTTCGGGCAGGTCGAGCCCGGTGGGACGGTCTTCCGCGCGCGGGCCGATCACGATCACGTGCGCGCCGGCTTCCTCCATCCGCGCGATCAGGCGGTTGGGCCAGCCGGCGAAAAGCCATTGCCGGTCGAGCGGGACCATCAGCGTGCCGTCCTCGCAGGCCTCGGGCATGATCCCGAACCAGCCCGAGAGGAGATAGGCGGTGGTGCACTCCTTCGCCCCCTCGATCGAGAAGGCCCAGACGTCGGGATAGTGCTCCCTGATCCGGGCGACATTGGCCGCATCGCCATAGAAGGCGTCGCCCGTGGCGACGGGGTCGCGGCCGGCCGCCTCAAGCGCCGCGGCGAGCAGATCCGCCTCGGCCGGGTCCTTGCTCTTGAAATTGTAGAGCAGCCGGGCGCGGCCGGCCGCCCTGATCGCCTCCTCCAGTGTCGGAATCGCGCCGATGCCTTCGCCCCGGAAAGGATAGGTTCTGCCGTCGTCGGCCGTATAGCCGTAGCCCGCGTCGAGCGCCTTGAGTTCGGCCATCGTCAGGTCGCGGACTTCGCCGGTGCCGTCGGTGCGGCAGTCGACCGTCCAATCGTGGAACACCGCGATCTGGTCGTCTGCCGTGGGCGCGATGTCGACCTCAATCATGTGCGCGCCGAACCCCGCGGCGCGAGCGATCGAGCGGGTCGTGTTTTCGAGATAGTCATGCGCCGGAGGATCGATCCGGTCGGCGGTGCAGGTGTCGCGCCCGACCCCGGCATGGTCGTAAAGCTGATGAATCCCGCGATGCGCGATCAGCTTGACCGCGCCCTTGGGCTCCGGCGCGAGCCAGCTCGCATTGACGACGGTCAGCACGAGGAAGGCGAGGGCGAGGGCGAACGCAAGGTAACGCAGCCAGCGCTTCACCCGAGCAACTCCCGCGCCTCATCGCAGTCGCGCTCGATCTGCGCCACGAGCGAGTCGAGCGAATCGAACTTCGCTTCGGGCCGCAGGAAATGGTGGAACGCGATCTCGATCTCCTGTCCGTAGAGATCGCCGGAGAAGTCGAAGAAATGCGGCTCCAGCAGTTCCTTGGGCGGCTCGAACTGCGGGCGCACGCCGATATTGGCCGCACCCTTGAGTATCTGACCGGTGGCGAGCACGCGGCCGGTCACCGCGTAGATGCCGAACCGGGGTCGCAGATAGTTCTCGATCGCGAGATTCGCCGTCGGATAGCCGATATCGCGCCCGCGCTTGTCGCCATGCTCGACCACGCCGCGAATCGCGAAGGGGCGGGTGAGGAGCGCAGCGGCGGCTTGCGGATCGCCCTCGCGCAGCGCCTCGCGGATGCGGCTGGAAGAAACCGGCGCGCCGCCTTCCATCACCGGCTGCACCGCGCGGGCGGCGATGCCGACCTCTCTCCCAAGCTCGGCCAGCCGTGCGCGATCGCCCGTGCGTCCTTTGCCGAAGGTGAAGTCCTCGCCCGTCACGACACCCGCGACGCCGAGCCTGTCGGCGAGCAGCACGCGCACGAAGTCCTCGGCGGTGGTGTTCGCCAGCTCGGCATCGAAGTGGAACACCAGCATCGCGGTCGCTCCGGCAGCGAGGTAGAGCTCCTGCCGCTGCTCCAGCGTGGTCAGGCGGAAGGGGGGCACGTCGGGCTTGAAGAAGCGCACCGGATGCGGATCGAACGTGGCGATGATCGCCGGCCGGCCCTCGGCCCGCGCCCACTCGATCGCCTCGCGGGCGACCGCCTGATGGCCTTTGTGGAAGCCGTCGAAGTTGCCCAGCGCGATAATCGCACCGCGTAAGGATTCGGGAATTCGCTCGCGATGGTCGAGCCACCTCATGAGACGGGTCCCATGGGTGCGATTCCGGCCCGCAGCACGCGCAGTGCGTTGCCGCCCATCGCCGCGCGGATCTCATCGGGGGTGAAGCCTTCGTCGAGCAAGGCCTGCGTGACCTGCACGAGCTGTGAGGTGTCGAAGCGCACGGTAGTCGCGCCGTCGTAGTCGCTGCCGAGCGCGACATGCTCGATGCCGACGAGATCGCGCACGTGCTTCATCGCGCGGGCCGCGTCGCGGGGGCTGGTGCCGCAGACCGCCGCGTCCCAGTAACCGATACCGATTACCCCGCCGGTGCGCGCAACGCCGCGGATTTCCTCGTCGGAAAGGTTGCGGTTGACCTGGCAGGTCGCCTGCACGCCGCCATGGCTGGAGACGACCGGGCGCTGCGCGATCGCGAGGATGTCGGCGACACAGGCGTGACTGCAGTGCGCGATGTCGACGATCATCCCGATCGCCTCCATCCGCCGTATCGCCTCGCGCCCTTTGGCGGTCAGGCCGCCTTTTTCGATCCCGTGCATCGATCCGGCGAGATCGTTGTCGAAGAAATGCGTCAGCCCCGCCATGCGGAAACCCGCCGCGTGGAGCCGGTCGAGATTGGCGAGATCGCCTTCGAGGTTCTGCAGCCCCTCGATACTGAGCATGGCGCCAACCGGCGTCGGCGCGCCGTCGCGGCGTGCGAGCAGGGCCTGCACATCCTGCGGCTCGGCGACTTTCATCAGGCGCCCGTCCGATTCGGCGGCCGCACGGTCGAGCTTCTCGCCATGGTAGAGCGACCGCTGAAGCAACGACGTCCAGGTACGGATCGGCTGGAGCTGCGCGATCGTCAGCGCGGTGATGTTATCGGTCTCGGCGCTGTTGGCGTCGTAGTTCTGGCCCTTGGGGGTCTTCGTCACGCTGGAGAAGACCTGCAGCGCGACGTTGCCTTCTTCCATCCGCGGCAGGTCCTCGTGACCCTGGTCTGCGCGGTCGAGCAGGTCGCGGTCCCATAACAGCGTGTCCGAATGGAGATCGACGATCGTCAGCGTCGCATGGAGTGCCTTTGCTTCTTCGGAGACCGGGATCAGCGGCTGACCGTCGACCTTGTTCATGTCGCGCTCGATCATCCCCGGCGCGAAGACGAAGAATGCCGCCGCCGCAAGCACGACCAGCGCCAGCGCGCCCCATGCGATCTTGCGTTTCATTTCTCGTCCCCCCTCCGACACAGCGTCACGAAATCGAACGCGGGCATTCCGCCCTCGGCCTCATGCACCTCGCGCGCCGTCTCCTCCCATTCGGGCCCGAGCGGCGGCATGGTGGTGTCGCCGGCGTAATCGGCGTGAATCTCGGTCAGCTCGACCCGGTCGGACAGCGGCAGGAACACGTCGAAGATCGCCGCGCCGCCGATCACCGCGATCTCGCCGTCGCCTGCGAGCGCCAGCGCTTCTTCGGGCGATTGCGCGACCTCTGCGCCGGCGCTGTCCCAGTCTTCGCGGCGGGTCAGCACGATATGGCGGCGGCCGGGGAGCAGGCCGGGCAGGCTCTCGAACGTCTTGCGGCCCATGATCATCGGCTTGCCGATGGTGAGGCCCTTGAAGCGCTTGAGGTCGGCGGGAACGTGCCATGGCAAGCCGCCTTCGTTGCCGATCACGCCGTTTTCGGCGCGCGCGTAGATGCAGAACAGGCTCTGCGTCACTTGCGCGTCATCCGCCGTGAATCCGCGTGATATGACCCATCTTGCGGCCTTCGCGTGCCTGGCGCTTGCCGTAGAGGTGCAGATGCGCGCCCGGTTCGGCGAGGCATTCGTGCGCGCCGTTGGCGTCGTGGCCGATGACGTTCGTCATGACGACTTGCGGTGCGGTTGTCGCAGTATCGCCCAGTGGCAGGCCGCAGATTGCGCGCACGTGGTTCTCGAACTGGCTCGTCGCCGCGCCCTCGATCGTCCAGTGCCCCGAATTGTGCACGCGCGGCGCCATCTCGTTGAACACTGGCCCCTCGTGGGTCGCGAAGAACTCGAGCGTCAGCACGCCGACGTAGCCGAGTGCCTCGGCCACCTTTGCGGCAAGCTCGCGTGCCGGCGCGACCTGCGCGGCGATTGCCTCGCCTGCGGGGAGGGCGGAGGTCGCGAGGATGCCGCCGACGTGGGTGTTCTCGGCGCTGTCCCAGAACCGCACCTCGCCGTCGCGCCCGCGCACGAGGATCACCGAGAACTCGGCGGTGAACTCGACGAAACCCTCGTAGATCGTCGGTGCGCCCGGCAGGCGGATCGCATCGGCATCGCGTGCGGTGTGAATGCGCCACTGACCCTTGCCGTCGTAGCCGTCGCGCCGCGTCTTGAGGATACCCGGCGCCCCGATGCGGTCGACCGCGGCGGCGAGTTCCTCGGCCGCATCGACCGGCGCATAAGCCGCGGGCGTGCCGCCGAGGCTTTCGACGAAGCGCTTTTCCTTGAGCCGGTCCTGCGCCGTCTCCAGCGCGCGCGGGTGCGGCGCGAGCAGCGCCTCGATGGCGGCGAGCGGGCCGACCGGCACGTTCTCGAACTCCCAGGTCACCACGTCGCATCCGGCGGCGAACTGGGCGAGCGCAGCGGCATCGGTCCAGGGGGCGCACGTGAAATCGGCGCTGACTTCGGCCGCGACGCTTTCCCGGTCGGGCGCGAAGATGTGGCAGCGATAGCCGAGTTGCGCGGCCGCGATCGCGATCATCCGGCCGAGCTGGCCGCCACCTAGAATGCCGATTGTCGCGCCTGGCAGGATCAAACTCTCACTTCCCTCATCCGTTTGCGCCCGGGTTCGCCGGACCGTTCTTGCGTGCGAGGTGCGCTAAAGGAAAAAGCCGCCCTTCGACAAGCGCGGGATGAACGGAAATGAGGCGGGTCTCAATCCACCGGCCTTTCGCCCACCGCGGCGCTGCGCGCGGCGCGCCAGTCCTGCAGGCGCTGCGAGAGAGCTTCGTCCGCCAGCGCGAGGATCGCCGCGGCCAGCAGCCCCGCGTTGGTCGCGCCTGCCTTGCCGATCGCCAGCGTCCCGGTCGGCACGCCGGCGGGCATCTGCACGATCGAGAGCAGGCTGTCCTGCCCCGACAGCGCCTTCGATTCGACGGGCACGCCGAGCACCGGCAGATGTGTCAGCGCGCTCAGCATGCCCGGCAGGTGCGCCGCACCGCCCGCGCCCGCGACGATCACCTGGAACCCCTCGTCCGCCGCGCTCTTGCCGAATTCGTACATGCGGTCGGGCGTGCGGTGGGCGGAGACGATGCGCGCCTCGTATGCCACGCCGAGCTCGTCCAGCACCTCGGCGGCGCATTTCATGGTCGGCCAGTCGGACTGGCTGCCCATGACGATGGCGACTTTGGCTCCCCCTGCAGGCATCTCAGCGGTCCTTCAGATAGTGGCGCTCGCCGGGTTTCATCGCGGCGTCGAATTCGTAGACGATCGGCTCGCCGGTCGGAATCTCAAGCCCGGTGATGTCCTCGTCCGAAATGCCCGAGAGATGCTTGACCAGCGCGCGCAGAGAATTGCCGTGGGCGGAAACGATCACCGTCTCGCCGCTTGCCAGCACGGGCAGGATCTCGCCCTCCCAGTAGGGCAGCACACGCTCGATCGTGAGCTTGAGGCTTTCGGTCGCCGGCACTGCGATCCCGGCATAGCGCGGGTCGGCGGCGAGATCGTAGTCGCTGCCGTCTTCCATCACCGGCGGCGGCGTATCGAAGCTGCGGCGCCAGATATGCACCTGCTCGTCGCCGTGCCGCTCGCGCGTCTGCTGCTTGTCGAGCCCGGTGAGGCCGCCGTAGTGCCGCTCGTTGAGGCGCCAGTCCTTGGTTTCGGGGATCCACAGCCGCCCGCAGGCTTCCAGCGCGAGATGCAGCGTCTTGATCGCGCGGGTCTGGAGCGAAGTGAAGGCGCAGGTCGGCAGCACGCCCGTTTCGGCCAGCAGCTCGCCCGCCGCGATCGCTTCGGCCACGCCTTTCTCGGTCAGATCGACGTCCCACCAGCCGGTGAAGCGGTTTTCGAGATTCCACTGGCTCTGGCCGTGGCGGACGAGAATGAGCGTCGGCAAGAAAAGGCTCCTCATGCGGTCGGGAGCGAGTGCGGTTAGCTTTTCGTATCTGGCTTGGAAAGCCCGCTCTCGCCCGATTCGCCCGGCGGGGCCGCGCGCCATTCGCGCGACTGCGCCTTGCGGCGGCGCAGGTTCTCGCGCAGCTTGGCCGCGAGACGCTCCTCGCGCGACAGATTCTTGCCCGCTTCCTCGGTCATGCGAAACGCCTTGCCGCCAATTGCGCCCTGGCTCAAGCTTGGCTTGACTTTCCCCAAAGGGACGACAATAGCGCGCCCGCTTCTCCGAACGCTGCTGTAGCTCAGTGGTAGAGCGCACCCTTGGTAAGGGTGAGGTCGGGAGTTCAATCCTCCCCAGCAGCACCACCAATTTTGTTTGGACGAGGCCGGTTTGTTTTTCGGCGGTTTCCCGGACAGCGTATCGTGAACAGCTTAGTCCCAAGCTTTCTTCTTGGCTTTTGATAAGATCGACAAAGTTCCAGGCGTGCAGTCGGCGCAGTAACCCCCCGCGCGTCGGTCCCAATATATTGGAGCCAGGGCTAAGTCGCTGAGGACTGGCCGCCCCCTTCTTCTCTCGTCGACATTGTAGAAGAGCTAGCGGCAGCAGCCTGATCGACTTCAAACCAGCGGCTGAGTTGGGCTAAGAGAGCTTTCCGCAAGCGAGCACTCGGTCTGTTCCCCGTCTTACCCTGGCCCCTCGGTAATGCAGGCCTATTCGCCGCAAATTTTGCGACGAACGTTGCGCGTGCGGTAATTAATGCGTACAATCACCGCAGGAGATGCGGTGGATATGCCTTTTATTCACGAGAATGCGAACTGGCCGCAATTCGGCTGGAGCAATGATGTCCTGTCGCCCGTGCTAGCCGCCCTGCGGTATCGCGAAGGGCAACTGATAGGCCGAATGCAAGACCTGGGCTTCGCGCTTAGACAAGAAGCCAGTCTAAACACGCTAACTGATGACGTTGTCAAATCGTCCGCGATTGAAGGCGAAAACCTGAATCGTGAGGAAGTTCGATCCTCAATTGCACGTCGCCTAGGGATGGATGTGGGCGGGCTCATTGCATCGAACCGAGACGTTGAAGGCATTGTTGAGATGATGCTCGACGCCACCCAGAGGTTTGCAGAGCCATTAACTGACGAACGTCTCTTCGGCTGGCACGCCGCGCTGTTTCCTACCGGACGGAGCTCCATGCAGAGAATAGCCGTTGGCGACTGGAGGCCGAAGGAAGCCGGTCCAATGCAGGTGGTCTCCGGTCCCTACGGTCGGGAGAAGGTCCATTTTGAAGCGCCCACAGCTGACAGGCTTCAGTCCGAAATGGCCAAATTCCTGAAGTGGTTCAACGCCCCCCCCTCAATTGACCCGGTTCTGCGGGCGGGGGTCGCACATTTCTGGTTCGTCACTATCCATCCCTTCGAAGATGGCAATGGACGCGTCGCGCGCGCCATCGCGGATATGTCGCTCGCGCGCGCCGATGGCAGCAAAGACCGCTTCTACAGTATGTCCGCTCAGATCGAAGCCGAGAAGAGAGACTATTACGATCGACTCGAAGCGCAGCAAAGGAATGGCCTGGATATAACGCCATGGCTGAGTTGGTTCCTCGATTGCCTAAGCCGCGCCCTCGAAAGAGCCGAGGCGACCCTGGAGGCGGTACTCTACAAGGCCAAACTATGGGACAAGGCGATCCGGTACATCGTCAATCAGCGGCAGCGGTTGGTCATCGAACGGATGCTTGAAGACGACTGGGAAGGCTATCTAAACACGTCGAAGTACGCAAAGCTCGCTAAGTGCTCGACCGACACTGCCTTGCGAGACATTAGGGAGCTACTTCAAGCTGGCGTTCTACTCCAAAATGCCGGCGGAGGCCGGAGCACGAGCTACAGACTGGCAGGCGCCGGCGAGCTATAGCTCTGCTCTCCCCCTACCGTCCCGGGTCCGGCTCTGGACGTTCAACGTATGGACGCACCTTCCCTCGACCCCCAGCGCAACAAACCCTTGCCGCTCTCACCCGTCTTAGCCATGTAAGGCACCATGGACGAAAGCGACGCGCTGACCCCGCTGCATCCGAACCACGTCAAGGCGATGCGGGTGGCGACGTTGCTTGCCGCGGTTCCGTTCGTGATCGGCGCGCTCGTGCTCGAAGTCGCCGGCTTACTGCCGACCGGCGTGTTCATCGTGCCCGTGCTGCTTGCCGCGGTCCTGATCGTGATCCGCGCGCCGATGCGGCGCTACATGGCGCGGGGCTATGTCATGGGGGAGGACCGCCTGCGCGTCGTGCGCGGGCTGTGGTTCCGGTCGGACACCGTGGTGCCGTTCGGGCGGGTGCAGCATATCGACGTTCATCAGGGGCCGATCGAGCGCGCCTATGGCCTCGCCACGCTGACGCTCCACACCGCCGGCTCCCACAACGCTTCGGTCTCGCTGCCGGGCCTCGCCGACGCGGACGCGCGGGCGATGCGCGAGACGATCCGGGCGCAGATCAGGCGCGACACGATGTGAGCGAGCCGGCCGACCCTCCCGAAACAGGCGAACGGCGGACCGAGCCGACGGGGCTGCTCCTGCGTGCGATCGGTGGCCTGCGCCAGCTTGTCCCGGCGATCGTTGCGATGGTCCTCGTTCTGCGCGACGAGGGGCCGTGGCTGCTCGCCGCGGTGCCGCTTGCGTTCGTGCTGCTGGGGGCGAGCGTGTTCGTGGCCTGGCTCCAGTGGCACCGGCTGACGTACCGGGTCGGCACGGAGGACATCCGGGTCGAAAGCGGCGTTCTCAGCCGTGCGGCACGCTCGGTGCCTTACGAGCGGATTCAGGACGTCAGCCTCGAGCAGGGCCCGCTCGCGCGTGTGTTCGGCCTGGTCGAAGTGCGCTTCGAGACCGGTGCCGGCGGGAAGGACGAGCTCAAGCTCGCCTATCTCAAGGCAGCCGAAGGCGAGCGGCTGCGCGAAGTCGTGCGCGAGCGGAGGGACGATGCGGCTGCCGCAGCGGGCGAGACCGAAGCGCACGCGGCCGAGCCGGCCGCCGAGGTCCTGTTCGCGATGGCGCCGCGCCGGCTCGTCACCTTCGGGCTGTTCGAGTTCTCGCTCGCGGTCGTCGCCGTCGCCGCCGGTGCGGTGCAGCAGTTCGATTTTCTCCTGCCGTTCGATCCCTGGGATTTCGACGAATGGCAGGAACGGCTGGCAGGGCCGGGCGCCTGGCTCTCAGGCCTCGGGCGAACCGCGCAGATCGTCGGCGGGATCATCGCGGCCGGCTCGCTGCTCCTGGTCGGCTTCGCGACCGGACTCGTGCGAACTTTCCTTCGCGACTGGGGCTTTACGCTCGAGCGGACCGCCAAGGGTTTTCGCCGCCGACGCGGGCTGCTCACCCGCACCGACGTCGTCATGCCCGCGCACCGCGTGCAGGCGCTCGTGTTCGGGACGGGCATCCTTCGCCGTCGGTTCGGCTGGCACGGCCTCAAGTTCGTCAGCCTCGCGCAGGATGCCGGCGCGTCGAGCCACGATGTCGCGCCCTTCGCCCGGTGGCACGAACTGGACCCCATCGCCCGCGCCGCGGGCTTCGCGATGCCGACCGAGGACCTCGACTGGCACCGCGCCGGAGCGCGCTACCGCATCGATTCCGCGCTGCTGGCCGGCCTGATCGCCGGGGGAATCGCGCTCGCGGTGCTGGTCGCGCTCTCGGCGACGGGAGCGGCCAGCCCACTTCTCGCACTGATCCCGCTTGCCATCGCTCTGCCGCTGGCAGCATGGCAGTGGTTCCTCTGGCGCTTCGAGCGGCATACGCTCGACGACGCGCAGGTCTATGCCCGGCACGGCTGGCTTGCGACGCGCACCGATGTCGCCTCGCGCATCAAGCTGCATTCGGCCGAAATCGCGCAGGGGCCGATCGCGCGCCGGCGCGGCTATGCCACGCTGCACCTCGGTCTCGCCGGTGGAAAGCTGGCGATCGAGGGCATACCGCTCACCCGGGCGCGGGAATTGCGCACGGCAATCCTGCGCAGCATCACGGCGCAGGACTTCTCCCGGATCAACTAGCGGTCGGCGCGCGCAAGGCAGCCCATTCGGGATGGCGCCGGAATTGCGCGTCGACGTAGGAGCATTGCGGCTCGATCGTGAAGCCTTCCGCCTTCGCATCGGCGACCAGCGCTTCGACCAGCGCCGCCGCGACGCCGCGCCCGCCGATTTCGGGCGGGACCAGCGTATGGTCGGCGATCCGCGCATTGCCGCGTGCCTTCCAGGTCAGCCGCCCGACGTGGTCGCTGCCGGGCACATGCGCGCGGTACTCGCCGTGAACCGGCGCCGCGCCCGGGCCGGAATGGCGGGTGATCTCGAGACCTTCGATGGCCATGAACGTCGCTCCTTCTTGCGCTGAACGCTGCGGTGGCTAGACGCGTTCCGTCATGTCCAGCGCCAAGCAGTTCCTCTCCGATAACGCCGCTGCGGTCCACCCGAAGGTGTGGGAGGCGATGCGCGCGGCCGACGAACCCGACTCGCCTTACGATGGCGACGCGCTTTCCCGGCGGCTGGACGAGGCGTTCACCGCCCTGTTCGGCCGCGACTGCGCGGCGATCTGGGCCGCGACGGGGACGGCGGCCAACTGCCTGGCGCTCGCGACGCTGGTCCAGCCGCACGGCGGAGTCGTCTGCCACCGCGAGGCGCATATCGAGGTGGACGAGGGCGGGGCGCCTGGCTTCTACCTGCACGGCGCGAAGCTGATGCTGGCCGAAGGCGAAGCGGCGAAGCTCACGCCCGAGACGATTCGCGCGGTGATCGACCCGATCCGCGACGACGTCCACCAGGTGCAGCCGCATGCGATCTCGGTCACGCAGGCGAGCGAATACGGCTGCTGCTACCGGCCGGACGAACTTGCCGCGATCGGCGCGCTGGCGAAGGAGCGCGGCCTCGGCCTGCACGTCGACGGTGCACGCTTCGGCAATGCGGTCGCCTTCCTCGGCTGCTCGCCGGCCGAGGCCGTCGGCTCCGCCGACGCGCTGAGCTTCGGCTGCATCAAGAACGGCGCGATGAGCGCGGAGGCGATCGTGTTCTTCGATCCCGCCGCCGCCGACCTCGCGCGCTATCGCCGCAAGCGGGCCGGGCATCTGCAGTCGAAGGGGCGGTTCCTCGCGGCGCAGTTGCTGGCCATGCTCGAAGACGACTTGTGGCTCGACAACGCGCGCGCTGCCAACGCTGCCGCGCGCGAGATTGCCTCGGTCTGCGGCGAGCGGCTGATGCACCCGGTCGAGGCGAACGAGCTGTTCGTTCGGCTCACGCCGGCCGAGCGCGAGGCGCTGCGCGGGCAGGACTTCGCCTTCTACGACTGGGGCGCCGATGCCGCGCGCTTCGTCACCGCGTGGAACACCGATCCCCGCGCGGCCACCGCCCTTGCCGGAGCGATCGCACGGTTATGAACGGCGAGGCATCGCCGCACAGGTTGCTGCACTGGCGCATCGCGCTGCCATTCGCCTTCGTCGCGCTGATCTGGGGATCGACCTGGTACGTGATCACCGGGCAGATCGCCGAAGTGCCGCCGAGCTGGTCGATCACTTACCGCTTCGCACTCGCGACGCCGGCGATGTTCGCGGTCGCCCTGCTGATGCGGCGCGGCCTGGCGGTCGGAAGAGCCGGGCATGTGCTGGCGCTGGCGATCGGGCTCACCCAGTTCTGCGGCAACTACAACTTCGTGTATCAGGCCGAGCTGCATCTGACCTCGGGCATCGTGGCGGTGATGTTCGGAATGCTGATGGTGCCTAACGCGCTGCTCGCCTGGTGGCTGCTGGGGCAGCGGGTCACATCGCGGTTCCTGCTCGGCAGCGCGATCGCGATTGCCGGCATCGGGCTGCTTCTGCTGCACGAGGCGCGGCTCTCGCCGCTTGGCGGGGATGTGCTGCTCGGGGTGCTGCTGGCGGTAGGCGGCATTCTCGCGGCGTCGATCGCCAATGTCGTGCAGGCGAATGAGACGGGGCGGGCAGTGCCGATGGTGAGCCTGCTCGCCTGGTCGATGCTCTATGGCACCGGGTTCGATGCCGTGTTCGCCTGGTTGACCGCCGGTCCGCCGGTATTTCCGGCTTCGCCGGCGTTCTGGGCGGGAACCGCCTGGCTTGCCTACGCCGGATCGGTGATGACTTTTCCGCTCTACTACACGATCGTGCGCCAGCTCGGCCCCGCGCGCGCAGCCTACAACGGGGTGCTGGTGATCGTGATCGCGATGCTGATCTCGACCCTGGCGGAAGGGTATCAATGGTCGCTGCTGGCCGCGTCGGGCGCGGTGCTGGCGACGGTGGGCATGGTCCTTGCGCTGCGCGCGCGGCAGGATTGATTCACAGCAGGGACACCAGCCCTTCGCGATAAGTGGGATAACGCGGCCGCCATCCCAGCACCCGCTTCGCCTTGCCGTTCGCGACGCGGCGGTTTTCGGCGTAGAACGCGCGGGCAGGGGATGAGAGAGCCGCTTCGTCGAGCGATTGCAATGGCGGCGGGGTTTGGCCGAGCAGGCGGCAGGCTTCCTCGATTACCCTATTCTGGCTCGCGGGCAGATCGTCGGCGAGATTGTAGGCGCCCGGCGGGGCTCCGTCGCCAGAAACCAGCGCGGCGAGCACGCCCGCGACGATGTCGTCGACGTGGACCCGGCAGAAGACCTGGCCCGGCAAGTCGATCCGGTGCGCGTTGCCCTCGCGCACGCGATCGAGCGGGCTTCGCCCTGGGCCGTAGATGCCGGGCAGGCGGAACACCCGCGCGCCGCGCGCCAGCCACGCGGCGTCGGTATGCGCGCGCGCCGTTCGCCGTCCGCCGCCAGTCGGCGCGCTTTCATCGACCCATGCACCGCCGGTATCGCCGTAAACCCCGCTGGAGGACAGATAGCCGATCCAGCGGCCGTCCAGCGCATCGCCGTAGCATGCGAGCACCGGATCGTCCTCCTCGGTCGGGGGAACCGACGAGAAGATATGTGTCGCATCCCTCAGCGCGACGCGCACGCCCTCGAAATCGTCGAACGCGAGAGTCCCGCCGTGTCCGGTGCCCCTCACCGTCCAGCCGCGCCTTTCGAGCGCGCTAGCGATGCGTTCACCCGTGTAGCCGATCCCGAAAATGAACATCTTACCCATGCCCGCGTTCTACCCGATGACGCCCGCAGCGAAACCGCTTAGGAAGATCGCCATGGACATCGCACGCACGCCCTCCACGCCCGACGGAAATCCGCAGCTCGCCGACGCCGCGCCTGAGCCGAAAGAGCCGCCGCTGATCCGGCGCGAGGATTACCGGCCGTTCCCCTGGCTGGTGCCCGAAATCGCGCTCGACTTCGATCTCGGGCTGGAGGCGACGAAGGTGACCGCCACGCTCACCGTGGCGCGCAATGCGCGGGCCGACGCCTCGCAGGTCATCCGTCTCAACGGCGACGGGCTGCAGCCCCTCTCGGTCACGGTCGACGGCGAGCTCGTGAACGACTGGACCATGGACGGCGGCGATCTGATGCTCCCCCTGCCGGGCGAGGCCCACGAAATCGCGATCGTTACCGAGATCGATCCGTCCGCCAATTCGCAGCTCATGGGCCTCTACGCCTCGAACGGCATGCTCTGCACCCAGTGCGAGGCGGAGGGTTTTCGCCGCATCACCTTCTTTCCCGACCGGCCCGATGTGCTCTCGATCTACCGCGTACGCATGGAAGGCTCGAAGGCGCAGTTCCCGATCCTGCTGTCGAACGGCAACAAAGTCGCTGAAGGGGAAGGCGAGGGGGGCCGCCACTGGGCCGAGTGGCACGACCCCTGGCCCAAGCCGAGCTATCTCTTCGCACTCGTCGCGGGCGATCTCGTCGCCCGGTCGGGCAGCTTCACCACGATGGGCGGCCGCGAGGTCGCGCTGAATGTCTGGGTTCGCGCGGAGGACCTGCCGCGCACCGGCCATGCGATGGAATCGCTCAAGAAATCGATGAAATGGGACGAGGAGGTGTTCGGCCGGGAATACGACCTCGACCTGTTCAACATCGTCGCCGTTGGCGATTTCAACATGGGGGCGATGGAGAACAAGGGCCTCAACGTCTTCAACACGAAATACGTGCTGGCCGACCCCGAAACCGCGACCGACGGCGATTTCGACGCGATCGAAGGGGTGATCGCGCACGAATACTTCCACAACTGGTCGGGCAACCGCGTGACCTGCCGCGACTGGTTCCAGCTCTCGCTCAAGGAGGGCTTTACGGTCTTGCGCGACCAGCTCTTCAGCCAGGACATGCAGGGCGAGGCGGTCAAGCGGATCGAGGATGTGCGCGTCCTGCGTTCGGTCCAGTTCCCCGAGGATTCGGGGCCGCTGGCGCATCCGATCCGGCCCGACAGCTTCCGCGAAATCTCCAACTTCTACACCGCGACGATCTACAACAAGGGCGCCGAGGTGATCCGCATGATGCGGACCATGGCGGGCCCGCAGGCGTTCCGGCAGGGCACCGACCTCTACTTCGACCGTCACGACGGCGAGGCCGCGACCTGCGAGGATTTCGTCAGGGCGATGGAGGACGGCGCGGGGCTTGATCTGACCAAATTCCGCTTGTGGTATTCGCAGGCGGGCACGCCCAAGGTGAGCGTTGTCCTCTCGCACGATGGCGATGTCGCGACACTCACGCTGCGCCAGCAAGTGCCGCCGACCCCGGGCCAGCCGGCCAAGCACCCGATGCCGGTCCCGCTCAAGGTCGCGCTGTTCGACCGCGAGACCGGCACGCACGGGGGCGAGCAGCTCGTGATGCTCGACGGGGCAGAAAAGACCATCGCCTTCGAGGGATTCGCGCAGCCGCCGGTGCTGTCGATCAACCGCAGCTTCTCCGCTCCGGTTTCGATCGAGCGGCACGTTCCGCGGGAAGATCTCGTGTTTCTCGCCGCGCGCGACGACGACGCCTTTGCGCGGTCGGAAGCGATGCAGGAGCTGGTCGTCGGCCATCTCGTGGCGGCTGCCGGCGAAGGGCTCGACGAGGGTGAGCGAAGCGAAGGGCGTGCGGCGATCCGCGAGGCCCTGTCCGCGATCCTCGCGGATCCTGCGCTCGACGATCTCATGCGCGGCGAGCTGATGGTGTTGCCGGGCGAGACCTACCTTGCCGAGCAGATGCTGGTCGCCGATCCCGGCCGCATCCATGCCGAGCGAGAGAGCCTCAAGGCATGGCTTGCGGGCGAGCTGGGAAGCGAGCTGCGGGGCGTCCACGCGCGGGCGAGCGACGTGCCTTACAGTTTGGACAGGGACGCTCGCGGCGCGCGCAAGGTGAAGACCCTGGCGCTCTCGCTTCTTGCCGCGGGCGACCCGGAGCGGACGGCGGATCTCGCGGCGGAGCAGTACGACGCGGCCGACAACATGACCGATCGGCAGGGGGCCCTGATGGTCCTCGCGGGCCTCGCCAGCGCCGCGCGGACAGACCGGCTGATCGACTTCTACCGCCGTTACCGCGAGAACCCGCTGGTGATCGACAAGTGGTTCAGCCTCCAGGCGATGTCGCTCCACCCGCAGACGATCGAGCACGTCAAGGCGCTGCGCGATCACGAGGACTTCACGCTGCGCAATCCGAACCGCGTGCGGGCGCTCTACATGGCCTTTGCCGGCAACCCGCATGCGTTCCACGCTGCGACCGGTGAGGGGTACCGCCTGATCGCGGACCTGATCCTCGAGCTCGATCCGATCAACGCGCAGACGGCCGCGCGCTTCGTGCCCCCGCTCGGCCGCTGGCGGCGCATGGAGCCGGGGCGCGCGGCCCTGATGCGCGCCGAGCTCGAGCGAATCGCGGCGGCCCAGCGGCTCTCGCGCGACACCCGCGAGCAGGTGAACCGGTCGCTTGGCTGAGGCGCTGCGATCGGAGTTGCTCGGCGGTGTGCCGCACGGGTTCATGACCCGCAGTGGCGGCGTTTCGACGGGGCCGGCCGCGGGGCTGCAATGCGGCTACGGCGCGGACGATGATCCGCAGGCGGTGCGCGCCAACCGGCGGCTGGCGGTCGAGACCGTGCTGCCCGGTGCAGAGCTCGTCAGCGTTCACCAGATTCATTCGCCCGACGTCGCGGTGGTCGAGGAACCCTGGGGCGACGACGAGCGCCCTCGCGCCGATGCGCTCGTCACGCGGCGGCCGGGAGTGCTGCTCGGCATCGTCACTGCGGACTGCGCGCCGGTGCTGCTGGCGGATCGCGCCGCAGGGGTGATTGGCGCGGCGCACGCCGGCTGGCGCGGGGCGCATGGCGGCGTGATCGAGAACACGGTCGAGGCCATGGTGGCCCTCGGCGCCGAACGCCCCCGGATCGCGGCGGCGGTCGGCCCCTGCATCGCGCAGCCGAGCTACGAAGTCGACGCGAGTTTCCGTGCGCAGTTCGGGGATGAAGAGGCTCGCTTCTTCGCTCCCGGCAAGGCGGGGCGCTGGCAGTTCGACCTGCCGGGCTACATCCTCATGCGCCTGCAATCGGCAGGCATCGGGACGGCCCATGCGCTCGGCCTCGACACTTATGCCGATCCTGAACGCTTCTATTCCTATCGCCGTGCGACGCATCGGGGAGAGGCCACCTACGGCCGACTGATCTCGCTTGTCGGGATGGCGCGCTAGGGCATTCCCGCATTTCCAAAAAGGCGGTTGGCAGCGCTGGCTTTCGAGTCTACAGGCCCCGCAAACCGGCACCGCAGGGGGCCTCGCCTGCTCTTGCGCAGGTTGCGGCCGTTTGGGGATTCTCTCCATCGGCAGCGGGGTCGGATCCGGGCAAGACACGTCTGAATCAAGGCAGGGCTAATGGCTGATACGACTGGCGCCGCGACACCCGATACAGTCGCCGTACATGGCGATGACGGGGTCCGCCGGCGCGACTTCATCAACATCGCGGCGGTCAGCGCTGCGGGTTTCGGCGGGGTGGCGGTGCTCTATCCGCTGATCAGCCAGATGGCGCCTTCGGCCGACGTGCTCGCCGAAAGCAGCACCGAAGTCGACGTTTCGGCGATCGAGCCGGGCCAGGCGATCAAGGCCGTCTTCCGCAAGCAGCCACTGTTCGTGCGCCGCCTGACGGACAAGGAAATCGCGGAGGCGAACGCGGTCGACGCCAGCTCGCTGCGCGATCCGCAGACCCTCGCCGAGCGGACCAAGGAAGGGCATCAGGACATGCTCGTCACCATGGGCGTGTGCACCCACCTCGGCTGCGTGCCGCTGGGCGCCGCCGAAGGTGAGAACAAGGGCGAATTCGGCGGCTACTTCTGCCCCTGCCACGGTTCGCACTACGACACGGCCGCGCGCATCCGCAAAGGCCCGGCGCCGACGAACCTCGAAGTGCCGGAATACGAGTTCACTTCCGACACCGTCATCAGAGTCGGCTGAGGAGCGAGAGACAGAACATGAGCTTCCCCTGGGCCAAGGAATACACTCCGGCCAATCCGGTCATGAAATTCCTCGACGAAAAGCTGCCCCTGCCGCGGCTCGTCTACAACGCGGTTGGCGCCGGCTATCCGGTGCCGCGCAATCTCAACTACATGTGGAATTTCGGCGTGCTCGCCGGGTTCTTCCTCGTGCTGCAGATCGTTACCGGCGTGATCCTGGCGATGCACTACGCCGCCGACGCGACCGTCGCCTTCGGCAAGGTCGAGCACATCATGCGCGACGTGAACTGGGGGTGGCTGATGCGCTATGCCCACGCCAACGGCGCGAGCTTCTTCTTCATCGTCATCTACCTGCACATCTTCCGTGGGTTCTACTACTCCTCGTACAAGGCGCCGCGCGAGATGGTGTGGCTGCTGGGCGTGGTGATCTTCCTGCTGATGATGGCGACCGCGTTCATGGGCTATGTCCTGCCGTGGGGTCAGATGAGCTTCTGGGGCGCCAAGGTCATCACCGGCCTGTTCGGTGCGATCCCCGTGGTCGGCGAGCCGCTGCAGGTCTGGCTGCTGGGCGGTTTTGCACCCGACGACGCGGCGCTCAACCGCTTCTTCTCGCTGCACTTCCTGCTGCCGTTCGTGATCGCCGGCGTGGTCATCCTGCACATCTGGGCGCTGCACATTCCGGGCTCGTCGAACCCAACCGGCGTCGAGGTGAAGGGCGAGAGCGACACCGTGCCGTTTCACCCCTACTACACGGCGAAGGACGGCTTCGGACTGGGTGTGGTCCTGATCCTGTTCGCAGCGATGGTCTTCTTCCTGCCGAACTACCTCGGCCACCCGGACAACTACATCGAGGCGAACCCGCTCTCGACCCCGGCGCACATCGTGCCCGAATGGTACTTCTGGCCCTTCTACGCGATCCTGCGCGCCTTCACGATGGACTTCATCCTGCCGGCCAAGCTCTGGGGCGTGCTGGCGATGTTCGCGGCGATCCTGATCTGGTTCTTCCTGCCGTGGCTCGACCGTTCGCCGGTACGCAGCGGCCATTATCGCCCGCTGTTCCGCAAGTTCTTCTGGTTCGGTCTCATCCCGGTGATGGCGGTGCTGTTCTACTGCGGCGGCGCGCCGGCGGAAGAACCGTACGTGATGCTCAGCCAGCTCGCGACGGCATACTACTTCCTCCACTTCCTGGTGATCCTGCCGCTGGTCTCCTCGTTCGAGAAGCCCGAGCCGCTGCCCTATTCGATCACCGAAGCGGTGCTGGGGTCCGACAAGAAGGCCGTGCTCGGCGAAAACACGACGCCCGCGACCTGAGGACGAGAGAAAGAGACGCACAATGATCCGGCCTATCGCAATCCTCGTCGGTCTTGGCTTCAGCATCGTCGTGCTGCTGGCCTTCGTGACCGGCGCCTACACCTGGGCGACCGAAGAGGCGCAGCCCACCGCGGAGCATGAATTCCATCTCGCGCCGCACGGCCCCGAAGGCGGCTTCGCGCACGACGGTCCGCTCGGCACCTGGGACGTGGCCCAGCTTCAGCGCGGCTACCAGGTCTACAAGGAAGTCTGCGCCGCCTGCCACAGCCTCAAATACGTCGCCTTCCGCGATCTCGCGGGGCTCGGCTACGACGAGGGGCAGATCAAGGCGGAAGCGGCGAGCTACCAGGTGCCCGGCATCGATCCGAACACCGGCGAGGCGACGTTCCGCCCGGGCCTGGCGACCGACTACTTCCCGTCGCCCTATCCGAACGCGGTCGCGGCGGCTGCGGCGAACAACAACGCTATTCCGCCCGATCTCTCGCTGATGACCAAGGCGCGTCATCACGGGCCGGAATATGTTTACTCGCTGCTGACGGGTTACGGCCCGATCCCGGCCGAGCTGAAGCAGGAGTTCCCG
This sequence comes from Altererythrobacter sp. C41, assembly GCF_016803135.1. Taxonomy (GTDB): domain Bacteria; phylum Pseudomonadota; class Alphaproteobacteria; order Sphingomonadales; family Sphingomonadaceae; genus Pelagerythrobacter. The sequence goes on from NZ_JAEVFE010000014.1 coordinate 28,579, forward strand.
GACTTCGAAACGCCGACCGGACTGCACTTCAACCGCTACTTCCCGAACCTCAACCTGGCGATGGCGCCGCCGCTGACCACCGACGGTCAGGTGACCTACGCCGATGGCAACCCGCAGCCGACCATCCGCCAGATGGCGGCCGACGTCGCCGCCTTCCTGACCTGGACCGCCGAACCCAAGATGGTCGAGCGGCGCCAGACCGGCTGGCCGGTGCTCGGGTTCCTGATCTTCGCGACGATCCTCGCGTTCCTCGCCAAGAAGCAGGTCTGGTCGAGCGTGACGCCCGGGCGCAAGGACGACTGATCTCCTCGCCTGCCAAACGCGATTGCGCCCCTCCATCCCGGCGATGTGAGGGGCGCTTTCATTTCGGGAGGACCGGATGAGCCTCGACGACCTCAAGGCCCTCGTCCGCACGGTGCCGGATTTTCCCGCGCACGGAGTCCAGTTCCGCGATGTGACCACGCTGATCGCGCACGGCGAGGGCTTCGCCGCGGCGGTCGAGCATCTGGCCGAGCGCGCACGCGCCGCCGAGGCTGAGGCGATCGCCGGCATGGAGGCGCGCGGCTTCATCTTCGGTGCCGCCGTCGCGGTCCGGCTCGGGGTCGGCTTCGTGCCGGTGCGCAAGCCGGGCAAGCTGCCCGTCTCCACGCTCGGCATCGACTATGCGCTCGAATACGGCAGCGATCGGCTGGAAATCGATCCGGGCGCGATCGTGCCGGGCCAGAACGTGGTGATCGTCGACGATCTCATCGCCACCGGCGGCACCGCGCTCGCCGCCGCGGAACTGCTGCGCAAGGCCGGGGCGCGGGTCGAGCACGCGCTGTTCGCGATCGATCTTCGCGAGCTGGGCGGGGCCGAGAAGCTGCGCGCCGCGGGCGTCGAAGTCGAGGCATTGATGGACTTCGAGGGCAAATAACGGGATAGAACGCCGAGCCCGCGCATTGTCGATGCGAGGACTGCTCACACAGGAATACGATCGCTCCGGGGGGTAATGGAAGAACAGGCATTCGTCATCGCGCTTGTCGGCGTGCTCGGCATCGGGGCGCAGTGGATCGCCTGGCGCACTGGCTGGCCCGCGATCGTGCTGATGCTCGCCGCCGGCTTCCTCGCCGGGCCGATCCTGGGCCTGTTCGATCCCGAAGCGGCATTCGGCGAACTGCTCGAGCCGATGGTCGCCATCGGCGTCGCGCTGATCCTGTTCGAAGGCGGCCTCAATCTCGATCTGCGCGAGCTGCGCCATGCCGGCGACGGGGTCTGGCGCCTCGTGCTGTTCGGCGTGCCGATCGGCTGGCTGCTGGCAACGCTGGCCGGATACTTCGTCGCCGGCCTCGTCTGGCCGGTCGCCATCCTCTTCGGCGGCATTCTGGTCGTGACGGGCCCAACGGTCGTGCTGCCGCTGCTTCGCCAGTCGAAGATCCTCCCGCGACCTGCGGCCACGCTCAAGTGGGAGGCGATAGTCAACGATCCGCTCGGCGCGCTCTGCGCCGTGATCGCCTACGAATACTTCCGCCTCACGGCGGCCGCACCCGACGCGACCCTGTTCGAAGTGGTGCCGCCGATGATCATCGCCGCGCTTCTGGCGGGCGGAATCGGCTATGCCGCCGCCCGCTTCGTGGCCTGGTCCTTCCCGCGCGGGCTCGTTCCCGAATACCTCAAGGCCCCGGTGCTCCTGACGCTGGTCATCTGCGTGTTCGTGCTGTCGAACGCGATCGAGCACGAGGCCGGGCTGATGGCGGTTACCGTGATGGGCGTCGCGCTAGCCAACATGAACGTCACCAGCCTGCGCTCGATCCACCATTTCAAGGAAAACATCGCGCTCATCCTGGTGTCGGGTATCTTCATCGTGCTGTCGGCCTCGCTCGACTATCAGGAGCTGAGCTACCTCAACTGGCGCTTCGGGCTGTTCCTGCTCGCGCTGCTGTTCCTCGTGCGTCCGGCGACGATACTCGTCAGCCTGCTGTTCAGCTCGGTTCCGTGGAATGAGCGGCTGCTGCTCGCCTGGATCGCACCGCGCGGTATCGTCATGGTCGCCGTGTCCGGCCTCTTCGCGCTTCGCCTGTCGGAGCTCGGCTATGCCGACGGCGAGGTGCTGATCGGCCTCAGCTTCGCGGTGGTGGTGGCGACGATCGTCGCACACGGCTTCACCATCGATCTCGTCGCGCGCTGGCTGGGCGTGAGGGGCAGCTCGCGCCCCGGCTTGCTGATCGTCGGCAGCACCCCGTGGACGATCGCCCTCGCGCAGGAGATGCACGCGCTGAAAACGCCGGTGATGGTCGTCGACTCGAGCTGGCAGCGCCTCGCCCCCGCACGGCGCGCGGGCCTGCCGTTCTATCACGGCGAGATCCTCAACGAAGCGACCGAGCACAATCTCGATCTTACCCCGTTTCAGGTGCTCGTCGCCGCGACGGAGAACGAGGCCTACAACACGCTCGTGTGCAACGAGTTCGCCTACGAGATCGGCCGCGATACCGTGTACCAGCTCGGCGAGGCAGTGAGCGACGATGACCGCCACGCCATTCCGCCGTCCCTGCGCGGCCGCGCGCTGTTCGAATCCGGCTTTGGCGTGGCCGACGTCAACGAACGTCAGGCGCAGGGCTGGGTCTTCCGCAAGACCAAGCTGTCCGACGAGTTCAAGTTCGACGACGCGCGCGAGCTTCTGCCCGAATCGGGCCACCTTCTACTCCTGCTGCGCAAGGACGGCACGCTGCGCTTCTTCACCCACGCCTCGCGGCCCGACCCGCGGCCCGGCGACACCGTCATCTCCTTCACCCCGCCGAAGAGCCGGACGGCGGGCGAGGGGGCGGACCGGCCGGCGAAGGGAAGGCGGGGGCAGCAACCGGCATGACGATGAGGACCGAGACGATGAGACTATTGTTCGCGACGACGGCCGTGCTCGCTCTGGCGGGTTGCGACCGGCGCGAACCGCCCCCACCGCCCGAGCCGACGCCCGAGGCGTCGCCGACCCAGGCCTCGATCATCCGGCCGGAGATCGAGGTCGAACGGCCCGAGCCGGAGCTCGAGCCGCTGGAAGCCAGCGTCACTTTCGCCGAGGCAGGCGGCGACCTTTCCGCCGCGGCGCTGGAGGACCTCAAGACGATTCTCGAATCGCCGCAGATGGCCGAAGGCGGCGCGATCGTGCTGCGCGGCCATACCGATTCTACCGGCGACGACGAGGCCAACCTGCGCGTGTCGGGGCGGCGCGCGGAAATGGTGCGCGACTGGCTGGTCGAGCAAGGCGTGGCCGAGGAGCGCATCACCGTGATCGCTCTCGGCGAGCAGCGTCCCATCGCGCCCAATGCCAAGCTGGATGGGTCGCCGGACGAGGCCGGCCGCGCGGCCAATCGGCGCGTCGATGTCGCGATTGCGTTACCCGACGCAGTGGCTGACGAAGCGGAAGAGGACGAAGCCGCGCAGTCGCACGCGACCCCACAGGTCCACTAGCGCATCAGCCGATCCGGCGTACTTCCTCGAGCACCTGTTCGGCCCATTGTGTTCTGCAGATGAGGAGGTCTGGGAGTTCGGTATCGGGCGCGTTGTAGATGAGTGGTGAGCCGTCGATGCGTGAGCAGTGGAGGCCGTGTGCCTTGGCGACGGCGACGGGGGCGCAGTTGTCCCACTGGTACTGTCCGCCGGAGTGGAGGTAGATCTCGGCCTGGCCGCGGACCACGGCCATGGCCTTGGCGCCGGCCGAGCCCATCGCGATGAGCTCGCCGCCGATCGCCTCGGCCACGGCGAGCGCTTCCTTGGCAGGCCGGGTGCGGCTGACCACGAGGCGCGGGGCGGCGGCGGGTTCGGGCAGGGCGGCGATCCGGTCGCTGCGCAGCACCACGCCGCCGTTCAGGCCGGGCAGCGCGACCGCGCCGACTTTGGCTTCCCCGTCGATGGCAAGCCCGACATGGACCGCCCAG
>NZ_JAEVFE010000015.1 GCF_016803135.1 Altererythrobacter sp. C41
ACATCGCCATCGGCATCTCGGGCGCCATCCAGCACCTCGCCGGCATGAAGGACTCCAAGACCATCATCGCCATCAACAAGGACGAGGACGCTCCCATCTTCCAGGTCGCAGACATCGGCCTCGTCGCCGACCTCTTCAAAGCCGTGCCAGAGCTGACCGAGAAGCTCTGAACATCCACCCCGTTGCGCCCTGCCCGCCAAGCGTAGTAGACAGGGCGCATGGGGGGAATTTTCAGAAGCGTTGGCCTGATGGGCCTGTGCATGGCAGCCCTGCTGCCCGGTGTCGCGTCGGCGGATGAGGACGAAGGTCCTCTCGTCCTCGCACCCAGTTCGCAATGGCATCTGAACTATGCGGACGATAGCTGTCGCATGGTGCGCCTCTTCGGCGAAGGGGACGACAAGTCCGCCTTCGTCATCGAGCGCTACGAACCCGGCGATTCGTTCTTCATGCTCGTCGGTGGGAAACGACTCAGGGCGCCCCGCTATGTGGACACGACCTTCCACTTCGGTCCCGATGGTCTCGAATACGATGGTCCATCGCAGGACGGAGAGTTTGGCGACTATTCTCCAGCCTTGATGGTGAGCGGGATGCATCTCTTCGCTCCGCCGGACGACGATCTCGAATATCAGTCTTATAACGAGCACTTCGACCCGGAGAAGGAAGCGCAGGATACCGACGTCTTCGGGCAAGAGTTCTCCGCCGCGCAGGAAGCTGCAATCTCATGGCTCGAGATTCGGCGCGGGCGGGCACGCCCGATCAGGCTGGAATTGGGCTCCATGGGCCCGCCGATGACTGCTCTGCGCAAATGCACGGACGAGTTGCTGGCCCACTGGGGAATCGATCTCGAAGCGCACCGCGGATTGACGAGAGCGGTCGTGCCGAAGGAAAGTCCCGCACGCTGGGTGCTGCCGAGAGACTACCCGTTAAATCTGTTGAGCAGGGGCGCGCAGGGTCTCGTTCAGTTCCGCCTCAGCGTGGGCGCGGACGGAAGGCCAACGCAGTGTCATATCCAACAATCGACCAGACCTGAAGGCTTTGACAAGGCCGTATGCGATGCGCTGATGCGCAGAGCGCACTTCGAACCCGCACTGGATGCCCAAGGGCGCCCGATCGCATCATACTGGCGCAATACGGTCCGTTTCGAAATGCCCTGAGCGGGGTGGTGGCCGGAGCGTCGCAAAGGTCTCTTAGAGAACCGAAACCACAGCGTGGATCGTCACGCCCACTAGCCCGCCGACCAGCGTGCCGTTGATACGGATGAACTGCAGATCGCGGCCCACGGCGTTTTCGAGGCGATCGGTGATCGTACGCGCATCCCAGCGGCGGACGGTTTCGGAGACGAGCTGGACGATCTGCCCACCGTAGCGGGTTGCGATGCCTACGGCGGTGCGGCGGGCGAAGCGGTTGACCTGCGTCTGCAGGCGCGGGTCGTCGCGTAACGCGCTGCCGAGTTCAGCAAGGGTGCCGCCGAGCCAGCCGTCGAGCGTCGAATCGGGATCGCGTGCCATCGCGATCAGGCCGGTGCGCATCCGCTCCCACACGCCCTGCCACCAGTTCGCGACCGCCGGATTGTCGAGCAGCTCGCGCTTCATTCGCTCGACCTTGGCGCGCATTTCGGGATCGTGGACCAGATCGTGCGCGACCTTCTCCAGCCCCTCCTCGATCTTGCCGCGGAGCGGATGCGCGGGATCGACCAGGACCTCGGCCAGCAGGCGGTAGAGGCCGTCGAGGACCGAATTCGCCAGACGTTCGTCGAGCCCGGTCCAGCGCAGAAGCGCATTGGCTCGCTCGTGGATCATCGCGCGGACCATTTCTTCGTTGTCTTCCAGCGTCAGGCCGGCCCAGCGGATGATGCTGTCCATCAGCGGCAGGTGGCGCTTGTCGGCGATCGCCGCGCTGAGCATCTGCCCGAGCAGCGGAGCGGCCTCGAGCTTGTCGAGCTGACGCTTGAGACCGCTGCGCACCTGACCGCCGAGCCGCTCCGGATCGAGCGATTCGAGCGCGCCGGCGAACAGCTCGGCCGCACCCGCACCTATTCGCGATTGCGCCCCGTCACTCGGCTTGACGAGGAAATCGCCCATCGCCCGGGCGAGGTTCATCGCCTGCATCCGGCGCGCCACGACGGCCGGCGTGAGGAAGTTGTCGCGCAGGAACTGCGCCATCGTATCAGCGATGCGATCCTTGTTCTCGGGAATGATCGCGGTGTGCGGGATCGGCAGGCCGAGCGGATGCCGGAACAGCGCCGTCACCGCGAACCAGTCCGCCAGCCCGCCGACCATCGCCGCCTCGGCGAAGGCGTGCACATAGCCCCAGGCGGGATGTATGCCCAGATACTGATGCGAGAACAGGAATACCCCCGCCATCGCCACGAGCATGGCCGTGGCGGTCATGCGCATGCGGCGCGCACGGTCGGGCGGGAGCGGAGCGCGCCTCATGGGGAGGAAACGCGCGGATGGCGGCGGAGTTTCGCCGCTCACTCCGCGGGGTAGGGCCCCGTGGGCGGGCGCCGCGTTGCGGGGACCGGCTCCCCGTCCGGTCCGGGCTCCGGCGGCGGAGCGGGAGCGCGGCTTTCATCACCCGGACGGTAAGTGAGCAGGCGGCCACGCAGCCAGGGACCAAGTCGCTTTTCCAGGCCATCGGCGAGGCTGAACCCAGCCGGCACGATCAACAGCGTGAGGAGCGTGGACATGATGAGGCCGCCGATGACCACTGTGCCCATCGGTGCCCGCCAAGCGCCGTCGCCCGAGAGCGACAGCGAGACCGGGACCATTCCCGCCGTCATCGCGACCGTGGTCATCACGATCGGCTGCGCACGCTTGTGCCCCGCATCCATGATGGCGTCGAGCTTGCGCACGCCCTTGTCCATCTCCTCGATCGCGAAGTCGATCAGCAGGATCGAGTTCTTCGAGACGATACCGAGCAGAAGCAGAATGCCGATATAGACCGGCATCGACTGCGGCTGGCCGACCAGCCAGACCAGGAAGATGCCGCCGAGCGGCGCGAGCGCGAGCGAGGTCATGTTGACCAGCGGGCTCATCACGCGCTTGTAGAGCAGTACGAGCACCGCGAAGACCAGCAGAATGCCGGACAGGATCGCAATCAGCAGGCTCGACATCATTTCCTGCTGCCACTCGTCTTCGCCTACCAGATCGCGAATCACGCCCTGCGGCAGGTTCTGGAGGACCGGCAGCGCATTGATCTGCGCGTCGGCCTCGCCCTTCACCACCCCTTGTGCGAGGTCCGCGCCGATCAGCACGCGGCGGTTCTGGTTGTAGCGCTGGATCGTGGTCGGGCCCGAACCGAAGCTGATGTCCGCCACCCGCGCCAGCGGCACCGTTCCGCCAGTGCGGGTCGGCACGGGCAGGTTCTCGATCGTCGTCAGGTTCTCGCGCGATTGCTCTGGAAGCTTGACGCGGATCGGGATCTGCCGGTCCGCGAGCGAGAACTTGGCGGCGTTCTGCTCGATTTCGCCGAGGGTCGCGATCCTGATCGCCTGGCTCATCGCTGCCGTCGTCACACCAAGTTCGGCAGCGAGGTCGGCGCGCGGCTCGATGATGATCTCGGGCCGGTTGATATCGGCGCTGATGCGCGGCGCGACGAGCGTGTTGAGCCCCTTCATCTGCTCGACGAGAGTCGCGGCGGTTTCTTCGAGCAGGTCGGGATCCGATCCGGCCAGCATTACCGTGACGTCGCGCCCGCTGCCGAAGCCGCCACCTTGCGACTGGAAGCGGACCCGCGCATCGGGAATCTGCGCCAGGCGAGGCGCCAGCGCGCGTTCGAACTCGACCGACGTCCGCTCACGCTCGGGCTTGAGCGTGATGTAGATCGATGCGTTGCCCACGCGCACGCGTTCGAGCGCGCGCAGCACTTCGGGCTCCTGATAGAGGATTTCCGCGACTTCGTCCGCGACCCGTTCGGTCGTTTCGAGGGTGGTGCCGGGCACCATCTCGATTTCCACCTGGCTGTTGTCGCTGTTGATGTTCGGCTGGAACTGCGGCGGAACGTTCATGAACAGCAGAATGGTGAGGATCAGCGCGAAATAGCCGGTCATCATCATCCACACGCGGTGGTCGTAGAACCGCGCCTCGAGCCAGCGCCAGGTATCGTGGATGCCGCCGCCGATCAGCCGCCAGGGCAGCCCGATCAGCTTGAGCGCGCCCCATCCGGCGCCGAAGCCGATCGCGACGACCAGTACGAGTTCGATGATCTCGATCAGCTTGAGAACCAGGAAGTGGAGGATGCCTTCGCCGCTCGCAAAAAGGGCACCCGCAACCGTTTCGGGTAGGCTGACCGCCTGCAGGGCGTTGTACGCCGCGAAGACGACCCCGAACGGCACGACGATGAGCAGCAGAACCGTCGCCAGGAACCCCAGGCCGTAAAGGAAGCGATTGCGCGGCCCCTCCAGCCCTTCGCGGCGGGCGTGCATCTTGCCGCGGTTGAGCGACCATGCGAGCACGGCCATGTAGCGGTCCATCATCGGCCCTTCGCCGTGTGCCGCGTGGCCCTTCGCCTTGAGGAAGTAGGCGGCGAGCATCGGGGTGATCATACGCGCGACCGCCAGCGACATCAGCACCGCGATCACCACGGTGATGCCGAAATTCTTGAAGAACTGCCCCGAAATGCCCGGCATGAGGCCGACGGGGAGGAACACGGCGACGATGCAGAAGCTGGTCGCGACCACCGGCAGGCCGATCTCGTCCGCGGCGTCGATCGACGCCTGATAGGCGGATTTGCCCATGCGCATGTGGCGCACGATGTTCTCGATCTCGACGATCGCGTCGTCGACCAGCACGCCTGCCACGAGCCCCAGTGCCAGCAGGGAGAGCGAGTTCAGGTTGAACCCGAGCAGGTCCATGAACCAGAAGGTCGGGATGGCGGAGAGCGGAATCGCGATGGCCGAGATCACCGTGGCGCGCCAGTCGCGCAGGAAGAAGAAGACGACCACGACGGCCAGGATCGCGCCCTCGATCATCGCCGCCATCGAGCTTTCGTACTGCTCTTCGGTGTACTGGACCGTGTTGAACAGCGGGATGAAGCGCACGCCGGGATTCTCGGCCTCGATCTTCTCGATCTCCTCCTTCGCCGCGTCGAACACGGTGACGTCGGATGCGCCCTTGGCACGCGACATCGAGAAGTTGACCACTTCCTTGTCGCGCACTTTGCTGATCGAGGTCCGCTCGCTGTAGCCGTCGCGCACCGTGGCGACGTCGGCCAGCTTTACGGTTCTTCCGTCGCCGAGCTGGATTTGCCGCTGGGACAGCTCGTAGGCGGTCTCGGTGCTGCCGAGAACGCGGACCGACTGGCGCGTACCGCCGACTTCGGTGTTGCCGCCCGCCGCATCGAGATTGGTCTGCCGCAGCACGTTGTTGATCTGGCTGGCGGTGACGCCGAAGGCCTGCATCCGCTCGAGATCGATGATGACCTCGATCTCGCGGTCGACGCCCGCGAAGCGGTTCACCTCGGCCATGCCTTCGATCGAGAGCAGCCTTTTCGCCACCGTATCGTCGATGAACCAACTTAGCTGCTCGATCGTCATGTCGTCGGCTTCGACGGCGAAGATGCCGAGGAAACCGCCCGAGATCTCTTCTTTGGTGATGCGTGGCTCGATGATCCCGTCGGGCAGACTGCCGCGGATCTGGTCGACCGCGTTCTTCACTTCGGCGACGGCGTCGTTCGGATCGGTCCCGATCTCGAACTCGATGAAAGTGCTCGAACTGCCTTCGCTGGCAGTCGAATTGATCGATTTCACCCCGTTGATCGAGCGGACAGCCGCTTCGACCCGCTGCGTGATCTGATTTTCGATCTCGGTCGGCGCGGCACCCGGCTGCGAAATCGAGACGTTGACCGCGGGGAATTCGATCTCCGGGTTGTTGACCACATCCATCCGCGCAAACGACAGCAACCCTGCCAGCAGCAGCGCCGTGAAGAAGACGAGCGGAATGACCGGGTTACGGATCGACCAGGCGGAGATGTTGCGGAAGTTCATGCGCTCAGTTCCCGTCCGCGGTTACCTTGCGAGGCGAAACCGTTTCGCCTTCGGTCAGGAACCCGCCGGCGCGCAGAACGACGCGCTCGGTGCCCGTAAGACCGCTGGCGATCGCAATGCCGCGGCTGGTGACGAGACCGATGCGAATGCCGCGGCGCTGCGCCTTGTTCTCGTCGTCGATGACGTAGACATAGCTGCCCTCGTCGTCCGACAGGACCGCCGATTCCGGCAGCAGCGGTGCGACCACGGTCCCGCCGCCGATCGTGGCGCTGGCAAAGCCGCCCGGGCGGAGCTCGGGTGCGTATGGCAGCGCGATGCGCGCCGTGCCCTGGCGGCTCATCTCCTCGATCGTCGGCGAGAGCTGCCAGACCTGGCCGGTAAAACGCTTATCGGTGCCCACCGGCGTGACGCTCGCCGTGACGCCGACCGCCAGCTTGGCGAGATCGGACTCGCTGACCTTCGCCAGCATCTCCATCTCACCGCCCTTGGCGATGGTGAACAGCGGCTCCCCGCCGCCCGCCACGGTCTGACCCGGCTCGACGTTGCGCTGGAGCACGAGGCCCGAGGCCGGGGCATAGATGTTGAGCCGCGCGGTGCGCTCCTGAAGCTCGCGAAGCTGGGCACGGGCAACCTGGACGCGGGCGCGGGCGGCATCCCGCGTCGCGGTCAGCCGGTCGACGTCCGCCTGGGAAATGAACCCGCGGTCGACCAGCTGCAGCGCGCGGTCGAGATCGGCCTGCGCAAGATCGGCGTCGGCATCGGCCACGGCGATATTGGCGCGGGCGGACGCGATCTGCTGCGTCTGGACGGAACTGTCGATGACCGCGAGAACCTGGCCCTGATTGACCCAGTCGCCGGCATCGACCGGCACCGAGACCACCCGGCCGCCCTCGCCCACCGAGCCGATCGGCATGGGCCGGCGCGCCGCGAGCGTTCCGCTCGCCTCGATCTGCCCCTCGATCGTGGTCGTGCCCGGCGTGACCACCGATATGACCGGAAGCTGCGACTGGTCTTCCCCCGCGGCAACGTTCGCGCCGCTGCCCCCGCGGGTGACGAAGAACGCGATGCCGCCAAGCACGACCAGCGCGATCACGCCGATAATGATCAGCCGGCGCCGCCGTGCGGCGCGCGCGCTCGTTTCGCCGTCGAGATCGGCGGGATAGCCCTCGGCTCTGTCGGCCGTTACGGTCGTTTCGTAGTTCATCGCGTTTTCAGCCTTCCCGAACCAGGCAGTGTATTACCCCTATAAGTCACTGCTGGCAATAGCCGGTCGCCATTAAACCGCTGCGCCATGTGCGGCAATGCGCAGTTCGACGGGGGGCATATGCGCCCGACGAATGACCAAGAAAAACGCGAAAGGGCGGGAACGGCCTTCGCCGCACCCGCCCTCTCATCAGTTCAGTCAGCGATGCTTAGCGAACGCGACCGCGCTGGACCAGGTTCACGATAGCCAGCAGCACGATCGCACCGACGAGCGCGATGATGAGGCCGGTAAGCGAAAACTCCTGCACGCTCCCCTCGACACCGAACAGGGGTCCTGCGAGCGCATTGCCGATCAGCGAACCGATACAACCGACCACTACGTTCCAGAAGATGCCCATCGATGCGTCGCGGTTCATCACCAGGCTCGCGAGCCAGCCGGCAATGCCGCCGACGATGATTGCGATAATCCATCCCATTCGGAAGTCCTCCTGCTTATGCGATGCCCCGTTCAACGAAGCGCAAGGCATTGCGGTTCCCCGGCATTTTCATGCCGCGCAGAAAGGATACGACAAATGTGGATCGAGGGCTAGGCTGCGCGCGCTTCGTCTGCCCCGGCGTAAAGGCGGATCAGTACTTCAGCTGCCGCTCGTAGAGGTCGCGATAATGCTGGATTCGCGTGACGCGCAGGCCCTGCATGCCCGAACGGTCGACCGCGCGCTGCCACGACGCGAATTCCTCCAGCGTCAGCGCATAGCGATCGAGCACTTCGTCGATGGTCAGCAGGCCGCCATTGACCGCCGCCACGACTTCGGCCTTGCGGCGCACGACCCAGCGCTTCGTATTGCGCGGCGGCAGGTCCTCGAGCGTGAGCGGCTCTCCGAGCGGGCCGATCACCTGGGCGGGGCGGAATTTCTGGTTCTCGATCATCTCGTCTCTCGGTCGCCGGCCTACCGCGCTCTCTGCGGCGGCAAGGTCTTGCCGCTCGGGTCTTTGCCATGGGTTAAATCATTAGGGTTAACGAGAGGTTGGTTTTTGCGCCGCGCACCCTCCATGCACTCGCCGAATCGCTCGAAGTTGCCCGCCGGATGGAGGCCCGCGGCCGTCATCGCGTGACGCGCTTCGTCGGCCGCGGCGAGCCGCGTGACGATCTCATCCCAGCGGGGCGCGCGCAGTGCGCCCCCTTCGGCCGTCCGGCTGGCGGCGGCGGGTACGATGGTGCTTTCGAACATGGACTCACCTTACGCCCGACATCGTCAACACGAGGTAAAGCCGCGCGCGATCGCCCGATGAAAATTCGCCTGCGCGCCTGACGCTTTAAGGAAGCACCACAGACGTGTATGGGCGCGCACATGAATGCACCCACCACCTTCGCCCGCGAACTGGATCGCGCTGCGCTGTTCGACCTGCCGCGCCCGGCGCGGGAGAGCCGGATCGTCGTGGCCATGTCGGGCGGGGTCGACTCGTCGGTGGTCGCGGCCCTAGCGGCCGCGAGCGGCGCGGAAACCATCGGCGTGACGCTTCAGCTCTACGACTACGGCGCCGCGACCGGGCGCAAGGGCGCTTGCTGCGCAGGCGACGACATCGCCGATGCGCGCGCCGTCGCCGACCGCCTCGGAATCGCGCATTACGTGTTCGACCACGAGAGCGCATTCCGGGAAGAGGTGGTCGAGACGTTCGCCGACGATTATCTCGCCGGCCGCACGCCGGTTCCGTGCATCCGCTGCAACATGGGGCCGAAGTTCACCGATCTCTTCCGCATGGCGCGCGAACTCGGCGCCGACTGCCTGGCGACCGGCCACTACGTCCGACGGATCATGGGCGCCGAAGGTCCCGAACTCCACCGCGCGCTCGATCCGGCGCGCGACCAGTCGTACTTCCTCTATGCGACGACCGAGGACCAGCTCGATTTCCTGCGCTTCCCGCTCGGCGGCCTGCCGAAGAGCGACGTGCGCCGCCTTGCCGAAGCCGCCGGCCTGCGCAACGCGGCCAAGCCCGACAGCCAGGACATCTGCTTCGTGCCCGACGGCGACTATGCCAGGATCGTCAAGGCACTGCGCCCCGAAGGCGGCGAAACCGGGCCGATCGTCCATGCCGCCACCGGCGAGACGCTCGGCACGCATCGGGGCATCGTCCACTACACCGTCGGCCAGCGCAAAGGCCTCGAGATCGGCGGCCAGGCAGAACCGCTCTATGTCGTCGGGATCGACGCGGAAAGCCGCACCGTCAAAGTCGGCCCGCGGCATATGCTCGCGGTCACCGCGGCCCGGCTGATCGAAACCAACCGCATCGGCCCGCTGCCGCAGACCCCGCTGACGGCCAAGGTCCGCTCCCTCGCCAAGCCGGTCCCGGTCACCATCGAAGGCACGCTCGGTGAAGGCGCCCCATGCACGATCCGCTTCGCCAGCCCGGAATACGGCGTCGCCCCGGGCCAGGCCGCCGTGATCTACGCCGGCGAACGCGTCGTGGGCGGCGGATGGATCGATTCGACGGAAGGCGCGCCCGCCTAGGCCCGTCGCTACCCCTCCCACGGCTCCAGCACGCAGCCGTAGCCGTCGCGCAGGGTGGCGGTTTCGTTGGCGAGGAGGGGGAAGCGGGCGGTGACGCTCTTGGCTTCGGTATCCTCGCTCAGGATGACGAGTTCCATGCCGGCCAGCTTGTCCTTCTCGCAGTCTTCCAGGCTGCGTCCACCGAGATAGCGGCACGAGCAGGCGACGCGGGCCGAATAGGCAGCGGCAGTCTGCGAGTAGCCGGTGATCGGCGCGCGGAAGTACCAGGCGAACCCAGCCGCGATCAGGGCCACGACCGCCAGCGCCAGCGGCCAGCGGCGGCGGCGCGGCGGGCCTTTGCGGGGTGGGGATTTTGCCATTGCCAAGCCTGCCATGCTGCGCGAGGGAACGCCGCATGCGCCTGCGGCCCGCCCCCCTTATCGCCTGCCTCGCCTTGCTGCCAGTCCTGCTCTCGTGCAGCGACGCAGCGCCCGTGCCGGAGCCGCTGACCGAGGAGGCGCTGGCCGCCGTCACCGAAAATCCCGGCGCTCCGACCAAGCAGCTCGCACGCCGGGTGGACGATCTGTTCGTCAAGGAGGGGCTTGGCGAAACGCGTGCGCTGATCGTGATGCACGGCGGCGAGATCGCGGCCGAACGCTATGCGCCCGGTTATGACGAGGACACTCGTTTCGTCAGCTGGTCGATGGCCAAGACGGTGACCGCGGTGATGATCGGCATGCTGGTCGCAGACGGCCGACTCGCGCTCGACGATTCGCCACCCGTGCCCCGCTGGCAGCGCCCGGGCGATCCGCGCGGCGAGATCACGCTGCGCCAGCTTCTCCAGATGCGCAGCGGCCTGCGCCATACCGAAGGGGGTGATCCGCCTTACGAATCGTCCGAAGTGCGGATGCTGTTCCTCGACGGGCGCGACGACATGGCCGACTGGGCGGAGAGCCAGCCGCTCGAGGCCGAGCCGGGGCGGGAGTTCGAGTACTCCTCCGCTACCAGCGTGATCCTGGCCGATATCGCAGCCCGCGCTCTCTCTCGCCGCGACGACCCCGAGGTGCGGCGGCGCGCCGTCGCGGACTATCTCCAGACGCGGCTGTTCGGGCCGCTGGGCATGGATTCGATGGTGCCGGAGTTCGATGCCAGCGGCACGCTGATCGGCGGCAGTCTGATCCACGGCAATGCGCGGGACTGGGCGCGGTTCGGCGATTTCCTGCGCAACAAGGGCTCCTACCGCGGCATCCAGCTCGTCCCGCGCAAGTGGATCGAGGCGATGACGACGCCGAGCCCGCGCAGCCCGCACTACGGCATGCAGATCTGGCTCAATCGTCCGCTTGAGCGCGAGAGCGGGAGCAAGGACCACCCGCTTTTCCCGGATCGCGCGCCAGAAACGATGTTCGCCGCGATCGGCCACATGGGGCAGTACGTCCTCGTTTCGCCCGAGCAGAGGCTGACCGTGGTCCGCCTCGGCCATTCGGATGCCGAGGAGCGCAAGGCGATGCTGCAGGAGCTTGCCGATATCGTGGAGCTCTATCCGGCGACCTGAGCCGGCGCGGCACTCAGGCCTCCAGGTGGAACGTCCCCTCCACCACCGTTACGCAGGGGCCGCCGAGCCAGGCGCGGTCGGCTTCGAGGCGGCAGGTGAGGTCGCCGCCGCGGCGGGAGGCCTGGTGTGCGGTGAAGCTCTCGCGCCCCAGGCGGGCGGTCCAGAACGGCGTGAGCGCCGCGTGGGCGGAGCCGGTGACGCTATCCTCGTCGACCCCGCCGCCGGGCACGAAGACGCGGCTCACCACGTCGACGGCCCGCCCGGGGGCGGTGCAGATGAACTGATCGTCCCCCAGCGCCCCGAGACCGCGCAGGTCGGGCGTGAGCGCACGCACTTCGTCCTCGCTGCCGAACAGATAGATGCCGTAGCGGTCGGAACTGCGCCAGATCTCCTGCGGCCGCGCGCCGAGCAGCGCCGCCGCCTCGGGCCAGTCGGAGCGTTCGGTCGGGATCACGGGCAGCGCAAGCTCGTAGCCCGCATCGCTGCGCCGCACCTCCAGCAGCCCTGCCTTGCGGGTGCGGAACGTTACCCGCTCGCCCCCGTCGCGCTCGAGCAGCACGTGGCCACTGGCGAGCGTGGCGTGGCCGCAAAGCCGGATCTCGCAGGCCGGGGTGAACCAGCGCAGCTCCCAATCCGCCGCACCGCTTTCATCGGGCACGACGAAGGCCGTCTCGGCGAAGTTGTTCTCCTCCCCGATCGCCTGCAGCACGTGATCGGGCAGCCATTCGTCCAGCGGCATGACCGCGGCCTGATTGCCGGCGAACGGCCGGTCGGCGAAGGCATCGACATGCCAGTAGGGCAGTTTCATGGCACGTCCTTGTCCAGCTTCTCGAATTCGTCGGTTTCGGCGAGCGGATTGTCCGGCTCGTCCACGTGGCCCTGCGGATCGATGTGGATCAGCAGCTCCATCTCCGGAAAGTGGCGGCACAAGTCGTCTTCCACCCGCTCGATGATCGCATGCGCCTGAGCGACGGTCATGGTGCCGGGGAGGTCGACGTGAAATTGAACAAAATCGCGCGTGCCGCTCGTGCGAGTGCGAAGATCGTGGAGGTTGGTCAGTTCCGGATGGCGGGCGGCGCGTTCGACGAAGCGCTGGCGCTTATCCTCCGGCCATTCCCGGTCCATGATCTGGTCGATCGCCTCGCTCCCCGCGCGCCAGGCGCCCCACAGCAGCCAGGCGGCGATCGCGAGCCCGAACAGGGGGTCCGCGCGTGAGAAGCCGAGATACTGGTCGAGCACGAGCGCGGCGATGACCGCGAGGTTGAGCAGCAGGTCTGACTGGTAGTGGACGTTGTCGGTGCGGACCGCGAGGCTGCCCGTGCGGCGGATCACGTGGCGCTGCCAGGCCAGCAAGGCGAAGGTCGCGAGGATCGCCAGCAGCGAGACCGCGATCCCCTCCTCCGCCGCCGCGGTCTCGCCGCCCTCGATCAGGTGCGAGACCGCCCGGAACGCGATGCCCGAGGCGGAGAGCGCGATCAGCATGACCTGGAACACCGCCGCGAACGCCTCGGCCTTGCCGTGGCCGAAGCGGTGCTCCTCGTCCGCCGGCTGCGCCGCGACCCACACGCCGGCAAGCGTGGCGAGGCTGGCGACGAGGTCGAGCGCGGTGTCGGCCAGGCTGCCGAGCATCGCGCTCGAGCCGGTGCGCCAGGTCGCCCAACCCTTGAGCACGGCCAGGAACAGCGCCGTCGCGATCGAGGCATAGGCGGCGCTGCGGGTCAGCGCGGCGCGTTCGTCGGGGGCGGCGTGGGCGCTCACGGGTAGAGCAGCGTGCTCGACCAGCCCTCGCCCTCGCGGGTGAAGAGGCGGCGGTCGTGGAGGCGATTGGGGCGGTCGAGCCAGAACTCGATCCGCTGCGGCCGCAGGGTGAACCCCGTCCAGTGCGGCGGCCGCGGCACTTCGCCCGACGCCTTGCACGCGTCCTCCAGCGCCTCGACCCGCGCGACGTAAGTCGCACGGCTGTCGAGCGGGCGCGACTGATCGCTTGCGGCCGAACCGAGCTGGCTGACGAAGGGGCGCGACCGGAAATAGGCGTCGGCCTCGGCCGCGCTCACTTCCATCAGGGGCCCCTCGATGCGGATCTGGCGCCGCAGGCTCTTCCAGTGGAAGAGGAGCGCGGCCTGGGCATTGGCGCGGATTTCCTGCCCCTTGCGGCTCCGGGCATTGGTGAAGAAGGTGAAGCCGCCCGCCCCGTGCCCCTTGAGCAGAACCATGCGAACCGAAGGCGCGCCATCCGGTGTGGCGGTGGCGAGCGCCATGGCGTTGGCGTCGTTCGGCTCGGTCTCCCGCGCCTCCGCCAGCCATGCGTCGAACAGGGCCAGAGGGTCGCTGTCGGAAAGGGCAGTCTGTTCAGCTTTCACCGGACGTTCCTGACTGAGTGTTGACACGTGCGACACGCTCCGCCGGCTTCCGGCGCAAAGATCGCACGTGGCTGTGACTTTTCAAAGCGGCCGGACCGCAAGGCCCGCCAATACGCCCCGCCCTATCGCGCGGGATGCGTGGAGGAAAGCCTCTCCCCACCGCGACGCCGCTTGCGCGGCGAGACTGTTGCACCTAGCTAACACGCCATGGCCGATCCCTATGCAACGCTGGGCGTCTCGCGCAACGCGACCGAGAAGGACATCAAGAGCGCCTACCGCAAGCTCGCCAAGGAGCTGCACCCGGATCGTAACAAGGACAATCCGAAGGCGGCCGAGCGCTTCTCGCAAGTGACACAGGCCTACGACCTGCTCAGCGACAAGGACAAGCGCGCCCGCTTCGACCGCGGCGAGATCGACGCGGACGGCAATCCGGCCAATCCCTTCGCCGGCATGGGCGGCGGCGGATTTTCCGGCGGCGCGGGCCGCGGCCAGCGCGGTTTCCGTGCGGAGGACTTCCAGGGATTTGCCGACGAGGGCGTCGACCTGGGCGACATCTTCGAAGGACTGTTCGGCGGCATGGGGGGCGCGCGGCGATCGGGCGGCATGGGCGGCGGCTTCGGCCAGCAGCGCCGCCCGCCCCCGCCGCGCAAGGGTGCGGACATCGCCTACCGCCTGCGCGTGCCCTTCGTCGATGCCGCGGCGCGCAAGGACCAGCGCATCACGCTCGCCGACGGCAAGACCATCGACCTCAAGTTGCCCGCCGGGGTCGAGGACGGCACGCAGATGCGCCTCAAGGGCAAGGGCGAGCAGGGACCGGGCGGCGCGGGCGACGGGATCGTCACGATTTCGATCGACCGCCACAAGGTCTTCCGCCGCGAGGGCGACGACGTGCGCATGGACCTGCCCATCACGCTGGACGAGGCGGTGAACGGCGCCAAGGTCCGCTGTCCTACGGTCGACGGCCCGGTCATGCTGACGATCAGGCCAGGCACCAGCGGCGGCACCACGATGCGCCTCAAGGGCAAGGGCTTCTCGGCCAAGTCGGGCCAGCGCGGCGACCAGCTCGTGCGGCTTGAAATCGCGCTGCCCGCGGACGTGTCGGAACTGGCCAAACGGCTCGAAGGTTGGCAGGACGGGGGCAATCCGCGCGCCGACCTGGGGGTCTGATCGGAGCTCCCGCCAACCGAACGGGCCTATGAGCGAGAAGGACCTTCCCCAACCCCAGGAACGCGTGGTCCACACGCTTTCGCCCGAGGAGCGGCGCAAGGAGGCGATCGAGGAAAGCCTGGGCCTGCGCAAGCGCGTGGCCCAGCACGTCGGCCCCGGCACGCGTGCGTTCGAGGTCGCCAAGCGCGTGCTCATCGGCACCTACAACGACGGTTTCATCCACGCCGGCAATCTCGCCTATATGGCGATGCTGGCGATCTTCCCCTTCTTCATCCTCGGCGCGGCGATCTTCTCGTTCATCGGCGAGGAAAGCGAGCGCGCGGCGACGATCGATGCGGTACTCTATGCCCTGCCGCCGATCGTCGGCAACGTGATCGAACCGGTCGCGCGCCGGGTGGTCGAGGCCCGCAGCGGCTGGCTGCTATGGGTCGGGGGGCTCGTCGCGCTGTGGACGGTGTCGAGCCTGATCGAGACGATCCGCGACATCCTGCGCCGGGCCTATGGCACGGCGGCGACGGAAGCGTTCTGGAAATACCGCCTGCTCTCCGCCGGGGTGATCGTGGCGGCGGTGGTCCTGCTGATGCTGTCGCTGATCGCGCAAGTGGTGATCGGCGCCGCGCAGGAAGTGATCGACGCCTATCTCCCGTGGCTGTCGCACGTGATCTCGCAATTGCAGCTCTCGCGGCTGATCCCGGCGTTCGGCCTGTTTGGATCGCTCTACCTGCTGTTCCTGACGCTGACCCCGAGCGCCTATCGCGAGCGGCGCTATCCCAAGTGGCCGGGCGCGCTGGCGACGACCCTATGGTGGGTGGCGGTAACCGTCGCCCTGCCGCCGCTGATCCGCCGCTTCTTCAGCTACGATCTGACCTACGGCAGCCTCGCCGGCATCATGATCGCGCTTTTCTTTTTCTACCTCGTCGGCTTAGGGATGGTTATCGGCGCCGAACTCAACGCCGCCATGGCCGAGACTCCCGAAGAAGAGGAGAACCGCATCGGCCAGGCGGACGATCGCAGGCGGGCGGCGGCGCGCCGCGCGGCGGCGGAAAAGGAACGCGCCTTGGCAGAAGAGCAGAAAAAGGAAACGGCATGAGCGGGTTGATGGCTGGCAAGCGCGGGCTGATCATGGGTCTCGCGAACGACAAGTCGCTGGCCTGGGGCATCGCGCAGAAGCTGCGCGAGCACGGAGCGGAACTGGCATTCACCTATCAGGGCGAGGCGCTGGCGAAGCGCGTGAAGCCGCTGGCGGAGCAGCTCGGTTCGGACTTCGTCTTCGAATGCGACGTGTCGGAAATGGCCGCGCTCGACAGCGCGTTCGAGACCTTGAAGGCCCGCTGGGAGACGATCGACTTCGTCGTCCATGCGATCGGCTTCTCGGACAAGAACGAGTTGCGCGGAAAATACCTCGACACCAGCCTCGACAATTTCCTAATGACGATGAACATCTCCGCCTACAGCCTGGTCGCGGTGGCCAAGCGCGCCGCGGCGATGATGCCGAACGGCGGCAGCATCCTGACGCTGACCTACTATGGCGCGGAAAAGGTCATCCCGCACTACAACGTCATGGGCGTCGCCAAGGCCGCGCTAGAGACCAGCGTGCAGTACCTCGCCAACGACCTCGGCCCCGACAATATCCGCGTGAACGCGATCAGCGCCGGCCCGATCAAGACCCTGGCGGCGAGCGGAATCGGCGACTTCCGCTACATCCTCAAGTGGAACGAACTGAACTCGCCCCTGCGCCGCAACGTCACGATCGAGGATGTCGGCGGATCGGGACTCTATTTCCTGTCCGACCTCTCCTCCGGCGTCACCGGCGAGACGCACCACGTCGACGCGGGCTACCACGTGGTCGGCATGAAACAGGAAGACGCACCGGATATCGCGCTGGACCGGTAGGGCTAGTCGCTCTCGCAGGCCTCGGCGACCGGCAAGGTCCGCTCGCCGGGGCCGAGCCGCGGAAAGCTGCGCGCGAGGACGAGCAGGACGGTCGGCAGCACCATGGTGAACAGGATGTCCGAGATCGTCTCGCGCACCAGCGCCTCACCGGCCGTGCCATAAGTCAGCGCCCGCGACCAATCGAGCAGCTCGTTGCCGATCTCGAGCACGAACACGAACAGCCATGGCCAGGCGCTCGCCAGCCCGCGACGCGCAAAGGCGGCAGCGAGGATCTGCAGCAGCAGCCCGAAATAGGCGTGCAAGATGGAGTGACTCACACCGGTCCAGTTGGAGAGCCAGAGCTTCCACCCGATCCACTCGGCCGCGATACGCACGATCCATGGATCGGCCTGCGCTGCCAGCGCCATGAAGAAGGAGCCGATTTCCATCGGCAGCGACATAGGGTGCGGTCTGAGGGGTGGCAATGGGGTGCGGGGATGAGAGGTATTGGCTTTACGTCTTCCATACAAAGGGACAGGGAACCTCCCCTCTCCGCGGGAGTAGTGAGCTTGGGATAATTGGGTCCGGCCGATAGTCGGCAACTAAGATATGAATGGAGCTTACATATGATATTTTCGCTTGTTGGCAGCCGCGATCTCGCCTGAACGTGTGGCCGCCACATACCATCGCGGCTCTCCTGCCTAGGAATTGCTGAACTCGGTAGATTACGTATGTCGTGGTGAGTTCCGAGCTCAGCCCAATTTTTCTTGGGGCCGGCGGAGGGGCAACTGTCACAATATAATGCTAAGAGCGACTGGGCTGATCGGGAATGAAATCGAACTCGCTTCGACAGGGACCATTGATGCTGCGGCAAAAACTGGGCAACGGCATTGTATCCGCGTTTGGGCGTGTTGGGGCAATGCCTCGCCGTTTGCGGCAACTCATCATTGCGCTTACCGACGGCGCGTTATGCATAATTGCGGTGTGGATTGCCTTTTCTCTTCGCCTCGGTGAATTCTATCGCGTTGAAACGAGCTTTCTTCTTGTGTCGGGTGCGGCGCTGGCTTTGTGGTATCCGGTCGCCATTTGGCGCGGAATATACCGCTCCATCATACGCTTCTCGGGTGCCCGAGCCATGGCGCGCCTGGGAACGGCGGTTATTGCCTATACCATTCCGATGAGTGCGCTCTTTCTGGCAAATAGCTTTGCCGGAATCCCCCGTACGGTCGCCTTGATTCAGCCAATCGTATTTCTCGCGCTGATGGCGGTAAGCCGCCTGACAATTCGTTTCATACTGATTGATATCGTTAACGGCTATTATTCCGATAGCGCCCGGCGGGTGGTGGCTATCTACGGCGCGGGGAGTGCTGGGCAGCAGCTAGCGCTCTCGCTCCGGCACGAAGCTCATGTGCGAGTTGCGGCTTTCATCGACGACGATCTGCGCTTGGGAGGGCAGCAGTTGGACGGCATCACTGTTCATCCTTCGACAACGCTCGACTCGCTCCTCGGAAACGGTGAGATCGATGAGGTGCTTCTCGCGCTGCCAGGCGCGGCACGATCACGTCGGAAGGCGATCATCGAAGCGCTGCAAGAATACCGTGTTGCGGTTCGCTCTTTGCCCAGTGTCGGTAATCTAATCGACGGCAAAGTGTCGTTCAGCGACCTGCGGGAAGTATCAATCGACGATCTGCTCGGGCGTGACTCCGTGCGTCCCAATGAGTTGCTAATGGGCAAGACCATTACCGGAAAACGTGTGATGGTGACCGGCGCGGGTGGGTCGATCGGCAGTGAACTTTGCCGTCAGATATTACGGGCCCGCCCCACACAGATCCTTCTGTTGGAACGCTCAGAGTACGCGCTTTATGACATCCGCTCGGAGCTTGAGGCGCTTGCGGAGGCGTCCGATATATCTACTACCATTGTGCCTATTCTGGGGGACGTATGCGATCGCCCTGCAATGCAGCGTATATTTGATCATGCGCGGCCCGACACGGTCTTCCACGCCGCTGCATATAAACATGTACCGTTGGTGGAGAGCAATCCGCTCGCCGGCCTCCGCAACAACATATTTGGCACATTGAATGCGTGTATTGCCGCGGAAGAAGCACAGGTGCAGCACTTTGTCCTGATCAGTACGGACAAGGCCGTTCGGCCGACCAATATTATGGGGGCATCCAAGCGTATCTGTGAGCTCGTCTTGCAAGCGCGAGCGGAGTTGCGCGGAAAAGGACGCGGCCAGACCATATTCAGCATGGTGAGGTTCGGGAATGTCCTGGGATCGAGCGGGTCCGTAGTTCCGCGGTTTCAACGGCAGATCCGTGAAGGCGGCCCCATCACGCTGACGCACCGCGAGATAACGCGATACTTCATGACCATCCCCGAAGCCGCCCAGTTGGTCATTCAGGCCGGTGCCATGGCAAAGGGTGGAGAAGTCTTTGTCCTCGATATGGGCGAACCGGTGCGGATTGCGGATCTCGCACGCTCCATGATCCACCTGTCAGGCCTAACCGTCCGCGATACCAACAATCCCGAGGGCGACATCGAGATCGTTGAAACGGGTCTGCGCCCGGGTGAAAAGCTATACGAGGAACTGCTCATTGATAATAACCCTGAGCAAACCAAGCATCCTCGTATCTTCAGGGCACGAGAGGATTTGTGGTCCTGGAATGATCTCGAGCGCGAGTTAAAGCTCCTGGATAACATCGCCCGTGAGCGAGGTGACGCTCTTGAGGCGGTAGGCATCGTTTCGAGGTTGGTGCCGGAATATGCTCCGGATCGCCCGCAACCGGCGATGCCAATCGCTAGTTAAGGGACTTTTGAGGTCTGTCTGCGTCGATCCGCTTCGCCCTTTCAAAGACGATGGCTGACGAGCGAAGTGGGAAGCGCTTGCAGTCGCCGTTTGGATTGCCCCGCACACCTGTCGAATTGTCCGTTCGCGACTTCGCTACCAAAGGCCCATCCGCATCACTTGATATACTTGTATGTCGCGAGGCACTAGCACCCAAAATATGCGATTTATCCCCGGACACTGTGTCGCGAGCGCGCTACGATGATCAATCAACACGTCACGCCAGCATTAGATTTCGTTCCGGTGATTATCATCGGCGCGCCCCGATCGGGAACGAACATACTGCGCGACACGCTATGCCGTATGCCGCCCTTTGCGACCTGGGACTGCGACGAGATCAATCCGATCTGGCGTCACGGACATATCACCCATCCGCATGACCGCTTTGACGCTCACATGGCGACGCCGGGCACCGTCACGTTCCTACGCCACGCCTTTGTCAGGGCCTGGAAGCGATTCGGCAGGCCGCGCTTTCTGGTCGAGAAAACCTGCGCCAGTTCGCTGCGCGTTCCCTTCATAGCCAAGGCATTTCCCGAGGCACACTTCATCTTCCTCGTACGCGACGGCATCGACGTAGTAGCCTCGGCGCAAAAACGGTGGCGCGGGGAGATGGAACTACCCTCGCTCCCCTATTATTGGGCGAAGGTGCGCAGCACGCCGCTGCTCGACATTCCTGCTTACGGCGCACGCTTCGTGCAGTCGCGTGTGTCGATGATGCTCGGTGTGAGCGACCATCTGTCCTTCTGGGGGCCGCAATATCCGGGGATTCAGGACGATTTGAAAAGCCTATCCCTCGACGAGGTTTGCGCGCGGCAATGGGTGTCCTGCGTCGAGGAGGCCAACGCCGGACTTACCGCCCTACCACCGGATCGCGTCCACCGCGTGGCCTATGAGGAGCTGGCTTTCGCGCCAGAGGCGCAGATCGCTAGCATCGACGCTTTTTTGAATGCAGGGCTCGATGATGCGGCGATCGCCTCGGCCTGCGCCAAGGTATCACGCAAATCGGTTGGCCAGGGACGACGCTCGCTCGGCGAGGAGGGCCAGGGACGACGCCTGCTCGATATCATGGCACCGACACTGTCCAAGTTCGGATATCGGGTGGAGATCGAATGAGTATAAGAATCTGGCTTTCACGACCGCATATGTCGGGTAAGGAACAAGCCTATGTCGATGAGGCGTTCGCCAGCAATTTCATCGCACCGCTCGGCCCTCAACTGACCGAGTTCGAGGCGCGCTTCGCGGATTATCTCGGTGACGGCGTGCACTGTCTCGGCCTGTCGAGCGGATCCGCGGCTTTGCACCTAGCCCTGCGCATGCAAGACATCGGCCCTGGCGATGAGGTCTGGGTGTCGTCGATGACTTTTGCGGGCGGCGTCTTTCCGATCCTCTATGAAAGAGCGACGCCGGTCTTCTTTGATCTTTCGCCCAATAGCTGGACGATCGACGCAGACTTGCTCGCAGAAGCGCTTGCGGAGGCCGCCAGCAAAGGCCGATTGCCTCGGGCGATCATCCCGACCGACCTCTACGGCCAAAGCTGCGATCTCGACCGGCTGGAGGCCGCAGCGGCGGAATATGGCGTTCCGTTGATTGTCGATTCAGCCGAATCGGCTGGTGCGTCGTGGAATGGACGCAAATGCGGCACCGGCGGAGATCTTTCGATCCTGTCCTTCAATGGCAACAAGATCATCACCACGGGGGGTGGCGGAATGCTCGTGTCGCGCAACAAGGAAGCGATTGAACGAGCACGTATGCTGTCAACCCAGGCACGCGATCCTGCGCCGCATTACGAGCACAGCACTTATGGCTACAATTACCGCATGGGCAATGTGCCTGCGGCAATTGGACTCGGTCAGCTTGAGGTGCTCGACGACCGCGTCACGCGCCGCCGCGAAATTTTTAAACGCTACACGGAGACGTTGGGTGGGATCGATGGCCTCAGCTTTATGCCGGAACCCGATGCCGCTTACAGCAGTCGCTGGCTGACGACATTGACGTTTGCCCCAGAACTCTGCGGCGTGACCCGCGAGGAAGTACGGCTTGCACTTGCTCAGCAAGGCATCGAAAGCCGCCCATTATGGAAGCCGATGCACCTGCAGCCACTGTTCGCAGGCAGCCGCTATGTCGGCCACGGGTTCGACGAAGCACTGTTCTGGAACGGTCTATGTCTTCCGTCGGGCAGCGACATGACCGATACCGAGCAGGACGAGGTGATCGCGCGGGTGCTGGACGTTCTCCGTATAGCTGATCACCCGGATCGGCGCCATGATGATGCGTCACAAATGCGCTTCTGATGCTATGAGCGCCCCTTATAAGGGCCGGTACAATTGGTTGTATTGTCCTTCTGGCGCGGGTTCGAAGCTTGGCGCACCGCGTTCATTTAAGACTCAGCTTACAGTGCGATATTCGCTCGCCTTGAGCTGCTATGGAGCTGAAATGATCCAGTCGAATTTCGTTCTTTCTTATGTTTACTCTGTATTAAGGCCAGCATCCTTCGCATTACTAAGCTTAGTACTTTCCACTGGCGCTCAAGCGAGCAATCGACCCGTGTTCGGGGTTTATGCTCATGAGGAAAAACACTGGCAACCCTACGTCGGAGCTCACTTTCCTCTCGTTGTTTTTCGCTATTACACGGGACAGCCCACAGAACATCAGGTGACCGTAATTAAAAAGCTGTCAAGGACAAGCAATGTGATAGTGAATTTCGAGTTCATGAGTGGTATACGGCAGAGAAAATCACTAGACCCCCTCCCTCCGTTTGAAAAAATAGAGCCAAAACTTCATTCTATGCTCGATGGCCTGAAGGATATACCCATTGCTGCGGTATCCTTTGATGAAGAAAATAGCTTAAATATGGGAAAGATAAGATACCTCAACGCTCTATATAAGTCCGCAAAAGGCCACTCGCCCAATAAGAGATTCGTACAATGGATTGTGCTTCCGAAGAGAAATGGTCGCGTGAACTTTCAAGGAGTTGACCTACTCGACACCGATGGATGGATCATCGATCCATACCTCTCCTCTGGAAAAGACTACGAGGAGATGGTGAGCGGCCTTAAGGAAACATCCAAGCCAATCTATTCAGTTGTATGGGCCGCGCCAGGATGGAACGTGGGCGCGGGTTACCGGGTTCGAGCCAATCCCAGCTGGTGGAATGACACAGGGTGGAAAACGTTCTATAATCGCGTTGCAGTAAACAAGAAAAACCGTATTCCGACCATCCTTTATATGTATGGGCTGAATAAAAAGAAAACTATTAATCTATGGGCCGGAAATAATTGCGACCGCGGGTTCTTCTTCGATCTGATAAATGTCACCCTGCCCCATCTTGAAAGCGCCACCCCTTCCCTCAAGCTTCCCGATTCTCGCCCAGACTGGATTCCATCTTACTGTGACTAGGCTGTAGACTCATAAGCGCGCAGCCACAGTCGCATTGATGCGAGTTTCACCATGGCGAGGAAGTTCTCGGCGAGCTTGTCGTAGCGAGTGGCGATGCGACGGAAGTGCTTTAGCTTGGAGAAGAACCGCTCGACGAGGCTGCGCTGACGATACAGCCACGTACTGAAGTAGGTTTCCAGCGCCGATTGGACTTGGGCGGGATATTGGCCATGGCGCCTCTGTCGTGGATAGAAGCGCGGATACGATCCGCGTCATATGCCTTATCAGCCAAGACGATCGTATCCGGCCCAATGTGGTCGAGTAGTCCGTCGGCAACCTGCCCATCGTGCGCTTGGCCAGCAGTCAGGCTGAGC
This sequence comes from Altererythrobacter sp. C41, assembly GCF_016803135.1. GTDB lineage: Bacteria > Pseudomonadota > Alphaproteobacteria > Sphingomonadales > Sphingomonadaceae > Pelagerythrobacter. Next base: position 23,224 of record NZ_JAEVFE010000015.1, read on the forward strand.
CGGATCGGGAGCCCCTGCGCGTCGACGACAACGTGGATTTTGGTCGTGAGCCCGCCACGGGAGCGACCGAGACAGTGATCGGCCCCCCCTTTTTGCCGTCGCGGCCTGCTGGTGGGCGCGAACGGAGGTGCTGTCGATCATCTGGATGTCGCCATCGTGCGCGGCGCTGATCGCGTTGACGTGACCCCCAGCTTTCCTCCAGCTGGGATTAGAGCCGGGCGGTTGTTTTGCGCATGAGCGCGGTTGAAGCAATGGGCTGCGCAGCGGAGCCCGTAGGGCGTAGCGGAGCAGGCCATTGCTTT
>NZ_JAEVFE010000016.1 GCF_016803135.1 Altererythrobacter sp. C41
CGGCATGCCAGGAGGCGTGCGCGCGGGGTCGGGCGGGTGGCGGTTTGCTTGCGAACGACCGGCGGACGGGCCGCGGCGTGAGGTTCGCCGCGCACGATCCGCTTGCCCGCCGCCGCCGCGGTGGGCCTAGTTCGATCCCTGGGGTCCGGGACTGGCGGGCGCAGACGGCCGGGACTCGCGAGAAGTCCGCCCGTGCCCCGTGGCTGATCCGCCACGCCAGCGCGCGGTGTACCGGCGGCCCGGGGAGCCCGGCTGCATCGCCGGGTTCGTGAGGGCAGCACGCGAACAGCGCGAACATCCATGTCCCGGCTTCCGGCGGAAGGGAGCGAGGCTTCCGGCTCGTTCGAGGGGTACACCCGAGCCTTGCACATCGCACGCCAGCCGCACCGGCCGCGCCGCTGGCGAAACGGCAACGCCGATCTGCCAGCGGAAGAGAGGCGAAGCACCGTCGACTGGGCGCCTGCCCCGATCCTCGTTGCCTGACGTGAGGTGCATCAGGCACGCGCCACCTAACCAATATGGTTCGTTTTGTCAAGCTTGCTGGTAAAACGGTGAGGAGCGTTGCCCCCACCCCCCGTCATCCCAGCGAACGCTGGGATCGCGTGCAGCACCGTACGACCTGGCGGGTAGCGATCCCAGCTTGCGCTGGGATGACGGGATTCGCTGGGGAAACGCAGATGACCGGAAGGAAGACCCGCTCTATCGCCTCCCCCTGTCATCCCCGCGAACGCGGGGATCCAGGGTTCGCCGTCAGCCGATGGATTCCCGCTTTCGCGGGGATGACACGTCTGGTGGGTGGGAAGGAGGCTCGGCGCTGCAATTCCCCCGCCGCGCCCCTATTCTACCCAGCGGCCGACCGTCACCCCTTCCAGCCGACGACCTTGTCCACGCTCCCGCGGGTCACCGCGTGATAGCTGGGACGGGTCTTGGCGTAGATGCGCTGCGCGATCGGCTGGCCCCACTCGCCTTCCTCCATCAGCGTGACGAACAGCGGGCGGACGAACTTGGCACGGCCGACTTCGGCGAGGAAGGCCTCGGCCTTCGGCACCGCGGGCTCGTAGCGGTTGGCGAGCGCCAGTTCGAGCCACAGGAACAGCTCCTCGTTGTTGCCGGTGCCGGCCAGCCCGAGCTGCCGGTCGAGCTGCGCGAGCTCTTCCGCCGAACGCTCCTGCGGCAGCTTCTGCAGGAAGCGCTGGCGCTCGGCCGAACTCCAGGCCCGCCACGCTGCGGCTGCCGGGATCGTACCGTTCGCACCGTAGGCCGCCGCGGCCGCGTCGACGGTCGCGAAGGCCGCCGGGTCGGGCCGCGCGACGTTGGCGGGCAGGCCCGGCTCGTAGATCCATTCGCGCAGCTGCAGCCGCTCGGCTTCCGCCTCGCTGCCGGCAAGGTTCTTGCGCATGTCCTCGTAGATCATGGCCGAGGTCGCGGGCTCGAACGCGTGGTTGTCGAACCACTGGCGCAGCCAGGCGTCGAAGCGCTCGCGCCCGACCTCGCGCTCCAGCGTACGCAGGAAGGCCGCGCCCTTGTCGTAGACGATCGCGCTGCCCGCGCTGTCGGTGCCGTCGGGCTGGTGCAGCGCGGTGCCGGGCGCGTCGGCGCCGACTTCGGCCAGCGTCTCCTCGATCGCGGCGAAGCTCAGCGCCGCTTCCTGCTCGGCGCGCTTCTCGCCGTAGATCTCCTCGATGATGCGGTTCTCGAAGTAGGAGGTCACCCCTTCGTTGAGCCAGCTATCGGCCCAGACCGCGTTGGTGACAAGGTTGCCCGACCACGAGTGTGCCAGCTCGTGCGCGACGAGGCCGGTCAGGCTCCGGTCCCCGGCGATGAAGGTCGGGGTCAGGAAGGTCATGACCGGGTTCTCCATCCCGCCGAAGGGGAACGCGGGCGGCAGGACGATCATGTCGTAGCGGCCCCAGCGATAGGGGCCGTAGAGCGCCTCGGCTTCCTCCACCATGTCTTCGGTATCGGCGACTTCCCAATGCGCGCGCTCGAGGATCGCCGGCTCGGCCCAGACGCCGGTGCGCGGGCCGATCGCGCGGAAGTCGATGTCGCCGGCGGCGATCGCGATCAGGTAGGGCGCGACCGGCTTCTCCATCACGAAGCGGAACGCGCGGCGGCCGTTGCCGAGGTCTTCCGGCTCGCCCTGGAGAATGCCCGACATGACCACGTCGAGCGGCTTGGGCGCGGTGATCCGCGCTTCCCAGGTCTGGCGGATACCGGGGCTGTCCTGCGTCGGGATCCAGCTCCGGTTGTGGATCGCCTGGCCCTGGCTGAACAGGAACGGATGCTCGCCGCCCGCAGTCTGCTCGGGATCGAGCCACTGCAGCGCGCTGGCTTGCGGGTTGGCGGTATAGGCGATGACGATATGGCGGGCGTTGCCGATCGTGATCGTCAGCGGCGCTCCCTTGCCTTCGACCCTCTCGCCGATCTCGAAGTCGAGCTCGTTGCCGCGCGCGTCCGTGACGCGGCTGATCTGGAGGCCGTCGCTATCGAGCACGATCTGCGAGGCATCGGGCCGTGCAAGGATGTCGAGCGTAGCCGTGCCGCCGACGCTGTCGCGTTCGAAATCGAGCGCGAGATCGAGCGCCACATGCGTCACCCGCGCGATCTGCGGCTGCGCGAAAGTCGAGCTGTCGACCGCATCGGGCGTGGTCAGGATCGGCGCGACCATGCGCTCGGCGGACGCGACGGGGGGTTCGCCCTCCATCGTGGTGCAGGCAGTGGTGGCAAGAAGCAGCGAAAGCGCGGCGGCGATGGGGCGCATGGGTCTCTCCCGGAAGGCGGTTATCAGGCTCGCATATCGGCGCCGGCGGGTGGTGCCAAGCGCCGGAGCGAAGTTCAGCTCCACACCGCTTCGGGCGGGAGGCTCATCAGGATGGCGTCGATGTTGCCGCCGGTCTTGAGGCCGAACAGCGTGCCGCGGTCGTAGACGAGGTTGAACTCGGCATAGCGGCCGCGCCATTCTAGCTGGCGGCGCTTGTCCTCGGGCGTGAACTCCGCGTCCATCCGGCGGCGGACGATCCTGGGGAACACCTCGAGGAAGGCGCGGCCGACGTCCTGCGTAAAGGCGAAATTGCGTTCCCACGCGGCATCGTCGGGACACTCGAGGTGGTCGTAGAAGATCCCGCCCACGCCGCGGTGAACGCCGCGGTGAGGGATGAAGAAATAGTCGTCGGCCCACTTCCTGAAGCGTTCGTAGTAGGTCGGATTGTGGCCCGCGCAGGCGGCGCGGAAGGCGGCGTGGAATGCCTCGGTGTCGTCCTCGTAGGGAATGGGCGGGTTGAGGTCCGCCCCGCCGCCGAACCAGGCCTTCGCGGTGGTGAGGAAGCGGGTGTTCATATGCACCGCGGGGACATGCGGGTTGGCCATGTGGGCGACCAGGCTGATGCCGGTGGCGGTGAACTCAGGGTTCTCCTCCGCGCCGTGGATCGTGCGCGCGAACTCGGGCGCGAAGCGGCCGTGGACCGTGGAGACGTTGACCCCGACCTTCTCGAACACCTTGCCCTTCATGACCCCGCGGGTGCCGCCGCCGGGCTCGGCATTGCCCTCCTCCTCGCGCTGCCAGGCGATGTACTCGAACGCCGCGTCCGAGCCCGCCTCGCGCTCGATCGCTTCGAATTCGGCGCAGATGCGGTCGCGCAGGTCCTCGAACCAGTCTTTCGCGCGGGCGGTGTGGGGTTGCCAGTCGGTCATCGTGCGAATCCCTTGCCAAGCCCAATCCGCTACGGCAAGAGCGGTCCATGGTTCCCCTTTCGTTCGCTGGCGAGGAGTTCGCGCTCACGCAAGGCCGCGCGCTCTACTGGCCGCGCGAGCGGGCGCTGCTGGTCGCCGACCTGCATCTGGAGAAGGCGAGCTTCTACGCGCGGCACGGGCAGATGCTGCCGCCCTACGACAGCCGCGAGACGCTGGAACGGGTCGCGCTGGCGATCCGCGAGACGGGCGCGCGGCGCGTCTACACGCTGGGCGACAACTTCCACGACAGCCACGGCAGCACGCGGCTGGAGGATCACGCGGCGGGCATGCTGGCGGCGCTCACCCGCGCGACCGACTGGGTGTGGATCACCGGCAACCACGATCCGGCGATGGAAGCGCGCAGCGGCGGCACGATCGCCGAGGAGCTCGAGCTGGCCGGGATCGTTCTGCGCCACCAGGCCCGCGCGGGCGAGACGCAGCCCGAGCTGTCGGGCCACTACCACCCGCGCCTCCAGATCACCGTGCGCGAGCGCCATATCCGGCGCGCTTGCGCGGTGGTGGCGAGCGGAGACGGCAGCGGCGGACGGATGATCCTGCCGGCGTTCGGCGCGCTGACCGGCGGGATGAACGCGGCCGATCCGGCGATCCGCGACGCGATGCAGCCCGCCGCGCGGATCGACGCAGTGCTGCCTCTGGCCGGGAAGCTCGCCCAATTCCCGCTGTGGCGTGCCGCGGCATAATGGAAACACCCGCGGGGAGACCGGAACCCCTCTCGCGGTGCCTCTAGCGAATCCCATCGATTCCGCCTACATGGGGCCACCAAACAACGGCAGACAGGAGACCGCCCCATAGCCCGTCCCCCCCGGCGCACATTGCAACCGCCCGTAAAGAGCGGCCCGCGCTTTGATAACATGATCCAGTCCGACAAGGTTCGCGTCATCGATGAGAATGGCGAGAATCTGGGCGTGATGTACACCCGCGAAGCGATCGAGCAGGCGGCCGACGTCGGCCTGAACCTCGTCGAGGTTTCGCCCAACGCCGATCCGCCGGTCTGCAAGTTCCTCGACGTGGGCAAGTACCGCTACGAGGCGCAGAAGAAGGCGAACGCCGCGCGCAAGACGCAGAAGACGCAGGAAATCAAAGAGATAAAGATGCGTCCGAACATCGACGATCACGACTACGATGTGAAGATGCGCAACGTGAACAAGTTCATCGAGCATGGCGACAAGGTGAAGGTCACCCTGCGCTTCCGCGGGCGCGAAATGGCGCACCAGCAGCTCGGCATGGACCTGCTGCGGCGCGTGCAGGACGACGTCGAAGAGATCGCGAAGGTCGAGGCCTACCCGCGTCTCGAAGGCCGCCAGATGCTGATGGTGCTGGCGCCCAGGTAAGCCGGCGCCCTCGCCGCTACTCTATCCAGAAATCGAGAATCGTGAAGCGCGCGGGCGCGGTGGCGAATACGCCGTGGCCGCGCCCGCCGCTCGATCCGAGAACGAATCCGACGCGCGAGGCATCTTCCAGCGCCCGTGCGAAGGCTTCGGGCGCGCTGTTGCGATTCGCGCCCTGCACCGCCGTCCAGTTCGCATCGAGCGGCACGCTGACTTCGTGCGTGCCGGGCGTGAGCGGCCCCATCATCGCGGCCGGCGCGTACCAGCGATAGGTCGCGTAGCGCCCCTTCGCCGTCCAGTTGTCGCCGCCGCGCTGGAAGTAGAGCGACAGCGTCGCCTTCTGCCGCGGGTTTTCCTCCGGCAGGATGCGCACGCCGCGCTCGCCCTCGATGCGGTAGCGCAGCACGATCCGGCGCGCTCCGGTCAGCGAACCGGTGGGCACCGTCACGTAGTGCACGTGCCCCTCGCGCGGCGTCGGCCAGGGAATGTCGAAGAAGGTCTCGCCATCCGCATCGGTGGCATAGCGCGGCATGCCGGGCGAGTAGCTCCGGCCGCGCAGAATGGGTCCGATCTGCCATTCCGAGGCACGCTCCTGCGCCGCCCGCGCGGCGGAGGGCTCGGGACTCGAGAGCGCGGCCAGCGGCACGGCAGCGAGAAGGGCGACGGCGATTGCAGCACGGTTCATCCCCGAAACGTGCCACAAAGTGGTTTAGCGGCACCTGAACTGCCGGTTCGGCATGGCGACAGACATTCCGATGATGGAACTCCTGGTGTACCCTCTGGTTGGTCGAAGACGCAGCCTCTGGGGAGAAACATGCAACCTTCACACCCTGCCCGCCGCTACTCCGCCATGCTCGCCGCCGGCATCGCGCTTGCCCTTGCGGGCTGCGGGCAGACGAACGGGGACAGCGAGACTTCCGCGGACGAGGTCATCGCGCCGGAATCGCCCATCCCCTCGCCGGCGGCCCCCTCCCCGGCGGCCGACGCGCCGGGCGAGCGCGAGGCCGGGACCGCTCTGCCGGACGTCGGTGCGGCCCCGCTGGTGCCGGAGGCCGAGAAGGGCGAGCCCGGTGCACGGAAGGTCCTGCTCGACTTCGCGCGCGCGATCGAGTTCGAGGATTTCAGCCAGGCCTACGCCATGCTGGGCGACGCCGCGCGCGACAGGATCGGCCATGCCGAGTTCGCCGCGATGTTCGAGGACCTGGGCGAGATCACCGTTGCCGTGCCCATGGGCCGGATGGAGGGCGCCGCCGGCTCGCTCTACTACGAAGTTCCGACCACGATCACCGGCAGCAAGGGCGGCAAGCTGACCGGCACCACCGTGCTGCGCCGGGTCAACGACGTTCCCGGCGCGACCGCGGAGCAACTGCGCTGGCACATCGAATCGTTCACGGTCGAGCCGGGCTGAAACCACTCCCAACGGCAAGAACGCTCGGGCGAGTTGAAAACCGGTCTGCACGGCGATAATCGCAAAGCCATCGCGGCACCCGGCGGAGATGCGTTCCTGCGGAGGTTAGGAACGGGCGCCGCCGGGCAAGCCATTCGAGCTCCTGCCTTCCTGGGAGCGTGATGCAAAGGAAGGAGGCCTCCGTGCCCGACGCCATCGATTCCACCGACAAGCCCACCCCGCGCCGCAATCCCAAGCCGGAAGTCACCAAGATCGACGGGCGAAAGCTCAAGCCCAGCACGCTGATGATGGGGCACGGCTACGAACCTTCGCTGTCCGAAGGCTCGCTCAAGCCGCCGATCTTTCTCACCAGCACTTTCGCGTTCGAGAACGCGGCGGCCGGCAAGCGCCACTTCGAGGGCATCACCGGCCTGCGCCCCGGCGGCGCGGAGGGCCTCGTCTATTCGCGCTTCAACGGTCCCAACCAGGAGATCCTCGAGGATCGCCTGAGCATCTGGGACGGCGCGGAGGACGCGCTGTCGTTCTCCAGCGGGATGACCGCGATCTGCATCCTGATGCTCGCCTACGTCTCGGCCGGCGACGTGATCGTCCATTCGGGCCCCCTCTACGCCGCGAGCGAGGGCTTCGTCGCCAAGGTGCTCGCCAAGTTCGGCGTGACTTACGTCGACTTCCCCGCCGGCGCGACGCGCGAACAACTGGACGAAGTGATCGCGGAAGCGAAAGCCCAAGCCGACGAGCAGGGCGGCAAGGTCGCGATGATCTACCTCGAGAGCCCGGGCAATCCGACCAATGCGCTGGTCGACGTCGAGGCCGTGCGCGACGCGCGGGATGCTGCGCTCGACAAGGAAGTGACCCCGATCGCGATCGACAACACCTTCCTCGGCCCGCTGTGGCAGCGCCCGCTCGACAACGGGGCGGACATCGTCGCCTATTCGCTGACCAAGTACGTCGGCGGCCATTCGGACCTCGTCGCGGGCAGCGTCGCCGGCGCGAAGAAGTGGATGGACCCGGTCCGCGCGCTGCGCAACACGATGGGCGGCATCGCCGATCCGAACACCGCGTGGATGCTGCTGCGCTCGCTCGAAACGGTCGAGCTGCGCATGCAGCGCGCGGGCGAGAATGCGGCCAAGGTCTGCGAGTTTCTGCGCGGCCATCCCAAGGTCGAGCGGCTCGGCTACCTGGGCTTCATCGAAGATGCGCGGCAGAAGGACATCTACGACCGGCACTGCACCGGCGCGGGATCGACCTTCTCGGTGTTCATCGAAGGCGGCGAAGCCGAGTGCTTCCGCTTCCTCGATGCGCTCAAGGTCGCCAAGCTCGCGGTCAGCCTCGGCGGCACCGAGACCCTGGCGAGCCACCCGGCCTCGATGACGCACCTCTCGGTCCCGGCACCGCGCAAGGCCGCGCTCGGCATCACCGACAATCTGGTGCGCATCTCGATCGGCATCGAGGATCCGGACGATCTGATCTCGGACTTCGAGCAGGCGCTCGAACAGGTCTGACGCGCGGATGAAAGTCGGCTTCCTCGCCTGCCCGGGCACGCTGCCCGGCCCCGGACCGCGGCGCGGCGACGCGTTCGAGCACGATCTCGAGGTCGCCGCGCTGCGTCCAGCATTGGCGACACGCGGGCTGGAGCTGGTCGAGATCGACTGGCGCGCCCCGCTGGATGAGTTCGCCGATCTCGGCAGCGTGCTGCTCGGCACGGCGTGGGACTATCAGGACTGCGCCGCCGAATTCCTCGCGCGGCTCGATGCGCTGGCCGCGCGCGGGATTCGGGTCTGCAATCCGCCCGAGGTGGTGCGCTGGAACATCGACAAGGGCTATCTCGCCGAGCTCGCCGGGCGCGGCGCGGCGACAGTGCCGACGCTGTGGCACGAGGACGCCGGGCGGGCGGAGATCGAAGCGGCCCTGGCGCATTTCGGTGCCGACCGCGTGGTGGTGAAGCGCCGCGTCGGCGCGGGCGGCGAGGGCCAGCACAGCTTCACCTGCGACACCTTGCCCGAGGCAGACTGGCGCATGGGCCGCCCGGCAATGATCCAGCCCTTCCTGCCCGCCATCATCGAGGAAGGCGAATTCACGTTCGTCTTCATCGACGGCCGCTTCTCGCACGGAGTGAACAAGCGCGCGGCGATGGGCGAGTACCGCATCCAGTCGATCTTCGGCGGGCACGAGGCCGGCTACGATCCCGCACCCGCCGATCTCGCCACGGCCGAAGCGGTCATGGCCGCCCTGCCCTTCACCGACCTGCTCTACGCGCGGATCGACATGGTCCGGCTGCCCGGCGGCGAACTGGCGGTGATGGAGGCCGAACTGATCGAACCCTACCTCTATCCCGAGCAGGGTCCGGACTTCGGCGATCGGCTGGCCGAGGCGCTGGCGCGGCGGTTAGCGGTTCCGGCGGTCTAAGCCCGCCGTCATCCCAGCGAAAGCTGGGATCGCGCGCAGCGACGTCCGGCATTTGCGGATAGCGATCCCAGCTTCCGCTGGGATGACGAGGCCCGCTGAAGGGTGTCGAGGCGGACGCCTCGCCCTACCCCTTCCACTCGCGCCGCTCTTCCGCCTGGCGGAGGACCTCGTAGGCTACCTGCAGCGCCTGGAACTGTCTGGCGGCTTCGGCATCGCCCGGCTTGACGTCGGGGTGCACTTCCTTCGCGCGGTTGCGGTAGGCCTTCTTCACCGCCGGAAAATCGGCATCGCTTTCCAGCCCGAGCAGATCGAGCGCGCGCATTTCGTCGGCGGAGCGCGACCCGTCGCCGCTGCCGCCCCAGCCGTAGTGCTGCGCTTCGGCATAGCCGGCGCTTTCCGCGCGCTCGGCTTTGGTGCGCGCTTCCTTCTCGGCCTTGTCCAGCCCTTCGAAATAGTCCCACTTCGAATTGTATTCGGCCGCGTGGCGCTGGCAGAAATACCAGCGGTCGGGGCTGTTGGGAGCCTTCGGCGCAGGGCAGTCGCCGGGTTCCTCGCACCCGTGCCGGTCGCACAGGCGCACGGTCACCGCTTCGCGCGATGCGCCGTAGCTGCGCCAGCGGGGGAAGCCCCAGTCGAGCGATCGGCGGGCGCGGCTCACGCTGAGCCTCGTAAAGTCGTTGGTCCGGCTGACATCGCTTCTAGTCTAGGGATCGTTGTCCGCCCTGGAAAGGCGCGCGACAAGGGTTCCGGCAAAAATGTTGCACCGCAACATGGCGTTCACATTTGCGCCGTTATGGAGCGCGCGACGGAACTTCCGAAAGAACGTGAGATGAGCAGACAGCTTACATTTTCCGCGACGGTATGCACGCTGACGCTGGCATTGTTCGCGCTCGTCGCGGGACAAGGCGGCATGGCCGACGGCCTCACGCCCACTGCGCAGATCGCGCCGCTTGCCGTCGGCATCGCGATCGAATGATCGAAATGGGCGCGCCCCCGGCGATGCGGGGGCGCGCCACGTTTTCGTCAGTTGACGACGACGCTCACCGCACGGCGGTTCTGCGCCCATGCCGCCTCGTTCGAGCCGAGCGCAGCCGGGCGTTCCTTGCCGTAGCTGACCGTGCGGATGCGATTGGCCGCCACGCCCAGGCTGACGAGGTAGTTCTTCGCCGAATTGGCGCGCCGCTCGCCCAGCGCGAGGTTGTATTCGCGCGTGCCGCGTTCGTCGGCATGGCCTTCGACCGTGATCGTGATGTTCGGATACTGCGCCAGGTACTGCGCCTGCGTCTGCAGAGCGGCCATGTCCGCACTGTCGACGTTGTACCGGTCCAGGTCGAAGTAGATCACGTTCTGACCGTTCACCGCATTCTCGAAATGCTCCTGCGTGCCCAGGACGGGGCCGGTCGGGCCGGTCGGCGTCGGGGCCGAGGTCGTCGGGGCGGGCTCGGGCGGGAGCGATTCGGGCGGCTCCTTCTTGCACGCAGCCAGGGCCACGGTTCCTGCGAGAAGGGCGACGGTTGCAAAGCGTAGTTTCATGGACGTTTCCTCAGATACCAAGACGAATGGTGCGACCCGGGCGACAAAATCACAAATGCATTCAGGGCAGAATCGGTCCCCAGGCGGGGTCCGATGCATCCACCGGCGTCGGCAGACGCCGCAGGTTGCGGCCGGTGAGATCGACCTGCCAGAGCGAAGCCTTGCCCGATCCGCGTTCCGTACGGAAGAACTGAATGATGCGGCCGTTGGGACTCCAGGTCGGTGCCTCGTCCTGCCAGCCGTCGGTCAGCGTGCGCATGTTGCGGCCGTTCGGGCTCATCACCGCGATGTTGAAGTCGCCGGCGATGCGCGTGAAGGCGATCTGGTCGCCGCGCGGGCTCCACTCGGGCGTTGCAGCGCGCCCGCCGAAGAACGAGATCCGGCGCTGGTTCGAACCGTCCGCGTTCATGACGTAGATCTGCTGCCCGCCCGACCGGTCGCTTTCGAACACGATCTGGCTGCCGTCGGGCGAATAGGAGCCACCGATGTCGATGCCCGGCGCGTCGGTCAGCCGCACGCTCTGCCCGCCCCCGGCCGGGACGCGATAGATGTCGGTGTTGCCCGCGACTGCCATCGAATAGAGGATGTAACGTCCGTCCGGGCTCCAGCGCGGGGCGATCGTGGGATTGCCGGTTTCGGCCACGAGTGACTGCCGGCCGCTGCCGATGTCGTAGACGTAGATCCGCGGATTGCCGTCGACATAGGAGAGATAGAGCAGCTTGCTGTAGTCGGGCGAGAAGCGCGGCGTCAGCGCGGTCGAGCGCCCGGTGGTGATGAAGCGGTGGTTCGCACCGTCCGAATCCATGATCGCGAGCCGCTTGACCCGGTTACCCTTCGGGCCGGTCTCCGCGATGTAGGCGATGCGGCTGTCGAAGAAGGGATCCTCGCCCGACAGGCGCGAATAGACGAGGTCGGAGCACTTGTGCGCCGCCCGGCGCCAGTCGGCGGGCTCGACCACCCAACCTTCGCGCACGAGCTCGCTCTTGAGCGCCATGTCGTAGAGGTAGCAGCCGACGGTCAGCTTGTTGTCCGCCCGCGCGCGGACGTAGCCGTGCACCAGCATCTCGGCACCGCGGCTCGACCAGGTCGGCCAGTTGGGCGCGGTGATCTGCGGGAAGGTCGGCTGCGGCAGCGCATCGGGGCCGACCGGCTTGAACAGCCCGTTGTTCTTGAGGTCGTTGAAGACCACGCGGGCCAGTTCCTTGCCCAGCGCCGCAGTGCCCGAGGAGTTGGCTGGCGTCGGCGTGTCGCGATCGGTCGCGAAACCCGGGATCGCGATGCCGAGGTCCTGCCACTCGCTTTCGTCAGTGACGGTGAAGGTCAGGCCGCCATCCTGCTGCTCGATCGTCTCGACCTCGCCCACCGTGGGGACGGGGGCACCGAGATCTTGCGAAGCGGTCGGCTGTGCGTCCTGCGCCGCGGCAGGCGCGGCGAAGAGGGCGAGTGTCAGAAGGGCTAGGATCGGTTTCATTGCGAAAGGTTCCTGTCGAATCTGGCGCCGTCGATCGACTTCCAGGCGTTGTAGTACTCGGGCGGCAAGTCGAACGGTGCCGCCAGTTGGACCGCGCGGACGGCGCGTTCGGCGTGGAGCGCGGCCTGCGGCCGGTTGGCCGGCGTGATGCCCGACTGGTCCACTACGCGCGGGGCGCCGGAAAGGCTCCCGTCCTCGTTGAGCCGGAACGAGAGGATCGACACCAGCTTGTCGGCATCGACGCCCTGCGGGGCCGACCAGTGCGGCTTGATCTGGCGGATGATCGCCTGGACGATCGAGGCGCGGGCGCTCGCCCCGATCCGGCTCGCGGGAATACGCGTTTCCTCGGTGGTGGAGCTCGATCCGGAACCAGCGAGGAAATCGCTGCCGATGCGGCTGCCGCCGCTGCGCTCGGTTTCGCGCCGCTCGGGCTGGCTGGTGCGGCGCGGCGTCGGCTCGCGGCGTGGTTCAGCCTCGCGGCGCGGGGCAGTCGTCGCGCGGGGGCGCGGACGTTCGGGCGGCGCGGGCCGTTCGACCTCGACCGGACGTCGCGGCTCGACCGCCGGAGCGGGAGCGGGCTCTTCACTCAGGGTGGGCGCGATCGCCGCGCGGCTCTCCGCCACCGGGTCCGGCGCCTCGGCGACCGGCCCGACGTCCTCCGCGAAGCTGACCGTCATCCGCTCGGGAATCTCCGGCGGATCGGCTGCTTGCGGCTGGAACAGCAGCACCGCCACCAGCGCAACGTGCAGCGCCACGGCAATGCCGAGCCCGACCCTTTCTTCACGCGATAGAGTGACGCTAGCCATCGTAACCAGCGCTATGGAGCCGAAACTGAACCGTGGGTGACCAGCTGGATCTGATTGAATCCGGCCCGGTTCAGCTCACCCATGACCGCCATGACGCGGCCGTAGTCGAGCGTGCGGTCGGCGCGCAGCGTCACTTGCGGCGGATTGCCGTCGGGCCCCGGCCCGATATTGGCCAGCCGATCGGGCAGTTCGCCCGGCGCGAGCGCGGCTTCGTCGAGGTAGATCGTGCCGTCGCCGACGATCGAGACGGTGATCTGCTCCGGCTCCTGCGGCAGCGCATTGGCGCGGCTGTCCGGCAGGTCGACGGGCACCCCGGCGGTCAGCATCGGGGCGGTGACCATGAAGATGATCAGCAGCACCAGCATGACGTCGACCAGCGGGGTGACGTTGATTTCCGCCATCGGCGTGCGGCGGCTGCCGCGTCCGCGCTTGCCGGAACGGGCGAGACCCATCGCCATTACAAGCGCTCCAGTTCGCGGCTCAGGCTGGCGTGGAAACGGTCGGCGAAGCGCTGCAGCCGCGCCTCGAAGGCGTTCACCGTATGGCTGAACCGGTTGTAGGCGATAACCGCGGGAATGGCGGCGAACAGGCCGATCGCGGTCGCGAACAGCGCCTCGGAAATGCCCGGCGCGACGACTGCGAGCGAGCTCGATTCCTGCGCACCGATCTGAAAGAAGCTGTTCATGATGCCCCAGACGGTACCGAACAGGCCGACGAAGGGCGCGACGGAGCCCACCGTGGCAAGGAAATTGAGGCGCGAAGCGAGCTCGTCCGCCTCTTCCGCAACCTGCCCTTCCATCGCCAGCGCGACGCGTTCGCGCAGGCCCTCGCGGTCCTTGACCCCGCCCTTGGTCGAGCGGCGCCATTCGGACATGCCGGCCCCGGCGATCCGCGCGATCGGAATGTTGCGCTTGGCGTGATGCTGCATGAAGCCGTCGAAGTCGTCCGTGCGCCAGAAGTCCGCCTCGAACGCGGCGGCGCGGCGGCGGATCCCGCCCATCCGCATGCTGAACGAAACGATGATCGTCCAGGTCCAGATGCTCGCAACGAGCAGTCCGACCATCACGACCTGGACCACGATGTCGGCATCGAGAAACAGTTGAACCGGATCGAGCCGGTTGGGCGTTGCCGCCGCGAGTTGCGTCAGGATCATAGAGCTTCTTCTTCGATGGGGAGGAGGGGTTTGAAAGCTTCGCGCCAGGCGAGCGGCTGCCGGCGCGGACGCCCGTCGGGTGCGACGAAGCCGACTCTGAGCTCCGCTTCGGCCAGCAGTTCGTCGCCGCGCAGCGCACGCTGATGCATCCGGCAGCTTGCAGAACGCATTTCGGTGCAGCGAGTTTCGATCAGCACGTCATCGTCGAGCCGCGCGGGGCGGAGGTAGCGGATCGAGAGATCGGCCACCGCATAGGCGCCCTCGCCCGCCTCGACCGCTGCGCGCTGGTCGATGTCGAGCAGCCGCAGCAGATCCGATCGGGCGCGTTCGAACCAGCGCAGATAGTTCGCATGGTAGGTGACGCCCGAAAGATCGGTGTCCTCGTAATAGACGCGGACGGCGTAGAAGTGACGCGTGCCATCGATCAGGCCGCCGGGAGGAACAGGACGCGTCGTCATGATCGCCGGGGCCTTAGCGGATCGCCGACTCGCCTAGCAACCGAAACTGCCAGTCGTGGCTATTTCGCGATCATCCGCCCCAGCGGCTCGCCGCCGAATATGTGGACGTGGAGGTGGGGCACTTCCTGTCCTCCATGTGGCCCGACATTGGCCAGAAGGCGGTATCCGGGCTCGACCAGTCCGTTCTCGCGCGCGATTTTTCCGACGGCGCGGACGAAGCCGGCGATCTCCTCCGCGCTCGCGTGCGCGGAGAAGTCGTCCCAGCTTACGTAGCGGCCCCTGGGAATCACCAAGGTATGGATCTTGGCCTGCGGGTTGATGTCCTCGAACGCGTAGGCCCACTCGTCCTCGTAGACCTTGGTCGAGGGGATCTCGCCGCGCAGGATCTTCCCGAAGATATTGTCGTCGTCGTAGGGCTGCGTCGCGTCGATCGCCATTATCCGCTCCTTGAAGCTTTCTCGTCCAGTCCCGACACGCCCTCCCGCCGATCGAGCTCCGTCAGCACCTCGTCCAGCGGAATGTCCTTGGCGGAAAGCAGGACCATGAGGTGGAAGATCAGGTCGGCCGCCTCGCCGACCAGTTCCTCGCGCTCGCCCGCCAATGCGGCCACGGCCGCCTCGACGGCTTCCTCGCCGACCTTGCGCGCGATCACGGGCAGGCCGCGGGCGTGGAGCTGCGCAACGTAGCTTGCCTGCGGATCGGCCTTGCGCCGCTCGGCGATGATGCGTTCGAGACGCGGGAGCGTGTCCATGCGCCGTCTCATGCGGACGGCGCGCGGCCCGGTCAATCCTTGGAGTCGATCAATCCTTGTCGGGAGTCTTGCGGCGCGCCGCCATGCGGCGGCCGATCACCAGGCCCGCGAGACCGAGGCCGAACAGCGCGAGGTTCGACGGCTCGGGCAAAGGCGTTCCCGCGGCTTCGGCCGGAGCGGCGATGACGAGGAGAGCGAAGGGGAGCGCGCGCATGGTCGGGCGACCAGGCGCCGATCGCGGCGCGATTGCAAGGCGGGCCTCGCGCCCGTCCCGGATTGGCACTTGCGGCATCGGCCCGGTTAACCGCGCGCCGGCAGACCCGCGGCGCGCAGCGCGTCGTGCGCCTCGGCAATCGTGTGCGTGCCGAAGTGGAAGATCGAGGCGGCCAGGACCGCGCTCGCGTGTCCTTCGGTGACGCCCTCGACGAGATGCTGCAGCGTGCCCACGCCGCCGCTGGCGACCACCGGCACGGGCACGGCATCGGCAATCGCGCGGGTCAGCGCCAGATCGTAGCCGGCCTGGGTGCCGTCTCCGTCCATCGAGGTGACGAGCAGTTCCCCGGCGCCGAGCTCCGCGAGCCGGACCGCGTGCGCGACCGCATCGATCCCGGTGGCGCGCCGCCCGCCGTGGGTGAAGACCTCCCATCCTGAGCTTGTCGAAGGGCCCTCGCCGACGCGCCGCGCATCGACCGAGGCGACGCAGCACTGGCTGCCGAAGCGCGCCGCGATCTCGCCCACCACTTCGGGCCGCGCCACCGCCGCGCTGTTGACCGCGACCTTGTCCGCCCCCGCCAGCAGCAGCGCGCGCGCATCATCCGCGGTGCGGACGCCGCCGCCGACGGTGAAGGGCATGAAGCACACCGCCGCCGTGCGCCGCACGATGTCGAGCAGCGTCCCGCGCCCTTCGTGGCTGGCCGAGATGTCGAGGAAGCACAGCTCGTCCGCCCCCGCCGCATCGTAGGCCTGCGCCTGCTCGACCGGATCGCCGGCGTCCTTGAGGTCGACGAAGTTGACGCCCTTGACCACGCGGCCATCGGCCACGTCGAGGCAGGGGATGACACGGATGCGGACGGTCATGCCGGTGCTCCCGTCCTTCGAGACGGGCCTTCGATACGCTTGCTGCGCAAACTACTCAGTCCCTCCTCAGGATGAGCGGAAGTGTCGAACCTCATCCGCTCATCCTGAGGAGGGATCGAGCGGAGCCCGAAGGGCGAAGTCGAGAGTCCGTCTCGAACGATCACGTCCGCCCCGCCATGGCTATCGCCGTCGCGAGATCGAGCCGCCCGTCGTAGAGCGCGCGGCCGGTGATCACGCCTTCGATCCCCTCGTGCGCATGGAGCGCGAGGAGGTGGATGTCGTCGAGTCCCTTGACCCCGCCGCTGGCGATGACCGGGATGTCGACCCGGCGCGCAAGGTCGACCGTCGCGTCGACGTTGCAGCCCTTGAGCAGACCGTCGCGCCCGATGTCCGTGAACAGCACGCTGGCCACCCCCGCGTCCTCGAACCGGCGCGCAAGATCGGCCACGGGCACGTCGGACACTTCGGCCCAGCCCTCGGTCGCGACCATCCCGTCCTTCGCGTCGACCGCGACCACGATCCCGCCCTCGAACTCGCGCGCCATGTCCTTGACGAACTGCGGGTCCTTGAGCGCCGCAGTGCCCATCACGATCCGCGCCACGCCGAGGTCGAACCAGCCCTCCACCGCGTCGCGCGTGCGGATGCCGCCGCCGAGCTGGACGTAGCCGGGAAAGGCCGCGACGATCGCCTCTACCGCCTCGCGGTTCTCGGCCTTGCCGGCGAACGAGCCGTCGAGATCGACGACGTGCAGATGCTCCGCCCCGGCCGCGGAAAACAGCAGGGCCTGTGCCGCGGGATCGTCGCCATAGACGGTGGCACGCGCCATATCGCCTTCGGCGAGGCGCACGACCTGGCCGCCCTTGAGGTCGATTGCGGGGAAAACGATCATGGGCGCCACTCCAGAAAGCGCGCGAGCAGCGCGAGGCCGTAGGCCTGGCTCTTCTCGGGATGGAACTGCACGCCCAGCACGTTGCCCCGTGCGACCGCGGCGACGAGGCCGCCGCCGTGGTCGGTCATCGCGGCAATGTCAGCCGGGTTCTCCGCCGCGAAGTGGAAGGAGTGGAGGAAATAGGCTTCACCCTCCTCCAGCACGGAGCCGGCATGGGCGGTGAGCGCAACGTCGTTCCAGCCCATGTGCGGCACCTTGATCGCCGGGTCGGTCCGCTCGATCGCGCGCACTTCGCCTGCGATCCAGCCGAGGCCCGGCGTCGTGCCATGCTCCAGCCCCCGGTCGGCGATCAGCTGCATGCCGACGCACACGCCGAGGAACGGCGCACCGCCGACCTCGACCCGCTCTTCCATCGCCTCGACCAGTCCCGGGATCGCCCGCAGCCCTTCGGCACAGGCCCGGAACGAGCCGACGCCCGGGAGGACGATCCGGTCCGCCGTGCGCACCGTGTCGGGATCGGCGGTTACGTCCACCGAGGCGCCGACCTTGCGGAGCGCGTTTTCGACCGAATGGAGATTGCCGGCGCCGTAATCGATCAGCGCGGTCTTCTCAGCCACCGAGCATGCCCTTCGTGCTCGGCACGGTGCCGCCCTTGCGCGGATCGATCTCGACCGCCTGGCGCATGGCGCGGGCGAAGCCCTTGTAGATCGCCTCGCAGATGTGATGGTTGTTGCTGCCGTAGAGCAGCTCGACGTGGAGCGTGATCCCGGCGGCTTGCGAAACCGAGTGGAACCAGTGCTCGATCAGTTCGGTGTCCCACTCGCCGAGCTGCGTCTGCGAGAAGCCCGCGCGCCAGACGAGATAGGGCCGGCCCGAGATGTCGAGCGCGACGCGCGCCAGCGTCTCGTCCATCGGCGAGTAGGCCTGGCCGTAGCGGCCGATCCCGCCCTTGTCGCCGAGCGCCTCGCCCAGCGCCTGCCCGAGCGCGATCGCGCTGTCCTCCGTCGTGTGGTGCTGGTCGACGTGCAGGTCGCCCACGACCTTCATCGTCACGTCGATCAGCGAATGGCGGGAGAACTGCTCCACCATATGGTCGAGGAACCCGATCCCCGTCGACACCGCATAAGTGCCCGTTCCATCGAGGTTGACCTCGACTTCGATCGCGGTTTCCGCGGTCTTTCGCTCGATCCTGCCGGTGCGCATGGCGGCGCTATACGCCAGGATTGCGGCGGCGCAAGCATTGGCGCTTGACCGATGCGCGAAGCCGCTTCACCAAGCGGGCGTATGAGCGACGATACGCCCGATAGCCTGATCCCCTACGACGAGATCGTGCAGGAAGCCCTGCGCGCCGTGGTCGGCCGCGTGCTCGGCGAGATCGAAGGATCCGGCGGCGACCTGCCGGGGAACCACCACTTCTACATCACCTTCAAGACCCACGCGCCCGGCGTGTCGATCCCGACGCATTTGCGCGAGCGGTTTCCGGATGAGATGACGATCGTGCTCCAGAACAAGTTCTGGGACCTGAAAGTGCGCGAGGACGGCTTCGGCGTCGGCCTCAGCTTCAATCAGGTCCCGGCCAAGCTGGAAATCCCCTTCGCAGCGATCACCGCCTTCGTCGATCCTGCGGTCGATTTCGGACTGCAGTTCCAGGCCAGCGTCGCCGACATGGCGCCCGAGGCGCACGACGATGCGGAAAACGATGCGCCGGAACACGGCGAAGGCCCGGCCGTTTCCGATGGTGAAGACGGCTCCAACGTCGTCACGGTCGATTTCGGCCGGAAGAAGTAATCCGGCCGGCCTCGCGCCCGCCGAACATCGAGGGGCGAGACCATGGCCAGAACGAAGCGCAAGCCTGCGATCCGCACCGGGAACGCGAGCAACGGACGCGAGGTTGCCGGCCCCACGCCGAACCCCGCGACCAATCTGCTGATCCACGACATCCTGCTCCGCAGCGGCGGACGCATGCTCCGCCTCGGGCTCGAGAAGGGGCTGCTGCGCAACCGCTACGGCAAGTCGACGGCGAAGGAGATCGTCGACAACCGCACGATCGTGGAGACGCTGGCTTCCTACGCGGTGGCGCGGGTCGCCACCCGATCGGTGCCCGGCGCCATCGTGGTCGGCGGCGGCATTCTGGCCAAAGTGCTGCTCGACCGGCGCCAGTCCCGGCGTGCGGCGCAGCGAGAGGGCGACCGGAAACTGCGCGAGAAGGCCCGGCGCGGCTGACCTGCCGCCGCGTCCTTCGGCGGGGGCTTGATTTCGCGCGGCCGCTTGGCGCATGAGCGCGCATGGCCGACCAGGACACCCTTCACCGCCGCGGACTGATGTTCATCCTCTCCTCGCCCTCGGGCGCGGGCAAGACCACGATCTCGCGCATGCTGCTCGAGGCCGATAACGAGATCTGCCTCTCGGTCTCGGCCACCACGCGACCGAAGCGCCCCGGCGAGATCGACGGCGTCCATTACCATTTCGTCGACGATGCCGCGTTCGACCGGATGATCCAGGAAGACGACTTCTACGAATGGGCCCCGGTCTTCGGGTACCGTTACGGCACGCCCAAGGGCCATATCCGCGCCGGGCTGAAGGACGGACAGGACTTCCTGTTCGATATCGACTGGCAAGGCACCCAGCAGCTCTACCAGAAGGACGAGCAGGACGTCGCGCGCGTGTTCATCCTGCCGCCCAGCCTCGACGAGTTGCACCGCCGGCTCCAGAACCGCGGCACCGACAGCAAGGACGTGATCGACGGCCGCATGGAACGCGCCCGCGCCGAGATCAGCCACTGGGACGGCTACGACTACGTCGTGGTCAACGACGACGTGCAGGTCTGCTTCGAGAAAGTCCGCGCGATCCTCCACGCCGAACGCATGAAGCGCGCGCGCCAGACGGGCCTGATCGGCTTCGTACGGGAGTTGATGTCCTAAAATCCTCCCCGACACGGGGAAGATGCGTTCACGCCGGCTCGGCGAAATGCGACGGCAGGTGCGCGTTGACGATGCCGCCGTCGACGGTCAGCGTCTCGCCGATCGTGTAGTCGCCGGCGCGGCTGGCGAGATAGACGGCGGTGCCGCCCATGTCGAACTTGTCGCCGACCCGCTTGCTGGGAATGCCGGCAGCCGACTTCTCCTCCTGGTCGCGCGCGGCGCGGTTCATGCTGGAGGGGAAGGCGCCCGGCGCCAGGCTGGTGACGTAGACGTGGTCCTTCACCAGCCGCGCGGCCATGCGGCGCGTGAGGTGGATCAGCGCGGCCTTGGAGGCTTGGTAGGAATAGGTCTCCCACGGGTTCACCCGCTGCCCGTCGACCGAGGTGATGTTGATCACCTTGGCGGGCCGCTCCGGGCTCGCCGCCGCTGTCAGCAGCTTGTGCAGCCTTTGGGTCAGGAAGAACGGTGTCTTGACATTGAGGTCCATGACCTTGTCCCAGCCGCTTTCCGGGAACTCGGTGTAGTCCGCGCCCCACGCCGCGCCGGCGTTGTTGACGAGGATGTCGAGCCGGCTCTCGCGGGCGGACACTTCCGCGACCAGCGCCTCGATCCCTTCCATCGTCGAGATGTCGCCCTGGATACCGACGACCTTCTCGCCCAGTTCCGCGCAAGTCGCCTCGATCTCGTCGATCTTGCGGGCCGTGATGTAGACCCGCTCGATCCCGGCGGCGAGGAAGCCTTCGACGATCATCCGCCCGATCCCGCGGCTGCCGCCGGTGACGAGGGCGATCCGGCCTTCGAGGCTAAAGAGGTCGTTGAGGGTCATGCAATCATCCTTCCAAAACGCCCTCCTCTTTAGAGGAGGGCAGCGAGACTTGGCGAAGCGAAGCTGAGCCTAGTCGCAGCGGGGTGGTGCCTGCCGCAAGCGCGACGCTGGCGCGTCGCCACCACCCCCCGACCCCCTCCTCTGAAGAGGAGGGGGAGATTTGATCAGTAGCCTGACATCTCCGCCACGCGGCCGGCGTGGTAGTAGGCGTCGCCCATGAACTCCGCGAGCGCGCGGTCGCGCTTCATGTAGAGGCCGATGTCGTATTCGTCGGTCATGCCGATGCCGCCGTGCATCTGCACGCCTTCCTTGACCGCGAGGCCTGCCGCCTTGCCGACCTTGGCCTTGGCGACCGAGGCCATCAGGTCCGCCTTCTCGCTTCCGGCATCGAGAAGCTGCTGCGCCTTGATCGTGACGGCGCGGGCGATCTCGACTTCGGAATAGAGGTGCGCGGCACGGTGCTGGAGCGCCTGGAACTCGCCGATCAGCTTGCCGAACTGCTTGCGCTGCTTGAGGTAGTCGACGGTCATGTCCATCGCCCCGCGCGCGACGCCGACGCCTTCCGCCGCCGCGCCGACGCGTCCGGCCATCAGGACCTTGTTCAGGATCTCCCGCCCGCCGTCGACTTCGCCGATCACCGCGTCGCCATCGAGTTCGACATTGTCGAACGTGGTGTGCGTCGCCATCGAGCTGTCGACGAGGCGCACGGCGTCATGAGTCATGCCGGAAACATCCTTCGGCACGGCGAACAACGTGATGCCCTCGGCCTCGTCGTCCGCGCCCGAGGTGCGCGCGGCGACGACGATCATGTCCGCGCTGCCGCCATAGACGACGAAGTCCTTGCGGCCCGACAGGCGGAAGCCGTTGCCCGACTTCTCGGCCCGGGTCCTGATCCGCTCGGGTCGATGCTTGGCGCCCTCGTCGATCGCGACCGCGAACACGCTCTCGCCCGAGACGAGGCCCGGCAGCCAGCGCGCGCGCATATCGTCGCTTCCGTGCCGGAGCGCGGTTCCGGCGAGCACCGAACTCGTGAGGAACGGCGAAGGGGTCAGGTTGCGCCCGATTTCCTCGAGCACGATCCCCGCCTCGACATGGCCCATGCCGAGCCCGCCGTCGTCCTCGCCCACGAGAATGCCGGTGAAGCCCATTTCGGCGAACTGCTTCCACAGGCCGTGGCCGAAGCCGTCCTTGCAGTTGCGGTCGCGCCAGTGGCGCAGGTGCTTCGCGATCGAGCCTTCCTCGGCCATGAACTGGCCCACGGTGTCGGAAAGCATCGCCTGATCGTCGGTGTGGTAGAGTGGCATTCTAACTCCCTCTCCCCTTCAGGGGAGAGGGCCGGGGAGAGGGGAACTCCCCCGGCCCTCAATAATGACAATTCCAATGGAGGCGCGATGCCCCCACTCCCCACCCACACCCCAGATAGG
>NZ_JAEVFE010000017.1 GCF_016803135.1 Altererythrobacter sp. C41
TGGTCAGCGTCGAGCTCGCAGTACCGCCGTTGCCATCGGACACGGTATAGCTTGCGACCACGTCGCGGGTCTCGCCGGCACCCAGATCCTGATAGGCCGCATCGCTCGGATCGAAACTGTAGCTGCCATCCGCGTTCAGCGTCAGGCCCGCCACCGCAGCATCAAGCGTATAGCTCAGCGTGTCGCCGTCAGGGTCACTGTCGTTAGCGGCAACAGTGCCGGCAACCACCCCGGCATCCTCGGTCGCCGCAACGGTGTCCGCGGTAGCGGTGGGTGCCCGGTTCGGCGGAGGCGGCGGAGGCGCCACAGAATCCTCGTCGCCACCGTTCGACAGGACGATGCTGAGGAGCCCCAAGCCGGCGATTCCGCCACCGATCAAGGCGGGCCCTCCGAGACCGCCAGAAGCTCCCCCGGTCGATCCGCTCTCTACTTGCGAATCTCCGCTTTCGGCATTTTCGGCTTGCGGATCGACCGGTTGATCAGAGGATTGCGATTGTCCGTCCTGGGATGCCTGCTCGCCGCCTTCACGCGTCTCCGACGCGTCGTTCTCCTGACCCTCTTCTTCCTCGTCATCCGCATCGCGCTTCTTCGCCATGGCGAAGCTCGGGTTATCTCCTGATTGCCCGACGGGCGCTTGCGCATTGCCGACTGCGAGGTTTTGCTCACCCTGATCCATCAGAAGAGGATCGTTCGCGGGATACTGCCCGGTATCCCCAGCCTCCACGGCAAACTCTTCGAGCGCGCCGTGACCACGCACCGCGTCCAACTTGTCCATTATGATCCCCCCAGAATCGCGCGACGCCTCCGACCGCGCGACAAAGTCCCAGCTTTCTTAGCACAGTTTTGTTTTCAACAAGACGTAAAAGCGCCAGTGTTGGAGAAACTACCGCATGCATCTTTAAGTTGGTTTTTCACAGGCTCTGCTGCGTCGAGGTCATCGGTTGAGCGCGCCGGCCCAGTGGCGCGGACCGATTGCTCTCGCCGACTCGTACAAATTCCTGCTCATCGCTCGCTCGGCATACTTTTTTGGTGCGCACCTGCAGATGGCCGAGTAGGAACGGGCCCGATGGGGGGGAAGATTTCAGGTGCAGCGCTGCTGAGTGTCTCTGGGAATCCAGGGTTCGGAGACAATGGTCTCGGTAATACGAACTCGGGGTATCGGAGGTTTCTCTCTTTCGCCGCCGCGGCAGCCATTGCCTTCGACCTCGCTTCAGCAGCGAGAGCCGAGGAGCCCGTTTATGGGCCACCATCGCAACCCGAAGCTAGTGAGATCCTCGGCCTGGAAACGCCACCGGGAATTGACGAAAGTTTGGCCCGCGCCGCTGCGGCAACGCTCGCAACCTATCCGTCGCTTAGCGCATCACGAAGCCACGTGCGCGCCGCTGATTATGAAATAGAAGCGGCCAGGTGGCTGCGTTTCCCAAGCGTTGATGCAACCGTGGCAACGCGCGACGACAAATTCGGGGCCCTTCGCCCCGACATCACGGTGTTCCAGCCAATCTGGACGGGCGGACGTATCGCCGCAGCGGGCGAGCGCAGCACTGCGGCCCGTGCCGTTGCCAATGCCCAGCTCGAGGAAGTCTCGTTCGAAATACTTGGGCGACTTGCCCAGGCGTATTACGAAATCGGGCGGACGGCACGGCTGACCAAAATTTACGAGGAAAGCCTCGAAGAACATCGCCGGCTCGTGGAATCGATGAGGCGCCGAGTGGAGCAGGAGGTCAGCCCGCGGACCGACCTCGAACTCGCCCTCACCCGCGCTGCGCAGACGGAACAGGAACTGGCGTTGCTTCGAACTCAGCTCGGCATTGCACAGCGGCGGTTCTCGGAACTGTCCGGAATCAGCGGCGCGGACGTGGTGCCCCCAACCTACGACCGAATTGCCCACCACGCTGTCGGAGAGCGGGCGATCGAAAATGCCGGGATCTGCAATCCTACTGTAAAGCGCCTGAATGCCATGGTCGCTCTTGCAGAGGCTGAGCGGAAGCTCAGCAAAGCCGAGATAATGCCGCAGCTAGGTGCGCAGTATGTACGCGATCGATTTGGCGGTGATCAATTCGGAGTAGCGCTGCGAGCGCAGACGAACGGCGGGTTGTCGGCGTTTTCGCTAGCCGAAGCGGCCGCGGCCCGCCGAGATGCAAGTCAGTTCGATGCGATAACGGCTCAGCGCGAGTTGCGCGAAGCGGTTTCGCTCGCCCTCATCGAAAACCGGACCGCAAAGTCCCGCATCGACAGTAGTGCCCGCTCGGCCAGTTCTTCCCTCAACGTTGCGCAATCGTACCTGCGGCAGTTTGTCGCTGGCCGCAGGACCTGGCTCGACGTGATGAACTCCGTACGCGAGGCTGTGACAGCGCGAGCAGCGTTGATCGAAGCCGAGACCAGCGCGATGACTTCCTCGGCGCGAATCCATCTGCAGTCCTGTGGTTGGTTGCCGACCAGTCCGTACGCGAGGTCGCAATGACGGGCTTGTATCCTGAAAGCGCAGACGAACGCGGCGCTCTGGCAATCGTCCGGGACGCTTTGTGGCAACGCAAGCGCATGTTCGCCTCGGCCGTCCTCGCGACCGTTACGGTCAACCTGCTGGCCTTGGCGACCTCGCTCTACTCCATGCAGATCTACGACCGGGTGATCCCCAGATCCGGTTTCTCGACGCTGTGGGTCCTCACCGTAGGAGTTGTGATCGCGCTTCTGCTGGATTTCGCGTTGCGTACGGCCCGCGCGCTGATGGTCGAGCGTGAAGCGGCGAAGATCGATGGCGAGGTTTCCCAGATATTCTTCGACCGGATGCAGGGGGTTCGGCTCGACGCGAAACCTGCCGGCATCGGCACCATCGCTGCACAACTGCGAGGATGGGAGCAGGTACGCGGACTCCTCTCGTCAGCCTCGATATTCCTCCTCGCCGATCTCCCGTTCGCATTGCTGTTCATCCTCGTAATCGGTTGGCTCGGCGGACAGATCGCGCTTGTGCCGCTACTCGCCCTCCCCCTTGCGCTGGGTCTCGCCGCCGTCTTCGCCGCGATGATCCGCACCAATGCAGACAGGGCCCAGCTAAGCGGCAATCGCAAGAACGGATTGCTGGTCGAAGCCCTCGATGCGGCCGAGATCGTCAAGGCGAGCAGTGGCCGCTCCGAGATGGAGGCGCGGTGGAAGACGCTCAACGAAGAACTCATCGGGCATGAGGATCCGGTCAAGCGCTGGTCGTCGCTCGCGAGTTCGGTCTTCGCAACAATGCAGCAGCTGACTTACGTGCTGGTCGTGGCATGGGGGGCAGTGCGCGTTTCGGAAGGGTTGATGACGATGGGTGCGCTCATCGCATGCACGATCCTTGCCGGCCGTGTGAACGGCCCGCTTATTACGCAGCTGCCCAACTTCCTCGTTCAATGGAGCTATTCGCGCTCTGCCTTGCGGGCGCTCGACGCGCTTCTGGCCTTGCCGCAGGACGCGGGAGCCACATTGCAGCCATTGCGGCCCGAACGGATCGAACCATCTTTCCGAGTCGAGAATCTGCGCTTCGAGTATCCGAATGGGGGCGGGGCAGGATTGGACATTCCTCAGCTGTCGATCGCCTCTGGCGAGCGCGTCGCGCTGATCGGCGGGATCGGCGCGGGGAAATCGACTTTGCTGCGGGTATTGGCGGGACTTTATGCGCCCACCAGCGGAACGATCCGATTGGGCGGGCTCGATATCCACCAGATTGCTCCGGACATTCTGCGCAAACGTCTCGCCTATCTGCCACAGGACACCCGGCTGCTCGACGGGACCTTGCGGGACAATCTGCAGCTGGGACTCGGTACAGTAAACGATGAAGCGCTTATCGCTGCATTGCTGGCCGTTGGTCTCGACCAGATGGTGGCGAACCATCCACGCGGCGTAGACCTGTCCATAAGCGAAGGCGGGCGGGGCCTTTCGGGCGGACAGCGCATGCTGACCAACCTTGCGCGTCTGATGGTGCTCGATCCCGACGTCTGGCTGCTGGACGAACCCACCGCCAACCTCGATCAGGGTTCGGAAGCGCGCATTCTGGCAGAGCTTGGAAGGCGCCTTACCGCGGACCGCACCTTGGTATTTGCGACGCACCGTCTTCGTAATCTGGCGTTGAGCACCCGCGTTGTCGTGCTTCAGGATGGCAGGGTAGCGCTCGACGGCCCCACCGATGAGGTCCTGAAAAAACTCGCCGCGAACCATGCGAACGCCGCGCAGCCTCTGTCATCAAACCCGGTCGGAGCCTGATGTGAAGAATTCCGGCATGTCTCGGATCATCATCGGCCTTACGGCGTGCGCAGTTCTTGTCTTCGTGGTTTGGGCGCGCTGGGCCCAGCTTGACCAGGTCACTCGCGCACAGGCGGAGGTCATACCGAGCGGACGCACGCAGGTGATCCAAAGCGCCGAAGGCGGCATTATCTCGGAGATCAACGTTCGCGAGGGCCAACGCGTCACCAAGGGCGAGATCCTCGTGCGTCTCGACGAAGTGCAGTTGCGTGCCTCAGTCGAAGAAAGCGAAGCGGCGGTCGCCGCCGAGACCGCGAGGATGGCGCGCATCGAAGCCGAGCTGTTTGATCGGCCCCTCGTGTTTCCCGGCGGGCTGGAGGGCCATCCCGAATTCGTCGCCAACCAGCGTCAGCTTTATCTCAGGCGACGCGAAACACTGCGCGCGAGCCTTGCCAATCTCAATTCGACGCAGAGCCTTGCGCAGCAGGAGCTCGACATGAACCGTCCGCTTCTTGAGACCGGCGATGTCAGCCGGTCCGAGATTCTTCGGATGGAGCGCGGCATTGCCGATATACGGGGTGAAATCTCGACCTTGCGCAATGAATACCTCCAACAATTGCAAGCCGAGTACGCTCAGGCGGAAGAGAGGCTTGCGTCCTCGGAGAAGCTGTTGACGCAGCGGCGCTCGGCGCTTCGCAGTGCCGTGATGCGGGCTCCGACTTCAGGTGTTGTGGTGGAGGTGGCGATCAATACCGTCGGCGGGGTGCTGAAGCCTGGTGATACGGTTCTGAACATCGTGCCCGCAGGCGCGGAACTGGTAGTCGAAGCCAAGGTTTCGCCGGCCGATATCGCATTCATCCGCGCCGGTCAGGACGCCTCGGTCAAATTCGATGCCTACGACTCGTCGATTTATGGCGCCGGCAGCGGCACAGTCACCTATGTGAGCGCCGATACGCTGACTGACCAAACGCCGCAGGGGCCGCAGGCCTATTACCGGGTGCGTATCGATGTTGATGCCTCGACACTGAGACCCCGCACTGACGGAGAGGTAATCGCGCTGCAACCTGGAATGACGGCGACCGCCGAAATCATCACTGGGCGGACGACGGTGTTCGATTATCTGATGAAGCCCATCTTGAAGACGAAATCCGAGGCGCTCGAGGAGCGATAGCGGTGAAGCTGTTCGACCAGAGCTCGTATCGGGAAGATCGGCGAGCGCTCAGGCGAGCCATGACGGAAGCATAAGCTAAGAACAGCCGCTTATTTTCGCGGTTCCATCGCAATTTATCGGTGAAAATGCCAGCCCCGCAGAAGGGCGAAATGGCGGAGCGGGAGGGATTCGAACCCTCGATACGGGGTTGCCGTATACACACTTTCCAGGCGTGCGCCTTCGACCACTCGGCCACCGCTCCGCATGCCTGTTCTTGGCAGACGCGCGCACCTAGCGGGGGATCGTGGTCCGCGCAAGGCGTAGGCGGCCCTCCGCTTCGGGCAGACACGACGTGGGGGCAGGAAAAGGCGCTCCCGGGCGGCGCGGACTTGTGGTAAGCAGGAGGCAGGTGGCGGCGCTGCGCGGATCGGCATTCCCTGCGAACGCTGCCCCCAGGAGCCCCTTTCCGCCCCCAAAAACGCGTGGAAAGGGGCTTTTGCTTGGGCCCGGCGGCTGGCAAGCTCGCGCCATGAACGTCATCGCCATTGCAATGAGTGCAGGCGCGCTCGCACTCGCACCTTCGATCATTCCCCCGACCCCGGTCCCCTCGGCTGGCCGGGACGAAGCCGCCACCGCGATCAGCCCCGGCGAGATCGTTGCTGCGGCGCCGGCATCCGAGTGGGTCGCCATCGCGCCGGAGGATATGCTGGTGATGACGCTCGCTCCGGCTGCCGATGGCGCCGTGCGCGAGGTCGTCATTCAATTGATGCCGGCGCCCTATGGCGCGGGCTGGGTCGAGAACATCCGCACGCTCGCCCGCGCCCGCTGGTACGATGGAATCGCGGTCACCCGGGTGCAGGACAACTACGTCGTCCAGTGGGGCGATCCGAATGCGGAGGACGAGGCCGGGGCGAAGCCGCTACCGGATGGGCTGCGGACGATGAAGGAAGCCGACTACGTCGTGCCGTTCGGCCAGACCCGTCCGCGGCAGAGGGTCGTGATCATGTCGGACCCCTACTCCGACATGGCGTTCTACGAGGCCGGGTGGCCGCTGGCGACGAAGGACGGGAGCGCATGGCCGGTTCACTGCTACGGCATGGTTGGCGTGGGGCGCGGGATGTCGCCCGACACCGGCTCGGGCGCCGAGCTCTACACGGTGATCGGCCATGCGCCGCGCCATCTGGACCGCAACATCGCGGTGGTCGGGCGCGTGATCGAGGGGATCGAGCACCTGTCCAGCCTGCCGCGCGGCACCGGGCCGCTCGGCTTCTACGAGGACCCGGCGCAGAACGTGCCGATCGCCTCGATCCGCATCGCGAGCGATCTTCCTGAAAGCGAGCGGCCGCGGTTCGAATATCTCTCGACCGAGGGCCCCACCTTCGACCGCTATGTCGAGGCGCGTACGAGCCGGCGCGACCCGTTCTTCATCACGCCCGCGCGTGGAATCGACGTCTGCAATGCGCCGGTGCCCGTGCGGCGCGTGTCGGAGCGCTAGAGCCGCTGCATCAGTTCGATGCGGTTGCCGAACGGATCCGCGATGTCGCCGCGGACGTAGCCCTCGAGCGGCTTGCCAGGCGTGAACGTCACTCCGGCCGCTTCGAGCTGCGCAGCGAAACGCTCGAGATCGTCGACCAGCAGCGCCGGATGCGCCTTGTGCGCGGGGCGGAAATCGCGCTCCACCCCGAGATGAATGTTCGCCGCCCCGCCAACGAACCAGCAGCCTCCGCTCGCCGCGAGATGCGCCGGTTTGGGCACTTCCTCGAGCCCGAGCACGCCCACATAGAAGGCGCGCGCCGCCGGCTCCTCGTCCGCCGGCATGGAGACTTGCACATGATCGATGCCGATCACGCCCGCCATCAGATGCGCTCCGCCTGCGCGACCGCGTCGCTGGCGCGCAGAGCGCTGATGATGCGCGTGAGGTGCGCGAGGTCCTGCACCTCCAGATCGAGTTCGTAGGTCTGAAACGGACTGTCGCGCTGCGTCTGGTCCAGCGCGACCACGTTGGCGAGGTTCTGGGCGAATATCGCCGCCATGTCGGCGAGCGTGCCCGGCCGGTCATAGAGGATCACCCGCAGCCGGCCGACCGCGCCCTGCGAACGCTGACCCCACGACAGGTCGAGCCAGTCCGAATCGATTCCGCTCGCGAGCTCGAAGCAATCGATCGCGTGGACCTCCACTCGCTCGCCGGGCTTGCGCAGGCCGACGATGCGATCGCCCGGAACCGGATGGCAGCAGGTCGCGAGCCGAAAACCGACTCCGGGCGTGAGGCCGCGGATCGAGATCGCCCGCTCCCGCGCCGGCCACTCCGCATCCGCGATCTCCGCCGTCGAGCCCGGAACGAGCGCCTCCATCACTTCGCGGTCGTCGAGCTTGGCCGCGCCGATCGCGTACATCAGGTCTTCCTCGTCCTCCAGCTCCAGCCGGGCGACGGCGTCGCGGATCGCCTTCTTGCCGATCTTGGCCGGAACGCGTGCGGCGATCTCGTCGAACAGCTTGCTGCCGATCTCCGCCACTTCGGCCCGCTCCTTGAGGCGCACGGCGCGGCGGACCGCGGCGCGCGCCTTGCCGGTCACGACGAAGCCGAGCCAGGAAAGCTGGGGCTCCGCGTTCTTGCTCTTGATGATCTCGACCACGTCGCCGTTCTCGAGCTGCGTGCGCAGCGGGACGTGACGGCCGTTGATCTTCGCGCCGACGGTCTGCGCGCCGAGATCGGTGTGGACGGCGAAGGCGAAGTCCACCGGGGTCGCGCCGATCGGAAGCTGGAACAGCGAGCCCTTGGGCGTGAACGCGAAGATGCGATCCTGGTAGATCGCCATGCGCGTGTGCTCGAGCAGTTCCTCGGCATCGTGGCTGGCGTCGACGATCTCGATCAGGTCGCGCAGCCAGCCGACCTGCCCGTCGGGCCGGTCGGCCTGCTTGTAGGCCCAGTGCGCGGCGAGGCCGAACTCGTTGGTCCGGTGCATCTCGCGCGTGCGGATCTGGACCTCGACGCGCATCGAGTTCTCGTAGATCAGCGAGGTGTGGATCGAGCGGTAACCGTTGGTCTTGGGCGTCGAGATGTAGTCCTTGAACCGCCCCGGAATGAACTGCCAGGTCGTGTGCAGTACCCCCATCGCAGCGTAGCAGTCCGCCTCGGTGTCGCAGATCACGCGGAAGGCCATGATGTCGCTGACCTGCTCGAACGGCATGTGCCGCTCGGCCATCTTGCGCCAGATCGAGTAGGGGTGCTTTTCGCGGCCCGAGACCTCCACCTTTAACCCCGCCTCCGCGAGCGCCTGCTTGATCGCCAGGGCGATCGCGTCGACCTGTCCGCCGCCCTGCTTGCGGATCTCCTCCAGCCGGCCGGTGATCGTGCGATAGGCCTCGGGCTCGAGCTGCTCGAAGGCGAGGAGCTGCATCTCGCGCATGTATTCGTACATGCCAACCCGCTCCGCCAGCGGGGCGTAGATGTCCATCGTCTCGCGCGCGATGCGGCGGCGCTTCTCCGGGCTCTTGATGAAATGGAGCGTGCGCATGTTGTGCAAGCGGTCGCCCAGCTTGACCAGCAGCACGCGGATGTCCTCGCTCATCGCCAGCAGGAACTTGCGCAGGTTCTCGGCCGCACGCTCGTTCTCGGGCATGGCCTCGATCTTGGAGAGCTTGGTGACACCGTCGACCAGCCGCGCGACGTCGGGCCCGAAGTTCGCCTCGACGTCCTCGATCGTCGCCAGCGTGTCCTCCACCGTATCGTGGAGCAGCGCGGTGATGATTGTCTCCTGGTCGAGCTGCAGATCGGTCATCAGCCCGGCCACCTCGACCGGATGGCTGAAATAGGGATCGCCGCTGGCCCGCTTCTGCGTGCCATGCTTCTGCACGGTGTAGACATAGGCGCGGTTGAGCAACGCCTCGTCGGCGTCGGGGTCGTAGTCCTTGACCCGTTCCACTAGTTCGTACTGACGCAACATCGCAGCGACGATGTGAGGATTACGCGGTTCGCCGCAAGTGTTTTCGCGAAGTTCGGGAAACTTGCGTCGCGCGCAACGGCAGTTTCCCCGAATGGCGATATACGCGGCCTCCGATCTCGGCTAGGCTCTCCGCCGCGATGTTGCAGGACCTCGACGCCATCCTCCTCGCGCGGATCCAGTTCGCCTTTACGGTGAGCTTCCACTTCTTTTTTCCCGCTTTCTCGATCGGCCTCGCGAGCTATCTCGCGGTGCTCGAGGGGCTGTGGCTCAAGACGGGCGAGCAGCGCTATCACGACCTGTTCAAGTACTGGCTGAAGATCTTCGCCGTCACGTTCGCGATGGGCGTCGTCTCGGGCATCGTGCTGTCCTATCAGTTCGGGACCAACTGGGCGGTCTTCTCCGACCGCGCGGGCCCGGTGATCGGGCCGCTGATGGCTTACGAGGTGCTGACCGCTTTCTTCCTCGAGGCCGGTTTCCTCGGCGTCATGCTGTTCGGAATGGAGAAAGTCGGGCGCAAGCTGCACTTCGCGGCGACTTGCATGGTGGCGCTCGGCACCTTCGTTTCGGCCTTCTGGATCCTCAGCGTCAATTCGTGGATGCAGACGCCGACCGGGTTCGTGATGGGCGCGAACGGGCAGTTCCTGCCGGGCGAGAGCTGGTGGGACATCGTCTTCAACCCGAGCTTCCCCTACCGCCTGGTCCACACGGTGATCGCGGCCTATCTGACCACGGCCTTCGTGGTCGGCGGGGTCGGCGCCTGGCACCTGCTCAAGGACCGCACGAATCCGCATGCCCGGACGATGTTCTCGATGGCGATGTGGATGGCGGCGATCGTCGCACCGGTCCAGATTCTCGCGGGCGACCTGCACGGGCTCAACACGCTCGAACATCAGCCGGCCAAGGTCATGGCGATGGAGGGCCATTTCGAGAGTCACCCCGACGGCGCACCGCTGATCCTGTTCGGCATTCCCGACAGCGAGGAAGAGACGGTCCACTACGCGGTCGAGATTCCCAAGGCCTCCTCGCTGATCCTCAAGCATGACCTGAACGCCCCCCTCGCCGGGCTCGACACGGTTCCCGAGGAGGACCGGCCACCGGTCGGCGTCGTGTTCTGGTCGTTCCGGGTGATGGTCGGGATCGGGCTGGCGATGCTCGGAATTGGCCTGTGGAGCCTGGTCGCACGGGCGCGCCGTAAGCTCTACGACTGGCGCTGGCTCCACCGCGCGGCGCTGGTCATGGGCCCTTCCGGCTTTGCCGCAGTGCTCGCCGGATGGATCACGACCGAGGTCGGCCGCCAGCCGTGGACGATCTACGGCCTGCTGCGCACCGCCGACAGCGCCAGCCCGCTCGACGCGCCCGCGGTGGCGACGTCGCTCGTCGCTTTCATCGTCGTCTACTTCGCGGTCTTCGGCGCCGGGACCTGGTATATCCTGAAGCTGATGAGCAAGTCGCCGAAGCCCGGCGAGCGCGGTGTCAAGCACGACGAACCGGGGCCGATCCGCACTTCCGGCATCACCCCGGGGCCGACGCAGAACCCCGGCAGGCCCGAGCACCTGCCGAAAGGATCGGACGAGGCATGATCGACCTTTCGCTCATCTGGGCCTTCATCATCGCCTTCGCGGTCTTCGCCTACGTGGTGATGGACGGGTTCGACCTCGGCATCGGCATCCTCTTCCCCTCCTTCGCCGTGGGGGAGGAGCGCGACAGCGCGATGAACTCGATCGCGCCGGTATGGGACGGGAACGAGACCTGGCTGGTGCTCGGCGGAGGCGGTCTGATGGCGGCCTTCCCGCTCGCTTATGCGATCGTCCTGCCCGCGACCTATCCGCTGATCATCGCCATGCTGCTCGGACTGATTTTCCGCGGCGTGGCGTTCGAGTTTCGCTGGCGCGATCCCGGGCACCGCGCCTTGTGGGATTTCGCCTTCACCGGCGGCTCGCTCGTCGCCGCGCTCTCGCAGGGCATGGTGCTCGGCGCGCTGCTGCAGGGGATCGAGGTGGCGGATCGCGGCTATGCCGGGAGCTGGTGGGACTGGCTGACGCCCTATACGCTGCTGACCGGGCTCGGCACGGTCGCGGGCTATGCATTGCTCGGCAGCACCTGGCTGATCTGGAAGCTCGAGGGTGCGGCGCAGGATCATGCGCGGCGCATGGCCTTCCGTGCCGCGATCGCCACGCTGGGGCTGCTGGCCGCGGTCAGCCTCTATACCGTGTTCCTCGAGGCGCAGTATTTCGACCGCTGGTTCTCGATGCCGAGCGTGCTGTTCGCCGCCAACGTGCCGCTGCTGACAGCGATCATCGCCTTCCTGCTGTTCCGCGGGCTGGCGAAAGGCTGGGAAGCCGCGCCCTTCTGGCTCTCGCTGGCGCTGTTCTTCCTCGGCATGGCCGGGCTCGGCGTGTCGATGTTCCCCTACATCGTCCCCGATCAGGTGACGATCTGGGACGCCGCCGCGCCCGAGAGCAGCCAGATATTCATGCTGATCGGGGTCGGTATCACGCTGCCGCTGATCATCGCCTACACCGGCTGGGCCTACTGGGTCTTCCGCGGCAAGGTCGGCCACGAAGGCTACCACTGATGGACGAGATCGGCCGCGACGCCGAGCGCCCTCGAGCAGCGCAGCGCGCGACAGGGCAAACCGAAGCGCCGCTGTGGCAGCGACTCGCATGGCTCGCGGCGATCTGGGTGGCGAGCGTGGCGGTGCTCGGCGTGGTGGCGTGGATCCTGAGGCTATGGATCGCGTGATCCTGACCGATTTGAAGCGCCCGCGGCGGTCCGCCCACCGTCCGGCCCCAGCCTACCTCGTCATCCCCGCGAAAGCGGGGATCCAGGGACGAGCGCCGGACCATGGATCCCCGCTTTCGCGGGGATGACAAGAGGGTAGGTGAGACGAAGCTGCTCGCGTAATCGAAGAAAGCCCGCACCCACGCCCGATCCTCCGGCGGCGAACCCGGATGCGTGACGCCTGGAAACTCGGATCGCGCGGCCGGTGCGGCATGCCAGGAGGCGTGCGCGCGGGGTCGGGCGGGTGGCGGTTTGCTTGCGAACGACCGGCGGACGGGCC
>NZ_JAEVFE010000018.1 GCF_016803135.1 Altererythrobacter sp. C41
CGTGTGGGGGGTGGGGGGTGGGGGGGGCCCACGTCCCACTCCATTCCGCAACTTATTCAAGGGCCGGGCGACGAGTCCCCCTCTCCCCGGCCCTCTCCCCTGAAGGGGAGAGGGAGCTATCATGACCAAACCCAAAGTCCTCATTTCCGACAAGATGGACCCTAACGCCGCGCGCATTTTCGAGGAGCGCGGGTGCGAGGTCGACGTGAAGCCGGGCATGACGCCCGACGAACTCAAGGCCGTGATCGGCGAGTACGACGGCCTCGCCATCCGCTCGGCGACCAAGGCGACGCGCGAGATTCTCGACGCGGCGACCAATCTGAAAGTCATCGGCCGCGCCGGGATCGGGGTCGACAACGTCGATATCCCCTATGCCAGCTCCAAGGGCGTCGTCGTGATGAACACGCCGTTCGGCAACTCGATCACCACCGCCGAGCACGCGATCGCGCTGCTGATGGCGCTCGCCCGGCAGCTTCCCGCCGCCGACGCTGCCACGCAGCGCGGCGAATGGCCCAAGAGCGCGTTCATGGGCGTCGAGGTGACCGGCAAGACGCTCGGCCTGATCGGCGCGGGCAATATCGGCTCGATCGTCGCCAGCCGCGCGCTCGGCCTGAAGATGAAGGTCGTCGCCTTCGATCCCTTCCTTACGCCCGAACGCGCGGTGGAGCTGGGGATCGAGAAGGTCGATCTCGACACGCTGTTGGCCCGCGCCGACTTCATCACGCTGCACACGCCGCTGACCGATCAGACGCGCAACATCCTCAGCCGCGAGAACCTCGGCAAGACGAAGAAGGGCGTGCGCATCGTCAACTGCGCGCGCGGCGGCCTGATCGACGAGGCGGCGCTGAAGGACCTGCTCGACAGCGGCCATGTCGCGGGCGCGGCTCTCGACGTGTTCCAGACCGAGCCGGCGAAGGATTCGCCGCTGTTCGGCACGCCGAACTTCATCTGCACGCCGCACCTCGGCGCCTCGACCACCGAAGCGCAGGTCAACGTCGCGCTGCAGGTGGCGGAGCAGATGGCCGACTACCTCGTCAACGGCGGGGTCACCAACGCGCTCAACATGCCGAGCCTGAGCGCCGAGGAAGCGCCCAAACTGCGCCCCTACATGGCGCTGGCGGAGAACCTCGGCTCGCTGGTGGGCCAGCTTGCCCACGGCAATCTCGACAAGATCAGCATCGAGCGGGAAGGGCACGCCGCCGAACTCAGCGGCAAGCCGATCACCGGTGCCGTTCTGGCAGGCCTGATGCGCGAGTATTCGGACAGCGTGAACATGGTCAACGCGCCGTTCCTGGCGAAGGAGCGCGGGATCGACGTGCGCGAAGTGCGGCACGACCGCGAAGGGGTGTACCACACGCTCGTTCGCGTCACCGTGGCGACCGAGGCCGGCGACCGCTCGGTCGCGGGCACGCTGTTCGGTGCCGGCGCGCCGCGCCTGGTGGAAATCTTCGGCGTCGCGATCGAGGCCGATCTCAAGGGCGACATGCTTTACATCGTCAACGAGGACGCGCCGGGCTTCATCGGCCGCATCGGTACGCTGCTGGGCCAGAACGGGATCAACATCGGCACCTTCCACCTCGGCCGCCGCGACGCGGGCGGAGAGGCGGTGCTGCTGCTCTCGGTCGACCAGCCGATCCCCGACGAAGTGGTGAAGCAGGCCTGCGCGCTGGAAGGCGTGCGGATGGTGAAGCCGCTGGCGTTCTGACGATCCCTGAGGCAGAGCGGCGGCGTCCTTCGAGACGCCGCTTCGACAGGCTCAGCGGCTCCTCAGGATGAGCGGGCATCTATATTCCGTTCATCCTGAGGAGGGATTGAGCGAAGCGGAGGCCGAAGGCCGTAGTGTAGTCGAAAGCCCGTCTCGAAGGACAAGCTCAGGGCGAACGGATGAGGGGATGGAATGACAGACCCGGACGATCTCCTGCCTGAGGGTCTCGAGGACCGTCTCCCGCGTCAGGCCGCAGCGCTGACCGCGGCCATGCGCGGCGCGCTCGATGTGCTCGACTCGCACGGATACGACCGCGTGCGGCCGCCGCTGGTGGAGTTCGAGCGCTCGCTGGCCGGGCGGATGGACGGCGTGCAGCCGCGCCGCATGTTCCGCTTCGTCGATCCGGCGAGCCTGCGCACGCTTGCGCTCCGGTCCGACATGACGCCGCAGATTGGCCGCATTGCCGCGACCGGCCTTGCCGATACGCCGCGACCCGTGCGGCTGTGCTACGCCGGCGAAGTGGTCACGATCCGCGCCGACCAGCTCGATCCCGCACGCCAGAAGCTGCAGCTCGGTGCAGAGCTCGTCGGCAGCGACAGCGCCGAGGCGGCCGGCGAGATCGTCGCGCTTGCGGTCGAGGCACTGGAGGCCGCGGGCGCACGGGGCATATCGGTCGACTTCACCATGCCCGACCTGGTCGATACCCTGGCGGCCGACGCTCTGCCGATCCCGCCGGAGCAGGTCGACGCCGTCCGGCGCGAACTGGACATGAAGGATGCCGCAGGGCTGCGGCAGGCGGGCGGCGAAGCCTATGTTCCTCTGCTGTACGCGGCGGGAGAGTTCGACGACGCCATCGGCCGGGTGGCCGAAGTGGACAGCCACGGTGCGCTGGCAAGCCGGATCGAGGGATTGCGCAAGGCCGCGGCGCGCGTGCCGGCGGGCGTGCGCTGCACGCTCGATCCCGCCGAGCGGCACGGCTTCGAATATCAGTCCTGGTTCGGCTTCATGCTCTACGCCGCGGGCGTTCGCGGCGCAGTCGGCCGCGGGGGCACCTACTGCATCCGCGGGAGCGAGGAGCGCGCGACGGGCTTCTCGCTCTATCTCGACGGGCTCGCCGAAGCGGCGGCGGACACTCCGCGCCGCGACACGCTTTACCTTCCGCTCGGCCACGACAGCGGGGCGGCCGCGCGCCTGCGGGCGATCGGCTGGCGCACGATAGCGGCGCTGTCGGAGGGCGACGACGCCCGGGCCCTCGGCTGCACGCATCGGCTCGAAGGCACCGAAGTTGTACCGCTATAGGCGCCTCGCGCCTTGCCCTTACGTCCCTCACGGCCTAACGCCCGGCGCGTTTTGACCGCACAGGAGCAGGTAGTCGCCGAATGGCCAACGTAACCGTGATCGGCGCCCAGTGGGGCGATGAAGGCAAGGGCAAGATCGTCGACTGGCTCGCCAGCCGCGCCGATGCCGTGGTCCGCTTCCAGGGCGGGCACAACGCCGGCCACACGCTGGTGGTGGGCGACAAGGTCTACAAGCTCAGCCTGTTGCCCAGCGGCATCGTCACCGGCACGCTGTCGATAATCGGGAACGGCGTGGTCCTCGATCCGTGGGCGCTGAAGGCCGAGATCGAGAAACTCGAAGGGCAGGGCGTGACGATCACGCCCGAGAATTTCGCGATCGCCGACAACTGCCCGCTGATCCTGCCGCTCCACCGCGACCTCGACGGATTGCGCGAGACCGCGGCGGGCGCGGGCAAAATCGGCACCACCGGGCGCGGCATTGGCCCGGCCTACGAGGACAAGGTCGGCCGCCGCGCGATCCGCGTGTGCGACCTGGCGCACCTCGACCATCTCGAACCGCAGCTCGATCGCCTCTGCGCGCACCACGACGCGCTGCGCGCCGGGTTCGACCAGCCGCCGGTCGATCGCGAAGAACTGCTTGCCGACTTGCGCGAGATCGCGCCCTTCGTGCTCCAGTTCGCGCAGCCGGTGTGGAAGCGGCTCAAGAAAGTGCGCAAGGCCGGGGCGAAGATCCTGTTCGAAGGCGCGCAGGGCGTGCTGCTCGACGTCGATCACGGCACGTATCCCTTCGTCACCAGCTCCAACACCGTCAGCGGCACGGCGGCCGCCGGCTCCGGCTTGGGGCCGGGCAGCACCGGCTTCGTGCTCGGGATCGTCAAGGCCTACACCACGCGGGTCGGCAGCGGGCCGTTCCCGACCGAGCTGAGCGACGACGTCGGTCAGCGGCTGGGCGAGCGCGGGCACGAGTTCGGCACCGTCACCGGACGCCAGCGGCGCTGCGGATGGTTCGACGCGGTGCTGGTGCGGCAGAGCTGCGCGATCAGCGGCGTGACCGGCATCGCGCTGACCAAGCTCGACGTGCTCGACGGGTTCGACACGGTGCGGATCTGCACCGGCTATCGCCTGCACGGCAAGATCCTCGACTACTTCCCCTCGCACGCCGCCGATCAGGCCGCGGTCGAGCCGATCTACGAGGAGATGGAGGGGTGGCGCGAAACGACCGCGGGCGCGCGGAGTTGGGCCGACCTTCCGGCGCAGGCGATCAAGTATATCCAGCGCGTGCAGGAGCTGATCGAGACGCCGGTGGCGCTCGTCTCCACCAGCCCGGAGCGCGAGGACACGATCCTCGTGCGCGATCCCTTCGTCGATCGAGGCTGAATTACCTCCATTCTTGACTTAATCCCGCTTTGTTCTACTCGTGTTCGCAAGTAAGCTTGCGGAGACGAGTGCATGGGACAAGTGGATTTTGCCTACGACATGGTGGCGAACGGGGAGAGAGCGGCGCTCGCGGTGGCGATCTATGCCGACCGCATGGAGCAGCGGCAGGAAATCGGCGAGGACGCCATGGCCGCCGGGCTGCGCCTCGGCGAGCTGGGCTCGGTCGCGTCGTTGGCGGAAGGCGATCTGCGGGTCATGGCCGACGTGGTCGTGCTCGACTGTCCGGATGCCGACGCCGCCACGCTTGCCGCGCTTGCCCGGCTCGACGTGCGGGCCGCGCGCTCCGGCGCGCAGCTGGTGGTTTCGACCAGCATTGCTGCGCTGGAGCCGGTGTTCGGCTGTCTCGATCTCTCTCGGGCGCAGATCCTGGTCGAGCCGACGCGGGCGGAGCGGGTGATTGCACTCGGCAGCGCGCTTTCGGCCATTTCCGGTGCACGCGTGCGCGAACTGTCGGACGGCGACCGGCTGACGCTGATCCGCCTGACCGAGCAGGTCGGCGAGATTGCCGCGCGGCTGGATCGTCTGTCGGCCGGACTCCCCGAGAAATCGAATGTCTTCCGGTTCGAATCGCCCTCGCAGGACTATCGCGGCAGCGGGGACGGCGCGGAGCGCGAACTGCTGCGCAAGCCGCGCCCGCCGCTCCCGGACCCACGGCTGGTCCGCCGCATCATCCGCCAGCGGCGATTGCGCGCCAAATACTTCGGTGCGGAATTCTTCGCCGATCCCGCTTGGGACATGCTGCTCGACCTGACCGCCGCCCGGGCCGAGCATGCGCGCGTTTCGGTCAGCTCGCTGTGCATCGCAAGCGGCGTCCCGCCCACGACTGCACTGCGCTGGATAGGGCAGATGACCGAAGCCGGATTGTTCGAACGGCAGGAAGACGAAACCGACCGCCGCCGCGCCTTCATAACCCTCAGCGACCGCGCCGCCGATGCCATGGCACGCTATTTCGAGGAACTGGGGCGCACGGCGGAGGGGCTGGTCTAGGGCGCGTAAAGGGCGTGGCGGGTTGGCGTGGAGAGCTGTCGTTCAACGACGGGCCGTAATCAAATTGGTAAACCCAGCCGGGCGGGGATCGCTCGGCGGGAC
Organism: Altererythrobacter sp. C41; assembly: GCF_016803135.1. GTDB lineage: Bacteria > Pseudomonadota > Alphaproteobacteria > Sphingomonadales > Sphingomonadaceae > Pelagerythrobacter. The sequence continues at coordinate 5,530 of NZ_JAEVFE010000018.1, forward strand.
TCGTCAGCGGAGCTTCTCCTCCGACGGAACGATCAACGAAACTCGCTACCTGGCGAAGATCGGGGTCACGTGACACCAGCGCTGCGCCCGGCGCCGGTCTCACGCGGAGGCGGGGAGACGAGCGGGCGAAGAGGCAGAGAGGCGAGGGGGCGAAGAGGCGGGGAGACGTAGACGCCTAGAGGTGTAGAAGCGGGGAGGCCACTCCCTCTCCCCTCTGTCATCCCCGCGAAAGTGGGGATCCACGGACGAACGCCGGACAATGGATCCCCGCTTTCGCGGGGATGACAGGAGGGCAGGTAAGGCGGAGGCACGAAGGACGCAGACGCGGTGACGCGGAAACGCGTGGAGGAGCCTTTCCCGTTTGCCCCTCTTTGTCATCCCGCGCGCGGGGATCCAGGGACCGCCGTTGGACTATGGATCCCCGCGTGCGCGGGGATGACAAGACGGTGGGGTGGGTCGGGGACTGGGCGGGGCGGGTTTCCTCCCGCACCTTTGCCATCCATCCGTCATCCCAGAGAGCGCTGGGATCGCTCTCGGCAAGGTCGTACGGTGCTGCACGCGATCCCGGCGCTCGCTGGATGGCGTGAAGGGGGAGTGAGCGAGTGGGAGAGAGGGAGTAAGGGAGTAAGGGAGTAAGGGAGCGCATCCACCGCGTCCACGCGAGATCTTCCGGCGGCGAACCCGGATGCGTGACGCCTGGAAACTCGGATCGCGCGGCCGGTGCGGCATGCCAGGAGGCGTGCGCGCGGGGTCGGGCGGGTGGCGGTTTGCTTGCGAACGACCGGCGGACGGGCC
>NZ_JAEVFE010000019.1 GCF_016803135.1 Altererythrobacter sp. C41
CCTCTCCCCTTCAGGGGAGAGGGTCGGGGAGAGGGGGACGCGCGCCACGGGCGCAGTCCGCCACTCCCCCTCTCCCAACCCTCTCCCCTGAAGGGGAGAGGGCTATCACGCTCGCCGTCGTCATCGGCGCGCATGGGGTGGCGGGCGAAGTCCGCCTCAAGCTCTTCGGCGAAGGGCTGGAAAGCCTGAAGGCGCACAAGGCCTTCAACGGCGGCGCGCTGACGCTCTCCAAGATCCGCAGCGACAACAAGGGCGGCGCGATCGCCCGGTTCGCCGAAGTGGCCGACCGCTCGGCGGCCGAGAAGCTGCGCGGCACCACGCTCACCGTGCCGCGGGCCGTGCTCCCTCCGCTGGAGGAGGGCGAATACTATCACGCCGACCTGATCGGCCTGCCCGCGGTGACCGACGCGGGCGAACCGGTCGGCACGATCGTCGCGGTAGAGAACTACGGTGCCACCGACCTGGTCGAAATCGAAAAGCCCGATGGGAAGCGCTTCCTCGTGCCCCTGATCGAGGCCGCCGTGCCCGAGTGGAACGACGAGCGGCTGGTCGTGAGCCGCGACTTCGCCGAATAGTTCGGGCCGAGTAATCCGGCGTCAGCCGCACCGTTTCGAGGCGGTCTCTCCAAAAAGCCTGGCTTTTGGCATCCGGCGCGCGGAGCGCTTTGTTGCAGGTGCGCGCAGGCGCCGCGTGAAGTCGTGCGAAGCGCGCTCGTGGTCGCCGTTCCAGAGGCGCATGAGGAATTCGTCCTGCATTGGTCTGCCCTTTCCTTCGATGCCCTGAAAATGGCTTGGGAGAGCGACAAAGACCAACAAAAGGGCTGGAGAGGATCATAAGATGTCCTTATGATCCGCGCGATGGAGAACCTGCCGCCCCTTTCCGCGATCCGCGCGTTCGAAGCAGCCGGCCGGCTCGAGCATTTCTCCCGCGCGGGCGAGGAACTGGGCATGACCCAGGCTGCGGTCAGCTATCAGATCCGCCAGCTCGAGCAGCGAATCGGCCAGCAGCTCTTCATCCGCGAGAAGGGCGGCGTGCGGCTGTCCGATGCCGGGCGGCGCTTGCTGCCCGCGGTCACCGGCGCCTTCGCCGAACTGCGCCAGGCCTTCGCCGGCCTGCACGAGGAGGCCGCCGGCGTGCTGGCGATCAGCGCCCCCGTTTCCTTCGGCGCCACCTGGCTCTCGGCGCGCATCGGCGGCTTCCAGTTGCGTTTTCCGGACCTCGCGGTGCGGCTCTCGCTCAGCAACGGTCTGGTCGACTTCGCGCGGGACGATTTCGATCTGGCGATCCGGATCGGGTCGGGGAAGTGGGAAGGCCTGCGAAGCGAGTTCCTGTACCGCGCACACGTCACCCCGATCTGCTCGCCCCCGTTCCTCGAACGGCATGAAATACGGCGGCCCGAGGACTTGCTGGGGGTCGAGCGGCTGGGCCCCAACGATCCGTGGTGGGCGGGCTGGTTCGCCGCCGCCGGCGTGGGCGAAGCGCCGGAGCCGCGCCGGGGTATCGTGTTCGACAGCCAGTCGCAGGAAGCCAACGCCGTGCAGGCCGGGTTCGGCGTCGCGCTGATGACGCCGCTGCTGTGGCGCGCCGAGCTCGAAAGCGGCCGGCTCGTGCAGCCCTTCGACACGCTCTATCTGCCGGGCGGCGCGAACTGGATCGTCCACCCGGCGAGCCGGATCGGCGTACGCAAGATCGAGCGCTTCCGCGAATGGATCCGCGAGGAGCTGGCGCGCGACCTGGACCTGCTGCCCGAGCCGTTACTGACTCCCCCGGAATAGCGATGGTGGCCAAGGGGGCGACCGTGATATAGTTCGTGTCGCACGGGGGGAGAAGACGAATGGCATCGCGAAGTTTCCTGAACGGCGTTCTGCGGCACTGGTATTTCTGGATCGCCATGCCGCTGGTGGTGGCGATCGAAGCGGCTTTCGTCTTCACTTTGCCGTGGAATGAGTATCCCCGCGCCGAATGGGCCGTCCTGTTCGACCTGTGCGTGTTTCTCCCGGCGCTCCATCTGATCGTCTATCGTAAAGCGCTGTCGCGCCGTGCGCTGCTGATCCGCACCGTCGCGATCGCCGGTCTGGGTCTGTGGCTCTCGCGCTATCTGGTCCCCGCAGAGAGCCAGCAGGCTCTGCTGCATCTCGCAAAGCTACACGGGGGGCTCGTCGGCGTCGTGATCGTATTCGAGCTTGGCGTGATGATGCTCGTGATCCGCGCAGCGTTTGCTCGTGACGCGGATCCGCAGCGGCTCGAACGCGATTTCGCGGTCCCTCCCCTCATCGCGCGGTTGATGGTGTGGGAAGCGCGGTTCTGGAGGGCCCTAGCTGGATGGTTCAGCGGCCGTAAGTGAACTCTGCGCGACCGCGTTAGACCCGTCTGAAGCTCTCTACCGCCGGATCGGCCGTTCTTTCGCGAGGTGGTTGCGGATCGTGGTGGCGGCGACGCCGGCCTGGCCCATGGCGTGGCTGATCTGGTCGAGACCGACCACGACGTCGCCGGCGGCGAAGAGGCCGGGGACGGCGGTTTCCAGGTGTTCATCGACCACGATGCAGCCGTCCTCGCTCGTCTCCGCCCCGGCGAGCTGGGCCAGTTCGGAGCGGACGGTCGTGCCGAGCGCGGGATAGACGCTGTCGAACGCCATGCGCACGTCGGCGGTGTCGAACGCCAGCCGCTCGCCCTCGATCGCGAAGCCGCCGCAGGGGCCGGCGACGCGGGCGATCCCCGCCTCCTCGAGCTGCGCCGAGCATTCGCGGTCGAGATCGTGGTCGCCGTGCGGGCTGACCAGCGTCAGGTCGGCCGTATAACCGCGCAGAAACAACGCCTCGGTAGTCCCGTGCTTGCCGCTGCCGATCACCGCCACGCGGCGATCGGTGACTTCGTAGCCGTCGCAGACCGGGCAATAGCGGAGCAGGCCGCGCGAGAGCGCTTCATCGTGAATGTCCTCCGCCAGCGCATCGGGGCGGCGGTTGACGACGCCGGTGGCGAGCAGGACGGTGCGTGCAGTATAAGTGCCGCTGTCGGTGCCGACGGTGAAGTGCTCGCCCGCCTTCGCCAGATGCTCGACCTGTTTCTCCTCGCGCAGGGCGCCGTACTTGCGCGCCTGCTCGCGCATCCGGCGCAGCAGTTCCTTGCCTTCGATGCCCTCGGGAAAGCCCGCGTGATTGTGGGTGCACGGTATCCACGCCGCGCGGCTGGTGCCGGAGTCGAACAGCCGGATCGAGAGGTGGTAGCGCGCAAGATAGATCGCGGCGGTTAGCCCGGCGGGCCCGGCGCCGATGATGATGCAGTCGTCGGTATCGGTGTCCATCGAACGCTCCAACGCGCGGGATGGCAATGCGCTCCCCTCCGCGCTAGGCGGTGCCGATGCTGGTCTATCTTGCCCTCATCGTGATCTTCGGCCTTGTGATCGCCGTGGTTTCGGCATTGATCTCGGTTCCTGCTGCGCTCGGCTTTCGCCGGATTTTCCGCGAGATGAGCGTCGAGAGTCTGTCGATGATGGCGTCGGGGGTGGTGCCGGTTTTTCTCATGCTCGTCGTGATGGCGTCGTTCCTATCCGATGATGGGACCGGCGGAGCGGCGGCGCAGGGATTGCTGATCATCGCCGGAATATCCTTTGTGGCGACGATGATCGGCTGGCCTCTGGGGTATCGGTTCAGCCGCCGCGTTCTGGTCGGGCGCAGCGCATGACCTTCGCCGCCACCATCCTGACGCTCTATCCCGAGATGTTTCCCGGGCCGCTCGGCATTTCGCTGGCCGGGCGGGCGCTGGAGCGGGGGGACTGGGCCTGCGAGACGGTGCAGATCCGCGACTTCGCGACCGATCGGCATCGGACGGTGGACGACACGCCGGCCGGGGGCGGGGCGGGCATGGTGCTCAAGCCGGACGTGCTGGCGGCGGCGCTCGATTCGGTGCTGGCGAAGCCCTCTCCCCTTCAGGGGAGAGGGTTGGGAGAGGGGGCAGGGCGAACCGCGACCGTGGCACGCGAGGGGGGGGGGCCCCCCCCCCCCCCCCCCCCCCCCCGAGGGGGGGGGGGGC
>NZ_JAEVFE010000020.1 GCF_016803135.1 Altererythrobacter sp. C41
ACGACGCCGTAGGCGCGGGCGCCTTCTGGTGTGAGGAGGCCTTGCACGATCTCCTTCGCGACCAGTTCGGGGTCGCGCTCGAGCGGATCGCCCCAACCGCCGCCGCCCCAGGTGATGAAGTGGAGCACGTCGTTCGCCTCGACCGCCAGATCCTCGACCTTGTTGCCGACGATGCGGGTGGTGCCGTCGGGCTTCTCGAGGATTTTTCGCGCGCGGGCGCCGGGGGCTCCGCCGTTGACGCCCCAGGGCGGCACGAACCAGCGGTCGTCGTGGATCGCGATCGCGCCGGGCTCGAGGAAGCGGTAGGACATGCGGATGCCGTTGCCGCCGCGGTGCAGGCCCGCTCCGCCGCTGTCGGCCACGGTCTCGTAGCGTTCGATGACGAGCGGGAAGTAGCGCTCCAGGAACTCGTTCGGCACGTTGGTGAAGTTGGGGAACAGCGAGTGCCCGTCGGGCCCGTCGCCGAGCGGACGCCCGGGAATGCCGCCGAAGCCGATCTGGAACAGCTGGAAGTACTCGCCCTGGCGGTCGTAGCCCGAGTAGAAGAGGTGCGGGCTGGAGGAGAACCCGGCCGCGGTCAGGAACTCGGGCGTCTTCTGGCCGAGCAGGCCGCCGAGGATATCGAACATGCGGCCCAGCGCATGGGTCCGGCCCGACAGCGCCGCGGGGAACCTGGGCTTGAGCAGCGAGCCTTCGGGGATGCGCACGTCGATCAGGTCGTAGTAGCCGTCGTTGAACAGGATCTGCGGGTCGAAGACCATGATCATGTAGATGCCGAAGAACATGCGCATCATGTTCTCGTTGAGGAAGAAGTTGATCGAGGCCTGGCTCTGGGGATCGGTGCCGTCGAAGTCGAGCACCACGCGGCCGTTCTCGCGCCACATCGTGCATTTGATCTTGTACGGGCCATAGCCCATGCCATCGTCGCAGATGTAATCCTCGAAGCTGACCTTCTCCTCGCTGATCGCAGTCTCGATCAGCTGCTTCATCGCCTTGTGGTTGCGCGCGAGGAGTTCGTCGCAAGCGGAGACGAACACGTCGTCGCCGAAGCGCTCGGCCATCTCGATCACGCGCCGCGAGGCCACGCGGCACGAGGCGATCAGCGCATTGAGGTCGGCCATGCACCAGTCGGGCGTGCGGACCTGGTGCATGATCAGCCTGATCAGATCCTCGTTGTAGACGCCTTGCTTGTAGATCTTCACCGGCGGGATGCGCACGCCTTCCTGGAAGATGCTGGTGGCATCGATCGGCATCGATCCGGGCACTTTGCCGCCGATGTCCGACTGGTGCCCGAACATCGAGGTATAGGCGAGCAGGCGCCCGTCCTTGAACACCGGCAGCAGCACCAGCCAGTCGTTCGAGTGGCTGACCGCGCCGCCGACCGAGTAAGGGTCGGACAGCATGATCAGGTCGCCTTCTTCCACCGTGCCGGCATAGCCGTCGAGGAACGGGCCGATATAGCTGCCGAACTGGCCGACGATCATGCGCCCCTGGTGGTCGGCGATGAGCGGGAAGGCATCGCCCTGTTCGCGGATGCCGGGGGACATGGCGGTGCGCACGAGGGTGGCGTCCATCTCGACCCGGGCGTTGCGCAGCGCGTTCTCGATGATGTCGAGCGTGACGGGATCGATCGCCACCTTGTCGAAGGCGGCATCGTTGGTCTGTATGATCCGTGCGGGCATTGTCTGGCTCCTTTGTGTCGGATCAGGCCGGGTTGATGAGGATGTTGCCGACGGCATCGACGGTCGCGACGCAGCCGGTCTCGACCAATGTGGTCGAGTCCATCTCGATCACGATCGCGGGGCCGGGGATGACGTCCCCCTGCCGCAGCTTCGCGCGGTCGTAGATCACCGCCTGCTGCATCGCGCCGTCCATCCACAGCTCGTGATCGCGGATCTTCGCCGCTGCGGGATTACCGTCGCCCCTGGGCAGCTCGGCCGCGGGAAGATCGAGCGTCTGGCCCAGCGCCACCGCGCGCAGGTTCACGATCTCGTGCTCGGCATCCATGTTGAAGGTGAACAGCCGGCGATGCTCGGCATCGAAGCGCGCGGTGATCCCGGCGATCCCGTCGGCGGCGAGCTCCGCCATCGTGATCTCCATCGGCACTTCGAAGGCCTGCCCGGAGTAGCGTACGTCGATCTCGAACTGGATCGTCACGTCGCCGGGCGCGATGCCTTCCTGCTCGAGCTCGCGGCGGGTCTGCGCCGCCATCTCGTCGAGCACCTGCGTGAGGTCTTCCAGCGCCGTGTGCGAGGCGAGGCGCGAGAAGCTGCGCGCGGTCTCGGTGCGCATGCGCGTGGTCGCATCGCCCAGCGCGCACAGCACGCCGGGCGAGACCGGCGAGACCGCCGGCCAGCTGCCCATCAGCCGCGCGACCGCATTGACATGCAGCGGGCCGGCACCGCCGAAGCCCATCAGCGCGAAGTCGCGCGGGTCGTAGCCCTGCTGGACCGAGATCATCCGCAGCGCGCCGAACATGTTCTCGTTGACGATGTCGATGATCCCGCGCGCGGCGGCATAGAGATCGATCCCCAGCGCATCGGCGATCGTCTGCACCGCCTTGACCGATCCCTCGCGGTCGAGCTTGAACGTGCCGCCCAGCAGCGCCTCGGGCAGATAGCCGAGCACCACGTTGGCATCGGTGACGGTCGGCTCGGTCCCGCCCTTGCCGTAAGCGACGGGTCCCGGAACCGCGCCGGCCGATTGCGGGCCGACGCGCAGCGCGCCGGTCAGCTCGGGCACATAGGCGATCGAGCCGCCGCCGGCGCCGACCGTCTTCACGTCGAGCGCCGAGGCGCGCACCGACAGGTGGCCGACCTCGGTCGTGCGCACGCGCCGCGCCTCGAGGTTCTCGATCAGCGCCACGTCGGTCGAGGTGCCGCCGACATCGAGCGTCAGGATGTTCTTGAGCCCGGCATTGCGGCCGACCCAGATCGCCCCCGTGACGCCGCCCGCAGGCCCCGACATCAGCAGCGACACCGGATGCTCTTCCGACTTCTCGGAGGTCATCAGCCCGCCGTCGGACCGCAGCAGCGACAGCTTGCCCGTCATCCCCGCATCGCGCAGCCGGCCGCGCAGGTTGCGCACGTAGCGGCCCACCACCGGGCGCACCGCGGCATTGGCGACCGTGGTCAGCGTGCGCTCGTACTCCTGCATCTCGGGCAGGACCATATGGCTGAGCGAGACGGGAACGTCCGGCAGGATCTCGGCCGCAAGCTCGCCCACCCGCGCCTCGTGCGCGCCGTCGACATAGGCGTTCATCAGGCTGACGGTCAGCGCCTCGACGCCCTGCGCCTTGAGCTTCAGCAGCGCAGCGCGGATGTCCTCGTCGTCGACAGGGCGCAGCTCCTGGCCGTGCGCGCTCATGCGCCCCTTGATCTCGACCGTGTCCTCCAGCGCGGCCAGCGGCTGCGGCTTGGGCCACACGATCCACCCCGCCAGACCGCCCGGCACGAAGCTGCGCGCGATCTGCATGATCTGCCGGTACCCCTCGGTCACCACCAGACCAACCCGCGCCCCCTTGCCTTCCAGCACCGCGTTGGTCGCAACCGTCGTCCCGTGCAGGAATATCTCCACCTGCGACGGCGCTATCCCAGCCTGCCCGCAGATCGCCCCAACACCCGTCAAAATGCCTTCCGAACTGTCCGACGGCGTCGACGGCGTCTTGTGACGCCAAAACTCGCCCGTCACCTCGTTAAACAACAACAGGTCGGTGAAAGTCCCGCCTACATCCACTCCAAGACGATATGTCA
>NZ_JAEVFE010000021.1 GCF_016803135.1 Altererythrobacter sp. C41
GGCGGCGGGTTCGGGCAGGGCGGCGATCCGGTCGCTGCGCAGCACCACGCCGCCGTTCAGGCCGGGCAGCGCGACCGCGCCGACTTTGGCTTCCCCGTCGATGGCAAGCCCGACATGGACCGCCCAGTCGTCGCGCTCCTCCCCGTACTCGCGGGTCCCGTCGACCGGATCGATGATCCAGACCCGCGACTTCTCCCGCCGGGTGAGCGTGTCGCGGCTTTCCTCCGACAAGACGCCGTCGTCGGGGCGCTGGGCCTGGAGCGCGTGGAGCAGGAACCGGTTCGAGACCTCGTCGCCCGCGCTGCCGAGCGCCTTGCCCTGGAACAGCCCGCTCTCGCGCACCTCGATCAGGATGCGTCCGGCGGCAGCGGCGAGCTGCGCTGCGAGTTCAGCGTCGGTCACGGTCATTTGAGGGGAAGAATCCTGGAGACGATGTAGTCGGCGGCTTCCTCGACCGTCATGTCGACGGTGTTGACGCGGATCTCGGCGTTCTCCGGTTCCTCGTAGGGGCTGTCGATCCCGGTGAAGTTCTTGAGCTCGCCTGCACGGGCCTTCTTGTACAGACCCTTCACATCGCGTGCCTCGGCCACGTCGAGCGGGGTATCGACGAAGATCTCGATGAACTCGCCCTCGTCCATCATCTCACGCACCATGCGCCGCTCGGCGCGGAACGGGCTGATGAAGGCGGTGAGGACGATCAGGCCGGCATCGGTCATCAGCCGGGCAACCTCGCCCACCCGGCGGATGTTCTCGATCCGGTCGGCCTCGGTAAAGCCGAGGTCGCGGTTGAGCCCGTGGCGCACGTTGTCGCCGTCGAGCAGGAACGTGTGCCGGTTCATCAGGTTGAGCTTCTGCTCGACCGCATTGGCAATGGTCGACTTGCCCGATCCCGAAAGGCCGGTGAACCACAGCACGCGCGGGCGTTGGTTCTTCAGGCCTGCGTGCTCCTCACGGGTGATCGTGGTCGGCTGCCAATGGACGTTCTCGGCACGGCGCAAGCTGAAGTGCAGCATGCCGGCGCCCACGGTCGCATTGGTCATCTTGTCGATCAGGATGAACCCGCCGAGCGCTCGGCTGTCGTCATAGGGCTCGAACACGATCGGCCGCTCGGTGCGCAGCTCGGCCACGCCGATCGCGTTGAGGCCGAGCGTCCTGGCCGCGAGATGCTCCCCCGGACTTCCGACGGCGTTGACGTTGATCTCGTACTTCGGCTCCTGCACCGTGGCGGTCACGGTCTGGGTGGCGAGCTTGAGCCAGTAGCCGCGCCCGGGCTTCAATGCCTCATCGCTCATCCACACGATCGTCGCCTCGAACTGGTCGGAGGCCTGCGGCGGATCGCCTGCCGCCGCGATCACATCGCCGCGCGAGCAGTCGATCTCGTCCGTGAGGGTGAGCGTGACCGACTGGCCGGCGACCGCTTCGCCTGGTTCGCCGTCAAAGGTAACGATCGACTTGATCGTGCTGGTCTTGCCCGAGGGGACCACGCGGACCGTATCGCCCGGCTTCACCGTGCCGCTGGCGATCAGGCCGGAGAAGCCGCGGAAGTCGAGGTTGGGGCGGTTGACCCATTGCACCGGCATCCGAAAGCTGCGCGCCTGCGCCGCAGTACCGGCAACCTCGACCGTCTCGAGACGCTCGACCAGGCTCGGCCCTTCGTACCACGGCGTATTGGGCGAGGGGGCAGAGGTGATGTTGTCGCCCTTGAAGCCCGAGATCGGGATCGCGGTGAACTCCTCGATGCCGATCTCCTCGGCAAAGGCGCGGTAGTCGGCGACGATGTTGTCAAAGGTCTCCCGGTCGTAGTCCACCAGGTCCATCTTGTTCACCGCCAGCACCAGGTGGCGGATGCCGATCAGGTGCGCGAGATACGAATGGCGCCGGGTCTGGACCAGCACGCCCTTGCGCGCGTCGACCAGGATCACCGCGAGATCGGCGGTCGAGGCGCCGGTCACCATGTTGCGCGTGTACTGCTCGTGCCCCGGGGTGTCGGCGACGATGAACTTGCGCTTCTCGGTCGCGAAAAAGCGGTAGGCGACGTCGATCGTGATGCCCTGCTCACGCTCGGCGGCGAGGCCGTCGACCAGCAGCGCGAAGTCGAGTTCCTGCCCCTGCGTGCCGACGCGCTTCGAATCGGACTCCAGGCTGGCGAGCTGGTCCTCGAAGATCATCTTCGAATCGTAGAGCAGCCGGCCGATCAGGGTCGACTTGCCGTCGTCCACGCTGCCGCAGGTGATGAAGCGCAGCAGCCCCTTGTTCTGGTGCTGCTCGAGATAGGCGTCGATGTCCTCGGCAACGAGGCTGTCGACCCGGTAGGCGGGTTCGGTCGAAGCGTCGTGGGTCATCAGAAGTACCCCTCCTGCTTCTTCTTCTCCATGCCGGCGCCGCCTTCGTCCTTGTCGATCGCGCGGCCCTGGCGTTCGCTGGTGGTGGTCAGCAGCATCTCCTGCACGACTTCGCTCAAGGTGGCCGCCTCGCTCTTGACCGCGCCGGTCAGCGGATAGCAGCCGAGGGTGCGGAAGCGGATCGAGCGCATGACCGGCTCCTCGCCCGGCTCGAGCGGGAAGCGTTCGTCGTCGACCATCAGCAGCAGTCCGTCGCGCTCCACCGTCGGGCGCGGCGCGGCGAGGTAGAGCGGGACGATCTCGATCCCCTCGGCCATGATGTACTGCCAGATGTCGAGCTCGGTCCAGTTCGACAGCGGGAACACGCGGATGGACTCGCCCTTGGCTTTCTTCGCGTTGTAGAGGTTCCACAGCTCGGGGCGCTGGTTCTTCGGGTCCCATCCGTGGCTCGCCGTGCGGAACGAGAAGATCCGCTCCTTCGCCCGGCTCTTCTCCTCGTCGCGCCGCGCGCCGCCGAAAGCCGCGTCGAAGCCATAGTGGTCGAGCGCCTGCTTCAGGCCTTGCGTCTTCCACATGTCGGTGTGCAGCGGCCCATGGTCGAACGGGTTGATCCCGCGCTCCAGCGCCTCGGGGTTGCGCCACACCAGCAGCTCCATCCCTGCGGTCTCGGCCATCCGGTCGCGCAGCGCGTACATGTCGCGGAACTTCCAGGTCGTATCCACGTGAAGCAGCGGAAACGGCGGCGGCGAGGGATGGAACGCCTTGCGCGCAAGGTGCAGCATCACCGCGCTGTCCTTGCCCACCGAATACAACATCACAGGCCGCGACGCTTCCGCCGCAACCTCACGCATAATATGTACGCTCTCGGCCTCAAGCCGCTCAAGATGGGTCAGGCGATGCATCG
>NZ_JAEVFE010000022.1 GCF_016803135.1 Altererythrobacter sp. C41
CGCCTGCAGGTCACCGGGCGATTCCAGCTCAGCGACAGCGCGGCCCTCGCCGGCAAGCTGGCCGCCGCGCTTGCCCTCGATCTTTCCGGCGACGACGGCGGCTATGTTCTGAGCGGCGGACCTGCAACTTCGCGGGATTAGCCACCTGCCCGCCCCCCGGCGCGCACACCCACTGCTTTTCGGGAGCCCTACGCTGTGCGAGCGGGCGGAACGAGCGCTACGACATCGGCGCCTCGTAGCGAAAATAGGCGACGTTGCCGGGCTAAAGCGGATTGCCTGGATCGGATGTCGATCTCGCAGAGCGGTGCGTTCTTCGCCAGGTGCGGAGCCTGAGCACGCCTGCGCGCGGGGACTGAGAAGAACAACCGCGCGCGTGAACCCGGCCGCTATGACCAGGATCTAATTCCGCCATTCCTCCATCGCGCGATCGTACCGCGACCGAAGCTTCTCCACGTTCTTTTGCAGCTTCGTCAGTTCAGATGAATGTCTGCGCTCGAGTTCGCGCAGCGCGCGCTCGAGGTCCGCCAGGCGTCGAACCAGCGCCCTGTGCTCCTTGACCTGCCGCTTTTCAGCCTCGGCCAGAGCGCGCTCCGCCTCATCGAGCGCAGTGCGATCGGGCTTCGGCTTCGGTTTGGGTGGGTCTGCTCGTTTCTTAGGCCGGGCGGGTGGGTTTTCCGCCGGCAGGTCAACCGGCTTTGGTGCCGGGGAGCGCTTTCGAGCGGACTTGCTCTTCGGAAGCGCGGCGATCTGCTCGCTCATATTGCCGCGCAGACGGCGGATGACCACGCCAGGCTTGGCGAGCGGCTCGCGCGTCAGTTCAGGATCGTCGACCTTCTCGGCGATGCCGCGAGCGAAAAGGTCGTGCTCGCTTCCCCACGCCTGCAATGCCGCCTTCTGGCTCGGTGCGGCGACATAGGCGTCATGGAAGCCGGTCGGGGTGCGGAATACCTTGAGCTTCTGCTTGCGCGGCATGATGCAGACTAACATCGGCCATGGCACCGCGCCAGCGCCGTCCCGCGGCGCCGACGAGCTAAAGCAGCGGCCCGCCCCGACGCTTTCGCGACATCCGGTCCGCGAGCTCGATCCAGACCGGCGCATGGTCGCTGGTCTTCTCCCAGCTTCGTGGGCGCGTATCGACCTCCGCTTTCGTCAGGCGTGCGGCGGCGGGACCATTGAGGAGGAAATGGTCGATCCTGAGACCGGCGTTGCGCTCGAACGCGCCGCGCCAGTATTTCCAGAACGTATAGATCCGCTCCCCTGGATGCAGGTGCCGGACGGCGTCGGTCCAGCCCTGGTCGAGCAGCCTGCCGTACGCCGCCTTCACCTCGGGGGCAAACAGCGCGTCGTCGCGCCAGCGCTCGGGCGCATAGACGTCGAGATCGGTCGGCATGACATTGTAATCGCCGGCGACGACCACCGGCGCATCGAGATCGATCAGAGCCGCGAGGTGCTCGTGCAGGCGGTCGAACCAGTGGAGCTTGAACGCGAACTTCGGCCCGGGGCGCGGATTGCCGTTGGGCAAGTAAAGCCCGGCGACGAGCACGCCGTTGACCGCCGCCTCGATATAGCGGCTCTGCACATCGTCGGGATCGCCAGGCAGACCGCGGCGGGTTTCGTGAATCTCGCCCACCCGGCTCAGGATAGCCACTCCGTTCCACCGGCTCTGGCCATGCCAAACCGCCTCGTAGCCGGCATCGCGGAGGGCCTTTTCGGGAAATCGCTCTTGCGGCGCTTTGAGTTCCTGAAGGCACACGATGTCGGGCTTGGCGAGCTCGAGCCAGCGCACGAGCACCGGCAGCCGTCCGTTGATGCCGTTCACGTTGTAGGTTGCGATCTTCAAGCCTCGGGCGTCCTCGTGCAGCACTAGTTCGTTCTTGCAGCAGATTTGTTGACCATCAGGAAACTCCAGGAGTCCCAGAACGTTCTCCCGCCAAAGAGGAGAAGCAGCATGTCCAAGCGCGAACTCATCGATACGGGAGCCGACAAGCGCTATGTGCGCCGCGACGAGAAGGGCCGGTTCAAGGAATCGGACGATGTGGGCCGGTCGCTGGCAGCCGATCGCCGGACCAAGGCGAAAACGACGGTGAAATCCGGTCGGGGTGATCGCGGGGATCAGAAGAAGCGCTGACATCGCAGCACTGCCGCAGACTCCCGCATCGCTGCAGCTGAGCAGCTACCGTCCGCCTCGATGGCGGACGATAGACCTTGGGATTAATCTCCCGATTTACCGGCCACCGGCGCCCAATCCCTGCTGGGCATTCACTCAAGTGAATGGCGGCAGTGTCGGACACTCCGGAATGGCTCCTTTCAGGAGCGCAGATTGGGATAGCGGACGTTACCGGCGGAGAACTGGCGTGTCAGCTTCGCGCCTCATTGTGGCCATTCGAGTAGTCGTATTGAGATGCCGAAAGCGGCAATTAAGTCTTCATCTGCGAAAGGTTTGGTTCAAAGAATCGTCGTCTCGATCTCGACGAGACCCGGGTTGGCTTCCGCCCCCGGCGGGAGGCTCTTAAAGTCGTTTCTTGAGCCGCCCGACTGTGCCTCAATAAGTGACCTGACCCCCTGATTTTCCTCCACGTTCGATTAGAGTCCGGCCCTGATGGAAGGACGGACGAGATGAAGCGTAAGAGGTTTTCGGAAGAGCAGATCATCGGCGTGCTGAAGGAAGCGGAGGC
>NZ_JAEVFE010000023.1 GCF_016803135.1 Altererythrobacter sp. C41
AGCTGCCGTCGGCATTGAACGTCAGGCCGGCCACCGCGGCATCGAGCGTATAGCTCAGCGTGTCGCCGTCGGCATCGCTGTCGTTACCAGCAACAGTGCCGGTCACCGGCGCAGCATCCTCGGTGGCCGCATCCGTGTCGGCAACCGCAATGGGCGCGTCATTGGAAGGTGTCACGGTGATGTCGACCGTGACCGGAGCACTGTCAGCGGTCCCGTCGTTGGCGCGGTAGGTGAAACTGTCAGGTCCGATGTAGTCCGCGTTCGGTGTATAGACGAAGCTGCCGTCAGGGCTGAGCGTCAGCGTGCCGTTCGCTGGTCCGGTGACCAGCAGGGCGCTAAGCGCATCACCATCGGGATCGCTGTCATTGGCAAGAACGCCCGCCGCGGCGGCAATGGTCAGTGTGTCGTCCTCGGTGACGGCATAGAGATCGGCAGCAGCAGCGGGCGCATCATTGGTGCCGGTGACCGTGATCGTCAGCGTCGACGTCGCAGCACCGCTATTGCCGTCAGAGACCGTGTAGCTTGCGACCACATCGCGCGTCTCACCGACCGCCAGGTCTTGATAGGCAGCATCGCTCGGATCGAAGCTGTAGCTGCCGTCGGCATTCAATGTCAGGCCCGCGACCGCGGCATCAAGCGTATAGCTCAGCGTGTCGCCGTCGGCATCGCTGTCGTTACCAGCAACAGTGCCGGTCACCGCCGCAGCATCCTCGGTCGCCGCATCCGTGTCGGCCGCCGCTGTCGGCGCGTCATTGGAAGGTGTCACGGTGATGTCGACCGTGACCGGAGCACTGTCAGCGGTCCCGTCGTTGGCGCGGTAGGTGAAGCTGTCGGGTCCGATGTAGTCCGCGTTCGGTGTATAGACGAAGCTGCCGTCGGCATTGAGCGTCAGGGTGCCATTGGCCGGTCCAGCGACCAGCAGGGCACTGAGCGCGTCACCGTCTGTGTCGCCGTCATTGGTCAGGACCCCGGCTGCAGCGGCTATGGTCAGCGCGGCATCTTCGGCGACGGTATAGCTATCAGCACCTGCCGTAGGCGCGTCATTCGTGCCGGTGACCGTGATCGTCAGTGTTGAGCTTGCAGTGCCGCCGTTGCCATCGGAAACGGTATAGCCTGCGACCACATCTCGCGTCTCGCCGGCCGCCAGATCCTGATACGCAGCATCGCTCGGATCGAAGCTGTAGCTGCCGTCGGCGTTCAGCGTCAGACCCGCCACCGCGGCATCGAGCGTATAGCTCAGCGTGTCTCCGTCAACGTCGCTGTCGTTACCGGCAACCGTGCCGGTTACGGCCGCGGCGTCCTCAGCCGCCGCAGACGTGTCGGCAACAGCAGTGGGCGCATCATTGGCGCCGGTGACCGTGATGGTCAGCGTCGAGCTCGCAGTACCGCCGTTGCCGTCGGAAACGGTATAGCTTGCGACCACATCGCGCGTCTCGCCGACCGCCAGGTCCTGATAGGCAGCATCGCTCGGGTCGAAGCTGTAGCTGCCATCCGAGTTCAGCGTCAGGCCCGCCACCGGCGCCGCCAGTGCGAACGTCAGCGTGTCGCCGTCGGCATCGCTGTCGTTACCGGCGACCGTGCCGGTCACCGCCGCGGCGTCCTCAGACGCCGCAGCAATATCAGCCACCGCCACTGGTGCATCGTTCGTGCCGGTGACCGTGATGGTCAGCGTCGAAGTCGCAGTACCACCATTGCCATCGGAGACGGTATAGCTTGCGACCACGTCGCGCGTCTCACCGACCGCCAAGTCCTGATAGGCCACGTCGCTCGGGTCGAAGCTGTAGCTGCCGTCGGCGTTCAGCGTCAGACCCGCGACCGGCGCTGCCAGTGCGAACGTCAGCGTGTCGCCGTCGGCATCGCTGTCGTTACCGGCAACAGTGCCGGTCACCGCCGCAGCATCCTCGGTCGCCGCATCCGTGTCGGCAACCGCAATGGGCGCGT
>NZ_JAEVFE010000024.1 GCF_016803135.1 Altererythrobacter sp. C41
CATGAAGATCCTCGTGCCCGTGAAGCGGGTGATTGACTACAACGTGAAGCCTCGGGTGAAGGGGGATGGCACGGGTGTTGATCTAGCGAACGTGAAGATGAGCATGAACCCGTTCGACGAGATCGCGGTGGAAGAAGCGATCCGGATCAAGGAAGCGGGCAAGGCGGAAGAGATCGTGGCGGTCTCGATCGGCCCGGCCAAGGCGACCGAGACGCTGCGCACGGCGCTGGCGATGGGCGCGGACCGGGCGATCCTGGTGCAGACGGATGACGAGGTCGAGCCGCTCGCGGTCGCCAAGATCCTCAAGGCGATCTACGAGGCGGAGCAGCCGGGCCTGGTGATCCTGGGCAAGCAGGCGATCGACGACGATTCCAACCAGACCGGGCAGATGCTGGCTGCGCTGACCGGCCGGCCGCAGGGCACCTTCGCCAACGACGTCGAAATCGATGGCGACAGCGTCACCGTGAAGCGCGAGGTCGACGGCGGTCTCGAGACGGTCAAGCTCACGCTCCCGGCGATCGTCACCACCGACCTGCGCCTGAACGAGCCGCGCTATGCCTCGCTGCCGAACATCATGAAGGCCAAGCAGAAGCCGCTCGATACCAAGAGCCCGGCCGATTACGGCGTCGATACTGCCCCGCGCCTCAAGACCACCAGGGTCTCCGAGCCGCCGGTGCGCCAGGCAGGCGTGAAGGTCGCCGACGTCGACGAGCTGGTCGCCAAGATCAAGGCGCTCGGGATCGCCTGAGCTTCAAACCCATCATCCGTTCGTGCTGAGCTTGTCGAAGCACCGTCCTTCTTCGGGCGTTCGGATGAAGAAAGTGCGGCCCTTCGACAAGCTCAGGGCGAACGGACTTCGAGGTAAGAAATCATGAAAACGCTGGTTCTGGTCGAACACGACAACGCTTCGGTGAAGGACGCCACGCTGTCCGCCGTCACTGCCGCTTCGAAGCTGGGCGAAGTGCATCTGCTCGTCGCCGGGAGCGGCTGCGGCGCGGTGGCCGAGGCGGCTGCGAAGATCGCAGGGGTGGGCAAGGTCCATGTCGCCGACGATCCCGCCTACGAGCACCAGCTGGCCGAGAACGTCGCGCCGCTCGCAGCCGCGCTGATGAAGGACCACGACGCCTTCCTCGCCCCTGCCACGACCACCGGTAAGAACATCGCCCCGCGCGTTGCCGCGCTGCTCGACGTGATGCAGATCTCCGACATCCTCTCGGTCGAAGGCGACAAGACCTTCACCCGTCCGATCTATGCCGGCAACGCGATCGCGACGGTCGAATCGAGCGATCCCAAGCTGGTCGTCACCGTGCGCGGCACGGCGTTCGACAAGGCTGCTGCCGAAGGCGGCTCGGGCACGGTCGAGGCGGTCTCGGGTCCCGGCGATGCCGGCCTCTCGAGCTTCGTCAGCCAGGAGCTTGCCAAGAGCGAGCGCCCCGAGCTGACCAGCGCCAAGGTGATCGTCTCGGGCGGCCGCGCGCTCAAGGATGCAGCAACGTTCGAGGAAGTGATCATGCCGCTGGCCGACAAGCTCGGTGCGGGCGTCGGCGCAAGCCGCGCGGCGGTCGATGCGGGCTATGTCCCCAACGACTACCAGGTCGGCCAGACCGGCAAGATCGTCGCGCCCGAAGTCTACATCGCCATCGGCATCTCGGGCGCCATCCAGCACCTCGCCGGCATGAAGGACTCCAAGACCATCATCGCCATCAACAAGGACGAGGACGCTCCCATCTTCCAGGTCGCAGACATCGGCCTCGTCGC
>NZ_JAEVFE010000025.1 GCF_016803135.1 Altererythrobacter sp. C41
AGCTGCCGTCGGCATTGAACGTCAGGCCGGC
The DNA here is from genome assembly GCF_016803135.1 of Altererythrobacter sp. C41. Lineage (GTDB taxonomy): Bacteria > Pseudomonadota > Alphaproteobacteria > Sphingomonadales > Sphingomonadaceae > Pelagerythrobacter. Next base: position 32 of record NZ_JAEVFE010000025.1, read on the forward strand.
CACCGCGGCATCGAGCGTATAGCTCAGCGTGTCGCCGTCGGCATCGCTGTCGTTACCAGCAACAGTGCCGGTCACCGGCGCAGCATCCTCGGTGGCTGCATCCGTGTCGGCAACCGCAATGGGCGCGTCATTGGTGCCGGTGACCGTGATCGTCAGCGTCGAGCTTGCAGTGCCACCGTTGCCGTCGGAGACCGTATAGCTTGCGACCACGTCGCGCGTCTCGCCGGCCGCCAGATCCTGATAGGCCGCATCGCTCGGATCGAAGCTGTAGCTGCCGTCCGCGTTCAGCGTCAGACCCGGCACCGCGGCATCAAGCGCATAGTTCAGCGTGTCGCCGTCAACGTCGCTGTCATTAGTGGCGACCGTGCCGGTCACCGCCGCAGCGTCCTCGGTCGCTGCAGCAACATCAGCCACCGCCACTGGTGTATCGTTCGTGCCGGTAACCGTGATCGTCAGCGTCGAGCTTGCAGTGCCACCGTTGCCGTCGGACACGGTATAGCTTGCGACCACGTCGCGGGTCTCGCCGGCCGCCAGATCCTGATAGGCCGCGTCGCTCGGGTCGAAACTGTAGCTGCCATCCGCGTTCAGCGTCAGACCCGCCACCGGCGCCACGAGTGCGAACGCCAGCGTGTCGCCGTCGGCATCGCTGTCGTTACCGGCAACAGTGCCGGTCACCGCCGCAGCATCCTCGGTCGCCGCAGCAACATCAGCCACCGCCACTGGTGCATCGTTCGTGCCGGTGACCGTGATGGTCAGCGTCGAGCTTGCAGTACCGCCGTTGCCATCGGACACGGTATAGCTTGCGACCACATCTCGCGTCTCGCCGGCACCCAGATCCTGATAGGCCGCATCGCTCGGGTCGAAGCTGTAGCTGCCGTCCGCGTTCAGCGTCAGACCCGCCACCGCGGCATCAAGCGCATAGCTCAGCGTGTCGCCGTCAACGTCGCTGTCGTTAGTGGCGACCGTGCCGGTCACCGCCGCAGCGTCCTCGGTCGCTGCGGCCGTATCGGCAACAGCCATGGGTGCGTCATTGGCAGATGTCACGGTGATGTCGACCGTGACCGCAGCGCTGTCGGTGGTCCCGTCGTTGGCGCGGTAGGTGAAACTGTCGGGTCCGGTGTAGTTTGCATCCGGCGTATAGACGAAGCTGCCGTCAGGGCTGAGCGTCAGCGTGCCGTTCGCCGGTCCTGCGACCACTATGGCGCTGAGCGCGTCGCCATCGGGATCGCTGTCATTGGCAAGAACGCCCGCCGCGGCGGCAATGGTCAGCGTATTGTCCTCATCCACCGTATAACTATCGGCAACAGCAGCGGGCGCATCGTTCGTGCCGGTGACCGTGATGG
>NZ_JAEVFE010000026.1 GCF_016803135.1 Altererythrobacter sp. C41
TGACCTGACCCCCTGATTTTCCTCCACGTTCGATTAGAGTCCGGCCCTGATGGAAGGACGGACGAGATGAAGCGTAAGAGGTTTTCGGAAGAGCAGATCATCGGCGTGCTGAAGGAAGCGGAGGCGGGAGCGAAGCCTGCCGACCTGGCGCGTCGGCACGGAGTTTCAGAAGCGACGATCTACAACTGGAAGTCGAAGTACGGCGGGCTCGAGGTGTCCGAGGCTCGGCGTCTGAAGGCGCTGGAGGACGAGAACGCGAAGCTCAAGCGGCTGCTGGCGGATGCGATGCTGGATCAGGCAGCGCTGAAGGATCTTCTGTCAAAAAAGTGGTGACGCCCGCCGCCAGGCGGGAAGCTGTGGCTCATCTCCAGGCCTGCCACGGGATGAGCGAGCGACGGGCGTGCCGTGTCATCGATGCCGATCGCAAGAGCGTGCGCTACCGCTCGACGCGAGGCGACGATGCCGAGCTGAGAGAGAAGCTGCGGGAGCTGGCGAACCGACGTCGGCGGTTCGGCTATCGCCGCCTGCATATCCTGCTGCGCCGGGAGGGCGTGATGATCAACCGGAAGAAGACCCAGCGGATCTACCGGGAGGAGGGACTGGCTGTCAGGCGACGACGCAGTCGTCGGCGTGCCGTCGGGACCAGAGCTCCAGCGCCGGTTCTGGCCCTGCCGAACCAGCGCTGGAGCCTCGACTTCGTGCACGATCAGATGGCGTCAGGCCGGCGGTTCCGGGTGCTCAACGTCGTCGATGACGTGACCAGGGAGTGCCTGGCAGCGGTGCCGGACACTTCGATCTCCGGGCGCCGGGTTGTGCGGGAGCTGACCGAGCTGATCGCGAAGCGTGGCAAGCCGGGGATGATCGTCAGCGACAACGGCACCGAGCTTACCAGCAATGCCGTGCTGTCATGGTGCGGGGAGATCGGCGTGGAGTGGCACTACATCGCGCCGGGCAAGCCGATGCAGAACGGCCATGTCGAGAGCTTCAACGGCCGCATGCGCGACGAGCTGCTCAATGAGACGCTGTTCCTCAGCCTGGATCACGCCCGCGCCGAGATCGCCGCGTGGGTGGAAGACTACAACGGAGAACGACCGCACTCGGCCCTTGGATACGAGACCCCGGCGGCGTTCGCCGCCGAACTGCAAAAGCAATGGCCTGCTCCGCTACGCCCTACGGGCTCCGCTGCGCAGCCCATTGCTTCAACCGCGCTCATGCGCAAAACAACCGCCCGGCTCTAATCCCAGCTGGAGGAAAGCTGGGGGTCACGTCA
>NZ_JAEVFE010000027.1 GCF_016803135.1 Altererythrobacter sp. C41
TGGTCAGCGTCGAGCTCGCAGTACCGCCGTTGCCATCGGACACGGTATAGCTTGCGACCACGTCGCGGGTCTCGCCGGCACCCAGATCCTGATAGGCCGCATCGCTCGGATCGAAACTGTAGCTGCCGTCGGCATTGAACGTCAGGCCCGCGACCGCGGCATTAAGCGTATAGCTCAGCGTGTCGCCGTCGGCATCGCTGTCGTTACCGGCAACCGTGCCCGTCACTGCCGCAGCATCCTCGGTCGCTGCAGCCGTATCGGCAACAGCAGTGGGCGCATCGTTCGTGCCGGTGACCGTGATGGTCAGCGTCGACGTCGCAGTGCCGCCGTTGCCATCGGAGACGGTATAGCTTGCGACCACGTCGCGCGTCTCGCCGACCGCCAGGTCCTGATAGGCAGCATCGCTCGGATCGAAGCTGTAGCTGCCATCCGCGTTCAGCGTCAGGCCGGCCACCGCGGCATCAAGCGTATAGCTCAGCGTATCACCGTCGACATCGCTGTCGTTACCGGCAACCGTGCCGGTTACGGCCGCAGCGTCCTCGGTCGCTGCAGCCGTATCAGCAACAGCGGTCGGCGCATCATTGGCGCCGGTGACCGTGATGGTCAGCGTCGACGTCGCAGTGCCGCCGTTGCTATCGGAGACGGTATAGCTTGCGACCACATCGCGGGTCTCGCCGGCCCCCAGATCCTGATAGGCAGCATCGCTCGGATCGAAGCTGTAGCTGCCATCCGCGTTCAGCGTCAGACCCGCCACCGCGGCATCGAGCGTATAGCTCAGCGTGTCGCCATCGGCATCGCTGTCGTTGCCCGCAACAGTGCCGGTCACCGCCGCAGCATCCTCGGTCGCCGCATCCGTATCGGCAACCGTAGCGGGCGCATCGTTCGTGCCGGTGACCGTGATGGTCAGCGTCGAGCTTGCAGTACCGCCATTACCGTCGGAAACGGTGTAGCTTGCGACCACTTCGCGGGTCTCGCCGGCCGCCAGGTCCTGATAGGCCACGTCGCTCGGGTCGAAACTGTAGCTGCCGTCGGCATTGAACGTCAGACCCGCCACCGGCGCTGCCAGTGCGAACGTCAGCGTGTCGCCGTCGGCATCGCTGTCGTTACCGGCAACAGTGCCGGTCACCGCCGCAGCATCCTCGGTCGCCGCATCCGTGTCGGCAACCGCAATGGGCGCGT
>NZ_JAEVFE010000028.1 GCF_016803135.1 Altererythrobacter sp. C41
CCATCGGGATCGCTGTCATTGGCAAGAACGCCCGCCGCGGCGGCAATGGTCAGCGTATTGTCCTCATCCACCGTATAACTATCGGCAACAGCAGCGGGCGCATCGTTCGTGCCGGTGACCGTGATGGTCAGCGTCGACGTCGCAGTGCCGCCGTCGCCGTCGGAGACGGTGTAACTGGCGACCACGTCGCGCGTCTCGCCGACCGCCAGGTCCTGATAGGCAGCATCGCTCGGATCGAAGCTGTAGCTGCCGTCGGCATTGAACGTCAGGCCGGCCACCGCGGCATCGAGCGTATAGCTCAGCGTGTCGCCGTCGGCATCGCTGTCGTTACCAGCAACAGTGCCGGTCACCGGCGCAGCATCCTCGGTGGC
>NZ_JAEVFE010000029.1 GCF_016803135.1 Altererythrobacter sp. C41
ACCGGCGCTGCCAGTGCGAACGTCAGCGTGTCGCCGTCGGCATCGCTGTCGTTACCGGCAACAGTGCCGGTCACCGCCGCAGCATCCTCGGTCGCCGCATCCGTGTCGGCAACCGCAATGGGCGCGTCATTGGTGCCGGTGACCGTGATGGTCAGCGTCGAGCTCGCAGTACCGCCGTTGCCATCGGACACGGTATAGCTTGCGACCACGTCGCGGGTCTCGCCGGCACCCAGATCCTGATAGGCCGCATCGCTCGGATCGAAACTGTAGCTGCC
>NZ_JAEVFE010000030.1 GCF_016803135.1 Altererythrobacter sp. C41
GCAGGTCCGCCGCTCAGAACATAGCCGCCGTCGTCGCCGGAAAGATCGAGGGCAAGCGCGGCGGCCAGCTTGCCGGCGAGGGCCGCGCTGTCGCTGAGCTGGAATCGCCCGGTGACCTGCAGGCGGCTTGCAGGTCCGCCGCTCAGAACATAGCCGCCGTCGTCGCCGGAAAGATCGAGGGCAAGCGCGGCGGCCAGCTTGCCGGCGAGGGCCGCGCTGTCGCTGAGCTGGAATCGCCCGGTGACCTGCAGGCG